>CANLMI010000023.1 GCA_947492375.1 uncultured Kordiimonas sp. | reverse complement strand
AGGACCTGCCAATAGAAAAGCTGATTGAGCATCTCCATCCAGATAGACACCTGTCTCATCAGCCAATCTTTCAGGTTGATTTTACCTACCATACAGCACACGAAGAAGCACTGAACCTGGAAGGGCTCGACGTCGCGCGTGTGCAATTGGGAACAGAAGAAACCGCGAAATTCGACTTGTCGTTGATTGTGTTGGAACTTGAAACATCTTTCAAATTATCAATCGAATACGCGGTTGATTTATTTAATAGTTCGACGATTGCGCGCCTGGGTGATCATCTGGAGCATTTGCTTGAGCAGAT
>CANLMI010000022.1 GCA_947492375.1 uncultured Kordiimonas sp. | reverse complement strand
CAAAGATGCAGCAGGATTGGCAACAATCTGCTCAAGCAAATGCTCCAGATGATCACCCAGGCGCGCAATCGTCGAACTATTAAATAAATCAACCGCGTATTCAAACCAGATACGATGCGTATCTTCGTTTGGCATAACATGGAACATAAGATCAAACTTACTGGTCTGCCTTGACAAATTTACCGTCTCAATTAGTAGTCCATCTAAAGAAAGGCCTTCAAATTGCGTATTGTGGAGCGCCATATTAACCTGAAAGATTGGCTGATGAGACAGGTGTCTATCTGGATGGAGATGCTCAATCAGCTTTTCTATTGGCAGGTCCT
>CANLMI010000021.1 GCA_947492375.1 uncultured Kordiimonas sp. | reverse complement strand
GCATGACGCTCTAATATATGCTCCCAGGAACGACGGTAAATATCAACATCAACAATACCAACCAATCGCCAACTGTAACTTACTCTGTAATAATCCGTGTTTGGATCCAACAGACTGTGATAAATGACGCCCCCTTGCATTGAAGATATTGGATACAAGGCCGCTATTTTCTCCATGCCTCCGAGCGACTTGACAATATTATCGATCTCTTTCTGACTAACATCACTCTGGCTATGTCTGTCTGCCATATTACTCGGCCTCATTTAGAAGAAGGAAATCGGAAGGGGTAAAAGCGCCTTCGGCTGATTTGCAGTGTTGTATTATCGCAATGATTTGAGCGTTGAAGTCATT
>CANLMI010000020.1 GCA_947492375.1 uncultured Kordiimonas sp. | reverse complement strand
GCTGACCTGCCTGAGCTTCCGATCCAATATTCAGACTATGCCGTGTGGCAACGCGAGTGGATGACCGGTGAACGGCTGGACAAGCAGCTATCCTTCTGGCGCGACAGGCTCGAAGGAGCACCGCCAACCCTTGATCTGCCTTTTGATCGCCCGCGGCCGGCTGTCGAAAGCTTCCGGGGTGCCTTGCATGAGCTTACAATCCCGGAAGATTTGCAGCAATCGTTTATTGCCTTAGGGAAACAGCATGGTGCAACACCATTTATGTTGTTCTTTGCTGTCTTTCAGGCCCTGCTGCATCGCTGGAGTGGCCAAACTGATCTTGTTGTTGGTTCTCCCATTGCAGGGCGCAATCATCGCGAAGTCGAGAACCTCATTGGCTTCTTCGTCAATACGTTGGTGTATCGTACAGATCTGTCCGATGATCCTGATTTCCTGACCCTGCTGCACCGGGTTAAGGCTATGACGCTTGATGCTTATGATCATCAGGACCTGCCAATAGAAAAGCTGATTGAGCATCTCCATCCAGATAGACACCTGTCTCATCAGCCAATCTTTCAGGTT
>CANLMI010000019.1 GCA_947492375.1 uncultured Kordiimonas sp. | reverse complement strand
GCCGATCATCTCTCCTATGTCATCTATACTTCCGGATCAACTGGCAAACCTAAAGGTACCATGATACAACATAGGGCCGTTCTCAGGCTTGTAAATGCATTGTCGCATCACATTCCAGACAAACAAGTCTATCTATTTGCGAGTAACATAGCTTTTGATGCTTCCACCTTCGAAATATGGTCACCATTGCTAACTGGGGATTTACTCTCCATCTACACCCAAAAGTATCAAAGCGGTTTAGAAATAGCGAAGCATTGTAGTCAACATGACGTAACGACAATTTGGCTCACCGCGGGACTCTTCCACGATCTCATAGATGCAGAGACAAAAATACCGCAGTCTATTAACTTCGTATTTGCAGGTGGTGACAGATTATCAATCAACCACGTCAGACTTTTTAAACAGAAAAACTCCAATGTTGCTCTAATTAACGGGTATGGACCGACGGAAAGCACGACATTTGCAACCAATCATATATTTGGGGATCATTTTCAACATTACGTCCCGATTGGCCGTCCGATTTCGAACACGCAGCTTTATGTTCTAGATGAACGATTGGAGCCGGTACCTGTTGGT
>CANLMI010000018.1 GCA_947492375.1 uncultured Kordiimonas sp. | reverse complement strand
AGCAGATTGTTGCCAATCCTGCTGCATCTTTGTCATCGCTGTCGCTGTTGCTGCCAGAGGAGCGTGAGGAGCTTCTCTATGGCTGGAATGATACAGTCCGCCCTTATCCCGAGACCACAGTACACAATCTGTTTGCTGCAGCGGCCGCAAAGACCCCGGATGCGGTAGCTGTCAGCTGTGATGGTGTTGAGATCAGCTATGCAGACCTTGAGAGGCGTGCCAACCAGCTCGCCCACTATCTTGTCAAAGCGGGTGTTGGCCCGGATGTGATTGTCGGCCTGTGTCTGGATCGCTCTATCGATATGATCGTGGCACTGTTGGGTATTTTGAAAGCAGGTGGTGCCTATCTGCCGCTTGATCCTTCCTATCCACAGGACCGTCTCAGCTATATGATGGGTGATGCCGGGGTTGCGCTGCTGGTCAGCCATTCCTCACTGATCGATCAGGTGCCCGCTCATTGGGGCCGGACGATTGAACTGGACACGGACGCTGAGGCTATTGCCCAGGAAGCAGCGACTGCCCCTGACAGTCCTGTCATGGCCGATCATCTCTCCTATGTCATCTATACTTCCGGATCAACTGGCAAACCTAAAGGTACCATGATACA
>CANLMI010000017.1 GCA_947492375.1 uncultured Kordiimonas sp. | reverse complement strand
AAATCGGAAGGGGTAAAAGCGCCTTCGGCTGATTTGCAGTGTTGTATTATCGCAATGATTTGAGCGTTGAAGTCATTTGCCAGTGCCTCAATCATTGTCCTGTCATGGACGCTTGCGTTAAATGCCCATGCCGTATGGAGATGACCATCCTTGATGTGACTGACGATCTCAATGTAAGTCGCCCGGTGCCCCTTAAGGCTGCGATAATCCCCGAGATTGGTATCCACCAGCTTGAATGCCTCATGCTCTGAGGCGCTGTCCAACTGTCCCAGATAGTTAAAGCTTATCTCAGGGCTCATGGCAAGACGGTCAGAAGCGTCGTCCACTAGATAGCGAGCAAGGCCGTAACCAACACCCTTACGCGGTACCTGCCGCAAATGCTCTTTAACCGCTTTGATATTCTCTCCAATATCCTCCTGTGATGCCAGTGAAAGGAGAACCGGGAATAAGCTCGTAAACCATCCAACCGTTCGATTAATATCGATATGATCAAACAATTCCTCTCGACCATGCCCTTCAAGTTCCAGCAGAAGCTCAGATGACCCTGTTGCTCCGTGAACGGCAAGGAGTAGGCTGGTCAGCAAGATATCATTGATCTGGGTGTTATATAAGCCCGGAACATCATACAGCAAAGCATGGGTATGATCTGCCTCTAGAACATGATGGGAGGTGACTGTCTGTTCCATCGTATTATCT
>CANLMI010000016.1 GCA_947492375.1 uncultured Kordiimonas sp. | reverse complement strand
CATCATACAGCAAAGCATGGGTATGATCTGCCTCTAGAACATGATGGGAGGTGACTGTCTGTTCCATCGTATTATCTGCAGCTGCATCGAGACGTGGCAACAATGGCTTTTGTGCGCCTGCGACATTCATCCAATATTCGCGCTCTTCATTAAAAGCAGCTGACTTGGCATATGCGACTAACCGTTCAGCCCAATCTTTATAAGGCGTTGTTTTTGCTGGTAAGTTTACCGGCTTCTCTTCAGCCAGTTGCAAGAAGCTGCTATTTAAATCCTCTAGGAAGAAACGCCAGGATACCGCGTCAATGGTCAGATGATGTACGACAATGAATAAATATCCAGGGCGCTTATCACCACAATCAAAGTATGCTGCTTTCAGCAACGGTCCTTCGGTAAGATCGAAACTTGCCTGTAGGCGGTTGGCTTGATCTTCAATTTGTTGATCTTGCTCGTCAGCCGCAAAGGATGACAGATCAATCTCTTCAATCTCGACAGCCTTCTGTTCCGCTAGACATTCCTGTTTCCATTCCTCATTGGCATCTTGGGAGAACCGTAGACGAAGAGCATCATGATGGGAAATGAGTGCATCCAGGGCTGTTGTCATCCGTGCCTTTGAGAAAGGTTGAAGACACTCAAGCAAAACAGCCTGGTTGAAGTGATGGGGTGCAATCGGCTCGTGGGTGAAAAGCCATCTCTGGATTGGTGTCAGGGGGACCGGGCCGGAGACAGGACTTTGGTCGATTACCATACCGCCTTCAGATTGGGCCGCTATCGATGAGGCCAGTTCGGCTATCGTTTGATAATCAAACATCTGCCGGACTGTCAGGCTGTATCCAAGAATATTACCACGGGCAACGATCTGAATGGACTGGATAGAATCCCCACCGAGTTCGAAGAAGTTATCATGGACCCCGACCTTGTCGATGCGCAGAACCTCTGACCAGATAGCCAC
>CANLMI010000015.1 GCA_947492375.1 uncultured Kordiimonas sp. | reverse complement strand
AGGCGACAGTGATCGTACGGGAGGACCAGCCTGGTGACAGAAAGCTCGTGGCTTACCTCGTCGCGCAGGCTAACCAACAGGAACTCCGGGAACAATATATTGATGGATTAAAGGGCTCAGACTGGCTGATTGAACAATGGGAAGGTGTTTTTGATGATAATTATCAAACGCCTTCCGGGATCACAGGGCCAAGTTTTGTTGGCTGGAACAGTAGTTTTACAGGCGAGGCTATTCCGCTCAAGGAGATGGAAGAGTGGCGCGATACCACCGTTCAGCGTATCCTGTCGCTTCAACCGGATAAGGTTCTTGAGATTGGCTGCGGTGTCGGACTGATCGTTGAGAAAGTAGCCCCAATCTGCTCTTATTATGCCGGGTCTGACCTTTCCAAAGTTGCGATAGAAGATTTACGGGGATGGTTGCAATCACGCGATCAGTTTGACCATGTTGATCTGTTCACAGCGCCAGCACTGGATGTCACATATATCCCGGATGCACATGTTGACACCGTTGTTCTCAATTCTGTCGTCCAGTATTTTCCGGACATTGAATATCTTCTTGAAGTGCTCAAGCGCGCCATCGCCAAAATCAGCAGCAACGGACATATTTTTATCGGAGATATCCGGAACGCTCTGTTGTTGAAAGCCTTTCATAGTGCAACACAACTCGCGCAAGCTTCAGACGATACCAGTCTGACTGCTCTACGACACCGGATCGACCATGCTTTGGTTGCGGAGAATGAGCTTGTCATTGCGCCAGCCTTCTTTATCGAGCTGCAGGCAATACTACCCGATATCAGCGATGTACAAATACTGTTGAAGCAAGGAAGTGCTGATAATGAACTCACACGGTATCGCTACGATGTTGTGCTGACGGTCCAGAAAGATAGCGTATCATCCGAACCTTCGTTGAATGCGAGCGGCCATGACTGGCGTGACCCTCAAGCTATGTTAGATGCGGCAACGACTTCTGCTGTGTATGTTGAGAATGTTCCCAATAGCCGCTTAAGGCATGATAGTGCGTTACTGGACCTGTTGGCGGGCGATGTGGAAGGTCAGACAGTTGCTGATGCCAAGCATCAACTCTCTCTTGTGACACGCGAGGATGCATTACCTGATACTTACTGGCACCTTGCTAACCATGATGTGACAGCCACAGTTGAATGGCGTCAGGTCAGCCAGAATGGCGCGTTTGATGTCCTGATGCACCCAACTGAACGCAATCGCCCTCGTCTTTATCGCGAGAGCACTGACACTGAACAGCCTGTTAGGCGCTACAGCAATTTCCCTTTATTTGCGAACATGCAGCGAGCATTGGAGGAGAAGATCCGGGAACATTTGAAGGGTAAGTTACCTGATTTTATGCTTCCGAGTTTTTATGTGTGGCTTGATACGCTGCCTTTG
>CANLMI010000014.1 GCA_947492375.1 uncultured Kordiimonas sp. | reverse complement strand
TCATTCCAATGCGGGTCTTTTTCATTTCCTGTCGTTTCCACAATGCCATCAACAATCGTCATGGCCTCTTCAATGATACCGGGGCTATCAATGTTCAAAACCTTAAGCGGGTTATACCGCACCCGGAATTGCCGGGCTTTGCCTTTAGCCAAATTATATGGATCAAAAATCCCGACCTTCTGGCCCAATTTATAACGCCGATAGGCAAGACGGTTGGCGCTGACCATCTTGCCATCAACCATGAAAAATGAATTATTTGAAAACATCATCGTGGCTTCAACTGTAGTCGTCTTGCCCGATCTGTTCCCGGCGCAGGTATAAAGATGGCGGTCTGGTAATATGCCCAGCAACACCCTGCCTAAAGCGCCAAGCAAAATCATGCCTCTTGGGTTTTCAGGATCAAAGTGCATCGGCTTATGATTCAAGATTGCTTGAGGGTCTTCCCATGAGGCTTGCGGTATTTTCTGGTCCCGCAAAAACTTCTTTGAATTGCCGCGTTTGATATCTTTCATAATATCCTGCGGCCTTCTTACATCTAACATCAAATGCTCCTTATCTATGCGCCGGGTTTATTCCGCAGCGCGGGAGCAAAATCTTGATGGATGAATGAAGCTATGTTCCTCGCAAGCATCTTCACTTACGCCGATGTTATTATATTTAAAACCAATCAAACCCTGATCGTTCCTCTTTGAGATTTGGGTGACACATGAACCCTTTCAAAATCTGCCTTTCATCGATCACTTAACCAAAAATCACTGCAATCAAGCTGGTCAAAATTAATTTCCGTTGGGCTGGTCATCACTGATGACCGGCCCATTCCACCGCGAAGCAAATTAATTTACGTGCCGCCTTGCTTTTCAAAGGAATGAAAGGGCGGCAATGACAAGCCTGTTCCAGCAATTTATCGGCACGTTCATTAATAGAAAGGCTTTTGAACAGGTCAAAAGTCACAACTCAAAAGAAAGGACCTAATCATGTTGATTGGAACATTCACTAAGAACGAAAGCGGCGAATTTGAAGGCCGTATCGCAACCCTAACTATTGAAGCCTATATCAAGCTTGAGCCAGTCGCGCAGAAAACAAAAGACCGCGCACCTGACTACCGGATTGTCTCAGTAGATCATGAAGCTGAAATTGGCGGGGCTTGGAATGAAATCTCAAAAGATCGCAATCCCTATCTTTCCTGTAAGATCGATGATCCCGCGCTTCCAGATACGATCTGGACCAATCTCACCAAAGGCGAGAACGAAACATACAATCTCTTCTGGGATCGCCGTAAAGCGAAAGTCGCCCCAACTGGTGAAAACGCCCTCTAAACACATAAAAGCGACGCCATACATAGTGCCGCTTTTTCTATTCTTCCTTGATTTCAGGGGCCATTCGCATCGGTGAGTGGCCCTTATCGCATAAGAATGAGGCGTCATGCGAAGACTGTGCATTC
>CANLMI010000013.1 GCA_947492375.1 uncultured Kordiimonas sp. | reverse complement strand
CCTGTCATGGCCGATCATCTCTCCTATGTCATCTATACTTCCGGATCAACTGGCAAACCTAAAGGTACCATGATACAGCATAGGGGCTTCAGCAATTATGTGACCTGGGCCCGCGATACCTATAAGGTTGATCCAGCATGTCAGGCGCCGGTTCATATGTCGATTGGCTTCGATGCAACGGTTACCAGTATATTCGTACCACTTGTCTCCGGTACAGCGATCGCGCTTGCAAAGAGTGATCACCAGGATGCCCCGGAACTGCTTGATCTTGTCTCGCCTGAGGCCCGTTACTCCCTGTTAAAGCTAACACCGGCCCATATGGATGTCCTTTGGCATGCGAAGGATATGGGGATCAAGCCAGAGAGCTTCCAGTCATTGATTATTGGTGGTGAAGCGCTGACCCGGTCCCATGTGGCGGTGTGGCGTGAGTTTGCCCCTGATCTTCGTATGATCAATGAATATGGCCCGACCGAAGCGGTTGTTGGTTGCTGTGTTTATGATGTCACTGATCCTGCCCTGTTTGAGGGGTCTAACGTCCCGATTGGCCGTCCGATTTCGAACACGCAGCTTTATGTTCTAGATGAACGATTGGAGCCGGTACCTGTTGGTGTTGCTGGGGAGCTTTATATCAGTGGTGCGGGTCTGGCCCGCGGGTATCTTGGTCAGGCTGGACTGACAGCTGAGAAGTTCATAGCGAACCCGTTTGGAGATGCTGGGTCCCGGATGTACCGTACGGGTGACCGTGTACGGTATCATGAGGATGGTAACCTTGAGTTTCTGGGTCGGATTGATGATCAGGTGAAGCTGCGAGGTTACCGTATTGAGCTTGGTGAGATAGAGGCAGCGCTTCTGGAACATGATGCGGTGTCACAGGCGACAGTGATCGTACGGGAGGACCAGCCTGGTGACAGAAAGCTCGTGGCTTACCTCGTCGCGCAGGCTAATCAACAGGAACTCCGGGAACATTTGAAGGGTAAGTTACCTGATTTTATGCTTCCGAGTTTTTATGTGTGGCTTGATACGCTGCCTTTGACATCGAACGGCAAGGTTGACCGGTCGAACCTTCCGGCACCGGAAGCCCGGGATGATACGGTTGCCTATGTTGCCCCGCGCACACCGGTTGAAGAAGAGCTGGTGGCTATCTGGTCAGAGGTTCTGCGCATCGACAAGGTCGGGGTCCATGATAACTTCTTCGAACTCGGTGGGGATTCATTGCAAGCCTCTCGCGTTATTGCTCGTGCAAGAAATTTCCTCAATTTAGAGCTGCCATTGATTTCGGTTTTTGATGCTCCGACAATTCACGAATATTCGTTGCTTATACAAACACACCGCCAAAGCCAATCTTCATTGAATGCCCTACCCTTAGTGCGTCGTGAACGAAGCCAAGGCCCTATTGCTCTATCGTTTGCTCAAGAACGGATGTGGTTCCTTGAGCAGCTTGGACTGGTGCAGTCGGCTTATATGACTGAGTTAGCTTTTATGATTGAAGGGGAACTTAATTTCTCAGCGCTTCAATCCAGCTTCCAGAGTCTAGTTTGTCGACATGAAATTCTTCGCACCCAGATTGTGCCTGGCAATGGACAAGGGCAGCAACAGATTAAAAATGACTGGGAGTTTTCGGTTGAACAGATCCAATTGGAAACGGAAGCAGATGCTGATTTTCGAGAAACCATACGTAATTTGGTTAATGCTTCGCTAGATTTATCAAAAGACAGTCTTTTTAAAGTCTATTGCTTAAACTTTTATGCAGGGAAAACACTGCTTTTGATTGTGGCCCATCACGCCATTACGGACGGATGGTCTGCGTCGATCATCGCGTCGGAGCTTGAAGCTTTATATGCTGCACACTGTCAGGGTGAAGAGGCTGACCTGCCTGAGCTTCCGATCCAATATTCAGACTATGCCGTGTGGCAACGCGAGTGGATGACCGGTGAACGGCT
>CANLMI010000012.1:0-2500 GCA_947492375.1 uncultured Kordiimonas sp. | reverse complement strand
AGGTTGAAGGTGCGGTAACACGCACTGGAGGACCGAACCCACGTCTGTTGAAAAAGACGGGGATGACCTGTGACTAGGGGTGAAAGGCCAATCAAGCCGGGAGATAGCTGGTTCTCCGCGAAAACTATTTAGGTAGTGCCTCGGATGAATACCGACGGGGGTAGAGCACTGGATGGATGCGGGGGGCGCGAGCCTTACCAATTCTAACCAAACTCCGAATACCGTTGAGTAATATCCGGGAGACAGACTATGGGTGCTAAGGTCCATAGTCGAGAGGGAAACAGCCCTGACCACCAGCTAAGGTCCCTAAATCTTGTCTAAGTGGGAAAGCATGTGAGACGGCCATAACAACCAGGATGTTGGCTTAGAAGCAGCCATCATTTAAAGAAAGCGTAACAGCTCACTGGTCTAATTAAGCTGTCTTGCGGCGAAGATGTACCGGGGCTAAAGACAAGTACCGAAGCTGTGGATTTGCACATTAGTGCAAGTGGTAGCGGAGCGTTCTGTAAGTCTGCGAAGGTGTGGCGCGAGCCATGCTGGAGATATCAGAAGTGAGAATGCTGACATGAGTAGCGATAAAGAGTGTGAGAGACACTCTCGCCGAAAGTTCAAGGGTTCCTGCGCAAGGCTAATCCGCGCAGGGTAAGCCGGCCCCTAAGACGAGGCAGAAATGCGTAGTCGATGGGAACCAGGTTAATATTCCTGGGCCTGATAGGATGTGACGAATACTGGTAGTAGTTCCCCCTTATTGGATTGGGAGGGCTGCGAAGGTGTTCCAGGAAATAGCCCTATCATATAGACCGTACCCCAAACCGACACAGGTGAACAGGTAGAGTATACCAAGGCGCTTGAGAGAACTATGCTGAAGGAACTCGGCAAATTGCCTCCGTAACTTCGGGAGAAGGAGGCCCTCATTGAAGGCAACTTTAATGGGGGGGCACAGAAGAGGGGGTGGCGACTGTTTACTAAAAACACAGGGCTCTGCGAAGTCGCAAGACGACGTATAGGGTCTGACGCCTGCCCGGTGCTGGAAGGTTAAGGAGAGCGGTGAGAGCTGCGAACTGAAGCCCCAGTAAACGGCGGCCGTAACTATAACGGTCCTAAGGTAGCGAAATTCCTTGTCGGGTAAGTTCCGACCTGCACGAATGGCGTAACGACTTCCCCACTGTCTCCAGCATAGACTCAGCGAAATTGAATTCTCCGTGAAGATGCGGAGTACCCGCGGTTAGACGGAAAGACCCCGTGCACCTTTACTACAGCTTCAGAGTGGTATTAGGGATAACATGTGTAGCATAGGTGGGAGGCTTTGAAGCAGGGACGCCAGTTCTTGTGGAGCCACCCTTGAAATACCACCCTTGTTGTCTCTGATATCTAACCACGATCCGTGAAGCCGGATCTGGGACCCTCTGTGGTGGGTAGTTTGACTGGGGCGGTCGCCTCCTAAATCGTAACGGAGGCGCGCGAAGGTAGGCTCAGAACGGTTGGAAATCGTTCGTCGAGTGCAATGGCATAAGCCTGCCTGACTGCGAGACTGACAGGTCGAGCAGAGACGAAAGTCGGTCATAGTGATCCGGTGGTTCTGTGTGGAAGGGCCATCGCTCAACGAATAAAAGGTACGCCGGGGATAACAGGCTGATACTGCCCAAGAGCTCATATCGACGGCAGTGTTTGGCACCTCGATGTCGGCTCATCTCATCCTGGGGCTGGAGCAGGTCCCAAGGGTTTGGCTGTTCGCCAATTAAAGAGGTACGTGAGCTGGGTTTAGAACGTCGTGAGACAGTTCGGTCCCTATCTGCCGTGGGCGCAAGAGACTTGAGAGGAGCTGCCCCTAGTACGAGAGGACCGGGGTGGACGGACCTCTGGTGGACCTGTTGTTGCGCCAGCAGCATTGCAGGGTAGCTATGTCCGGAAGGGATAACCGCTGAAAGCATCTAAGCGGGAAGCCCCCCTCAAGATAAGGTCTCTCTGAGAGCCGTGGAAGACCACCACGTTGATAGGTCAGGTGTGGAAGTGTGGTAACACATGAAGCTAACTGATACTAATTGCTCGATCGGCTTGAAGAGCTTCTTCATAGCCAACGATAAAAACTTTTTGATTACTTCTGGTATTGCTAACGCAATCCCACGAAGTGAGCTCAAGACTGACGCTAACGTTCAGGTTTGAGTGATAAAGAAACCTTATAAAGCATCGTAATATATTACTCGCTCTTTACTCTTTTGTTGATCTGGTGGTTATAGCGAGATCGCCCCACCCGGTCCCATCTCGAACCCGGAAGTGAAAGGTCTTTGCGCCGATGGTACTTCGGCTTAAGCCGCGGAAGAGTAGGTCGTCGCCAGATCTACAAAAGAGTAAAGCATATTAACATCTTCACAATCTCAATGATCAAAAAAACCGCCTCACAGGGCGGTTTTTTAGTCTCTTGACGCGGGATGGAGCAGCCCGGTAGCTCGTCAGGCTCATAACCTGAAGGTCGTAGGTTCAAATCCTACTCCCGCAACCA
>CANLMI010000011.1 GCA_947492375.1 uncultured Kordiimonas sp. | reverse complement strand
CACCGTGCCTACTTGCTAAGATATCTGTAAATGAGGGTGTGGGTTTTGAGAAGGTGGGTATCACCGGGCGTTTACGATATCGAGGAGCTATAATGCTAACTAAGATGATGTTATTGGCTTGCTCCGCTAGGTTCTTTTTTGGGTAATTTGTTAAAATAACAGAATGATGTATCATAATCGCCTTGGTATACATCGACGCTATCTGTCTCGTAAAATGTGTCGGTTAATCTGGATAATAAGTTTTTTTCCCCTGTCTTTATTTTAGCGTTGAGGGCCATACCATGGTTAATTCTAAACTCAGTATTTCCTAGTTCAATTACATCGTTATGTGGGCAAATTTTAACATTAAAAGCTGGTAAAGCGTTTCTTGATCCAAATGTTCCTATCGGCTCAATAGCGAGCACTGTTCCTTCGACTTGACCGTATTTTTCTTTAGGAAAAGCCAGAAACTCAATCAATGCTGATTGCCCAACTCTTAGAAAGCCTATGTTATCGCTCGTAACAACACCTTCTATGATGATTGGTTGCTCATTTGGTAAAATAGTTATTAAAGGTGTCCCAATTGTAATAAAGTTTCCATTTAGCTCTGTATTGATTTTGATTATCTTACCGGAAACAGGGGCTTTAAATATAGTATGATGTATAATATCGTCGTTGTTGAGCTTCTCCGTAATTTTTGCATCAATACTGTTTTGTAATTGAGTAATGGTGTTATACCAATTTCCAAGCTCATTTGACTCAAATTGATCTTTTATCTTCTTTAAAATTTCTAGTTGGGTGTGCTCTCTTTCAACAGCACTCTTTTGTCTTTCAAGCATTAATTTGCTATCATATAATCTATCTTTAGCTTGAGTAAAACGTGACTCTGCAATATGCCCATTCATATATAGAGGCTGCAGTCGTTCAAATTCATTATTCGCTCTGTTATATTCGGCAATGGATTGATCTAGCTCGATTCTTGCTTCTTTTATTAATAGAGCTTGTAACTCTATATCTTGAGAATATTTCTCCATACTGACGAAAAAGTTTTTCTGTCTGTTTAAATACGTATCAACTAAATGTAACTTGTTATCATACAGTTCGTCGCTTTGTAGGATGGTGTTTTTTTTATGAATTAAAGGCTTTTTGCTGACTAGAAGCTTAAGAAGACTTACTTCAAAACTTTCAAGAATGATGTCTTTATTCAGTCTCTTAGAATTTGTGAAAAATCGACTATTTTGTATTTCAATCAAAACGTCATCTCTGTTTACTAAATCTCCTTCTTTAAAAAAGCTACTAGCAATTTCTCCATCTATTTCTGAACGAATAATGACTAATCCGTTTTGCACTGTAGTTTGTCCGGAAATATCTATATCGACGGTTAAGTCATAAAAATAGGCGAAACAAATACCGCTTACTAACAATACTGATATTATAATTGCTAGGTTCCTATAAGTTCTATTAATATGAGCTAGAGAAAGTAGTTGATGTGCTTCTTTTGTGATCTCAGAACCAGCTAATCCAATATTACTCATACACAACCTCTTTTGGTCGAGTTTGTTACATTAACTGTACGCTCGTTAGTAACTTCTATAACATTATTTATAAATGGATTTAGCCTTCGATCGTGAGATATAACAATTACTGTTTTTGTTTTACGCAGTTCCAAAATCATAGATAAAATATGATCAGCTGTGTGATCGTCGAGCCCCGTAAATGGTTCATCAAAGATAAAAATGGGCTTATCATATTGAGCTAAAGTACGCAAAATTCCAACAGCTGTTTTTTGCCCGCCACTCAAATTACTTCCTTGTGATACTAGCTTCGTGTCCAACCTTAGACTTAAATGGTCAAGTAAGCTCTTTATCTGGGCTATTTCCTCAAGATTATTAATCGGCTTTTCTTTTTCGAAGAAAATATTCTCATGTATCGTCTCAGAAAATAATTGCACAGGCTGCAAGCAACTAGCAAACATGTTTCTATACTCATCAACACCAACTTCAGCGACATTTTTTCCAAAGATAGAAATTGTACCGGTTAATTCATGCTCTAAACCGGTTAACAATCTGACTAACGTTGATTTGCCAATACCCGACTGTCCCGTGATAATTGTGAGTGAATTCGCAGCAATGTCGAAGTTTACTGAATTCAAGATTGGTTTGTCTTGATCTGCGTATTTGAAAGATACGTTACAGAAGGAAATAGCCGTAGTGTTTTTTGTATTAAAACCAAACCCTTTATCGATAGGACCTATATCTTGTTCTGTTTTTTGATCAACAATAGTAGCTAATCGTGTAAGAGTCGCTTGTAATGCCTGAATAACCTTAAATTGGCTAATAATTGTTGTTCCGGAACTGATCACTTGATTAGAAATAAAGTTAAATGCAATAAACTCCCCAATAGTTAAGCGTTCTTCCAAGACCAAATAAGCACCGACAATAATTGTTAAAATTAAGAATCCTCGTTGAGTAACTTCAGCTAATCGGCCAGAAAAGTTGTTAAGTTGCGCGGTTTTTAGTCCTGTTACAGATGTTTCGGCAATAGCTATATCAACCACTTTTTCTCGATAACTATATGAATTGGTAGACTTAACTGTGTCGATATTTGCGAGGGTCTCGATTAACCCTTCATCAATCCTTTCTTTTTGTGCTAACTGCCTGAGCAATGATTGTCGGATAAAGGGTTGAAAAAAAATTCCAACCAATCCAACGAGAAAAATCTGTGCAAGAAGTATTAATGATAGGAAAAGTGAATAATATACCGACAAACTGAAAGCCAAAATAAAGAAAGGCAATTCTATCATACTTGCCATCAGGGGTGCCAAAGCTGCAGATTGAGTTTGCTGGAGTTCATTAAATTTCTGAACAAATTCAGCTATCGGTCGTTTCTGGATGTATGATCGTTTAGTCCTAATTACATGACGAAATAACCTACAATACAATTCAACAATTACTGCTGTTGATAAATAGGCCTGAAGTTTAATTTGAAAAAAATTGAGTACAATTGCCAGACTAGCTACTAATAACATTATAACGGCAAGTGCTATAAGCGCATCATATGATTTGTCAGGAATTACTGTGTCTAGCACTAGCTGAATCCCAATTGGAAAAATTAAGGATATGGATTTACTTAAAAAACCGAGGATAATTAATAAAAAAATTTTAGATTTGTGTTTTTTGAAAGCACTCAAAATGAATGCCATGGACTTTTTAGGTATTGAAAAACTTTTTTTAATTTGGTCCACACAAAAACCCTAGCAACTATATGTAAAGCAGAAAAACTAACAAGATGGATCTGAGTTATTTCTCTGTTTGTAAAAAAACAATATACCCTGAGTATATTACTGTTGCAGCCACAACAATCCATACAGGAACATCGATATTAATGTTCTTAAAAAAAACAAAGACCATGGCTAAAATAAAAACACTTAAAGTACTACGAACTATCCTTGGGGCCTTAGCGATATTAGCTTGTTTGAGCATTATCTTATTTGTATTTATCATGTGCTGACATAAGTAAACCAATATGATAGGAGCTAGAGTTAAGAAAATAATAAACCACTTGTTGCCATAAATTTTTGCTTCACCATTTATATTCCAGTGTATAGCAATATTTTCCGGTAGTAGTATCGTCATGAACACTGCCAGACTAAACAACGCTGACAAAATAAATTTGGTATATGTGTCTATAATATTCAATTTTATCACGGTCTTTTATCTACTTAACAAAGGTTGACACTTTCGGATAGTTTTGTCTCTATTCCTAGAGCAATCAAATCTAAATATTCAACTGATTCAGCGGTACTCTCTATATTACTTTCTTTCGAAAAAAAATGATTGAGACCAGGAAAAACGCAAATTGTTGCCCTTAGAGTATTGTTAGCTAGCAGGGTGCTATCCCATTTAGATATAGTATCTTTGAGTGGTAAAGTCGAATCTGCATCACCGTATAGAACTAATATTGGAACCTGCAAACTATTATATATGTCAATAGGTATAACCGTTAGTCTGTTCTTCATCCATTGCAATAAAATCGGGTTCAAATATGCTCCCTCTGAGGCGGAAGCTCTCGTAGAAAAAATCTCTGCTATTTCTGAAATTTTGGTTTCTTCACTACTTTCAGATTTAACGACATCAAAAAACCTTTCCTGCTGGCGTAAACGATCAGACAGTGTTTCTATATTTTCGCCACTAAGCATTAAACTTTGTCTCAACTGGAACATTATTAAATCTTCATATGGCAATAAAGAAGGCCCTAAAGCTATTATACCACTTATGTTATTTGTTCTCTGACTAGAAATTGCTGATATTAAACCTCCTTCACTATGACCAAGTAGAAAAATATTTTGAAATCGAAGAGATAAAAAGTCTATCGCACCTAATACATCAAGCACCAATTCATTAACAGAGCTATCAAAATAGCTACCATTTGAACCATTGACACCTCGATCGTTGAAACGAAGAGACGCAATATTTTTTGATGCAAGATAATTAGAAATTTCTTCAAACGGCTTAATATAATCATTACCGCCATCTATGTTACTTGGACCTGATCCCGAAACTAATAAAACAACTGAACTTCCATCAGAAGTTGAGGAAATTAATTCTCCAGTCAATTTAATACCGGGATCACGGCTAAAAATTAACACTTTTTGTTTTTCTAGTTGGTAATTAAACGTTTGTTTTTTACCCGCGCTTTCACCAAGCTTTAACGTGATTGGGAACTCTCTACCACTTTGGCGCCATGTTCCCAGAATCTGATTGCCGCTTGCCGAAACAGAGCCTACTAACTCAGCTGAAATCGTTAAAAATGTCATTTTAATTTTTTGGCCAACTACCTCTAGCTGACCTGGAATTCCGTAAGCCAATTGCTTTGGACTATCTAGTAATACATCATAAACATCTGTCTCGGAATTTTCATTAATTTTGAATTTTAGCGGTAAAGACAAACTATTTACTGATAACTGACCGTTCCAAATGCCTAGTAGGGTCGCTTCATCTTCAGCAATGAGTCTTGTAAATGATGAAAAAACAAATAGTGTGAACCCTATTATCAATATAAATTTGTTAGACATCATAACACTATCCAAATCATATAAAATCTATATCTGCGGTTATGCAACATCTTGCTGAGCAGGCTTATTGAAAATTAAACGCAATCCAAGCTCGTCCTTATGCTCATTTAACACTTCAACTACTTCTTTGCGTGATGTAACGTCTTCACATACCTCGCATACCCCACTATAATTTTCTTTCCAAGGAATGTGCGGTGCTTTTTCTTTGACGAAGTCATGTAGAAACTTGGGTCCACGTTGGCTAATTGCCTGAACAATTGGGTCCATATATACTTTGGAGTATATATCTTTGGCTGTATTTTTATTTAAATCTCCAAAGTTTAGAATTTCATTATTTACTGCCTCGAAGCCACAGCATGATAATAACTCATTATTGGGTGATATTGCAGGGTTAACCGCAATAAACTGACACCCTCCTTCTAAATCACTTACCTCCAGTTGATCAAATTCTTCTGCAGGCAAAGCTTCATTTGCCCTACCAATCTTCTGAATTTTCACAGCAGAAACCATAAAGACGGTACCTTTATAGACTTCAGCATAATGGTAACTGCGAGGTGTCTTATTATTCTTTTTCTCGATCAACGCCTCACTGATATTCAATTGGTCGCAAACCCACTCTGGTGTTACTAAGCTCCCCTTGCCATATGAAATAGAAATTGAAACACTAGCAAAACCTAGGCCTTTAGATGCGTTCCACGCGTTTATAACATTTTGGAATGGTATAAAAGGTAAGTGATAATCATCAGCACTAATATTTAGTTCATTGAGACCGGCTTCGCGAAGTCTGATTAACTTCTCTTTTGCTTTTTTTTCATTCACTGCCCAAGAAACATTAGTCACCACTCTAGTACTGATGCCCAAACTATATGCATAAGAGATAGCATCTAGTAATTTATTACCGAGCAATGTTGGTTCACCGCCTGCCCAAACAACTGTAGCCATAGGATTTAAACTATTTAGCTCATCAATTGCCCTTACCATTTCTTCATAAGATAAATTACCTTCTCTGTTAGGTGAAGAAAACATACAACAGTGAGCACATTCCGCTGTACATTTGTCAGTTGTAAGTATTGTAACCGAACTTGGGCGATACATAACTTATCCTTTTCAATTTGTAATCTTTTGTTCTTCGATAGGTATTTTTTTGAATGCCAAAAGTGCATAGCGCCGCTCACTTTCAGTTGCATTAAACAGTATAGCTGAGAGTGTTGATGTAGATTTTTGAGAGTCACCGTTGTTCAATCTAGGCATTTCAAAATCAAGGTCGCTCACCTTCAATTCATTGGGGTCAGCGACAAAACGATCTAGGGAATCTGGATTATCCCTTAAATACTTTGCCAATAGCATTACACTAGGCATTAACTTTTGATATTTTTCTAACGTCGAATGCATAAGAAAGAAAGTGGACACTTAATGTAAATACCATTAGTGCCCATCAAACGTTTAATGTATGACTCCAGGAGAAACCATGAAACCTGTTTCAGTTTTTTGAGCATAAATGGAAAAATCTAAATCCTTGTAAGAGATGTTGAATAAATGGGAACCGTTATCATCAAGGTGCCTGTTATCGTTGTGTATTTTAAGTCGGTAATCAAACAATGTACTTTGGCGATGCTTTGATAGTTTTTTCGCTTTGAGTAAATTATATAATTCAGACTCATAATATGCAGGATCAAAATAAACCCGACTAGCCTGCCCTTGCTGTGCAAGTAAGCTGTCTGCATCGCTAACGCCAGACAAATCTGCTTCGTTTTCATCGCCTAAAGTCGCAACTGGAATTATAGCAACTATCACTGCGCTTGCGACAGCAATAAGGTTTACAAAAGCAAATGCATTGGCGACTGTCGCGGCAAAAACAACACCTCCGCCTCCGCCATCTCCGTCGCAAGGCACCTCAGGGTCAGGATCTTGGGTTATTTGTCCTAACTGTAGAGAGTGTGTTTCAGCAATTTCATCAGCTAATGGTGCTCCAAAAACAGTTTGATATATATGATACCTGATATCCGTATCAACGTTAAACAGAATTGTGGATAGTTCTATATTTGTATTTTCAGCCATTACATCAGGAAAGGATATGTCCAAGTCACTATTAGTCAATGCAGTATGAGGACTCTTGGCAAAGCTTGTCATAAAATCTTTATCTGTAATCAGCTTTTGTCGTAATTTCACAACCTGATCCCATATTCCTTTATACATCAGTATTCTCCCAAAATAATATTATACTCCTTTAGATTGTTTTGATGATGCATAAATCTCTTAATACGTCAATATTTTAAATCTACAGTTTATTAATGCCCTCAAAAGAAAATAATAAATTTTAAGGCCATACATAATCTAGAGATAAGAATGAAACGGAGTTGAGTCTCCCTGATACGTTAAGGTATTTCGGAGGTACTTTCTTTAACCTATAGCCTTCAGGGAATATAGACAAAAGCTAGCAGAGCATAGAAAGTGCATATCAAATATTATTAGTATTGGAGTTAATCGGAAATTGTCTTCGAAGAGACTATCCTCAATATCAAGATCGGTGGTAAATATTTTTCTTATTTATTGATTGCACACGGTCAAGTGATTAACAATGTAGGAATGTATGAGCTCGTGGGACACTTTGTGTAATTTAGATTACACGGAGGAATGGACCATGACGAACGATGAACGTGAGATCAAACGTAAACTACGAGTATTAAAACGAGCTGACGAATTAGGTAACGCAATGGGCTTCTGGTCAGCGGGTGAAATTATTATAGCAAAGTTTTTTGCTGGTCTTTGGCTCCATAAGAATAATTTCGATTTTGACCTTTTTGAAGCAGCAAGCACGCTCGACAGTCATAATCGAAGCATTATCACTGAATGGTTGTTAGATCCATTTTGGCCATAACGAGAGCGTTTAGATGCCAAATAGTATGACACCCACGCAGCAAGCGTACTTACAGCTCCAAGAGGCTTTCAATTACTTCAATGAAAGTCTCTTTCAAGGGCGCTTGCCGCAATCGATAGTTGTGAGAGTCTAAACTGCGGAGATTCTTCTTGTCAAATCCTGCGGAGCGACCAAGTAAAGTAAGCGCCCGATCAAAGCCCTTAAGCGGCTACTTCCAGCCGATTATCGCTGAAGTTCCATGGCAGCAGTTCATTG
>CANLMI010000010.1 GCA_947492375.1 uncultured Kordiimonas sp. | reverse complement strand
GAAGAGCTGGTGGCTATCTGGTCAGAGGTTCTGCGCATCGACAAGGTCGGGGTCCATGATAACTTCTTCGAACTCGGCGGGGATTCATTGCAAGCGACACGCATAATATCACGAATTCGAAGAGATTTCTCTCTCGATATTCCACTTAGAAATTTATTCGAAAATCCTACGATTGCAGTGATTTCAGAGGAAATCGACGTCAGGACCACAGCGCTGTCCGACGCTAACACCACAAACTTAGACAACAATGTTACGGGTATTATTTAAGCAGGAGGCGGTAACATGCATTACTTAAAACCAGATGTGAAAATCGAGCCACTCGTCCAAAGATGGTATGCATGGATTCACCTTGTCCCGCCTATGCAATGTGCCCTTAATCTCGAATATCGATACAAGGGGTTACTACAATCTTTTGTAGCCAATCCGAATATTCACCACAATGCCGCAAACGATCCAGCAATGTATGGTGGCCCCTTCATGGGTCTAACAATAGACGACAAAAGCTTCGCTCAGAGTTTGCAAAAGCAAATGAGCGATGAATTCTATCAATTATCAAACTTGGCAGTCGAATACAGAAAGTTTGAGCTAGCACTGACCGACGCCGCGAAGGGTCAATCGCTCGAAGAGTTTTATAAACTCGTTCCAGATCAACTCGCTGGCGCTTTAGAACTTGTCTACGACACCTCAAATAACGCCAATATCCGTTTATTTGAAGACCTGTTACCTGATTTAGGATTCAGTACTCAACCGCTTCAATCTATTTCTCTGACACGTGAGGCCGAAGAAGACAGACAGTTTTTCCTAAGTACACCACGAACTTACTCAGAAAACCGATTGGACCTGGAACTCGATTTTAAAAACCCGATGATCGACACACTTGCTAAAATGCGCGTCCAATCATTCAATTTTGAGGATATAGTTGAGGAACTAGGGTTGGATGCGACCCAAAAAGACCGTTTTTCTGAAATGTGCACAGAGCAACCAACTGCTCGAAATAGCCCTAATTACAACGGAGACAAGGTCCGAGTACGATATTTCGGTCACGCTTGTGTTCTACTTGAAACGTCAGAAGTCTCTATCCTAATTGATCCCTTACTATCGACAAACGCCGACGCCAGCGACGACAGGTTCTCAATTGCAGATTTACCAGATACAATAGACTACATTATTATTACCCATGGCCATCAAGATCATCTGGTCCCCGAGATTCTGCTTCAACTTCGACACAAAACAAAACACGTACTTGTACCAAGAAATAATCAAGGCTCTATCGCAGACCCATCATTGAAACTGATCTTCAAAGATTTGGGTTTCCAGTCAGTGACCGCTTTAGACCCCTTTGAAATCACATCCATAAAAGATGGAGAAATCTGGTCTTTACCTTTCCCAGGTGAACACTGCGACCTCGATATCCTGACAAAGCACGCACTTTTCATTCATCTGAAAGGTTTCAAGGCATTGTTTATGGTAGATTCAAACGCGGTCGAACCAAAACTTTACTCAAACATCCAACGAAGAATTGGTGACATCGATATGGCTTTCATTGGCATGGAGTGCGACGGTGCTCCTTTAAGTTGGCTTTATGGCCCGTTTATGCCTCGCCCCCTTGTCCGTTCCAGTGACGAAGCACGCAGTATGTCGTCATCAAAAGCAGAGGAAGCTATTACCGCATTAGATTACTTCAACTGCAAAGAAGTATGCATCTATGCCATGGGGCAAGAGCCTTGGCTAAAACACTTGATGGGACTTGTCTATGAAACCGATAGCGTACAACTGAACGAGGCACGGAAATTTATTGAGCTTTGCTCGGAACGGGATATTCTTGCTAAGCAATTGTATATTTCTGAGGAATTTGAACGTTGAGCCCGTCCTCGAGTTCTACGGAAATAAAAGTGTCCTGAGGCTGGTGATCAGTCCGTCAAGGTCACTGCTGAGAATAGAAAAATGATCGCCCGCGACTTCGTGAATGCTCTTGTGCTCGACCGGAAGAGGGCGAATGGTAGCATTTTCGTGGTCCAATCTCGCCAAAGTTGGCAAGGTCATCACCTGTTTAATTTCTGTCCGTAAGATTGGTGGATTATAACTGGCAATCGCTTGCGCATTATTCGCATACATTTCAAAATAGTGCTCAGTAAAATTGGCAATGTTTTGAGCAGTAGTATCTTTGCCCGATACCAACCCAGAGCGTTTGATTACGTCGTCGAACTCCGCTTCCATATTGTTGTTAAGCCTACCTAATAAATCCGAAGCATTGGAGGGTAGGAAAGCATCAATAGAAATTATCTTTGGAATAAATTCACCCTTGCGTTTTAGTTGTCTGGCAATTTCAAAACTTACTATGCCACCAAAAGACCAACCCACAATTACATCTGGAGGAGTATCCACCTTTACGAGAGCTTCGATGCAATATTGCGCTATCCCTTCTATCGTCGGAATCTTATGACTATCGTTCTCTAAGCCGGGAAGAGTGCAGGTTGTGAACTCTGTGCTATCGCTCAAACGACTTGATAGCTCTAAAAAATGAATGCCGGTACCAAAAATTGTAGGAATAATAGCAACTCTTGATGTGGGTGCTCTACAGGTTCTTAAGTAGACCAACTCAGTTTCGGACTGAGGCCGTTCAAATTCCGTATCGATATAAAGAGCTAGAGAACGGATCGTATTAAATTGATATATGTCTGATATAGATATTTTAGCATTACATATCTCTTCAATTTTCTTTCTAATTACGACTGCTTTAAGTGAGTTACCTCCTATTTGGAAATAACTGTCGTTGACGCTAAAATCACTATGTCCGAGTGCATCAATCCAGACTTTAGTGAGCAGTTTTTCAGTCACCGTTCTCCCAGTACTCGGATCTTTAACTAAAGTATGCGTTTTCCTCCATGACAATTGAAGCCGGTCTACCTTGCCATTAGTGGAAACAGGCAGCTTAATCATGTTTTCAATACGTCGTGGCACCATATAGTAGGGCAGAGTTTCACTCAGGATTTCCTTCAGATCAGCGCCATCTTGCTCACCTACATAAAATACCAAAATATGGTCATCCGTTCCGTCAACAACCTCGGCCTTAACTGCAACTGCCTGCGTTATTTTGGGTTGACTGAGCAATAGGTTTTCAATTTCGCTAAGATCTACTCGGTTACCATGTATTTTGACTTGGTTGTCTGATCTGCCAGCGAAGAATACCTGACCATCCGAATCTCTCCATCCTAGATCTCCGGTGTCATACATACGTGCCCCATTTTCTCCAAACGGATCAGCTATGTATTTTTCTGCCGTCAGGCCCGCTTCTTCATGATATCCCATAGGAAGGGCTTTACCGCCAACGAATATTCTTCCCGTTACATTGTCCGGAATCGGATGCAGATCATCACTCAGTATATAGGTCGTTGAATAAGGTACTGCAGCGCCTATAGAGACGACATCCAATTCTCGCTCTGGAATTTTGAAAGTTGTTGCGGCGTCTGTAACTTCGGTTGACCCATATAAGTTGACAAAATGACAAGCAGGAAAGCGTATGCGGAGCAAGCTACTTGTTTCAGTATCTAAAACTTCGCCTCCAAGTATCCAGAGTTTTAGCTTCTCAAATTTCTTGTGACACTCATCTAGCTGAAGAAGTGATTTGGCTAGAGTAGGCACCGTGACTAGTACATTGCACCCATCCGTCGAAACCCGCCCAGCGAATCTTTCAAAATCCTTCAGTTCTTCTTTTTTGAAGATCGATACAGCATGTCCGCAATAGAGCGGCCCTAACATCTCAAATATTGAGTCAATGAAACTAATTGGCGCTTTATGAGCAGAAACAACCTTTTGTTCCAGTCCTGCATCTGTAACTAGCTGGCCATAGAGAGCGCATCGGTATGCGAGTGCTTTATAGCTTCCAATGACGCCTTTTGGTGTTCCGGTGCTCCCGGACGTATATAGAGTGTATGCTTTAAAGTCTGATCCAACGGAGCTGTCTGGCCGCGATACAGCTTCTGTGACTGAAGCGGCAACGAGTTTACTCTGGTTGATAATAATCAAACCTTCTTCTGAAGCCCCCAGTTCATGATCATCATTGGCAATAACAAAACTGGCGCCTGAATTCTCAAGAATGTATTTCTTTCGATTGATCGGAAGAGCGGTATCGATCGGCACATACTGGCCACCAATCTTCAACAAGGCTAATAAAACTACCGGCAGAAATCTAGAAGGGCTAAGCACTACACCGAATGGTGCCGATTTTACATCGCCTTGTCGACTGAGAAAATGCCCAATTTGGTTAGATTTTTCATCTAACTCTGCATAAGTGAAGTAGTATTCATCATCGATAATTGCCACACTGGTTGGTGCTGACTGTACTCGTTGATAAAATTCCTCAAGAAATGGAGCGGCGCCTGCAATATCGCATTCATTTTGCAGGTCTATATCTTGCTCGACGCGGAAAAGGCCAGAAGGTGCAAAATCTTCATGAGCAATGCTGTTGATAATGGTATGTAGAGTTTCAAGATACGCTTCAGCATGATGAACCGGATAGTGATCCTCTGCCCATGATATGGATAGCTGTCCCATACCGTTTTTCCCATCATAACTAACATCAATCTGCCAATGCATGTCAGTATGCGATGCAGCATGTGTCTGTTCCAAATCAGTATGCTTCTTACCCTTATTGCCACTCGCAAAGTTCGTAAAATTAAACATAATCTCGACATCGTTGAATGTTTCGTCAACGTCTTTAAGCACTGACAAGGGAAACCACCTTCTCGGTATAAGGCGGTTCTCAATCTCCATGACATGTCGAACAAATTCTGGCCAATCAGAATATTCCCTTGTTTGATGGACAATCGGTAGAGCATTCAGAAACAGTCCCAGTATCTTGTCACCATCGGTGACTTCAGGCCGCGTGTTGTACACCAGGTTTGTCGCGACAGCGTTATCACCAAAAAATCGATGTAGCGCTATAATGTGCGCTGCCAGGAAAAAACTCTTCGCCGGTAAATTATATTGCCGTAGGAAATCGTTAATCGTCTCACATTCGTGAGGTTTAAGCGAATGAGTGCGAGCTGATTGTTTGACAATTGAACTTTGACCGCCCCTGACGGACTGCTTCTTTGATGCTCGTTTTCTGCGAATCTTCCATAGCGGCGACTTAGGGACTGTCTCTAATTCATTTACCCAAAAATGCCGGTCATCGGCACTATCAAGCGACCTTTGTTCCAATTTCACAAGCTCGGCTGGGTTGAATCCGGGTCTTTCTATTCTTGGTTTTTTAAGACCTTTTAGATCAGCAAAATATTCATCAAAAATCGCATTCATCATCATTTTGTCACTCCAACCATCAAGAATGGCATGATGAAAATTTGTGATGAATATGAATGCGTCTGGATTAACTTTTGCTGCGAAAAGTCTAATCAATATTTCATGAGATAATTCAAACTTCTTATGCATTTGCGACTGGATAAACGCGTCCCGGCTTGTTTCAACTTCGCCTTCACTCAAATTCGACCAATCAATAACCTCAATCTTGATAACGCGACTTTTGGAGACTGTTTGAACCGGAATGGAAAAATCACTGAGATCAAAGTTTGTTCGCAGAGCAGGGTGCCGCGCAACGCAGTTGTTCACCGCGTTTTCTAACCGATCCAGTAATAAGGGGCACTCGATCCGTTGCGAAATAACTACGTTAAATAACGAACTTTGAGGTTGCCAGTCCGCGTGAAAGATCATTCCCAATTGTAGTTTTGTCGCGGGATACACATCTTCGAACTGTTTTTCTCTGGCCGTTTGTTGATCTAGCGCACCAAGCAATGCAAATCTCTGAACAGGAACCTGAACTTCAGTGGACTTGGACGTATGACGCGCCAGGGCCTCGACCGTCGGGTTTTCTAATATTCGTTGCAGATCTATCTCTAAGTAGTGTTTTTTTGCGAGTGATTTGACAATCAATGCGGTGATTGAATCGCCTCCTAAATCGTAGAATTTATCCGTCAATCCGACTTGTTCCAGATTCAGAGCTTGTGACCACACATCTTGTATAACGAGTTCCATTGGTGTGGCTTTTCTTAATGTGGACAAGTGCTTCTGGCTAGTATTGAAATTGGGCTTCGGAAGAGAGCGTTCATCAACCTTTCCATTCTGCGTCAAGGGCAAAACATCTAGGAAAATGATATGGTCTGGGACCATAAACGGCAGTAGTTCAGTAGATAGGTGAGTTTTTATCTCGGCCTCGGACAATGATTGGGACATCGTCACATATGCTACAATGCGACGACGTTGTCTGTTCTCAACTGTCGTTACAAACGATTGTTGCACTTCGTCTAATTGTTCAAGGCATCTACGAATTTCCTCCAAATCAATCCGATATCCCCGTAGTTTGATCTGACTGTCATTTCTACCTAAGAAGGTAAGTGTACCGTCTGGATTAGAAATAACAATATCGCCGGTCCTGTACATCCGGCTCCCGGGTGCCCCAAATGGGTCTGCCACAAATTTCTCAGCGGTTACAGCAGGCTCGTTCAGATAGCCGCGAGCAATCCCTTCCCCTGCTATACAAAGCTCGCCTTGAGCGCCAATCGGTAGAGGATTTAAATTCTCATCCAATACATACAATCGCGTGGCATTGATAGCTTTGCCGATAGGTATACTTTTCTGTTCCTGGTCAATTTCACCTATAAAATATGCACTTGCAAAAGTTGTTGCCTCTGTTGGTCCATAAGCATTCACCAAACGCGTTTTTGGACAAGCAGCACGGTAACTCGAAACCGCCGAAACACTTGCTGACTCTCCACCAAAAATTAACGTTTCCAAGGCATTAAAAGTGGTTACATCTGCCGATATTATACTATTAAACAAAGACGTCGTTACAAATGCGCCGTTTACGCGGTAATCCTGTATAAATTGCTTGAGCGCGCTTGGACTGAGCGTTGCCCGGTCTTGCACCAACACCAGTGAACCGCCATTTAGGAGCGCACCCCAAATTTCAAAAGTCGCTGCATCGAATGCAATGTTAGACGCGGCAAGCATCCGAGTGTTTTTGTCAAGGCTCACGTATGTTGGTTTATCTATAAGAGAAACAACATTCTCATGGCTGACCATCACCCCCTTCGGTACACCCGTTGAACCTGAAGTAAACATTACATAGGCGAGATCCTGACCTTTGTGAGATGCCTCGAGATTTCGTTGTATGCCATGGTACCGATCTATTGGAACATTCTCATACTTGATTGTCTCGCAAGATATGGGATCTGCTTTGATAATATCGTCCGTAATACATAGGCGAGCAGATGCTTCTCGAATGTACAGATCTAACCTATCATTGGGGGTATTTTCAGCGATTGGTAGATAGGCTGCACCAGTCTTTGTTACGGCAAGCAGAGTCACTATTAGCGCCAACGAGCGATTCATACTCACCGCTACAACTGACGTCCTTGGGAGCTCTTTGGATATTAGAAACGCGGCAAATTCGTTGGACAAATGGTCTAATTCCTCATAACTATACTCCGTATTTCCGCATATAATAGCGGTGGCTTTCGGTGATTGCGCGACTGTCTGCGCAAATCGCGCGTCAATTGTTAGTGCCTGAGGCACTGTCCGATCCGTATTTTGCGTATCTTCAACAAGAATTGCAGATTCTTGAGTTAACTGAAACGAAAGTGCTGATATTGGCTTCTCTGGACTATATGCCAGTCTGTTCACGACCCGGTTCAGGTGCGCCGCAAACAAATCCATCCTATCCCGTTCGAATAACTCCGAACGATAAACAATCTCCGTTTTAATCTCGTTTCCCTGATCCATCATGAAGATAGAAACATCAAACTTTGTTGAGTAATGTTCCGTTTGATCAATAGGTTCAAATAGCACCGGCCCACCTTTTATTGGAGCTGGCGCAACCGTCATGAATGAGAAATCCATATTTATCAGCGGCACATTTGAGCCATCCCGATTTTTACTTAGTTCCGATTGAAGATGGTTCAATGCAACGCGTTTTGCCGCAATTGCATCTAGAACAGCATTTTGCGTTTCCCGTAGACTTCCGATAAACGATTGCGATCTGTCGGTCGTCAATCCAAGAGCTAGTAGATTGACAAACATACCAATATTCTCTTCAAGAGATATGTCATCACGAAGATCTATTGGTGATCCTACAATGATTTTGTCACGATTTATCCAGATACTGATAGCTATTTGGGTACTCGCGAGCAGTACCGCAAAAACTGACGTATTGGTTCGTTTAGCGACATTCGCAATTAACTCCCTCGTTTCTTGATTTAAGGCGAAGGCAGTAAAGCCGGGTCTCCTAGAGGGCTTTTCTCGTCCATGAAAATCTGGGATGAACGGTTTTGAGAGATCAAACTCCTGAAAGTGTTCCGCCCGCTGTTTTAGTTGCACAGAATACTCATCACTCTCAATGAAGTTGCTGTAGTTCTCAGAAAAATCAGTGAATTGGAGCGGAAGAGGATGCAGTTGCGGGTCACTGTTGGATTGAAGCGCGCGATAGTGCTCTGCAATCTCACGCTGGAAGATTGGTAAGGAAGTACCATCTGCAATGATGTGATGAGCAACAATTATCAAGGCTGCTCTACGTTTTGAATGTACTAGCAGTAAATACCGACATAGCGGTGCCGATAAAACATCCATTCGCATATTAGCAAGTCGCTTTGTTTCGTTCCGTATCTGACGATCAAAACCCTCAGCAGTTAAATGGCTATAGTCTATTTTTATTAGCTCAACGTCAGCATGCTCTGACACTGATTGATAGAAATTTCCATCGTGCTCAATAAATTCTGTACGTAACACATTATGACGTTCACATGTTTTTTTGATGGCCCCTTCTAAAGTCCGTTGGCAAACTGGGCCTGTAAGCAGAAACGAAAAATAGATGTTATAAGCCGTTTTGTTTGGGTCTGCTTGATCAATATAGATTAACTGCTTCTGTTGCTCAGTTATCGGAAATCTATCGATTGGCATCGAGGCATGTTGTACCGTCTCTTGATACTCGAATGAGCTAGTCTGGCGCAAAAATGCGATAATCGCTGATTTGTTGGTTTTTAGCTCTTCTATATCTTGGTCGGTAAGGTTGTTTGGCGCGCTATAATGCAACTGACCATCTGCAAGCCAGAGTTTAATTGACCTCGATTGAAAGGATTTGATCAATTTTCTGATGGTTTGCATAGAACTCTCATTTTCCAAACAACCCGCTAAAATATACTCTCTTTATTCCAGCTTCTCGCGTCTTCTTGCTGATATTTCTTGCTGATTGTATTTAATGACCTCAATATTGTATTAATACTATAACAAGAATCGGATAAGTTTTTAAGTTGATATAATACACCATAAAATATATTAATTTACCTAGTCATTTTTGACTTTTTTGCGATTATTTAAATCTGAAGCGGAGGTGGAATGTGGTGTTAGATCGGCAAAAGTCCGTTTCACTATCTGAGTTAAAGCAGCGGCTTCGCAAAAAAGCTCAAGAGAGCAGAGAAGTGAAACTTAGAAAGGTGGAAAAGGCCGGCGCTACACCGTTATCCTTTGGTCAAGAACGGCTTTGGTTTGTGGAGCAATTGGGTGGGGGCGCTGCATATTCAATCGTCACTTGTTTCCGCCTCAAAGGTGAAATCAACATTCCTGCTCTTTCCAATGGCATATCCCAAATTATCCATCGTCACGAAGCCTTGCGGACCCGATTTGCCGAAGTCGGCGGAATAGGATCGCAAGTAATCGACTCACCTTCAGATCATACACTTCGGTACGTTGAATTGGATAAAGAGAAAGACGTTGTCGAACTCCTTCATAAAACAAGCACTATAGATATAGACCCCAATGTCGGTCCAAATTTCCAAAGCTACCTAATTGGAAACAAAAGTGAAGCTGTGCTGATCTTTATCGTTCATCACGCTGTCTCCGATGGTGTCTCGCGCGGTATTATCGCGTCGGAGCTTGAAGCTTTATATGCTGCACACTGTCAGGGTGAAGAAGCTGACCTGCCTGAGCTTCCGATCCAATATTCAGACTATGCCGTGTGGCAACGCGAGTGGATGACCGGTGAACGGCT
>CANLMI010000009.1 GCA_947492375.1 uncultured Kordiimonas sp. | reverse complement strand
GAGAAGCTCCTCACGCTCCTCTGGCAGCAACAGCGACAGCGATGACAAAGATGCAGCAGGATTGGCAACAATCTGCTCAAGCAAATGCTCCAGATGATCACCCAGGCGCGCAATCGTCGAACCGTCAAAGGTCTGTTCATCATAAATAATACGAACCGCCAAATCCGTGCCGGCCGCGAACATCAGATTAATAGGGTAATGAGGCCGATCGTAGGATTTTACATCGTGTATCTCAATGGTCTGCTCTGCGTCCGGTGCAGGATAGTTCTCAAAGACATACGATGTATTGAATAATGGTTCACCAGCCGTTACGTCACTCCATTCCTGAATATCGAGCAACGAGCTATATTGATACGTGAACAGCTCATTCTGTCGCGCTTGGACATCCTTCAACCATGTTGCAACTGACGCAGTAGCTGGAACAGATAGCCGAAGGGGCAAGGTACTAACAAAAAGCCCAACTCTCGCTTCGGTCTGTGGCAGGTCATCAGGACGACCCGATATCGTAACACCCAAAACAATATCGTCTTGCCCACTATAGTGACTTACCAGTAATGCCCATGCTGCCTGCGTTAATGTGTTGAGTGTTATTTGATGTGAACGTGCAAAGCGCTGTAACTTATCTAAGTTCAGGGAAAAATGCTGTATATGCTCAGCATGGATGCTTTCTGTTGGTTCATCTGGTCTGGTATTGCTCAGTTGCGTCGGGGTATGAAAACCAGCGAGTTGCTTGCTCCAATATTCTTGTGCAGCGCCTTTATCCTGACGCTGCAACCAGGCTATATAATCTTTATAAGCAGGGGCTGGCGGAAGAGGCACAGGCATCCCATCTGACAGAGCATTATAGGTCTTCATCAATTCTTGGATCAGAATTGAGTTCGACCAGCCATCCAGAATGACGTGATGACTTGTCCACAGGACCAAATGTTCGCTCTCGCTGACCTTCAGGACATGCAATCGCATGAGAGGCGGTTTGGCAAGATCAAAACCGCGTGCGCGTTCTTCATCCCGTAACCGGTCAAAACGTTCACTCTGTTCCTGTTGCGATACCTGAGACCAGTCCTCATAAACAAAGGGTAAGGTCACATTCCGCAATACTGCTTGCGCAGGCACCGCCATATCCAAACCAACAAAGGCTGTGCGCAATACGGCATGACGCTCTAATATATGCTCCCAGGAACGACGGTAAATATCAACATCAACAATACCAACCAATCGCCAACTGTATGTAGTGACATAGACATCTTCTAGCTCTAAAACGGAGTGAAAAACGATGCCGCGTTGCAATGGAGTTAGCGGGTATAGATCGCGGAGCGCTTGTTTCCCACCCGCTTGGGCAACTAGAGCATCCAAGTCAATCTTTGCAGCATTATCAGACATTTCTATACTCCAAGGCCGGCTCCGGAAATAACTCTTCAGAGGATCGGTTTAACTATCTATCTAGAACTGTATTCCACGGATAACTGTTCGGACACGCAAGCAACCTGACATGTCAGGATGTTCTTACCCACACCAGCTTGTCGGGTTTTCTTTGAAAGATGTCTCACCTCGCCGGAAACCAAGCGTGCGCGACAACTGCCGCAATTTCCTTCTTTGCAAGAGAATGGTACTTTAAGGTCCGCTGCTACTATATTGTCTAAGAGGCTTTTATCATTCCATCTGATTGGGATATGAAATCGAAAGCCATCAAAGAAGACTTCAGCTGATTTTCCAGTGTTGGTTGATGTAGTTACGTTAAGTTCGTCTTGAACAAAGCCAAATTCAATTGCTTCTTTTGCAATACCAATCGATAACAATTTGGATCCGATTTCGTCGATCAGGCTCCCATCTCCGACGATTACGAAATTGCTGCATGTTAATTCATGTCCTGTAAAAACAACAATGTTTCTCAGGAAATTTTCGACAAAAATGCTTAGCTGACGGCGGTTGACTGTGAAGCCATCTAAATTGTCTTCTGACAAGCAAAAACTTGAAAACCGATCCATATGGATGTCTTTCAATTTTGAGAGATAATCTACAACAGCAAAATTTGTTGCAGTATCGGCGATCCATAAAACGATCACCTTCAAATGAGGGCTATTGGTTAGTCGTTTTTCTATATGATCAATATGGAAGCGGAACGCGTCACTTGAGCCAATGTAAACAGTTGTCTCGCTCTTATCATTGATGGCTGATAAGAAGTTTGGGGCAAGGAATAAATTGAACAGAGTACCCTGACTTAACTCCAAAAACTGAGTTTTGTCTGGAGCTAACATATCATCTAAGCTGAAAAGCACTCTACTACCATCTAGTGTGGCGAAATCTGCTACTTTGGTAACCTTATGTTGGTCGGCTAAATCGTTGCGAATTAAGAGGCCAGAGCAAAATTCAGATTGGTAGATACTAAAATCGAAGGCATTGTCAAAACTGCAAACGACTTCTTGGTGACCTCGATCATTCTCTGAAATGACGGCGTCCACGATTGAGTATTGTCTGCGTGCTAGTAACATTTGAATTTCTCAAAAGGTTCGTTGCAATCGTCACACTGCCAGAGCGATTTACATAGTGTTGATCCAAAACGGGATAATTCTCGTGTCCGCTCGCTATTGCAACGAGGGCAACTTGTAGGAAGTATGCTGCTTGAGTTTGCGCTAGGAGGCGCAATACCATTTGCCTTAAGCAAATCTCGCCCTTTTTGCGAGATCAAATCTGTCGACCAAACTGGCGATCGCACACTCTCAATTTTCACGTCAACTATGCCTGCATCATCAAACGCTTGGTACAGAGCTTGTTCAATAACGAATTTTGCCGGGCAACCAGAATATGTGGGCATAATTCGAACGATCGGATGTCTTTCAAAGCGAATTTCTGCGATCAAGCCTAAATCAAAGATTGATAGGTACGGCAATTCGGGATCGTTGACAGACTTTACAATATTCCAAACTTGTTCTTTTGACACATTCACCGTCATCATAGAGCTACCACGCGACATTTGGGTGGGCTCGATGGAGCGCCTGCATTTCTGACAAAAGATGTGTTAAGTGCTCACTGTGAGCTCCGTCACGTCCTCCATGCAGGTTTTGAGCGATTGTTTCGCTGTCAAAATCAGCATAAGCGAATATTTTGGCAAGTTCGCATTCGAACCGATCAATGCATTCAGTCCATTTTTTTGCTGTGATGTCTGAAAAGTCTAGTCGTATCCTTAACTCTTCAACGAATCTGTAGCACCATGAAAAGCCTTGTTTGATCCTGTCCCTACTTTCTCCAGTGCCATTTCCTAAACAATCAAGCCAATGGAGCGAGAACTCTTTGTGATAGAGAATTTCTTTTCGAAACTTGGTGGCAATCGAACTGATGGTCACGTGCCTGCTCTCTTGTAGCAAAGTCAGCACCTCGCAATACCATGTTGTAAAGATAGCGGTTTTGCATATAGTTCTTCCAAAATCCCCGTTTGGTTGTTCGACCAACAGACAATTTGTAAATTCGGAGGCATCCCTTTCAAAGGCCAACATGTCTGCGGATTTAAATTGAGAAGAAGATTCGGAAAATAGACTATAAAACTCGTCAGCTTGACCAAACAGGTCGATACTTAAGTTGATCAGAGCTATGTCTAATTCTGTGGTTGGCGCTTTGCCACACCATTCTGACAGTCTCTGCGCAGCTATCAGGCAATCATCACCCAGATTCACGAGGAAGAAATTTTGCGAACATTCAGCACTACTCATGACGCATCAGAAGCCTTCGCTTCAGAATGGGTTATGTATGTTTCAGGGTCTCTGAATCTGTTTGTACTACCCGCTTCATAGCTAATATTGCTTTTATCCGGATGCGCTGCATATACCTCTCGAGACGGGACAACCCAGACACTTTTAACCTCGCCGCGTCTGCAATACAGATCCCGGGCGAACTGAAGCGCCATGAGATGATTAGCCGCTTGAAGACTTCCTACATGCCTGTGAGCGAGCCCTTTTTGTGATCTGACAAAAACTTCCCAAAGTTCCCAATCTTTGTCACTCTCACTCGGCTTCATATCAGCTGGCTTTCCTAAGCTGGTTATTTCTAGCCAGGGCGGCTTCTCTAACCCACGCCCCTTCGTACCAAGCATTAGTGCGCGCTTCTAATCGCTCCGCTCTTTGGAAGCCTCCTTTAGAAACTAGATCTTTGAAGTGCTGCCAGTCGATCTCGCCGTAATCATATGATTGTCGGGTATCGTTCCACTTTATGGTTTCGTCTGGAAGATTAAGACCCAGGTCCACAATTTGCGGTACGAGATCATCGACAAAGCGCTGCCTGAGAACTTCATTTGGTTCGCATTTTATGCGCCATCTCAAAGATTGTTCAGAGTGAGATGACAAAGAATCTGGAGGTCCAAACATCATCAAAGAAGGTATCCACCATCTGTCAATCGCACTTTGAGCCATTTCTTTCTGCGCAGCCGATCCTTTCGCAAGAACAGCGATGATTTCGTAGCCTTGTCTTTGATGGAACGATTCTTCTTGGCAAATACGCTGCAATGCTCGTGCATAAGGTCCATAAGAATTGTCTTGAAGTGAAACTTGATTGACGATACCCGCGCCATCTCCTAGCCACGCAATCGCGCCTACATCAGCCCATGATGTTGCTGCGTTGTCCATAAGGTTGGAGTATTTAGCGCGTCCATTTCGAAGTTCAGATTCGTTCTTGCTTCGCTGGGCGCCAAGGGTCTCAGCGGCCGAATACAAGTACAAGCCATGAGCTGCCTCATCCTGGATTTTCGCTAATAGAGCGATTTTTCTTCTTAGCGAGGGCGCTTGCGATATCCAATTAGCTTCGGGATACATGCCCATGATTTCTGAATGAGCATGTTGGGAGATCATACGTACTAAAGATTGTCGATAGCGGCCAGGCATCCAATCATCAGGTTCAATAGACAACCCCTGATTAATCGTGCCTTCAAAATGAACGAGTTCTGCATGATCTACTGACAACAACGACCCCTATTAAAACTACAACCAATCTTACAATGTTTATTGTTTTCAATAATAAAATACAGTGTATAGTAGTTATTACTCAATGCAAAAGTTTTTTAATGAAGATATTTTGAATTTACATCTTTTGAGTTAGTATTTTATTTGATGTATTAAGAGCGGAGATGTCGATAGTAGCTGGAGCCAGAGTCCAATTTAATAATTGGAGCAAAGTTTGTCAGAATTTAGGTGTGCAGCGCGTAAGGAATTCTCTGATGGCTATTGTGGGATAACAACACAGAAAGAATGTCAATTATGTTTGAACGGTATGCTCAATTTGCGCTTAGGTTTTTCAAGCATCAATGGACATATATGGTTGTGAATCTTTTTGGCTTGGGCGTATCAATCGCTGTAATCGCGTTGACCTCTTTATACGTTCTCCATGAGAACCAAGTGAATAAAGATGTAGTAGATTTTGAGAGAGTTTTTCGAATAAACGCTTCAATCACTCTTCCTGGTAGGGCTGCTACTCACTTTCCAAACTCTCCGGGCTCATTAGGGCCTGCCATATATGAGGCATCTAACCAAGTCGAAGCCTTTGTCAGATTTATTCCGTCGCCCGCAAGCGCAATAGTAGAGAACAAAGCATTCACCAGCGAGCTTCTTTATACTGACCCGGGTTTTAGCGAGGTTTTCAATCCAGTCGTCTTAGAAGGGAATGTAGCAACCGCCCTCACAGATGTCTCATCAGTTGTTTTAAGTAGTCGACTAGCGCAAACACTTCTCGGCAATCAACAGAGTTATGTTGGTAAGTCTATTGACGTTGCTGATTTTTTTGGACGGCGCACATTTACCATCAGAGCAGTTATTGAGGCTCCTGCTGAACGGAACTCCAGGCAATATGATTTGCTGACGTCTTTTGACGAGGGAACATTAAACAAGGTCGATCGAATCCTGAATAACTGGGCTTTCTTGTCGGCTGACACTTTCCTAAAACTGAAGCCTGACGCTGATATCGCTGCAATAGAAGCAAATTTAGTTAGCATCCTCGTCGAAAAAGCACCTGACATTCAGTTGGGTGGTCGAAGCGTACCAATATCGGAGATAGAAGATCTGAGCTTATTGAATTTAGGTGATTTGTATCTCTATGCAGGACCCTATGCTCAGCCGGGGTCTGGTTCTTTCTCTACAGTTTTATCTTTTGCCGTAGTGGCGGCTCTTACTTTGGTGTTATCAAGCACCAATTATATCAATTTGGCACTGTCTCAAGTTAGTAGAAGGATGCGGGAGGCGGCCGTCAGAAAGGTTTCCGGCGCTTCGAAGACCAACTTAATAACCCAATTCGTCTTTGAATCACTTTTACTGGTTGTATCGTCAGGATTGATTGGTGCTTTTCTAGTTGAACTGACATTACCATTCGTGAAAGAGTCGCTTGGTTATCAGCTTGATACGTCGTTCGTATTCGTATGGATCCTATTTGGATCGCTGATTCTAGGCCTACTGATCAGCCTCTTTCCATCATTTCAGTTTGCGTCAATCAAACCTTCCGAAGTTTTACATGGGAAGAATGAAAGTCCTCGAGTCATCCGGTTCAGATCGTTCTTGGTGTTTTCACAGTTTGTAATTTCGATTTCTCTCATCATTTGTACAATCATTATTGGTCGGCAAACTGATTTCATTCAGAACAAAGACTTGGGTTTTGATAAAGATGCGACAATTGTCGTTGATGGTATCGCGAAACCTCATATCCTCAGCCAAATAGATGCTTTCAAGCGATCGCTAAAACAGAAGTCGTTTGTGGCAAATGCTGCTATTTCAACAACCGTTCCGGGTGGAGACGCTGATATCAACGCCCCTATAAGGCGGGACGGTGCCCCTGAAGCCACATTATTGGGGAGAAATGCGATTGATTTTGAGTACCTGGATACTTTAGGGCTTCAAATAGTTGCTGGTCGAAAACTAAATTTAGAAATTAGTTCTGACGATGCACGATTGTCCAACCAGTCTAATCGTCGGCCATTCAACATCCTTGTAAATCAGAGTGGCGCAAGGGCCCTGGGTTTTGAGTCGGCTCAGCAAGCACTCGGTCAAACTTTATACTATGCTTTAGGTGGATCAGAGGAAATCGAAGTAACAATTGTTGGGATTGTGAGAGATTTTCATGCCAAATCGCTTCATCAAACAATTCGTCCAGCATTCTTTTTTGTTCATGAAAGCACGATTACGAGCCTTTCAATTAAGCTACAAGGTACGAGCGTCGCGAACGCGATCTCGGAAATAGAGGCTTTATGGCAAGACTTCTATCCTGACGAACCTTTCAATGCTATCAGCTTGGCGGATAAAGTAGCAGCTGGCTATGATACTGAAGAGCGTGAAGCTTCACTATTCAAAGTCTTCTCAATGATCGCGATAATAATAGCGGCGTTTGGCCTTTATGGCTTGACGGCATTTGCAGCTGCACGTCGAACAAGGGAAATCGGAGTCAGAAAGATAATGGGAGCAACTCCTTTTCAAATAACGCGATTGCTTATTTGGCAATTCTCCCGACCGGTCATTCTAGCAAATCTGGTTGCGTGGCCTATTGCCTATTATGCAATGAATAATTGGCTGGAGAGTTTTGCGTATCGTATTAATCTAGCAGTGCCGCCCTTTTTGGTTGCGACAATTGCCGTGTGTGTCGTCGCGATAGCGACAGTATGTTACCATGCAATCCGAGTTTCTCAGACGAACCCTATTATAGCACTAAAGCACGAGTAAAAAGTACAACCATTACTTCATCAATTGTAGTTTTGGTGTATAGACGATCTGCCATTTATCTGGTATTAGTTGAATACTAGTTATTTATAATAGAATTTGGTCTGGGGTCGTGCAGTGGTGCTATTTGAAAGTGTATCTTCCATACTGCCTGCACGTGTAACTGCTCCTCCGAAAGGCTTCACAAAACCGACGATCAACCGGGCAAAAGGCCCTTGGCTGCATTTAACGAATGGTCAGCAGATTTTTGATGCTGCAAGTGGATCTGGATCACTAGTTTTGGGTCATAGTGATGACGAGATTTCAGAAGTCATATCTGGACAGACTAGTCAGATCACAGCATATTCCGGCAATGTTTTTAAATGCGATATTGTTGAAGAATATGCCAACTCGTTGACTGAAAAGTTTCTGCCGAGCTACAAGAAAATTGTATTCGCAAGCAGTGGCAGTGACGCTGTAGAAACCGCACTGAAGCTCAGTATTCAGTATCATCGTTTTACTGGAAACTCCAACAAGCACAAAATATTGGGAAGGAAAGGGTCTTACCACGGCAATACGCTTGCTGGGCTGGAAGTCGCAGGGTTTTTAGGGCGCAAACAACCGTACCTAGCTTGCCTCCCTCAATATACGAAGGCTTCCCATGCTTCTTGCTTTGATTGTCCCTTTAACTTGATCCCCTCGACCTGCGATTTGGAGTGCGCTACTTCATTTGAAGATGCGATTTTGGCTGAAGGCCCCGAAACAATTGCTGGAATTGTAGTCGAGCCGATTGTAGGTGCCGCTTATAGTGGTGCGGTGCCGGATTCCCGATACTTTTCTGAAGTGCGTCGGATTTGTGACAAATATGATGTGTTGATGATTGCCGATGAAGTTCTAACGGGTTTCGGTCGGACAGGCCGCTTACTTGCCATGGAACATTGGGATGTAAAACCAGATATTTCCATAACTGGGAAGGGAATGGGTGCTGGCCATTTTCCCATTTCAGCAGTTCTGGCGTCAAAGAAAATATCAGATGCTTTTAGTGGAGGGGGGTACGAATTCCAAAATGGTCAAACCTTTTCTTTGTCTCCGGTTGGCGCGGCTGTGGGCAATAATGTGGTGCGGCGAATTAGCGGATCTTCGTTTCTCGAGAATGTTGAGGTTTTAGGTCAAAAACTTATTAAAGAGCTGAAAGAATCTGTCCTTCCGGAAATAGTTAGTGACATCAGGGGTCGTGGTTTGATGATAGGTATCCTGCTTAATCAATCCCATAAAGGGTTACTGGATAATCCCGGATATCACATCGAAACGTTAAGAAATATAGCGATTGAGAATGGGCTCTTAATTTATCCAAGTCATGGGTCGCCAGAGAGTAAATTCGGAAATCACTGTCTGTTACTCCCGCCCCTAAATATTGACGCTACTCATATCGATTTCATTGTCAGTCGATTTTCAATGTCAGTTCAGCAATATCTTGAAGTCAATGGCTATTTCCATGACTGATAATACTGGAGATTAAAATATGACTGGTATGGTCGGAAATCGTCTTGAGACAATTGTTCGTCCTGATGCGGAGATGATACCGCAGCTAGCCCAGTTTGATGCCCAACTACTCAATGACATGAATGTTGTTTCCAAGGTGTTTCCGTTTCGCGCAAACCGATATGTCCTTAACGAGCTTGTGGACTGGTCAAAGGGCCCAGATGATCCAATTTTCAGGCTCATTTTCCCTTCCCGCGAGATGCTGCCTGAAGAGGATTTTTCCGCTTTAGATAGAGCGATACAGGATGAAAACAAACCAAAGGCGAATGAGTTAATATATAAAATTCGCCATTCACATAACCCTCACCCAGCGGGTCAACTTGAACATAACCGGCCTCGGCTTGCGAATGGTGAAATAGCGGATGGGCTACAACACAAATATAGAGATACGTTACTATTTTTTCCAAGTGATGGTCAAACGTGTCATTCCTATTGCAGCTTCTGTTTTCGCTGGCCTCAGTTTGTTCGAGACGATGCACTGCGTATCGCGATGAGCGACAGAACGCTATTCTTGAGCTATGTAGCAGAACATCCGGAAATTTCCGATATTTTGGTAACTGGCGGTGATGCATTTACAATCAAATCAAGCCGCCTCAGATTTTACCTATCAGAATTACTGACGCCAAAGTTCGATCATGTCCGCAATATCCGTTTTGGCACCAAAGCCCTTTCTTATTGGCCGTACCGGTTTACTATCGATTCTGACGCGAGTGATCTACTGAGATTTTTGACTGAATTGTCGGAAGCCGGCAAACATGTCGCTGTAATGGCTCATTACAATCATCCGCGTGAACTTCAGTCAGATATCGCCCAATCGGCTATCCGTGCAATTCGGTCCACAGGTGCTGTAATTCGAAGCCAAAGCCCGGTTATGCGGGGCATAAATGATAGCGCTGATATCTGGTCTGACCTTTGGCAGAAACAAATAGGGCTGGGCATAATTCCCTATTACATGTTTATCGCGCGCGACACTGGGCCAAAACAATATTTCGAGGTGCCGATTGCAAGGATATGGAACATATATAGCACAGCACTTCGTGGTACTTCCGGGTTAAATCGAACAGCTTCAGGTCCAACCATGAGCTCATTTTACGGAAAGATCGAGCTTCTGGGTGTTCAGGTGGACGCGACTGGCGAGAAGAGTTTCGTTTTAAGAGCACTTCGGACCAGACACGAACTAAACGACTATGAACTATTCACAGCAAAATACGATGAAACTGCGTCTTGGATCGATGATCTAGCGCCAGCAGCAAACGCGGTCTGGCCGGCAGGAATTCAGAGGCAATTCTAATGCAACAGCAACCAAAGGAATGGAGATCGAACAAATGTTTGACACCGCAGAGAGCCCCCACAGTCACCGTGTGCTGGTCAATGATGAAGAACAATATTCAGTTTGGCCACACCAGAAGCAAATACCAAATGGTTGGTCGGATACCGGATTTGAAGGCTCGCTGGAAGCTTGCAAGACGTATGTTGATGAACATTGGACGGATATGCGCCCAAAGAGCTTGCGCGAGCAAACTTAAGCAAACCCATCGAGCGACTTAGCAAAGAATATACGCAAGAAGGGACTATTGACATAATGGAAAAGACCTATCCCTTATCACCCACTCAAATCGATATCCTGATCGAGCAAGAACTATCTCCTAATGTGCCAATGCATAATGTTGGGATGTATTTCCCAATCGAGGGTGACTTTGCGCAAGACAAATTTCTCGAGGCAGTCGATGTTACTATTAAATCGAATGACAGCCTGACATTTGCTATTCATGAGGGTGATGACCTACCCTATCAATCTCCAAAACTGGCTGCTGTGTTTCCAATTGCCCAGTTGGAACTCCCTAATATGGACGAAGCGATTGATTGGATGAAACGGGATTTTGATCGCCCCTTTCCACTGTATGACTCCTTATTGTTTCGTTTTGCGCTTATAAAACTGCCGAATGAGCGCACGATTTTTTACACTGTGTTTCATCATCTAGTCATTGACGGAGCAAGTGTACTTTTGTTGATCGATAGGATTGCCAAAGCTTACAACAGGTTAGTCGCTGATCAACAGCCTGAAAAAGAGTATCCCAGCTACCGTCACTTTATAGAATTTGATCATGAATATTGGCAGAGTGAAGAGTTCGGTGAAGCTAGCAAGTTTTGGAAGGAATATTATAGCGCGCTTCCGGAACAAATCGAACAGGTTAAGGCTAGCAACCCGGATAATGACAACAAATCGCGCATCATCCATACAGAGATAGCTCGCGAGACCTTTGATCGGTTAGTTGAACACTTTCAACAATTGAAAGCGAAGCCGTCGCAGGTGTTTACGGCTATTCAATACGCGTTCTTTGCCAAGTTTTTTGGCGTCTCAGATATTGCAGTTGGCTTAGCTCGGCTTAACAGAAATACAGAATTGTCTCGGCAAATCATTGGCGCTTTCGCGAACATTAGTCCTGTACGTGTACGATCTGGCGAAACAATTGCCGAGGTGATCCAGGCGATTCATACTGATCTGAAAAATGTCTGGCAGTTTCGCCATTATCCGACAAGCGCGCTAAATCGATCATTAGGTCTTTTGAACAAGAACCGAGAGCAGGTTTTTGATATCAATTTGGCTTATTTCCAAGGTGCTGATGCGAAAATTCCACTGGCTGACGCCGCAAATATCACGTCCCCTGTTATTATGCAGAGCGGTTATGACCGAGGCACCGTTCAAGCATTTGTCGCTGATTACCATGGTAAGAATGTCATAGTCGATTTCGTCTGTAGTCCGAGGTATTTTACGCCTTTTCAACTTGAGACGCTCGCCCGGAGGTTTGATTATTTTATAAAGCAGATTGTTGCCAATCCTGCTGCATCTTTGTCATCGCTGTCGCTGTTGCTGCCAGAGGAGCGTGAGGAGCTTCTC
>CANLMI010000008.1 GCA_947492375.1 uncultured Kordiimonas sp. | reverse complement strand
CGCGGGATGGAGCAGCCCGGTAGCTCGTCAGGCTCATAACCTGAAGGTCGTAGGTTCAAATCCTACTCCCGCAACCAACGCTATAGACGGATTAAGGTCACTCTCACTGAGTGGCCTTTTTTCTTGGGTGTCGCTATCCAAAGCAAGATTGAGAATATCGGCTAGAACGCCTTGCACTTCGATTATATAGGGTTTGTTATTGCCTTCTGTCGAAGGCGTAAGGGTGATGCGCTCTATAAGCTTGCGTATAGCGTCTGATGCTTGGGCTTTAAACTCCGGCTTGGCGAGAGCTTCAATCAGGTTGGAGATATTTTTCTGGTAATGCTGCGCCATAGCTGGATGCAGAACGACTGGCTCGGGCGTATGGTTCGCAATAATGTTTTCTAGTTCGTCTTGGTGCTCTTTAAGGCTATCCAAGCGCCCTTTTACATGCTCTGCGGGGATACCGTTTAAGATAGCGTCAATGAGCTTTTCCTGATCGCGCTTGGTGGTTTGAAGCTCAGAAACAGCGGCATTATAGGCAGCGTTTTTCTGAGAGCGCAGTGTATTCAAATGCTCCGTATATACTTCGCAGAACTTGGCAAACATTTCAGGGTGCAAGAGGTGGTTTTTAAGCCCATCAAATACATGTTTTTCAAGGGCCGTGCGTTTGATGGTTTTACGGTTAGAGCATGTGCCCTTATTTCTCGCATTGGCGCAGCCTGTGCGATCTGAATTGACATTGATCATGCCGCCGCCGCATACGCCGCATTTAACAAGCCCGGATAGGATATAGGCGGGCCTGTTGTGGTCACACAGTCTTTTACTATGACCTTGGGCGAACGATGTTTGTGATTGGACCTTCTGACGATCTTTAACACGCTTCCATAGCGCATCATCAATGATACGCAGTTCTGGGACACCTTTAATGATCCACTCGCTTTCATCATTAAGGCGTGATACGCGCTTACCTGTTTCAGGGTCTTTGATGTATTTGAGCCGGTTCCAGATCATGCGGCCTATATAAAGCTCGTTGTTCAATATGCCTGTGCCGCGTTTAGCGTTGCCATTGATGGTGCTTTGGCCCCACCCTTTACTCGTTGGCCCCTTAATACCTTTGGCGTTTAAATCCATGGCAATTGAGCGCGGGCTTTCCCCGGACGCATAGCGGTTAAAAATATCTGTAATGGTATCCGCTTCAATCTCATTAATGGTGCGATCACCCCGGATGAGTTCACCGCGCGCATCAAATGTTCGCGGCATGTCGTAGCCATAGGCTTTGCCGCCGCCAGATTTGCCAGCCTCTACATTGCCGCGCATACCCCGGCGGGTTTTGTCAGCAAGGTCTTTAATGAATAATGCACCCATAGTTCCTTTAAGGCCGATGTGAAGTTCATTCACTGGGCCTTCTGAGAGTGTATGGATTTGGATGCCTTCAAATGATACGCGCTTATAAATCCCGGCTATATCTTCCTGATCGCGCGAAATCCGGTCTAAGGCTTCTGAGATAATGAATGAGAATTTGCCTTTGGCTGCATCACTCATCATGGATTGCATGCCGGGGCGGTTCATAGTCGTGCCGCTAATGCCGTGATCAGTGTAGACTTCTGCGACGCTCAGATTGTTACGCTCAGCATACTCTTTGCAAAGCCTCACTTGATCTTCGATACTGGCATCATTTTGAAGGTCAGTTGAATAGCGGGCGTAGATAGCAGTGGACGGCATCATTTAGTCCTTATCGGCACTGGCCTTTTCGCGTTCCTGCTTTGCGCTTGCAGCCGCAAAGTCTGTTTGTGCGGCATGGATGGCAAGCAATGAGATTAGCGGCTCAAGGCTCTGTATATGTAAGTCCGTTAACGGGGAATGAGCTTCAATTTTTGCAGCATTTTTCTTCATGACTGCTACGCTAGGGCAGCATTCATTCCAAGTTCCTCGTTACGGTGAATAATGGGATTCTAGCAAAAACCTGCTTAAACGTGAATCCCTATAATGATCACAAATGTAAATGGGTAAAGCGGATCGCTTCAGCTTTCTTGCGGCGCTTGCGTGCATCACCGGGATGCTCACCATCTATTTTTCGGTGACGCTCAAAATCCTTGTATCTTTTTTCAAGGTTTTTGATAACCAGTTTGCGGCTATGAATATTGGCATTCTCTACCTGCACGCCTTCTATATTGATATCATTTTGAAAGCCTGTGTAGGCGTGCAAAATAATCGCAGCAGGATAGTGCAAGCGTATAGGGTTCGGGTTGGCCTTCTCAAAAGCATATACCCCTATCACTTGGGTTTTGCCGCATGTGGACTGGTATTCGATCTTGGTATGAAGAATGGGATTGCCTTCACCGTCTTTCTCTGTGACCTCTAAGGCTTCACGCAAAGCTTCTTGGCTAAGCGTTTCTTCACCGCGCATGAATGCGCCGAAATTGTCATGTTGGTGTCCGAAGGCTTCATATTTTTCATCTATTTTAGCTAAGATCATTTTGTATCGCTCCTGAGTTTAGAGCTTTTTCTCCATACGTTTATTGCCGTTTTGAAAAGTGTATCAGTTTTAAAAAGCTGCTGACAAATTGGATGCGTAAGCATTTCTTTTTCCTTTGTAATTGGGTTTGAAGCGCCAGCTTGCGCCGCGCCTTAAAACCCATGCAGGCCTCTTAAAAGCGGGTGTGCAAATGGAAGAAAAAGCTTTGCTAAGATACGTCTCAAAGTTGGGGGGAAACCTTTAGGGGGAACCGACTTTGAGCGTATCTCTACAACGGTTTTTATGAAATGCGCTGAGGGTGCAACCCTAAGCCATCTCGACAACTTACAGAATTAGGCTAATGTTGAAAATTGAATATAAGAAGGAAATCAATAATGCCCGAATTTAATCCTGATGAAACAATAGCGAAAATTGCGAATAGTGAAGTTATCGGGATTTCAATTGATACATGTATTTTTGATTCCAAAGGTCGAAACTTTCAAGCCGCGATCCTAAAAAGCTTAGACCAGTTTAAGGGCAGCGCTACACCCGTTTATTTATCCAACATTGTCCTTCAAGAAGTACAGAAACACATTGCTGACCAAGCTCTAAAATCTCAAGACACTCTAAAGACAGCAATCAGGAAGCAAGCGAAAGCATGGAACGTAGATTTATCTATTGAGGATGATTTGCCGGACAAATTTGCTGCTTCTAAAGATGTTAATGAATTTGCAAGTGCTCAATTTGGCGAATATTTAGAGCTGATTGGCGCTGAAACTGTGGGGGTTGGTGGCGAGCTGGATGTATCCGAAGAGTTGGTACAGCGGTATTTTGATTGTGCTCCTCCTTTCGAAGACAAAGCTGATAAGAAAAGCGAATTTCCTGACGGGTTTGCACTGCTGAGCCTAGAAAAGCTGGCTGAGCAAAAAAATGGATTAATTATCTGCGTTTCCAGCGATGTTGGATGGCAGGCATTTGCCAAAGACTCACTGCGGCTTGTATGTGTCTCAAAATTAGAAGATGCTTTGAGTTATTTCAATCAGTCGCAACCTGCATACGAACTTGCTGAGGCTGTAATTGAAGATTGGCGTAGCGATGAGTTTTCAATCGTACATGAAGAAATGAGAGTAGCCTTTGAGAAGGCTTTATTTGATCTAAATTTTCATGTTGAAGCTGAATCGCACGTTGGGTTTGAAAGCGATATTATTGAAGCTGAGTATGAGAGTATCGATCTTGAAGATTTGCCCGCTCCCAAGGTAATATCCGTTGACAATTCAGAAGTTGTTTTTTCCTTAGATGTTAGTGCTTTGATCCATTTTTCAGCGGAATTCAATTTCTTTGTAATTGATAGTGTTGATGGGGATGATGTTCTGCTGAATTGTGAGATTTTCGACACCGCCAAAGAGGTTAATTATCAAGTTACGGTTAAGGTGACGGCAGATGAGGATGGCCACTACGAAATCTTAGATGTTGAAGTCGGCAAAAAGAGAATAGTGATAAACTTTGGCGAAGTAGAACCTTTCCCTTACGAAGACCCCTCTCACGAAAAATACTAACATATAAACTCTTATCTGCGGGTGTAACCTTAAGTATATCTGATAGATATTCATTACCTTCCAATTTCAACCATTTATTGGCAGTATCAAGGAAGTTCAAAATCACGTAGGACATTTTGGTTGCGAATTTATGAAGAATTATGGAGCGATATTGACAGCATTTTTAATGGCTTCAGGAGCAATCAAAGCATCCACTATACAAGTCGATGATGTAGATGCGGTAGATTGGGAAGTAAGACCACTCTCTGAGTTGTTTGCTCAGAATAATTCTTACATTCATGAATTCTTTCAAAATGTATCTGAAAACAACTTTGGTGGCACTTATTTTCCTGACGTCAACGAACAGGACAGCCCATATTTTTTGTTTATGCACAATTCCTCGTTTGGGCATGGAGGATTTGCGAGTTTTCAACTAGTAACCCTCAAAAATTCAAACATTGAAACAGTCGATGCGATTGGTACTTACTCTACTGATTTCGAAAATAAAGTATCTTCCAATATTAAATTTTCTGAGAGCCTTTCGGGTGCTGACCTAGAAAAACTTTATTCTCAAAACCTTGTTTCCGATGAGATAAAATCTCAGTTTATCGATTACCATCGAGGATTACGAAAAAAGTTTGGTAGTTTGCCAACAGAGCTTGTCCGATACAGTTTGAATAATTCAAGTAAAGGTTATTGGTCAGTTGTACAATTAGACAAGCAAGCTTTCGAAGATTTAGTACAACTGTTTGACTCTAAGAAGGACCTTGATGCTGTTGCAGCAGGCATGATCCCGGATTGGAATGATAAGCTTGTTTACACAGATGCGCCCACTTCCGAATATTCAGAATTAATCTCACTACAAAAAGAAGCTCATAAGTTTACTCAGGAAGTTTTTACTATTCTAAATTGGCCGTTCCCGGAAATGACGGGGTTTGGGATGGAGTTTCCGATTACGGTATACTCGGTAAATCCGCTAGTGCCCAATTATCACCTTTTTGCCGAAAAGGTAGAGAATGATATTCAGTTCGTCACAATCAATGATGACGTATCAAACTTTCGCGTGGATGCGGTGAATAGTATATTCGACCTAATAACCAAGTTCCGCGCTGATCAGCAAGATAGTATCAAGATACATAAGCGCGGTGATAGTGAGGTGTATGAGTATTCTTATACGACTTTAAGGGTTTCACCTTTAGACGCAGCTATCCATCCGATTGAATATCGCTATCAGGAATATCGCGGTGAGGTAAATGGTGAGTTTTTACCGCATGGTAATGGGTTTTTAACACTTAAAGAAGGTTCTACAGTTTTATCTGGGACTTTCGAAAATGGACTGCCTCATGGGTTGATACATGAGCATATTAACGGAAAGCTGGTTTCAGCCAAACACTATGAAGAGGGAATTGAGAACGGACCTTTTATATATTTTGATCCTAGCACAAGCGCTGTGGTTTCAGAAGGTTGGATGGTCTATGGAACGCCATACAATACCAAAACATATCATTATGAGGCTAATCATGATGATGAAGGTGTTGAGAACGCAAGAAGGCCTGAAACTTTGAAGTTCACGAAGCAGTTTTTGTACGATGAACATTCGGCTGAACCTTTATTAGTGGGGACAGAGACCACGAATGTTAGGCGCATGTGGCACTATGAAGATGGAACAAAGCTGGCTGTTGACGGTGATACAGCAGTATTCCAGTTTGAAAATGGGGATCAGGTCTCTGGTAAGTTCAAATATTTTAATTATACCGATTCACCAGCCAATACACGGAGAGGAATTGGGCGTGGAACCTTCTACGGTAAAACCAAGTTTCTTCCTTCCGATAATAGTTATGTTTTGGAAGGTGTTTTTGATGAAGAACTGGGGAGAATTCCCGATGGGGATGTGCATGTGATTGTGCATGATGATGTTCATAATAAGAAAGTTAAAAAGAGCGCAAAACTTAAAGATGGAGAGATTACTTATAACAAGACTACGATTTTTGATGTTTTGTTTGATGCGACTTTAAATAGCATTAATACTGGCGAAGTAGATTTTGAGTTCATATTTTTTAGGACTGGTAATGTTGCTGGGAAATGGCTTGAAACAGCAATGGGAACAGATATCCCGCCAATTAGTTATTCGGAAGATTATAGTTGGGAGGGCAACTATGAATCTTCTGGCGAGATTAGAGAAGCAGAACTTAGTGAACGCGGATATGAATTCGAGCCAACCCCATATGAAAAGTTAGAACACAATATCGATAAAGTTTATGAGTTCACATACAAAAACAGCATAGTTAAATTCTACATGCGTAAGCCTGTGAAAGGTGAACTCAAAATCCGGATAGAAGACTCTGGCAAAGGAAGACCTAAAGATGACAGAGATACCTCGAATGGCGGAAAAAGGCCTCATGCAGCATTTGATTACCTAACTACTCCGGGGCAAGACATAGTTTCACCTGTTGACGGTGTTATAGTAAATCAAGGCGTAAAAAGTTTAGGCTCCGAACTCCATACAATTTGGATAGATACCCTAGCCATTACCGGAGAACATTTGAGATTTAAAATTTTCTATAGTGAACTTTCCGGTGATGACGAAGCAGCACTTAACGCAATTCGTGCAAAATTGGGTGATCGTGCTGGTTTGCGAGTGAAATCTGGCGAAGTTATCTCCTCGGCTCAGAGTTTGAATGCGGAATACAACGAGCCACATAGAAATAACCCAAATCACAAACATATCTCAGATCATATACATTTTGAAATTCACGTAATTGAACCATATATGGGTTGGAGAGCAAAAAATAAAATCCCGAACCCTCCTTTTATCACACCGGAGAAACCAGTTCTCCGTATCGAAAGAAATAAACAAAAAGCAGGTAGGCCGTATCGTACAGATGTAGTCCAATCTCCAACCCCTCATTAATTAACTGACTACTCGCGCCAAATCGCTCCACCGTGTCGTGTAGCTTGGGCTTAAGCGCTCTCTTGCCATCCACCACGGCCTGTTCGTGCCGCTTGATGCCATGCGCAGAGTTTCAGAGCCGTAAAGGTTGTTCAGCTTATCCATTACAGCCATTAGCCCTTCTTTCTTAGACGTATCAGGCGTAGTAAACAATGAGGTTTGGCGCTCGTTCTCATAGACAAGACCAGTGAGCATGATATCGGCTTTTTGATAATCCAGACCGGAGCGGAATATCATATCAAGTGCTTGTGTCGCTGCTTTGATAAGTGCGGGGGTATCATTGACCGCTTCAGGATATGTAATGGTTGCGGAGTTTGAGTATTTCGGCCCCGGCGCAAAAGGACTGGTTCTTAAAAACACAGTGATGCTCGTGGCAAACACATTCTTACCGCGTGCCTTCTCTCCGGCGCGGCTTGCATAGAGTGCAACAGCTTCGTGAAGTTGCCGTTTCTCCCGCACCCGGTTCTTAAAACCACGAGATACCATGATGTTTTGTGGATGGGGCGGCGCTTCATCAAACTCAATGCACGGTATGCCTTGAAGCTCGCGCACGGTACGCTCAACAACAACAGAGAATTTTTGTCGAACCAGGCGTGGATCAAGCTGAGCTAAATCCAGCGCTGTATCCACGCCTAGAGAGACAAGCTGTTTGGAGAGTTGCCGCCCGATACCCCAGACATCGCCCACTTCGATTTTCCTTAGATATTGTTCATCTGGTCCCTCCAGAACAAAGACGCCATCTTTTCCGGGCCATTTCTTGGCGATCCGGTTGGCAAGCTTTGCAAGGGTCTTGGTGGGCGCAACGCCAACGCTAACAGGTATGCCTGTCCATTGCTCAATACTGCGCTTGATATTCCAGCTATGGGTATCAAGATTATCAAAGCCCGATAAATCCAAAAAAGCTTCATCAATTGAATACACATCAACAAGGGGCGTAAATTGCTCAAGGCAACGCATAACGCGCGCGGACATATCGCCGTATAGGGCATAGTTAGAGCTAAAGACAAAAACCTTGTCCCGGTCCAATCGCCGATACGCCTGAAAGAAGGCTTCACCCATTTTGTAGCCCAAGGCTTTTGCTTCTGCGCTGCGGGCAATAAGACAGCCATCATTATTTGAAAGTACGACAATAGGCTTGCCGCGCAGATCAGGGCGAAAGACACGCTCGCAACTTGCATAGAAATTGTTGCAATCCACCAATGCCAGCATAGCTAAAGCATGGTGACAGCGCCGCGCACCACCCCCCAGACTGTTGTGGTTTCGGTAATCGGTATGTCTTTATAGTCTTTGTTGGCTGCTCTAAGGACCGCGCGATCAAGCATCTGCGTGTAGACCTTAACAGTGAGATCATTATCAACGCTTGCGACAACAACCATCCCGGATTTTGGGGTGATGGATCGATCAACAACAAGGATAGCACCATCAATAATGCCAGCATCTTTCATGCTGTCCCCAGACACACGCAGCAAAAAGGTTGCAGGCGGGTTTTTCACTAGCAAGTCGTTCAGATCAAGGGTCTGCTCAAGCCAATCATCGGCGGGGGATGGGAAGCCTGCGGCGACCGCGCAAGAGTACAGAGGCAGATTGACCACCTCATTTTGTTGATACGGGTATAATTCTGTTACAAGTAGCGTCATGTCCAATTAAGAACATAACAAGAACATGCTTGTCAAATTGTATCATAACAACTGCGTCAAGATGCGCGGTTAATGCAGTGTTTTGGACCTGTTGTTTTGTATGGCCGGGTCCATTGCTTTGAAAACTGTAAGGAAGGCCCTGCGAATCCGTGCTTTGGTTTCAGGGTTTGAGATTGCATCATAATAGCGAATGATTTCATTAGCCTTGTCTGGATCATTGCAGGTTTTTTCCACCAGATCGTAAAACTGTTGATCCTCATGGCCCACTATGAAGCTTAGCTGGTAATTTGGGCCTCTGGTTTTATCATCATTCATGATGCCTCACATTTTTTGAGATTATGAGGATGCCGGGATAAAGCCGGACGCCGCAAAGACCCGACCACAAGAGCGGGTGCATGGTATTTAGGTTGCCCTTGTACATTTCCATGCCATCCGGCAAAACCGGATGAGACGGGCATAGGGATAGGGTTCGCCCGGATCAAAGAATTTACCGAACTTGTGGTCTAATCGAGGTTTGCGGTCCTCACACCTTGAATATGCAAGATGCATCTTCAAACGAACATAAGTTCTCATAATTTGCAAGCCTGACAATGCTTTACCTGCATATCGCTGTATTTGCGCGGGTTCAATTTCTCAGCAGTATTTAGCCGTTTCTCAAAAGTCGTTGCCTTTGGAGTCGGTGCAGAAAGACACCGGCTTTTTCGGGTCTAAACACAGCAGGAGAAAATCATGAACCACACTAATTTTCAGCTTCGGCTCACCTTGGAAGTCAATCTGGCCTTTGTAAGACCACGTATGTTGCGTTTGGAATTTGAAATTTCGCGATGTGAGGAACCGTAAAGAAAATCACGCATGAAAAAAGGCGGCTCGATTGGGGGTTGAGCCGCCTTTTAAGGCCAAGAGTTTTCATCTGACCTACTGCCTACACATAGGCATCGTGAATAACTGCGTCAAGCAATGACATTGCTAACGCTTGCGCCTGTCTGTATGGGATGATCCGTCAATTGCCGGGCCGGGAACTGAAGGTGGCTCAGGTGTGTTTACATCTATTGGTGTTTGCGCATTAAATAACTCGCGCAGATCACCCGGCTCTTGTGGTGTTTGTGGTTCCATTTCAGGTTTAATGGCAGCATGGGCATTTAATTGATACTTTGGCCTGTCGCTGGCTTTACTATTAGCGTCATTGGCGGTTTGAGGGTGATTGTGACGTGTTTTGGCCTTGGCAATGTTTGCTTGTCTGCCGCTATATGGATTAAGCGTTAGGTCTGCTGATGGCATATGATCATAGCCTTTGCGCAAGTGCCGAACCAGCTCGCGCTCATTAGCAAGTTTTAAAGACTGTTGCTCACGGGCGAAGGTTTGTTTCTGTGCCTCTTCCCGGCGATTGATTTCTATGTGCTGCATTTCGCTCGTGCGCTGCTGGATAAGGCGCTCGCTTTCCTGTTTGAGCTGTAAAGCTTTTCGCTCCTGTTCTTGAAATGCTTGGCGCTTCTGGTCCTGATGGGCGTGAAGTTTGGCGCGTATGAACTCAACGCCGCTAACCTTCGCCAGAAACTTTGCAAGGCCTGTCGGGTCGTTCTGAGCGCGGGAAAAATTAATCTCAAAGTCGGCTTGCGCATGGGATTTACTCAATGCGTCTACACCAGCATTCAAACGGGCATCCAATTTTTCGGTTTCCCGTTTAATGGCTGCGCGTTTTTCACCCAGTTCACGCTCAAGCTTTTCGCGGCGTTCGTTCTGATATTGCTTAAGAGCTTGCATGCGTTCTGCCAGTTGTTCTTTTTTGAGAACATGCTTTTGCTGTTCCATGAACTTCTTGGCCGCAGCTTTGGCTTCTTCAACGGTTGGCAGTTGATCGGCTGGAAACTCTTTTTCCAAAAATACATCGACATCTTTTTTTCGAATATCGCGGTCATTGATTAGCCCTTGCACAGTTCCAACACCGCCAAACACATCAACAAGTGCGTAACCCCTCCGCCCTTGGCTGAGCGTGTAGCCGCTTTGGTCAAGGCCAGCGACAAAGGCTTTCGCGGTATCTGAGCCGCGCCAAATATCCGTGACCACCTGCATGCGCTCTGCTTTGCTGATGCCGGTTTGGTTTTTCAAAACGCGGTCATAGTGAGATAGCTCTTTGGTGGTGCGCTCATCGTTATGATACCCGTCTGGAAGTTTGAGATTGTAATCAGCGGCAATTGAGCGGGTGACACTTTGCAGCTTCATACGGTCATGGGAAATATTGATGGATTTACATTCATTGATGTCCAAACGTGACCAAAGGGCGTGGCAGTGTTCGGAAATTATACCGTGGGCATTTTCCTTGTGATGAAACACGATAATACGCTGCTGACCTTCAAGACCAAGGGCAACTTCATCGCGTTCAATGGTCTCTAAAAACTGTTCGCGCGTTAGTGGCTCATCTGGGTTAATCACTAACCCATAAAAAGGGAGTTCGCCCTTGGTTGAATGCAAATAAGCGGCTTCCATTTCGCTCATAGCACCGTGAAGATCATCAGCTACAGTGCCGCGAATTTCATAGACTTCGACATTCTCATTATCTTCTGCATTGAGAAGGTGGGTCGCGATCTTTGCAGCGCCTTTAACGCTCCGCCCCCGTTGGATCATGATTTTCGCCCAAAACGCTGCATGATGGCTGTACGGATGATGCGTAATTCCTCAAAACATTCTCTTACAACGCCTAGTAACTCTTCATCCGGTCGCTGGCTTAAACCGCGAAGGGCTTGAGCAAGCAAACCGCATTTCGCCAGTATTTGACCAAGGAGCTTATATTCACCGGGGCGGTGGCGCGTGTCGCCAAAACACGCTTCCATGACATATGCGTTGCGGCTTTGACCGGATGCTTTTTGCTTGGCATAGAATTCCTGCTCACGGCCTTTAGGGATTTTGACCGTGAATGATTGCGGGTATTCGTTTTTGCTCGCATCACTCATAACTTAAAACTAAAGACGCTACGGCGTAGTTGTTCCTCGTCTGCATGTGAGAATGCAGCGCGTGAACATCGCTTGATTTGCGTCTGTTGGTTTTGCCGCTTGTTTAAAGATGGGGTTACAAGGGGAGAGCTTTTATCTCCCAATGTTCGCAGGTCTTAGGGTTGGCGACTAAACCCTGATACGTATCCAAAGCCGTACAGCATTGGTGCATGGTTTCAGATAGGAGAGGCAGTTCTCTTGTCTGCCCGTATTACGTCCGGGATGACGTGCTCACCACTCCAAGGCCAAAGAGTATAATTGTGCCAGGTGGTGGTGAAATCTGGCCTTATCGAAACACAGCACAAGGTGCTGGATTGAGGTTAGACCAGACCAAGGGGGGTTAGCGGGGGATTGGAAATCCCCCCTCAAGATGCGTGCGGTAACACCCGCACACATCTTGTTCCCTTTTACTTTGCCTTATCTGCCATTTGCTTATCATTTCTCCAGTTTACCACTGTTTTTTATGCCTTTGCCAAACTTTCTATCCTGCGCTGCAAAAGTCATTTATCCGCTGTAACCCGCATCAATCCTTGTGGTTCCGCTTGTGCCTATCACTGAATTTTACCGCCTGACTCTGCCGCGGCCCGTTTCGCTCTACGCTTAACGAGGAACACAATATGGGCGTTTCCTTAAGCTGGTTGCGTGATGTATTTGGCGGAAATGAAGGAATTTGGATGTACACCCCAATTGAAAATGAGGGCGATATAGACCCGGATTTAGGGACGGTTCCCACATTGGAAATGTCTGATGATCTGCAAAATTTATTTGATCAATTTAACTGGCAATTATTTAGCCGCCGATTGAAAAATGCGATGGTTGTTCTGCAAAGAAAACCCCGCTCATACGGGTATTTTAGCCCGCAGCGTTATAATGCGCTGACGGGTAAAACAAGCGATGAAATTGCTCTTAATCCTGTCCATATTAATACACGGCCTCTTATCGATACATTAGCGACTTTGGTAGCGTGTATGGTGTGTATGCAGCAATATACCTACGGCAAGCCGTCACGGGGTCGATATAAAAACCGCGAATGGGCGCAGATGATGAAGGCGGTTGGGCTTGTCCCGTCTTCGACAGGTGCGCCCGGCGGTAAGGAAACCGGGTATTCGGTGAGTTACTATATTGACCTGCAGGGGAAATTCGCGGAAGTCGCACAGAAGTTAGTAGACCGTGGTTTGAAAATTCGCTGGGGTGACATCCCGAGCGATGGACGCGCTGACGGTCCAGCAGGCCGTTCAGCGGCTTCCAATCCTAAATCGGGAAAACGCGTGAAATATGTCTGCCCGGAATGCGGCAAGAATGCACAGTCTTCGCATGACGCCTCATTCTTATGCGATAAGGGCCACTCACCGATGCGAATGGCCCCTGAAATCA
>CANLMI010000007.1 GCA_947492375.1 uncultured Kordiimonas sp. | reverse complement strand
AGTAAGCGCCCGATCAAAGCCCTTAAGCGGCTACTTCCAGCCGATTATCGCTGAAGTTCCATGGCAGCAGTTCATTGATCCGGTTTATCGGGTGCTCTGCAATGGTATCGAACACCCACGTCAGGTATGCTTGGGGGTTAATGCCATTGAGTTTGGCCGTTTCCAGAAGTGTATAAGCCGCAGCGGCCCGTTCGCCGCCCCTGTCTGAGCCATAGAACAGGAAGTTTTTGCGTCCAAGCGCGATAGGACGCATGCAACGTTCAGCTGGATTATTGTCGATCGCCAGTCTGCCATCTGTGAGATAGACCTCCAGTCGTTTCAGTCGGGTAATGGCATAGCGAATGGCCCCGGCCAAAGCTGACTTGGCGGGTATCTTGTTCAACTGAAGTGGTAACCACTTTTGTAAGGCCTCAAACAACGGTTTGGCATGTTCCTGGCGCACTGCCAGTTTGATATCCGGCGGTTGCCGCCGGATTGTCTTTTCTATCGCGTATAATGCCGCGATTCGGGTAATCGCCTCTTCAGCAAGAGGTGATCCATTGGCTTTATGGATATCAACAAACTTGCGTCTGATGTGCGCCATACAGGCAACCTCGATAATCTTGCCTTTGCTATACAGCTTTTCGTATCCCGCATACCCATCTGCATGGAGAAAGCCTTGATAATCCTTGAGATGGTCCTGTGGCCGCGCCCCTTTTCTGTCAGGGGAGTATCTGTAATACGTGGCGGGGGCCGCGTCACTCTACCAGTCACGTTCATCGCGCAAGTAGGTCCATATGCGGCCGGTTTTTGTTTTGCCAGTTCCAGGTGCTTGTACCGGCACAGGTGTATCATCGGTGTGTATGGCTGAGCCTTGCATCACATGATTGCTGATCGCGTTAACAAGCGGGCGCACCAATTCCATACTACGACCAACCCAGTCGGCCATGGTGTTGCGGCTGATATCAACACCTTCACGGCTATATATCCCTGATTGCCTGTAGAGCGGCAAATGATCCGCGTATTTTGATACAAGGACGTTCGCCAGTAGGCCAGGTCCGGGTTTGCCTTTCTCAATCGGCAAGCTGATAGCCGGAGCCTGTTTAATACTGTCACAAATTCTGCACGCCATCTTCGGCCGTACATGGTGTTTCACCCGGAAGCTTGCTGGCACATAATCCTGCACTTCGGTCACATCTTCCCCGATCTTGTGCAGGGCTTTGCCGCAGCAATCACAGATGCCATCATTTGGCAGATGTTCCACAGTGTCACGTGGCAAGTGGTCTGGTAGCGGTTTGCGAGCTGGTTTCTTTTTCTCTTCAATCTCAGCAATGACTTTATCAACATCAGGCTGGTTTTGAAGAATGGCGGCTTGCTCTGTGATCAAATCCTCAAGCGTCAGCTCCATTTGATCAACAATGCTATCGATTGCCTCAGAGGAAGAACCAAATCGCGCTCTGCGTAACCCCGCAATTTGTAGTCGCAGTTTCTCAATCACATAATGCTGTTCAAGCACTTTTGCTTTAAATTCAGGAAGCGTTTTAGGCATGGTGAAAGGCGCTGTAATCATGGCCAGTTTATAGCCGATACACAACCCAACATCTATATACAATATCAAAGAACAGCAACTAAATCAGCCACTTGAAAGCTTTGTCAGCCAATCAAGTCGGGCGCTAAAATCAGCCCGCTTGTAAGGGCTTCCATGTCTGCTTCTGGATGCGCCAATCAATACCTTCCAGCAGCATCGATAGCTGTGATCCACTGAGGGTGATTTTACCGTCTTCGGCTCGCGGCCAAACAAAGCGACCTCGCTCTAACCGCTTGGTAAACAGACACGCCCCCTGTCCGTCCCACCAGATGATTTTGCAAAGGTCACCCCGTCTGCCGCGAAAGACAAACAGATGGCCTGAAAAGGGATCTTCATTGAGCGCCTTTTGCACCAGCATCGAAAGGCCGTTAAAGCCCTTCCGCATGTCTGTGACACCAGCAGCAAGCCATATCCGGGTGTTTGACGGCACCGGGATCATAAAGATGTATCCGGCCTATGCGGCTTCAAGGCCGAAAGTGCCTGACTGAGCAACGCTGGATTGATATTACTGCCACACCGCAGCTTTGAGCCGCACGGTAGGTCAATCTCAAGGGAGCTTAATATGGAATCATTGGCTTGAACCAGCGTTTCACCCGGTGCCGTTTTAACCTCAACCGGTAACAGACAGACTTCCTTGCCTGTGGTTGTTGCCTTCTGGTCCTTAAGAAGCTTTTGTCGCCAGCTATATAATAGCTTAGGGTTCAAACCGTGACGCTTCGCCACTTCTGACATCGGTTCGTCTGAAGCTTCAGCCTCAGCTACTATGCGCTGCCTAAACGCCTCACTCCATTTACTCCGCCGCTTCTTAACCGCCATAAATCAGGTATCCCATATCCAAGCAGACACCGTGCCTACTTGCTAAGATATCTGTAAATGAGGGTGTGGGTTTTGAGAAGGTGGGTATCACCGGGCGTTTACTCACTAGTTGCTGCACGCACAGCATCACCAGCCAGACGCTGCTTGCCAGCCTCAAGGAATTCCTTCGACCATTTATAGTACATGCTTTGAGCTATGCCTTCACGGCGGCAGAGCTCCGCTATTGAAGTCTCACGGCTCAGGCCTTCGATAACAACCCGTATCTTCTCTTCTGCTGAATAGAGCTTCCGGGTTGCCCGGCGGATGTTCTTAACGGTTTGATCTGCGGCGTCCTTGCCGCTTTTTGACTTAATGGATTTAGCTTTCATTCTTCGTTCCTTACGTCACTTCAAATGAAATCAAAATCCTCTCTTATGCAATTAACAATTTTGGACCCATAGGGCCTGACGGGGAACAGTTGTTGCCTTCTGGTCCTTAAGAAGCTTTTGTCGCCAGCTATATAATAGCTTAGGGTTCAAACCGTGACGCTTCGCCACTTCTGACATCGGTTCGTCTGAAGCTTCAGCCTCAGCTACTATGCGCTGCCTAAACGCCTCACTCCATTTACTCCGCCGCTTCTTAACCGCCATAAATCAGGTATCCCATATCCAAGCAGACACCGTGCCTACTTGCTAAGATATCTGTAAATGAGGGTGTGGGTTTTGAGAAGGTGGGTATCACCGGGCGTTTACGAAGATGATGCCCTGGAAAGTGCAGGGGATTAGACAATGGCAGAAAAGAAACAATTTCACGAAACTGTCGCTGAAAATCTCATTGCCCGTTTGAAAGAAGGAACGGCACCCTGGCAAATGCCTTGGGATTCTTCTTCTCTCTTACCAGTTAATCCAACGACAGGTAATCGCTATAAAGGCATCAACAATATTCATCTTATGGCGCAGGGCCGAAACGATCCAAGGTGGATGACTTACAAACAAGCAACCGCTGCAGGTGGCCAAGTTCGCAAAGGCGAAAAAAGCACGACTGTTCAGTATTGGAAATTCACAGAAGAACGCGACAAGCTGGATGATAACGGTAATCCTGTTCTCAATGCGTCAGGTAAGCAAGAGAAAGAAACAGTTAAGCTTGAACGACCGCGCGTTTTTCATGCGAGCGTCTTCAATGGTGAGCAGATCGACGGGTTGCCGGAACTGCCAGAAAAAGAACAAACCTGGTCAGGTATTCAACGGGCTGAAACTATCCTTGCTGCATCCGGTGCTAATATCCTGCATGGAGAAAAGAACGGCGCTTTTTATCGGCCTGGCACTGATACCATCCATTTACCTGACAAAGAGCACTTTGACGCAGCAGACAAATATTATGCCACGGCTCTGCATGAGCTTGGACACTGGACAGGCCATCAAACGCGCTTAGATCGGGATTTGGCACACCCATTTGGTTCACAAGGATATGCCAAAGAGGAATTACGTGCGGAAATATCATCAATGATCCTTGGTGTTGAATTGGGGATCGGTCACGATCCAGATCAACATGCTGCTTATGTTGGTTCCTGGATTAAAGTTCTTGAAGATGAACCGTTAGAGATTTTTCGTGCTGCAGCAGATGCAGAGAAAATTCAGGACTATGTAATTTCCTTGGAGCAAAAGCAGATTCAGGAACAGGAAAATGAAATTGATCAGCAAGAGAAGGAGGGTCGCGCTGTGAGTAATGACAACACTGATACACAACAAAACCTGGTACCGGATGAAGATCACGAATTTTTTGATCGCGTTCGGGAAGGTAATTATCAGGTCTTTGATAAAAAAACTGTAGAAGAGAGTGGCTTACCCTTCTATCAGGCACAGTCGCTTGATGACTTTAAAATTGATGGCATCACTCCCGATGATGAGTTCCTTGCGGAAGTAGCACCTGACCTAATTTTCAATCCATATCCAGACCATAACGATAAGTTTGTCAAAATATATGCTAACCCTGATGGATACACCGCCGACAGCCCAGACTTTTTTAAAAATAAAACGCGGGGCTATGACGAAGCAAAACCCTTTTTCGTTAGTATGCCCGTATTATTCAATACTCTTAGTAGCGAAGAGTTGGAGCGAGCTGGGCAAAATGCAGCAGATGAACTATTTCCCGATTTTCAACATGCTACATGGGCAGATGTTGAACGAGACATGGAAATTGAACAATCACAAAAGCAAGTCAAGGAACAGTCAAACGATCAAAGCACTCGTAAAATTAGCTATATCAATATTCCTTATGCTGAAAAAGATGAGGCAAAGGCACTTGGCGCAAAGTGGGATCGAAAAGAGCAATCCTGGTTTATTCCTAATGGTGTTGATGCTGACAAGTTTTCAAAATGGCAAGGTGATGGCGCCAGTACCGCGCAACAGTCGAAAGCTGAGAAACAAGAAGTTGCAGACAAATCCGACGAGCGTGTTTACTTAGCAGTGCCTTATACCGAGCGCAACGAGGCGAAGGCCGAAGGCGCTAAATGGGATAAAGTCGCGAAGTCTTGGTTCGTAAAAGCTGAAGATGACAACCCTAAACTTGACCGCTGGCGTCCAGATAATGTTGAAAATCAGCAAGCTCCTGCAATGCATCCAAAAGATGAATACGCTGACTTCCTGAAGTCAATGGGCTTTGATATGTCTGCCGGATCTGAACACCCGATCATGGACGGTAGAGGCCACCGAATGAAGGTTGAGGGAGATAAGGGCCGCGAGCAATCGGGCTTTTATGTTGGTTTTCTTGATGGCCTTCCGGCTGGCTTTGCAAAAAACAATCGTACTGGCGTTGAGGAAAAGTGGAAATCAAAGGGGTATACTATTTCCGCTGAAGAGAAAGCCAAGATGCAAGCTGAAGCCGCTGCAAAAAAAGAAGCGCGTATCAAAGAGACAGAAGCACAGCATGAAAATGCTTCAGCTCGCGTAACAAAAGAAGCTTCAGATTTACAACAAGCCGCTAAACAGACGCCGTATCTCACACAAAAAGGGTTAAACCCTACTATTGGTGTTCTAATCGATCAGGAAGGTAAAAACACATTTTTACCAGCTCAGGATGCAAGCGGTAAGCAATGGTCTATGCAGTATATTCAGGAAGATGGAACCAAACGCTTTGCGAAGGGCAGCAAAAAAGAAGGGTGTTTCCATACAGTCGGTGGCCACGGTAGCCTTGATGATGCAAAAGCGATTGTTATCAGTGAAGGGTACGCAACAGCCGCTACCATATCTTCGGTTATTGACATGCCGACCGTTGCTGCGTTCGATTCCGGCAACCTGGTGCCTGTTGCAAAAGCTCTGAGCGAAAAATACCCTGATAAGCCTATTCTTATTGCAGGTGACGATGATCGCCATCTTGAAATGACCCAAGGTGTCAATCCTGGCAAAGAGAAAGCTTTGGCAGCAGCGGATGCCGTTGGCGGTGCGGCTATCTTACCTGTTTTTCTGGCAGCAGAAACACAGTGGCCAAAAGCTTTAGATAAAGTCACACCTGATGCTTATCGTGCTCATAAAGCCGCTGAATCTGCCCTGGCAGATTTTAAGGGTAATGATCAGCAACGAGGTGAGCTGAAGAAAGCTCTTTTGAGTGGCGAGCAGCTAGATGCGATGAAGCGTATTAAGAAGTTCACTGACTTTAACGATCTTGATCAGAAAAGTAAGCTCGGTAGACAGGGGGTTTTCCGGCAAGTCTATAATGCGGTATCCGCTGTTATCATTGAGCCGGAAGTGAAAAAGAGCCAGCAGCGAAAAGAAGAAGAACGGCTGCAGCAGAAACATCAACAGCAAAAAAATCGCAAACGTTCGCGTGTTGCTTAATCGTTTGTCATTCTGACAAACTTAAACCATTCTGTTTTTCAGCAGAATGGTTTTTTTATAACCAGTTGATAGGCGCACCAGCTTGTCGAAGAGCACTCACAAGTCTATTCATTATGTCGATAGCTGTCTCTTTTTCGATGAAATCCAGTGAGTGAGAAGGCATATCAACATCATCAAAATAGATGATGAAACCTGAGCTGGTTGGATCGATTAGCCTAACTTTATCCACTGGCAAGCATCGGCCACCCAAGCATATTTTTTGCGATTGATATTTCACACTGATATGACGCGAGGAAAATTCGTATTCATCGTTGGTGTAACCAGCTTGGTGCTTTTTATCAAAATTTCTATTGCTTACGAAATAGTAGATTGTCAGTGCAGCAACGACTAATAGGCCAATTAAATATTCCACAATAATGGTTCCTCTAAACTTTCTTATATTTTTTGGCTTTAACCATATGTGTTATTGGTAAAAAATCGGTGAAAGGCTCTATTTTAATTGATATTTTTAATAGTTGTATTTATGCTCGTATAGCCTTAGAGGGCTGATAGCATTGTTAGAGTGTGAACCCCCAATCCACATTCAGCAATGCTATTTTTTTATCATGTCATAAAGTCATAAGAAATCGTCAATCAAGCGTATTTTATTATGAGTATCGCTGCTATATCTGGTTCAAACTGGTGTAAATTTACTGATACATATGATCGACTAATTGCATCATATTCCATATCGAAATTCTCAGTACCAGTATCCTTTGAAAGCTTCTCACGTACTTTTCTAATTGCAAATATATCGTCTGCATCAATCGGAATTTTTATATATTTTATCATTTAATTATCCTCTTATTCTTGGCGCTTAGTCGCGCAATTACTATGAGTATTTATCTTTTTGATAATTTCAGACGTTTGAGCTGGCGATTTCCCAAAAAAATAATTATGGGAGGCCGCGATTGCGGCACGGCTCTATAGCTTTGCTACTCAGCCCGATGAATCTGGTCTTCACCATTCGGTAACGATCCTCTCCTGTTTTGGATGCTCTTTGCATCCCTTTCATAAGTCCCTGGCGCAAGCGTCGATACTGGTGTTTCCCCATTTTTCGAGCTGCAAGTTGCAGCTCTGCCAAAACACGCGGATCCGCATACTCGGATTTGCGTGCCTTCAACCGGCAGCGCGAGCGCAGCGGGTTTTCAGGTGGGTGATACCCCACACCAGCATCGAGGACTTACGAAATTCCCTTCAGCTATTGGAACACCAAAGAAATTAGTCAAAAGCAAAGCTGTAAGAGGAAAACATGCAAAAAGAAGTGATCATGAAACGTTTCATCGACTGCCTGAAGGGGATGGATAGAACGAAGGACACCTACACTAATTTTAGTAACTTTATCGAATTGACTTATTGCGCTTATGCAAAGCCTACAGCCACACTTGAACGCGGCGAAGATTTGGAAAAACGCTATATGGCCATCGTTGGCCAATATGACAAATTAATAATCAGAACTGATATGATGGAGCTGGCCAAACTTACCGTTGAAGGCGTGATGGCTGGTGGTAACTTCCTTGGTGATGCCTTCCAGCAGTTGGAATTGCAAAATAAAGATGCTGGCCAGTTTTTCACACCGTTTGCACTTTCCAGATTAAGCGCAGAACTCGTTTTTACAGGTTATGAGCACATCATAGAGGAAAAAGGCTTTGTAACTCTTAGCGAACCTACGTGTGGCGGCGGTTCTATGATATTGGCATGTGCTGATATTCTTCAGGAAAAGGGCTTTAAGCTGCATCATAACCTTTGGGTTGAAGCAATAGACCTGGCAGACCTTCCTTTTAAAATGTGTTTCATTCAGCTTTGTATGCGCGGCATTCCGGCGCAAGTGTTTAGAGGCAACACCATTACGCTTGAAACTTTTGAGGCTGCATCAACTTGGGCCGTTAACGCCTTTCTCCTGAAGAATGGAAACCCTTTTCCGGCCAGAAGCACAGCCGAACGGTCGGAGCCTGAAATCATACCTGCAGCAGTTAAGAAAACCGCTGGCCAGCTCACTCTCTTTTAATTCTGGAAAGGAATAATCATGACAATAGCAAAAATAAAAATGGTTTGTGCCCGTTGTGGTTCTGAAGACGTTCAAAAGGACGCCTACGCTGAATGGAGCGTTCAGGATCAGGCGTGGGTTCTTCATTCAACATATGACCATACCGTCTGTGAAGATTGCGGAGGTGAACAAACTGATTTAGAGGAGGTGCCCATATAGAACCAGGGCGCGGGGCCAAGCGTCCCGCGCTACATAAACTGAACAAAAAATTGAACATTAATTAAGCCGATTACTTTAATCACTTGAGTGCGTGATTTATGACGATTATTATGTTCTTGCATGTTGTCAATCCAGCATGTGAGGACTGCAAGCCTCAGAATATGTACCAGCGGCCAGTTTCCGAATTGGCCGGATGGTGTTCCCATGTCCAAGCATTTAAGTGCCAAAAGGAACGCACTCTTATGCTGGTCATAGAGTCTTGCAGCGTCCGGCTTTGAAACTTGGCTATAAGGACAAAACATGACTGGAACTATTCAGCTCAAAGAGGATGATCAATCTAATATTGATCCCGTTGACTATCATGTTGGGCAAAATGTTAGAAAATTTCGCAGGATGCGAAATATGTCTCAATCTGATCTTTCCGAAATAATTGGTGTTTCTTACCAACAGATTCAAAAATATGAGACTGGAAAAAACCGTATCTCAGCAAGCGTTCTCTATAAATTCGCGCATCTTTTTGAAGTTGACGTGCAAGCCTTTTTTGATGGCCTCACACCTGAATCAATAGATTTAAAAGAGGGTGAGCTTAACCCATATGAACAACAGCAAGCGGATGAGCTGCTTGCGACATTTTTCGATATACGAAACCCGACTGTAAGATCAAAAGCCTTGCAAATTATCCGGTTGCTTTCAAATTCACCATCTGTTTAAGCCGTTGATTTTGAAAGTGTGACATTTTGGCGGTAGCAACTGCCAAAATTTCCCGTTAATATTGCAAAAGCTATAAATTTATTTCCAAAGCTCAACTTTAAGGCCGTGTGTACTCTCTCCCCTACTTCTCTTTTCACACGGCCTTTTACTTTTTTCGACAACTCCAATTTCAATTATATTGATTATTTGTTCTCTTTATGTTCTTTTGTCTCGTATGCGAGCCAATTATTACGATATTTACCCGTACCGACAACGGACATCATGTGCGATTCCATACTTCTTGTGTGCGATCGCTGCGGGTTTCCCTAGTCCAGCCGAAGACTGGCTAGAGGACACCCTTGATCTTAACGACCTACTGGTGAAAAACCCGCCAGCAACATTTTTGTTGCGCGTGAGCGGTGATAGTATGGAGCAAGGCGGCATTCTTGATGGATCAATCCTTGTAGTTGATCGCTCAATCACACCGAAACCTGGCATGGTCATTGTGGCCACGCATGACAACGGGCTGACAGTAAAACGCTACACGATCACGCCTGAAGGTCCATGCCTTCGCGCTGATAATCCCATCTATAAGGATATTCCCATAACGGAAAATACCACAGTTTGGGGTGTCGTTAGCGCTACCATTCTTCAGCTCTCAAAATGATAGCGCTTGTTGACTGCAATCGCTTCTATGCCAGTTGCGAGCGTGTTTTCAGGCCCGATCTAAAGCATCGGCCTGTTGCTGTGCTCTCGAATAATGACGGGTGTATCATTGCAAAGTCCAATGAAGTTGATGAGCTCGGATTTAAAATGGGCGACCCATATTTTGAAATCCGGGACAAACTGAATGCAAATGGTGTCGCTGTATTTAGCTCTAATTATGCTCTTTACGGCGACTTATCGCGCCGTGTGATGAAATCACTGGAGCAATTTTCTCCGGAAGTTGAAATCTACAGCATCGATGAGGCGTTTTTAAATCTCCGTGGCTTTGACAAGCTCGATGATCATGCAAAACGCTTGAAGGCGACAATTGAACAATGGACAGGGATACCCGTTAGTGTCGGGATCGCGCCGACAAAGACACTCGCAAAGCTTGCTAACCGTATTGCCAAAAAACGCCCTGGCACTGGTGGAACATTCACTATAACAGAGCCAGATGATCGCTTGTTGGCTTCCATTGATGTCAGCGATATTTGGGGCATTGGCAGACGCCTTAGCGAACATTTGCGAGTTATGCATATCGATAATGCAGCGCACCTGGCACATATGGATGCACGACAGGCACGCAATCGCTTTAATGTAGTTGTCGAAAAAACTGTGCGCGAGCTGCAGGGCATCGCTTGCATCCCTTTTGATGAAGCGCCGCCGCACCCGCAACACATAATGGTCAGTCGAGGCTTTAAAGGACGTGTGAAGACAGCACGACATTTAGCTGAAGCTGTATCGCTTTATGCGTCACGCGCAGCCGAAAAAGCCCGTCAGAAACGGGTTTTCGCGTCTGCGCTTACGGTTTTTATCAAAACCAGCCCTTTCGCCCCTGGCACCTATTACAGTAACAGTAAAACAATTGCATTCCATGAAGCTCGGAACGATACAAGCACCCTATCAAGAGCGGCACTTGACGGGCTTAAACGAATATTTCGCCCTGGGCTGGAATATCAAAAAGCTGGTATCATGTTGACGGGCCTCGTTTATGACAAGGAACGTCAGCCTTCGCTCTTTGGCCACGCACAAACAGAGCGCACGGACCAGCTCATGAAAACAATGGATAAGCTTAATCGTCGGTATGGCCGTGAAACTATCCGCGTAGCTTCAAGTGGCTTTGAGCGTCCCTGGTGGATGGCGCGTGAACGTCTTAGTCCCTGTTACACAACACGTTGGAGCGACCTGCCAGTCATCGACCTATGCGATATTAATCACAATCAAGCGAGGCGCGTATAACCCGCTTTTTTGCCTGCCTTTTTTCGTTCTAAGATGCTGATATTCCAGAAGGCAGAGCGTTTTCAATTTCCTTTTTTCCTTAGTCTGCCGACATTACCGCGAAACAAAAAAGGTTTGAAAAAGCTCTATCCACCTTCTTTCAGATTCAGTCATCAACTCAATTAAGGAGACAAAAAATGAGTAACGCTTCTAAACCTGATTACATCGCATACAATGTTGTCGAAGGCAGCGACGACAAGAAAATTTGGAACCGTGTTGGGGCTGCATGGACCCACGGTGACGGTGACGGTATCAATATCGTTTTGGACTCATTGCCACTTTCCGGCAAAATCTCATTGCGCGTTCCAAAGTCCGACGATGATAAATAATCTTTGGTGTTTTCAAGATCAGGCCGTGAGCGATGCTCGCGGCCTTTTCTTTTTATTATAAGCTTCTTTCAGTCAAAGCATGTGTAGCATACACAAAAAGCTGCTCAAGGCCACATAGGTTACATCACCATCTGCTTGTTCCTGGCTAACTGGTTTTCCCAGAGAGCGGATAGGATGGCAATCTTGATCGCTAATAGCTCTTTGTCACATAAACTCCCTCAGCCACAGGCTCTATTTAGGATTACTCGATTTCATAACTCTTGGCCGTGAAACTGAAAATTAAACGCTGATCATATCAGTGGACGCATTTCCGCAACTCAGGAGTTCTTCACTTCGTTACGACCGCAAAGCGGTGCGTTCTATGCTCAAGCCACGGATTTAATCGCTCCATAATTTACAGTAGCAACCAAGGAGAACTGAATGAAATCAATTACCTCTAAACTTCGCACTCGCTTCAACAGGATTTTCCGCAACAAAGGCATTAGCTGGAAGATCAAGATTGCCATCCCACCCTTTTTCTCAATCGAACTATCCTCAGTTAAACAAGAACCAAAGGCAGCAAATGATAATGAGTGACTTTAAAGCGGCCTTGAGCCGCTTTTTTTCTTTCATACCTGGTTAGGTAGTTTTTAAATTTAAGAGTTGAATAAGACTATTGGGAGGCCGCGATTGCGGCACGGCTCTATAGCTTTGCTACTCAGCCCGATAAACCTGGTCTTCACCATCCGGTAACGATCCTCTCCTGTTTTGGATGCTCTTTGCATCCCTTTCGTTAGTCCCTGGCGCGAGCGTCGATCATGCTGTCTCCCCATTTTTCGAGCTGCAAGCTGCAGCTCTGCCAAAACACGCGGATCCGATTACTCGGATCTGCGTGCCTTCAACCGGCAGCGCGAGCGCAGCGGGTTTTCAGGTGGGTGATACCCCACATCATGATCGAGGACTTACGAAATTCCCTTCAGCTTTTTGAACACCAAGGAAAGTAGTTACGCGCCTTCCAAGGCTTTTTTAAAGAAAGGAAACATCATGGATTTTCAAACGATAACAGGGCTAATTCCATTTGCTCTTATTGGTGGGCTTGGAATCATGTCTTTGATGAGTGGTTTGAGAGCAATCATTAACTACTGTAAGGGGCTATTTTAATGAATATTTCCCAAATAGCTATAGAGCAAGATGCTCGGTATGAGTTTTCTTATGAGTGGTGCGGCCATCCAAAACCACGCTGCGTTTTGAGGTTTTGTGACGAATGGATTGACAGTTTTGTTGATCATTCAAAAGCAATGAAAGCAGCAATCGCACACCGCGTTAAATTCCTTAAAAATATGGGACAGGAATTTGTCATGACAATTGAGGCACCCCGTTACACCGTACTGACATACACCCTTATTGATGGATGGGTGAATTGTTGGTCAGAAGATGGTGAACCCTTGACGTTTGCCACTATTGAAGAAGCAGAAGCCGAAATTGAAGAGTATTTGGATGCACTGGCTGAAGTAGCGGAAAATTCAGGCCGTGAATATGACCGCGAAGAAGAACGTTCGACAGTAAAGATCGAAGGACCAGAACAGACAGGGGAGCAAGTATAATGAGTGTAAAAATCTGGTATAAAAAATGTGCTTCTCTTGGTTTGCGAGCTGACCTTGAAACCGCTGATATGGATTATAATACAAAGATCGCTGGTATCACTGCTGAAGCTGTACGACTTGACCAGACGATCCTTAATGAGCAAGAGCCGGATAATGGCACCTTCTCGCTATTGAACATGCTCAATAGCCTGATTTGGTTAATGGATGACATAGCCCGAAAGAACCCTGAAGATCATAAAGCTTCGCCGTGGGCGGCTTTACGATGCCGTTTAGATTGGAAGCACCATATTCAGGATATTTGGGCCGCGCCTGAAGGGGCAGAACCCCGTATTGGCCAGAGAGGTGTTTTTATGATCACTTTGGAAGAGCGCTATCAGGTGCAAGTTTCATATCGACCTGACTATTTTTCTGGCACCGATCATCTTGAATTTAGGCATGTCAGAGATGGCCTTCATATCGATGAACCAATGCCTATCTCGAAAACCGGATACACATCATTTTTCAAGCATAGAAACGCCTTTACTGAGTTCGGAAGCGTGAAAGCAACCGCCCTCGCCTACTGTGCAGCAAATTCCAATGTAGATATGGAAGCTGAAAACCAAATGAGTTTGTTTTAGTCAGAAATTGTATAGTACTATACAATAAGTGTATGGTACTATACAGCAATTTAAAGGAGAATTTATTTATGACTGCCCTATCAATTTCACAGCAACGATTTGTCGGAAAGAATTATGCACGATGACAAATTGAAAAAAGCAATGGGTTTCTGGTCATCTGGTGAAATTATTATAGCAAAGTTTTTTGCTGGTCTTTGGCTTCATAAGAATAATTTCGATTTTGACCTTTTTGATGCAGCAAGCACGCTCGACAGTCATAATCGAAGTATTATCACTGAATGGTTGTCAGATCCATTTTGGCCATAACGAGAGCGTTTAGATGCCAAATAGTATGACACCCACGCAGCAAGCGTACTTACAACTCCAAGAGGCTTTCAATTACTTCAATGAAAGTCTCTTTCAGGGGCGCTTGCCGCAATCACTGATAATCCATGCCCGTAAGGGCCGCACATATGGGTATTATTGCCCTGAACGCTGGCAAGGTTCCGGTTCCCATAAAGATCAGATTGTGGATGAAATAGCGCTAAACCCTCAGCATTTCAGGACACGGAGCCTTGAGGAAGTTTTATCCACCCTCGCCCATGAAATGGTGCATCAGGAGCAGCATCATTTCGGTAAACCTAGCCGCACCGGATACCATAATAAGGAATGGGGTAACATGATGAAGGCTATCGGCCTTCATCCGTCGAACACTGGCGAGCCTGGCGGCACTGAAACGGGCCAACAGATGACTCATTACATTATCAAAGGCGGTCCCTTTGATAACGCAGTGTCCGAGCTGGTAGCGAAAGGCTTCAGCCTCACATGGTCAGATATTGTTCAAGAAGATGTTGACGAACAATTGCGTCAGAATCCGCGCAAAAAGACGAAATGGAAATTTACTTGCCCCGAATGTGGCCAACTGACTTGGGGTAAGTCTGACCTTATGGTGAAATGTGGCCGTGATGATGCCCTTATGGTGTCCTATGAGCTGGAAGCTCTGCAAGCTGAAGCATGTTAAATGGCTTGCTCAGTTATCAGGGTGGTCAACACCCTGATAACTTCTTCAGGATTTGCTCAATATCTCTAAATTTTTGATTACCAAGGATTTCTATTAAGGTAATCACAGTTTTCTAAATCGGCAAAAATTGAGGTTAAACACAGGCGTTTAATCTTATTAAACTCAAAAGCCACATTATCCCGAAGCCGTTGGAGCCTTTTCTTCAAGCCGCTAGGATCGGCATAGAAATCCCCAACATCAGATTGTTTTTCACCATTGGCAATTCGCCAGAACACTTCCATGTCTACTCGCCATAAATCACCTCTATCACACAAGATTTTAAAAGACTGCATAGTTACATCGAATGACACTTCAGGCTCTAATTCTTCATTAATTAGCTCACAAAATGCCCTTACATTCCTGCTACCAGATCGTTGTGTTGGGCACACACTGTCTTTTGCTGGATGCAAGTTAGCCCTTTGCCATTTTTCCGGACTGAGAAATTCACCACATGCGAAAGCCGAACCCGAGAAAATAGTGATCATTAATAGGAATGCAGTATGCGATACAAATTTTCTCATTTTTCCCTCGTATTGCCAAATGCCAGTTATACTAAAGGAAACACCAAAATTGTAAATTTCGGTGTTTCCTAATTGGGTTAGCAACGTGATGCACCTGAAAGGTGGGTCCAGCCGCCATTAGTTGTTTTACCAGTCATATATTGACCGTTGCGTACACCAACTGCATAACGATAATTTCCGGTTGCAGTATATTGTGAAAATGGTGCAGCGCTACCGCATTTATGTACTCGAACAGTTACGGTTTTCTCGAAAGTTACTTTCCAAAGTCCGTTGTTAGAGCGGTTTACGTTATAGCGTGGAAATGATTGCGCTAGAACGGCAGTTGATAATGTAGCTGCTAAAAGCACTGTACCAACAAGATTTTTCATAACAAACATTGTCTTCTCCTTAAATGTTTCCTGCTTGTTTTCTCAAACAGTAAAAGCATTCTTTCACGGATCAGTCGTTTGTTAGGTGGACGATAAAAATCAATTAAAACAGTGGTTTAAAAACCCACTCTTTGTTTTTCATCGTTGGATGCTCTTTGCATCCCTTTCGTTAGTCCCTGGCGCGAGCGTCGATACTGGTGTTTCCCCATTTTTCGAGCTGCAAGTTGCAGCTCTGCCAAAACACGCGGATCCGCATACTCGGATTTGCGTGCCTTCAACCGGCAGCGCGAGCGCAGCGGGTTTTCAGGTGGGTGATACCCCACACCAGCATCGAGGACTTACGAAATTCCCTTCAGCTATTGGAACACCAAAGAAAGTAATTACGCGCCTCATGAGGCTATATAAGGAAAGGTAATATATAATGCAATCCACAAAACCGCTGACATTTGATGATAAACGCGAGGCATTCTTAGCCGCTACACAAACTTTTCTTGAGGCTGGTTCACGTTGGAAAAGCCGTTCAAAGCGTGGCTTAACCGATGAGCAGCTTGAGGAAGCATTATCAAATGAATTAGGAATTGCTGGCGGTCGGTCCAGTTCGGGCAAATGTCCTACAATTGAATATCAGGGCGCAGGACTGAAAATATGGGCGAGTTGGTCATCAATTAACTCTTATTACGACACTCCTATTTATGAAGGTAAAGAAACTATGGCAATGGCGAGGTTGACGTTCAACATTGCTGACCCCACGGATGGTCAGATGTCTTTATTTTAATCAGGGAACTGAATGATATGGATACTTTATATAAGCTAGAATTAGAACTCTCGGAACTTATTCAAAAAAACCGCCCTGATTATCTAATTAAAGAATGCAGAGCAGATATCGCCAACCTCATAAAAACTGATACTCTTTTAATTACCTCATTAGAGAGTTACGGCTATCAGGTCCATGACGTTGATGGAAAGACTTTTATTGTAGACCCGATGGATGACCAAGACGGTTTTTGCTTAGTTGGAAACTTTGCGATTGAAACTATGATAGAAGCGCATATGTCGCTTGAACTTTGTGAGCCAGACTATTCAGCAAATAACACGAGTTCGGTGATTCCCTATCGAGACTGGTAAAAAACATCGAGTCTATACCTTATTTGGTGTTGATCGGGCCCATTTCTCAAAAAATTTTAACCATAAACGGCGCAAAATTAATCTTTTGTGCCGTTTTACGTGTATTGAAGCATACTAATTGGTTAATTTGTTTGACAGAATGGTTAATGTCTCTATTTTTGGTCATGACCGTATGGGCAATAGAGGCTGTAATAATGGCACTTTCACATTACGAAAAGCAAAAATCCTATATGAAACGCCTGAGCGAAAAGGGTGTGAAAACTTTCAAGTTCCAAATTCATGACGATTTGCGTGATGAGTTGGAAAATCTGAATGAAGAACATGCCACACTCGCACCTTTCATGCGAGATATTTTAGCTCGATACTGTGTTTGGAAAAAAACGGAATCCGATCAACTGAGTTTCGAGGCGTTTTTGTCAAAAATGGAAGCATTGGAAGATGCTGAAAAAGCGCAAATGGAGAAGGAGAAGCGGCCACGCGGACGACCAAAACTATCAAGCTAAAATAGAAAAAACCCGTGTTGGCGCACGGGTTCTTTTCGGGTTTTAGAAGGCAACCACTTAGGGCGACCCACATATTTCAAAAGTCACCCTACAGTGTTCATAGGAGAAAATCAAGTAGATTAATTCTGCTAACACTACCCCTTGGCCTTCTGAAATCCTCATATGATGGAGGATTTAGAGATGACGAAAAAACTGAGCCGCATCGATGCGGGGTTCAGATCACTCACACAAGCGCACATCGATGCAGCCGATATGTCGCTGCGTTTTGAGGGCTTGGACACAGAAACTAAAAAGGGCAATATCCTGGCAACGCTAAAAGCGGCCGTAATTCCAATGGGCATTCCTGCCCGATTGAGAGACGCTTTGGATCTCTTATTCAAATACTCACAAGAGCAAGATTGGAATCCTGGGCAGCGCCCTATTGTATGGCCATCAAACCAAACACTTATTGATGAATTGGGATTATGCTTGCGTCAGGTTCAGAATGTTATCCGTGAACTGCGCGACAGGAAGCTTGTGCATATGGTGGAAAGCCCAAATGGTCACAGACGAGGTATGCGCGATCAGGATGGTAATATCATCTTTGCATATGGTTTTGATCTTTCGCCCCTGGCTGTGCGGCGTCAGGAATTTATCGATGCCATTGATGAGCATAATAAAATGCGAACAGAGCGGCAGCAATTGCGCCGTGACATAACGATTGTTCGTAAAGCCATCTATCAGATTGCAGCAACAGCCGAAGATGAAGGTTATACTGGTTTTGATTGGGAAGAAGCGGTAGAAGAAGCACATAAAGCAGGTAAAGTGGCCTCGAAAGATGATCGTGTCCCTGCCCTGCGTTCATTGCTGAAGTCTCTTGAGGCGCGCCGCAGCGGAGCGGAGGCTGCCTTTATAGAATATGGACAAAATGTTAGTAAAACATGCGAGGGTGAAAAAAATTGCACCCATACATCTACAACCGACCTTCAACTTAATGAATCAAGTACAGTAAGCACAGAGCCTAAGTCAAACACTGAGCAATGTACTGACTTCCAGAAGTCGAGTAGTGAAATCGACAGGTTGCGCCCGAGACGGAAAAAATATGATGGTATCGACCGTTTAAGCCAGAAATTAGAGGAATATAAGATAACACCTCGTTTTATCGCTAACGTCAGCCCACCAATCGGAGAACAATTGTTCACAGATGATCCTACCTGGTCTGATATTGTCGAAAGTGCATACCGATTAGCCCATCAGCTCGGTATTTCACAAAGTGCATGGGGAAATGCTTGTCAAAAAATGGGTAGAGAAGGCGCAGCAACATCAGTTGCAGTTATCGCGGCCCGAAAAGAAGAGATTGTAAACCCTGGGGGATACTTGCGCGGAATGACATGGAAAGCCGAGCAAGGCGAATTGAACCTTGGACCAAGCATTTATAAATTAAGGGATCAACAAGCAGCGTGATGCTGGAAATCTATATCGGCGGGGGAAAGGAGTACCGTATTTTCGGTTCCTCCATACCCAAATACCGCCTATCCTGGTAACTTTGGAAGCTATGAACCTTAATTGAAGGGCTCTTATGTATATTTTAGCTATTCATGCTTGCAACTTCAAGCCGTGAACTGTTTGTAAAGCTTAGTAACATGCCGTAATCTTGCCAATCTGAGATTGGCGCGTAATAAACTTGGTCTTTCATGACAATTAACGGCTGATTTGTTTCCATATCAATCGGCACCAGCTCTAATTCGATAACAGCTTGCATCGCAATAGTGGCAAGGTCATCGCCAACTCGTAAATAACTGTTTTTATCGCCAATGGTATCCCAAACAATGAAAGATGCAGGGCTGTATTTAGCACGTTTTATCAAATCAATGTTCTTACATTGTTGGATAAAATTTTCCCATTTACAGGCCGCGAATTGTAACTGACTTAATATCTGTAGTTGCAGCATAGATACTCCTTTTCTGGCACATAGCGCCTGTTCGAAGTCGGAGGATGCTAAACTCGGTAACTGCCCGCTGTATACTTAATAAAAAGCGTTTAAGGCAACAGAATGAACATGAAACATCAATATTCCACTCTGATTCCAGATCCGCAGTTATCTTGGAGGCTTGCAGTCCTCTCAGGCTGTTTTAACAGCCATGCAACCATATATATATAAATACGCCATAAAATAAACCGGTAATCGCAATTATCAGCCATTTGTGATCTCCGGCCGTAAATGGCTGGTAGATGGCCATTAATAGCCAGCATTTTCTTGAATACACATTTTTTATGTATTATATATGTAGAGTTGAGAACACAGAGGTAAAACAATGGCAGAGAAAGTTAGAATTAATTTAGAGCTGAATAAAGAATTGAGCGATTACATTTCAGATCTGGGTGCAAGGGAAGGTGTAACCCGCACAGAGATCATCAGGCGCGGCTTATCTGTTATCAAAGCTTTTGATAAACAACGCGCTGAAGGCAACAATCATATAGGTTTTGCTTCATCAAGTGATGCTTTTGATACTGAAATGGTGGGAGTGCTCGATTCAAACTAAAAGGAACATTTTGAATGGCAAAGAAGACAATTTCCAGCGATGATACGCTTGAAAAAAATTCTTTAAACGAAGAGTTAGACCGCGTAAAAACTAAATGGGGTGGCACGGTGGCCGTATGGTCGGCGGGCCTATTGTTTGGTATTTTGATCTCCATAATTGCCTATAAAATGTGGAGTGATCCCACAAAAGCTACCGATCTTTCCGATCTACAGACTTGGGTAACAACAACTTTGTCGGTTATTATCGGTGCAGCCGCATCCTATACCTGGGGCAATAACCAGAACAAATAGCCAAAACCTTTGTTAATTCAAAGGTCATTAGAAGGTAAATTAGTCCCACATTCTGGCGGTAAACTCGCGTTTTTCAATGCCGACAGCTTGAAGGTAAATAGCGGTTGTCGCAATATCCGTATGCCCCATCAGATCCCTTAATGTTTCCAAGGGTACATTTCTTCTGATGCCGTGTATGCCGAACGCATGACGCAAGCCCTTCGGCTCAGCGTGTGGTTTGGACATATCAAGTCCAGCATCAGTCATGATGCTTTTGATAATACGCCAGCCTGTTGTTCTACTAAATTCAAACAATGGCCTTACCCGATCAGTTTTCTTCATGTTTCGTAGATCGAAAGCGCCTATCAGATCATCAATAAATCTTTCAGGCATCGGTATGGTACGTACTGGTGTCGGTAGCGCCCTACCCTCACTATCGTACTTTACCCGTTTCTTTAGAGATCGGATCGTGACGGCCATCACATCGACATCGATGTGGCCGTGCTGCATGTTTAAAGCTTCTGAAATCCTGCATCCTGTCCAATAAAGCATCTGACCAAACAATCGTTCACGGTTTGAGCGTTTTGCAGCCGCCTCATAAAAACGTTGTCGTTCTTCAGAGGTGAGATAAAGGCGTTCCCCTGTAGCACCATATATTTGCATTAATGTGGTCATTTGTTAAGTTTATAAGTCAGTTGGTTGAAAAAATTCAAACTGACGGTATTACCTTCTTTCAAGTAATTTCACGACAATATATGTAACGATGATAGCGCCAACAATGACACTCGATGCAAAGATGTATGGGTATAAAATAGACATAATAATTAACTCTTTATTCGATTATTTTTGTAATTGCCTTAATGTCGGACTCTATTAATGAACAGCGGTTATGGATTGCTGTGCGTTCATCAATAATCTCTGCGCGCCGATCATTAAGAAAGTTTAATCGTCCTTCAAGGTCGTGAAGCCGACCCTGTAATTTACCAACCTCTTTTGATAAAGTGAGGTGTTCAGGCTCGATTGCTTCAAACTCACTCGCAAGCCGACCAGAAACTTCCTGAAGGTCCGAATATACCATCTCAAGATACGAGCGGCGCTTCAAGGCGTCTTCTTGATATGATGTCGTCTCTTCAGGCATAGTTGACTTTATTCTTTCAGACTTTTCGCGTATAATAAGGATCAAGAACAGCGTGGTTTTGCCCTTAAAAATCCTATTTGAAACACTACACTTGTGATATGTTTCATATTAGCAGAATACAAAAAAAGGGCAAGCCGATTATACCGCCTGACCCTCCATTTCTTCATATAAACTGGCCGGACTTTATGAAACACTATTATAAATAGTGTTTCATATAACAATGTTTAAACGTGTATTTAAAAGCTAACGTACTGATACTTCTCAAGGTTTTGTAGCATATCTTCTTCTCCATGCTCTCTGTTAGCCTGATTTTGTTCCGATGAGAGAACAGAAAGTAAATGGAGATAAAAAAATGTATCAATTCAAAAAACAACTGATCACATTAGCCCTTATCGGGCTTGCTACAACATCTGCTTTCGCTCAGGGCTTCGGCAGATACACCGTCGATAAATCCAACAATGAAACGTGGCAAGTAAGGTTCGAGTTTCACCGAACTGTCCGTGTTGTCAAATGTGGGGGAGTAGTCCCTTACGTCCAGTATAAAATTACTGGAAATTTCGGCAACTCGCTCGGTGTTCGCAAGGGTCAATATATGATTGGCCAAATGCCTAATGGCAACTGGACAACATTATCAGGTGCCTTCCGTTGTTAATATCTAGTTAACCATAAAAAAGGCTATAATCTGAAATAACTCAGGTTATAGCCACAACTTCTTGAAAACAATCAAAGTTGGAGAATAGTAGATGAAACGCATAATCCAGACTTTTGTTTTAATAATTAGCCTATCAGCCTTCAGTGAGAATGTATTAGCATGTGGAAAATTGCTTAATCCTGATGCATGGTCCAAAGCAAATAAGCACCCAGCAAAGGGTGTGTGTCCAAAGAGAGAAACCAATAATCCGCATCTTAATCGATTTTGTATATCCAGTGCCAAAAACCCTTCGTTAGCCTTCACAGTTACTATGGTGTCGTTTGGCAAATTGTGTGAAAGAAGGAAAATTGGAACCGCAGAATTAGAATATTTTTGGGGGCTTGCTGGAAAGGCAACGGTTGATACCGTTAACCCTGGCTATGAGCCCGTGTATTTCATGCATAAACTCACGTTAAAAAGAGAAGACGTTGCGGTTGAGTTCAATAAAATCGGGCGTATTTGCTTTAAAAATAATTCCATTAGTGCAATGGATGAATTGAAGAAATGCAAATATCTAAAGAGCTTAAACTACCCATTTATATAGCATTGCAACAAGAAAAAACGGTCAGAACCGCTGCAACAGTTCTGACCGAAACGTCCAATGTCATTAAAAAGGATCATATTATTTATCTTAATCTGCGAGCACTGTAAACGGTCAACACAGCAGTGTGAAACATTCTGTGAAACAAAAGGCTGCAGCGACGATATCAAGGCTTTTAAACTCCAAAAACCACCAAGATAATAATAAATGGTATTATGAAAGTAATTGCTATCGAAAGAAGTATGGATAACCGGGAAGAGTAATCTTTAGACTTGGGACCACGAGTACGTTGAAATACCCAAGGTTTTTCAAGGTCTTCTTCATGTATTTTGCCGGAAAACATAAAATAATTTATGAAGCCTGTGATTAAAAGGGAAGTTGCAATTACTCCTGAAGTGCTGATCTCAATATTTTCAAAAAACATCGACTTAGCTTACATTGGTGCAACGAAATAGCGACAGCCATTCAACCTGCCACCCTCTGAATGTTCCTTAACGGCATTGAAATTCGGTTCCTGCTGCAAGGTTTCATACTTAGTGTGACATTCCTGTTTGAACTGGAACTCGGCATCTATGTCGTTAGTTTGAGAATAGCCATCATCGAGGAAAGCAAGATAGACGATGATAAGTATGAGTATTGGTAACAACACATTTTCTATTAATTGTACTATCATGCCCTGGTTCCCTCGCCAGTTAGATTCAATTAAATATAATAAAGAAAAACAATCCTACGCTAAGTAGTAGCACACCGAATGAATTATAAAGCACCCTCGAACTTTCCGGCCCCGTTAACACGTTAGCGATCCTGTAAAAGAAATATGCAGCAGAAAAGAAGATGAAGTTTACCAACATCAAGGTAGCTTTCAACTCAAGGGACTGCATTTCTAATACTTTTAAAAAACCACCTAAACCAATGAGCCCTGAAGAGATACTAATGAAATAGATTTTTGATAAAGCATCAGGCTCATTTTCAAGTCTTTTTATTAGGTTGGCCATCATGTGCTTACTAACTCCTTACAGGAATGAAATTCTAATTTGCGAGCTGCCGGCACGCCGAAAATGGCAACCTGGCAGCTCCGATCGTGAACTTTATATACTATAATTCACACGTTATTGAGAATTGTATTCCTAAGTGCCTATACCTATTCGTTCCTCAAGAGGTTCTTGTGAAGGAACTAATCCGAATTGTTCCTCAAGAGGAACGTCCCTTTCTTCCTCGCGATCAGCACAGAATGTCTGACCGATCTGCACCCCATTGTTACGAATTGTAAAACAATCCCGAAATGTGTCTGTATCTATTTTACCATCATCACTTCTTCTGGTGTTAATAAACTGCGTTGTTGCCGATGATGTCAAACCTTCGCTCAAAGAACGACTGATAGCTGTTTGTTCTGAAACGATGCAGCTTGGAAGACTTGGTATAGCAGATTGAAAGGGATTGGCTTGACGACGAATGAAGGCCAGTCGTGCGCCCGCACAACTACCTGGTATGAATGCTAATGGCAAACAAAGCCAGATTGCACAGTCATTATCTCCTGGGTAAGAGATTGCTTTTTCACTTGTCGCTTCTACGAGAACGGCCATAAGCAAAAAAGACAATAAAATACGTCTAATAAACATCACTTCTCCTTCCATTCAGTTCCTAATATTGAAACCCCGCACCAGAAACAAGTTTCTGAGGTACGAAATGCATTTCTATTTCGACACGCTGATTAATGTATCTGCCTTCCTTCGTAGCATTTGAGGTAATGAAGTCAGTTGCAGATGCATGGTTGATCATTATCTTTAACGGAGATACACCCCGCTCTATTAAATATGAGCGCGCCGTTAACGCCCTTTTCAGGGCGAGAATTTCATCTTTCTCGCTATATTTTTTTGTGCTTGTCCGACCGCTAATGTAAATGATTGAGGCTGCAGGAGCAGCTTTCAAGATATTAGATGCTTCGCTATTAGGTCGAAAGCTCGCGCTACTATCGGCAAATGACACATTAACTTCTAATGTAAAAGGCTTCTCAAAGCCCTTTTCTTCAGCATAAGAAGCAGAGTGATTTAAAGAGCAAATCAACACCAAAGTCGTTATTATTGTTGTAACCATTCTCATTAATTATTGCCCTGTAAAAAACATATAGCCAGCCTCAGCCATCGGAATCCGAACAAGCCAAAGTGCTATTAAATGAAGTGGGTATATGCTGTAAAAGAACCACCTAAAACGTGGGATATTAAGATTGTAATTGCTGGCTAATAAAACCAGCGGAATTGCCATGAATAACCATCCATTTTGATTGATAAAACACAGCGTGATACTGCCGACCAAAATCAAAAGAATAGCTGAAAATGATGGTTTCCTGAAATATTGCCAAAGGCCAACACCAAAAATCAGTGCTGGCCACCAAAATTCTACAACTGCCCCACCCACTACAAAAACAAATGTTGCTAAAAAATATTTCTTTGTTTCGAGGGTATAAAATAGACCAACAAGCGTTAAGAGAGTGAACAAGATATTTAACGGCCACCACCCGAAAAGTACATTGCCAAGAGCAATATAAGGCATGGAGGCTACCACGCTAAATACAGCTAAACGGGACATTGTGCGCTTATAAGCACCATTTTTTATTTGCTCTGACCGAGCAAAGTTAAATGCAATCACGAGGATGAAAAGAGGTAAGGCAATCCGTCCAATATTAAACATAATTGGGATGGTGCCATTGAACAGATACTTGTTGGTATGGTCAAGAACCATAGCAACCACGCCAACATACTTAAGCCCTTCCAATGCACCGTTTGAGAACGTGATTATTGGTAGGGTGATCTTTGGTGTTGTCTGTAAGTTGGCTTGCTTCATTTAGGCACTCCCACCTTTATCAGCAAACGCAGCTACTTCAGCTTCAATATCCACTTCAGTTGAGTTTGGATCTGCACCCCCTATGGTGTTATCCCCATCAGTACCGCCAGATGTGTCAGTATTCGAAATCGCTTCTGCAACCTGGCCACCTGGTGTTTCTGCAATTCGTGCTGAAGCATTTTCAACAAAGTCATCGAATTTTGATTTAGCAACTTGACCAATACCGGATGCTAAATTTGCACCAGTATCGGCTGTGATTTTAGCAGCAGTTGATAAAGCACCTGAAAAACCCCCGGCTTGAGAAAATGGTGTATCTCCAAGTGTCTGAGAGCTACCACTTAAACTTGCGCTTGAACCACCGTCTGAGCCGCTATTGAAGCCGCCACCTGACCCACTTTCGCTACTTGAACCACTATCACCACCTGATAAATCACCGCCACCAGCAGAGGCAATATCAGCAGCAAGGCCACCTCCCCCGCCATCACCACCATCAGAACCGCCGCCAAAAGAGCTTGCCAAATTGGAAACTATATCAGAACCACTTGATACGTTTTCTGAAGCCTTGGAAACAGCAGCCTTAATTGCCTGAGCGCCGCCAGCAATATTTGAGGCACCAGCAGCTAACGCAGCACCACCTGTTACAGCAGCAGCACCCACTGCAGCCGCAGCACCAAGGGCAGCGCCAGCCCCCAAGTTACCAATTCCTGTATTTCCGACGCTTGCACCAGTAATGATGCCAGCTAAAAGAGGAGGAACCCTATTAACTAAAACTAATAGAACAACAGCGGAAATAAGAATTGCAACGAGCTCAATAATGGCTACATCGTCGCTTACTCTATTAAAGATACTTTCCACATAAGTCTGACCGATCCCAATAATTAATGTGAATGCAAATAACTGAACAGCAATGCCCAAAACGGTTTTGAAATAATTGATGGCCATATCTGATGTCCATCTGGAACCACCAAAACCGAGAAAGAAAATGCCGCCATATGCTAGGAACCAAGCCGAAATAAGTAGTAACAGCATATTAACACCAACAAGGGCGAAAACTACTAATGTAACAATAGCAACTATGAGCCCAACACCACTGTTCACTGGCGACCAAATAGATGATTTGTTGACGACAGTTAACAGCACATCAAAGCCAATATCTACAACACCAGATGGTGTGAGGTTTCTTGGGTTACCTGTAGCATCTGCACCAAGTTGCCTGAGACTATCTATGATATCTAAAGCAAAGTTAGATCCATTCAATAGTAGCCACCAAAAGAAGCCAGTAAAAATTGTGAATCTTAAAAATTCAGCAAAAAATTCGGATATGTCAGCTTTACGTAAAGCCATCATCCCAAATGTCCAAGTCATCGAAATAGCAACTAATATCCAAAACAAACGAGTAGCAACTGCTTCAATTGTCGGCCCCCAAGTTCGTGTAGCAATTGAATACTGTTGTATAATTGTATCGAGTAGATCTCGATTAGTTGCTTGAGCACTGGCCTCTGAAGAAAACAGAGGTATCAGTATCAAAGTTAACAATAGAAATTTAAATAACCTGGCCATAAGGCTTTACCTACCAAGATTTACCAGAACTTTTTTCAACTTTGCCACCACGGAAACCTTCATCACCGATCTTTCGGCAAGCTTTTCTCATGGCATCGCGTGTCTCTAATTCTTTTAAAGAGTTGATGTTAGTCGGATTACAATTTTCTTTATTGACCTCTGGGATTTCAATCTCTTTAGGTCCATCATTTCCGCAAGCGGTTAAAACTGAAATAAATGTTATTATGGTGATTTTCTTAAACATTTTATTCTCCAATATTATTGTTACCAACTCATTCCAGAACTGCGTTCAGTGGTGTTTCTTCTAAAACCTTCATCACCAGCAGCTAGTTGGGCTTCACGATCTGCAACAGCTTGTTGCCGTGTAACAACGGCAGTATGTTGTGCAACAAGCAAGGCGCGGATCTGCATTAACTGGTTGGTTTGAGAGCTTGCTAATTGGTTTGCATAACCAATCGCCTGTAGCTGGCCAGTTGCGCCTTGGGCCGCACTTTGTAAGTTTTCCAACTGAGTTGCGTCAGCTTGAATAAGCTCATTCTGGCGCTGTAGACTTCTTATTGCTGCGTCATTTGCGCGTTTTTGTGCCTCAGATGATAACGTTCTATTTTCAGTAAGTTGTTCAACTGTACACGTTCTGGAAGTGATGCACGGATCGGTTCGATAAGTTGCGACATTGCCAGTTTGTGTAAGATATTGATCAATACTGCCAAGTTGGTTTTGGTAAAACTCCAAGGTGTTCGCAGCAGTAAGAAGATTGTTAATGGTATTTTGCGCTTGATCCCAAATGAATTGATCAGGAACAAGTGTATTCTGCAACATATTATCAAACTGCTGAAGCTGAGTTTGGTAAGAGTTAATGATATTTATTGTCTGAGTAATGTTTTCCAGTGCTGAAATAACATTGTTAGACAGGTTGCTACCATCGATGACGGGAATACCCGCATGAACAGGTGCATTTTTGATCCCGACAAATAGGGATAAGAACAAACCTGATATGAGAGTTAATCGGTGTAGTTTCATCATGTAAACAACTCCTATTACTTATAGTCAAATGCTTCGTAAGGTTTCGAAAATGTGATGTCCCTAGTTGACACTACATTGAAACGATAGCCTGGACGAATTTCTAAAGTGGGTGACACATTAAGGTTTCTTGCAATGACCTGAGCGGTGACTTGACCAAGCTGTTGACCCAAAGATTCACTAATTGCATCACCAGCTCGTTGTGAGAAATTCTGGTTAACCTGGTTGCCATTATCCTGACTAAGTGTAACACCAGCGGTAATACCAGACAGAAGTAGCGCATTACCAAAAGTGCGCCAGAAGTGTGTATTAACTCGATCTCTAAAGCCTGAAAAACCAGCTTCATCAGCTCCGGGAAATTCTCCAATGTCTAACGCTTTACCATCAGGAAAAATTATACGTTGCCAAGCAACCATGACACGTTTTTGTCCAAAGGATATTTCACTACTGTAAAAACCTGTCAGTTGTGAGCCTTGCGGAATTAACAAATGATTGCCAGTTGCTGTATCATAGACATTTTGTGAAACCTGGGCAGAAATTTGGCCGGGAAGATCAGAATTGATACCGCCTCTAATTGTTCCGGGTATAACTGTTCCTGCACGCATTTCAAAAGGAGAGCTTGGGGCTTTAACTTGTGAATTTAGTTTCCAACGATCCCCATTTTCGTCTGTTGTTGATACTTGGAAGTCTGTTTCATTTACAGCAGTATCAATGATGTTTGGAACTGTACCCCCCAATCCTGGTAAAGCACCATTACCTACTCCGCCACTATCAATGCTTGACTGAATTTGATCAAGTCTAGCTTGGTATCTTTCTGCGGGGCTTGCGTTTCGGATTTCATCAGCAAATTGCTGTGCTTCAGCAATACGACTTAACGCATCACTACGAGTTTGCGGAGTGCTAGACCTGTTGCTATTATTGGCATCTTGTTGGACATTGAATGTTACACTGGAACCAGCATTTATTGCTTGTTGCAATTGTTGTAATTTAGCCCTTTTGATCTGTAATGAAATTTCATCATTTCCTGAATTACCAAGAGGATCATTTGCAGGAGGCCCAAGACGTACTTGAGTAGGCGTAACAGGAGGTTCCGCAGGTGTGACGGCTTGTAAAACAGGTTCTTCAGGAACTTGTTCTTGAGTACCTAAGTTTGGCGTTTGGACAGGAGCAATGAAACCTGAGCCGCCTGAATCTACATCTGAAGTAATTTGATCAGCAAAGTTTGTAGATGTACGTACTGTCACTTGCTCTTGCTCTGCGGGTGCATTTTGCTGTTCAGCACGACCATAAGCAACAATCGCCATGACGAGTAGAAAAGCGCCAACAATACCAAAAATTATTAGTTTTGGTGTTTGATTAACACGCCTTACACCTGTTCCTGGTGACGCATCTGGTGACATATCATCACTCATTATACGGTTCCTTTCTTACCCATAGGCCAGAAGGAACTACTGCGCCTTGTTCGATGGTATAAGGGCGAGAAAAGGCATTTGCGCCAACGTAAAGAGTAAGGCGATAATGTGAGCTGTCCTTTAACTCATCAAAAATGTATCGAAGCGGAACTAATCCCGCCAAAGAACGCTGATTTTCATCATATTCGGCAACGGCATAACCTTCTTGACGAAGACTATTAGTAAAAGTTATCCCAAATGTATCTGGTGTCAGTTGTTTTAACGCCAAGTGTGTTTTAGCAGGTGGATAATGATCTTTTAATTGTTCGATAACATCATCCACAATAATCTGTTCATTTAGGCCGACTGTGTTTGTTACAAAGCTTCCATATTGAGTGTTGTTAGTTGAACAAGCACCAATAGCAATCACAGCAAGGATAATCAGGGCTAAACGCATCATACCTAGTTCCTCTTAATTGTAATTTTTTCTTGATGGCTACCAACACCAGAAATCAGAATGGCTTCTTTAAAAACAGAATCAACAATGAAACGATCATCCTGAAGCCGATAGTTAACAACAGCGGTTTTAGTTTTGCCCTTACCAGAGAGCAATAACACCGGAGCTTCACTTTGTTTCATTTCAGGTGGCATCTGAATTATGGTTTTTACACCGTCATTGTATACCCTGAGCGGCTTCCAAGGAGCCTTACCCTTGATGTCATAGTCAAAAGACAGATTTCCAAGATAGGCGCCCGTTTCAGGAATTGTACGTTCTTGAACTTCGACAGCTTTTTGTTCTTTTTCTTGTCGAACAATATAAGCCTGGCGTTTTTGTATTGCTTCCCATTTCGCCAGTGTTTCATCTGGATATGCGAAGGTTACGAGTGGCATATATTCTGTACGATGCGACACCAAACGTAAATGATATGTCCTGCGATTAGTGGTAATTACTAAGCTTGTTTCCAGTCCAGCATCACGAGGTTTTACCAGAACATGCGTTATTTGATTTTGACCGTAACCAGAAACAGCAGGGTCAAGGGTCCAACGAACTCGATCACCAATCTGTAGACCTTGCGGAGTAATAACTTCTCCGGGCTGCAATTGAATGTCACATATATTTAAAACAGCACAGACAATACTTACCTGTTGAGTACCAAAAACAAATTCAACAGCACCGTTAGCACCAGAGAAAGGTTCAATGGCTTGTCCATTACCAGCTCGCCACCTTTTAGCTATTTCTAGCGCCTTCCGCTCTTGATCACTAAGTTCAATTTCCTTGGTTGAAAACACTTCATCTTCGAGCTTTTCCGCATCACTTTGAGCAAACGATGCAGTCGATGAAAAAATTAAAGTGTTAAATATAAATGCGGTAATTAGCTTTTTCATATCTTGTTCACTCGTCTTTATAGTAATGGGGACCATGAGAAGTTTCGCACATAGATCCCGAGCGGATTTTGGCGAAGTTGTTCTTCGGTTGTTTCTTCAGTGGGGGCGGCATTATAGACTGTGATAAGTGCCCTCATATTGACGGGAGCGCCTTGCAAGGCACCCTGCCTATCTCGGGTAGTTTCAGCCCACTCGACTTGCCATGTTTCAGCAGATTGTTGCAGAACAGATTTAATTTCTGTGTGAACCATTTCTTTAGAAGCCCTTTTGTAAGGGTTCGCTTCTTCACTACCGTTCAACCACTCATTCATTTTAAGGGTGGCTGGATCGTTAGGTGAAAGGTGGGCGTAAACGTCATAAATAGCTTTTGTCTGCAAACCTACATCTGGTGTTACTAACCTGGCGTCAGTAATGAAGTCAGATAAAGCAGCGCTGACCACTAGGCTATTAGTCTGGTTTGGCGCGGATGGACTAACGGGACCAACTGCGTTAGGGCGACCAAGTTTGTCTACTTCAATAACGTAAGGAATATATTTTGATTGAGATCCAATGATGATCAAACCACCAATACAAGCTATTGCGATGAAGGCCGATCCAATCGCAATAAATTGCCAGATTTGATTTTGTTCAACAATGGAACCAACGTGACTATTCCATGACTTTCTAGCCGCAAGATATGGAGCCTCAACCCCCTCTTTTTCGGCGTTTGGTGTAGAACCTTCTTGATCCTGGACACTTGCGGTTGCTGGCTGTTTAAATATCAGCTTTTTTATTTTGTCTCCGAAGCTCATGCTGCCTCCTGATAATTTGATAAATTAAGCCCTTTGGAGTCCAACCATTTGTTGATCCATTCATCACCGTATTTGGCTTCGAGGGATTTGATTTCTGCTATAGATTCTTTGTCGGATGCCCCAACAATAGATAAGGCTAGTGGCCCAAGCGCCAGTTCGTACAGCCTTCGACCATTATCTGACATATAATAGTATTGGCGTTTTTGAACAGCCGCAGCCAAAATTTCGATTTGGCGTGCGTTAAGGCCCATACGTCGATACAACGCGCTTGCATCATCGTCTCTAGCGTTTTTGTTAGGCAAGAATATCTTGGTAGCGGTTGATTCCACTATGACATCAAAGATACCTGAATTAGCAGCATCAGATAAGCTTTGCGTGGCCATAAGAACAAAACAATTAGCCTTCCTTAAAACCTTGAGCCATTCACGGATTTTATTCCTGAAGACTTCATGACCAAGCATTATCCATGCTTCGTCAAGAATGATAGCTGAAGGTTGACCCTTTAGGCTTTTTTCAATTCTTCTAAACAGATACAATAATACAGGCAAAGCGAACTTATCACCCATATCAATGATTTCTTCGATTTCAAAAGTCGTGAAATTGGTAAGTTCAAGGCTATCTTCTTCAGCATCGAACAAGTTACCCATCATGCCTTCAACAGTATATTGTTTGAGGGCTTCACGGATTGGTTCATCTTGGACAGTCAACACAAACTCAGAGAATGTACGAGCTTTACTTGCGTGCATACTCATTATTGCACTGGCAATTTCATTCCTTTGGCCCGGTGTTATTTGGATGCCGTTTAACTCCAGAATGGTATCGATCCATTCCATTGCCCATGCTCTATCACCTTTTGTTTCCAAATATTGGAGAGGGCAAAATGTCAACTGAGTATTTTCAGAGCCTACTTCAAAATGCTGTCCACCAACTGCTTTAGTGGCAGCATACATGGAGTTACCCTTGTCAAATGTGTATACTGACATTCCTGCATAACGACGAAGCTGCAAAGCAAGTAATGCTAAGTGTGTAGACTTCCCTGCCCCGGTTGGTCCAAACATTAAAGTATGACCAAGATCATTCACATGCAGATTAAGTCTGAAGGGGGTTGCTCCCTGTGTAACGCAATGCATCAAGGCTGGTGAATTTGGTGGATACAAAGGACAAGGCGCTTGATCTATACCAGTCCAAATACTGCTTGTTGGTATTAAATCTGCGAGGTTCATTGTGTTCATCAAAGGACGACGAACATTTTCAACACCATGGCCTGGTAGACTACCAAGATATGCCTCAATAGTGTTGATTGTTTCAACACGCGAACCAAACCCTAACCGAGCAATAGCTTTTTCAACTGCAGAAGCAGAACTTTCCAAAACGCTCCTATCTGGTGACATAAGAACGATTACACTGGTGTAATAACCAGCAGCAACAAGGCCACTATTAATTTCTGCTATTCCCTCTTCAGAATCGTGTACCATTTCAAGAGCATCTTGATCTACTGCGCCTGTATTGGTGTTAAAGACCTGATCGAAGAAACCACGTACCTTTTGCTTCCACTTTTTGCGGTAGTTTTCATAGTGTTTTATGGATTCTTGACGATCCATAAATATGAAGCGGGTTGACCATCTATATTCTAAGGGTTGTTCGGCTAATGCAGATAAAATACCTGGTGTTGATTCCAAAGGAAAACCATCTATTGCAACTACTTGAATGAAGTTGCGCCCGACTTTCGGAACGACACCGCCCCAAAAATCCTTACCGCCAACAAGTGAGTCAATATACATCGGATTACTTGGAAGCTGTAGAGGCTGATGGATACCTGTTACACAGAATTGCAACCAGCTTAAGAAGTCATCGTGAGTAATTTTGGAACCATCTTCTTGCTGGAACTTTTGGCCCGACAGTCGTTTTAGTGCGATAGCAGTGCTCAGGCGGTTTTCGACGTTTCCGATTTCTTTTTTGAATTGATTAATAAGGTTTTGAGTTTGCTGCTTACTGTTAGGCGGAACAGTATCATCATCAAACATAAGCTCGATGAATTTACGTTGAGCCAACAGAGGCGGAAACCATGTTAATGTTAGGACAAAATAGCCCTCATACATATTTCCAAGGTTCTCGAACAGTTTACGGCGTTCATGGTCAATAGCTTCAGAAACTTGATCAGGAAACTCGGAGGCTTCTTTCTCTGAATAGTTCATAGCTGGACGCCTAACAGCGTCAACATGGAGCATCCAGCCATTGCCAAGATTACTAAGAGCCTGATTTATTCGCGCAGATACTAAATCTCTTTCGTCATCTGTACTACTGGCGTTATCAGCACCTTTGTAGAGCCAAGCGGCCATGAATGAACCGTTCTTTCCAACAATTACACCATCATCCACTACAGCGGCATAGTTGAGTAAGTCGGGTAACGATTCATCCTTCGATCTATGTTTCTTTAATGCTGTTTCTTTGCTTACTTCTCGAATGCGAGAATAAAGCAACAGCAATAAAATAATACCAAGTGTCGCGATAATGAATGTTATAGCTTCGATCATTTATAACGCTTTCCTTGTGTTGGTGTGTTTTCCCTGAATGGTGTGCTGTGAGCAGGGTAATAGCTTTTGTATTGGTTATTTCGCATATAGACGTTACGCATCTTTGGATCTGCGTTAGCCATTTCACGGCAGACAAAGAGGGCAAAAAACCAAAGTACGATACCGAAGATCGTTGCAAGTAGATCCTGAGCACTGAAGACTAGCGCCCCTGCTAAAAGTCCTGCAAACATTACCAATTCACGATCACCCCCCATGAAAAGGTTATCTCTGTTTCCAGAACGATGAATTGGTATCTTACGCAAAGCCATAGTTAGAGCCTTTGCTGACAGGAGTAAGACGCAAATTCATTGGCGTCTAAAGTGGCTTGTGTTTCGATTGGTGCTTGGATAACAGCACCACGACCAAAGAATGTTGAAAGAACGTTGTTAACACCAATGATAAGAGCCATAACAAGAACCAAGAAGATCAATGTTCTAAAGAAACCGTTCAGCTCGCCACCAAAGATTAAAACACCGCCAGCAACCACGATGCCAACAACTGACAGCGTAAATGCTACTGGACCAGTTACCGAGTTTCTTAGGCTTTCCAACCATGATTCATAAGGTAGCGACCCCCCTGCCCCGGTTGCAGCCATTGCAGGATTTGAAACAAGCAGCATGATCAGTGCTGCAGTGATCAACAGTAAAAATAAGAATGCTCGATTGTGATGCAGCCCTTGATTTTGAAGTGTAGAGTTAGTCATCGTTTAAGACTCCCTTAGAGGTTATTGGTTATGTAATCGCCGTTTTCATATCCTTGCACTTCCATAAGTTCTTGGATTTCACGGCCATTAGATGTTCTGGCGATATGAATAATGATATGAACAACCTCGCCTATGAGTGGTTCAATTTCAGATGGCGCATTTGCGTTTCGGGTAATCAGTGACCGTAATCGATCTAGACCGGATCTGGCGTTGTTAGCGTGCAATGTTGCTGACCCACCTTCATGACCTGTATTCCATGCGTCTAGTAGATCAAGGGCTTCAGGCCCCCTAACCTCTCCAACAAGTATACGGTCAGGACGCATTCTTAATGTTGTTTTTAGCAGGGCAGTCATGTCCACTTCCAAGCTTGTATGATACTGGACGTGGTTTATTGCACTACATTGGATCTCTCCCGTGTCTTCTATTATGAAGATACGCTCTGAAGGATCATTAACGACCATTTCATTGATGATTGCATTTACAAGTGTTGTTTTGCCTGAACCGGTTCCCCCAATAACAAGTATGTTTTTGTGATTTTTAACTGCTTGTTGGATGACTTGTTTTTGGCGTTCAGTCATTACCCCGTTTTCGACATATTGCTCTAATGTAAAAATCGAGATTGCTTTTTTACGGATCGCAAATGTTGGGGCCGGGACTACTGGAGGCAGTTGGGCAGCAAACCTTGAGCCATCCAAGGGAAACTCGCCTTCAAAGGTAGGCTGATATCTTGTGATCTCTTTATTGTGAACACCAGCGGTTGTTTCAATGATACCTTGTGCTTGCGCCTGTCGAAGTTTGCCGATACGTTTCATGGGCTCGCCAAGGCGTTCAAGCCAAACATTGCCATCGGCATTTAACATTAATTCTACGGTCTTTGGATCGTTTAAGGCGGCGAGAAGGTCTTTCCCTAAATCCCTTTGAATTTTAGCTATAGCTCTCTCAATAAGGGAATTATTATTATCTATAGACTTACTCATTAAACCAATCGCCATTATTGCGTGCATAAATATTACTCACGATACGATATAGCGAAACAAAAGTTTACACAATACCGAAAAATTAAATTTTAATAAATACAAAAGAGATTGTTCTATCTTGACACAGATAGTTCAGGCTTTAATGTCGATTTTGGGTAGAAAAGATTGGGGCTGGGGTAGTCTAGTTTAGAGTTATTCCAAGTATTCTTTTATTCTTTTTCTTGGTGTTCAGAGAGTGTGTTGAGTTTGTTTTTTGCTTCTTCACCCCACTTTTTGGCAAGAAATGCCCTATGGCCTGGAAGCACCACTGTTATTCTCTCGTATCCTTCTGGAAGATCGCTAACTTTCTTTCCTTCATTAAGTAAAGCTAATGTTTCATCATCGAGGTCTGTGGTTTCGAGAAGTGCGGGCAATGGCATGTCTAATGCGCTTGCTATATTTTCTACAACATTAAGTGTCGGGTTTCCCTTTCCAGATGTAATGTCTGAGAGAAATGATGTGGACACGCCCGAAAGTTCGGCCAACTCCTGTTTGGTCATACCCCGTTCTTCTAAAATGCGAAGCACATTCGTAAAGAAGATATTGTTATACACCAGTAGAAACCCTCGGTTAGAAATTTTAGCGGCTAAAATTTTTTAACAACGCCATAGGAAAGATTTTCTTCCTAATAAGAAATAGTATGCGAACGCATCAAGAATCAACTTTTTTAGTTAATGTGATTTAATTATTTTTAATATTTATAAAGTTTAGCTGTACTTTGTGCAAATCATATGTTACGATATATAGGAATTGTTGAGGTGAATTTACTTATGAGTAAGCGCCCTGGCATTCACCAAGGCGCTCTGTAGGTGCTGTCACACCAACATGCGCCCCCTAAGGTGTGAGTTTTAAAGGGCACTAACCTTATTGGTGTCAAAATAGAGAAAAGGTCAAGTAAATGTCTAAAATTTATGAAATTAGAAGTTTGCAAGCAACGGCTTTCCGTTTGCTGAATTATACCTCTAATCCTCTTTGGGTGACATTTAAATGGTTTGTTTCAGCCGTGCGTAAGATCATCTATGGTGTCCATTTTATGGTTTGGGTGTTGGTTGCTATGACTTGGCCCCTGCTTCGCTGGCTTGTCTCTATGGAAGTGTTCTTTCAGATGATGCGTATGTTTTATTATTGGGATGACCCGCAAGTAAGTGCTGGTTGGACTTTCATGCTGCATTTTGGAATGCTCACACTTCTAACCTGGTTTGCTGCTTATGGCCAACCAAAGAAACGGTCGAAGAAGAATTTTAGCCGCTAAAATTGACAACGACTAAATGTTTAGCTAAACCCATATTATAGCGGCTGTCACCGCTAGGGTTAATCAAATGGTGTGAGAGTTATATGAGCTTTATTTATGAGAAAGCGTTTAACCGAAGAACAGTTCGATGCTGCAATTCAACAGTTGGATATTGGTCAACAATCAAAGGATATTGCCTATGGCGTTCTTGTTGAAGGTAGAAAGCAAGTTGAGTTTAAAGAAGAACTTGGTTTGACCAAGGGAGCAATTTCTCAAGCAGTTATGCGTGTATGGAATTCCTATCAAGCTATAGCGCCTGAAGGATATAGGCGAGTTTCGGCCACCCTACCCGATCATCGGGCCTTTATCGTAGAAAAATGGGCGCGTGAAGCTGAAGAGAAACTGAAACAGGATAAAGAATAATGAAAACACTTGTTGCAGCAAATCAAAAGGGAGGTGTTGGAAAAACATCTACTCTTGTTCATTTGGCGTTTAGTGCTATCGAGCGTGGTTTGAAAACGGTGATCATTGATTTGGATACACAGGCGAACGCCAGCTATACACTGAATGAATTTTCATCAGGGATTCAATCAATCGAACTGTTTGCAAAAAAACAGCCAGAGCTTTTGTTGTCTGGCAATTTGGATGATGTTGTATTGGTTTCGGCTAATAGTAAATTGGCAGATATTGAAAAGCTCGGGTTTAACTCAGGTTTTAAGAACTTTCATGGGGCTATCCAAGCTTTTGATAATTTGGGCTATGATATTTGCATGATTGATACACCCCCGTCTTTGGGTGCTTGTATGGTAACGGCCCTGGCAGTGGGAGATTACGTATTGTCGCCCCTTGAAATGGAGGCTTATGCCATTTCAGGGATTAAGCAAATGCTGACAACTATCGCTAACATTCGCAAAGTCAATAAAACCCTAAAATTCATAGGCATGGTGCCAAGCAAGGTCGATGGGAGAAACCCAAGACATAAGCGGCATTTAATTGAGCTTCGTGAGGCATATCCTGATTTAACATTGGATACAAAAATAGCTTTAAGAAGTAGCATTGCAGATGCAATGGCTACATCAACACCAGTATGGAAGATTAAAAAAACGGCAGCAAGAGAGGCGGCAAAAGAAGTGCGTGCGCTATCCGATCTTGTTTTTTCCAAGATGGAGATTTCTAAATGAATAAAACAGTTTCAGGTATAAATGTTGATAGTATCGGTGATTTATCAAGCCTTTTGGATACGCCAGAAAATGAAGCTGGTGAATCTGGTCCAATGGAGTTGTCATTAGAGGTTATTCATGAAGACCCGGACCAGCCCCGAAAAGATGATAATCCTGGCTTTTCAAGTGAAAGCCTTGGTGAATTGGCTGCTACAATAAAAACGAGAGGCATTAAAACGCCTATTTCAGTGCGAGCGCATCCAGAAGTATCCGGCGAGTATATCATTAATCATGGTGCAAGACGTTTTCGCGCCTCAAAATTGGCACAAAAAACAACGATACCTGCATTTGTAGACAATGATTATACGGATGATGATCAGCTCATAGAAAATCTACAACGTGATGAACTGACAGCACGCGAAATCGCCGAGTTTATTCAAAAGAAAATCGATCAGGGGGTAAAGAAAGGTCAAATTGCTAAAATTATTGGTAAGTCAAATGCGTTTATTAGTCAGCATGTTGTGTTGTTGGATTTGCCAGATGTGATTAATGATGCCTTTGTTTCTGGTAGAGTTAATGATGTTACTGTTGTGAATGAGTTGGTGAAATTACATAAATCCGAGCCAGAATGTGTTGAGGATTGGATGAGTGATGAAACACAAGATTTAACACGCGCATCTTTAAAGCTTCTAAGAGAGTATATTGACGCCAAGAATAGCGATGAGGCCAATGCCGACGAACCAAACGGGCATGATGATACCCTTGAGGAAGATGATCAAGGATTGGAAGATGAGAAAGAAAAAAAACCAACCGATCCAAACAAGCTTAAAAAGGCTATTATTCAGGTAAGTTATGATGGCCGTGATGCTAGATTATTATTAGATCGTCGTCCTAGTAGTCATGGAATGGCTTGGGTAAAATATGAAGACGATGGAGATGAGTTTGAATGTGATCTATCTGGTGTTAGTTTAACCGCAGTATTGGAAGGCTAAATGTATTCTCTTGTATCAGGCAATAAAAAGGGGGTAGGGCGATGAGAAAACGCCTATTAGTCATGAATAAGCAATGCATTATTCAAAGGGATCATGGGGGTGAGTGGGTCAATCAGAAGGTTGAAAAGGCAGGCTCACTCAAACCTGGCATCTATAATATTTTTAATGCTGAAAAAGCCGAACCAAACAAAAGCTACGAAGGTATTATTGTTCATAAAGGCGACAAAAATTTATTTCAGAAAGTTGGCAAAAAATTTGTAATGCACGAGCAGAAAAAATTCGATATAATGCCTATTGTTGGTAGTGAGGCTCGTATTGGTTATGGCGATAATGGTAATGCTGAAGTCGCAAAGATGGCTAAAGGGGCTAAGCGTAAATTCACTCGCTAATTTTTTAGCGGCTAAAATTTAGGAAGCCTCTTGGATTATTTTGGGATTGGGGAACGCGCCCCTTGGAATGACTTTCCAGCAGTAATACGTAACGATGATCTAGGTACTCTAAAGAAAGAACCTGAGTACCTAGCTGCCAAAGGCGGCGATTCAGAAGCTGCTTTCAATCTGGTAGATAGATTGCTCACACATGATACGGTCAATAAGATTAAAACTCTAATTGGCAAGTCAAAACCTACTCTTTTGCCTGTTCTAGCTCAGGAAGTTGCCGGGCATAATAAAATACCTTTGGCAATGGCTGCAGTGTTAGGCGAGAGGCTTGGTTTAGATGTCGAAGACGATATTGTCCAAACTATTAAAGTTGGACGTACAGGGGAGGGCGCAGATCATCGGTTGGCCTTTAATCCGACTTTTGAAGGAAAGGTGGCCAAGGGAAAGGATTATCTGCTCTTAGATGATACCCTTACAATGGGTGGTACTATCGCTTCGCTACGAGGCTTTGTAGAGAATAGGGGCGGTAATGTTATAGGTGCGTCTGTTATGACAGCGCATGTTGGTGCATTAAATATTGCAGTTAAGCCAACAATGGTGAATAATATCGCTAGAAAACATGGCGATCAGATGGATGATTTTTTCAAGGAGACATTTGGCTATGGCATTGACAAACTCACTCAAGGAGAAGCGGGACACCTCAAAGCTGCCCCATCGGTTGACGCAATCAGAGATCGTATCACTAAGGCAAGACATGAAGGCGTCCAACGTCTATATGCGGGGCCGACTGGCAAACAGCAGCAAGACAGTGGCTTCACAAAGCAGTCACAGGCAGAAACCGCTGAAACAGAGCAAACGGCATTACTAGAAGCCGCTACGGTTCAGCAAACATATGCTGCATCCCTCGAAAATTATGTTCAAAAAAAACAGTTACAAGTAGATAATATTGAAAACAGACTTGAGCTGTTAATCGATAAGCAAAAAGCTAAACTTCAAACTCTTGCATCAAATTCCCCTGGCGTTTTTACTCTGCCGAAGGCGCGCCAAGCTTGGCGTACACAGCAGGTAAATCTCCGTTCTCGTCTGCAAACATTAAATACGAGGTTATCCAACGTAAGGGAGATAAAAGAAGGTATGGGCCTTCACAGTCCTAAAATTGTTGAATTAGCTACACGGCGGCTCAGGATTGAAAACCCTGAGTTAGCATCCAGTTGGGATTCTATGAGGGAGGCCGAGCGCCTAGCTAAAATTCACGAAAAGTCACGCGGAAAAAATCAAACTAAATCGCAAGGGCGCTCAGGTGCGAGAACTTTGGATATTTCAAAAAACACCCCGCAATAACTATATCCAGCCAAAAATCAAAGCGATTACAGCTAAAACCGTAAAAACTGAAGCTCCTATATTCATCATAGATGCGGTTTTTTGCGCGGCTATTTTCTTTTCCATTTCTGATAGAAGGTGAGTGTTTTGTTTGTGTAGAGTTTCAGACATAACACGCATGTTTTCATCCATTTCAGCTTGCATAGCATCTTTACTTGCTCTCAGGGCTGCATTTAAGACCTTCTCAGCCTTATTTGTAGTGTTTTGATCCCAGAGGTGGATATTTTCTTCTATCGCGCTCTGGAAGCGCTCTAATAGCGCTTCTTGGGCTTTGGTTCCATCGGCTAGTAATTCCTCATTGATAGAATAAGCAATTAAGATTGGATCATTGCGATTCAATGCAATTCCGTGCTTTGAGGCAATCTCCTTAATCAATTGATCTACTTTGTCAGACATTAAATCACCGCCGCGCTTTTCAGTTGATCAAACAATTGATCGCGAACGATCTTCAGCCTTTGTCGCGTCATGATCGATAATGTGCTATCGTTTAAGGCTTCTTCAAATGTCTGTCTGGCTTCCAACATGGTTGACAGATCATGGCCGTATGTTTCTTGCTTCAGGTCTGGTATCTGGATGATCGCAGAAACCCTGTCTTTGTTTGAGGTATAAGCTTTCATAGCTTCAAACTCTTTACCTTCATGTTCTACAGGGCCGAAAAACGGATTAAGCCACACAGCAAACAAACTTTCTTTTGGCCATTGTTTGGCCAACTGTGCGAACCCGCTTACTGTGTCCAATAGAGCCTGGCCACCTGTAACAACGGTATGAACAACTAATTCGTGTCCCATATCATTCAAAAGTGCGGGAACCTGGTTTGAAATGAGATAATGCGAAAGAGGAACAAATGAACTCGCGCCGTTATCAATCACAATATCATTTTCTGAGTTAGCTATCATTTCAACAAGGGCATCAAAGTTTCGGGTGTTGATTTCGTCACCATCTAAAATATTTAAGCGTTTCACGTCCAAAGACTTATAGCCTTCAAACGTTGCATTAACAGGATCGGTATCAATACATAACGGAGTTTGGCCAAGGCTTTTCATGTATTGGCAGATTGTTGCCGCAATCATGGATTTGCCTACGCCACCCTTACCTTGCAGAATAAGATGTACTTTTGACATTAGATTAAATCCTCTTTGGATGGTTTTGCATTAAACTCGAAACCGGATATTGATTTATCCTTATCCGGTTGTTTCACCGAACTTGTATCTTTAGCCGGAGTAGGGGGTGTTTCCTGAGTTGGTTGTTCCTGGGGCTTTTCTTGTTCCTCAAGTGCGGAATCAGAAATATGCTTTTTGATATGCTTCAGAAAGGTTTCATAACGTGATGTTATTTTACCTGTTTCATGCATATGTTCCCATATGGTCTTCTTTGTATAACCAGCATTCAATGCAGCAATAATATCTTTCTTCACTGCTAAAAACTCTACTGCAGCTCGATCTTGCCGAGGGCGTGTTGCATTTCGCTTCTTAACCCATGAGGCTAATTCATCGATATAGGGTTTTGGCATATCTGAAAAACTCGATTGATTAGACGATGTTGTATTATGCAATCCACTATACAGGATTTTTATTAACTGTAAACACGCTATTATAACGCTGTTACATCACTGTTAATTTACAATAACGCGCTATTTTATCGCATTTTTCAAGAAATACGGGAAAAATAACGAAAGTAGTGCATTAACAGTTGTATAATGATTTTGCTGAATGCATACTTACTCTGGTGTAATGAACTGCGTAGCACGGGCAGGATGGGTAATGTTAGCTAACATTACAAATTATATTCGCAACAAGTGCTCAAAATTTTCCTGCTCTGCGAGGCCATGCACTACCGTACATTTTAGGAGTAATCGTATGGCAAAAGACAAACCCAAAAGACGCAGAAACCATCATTTGCGTGTTCCTGTTTTGCCTGAAGAACGAGAGATAATTGAACGCCAAGCGGAACAAGCTGGAATGACAGTAGCTTGTTATCTGCGCGAGGTCGGGCAGGGGTATAAAATTTCTGGAATTGTCGATTATGAAAAGGTGAGAGAGCTGGCTAAAATTAATGGCGACCTTGGCCGTTTGGGTGGCTTGTTAAAATTGTGGCTAACCAATGATGAAAGAACATTGGAGTATGGCGAAGATTTAATAAGGGCTGTCTTATCCAAAATCGAAAACACCCAAGATGAAATGGGATTGGTTATGTCACAGGTTGTTAGGCCCCGAGCTGACCACTCCAAATTTTAGCCGCTAAAATTTACTCACGGAGTATTTTTGAGTGATAGCAAAACACATACCGATGCGTTCTCTTGGCAAGTCTGATTTTGCCGAATTGGTAAATTACCTGACAGACGATCAAGCAAAGCTTGAACGAGTAGGGAATATTAAAGTCTCCAATTGTGATGCTGAAACACTCAAAGCAGTTATTGCTGAAGTGCTTGCAACACAGCATTCAAACACACGATCCAAAAGTGATAAAACATTTCACCTGGTAGTTAGTTTCAGGGCAGGGGAGAACCCCGATGAAGAAACCCTGAACGCTATTGAAGAACGTATCGTTGAAAGTCTCGGTTATTCTGAACATCAACGAGTGAGTGTTTTACATACCGATACCGATAATCTTCATTTCCATTTAGCCATAAATAAAATTCACCCTAAGAAACTCACGCAGCACGATCCTTTCCAATCTTATCGAACACTTGGTGAAATTTGTTCGGTCTTGGAAACTGAGTTCAATCTTGAACAAGATAATCACGTTGCTGAAATATCGCTAAGTGAAGGCCGGGCGAATGACATGGAACGTCATTCAGGTATTGAAAGCTTGGTTACTTGGATGCGGCGAGAATGCCTTCCTGAAATGCAACAGGCGAATGACTGGAAATCGTTTCACGAGGCGATTGAAAAGCATGGATTGTCTGTGAAGCAGAAAGGAAATGGTCTGGTCTTTGAAACCGCAGACGGATTACAAGTCAAAGCCAGCTCTATAGATCGTAATTTTTCAAAACCGAAACTTGAAGAACGATTAGGGGCGTTCCTGCCAAGTAAGAATGCGCCGCAGAAGAATGGGGCCGCTAAATATGATAAACGTCCTCTTGCTTCAGGCATTGATACCAGCAAGCTTTTTGAACAGTACCTTAGTGAACAAGAAGGCTTTTCTTCAGATCGCAAAAAAGCATTTGATCGAGCACGACAAAGTAAGGCTCGAAAAATAGCAGCACGTAAACGCGCAAACAAATTACGGCGATCAGCTATTAAGTTAATGGGTGAATCGCCTCTAAATAAGAAGCTTCTCTATAATCAGGCATATAAATCATTACAGGCTGATTTGAAAGCCATCCATGCAGAATATAAGCGTGAGTATGCCAAACTTAACAAACGCTATGAGCGCCAAGCCTGGGCTGATTGGTTACAGCAAAAATCATTAGAGGGTAATGTGGAGGCTCTTGATGCCCTGCGTGCTAGGGGTGCCTCAAAAGAAGCCAAAACCGGAAATCACATTAGGGGTAAAGAGCAAGGCAACCCTCTTGAAGTTGTTGATTTGGATAACATTACCAAAGAAGGCACCATAATCTATAAAACTGGCATCCGTGATGACGGTGAAAAGCTCAAGCTTTCACATGATCTCTCACTTGGCGGTGTCACTGAAGCATTAAAAATTGCGGTCGATAAATACGGCAAGCGTCTTGAGATAAACGGGAGTGCAGAATTTAAAGCTCACGTCATTCTTGCTGCCGCTCAATTAGACAAATCTATCACATTTACAGATGCCGCTTTAGATAAAAAGCGAGCTGATTACATTCAACAGAAGGAGAATAATCATGAGCGAAGAAGAAAACGATCAGAACAGTTCAGACGACGAGCTGATAGCAGGGGCATTGGCGATGCTGGACGAGGAATTGCCGACCGGAACGGAAGGAACGCCGGATCAGCAGGAAGGTCAGGAGCAGGAAACGGAGTTTTCAACCGATCAAATGAACACATCGCCAAGCCTGGCATTAGCAAGCTTGGACGAAAACCGCCGCCCCAATCCCAAAACCGTTTGCGAGGACTGTCCGAACTCGGTGTGGTTCGTATCGCCAACCGAAGTCAAGTGTTATTGCCGCGTAATGTTTCTGGTGACTTGGAGCACAAAGGAAAAGAACGAGCTGACACATTGCGACGGGATAGCATTAGGGCAGGAATAACCACTGAAACTTTGGCATCTGCCAAAGCATATGTCGCAGAGAGAGAAGAAAAACGAAATAAAGGTTTCGATATATCGGCTCATAGAGTATATGATAGTGAGAGAGGTACTGCGATATACCAAGGATTGCGAAAAATTAATAATAACTCGCTTACCTTGCTGAAAATTGACAATGAAATATTGGTTTGCCCTGTAAACGAGAAGACTGCACGCACTTTAAAGCGAGCCAGAATAGGGGATACCGTCACAATTACAGATACTAACATAGTTAGAAAGTCAGGAGTAAGGCGACGATGAGAAAAAGCAAAGTCAATAATGCGGTAGGGCCACAGGTCAGAGCTTCCAAACCTAAAACAAATGGCCTGTATGCAGTTATAAGCATTGCTTGCATTATTGCTGGTGTCCAAGTGGCTACTCAATATTTCGCGCACGCCTTCCAGTATCAGGAATCTCTTGGATCAAACTTACTTGGTGTGTACCCGCCTTGGTCTATCTTTGTTTGGGCAGGTGATTGGAATGCAAGTTATCCAGACTCATTCATCCGGGCAGGGGGCGCAGGTATGGTCGTAACGGCCATTGGGCTTATCATTGTTGCCATCATGAAAGTGATTTCCAGCAATTCCTCTAAACCAAACGAATATCTTCATGGTTCTGCACGATGGGCAAATAAAGAAGATATACAAGCAGCAGGATTATTGCCTCGCGATCAAAAGATGCTTGGTAAGTCTTCTGGTAAGACAGCACCAACTCAATCAGGTGTTTATGTTGGTGCCTGGCAGGATGAGAAGGGAAAGATTCACTATCTAAGGCATAACGGACCAGAGCATGTTTTGACTTATGCCCCAACACGTTCCGGTAAAGGTGTAGGACTTGTTATTCCCACTTTGCTTTCATGGCCAAATAGTGCATTCGTTACAGATCTAAAAGGCGAATTGTGGGCTTTAACAGCCGGATGGCGAAAGCAACATGCAAACAATAAGGTTTTGCGCTTTGAACCTGCGTCAAGTGATTGTGGCGTATGCTGGAACCCTTTAGATGAAATTCGTCTCGAAACAGAGAATGAAGTTGGAGACGTTCAAAACCTCGTAACCCTAATCGTTGATCCAGACGGTAAAGGAATAAACACACACTGGCAGAAAACATCGTTTTCGCTTTTAGTCGGTGTTATTCTTCATGCTCTTTATAAAGCGAAGAATGAAGGCACTCGCGCGACTTTGCCTACTATTGACGCAATGCTTTCTGATCCTGAACATGATACAGGTGAACTATGGATGGAAATGATTACCTATAGTCACTATGACGGTATCAATCATCCCACTGTTGGGCCAGCCGCAAGGGACCAGATGGACCGCCCGGAAGAGGAAGCCGGTTCCGTTTTATCGACAGTGAAAACATATCTCTCTCTCTATCGAGATCCGGTTGTCGCAAGAGCCGTCAGTAAGTCCGAATTTAAAATCAAAGATCTAATGCATAGTGACAATCCAGTTAGTCTCTATGTGGTTACACAACCTAATGATAAAGAACGCCTGAAGCCGCTTGTTCGTATTCTGGTTAACATGGTTGTTCGGCTTTTAGCCGATGGTATGGAATTTGAAAATGGGCGTCCTGTAGCCAATTATAAGCACCGACTGCTTATGATGCTCGATGAGTTCCCAAGTTTAGGGAAACTTGAAATCCTTCAGGAATCGCTCGCTTTTGTCGCTGGATATGGGATCAAATGTTATTTGATCTGCCAAGACATAAATCAATTAAAAAGCAGGGAAAATGGCTACGGTCACGACGAAAGTATTACGTCCAACTGCCATGTTCAAAATGCTTATCCACCAAACAGAATTGAAACCGCAGAGCATTTGTCTAGATTAACCGGACAAACAACTGTCGTAAAAGAGCAGGTTACGACCAGTGGAAAGCGTACTGCCGCTTTTCAAGGTAATGTTTCCAAAACTACTCAAGAGGTGCAGCGACCATTACTGACAGCCGATGAATGTCTAAGAATGCCAGCCCCTCAAAAGAGTGCAGATGGTGACATTGAAGAAGCTGGCGATATGGTTGTGTATGTTGCTGGTTATCCCGCAATTTATGGCAAGCAACCTCTGTATTTCCAAGATCCAATTTTCCTTAAACGTGCCAGCATCAGTGCTCCAAGCAAAAGCGATGTTTTGCACCGTGTCTCCGATCCTGAAGAGGCAATAAAATTGTGAAAATCCGAATTTGGAAATCCTTATCATTTTTGGCAATCGGCGGCGTAGGTCTATTAGTCCTTGGTGCACTTTGCTTTCTGATAGGGTTTCGCGTGAATACAACAGAAAGTATTCCACTCGGTATCTATATGGTTACTGACAAACCTATAACAAAGGGTGCTTATGTCATTCTTTGTCCACCAGATACCGAATTGTTTGCGACCGCTAAAGAGCGTGGCTACTTAGACTATGGCCTATGTCCTGGCAATTACGGATATTTGATGAAACGTGTCCTTGGTGTTCCTGGTGATGTTATCAGCATATCCGAACAAGGTGTTACCGTAGGTGTAAAACCCCTTCCTCTTAGCCGCCCAATTGTTGCAGATGGTTTCGGCCGACCACTTCCGCAACTCAATATGAACAAACATACGCTTACGAGTGACCAGCTATTGTTGATGTCTGATACTGTCAGCACATCGTTTGATGCCCGATATTTTGGACCAATAAATGAAGGACAAATCAAGAATGTAATTCGCCCTTTATGGCTTTGGTAATTGCTTTTTTTAGGAGTATTTATGCGTTTATTCATTGCTGAAAAACCAAGTGTTGCAAAAGCAATTGCAGCCGTTCTCGGAACCACCAATAAAGGACAAGGCTTTATTGAATGTGGTAGTGACACCATTACCTGGTGTTTTGGGCATATGTTTGAGCTTGCAGAACCCGACGAATATACACCGGAAGACGTACCAAGAAACAAAGCGGGAAAGAAACTTTGGCGTACTGAAGAGTTACCAATTATTCCTGAAGAATGGGTTTTAAACCCGAAGACTGATACGAAATCACAGCTCAATATTATCAAAAAACTTGTCCGACAAGCAGATTCAATAGTCCATGCTGGTGATCCAGATCGAGAAGGCCAGTTACTTGTTGATGATGTTTTATTGCATTGTGACAATAACAAGCCTGTTTCCCGTTTTTGGGTATCAGCTCAAGACAAGGTATCAATTGAACGCGGCCTGAATAAACTTAAAAACAATGATGATTATTTAGGTTGGGCTGAAGCTGCGCGAGGTCGCCAACGGGCTGACTGGTTAATTGGCATGAACCTTAGTCGGGCTTTTACCTTACGTGCAGAACGTGGGGGAAGTCGGTCTGTGCTGACTGTAGGGCGAGTACAAACACCGACACTTAATCTTGTTGTCATGCGGGATAAAGAAATTGAAAATTTCAAACCAAAAGACTTCTTTAAAATTGAAGCCGAGTTTTCTTATAAAGACAGCGCTTTCGTAGCTAAGTGGCAACCTGGCGATGATCAAATTGGCTTGGACAGCGAAAATCGCCTGTTAGATGGAACCATTGCCGACAACTTGGTATCTAAACTCCAAGGTCAAGCTGGTGTTATCTCAAAGTATGAGCAGAAAACCAAAAAGCAAAATCAGCCGCTTTCATTGTCGCTTTCTGATATTTCGCTTCTTGCATCGAATAAGCATGGCTTTACAGCGGAGGAAACCTTGAAGGTTTGTCAAAGCTTGTACGAAACCCACAAACTAACATCTTACCCACGCACTGACTGTTCATATCTCCCTGAAAGCCAGCACTCAGATGCACCTGCTATCCTTGATGCCTTACGTCATAATATGTCTGCGTGGACGCATTTTATCGATAAGGCTGATCCTCAGATTAAGTCTAAAACATGGAATGATAAAAAGGTAACAGCTCACCACGGCATTATTCCGACAATGAACAAAGCCGATATAAGTCAACTCAGTGATAAAGAGAGTAAATTGTATCAGTTGATAGTTCGGGCGTATCTTGCACAGTTTTATCCGCTGCATGAATTTTTGAATACAGCTGTGGAAATTCAAATTGCCGATGAAAATTTTGCTACATCAGGTAAAGTGGTGACCGTCAATGGTTGGCGTGACGTTTATCAAGATGAAGACGATGATAAAAACGCTAATGATGATCAATCGCTTCCAGCAATGGCAAATAATCAGGCTGTGTACTGCCAAAATAGCTTCAAGAAGGCCGCAAAGACAAAAGCTCCTTCCCGCTATACTGAAGGCTCACTTATGCGAGCCATGAAAAACATTCACAAAGAAATAGACGATCCAGAGATCAGAAAAATACTGCAAGATGGTGACGGTATCGGAACCCCTGCAACATGGGCTTCTATCGTTTCCGAATTGAAGCGCCGTGAGTTTCTTGCTGCAAAGGGAAAACAGATCATCAGCACGACACTTGGACGTAGTTTGATAGCTGCTTTGCCTAAAGTAGTGACCAGTCCGATTTTAACGGCACTCTATGAACGTGTGTTGAAAAATATAGAGAACGACGAAGCCGAGCTGCTTTCTTTTGTCTCCAAACAAGAGGAATTTATCCGCACACAAGTTGATAAAGCGAATGACGGTTCCGTCAAAATTGCTGGCGGTAAAAAAGCCCCCACAGTTTCGACCATCCATAAGTGCATGTCATGTGGTCATGGGCTCACACGGCGAGTGTCGAAAAAGAAAGGAAAATTCTGGTGGGGTTGCAGCAATTACCCCACATGTGATCAAACTTATCAAGATGTAAAGGGCCGACCTAATTATCAAACTGGACGAACAGAAAAAGAGAAGGAGACAGCAAAATGATAGAAGAATTAGTTAATTCAGCTTTGGATCGCGAAGAAACCGCAATCATGGATAAGATGCAGGACCTTGAAACTGTCGGCCTGTCAGTAGAGTTTGATCCAGTAGAAGCGGAAATAGTTGGAGCCTTCTTTGAAGATGCGATGTCAGAAGATGAGTAAGCGCCCGATCAAAGCCCTTAAGCGGCTACTTCCAGCCGATTATCGCTGAAGTTCCATGGCAGCAGTTCATTG
>CANLMI010000006.1 GCA_947492375.1 uncultured Kordiimonas sp. | reverse complement strand
CGCGGGATGGAGCAGCCCGGTAGCTCGTCAGGCTCATAACCTGAAGGTCGTAGGTTCAAATCCTACTCCCGCAACCATCGTTATCGAAGACGGAAGGTCGCTTGTTTCAAGCGGCCTTTCTCTTTGCTCATCAACACGCAAAGCAAGGTTAAGAATACCTGCAAGGGCACCTTCAATATCAACAAAGTAAGGGGCTTCGTGTCCCTCTGGTGTTGGGGTTAAGGTGATTTGGTCAATAACGCTTCTTAGTAAATCGGCTGTCTGAGGTTGTCTTTCAGGATCACCCGTTAAGGATTTGGCAAGCGAGCTAATACGTTCTTTGTAGACATTAGCAAGACCGGGGTGCAAAAGCACTGGCTGCTCTTCCGTATTGGCAACTATATATTCGAGTTCCTTCTTGCGAGCTTCAAGTGCTGAAAGTTTTTCCTTCACGCGTTCTGCTGGGATACCATCAAGTAGCGCATCTACTAACTTATCTTGGTTGCGGGTGTTTTGCTTAATTTCTGCTTTAGCTGAATTGAGTGTAGTATTCTTTTCTTGGCGGATTGTGTTGATGCGTTTTGTATAAGCATCACAGAAGGCATCAAAGCTATGTTTGTTCAACAGGTGATGCTCAAGGCAATCAAGGACCATACTTTCAACAACCTCTCGTTTGATCGTGCGCCTGTTTGAACACATGCCCTTATCCTTGGCTTTTCCGCATCCATAATAGGTACTGCCAACGGATACCATAGCGCCGCTGCATTCCCCGCACTTAACGAGGCCAGATAAGAGATATTTAGGACGCCGCGCATAGCAGTTATTCTTTTTACGGCCCGCACCTGTCTTGCCGTTAGCTTGGCGCTTCTGACGGGTCTTAACAGCCTCCCAAAGCTCATCGCTTACTATGCGTAGTTCCGGCACCTCTTGTAGTACCCAATCACGTTCATCATTGAGCCGTGATACGCGCCGCCCGGTTGAAGGGTCTTTAATATATTTAAGGCGGTTCCAAACCATACGCCCGATATAAAGCTCGTTGTTTAAAATGCCTGTGCCGCGAGTTTTATTGCCGTTAATGGTACTTGGCCCCCAGCCTTTACCTGTTGGCCCCTCCAAGCCGCGCTTATTAAGAGCAACGGCGATAGCGCGGGGACTTTCACCGGAAGCATAACGATTGAAAATCTCGGTGATGGTGTCGGCTTCTTCTAAGTTAATGGTGCGCTCACCCTTTATAAGATCACCATCTGCATTCAGTTTTTTAGGAATGTCATAGCCGTAGGCTTTGCCCCCGCTTGATTTGCCAGCTTCAACGCGCCCTCGCTGGCCCCTTCTGGTCTTATCGCCAAGGTCTTTTAAGAACAGCGCTCCCATTGTGCCTTTGATGCCAATGTGAAGCTCATTCACCAAGCCTTCTGATAGTGTATGAATTTTGATGCCTTCAAAACTTACGCGCTTATAGATAGCGTGCAGGTCTTCGGGATCGCGAGAAAGCCTGTCTAGGGATTCTGAGACAATCACATCAAAGCGGTTTGCTCTAGCATCATTCAGCAAGCCTTGGATACCAGCACGGTTTACCATTGAGGCACCGGAAATCCCATAGTCGCAATATGGCTGTAAGTCGCTGGTCCACCCTTCACGCTCTGCGTACTCCGCACATAACCGTAATTGATCTTCAATGCTGACCTCATCTTGAAGGTCGGAAGAGTAACGTCCGTAGTAAGCGACGCGCATGATATGTCCTACTCAGTTTGTGCGCTGTGCTTTTCTGAATGGTTCTCACACTGCGCTTTATAGTCTTCTTCTGCAAAACTCTCGCCTAAGAGAACCGCAAGGTGGTCCAGAAAAGCTTGATACTCTTCCGGCAACGAAGAACTTTCGGGATAATTGAGTGCATGATCATCCATGCTGACTACGATAATGTAGCCCTCAATTCAAATTCCTCGCAGGGGTGAATAAGTGGATTCTAGCACGGTAAGCCCGTTAGCTGAATCCCCTAAATGTTATTGTGATTGCTGAACAAAGCTCACGGATGGTTTTGCTTTGGGTTTCCAGCGGTCACTTGCCTTTCTGTATCTATCGGGCTTTGCCTCTGGTGTCGGCAAGTTTGGAACATAACGATTATAATTGTTGGACAATTTATCAACTGCATATGCTTCCGCATTGGAACCTGATGGTGTTGCAATGACGCCGCCAAACTTATCATCGAGCGCCCAGCCGAAAATCACCGAACACAGATAGCTTAGATCATGGCTTTGACCTGTTTGCTGATCCTCATAACTCAGCGCAATTGAGCGCACAGTTCCACACGGTGAAACATATCTTAATGATGTGGTGATGATGGGGTGGCCGTTTTGATCTTTGGTTGCAATCTCAGCAACCTCTTTTAGCTTGAAATAGGATCGTTGTATTTCGTTGAGTTCGAATGAAAGTCTGTGCTCTTCTGAATGACCTGTTTGCTCGAATTTTTCATCTAATAACGTGTTTCTCATTTTTGTATGTCTCCCGCCGGGGCAACTTCTCCTTATGTTCTGGTTTACTTTGGTAAGAAGTGTACCAGTTTTAGATTCTGGTTGCACATTTGAGTGTCTAAGCATTTCTTTTCCTTCATAGAAATTGGGTTTGAAGCGCCAGCTTGCGCCGCGCCTTAAAACCCATGCAGACCCCTTTAAACGGGTGTGCAAACGGAAGAAAAAGCTCTGCTAAGATACTCTTCGTTGTTGGGCGGGAACCTTTAGGGGGAACCGACAACGAAAGTATCTCTACAACGGTTTTTATGGAGAGCGCCGAGGGCAGTAGCCCTAAGAAACTTGGTCATTTTCTCATCACACAAGAGAAAATCTATCAGAAGTAATATTCACCAAAAATAATACATCAATAAGTTTACATATAATAAATCCTATGACAGCGTGATTGTGTAAGTACACGCAATGATACTTACAAATTAGGCTCAAAGTTTAGGGGAGTATTTATGTTAGATGTGGGCTTAGACACTGATTTTCAAGACAATGCTATGATGGATTTAGCACAAGACCCAGACGCGGGGTTTGTAGCTGCCGATCCGGTATCTGCGGGGACTGTGCCGGAAGAAGAAATGCTGTTGGTTTTAACTAGCAATGTTACCGTTAACCCGACAACGCCAAGCACAAACCTACAAGATATTTTACAAGGTAATGGGACGGTAGAATCAAGAATACAGCCCGACCTCGAATGCACGGCGGAACATAGAGAGGGTGAGACTATTGTGACCTGTAGCGGCGGTGGTGGTGGTGGTGGCTCCGGTGGCGGCGGCGGCTTTGGTGGCGGCGGTGATCCGGGCGACGGAGAAGGAGGTTTCGGCGGCTTTGGCGGCGGCGGAGGCGGCTTTGGCTTTGGTAGTCCGTTTGATTTTGCTCCACCAGCACCCATAGGTGTGGACGTATCCGACAATGTTGATTTAATTGAAGGGTTGGTTGCAGCCCAAGGCGAGGCTCAAGCGTTTAGAATTTGGCTGACATTGGTTGCTGAAGACGGAAGTTGGGACTACAAGACACAAGGTAGCCAATTCGAAGACTTTGGAAACTATAATTACGGAGCTACAGGGGCCGCTCTAGGACTATCGCTTTCAACACTGTTAAATGCCAGCTTTGCGGTTCAAGTTTTGACTGATTTCTCAATAGACTCTCAGGCCGATATTAATAACATAACAGCAGGGTTTAACGACTATCATGCTCAAAATTAGAACCTAACAATTCAGAAATAGGTTAAGTAAAAACAGTCTGGTGGAGTGTGTAATGAATAGAAATATTTTAGTTGTTGGTTTCTTGTTTATTTTGGCCTCTTGCGGGGTAACTACGAAAGAAGAACAACGCGTCACTTCACCGGATGGTAAGTTTGATGCTGTTTTCATTGTCAAGTCAGGCGGTGGTGCAGCCGGGTTTGTTGACTATGAGGTTCACATTGTTCCGAACGGGGAGCCCGTTAAGGGTAACGATGATAGGTATTTATTGGCTGATGGTGCTTATGGCCTGAATATCGAATGGGTTGAACCAAAACTGCTAGAAATTACGTACCCTTCAGCTAGCGAAATACAGTCATTTAATAATGTGCTCTATGTTAAAAATGAGCAAAACACCCGTCCGTACTATTTCATTTATGAAATTGTTCTGAAAAGAGTAGATAAAGAAAAGCTCAGGGCGGCTGCATCAGCTAAGAAAAACGACAGCATAGCCCGGTATGCACTTGCTGGTGATGATGCAGGTTGGAAGCGTGTCAAAATATCTGATCTCAAAGATACGGTTGATTATTCACTACGCAAATCATCTGAAAACTCTTACTTGTCAGCCAAAGGCGACTTTGATGGTAACGGTCATGAAGATGTTGTGGAGCTGGTTTCTCGTGATCACTTCTCAACGCTAGAATATGCTTTCCGCGTAGTGATGAATGGCGATGCACCCCAAGAGCTACTCTTGCGGCGCGGAACCAAAGCTGATCTTGCGAAGCTTGGGGTTATTACTAAGGCTCCCGGTGAATATAAAACTGCTTGCGCCAAGGGCTATGGTAGATGCAGCGACGATGCACCGCAATCTGTGCAAATCGCCAATGCAGGCTTCGGGCTATTTCAGTTTGAATCTGCTGAAATTCTCTATCATTGGAAAGATGGTGAGTTTCATCGTCTTGCGTTAAGTGACTAAATACCGATGAGGGATAGCCCTATAGGCTGTCCCTTTTCTAAGTAAAGCCCCCCAATTATTAGTGTTTCCGAACTCAGAGCGATGTATTAATATCCTAATTAAGCGCGATTTTGGGGTGCTTTTATGATTTTCTTAATTGGAACAGCGGTGTTTATTGCGGTTGTTATTCTCGGCATTTATGACTTTTGTCGAGATCGGGACTCTGACTAATCGCATTTTAATTCGTGTGTCTGTGTTGACTGGAAGGAAGGCGAACTGTGGGCGGCGTAAAAGATATGCTGATTGAACATGAGAGGTTTGATTGGGAGCTGATCTATGTCGAATTCCAATGCCCGGAGTGTGGTGGAAGCAGTTGCAGTGGTGTCGAGCTTCCAGTTGTTGATCGGGGCTATGAAGCGGATGCGGAGTTTGAAGTAGATATGAAATGCACTGAGTGCGGTGCTGAATTCTCTTCAACTTTTGAATGCGGCGGCGGCGCAGTGAGCTTGACCTTAGACGAGCATCCAAAAGTCGAAACTTCATTTGAAATCGAAACAATTGGACCTCCCTTAGATGATTACGATTGGGAATATGAGCAACTTGAGTTGCAACAGTATTACTTGGAAAATGCGTCTATATTTCCTGCTGAGACTTTTCGTATAGCAAGGGAAGAGTTTGAAGGCATCTTAGATAGTAATGAGCCTGTTGCAGATACAACAATTATGCGACGCATGATTTTCTCACAGAGCTTTAGCGCATTTGAGGCATTCTTATGTGACATGCTTTTGTCTTTTATCTTCGCGGAAGAAAATAGAAGAAAAGCCATCGTATTTGAACCACCACTTAAGGATGCCTTTCAATTTAAAACCGAAGAGCTGTTTGATCATATTGAACATGACGTTAAGTCTCTCATTGATATTAAGATTAAGAATCTAATCAAAGGTGTTCTTTTTCACGACTTTGATAAAGCGGAAAAGCTCTATACAAGGTTGAAGATCGAACTCTTCCCAGACAAGGATATCAAAGACTTTCTGAAAGAGGCAGTCGGATACAGGCACCATAATACGCATCGCAATGGCCGTGATTTAGACGGTAAAGAACTAACGGTTTTCACCAAGGATTATTGCCTGAAAACTCTAGCGGCTATGGAGACGGTGGTTAATCATCTTGAGGACAAGAAGATTGATGAAACTGAAACACCATTTTAACTATCCCTTATAAATCAGCGGTCAAATACTGATAGAACTACGTGACTAGCATCACGGAATATCGCTTCATTCTTTGCTACTGATTTTCTATCTAGGGGAGAAAATTAGAATGGCATTAGACCCACAATTAAAGAAAGAGATTCAAGAAGAGTTTTTTCTTGTTTCCAAAAATTCATTCTTGGGCGGTGCAGTTGCCGTTTTGCTCGCACTTGGTGTCGTTAGCTATGGTTCTGCTAAGGTCGCAGTTGAGAGTTTTGTATCAGACGAAGCAAAAAAGTTGATCGAAGAAGCTGAGGCAAGCGCTCAGAATATCATTGCTACTGAACAAGCGATCAATTCTCGCGGCGACACATATCACGCCCGTACAATAAAGCAGACCGAGTTTTGGAATCCCAATGACTACAATGAAATTGGCTATCAGTGCGGGCAAGATGAGTTTTTGACAGGTTTCTCAGTAAATCTACAAGGGATCAATGGTGTTAGAACGCCAGTTGAATATAAGTTCTACTGCGCAAAAAAGCATAAGTAGGCTTAAACTCTGACCCATGCTAAATCACTCCACCGTGTCGTATAGCATGGGCTCAAGCGTTCTCTTGCCATCCACCACGGGCGATTTGTGCCGCTTGATGCCATGCGCAGGGTTTCCGAACCATAGCGGTCATTAAGTTTATCCATGACAGCCATAAGCCCTTCCTTCTTTGATGTATCAGGCGCGGCAAACATGGAGGCTTGGCGTTCGGCTTCATAGACAAGCCCGGTAAGCATGATACCGGCTTTTTGATAATCCAAACCGGGGCGGAAGATCATATCGAGGGCTTGAGTTGCCGCCCTGATAAGCGCGGGCGTATCATTGACCGCTTCGGGATATGTAATGGTGGCGGCATTGGAGTATTTTGGTCCCGGTGCGAAGGGGCTGGTTCTTAAAAACACGGTAATGCTTGTGGCATAGACATTCTTACCGCGTGCCTTCTCTCCAGCGCGACTGGCATAGAGAGCAACAGCTTCATGAAGCTGCTCCTTCTCGCTTACCCGGTTCTTAAAACCACGGGACACCATAATGTTTTGAGGATGTGGCGGGACTTCATCAAAGGGAATGCAAGATATTCCTTGAAGTTCGCGCACAGTGCGCTCAACAACAACATTGAACTTTTGCCGAACCAGGCGCGGATCAAGCTGGGCTAAATCCAGCGCCGTATCCACGCCTAGTGAGGTAAGCTGCTTTGAAGTCTGCCGCCCAATACCCCAGACATCGCCAATCTCTATTTTGCTGAGGTATCGTTCATCTGGCCCTTCAAGAACAAAGACACCATCTTTGCCGGGCCATTTTTTTGCTATCCGGTTGGCAAGCTTTGCGAGGGTCTTGGTCGGCGCAACACCAACGCTAACGGGTATTCCTGTCCATTGTTCAATACTGCGCTTGATGTCTCTACTGTGAGCATCAAGATCACCAAAGCCCGATAAATCCAAAAACGCTTCATCAATGGAATAGACATCTACAAGCGGGGTGAACTCACCAAGGCTCCGCATAACGCGCGCTGACATATCGCCGTATAGGGCATAGTTGGAGCTAAAGACGTAAACCTTGTCTCGGTCTAATCTGCGATAGGCCTGAAAGAAGGCTTCGCCCATCTTATAACCCAAAGCTTTTGCTTCCGCGCTGCGGGCTATAAGACAACCATCATTATTTGAGAGCACGACAATGGGTTTTCCGCGCAGATCGGGGCGAAACACACGTTCGCAGCTAGCATAGAAATTGTTGCAATCAACAAGCGCTAGCATGGCTAAAGCATGGTGACAGCGCCGCGCACTACACCCCAGACTGTTGTAGTTTCGGTAATCGGTATGTCTTCATACTCTTTATTGGCAGCTCTGAGCACACCGCGATCAAGCATTGTCGTGTAGTATTTGACTGTCAGATCATTATCGATGCTTGCGACAACGATCATCCCTGAGCGCGGCGTTATTGAACGGTCAACGACAAGGATTGCACCATCAATAATTCCTGCATCCTTCATGCTGTCGCCTGATACGCGCAGCAAAAATGTTGCAGGCGGATTCTTGACCAGCAAGTCATTCAGATCAAGCGTTTGCTCAAGCCAGTCATCGGCTGGTGATGGAAACCCTGCGGCAATAGCGCAAGAGTATAGTGGCAGGTCTATGACCTGTTCGCGGGCAAAAGGATATAACTCTGTAATTTGTGCTGTCATGCCTTATTGAGAACATAACAGGAACACATTTGTCAAATTGTATTGGAACAACTGCGGCGAAACGCGCGGTTAGTGGAGAGTTACTGATTTGATGATTTCACTATCGGAGGCCGTAGCTCTAATCACAGCGCGCAATGCTGACCGGATTCGCGCTTTGGTTTCGGGATTGTCGATAGCATGATAATAGCCGATGAATTCATCAATTTTGTCAGGATCACCAATGGCTTCTTCTACGAGATCATAAAATTGCTGATCATCATGTCCGGCAGTTTCCCAAAGGCCTGAATTTGGGCCATCACTAATTTCATCGCTCATGATACCTCCATGGGGCGTTATAAGTTGATAAAGAGGATACCGGGATAGAGCCGGATGCCGCAAAGACCCGACCGCAAGCAGCGGGTGCATGGTATTTAGGAAAACCTTATGTTGTAGCTGCGCTTCTGGAACCAAGATTTCTTACAATCGTATCTGAGTTACACTCCAGTCATGAATAACCAACATAGGGAGATTGTATCATGACAGACTATTATGTGGGCTTGGATATTTCGCAGAAGTCCACAGCCATTTGTGTAATTGATGAGAACGGGAAACCGATATGCGAGGGTGTGGCTGTATCAAGGCCTGCCGACATATTCAATTGGCTCAAAAACAGAATTGACATCGAGCGACCATTTCGAGTTGGCCTTGAAGCTGGAACCTTGAGTACATGGCTTTACCGTGGTTTGACAAAACGCGGTTTAGATTTGACAGTGATGGAAACCTTTCAGGCACATCGTTTCCTCGCAACGATGCGAAATAAAACCGACAAAAATGATGCGCGCGGCCTTGCTCAACTTCTCAGAATGGGCGGCGAAGATTTCTTGCGTGTCGTCCGTATTCGCTCCCAAGCTTCTCAAGAAACCAGAACCTTGCTTTCAGTCCGTTGGCATTTGTTGGTTCAGAAGACCAGACTGGAAAATCATATTGCTGGTATCATCAAGCCGTACGGTGCAATTGTTCGACGCGGTAAAATCTCACCAGAAGACTTTCGCAGGAATATAATCACTGCTGCAAATGATGTTGAAAGTCAGGGTGTTGATCTTATACCGATCATAATGCCAATCCTTGATCTTTACCGTTTAACATGCGCCAAGATTGATCCAATCAATGAAAAGATCGAAGCCATTGCCAAATCAATCCCGATGGTCAGCAAGTTCATGGAAATTCCCGGTGTTGGGCCAATAACGGCATTATCCTTCTATTCTGCGGTTGATTACCCTGAACGTTTCAAGAAATCAACAGATGTTGCTGCATACTTCGGTTTGACACCAAAGCAAATCCAGTCAGGTGCAACTGACTATACCATCGGCATTTCTAAACGCGGTGATCCATCAGTCAGGCGAGCGCTTGTTACTGCGGCAACGGTGTTGCTAACAAATACTAAACATTGGTGTAGCCTCAAAGCATGGGGTGTGCGTCTTGTGAAGCGGATTGGGATATCGAAAGCAAGAGTAGCCGTCGCACGCAAGCTAGCTGTCATCATGCATAAGATATGGCTCAATGATGATAAATGGCGGCCAAAAACCATCAACAACAGTGAATGGCGAAAGTTAGCAAACGTAAAGATCACACCGGCACTGGAGAGTATATTGTAACTCCGAATTTACGATTACTCGAAAGTAACACCAAATTAACTATAACCTTAGATAGTATATTAAGTACGTGCATATAGTTAATAACAGTAAGTCAATAGCTCTGGATAAAAGCACCGGGGGGTCGCTTTGAAAGATACGAATTATGTTAGAATTCTTAGGTCGCCAGTCCACTAACGATGATGCCGCAATTCTAAAGGCCTTAAATCACTCGCAAGCAGTTATCCAGTTCAAACCTGATGGTACCATCCTTACCGCAAACGATAATTTCCTGAACGTCATGGGATATAGTCTTGATGAAATTAAAGGCAAACATCACCGCATGTTTGTAGTGCCGGGCTTTGAAAGCACCGCTGAATATAAGATGTTTTGGGATAAACTTGCACGCGGTGAATATCAAGCGGCGGAATATAAACGTATTGGCAAAGGTGGTAAGGAAATCTGGCTTCAGGCATCCTACAATCCCATTAAAGATAAAGATGGGCGAGTGGTAAAAGTGATAAAATATGCCACAGATATCACGGCGCAAACGATACAGACCGCTGATTTTGGAGGCCAGATTGACGCCATCCATAAAGCGCAAGCGGTTATTGAATTTGAACTTGATGGTACGATCATCACTGCGAATGAGAATTTTCTATACGCAATGGGATATTCACTTGGTGAAGTAAAAGGCAAGCACCATAGCATGTTTGCTGAAAAGCATTTTGCAGCGAGTAGTGAATATAAACAGTTCTGGGAAGATTTGGCGAGGGGCGAATTCAATGCCGGGGAATACAAACGTTTGGGTAATGGTGGGAAAGAAGTCTGGCTGCATGCAACCTATAATCCAATATTTGACCCTGATGGCAAGCCTTTCAAAGTTGTCAAATACGCGACCGATATTACTGAGCAAAAGATGCAGAACGCGGACTTTAACGGCCAAATTGATGCAATTCACAAAGCTCAGGCCGTTATCGAGTTTGAACTTGATGGTACGATCATTATAGCCAATGATAATTTTCTCGGTGCAATGGGATATTCACTTGATGAAGTGAAGGGCAAACATCATAGCATGTTTGCGGACAAACAGTTTGCTGCCAGTAGTGAATATAGGCAATTTTGGGCTGACTTGGCTGATGGCAGGTTCCAAGCTGCTGAATATAAACGTTTAGGGAAAGGTGGTAGGGAAGTATGGATACAAGCATCATATAATCCGATACTTGATCCTGATGGCAGACCATTCAAGGTCGTGAAATATGCGACCGATATTACCGCTCAAGTTAAAGCTCGGGAAGAAGCACAGCGGGTTGGAAAGATCGTTGATGATAACCTTGAAAAGATACTGAATACGGTTGCAAATGCAAATGATCAAACGGCCTCGGCATCGAGCGCATCAGAACAGACATCTGGTACAGTCCAATCCGTTGCGGCAGCTACTGAAGAGTTCCAGTCGTCTGCTCAGGAGATTGCCCGTAGTATGGAAGCATCCAGAGGGAATGTTAGCAAGGCAATGGAAGAAACAACTCATGCAGATCAAGCCACGCAAAAGCTCACCGATGCTGCAAGTTCTATGGGGAATATAGTTGATGTTATTCAAGATATCGCCTCGCAGATTAACCTACTTGCCTTAAATGCAACGATTGAATCTGCTCGTGCTGGCGAAGCAGGAAAAGGGTTTGCTGTTGTCGCGAGCGAAGTTAAGTCACTCGCCAATCAAGTAACTAACGCAACGGATAAAATATCTTCAGAGATTAACGGAATGCAAGAGATCAGTGGTGAGGTAGTAACCTGTTTAGATGGGATAAAGGGCGCAGTCGTGTCCGTGGAATCAAGCGTAACCTCAGTCGCTAGTGCCGTTGAAGAACAGGTAGCTACAACCGGCGAAATCTCAACAAGTATGCAGTCGGCATCTGTGGCGGTTGATGACATTAATAATAGTCTGGGTTTAATCTCAAAAGCTGTACAAGATGCAAATACTTTTGCACAGGAAGGAACTGAGCTTTATCGAAGCATTAACCAAGCCTAATTTCAACGTCTTGTCTAGCAACTAGATACCACGTTGAAAGAGTACTCTGGTGGTCTGAGCCAGAGTGTCCTGCGCAGGACGGCGAGCGTGGTGAGTGGCGTATTGTCCAAGTGGTTCTAATAACTTGTTATTGTGAAACCGTTAGCCTTATTGGCCCCACCAGCTTGTTCTGATTGAGCGACAAAATGTAGCTCCGGGAAAGCTATAGATCCCGAGATGACTACGAAGAGATTAATGATCCTGACGCTGGGCCTACAATTTACTCATACAATCAAAACGGAATAGATGTGTATCTATGCTGAAGGTTTCTTACATCCGATAAACTACATCTAAAATTTAAAAACCGTTATAATACAAATGATTAAAGAGAATTTAGTCGTGTCTTGACAGAAGCGCAGCTAGAGATTAAGTACGTGCATATAGTTAATAACAGTAAGTCAATAGCTCTGGATAAAAGCACCGGGGGGTCGCTTTGAAAGATACGAATTATGTTAGAATTCTTAGGTCGCCAGTCCACTAACGATGATGCCGCAATTCTAAAGGCCTTAAATCACTCGCAAGCAGTTATCCAGTTCAAACCTGATGGTACCATCCTTACCGCAAACGATAATTTCCTGAACGTCATGGGATATAGTCTTGATGAAATTAAAGGCAAACATCACCGCATGTTTGTAGTGCCGGGCTTTGAAAGCACCGCTGAATATAAGATGTTTTGGGATAAACTTGCACGCGGTGAATATCAAGCGGCGGAATATAAACGTATTGGCAAAGGTGGTAAGGAAATCTGGCTTCAGGCATCCTACAATCCCATTAAAGATAAAGATGGGCGAGTGGTAAAAGTGATAAAATATGCCACAGATATCACGGCGCAAACGATACAGACCGCTGATTTTGGAGGCCAGATTGACGCCATCCATAAAGCGCAAGCGGTTATTGAATTTGAACTTGATGGTACGATCATCACTGCGAATGAGAATTTTCTATACGCAATGGGATATTCACTTGGTGAAGTAAAAGGCAAGCACCATAGCATGTTTGCTGAAAAGCATTTTGCAGCGAGTAGTGAATATAAACAGTTCTGGGAAGATTTGGCGAGGGGCGAATTCAATGCCGGGGAATACAAACGTTTGGGTAATGGTGGGAAAGAAGTCTGGCTGCATGCAACCTATAATCCAATATTTGACCCTGATGGCAAGCCTTTCAAAGTTGTCAAATACGCGACCGATATTACTGAGCAAAAGATGCAGAACGCGGACTTTAACGGCCAAATTGATGCAATTCACAAAGCTCAGGCCGTTATCGAGTTTGAACTTGATGGTACGATCATTATAGCCAATGATAATTTTCTCGGTGCAATGGGATATTCACTTGATGAAGTGAAGGGCAAACATCATAGCATGTTTGCGGACAAACAGTTTGCTGCCAGTAGTGAATATAGGCAATTTTGGGCTGACTTGGCTGATGGCAGGTTCCAAGCTGCTGAATATAAACGTTTAGGGAAAGGTGGTAGGGAAGTATGGATACAAGCATCATATAATCCGATACTTGATCCTGATGGCAGACCATTCAAGGTCGTGAAATATGCGACCGATATTACCGCTCAAGTTAAAGCTCGGGAAGAAGCACAGCGGGTTGGAAAGATCGTTGATGATAACCTTGAAAAGATACTGAATACGGTTGCAAATGCAAATGATCAAACGGCCTCGGCATCGAGCGCATCAGAACAGACATCTGGTACAGTCCAATCCGTTGCGGCAGCTACTGAAGAGTTCCAGTCGTCTGCTCAGGAGATTGCCCGTAGTATGGAAGCATCCAGAGGGAATGTTAGCAAGGCAATGGAAGAAACAACTCATGCAGATCAAGCCACGCAAAAGCTCACCGATGCTGCAAGTTCTATGGGGAATATAGTTGATGTTATTCAAGATATCGCCTCGCAGATTAACCTACTTGCCTTAAATGCAACGATTGAATCTGCTCGTGCTGGCGAAGCAGGAAAAGGGTTTGCTGTTGTCGCGAGCGAAGTTAAGTCACTCGCCAATCAAGTAACTAACGCAACGGATAAAATATCTTCAGAGATTAACGGAATGCAAGAGATCAGTGGTGAGGTAGTAACCTGTTTAGATGGGATAAAGGGCGCAGTCGTGTCCGTGGAATCAAGCGTAACCTCAGTCGCTAGTGCCGTTGAAGAACAGGTAGCTACAACCGGCGAAATCTCAACACGGATGCAGTCGGCCTCTGTGGCGGGTGATGACAGTAATAATAGTCTGGGTTTAATCTCAAAAGCTGTACAAGATGCAAATACTTTTGCACAGGAAGGAACTGAGCTTTATCGAAGCATTAACCAAGCCTAATTTCAACGTCTTGTCTAGCAACTAGATACCACGTTGAAAGAGTACTCTGGTGGTCTGAGCCAGAGTGTCCTGCGCAGGACGGCGAGCGTGGTGAGTGGCGTATTGTCCAAGTGGTTCTAATAACTTGTTATTGTGAAACCGTTAGCCTTATTGGCCCCACCAGCTTGTTCTGATTGAGCGACAAAATGTAGCTCCGGGAAAGCTATAGATCCCGAGATGACTACGAAGAGATTAATGATCCTGACGCTGGGCCTACAATTTACTCATACAATCAAAACGGAATAGATGTGTATCTATGCTGAAGGTTTCTTACATCCGATAAACTACATCTAAAATTTAAAAACCGTTATAATACAAATGATTAAAGAGAATTTAGTCGTGTCTTGACAGAAGCGCAGCTAGAGATTGTACATTCCCATGCCATCCGGCAAAACCGAATGCACGGGCATAGAAAATCTGTTAGCCCGGATCAAAGAGAATGCCGAACTTGCGGTCTAATCGAGGTTTGCGGTCCTCACATCCTGAGTTGGCAGAATGCACAACCAAAGCACCATAAAATTCTATTCTTTGCAAGCCTGAGTATGACTTACATGCATCGCTATGCATCCGCGCAGGTTCAAATCTCTGAGCGTGCTTTAGTCCAATACCAAAAGACGGTGCCTTTGACAGTCGGTAGAAAGACACCGGCTTTCTCGGGTCTAAAGACAGCAGGAGAACATCATGAACCTCAGCAACTTACAGCTTCGCCTTACTCTGGAAGTCAATCTGGCCTTTACTAGATCGCAAATGCTTCGTTTGGAATTTGAGGTTTCAAGGTGTGAGGAGTAATGAAAATCGCGCATAGAAAAAGGCGGCTCGATTGGGGGTTAAGCCGCCTTTTAAGGTCTAGGTTTATTGCCTAAACCCATTCTGGTCTTAGCTCGGAATACTCCGCTCCACAACAATAATCGGCAATACCTATCGTTTTCGCCCGCGTTTACTGGATTTCGTAACCGTGAAATCAGACCGCAAGGTTTTCACTTCCCCCTGAGCGTTGCTCAATTGTGAATTGGCAGCGGCAGTGAATTCTTTGCGTACTTCCGGTGCGTCTATGATGCCGGGGTGTTTGCCTGCTTCGCCAGAGGCTGGTTGACGATCACCAGAGGCTTTCTCTGGTGCTTTATCAGAATCTAATTCTTGGTTTTGCGCGTGGTCAAATTCGTGACGCATATCTTCGGGCGCATTTTCAGGCGGCTTGAAGTTAACCTGTTCTCTAACTTCCTGAGCTTTGCGTTCTTTATTCAGTGGGTCCGCGCGTTCGGTTGGGTTCTTAGCCTTCCGGTTGACCTCTTTAGCAGTGGGTGAATGAAAACGCTGTTTCGCATTCACTGTCATCGCTGGACGCCAAGAAAATGGTGATAAGGCAAGATCAACTGAGGGCATGTGCTCATGACCACGCCTCAAGCGCATTGCATGATCGCGTTGATGGGCAAATTCAATAGAGCGAGTTTCACGCTCGAAGACTCTTTCAAGTGATGTGGTCTTACGTTCAATTTCTAAACTGTGAAGATGCTGACGGTGGTTTTCGAGTGAACGGGCCTCATCATGGCGCGTTTGCATTTCCATCCGGGCGGTTTCTTGCAGCTCGCTGCGCTTTTGGTCTTGGTATGCATGAAGCTTCTTACGAACGAACTCAACCCCTGAAACTTTAGACAGGAACTTAGCAAGGCCGCGCGGGTCATTCTGTGTGCGTCTGAAATTCACTTCCATGTCCTGAGTTTTGTGTTGTTTTAAGAGGTTATCTTTTTCAGTATCTAGCTTGGCAAAGGCGCGCTCGCGCTCTGCTGCCAGCATGTCTTTTCGCTCTTGAATTCCAACATCAAACTTAGCGCGGCGCTCACCGTGATCGATTTTGAGTTGTTCGAGTTTTTCCGCAACCACCTCGCGCATGTCAGCGAGCTCGAAAGCCTTGGCAACATCTTTGACCTTGGCCTTGGCTTCATCCACGGTTGGCAATCGGTTTGGATCGTTGTTATCAATAGGTTTGCCATCTTTGCCGACTTTGTAATGTGGGAAATCCTTTTCCAAGAAGGCGGTAATGTCTTTCTGCTTCGCATCTTCAACCATGCGCGCAAGTTTGTTTTGCCCGCCAAAAATATCGACTAGCACATAGGGGTTGCGCCCTTGCGATAAGATGTAGCCGTTATCATGAAGGGCAGCGACAAGCGCTTTTGGGCTGTCGCAAGAGCGCCAGAGGTCGGTGATGAACTCAATGCGTTCTTCGCGTGAAATTCCGGTCCTATGGTGCTGGGTAATATCGTTAAGTGTGAGCTGCTTAAAGTTTTTGGTTTTATCAAAGTAACCGTCTGAAAGCGCAAGGCCATAGTCGGCACAAAACGCGCGGGTGACGCCCATGGATTTGAAGCGATCAAAAGCTATTGGGATGACTCTACCATTTTGGTCATCAACGCGGTTCCATGCAACATGGAAATGCTGGCGCATTATGCCATCTTTATTTTCTTTATAGTGCTCAACAACAACGCGCGACTGATCCTGAAGGCCAAAAGCTACACCGAGGCGATTAACAAAATCAAAAGCCATTTCTCTCGTCCACGGCCCTTGTTTCATGTCGGGATTGATAGCCGTGGTCATCATGCCATTTTCTGATTTTGTCAGATGTCGACGTTGAAAATCCCACTCTTCCATTACACCGTGTAAATCATCGGAAATCCCGCCTTTGATCTCTAACACCTCAACATGCTCATTGTCGTGACCATTCAAGAGGTGGGTTGCAAGGTCAGCATTGCCGCCACGCTGTGAAGAAAAAACAATGGTCAACGCCGCCCCCGCGCAATTTCAAAAATCGCTGTCCTGACCTCAAGCGAGAGGTCTTTGATAAATTTTCGTTCGTCCTCGTTTTGATCATTGTCGCTTTCAAGAATGGTTTCTTGGTTTTTGAGGATTTTTGTCTGCTGCGTAAGGATATTCGCAAGAATGCCTTTGATTTCAGAGCTGTTGTGCTTGCGATCAAAAATGAGGCTATTGAGAAAACCGTTACGCGTTTTGCCGGATTGTTTCACGCGCGCGTCAAACTCTTCGCCAGAGCCTTTGCGAAGCTTCAGCGTGAACGATTCCGGGTATTTCGGCGTCTTGTTTTCCATGTCTCCAATTTACGCTGCTTCACAACGCAAATTCCTCGCAGCCGCCATAATTGACGACATTTCAAAACACCTTCGATTGCTGATTATGCAGCCATTAAAGCGATGGGTTGGTAAGGGAGAGCTGCAATCTCCCTTCCTCGCTGGTCTTAGGGTTAGCGATTAAACCCTAATGCTGTGTCCAGTGCTGCATGACACTGGTGCATGGTTTCACATAGGAGAGGCAATTCTCCTCGTGTGCCCGTTCTCGTCCGGGCTGACGTGCTCACATCATCAAGGCTCGATGCCGCGTATGGTGTGAACCAAGACCTTAGCGTAAGCACAAGCCAAAGCTTGGGCTTCGCTCTTAGGTCTTCCAAGGGGGTTAGCGGGGAATGGAATTCCCCCTCAAGGTAGGCGGGGTAACACCCCCGCACACCTTGTAAAATCTTTTCCCACTCTTTCCATATTGTATCACTTATATCCGTGACACTTCCAATCTTTCTATCATGCACAGCAGCATTGCACTGCTCTTTAAAACCCGCGGAATCCTTTCACCCTCTGCGAGGAATCATGATCTCAAGCGACAATACAATAGCTCCAGACTTTGTGCAAAGCGCAGGCAAATGGAGTTTGTAATGTACACTGCAAATGCAATAAAGCAGCATAACCGTATACCAACACGGGAAACCTATGACGGGTTTGACCGCTGGTTTGATCACTATAATAAACATCTGTTTCGCTCTGAATTAGAGCGCGTCCTGATTACGCTTGCCCGCCCCGGTCGGGCCTATGGTTACTTTGTTCCCAAGCGGTTTGAAAATGAAGGATTTAGCGTCACCTGTGCAGAAATTGGAATGCATCCAAAATGGTTTGCTAAACGCTCTTTAAAAGAAATTCTTTCAACGCTGGTCCATGAAATGGTCCATCACTGGCAATATAGTTTCGGCAAGCCGGGCAAGTCCGGGTATCATAACCGAGAATTTGCCGAAAAGATGAAATCTATTGGCCTTTACCCTTCCTCAACGGGCAAGCTCGGCGGGGATGAAATAGGCCGTACAATGAGCCATTTCATTGTTGAGGATGGTCCTTTTGATAAAGCTTCAAACATCCTTATAGCGCAAGGGGCATCTATTCCTTGGCATGATCGCCAGATTGAAAAATCTGATGGCGAGAATGGGAAACCAAACGAGCCGAAAGAGCCTAAGAGATCTGGCAAGCATTTTAAATTCGTGTGTCCGATTTGCGGCGATGGCACGCGTGGGAAACATAGCTTGAAAATCATGTGCTATAACGGTCATGATCCTACGCCGATGGAATTAGAAGAATAACAAAACGCCAGTGCCTTCCCAGAATGAAGAGCGCTGGCGTTTTAATTTTTAGGCAAAGAAAAACCCGGCTGGCACCCCTGTCAGCCGGGTTTTGGTTTTAAAGGGTTCCAAATTCACCAGTTTGCGGCTTTGCCTTTGGACGGTCCCAGTAGAGAGTATAGCTACCATCTTCATCGCGGCTTAGATTTGCCCAGATCGTATCTGGAAGCGCCGGGTCGTCGATTTTGAGCGAGATATATGGTTTCTGCTCTTTGGAAACTTCGTTCCATGCCGCGCCGCATTCTGCGCCTGTCTCTGAAATGACCCGGTAGTCCGGTGCTCTCTCTTTGGTTTTGTTTGATACAGGTTCCAGAGTGATTTCTACATCGAGGGTCAGAGTTTTGATCTCGCCTGTGAAAGCTCCTGTTTCGGTTTTGGTAAAAGATGCGATTTTCATTTTGTATGCTCCTTTTTAAATGTTTTGGCGTTTGAACAACTCAAATGCCTTTAATGTTGGAGCGACGACAAAAGCGCTGGGTCGGGTCTAGTCATTGCCGCCTTTTAGCCTTCAGGCAAAAGAAGTAAGGCGGCATGTAAATGAAATTTGTTTCGCGATAAGGGGCATTTTGGCCCCTAGGAAATTTCGTTTTGATCTGATCCGCGCCCGGTGATTTTAGGATGATCCGGCAAATTAATGGCTATTTTGAATTGTTTTAAAAGAAGCCTGAACCGCCAAAAAATGTGCAGTGAAAATCGCCTTCTAGCCCCTTACCAATCGAAACTGTTTTCTACAGAGCGTGGGCTGCGAGGAATTTTGCTTCTAAAACCTCTGAAACTGCATCTCTTTAACCAATAAAGGAGATGCACAATGGCGATGCCCTTTGAAAGAGCAGATTTAATGGCGGGGATACCGCGCGGAAATACGGACAAACATATTGATGATCAGAAAATTCCCAAAGCTTTTTGGTATCCTCAGAGAAAACTAGAGCAGAATAAATTACTGGATTATGACCCCAACAATCCGAACGGTGCAATGCTTTGGGGCGCTGTTGGCGATAAGCTAAAAGGCTACAAGGATGATCGGCACGCTATTTCAATAGCTGGAAACCGGGCTGGAAAGTCCATAACGGCTACAGCTAATATGTTTTTCTGGGATGGCAGTTTGTGGGTGATAGACCCGAAGGGCGAGCATGCCATGCGATGTGCGATGCGGCGGCATGAACTTGGTGATGATGTATATATCATTGACCCTTACCACCGGGTGACAGGCCCAGCGGCTAAGTTCCGGGCCAAGTATAATGAATTAAAGACGCTTGATATAGATAGCCTCACTGTCATTGAAGATGCCCGCCGCATTATTGATGCCAATGTCATTAAATCTGTAAATGCAAAAGACCCCCATTGGGATCAAGAAGCCGAGAATATCATTCTCGGTATTTTACTATTTGTCGCTTTTGGCTCGAACGTCAAAGAAGACTATCGCCACATGTGTTTCGTGCGCGAAATCATTCTTGGCCTCATGGATAAGGAAACATATCAGAGTGAGGATGGCCCAACACAGCATTGGGTTTGGAAAGAGAATATCTGGCAGGGCATTCAACATCTTTACTGGGAAGAGAAAGAGGAAAACGGTCAAAAGGTTCTTGTCGAAGGCAAGAACGCCGATATTGCTAAAACCATTTGGGGCCTTGTAAACGGCTTTTTTGAGAAAGCCGACGATGAGCGCTCTGGCGTGCATTCAAATGCAAAAAGACATACTTCCTATCTTGATAACCGTGCCATGAAGGAAGTTAAATCTGGTCATGATTTTGACCTGAAAGATTTGAAGAAGCGGAAAGTTTCTGTCTTTGTCGTGCTCCCAGCTAACCGCCTTGCCGATAACGCCGCTTTCCTTCGCACTTTCATAAATCAATTGATTGACGCCGTTGAAGGTATTCCAAATAAGCCGGGTCAGCATTCAGTGCTCGCGGTGTGCGACGAGTTCCCGGTTTTGGGTTATTTAAAAGCGCTTGAGGATGCTATCGGGCAAATTGCTGGTTTCGGTTTGAAACTCCACATCATTGTTCAAGACAAGGGCCAGATTGACGCTCTTTACGGCAAGCGCGCAGAAAGTTTCATTGCTAACGCTGGCGTGGTTCAAGTGTTCGCCAATACCGATTTAACAACGCTCAAATACATTGGCGAAAAATTGGGGAATAGTCCTGTCGGAACCAACAAAAGAGGCGAGACTACACAGTCTGGACGTGAACAAGGCTTAGGGGGTCAGTCTGATGAAATCACTATGTACCCGCTGGCAACACCTGATGAACTGGCCCGGCAGTTTTCTCGTGCTGATATTTTTCGCCGCCAGATCATCATGATCGCGGGCTATCATCCGATCATCATGAGCCGCGTTGTTTACTTCGATAAAAACGCGCCCTATGCGCCCGTTTTCGAAGGTGTTTATGAAGAGATAGAATAAACTGAGATCACCCCCACCAAGTGATAACTTGGTGGGGTTTTAATTATTTGGATGCTTAGAATTAGGGCTGCATTACAAACCATTAGACAAGCCTGAAAACATGGACATAATTGAAGCTTGGATAATGGATAATACTACTAAAGGTCTATTGTGGGCTTACAGTTTGATGGCGACAATATTAGTTTTTCTGCTTGGCAAATTGGACGAATTCGCGCGCGTTTGATCTCCTATTACTATGTTCAACAGGCGCGGCGTAAAAAAGCTCAGGAAATAAAACAACAGGAAAATAAAGAGTATTCCTATAGACGTGATCAAGACGATGATCCGCTACCATTAGAAACACAAAGTGCTCATGAGCAAGAAGGTATTTCTTGGAAGTCACTCGCGCAGGAAATCGTCTTCCTTGATGATGAACGTTATGCCACGAATATCGCTGATTATATAGATTGGGATAAATACGATGGTCACGATGACCTCCATAATGATAACGGCCTTCCAATTCGTGGAGAAAATCTAAGAAAATTCTACAGAGGGGAATCAAAGCCCAAAGATGGCTTCAAGATTTGGATTACTCCCGCGCCCGAAGGAAACTTGAATGTAGAAGGTAAGCGCGTCCCACCAAACGCACCTCAAGGGATAGCCTTACCTGCTATCTATGCTTTTTTGAGGTCAAAAGGGTTTCTGCAAGACAGCGACATGATAGAGCCGGATTTCTGGCCTAAATCTATTGATCCGGCCTTCATTCCTGAGCCGCAATTTACCAATCAGAAACTTCCGTTTTTTTTCTGCAATGACTACAAGACTGATTCAGATAAAGAGAATGAATTTAGGTGGTATGGACACTTTTACACCAAAGAAAGCAATGCGCCTATTCAATGTCGGTTTGTTGAAATCAGACCAAAAGATAGCCTTAGTAGTGCACCAACACCCGACAATACCGAGTATTATTGGGGGTATCTGTATCTTATTGATGAAAATTTTGGCGTCATGGTTAATAGCGTTCATGGGAAGCCAGAAGATCAGGAAAAAGGCTGGCTTCTTGTGAGGTCAAATATCGCTAGTAAAGAGGTCCAGAAAATGACCTTTGTGCATCAAAATGTTTATGACTTTCTGAGCTTATCCCCTACCGGGAAAATCGAATATCTGGAAAAATTGCGAGCGAAAAATGAAAACGCTAAGGAAGGGCATGTCACTGATTTACATATAACTTTTGACCCTGATTTGACACCGATTCTGCTGGATTATAATATAATGGTTGGTCGGCGTAGACGGGGACAGTTTTTGTTTTCGACCAGTTCTCAAGAGGATAGTGAGAAACCCGAAATTATTAGCCGCGAAGTAGAAGAAGTCTTATCCGGGGTTCAAAGCTCAAAGAAAATTGAGCGCAGCGGTAATATAATGAAACTCTCGGAAATAACGGGCAAACCCGAAGCCTTACTAAATGATGTTGATCCAGTTGGTGCCTTAGACATCAACGAAATAACTGACCCGGAATTATTGGGCCGCAGGTTGCTGTTTTCCTGCTCTTACGGCGAGTCAGAAGATGTGCCGATTCTTTTAGCAAAAGGGGTTGATGTAAACTACGTTGGTAAAGAAAACAATGTAACGGCCCTTGCATTAATCATGGCAAGCAACCGCTATTACCACCTCAAGGAAATCATCAAAGCCGATCAAATCGAAGGTATCCCTAATTTGGATTATCTCGAAGATGGCGGATATGGATTTTTGAACTCTCAAGCCGCAATTGAGCAGGAATATATCAATCCAGCCATGCTTAGGTTTGTAATCAAAAAAGAAATGCAGCAAGCCGAAGAGCGTGGCTTGGATTACGACACATTGGTGGAAGAAAGCATTGAGAATTACCGGATTTGGATCGAAAATAAAGAGCCTTTCGATCCCAATATAGGAATCCGCGAAGCCATTCGCAAACGCGAAGAAGCCGAAGCACAAGCGGCTGCTGATGGTTTCGACACCCCTGAAATCTAGAAACCCCCTATTTGTACTGCTCAATCCATTTCTGAAAACGCGCGAATTTCTTTTCGCTCGTTTTGCGGTCAAGAACCTGTGTGAACTCACCATCATTAACTGCTAGTTTTGGTACAGCTTTCAATAATGGGACTTTGATACCGCTTAAGGATTTCCCTTCATGGGTCCTAACGATCTGCACTTCTGCCTCACGGCTAAGATGATGCCGAATTTGCCAATGTATTCTAACGCCCAGATCAAACCGTGTGCCATCATATAAAACAACAGCAACCCGGCATTGCGCCCGATGGTATTCAAGATAATCAATCGAAACATCAAGAGCTTTGCCATGGAAGAAATATACTTTGCCTGTCCCTTCCTCGATATGAATATCTAATTCATCATGTGAAAATAATGCACCTTCGGATTGAGGTAACAAATCACCTCCCTCGCTCTCATAAAGATTAGGTATCTTGGCATATGGGTCTTGGTTGTCAGCCATTCGAAAGATGGCTTCTAAAATTTTGAAATCATCTGCCCAATTCTGTTTCATGGTTTCGCCTACGACATCCATGTTGTTCCAAATGCCGGGGCGTAAATAAACCGATTGGGTTTCTTTTGTTTCCCAATCAGAAAAAATCATGGCTTCGTGAAGCTTTATGAAGGTCAGAAAGTTGCGGCGATTTTTAATGAATTCTATTTGCCGTTTGATTTCTTCAATCTCAAAGCCGGCTATGCAATCTTCGATCTTCTCTTGACCTGAAATCAATATCACGGCCCTTGCAGAGCGCAGCGCTATTGTACGCTCTTCTATAGAGCTTTCTTGTGTTGAAGTGAGTTGTTCAAAATCAATCCAAGTTTTCACAGATAGGGAAACGAGTATTCGGTTGATTTCAAATGCCTGTTCCGCAACATCTTTACCATAGGCTATGAAAACGTGCCTGCTCTTAAGCATAAGCTGTCCTTTACCCCCCGGTCACTATGAATGGGGTCCAATATATTAGTTCTGAAACTCTTTCCCGCTCGTCTAGCTTCTTGGTGTCTTGCACTACCTGAATGAGGGCTTTTTGAAGGGCGAGAGAAGGTCTAATATCTGAATGAAATACTTCTTCAAAAAAACTCTGTGCAAGCCGCTGAGTATCGTTTGAATCGACAGCCCAAAGAGAGGAAACTATGCAGGGAAAACCTGCCTCAAGGAACGCGGTTGAAAGACCAAAAAACTCATCTGGTGTCCGCTTTAGTTCGGTCATTCCAGTTTCGCAGCCGCCGAGAAATATTGTGTTTGCTAGGGGCAAGTCAATCTTCTTGATCTCTGAAACTGTAATAGCTTCATTCCCGAAGAAAATGGATGATTGACCAACATCTTTTTCATCCCAATGAGCGTGTCCGAGAAAGAAGCTAAAGTTATTTTCCGCTATTGCGTTGATAGCTTCCTGCTTGTCATTACGCTGTCCAATGACAGAGGTTAGTTGATCTGAGCCAGTCAAATCTTCTCTGGAAATTCTCATAGATAGATCGCCAGATACCGCAGCGAGTTTTTTGCCGCTTCTCCTTGAATTTTCATGTCGTGATTGGGCATTTATGACGGACGCAAAATTAGGCCAATAGCTAACAGCGTACTTTTCTATGAGGTGATAAACCTTGTTATTAGCTTCAATATAGGTGGCATGAAGAGGAAAAACTGAAAGTATGCCCGTTGGCATGAATTGTATTTCAGAAACGTCTGAAATCTCATCATGGCCTGATAAAAAGTCATGCAGGGGTTGGGCAATTTTTTGACCTAAATCGTTACAAATAACCTCAATGCCGTTCGCCCAATCTTCGCTTTTGGCGCTTGCATCTGAGGTGTTTACAGCTTTCTTGAATGCCTTGTATTTAGCGATCCAGCCAAATTCATTTAGAACCAGTTTTTTGTAGTATTTACCATGAAGATCATCCAGCCATAGGATATTCTTCCTACTTAACGACCTTGCCCCATGAGGAATTATGATAGCTGCTGAGTAAGCCACTGTTGAAATAATGACGGCTAACACACAGCCGGGTTTAATAGCTCTTCCAAGGTCACCAAGTGTAAACTGATGCTGATTAGATAAACTGAACTGATCGATTAATTGGCAATACTGACGAAACGAAGTTTCAATTTTCCGGGTGCATTCCTGTAGGTCCAAATGTGATTGTGAATGGTCATCTTCCTCAAGGATTGCGTTTGAAATATTCTCTCTTCTCTCAACCTGTTCCAGCCAATCAATTCTAGCTTTTGTAACTTGTAAGCTACTTGAATCTTCTAGTTCCTCTTCAATTAGCTTTTTGTTCATTGTAATTGAACGGCCAAAGCTAAGAGCTTTTATAGCTTCTTCGTATTTACCCAATTTGAGAAGCATAAAACACAAGGTATCGCTAAAACCCGTCATGTTATCGAGCACTGCCAAACGTGTTTCTGTATTAGTTAATGAATTTAGGTAATAGTGCCCCAGCTCTAGGAAGCTATTTAAGGTAGTTACAGAACTAGCGAGAAGGTCGCGATCTTGATAGTCGCAATTGAAATTACCCATTTCATGATATTTTGCTAACAATACAAAGACTTCGAACCAATATTTGGGGGTGTCGCTTAAGGAAACAAGATCAAGCAAAGCCTCAAAGTTCAAGGTTATGGTTTCAGCATGCTTGGCAGTTAAAATATCTGTCCCATAGTATACATAGGTTTTTGCAAGGCTAATCCTTGCAAGAATTAGATTTTTTTCTGAGTGGGGTTTGTCCAAGTAGTCGGAATGAATTTTAACAGCGTAATCAAAGTCCTCGTCCGACCTTGAAATTCCAGTAAGTTTTGCGAACGAAAAAATATAAGTGAGCAATGCTTCCTCATAGATGAGGTACGGAGCTTTATCTTTGTAAGTCTCTAGCCAAGTTTGAACTGTCATTTGATAATGTTTGAAACTATCAACGGCTTCCTTCTTTTTGCCGTGCTCAAAAAGTCCGAAAGCCAACGCAAATTGTTCATTCAAATCTGGAAGGTCTTCAAGTGGCACTACGCCATCACGGTTGATAGTTTTGCTAAAGCTTGGATAGTCGCCAGAAAAATTATACTGTAAGTTTGTATTGGAGTTTTCGATTGATACTTGACGAAAAATACTTAACGCCTCTGCAATTTTATCACGACGGTCTTTGGGGCTTATTTGAAGATGATGTTGCTCTTCCGATGTCATCATATCAAAATTAGCAAAAGCGACTTTTATTGGCTGGTTGGACGTTTCTTCGCATATTTGTAATCCATGTTTGATTATATCTTTAGCCTTATCGAAATATTTAGATTGACCCGTTTCGTATCCTCGGAACCTCATAAGCAAATTTTCGATTAGTAAGGATTTTGCTAATTCGTCATGGAGTTTCTTTGAAGTAGCGTATTTCTTAATTGCAAGAGTCTGTGAAAGAGCCTTATCAAAATCTGATCGAGAAAGAGTCAGTGAGAAGAGTATCTGGTTTAGGTAAGCCCGTTTTAGATGCAGAAATAAACTAGCTTTCGAAAGCGGCACCTTTCTAATCGCGTGGCTTACATCTTGTTCAATCAATCGTGCAGCTTGGTAGTCGGGAGTTGTGTATTCATCCATACTTTTTTGGAGGCTGAGAATCGCTGTTTCAAGCCTATGGTAGGCCCAATCAAGCCTGTTTTCACTTCGGTCTATTTCGGATAGATACAGGTTGTAACAAGCGATCGCTTCTTCCAACTCCATAAGCTGCCCATGGGCAAAGGCTAAGCCTAACAGCGTTTTTTGGCGCTGTTTTGAATAGTTTCCGTTCGAATAAATTGTGAGAGCTTGCCGAAAATGGTTGGTAGCGGCACCTATTTGAACTTCTGGGAAGCTGAATTTTGAGAGTTCTGTGTATAGGAAACCAAGCTCAAAATTGCATCTCGCTATGGTGAATAGATTAGATTTTTTTCGAAAATCCGGAATTGGATATTGCCGAAGTTTCGAGCAAAAATCAGCCAGTTCTTTCATCGCAGAAATGCTTTTTAGCAATGGGGGCTTGGTTCTATGCAAAAAATATAGATGCTTGTGAACATTTTTTACAAGCATCAAGGATGCAGCATACCCAATATAGCTATCCTTTAATTTGAAGCTTATAGGCAGGGTGTCGATTTTGGCTGCAAGTTGGGGTAATTTGTCGTGTGGCCTGAGATAATCAGAGACAAGTAATAAGTAGCTTTTTACCAGTCTTAACCAAATCATAAGCACCAATAGTTTTTGTTTATTACAATAAATAGTAATATGGAAAACTGGTTGGATGTAAATACTTATTCAAAACGCATGCTCATACAGCGCTGAAATCTCCTCTGGCTGGATGCACAGATATTCCAGTGTTTGTTGCTCCGAAGCGTGACCATATGCTTTCATCAACAATGAAACAGAAACCTTGTAAATAGTGCGCTGCAAATATCCCCATGTTTTCCGCATAGTGTGGCTGGAATAATTGCCCGGTAGTTTGATGGCTTTGCACCAATGCTTCGTATATCGAGAAAGCGTTGAAACAGTCAGGGCCTTCTTACCGCGCTGCGATTGAAACAATGGGGCATCTGGTACAGGGTTGGGATGATGTTTGAGCCAGTTCTGAATGCTATCAATGACGGTCTGGTTTATTGTCGTCATCCTGTATTTTTGGGTCTTGATCTGTTTTAGGTCCAGCACGTCCCCGGCCCGTAAATACATCACGTCTCCCACTGTGATAGAGAGCAATTCACTTGCCCTATATGCGGTGTTGATCCCGAATGTAAACAAGCACAAATCACGCGGTTTATCACTCAGGTACAGTTTTATACGGGCAATATCATCTATATTACGGACCGGGTCTGCTTTAATCCTAGCGCCCTTCTTTGGATGATTTGGATTCTTAAGGGCATGTTTCAAAGCGGTCTCCATCAAATTACTCTTATAGATTGTCCTCCTGATGAAACCCTTTGCGGGTGGTTTACGGCTTTAGAGGTAGAAACTGGGTGAATTAAAGCTGACGCTAGACCCGCGCCAGCCTGCTTGTGGTAATAGAGTTAGCGTTTCGCCAACTTCTATGGAAAGTTAGTGTAATTCAAAAAGGCTATGTAAGTCAATATCTTGAAAAGTACGGGTGTAGACAAATGAAGCAAGAAGCAGACTGTAAAGCCAGAGAATAAGCCACTCGTCAACTACCCATAATAGTTGATAGCTGAAAGTGGCGGAGATGGCAATTTTTGAAGAAACACTAAGCTTTAGAGCGGTTAAAACCTCTTTAGGTTGCAAAACGGAGCGTTTTGATGATAGATTGAGGCAGGTTTTAGCGGGCGCTAAGGCCGACTCACCCGAACGTACCTATGTTGTAATGAGTTTAAAGGGACTGACGGATAGCTGGAAAGCAAGAGCTGTAGGCGTAGTTATGAGTGTAACTGCGCTGACCGGTGCTGGTTTCAATACGGCTGCTGCGGATGAAGCGGCAACTGAAAACTTTGAAGTTGATGGCGTTGAAACAGTCGTGTTGACTGAGAATTCTTCACAAGTCCAACTCCTTCCCGAAGCTGACCGTCCATCTAGGCAGTGGGCACTTAAAAATCCGGGAATTGCTGTAACTGTTTATGTTGGTTCGACACCATCAGTTCCCCATGATGAATTAATGACGAAGTTGACAGCCGATATTAGAGGTGTTGGTGTAACGGACCCTGTCGTTTTCTTTTTTGAAGCAAATTATGATTCACCGGGAACTGTAGTAAAATATAGGCATGGTGATGGAACTGAGGGACCACATAATTTGAATACAGCCCGCGCAGGGGCCAAGAAAGCCGCAAGCCAGTATCTATGGCAACAATCTGACCCGCAATACGCCTACAACTACGGACAAGACTAAGATTAGAAGGCGTCGGGGTTAAAGCTTGAAATAGCTAAATTATCTACAGCTTCATCATTATTGACCAGCTCAGGTTTAAACCTTTCGAACAGATCGGAATTTAAAAATTCTTCGGCTGGGCCGTTTCTGTCTGCGGCGGCACTTGGGCTGTCATTGTATTGGTTAATTAGTTCCTGTTTTTCATCATGCGATAAGTCAGGGTCATTAAGCTTACTGATTAAGTTGTCTAATGCGCTCTGGTCATATTGTTTTTGTGCCCATTTAGCTCGATTACCAAACTCAGGATGATCCTTGTATTCATCTTTTATCGAACCATCTTCGTTCAAGAATTCTTTGATCAAAGCCCGTTCTAATTCTTCCCGGAAATCCTCAATGCTCTGACCCGGCTTTCTGTGTGGCATATCTTCGGGATCAAGAATTTGTTCTGCGGTTTTCTCGCGCCAGTCGTCACCGTATTTCTCAGCAAATGCATCTTCCTGAGCTTGGATGGCTTTTTGAAGTTCATCTGCTTGTTGTTTGAGGTTATCCATCAAGGCCAAGTGCAAGATCACATCATACGATTTTGCACCTTTGCCGTTGGCTTTATCTTTTTCAAGCTTGCGATGGAACTTTGCTAAAGCTGTAGCATTAATAGGGGCCATCCCTTGACCGGATGAACCACTTTCCTGCCCGAGGAAAATTTGATTTTCTTTGAAAGCTTGCACCTTACTGAATTGGCGCGCGGTGTCTTGGTCCGTCACCTCACCAAAAGCGCCTTTTAGCGCGGATAACCCGCCCGGCTGGTCTATTTCAATATGCTTGCTCATATTTGCCCCACTATCCCCTAATGCCGTTTGTACGGTCTGTTTTTACCCTATAAGTATAGCGGGTTAACCCTTTGATTTGATTAAGTATTCAGTACATTTTAATAAAATTTTATATAGTTTTTATCTATCTGGAATTTGATCAATTAAATCAGGGAAATGTCTTATCTGAGGGCTTGTTAGTTTGCCCCTTTTTTGATCAACTGAACCTTATGAAAGACGCAGAAGACAAGAGTTTCATTAACAAGATGATTGCGGTTGCCTTGATTGGTGTTGCTGGCATGGTTTGGGCCGTTGCAAAACTCATTGGCGTCAATGAAGCCATCAATGGTCATGAAAATTGGAACATCGTGTTTACGGGGATGGGTATGGCTGGAAGCCTCTTGATTATCTATGAGGCAATAAATGCGTGTAAATAAGGTTTTGACAAAGTTTGACAAGTGTACGGTATCACCGTACAATAAAGTATGATTATTCGTTCGGTAAAGCACAAAGGCTTAAAGCGTTTTATTGAAACGAATAACGCGAAAGGTCTGCGCGCGGATTTAGTGAGCCGGATAAGAAATATCATCACAGCATTGGTGCTGGCTGGTGATATGGATGAATTTCATGCAAGCGCCCCGAAAGGTTGGCGGGTGCATAGATTATCCGGGGACAGAAAGGATACATGGAGTGTATCGGCCTCTGGAAACTGGCGCATTACTTTCGAGGAAGAAACCGGGTTTATAGATTTACTTGATTTAGAGGATTATCACTAATGGAAAACGATATGATTAATATAGGCATGATGCCCTCACATCCCGGCGTTTTCGTTCGTGAAGAGGTTATTGACGCATTAGATTTGAGTATCACAAAAGCTGCGGAAGTCTTGAAGGTTCGCCGTGCAACGTTGAATGATCTACTGAATGGTAAATCGGACTTGTCCCCGGAAATGGCGTTGCGATTGGAAAAGGCTTTTGATCTTAGCATGGATACATTGTTACGGATGCAAGCTTGGCATTCAGCGCAGGCGATGAGAGCAAAAGCGGCGGATATTAAGGTCGAGCGCTATGCCGAAACTTAACACGGATACTGAAAGGCCGAAGGAAAAGAAATCATCAGCATTAAAGGGAAAGATAGCGGGATATTTTGCTACGTTCGTTATCGGAGCACTAGTTTTTGAATATTCCTTAACAAGAACCGATGAACCGAAACCGGATTTGGTAATCGAACAAAACATTGTGCAAAGCCAACCTACATCTGATGAAGTTCATATCAAGAGCGCCGAACTTGAAATTCAAAATCTCAATCGGAAGTTTTTGGGGTTTGCAGTCGATAAGGAGGCGCGGCTGATATACACGGTCGTTATTGATGGTCAGAATGAAGGTGAGTTAACAAACTGCACAATCAATTACAGGTATTTAGAAGGTCAAAAAGCCGTAAGCTTCGGGAGATTAAGCAGGCTAGAGTTGTCTAGTAGTGAGCGTGGACTAGAGGGAACTCAGAATTATGATTTGGGCAAAATCGGCGAACAGAAAAATCGGTTCTTTACGATAAGAGATTACCTGATCGATATTCCAGATTTTCTGACACGCCAAGTCGAATTACAGCTTGTATGCAAGGACATTGTGACAGATTGGTATCGTTTGCCACCAAATCAAATAAGACCCTCAAATTATTAATGGCAGTTGTAAATGATGTTGCACCCGTTTACGGTTGCCTCGCTGTAATCAATTTCTAAATCCCGTGCGATAGCATCATAATCAATATAGTTTTCAAGATGGTCTGGAATATCACCAAATAGGCCTTCCTCAACCATTTCATAGGCAAGGTCTCTATAGGTTTCGGCGTTATAAATCGTTATGTCGAAATATGTTTCCGGGTCGTCATTCTCTGCATCAAAATCATAGCTGCATTCACCGACCGCAAGAATGATGTTTGTTTTGCCGTGGTCGCTCCATTCTTCGAGCTTTTCCATGATAGATAGAATGTTGTTTTGATAAAGCCCGATTGCCTCGCATGTTTCGGCGTCTATTGTTTCGCCATCAATGAATTGAATTTCAAATTCTTCGACAAGTTCACCGTAGCTATTGCGCGCGGCTTTAAACTTGGTTTTGTATTCTTCTGCATTTTCAAAATAAAACCCGGCGGCTGATAGATCATATGGCTGTGCGTGAAATTGTGTCATTTTCTTCTTCCTTATTTTTGGGTTTGAAGCCAAAGCTTGCGCCTCGCCTTTAAACCCTTGCTGACCACTCAAAGCGGGGGTGCAAACGGAATAAGAAAGCTGCGAAAGATACTCTCCGTAATTGGGGGCTACCTTTAGGGGGAGCCGATTACGAAAGTATCTATTCGTTCGGTTTGATATGAAGTGCGCCGGGGGCTGCGGCCCTAAGTCTTTTAGAGCGTGATGCTTATCACTGACAGTCTGACTGCTATTACATTAGTATCTAAAAATTACTTTTTGACGTTTTTAGAAATTGGATTTTTTATGTCCCGTAAACCCAATGAGCGTGGCCCAGATAGAGTTGATATTGAGGCAGGTAAACAATTAAGAAAACGGCGCTGCGCCCTAGATATGTCTCAAAGCGATTTAGGTGCAGTGATTGATGTTTCTTTTCAGCAAATTCAAAAATATGAAAGAGGCACTAACCGCATAAGTGCGTCCCGGCTCTTTAAATTTGCGAACCACTTGGATGTTCCTGTGTCCTATTTTTTTGAAACAGTACATGAGCCAGTTGAGATCCCAGATTTTGAAGATCCGATGAAAAACCCGGAGCTAAATGAATTGGTCAATCTGTATTACCAGATAGATAACCCCCATGTGCGTAGGAATTTTGTTGGGATAGCCCAACTCTTAAGCAAGCATTGATCAATCCTGATTTATGGCTTCAAGTGCTTCTATGATCTTTAATAGGTGTTGGAAATGCTCGTCTTGAACGGTGTTTGCGTCATCGCGTAACACTCTATCAACAATCCCCCGTGTTAAACTCTTCGGTGCACCAGAATAACTAAGCAGCTTGTCCACGCTCATCTGGGTGTTTTGCAAGGCTGCACTAAGACGTTTAGGGAAACTGTCGGGAACCAGAACCCGTTTTTTGCGAAATGTAAGCTCTCTTCCATGACCATATTGCTGTTCTGGAATATGATCATACGCCGAAATAACGCATCTATAATCTGAAAGGTACAGCGTCTTGGTATGACCGTTTAACCAGCTTCCGGCACTGGCAGCATTTAGTGTTTTTGTTTCTTTAAAAAGCTTGTGTTCTTTGGCGTATTTGAAAAGCGCAATAAAACTCCAGCCCGTTTTATCTTTAACGGCTCTCAAGTCATTAGTCATCTTCTCGGTAATAGGAATGCGCCCTTGGTGACGCTTTTTAACGGTCATACCCCATCCTATCATTTTCTGTTCCGTCAATAAAATGTCTGCGAGGAAAACGGGAATTTATCTGTGACATTAAGATAGAACTTATGCCGTGAAACTTTTTTGGCAGTGTGTCGGATGGGCATAATCCCATGGCGTAAGTATCCGGCCTCTGCCAGAAAGAAGCGTCAAAAATGGATAATATCAACGATATTAAGAAGTTGTTTTCTGGTCCGGTCCCTGTGTCAGTAAGTAAGACCAAAGATGGTAAGTTAAGACTTCGCGCCACAATTATAGACCAAAGACCTTGGAAACGTTTGCTGTGCGATATACTGGCGATTACATCAAGCACTGTGGCATTTTTGGTTGGTGTTCCGGTTCTCGCCTATAAGTTTTCCGAAGAGCTTGAGGATTGGCAAACGGTTAGCCTGATATTTGCACCTTTGCCGCTTCATTACTTTATCAAGTTTTCAGCCTATGATGCATGTAAAGCCAGAAAGGTTATTGATCTTAGCGAAGATGAAATTTCTTTCAGGAAGAACGCGTTTCAAACTCAGAAGGTTAACCCAACTTCGAAACCGAACTTCTTTATAGAGCAACACCCTAAAAAGGAACGCGTTGCTAATAAAATTGAGCATCGCAAGAAACTGGATACCGGTTGGAAAAAATTACTGCGTTGGGTGCCTTATACCCGCAAGAACTATTATGAGCAGTGCAGTAATTTGTATCTTAACCACATGGGCGAACCCTTGTTAGTTGCGGTGCTTATTGGCGACAAATATAAAGTCAGTGTGCCCGGTACATTGAACAAATGCTTGACCGTAATCGAATCTCAAAAAGGCAATGGCAACACAAAATCTCTGACCCCGCAGGGTGATTGGGATATGGATGCTGGCCTTTTGGCTGGTGAAGAATAATGGCCGACCCTGATAACAAGGATGGGGCTGCTCCTGATGAGCGCCCCAAGCGTGATCTTAGGACAACAAGCGGCACAGCCAGTGCTCAAATGGGTGCGGAAGAAACCTTTGAGAAGTCGATTGAAGCCAATAAAGACTGGCAGAAAGCACAGCTTGATAAGATCAATCCTATCGCATCGCAGAATATGGAGCCGCCCGGTATGGGCAGCTCCGCAGGGCGCATAGACAAATACGAGGAGATTGACCGCCAGTTCGAGCGCAGAAATACCCAAGCTCAAGAACATCGCGATAGAGACATTTCAGCAATTAGGGCGCGTGGACTAACCGCCACGAAAGCTTTCAATGGTCCCGATCATATGCGACAGCAAAGTATTGATCCAGTCAAGAGGCCTAATGGCCCCCATGACACAAACGGTCCTGACGGGCCTAATGTTTTCGAGGTGGCGAAAGCAGTTGTTGCTAATGAGGAAATTCGCGCGAACGAACTCAAAAATGTTGATCGCTGGAAAAACTCTCAAGAGCTTAAACACACTGCTGATATTGCGCCTAAGCTATCGACTAGCTCGAATGCACAGGCAAAGGCGCAAATGGATCAAATAGATCGCATTGGCCTCAAGGCTGACGCTGCAAAGCGCCAGATTGATACGCACTATGGTCTTAAGGAAGAAGCGATCATGGATCGCATTCCTGATGTACGCAATACCTTTGGAGATCATAGTAAGGACGGTGAAAGGTCATCCATTGATCAAACTGCCAAAGCTGAGATAGGTATAAAAAGCAAATATGAAACGCAGCGCATAGTTGAAGATATAAGCAGGAAAGATGCCCATGCTGATTTACTGGCGAGCACTGCGGCTGATTTTCAATCAAAAGATAAAGAGCGCATGGACGCTGCGGTTACAAAGTTTGATGACATTGCACAATCGTCAAAAGATAAGGTTGAACAGTTAAATGAAAGTGAAGCTATAGAGCGCAAAGCTGTGCGAGTGAATGGTCAAACGCTGTCGAGTGGCTTTAATAAATCCAGTGCAGGCAAAGATTATCATCAAGTACAACAATCTGAGGGCATCAAGCCTGCACAAACGCCTACCCAAGATATAAGCGATAATTCGATTAGCGCGGCTGCGCATCCGGGCATTGAAAAGCGTCAAGGACCACCGCAAACAGAAATGGTGCAATCAAAATCGTTAAGCCAAGGGCGTAAATTATAGGTGCAAATCGGGCGCGAGGAATCTGCGCCTGAAAGCTTGCTAGGCATGAATTTCCAATCGTAATGAAAGGGAATTTTATGATTAAATTTTTAGCAGAAGTTGAAATCGGTAAAAGCAAAATACTTAATCTCGGCCTTTTGCTCCTAACTGTCGCATCCATGTATTTCACCTATGGAGGTGTGACCTTATTTGCAGAAAATTTCGAAGACAAAGCGCATGGTTCTGTGTTTGCGATTGGCTCAGGGATGGCAATTTATCTATTCTGGTGGGCTGCGTTGAAAACTGTCCCGTTCCAAGAGGACAAGAGGCAAATTGCGCTTGGTCTTATCTCAACTTTAGTTGGTGTTTTCATGATATTCTGGGTCAGTACAATGCAGAATATTCGTGATCTGGTAGGCCTAGATGCTCTGGAAAAGCACGTTTCAGTATCAGTAGGTACGACCGAAGATATAATTGATTTTAAATACCAACGAGGTCAACTGATCGAAGGTGTCGCGGTTGATATTCGTAGCGAGATTGAACGCTATAAAACTGCGGCAGAAAACGAATTTAAATATGGCACATATTCCGGTGTTGCAGGACCGGGCGCTGTTCATTCTGCCCTTCTGGATATTCACGGCAGTTTTGTTACCCTTGGCAGTGAAGCTGAAACATTCATTGGACGAGTTAACAATACAAATATCAGCTCTCAAGGGCGATTAGTGAAGCTCCGTGAGATAGCAAGCTCTGAGCGAAGTTATAATGACCGAACCCGCTTGATGTCGCGCGAAACGAACGCTATGAGAGCGGAGTTAGCAAGAGTTAATGTTGATAACTTTGCTGCATCAGTTTTGAGAACCCTTGAAGGTCTTCCATCAAAGTTGGAGTTGGTATCAACTTTTTCAAAAGATGCAGATGTGGCCCGCAGGCAGCGCCTAGCATTGGATAAAATTCGCAAGGATATAGAATTGTCCAATAGCAAACTTCGGGTCTTTATTGATGCCGTAACTGCTAATCCGGGTCCAGAATTTGAAGCCTTTGAAAAACTATCCCCTGAGGCCGCTATTATCCGTTATTGGATCAATTATGCACCATTTATAGCTGGTGGCCTAAGTTTGGATTTAGCGCCATTTTGGGCACTTCTGTTCATAATTATCGCTGTCGCTCGCCTTACCCCAGAGGATTTAAGACGCATCAAAGTGCTTGGCTTAACCGTTGAAGACATCGTGACCGCTCAACTTGGAAAGGATGCAATAGATGATCGGATAAATGCCCGTGAGGACATTCGTGCCGTAAAAGACTTCAATTTTGGGCGCAAGCAAGATCGCGTTGACCTTAAAAAAGAGGATGAAGGCTCATGACTTGGGAGCGGTTTTTTCAGATGTTCCGCGAATATCGAATTGAAATGCTGATAAGCGGAATTATTTTTTGGATCATTTTTCTTCTTGCCCTCGATATTGCGGGGGTGAATGACAATAATTCAGCAAATTTGCGGTTGAAGGGTTCTGTGGAAACGTCCGCTGCCCAACGGAATAAAGTTAATCAAGAGCAAAGCGTTATTGAGGAATGTATCGTGATTGATGGCGTAGAAATTTGTTCTGCAGAAGAATGATAGAGGTGGAAATTATGAAACAGCTATTTTTTGTTGGAACAATCTTTGCCTGTCTTAGCATTTCGATTACCGTTCAAGCTATAGACAAACCTACAGAAGAAGATTTCAAACTTAGATTTGGAGGCTTCATCACTGGGAAAATTTCAGATTTAGGTCATCCATCTAAAGAGGCTGAAATAGCAATTAGGAAAATTTCTAACGCTATAGGGTTTGATACAAACATAACTATAATGTCGGCCCGTATTGAAAAATACGCAACTGCTCTTGCGACACGCAGAGGAGAAAAACTGTATATTGTCTATGACCGAAACCACCGTGACTGGGTAAGGGGCACCCCAAGCATAGGTGACCTAAGGGTTATGGCACATGAAGTAGGGCATCACTTTTCTGATTTACTGACTGGATATTCAAAAAATTATATTGGTCATCCAGAAGAGTTACGGGCAGATATGTTTGCTGGTTTTGCTTTAGCACGGATGGGGTTTTCGATGGAACAAGCAACAGAAGGTATGAGTAATCGGGAAGCAACAGAGTGGCACCCATCAGGAGAAGATAGAAAAGGCGTCATTGAAGAAGGTTGGCGGCTCGGATCACTTGTAAATGGCTTTATTCCTGAGACAAAAGCCTGTAAGCCGGGTTTTACAAGCTCTGAAATTGAGGTGGATTACTCATTTTGCCGGATAGTTCGGCAATGCTCTGATAACGAGCCGTACCACAGGCTTTCATGTAAAGGATTGGATGGTAAATGGGCATTTAAGGGTTAGAAGCTTTATGAGTTAGACTGTGAGAGAAAAAGTAATCTAATCAAATCCCAAAATGTAGCTGTGCAAGGGGCAGTGGATTAGAGGTTTTGGCAATATTTTGGCAAGAGTTGAAACGTGGCCAAAAAAGGAGGTAAGGAATTCCGCGCGTTACAGAAGGTTTATTATGGCAATCTGTTGCCAGAAATTTTTAGAGCGATTCCTCTGTAAGTCGCGGAAATAAATGGTGCCCAGAGGTAGAATTGAACTACCGACACAGGGATTTTCAATCTCCTAGTCAGTGGAAATTTTGCTATAAATATCAATAACTTGATTTTTCTTTGGCAACCGTTTGGCAACGGAACGCACAAGTTCATGTGCCTCATCCGCATTGTCCTGCATCTCAAGGTCTTTGAATAAATGACCATAAACATCAAAAGTCATCTTTATATCCTCATGACCCATGATTTCCTGTATCTTCTTCGGTGAGCGACCCAATTCGATTTCAAGCGAAGCTTTGATATGTCGCAGCGAATAAAGCGAGTAATTTGCCACTAGTTTTTCACCTCTGGGGGTCACTAGTCCCGCTTCCTTACATAAAGGATACCAGCCCCGGGAGGTGATGTTCTGATGCGATTCAACCGTGCCGATCCATGTTGGGAAAACTAGATTGTGCTCACCTTGGGGACAAAATTCCTGCCATCGTTTCAAATGCTGCATGACAAAGGACGGCGTTGGTATAAAACGCTCTGCGGCTCCGGTTTTAAGCGCGCCAATCTCATTAAACTGATCTGCACCTTGTGTAATCTGAATACCGCCGCGCTCCCAACGAACATCACGCCACGGCAATCCCCTGATTTCTGTAGGCCGCATACCTGTGTAAAGCAGTGTATAGAATAGAGGTCCGTAACGTACCCAAGCGGGGCGAATATTAGGGTCAGGGGAACGCATTAAACGCTCAATGGCTTGTGTTATCCCATATACATCTTCAAGGCTCGGTATCTGGGTCTTATTCGCATTACGTTGGCGCTTGGAGATTTGAATATTAACATCTTGCGCCGGGTTGTTGACGATTTTCTTTTGATTAGCCGCAAATGTAAGAGCAGATTTGAATGAAGTGAAAATCTTCTTTGCATAGGCCCGGCTATAATCTTCTAAAAGCCTGTCCCGTATATTTTCACATTCAAGCTCATCAAGTTTACAAAGCTTTGTTTGCCCCTCACGGCTCGTAATAATATTCTTATGCTCATTGTATTTACAGGCCGTACTGCGCTCAACGGGTTCACGTCCACCAAGGCCCGTTGTTGTGGCCTTGATGTACCAAGCATGCATGGCTTGCTCAATGGTCATATTGGGGTCGTTCTGGGTGAGGGTGTTTTCAAGGGCGCGGATGGATTCCATGAAAACCAAGGCATCCTTGCGACGTCCAAAACTCCGGTTTCTTTGTTTGCCAGTGTTTTGATCTATCCAAAATACTCTGAAAGGGGACTTTCTTCCCTTTTGAACTTGTATGGATGCCATTTATTCAGAATCGCCTAGCGAATCTCCTCTTTCAATGGGTTTCAAAGCGTTGCTGAGTCTTATCCACAGCAAATTTATGGTATAGGTTCACGCAGGTTTTTTTCTGCTTCTGCTTCAAGGTGCTGGTAGATTTCAAAAAGTCGAAACTTATTGACCATTAGCTTTTTCTTGATGGGGTCTAGGAATGCCGGAAGCTTTCTTTTTCCGTGTGCGTCCGGCTCACAAGCACGCTTTACTTGATCAATATCAACCCCAACACCTATGCTTTCAAGGGCTTCTGGAACCTGAGTAATTTCAATGTAGAATTGCTTTGATAAAGTTTCTTTATCCATGATTTCCTCATCACAGCGTTGCTAAAATTGCATTGAGTTGAAGCTGGGAATAAAAACCCACCAACACACCTTGATCTATGATCTCGTATTTGGTGGCAGGGTCGGTGAAGAAAGGTAGCCGCTTCACCCCGAAGGTGTCAGGTGAAGCGGCACTTTGAAGCTGTGAAACGTTTGTGTGTATATTTAGTTCCGGTAATGCGTCTACAGCTTCTTGTAGGGTTAAATAATACTGGTGGCGATGTTTCAGATACCGCTTAATTGCGGTGTGTTTGGTTGATAGTAAGTTTTGTCCATATTCATTGTCATTCATGCCGCCTCAACACTGTTTATCGTTTTTTGCTTCTGCCATAATTTTCACGCTTTTCTATGACTGATTTGCCAAATCTCTCTCTGTTATTAATTTCAGCAATCCCCGCACTTTTTCGGGCGCTAAAGTCTGCCCAACTTTCGGCGGCGGCCCTCTCTTTTTCCGCCTGTTTGCGCCGCTTGATACCCAATTGTTGGTTGGCCCAATTCTGTAGGGTACTAGATAGAGATTTTGCCCTTCCTATTTCTGCATTAATTCGCGAATTATCTGGCCCTTTTTTAGACCTGATTATACTTGCTTCTCGTTCATTGCGTTCAATATCTTCTTTTAGCATCTGGTTATCTTTCGCTTGCTTTTGGAATTGAGCTTACAAAAGATGATTGGTTAAATCCCTCGCACTTCAAATTTCATATGTATCTGCTGCTGACATATATTTTCCTTCGCTTTCCATTTGCGTTACTTCTTTGCCAAGGGGTGTTTTACAAACAACCTCGTTGCCTTTGCCATCTGTTGGGGTGAAATACAGATTAATTCCCCGCACATACCTGACGTTAAATGCTTCGGTCATTTCATTGAGCTGTTCCATTATGCATTGGCGCATGTCTGCAACACTCATTTCACCGGGAACTTTTATTTTCATTATTAGCCCAAAAATCGTAAAAGTCTTCGATATCCAAAAGATTGATGTGCAGTGCTTTATTAAGTTTTTCTGATTTCAATTCTCTAGGTATCTGCTTTTCGCCCATTAATTTTTAACTTATCTCTATTTCCATAATACCACTCATGGTTTCATAACCTAAAGTATTAAATGTGCTGCGCCGCGATAGCGGAGCACTGTGAGGGTTATATTTATGGAGATAAATCAATAAGATAAGAGAGGTAAAAAAATATAGATGGCATTTTATCTATGTAGCCATGGTTGCGGAAAGCAAAGATTCAACCGGGTTTAGCCGGGTTATTTAAGGTAGCAACTAGACATTTACTTCACTAAGGCCGAGGTCTAACTGGGGCAGTTCTTCCGCTGGCCTTTCATCTAAATTAGAAATGCCAATCCCAAGCAGGCGCACTGTTTTGGTTAGCTCTACTTTATCCAGTAATTGAAGTGCAAGGCTCTGGATTTCTTCTATATCGGAAGTAGGCCGGGACACGCTTACGCTTCTAGTGATAGCCTTGAAGTCAGAAAATTTAAGTTTCAATGTTATAGTCTTTCCCTTGGCTTCGGCTTTCTTAATTCGTGCATCTAGCGATTGGCCTTGTGATCTGATCTCAGCGGCAAGAACGGTCTTATCGTTGGTGTCTTTGGAGAATGTATTTTCGACGCTGATGGATTTTCTAATTCTATCTGGGCTAACGCTACGGTTATCTATGCCCCTGACAATATGATAGTAGTGAATACCAGCTTTACCGAAACGCTGGTGCAACTCATGTTCGCTGGGCTTTTTTAAATCCATCCCGGTAAAGATACCAAGCTTGTGCATTTTCGCGGCAGTGGCCTTGCCAATACCGTGAAACTTCTCAATCTTCATAGTCTCTAAAAAAGCAGGGGCGTCTTCTGGCAAAATCACTTTCATACCGTTGGGCTTATTTATATCTGACGCTGTTTTAGCCAAAAACTTATTATAGGAAACGCCTGCGGAGCAAGTGAGGTGTGTTTGCTCAAACACTTTAGTTCTTATCTCTTTAGCGATCTGGGTGGCATATTGGATACCGGGTTTGTTTTCAGTTACATCAAGATAGGCCTCATCTAGTGAAAGCGGCTCAACAAGATCGGTATAGTGGTGAAAGATTTCGCGTATCTGGCCTGAGACTTCACGGTAGGCGTCAAATCGGTGTTTCACAAAAATAAGGTCAGGGCATAACTCTTTGGCACGTCTACCCGGCATAGCAGAGCGAACACCATATTGCCTTGCTTCATAACTAGCCGCTGCAACTACTCCGCGCTCACCACCTCCACCGACGGCGATGGGCTTACCGCGAAGCTCAGGAAAATCACGCTGTTCAACGGACGCAAAGAATGCATCCATATCTATATGTATTATTTTCCTGAGACCCATTTAAACATCACCTTAGTGACTACCTCATAAAAGAATAAGTTCTTATTTTGTTCTATTCAACAGATAATCAAGAAAGCGAGCACATAGGGTATTGATATAGTCATGAAATTAAATATGTTTATTTAGATAGTTTAAGTTATTTTGTGGATTTACAGTTGGCTAAACGAGACCCGGCAAAGACGGCAAGAAATAAAGAAATAAGACGATTATCTGGTGAAATAAAAGCCCTGTTGCCGGATGTCTTAGAAGCTACTGGCTATAAGAATGAAGCATCATTGAACGCTACCTATGGCGGAAAGCATCAGGTTTATATCGACATAAGAAATGAGGTCATAGATGGCCCTCAACAATTTCGGTCCTTATATCTTCAAGGGTTTATGCGCTATGTTAAAGATATCGGCCCTGATTATTTTGGAAACAATACCTACATTCGTGCTTACAAAAACGTTCAGAAGCATCCCATTGTTTGGGACTGGCTAAGTCTGTTTTTAGAGCGCACTTATCTTAGAGAATATGAAAATATTTCAAAGAAGCGTCCTACTGCTGACGAAGCGGTAATGTGGATTGGGCAAGAAAACGCCTCATATGGAATCCTCATTACGCCAAGGTTTCGAAGGGGACAATGGGAAAACGATGGTAGTGAGATTAGGCGTTTTAAACCAAAATATTGGACGATTGGACATATCTTAGAAACAGGATTCGTAGTTCCCAGCAAAGAGAAAAAAATACCTTTTGAAAATGTATCAGACTATCTAACCTTTTTTACGGAAGTCATTGTCAGAAACTCTGGGTCTAAGCATGAACAAGAAATTGCTGAACACTACTGTAGTTTTGTATTGAACTCAGAGAACCCGCTAGACATTCCGTTGTTAATTCCAGAATTCCGCTATGGTGGCCTTGAGAAAAAACACAAATACAGGCTGGATTTTACGGTGATTAATTCTGCCAATATGTCCAAAGTAGGGTTTGAGCTTTCGCCGTGGTCCACACATGGAAAATTAGTGGGAACAAAAGGCAAAAAGCAATTTGAAATCAACGAAGAAGCATCCCAGAATTTTGAAAAGGAGATGCGAAAACTCAAAGATTATTTCCGCCAATATCGGATAACCACCCTTGTTTACACTGACTCAGACCTAGAAGATTACGATGCTATTTTTGAGGAAATTCGTGGATACCTCATTCAGGAGAGCGCTCCGAAACAATTAGAGTTGCAATCATTTCAAGAGTTTTTAGCTTATGACTTTGATGAAGTTGAGTAAGAGAAAACAGCCATTTTAAAACATTCGATAACGAACAAATCGTGCTCCCGCAACCAACGCTATAGACGGATTAAGGTCGCTTTCATTAAGCGGCCTTTTTTCTTGGCTCTTGCTATCCAAAGCAAGGTTGAGAATATCCGCCAGAACGCCTTGCACTTCGATTATATAGGGCTTGTTATGGCCTTCTGGGGTGATGCGCTCTATAAGCTTGCGAATAGCGTCTGATGCTTGTGCTTTAAACTCCGGCTTGTTGAGGGCTTCAATCAGCTTAGAGATATTTTTCTGGTAGTGCTGCACCATAGCTGGACGCAGAACAACGGGCTCGGGCGTCTGGTTTGCTATCAAATGCTCCAAGTCACCTTGGCGGGCCTTTAGTTTATCCAAATTGCTTTTACATGCTCCGCGGGGATACCGTTTAAGATGGCATCAATGAGCTTTTCCTGATCGCGCTTCGTGGTTTCAAGTTCTGAAAGCGTGGCATTATACGCGGCGTTTTTCTGGGAACGCAGAGTATTCAAATGCTCTGTATACACCTCGCAGAACTTCGCAAACATATCAGGGTGCAAGAGATGGTTTTTAAGCCCATCGAATACGTGTTTTTCAAGGGTCGTGCGCTTGATGGTTTTACGATTAGAACATGTGCCTTTATTACGGGCATTGGCGCAGCCTGTGCGATCTGAATTTATATTGATCATGCCGCTGCCGCATACGCCGCATTTAACAAGCCCTGATAAAATATAGGCGGGCCTGTTATGGTCACACAGTCTTTTACTATGGCCTTGGGCGAACGATGTTTGTGATTGGACCTTCTGTCGGTCTTTAACGTGCTTCCATAGCGCATCATCAATGATACGCAGCTCAGGCACATCTTTAATGATCCAATCGCTCTCATCATTGAGGCGTGATACACGCTTACCAGTTTTAGGGTCTTTGATGTATTTAAGTAAGTTCAATTGCTCTTTTTGTCGTTTTTCAAAAGCAACTTCGAAGATTATTTCATCAACCTCAAAATTTTCATTTAAAGGGAAGTCATTATATGTAATCTACTAATAGATGTATTAGTATGTATGGTTTCTATCATTGTTTGAGAATGGAGGGGTGGATGGTTAGGCTGCAGCAGTTGAGTTCCAAAGAAACTATTGAAAATCAGCTCGAAAGTAGCCGATTAGAGCTCCTTGATATGGGTTTGAGAGCTAACCCTCAATTGAACTGTCGTGCTAATAGCCAGAAAGTCCTTGAAATTGTTGATGAAAAGTCAGCTCATGTCTTTGATCTACTGGTTAATCAGGAAGCTAAAATGAGTTTCCTTCCAATACCTGAAGTGTATCAAAAAGAAAAAGAAGCGGATGAGCAAGATCGTGATTATACCTTTGCAGCTAAGGAACAAGTTACTTTACCGCCATTAGATGTCTATCTTCAGGAAAATGTTGGTAATAGTCGTTTCATTGATAAACAACTGCAAACAGGTCTAATACCTGAAAAGCTTGATAAATCTCTTTTAAGAATTGAAACGGAAGCTCATAACTTACTCCAAGAGCAAGGTATTGAAGTACTCTATCTCGCATTAGGTTTCTTGAAATGGTATGAGGATGAACGTACTCAGAATGTCAGGTACGCACCTCTAATATTAGTGCCAGTTGAATTAACTAGAACGTCTGCTAGCGAAGGTTTCAAAGTCAAATATACTGGAGATGATTTGGGTGCTAACCTTACTTTGGCAGCAAAACTTCATGGTGAATATAATTTAAAACTACCTACCTACAGCGAAGATCAAGGGATTGCAGAGTATTTTGATACTGTAGTTGAAGCCATTGAAAAGCAATCAAGATGGCAAGTACTGGAAAATAAAATAATTCTCAGTCTATTTTCCTTTGGTAAGTTCCAGATGTATATGGATCTGGATCCCAAAAGCTGGCCCACGAATAAAACGCCTAATCAAAATGAGCTACTAAATCGTCTACTAAAAGAAGGCTTTTCATCAAGTTCTTCTCTGGTCCAAACAGCGGCAAATGATGTTTATCTTACATCACCTGAAAACATACCGCTAGTGAAAGACGCAGATTCTAGCCAGCTTGAAGCAGTAATTGCCGCCCAAAAAGGGGCAGACCTCATAATACAAGGGTCTCCGGGGACTGGGAAGTCCCAAACGATAACAAACATTATTGCTGATTTTGTTGATCGTGGGAAAAAGGTGCTTTTCGTTGCACAAAAAATGGCTGCATTAGAGGTCGTAAAGAAACGCCTTGATGAATCTCATCTAGGTCATGCGGCTTTAGAACTCCACAGTCATAAGAGTACAAAAAAAGCTGTTCTGAATTCTTTGCGCGATGCAATGCAGCAAGGTGCACCTCAAGTTCCTGATCGAAATGCCGAATATAAACAGCTTGCTCAAACCCGTGAAACACTAACGGCATATATTTCTGCAACCGAAAGCAAGATATTAAATACGGATTTAAATTATGTAGAGTCTATAGGGCTGTTAAGGGAAACAGAAGAAGAAAAAGGCGCTAATATATTACCTGAGTTATCATTTGATGTAATGAAGGGTTGGAGCCAAGAAGAATTTAAAACTGCCATTCAAAAGACACAGACACTTATTGACCACTTAGAGCAAATGGGCACTCCAAGCGAAAACCCATTTTCTATGACCAGTAGGACTGAAGTCTCACCTACTGATCAAAGTTACATAGCTAATTCTTCAGAGAAGTGTCTCAGTCTATTACAACAGTTGCAGGAATGTAGTCATAAGCTTGCGTCAGATATGGGGCTTTCCATACCGACATCAATACAGGAGTTGTCGGTAATTTTAAAAGCCGCTTTACGCGCACAGGAAGCTCCAAAGTTGAGCGGTGTAAGTGTTGATACAGACGATTGGCAAATACGCTGCGAGGCCATTCAGGAAGGACTAATATCTGGGCGCGGTATGATGGAGTTACATCACAAATATTCACCCCAATTTATTGAACAAATATTTGAAGCGAACCTTCTACCTATTCGGCAGGGCTTAGTTGGTAGAACAGATAAATGGTGGCGCTTTCTATCTAGTGACTACCGTCAAGCCAAAAGAGAACTATTAACCTTTTGCAAAGATGGTTTGCAAGGTAAGCCAAGTGAATGGCTCAATTGGGTAAATGATTTACTTGAATATCAAAGTTTAAAAAAGCGTTTCACAGAAAATGAACAGCTTTTATCGAGCTTGTTTGGTGCTCAATGGCAAGGTGTAAAATCTGATTGGGTTGTTTTGTCAGCGTTATCCGACTGGATTATCGAATTATATGAACAAATAGGCAAAGGCGAAATTCCGAGAGGGTTAGCAAAGTTTTTAGAGGGGAATTCAGGCTTTTCTCAATATAAGCAACAGTTTGATTCTAGTAAAAGGTACACTGAGGAGTTACTAGCGGATTTTGAGCAGTTAAAGAGCCGTGTCCGAATTGATGAGAAGACTGCAACAAAAGAACTTGTTGAGCTAGATTTTCAGTTTTTGCAAAGCTTATTGGAAGGGTGGCAAAATGTTGATGCTCTATATCAATACGCAAGATACAATTTGATCACTGAAGAGCTCAACGAGATCAGGCTTGATTCTTTGATAAAGCTTAGCCGTGACTGGCGTTATGAGAACTCTCTTTTGCTCACTGTTTTAAAAAGTAGCTTTTATTCGGGATTAGTAACTTTTGCATATGATCATTATGTCGAAATAAAAAGATTTGATCGCCTATCTCATGAGAAAAATATTCACAACTTTCGAGAACTTGACTCAGCTTGTCTAGGATTCGCGCAAGAGAGGCTTGCAGTAAAAATCTATAATTCCCTTCCAAATAGGCATGCCCGAGGAGAGATGGAGATATTGATGCGTGAGTTAGGTAAGAAAAGTCGGCACATACCTATCCGTCAATTGTTGGTCAAAGCTGGGAATGCGGTTCAAAAAGTGAAGCCGATTTTCATGATGAGTCCTATGTCAATTTCTACTTATTTGGAACAAGGAGCAATGGAATTTGACGTAGTTATTTTTGATGAAGCAAGCCAAATACCAGCGCCTGATGCTTTAGGCGCACTTATGAGGGGCAAACAGGTTATTGTCGTAGGTGATAGTAAACAAATGCCTCCCAGTGATTTGTTTGGCAAATCGGTTAGGTTAAGCGATGAAGAAGTTGAAGATAGTGCCACTGCTGAAATGGAGAGTATTTTATCTCTAATGGAGGCTAAAGGTACACCAGAGGTAATGTTAAGGTGGCACTATAGATCACGAAACAGTTCTTTAATCGCCGTCTCAAATGATCAATTTTACAGCAACCGCTTATTAGCATTTCCCAGTTCTGGTGCACAAAAAGAAGCTAGGGGCTTAATATTTAACTATTCACCAGAAAATATCTACAGTGAAGACGGAACGGCTTCCAATCATGGCGAAGCCAGAGCCATTGCCGAAGCAGTTTTAAGGCATGCAAAAAAAACGCCTGAATTATCGCTCGGGGTGGTTGCTTTCAGTGTCGTTCAAAGAGATTTAATCATGATGGAAGTTGAGAAACTTCGCCGTGAAAATATAGACTGTGAAGCGTTCTTCCAACATCACGCAGAAGGGGATGAGTTTTTTATCAAGAATCTGGAAAATGTTCAAGGTGATGAACGGGACGTTATCTTTATTAGCGTTTGTTATGGTCGAAAAAAAGATGGCAAGATCAATCAGAACTTTGGGCCGATAAATAAACAAGGTGGTGAGCGAAGATTAAATGTCCTTATTTCTCGAGCGCGATTATCAATGGAAGTATTTGCTAACCTCAAAGGTAAAGATTTACGGATTAGTGAGAATTCGCCTTTTGGATTGAAGTCCTTTCAGGTGTTTCTGAACTATGCCGAAACAGGTTTTTTACTATGGCATGACGAAATAAAAGACATTCATCAAAAAGAGTTCGAGAAAAACCTGTTTGAAGCAGTTAATTCTTTAGGTTTCTCGGTAGAAAAAAACGTTGGGAAACAAGGCTTCCATCTTGATATTGCAGTTAGAAACCCTCACGATCCCGATCAATTTTTGTTGGCGATTGAAGGTGATGGTTCTTCCTATCAGACGGCTGTTTCAGTGAGAGACCGGGATCGATTGAGGGCATCTGTTCTTTCTGGGCTTGGTTGGCGCCATCATAGAGTATGGAGTACGGATTGGTATCGCAATGCAGACCTTGAAGTAGAAAGAATTAAAGATTCTATAGATAAAGCTATTGTGCATCAGCAGACTATAGACCAGAAACGCAAAGATGAATCGACAGCAGAAATAGTTACTCTTGCTGTACCCGCTATAAATGCAGAAATTGAACGAGAGGTTGTTGATGCAGATAACGATCAACAATTTATACCACCTTACAAGTTGGTCGCTAGTAATGAACTTGGATTGCCAAAAGTTGATGACTTTGGGGCAATTCCTACAGAAAACCTTGTGAACGCAGTTAGAGTTTTAGTCGAAGGTGAAAGTCCTATTTTACCTCACCTTTTAAATACACGTTTGGCAAATGCGGCTGGAATCTCGAGAGTGGGTGCACGTATCAAAAGGCAGATTGAAGCGGCTGTTGGGACAGCTATTAGCCGGAGTTATATTTCACGAGTTGATGATGCTTTTTATTCCGCAAACAATCATTCGGTCTCGCTTCGTAGTTGGGAGTATATGCCTGACAATTACCGAAAAGTAGATAATTTATGTGACGCAGAACTTAGTAATGCTCTGCTATTAACTATCCAAGACGCATATACAGTTGATAGGCATGGCGCGATTTCCGGTGCAATGTCCTCTTTAGGTTTCAAAAGAGTGACTGCGCCGACGGAAAAGAGAGCTAATCATATAATTGATGTGCATATTAAAGAAGGTTTGCTGAAAGAAGAAAATGAGCGCGTTTCTCTAAACTGAATGCCAGAAGGAATGACAACAAGTTACAGCCTCCGATTGTCGATCGATAAAAATCATCGGAAAAATCTACTCAACTGATAGCGCTCAATTTGTCAGCTTTTGATTGAAAGTGATAGTTTTTCGAAAGTATATAGTGGTGGGAATTGCCTTAGGAATTCATTCGACAGAACCCTGAACCAGATTGAAGCTTTAGGGTCTATAGCGTTGGTATCGGGCTACTGATACCAATACTGTAGACGGATGAAGGTCACTCTCCCTAATAACTCGCGGGTAGTGGCCTTTTTTGAGTCTTCTGATCTAAAGCAAGGTTGAGAATATCCGCCAAATCGAAGCTGGTAGCCTCTGACCGGCTCTTGGATGCAGGAGATACATTGGAGCCAAAAATTAGACGACTATACTCAAAAGCCGAACGGTTTTATGAGGTTCAACTCTATCCAATAAATGCACAGCAGGCCGTTGGGCTTCTTCTACATTTTGTATCGAAAGCGAATATTTGATATACAGCAAAACGGTTGATTTAATAGTTTCAGGTGACGATTTAAAATAGCGAAATGGAATGATCATTCCACTATGCTAGATTGCTAACTATGTTAGCTCAAATTTTAATCTGATAATCTCCATTAAATTGTTTTAATTTGTCTGACAATGGATATTCAGATGTTGTAATTATCACGAGAGTGTGATTATCACAACATGATCAAAATCTTGTCATAATCGCGTCATAGTTTATTGATATCAATCAATCATACACTTTTTGTAGCGATTAGGGGGGCAAGTGCGAAACATCACACGACCAGTATCTGGAGATGCTTCAGTTCATCCTGAAAGTCAATCTACATTTTCGCAAAAACTTGGTGAAATGACATGGCTTTTGACGCAAAGCGAACTTCATAAAAGACTATCTATCGGCGATATCGAATGGCTTTTGTTTCCACCTCTCGTTCTTGGCCAATATAAGGTCTTTTATGCGAACGGTCAGCCTGTTGGCTTGGCCTTGTGGGCATTCTTGACAGAGGAAATCGCAAATAAATTAGGCGAAAATGGTAAACTTGGCCCTAATGATTGGTGCGCGGGCTTTGACCTTGAAGAAAAAATCAAAACATCAAATAAAGATACTATTTTTGAAGAGGCGAAGAACGGAGAGAATATTCCTGATAATGCATCTCTATGGCTTGTGGATATCATCGCACCCAGCGCTACTCTGCAAAATAAACTCAAAGAGATTTTGTTTGCTGACCTTGTACAAAATACACTCAAGGGTCAGAAAATTCATTACCATCAGATCAATTTGAACACTGGTGTTCATGAAACTAAGGTAGTGGGAAGTGAATGATGTTTGTTGCACAATATAGAAATATAGCGTTGGTTATTTCTGCGGTCTTTCTAATTTGTGGTGACGCACAGGCCTGGTCACGTTTGCATCATAAATCCATTTGTATGATTGCCGAATATGACCTCAAGGAAAATAAGCCAGTTATTTGGAACAAGGTCGAAGCTCTTTTAAAGGGTAACCCTTGGGGCATTAATTCTTTTCAGGATATCTGCTTTTTCGCGGATGAGCTCGTCACCTTTTCAGATGACCGTTTTACACCTTCGATGAAGCAGCTCGCGGCGGATCGTGGGTATCTTCAAGATAACCGGATGGAAGAATGGCATTATATCGCGCTTCCATATGGGGTAGAAGAAGTGACAGGCGAGCATTGCGGTAAGGGAGACCGCTGCCTTCTCGGTATGATCGACCAGCATTTCAGTCAGCTAAAGAATGCGAAGGAGCATTGGCAGCGCCAAGACGCGATGGTTTTCCTTGCGCACTGGATCGGGGATTTGCACCAACCGCTGCATGTTGCCTTCGCGCGCGATAGGAATGGCCGAGATATTTATCGTAACTGGTTCCTGAACGATGAGGACCGCAAGGTGATGGCTGAGTTTCATAAGGCTAGGGCGGAAGGTGAGGCCCTTGATATCAAGTTACCGGATTGTGCCACCATCCATGATATTTGGGATAAATGCATTGTCTATATTCCGGACCCTTCGATGAAGCCAGAATGGAACCGTTGGATTAAATTGCTGAAGACTTATGCTACTACTTACACATATGGGGAGCAAGATCGTCGAGGCTCTCCGCTAGACTGGGCGAATAGCTCACTAGAAATTACTAGGCAAGACAGTAAATATTATAGTCGTTTTCATGATTCTGCTCTACTTGAACTCTGGTATCAAGATAAATATGGCAATACAACAGAAATACAAGATCGAGGTTTTGTGCTTGGATACAAGCAATTTTCAGGAAGTTATGGTATCCAGAACTTAATGAAGGCTGGACTGCGCTTATCGATGCTTTTAGAGCAAGCATTATCAGGCGCTGAATAACACGTGCCTGCACTTTCAACTGTTTTTCTTTCATGATTAAAATTTCATAAAATTAGATTGGGGTAAATAATGGAAACAACACCTGCAAATCCGCCACGTTATTATTTGGCATTTGATCCGGAACAAAACACAGCTTTTGAAGAAGTTCTGACTACTACGATCAAAAATTTAATTGCTGGAGGTACAGAAGCTGGCTTTTTGCTTTATGTCTCCAATACCTACAGTAAGTGCTCTGTGTATGTAGTGTAGACTCTAGCATATAAAGAGTTTCCACACAGTATGGGCCAAGAAGCGGCACATATGGTATACTAGTAAAAATTTGGAAACCTTACGAGTTCAATCAACAGAAACCTAACCCTAGTTGATTGGCAGAGGGTATGTAGCGTTGGTTGCGGGCTCCCGCAACCAACGCTATAGACGGATTAAGGTCACTCTCAGAGAGTGGCCTTTTTTCTTGGGCCTCGCTATCCAGAGCAAGGTTGAGAATATCGGCTAGAACACCTTGTACCTCGATTATATAAGGTTCTTTATCGCCTTCTGCCGAAGGCGTAAGGGTGATGCGCTCTATAAGCTTGCGTATTGCATCTGACGCTTGGGCCTTAAGCTCCGGCTTGGTGAGGGCTTCAATCAGGTTGGAGATATTTTTCTGGTAATGCTGCGCCATAGCTGGATGTAGAACGACAGGCTCAGGCGTATGGTTTTTGATCATGTTTTCTAGTTCGTCTTGGCGCGCTTTAAGGCTATCCAAACGGCCTTTTACATGCTCTGCGGGGATACCGTTTAAGATAGCATCAATGAGCTTTTCCTGATCGCGCTTGGTTGCTTCAAGCTCCGAAAGAGCGGCATTATAGGCGGCATTTTTCTGGGAATGCAGAGTATTCAAGTGCTCTGTATACACTTCGCAGAACTTGGCAAACATATCAGGGTGCAAGAGATGGTTTTTAAGTCCATCAAATACATGTTTTTCAAGGGTCGTGCGCTTGATGGTTTTACGGTTGGAGCATGTACCTTTATTGCGGGCATTGGCGCAGCCTGTGCGGTCTGCATTAACATTGACCATGCCGCCGCCGCATTCACCGCATTTAACAAGCCCGGATAAGAGATAGACAGGTCTGTTGTGGTTGCATAGTCGTTTGCTGTTACCGTGGGCAAAAGATGCTTGAGACTGTACCTTCTGACGCGCTTTAACGCGCTTCCATAGCGCATCATCAATGATACGCAGCTTAGGCACATCTTTAATGATCCACTCGCTCTCATCATTAAGGCGTGATACGCGCTTACCTGTTTGCGGGTCTTTAATATATTTGAGACGGTTCCAGACCATGCGCCCAATATAAAGCTCATTGTTCAATATACCTGTGCCGCGCTTGGCATTGCCATTGATGGTGCTTTGGCCCCACCCTTTACCCGTTGGCCCTTTAATGCCTTTGGCGTTCAAATCAATCGCGATAGAGCGCGGGCTTTCGCCGGATGCATAGCGGTTAAAAATATCTGTGATGATATCCGCTTCAACCTTATTAATGGTGCGATCACCGCGAATGAGTTCGCCGCGCTCATCAAATGTTCTGGGCATATCATAGCCATAGGCTTTACCGCCGCCTGACTTGCCAGCTTCCACATTGCCGCGCATGCCTCTGCGGGTCTTGTCAGCAAGGTCTTTTATGAAGAGTGCGCCCATAGTCCCTTTAAGGCCGATATGAAGCTCATTCACTGCGCCTTCCGAGAGCGTATGGATTTGGATGCCTTCAAATGATACGCGCTTATATATCCCGGCTATATCTTCCTGATCGCGTGAAATCCGGTCTAGGGCCTCTGAGATAATGAATGAGAATTTGCCTTTGCCTGCATCACTCATCATCGATTGCATGCCGGGGCGGTTCATGGTCGTGCCGCTGATACCGTGATCGGTGTAAATTTCTGTGACGCTCAGATTGTTGCGCTCGGCGTATTCTTTGCACAATCTCACTTGATCTTCGATGCTGGCGTCATTTTGAAGGTCAGTTGAATAGCGGGCGTAGATAGCAGTGAACGGCATCGTTTAGTCCTTATCGGCACTGGCCTTTTCGCTTTGTTGCTTTGCGCTTGCTGCCGCAAAGTCTGTTTCTGCGGCATGGATGGCAAGCAATGAGATTATCGGCTCAAGGCTCTGTATATGAAAGTCCGTTAACGGGGAATGAGCTTCAATTGTTTCAGCACGTTTCTTCATGATTGCTACGCTAGGGCAGCATTCACTCCAAGTTCCTCGTTACGGTGAATAATAGGATTCTAACAAAAATACGATCAAAGGTGAATCCCTATAATTGTTCCCCGTCAGAGCCTATGGCACAGAATTGATGTTGTGACTAAGTGAGTGTTTTGGTTTCATCGCAGTGACGAAGGAACGAAGATGAAAGCAAAACAAAAGACCTCAAAAGCTTCAGCGGATCGGGTTGTTAAAGACATCCGGCGTGCAACAAGGAAGCAATATAGCGCAGAAGAAAAGATACGGATCGTGCTTGAAGGCCTGCGGGGTGACGACAGTATCGCAGAGCTTTGCCGCCGAGAGGGTATCGCGCAGGGTGTTTATTACAAATGGTCAAAAGACTTTATGGAAGCAGGCAAGAAGCGCCTGGCTGGGGATACAGCTCGTGCTGCCAGTACTGATGAAGTGAAGGAGCTGCGACGGGAAGCTCGTGATTTGAAAGAAGTGGTCGCAGAACAGACATTGGAGCTTCGCCTACTTAAAAAAAGCATGATCGCGGATGGGGAGGATATCGAATGAGGTATCCTGCGACAGAGAAGCTTGAGATTATCAAACTGGTTGAAGGGTCCCACCTGCCCGCCAAACAAACACTGGACCGGTTGGGTATAGCTCGCCGGACTTTCTATCGTTGGTATGATCGGTATCTGGAAGGTGGACCTGAAGCCTTGGAGGATAAGCCGTCTCGGCCCAATCGAGTGTGGAATCGTATCCCAATGACAGCTACAGAGGCATGCCATTGTGATGATTGATGCCTGATATTATTTTTCTTGACTATGAATCCAGTGTTCATAGTTAGATAAATTGGAGCCAATAGATGCTCAGAGCCAGATAAGGGTTAGTTAGATTAGTCTATTTCATTGTTTAAAATTAAGCAGCATTAGGGTGATGCTGCAAGGCTCTGTGTTTGAGTGTTTGTTGTTATTCTTTGTCCTCGGTTAAAATTCAGCTTTCCGCTCAAAGTACACATCAGCAAACGTGAGATTATTCAAGCTTTCATAGTGCCATTGATGAATATGTAAGATGCATCTTCAAACGAATATAGATGTTCATAATCTGCAAGCCAGACAACGCTTTACCTCCATATCGCTGTATTTGCGCGGGCTCAATTTCTCAGCAGTATTTAGCCTTTTCTCAAAAGTCGTTGCCTTTGGGGTCGGTGTAGAAAGACACCGGCTTTTTCGGGTTTAAACACAAGAGGAGAACATTATGAACCACACCAATTTTCAGATTCGTCTTACCTTGGAAGTCAATCTTGCATTTGCTAGGCCGCGCATGTTGCGTTTGGAATTTGAAGTTTCACGATGTGAGAAACCATAAGGAAATTCGCGCATGAAAAAAGGCGGCTCGATTGGGGGTTAAGCCGCCTTTAGAAGTCAATAGTATCATTGACAGAAATACACTATATGGTTGTGTACTTTCGGCGTCAAGAATATGTTGTTACCGTTTGCGCCCGTCTGTATGGGATGATCCGTCAATTGCCGGGCCGGGAACTGAAGGCGGCTCAGGTGTATTTACCTCTACTGGTGTTTGCGCATTGAATTGCTCGCGAAGATCACCCGGCTCTTGCGGCGTTTGAGGCTCAGTTTCAGGTTTAATGGCAGCTTGGGCATTTAACTGATCCTTTGGCCTGTCGCTGGCTTTACCATTCGCGTCATTGGCGGTTTGAACGTGATTGTGACGTGTTTTGGCCTTGGTAATGTTTGCTGGTCTGCCGCTGTAGGGATTAAGTGTGAGTTCGGCAGATGGCATATGGTCATAGCCTCTGCGCAGGTGGCGGACCAGCTCGCGCTCACCCGCGAGTTTCAAAGATTGTTGCTCACGGGCAAAAGTTTGTTTCTGTGCTTCTTCCCGGCGATTGATTTCGATATGCTGCATTTCGCTTGTGCGCTGCTGGATAAGGCGCTCGCTTTCCTGTTTGAGCTGCAACGCTTTTCGTTCCTGTTCCTGCAATGCTTGGCGTTTCTGGTCCTGATGGGCATGAAGTTTGGCGCGTATGAACTCAACGCCGCTTACCTTCGCCAAAAACTTTGCAAGGCCTTTCGGGTCGTTTTGGGCGCGGGCAAAATTAATCTCAAAGTCTGCTTGCGCATGTGATTTAGCAAGGGCGTCTTTACCAGCATCCAAACGTGCATCCAGTCTTTCAGTTTCCAGTTTGATGGCTGCGCGCTTTTCACTCAGTTCACGCTCAAGCTTCTCGCGGCGTTCATTCTGATATTGCTCAAGAGCTTGCATGCGCTCTGCCAGCTCTTCCTTTTTGAGAACATGCTTTTGCTGTTCCATGAACTTCTTAGCCGCAGCTTTGGCTTCTTCAACGGTTGGAAGCTGATCGTTTGGAAACTCTTTTTCCAAAAAAGCATCAACATCTTTCTTGCGAATATCGCGGTCATTGATAAGCCGTTGAACAGTGCCAACTCCACCAAAGACATCGACAAGTACATAGCCTTTCCTCCCTTGAGTAAGTGTGTAACCGCTTTGATCAAGGCCAGCGACAAAGGCTTTGGCATTATCTGAACCGCGCCAAATATCTGTCACCACCTGCATACGCTCAGCTTTGCTGATACCGGTTTGGTTTTTCAATACGCGGTCATAGTGGGACAATTCTTTGGTGGTACGCTGATCATTGTGATACCCGTCTGGAAGTTTGAGATTATAATCAGCGGCAATCGAGCGTGTGACGCTTTGCAGCTTCATCCGGTCATGAGAAATATTGATTGATTTGCATTCATTGATGTCCAGACGCGACCACAAAGCATGGCAATGCTCACGCATTATACCGTTCGCATCTTCCTTGTGATGAAACACGATGATGCGCTGCTGGCCCTCAAGACCAAGGGCAACTTCATCAAGTTCAATTATTTCTAAAAACTGCTCGCGGGTCAGTGGTTCATCTGGATTAATAACCAACCCATAAAAAGCGAGTTCGCCTTTGGTTGAATGCAAATAAGCGGCTTCCATCTCGCTCATAGCACCGTGTAGGTCATCGGCTATCGTGCCACGGATTTCATAGACTTCGACATTTTCATTGTCTTCTGTATTGAGAAGGTGGGTAGCGATCTTTGAAGCGTCTTTAACGCAGCGCCCCCGCTGGATCATGATTTCCTACCAAAACGCTGCATGATGGTTGTACGGATGATGCGGAATTCTTCAAGGCATTCGCTTACTAGGCCCAGCAATTCCTCATCCGATTGCTGGCTTAAGTTACGAAGGGCGTGAGCAAGCAAACCGCATTTCGCCAGTATTTGCCCAAGGAACTTATATTCACCGGGGCGGTGGCGCGTGTCACCAAAACACGCTTCCATGACATATGCATTACGGCTTTGACCGGATGCTTTTTGCTTGGCATAGAATTCCTGCTCACGGCCTTTAGGGATTTTGACCGTGAATGATTGCGGGTATTCGTTTTTGCTCGCTTCACTCATACTTTAAAACTAAAGACGCAAGCGCGCAGCCGTTCCTCGTCTGCATATGAGAATGCAGCGCGTGAACATCGCTTGATGTGCGTCTGTTGGTTTTGCCGCCAATTTAAAAATAGCCATCTTAAAGATGGGGTTACAAGGGGAGAGTAATAATCTCGGTTCGCCTTATCCTTTATAAAATGCTGCTACGCACAATCGCATTTTAAAAGGGGCTCGCGATATCTCCCTTTGTTCGCTGGTCTTAGGGTTAGCGACTGAACCCTGATGCGTATCCAAAGCCGCATAGCCTTGGTGCATGGTTTCAGATAGGAGAGGCAGTTCTCCTGTCAGCACGTATCACGCCAGAATTTATTACTGAGTTGACGTGCTCACCACTGCAAGGCCAAAGAGTATCATTGTGCCAGGTGGTGGTGAAATTTGGCCTTAGTGGAACGCAGCACAAGGTGCTGGGTTATGCTTAGACCAGACCAAGGGGGGTTAGCGGGGGATTGGAAATCCCCCCTCAAGATGCGTGCGGTAACACCCGCACACATCTTGTTCCCTTTTACTTTGCCTTATCTGCCATTTGTTTATCATTTCTCCAGTTTACCACTGTTTTTTATGCCTTTGCTAAACTTTCTATCCTGCGCCGCAAAAGTCATTTATCCGCTGTAACCCGCATCAATCCTTGTGGTTCCGCTTGTGCCTATCACTTAATTTTACCGCCTGACTCTGTCTCAACCTTTTTCGCTCTCCCCTTAACGAGGAACACAGTTTTGGCGTTTCTCTAAGCTGGCTGCGTGATGTATTTGGCGGAAATGAAGGAATTTGGATGTACACCCCAATTGAAAATGAGGGCGATATAGACCCGGATTTAGGGACGGTTCCCACATTAGAAATGTCTGATGATCTGCAAAATTTATTTGATCAATTTAACTGGCAATTATTTAGCCGCCGATTGAAAAATGCGATGGTTGTTCTGCAAAGAAAACCACGTTCATATGGGTATTTTAGACCACAGCGCTATAACGCACTAACGGGTAAAACGAGCGATGAAATTGCTCTTAATCCTGTCCATATTAATACACGGCCTCTCATAGATACGTTAGCGACTTTGGTAGCGTGTATGGTGTGTATGCAGCAATATACCTACGGCAAGCCGTCACCGAATGGATACAAGAACCGCGAATGGGCGCAGATGATGCAGGCGGTCGGACTTGTCCCGTCTACTACAGGTGCGCCCGGTGGTAAGGAAACCGGATATTCGGTGAGTTACTATATTGACCTGCAGGGGAAATTCGCGGAAGTCGCACAGAAGTTAGTAGACCGTGGTCTGAAAATTCGCTGGGGTGATATCCCCGCTGGTGGAAGCACTGACGGTCCAGCGGGCCGTGCAGGTGCTTCCAATCCTAAATCGGGGAAACGCGTGAAATATATCTGCCCGGAATGCGGCAGGAATGCACAGTCTTCGCATGACGCCTCATTCTTATGCGATAAGGGCCACTCACCGATGCGAATGGCCCCTGAAATCA
>CANLMI010000005.1 GCA_947492375.1 uncultured Kordiimonas sp. | reverse complement strand
ATTTGAGCAATTTTTGCGAAACCAAGACTAAATTTACGGGTTTGTGGGGTACAGTCTTTTGGCAAGATGGCCACAAGATGGCCGTCTTGGCGAAGCGACTGTAAGCCTGCAATGACATGGCGCAAGCCTGCCGGATCAATTTTTTTCGCTCGATTATCCTGAAACGGCGGGTTCATAATACAGGCAGAGAAACCATCACGGGTTGGCAATTGATCTGCAAGGCGAGAGGCATCTATCGTGTGAAGTTGACAGGCTGGAAATAACTTCTTGAGCAGGGCCGCCTTTATGGGTTCAATTTCATTGAGGACAAGGGTGTTACTGGTAGAGGCCACTATGGCAGCCAGCATCCCGTTTCCGGCACTCGGTTCAATGACTGGGCCTTGCCATGCGCTTTCGGGTAATAATCCGGCTGCAACTTCAGCAAGGAGCAAAGGTGTCGAGAAATGTTGAAGCTCAATTGAAAGTTCGGAGCGGATCGTAGCGGTCGGCAGTTCCTGTATCAATTTCAGCAAGCACTTCATGCGGTCATTACGGGATATAGATTTTAAGAATTGTGAATAGAGAAGTACTTGAGCGGCTTCGATTGCGTCATAAGCATCGCGCCATGACCAATAGCCCATAGTGTCATCACCGCCGAAGTTTGACGACATGATCGCGCGTATTGTGCTTCGGTTGAGTTTGTTACAGTCTTTGAAAAGAGTCGTTTCCATCCGTTTGGCAAAGGCCTTGGCCGCTGTATACAGATATTCTGCTTTGGTAGCGGGGTCGCCATATTTTGATTGAGGCAATAGGGTATCATTTGTGAAAAGAGGAAGATTTTCCATGCGCCATTCCTTTCTTAAAGGGTTAATTCGATTGTTTCGCCAAAATCAGCGATGCGTTTATTGGGTGTGACCCAGATCACGGGTTGGTCAGGGATTGTTGGATAGTGTCTGAACTTTAGATCTGTGAAGACGATGATGACGTCTGGGGAATGGTCGTTTTCGATCAGCCATTCGAAAGCAGGTACTAGATAGGTCCCGCCGTAGCCAACGGGAGCAATTTTGATTTCAGGGCCGGGTTCTTCAAACAATTCCACGGATGTAACCCGCGTATTGCAGTGGATTACCGTTATAAGGCTTGGTTCCAAAGACCTTGCAATTTCAGTGAGTTCCGCATTGATTTGATTTATCATACGGTTGGAAATGCTTGAGGATGTATCGCAGATAACTGCAATTTCACCCATTTTAGGACTATGTAATCTTGGTAGATAGATATTTTGTGAGAGAAACCGACCGTTTGGACGTGTCCAGTCATAATCTGATTTATCATAACAGGTGACAGAATCCCACAAGAGTTGGCGCCAATCGAGTTCAGAGTTTTTAAGTTCTTCGATCAGGCGGTCGATACCGACCGAATCCTGACCAGAACCTTGTGAAAGCTTTTCGGCTTGAATGACGGCACTGGTCCAGTGTTGCTTTTGCGTTTCCAGTTCGTCTGATCCGATATTTGGCTTTTTGACCAAGCCACATATATTTGGGTCTAGGTCGCTCTCGGGGGTTTCAGGCAGGCATTCATAGATTTTTTCTGCCGACCATCCTTCATAGGCTGGTTCTTTCAATGCCCCTGTTGGCAGAATCAGGTTATTTTTAAGAAGAATGTCATTAACCGCGTAATCGCAGGCAATATTCCATTTTTTGGGGTCCCGGTCGCCTTGCCTGAGATGATGCTGGAGAGCACAGTGCATGACTTCATGGGCAATCACCCCAACAAGTTCATCGTCGGTCAGAGTTTTAATATAGTCCTCATTATAAAGGATTGACTGGCCATCGGTTGCCAGAGTTTCTTCGGTTTTTGTAGGCAGGAACTTTAGCCTTAAAGCAAGGGTACCAAAAAAGGGCTGGTTAATGATAAGGCGAATTCTAACCTGTTTGAGACGCTCATTCATTGTTTGCCTCCCCGATATAGGCAGCCATAGAATTTAAAATATCTTCGGCTTTTTGTTTGGTCGTTTCCCGGAGCTGGGAATCTTCTCTGAGGCTTTGTGCTGTATCATTACAGAGATCATTTTTGAGACGTGCGCACATTTCATCAAGCTTGGGGTCGCTCGCGATATTGAGGCGTGGCATGAGATCAACGATATCAATGATATTTGTGACAAGCGTATCTCGGAAATAGCCGATCATTTTGCCTGCTTCAGGGTCATAACGGTAATTTTCTAGACGGTCACGCATGGCTGTAACGGCTTTATGTATCCGAAGCCATATATCTTGCATGGCAATCCGTTGGCCTTCTTTCAGCCTTTCTTCGATTTTTGTCTGGATAGAAGCGACCTGGGCTTCATTCAAATCGACCCGAAAATCATTACCTTTGGGAAGCGGGTTGATTTTAATATCAATTTCAAATTTTTTCCGAAGGGCTTTTTCGCTCGGATAATCATCTTCGTTGAAAAGTTTACCGAGATCCAGACGCGCTTCTTCTTTCGCCTGATTATAGTTGTCTAGAAAATCAATAACCCGGCCTTCAAACGCACGTTTGAGACTGGCCATTTCACGCATATAATTAAAATAGTTAGCTGCGGTCAGAATACGCCAACCATCGTCGGTCCAAGGTAATGTTTGCTCATAATGGGTTGAGCGGGTTTTATTGACTGTTTGATTGATTGCTTTGAGCGCAGTTTTGGAAATAAGTACTTTATTATAGCGGCCAGCCTGATCGGTTGCTTCATTTTCAAAAGCGACTAGGTGTGAAGCAGCTTTGTCGTGTTTTCTTGCAGTCCAGCAGCTTATGGTGACGGATGCAAGCATAGCGATTTCATGTATTTTTTGCATGTCATTGCTCCTTAAAGTAGCGATTGCTGGTGAGTGGACGCCCAGCGGATGAAGGCCTGCGAGTGGGTGATTTCGGGAACTCTGCGGTGACAGTCTTTGATGAGGCAAACGTTAAACTCCTCGGGCAATCGTTCTGCATAGTCGATAATCTGATCGATATTTGAAGAATTGGCCCTCATTGCCAGTGACGTAATAATGGCATAGAGCACACAAGGTTCTTCAGGCACGGGTTCCGTTTTTGGATTGATCATAATGGCGTCAATGTTTGGAAGGGAGCGATACATACTTAGAAAGGCCATAAATTCGCTTGCAGCACTGGTTCCGACCGTCCCTGCGTAAAGCTCGTGGTCTATACTGTCATCTGGGTTTGTATTGAAAATTTTACCGAGGTTTGCCCATGAGCGGGGAGTGGCAAAATTTTTGCTGTCACGAGTTGGCTCTTCATGAAGCAATTCCGGCCGGAAGCGCAGGAAAGCGATTATAGGTGCGGGCACGTTATTGTCGAAAGCCCAAATGCACCAGTCTTCCAAGTTGGTGGTAACCTGAAGAATTGTAAATCTGTCGATCAAAGGTGTGATCAGACCTGATGTTCCTGCTTTATCAATATCCCGGTTTCCGGCAGCTACCACATGCCATCCATCTGGCAGATGATAATCTCCGAGTTGTCGGTCAAGGACGAGTTGGAGGCAAGCACTTTGAACAAGTCGGGTTGCTGAAGGCAATTCATCAAGAAACAGAATTCCGCGGCCCTCTGTTGGCAGAAAGTCAGGCGGCAACCATGTTGTTGTTGAAGTTGTTTCGGTTTTTTCCGGAAAGGGCAAGCCTCTGAGATCTACTGGGTCCAACAGGACGCAGCGCAAGTCAATGATTTCGAAATCATTCTCAGCGGCAAAATTTTTGACAATATCTGATTTACCAATACCGGGGGCGCCGATGAGGAAGGCTGGTTGCCGGCAGTTGATCAGAGTTGCGAGGGCTTTTGAAGCGTGGTTCGGTTTCATTCTTCTTTCCTTTCATGGGTGCAAAAGCACCCAAAAAAAGAAAGCCTTTCCTTTAGGCTTGACGGTTAAGGCCTGCTCAATATTGACCCGTAAGGGCTGGTCGGCAGAACGAAGGGCCACGGTTCATTAGCCTATATGCTGGTTTATTTTTGCTCCAGTGACAGGCCCGAAACGCCTGTTTCAGTTAGAGTGAGATTGAGCGCATAGCCTTTAGGCGCGAGATGCCATAAATTACGGGTCAAAAACCGTTTAATATGGTTTTGATACATGTCATCATGACCATTGAAATAGCTTCGAAGAAAGTCTTCAGCTTCATCCAGAAACTGTTCCAGTTGTTTATCTGATGATAAGGCTTCGATGTCATCAGATTCTGAGAAGAAAGAAGCGGTGACATCATTTTCCAATTCATTGAAATTTACCGCATAGGTAGGTGTTGTCAGGAGTGTGAAATCTCCGCTGTTAAAAAAACTGTTTTCTTCACCGACCCATAAATACTTTATGGGGAATGTCAGTATTTCACGATCACCGGACAGCCCCCGAGTTATTTTGGCTTTTACGCTGAGGGACGTTACCGTTTGGTCTTCAGGGTTGGAATTTGCTATCATCTCTATTGTTTCAAACAGCTTTGGCTCTTGATCTGATTTTTCATTATTGAATTGAATTTCGAAACCCATTAGGGACAAGCGATCTAGCTGATCATACCAGGAATAGCCTTCATAACCGGGCCTAGACTTGACTAAATTCAAGGGTTTCCCGTGTTGATTGATTGCGCGGTCAAAGGCGAGATTGTCTGCTGCATAATCAGCATTGTCGAAAATTATGCTTGTTTTGGATACTGGTCCTGGGTCTTGTACACATACATATCGATCATTTGCCTCGGATATGACCCAAGGGGAGAGGCTCGCTTCTGCTTCCGGTAAGCTGATACCTAGCGATTTGGCGCGTTCGTAATCTTTAAAATTTAAATGATGGGAGGTTTGTTTTTGATTTGCTCTGAAAAGACATTTTTCACATTCTTCATAAAGCGAATGATAAAACTCATCCTCGACAACTGCGCCTCGTGCCGGGAGCATAAGTTTCAAGTCCGGACACTTTTTGACATCAATCAGGATATCGAATTTTTTGCCATTGCTATCAATGAGCCGGGGCAGCCTTGCATTAAGTCTTAGACCATGAAAATTAATATTATATTGGGAACTGTGGCTAACATTATAGATAATGCCTATTCGAAGCCCTTTCCAGTCTGTGGTCAATTTGCAGTTTTCCAAGAAATCCCGCGGCTCAACAGGGGCATCATTAATTTTGACAGGTATGGGAGCATAGATTGAAACCGAGAGTGCCGAGAAACTCAATTGATCGGTTGGTTTGCAATTGAATGTGACGGATGTGCCACATTTGATTGTTGGGTCGTCTTCGATATAGGCGGGAGTTTCACCAGTGAACGCTGTTTTGGGGATTGTAAGGCGTTTCGGTCCTGTTTTGGTCAGGGAACGGATTGTTGCACCTCTGGAGGCCAGAGAGAATATTCCCATTCCTGCCGGATCTTCTGAGGCTGCGATATCTTTATTCCAGTGACTACCGCCGAGGTCGAGCATATTTTCCATATTCTCAATCCCTTTACCATTATCACTGAGTGTTATAGTCGCGCCTTCTGGGTTTTGTGTTTCGTTGATTTCGATCTGGGTCGCACCAGCTCTTCGTGCATTCTGGATTAATTCATGGAGAATACTGGATAGGCTTGCATCGAATAATCGGGGTGTCCGGCTGAGAATGTCATTATTTAATTTGGCGTAGATTTCTTTTTGGTTTTGCATGGTTTGTCCTTTGAGAAAGGGTTTTGACAGAAGTTTGATGCTGCTGTGCCTGTGTATGAAAGGTTGCACGAAAGCGCTAAAGCTTGTGTTTGGGCTTTATATGCAGTGATCTGCATGCGTTTTCTTTTCTTTCATGGGTGCAAGAGCACCCGGAAAAAAAAGGCTTTTCTTTTGGCTCAGAGGTGGCAAAGGCGGGGTGTTTACGGCTCAGACTGGCAGAGGAGGAAACTCGGCGAAGCGGGGACCGGAATTTTTTTCAGGGTTTTCTTCAGGCAGCGGCGACATGTGGTAGGATAAGGTCTTATGCTGTATTCTCTGGAGCTTTTCAGTGCGTCTAGTAGACAAAAGAACATTAAAGCCTGTTGGTGATCCACTGAGTGCGGATCAAATGACGGCTTTAAATTCCCTTGAACTGGGGGTAGCGGATACAAATCAGGATGCTCTTGCGCAGAGGGTTATTGAACATGCTCGCAATCGGGGATTTTGGCTTGAGTGCGATTGTAGAGAGTCTTCAAAACAACCGCTTCTAGCAGGGGTCGTATATGGCAGCGGGACTGTGGGTTGGAGGTCCCTTTTGGGTGAAGGGAGGCCGTCCCATAGCGATACGTGTGTATATAGTCGTCGCAACCGCGACGCTATGGCTTATTGGGCAACCCCGCAAACCACGCCTGTTGACGGGTTTTGTGCCATTTTGAAGCCATCAGGTGACAACAAACCTGGTGTTGCACCGGGATACCAGAGAGCAGGAAGCGTGACCCGCCGGAAAAGCATTCCGCGGGTCACACGGGTTTTGCGTTCGCTTCTGGTCGAGGCCGGATTAAATAGCTGTGTACCTTATAGTGAGAGATACGATCAGGATGAAAATGTTAATCCGACAACTGTATCCTATAGAAAACTCAAACAGGCTTCAGCCAAGTTTGAGATTTCAAAGGGGTTTAGCTTGAAAGACTATCTCCATACGTTTGCACCGAGCTATGGAACACCGTATTTTTTTAAGGAGCTTCGTCAGAAATTCAATGAATGGCCAAAGGGGAGCATGGCTCAATCCTTCTTTTGTTTTCAGGCGGAGCGGATAGAAAAGCGTACCGTTTTTCTTGCCAAACTTCCGGGGAAGCCACAAAAAGTTATTGATCTGGATTTCGACCCCGTCGCCCCCAAAATTCATGGTACAATTGTTCAGGGTCCTTATCTTTTCTTTGGTGTTACTGGAAAAGACGCACAGACTGGCATGATCGATATTCAGAGGGCCGTTTTGGAGCCTGTTGTCTCTCGCAAGGAGTTTGTGCCGGTTGATAGTGATTTGGAGCGCGAAGCGTGGGCAACGCTTAAATTTACACTGGAGCGGGCTTCAAGTGAATATCCTGATTATACCTGGTCCCTCACCAAACCGCTTTTTGATATCCTGACCCCTGAAGGGGCTTGTTTACCTGATATGGTGATTGAAGCAACGGGCGGGGAGCGCACTTATTGTTTTGTTATTGAGTGTATGGGCCTTGACCGACCGGATTATTTTGCGAGTAAAGATGTTACCCATTCACGAATGCGCCATATTGGTGATCTTATTGAAATGGATGGTGGAGAATTGAAGAGTGATCGAACAATTGCAGGCCGCAAGGTTACGGAGACGCTTCTTGACTTGATGGAACGATAAGTTTCTTAAGAGGCTTAAAGTGATTCGATAATATTCATAAATCTTAAGAATAAAATTCAAAATCGGATTATTACGACTTATAGGAGAATATATACAAAAATCGCTCGATATGTTTGAGAAAAAGCACAGAATCGGCTAAATTTTGCCATATTTTTATAACCAGAGTTTATTGTGCGTAAAAAGTATATTGGGGGTTTTGTGTGTTCGAAGGTGTAACGTCTATAGTATCCATTATTTTAGTGGACCCGTTTTACGATTTCGAGGAATTATTAAAAGAAGGGCTGGGGAGCCATGTTCGCATTTTACAGGCAGTGAACGGCGAAGCGGCACTTAATCACTTGAGAGAACTTAAACCAAAGGTAAGCGCCATCATCGCAGATGATAAAGCGACCCTGAAGGACGGTTCGAACCTGTTGGTAAAGGTTCATGAAGAATATTCGCATGTAGCCCGCATATGTGTATCTGGCGGTTCTGATCTTGAGAATTTTGCTTCCTTGGTGAATGAGGCCAATATAACCCGGGTAATCCCAAAGCCGGTAAATACCGATTATTTTGTGAAACATGTGAGCGAGGCCCTTGAAGTCTCAAGCTCTATTGTCACTCAAAAAGAAAATAGTTTTACTGAATCGCATATTATTAATCTTATGAAGTTGAAGATTGCGAGTGAATTGGAACCTCCGGTTTTGGGGCTGAAGGCCACCAATAAGATCCTCGATGATATTATATCAAGGGCTGCTGATAGCAAGAAAGCACCGCTTCCTTATTTAGAAGATTTATCCAAGGCAAAATCTCATTTTGACTTGTTTTTGTCACGTATCAAGATTGTCAATGAACATTTGTCATCCTTTGGTCTACAGCGTCAGATGCAGACCTTTTTTTCCGATATCAGTTTTAATGACTTAATAACGCACTTGATGGATAGTTTTCCTTTCCAGCAGGGGTGGCGAACCCGTATTTGTTTGGACTTTGATAATGATGTTACGATTTGTGGCCATTTATCCTTGCTTGAAATCGCCATGATCAATATTTTGAATTATATATTCACCTATAATCATATGGAGGATTCTGAGGTCAAAATATGGGCGAGCGAAGACGAGCATAACCATATTATCCATATTGAAAACAAGGGTGCGATTAACGATAAGCTCTTATATGAAGATGATCGAGGCCTCAAGCATGCTCGCCGAATTATGTTGTCTCATGCGGGTCATTTTGAAATTAGACGTTTGGGAATAGAGGGTTTGAGTTTTACTTTGGCGTTTCCCGTTCCTGGATTGATCACCAACGGGCCAGTTCTGGTTCATGAAAATGCAAAATGTGGTAATTCCTAATTCTGCACTATAATGTTAAATATCCCGTCGTTATAATATTTGTTGGGTATACAGCATTCAATACCTTGAAAACGATTGACCTTAAAGTTGTTCAGATACGAAAAAGTGATTAGGGTTTGTTTGTTTTGGCGCTAAAGGTATATCCCACCTCTCAGTAATTATTAGTATTTTGGAAATAAGTGGTTCTTGATAAATTCATTCATACTATGTTCTTGTAAATTATCGAGCGTTTCCTGCTGCTCATCACGATGCTCTCGCATTTGATCATAGGAATTCTGGTCAAATTCTCTGGCCTTTTTTTCAACTTCACGACCTACGGGTTTTGTGCCGTTTTCCATGTCGCGCAATCGCGTGGAGTATCCAGTTGAACCTAAAACCTTTACACCAAAAGCATTAAGCGACAATCCTGTACGCTCACGAATTATTTTTAGCTCACTGCCTTTCATTGGTGGGTTAAGGTTTGGGTCTCTATATTTGCCAAGGGAATTGACATGTACAGCCAATGGCCCTGTATCCCTTACCAATCGCCAGCGTTTATTTTTATGCTCTAAATAATCTGCCTTTTTAAGCGCAGATAAATATCGCTCGACGGTTTGAATGTTTTCTACTGCTGCTAAATCAGCTATTTCTTGGGCGGTCAATTCAATCCTGTGTTCGTAAAGAACTGTCCATATTTTTTGTCTTGCATCAGTCATTAATATTCTGCCACCTGGTCCGTTAAGTTTTCAAGCAATTCCTCTGCGCTTTCGCAGTTCCAAACCAAATCGATATGCACACCGCCAGTTTGCTTCCGGCCACTAAATTTTTCTTCACCTAAAGCATGATCCGACAGACGAACTTTTATTTCATCTTTTTCAAAATAAACGCTGTTATTTTTGTCTCGATAACACACCCAGCATTCAGCCACCATAAGGGCTGTGAAGTCTTTTTTTGTTTCAAGATATTCAGGGTCGGCATTGGCGATTGCAATACGCCCTTTAAGTTCTAAACCGTGATATTCAGCGCCATTCATGACCTTATCAAAAGCCTCATCTCCATCAATGAAATAGCCGCCTGCAAGGTTTAACCAATCATCTAATGTCGGGTTTTCGTTTTGATCTTCAAAGTCATCAACATCTGCTTCTGATACAGTCGCAACCACAACTTCAATCACGCCTGAAATGTCAGCGTCATAAACTTCTACGGAATTATCATAATATGTAAAAAAGAACTTAGTCATTGTTTATCTCGCAAATGAATTACCAACCGGGCCTATATCAATATATATAGCACTTTAGAAAAGTATTTTTTATAAAAATTATCATCGTCAAGTGGGATAGATTTCATCAATCAACTCTTGGAATTTGACTTTGGGTTAATATAAACAATCTTAGCTGCTTGCTCATGTCCTGCCAGTGAAGGCGGAGTACCGTCTTCATAAAGGTTCAACCCATTGATGTCAGTCATGTCGTCTATTCGGTGCATTATCATAAGAAAACAGTTTGGTAACCAATATTGAACCACATCAGCCGCTCCTTCAGGAGTTGTTGCATGAACCTTATAAAATTCCTGATTATCGTCCTGTGTTTTGACAATTGCTGCGAAACAGTTGATTGAGGGTTCGATATGAGGTGCTTTGAGGTGTGTCATGGGGTTTATGTCCTAATTGAGGTTTCGTGACTTGGCCTTTTTTTCAAGCGATTTACCCAATAGGTGACACTTGAGACAGGACGGTTCATATGCTGGGCAATCCCGTATGGTTTGTGGGATTGATTCATGAGAGTTTGAACGGTTTTGATTTCTGAATCGGAAAAGGGCGTCCCTTTTGCATAATTTGCCTGATTTCGCTTTTTCTTGGGAGTGTTAATGCCGAGGGCGTTACAATGATAGGCTACATTTGAGGCAGTTAAACCAAGTTTATCAGCGATCATGCGGTAGGTTTTGCCGCTTTTTCTGAGTTCGAAAAGTCGGGTTTTTATATCACTGTTGATTTGGCTCATAATCGTCTCGCTTGAAATAAAACCTTGTTTGCAGCTTTGCTATCGCACGTTTTGAGAGAAAATCCCCCGAACCAATAAAGGGTAAACCTTTAATCAGTTCGGGGTAGGCACCACGCAAAGGTGTCTAAGAATTGGTTATGCCGCTAGTTGCGCATTTTCCTCGTTAATCGGGGCTGGAAAGGCCATTCCTTTCGGTAGCCACGTTTTTGCCGCTTCTATAGGCTCTTTACCGTAGCTATCACACGACCCATCAAAGACAGCGTTGATGGCTTCGACAATTTCAGACTTTTTGAGATCAGCGATATCCTGCTTGAGGCTACCGCCTAATTCGTCTGCGACTGAAAGAAGTTGGGCTTTGGTTAAGCGTTTGAAGAAACTGGCGTCAGGGGTAAAGCTATCACGCAGATTGACGCCGAGAAGTTGGGCAAAATGATCACTGTCACAGCCATCCTTGACCCAATTTTCGGTGCTTTTGAAATGGGCGGAGATTGCATAGGCAATCAGGGCGTTTTTCTCGTCTGTTTTGAGTTTCTGGAACGCAAGAAACTGTTCAAACAGATTGGATTTTTTCACCCATGACAGATTGAGTGTTTCGCGGCTACTGGTGATTGCCTTCAAGGCCCCCGGATTATATTCTTCTGAGGTGTAGATTTCTGGCGTTGCGGGGTTGAAGCTCAGGATTAGGGAATAGACATGTTCTATCCTGATAGCGATCATAAACAGGGCAAAGTCCTGTGCCATTTTGGGGTTTTGAATGAAACCAAGCTGGAGCGCGCGCGAGCGTTCGGCTGTCAGATCGGTCACCAATTTCGCATTGAGGCCTTTATCCGCTGGCTTGTCATTATTTTTACGTGCTTTCAGGTTTTGGCTTTGCTTATAGGCTTTTACGTCATCGCCGACGACAAAGCCAGTTGTGACCTCTGGTTTACCAGTATTATCAAGTGAGACAACCACTGTTCCCCATTCTTTATGTTCAGGTTTATAATAGGTCAGGTTTTCCTCAATGGCTTCATATTCAGCTTCAAGCTTGCCGTGTTCTTCCCAAACGGCATCTTCATTTTCTCCCTCTTTGACTTCCAAAGCTTCCATCTTGGCTTTCAGGGCTTCCATTTCCTTTTTTTCATCCTCGGTGGGTTCCCTGTTCTCGGTCGGCAATATGAGCCGCTCCATACAATAGATTGAGCTATTATTGAGCTTGACTTCTGCGCGTGACCAACCTTCGCTTTCAGCAATTTCATTACCGTAGGCGGCGAGTTTGGCTTTAGCCAGTGCTTCCAAAAGTTCACCGTCTTCAAAAATCACATCGTCAGCAAAGAGATCGTCGCTTACAAGCCCCCCTTTGGCTTCATAGGCTTTACGGCCAACATATTTAGCGAGGGCGCCCGAGCCATTATAGCTACCTGAGCGAAGCAGGCGGATGACATTATTTGGATTGATTTGATGATGGTGTTTCACTTGGTCGAATACGGTTGATTGACGCTCATGATCTGCGTTTGCTGTGAAGGCGAGTGCCACATCAAGGCTGATCGTGCCTGCTTTGAGGGTATCACAGATAATGGGCGCGCATTCAGTGAGTTTGAGGCGCTGTTTGACATGGCGAACGGTCACACCGAAACGCCTTGCGACCGCTTCAATATCTGCTTGCTCATTATCCATAACAGATTTAAAGGCTTCCATTTCATCGATGGGGGAAAGAGCCTGTCGCAGGAGGTTTTCTGCTAACTGGCATTCTTCAACGATAGTGGTATCGTTTGCGTTAATGATACAGGGCACCTGATAGTTGGTATCAATATAGTGATTATCAATAAGATAGGTGAGGGCTGCAAGTCGGCGTGACCCCATTAGGACACGGAATATTTTTCCTTCTTGTCGGACGGTAAGCGCTTGTTGGAGGCCTGTTTCATAAATACTGATCGCGAGGGTTTCGATACCTTCCAGATTGGTTCGAATATTATCTGTTGCAGGCTTGATATCCTTGAGGGCAATGAGCGCAACCGTTCCTGCCATAATAGCGCTTTGGGTTGCCATTACGAAGGGTTGCTTGCCGGATTGTGTCGCTTGCTTTTTTTGGAGAGGGGTTTTTTGGGCCGCAGGCTTTTGAGGTTTTGTGGTTTTTTTGGCGGGTGTCTTTGCCGATTTTGTTTTTATTTTCGTCATGGTATTTTCCTTGGTTTGTGCGATTGAGGAAAAGTAGAAACTTGGCTAAGTCCTTGTTTCAACTATAAAAATGTACCAAAAAAGGCGGAAAAATACAAGAACAAAGATAGAACATTTATTAAAAAATTACGCTCTGACAAGGCTTTATTTGGAGCACTGGATAATCCGGTATTGGCGATTTGAATTAGGCGTATGCGGATGACGGGTGGCAGATGGCAGCGTGGTGGCATGGGAACGTCCTGCGCATACCGTTAGGAATAACATCTTGCCACACTCCCTCGGCGGGTCATGGTGGCAGGAAAAACCCCCGGCGCGGCGTGCTGTCAAGGGCCTGTAGGGCCTGCGCACCCTTGATAGCACGTCGCAGAGGGTGGAAGATGGTTGCCACCTGGCGAGGGCAAGAAAGGGCGCCTTCAGCACGGGAGAAACCTAAAATAAAAGCGTGAAACCGCTAGGGAGGCACAGAAAGAGGGCCTTGGCCGGGCGCGGGCTGACAGCGGAAAGACCGGGCGCGGCCTTTAGGCCGTCCTGTAACGAGCGTTAGGCGGGTTCATGCTCTCCAAAATAGTATTTAAGGGTAAAATTCGGTAGGGTTTATTCACTGTCTGCTATCAGTATAATCACACAGTTATATTTAAAATTCATACAAGCATATCTACCATTATTGATTTTCTTTAGGCTTTGTGAAATTTGGTTGAATTGGTTTTTTGATTTATAATTTTTACCTGACATAGAGATGTCTAAAAAAAAGGCAAGGAAGAATGTTTGAACCCCTGGAAATTGTGAAATGTATCTATGATAAAGAGGGTTTAATCAAGGTCCCTGCTCAAACAGTTAAACGCATTTCCACTTTATTATACCCTCATTTACCTGCTCCGGCAAAGAGAGAATTAGTTACCTTTGATTACTTCTACCTATCAGATGCGGGCTATTTGCTATTTGTAAATCAAAATGAGTTGGAGGCTGTTGCTAAAAAGTTAACTTATTTTGGGGTTGGCAGAATTTTTTACAGTTCAGCACAAATAACTATTGGTTCTGATTTTTTGTCACCATATATGGAGTTACAAACTATAGAAAAGTGTGATGATGGTTTTTGGAAAGAAGCTATAAGAAAACCTGCCTCTATTTTTTTTGAAAGATATGAGAAAACGATACTGTTGAGCCTTAAAGGCCTTTTTCAAAAACCATTTCGAGAGTTTCCGGATAGTTCAGAGGCTAGTCGGGTTATTTTAAATAATGATTATTTATCTGATAATTCATATGATTTGAATAATGTTCTGAAAGAAGATAACCCGAATGAGATCGATAGTCGTCATTGGGGGCCTGAGCGCAACTTTAAAGCCAAGATCCAATTTTTACGGCAACAAGGGCCTGAACTTTCGACGGCGATTGATCGTTGGATTGCTGAATTTGAGCTGCGTAATCATAACAGGCCCCCGGAGGAATTGGAAAGTTTTGAGGGCAGTATGCCGTCTGATCTAATGACTGCGCTCAAGGAATTACGTTTGGAACTTGATGATTTAATCACTCTTGCTGAAACTGCCAAAATTAAAGAGGATCAGCTTGAGGGTTTTGCCCGCAGAGCAGAAAAGGTCGCCAGTGATTTTTTCTACGTTCTGGGAAAAACTGGCAGAGAGTTGAGTGTTGCAGGTCCGGTTGCTTTTGCCGCTTATAAAACCGTTGAGTTTGCAGGGACACTTTTGAATGTATCGGGAGCGACGGATGCAGGGCTTATGATTGGCAGTGTTGCTGGAGGTGCCGCAGGGTTTCATAATTACGTCCGCCGACATAAAAAAGGCACGAATGAAGCGGATGAAAAAGATGTCAAACCTTGAGGGAACAATTTTGTTCATATTTATTAAAATATGATTCAATTTATTATTATTTATTAAATATTAACCATTATATTCATTCCGGTTCAGATCGAGGAGCTGGTTTGATGAAAGATTATATTTTCACATTTGCGCTTTTGATCGCTGATATGGCGTTCATTCTATTAATTATTCATATGTTTATTAATTCAGATTTGCCTTGGTTAGCAACGACGGTTTGTACACCGTGGCTTATCTATCGATATAAAACGCGAGGACATGTTCGGCGAAAGAGGTTATAATGACATTTATTTTTAGAGAAGGTGGCATGCCATCTTACCGCATTGGTAATAGCCTGTTACAGTCATTGAACTTGATTTTGAGCATGGGGACAAGTTGGAGACATAAGATGTGATTGATTGAAACGTCATAAGGAGCATTTGCCGTGATAAACGAGACTTTGAGACAGCATTTTTCTGCGCGATATTCCGGCCTTATGATTGTTTCCATGCTTACTTTTTTTGTTGTCAGTTGCTGTCAGCTTCTATTTTTCATTTCTCTTCTTGATTTAACGAGTACGTTATTTCGCCAAATTTTTTTCATGGCACTAATTTTTGTCATGTTGGGCACATTAATCACTTTGTATATTCCCCAAATTTGGCAACAATCCAAAGATTATAAAAATTTTAGAGAAAATTTGGATCGTGCATCGCTCTCTGTTTATATTTGTATAATGACACTTCTCGTTTTGGAGCGGTTGTTATTTAGCGATACCGAACTTTTTACCTCGGTTGATCGGGCAGGGATTGCTATTGCGTTCATAATTCTGGTAGCAACGCTTGGTGTTTTAAGCGAAGTGTTTTTAAGCGCGACAATAGAGGTATCCTCTCCAATGATGATAGATCGTGATGATTGGCCCGGGTTTTCATTGCAAATTGAGGAAACCGATTGTTTCCTTTGGCGTGTTATCAAGACGAAGACTGGTATCAGCATTTTTGAGGGAAAAGCGGATAATTGGGACTTGGCAGTGACTGAAGCTGAAGAGCAGATGGTTTTATATTATTCCGACCAGTAATTATCGATAATGCCATAATAAGAATTTAGCGAGTGAGGATTTGGGATGATAGTTTTTGAGGAAATATCAAAGGGTGAATCGCGGCATGTTTCATTAAAGGTTTCGACATGAGCCTTGTGTATCCTGTTATATATCAATGGCGCCTTGAGGTTAATTTGATTCTATTGAAGGAAATTGAGGGCGGAATTGAAGCGCCCAAGGCTCACCCGGATGTGCCGCCTCTTATTTGGTTGGAAAATGGATCGATCTTTGAGCAACAGGGCGAAAATTTTAAAGCGGTAGATCCTGATAGAATTATACTTGTTGGCAGAAAACATGATACGGATAACGAAGAGGTTGTTAGTTATCATTCTGTGATGGAGATAACAGAAATTCCCTTTCCAACAAACACGGGGGTTGCGGTTACAAACGAAGGCCTTGTGAGGCCAACCGCTATAATTGTTGAAAGCGATTATGTCCTTCGCTCGCTTCGGCAATGTTACCTTAAAGACAATAATCCGGTTGGCGCTTTCGGCCAAACCTTTGACGTGAAGGTGACGCCTTTCTGGTCGGTAAAAAGTGAACTTTTCAAAAATCAGTCAAGGTTATCGGACTGTGTCGATTTTGCTCAATGTTCGCATGGTATGGAAGATGGCCAGCCATGCGAGATTGAGGTTTTTGTCGATGCTTCGGGCTATTATTGCACATGTTCACAACACCGAACAGTTAGCCGGCACAGCTCAACGATAGAAGGTGCACTTGTAAGCTGGGATGTTGAAGATATTCAACTGACTGGTAGTTGTTAGGTATTGAATTCTATTTGTCCGGATTAGCCTATCATTCTGTCATTTGCGACAATGTCTGTGGGTAGCGAGAATTCGAAAGTTGCTCCATTTCCTTCTTCACTTTTTACCGAAACGTTACCGCCGTGTTCGAAAATAATGCGCTTTACAACGGAAAGGCCAAGACCTGAACCACCCGTGTGTGCTTTGGTCGTTTGTTTGCGCTCAAAGAGGGTATTGAGCCTGTGTTCTGCTATTCCCATACCATTGTCATGGATGGAAACATAAACCGTTTCATTTTCAGAAGATTGCCAGCTTTTGATCGTTATTTTTGGGTCGAACGACGATTTGGCCTCAATTGCATTTTTGATCAGATTTGAAATAACCATTTCAATCTCACGTTCGTACCCGAAAACAGACGGTAGCGTATTATCGAGAGATACATTCATGATTGACCGGTAGGTTGGAAAGCTGTTGGCTACACATTCTATTACAGCGTTGAGGTCGAAGGATTGCAATTCGTCTTTTTGCCTGCCTTTAAGCATTTTGGTCATTGTTGAGACAAGTGTATTTGCTTTACGTACTTGTTCAATGATCATTTGATCGGCTTCACCACAGTCAAACAAATCTCTGGATTGAACAACCGCTTCGATATTGAGCAAAGGGGTTTTAATATCATGGCCTACTTCATTGATACGTCCCACCAGTGAGACAATTTTTTCTGCTTCATCCAGGTTATTTGTCAACTCTTCTCGATTGATTGTATTCATGAGAATGGGCGGTAATTGGTGGGATAACCATGTCAGTAATTTGACATCATTATGACTATATTCTTCTGATTTTATCGGACGGCCCAATTCGAGTATGGCGATAAGTGTATTTTCATGGAAAACAGGCACGAATGCACTGGAGCCGTATGTACCCAGTTTCCCGCGTAAGACACAAGGTATTTCATCATAAATAACCGGTCCAGTATGTTTGGACATCCATTGACTTAAGCTATTATCGTTTTCGGTTGGTGTATATTGACATTCATGGAGTGGACTGGAAGAGGTCAGGTTCACTTCATAGAGCTTGTGGTCAGCAGTGGTGTTACATACGTTGGAAGCAAGGTGTACCCGGTAAGATTCTACTTTGACGACGCCTATGATTGCTGCGTCAAGGATTGCTTTCAGGTCACGAAATGTATGCGATTGTCCAAATAGTTGAGTTATGGTGCATGTGACAAAATTCAGGTCATAATATTGTTTGAAAAAATATTTATCTTTTAAGGCCACAAGAAAGTTTTTTATCCTGCCGTATAATTCCAGTGATACCACGATTGTAACGATTTTTATGGTTATTGTTTCAGCAGTAGAGAGTGAAAATTTACTTAGAATATATTCAATTGCAAGATAGAGGCTCAAGAGAAATAAGACGCTAATGGACTTTATGCTGAGATTGGATAAGACAAAACTGATATTGCTAACCCGGAAGCGAACGATTGCATATAGCATCGTTGAAAGCCCGATGAGGTTACCGGCCATTCCAAAAAGTTTGGATTGATTGAAACTTAAAATACCGAATATTGATCCAATACTCACTGATAAGAGGAGCCATTTTATCCGCCGTTTTTCACGATATATGGCATTTTTATAGGCTATAGCTGTCAAACCAATAGTTAGTAAACAGGCTGCAATGAAATTGATTTCGTGAATGGTTGATATCAGGTCTGGCGCGGTTTCAAATCCAATTTGACCAGGTACTAAATTGCTTGGTGCAAAACTGCTGGCAGCAATAGTCAAGATTGTACTTATTGCAAACGAGAGATAGGTAACTGTTTTAAGCCAGCGAATATTTTGCTGTTTGGTAACGACACAAAAAAAGGTCAAAATACAGGGGGCTATGAAGAACATGCCGGCTCTGAGAGGGTGGAACCAAATCGATAATGTTGAAACATCACTTATGGAGGAGGCGAGGAATAAATTAAATTCCCAGATGCCAAATGCAATCCATAGCGCAGCAAATGCAGCGCTTGTTTTTGTTCTCAGTATTATTAGAGCGTAAGCCGCAACAATAAAATCTATTGCTGCGACTATCAGATATCCAATCAAGCCAACCTACTCACTAAATGCCCATTAATTCGTCAAAGACTATCTACGATATGTTGTACTTGATCAACCTTTAATTAAGTATTGACATATATTTCAAATTCTACTGGTGTTGGCCTTCAGCACAGCCCCATACGTTTGAGTAATTTGTAACGCTTGTCTGATCTGACCAGTTTTCGCGCAGCATCAAGATCGCAGGCCATAAGGGCTATATCGAAGTTTAAGGCTAACGATCTTTTTACGCCGGAGATTTGACGAAAGAGTATATTTTCATAAAAATCTAATTGCGTAGCCCGCGGTGAAGTAATCAGATATTTGGCATCAATATTCAATGCGTGATCAAATACAAATTTTAGCAACCTAAACTTTAGAGCGATGCTCTTACCTTGATAATTGGGATGAATGACAAACTTGTTTGATTCAACCAACGAACAATCGCTTCCAAGGGCGTTTTTGATTTCTTCACCAAATAATTCTTGCGCGGGAATAGTCCAGAAAGGATCTTCCTTGTTAAAAATACAGGCTCGTATTGAACCCGCGGGCTTACCGTCAATATATTCGATATGTGAAATGCAATTAGGTTGATCATCATAATCATCGATAAATGTTCTTTTTTGATTTGCATTGATTGACTGGCTTGCGAGGTAAGCGTCATAGCGAACGTTATAAATAGTTTGTTGGATGTGAGTCTCATTTTGAGGATATTGCATAATGAAGTCCTTTTTTAAAGTTGGAAACATTCAATTTTACAATAAAACAGCGATTTATGATAAGTATGGAAACAATGGAGGCTCTTGAGCGAGAGTCTGTCCGCTTTAAATACTGAAATTAATGGAGTATTTTTATTTGATTTGTCTTACACTATATTTGTAAGGCAATGATTATATTATATTTATCGGGGATATTATTTAAATTTACCCAAAATATTAAATGTTATGAATTGTGGCTCTTACCAGGCTCAGGGCTCATTAATTGAGATATAAGATGGCTGTAACTGCAATACATATGCTTGAGAAGAAATTATGACTGTACCTGTCATGTCGCCTTAATTCTGTCTAGTGCAACACTATTACTAATACTGTTGCCTGGCAACGTTCATCCTTTTCAATAATCAGCAGTCATTATAAAGTAGCGTCAGTCACTTTCTATCTCAATTAATGAGTCTTGAGCTTAGATTTATATTGCTGATTATTTTGTGATCCATGTTGAACAAACGATATTTGCCATCAGTGGGCTGTTCTTTATATAGAAGCAACTATTATCGTTTATTTTGTTGAAACTTTACTGAACAATGAAGGACCGATTATTTATATTGGTTTATAGTATTTTCGAGATTGTTAAATATTGCTAATCAGAGTGGCTTTCATCACAACTTTATATTTGGGTTTAATGTCGCAATTGTTAGATAAACAAGGCTAACGTAATCTCATATTCGTATTATTGACGAATTTTAATCTTTCATTTTCGTTTTTTTACAACTATAACGAGGAAATATTTTCTGTCGGTAATAGGTATGTCCATGATTTTGCAACATTCAATTATAGAATCAATGACAAAGTTGCTTTTTACCCTAACGCCTTTATTGACATTAATCTGTTTTATTCAGTCAGCATATACCGTTGATTTTTTTGATACCCAAAACCTGATGATCGGAGTGTTGATCCTGTTCCTGTGTTTTGATTTGTTCATTCTTTATGACGGATTTACTGTGATGGATGGGTGTTATGATCTATTAGTGATAGGGATAATGCATTTGATTGGCCGGAGCGTAATGATTTTCACCGGATTATATTTGGTTCCTGCCATTTGAAAAGGTAGGTCATCGATCTAGGGCGAAGATTGGGGGTTCCGCTCTTTTGTGACCGACGACCATTTAATATTCTGATTAATTTTATCACATTTGTCAAGTTATACGAATAATTAACAACCTATAAGGGAAATAATAATTTTTAATTTTTTCTCACTATTAAGCCTTCGCAATTGGTAGATCTTTCCACGATGTTGTATATTTTGGGCTTAGGTTTTCTCTTGCCATTGACCACGATCTATTGGTTCCAGTTGATGCAATCTTGATAGTTTCACGTCCATATTTCTGATTTATACTATCCATTGTTTTCATAAGCAGGGTAGATTTTTGTATTGAAGGAGCCTTAAAAAGTGTTCGTTGACGTTCAGTGTCGAAGACAAGTCCTGTGAGCATAATTCCTGCTTTTTGATAGTCATATCCAGGACGAAACAATCTTTTAAGTAGCCATGTGGATGCTTTTATAATTTCAAGGGTATCGTTTGTTGCTTCTGGAAATGTTATGGTCATACTGTTTGAATAATAGTTTTTTTTATTAAATGGGCTAGTTCGAATAAATAGGGTTATATTTGAAGCGAAGACTTTTTTAGTACGAGCTTTCTCGGCGGTTCTACTTGCATAAAGACCAACAGCTTCTTGCATCATCTTTTTCGATGTTATTCGTGTTTTAAAACCGCGGCTGACCATAATATTTTTTGGGTGAGGTGCTGGCTGATCGAAGGCAATACATTGTATGCCATTTAATTCCCTCACTGTTCGCTCAACTACCACATTAAAACGTTTGCGGGCGGCACGCGGGTCAAGCATGGCCAGATCTAAAGCTGTATGGATATTCATGTCTTTAAGATGATGTTTAAGTTTTCGGCCAATACCCCAGACATCTCCTGCATCAATTGACTGGAGTATTTTAGGATCTGGGGTTTTGAATATATAGGTTCCCGTTTGTTTTTTAGCGATACGATTTGCGATTTTAGCAAGCGTTTTCGTTGGTGCAACACCAATACTTATTGGTATTCCAGTCCATTGTTCTGTTTGGTATTTTATATTCTTGGTCAAGCTTTCAAGGTTATTGAAGCCCGTAAGGTCAAGAAAAGCTTCGTCAATACTATAGATTTCTACAAGTGGGCAAAATTCATTGAGGGTTTTCATCACCCGAGCTGACATATCCCCATAAAGGGCATAGTTCGAACTGAAGACTTTAACATTATTATTCTCAAGTTTTTGGCGCGTTTCGAAATATGCATCACCCATTTGAAACCCAAGAGCTTTGGCTTCTGCTGATCTTGCTATTATGCATCCGTCATTGTTTGAAAGCACAACAATAGGGCGTCCAATTAAATCACTTCTGAAGGCACGTTCACAGCTAGCATAGAAATTATTGCAATCGGCTATCGCAAGCATGTCAATATACAAGAACAGAGCCTGTAACGACTCCCCAAATAATGGTATTTTCGTCGATAGGAATATCTGAATAATCCTCGTTTTCAGGCCTTAAGAGGCCTCGGCCTTTTTCAATAATATAGCGCTTAACTGTAAGTTCATTATTTACTGCTGCTACAACAATGCGTCCCGGGGTCGCTTTTTTTGAGCGATCGACAACGAGGATTGATCCATCATCAATACAAGCTCCTTTCATTGAATTTCCTGATACACGTAGAAGGAATGTAGCAGGAGGGTTGCTAACAAGAAGGTTGTTTAGATCCAAGGGTTCTTCCAGCCAATCATCTGCTGGTGAAGGAAAACCGGCAGAGATTTTGAGCATAAACAAAGGTAGGTTTATGTGTTTCAGAAACGAGAATGGATATATTGTTGTAATAGTGTTATTCATGAACACATGAGAACATAACAAGAACAATTAAACAATATTTTTGTAAACGTCGGGGTAATAACGATATAAATATTGTTGAATTTATAAGATATTCTTATTTTGTTGTGCGGACAAAAAGGTCAATAAATTTAGGGTGTTACAATTAACAGTTTGGTTATTGACTTTGAGCTGGGAAGCAAAAATTTTTTGTGAACTGTTAAACTGTTCGTTTAAGGTCATATTAGATTTATATACAAATCTAATGGTTTGTGATTCGGCGCTATTATCAGTTTAGGGAGATATTTTTGATAGCGATGAAAATACTTGTTCTTGTTGATACCATTGAATATATTAAGGGGACATAAAGGACGTTATGACCCCTTAAAGGAACGATTCAAATATGAATAGCTTAGTTTTTGGCAACGACAGTAACGTGTTACTTACTCAGGAAGCCTTGGAGGCGATACCGGCTATCGTGAGACACTCTGGGCGGAAGGCGTCGAAAAAATTTCTGGAATTTTTTGCTGTAACGCTCCCAAACCCAAATACTCGCCAAGCTTATATGAACGCGTGTGTTTCATTTTTTGATTTTCTCGATAATCATTTAGCAGTTGAATTCGATGAGATGGTTGATATCGATCCGCTTCATGTAGCTGCATATTTTGAGTATATCGCAACGGGCAATGAAGCGTTAAGCGTTGCAAGTCAGAAACTTCATTTAGCGGCCGTGCGTTCTCTTTTTGATTTTTTTGTCAGAAATGGGATGCTTGCCAGTAATCCTGCTCATGCGCAGCGCGGGAAAAAACATGTGGTTAAAGAAGGTAAAACGCCGATTTTATCGTCAAATGAGATGCGACAATTAATCCAGTCAATAGAATTGAAAGACGAGATTGCTTACCGTGACCGGGCGCTTATTTCGTTAATGACTTTTACGTTTTCGAGAATAACATCAGCGCTTAATATCAAACTGGAAGACTATTTCGAGCATGATAACGCTATGTGGATCAGAACCAGGGTAAAAGGAGGTATGGTTCATAAAATGCCTGTGAATGTCGAGCTTCGCAAGATCCTTGATGATTATATTTCGTATGCCGGTATTGATGAACCAAATACGTATTTATTCCCGGCTGCAACACGGTTGAAATTGACGGAGCAGGAAAAAGAGGCAGGTGTCCCCTGCCCTTATGTTCTCGGTGATCGTCAGTGGCGCCGGACCAAAGCTTATGACATGATCAGGCGGCGCGCAAAAAAAGCCGGTATCAAAAAGAAGATCGGAAATCACAGTTTCCGTGGAACTGGTATTACAAATTATATCGAAAATGACGGCGCTTTGGAATTGGCGCAAAGAATGGCCGGTCATGCCAGCCCCCGGACAACTAAACTTTATGACCGAACAGAGGATAAAATTACGATTGAGGAAGTCCAGAAGATAAAATTTTAAGGGAGATATAATCGATGATAATCCGTATAGTGCCTATATTGGCGGCTTTAATTTTGAGTGTGCTGAGTTTACCTACAATGTCTGAAGAGGTCAAAATAGCGACATTCAATACAAAGTTTCTTACAAAAGAAAAAGTACATGTGCGCTTTGGGTTTCCTTTAGCCTTTAAGAAAAAAGCTGACAAGGAAATGTGGGAAGCTTCAGGGTTTCGTGATAATAAATTTGCTGAAGCTGTCGCAATTGTTGCTCCTTTTATTGATCGGATTGATGCTGATATTCTGGTTTTGACGGAAGTGGGCAATGTTGCTGATGTAACCAAGCTTAATCAGAAATTAGAGACCCCCTACCCTTTTGTCGAAGTTTGTGAATGCACGGATCGGAACACGTCACAACATTTGGCAATTCTCTCGAGAATAGAACTTAAAGATGTGGTCTATGCACTAAAAGGCCGTGAAGGCTATTTACCGGAACTGGATGACCCAGAAACTGAGAAAGATACAGGTTTATCAAAGGGATTTCGTGTTCTTGTAAATTTGGGGCGATACGAAGTTGCGATCTACGGTATTCATTTGATATCAGAGACAGGAGGCTATGCTTCCGATGCACAACGAATTGCGCAAGCGTCACTGGTTCGAAGGCATTATCTCAAGGATATAGAGCTTGGTCGTTCGGTGATTGTGGCTGGTGATTTCAACGATAAACGCGGCCACCCTGCCCTTAGGCGAATTCGTGGTTTTGATGATATTGGTCCAGATTTAATTCAAACGGGCCTTTCAAAATATTTCCCAAAAAGCAGTGTTGGCGAAAGATGGACATATGAATTTAATGGAGAACGCAATCAAATTGATCATATTTTGATAAGTTCTGACCTTCGTAATAATATTAAACGCAGAAGTGCCTTGATTATAAGAGCGCCGGAAGACGTTTCGGATCACTCGCCGCTTATTATTACACTCAAAACCGATTGAGAATGGTTTTACTTATTTCTAGATAAAATCTGAGCGATTTTTTGGTTTCACATATTCTAATATTTCTCCGATGGATTTTGTTGTTCTGGTTCGCTGGCCGCAAAAATATCCTTCGATAGTGACATTGGAGCCATTAATCGCTCTAATTTTTCCAAACAGAGTGCCTTCAAGGTACGGAATTTCGACAGTATCATTGATATTTGGATATTTGAAGTTTGGGAATTCTTCTTCCAGAAACTGGTCCTTCAGGCTTAAATTACTTAAGTGGGTAAGCAATGTATTTCTAATTTTTTCAGCGTGTCCATTGTGATGGATACGATCAAGGATTTTATAAAATGCGTCGTTGTGGACACTTCCACGGGGTCTGGCTCCCAGTAACACTTGAACAAAATGAGCAAATTCGTGGCATAGTATTCCTGTCAACATGGTTGACGGTGATATTTGTCGGTCAAAATATCCTCGATCAATAATTTCCCTAAAATGGAGCCATTTGGAAGCTGTTAAGGGCGATAGAAAATTCTCTTCAACGCATTTTTTTCCAATGGTGATTATATGGTCTGGATTTCCCCCACGGTGATAGGTTCTTTTCCCCCTGCCCGCTTTGAATGTGAGCGTTACACCAGGTTTCTGTTTTTGCGCCCATTCTTTCTTAGGTAACCAGAGACAATGCTCTGAAATAGTCAGAAGACGATCTGTAATATCTTTCCACAAAGATAAAGCCCTTCAATTGATTCGTTCTACAAAGAGATATTTTAGCGGATTATTTTATTTTGATAAGGGTGGCACGCCACAATATTGAAAGATTTATGATACGAATATTGACGATAATGCGTTTTCATTAGCTGTATGAAATATGAAAATATTTTTTTACATTAAGACAGTTTATTAGTTTCTAACTTATATTTAGATTTGAATATCCCAAGGGTATGCTTTTTCGATAATTTTGGCTTTGACCTATGATCTGTTAATTTAAGCACTTACGATAAGCCGTTAGTTTTGCATCACAAAATTAACTTAAAGTTGGCTTTCAATGAAACGCCAAAGAAATTTTTTTTTGGTTATGAATGGTTTGTATTGTAAGAAAAACAGGGGTGTTGAGTAAAGTTATCGGGGAAAATCATTAAAACTGTATATTTTATATAGGCTTGAAGCAAAATATTTTATTATTGCTTTATCACCTGAACTGTACCTTTAGCCTTGATAGTTATCATTGTCGTGAAATAATTTTTTGCGCGTGTGATGCACAGCTAACGGGTATTGGTCATGAATTGGACCAAAGTTAGCTAATGTGATGATTAACTAACGCCCTGAGTGCTGTGTGATGATCAACTAACATTTTTCCGGTTTAATTTTTATTGTATTATGAAGGTATGAATGGTCGTATGCAGGCTCTATTCGTGGAATATGTTTATATTTTCGGGGCTTGCATATCGGAACTAAAGATTTTTGCGGACTTTGGAAGCGATTTAATATTTCATGTGATGATAAACTAACACTAGAGACTAATTCTTTGAAAATATGGCATAAAAAAAACAGTGTCTGTTACAAACTCAGTTGCAAAAAGGTTTTTGTACACCTTTTAAAGTGTCTATTTGGTGATTTCAGAGCGTTATTTAATCATCCTGGCCTGGTCCCAATGCCCTCTTCTTACCTTGCAGACAATTACGATTTTGAAAGAAAAAAAAAGCGTGTGATCGTTATGCTTATTCTAAGAATCCTATTAGGTAATATATTATATATAGGATTAGTTAGTTCATCATCGTGGAAAACAGCTTTAGCGAGGGTTTTGCATCGTTTTTTCCGTTGGTTTGTCATCATAAACTCAAGGCTTGCGTTATTTAATCATCGTGGAAAAATGATTCGAGCGATTTTGTTAGTTCATCATCGCATTTTTTTAGCATTTGTTAGTTTATCATCACAGGATAGATGCGTTATTTTTCAATCTGTTAGTTTATCATCATGGAAAAGTAAGAAAACGTTAGTTCATCATCATAAAATCCACACAATATGTTGTGTAATTCCAAAAATTGATTACTATTGTTTGTGTCCTTAGCAAGGGGGAAATGAGAATGACCGATCTCGAAAAAACACTGCAAGATCGACTTAAAAAGGATCAGGAAGAGCAATTATCGTTGCTTGGAAAACTCACAAACCCTGAACCAGATGTAATTCGTGGCCAATTGATGAAATATGGTACGGAAGCTGTTTTAAGATCTGTTGAAGGCAATAGTAAACTCCATGATTTGGTAAATGTTCATGCTGACTTTATGGATACAGAACCAAGAGATGGATATTATCACTCTGCTCTTTGTGCCATGTCTTTACCAATCAGGAAGCCAAAGGATGAATACGCGCCGATTGTTCGCAAGGATGGCAAATTATCACTTATGATCCAGCCTACCAAGATCATTGGGTCTGATGGAAATCCGGAACAGGTTGGTGTGCCTTATGGCAGTGTTGCACGTCTTGTTTTAATGCATGTTATATCTCAGGCGATCAAGAATGAGAGTCGGATAGTTTATGCCGGTAAATCTATGAGGCAGTTTATGACCCGGTTAGGGTATAGATCTGTAGGTGGTGGGCCGCGTGGGACTTTAACTCTATTCAAGGATCAGTTGAAACGTTTAAACGCATGTCAATGGACTATGCGATTTGGCTATGATGAAACATCGGATGTAATGAAGGATTTTAAACTGATTGATAATCAGTTGTTGCGGGATGAAGATGGCAGCGGTAGTCATGCAGAGGTTATCCATTTAAGTGAAAGATTTTTTGAGCATACATTAAGTCATCGAGTTGGTTTTGATGAGCGTGCCTTGGCAGCCTTAAAGTCTGATCCAACGGCTCTTGATCTTTATACCTATCTTGTTTGGCGCTTACCAAAGATTAAATCGGGTGAGAGAGTGCATATTGGATGGGGGCAGCTTCAAAACCATCTTGGGAATGCGATAAGCAATGTTCGCTACTTTAGAAAGGCGATCATTGATGACAAGATGCCTCGTGTCCTTGCGGTATATCCTGGAGCTAAAGTTGAAATGTGCACTAAAGGATTGACGCTTTACCATGCCCCCTCCCCTGTCGCTTACAATCCGAAATTATTTGCGGTGACTGATCGTAGAACCGGAACATGAATATCATATATTAAATTTGTGTAGCTTATGTTTATTTTGAGGGCCGTCAGGCCCTCTTTTGGTTTCTGTCACGGGTATAGCCAGAGAAAAGAAGATGATGTCTATATGGCCCTTAAAACGGAACAGAGGCGCCCTGCCCTATAGATAAAGGTTTCATTCTTATTTCTCGCTGATTTCTTTCATGGTTTGCCGTCCATATTTCTTAAGGATATGTTCAATACCTCCGTCCAGTAGTGCCTTGACAGTGGTTTCATATTCGATAGAAAGCATTTTAATTTCTTTTTTTACTTTTGGATGCACATATGCGGTTAGCTGCACGTCAGGGACAGAATCCGGGGTAGTTTCAGTAACAGAAACTTGCTTTCTTGTTTTTGAAACTGCTTGCTTCGGTTTGGGCTTTTCAGTTTCTATTGGATTTTGTGTAATACTGGTTATGTGATCAACTAAGTTTGGTCTATTTTTTTTAGTCATTATCTATCTTCTCAATGAAAGTTAATATCCATTTTGTGAGTTTTTTGATTTCGTCTGCCGACTTGTCTTTTGGGCTATATTCTGTAACGCCCTGTCCGTTACCTTGAGCGTCAGGAAAATCATATCGCATGGCAATTCTAACGGGGGAAACAGTGCCTATGGTTTTGAGGCTTCTATCTAGTTCATTACTTCTAATACTTCGGGTGTTTCTGAGTTGATTGGGTATCCAGGCAAATGGTTTTTTCTGATTTTGTGCTGTTATAGCAGTTTTTATATTGGCGCGAGTATCGCCTACACTATCTCTGATGGGGATGAACACGACATCTGATCTTTTTATGGCTTCTGATGTGCCAGCATAGTCTCTACCCTGCGTGTCAATGATGACAAAATCATAAGTTTCACTTTTTGAAAGTGCTTTAAGGGCTTCTTTAAGATCTTTTGTTTCTGCGGATGTTACTATGGGATTTTTTTCTTCTCGTTGCTCATACCAGTCTAATAAAGTCCCTTGAGGGTCAAGATCAATTATTAAGACCCTATAATTTTCGGATAGAAATGTTCCAATCGATTTTGCTAGGGTCGATTTTCCTGCCCCCCCTTTTTGGGCTGCGAAGGTTATGACTTTCATAAAAGTTATTCTCACAAACTGTATATAGTAAAAAGTATACTGCAATTGCATAAACAGTAAACTGTATGAAGTTTAATGTAAACGGCAAACAGTAAAATGTTTAATGTAAACTTTAAACTGTATACTTAAAAAAAGTATTATAACAAAAATTTTATAGAAATACAGTATACAGTAAACTGTATCATATTAATATAAGAAACCATTTACAGTATAATGTTTTATAACAAAAATTTTACAGTAAAATAATAACCATTTTTATTGACTTACAGTATACGAACGAAATTTAACATTGTTTACAGTTTATGTGGTTACAGTTTAGATGGTTACTGTTATAAAACAAACTGTAAATTAACGATTAATGATACTGAATTTTATCTGCGAATCGGTTATAAGTTTGTGCTTGTTAGATGTTATTTTAATTCTCAATGTTTAATTTTTGTATTTTAAAAACAATAAGTTGCTGTTTATGTAAGTTATAAAAATGCTCGATAGTTGCAGCTATTGATAGAACAGTGTAAAGGTAATCCATAAATTATAATAAATTTCACTTTGCATATATTCGTTCTGGTGAAATCAAGGGAAACGACTGTTCAATGGGGTTAAAACGTGAAAGCATGGTTGGTAATGACTACATTGAAAATCGACGATTAAGAAGTTCCTTAAAGGCGGATGCAACACAGAAACTATTATTGAGAGCACAAGCAATAAAGGCGGCTCTAGCAGCATTAAATATTACAAACAGTGAATATGCTGCGAGAATAGAAGTGTCGCGAGGTTTTTTATCAACTGTATTAAGTGTTTCTCATCAAAACAGTGCGACAAACGAAGCTTTTATTTCACAGATAGAGGATGATTTAGCTAGTTTTGGAATTTCAACGCTTTCAAACGCAAGGCATGTATCTGTAACTGTTCCTGTGGAAGTCATAAAAAAATTTAGTCCAAAATTTGGAAATTTTGAATCTGAAGAATGAGAATGATAAGAGTATAATTTATCTACAGTTAGGTCATAATTAGTAGTAGGATAGGGCACTTATTCTGTAATTTATATTACATTTATTAAACTGCTTTTGAATTATGATAGGTAGCTTTGATTTGAATTTTAAATGTTTATGCCTTTAATTCGCCTCACCAAGTTTCTTTGCCCAGGCAAGCACAACATCTTCTGGCCGTTGATTTAGTGATTTTGCCATTCTTTCTAATTCTTTGTCGCTGGGCGCAGCACGTCCACTACAAATTAAATAATATCTGGGTAATTTAATATCAGCCAAGAGTGCATGTCTTTTAGGCGCAACTTTTTGGTGATCACGAACTCTACGTATTTCTTTTCCTAGTGAATGCATGGTTTCCCCCAACCGTAAACGAACTGAATGAATGTTCGGTGCAATCTTTAATGGTTAATTTCTAATAAGGCCCCTAACAAGGTTTTTCAAAAAATGTTTATTAATGAAAACAAATGTAATCATAAAATTAAATCAAATTCAACAAAAAAGGATCGATATAAAAAAACAAATATATTTTTAATGCCTCTAAACTACTGTTAAAAAACATGAAAATCATTCATGTTTTGATAAAAATAAAAAAAGGCGTTTTTGTGAATAAATAATCAAATGATCAATTAAAAAAATAATTTTTTTGTTTTTATTAAATTTATAAAAAAACAAGTAATTACCGAGCCATAGTTAAAAGGTTAATAAAAAGTTAAGGGTGGCATGCCACATTCCTAAAAAATAGAGCTTTTCATTTGATGAAGTTTCTGTGAGCATCAAGTTATCGCAGCATTCTGAACTGTGAGAATTATGGGTTAATTCAGAAAACCCAAGAGTATCCAAATTTCACTTGAATATAATTTCGAACCTGTTTCGGAACGCTGAAGAGATGTGCCCAATTGGGTGTTTAGTTGGAGAAAGATAATGCGATTCATTTCGATGTTCATGATTTTATTTTTGTCGATTGCAAGTCAATCGGCCTATGGGGCAACAAAAGATGATGATCAAATTGAAGCTGCTAGAAGTGCTGCTGAAAATCAGTTGAAAGGGACATTTAGAAACTTTCAATTCATGTCATTTGGTCCATCAGATATTCCAGGTCTTTATGAGATCGATACCGGAGGTCAGATGATATATTTTCATTCTGAATCTCGTCGATTGATTTTTGGCCATATGTACGATGAGAACGGGACTAATCTTACAGAAGCTAAGTTACAAAAAGCTGCACGGGAAAGAATGAAAGACACTGATTTCTCAAGTGCTTTTGTATTGGAAAGCGATGATCCGGCACCAACCTTGATTGAATACTCTAATCCAAATTGTGGATGGTGTCAGCGTTTTCACAAATGGGCTGAAGGGCGTCCCGTTAATCGAAAAATTATATTCTCAGTTGGACATAGTTCACAAGCGCAGGCATTGGCGGAACATATTCTTTGTTCTGAAGACCCTGCCACTGAATATGATTTAATTTATCGTCGAAGAATGCCTCCGAGTGATGACATGAAGCGTTGTGAAGAGGGTAGGGCGACCGTTCTTAAACATATTGACTTAGCTAATGCCGCAGGCGTCACCGGGACTCCGATGTTTGTGGCAGATGGTCAGATCATTCGTGGATTTGATCAGGGTAAACTTGAGGAGTTCCTCTCTCAACCGTCTCCAACGAAAGGAAGATAAAATGAAATCGATTATGGATCGTATTGTTTCTCCACTCCAAAAGGCTAAAAACGTAATGTGTGCCGCATTTGCCGTAGTATTGATGGTTTCATCCGCATCTACAGCGTTTACCGCACCTGTTGCAGGTGATCTGGGTTTCGACTTTTACGACATTCTGATTAATCAAGGAATCCAGGGTCCAGTTGGGTTCAGTATTGGCTTCATTGCTGTGATTATGGCGATTTTTGGTATGTCGCAGCGTAATTGGTTTATGGCAGCAGGTGGCCTTGCTGGAACTACGGCGCTTGTTGCTGGTGACTCAATTGTTACGGGTGTTGGGTTCCTCGTTTAGGGCGTCTTCAAGACCATAGTTATCATGGATAATTAGGGAGATTTGAAATGGAATATCGGATGCCGCAGTATTTGCATCAACCAGCCAAATTTGTCGGGTTAGATGATCAAGAGTTGGCTTTTGCCGTCCTTGCCTATGTAATCTTCCTAATTATCAAAGGTACAAGTTTCTTTTACCTGTTGGCTATTTTTATCGGTCTAATCATTTTCAAAAGATCAAAGCCGAGAGGTTATATCGTTCATCTTTTTTATCGCTGTGGGATTGGGAATTTTAAATCATATCCCATAAATGCAGCGGAGACATTCCATGAGTGATCAAGTGGAAAACGGATTAGGAAAAGGTGACGACACTACTCTTTTGGGAGTTTTCACTAATAAGGTATCTAATTTGTGGGCCGAAAATAGGGTTTTACGGTTTATCGGTATTATTTCGTTTTTGACTTCATCAATTTTAGCCGTTTCTGTTTTTAATCTGAAAGACCGAGTTACTACAATTATAGTTCCATTTGGAATGGAAGTTGAGGGTGCTTATTTTGTAGGCAATAAACCGTCTGAGAAATATTTGCTTTCTATCTCCAGGATGATCATCAATTTATCCGGAAATTATACGTCAAGCGGCCTTGAATTTCAGTTAGATGAATTGCTCAAAGTAATTCATCCTTCAAAATTTAATCAGTATCGAGATTTATTTCGCGCACAGGTTCAGCAGATATCAGAATTCCGCGAAGTAACACATTCTACTCATATTCGATATGAAGCCGATATCATGATGGGTGATGGTGAAATCAGAGTGCCTGTAAAACGTACTCGGTTTACTGGGTTAACAAAATCCACAGATATCGGAATTGTCCAAATTTCATATGTCATTGAAGAGGGAAGGTTTTGGCTTCTGGATTTGGGCTTTGAACAACAAGGAGAATTAAAGAATGACCGTGTTGGAGAATAAAGGGTTTAAAGCCTTTTTGGTCAGTGGGATAATTACCCTTGCAGGAAGTGGTGTTTTATCGGTTCCAGTAAAGGCACAAAACGGTGAGAGTACAGCGACCGTAACAGTATTACCTGAAGTTACAACAAGAGTTGTTCTCAGTAACCAGGATGTAAATCGGATAGTGTGTCTTGATGGTGAAATTGAAGGTTACCAGTATTCACAAGAAAAAGGCGCAGATGTTCAGCATGCCGGTTCGGATGCTTTTATTAAATTTCAAGTCGTCGAAATAGGTACCAAGACTGACTATATTCGCGGACGTAACGAATTCTATTTTATGTGTGCTGGCAGGACTTATACGCTTTTAGCGGACCCCAGAAAAGTTCCAGCCAAAAAGATTTTTCTCAAGGCAGTTGGTAGTGATGTAGCCAAGGTCAACAAAACGAAATTTGACCCGCTTGCTGAAGAAGAGAGGGTTGTTCGAATTACGCTTGAAGTTTTGCGAGGGAAAATTCCTGATACCTATACTATTAATATGTCAAATAAACCGTACAACTCGACAGTTTTACCAAAAATGGACGTTCGGCTTGCCCGGGAAATCAAGATCGAAGGTACTCCCTATAGAGCAACAGAATACCATTTACGAGCTAGAACTTCGATTACCCTTGAGGAACGTCAATTTCTACAGGCCTATTTTGGCACTGGTATTCATTCTGTCACTCTTGACCGTTTGAAATTGTCAGGTGGGGAAGTGGGCCGAGTTATTCTGATCCATAGAGGGGAGGGGTAGTTGTTATGATAGACCGAATTAAAGACTGGTACCACGAATTACCTTCTGACAAACGATCAAAGGTTAAGATGTTTAGTATTTTGGGGGCTATTGCTGCTGTATTTTATCTTTTGGTGCAAATGGGTTCAGCTAATGAAGCTGAAGAGGTGGCGGCTAAAGGCCCAACGATGACAACTGTAGGGCTGACAGAAAACTTACTCGAAGATTCTCTCTCTGAAGGCGTGAAATCAAGTTTAAATGATCAGGATACTAAGATTGATGATCTTGGTGCTGCTTTTAAAGAAGAGAAGCAAACTAATGCTGAGCGATTTAAGAGGCTTGAGGAACTTATTATCGCAGGAAATAATATCAAACTAGAAGCGCAGGACACTATTACTGAAGATGATTTAAAACCAACAAATGAGTATGATCAGCTTAAGTTGAACCAGTTTCCGCCTTCGCCAACTGTAAAATCAGATGTTATTGCATCTCCATATGTAGATGCTGGAGGCCAACCTATTGCAAGGGTCGTAAAAGGGGGAATTGGCGGGTTGAAACCCCAACCAAGACCGATCTCTGAAAAAAAAAGCAAAGAAACGATCTATTTACCCGTTGGTTTTATGAGAGCCGTCCTTTTGACGGGAGTTGATGCTCCTGTGGGTGGGGAAGCTCAATCAAATCCGGAACCTGTTTTGGCTCGTATTCAGGCGCCTGCTGTTTTACCTAATCATGTAAAGGCAAACCTTCAAGGATGTTTCATAATTGGAAACGCAGTAGGGAATTTGTCTAAAGAACGTGTGATGGTTCGGTCCGTCTCATTGACATGTCTCGATTATGATCAGCGCAGAGTTATAGATACACCAATCAAGGGGTATTTTGCTGATACTGATGGGAAAATCGGTTTATCAGGTAAAGTTGTGACACGTGATGGTGCTCTTGTAGGGCGAGCATTCATTGCGGGGTTATTTGAAGGGTTTGGTCAGGTTGCCTCGGTAGGGGCTGGAACACAGACAGTTTCACCTTTAGGTGCAACAACCGTTTTCGATACTGGTGAAGCAGCACGTGCCGGACTTGGTCAAGGGATAAGTCAATCTTCAGAGACACTTTCTGAATATTATTTGGATTTAGCAAAAACGGTTACGCCAATCATTGAAGTTGGGGCAAGCAAGGAAGTCGTGTTTGTCGTTCAAGAGGGGATAGATATTCAAATCAAGGAGGTTGGAGATGAGTAAAGCCTTGAAATATTCGGTTATTGTTAGTCTTGGAGCCTTGTTGGCGGGGTGTTCTACATTCTCCCCATATGATAGTGACTTTAGTTGCAAAAATGATGATCATGGTTCCTGTGAACACCCTCAAGAGGCATATGATAAAGCTTTGAAAAATGATGGGGCAGCAATACGAGATCAAGATAAATCGGAAGAATATGCTGAAGATCATAAACACTCCAATGGCCAAGGTCGTTCAGATCAATATTTAGGCTATAAGAATGAAGTTTATGGTGAGCTTCAATTACTATTGAAGCAACCTGATACTCCAGTGCTTGCCCCGGCAAAGACGGTTCGTACTTTAATTTTACCCTACCGTGATCCAGTGAATAAACGTCGGCTTTATATGTCGAGATTCGTTTATAGCGTTCTTGAAGAACCACATTTTATATTAGGCGAAGCTGAAAAATCGCGGGTTCAGCCATCATTTATTGAAAGTTTCGTTAACAAACACTCTGGCCGTCAAAAAGGTGAGGAGTGATGAATGTTTGAGTTTCTGTTTGGTGACAAAGGTGGAAGTAAACGAGCGGATTGGAAGCGTCTATTGACCCGCGAAACCTTGTCAGACTTTTTGCCAGTGTCCAGCTATAATGAAGAAAAAAAACTATATTTTCTTACTGATAATACGGTGGGTTATCTTTGGGAGGTCCAGCCTGTAGCTTATGCAGGTGACACGGTTCATTCGGCTATGTCCAGACTTTTAAACATGGATTTGCCCAAGACTGCAATTATGCAGTTTATCTTGTTTGCTGACCCTTATGTTGGTGATTATTTCGACCGTTCCTGTAGCTTGAAAACACGTGAGAGCCGTGTTGTTCAGGATAATTTAAAGGCAAGCACAAGATATTGGAAAGAGCATCAAAGCGGTGTTCATCGGATGCGTGGTATACCGCTTAGAAATTTTCGGTTTTTTGTAGCATTAAAAAATCAAACCCCGATAGATGAAGACGTTGTAGCCGGTATTAAAGAATCCTTGAGTAAGTTTGGATGTGTACATGTACCCGTAGATGGCCCAAATGGCTATTTATCCATGATGAGACGTTTTTATAGTAATATGAAAGTGCGAAAAAATGGCACTTATGATCCAGGTAAACCAGTAAGAAAACAGATTATTTCCTCGGAAGGGTCAATTTCATTTGCCCGGAAAAATGTTGTTGAATTCGGGTCGAGTTTTGGACGTTGTTTTACAGTAAAGGGGTTTCCAAAGAGTTTAACAGCCGAGCGAGTTAATAAGCTATTTGGCGGCATAATGGGCGTTAGTGATGATAGTCGTCAGATAACTTCCCCTTTTATGTTTTCTTTGACGGTCTTTTTCAAGGATTTGAAAAAACAAATATCTGGCAAAGCTCAAATTACTGGTGCTCAAAAAGGGGGCGCTAAGTTTTCTCAGGATACTGAGAGACGAACCGAAGAATATCAATGGGCTATGGATGTTATAGAATCTGGTTCTAAGCTTTTGCGCTTTGTACCAATGATGTGGATATTTGCCGAAGATGAAGAACAGGTTCGAGAATCAGTCACTCGTGCTAAGGCGATGTGGGACGATTTAGGTGTTGCTGTTCAGGAAGAAAGCTATCTTTGCCAGCCTCTATTTTTGATGGCTCAACCCTTTGGGTTTGTTGACCAGGGTAACAATTTAAAATTTCTTGATCGGGACTTTATTGCACCTGTAGACACCCTTGCTGCAATGGTGCCGATTCAGGCTGATTACAGAGGGTGTGGCAAGCCTGCTTTAATGTTGTTTGGCCGGAAGGGTCAAATGGTGAATTTGGATCTGTTTGATAGGGGTAATAATAACCAGAATTTCATTGTTGCTGCTGAATCTGGTGCTGGTAAGTCGTTTCTTTTGAATAGTTTAACCAATGCCTATTTTGCCCAAAATGCAAAAGTTCGCATCATAGATATTGGTTACTCCTATCAAAAAACTTGTTCATTAATGGGAGGGCGCTTTCTTGATGTTGGCGAAGCTGGGGCTAATCTTGTTATTAATCCTTTCGACTTTCCTGCACATGATGAAGAAGATAGAAAAATCGGAATCCAAACGGCAGCCGATTGCCTGGCTTTAATGGTTTCTTCAGCCTCGGGTGCAAACCTGTCAGAAGAGCAACTCAACTTGCTCAAAATGGCTACGCGTTTTTGTGTTAATGACGGTGATAAGCATGCGGGTATTAACGAAGCTCGCAGGTTTTTATCTACATTTCCGGATTGCCTACCCAAGGAGAATCGTAAAGATCTTCAATTTCTTGAACAGGAAGCCCGAGCATTAGCATTTAATTTGGCTCCATTTTGTTCTGAAGGAGATTATGGAAGTTTTTTCAATGGAAAAAGCACATTTGATATTTCCCAAGACGAATATGTTGTTTTGGAGTTGGAGCGATTAAGAAACTATCCCCAGCTCTTCGGAGTTATTGTCCTTCAGGTTATGAACGCTGTTACTCAGGATTTGTATCTTGGGGATCGTGAGCGCCCAAATTTCATTTTGTTTGAAGAAGCGGCCGCTTTTCTAAAAGATAATATGGCTGGTAGTCGAGCGGCCAACTTTAAGTCTGTAATTGAAGCAGGCTACCGACGTGCCAGAAAGTATGCAGGTTCTTTTGGCGTTGTTGTTCAATCGATAATGGATCTTCAGACATTTGGTGATGTTGGCCAGGTTATTTTTGATAATGCAGCAACAAAGTTTCTTCTTCAGGGTGAAACTTATGCACGTGCGACAAAAGAAGGTGTACTTGACCTTAGTGAATTTGAACTGGATTTATTACGGTCTGTTACAAATAACCGGCCGAATTATTCAGAAGTTATGATTATGAATGGTCGAGGTGTTGGGGTAGGGCGTCTCGTTGTAGATCCTCACACATATTACATGAATTCAAGCGATCCGAGTGATGTAGCAAATTACAATAAACTTTTGAAGGTAGGGTGCACACCTGCTGATGCAATTAATCACATGGTCAATAATACACATATGCAGTTACTGGCTAAGCGTATTGAAGATTTAAGAGAACTTCAGGTGGCTGCGGAATGATTAATTATAAAAAATATATTTTTAATTTCCTGGCCCCACTAAGTTCCCCCAGCCTAGTGAGTGTTTCGTTTCCAAGAATCCCTGTCTTGGTTTCGTTTGCCGGGTGGGGTTGCCGTAAGTTGAATATACTATCGCAAATTTCCTCCAACAGTTTGTGGTATATACTTTTGGCAACCTCTTTTTTATTTTTATTGGTTTTTGAAGCAAAAGCCATTGATAACCCAGTTATTGGTCGGACTTATCCGATTATTGAGCGAGATGCGCTTGATGAAATCGAAAACCGTGCCGGTTCTGTCAATTATTCACCTGAAATGTTTGGTAAAGAAGCGGATTGGTCGGCTTTACAATCACCAATTCTACCAAAAACAACAATAGAAAGAGAAAGAACGGTAATACCGTGGTTTACCCTTGAGATGGATATACCTGATAAAGACGGGAATATTATTTATCCTCGAGGGTATACCTTCAATCCATTGGAATTTACGCCTCAGCTTTCCACCAGATTGATCATAGTCGATACAGATACGCTTGCATGGGGGCTTAAAGAAGCTGGTTCCAATGACATGGTTTTGCTTGCTGGAGGAAATGCATTGGAGGCCTCACGGTCGAATGGGGCTACAATTTTTAAGCTTGAGGCCTCAATTAGAGAACGTCTTGAACTGGAGTATGTTCCATCAGTTGTCTGGCAAGAAGGAGCTGCGATGATTGTTTCTGAAAGGGTCATTAAGGAGCCTTCAGATGATTAAGCGGTGTATTATAGCAATAATGTTGGTGTTCGGTGTTTTTGAAATTGATAGCAAGGTTTCAAAAGTTGTAGCATCGCCTTGTAATCAGGGGTTTATTAATCCTTTAACCAAAGTGTATTGGCCTTGTATATTTCCTGTTCAGATTGCTGGTATTACGGTTGGGAAGAAAACTCCTTTGGATCAGGACAACCCTTCCTCTCCCGTATGTTTTTGCCCATCTAGTTTTGGTATTCCGGCACCTGGTATTCGTATTAATTTTTGGTCCCCAAACCGTTGGATTGATACTGTTGAAAACCCGGGATGTATGATGCCATTGAGTGTTGATATTTTACCGGAAGATGGCCGGCTTCACGGTTCGACAAGAAACACTCATCAACAGGCGACAACATTTGCCCAAATGCATTATTATATCGCCCCTGTATGGGCAATATTGGGACTTTTTACTGATGTTCCTTGCTTGGAGCCGGGTGGTTTTGATGTTGCATTGATTTCTGAGGTTTTACCGACTTATCAGAATGAGGTTTTGGGAGCCATCATTAACCCTGAAGCTGTATTATTTGGAAATCCTGCCGCTTTGTTGGCGTGTGTTGCAGATGCGGCCGTAACGCATACTGGTGGGACGATTGATACATTATTTTGGTGCATGGGTGGTTGGGGATTAACATACCCACTTGGCGGTCGTTCAAGTAGTGGCGATATCGTTGAGGCAAATGCAGCGATTGCGGCCAAGCAAATATTTACAATGGGGCGTTTGGGTCTTTTAAGAAATCATAGTCGAGATGGTTGTTCACAGAAGCTAGCACCGATTTGGACGAAAAGCTTGTACAAATTACAAGAGATGGTACCCGTTCGTCAGAGTGGGTGCGTCAATATAGGTCGCACGGGTCTTGTTTGGACTACACTTAAACATCCTCCCCAACATGATAACTACTCTTGGCAAATGTTCGAGAAGGTTTTTTGCTGTGTTACATTTTAAATCACACATAATTTTGTTTTCGATTTTGCTATTATTTGCTGGTGTTGCCTGTGAGGCTTTGGACGCGCAGGATGATGACAAGCAGGAGCATAAAGATAAGGGTAAGTCAGCTTATGATGCTATTGCAAGTAAGGTTGGCACTGTAGATGGTGTTACCAAAAACCTTACTAATCCTTTGACGGCTGGCGATCAGTTTTCAACACTTGATGGAACAAGGACTTATACACAACAAATTTCATGCCCATCTTCAGCAAATTATCTTGAATTATTTTTTGGTTTAAATGGCTCAGGGGATTTGTCACCTGTTAGAATCAGGCAAGATTCCAATTTTGATGGTGTGTATGATCATGGCTATTCAGTTCCCTATCTTGTTTCAGGTGTTTGCTCGAATGGAATTATTTCTTGTGAGGCGGGCACGTTTAATGGTTGCCGGTATTTTCTTTGGGATGCAAACTCAGGAAGGGTCGATTTAAGTGAAACCACTCATCTTAATGATCTTGCAGGCTGTTATTGTGTAAATAGTTCTTGTGGAAATAATCTGGGTTTTAATAATCGAAATGCAATTCTTGATGAGTTGGCAGGGGGTATTGCTGGGGCGTTAATGTCTGAAGAACCTCGATATGCTATCTCAAAAGTCGAAAAGCAGGACTTTATTATTACCTTGGCGGGTCAAGATACCCGCAATTGCCGTGATGATGATTATGAAGACCAGCATACCTTTTTTGAAGACCCATCCAGTCTATCTGCTGCTGCTTTTTCGTCAGCTAGTACAGACCCTGTAAGTAATCTTGTTCAGAATATATCTGTTGGTGCGAATACTGGTTTGGTGACAAATAACTGTGTCGTTGAACGCCAGGTAACATTAGATGAAATAGTCAGCACGGATGTGGTCAGTTTAGTGACAGCAACTGCACCTTATAGAGTTGTTCCCATAACAGATAACCCTAATGCTTTTGCATTCGAATTTGGTGATAATACTGATAATGGTATTGATGTAAGTGGTGGCTGTAACCTTATTCACCACCAGCTTGTATATAATATTGGTGAATTTGAAAAGTTAAATGAAGCTAGGTTTAACCTTGGATTCTATGAAGACCAGATTGCTATTCGTGTAAATGGTGATTTGATTTTTGGAACAGATGGTTTTGATGGTTTGTCAGATCCGGCTGATTGTCAGATTAATGATCAATCATCAGTAACGATTAATACGCATTTTCTGGACAATTTACAACCCGGTACAAATACAATTGATTTCTATATTGCGGTAAAAGATCGAGGTAGCGGTCAGATTACTGGTCATTTTCTCTATGATACTGAATGTGACCTTGTTGAAGATATTCGTAGTACTTGTGATGCTTATGCCAATGATGATCGTTGTCTTTTGTTTGAAGAAACGGTTGACGGAGTGAATACTTGGCATAATGGAGGGCGAACAGGATTAACACCACTTGTACAGACAAGAACCCTCTATGGAGCGCAATGTGAGCAAACTTTCAGTTTTCCTTGGTTTGTGCGAAATAGGACCTATCAGTGTGAAACAGAAGGCGACAGTGCTCGTAATTTTGATTTTACACGGCAGAGCCATATTTATGGAAACTCCACAAATGAAGAGTTTGCGGACCGTTTGGAAATAAACGGTGATGTTGTTTTATCTACAGGTAACATGTCTATTGATGCAGATTTTGGCATTTCTGACTGTCAGCAAATGTGTAAGACAAGGTCGCTTGTTACTGATACTGAAGTCGCATCTTCTGGAGTGGTTGGTAGTATACTTAGAAACCCTTCAGCTACAGGCGAATTTAACTATCATCAATGTGCGGGTGGGACTTGCCCAATAGGCCCCGGTGAACAGCTAGTGACAGATTGTGGCTGTCTAAATGAATTTCCTCAAGCTTTAACAATAATGCAAACCTTTAGGTTGGCAGGACAGGATTTATTATGCACATCTGGCGTAAAACAGTCGTTGCAATAAGCCTTGTACTTAACATGCCTGTCGTCGTTGTTTCGCAGGATTTAAGTCCATATCAGGGACGTATTTTTTGTGGCATCGATAGAAATAGTGATGGTGATTATGACGGTGAGGGTGAAATTGCTGAATGTGATAATGGGGTTTGCCCACTTGATGCGCAGGAATGTTTAACTAATCGTGTACATCAGGTTTGTGAAGAAGATACTGAAGTTACGACGTGCGGTGATGATACTGTTGTTGAGGTGTGCGAACCGGATACAACGACAATTCAATGTGACCCAGATACTACAACAGAATATTGTGATCCAGATACGACAAGGCGGGTTTGTGACCCCAATCGTGTTGTAAGAGAATGTACCCCACAGCCACCAAAAAGAGTTTGTACGCCTCAGCCTGATAAAAGAGTGTGTGCACCGGACCGTGAAGTTGAAATCTGTGAAAACGTGATTGAATATATTTGTCCATTTACCGGGGCAATATGTTCAGGTATCCCCGTTTGTTTTGGTCCTGGTTTATTTTCTTCACTACCTTGTCAACCTGGAGGGACGACACGGGTTTGTCATACTGAAATTGTTGCAGGTGAATGTCAAGATATACCACAACCTGATGTTTGTGAAAATGTTCCGCAGCCTGATGTATGTGTCCAGCGAACTATCGAAGGTGAATGCCGTGATGTTACAGTTGAAGGCGAATGTTATGAACAACCTGAGCCAGGTGAATGTCGAGAAATTGTAGTACCGGGCGAATGTGTTTTTGAGACAGAACCTGGTAAATGCGTGACGGAGGTTGTTCCGGGTGAATGTCGTGATGAGCCATTACCTGATGAATGTCCTCTTGCCGGAGTAGGTGAATGCCTTATTGGATCTGATGGTATTTCCCGTTGCTCTGATATTGCTTGTGTAGATACAAGCGAGTTTCCGATTGAAGAACTTCAAAATCCACGTGAAGCCTATGTTGATGATGGACTTCGAGATGCATCCGGAGAATGTTTGAATGATATACAGGTTTTCACTGGCCGAGCTATGGATTGTCAACGGCCTGGGTTAATTACGCTTTTCAAGAATTGTTGTAAGGATCGTGGCGAAGTAATTCATGATACTGGTGGGGTAACTACAATTGGATTTAAGGCTGTATCTGGTGGTGCTGTAGTTGCAGTTTTTGCAGGAGCAGCGAAAGCGGCTTCGGTTTTTGCGACTACGGGGTCAGCGACGGCCGCTGCGAGTGCCGGATCGGCTGCTATTAGTGCTGTAGCGGGACCTGCAACAGTAGCTGTGGGTGTATATCTTGTATTAACCGAGCTTCTCGGTTTCGGTTGTGACCAACAAGATTATGAGACTGCTCTATTGGCAGGATCGGGTTTTTGTCATGAAATTGGTAGTTATTGTACTGCCCGTATCCCCTTGATTGGTTGTATTCAAAAGGCCCGAGCACATTGCTGTTTTAACAGTAAGCTCGGTAGAATTATTCATCAGCAGGGCAGGGCGCAGTTGATTGCTTTTGATACGGATGGTGGCTGGGGTGAACCTGAAACACCTGAATGTCGCGGTTTTACGCCAGCAGAGTTTCAAGCACTGAATTTCGCCGATATTGACCTTAGTGAATATTATGATGAATTGGTTACGCAAACAGCCGAGGACATGCAATCTAATTTTGAAGCTGGCTTGGAAGCCTACACAACAGCAGGAGCAACCGATGGTGATTAATTTGAAAAAATTATTTTTGGTGTTGTCCTGTTTGGTTTTTTGCGGCTTTACACAGACAAATGACCAAGATGTTAATGAGGCAATGAAAGAAGCGGCTGAAAAGGCCAAATCAATAAAACCACCAATAGCTAGTGATGAAATAGAAAAACGTGCTGCCAAGGTGGCTGAAGAGTTTCGGTCGTCGGGAATGCTTGAACTTGTTAGGGAAATGAATTCACGGGTTCGGTCAAGCCTCGGCGTCGATGAGGACGAGACAGTCTCAGACGGAAGTGTCACTTCTGTTGAGTTAGATTTTAAGGCGATCTTGTTTGTCTCGTCCTCAATTCCTATTCCTACCCTGAGAAGGTATGCTCAGCAACTCGAAAAAGTTGGCGGTGTTATGGTGTTTAGGGGAGCGCCCGGTGGGTTAGCTAGGCTTAAGCCTATGGTAAAGTTAACGACCGACATAATCAAAGTTGATAAGCATTGTAATGAGGATTCGTGCCCTGTTCGAAATATTGGGGTGATCATTGATCCAATGATTTTCAGAAATAATAACGTGGAACGGGTACCAGCCCTGACCATAGTTAGAAGTGATCCTTTTAAAGCTTATTGCGAGCGGCCTGATGAGCTTACACATGCATCCATTGGTTCAGGTGTTTCTTATGGAGATGCTCATTTAACCGGTCATTTAGAGGCTTTGGAGGTTCAAAAAATTGCTGGGGCTACTCAACTGTTGAAAATGTTCAGAAACGAAGAGGGAGGGTAAAATGGGCTATTATTCTAATTTTGGTAAAAAGGGACTTCGTTTTCTCATTGAGCATCGTGTTCAGCATGTAAAGACATTGGCAATTATATTTGTTCTTGGTCTAGTTGCTTCAGCTTTTGGGTCACATTTTACCTATAATATGACAGACTCTATAGATGGTGTTCTTTTTTTAAGACATCCAGGTAAGGATGTTGAAAAAGGCTCTACAGTGATTTTCCCTTTACAGCATCGAGCATTACCTCCTGGGGTTGATCATATGGTCAAGATCGTAATGTGTATTCCAGGTGATATTTTATTAAGGGAAGGTCGTAGTTTTTATTGCAATGGTGAATTTGTAGCTACTGCTAAGGAGTTTACTAATTATGGTGATCCACTAATTGCTTTTGATTGGGCAAGTGGCCGTATTCCTGAAGGGGTTTTCTTTGCCTCTACTGGGCATAAGGATGGATTTGATAGTCGATATTTTGGGTTTGTAAAATATGAAGGAGCAGTCGTTTTGGAGAAACTGCTATGATTATTTTAATGATGATGCGTCAATTCTATCACGTTATAATTATAACTTTAGTGTCAACGATTATTTTTAGTGAGGCCACCCTTGGACAGGATAGAGAAAAACGTGGTTGGAATTGGTATGAAGACCCTGTTGAAGTTGTAGAGGAGGATGATAGTAAAATAGCGAAAGAGCCAATTATACCCCCACATGAACACCTTAAAAAAATGACACCGGCAGCAATTGGCGAATTGATGGACGAACAACTTGCATTTGCTATTGTCAGTGAGGAAGTTGGTGAGGTTGCTGAATATTTTCAACTCATGGACTTTGCTAGGAAAAGGTCAAAAACATTTACAGCTTTGACTGCACAAGCTCTTTTATTTAATCCAAAGCTTAATGCTCGTTCAGCTTATCCTGTCACAAATGCGGGAAGGACGATTGTCAGCAAAGAACGCAAGGAAATTCGCGATAGGCGCCTGATAAATGAGCGTGGTGATTTTGCAATTGTCATGTTTTCTGCGAAAGGTTGTAACGCTTGTAATGTTCAATGGGGTACTCTTCAGGCATTTGAGGATCGTACTGGTTGGAATATTTCTAAGATGGATATTCACCAATATCCAGATCGTGCTGCGCGTTTTAATGTTGAGGTTACCCCGACAACATTCATTATTCAAAAGAATACAAAAAATTATTTTCCGGTTTCTGTTGGATTAGAGAGCTTGCCAGCTATTGCAGATAATGCTTATCGGGCTGTTCGTTTACTGAGAAAGGAAATTACTCCAGGCCAGTTCCTTAATGGTGCTAATCAGGATGGTGGTTTTTTTGATCCCGGTGTGACGTCGGGATTTGAGGGGGGTGAATGATGTTTAAGAGACACTCTTTTCTTTTTTTGTTGCTTCTTAGTCTTGTTTCTCCATTGCGCGCAGATGACAATATTAGTCGGTGGTCCAAACCTTCGATTCCTGAAGTAGAATATATCCATTCCAGAATTTCTTTTGTTGCGAAAACAATAGGGCTTGAGAGGGAATTTTTGATAGCTCTTGTAACTGTCGAGTCAAATTTTGACTGTAATGCAGTTAGTCCTACTGGAGCAATGGGTTGTACACAGTTAAAACAGATCACAGCGGATGAAATGGACGTTGATGATGTTTTTGATATTGATCAGAATTTGTTGGGTGGGGGTAAATATCTTCTCAAGATGTATAAATATACAGGTGATATTTCAAGTGCATTTGCCGCTTATAATGTTGGCCTTTCAAGGGTTCGGGGTAAGCCTTACGATGATTGGCCCGAGGCGGCTAAAACATATGTTGCCAAAATCAATAAACAATTAAGGGTTCATAATTTAAGGCGTGTTGTTTCTGCCGAGATAGGTGGTTTCTTGCCAAAGAAACAATCTGAAGGAGATTCGTGATGAATAGGAAACTCAAGGTAATTGTAGGTCTATTTTGCTTTTGCCATTTTTTTGTTAGCAACCAGCTTATTGCTCAGGATTGGACAGAAAATTGGTTTGATTCAACAACGTCTTCAGGTCCATCAAAGTTTGATGGGCAGCGTAGGGGTTATTTGACGGGAGGACAATTTAGTGGCCGATTTCGGTTGACTAATGATAATCTCTTTAGTGTTACCCCGCCAAGAATACGAACTGGATGCGGCGGAATTGATCTTTTTGCAGGTGGAATTAGTTTTCTTGACCCAGAATATCTAGTTGAGAAGTTTGAAAATATTTTGCAGGCAGCACCAGCTCTAGCTTTTTCTATGGCGCTAAAGGCGCATTGCGAAACCTGTGAAGACGTCATGAGCAAACTTGAAGCTGCATCTTCTTTTTTGAATAGTATCCAGGTTAATGATTGTCGTATGGCTAATCAGGTAGCCAAGCTAGTAACTGGTGACAATCCTGATTTTTTTGAAAATGTTCTTGAGGAAGCTACTGGAAGTCGTTCACTGGATGATGCCTTTGAGAAACATTATCATGGAGCACAACAAGCTATACGTGACAATGATAATGCACCACCTGTTGATTTGAAAGCGGAGGTTGCGAGTTGTCCGATTGCTGTTAAGGAGTTATTTGCAAACGGTTCAGTTGTTCAAAATGCTGCTAATCGTGTTGGCATGGGTAGCGTTGCAAATATTGTTCGAGGATATATAGGGGACGTGGTGATTAATTGGCCTAATGGTCAAAATGCACCGACTATTCGGGAAATTGATCGTTGTCCTACTGTGGATCGATTTTCATCATATGATTTTTTGACAGGTTCAGTAATGGGCCGTCCTGCGAATGGAGCTGATTGTACTTCGGCAACCAGTATCTCTGTTATTCAGCTTGTTAGAGATCGAATGACAAGTATTGGGGCAAAAATGGTTGCGGGCACGGCTTATACTCCAGAGGAAATTGGATTTATCAATCAATCGGCTCTACCTGTTTATGAGATTAGCCGGCGTGGCGTTGTAACTGGAACATTGGAGCAGGCAATTGGTGCAAATGAATATCCTGTCGCGAGTGCCTTATCATTTCGGATTTTTGATGACCTGTTAACTAATATAGATTTTCTTGTAACCAAGGCGCTTTCCGATGCGACTACTCCTGGGGTCGATGGTGGTACCAATCCGTGTAACTTGGCGATATATGAGCCTGCTAGGGCGAAAATTGAGCGTTTGAGAAAAGATATTGTGGATGCAAGAAAGGCTTCGTTTCAAGCCTATCGTGTTGTTGTAGCTGAGCAGCATGGTATTTCTGCCCAAGCCTCATTGTTTCAAGCAGATAAAGCCAGAACGTCAACGGAGTATGTTGCAACACAAACGGAGAGGTGATGGTATGAAAAGCCTGAGAAGAGTTTTCTATTGCTTAGGTAGTTTGATTGGCTTTATTAGTTCGCCTCTCTTAGCACTTGAAGATGATTTTATTACCTTTGGAGGAATAGACTCACTCGCATCAGCCTTTCGTTATGTAGCACTTTTCTTTTCTAATGATGACTATGGTGGATTAGTCTATATTGCAGCGATAGTTGGTTTTGCTGTTGCTGGATTTGTTTCATTGGCAAAACAGGCAACAGATGTGCCAACGATGCGGAACTGGATTTTGACTTTTGGGATTAGTGTTTCCCTCTATACAGCTCTTATTGTTCCAACGGGTACTATTCATATTTTTGATCGTACCCTAAATCGAACGGAGTCTATAGCCGGTGTTCCAGATGGTATTATTCTGCTGGCAGGCCTTACGAATACAATTGAGGAAGCGGCCGTAGATATTGCTAATACCGTAAGTATAAATGCTTATGATGTGACAGCAAATGGTATTATTTTTGATATGATCCGGCGGTCATTTATTTCCCAAAATCCGCTTGATGATGAATACCTTTGGCAGAATATAAAAACCTATTACCTTGAATGTGGCCAAGTAGCTGCTGCGATACCAGGAAGTGGTTTCAATTTAAATGCCATTAATAAAAGTTCTACAGATTTATTAGCTACCTTTGCTAATGCACAATCTCAGGCAATTTCAGTACCTTATAAGTCGGCGGCCAATCCGAATGGTGTGTTAACAACATGTACGGATGCATATTCAAATATTCGGACCGAGCTGGTTGACCCAGGAACATATAGTTCATTGATCAATAGTATGTGTAGAGGTGTTGGTTTCAATACGGTAGATGCAGGTCAGTTGGGCCAGTGTGAGGGGATTTTAGATAATATCATTCCGACCGTTTTTGGACAAACCGGGGATAGGACTGCCTATTTACAAGCGGCTGTATTAGCTATGGCCATACAAGATGCAGCGGCCGATCAAAATCCGGAGCGTGCTATTGCCCAGGAAACTAATCGGCGCTTTACTACTCAAGGACTTGGATTATTCACCTTTGCTCAAGAATATGGTCAATCCATTAGGGCAGGTTTCTTGGCGGCCGCACTGACATCGTTAGTGGTTGTTTCATTATTCTTTTTAACTCCTTTACGTGGCCGAGCATTATCGTTAGCTGCCGGTTTTTTTGTTTTTGTGGCCGTATGGGGGATTATAGATATTGGTTTACAAATAGTTATTGAAGATATTGCGCTTGGTAATTTTGAAGAAGTAAGGCGTAATAACCTGTCTTTTTCAGCTTTGATGCTTGCTCCTAATGCAACCTTAAAAGCCTTAAGTGTCTTTGGGGCTAGCAGATTAATTTCGATTTCTTTGGCAAGTATTATTGTTATTACTGTATTCAAGCTTTCTGGGGCGGGTTTTTCCAACCTTGTTGGATCTCTTACGCGACATGGTGATGATATCGCTGGCGGAGCAGCCGAGGCACGACTTAATCCAGAATCTTTAGCTGAAGGTGTTCGTGGGCGTGCCCGAGCTGCTGGAGAACTACAAGGGTATGCGATTTCTGGTGATGGGGCTTTTCAATCAGTTAAGGAAAATTACACTGGCGGGTTTCTTCAGGATCTTGGTCAACATGCCGGCTTTAGAGAAACTGCCCGGGGAAACGGGTTTTCAGGTAATGAAGCCTATAGTTTAGCTGGTGTGTCTGCGGGTGCTTCAACAGCAGGTCGGCTTGCAGGTTTATCAGATATTGGGGGATATTCAGCTAGCGGTGTTAAGGATGCGGCGGCAACAGAGGGTCGTACTTCTGCTTCCAGAGGTGTACTTGATGCTATAGCTTTTGAAAGTGCTGCGGAGAACTTATCCGACAAGATTGGTGTTTCAGTTCCGGAGGCCAGGGCCCTAGTCTCCCAATATGATCATGCTTTAACAACAGGTAGGATCTCTGGTGCAAATGGTGATGCATCGCGAGCGTTTGCAACAAGCTCTATCGAGGAGCAACAGCGTATTGGATCCGCCCTTGGTGTTAATCTTGCGGCTCTCCATAATGATTTAACACCAAGTCAGTTAGCCGAGGCTTCGAGTTATCTTGATACTCAATATAGGGTAGGGGATGTAGATTATAAAGATACAGCTTCTGTTGCAGACCTTAGTAATATAGCGACGGCAGGTGAAATTAGGCGGGCGAGAGTTTCTGGCGAGGCTCGTGGTGTTGGGGAATCTGCTTTATTTTCAGGTCAACCAACAAATAGTTTTGCTGCGAATGCAGCAGCAATTAACGCCTCACAGTCTGTTTTGTCAGCGGAACGGGTACAAAACCTTGCTGAAAATTTGGGTATTTCAACTAACGATGTATTGTTTAATCAGGGTTCTAATTTTCAGTTGGCCGCTAATGATAGGACGTTAGGGGCATTGGCCCCATTTTTAACTGAGGATCAACTGGAGTTGGCTCGGCCTGGTTCGAATATATCCTTTACCTATGATCCCCTAGAAGGTGAGATTGGTCAGATCGATGTTAGAAGTGGACAGAGTGTTAATGTGAATGATGCAGTTCAGTTCCAGTCAGGTGTTCGCTTTGACGGCCGCCAAGGCACCGAGGGAGGACTGACAGTGTTTCGGTTTGCGGATTTGGCCGAGAGTGGAAACCTATCTGGAGCTTCGCAATTTTCAAGGTTATTTGAGGCAGCAGAGAGCGAAGGTTCTGGAGGGACATTTATTGATTCTATTTCGCAACAGGCGGCAAGTCATTTGAACGGTATTGCGGGTAAAGATATTAGTTATTATCAAGCGGATACAGAAACAGGAAGTAAAGACGTATTTGCCGGTGTCAAAGCAAGTGGAGGCCCCCCAAAGTTATTTGGTATTGGTATAAATGCTGAGGTGGGAGCTAGAACATCTCATGTTTGGTCTGATGTTGATTCTTCCCAATTAACGACAAGAACAGACTTTTGGAATAGTCAAATTAGGGACCTTTATGACGATACGCTTGGAAATGATGAATTTAAGGGTGATGATATTGCTAAGTCTCAAGCTTTTTTGGAGGGATTATCTGATTTAAGAGAGGATGCTGTTGAAGTACAGCAATGGGTTAAGTCTCAAGAGCGCGATGATAAACAATTAGAACAGAAAGAAGAAAAGCAGGAATTACCTAAGCCAGCTTATCAGCCAGGACGTTACGGTGGTTTCAATAAAAGGAATTAGTAATGTTGTGCATTGATAGAGAAAACCCTTCATTTATATAAAGGGTTTCAACTATTAATCATTTTTATTATCTGTCACTTTTTTCAGTTTATGATAAATAATATTCATTCGCCAGTATCCAAATGAACAAACAATAGAGAAGAACAGCAAAGTACTTGCCCATAGGTTAATTTTATTTCCACCCAAAATAATTACGTCAAAATTTTCTTCACTAATGAAAGCATAATAATAAAAAGAAAAAAACAAGCCTATTGAGAAGGCTAAAAGCCAATATCGACCGACGCCATAACCAACCGTTGCTTCTTCAGCGCCAATTCGGGCAATTTCATTTGCGTAATTAATTTGTTCATCAGTCATAATCATTTCCTATCTGATATTAATATATCAAAGATAATCAATAAACTCAAACGTTTGGAATATTGAATTTATAGTTGTATGATTTTAAGATAAATAACTTTGTTATTGTGACATTCTAAGAACAGTATGATTTTTGAATAAAAAAATTTAATGTATTGCCTTATCTGGAGCCATGAAACTTTTTCGGATAAGGCAATATTCAAATATTGATGCTAACCTACTGTTGAATAATAGTCATTAACGGCATCATATAAGTCGCTATTTTCTTCCCATATAAAACCGTCAGTGTTAGCACGTAATCCAATGTTGCCTGCATTGCCTATTGAACCATCTACTTTGGTAAAACTGGTAGATCCAAGAACAATGTTTTGTTCAATTAAGTCTAAATCACTATCAAACGAAATATTAACTTCTTTGATACCTAAACCCTCAAAACTAAACTGTTCGTCACCATTGACACGGCCATCCTGATTCAAGTCTCGCCACAATGTAACCGTGTTCCAACTGTCATCATCAGCATTGATGAGGCCATCATTATTAGTATCAAGTGATATTAGAGAATTGATAGGTGTTGGTGATTCAGAATTATTGAGATGTATCAAAAGGGCATCATCAGGCCTTACGTTTGCAGTTACTTCGCCAATACCATCATCATTCCAATCAATAGTGGTATTTTCATTGGATAGATTATTTAATTCTAGTCCATCACCATCTAAGTCAAATACTATTCCTCTGATATATCCATCTGATTTTGGCGTTTGAGGCGTTGTAAAAAAGCCTCCAGTGAAAGGATCAACTGTTATTTGGTCAAAGCCGATATCAATAGGAAACCCATTAAAATTAGCAATTGCTGTAACGGTGTTGGCATCAAAGACAGTTCCATTTGCAAGTGCAATCACTTCAATTGTTTGGCCGTTAAACCAATTATAAACTTCTAATTGTTGATTAGTGTTTATATCAGTAATGATCAATGATGCACCAGAGCGTGTGAAAGTAACATTGCTCGTTGATTGTATTTCCAAAAGGTCGCCTGTGCCACTGACATCACCGATAGACCCGCTTAAGTTTGTATCAAAAACGTATTTATCATTGCCTGCGCCTCCAAAAAGCGCGTCTGTGCCGGCACCAGCTACAAGCTCATCGTTTCCCGAAGCTCCAAAAAGTTGATCATTACCGGAACCACCGACTAAAAGATCGTTTCCTGTTTTGCCGAATAAATTATCATTTCCTGCTCTGCCATCCAAATTATCATGGCCTGTACCACCTCTTAGGTGGTTGTTCGAACTGGTGCCAAGGCCATGCTCAGCATTACTATATCCATTACTTTCGATATCGTCTGCATAGTCAGGATCAATATTCTGGATTTCATTGACAATTCTGTTTCCTTCTGAGTCAGCGCTTTCTTCAGTTGATGCTTCACGAAAGGCTGCGTGTTCAAGTTCGTGGCCTATGCGAAAGATTGCATCTTGAGCCGAAGCAGGAGTATTCGCTTCATTTGTTAAATTAATTGTTATCGTTGCATATTTTTTTCCGGCCGCTTCATCACTAGAACCAATAAACGCTGCATTGGCTGATACACCTGCCAATGGGCTATAACTATCGAAAGTGTTAACAAGAGAGCCGTCACCAGCCAGTGCATGGGTTGGATGTCCAACAAACTGAATATCAGTATATCCCTGGGCTGCTAGATCATTTATTAGTGTTTGCATTGCTGGGAACATATGCAGGTTATCTGCAATATATAATAGTGCGTTCACATATACTGCGGGTAATGTTGATAGGTCTAACTGGAATGTTACATTTCCAAATGAAACTTCTGTGAAGTTGGTTTCATCCAAATTATTGACATTTTGTGAAGAACCCCCACCGGAGTCACCGGGTTCATCGTTATAATCAACATTGTTGAAGTTAAAATTAAAGGTTCCCCAATCGAAACTACCGCCGCCGCCGCCGCGTGTACCTGTAACCACGATTTCTTCTATAAAACCTGACATTATTTTACTCCTTATCTAAAATGACACCCCCATTGGCGTTGACCCAAGTTGACCATTCTTCGCTTTCTGAGCGAAGAACTGGAACGTTTTTGAAACTCATAGGTGATTTGTGCTGTAAGTTCGCTGTATGTTTGTCTTCTGTCACAGCATTAAGAATATTAGCGGCATAGGTTTTTAGTCTTGGAGAGCAATCAGCGTCTAGTCTGTGATATGCTGCCTTGATTCTGCCGAATGACCAGCCCTGAGCTTCAATAAGCCCCGCTTCTATTGCAAGGCGCTTAAGCTTTGCGAGCAGTAACTCACTCTTGGCAACTCGTTCTTGAAATGTTGCACTTTTCGTTCTAAATCTTTGGAGAGAGGCAAGTTGTCGGACGGTTGATTGATAATGTCGCTCAAACAATTTTGCATCTCTGGCTTCAAGTGCTAATCGTGCTGAGACATAATCATATATAGTTGTTGCATCAAACAATGTCCCTTCAAACCGCCCGCCGTTCATGAGCTGATTTAGGTAAAAAGGGTTGTTGTCAAATACTTGTTTGACATGGGATAATGCTGCAAAATCATTAAGCCTATCGGCAATCAGAAATACGTTAAATATAATATCGGACGGACTCTTCCAATTTTTACCTTCATGATTTCTATAAGCAGTTAAGAGATCATTCATTTTAGTATTATCAGCACTTAAATAAGCTAAAAACATTTCCTGATCTAATCGGAATTTAAGGCTATTTTGATTAGTTTGTTTTTGGCGTTTAGCCTGTCTTTCATACGCTGCTTTTATAGGTAAAACATCTTTATGCCCTTGCCATCGACAGGAAGGCAGGATTGTTTGATCGGCGCTTGCATAACCATTCGTCAAAAGCGCGAGAGAACATATAGAAGCAATGGTTTTGATTTTAAACATGGCTTGTCACTTTCATTCCTTAGTGGTTGGAAGCCCCCTCCAGTCAACGAAAATTACAAAGATTGTTTAATTCATGCCCTAAAATCGAAACAACAGCCTTCCGTTTAAAAGGTAGAGTTAATCCGTTCTTTGCATATGTTGGATGCGAGTAAAATAGTGTGTATTGAGCAACTTGATGAATAACATCAATTGGATTTTGATTAATTGAAATTGTTCTTAAATCAATGCCAAATTTGGATTCGCAGTAATCGTGCCGGAGGCAATTGAAATTAATCTCTAAATCACTTTTACGACTGTAGAAAACTAAAACATCAATATCATTTGGTGTAGAATTTTGTTCTACAAACGATCCGCCAAACCAGACGACCATCAAATTTATATCAATCGCCTTTATTGCCTTTAACCAACGAACAAATCCATTGAATAGCTTTATTCGGTGATCATTGTTTACGAAGGTTTCTAGGAACAACTCAGCAGATAAAATTTGAGGGCCGATCGCTTCAAGCTCTCCTGTAATTTGATTGCGCTTTTCAGCTCCAATGAAACCTTGCTCGTTAAATTCGATTGTATTTTGCGTAAATGCCCTAATCATACCATACCTTCATTCGGTCATAATTTAGGTATAGTTTTCCTGTTTCTTTCATACGATGACCCCCATCTTTTGAAAGATTAAATAACCTTAGCGATTAATTATTACAGTAAAAATTGTGCCGAGATTGTGTCTACAATGTCTTTTTTTTATGACATTAAATTCAGTTTTATTTAAAAAGGTAATGATTGCTGTTTGTTCACAGGCTCTTTTTTTTGTTTGGTTTGGTGTTTTTGAGCGGATAAATATAAATTGCAAATGCACATGAATTCGAATTTAATTGCAAATGCGCGGCTTTTTCCTATATAATGAAATATATTAACATTTACAGGAGCAGTTAATGCTTGTTGCAGAATCCGAAAAAAACCCGGTTTTGATAAAAAACAAGAAAGAACCTTCTCCAGATGAACGCGTTATAACAGAAGCGTTTTTGAAAGCAGGGGATAATCTAGATCTCAAGGCAAGGGATTTGGCTGCCGTTCTGGGTGTGCATGAAAGCAGGATCAGTAGAATGAAGAACGGTTCTTGTCTAAAAGCCGGGTCGCGTGACCGTGAACTGGCTTTATATTTCTTGCGTATTTTTCGAAGCCTGGGCGCACTTTTTGGTACGAATTTTGATGACATGGCTGGTTGGATGCATTCAGAAAATAAGGTGCTGGCAGGTAAACCTGTAGATAAAATAAAATCGATTGCGGGTTTGATTAACACTATGGATTATCTTGATCAGGCGCGTGCTAAGACATAGACCGTGACAGTTTACTCCAAAGAAACAATAGCAAATGCCTCTGAATTTTATGTAGCACTACTACATCGGTTTGTAGAAGACCAGGGGGCAGAGGCAACTCATCTTCTCGTAGATTCTGTTGAAGACTATGATATTCTTGAGGCCGCGATTGAGGAAACTAAGCCTGAATTTCCTCCTGGTGTGTCAGCCAGTCCAGAATTTTATCTTTTAACAGCACCATTTAGGTATCAGAAGCAGAAAGGGCAGAGTACCCGCTTTCGACCCATTGGGGATGAAAACCATGTTTTATATGCAGCAGAAAATGCGGATACGGCCCTCATAGAGTTTGTTGCTTATCGTCGCCGATTTTATCTGGAAAGCGAGTTTGGTTTTCCGACCAGTGCTGTCATGGCGTTTGGTTTTAGTTTCGTAGCGAAACATAGTAAAAGTCTGGATTTGAGGAAGAGGCCATTTGTAAATAACCCGAAAATTGTTGACCGAAATGATTATTCAACATGTCATGAAATTGTTCTAACTGCCCGAGAGTGTGACATTGGTATTATATTGTACGAATCTGCACGTGACCCTGCTAAAGGTGGTAATGCTGCTTTATTAACGTGGCAGGCGATTCATGAGGATAAAAAACCCACGACTGGTCGTGTTTTGAGATTATTTTTTAAAGAAGACCGTATTACGGTTATGCATGGGGTCGGTAAAACTTACGATATTTTAGTAGCAGACCTTTAGCCTTCTATCCTTATTTTAATGCGTCAAGGATTAAAGCGAGTTTACGAAGCTTGATTGGATCATTTATCCTCGCAATTATGACTAAAAACTCATTTATTTCGTCTATAGTAGGGGCTAGTTCTTTTTTGACTTTATTATGATTCCTGTTTGTAGGAATTCCGTCAAAAAAATATGAAATCGAGACACCAAGTATGGCAGCTATTCGATAAAGTCTCGAACTGCCTATTTGATTAATACCTTCCTCATTTTTCCACAATTGTTGGTAACAGATTTGTAGTTTTTCGGAGAGTTGATGCTGGTTTAAACCGAGTTCACGCCTTCTTTTTTTTACTCGTTTTCCGACATGATTGTTTATTGGATCGATAACAGACAATTGGTTAACTTCCTAGAACGAATAAACACATAGGTTGTTTATTATATACTAATAATAATACGAATAGTAAATGTATAAATTCGTATTTCATGCGGTTTTCGGATGAAGTGTTTGAGTTTAACGTTTACGTCATGTCAAATAGAGATGAAGAAATACGTCTATTCCTCCAAGGACTTGCTGGTCGAATCAAGCATTTTCGTAAGATGCGTGGTTTGACACAAGACAACCTTGCTGAGAAAGTTGATCGGACACTTGATGTTATATCGCACACTGAGCGCGTGAAAACCGTACCGCGGGTTGATCTTCTTTTTGAAATTGCAGAAGCATTAGATTGTGATGTTGTGGAATTTTTCTTGTTTCCTATTGAAAAAGAACCTACGGATCATGATAGATTGGTAAAAGAAGTGTCGATACTTATTCGTTCTCTTCCTATTGAGAAATTACAAAAACTTATTTCATTTATTGAATTGGACTATTGAATACTTTGGACTTTATGGGAGTTCTGGTTTCTATGGCAAACAATAAAGGATTTATAGGACAATCATTATTTAAATGGGAGAATTCAAAATTGCATATTCGATCATATAATGATTTATCCATTCTGGGCGAGAATGTTGAGAGTGTCTGTAATCCAAGACACCAAACTTATACAATTCGGCCATATGTTAAGAATTTTGGAAGTTTAGAATTGGTTGTCGAGTGGTTTTCTGAACAAATTTGGTTTTGGGAAGTTTGGGTTCCTAAAGAAGATGCGGATTTTTATTGGGAAGTGGCTGAATATGGTGGGGTTTCAAATTCTAGATCGGCTAAACGTGAAGCCTTAATGGCAACTATCAAACGTTCTGACATAACTCAGATTGAGCGGAAGTATCTTGAAAAATATCTGAATGAAATTCATTAGCTCAAAAAATTGCAGTAATCATTGATATTTGATTTAATCAGTCTCGAAAATTTAATTCTTAACATATAAATTACACTCTTTTTTCAGTATCAATTTCTTGTGAATTGAAAATTTTTCACTATTTTCTTCGCTAATTTCTTATAAATTTTATGGTAAATAATGTGCTGTTATTTCCAAGGCTGCTCCAAAACTAACCTTATATATTTCATTATTTTTTTTAGGCCTGACCCATAAAGTCAAGGTAAGAAATTCGTTAATTTACTACTATTTATATAGTATGTTCATCTTTATCGATAACATGATTCTCATATAATCGTTACTTTCTATTTTTTGGTGTAAACTATTACTTTCGCTATATCCCGTTTGGGAGGGTGGATATAAGCGAAGGGTATAGGTCTTGTTTAGATCAGAAGTCGTTGAGGCACGGAAACAGAAATTACATGGGGATGTTTTTCTAACAAATCCTGTCTCGTTTAAAATAATCACTGGTTTAATCGGCGGGTTAGTAGGCTTATTGCTTCTGGTTTTGTTTACCGGTTCTTACGCCCGAACAGAGCGTGTATCTGGTTATTTGGTGCCAACCAAAGGCCTTGCGAAAATTCAAGCAGGTCGTTTCGGTACAGTATCAGAAATATATGTCCATGAGGGCGAGCGTGTAAGAGTTGGTGATCCCCTTTTGTCTGTTCGTGCGGAGCAAGCACTGGCAGACACTTCGGTCGAGGCTCGCTCGCTATTAGCTATTGCAGATCAGAGGCAAAACTTAAAGAACCAGATTACAATTGAAGAAAACCAATTAGCTTCTGAACAAAGCCGTATGCGGGCTGAAATACAGGCTGTTAAACTGGAAATAGCCTCTCTGATATATCAAATTGAATTACAAAAGGAGATCATCTTATCTGCTCAAGCAGGGTACGATGATGTTCAAGAGCTACTTGGTAAAGGGTTTATATCTAAAGCTGAAAGTGAACGCCGCAGGCAATCCTGGCTCAGTCAGAAAGCCCAAGGAACCTTAAGAGAGCAAGAACATAAAAATGCAGAGGCCAGATTAGCCCAACTAAACATTAGAATGGATCAATTGCCGGGAGAAACTGAAGCTCGCGTAGCACGGCTAAAGGCACAATTAATTGAGATGGATACCCGGGAAGCGGAATTACAGGGTAGCAAAACATATATAATTAAAGCCCCGGTCTCTGGGCGTGTTTCATCCATTACCAGTAATACAGTGGGACAGAGCCTTGTTCCTCAACAACCTGTTCTCACAATCCTACCAGAAAACAGTGAACTTGTAGCGCAATTGTATGTTCCTAGTCGTGCGGTTGGTTTTGTTGAGGAAGGGCAAGATGTTCGGCTTTTGTATGCAGCATTCCCATATCAGCGATTTGGATCTTTTCCGGCAACAATAACAAAAGTCACCGAGACTATTTTGTCACCTGCTGAGATTTCAGCTCCCATTGCATTACAAGAGCCTGTTTACAGGATAACAGCTTCATTGGAAGAGACAGGGTTAAATATAGCGGGCAAGAGAATAGAGCTGCAATTAGGGATGCAGTTAGAGGCAAACATCATTCTCGAAAAGCGGAGTTTCATTGATTGGTTACTTGAGCCTTTAAAAAGCATTGGGGGACGCAGCTAATGCTTAATATGCTTAATTTATCCGGAAAACGGCAATTGCCTATGATCCGGCAGAATGAGGCGTGTGAGTGCGGCCTTGCCTGTGTCGCAATGATAGCCGGATATTATGGTTTTCAAACTGACTTGGTTGCTCTTCGTCAGCGGCACGTAATTTCAATGCACGGTATGACAATGAAGTCAGTTGCTGATGTAGCTAATAGTTTGGGGTTCAATGACCGCGGCGTGAAGCTAGACATCGATAAGGTATTTAATTTAAGGCTGCCGGCAATAATTCATTGGGATATGAATCATTATGTGGTGCTGAAGAGTGCAACGAAAAACAAGTTTGCTATTCATGATCCCGCATTAGGCGAGCGAAGCTATAATTATGAGGAATTTTCCAAACATTTCACAGGGGTGGCACTTGAGCTTAACCCCACTGAAAAGTTTGAGAAAAGAAAGGAGAAAACTACTCTCCGGCTTTCTGACTTATGGGGAAGGCTATTTGGTTTAAAGACCAATCTTCTTCAGTTATTAGTCTTATCGATTGTTTTACAACTTTTTGTTCTTGCAAGCCCGTTTTATCTTCAAATTGCAGTTGATGAGGTTTTAACCAGTTTTGATATTGATTTGCTTCTCGTTCTGGCATTGGGATTTGGCGGGTTTTCCCTGATTAATGTAATTGCCCAGACGCTTCGCAGCTACGTTCTGCTTTACTTTGGCAGTATGTTGTCCTTCCAGATGATGGGAAACCTTTTCAGGCACTTATTGCGGCTTCCTGTCGATTTTTTCGAAAAACGTCATATTGGCGATATTGTCTCACGTTTTGGTTCAATGGCGCCAATAAAAGCCATGCTAACAGAAGGGTTAATCGCAAGTATTTTAGATGGAGTAATGGCAATTACAACGTTGGTATTGATGTTTGTCTATAGCCCCGCACTTGCGTTCGTAGCCTTAATTGCCTGGGCAATATATTTTGCCTTACGAATGATTGCTTATAGGCCATTGCGAGCCAGACAAGAAGATTTAATCGTCACTCAGGCTAAAGAGCAAAGCACTTTTATTGAAAGTTTACGTAGCATTACCAGCCTGAAACTGTTTGGGGGCGAAGCTGGGCGCCAACAAATTTGGCAAAACAAGTTCGCTGATACGATTAATGACGGTGCTCGATTACAAAAGTTAAATATCTGGTTTGCAAGCGCTAATTCTGTTGTCTTCGGCATGGAGAGAATAATTCTCATTTATATCGGCGTAAAATTTGTTTTGGCTGGTGATGGTTTCACTGTTGGGATGTTGTTTGCCTTTCTTGCTTATAAACGAAACTTTACGGAAAAAGCTTCAGCCCTTGTTGAGCGCGCGATTGAATTCAGGATGCTAAGTCTGCATCTGGAACGTATTGCCGATATTGCGCATACAGAGGGTGAAGAATTGGATAATGTTTCCGATCATCCGATATTGACTGGTTCAATTACATGCCAAAATGTCAGTTACAAATATTCGATGGACAACCCCAATGTCTTAAATGACGTCAATATACATATTAAAGCTGGGGAAAGTGTCGCAATAATTGGCCCCTCTGGATGTGGCAAAACAACTCTTCTAAAAATTATGACAGGACTGTTCCAACCATCAGTTGGGCAAGTATTGATCGATGATCGCCCGATCAATGAATATGGCCTTACTGATTTTCGAAAACAGATTGGCGTAGTGATGCAAGATGATGACCTACTTACAGGGTCTATATCTGAAAATATTTCATTCTTCGATAGTGCCCCTGAAAGGCGGGAAATCATGCGAGCTGCGCAACGAGCCATGATTCACAACGATATCATGGCAATGCCAATGGGCTATGAGAGCCTCATTGGAGATATGGGGTCAGTGTTATCAGGAGGGCAAAAGCAGCGCCTGATGTTAGCACGTGCTCTTTATCGGCAACCTAAAATTTTATTTATGGATGAAGGGACTGCGCACTTAGATATTGAAACAGAAAGAATGGTTAATTCCTCAGTGTCTAGCTTGGGAATTACGCGAATAATAATAGCCCATAGACCGGAAACAATTAAATCGGTTGATCGGGTTATCGATTTTAACGAAATTATTTTGGAGAAGCAGTATGCTTGCTGAAATGCAAAAATTTGCTGACGATATTACCGTCAATGATGAAATAATCGAAGCATGTTTAACAGAAGACTTTGATTTCAGAACAATGATCAACCGGGCAAATGAGCTTGGTTACGATCTAAAACAGGACTTGGTGGAAAAAGAAATTGCTGCTGAGTTTAAAGATGCTTTGCCTGAAAAGGCTCTAATAAAAGATGATAACGGTGAGCTGAGAGAGCTTGATCGCAAACAACTGGAACAAGTAGGTGGCGGCGTGGGCGTTGCGGCCGTCGTTCTTGTAGCGGTAGCGGCCGTTGTTTATGCAGCGGCAGTGGTTTCTGTAGCGGCCGTGATTAGTGCTGGTGGCTTTGCAGCAGCTCTTGCTGCAACTTTCGTAACAACATTTAGTACGGTTGGCGCCTTCGGTGTTGGCGGCGGCGGCGGAGGCGGCGGCCGTCCCGGTGATCCAGTTTTAGCACCAGACCCTGATTTTGTTGATTTCGAACAAGAGGGACGTGGTTCTGTATCTACAGTTCAACTTCCTGTCTAACATATAGCTATATTATGGAGTTTTGGTATGTCTAAATACACTCAATTTCTGAAAAGCAGGAGTAAGTCGGAAATCAGAAACCTCGCTCATATAAAACGTTTTCTTGAGCGGTATTCTGGTGACGAAGACTATCGGAACTCCATAAACAATAATGAACTAGATTTAAAAACGGCTGCAAAAATGTGTGGATGTGAAATTGACCTGGAGACACTGCGGCCAGTTTTCCATCCCGAATATATCGAAAAGCGGCAAACTGCAACTAAGGAAGAGTGGCCATTGACTCATCTCTGGAATATGCATATGACAAATATGCACTATTATCGCGGCGAGATAATAACGTCTGCGAATTCTCAGGGTTTGACGCCTCTATTTGATGCTTGGCGAGATAGGCAAATAGTCCGTTCAAATATTGACTTAGGCCCGGGCGCTTCAGGTATTGTTCATCCGCCTATAGCTTTCGAAATCTCTGATGGTTGCTCGGTGGGGTGTTGGTTTTGCGGAATTTCCGCGAAAAAGTTTAAAGGCCATTTTAGCCTAAAAGATGATGGCGCCCAGTATTGGCGGGAAATGTTACAAGGTACTCAAAGGGTCTTGGGTCCGGGAATGAATCATGGATTTTGCTATTGGGCCACTGAACCTTTAGATAATCCCGAATATGCGGAATTCCTTGAGATTTTTTATGAAGTCACAGGTATAATGCCCCAAACCACTTCGGCTATTCCCCTTCGTAATATCGAGCTTACGCGAAAGGTTCTTAAACTCTGGGAAAAGTCTCGCTTTACGGTAAACCGTTTTTCTATTCTTACACCTAGAATCTTAAAGCAAGTCCATGAGGAATTTACGCCTGAAGAACTATTAGGAGTTGAGCTTGTACTGCAAAATGTAGGGTCTGAATCGATTAAGTCGGCAGGAGGTAGAGCTTTCAAGTATAAACCTGAAAAGGGTGAGCAAACCAAGGAAGCGAAGAAGTCGACAATGACTAACTCCACGATTGCATGTGTCTCAGGCTTCCTTGTTAATATCCTCAGGAAAACTATTAGACTTGTGAGTCCGACAATGCCTTCAGAAAAATGGCCGAATGGTTATGTGGTTCACGCAGAGGCTGTATATACAGACACAGAGGATTATGAAAGAAAACTGCTTGAATTGATTGAAGCGAATATGGAGCTTCAAAAATTAAAGACAGATTTGCCAATACGGTTTGATGAGAATTTTACTTATATGAATGTTGATGGCCATTTTGCGTTCACCAATGATGCCATTGTCATTGAAAGTAAATTATTTGAGAAAATTGGGCCGATGATAGCTGATGGCGATATGTCACCAAAGGATATAGTAAAAAAATATACCAAAGAAGGCGGTAATCCGTTTCTTGTTGCAAAGCTTTTGGACGAATTCAATACGTATGGATTGGTTCAACATACAGGTTAGTGCATTGTGCCCCACATTAACAATTGTGGGGCATTTCTCTCTAGTTTGACGCTACTAGAACCATACTAAGCAAAATGATTAACATACCTGAAATCATAGCGTAAGCATACCTATGCTCTATCTGAGCTGAAGAGTTCGACACAATATAATGGCTTACAACTATTGCTATTATAGATGCTATAGCTGTAGCTATTCCCATCTTCATATTAGCTGCGTACCAAATTTCTGGGGAACTAAGTGTGTATTGTGTTCGGTAGCCATAGAACGAGTTCGGACTTATCCATTTGAAAATCATTGGGATTGAAACTAAAAACATAAGAGTAGGTAGTCCGTAAGTGAATGTGCTTAACATCTTTACCATGTTGTTTTACTCCAACTAATGTTTAATATGAAAATAGCATATTATTAATAGGGATAACAATATTCTTATTGAAATCTATGGTTGATCCATTCAGCAATAATTGCCATTGCATCAGGTGAAAAAGTCTCGTTTATATTTCGATATTCTGCGATATTGCCGGTTACCGCTGGCTGGAACAGATGATTAAGGCCTTCAAGCTTTTTAATCGTTACGTCATCATTATGGTTTAGTAAGGCTGTTCCAATAGCCTCAAGATTAGGTTTCGCTGTTACTTGTGTATCAAGCGAACCATTAAGCGCTAATACCGGGATATTGATATTAGACAGTACCATTTCGGGCTTATGCCTTAGGAGAAACCGCATCCATTTGCTGTTCATAACTTCGATATATTTGAGAACTTGGGGATTATTATTGTTTAGTGTTTTTTTTAATATTTGAGTTATATCAGCAGTATCCGAGGCAGCGATTTCATGGGCTTTTTTTTGGAGATCTATTGAGATAAAATCCAGGCCGTAATTTTTCTGATATTCCAATGCCTGCTCAATTAGAATGTCAGAAAAATTAATGCCCGGAGTCGCCAGTAAGATAATAAAGTCTGTATCCTCATTAACGGCTAATTGACTAATAATACCGCCTTCGCTATGCCCAACAAATCCTAGATATCTGTAACCCCCATTCACATCAAAATATCTGGATACAGTTTTAAGGTCATTTGCAAAATCATTAGTGGTGGCCCCAGAGAATGTACCTGTTGAACTGCCTACACCTCGATCATCATACCTAAATACGGCTATACCTTGCCGGGTGAGATAATCGGCTAAAACGGCAAACGGTCGATGATCAAATACTGTTGAATTACGATCCTGTTGGCCTGAACCCGAAACGAGTATTGCGAGAGGAGGTTTGGAAATACCTACCGGGGACGTTAATGTCCCCGATATAATCGCATCTTGGTTGGGAATGCTGAGGTCTTCTGTTGAATAATTATGTCGATGTAAAGGGTATTGAGTGCGCTCTAATATATGTTTGTTGAAACTTAATGGTAGGCTTTGGCCCCCTTGGAACCAATGGCCGACCCAGGATGCCCCATTCCAGTTACCCTCGAATTTTGAAGCGATAGCGTTTACCTGAATTACTATCTTTTTGTCGGCTTGCGTTATCGTTGTAATTGGTATTTTGGCTCCCGGGGCTTGATCCGGAGATTCCAGATATCCGGTTAAGCTATCACCGGCTCTTTCTATATTTAGGATAAGATTGAGTTTTGCACCATTGACCGATAAGACACCTTTCCATTCGCCAAGAGGGGAAGGGTCTTGAGATGCATAACTTAACGTATTTATAATTAATAATAGAAGTATTATGGATATTACTTTTTTCATATATTTCTCCCTTATTAAGAGTAAACTATATGCTTATCACCATTCAAATGGATTAACACTTCAATGACAATATTTTGACTATGATTGGCTGTTACTTTTACGGAAATGGTAGTCAGGTGAGTTCAACTCAGGCGAAATTCACTGGATAACGGCGTTTTTTGCGTTCGGATGAAAGCAATTGTTACCGATTCCCGACTTTTTTGACGTTAAAGAGAAAATAATTGCAGGTGTCCTGATGGCCGCAACCGACACAAAATTTTGTATTTTGGGGTTTCCTTGGCTGGATTTTTCCCGCACTTAATAATGTGTAGCGATCGACACATTCTTCATAGGCATTTTTCTTCAACAATTGAACTTTTCGGTACTGGTCTCCAAGTTGCATGGGAAAACGTATATATCCATAGGGTGCAATGGGTAAGTGTTTAGTATCAGGGTGGTGTTTCAATAAATAGGCGTAACCTGTAAGTTGGATACGGTCATATTCATTTGTTTTCATCGACTTTCGGGTTTTAGTGTCAATAGGGACAAGCATGCCATTTGGGAGTTGCCATACCTGGTCAGGAATGCCGTTCAAGTATTTTGGGTTTTCAATTTCAAGATATTGTTCATTCATGAAGAGCTTGGCGCCTTTAAGAGCATAAGGCAGAGATGGATACTTTTCTTTTGGTTTAAAAAGATAACCTGATTTTGCGAGAAAGATTAGAGCCAACACAAATAGAAACGAGGCCAAGTATATATTGTCTAAAGGTAGCATTTTATCATCCTAACCAGTAAACGCAGGGCTTTCCTTGTAATTTGCTTCGCAACAGGCTTTTTATCAAGAAATTTCGCGACCTTGGGACTATAACCATAATAGAGGGAAACAAGGAATTTACCAATGGAGAAAGGTAAAAGGAATTTGTCTCTAAATCGCCTTAAGAGGCGGGTTTCTTCAGCATCTACCCCGAAGCAGGCTGTCGCGATAAAACACCGTTTATCAGAGTTGGTTGCCTTTAGTTGGTTTTCGAATTGTTTATGCGCTCTTATGCCCTGATTTCTTCGTTTTTCAACATATTGACTGCGTTTACTTCCGTATCTTTCGTCGAACAGGAGCTGGTGCTCGCAATTTGCGAGCTTGGCGACATTGGATACGGAAGCATATTTTTTTTTCAAGGCTTTCTTCATGAAATTACTTAATTTTGCATGCTGTACAGAAAGCCTGAACTTTGTGAATGCCAGCATTTGTTAATTCGGATAGATACTGGATTTCACTTAAGGCACGATTATCTATCAGGTTTTGCGCGGGCATTTGCAGGCTTTCTGTAAGTGAAGCAGTTACATTTGGAATGAATGCCTTCATCAAAGAAGCACGGTTTGAGGGATGAAGCGAGACCTGGTTACAGGATGAATGAATTCCTGAAAGTTCGGCCGCGTGATTAAGGGCGTCTTTTAGAGAGCCAATTTCATCAATAAGACCATGTTCAAGCGCTTGAGAACTCGACCATATTCGTCCCTGAGCTATTTTTTCTAATTTTTCAATTTCCATATTTCTCGATAGGTGAATTATATCCAGAAATGCACCATAGGTCTGATCGGTAATAGCCTGAATAAAGTCTGGTTCTTCATTTGAGACCGGTTCCAGTAATGAACCAGCAAGGGGCGCACGGCCGGACCATACGCTATCTGTGGAAATGCCAAAAGAATTGAGGGTTGGTGCCGCTGATACACGCAGGGAAAAAGCCCCAATTGAGCCAGTAATGGTAGCAGGTTCGGCATATATCTTATCACCCGCAACTGATATCCAGTAACCCCCGGATGCGGCTGTGGCACCCATTGAGACAATGACGGGAATATTAAGCGTCTTTTTGAGGTTTTCTATTTCAGCTCGAATATGTTCTGAAGCTTGAGCATCGCCTCCCGGACTGTTTATACGTAGGACAAGCGCTTTAAGGGCAGGGTGACGAGCAAGGCCCTCTATTTGTGAGACGACTGTTCTGCTACCAATACTTGTTGTTGTAGTTACACCGCTTTTAATTTCACCCTCGAGGGTCAGGACAGCTATTGTTGGTCTGTTTGCAGCTTTTTTACTATTGGTATGAAGCGCACATAGATCTTCCCTTTTGGACTTAATAAATTGTTCAAGGGTTAGCACTTCAATTTTTTCATTGTCTTGAACGTTTCCAAAACTGAGAGCCATGAATTCTGGCATGGTAACAACGTCATCGATGAGACCGGTAGACTCTGCAAGCTCGGCGGCTGTTATTGAATTGGCACCAAGATGTGAAGGCCAATTTATAATCGTATCTTTAAGTGAATTTACATCACTTGGTCTATTTGCTGCGACTTCGTTAATATAAATATCAAATTGATCATCAAGAACCATTTTTAATGCTTCGCGGCTGTCTTCAGACATATCTCGCCGGGTAAAGGGTTCGATTGCTGATTTATATTTTCCAGCCTGTCCGGTTACGATTTCAACGCCGTATCGGTCAAATAATTCTTCATAGTAGAGAAATGTGGATCTGAAACTTCCGACATCGAATTGGCCAACATCGCTCATGAGTACTTTACTGGCATGACTTGCAAGGAGATAGTTAGCATTTGAATAATTGGTGGCATGCGCTATGACCTCAATACCAGCATTTTTAAGGTTAAGGATCGAATTCGATAATCGATAAACAATACCAAGATCTGTTGTATGCATACCGTCCAGATTTAGGATGACACGGCTGATTTTATTATTCATAGCTGCCCTGTTGAGAGCATCGGTTATGATATTAGCGCTTAAGGTTGGGGGTGAGGCAAATTCTTCCAGAGAAGGGGTGCCGTCGAAGTTTGACCATTCTGTTATAGGCCTGTTGAGATTAACGAAGAGAGTTGTGTCATCTTTTACTTGTGTGGTCGGAAAAGCGAACTGAAGCCCTATATAGCCAAGCACCATTATAATCACGAGTGATCTTAGGCTGTTTCCAAAAAAGCCCAGAAGGCCTTTGCCAAACGATTTACACCCTGCTTTCATCCGTTGTCGGAAGTTGAGGTTTATTTTGTTGGTATTATTATTTGATTGGGTGGTCATGATGGTTGGCCCTTTCCGTGTTGGTTTTGATGGCAGACATCAAAGGCCCGCCAGAAGAAACAAAAACATCTATTTTGATTTGCTTGGTTTTTAGGGCTTCTTTTAATGCCCGGGTTTCCGCTCTTTTATTGCGGTCCTCACTGAGTTGTTCCATCGAGCCATAGCGACCGATGAAATAACTTTTGTTCGATTCTGGGTTTTCAAGCCATCCGTGGAAATGTCTCATACCTTATCTTTCATGCTCGATTTGATCTTTGTCATGTTGTGGGGATGCTCCCGCTTTTTCAGCCGTTTTTTCTGGCTGGGTTTCGTGTTTATTATGATCACTGTTTGTTTGAATATGGCCGTGTTTATGAAGATGGTTTGTTCGCTCAAAATCACGTACTGCATCTATTGCATCGAAGATTGGCGACCGCACGGCTTGGGGTAGTTTGTCAATAAATTTGGTAATCTTGCTGTCTTTTTCCGGCTCTTCCGGGGGAGGTGTCTGTTCTGTCTTAACACCAGTTGCTTCAAGTGATGATGTTTTACCACCTGGATTTTGCTCCAATGAGGATTTCAGTCGTTTGGCATCATCGGTAAAAACCTTAACGGACCGCTCGGCACGGGTAAGACTTACATAGAGTGATTTTTGATTTATCTCGCCGGCTTTTTGGGTATTGGCTACGATCCAGTTGATTGGAGTGGTTTTCCCTTGTTGTTTGAAGCTGGTTATAGCGTAGGCATGATCCCAATATTTATTGTCCTTAAGGTTAAGAGTGGCCGTGGTACCATGATCGAATTGAATTTTCGCTTTTGTGCCTTTAACCCATAATATTTTTCCTGTGTGACCGTTTTTAATATCCTTTCGGCCGGGGTGGTTTTGACGCCACTGTATTTTATCATGTTTGGAAAGTTGACGGGTTTGGCTGTTATAAAGGTTAATCCCTTTTTTACCGTCACGTTTGGGATCAAAAAGAAGGGTTTTTCCTGATTTTTTATCTTTAAGTTCAACCTTGTTTTTCTTCTTTGAAAGGACTTCAAACTCGGTGCCCTTATCGATTTTGTGTCGTTTTTGTCCGAGATGGAAAACTACAGTATCGCCTTTTTTATAATAGTCAGCGATACTAAGTTGTGCCTGGGTGTGAGCTTTGCTTGAAAGAACTTCAAAATTGATATTTTCATTTCCGAGCTTGCCTTCACTTTGGAGCGCTTCTCTGATTTCCTGATTGATGGCTATGCGGCTGTTATTTTCTAAAGCAGCGATTTGAATTTTGTCACGGTTACTGTTTGCAAGCCAGGACTGCGCTACATAGCTGGCGATTATCTGGTCATCATGTTCTTCCAGCCTATTGCCGAGGAGGGAAAATACTTCTTTTATATTTCCTTGTCTGGCAGTTGCCACCAGGTCGCAAATGGTTGGATTTTTTTGTCGGTAGGAATGCGACAGAAAGTTATTTCGTAGACCCATTTGTTGCATAAGAGCAAAAGGTTTTCCTTGTTCAATTGCATCAAATTGTTTTGTGTCTCCAAGAAAAACAACTCTGGCTTTTTTCTGGTTCGCAATATCTAAAAGCCTCACAATCTGGCGTGTGGTAGCCATTGAGGATTCGTCTACAAAGAGGACAGAATTTCTGCTGACACTGTGGCCGCCGGTTTGGAGAAAAGAGGTTATTGTTTTCGAGTTTATTTTTGCACTTTCACCAAGATCGACTGCAGCAGTTGCTGTAGGGGCGATTGCAAGATAATTCCGTGTCGGGGCTAGTTCCTTGATAGCCCGGACAAGAAATGACTTACCCGCACCGGCTACGCCTGCGATAGCAATCGCTCGATCCGATGTTCTTGTTGCCAGTTTAATTGCTGTTTTTTGCTCGTCCGTGAAATGGCTTGTTGAAAGATAATCATGAACCTTATCCGAGTTTGCCAAAGGCCTTACCTGATTCCGAACGGTGGTGATGGCTGCTTGCAGACGTTTTTCCCAACCAATCGAGTTATTTGTTGTTCTGCCGTTATATATATGCTTGGGACCGGAATGCTCGCTTGTTTCTATATATAGACCTTCCTTGGTTTTTCGGTCTAAGGCGGCTTCAATATCATCGATTGTGAGGCTACCAATTGAAACTTTAAGGGCTTCTTGTATGACATGGCCATGTTCAATTACGGCTTCCCTACTGGTCAGATGAGAGATCCCGTGTGAGGCTGCTTTGTCTGCTGATTTTTCAAGGATGGGTACCGCGTCTTTTGGTGCGCGTTCAATTTTACTTTGATGGATTAATGAATTTAATTCTGATTGATATTTTTGTGCCCGGGTTTTTAGACTGGTGACAACATCCTGATGATTGGTTTTACTTTTGTTGTCGCGGGTAAGGAGGGCTGCTTTTGCGAATTCTCTTGCTGTTTTCCAGTCTTTTTCTGCTGCTAGTTTTTCGATTTTTGCCCGAGCCTGTGATGTTTCTTCAATAAGGGCTTCAGGAATACCTTTGATTTCAAAAAGGCCTGTTTCTTTATTATCGGTAATTTCATAAGGCAAGCCACGGATATCTTTTGCCAGACTATTACGGTAAATTTGACCTGCTGCCATTTTTAAAGTGAAGAAGGCTTTACTATCGATTGAATACCATTGTTGTCGATCTTCATCCCATGTCATGTTGGCTGTTGGAACATGGGTATGAAGTTGTGGATCAAGGGACCGAGAGAAAAATTCGGTGAATTTAGCGGATACCAAATTGCCGGTTTTTTTATAATCAATTGTTCCGTCAGGCTTACGTTCTCGGACGTGTGTGTTTTTCTCAAGAAACTTTACCGCGGAATCTACTGCTTTTTCATGGGCTTCTATAAGCCTTTTATCACCTCCAATAATAGCAAGGATACTGACACTTTTTGGTGCGCTAAATGTTAAATCCCAACCGGGTCTATGATTATGGTCGCCCCAACCTCTGTCGTCTTTACCGACAATAGTGCCTTGGAGGACTTTAGTAAGCGATTCTGTATCTACTGGGCCGTTTAATCCTAGTTTTGCTGCTCCTTGGCCTGTCCACGCTGACGGTTCATCACCATCTTTGGAATAATAGTCACCAACCGTATAATATTTTGCGGCTGCACCAGGGCCGCTTTTAATAACCCCTATCGAGAGCATTATTCAGAACTCTGCGAATTGGTATGGGATACTGGTTTTGAGCGTAAATTAGCTAAGAATTCTTTTTCGCGAGCTTCGGCTTTTTCCATTTCGCTTAGGAGTGATGTTTTCCCTTCAGGGTTTTTATTTTGCCCTCTTAAAAGTGTTTCAGCAAAATTATTGGGGCGCACATCGCAGGCTTCACTTGTTTCAAAATCAAAACCTGATTGAGTGGGAATGCTGCCCATATCTTGTCCCATATGTTCATCAGTTGGTGGTTCTTCTTGCTGGTAATCACAAAGGTGGTCAGGTTCATAAGAAGCCGATATAACCAGTTTATCGCTTTGCCTTGGTATGAAGGCCTCAGCGATTGTCGGATAGGATTTATAACGTAGTTGGAGGGGGACAACGGGAAGGCCAGACCCTATATTTAAAAAGAATTGCAAATCGGCCAGATTTTTGATTTCGCTGGCGAGAACGATTTTAGTTGTTGTCCTGTTAACATTAGTTGTCTTTCCATCCCGGATAGTATTGACGCCGTAACTGATGCCTTCATTTGTTTGTGCAACTTCGGCTTCGCCGATATCTTCTTCAGCCCATTTTGCTGTTGGGTTATCCTGGGCGCGGAAAATACAATGAACTGCGCATGCGCCTGTTATTGCGTTTGCACCGTCTTCGCCCCATCGTTGTTGAAGGAGGGTATGAGACTGGTAACCGAGGATTCCACATCCACCAAATTTCGGGGCGTTTGTTAAAGTTGTTATCAAGGATGGGAGAACATGAAGCGTGGGTAATTCATCAAAGATATACCAAAGCCGACGCTCACGGTCAGGGCGCATTGAGAGAATAGCGGATGTTGCGATATCAACCCACATAGAGATTAAAGGACGCACAGCATCCATTTGATCGGCGCGGGTACTGATGATCAACCAACCATCATTTTCCTCATTTTCAACCCATTCACGAATGGAAAAGGGCGTACCTTCTGTTCTCAGATAATTAAATGTTTTAAGGTATGTTGCCAGATGGCTCATAATGGAGGCAGCGGTTTTATCTTTTCCAAGACTGGCTGCTGCTTCTGTACCTTTCAGGAAAGAGATGACATTTTCTGGTTGAGCCTGAAGGCCCCAGTAGAGCAAGTCTTCGAGCGAGGGATTACTGTACATTGTTGACAGTTTTCGAGTGATAGCGACATAGACTGATCGGGCGGCTTTGGTCCAGAATTCATCACCCCCTTTTGTATCTGGTATCAGGCTTGCGGCTTGTTGTTCAAAATGGGCAGGTTCCAGATTATCGTACCATGGGCGCCATTCGGCAGATCGTTCATCAGCCGGGTTTAAAATGATATCTACGCCTTCGCGGTAAAAAAGTTCCGTAAAGTTGGCACCATAATCAAATAGGATTACCCTTTTTTTTGCTGCTCTTATCTCCTGAAGAACCTGGGTGATTTGAAATGATTTACCGGTTCGGGGTGCACCAATGAGCGCTATGGATTTTGGTTCAAGATCATGGGTTAGACGGATGCCGCCAAGAGAGATAACACCTTTTTTACCCCGTTTTTCCAAAGCTGTAATAAGATCTTTGGGGGTACCAACCTTTGCCCCTCGAACATGGAAGTCTTCAGATTGTTGTTTGCCCTGTAAGTAGAAAAACCCAAGGACAAGAACAATGATGATCGACCCTATACTAAGACCGACAATACCCCCTTTCATGGCAGCATTCATGGCTTTGTTTAGGGCTTCAGTTGCAATATCGGATTTGGCATATTTCAGCGGATCGAAAAAATACACTGTGCCATCTTCGGCTTCGAACTTAACTGGTTGAGGCTTCCCGCCAAATGATAGTTTAAAGCTGGCTTCTGTCCATTTATAGATTTTATAGCGTTCAAACTCTGTTGTCTCAACCCATGTTTCCCAGAAGGCAAATCCAAAAATAATGACAATGGTTGCAAGAACGGTTTGCCATAATGACTGCCACATCATCTGATATTCATGGATCGTTGTTTGAGCGCCGCGTATCCATGTTGATAGAGGGGTTTTAAGATAGCTTGCCATTTTAATATCCTTCAGAAGTAGGGGTGCCAGAAGTGGGTGCGGCAGAAGTAGGTGTGGTTGACGTTCCTTTTTCAAAAGCGCGACTGGATTGCGAAAGGACGTGAAGGGTTGCTTTTGGGTCCATTGTATCTGAGAGGTGTCGGACGAGAAAATGCACATCCAGAAGAAGCCGCAAGCTCTCTGGGTTGGCTGTAATGCCTTGCATGTCGGGGACTTTACCAGCTTCAATAATGTGTCTTATAAGGGTACGAATGACGGCAGAAACGTTCGTGCCTGCATCTTCGCAAAGACGTTCAAACTGGACTTTCTCTTCGGGTAGAACTCTACTCGAAAGGGGTACATGCATTTGGCGCTCCTGTGAAACGCCACTTGCTGTTGAGGTAGAATTTAAGGCTTTATGATTAAGTCATAAAGTGGAGGTTTTTGCAAACATTTTGTCATGGTAAACCCCGTATACGGGGTTTACGCTTTTACTTCAGTAACTTATTATTACAACGTAAACGCAGTAAACGTATGTTTACCGACATTGATTTTTCAAATCCAATAAACCACTGTTTTTAAAGAAAAAATGAATAACGCAGTTAGTGCGTCAGGTGTGTTCCTACTTTTCGCTGGCGTCTTGACGACTGCGTATTCCCGTTCCATCATGGGTGCGCTATTGATAATGTTTTCGAAAAATATTTTTTTGAAAACAAGGTGAACAGAAAGGAGATAAACAATGGCGCGATCAAATAAAAAGTCCTTGGCGGAGTTGAAAGCACAACAGGAAGCACTTTCACAACGTATTCTTGAACGTAAAGAAGCTGTTGCAAAGGATTATGGCGGTGTTTTTGTTGACGTTTTAGGGGATGAAGTGGACACCAGAAAACTAGCTGTTGTGGCAAAACAGATTGAAACCTTAGGAATAGAAACTGCAATTAACCGTTTGCAATAAAAGAGGGTCACCATGAAAAATATGGGGAATTTTTTTAATGGTTTTTAATGAGGGTAAAAATCGATTGGAGGCGATTTTTACCTTTTTTTTTGTTGCATTTTTTTATTTTTATATGGCCTTGAAATAGATTTTCTTGAGTGCAAGATGCTTATCGTCATCGTCATTAATAAACTGAAAGATGGGTTTTATGAATACGTCTAACAAGCAAGATATTGTTTACCAGCAATTTATAAAAAAACTGCGGGACGGGGTAATATATTCTGGTGAAATCCTTTCAGAGCGAAATATTGCCCGGGATTTTGAATGTGGTAGGACTGTTGCAAAATCAGTATTAAATCGATTACTCACTGATGGGTATATTGAAGAACTGGATGACAAAACCGCAGGTGGATATGTTATTCTTGAATATGACGAGGGGGCAATTAAGCAGGGGTTACAGATCCGCGCATTGATTGAATTATGGGCGGCTGACAAAATGTTCGATCTCTGTGATAAGGATTTAATATCTCGCCTCAAGGGTTTTAATGACGATATATTTCGTGTTATTGAAAACGGTAATCTTGACGATGCAATTACACTTAATCATGCCTTTCATCGTTTGTTTTGGGAAATGGTTTGCCTTGGTCCGTTGTCACGTACTTTGAATGGATTATTCAGTGATGTAGTCATTGATCGCTTGCATAGTACAGTGACACAAGAGATGGCACTTGATGCTTATGAGGAGCATAAAGCAATAATTGAAGCGCTAGAAAACGGGGATAAATCGAAATTTTTAGACCTGTATAGAAACCATATTTTGGATAGCTTTTCTCTTGAGGCTATGTAGCAGCCTCGGTCCAGTCCTCAACCATAAGACCATTTACACGGGCAAACTCATTCCGGAGATTGGTCACCAGCACATAGCCCAAACTGCGGGCATGCCCAGCAATAAGTGTATCCATTGGGCCAAGCATATTTCCCTGTTTTTGTAAAAGGGCCTGAATATGGGCAGCATGCATTGAAGCATTAAAATCGAAATTCAATATGGAAAAGTTTGCGCTTAGGGTTGAAAGTTTGTTGGCTGCGGCTTCAGGATGTTTTGATTTTTGGCTTTTGATCAAGTATTTGACTATTCTTATTTTTACTTGTTGATTCTGTATTGCTTTGGTTGATTTCAGATACAAAGGGAAGTTCATCAAAATCATCATTTAATGGGTAATTGACGTCTTTAAGGTTCTGGTAATCTGGATTTATTGCTTGGGAAAACATCTTTATATAACTTTCAGGGATTAGCATCGAAAAAGGCTTTAGCGAACCCTTTAGGTGTTTCGCTTCTGAGGTTTGCCCGGTCCTGCGAAGGTCCAAGTTTCCACATTTTAGACCCTTCGGTTGGTTCGACGGGTGTCCGCAGGAGCTTATTATTATATTCCCCCCACAGGCCTGTTTTCTTTGTGTATGGGTCGCCAAAGTCGCAGGGCTGAAAATACCAAGGTCCAAATTTATTCATATGCGGCCAAAGACGATTAATCCGGCCTACAGGGTTTTCAAGTACCCACCATGAAGGCATAAGAAACTCGATAATATCGATTGTATGTTTCAGTAATTGAATTGATTTTTGGGTTTCGCCTTGTTGGTCTTTTTCTTCGAACCACCTAGCCCCGGAAACTGCAAAATCAGTGCATGGAAGAGCGGCCAATATTCCCCAGACATTTGTTAAGTCATGGTCAATCAACCATTCGCGGTCAATATCCATGACGTCAGCGCCCCAAATATTTTGGGTATCTATTATTCTGACATCGTACCCGGCGTTTGCATAAGGTCTTGCCCAGTTTCCTGTTCTGTCAAAAAGGGAAAGAATGGTTCGTTCCCTGAGCGGCGGAACTTCTTGTTTGGGTGTGGCGGTATAATAGCCTCGGTAAAAGTCTTCGTCATCGCCGCGCATATCATTATAATCAAACAGGTTGTACATAATTTTCACCTTCAATTTTAGAAAAGAATATCGCTGTTTGCGGATTGATTTGATTTTGGTTTTTGGGGTTTTGGCTGAAGATCAGCTTTCATTTGAAAATACCTTTGAGATTTTCTTTTGCAGGCATATCTGAATTTTTTCGTGCATTTATAGTCTATGAAGAGTTTCTGATCTGAGAGACTATAAAGGTCATCAACGAAAACTTCATAGCTCCCACCGGGTTTAAGTGTTTTGTGGTTTAAGTCGCAAAGATAAGTGAGACAGTCGCCAGTTTCACCTTCTGGAAACCAGACCATTCGAGGTCTTCCTAACTCAAGTTTATAGTATCCAAAGGTCCATATTTGTTTGGTTTGTTTTGCGCTATTATGGCTCATTATATTTTTCCTTTAATTTTTAAAGGGTTTGATGTCATCCGCGTAGCGGTTTGTTCATTAAACCCTGCCAACGGGGCGACCGGCAGCCTGAAAGGGGGAAATGAAAAAACGAGGAACGGAGCGGTGCACAGGCGCAGCCGAGCACACGGGACGCTGTTTTTTCCTTGTTGCGGGAAAACAGGGATGAACTTGTTTTCCCCTTATCTGGAAAATAAATATTTATTGATCGTTTATGGCTTGGTTAAATATGGGTTTGTTGCCTTCGAAAACACATCCAAAACGGTTTTCATAATGTTTTTTTATCTGGGCAAAAGGTGTTCCTTTTTGAAAGCCATCAATGCTGGTCATGATGCATCCGTTGTGATCGATCGGAGTGAATGTTATCGCGTGCCATGTGTTTTCAATGACCGAACGAGGAAATGCAGCAGTGCGCTCTATAGGATGATTTATTTTAACGGTTAGAGTGCGCCAGCTTTCGGTAGTGTTTTTTATGAGCTGGGGAGTTATAGAAGCCCACTGACCGCCAAGAAACACGTCAATATTGACAAGATATTCTGGATTATCTGGATAAAGGAGGGCACGTTCAAGGAGGGTTTTTTCATTCTCTGACTTTAAACCATAATAATTTGTGCGCGTTTTATTATCTCGAAGACCAAGGGTTGAATTCGTATTTCTCATGTTTCCAGTCATGTTCATTCCTTTCTAAAAAACAGTGCGTAAAAATCCGCATTTGCTTTTCTGCCTAGCGGCGAGCGACCAGAAATTAAGCAGGTAAAACCTGCTTCTGGTCGGTTGTTTCGAATGCACGACCGTCAAAAATAAGGTGTCAGTCTGTGACTGAGCAATTCTGGCAACCCGGTCGCTTCTTGAAGCGAGTGGTGCGGGCAGCCAGGATCACCTATTTTGAGAAGAGGGAGTGGCTTCGATTAAGCTAGGACTAAGCAAAAGAAAATCGGTTAAGTTGATATAGCTGGTGAATTTTGAGATTTGAGGGTGGGGCCGATGTATAATATTTTATTATCCGTATGGGATAGAGTGTCAGTATTCTGCTCTATCGATATTACCGCCTAGATCGAAACCGAATGGCAAAAACCCGTGAAGGATAGCTTAGCAAGCTCGCGTCTCAGGGGCTTGGAAAGACCCGTAGGCGCATAGCGACGGTTAGCGTTTTCCTGATGCGGGGTTTTGTGCTTGCATGAGAGCTGGGAAAGCGGCCTAAGTCCTTTGGGGACGAAATACAGAAGCAATGCTATAGGTTGTAAACGGTAAAAACCCAAAAGCCGCAAGAATGAACGCGAGCCTCATATAATCGAATACAAGATCGTTTGTGACAAGATAAAGGATGATAAACAGGTAGAGGATAAAATTGATAATGACTGCAATAGTGACAAAAATAAATCGGCTAAAGGCGCCATATTGGGAGAGTTTAATGGCAAGGACATTAATACCGGCAGAGCACAAGCTGCTTTTATAGATGAAGGCAAGAGTTGGAAGAATAGACACCATTGCAATCAGTTCAACCTTAACCACTAGATAAATCAAAATGGGCATAATGAGTATGATACTCAAAAGGCTACTACTCTTAAGGCACGTCATCGAGCTTGTTGGGTAAAAATCTTTCATATGGATTTTATACGATATTTATCAGAGTTCAGGAACCCCTCTATAGAGCGAAAGGTGAACAAAAGTATGCCCCGGCGCTATCGCACCGGGGCGAGTGAGTGCCGGCGGGGTAACCGACACTCGGGGGCAACTTAGTTAAGGATTACTGCAAACACATTATCTTCATCGATGTCAGGGTCTTGGCCCAGATTTGCATATAGCGGTTTATTTTGGCCTGTCACCTGTGGGTGTTTGATGGCAATTGCCACATATTCTTTCCCGGATGTTTGACCGATTTTATTTCGGGCAGATCCAATTTCACGACCATTATATGATAAGATCATATCGGGCGCATTTGAACGTTGGCTTTTGCAAGGTGAGAGAATGACATCAAAATTACCTGTTAGAAGCTCTAATTTACCTACAAACTGGTCTTCTCCGACTTGATGTAAATATCCTGCATTTACTGACATTGATTTTCTCCATTAAATTGATTATCGGGGGACCATCCCCTCGATGCGGAATACACGGCAGGCCGTGAGCAGGGATCACCGAACACCTTAAAATTAAGCCGATGCGAAGCATCGTCAAAAAAGGTGTGAGGGAAACAGGGAGTATGCATTTATTTTCGGTCAGGCGCTTAGCGGGGTCGATGTGAGTGCGTGTCAAGGCAACGCCGCCGCACGCATGAAACCATCGGGTACCCCCTTAGCGAATGGGATAGAAAAAAAATGCATACTCCCTGTTGATGCCTAAGCGAGGGGTTTGCCATTTTCGCATATTGAGAGGGGATTGGTCACTGATAGTTAGTTCTATTAAGGAGAGAAGCGACAGGGGATGAAGGGCAGACAAAGAGGGGATAAGTTGGATGTATATTAAGGAAACAGGGTCGTGTCGCTGGAGGCCAATGCCAAGTCAAGACTATGCGGTTATGCTCGGCTTAATGGTGAAATTTTTATGCCGCGCTAAATATCGGACATTATCTGGCGTCGGTATTCAATGCTATATCCAGTGTCTTACAGGCCATAAGCGATTATCTTTGCATAGATCCAGACCCATCGAAACAAGTGTTGCAATCTGAATGAGCACCGTGTCACCTGTTCCCACCCGGCATAAAAATTCCGGTGCGAATGTTGATGGGGCTTTGAGGGAGCTTGGCGCGTCGTATTTAAAAGCCCCGAAGGGACATTTGACGAGGGGTTCCTATGATAAATACAGAGTATAAATCGTCTTATATGATTATATGGTCGATTGGGTTGAGGATTGGCCATCATGCATGAATGAAGGCCATTTGAATTGGGTAAAGCAGACGGGAAAGTAAAAAGGCGCTTTTAAACGCCTTTTATAATATAGACCGGAACATCTGATTTTTCAGCTTTTTGAATAAGATTTTTGACTATACCGTTATGGGGAATGGCGATGATACCTTTGAGGTCACAACTTAACAGATCATCATTGCGTTTGAACGGAGCTGCGTTTCCAGCTTTCCAGTTAGGGGTGAAAGCTATGGCTGTAACTTTATTTTTAAGTGCCCATTGCATGGCGATTTGATCAGATCCTTTCGTATTTGTATGACAGAGGATCATATCCGGGTATTTTTTGTGAAGCGTTTTCAGAACGGCTTCGATAGTCTCGATATCTGAAAAGGTTTGCGATCCGGCAAAACCAATTTTTGTTCCAGAAGGTAGGTTCAGATTTTTATTGGCAGCTTTCTTTTCTTCGATGAAAGCCCGGCTTTCAAGAATAGCGGCTGTATTGGTCGTGTGATTAACCTGACGTCCACGAGGGGGAATCCAATTGGTTCCGGAAACTGTTGCAAAATGTGAAGCTGCGATATCCCGGATAACTTCGAAAACATTCCGGCTTTCAGTGAGCAATTGACCTTTATGTGTCATTGTTTCCAGCTCAACACTTAAAACTTCGCTGCCATCCTGGGCACGAATTAGATCTTGCTGCGATAATTCATTCTGATCCAGCAGACGTTCTAATTGGTCAACCCGTCTGTGGAAAAGATTAATAACATTATACAAAAGGGGTTCGAGTTCTTCTTCGAGACGACTATCTTCGAAAAGGGTAGTGAGGCCTGATACGATTTCCAACATTCCATGTGATATTTGACCCTCTGAAGGTAGCTCCCGAAAATCTGGAGTATCGTCTATTTGAAACCCATATTCCGCAAGGCTGTCCAGTCTCACATCATTTGATATATTAAAAGTTTGTTCCATTTTTTGCGTTCCTTTTTAGCGCGTGTGAAAACGGCCAAACAGGCGCAGGGCGCAGTGTCACCACGCCTTTTGCGTGGGGAACCTCTTGCAGGTTGACACAAGGCAGGCGACTGTTAGTTTTCATCAATCACGCGCCTGGAATGCAAAATGGGGCAACCATATATTTGTGGACAAAAAGTGAGGCAGGGCTTGAAATGGGTTTTGAACCGATTATACTTCGAGAGCAATCTATCTGGGTTATTAAGAGATTGTAATAAGGGAAGCGGAGGTGCGATCTGCTTCCCTTATTTTAATTATCTGTCTTCTCGATATGATCAACCCCGAACCTTGCCAGAATGCTATCAAGCACAGTCAGAAGCAGTTGTTCATCAGTTGGAATAAAGATTCGTGTCTGGAAAGCTATAATTTCCGTAAAGGCTCCAAGCTGTTTGAGGCTTTTGATATGATCATAATAAGCGCCAGTGATTTCGATTCTATATCGGTCCATAACTTTGCTGCGCCTTATTGTCATGTTACAATTGAGGCCGACCGTTACCGTCCCGCTTAACAGCATTGAGGCGAGAGTTGGGGTGTCTGGTGTTGAGCCATCAAGAGCATAGAGGGCTTTGGCATAGTCTTCCGGAGACAGTAAGCGCCCCAACATACGTTTTCCACAATCTGTTTGCAGGCGAACCACTCTTGGGTTATCGGCTTCCAGTTTATGCCAAATTGGCAAAAGAATGCCAGTAATCATATATAAAGTGTCATCGACAAATTTCGGCGCAGCCAAATAGGCCGCTTCCCATATGGCGCTGAATTGCCCTTCGCTGCATTCTTGCCATTTGCTGCGTTCATATTCATCAAGGGTCATTGTCTTGTCTTTTAGAATGCCAATTAGGGTAACCATTTGATAGTCGGTAAAATCTTCAGTTAAACGATTTTCAAAAGGCATTTGAAGAGCAACTTTACCTGATATCTGATTTCGAACGAGCTTGGCGCCGTTTTTCCGGTAGATACGGTAGTGGTCCATAACTTTGTCAATCGCGAGTGGATTGGTGCGGCGACGACGTTCCAATTCAACAGCAAAGGTTTCAGCGTGACTGGTAGGATGAGTGAAAATGGTCTGGGTTTTAATTATTTTAATATTATCAGCGTCGAGTGTGGTTAATCCGGTTTCAAAGGTATTTGCTTCGATGGCTGCGCGAATTTCTGCATCTATAAAGGCTTCAAACTCATCGAAGATATCATTTTGCATCTCAATTCGAAGGGCCAGTATACGGTTTAAAAATCGTCTTATTGGAGGTAGTCGATCAAGGAGGGAGCCATCGTCATTTGTAAGCTTCAGTCCTGTGAGACTTGTAAACCGATCCAGCGAAATACATGTTATCTTGCCAAGAATAAGCGCGCGGTAAAATTGCATCAAAGCTCGTTTTGCATATGAAGATTCGAGATTATCCTTTCCATTGTAAAGACCTTGACCACCGGTTACGCGGTCACCGCGGGTAATTGCTCCCAGAGTATCCAGACGACTTGCAATTGTTGAGGTGAAACGACGTTGTCCTTTGACATCTGTTGTTACAGGAATAAAAGTTGGCTTATTCACTTGATTGGATCTGTTTGAGCGTCCGAGGCCCTGAATTGCGATGTCTGCTCTCCAGCCCGGTTCTATGATATAATGTTTACGGGGGCGACGGTTCAGGAAACTTGCATCACTGTGGTAACTGCGACCGGTTCCTCCAGCTTCAGAGAAGAGGAGGATTTGCTTGGTATCATTGAGAAACGCATTGGTTTCCGCTATATTTGTGTGTGCGGATCGTTGTTGTAATACTCGCCTTGTTGTCTGACCAACCTTTCTGAGCACAATACGGCGTTTACGGCCTGTGACTTCTGCGACTTTATTGTGACCAAAATGGTGTAATATCTGATCGATTGAGCATTGTATGGGCGGTAAACTGCATAAGTCTTCAATCATATTGTCGCGCATTTTAAGAGATTGCTGACAAATGACAGGATTACCAGCCTTGTCGCGTGCCAGCTCTGAAAACTGGCGCCCTTCATCATCGACATGGAGATCATGAAGATGAATGGGGAAGCTGTTTTTCAGGTAATCAATAACATATTCTCGGGGGGTGATATCAAACTGGATATCATATCTGTCTTCCGGGCTGATCGTTGCAAGCCGCCTTTCCATCAAGGCTTCACCTGTTGAGATAAGCTGAATGATAGCCGCTTCACCCTGGTCTATGGTCTTTTCTACAGCCTTAATCAAGCTTGGAGTTGCCATACTGATAAGGAGATGATTGAAGAGCCTTTGTTTTGTGCCTTCAAATGCTGAGAGAGCTGCCCCTTTTGCATTTGAATTCATAGTGGTGCCGTTGACTGCGATTTGGTTATGTTCGAGTGCTGCCTGGAGGTTATTGTGGATTATTTCGTATGCATCTGCGAAGCGATTGTAGGTATTGATTTGATCGTGAGATAGATTGTGTTCAAGAATTTCATATTCGATACCATCGAAGGAGAGTGCGCGGGCAATATACAAGCCTGTGGCCTTTAAGTCCCTGCAAACAACTTCAAGGGCGGCGACACCACCTTGAACCATAGCTGAGATAAAACTTGAGCGATCCGGGAAGGGCATGTCTATCGACCCCCATAGGCCGAGCCGGGTTGCGAAAGAGAGGTCTTCTACTTTCGTAGCTATTGTTGCACTTGAATAGACTATACGAGCATCAGGAACTTTGGCTTGTAATTTGAGGCCTGCGACCCCTTGCTTTGATGCTGTAACGTTCCTGTCTTGAAAAGATGCTTTTCCGGGGGCTGCTTTTGCAAAACCATGACATTCATCAAGGGCGATGACACCGTCAAAATCTTCACCCAGCCAGTCAATTATTTGATCAAGGCGAGTGTGTTTACTTTTGTTTGCTTCCGAGCGAAGCCGAGAAAGCGTAACAAAAAGAATACCTTGTTTAAGGTTAATTATTTCATTTGGTTTGTATTTCCCGAGGTTTACAATTTGAGAGGGGTCACATCCAAGGCTTTTCCAGTCCCGTTTTGCATCTTCAATCAAGGTATCAGATTTGGATATCCACAAGGCCTTTTTTCGTCCCTGTGTCCAATTATCATAGATAATGCCTGAGATTTCACGGCCTTTACCGCATCCGGTACCATCACCAAGGGCAAAGCCCCGCCTGACACGAAACCCATGTGTTTCTGTTGTAGCGATCAGGTCATTTTCAGCAGAATTTAATTTGAAGTATCCCGGCAATAGCATGTTATGGGCTTGGCCTGCATAAGCAATTGTTTCCAGTTGTGGTAAGGAAAGCCTTGATTTTTCATGTGTATCGAAGGGAATGTTTGGTGTGTAGGTTAACGCTGGTAGGGATACAGAGGCCATAGCCGCGGATTGTACCAGTGATGTTGGATGCTCTTGTCCGTTCTCTATCGCAATTGTCTCCAATTGATAGGGTTCATAGAGGCGGTCATCAATGGCGCCTTGTTTTTGTTCGATTGTAAGGGGCTGCCAATTGAGGGGTATAGCTTTCGGTATACCGCTTGTGGGCATGGCAAATCGTTTTTGGGTATTCTTACGTTCACTATTTTCAATATTGGTAATGAGAGTTGGAGAGCCAGGTGATTTTGGTTTTACATGGTCCACCTTTTCCAGAGATATTGATAACAAGTCATCTAAACTTGTGACAGTATGGCCTTGTGGTGGTGTGCTTTTTTCCTTTGTTTTTTGGAATAATATTAGGGTTGTCGCGACTTCTGTACCGGATCGCCGGAAAAGCCCGGCTGGAAGGTGGTATATCTTTTCAATAGTGGCGATTTGAGCAATTTTTGCGAAACCAAGACTAAATTTACGGGTTTGTGGGGTACAGTCTTTTGGCAAGATGGCCACAAG
>CANLMI010000004.1 GCA_947492375.1 uncultured Kordiimonas sp. | reverse complement strand
CCTGTCATGGCCGATCATCTCTCCTATGTCATCTATACTTCCGGATCAACTGGCAAACCTAAAGGTACCATGATACAACATAGGGCGTTGAACAATACACTCAAAGCATTCTCAACCATGTTTGACAATTCCGGTATCCGAACGATTGTAGCTTTAACACCGCTAACGTTCGATATCTCTGCTTTAGAACTCTTTTCGCCACTGATACTTGGGAAGACGTGTATTCTCGTGAGCGGAGACGCAGCAAATCGCATAGAGGCGATTTGTTCGCAACTTCACAATGCTGATGCTGTTCAAGCAACCCCAAGTGTCTGGCGGCTTATCTTAGAAGAACAACCACAAATACCGGAACTAATTAAACTTTGTGGTGGAGAAGCTTGTTCAACCGAACTATGGGACCAGCTCAACAAATTGGCGGGCAATGTCTACAACGTATATGGACCAACAGAGACAACAATCTGGTCGAGTACCTTTAATGGATCACGTACCAAAGAAAATGTCCCGATTGGCCGTCCGATTTCGAACACGCAGCTTTATGTTCTAGATGAACGATTGGAGCCGGTACCTGTTGGTGTTGCTGGGGAGCTTTATATCAGTGGTGCGGGTCTGGCCCGCGGGTATCTTGGTCAGGCTGGACTGACAGCTGAGAAGTTCATAGCGAACCCGTTTGGAGATGCTGGGTCCCGGATGTACCGTACGGGTGACCGTGTACGGTATCATGAGGATGGTAACCTTGAGTTTCTGGGTCGGATTGATGATCAGGTGAAGCTGCGAGGTTACCGTATTGAGCTTGGTGAGATAGAGGCAGCGCTTCTGGAACATGATGCGGTGTCACAGGCGACAGTGATCGTACGGGAGGACCAGCCTGGTGACAGAAAGCTCGTGGCTTACCTCGTCGCGCAGGCTAACCAAAAGACCAACATTAAACAAAGCCTCTTTTTCTTTGCTGAAGGAGCTCATAGACACGCTCAAACAGGGTATGAACTGTTGTTTAAGAGCACGGCAATCGCGGATGACCTCTCATTTGAAGCTGTCTGGCTACCGGAACGACATTTTACGGACATTGCTGGTGATTTTAGCAACCCAGCCGTTCTTTGTTCGGCAGTGTCAGCTAAGACCAAACGTATAGGTGTCAGAGCGGGAAGTGTCGTGCTACCACTCCATCACCCGGCGCGTGTCGCAGAGGAATGGGCGATAATAGACAATATTTCGAAAGGACGAGTTGGTGTTTCATTTGCGTCTGGATGGGTTCCCGACGATTTCATATTTGCTCCCGAGTGTTATGACAACAAACATGAAGCAATGCTTGATAAAGTGGATATCATCAGACGTTTGTGGTCAGGTGAAGCGGTCAACTTTAGAAACGGTGTCGACAAAGACGTCCCAATAAAGACATTTCCGACACCAGTCCAAGATCAAATACCAGTTTGGTTGACCTCCACGCAAAGTCCTGTGAGTTTCGAGCAAGCAGGCGCTTCAGGCGCAAATATATTGACGGCATTGCTTGCTCTTACAGTTGATGAACTTGCAGAACGCATCACCATATATAAAGCTGCCCGCAGAAAAGCTGGCTATGACCCGAATAGTGGCCAGGTAACGCTGATGCTCCATACTTATGTTGGAACTTCAGCTGAAGAAGCGAGGGACGCAGCCTTTCAACCTCTATATAAATATTTCAAAGCACACACATCTCTTCGGACTAGAGTTTTTCAGGACATGGATCGGGAAGAGCAGATATATAGTGAAGACGACGATAAGATGGCAGCTTTGATTGTCGAACGTTACCTGAATACATCATCGTTAATTGGTGATGAAGAGCAGTGCCGAAAGTTTTTGTCGAGACTTACAGATATTGGAGTCACAGAAATAGCAAATTTGGTCGATTTCGGTATTGAAGCGGGCAAAGTACTTGAAATGTTACCAAGACTAGATCTACTCACCGATGTCCAACTCCCAGCCATGTCTCATATGGAGGCAATATCATCCTTAAGTGCAACTATTCCCTCACAAATGATACCAAGTCATTTTGTCTGGCTTGATAGAATGCCAATGAGTCAGAATGATAAGGTTAACCGCAAGGCCCTGCCCCGCCCCATTGTCAATGCTGCAACCTCATTTGAGCTCCCGGCAAATGAACTAGAACAGGAGATTATTGACATTTGGGCGACCGTCCTTCGGACCGACAAGATTGGTGTAAATGACCAATTTTTTGCCATTGGTGGACATTCTTTAGCAGCATTGAGGGTGATATCGAAGATTAGATCTGAATTCTCCATAAACATTCCCCTTAGGGTATTTATCGAAGATGGGACAGTGCGATCAATTGCAAGCTATATTTTAGATCAAGCTGATTTATGACTACACAAGCATGGGAGGCAATAGGACCGACAAGTGACGCTCTCAAACAATTGTCTAAAAATGGATTAACGATCAATGCGAATGAAGTGCATATATGGTGGATTCACCAATCGGTGAAGGGCGATATCTCATTGTTGTCGAGTGATGAGGTAAGTAGGTATCAATCCTTCAAAAGGGATGCGGTCAGGAACAGATTTCTTAGTTACCATAGCGCTTTAAGGATCATACTAAGTTCATACCTATCTGTGCAGCCCGACAAAATTCGATTTCAGTTCAATGAGTTCGGGAAGCCAAGTCTGTTATCCCAAAGATTGAAGTTTAATTTGTCGCATAGCGAAGATTGGGCTGTCTGCGCCGTATCGACCGGACAGGAACTTGGTATAGACTGCGAGTACAACAGAAATTTAAACGATTTAATGACTGTAGCGCATGAAGTGTTTTCATCGGATGAGCTCGACAAATTGCGCCAATTCGACCGTTCAAAACAGCACCACTATTTTTATAACCTTTGGACGATCAAAGAGGCAATTTTGAAAGGAATGGGTACAGGTCTTTCATATGCGGCAAAAGCAATCTCAGTAAATCAGCAGCATCTCCAATCGGATATTAGTCTGTCGGTACCAGGTCATGGAAGATGGTGGATAACGCAGTTGTCTTCGCCGAAGTGTTTTTATTCGGCTATAGCGACACCAATGAAGCCGACGGATGTATCTGTTTTCGAATTTCGTAATAGAGCTTAAATAGCTATATCTTGTTCGCTTTTTACTCTGGGCAATCTCGCTGCCGAACCGTTTGGTTGATGGCCGAATAAACAAAAGCTAATGCGAATAGCCCAATAAATCCTGTTCCTAGCGTATTGAAAATATAAACTCCTTTAACCCCATAGAATTGAGCCCCCAAGTAGACAAAAGGAACGGTCCCTACCGTTGCTTTTGATATGTTGGTTATGCTTGCAGCGGTATGACGACCGATATTCATGAGGGTTGTTGTTGCAGTAACCATGATTCCAAGAAATATCGTTAATGGGACGACCCAGTAGCAGAATATTTCAAATACATGGGCGCCATCACCAGACAAACTGAATAATCCAATGAGTAGGTCTTTAGAGAACAATAATGCTATCCAAAGTAACACGATGTACAAAACAATGATCGACCCAATCGCTTCGATTGTTTTCTTGATGCGTCCAATGTTCTTTGCGCCATAGTTTTGACCGATTATTGGTCCGATAGCAGCGGGAATTGCATACACTAACGAAAACAAAAATGGTGATAACCTGCCAACGACCGCTACACCACTCATTACACCTTGACCATAAACTGCAAGGCTCGAGATTACGAATGCATTTGCAATGGGAGTTGCTAGGCTCGAAGCAACTGCGGCTATGACAGGGTGCCATGCAGTCTTAAGTTTTACTCTAAATTCTGCATACTCCAAAAATAGAGATATTTTATGATCGGTTTTGAGATAGATGATGGCAAAACTCATAGCGACTAGATAAGAGATGCCCGTCGCGATAGCCGCTCCTTTAATACCCAACTCAAGACCAAATATAAAAATAGGGTCAAATATGAGGTTTGCAATTGCGCCTGCACAGGATGCTCGAAATGCCAACCTATTATCTGAAAGTGCACGCAAAACAGCCAAGCTACAAAAGCTAATGTATTGAATGGGTATCATTGGGAAAATGATATGGAGATACGCGCTTGCATGGAAGGCACTGGTTGCATCAGTCCCTAAGGCGAGCAATATATTATTGTGATACACACCAAGTATTAGAACGCTAACCAATATTATTGAGAAACCGATTGCTCCTGCTGGTAGTGCGGCTGCTATTGCGTTGTTTTTATCCGTTTTTGCGTAAGCATTTGCTGTTTCAGCTGAAACGACGTTTGAGATTCCAAAGCCTACAGATGATATTACGAAGAAAATAACTCCCGCGAAGCCTGCCGCAGCTAAAATAGCTTGTTCTTCAAGGAGCGAGAGAAAAAAAACGTCAACGACTTCTACACACATGATGAATAGAAGGTTGATTGCGTTTAAGGAGATGGCTTTCACAACATGCCGACGGATCGTTCCTGTTACAAACGAGTCTGATTTCACTTTCTACCTCTGATCTGCCAAGTCATCACATATAAGCTAGCCGTTTTTAGGGCGGAATGTGAGGTCAAAAAATGCACCGGGTGACGATATCTTAGCTGACATATCCATATATCGGTGCTCATATTTGCTTAAAACTCAATCCAAAACTGCGAGAGTTCCGTTCAGGCTCTTTGTATCCAAGGCCTGCTGCATATTTTTCTATATATGGCCTAAATACATCGAAGAATTGGTTGCGGCAATACCTTGCTTAACAGCCAGGCAAAACACTAAATGTCCGTCGTCGAATGATTTGAGCTTAGTTTAGGCTTTTTGTACTGGAGGCTTTTGGTTCCTCTTTGTTTAATATTAAGCAGCTTGCTTATTGTGTTGCAAGCGTCGTTGTTTGAGTGTTTTGAGTTTGATGTTTCTCCTTTTATCGAGAATTGATTGGCCCCTGCCGAAGTAGACGTCAGCAGGAGTGAGGTTATTGAGGCTCTCATGATATCTGTGATTGTTATAATGGTCGATAAATTGTCGGATCTGGTTTTCAAGATCGCCGGGTAGAAAGTAGTTTTCCAATAATATCCGGTTTTTGAGCGTCTGATGCCAACGCTCGATCTTGCCCTGCGTCTGTGGATGATAGGGTGCGCCTCTGACATGGCCCATACCTTTATCCTTGAGCCATATAGCAAGGCCTTCAGATATGTAACTGGCCCCATTGTCAGATAGTAACCTGGGTTTGTGTATGACCTTGGCGCTGTCACAGCCTGATGCTTTGAGAGCAAGTTCAAGCGTGTCCGTCACATCACTAGCTTTCATCGTGCTACACAGCTTCCAGCTGATCACATATCGGCTATAATCATCCAGAATGGTCGAGAGATAAAACCAGCCCCAGCCAAGAACCTTCAGATACGTAAAATCCGTCTGCCATTGTTCGTTAGGGCGTGATGGTTTGCCCTTAAATTCATTGGCAGCCTTCATCACGATGAAGGTTGGGCTGGTAATAAGGTCATGTGCTTTCAAAAGCCGATAAACACTGGCCTCAGACACGAAGTAGCCTTTGGTATCAGTGAATGTAACCGCCAGTTCCCGAGGCGATAGCTCAGGCCGTTCCAAAGCCAGATCAAGTATCTGGCTTCTCACCTTGTCTGGAATGTGGTTCCATACACGGTTTGGGCGAGAAGGCTTGTCTTCCAATCCCTCAGGGCCATCCTCAAGGTACTTATCATACCAACGGTAAAAGGTGGTCTTGGGAATGCCAAACATGAAGGTCTGATAAGCAAGGCCACCTTCGAAAAGATACAGGCCAAGCTTAATGAGAATGCGCACGCAAAGACCTGAATAAGGACTTTGTCTTGCGAGGTGCGGTTGCCTGTAGTTGCTGTGGCGCAAACTTTAAGAGCAGTTGGTCAAAGGGACGAAAACAATATTACGCATACTATCTATGCCAGACTAAAGAGCTGCGAGAAATATGGAAAGTCCATACCCCGTGCCAAGATCGAAGGGGCGTTCGAAGCCTTGATCAAGAATATTCAGCCAGACGAGGGCATGGTGAAGCTGATGATTGCGAGCTTTAAGCTTTATTGGGATAAGAAAGTGAATGCAGCAGAAGAACATTCAGCCTTCATCAGGCATGAGCTAGAGAACGCAGAAGCGCAGATAGGTAAGCTTGTGAACCGCATTATTAACGCTAACAACGAACGTGCTATTGGTGCTCTTGAAAATGCGATTGAGGAACAGGAACGCAAGAAGCTGGTTCTTGCTGAAAAACTGGAAAAAAGCCGCCAAACACCACCTCCCTTCAATGAGAATCTAGAACACGCCCTCAAGTTTCTCGCAAAGCCCCAGAAACTTTGGGATTCTGGCATTTTTAACCTGCAAAGACTGGTGTTAAAATTGGTATTTTGTGAGCCATTACGCTATTCGCTCGATGGCGGATATAGAACCGCCAAAACATCTTTACCATTCAATATGTTAGAAGAAAAATCAGGTGATTTTTTATCTGAAAAATTTGATGGTGCCCCCGGTCGGCATTCGAATACCCTTTTATTTCAATGCATTATAGATATTTTGTCACAATCTAGTCACAGATACATAAATGTTTGAATACAGAGTTATGAGACATAAACAGGCTCATAGCAAGAAAGCTACATGAAAATTAGTGACCATCGGAAAACAGTAACAAAAGTAACAAAGTTGGAAAATTATATATAACTTATTGTTTTAATTATTATTTTCTAATTTGATAAAAGGTAACATTTTAGTAACATCAGGGTAACAATGTTACCTTTTTTGTGACCTTTTAGGGGTAACATTTCAGAATTTTTTTATTGTTTAATTTCAATAACTTAAGATTACTGTTACTCTTTTTACAAAAAATGTTACCTTTTGTTACTTTTTAAGGGTAACAAATATTTCATTATATATCAGTTGGTTACAGGCTATTTTTTGCATTGTTACCTTTGTTACCCTTTTCCGCTCCCTACCCTACTTTTTGAGTGAGAGCACCTATGTGCATTTTGAAGAATAATGCAGAGATATATATGCGTGATCGCTGCTATCTAAGGCGCTGTCAGGGCCGATTTGAGTCTGTTCAGATATGAAGAACTCGCCCTATATTTAGAACGGAGGCGGGGCGGGGGAGAGCGCGAAGCCTCAGTGCAAAAAAAATGGCCTCAGAATTGAGGCCATGGGGGTCACTATATGTTGGATTAGTGGTCCTTTATTGTAATTACTCAACCCAGTGTTATAGTTGATTGTCGGCGGCTGCCTTGTTTACACCCCCAATCGTTTTCTTGTCGGTCGTCGGCGTCATTCATTAAAGTATCGCTCTAACGTCCGCACGCCAATATCTTTATGACCATTCTTGTTAAGCAGTGCGTTGATTTTGTCAGTGCGCTCCATGCGACTGTACCGGCTTTCCCATATCGATCTGATATCATTAATGAGATATTTTAACTCATTATCCAAACGATTGCGCCTACCTGGTGTTGCATCGCTTTCCGCACGCGCCTTTGTCATCTGCTTACCAAACCGCTTGCGCTTGGTCTGATCTATAAGTTCAGCGATACGAGCGGTTAATACAGCATCCTCAGTGGAACTGTATTCGATTGGTTCATCGTCACCAGGCAGCAGTATCTTTGCCCCGCGCGCAGCAACCTTGGCAATCCATGTCATGGCCTCAATGGGATCAGGGCCAAAGTCCAAGATATTGGCAACAACAAGCGTATCACCGGGGCGCAGGTCATTAACAGCTTGGGCACGCTGTTCACGGTCTGCTTTGTCCATGTCGATTCGTATATTCAGATCACTATCCTCAACACCCATTGCCAAGAGTGTCTCTCGTTTCTTCTCGATATTGCCGCTAAAAATGTACCCGCGAAGCATAATTTACCTTTGTCATATTATTATAATATATTGACAATTGTCAAATATTTTGACAAAGTACGATTAAGCAGAAAAAAGAGTCAAGGAAAGCCGATGAAGAAGTTCAAGGTGCAGATAACGCAAGTTATTGAGGTAGAGTTGGATGAAAGTAAATTCACTGATGAATTTAATGCTGAGTATGATCGCTATTTTTCGAAATTTGGCGGCGATTTGGAATTGCATGCAAGGCAGTTGGCTTATCAATATCTGCACGAATCCGGTTCCTTCTATGAAGGATATGGCGAAATAGGCGATATGAACATTAAAATAACAGAACCCTTCGACAATACTGAAATCGAAGTAATTTCTAATTCACAATAAACGGCCGGAGGTTTTATGGCTCACATTAGCGAACTAGAGCAACTTAAAGATAACGTCCTGTTGTTTGAAGAGTTGATACCAGAAGATTTACAACATGATTTTGGATTTGCTGTTGATGCCTTAGTTAAGGGTTGGAAAGCAGAGTCCGAAAATAGGGCAATGGCTTTTTTAAAAAGTTCAAATTTGGGCCGTTCAATAAAGCAGCATCGGCTCCCAGAAGCTAATTCACAATAAACGGCCAAGGAATAGATGTGGACATGGATGCTAATGATATAGTCGGCCATAAAACGCTACGAGATGGCAGCCATGAACCACTTACTAGAAAAGAAGCTGATCAGATAAGGCTAGCCGTTAATGCTAATAAACAAAGAATTGCCGAATTGATGCCTGATGAGCAAGCAGCGTTGCATATGTTTACTGATGCGTTTCATCGGTTAATGGACTTTGGTTGGTCGGAGGCTATGTATTGCCCGAAAGATGGTTCGATGTTTCATGTTATTGAGGCTGGAAGTTCAGGTATCCATGACTGCTGTTACGACGGTACATGGCCTAATGGTTATTATGAAATACATACAGATGACGATATCTGTTATTCACGTCCGGTTTTATATCGGAAAATAGCTTCAGCAGAACAATCACAATAAACGGCCGGAGGTTTTATGGCAGACTTAGAATATCATGAGATGGCTTGGGCTGAGAGAACAATTGATTTCTATGGCGGCGATGATGGAGATCAGGAAGTGCCTGCTTGGCACTCTGCTTGGGAAGGTGATATGGATTCTGAAGCATCGACTGAAGTGATGCAGTTAGACCCTTCAACATTTCCGCCTGGTACAAAAATCATAATCAAAGCTCCTGTATGCCCTAGCTGCGAAGAGCACAGATATGACAACAGTTCCCATTGCCATTGTGGCCATGATTGGTCTCAGTTTGATGAGCAATGGGCATAATTCACAATAAACGGCCAAGCTATGAAGATGGACAGAGAAGAATTAGATAGGCGAATGGAAGAAGCGGGAATGATACCGCTTACTCAATTGCTTGAAGATGATCAACCTCTTGATCACTACACAGCTCATGCTGCTGTTGTCGATATGGATAGCTTCGAATGGTATTTGAAGACTAGGTATGAAAAGTTCTTGTTGCCTCAAATCATTGAAGACCTTGAAAAGCATGAGCGTAATGAAATGTCTGAATGGTACCTTGGTCACTCAGCAGCATACAAAGACATTCTGGTTAATTACCGTAAAGCAAAGAGATCGATGGCCATGCAGGGTCTCGCTGATGTCGATCAAGAATTAATTTAACAATAAACGGCCGCACGTCCGATTTTGTCACCCCCTTGATTTAGGGTGAAAATACAGAGGAATGACAATGGAAGTAACAACTTTAACATATTTCGAGGCAGGTCCGGCGTTCAGTTATGTGATGGGCCACGTTGATGAAGATGTCGCTCGCAAAGCTATATTAGCAGATGAATGGGTCAGCGATATTGTTAAGGATCTTATTGACAATGAATCGATAGATTCATCTAAAGAACTAATTATCTTCAAGGGTTACAAAGGTCCGATGTCGCCTGAGTTTGATGGTGATATTGCGTTACATATGGACGATGAAGGTAATCAATTTATTGACCTGTTTGACGAAGATGGCCCTGATCGAGAAGCGGTTACGTATCTCGATTGGGAAGACAAATTTGTTTAAATCACAATAAACGGCCAGAGGAAGAATAATGAAAATAGATAAACATATTGATGGCTTACCAATATTGGTGGAGCAGATCTTTCACATTGATACAATGGTTTCTGACGACCATGTTATGGACGGTCTTTTTGAAGCGCTAGAAGATAATGGTGAAGACATTATTGAATTAGTAGGCTTGAAAGTTGATGATTGGATTGATGAGATCACAGACAGCTTTGGTGCTGCAGGTATGTTCATCACTAGCGAAAAAAAAGGCTTCTTAGTTCAAATTGCTCAGCCAGTGAAAGACGGTGACCATCATTGGGGTTGGGGATATTATCGCACAATGTGGGGTTACGGTGATACTCTCGAAGAGGCACATGCCAGTGCAATAACTCGCCTTTGTTCTAAATCACAATAAACGGCCGGAGGTCAAGTAATGCTTAATGTCGGTGATAGAGTTACACATAAAGGTAACCTGTTTGATGATGTTCGGTTCGTTACATCACTTTGGAGTAAGATCGATGACAAAACCGAAATCGCGAGATTGAGTCCAGAAGGTGTGGTGGTTTCGGATCGTTTAAACAAAGTACAATAAACGGCCAAGGAATAGATATGGAATCTCTGCAACAATTTAAAGAGCGCATCTGGCCGGTTATCGCCGGCATTGGTGATAATATCAAAGTTGAGCCTGACCAAAGTGTATCGTTTCAGGGATCGACAAATGATGTGGATGACTTTCAGGGTTTGAAACAGGAACTATTTGAGGAGTTATTTCTCAATGGGATGGGTGAAGTATGATTTGGTGGCTACTTAGCGGTATCATTTTAGGTGCAATTGTAACTGCTTATTTTCTACTGCGTGGTTTGTCTGCCCCGATGAGTAAGAAGTAATCACAATAAACGGACTTAGAAAATGACCATTATTGAATTTTTCCACGAGCATTATATCCTTGCGGCCTTAGTTATAGTGTCAGTTTTTCAGATAGTATTAACGTTACTTTTCCGGTTGCCAAACCGTTTCATGCGTCATGCCAATATCCTCAAACATGGCTGGCCGCCCAGCCACTGTGATGCCGATGGTGATTTTGCCGATTCCGATTAAGTCCACAAACCTGTATTAAAATAAATATTCAATGTAAGTACGAGGACAAGCAATGCTGAATAAATATGAATATAGAGCATTTTCTGCATCTTCACTGCTAGCCCCTGGTGTCATAAATGAAACGTTTATATCCCCACCCCGAGGCTTTACCTGTTTGTAATCAGCAACTCTGATCTGTCGGCGTTCTTTTTCCCAACTGTGTAAGTAATATCGATATCGGTAATATTGAACCTGTCAAATAACGATCTGATATCCGGGTGATTGTTAATCGACAGCACGATTTTACCTTTGGCGCTTTCCATCATTTGGGCCATCCGCTCATAATTATCAAAGCCAAAATCAATACCGTAGCCGGCTGTCTGCCAATAAGGTGGATCAAGATAAAAACAAGTCTGGTCGCTATCGTACTGTGATATACATTTTTCCCAGGGCCTGTTTTCGATTGTGGCGCGCGCTAGCCGCAAGTGGGCGGCGCTCAAATCTTCCTCCATCCTGAGCAAATTCAATTTCGGCGGTGTGCATTTGGCGGTACCAAACGACGGATTATTAACACGGCCACCAAAGCCAGCTTTTATAAGGTAGTAAAACCTAGCAGCCCTTTGGATATCGGTTAGAGTTTCAGGCGCAGTGGTTTTTTGAAGGTCGAATTCTTCCCTGCTGACCAACGTCCAGCGGAAATATCGCACCAATTCGTCAAGATGATACTTAACAACGCGGTACAAGTTAATAAGCTCGCCATTAATATCATTAATGACCTCGATGCGACTTTCGCTTTTCATAAAAAACATACTGGCAGCGCCGCAAAATGGTTCTACGTAGGTCCGATGATTTTCGATTTTTGGTAAAATATATTTAGCCAGGCGGCGTTTGCCACCCATCCAGGGTAAAAGTGCTTTAACCATAACAATGGCCTTTCTTACTAAAAATGCTACACTTGCCCCACTCATGAGTGGAGCCTCGAAGGGCATCGTGTTGGCGCACTTTGCCTATGATCAAAGTCCAATCCTGGTATTGGCTTTGGTCGCTTCCTACCCCTCGGGAAATTACTGATTATTCACGGGCAGCCGAAGACCCGATCACATAATCCTTGAACTTGATAATCTCTTCACCCAGCTCGTCATTAAGCTGAAGAAACACATTCATAATCGGGTCCAGTTCATTTCTGGCGAACACCTCGGCAGCGGTTTTCGTGTCTCCAAATCCCCCTGTATTGCTTGGAATAATCCCCATGAGCTGCGGCGGCATACGGTGCGCTGCGAGCACATCATCCCGCGTCACATTCTTAATATTCAAAAATTCGTCTTTCGCCTGCACTTCTGCGATCGGTATAACCTTCACACCGTCCGGTTTGCCGTTTGGTGCATACATAAAAAGGTTTTTAAAGTTACCCGGTCCTTTTGCGTCCCGCATGGCCTCGCGCAATTTTTCCACATCACCCTGGCTATGGGCAGCGTCCGTCATATAAAGAATAAACCCTGCATGGGATCCGTTCACATAATATTTCCGCCTGAATAGCGTCGCAGCCTCATTTAACAGTGCCGACTGAAGGGCTGCCAGATATTCGGGCACGCCGTATATTTCCTGATCCAGATCTTCGGTCATTAAATGGGTTATGCTGCCACGCCTGAATTTGTGGTGGTTCCCATCCGGTCGCAGCATCAGAAAATCGCGGCTGTCTTTTCTGCGCCGCGTATATTTAGCGAGGCTTGTTTTCAGCTCAATGGTGCCGCCCATACGGTTTTTTATTTGTTCGAAATAACAATTCCCGTGAACCAATAAATCATAAACAGCGCGCTTGAACTCGCTGCGCTTAAGCTTGGGGTGCGCCATATAGCACGAGGCAATGATATTGCGTTTTACCTGAATCGCAGAGGCATGATGTGTATTGGCCCTAAGCGCCCGGTTCAGCCCCTGCGGATTGATAGATGGCTCATAATAATCGCCGTGCTGTAGCACTTCGAACATTTCCAGATAATCACGCCCATCGAGGACCGGAACAGGATCACCGAAAGAGAAAACCAGCGGGTCGGTTTGTTGCGGTTGCGAATTATCAATATCTGTCATCACATAAGTTCCATTATTGAGGTTTGTGTTGTCTCGACTGTGCCTTCAACGGACATCATGGCTTCGCCTTCAAAGGCATGCATGATTGCCCAGGCAACATCGGCGTGGCCGGTTGCTTCTGTCCGGCTCGCCTTAAAGGTGGTATGCCCGCCTGACGGCGTTATGGTTTTCTTGATGGTCATGAAGGCAAGCGGGATTTCTGTGTCGCCTGCGTCCCATTCGATCTGGCGGCGATTGACGATTTGCATCATCTTGAGAACCAATCGGGTTTTCACTTCCAGGCTATAGGTGATTTTGATGGCCGCCGGATAGAATTTCTCGACAAGTTCGTAAACGCCTGCTCCAATGCCGCTGGCATCGATCGCAATTTTGGTGACATTATATCTGGTCGTGATCTCTTTGATCTGGCGCGCCTGCTCTTCAAAATGGGTGTTATTCCAACTGAATTTCTCGAGCACCCGGTATTTACCGCCGGGAACCGATGGCGGTGCGATAACGACAAGGCTGGCATCATCCCGCGTGCGCGACGGATCATAGCCGAGCCAGACTTCCTGATCGCGGAAGGGGCGCTCAAAAAATCGCTTGTAATCTTGCCATTTTTCCAGACTGTCGACGCCGCATTTGCGGAGATCATTAAACTTGAAGACACTGAGGGCATCATCGACAAATTTACACATGAGCAGATTTTCAAAGTCGTCAGGCGAATATTCGCGCCGCAAATCATCAATCTCAAAAAGGCTACACCCCTTCTCGACAGCGTCCAGAACCGTAACCATTTGCCGCCACTGGCCGTCTTCACCAAGCGAACCGTCCTTAAGTGCTTTGTGGCTGATATCAAGCTCGATATGCTCTGCTTTCGGGCGGCCCTTGTTATAATGCTTGCCGTTCCAGAACGGATACGCTTCATGGTTAAGCGTTGACGGCGTTGATATATAGGTTTTGCGCCATTTTTTGTGCATGGCCATGCCGCTCGCGACCTTGTTGAATTCCTGAAAGCGCGGAATCCAGAAATATTCGTCCATATAAATATGGCCGTGATAACTCTGTGCCGTTCGAACGTTGGTGGATAGGAAATAAAGCGTTGCGCCGTTTGGCAACACCATCGGGTCACCCCTCAATTCAACACCCGTGATATCCTTTACCCATTGGACGATATAGGCCTTGAAAACCTGTGCCTGTTTGTTACTGGCCGACAGGAATATCTGATTATCCCCGGTTTCAACCGCATCGATAAACGCTTCCCTCGCGAAATACCAGGTAGCGCCGATCTGGCGGGATTTCAGAATATTGCGGGTGCGGTGCTTTTTGGCTTCCAGCCATTCTTTTTGATAATCAAACAAATGATCATAAAAATCATCCAGAAGCTTGACTATCTGATCATATGTCAAGCGGTTTTTCTTGGCTGCCTTGCCTTCATTACGCTTTTTTAGATTGGGGTTAAGATCGCTGTCTTTCTTTGTTTGCTGATAGGTTTCGCGGCGATCAAGACGCTCAAGCTCGCGGCCAAGGGCATTCAGCTCCTTAATTTCCAGATTGGTTTTACTGGGTTTGATCAACAGTTGATTATAGCGAAAATCAACGCAGTGTTTTGCGCGCTCTATAGAGGTCGCCTTGTCCCATTTTTCGCGGCGTTTGCGGCTATCAAGGGTACCATAAGGAATTTTGAATGTGTCGGCGATCTGCTGGATAGTCCAGCCGGTCCAATAAAGCACCTTGGCTTCATGAACAACATCCGCTGACAATTTTACATCTTTTAACATGCCCCGGACGCTAGCGTATCAGGGTACGCTTGAGCCTTACTTATTGGGTTAGAACTCGCCAGTTCTAACCCTGACCAGCTTGAAATACAGGCAGGTGCCAGCCCACCTTAGCCACAAATATTAATATGCATCCCCTGTGCAGAGAAGGATTTATAAATGGCAAATTTTGTCCGTGTCGCAACATCAGGTAAAACCATCGATGGCCGTGAAATCAGTGCTGAACACCTCGAACAAATGGCAGCCAATTATGACCCTGAGAAATATGGTGCAAGAATCTGGTTAGAGCATCTAAGGTCTTTCGCTCCTGAAGGGCAGTTCAAAGCCTACGGCGATGTAAAAGCCCTAAAGACTGAAAAACAAGGCGATAAAACAGTGTTATTGGCTGAGTTGGACCCAACCTCTGATTTGAAAGCCATCAACAAACAGCGCCAGAAAATTTTCACAAGCGTAGAGATTAACACGAATTTTGCTGGCACTGGCGAAGCTTACCTGACAGGCCTTGCTGTCACCGATAGCCCTGCTTCAACTGGTACTGAAGCCCTAAAGTTCAATTTGCAAGGTGAAAAAGCTGATAAAAACAAGCTTTTCTCGGAATTTGAGGAAGCAAATCTGTTTGTTGAAGATACACCGGATACCGAGAATCCGTCCGGCTCTATCCTTAAAAAAGTGAAACAGCTATTCACGAAAGCCGACAAAAGCAACGCTGATAATCAGGATGCAATCCTGCACATTGCCGAAGAGACTGCAAAATATGCCGCTCAGTCGGGCGCAACCCAAAAGACTGTTGAAGAACAGGCAGAAACCATCAAATCACTCGAAAATGATGTGAAATCGCTCACTTCCGAGTTCAAAACACTCAAAGCTTCGCTTGAGGGCGAGCCAGCGGGTAATCCACGACCGGAAGGAACCGGGCAAACCGACGACGCAGACGTGATTTGCTGACTGTAAAAATCAAACCGCCTTAATCCCTCTAATAACGAGATCCATTATGCAAAATCAAACCCGCCTCAAGTTCGATAAATATACTGCACAACTTGCCAAATTGAACGGCATTTCCAGTGTCGCGGTCAAATTTAACGTTGAACCATCCGTCGAACAGAAACTCGAGCAACAAATCCAGGAATCAGATGCATTTTTAGCAGCTATTAATATTCAAGGTGTTATTGCACAAATGGGCGATAAAATCGGTATCGGCGTTTCTGGAACGATTGCTGGTCGTACAAATACCAAAGCAGGCAACAAGCGGATTCCGCGCGATGTTTCATCTCTTGATAAAGATGGTTATATTTGTCGTAAGACAAACTTCGATACAGCGCATCCCTACGACAGGCTCGATGCATGGGCACATAAACCCGACTTTAATACACTTCTACAAAATGCCATTGTGCGTCAACAAGGCCTTGACCGGATCATGATTGGGTGGAACGGTATCCGGGCAGATGAAGAAACTGACCGCGCTGCAAACCCTCTGCTTCAAGATTGTAATATTGGCTGGCTTCAGAAAATCCGCGACAATGCGCCTGAGCAGTATATCGAGCGTATTAACATCGGCGCAGGCCCAAATGACCCGGCTCATCCAACCTATAAAAATCTGGATCAGGCTGTCCTTGATTGCCTTGATTTGTTGCATCCAACGCTTCGAAATGCGTCTGACCTGGTTGTGGTCGCATCAGAAGAACTGATCAACGATAAATATGTTTCGCTTGCCGGCGATCATGACGAACCCACCGAGCGCGAAGCGTTTAATCGCTTGTTATCCAACAAGCGTGTCGCGGGGAAACCTGTCGTCACACCGCCGTTTTTCCCACGTAATGCCTTTCTGGTCACGACGATAAGTAATCTGTCGGTCTATTGGCAAATATCGAGCCGCCGCCGGCATATCAAAGATGTGCCTGATAGTGACCGGATTGAGGATTACCAGTCTGTCAACGAGGATTATGTGGTCGAGCAATATGCAGGCTGTGCATTTGTTGAGGGCATTCATATGCCGAATGATGCAGGTGATGCCTGGGAGCCAATTTCTTAACAGTTGCCCACTCTAAGGCGGGTCAGGTGCCCGCCATTTTTTTTAATCCTTCAGGGGAGACTAAAATGGGCCAAGCCCTCCAACATAAAAAACGTATTTTGGCCCAGCAACAGGCCGAAAAAGCCGCCGAGACACAAGCCGAAACAATGGCCAATATGGGCGAGTACGAACAGATGCTGGTGCAGCTTGCTGAACACAAGCAGCAACTATCCGCGATCAGAAGCGTTAAGGACAAAATCGCGCTCAAACACGAGATCATTCCCGTTTATCAGGACTATATCAGCGGCGTGCTAAAATCAGCGTCTGGTGTTCAGGATGATGTTTTGATGCATGTTTTTGTCTGGGCCTGTGATGCAGGTGAAATCGATCTGGCGCTCGAGCTGGGTGATTATGCGCTCAATCATGACCTGAAGATGCCGGCACAGTTCGAACGCGATGTGCCCTCTTTCTTCATCGAGGAAATGGCAGAGGCAAAAATTGAAGATGCTGATACTCGCCTGAAGGCGCTACGCGATGTTGAGTATCAAACAACGGATATCGACGTACATGATGATATCCGCGCGAAACTTTATAAAGGCCTCGGCGAAGCATCTGATACGCTTGGCGATATTGAAGGTGCACTCGGGTATTTCAATACCGCGATCGAATTCGACGATAAAATCGGTGTTAAAACCCGCGTAAAACAGCTTGAAAAAATGATTAAAGAAAAGGCCCAGGGGGACTGATCGGCCTTCATTCCTCCCCACCCCCGGGATGATGTATCGGACCTTATCAGTTTTGAAAATCCCCTGATTAGGATCCGATACATCAACTTATTATGCGAGATACCGCTCTGATGACCATCATACTCAATGAAAAAGAGGATATACCAGCAATCATCAATGATGGTTTCTTTCCTGACGTGGAACCAGAGGTTTTCAAGGATACGCAAAGGATCGCCGACAGCGTAAGCAACCAGGTTATGCGGGCAAAACTGATTACTGCGATCAAGAAAGTCAGGAATGATTTGGAGGCATATAAAACGGCGCAGTTGAACGCCGGGTATATGTCGCTCATGGAGGTACCATCTGATCATATCGATAATCAATCGATTGTCGTCTCTGATTATTTTGATGCGGTTTTCAGTTACGCCAAAGCCGGTATTCTGGATGTGTATCAGGATACGGATACTACGGTCATCGATGACGACAATCTGGATCTGAAAACCGTATCTGTTGATAATTACAGACGTGATGGCTTTGAAGCAATACGCCGGATTCTTGATCAACCCCGCGCCACAATCGAACTGATATAGGTGTGCCGTGACTATTGTAACCAGTATCCAGGGCGAAACACTCGACCGTCTATGTTACCGGCACTACCGTACCAACACCATGCTGGAGCGCGTGATAGAAGAAAATCCGGATATTGACACCTCAAAGGTAATATTAGCCGAAAACACTCCGGTTTTCATGCCGGAAATTCAAGCCCGTATCACACGCACACGGCTTTGGGGTAAAGGCGCATGATCAACAGCGAAACGATAGAGAAAGGCGCATACGCAAGCAGTATCGCAACCACATTAATGGGCCTCACAATCAATGAATGGGTGGCTGTTGCTGGTATCGTGTGTTCGGTGGGTACCTTCATTGTCAACTGGGTTTATAAGCGAAAATATTTCAATCTGGAAAAACGGAAACTCGATAAAGGAATCAGCCATGAAAAATCAAATCATTGATCAGGTGATCGCGCGCGAGGGTGGATATAGCGATGACGCCGCCGACAGTGGCGGCCAAACCATGTGGGGTGTGACCGAAAAAATCGCCAGAAAAGCAGGCTACGAAGGCCTCATGCATGAAATGCCAAGGGAAAAGGCTGTTGAAATTTACAGTGAACGATTCTGGCCCGAAAAATATGATGACATGCTGGCGCTTTCCCCAAAGCTCACAGCCGAGATTTTCGATACATCGGTGAACCACGGCAACCAGGTGGCTGGTAAGTTTTTGCAGCGCTCGCTCAATGTGCTCAACCGCGGTGAAAGTGATTATCCTGATGTGAAGGTCGACGGCGTTATCGGTAGCAAAACCATTAAAGCGCTTGCTGCCTTTCTTGACCTTAGACGCGGTCAGGGCGAATTGGCACTATTGACAGCGGTAAACGCGCTTCAGGGGGAATTTTATATTTCCCTCTGCGAAAAGCGCAAAAAAGACGAACGTTTTCTATTTGGCTGGCTTCGACACCGTATCATTTTAAAGGAGGAATAAATGGGTATTCCTGTTCTCGATACCATTCTTGATGTTATTAAAACGCCATTAGAGCGACTGATTCCGGATAAGAATGAGCGCTTGAAAATGGAGCATGAAATCAGCACAGCAGCCATCAAGGCTGGTCTTGCGCAGATGGAAGTTAACAAAGTAGAGGCTGCGCACCGCAGTATCTTCGTCGCCGGCTGGCGCCCGGCTGTTGGATGGGTGTGCGCTCTGGCTCTTGCCTGGCATTTTATGTTTTATGATATCGCCGCATGGATCCAGATATCGTTTTTCCCTGACGCATCAGCACCGCCCAGTTTAAATGGTACCGAAACCCTCCTCACCGTCCTGATGTCCATGCTTGGGCTTGGCGGCCTTCGGACCGTTGAGAAACTAAAAGGCGTTTCGAGATAGCATCATGCAGTTTCTTAACGACTTTCGGAAACATTTGATCAAATCGCTCGACCTTGATCCAAGTAAAGTGTTTGCCTGGGTCAATAAAGGGTCGCTGGAAATCGCAGCTGGCAATAAAAACAAATCCTTCAAAGTAAGCTATAACGCCGATATCGCGGTTTCGAGTTTCGCTGGCGATTTGAAAATATTGTTGTACCGCGCCAGCAATTACCTTTCAGAACATCAACCGCTTTTTGCTGGTGCAAAAGACCTTCAGTTCGAAACCGAGATTCTCAAAAGCGACCTTCATAATGTTTATCTGTCTGTACCGATGATGGAAACAGTGATTGTAGGCGAGGTTTCTGAAGGTACGGAATTAAACTCGATCTTTATTGAAGACAGATCAAAAGCATACCGTGCTGACGATACCCGAATTATCGTAAACGGTGAAGATAGTGAATGACCTGGACGACATGGATCAAGCACTGAAAAGCTTTATAGCCACCCTTGCACCTGGCAAAAAACGTCAGATTCTAAGGAAAATGGCAAATAGCCTGAAAAGCATGAACCAGAAACGGATGGCGCGGCAAGTTGATCCGGACGGCGAAGCCTGGGAAAAACGCAAGTCTGCACCTCGCGCCGGCCGCCCCAATAAAATGATGGCCGGGCTTCGAAAAAAGATTGCGATCGATGTTGGCCGCGACAGTGCTGAAATCGGTTTTAAAGGCAGAACAGGCAAAATCGCTCTTATCCACCATGAAGGGCTGAGCGATGCCGTTTCAGACGGTGGCCCCAAAATCAGGTATCAGATGCGACGTTTGATCGGTGTTACTGGTGGCGACATGGCAGCGCTTGAGGCGCTTATTCTTCAGAACCTCTAGCGCTTTGGTTAGAACTCCCGAGTTCTAACCCTCTGGCCCTTGGGGATGCTTGCGGCGTGGTGCAAACCTCTGACCATGTATGTATTCTCAGATCTATTGCGGCGTTTTGAAAATATTTTCCGGATTGGCACAGTACAGTCCGTAAGTGGCAAACGCGCCCGCGTTGTGATTGACGGCGAAGATTCTGAAGATATCCCGTGGGTTGTGCCCCGCGCAGGCGGGAATATCGACACTGACCCGCCTGGCATTGGCGAGCAGGTACTGGTAGCCAGTATGTCCGGGGACCGAGCGCAAGGCATTATTATCGGTTCGCTTTATCAAGATGAATTTGAAATCCCGTCAAATGCTGCCAGTGCCCGACTACGCAAGTTCAAAGACGGCTCAATCATTTCCTATGACCCGGATGCCAAAGAGCTGAAAGCGCTCTTATCAGATGGGGCAACCGCAGAAATCTCAGCGCCGGGCGGCACCACATTTAAAGGCCCGGTTCGTTTTGAAGATGAGGTGATGTGCAAAAAAACACTTACCGCAGACGATACGATCAAATCGAAAGCGGATATTATTGACGCAAATACCAGTATGAAATTCCTGCTCGATCACGATGAGAAGCATGATCATACAGCGCATAACACACCAACGACCCGTAAGGTGGAGCGCGTATCATGATCGGCGTCGACAGACATACGGGTGACCTGGTGGATAGTGATGAGCGCCGCCGCCAATCAATTGAAGACATCCTGACGACGCCGCTTACAGCCAGGGTAACGCGCGGTGAGTTCGGCTCACTGGTTTTCGACTTTATCGATAATATTGGTAATACCGCTAACCTTCAAAAGCTTCGAACAACAGCGATCGACGCCATCAAAAGATGGGAACCGGAAGCCCGGATCAGCAAGATAGACGTTTCGCTTGGTGCCTCTGGCGAAGCAATATTTTATATATATGACCACGAGCATGTGACGCGGATTCCGGTCTTTCCGAGGGCGGAGCAAGCATCATGAGTGATAATCTTGATCTTTCTACTGTCCCTGCACCTGATGTTTTCACACCACTCGACACAGAAGTGATCATTCAGCGAATGACAACAATGATGACCGCACTTGTACCAAGTCTGGGTCCGTCATTAGAGGTTGAAACAAACCCGATCACAAAATCATTTCAGGTTTTCGCCTACGAAATAACTTTGTGGGTTGCAAACGCAAACAGGCAGTCAAAAGGTCTGTTGCTTGCGTTCGCGCGCGGCCCGCAGCTTGACCATCTGGCGGCTTTTATTCCCTTGAAACGCCTTGTGATCACACCCGCTGACCCGTCGGTATTTCCACCTGTTCCCGAGGTGTTAGAGCGCGATGATGATTTCCGCGCGAGGATCCGCGCGAGCTATGATGGCCTGTCGCCTGCCGGTAATCGCGGTATGTGGCTAAGGCGTGCGCGTGAGGCATCCGGCGAAGTGAAGGACGTGAACCCCATCAGCCCTGTACCAACCGAGGTCACGCTTTATGTGTTGTCGCAGCTCGGCAACGGCACAGCCAGCCCGGAGCTATTGTTGGCGGTCGAAGAGCACCTGAATCCGGATGATGGCCGTCCCCACAATGATATCCTGCGCGTCGAGAGCGCTGCTATTAACGAATATGCGGTGCATGCAACGCTTAGCGTTGGCCCAGGCCCTGATGCGGCTACGCTCAAAAGCGAGGTCGAGAACCGCGTGCGCCTGTTTGCGGCCGCGCAGCACCGGCTGAAGGGTGAAATTGATCTGGATATCCTGCGCGGGCAGATGGTGATCGACGGCGTCACCCGTGTTGCCATGACCTCGCCCGCCCAAAGCATCCCGCGAAGCGAGAGCGCAGCCCCTTTTATGACATCCCTGACTATTGAGGTAACCAATGCCAACCAACAGTAATATCCGTGAAATCGTCAAAAATGCTGGCACAGGTAATATTATCCTCGGCGGCCCGGTAAACTCGACCTCAAAAGCCTTTGCGGAATCCGCGCTCAATGTTGGCGACATTGTCACCTGCCGGATTAATGATATACGCCGAAGCCAGATGGAGATTGGCCGCTACCGGCTTGAAGCCGATCGCTCGCTCAAGCGGATGGAAATTATCGAACAGCGCATTTCTGGCAAACAGATTGATGATCCCGTAGAGGGGCTTGACCTGTCGGGCTTTGCCGAGATTTTCCCGATCTTCACCAGCGAAGAGATTGTCGCACAAGTAGCGGCCGATCAGGTGCGGGCGAGCGACGCCTTAACCGCTATTACGGCATCGCTCGATGACGTGACAGGTAAAACCGATCAGCTTAATCAGCTTCTCCTCGATGTACCGGCGCTCTCGGACACAGTTGGGACGCTCGTTGGTGACGTGAACGGGCTTGCGGTTATCGTGAACAACCTTCAAACCGCGCTCGCAGGCTTGCAGATACCGACCGGCGGCCAGCCTGTCGACCACACGCCGGACGCCGTCGTCTTTGATAACATTGCGAACGCTGATGTTTCCTCAACTGTGGTCTCGAACCAGATCACTATTTCTGGCATCGATGACGGCGCTGCCTTCCTGATCAACGACGGTACTGCAATAATCGACGGCGTGAATGCAGGCGACAGCGGCACGGTCAATAACGGCCAGACCTTCCAGCTGGAAACGGTAACCGGGCCTGATTTCGGGATCACGCGCACCATCGCCTGGGCGATTGGTACCTTGTCTGGCGATTGGATGGTCGAAACCCGTGCGGACGCATCAATGACAAGTAGTTCCCTTGGTGCAAGCGCAAACTACGTCGGGGCAAGCACGGCTGATGTTGTTGTAACTGACAGCGATAGCCTCCAGACGGCGATTGACAGCCTCGCTGGGGCGGGCGGCACTATTGGTATTGCCGAAGGCGCTGTTCTGCGTGAAGAGATTACGGCAACAGGTTTCACAGCATCCAACCCGCTCAGGATTGTTGGAATGGGAACAAGCCGGGCAACGATTACAGGTGCCGAACCGCTAACGGGTTTTGCTCAGTGTACGAGCGCAGATCAAGCGATTACGGGGTTGGGGTTTGCGAACTTCTTCAAAGCAACTATTCCGCTTCCTGCTGATATTGCCGCGCATGAGTTGAACATCCATGAGGATGGTAGCCAGCTAACAATCGCGAATGATCGTGGTGCCCCAGAAAAAGCACCAAGCCAATTCGTTACACCAATCGAAACATGGCACACTGCCAGTAGTGTATCGGGTGCGCCGGGTGAGCCACTTACTGGCTACAGCGACCCACGCTTTGCGACGTATGCAGAGTCCGAGCTTTTAAACGCGCTTATCTACGGCACGCATGAAAGCAACCGTACCGCCCTTTTTGAAATTACTGCGGTAAACGGTAACGACATCACAATTGACAATACGAACGGCGCTATTGTTGAGAATAACGGCAATGAGGCCAAATATGCGCTCATTAATATCATTGCGGCGGCGGCGCCAGGACAGTGGGGGTATGTGCTCGACGGTGCCAATGTAACTGTTTATCTCAGACCAGCCAATGACACTGCCCCCGGCGATGTGGAATATACTGCGCGTGAGCGTGTGATCGACACTGATGATATGGAAAATGTGACCTTTGAAGGCTTGAACCTTGTGCAGGGTCGCCGGATTGCTTCACGCTCAAGCTCTAATGTTATCCTGAAAGAAGACCGTAAGCGCAATATTCATTTTAACGAGTGCGTGATGGGTAATATCACTTGCCGAATTTCTGAGGGCATTGTGGTTATGGATGGTGTCGATAATACATCGTTCAAAAAAATCACGATGCAGAATGTGCTTGGTGGTCGTGCCTTCTCCTGTTCGTCGATGAGCCACTGGCATGTTGATAATGTCCATATCAATCATGTTGAACGCCAGCCGATATCCATGTTCGGTGGTCAAGGCACAGGTGCTAATGCACCAACGGATAATACAGTCGAACCAGCAAGAGGCTGGTCGCAGTATCTACGGGTTGAAAACTTCCTGTTTGAAAATTCAGCCTATGAAACACACTCGAACGTTGCCAATTTTTATCTGGGCTGTAACTGGGCTGTTGTGCGTTATGGTCAAGTTAAGAATTGCCCTGCTTACATGACTATTCAGGATAGCTCGAACTTCCTTGCGCATGCGGTAGATTTTGGTTTCAACCCTGGTGGTAATGGCCGCGTTTTTGAAGATCAGACACGCGGGAGCGTGGGCGACGAGGTGTATCTGCCAAACGGCGGCGGTTTACTTAATATGGTTCATTGTATCGGTTTGCCGGACCCTGCAAGAGTGGATACCACGGGCCTTATCCAGCTTGGGCAGGCGAACGCCTCGAACCAGGTGAATATCGTTAACACCATTGCTGGCGGCGGCGGTATCAACTCGGATACCTTACCGTCAAAAATTGGGCGAAGTGCCGGTAATATCTTTGTTGAAGGTGCTAATACAGTATCGCCGCAGGACCGCGTTGTTCGGGCGAATGATATCTTTGTTAACGCCGCGGCTCGTGATTTCACGTATAAAGAAAATTCAATATTGGGCTTGGCCGGTGTTGACCCAACACCAGAGCTCCAGCCCTTTATTGATGCGTTCGCGGCCGTTGGAATTGACCTGACACCAACGAATTATGCTGATGGTACAGCGATTGATACGGCTGACACGTCAGTTGGACCAGTGCCGATTGATTTTGAGTATGTTCCGCCACCCTTTACCGCGGGGCAGATTGTTGAATTTCCGGCCGGTGCTTACCTTCAAACCGAGACGCTAACACCTACACCAGCGACAAAGAAACTGACGATGGCGTTTCGCGTGTATCATATCGGCGATTGGGAAGCAGGCGGTAGATTTTTCTACATGGAAGATGAGAATAGCCGTGAACTGATTACGTTCGCGCATTCACACTCGAACCGATTATTTATTACGTTCAAGGATGATACAAATACCGCAGTAGCAAACTGGGGTTTTCCAAATAATTCAAGCTTCAACGTAACCGATACCTATCAGTACCATTTGATCAGTATCGACACAGAAACCTCAACGGTTCAGCATTACATCAATGACCAGGAGATCACCTATAACGGCCTAAATGTGGTGCAGGACGGGCTGATCGCTGGCGATCTTGTGGCTGCGTTCCTAAACGCATCAAGTAACAGTGGATTTGGCTCAACGCAGGGACGGCGGTTCTCTGATTTATCTGTAAGCTTTACTGAGGCAATAGATTTTAGTGTGGTCGCTAATCGCCGTAAATTCCATAACGCTGTGGGTGAGCCTGTTAGCATTGGTGCAGAGGGGCGGCTGGCTTACCAATCAGTACCGCATATTTATCTATCCAATGATGCAGAGAATTATCATGTCAATCGCGGCACTGGCGGCGACTTCCTGCGTGGTGGGCCTGAGTTAGTGGACGTGATCGGGGGTGCAGCGTGAGCTATGACCAATGCCCCATAGGATGCGAGCCGATCGGCACGCTGCCGCGTTTCATTCCTGATGCGCCTTATGACCTGACGCCGCCGAACGCGACATGGCTGGAAGAGGCAATGGCGCGGGTGATTGCCGATATCACCAACATCCATATCCCGATCGCAGAGATGAAAGACCCCATGCGCTGCCCGGTAGACCTGCTGCCGTTCCTTGCCTGGGAATTTAATGTGGATGACTGGGACAGTGACTGGCCGACAAGCCTGAAGCGGACAGTGATCGCAAGTGCTATCGAGACGCATCGCTACAAGGGCACCCGGCGCGCTGTTTTAACCGCGCTTGAAAGTGTCGGTGTCAAAGCCCGGATCATCGAATGGCATGAGCAAACGCCTGAAGGACCGGCAGGTACCTTCAAAATCCAGATCAACACAGCTGATAATATTACCGACGGGTCCGAGCCTGCGATCACGCTTGAGCGGATCAACCGGCTCGATCAGCTTGTTAACCGGGTCAAGCGACTATCGCGCCATCACACAATCGAGCTTTTTACCCGCTATGAAGGGGCACTACAGTTCGCGTCTGCCATTACTGCCTTCCAGACCCATCAGGCGCGGGAGGTGCTGGTATGAGCGTTTCAGCTTATAATATGGTGCTAACCGATGCGGGACTGGCGGCACTGGCACAACCAGGTGGCCTCACCGGGCGATTTACCGAAATCGCGTTCGGTGACGCAGTCTATCCTGTGCGTGATGAAAATGATATGGCGCTGCTTTCAGCGCGGACGCGCACCAGTCTTGAGAACGAGCGCCTGCGCCTTCCCTTGTCAGCCGGGGCCGTTATTGAGGACAATCAAGTTGTCATGGCCGCCGTTCATGAACCAGGCGGTGACGTGTTCAATGGCACAGAAGCCGGCATTTATATGGAAGGTGTATTGTTTGCCGTCGGTACCAACGACACCCGACCCTACACGATCGGCATCACCCAGCTCGCGATCCAGTGGGCGCTTGCATGGGATCAGGCGCTCGGGAATGCGATCAATGTCACCTTTGTCGGCGATCCGCTGCTTTCCATTTTGCTCGCAGACCAGGGCCATTTGACAGGCCATATCAGAAAGGTGATCGAAGAAGCCGGTATCACCTTTAACCTCACAAACCGCGATCAACTGTATGACGCGATCACGAACCTGATTGCCAGTGTGTTTGGCCAGATTACAGTAAGCGATGTCGCGGGGCTGGACGGGTTTATTGATGATGCGCTCAGCACCAAAGCGGACATTGACCACGAGCACGTGACCCGCGGCGCGCTCACGACCAATGACGATGCGCTCAACACACTTCTCGCGGTCCCCGTCGCCGCCGGCGAGATCAGAAGCGTGATGGCCTCGGGCTTCGCGAAAGAAGACGGCCTCGCGGGCGGTGCTGTTGACGGCATGGCCTTCAGGGTTTTTGCCTCTGCCAAAAACGAAGGCGGGCTTGTCTCGCTCCTCGGTGATCCGTTTATCGAGCGGATCCACGACGGGGCTCGCCACCCGGACGGCTTTACCTGCACAGCAAATGTAAGCCAAAGCCCGAAAGCGCTTCTAATTCAGGTGCGCGGCGCAGACGCAACCACAGTTCACTGGACAATCAAGTATGAAAGCGAGGGTGTTTAGGCATGTCTTCACGGGTTCCTGTTTTTAACGGTATTGAGGGGTTCGCCTCCGGCCTTCCCTTTACCGGCTATACGCCAGGGCTTTTGTACCCGCCGCCAGTTACTAAATATGCCGGCATGGGGTCAGCTGAAGTCTCACGAAGTGCCAGTAATGTGTTTTGGTATTTCAGTTACGGCGGCACGTTTGACGGCATCGCAGGCGCTTTCACAAGCGGCCTCGGTGAAATTCAGGTCAAGATTTTTCACGCTGGCAATGACGGCATAAGCCTTGGCCCCCTGATCACGCAAACCGCACCTATTGCCGCAGGATTTACGGAGTATCTGATCGATACGGCCACACCGTTTGACCTGCCTTCCGGCTGGTACCTGATCGCTGTAGGAGCGACCTCTGGTTCTGCAATCGCTAACCCGGACATCGCTGTTTTCCGGGGTGATCGCACAGGTGTGACTTTCGGCGGTGATATCCGTTCCGAGCGCGGGCTGATCAACAGCATATTTTCCGCGCCGATTCCGTTTTTCATCTGCAACACGTCCATCGACCTGCTCGTCGAAGGCGAAGCGCTTCTGGATCCGGCAAGTACGATTGAGCCCGAGTTTCCAGCCATATTTTTGAGGGCCGCAGCATGAGACGATTATTGAACAGTGACGGGTCAGTGAAAACCACTGTGACACCAACCCTTGACGCCGCGAAAGCAGATATCCTGAAGCGGATCAATACTGAGGCGCGCCAACAGTTCGCCCTCCTTGAAGGCGAGGAGCGCTGGCGGGTAATCCGGGCCCAGGAAAATGATGAGACGAATGCCTTCAGCTTCGAGTATCAGCATCTGGTAGCCCGCAAACACCTGATGCGCTCACGGATCAATGCTGTCGAGGCCGAGGTTAAAGCCGCCCCTGATAATGCAACGCTTTTTGCTATCGAGTATCAGCTTGCCTTCGTTCCTGATGAAACGCTGGACTGGATACCGGCCACGCTGACGGTACGGCAGTTTCAGGCGCTCATACGAAACACGCTTGCGCCAGGCAAGCTTGGTGAGGCGCTCAACGGCGCTGAAGCAATGGAAGCCACCAACGGCAACGTCCGCGATGTGATGGAAGCCTACCGGAAAACCGCGACCATCAAAAAAGACCGGGCACAAGCCCTGATTAACATACTGATTTCTGAAGGCGTGACAGGGTTCACGTCTGATGACCTCACGGCCATTCTGAACGCATGGCCTTCCCTTTAAACCGAATACCCAAAGGAGCAAATCATGAAAGGTGTATTCAAGAAAGTCAGGAACTGGTGGAAGGCCAGCAGCCGCAGGACCAAAGTCCTGATCGGTACTGGTACGACGATTGTCGTCATCCTTGTCATTTCCGCAATCGCAAATAATTAGGAGAACCCGCATGACATCCAGACATGGTATTAATGTTGTCGAGGTTAATGACGGGGTCCGCCCGATCAGAACCGTCGCAACAAGCATTATCGGGTTCCCTGCAACAGCAGATGACGCAGACGCTGATCTGTTTCCGCTTAACACTCCTGTCCTGCTTTCAGACGTAAGAGGCAGCGCAGGACGAGCGGGTGATAGTGGCACACTTGCTGCAACGCTCGAGGACATTTCCGAGCAATCCAATCCGCTTGCGGTTGTCGTGCGGGTTGAAGATAGTGCAGATCCGGCACAGTTGGAGGCCAATGTGATTGGCGCTGATAATGCCGGGTCAAAAACCGGGCTTCAGGCGTTGTTTGCAGCCCAGAATAAATTCAATGTACGCCCGCGGATTCTTGGTGCGCCTGGCCTTGATACCTTGAATGTTGCAACTGCACTGATCAGCACGGCCAAACGCCTTGGCGGCATGGCGTATCTGTCTGCGAACGGTGCGGACAGCAAGGAAGATGCTGTGGCCTATCGTGGTAATTTTGCAGCCCGTGAAGCAATGGTTTTATGGCCATCCTTCACGTCACGGCGCGCAGCCGCTGTCGTACTGGGGCTAAGATCAGCAATTGATGCTGACCCTGCACTTGGTTGGAACAAGACGATCTCGAACGTAGCTGTCGGCGGTGTGACAGGCATCGATGAACCCGTCAGCTTTGATCTTGATGCATCACAGGTAAGCGACGCTGCTTTCCTTAATGATAATGAGGTGACCACGCTGATAAACTATCGCGGATTCCGTTTCTGGGGTAGCCGCACCTGCTCGGATGACCCTCTTTTTGCGTTCGAGTCTGCGACCCGTACAGCACAGATCCTGAAGGATACAATCATTGAGAGCCAGTTTATCAATGTAGACGGCAGGCTTGTTGCTGGCCTCGCGCAGGATATTGTCGAGAGCATCAATACCAAATTCCGCAATCTGGTGAACACCGGCCGGATCATTGGTGCCAGTGCCTGGCTGGACGATAAGGTGAACACACCTGATCAGCTCGCAGCCGGCAAGCTGTTTATCGATTATGATTTCACGCCAACACCGCCCCTTGAAAACATTTCCTTCAGGCAGCGGATCACCAACCGTCACTTCGTAGATTTCAACCTTTTGAACGCCGCCTAAACGCTGCGCGCAAAACAGCATATGGAGTAAATAATGCTTCCTGAAATTTTATATGACTTCAACGCCTTCATAAACCGTGATGATTTTCAAGGCGTCGTGAAGTCAATCACCTGGCCAAAGATCACCAAACGTATGGTCGATATCGATAATGGCGGAATGAGCGCTATTGCAGAAGTACCAGTCGGATTTGACAAAATAATGTGCACAGTTGTCATTCAGGAGACACAAGCAAAGCTTGTTCGTCTTTTAAATGATCACAATGTGACAGGCCTGAACCTACGTTTTTTGGGTAATTATTATGATCCAAATGGCGGTACGGATTCCATCAATGCCGAAGTGATCATGACCGGTACCATGAAAGAGATGGATATGGGTGAATTCAAACGCGGCGAACAGCCAGAAACCAAGTTTGAATTTTGCCTTACCTACTATGAGTTTATCAAAAACGGCGAAAGTATTTTCAAAGTGGATGCTTTAAAACCATTTGTATCCGGGTCCACAGTCACAACGGCTGTACCCGCTGCTTAGTCGAAAACAGCTTAAGTCAATTTCCCTGGGGTGGGGAGGTATTTATAACCTTTCGATATGGGAAACTACCATGACTAAAAAAGACGAAAAAAAACCAACTACACTCACAGTTAAATATGATCTGAAATACCCGTTCACGGGGACAGGCCGCGAAATAAAATCATTCGATCTTAAACGGTTTAGTCTTGCTGATATTGAAGAAGGCAATGCAATTGAGGATGATTTTGCACGCGGGAAGTTCCTGATTCAAAGGTCTACAGGATTAGCAGACGATGAGATGGGTAAACTGAACTGGCACGATTATCAAGAGATAGACAAAGTCTGTCGTGATTTTTTGTAATTAGCCGCGAGCAAGGCGATGACATAATCGCCGATATCGCGCTTATTTTCCCGTGGTCAATTTCCGAACTCGAATCCTTGCCAATCCATCGCCTTTTAGCGTGGCACGAAAAGGCAATCGAGCGAAAACCTGACATTCAATAAATTAAAGATATCGCAGTGGTTCCCAGCACCGCTGCTATCTTCAACCCTTGAGGACTGTTTATGCAAAAAATGGATGTATCCATAGGCCTCCAGTTTATGGACCGTTTCACAGAACCTGCGAAGCGCGTCATGGGCCTTGGTAAAAAACTGCGCGATACCATGACTGAGAGCCAGAAACAGCTAAACAAGCTCGGTAACGACAAGAAACTCATCCGCAAGTATCAGGATCTTAATCAGTCACTATCAAAAACAGCAAGTCGATTTAGCGAAGCAAAAACAAAAGCTACTAATCTCGGGCGTGCTATAAAGAAAGCAGAGGCAAATGGGCGCCAAGCCAGTAAGACTATGCAACGCCAATATGCAACAGCTACTAGGGCACTATCAAGACTAAACAAACAACATGGCATTCAGAAACAACAATTGCGCAATGTGAGACACCAGCTGCGTGGCGCAGAAATCGACACGCGCAACCTAGTTAACGAACAGGACCGCCTGGGTAAGAAATTTGCAGATGTCACAAAACGCATGAAAAGCTATGCCGCTGAGCAGGCACATATTGCCAAAGTCAGGAAAAATTTCGATAGCAGCTTACAGAAAGCCGCAAATATATCACTTGTTGGATCTGGCATGCAAAGCGCCGGGGCCTCGGCACTTGGTCTTTTGGCGCGGCCGACCAACTCCATGCGAGCGGTTGAGCGATCAAAAGGTGACTTACAGGCACTTGGCATTGAAAACACGGATGTGATTATCAAACGCGGTCAGGAATTACAGCGCGCTTATGCCTATATTGATACCGCGTCCTTTACCGCTGCCGCCTATGATATCAAGTCTGGTATCGAAGGACTATCCGACACCGGCGTAGCTGATATCACCGAACAAGCCGCGCTTGTTGCCAAGGCAACCAAAAGCCAAACAAGTGATATGACCAGCCTTTTTGGTACCGGCTTTGGCATTTTCAAGGATGCCCAGTTTTCCGAGCTTACCAACAGTGACTTTGCCGGCACATTCGGCGCAGCGCTTACCAACACGGTGAAGCAGTTTAAAACCACTGGTCCTGCTATGCAGCAGGCAATTGAAAGCATGGGCGCAGGCCTGACTGTAAGCGGCGTGAAAATGAGCGAGCAGTTGGCAGCGCTTGGTATGCTCCAAAAAACAATGACGGCCGGCGTTGCAGGTACAACCCTTGCCGCCGTTGAGCGATCGAGCGCACAGGCACAGTCAAGATTTCAAAAGGCCGGGTCAAGCGTGCGTGTGCTGGATGAAAACGGTAATATGAAAAGCCTGGCAGATCTGTTGCAGGCCATGCAGGACGAATTTGGCTCTGACTTCACAACGGAAACCGGCTTTAAAATTCAGGAAGCTTTCGGGTCTGAAGAAGCGGTTAAATTCTTCAAGCAATTATGGGGGCAGCAAGAGAGCCTGCGCAAAAACTCAGAAGCCAACGAGGAAGCATCCAAGCAGGCACAAAATTATACTCAATCTGTCGCCAAGGCAGTAGATGCCAATAACGGCGACGCACGCCTTCAGCGTTATACGCAGCGGATGGAAATTATTTCTCAAAAGTTCGGGAAAGCGATGCTGCCATTTTACGAGATCGCGCTGCCGATCGCAGAAAAGTTTGGTTCCGTCATTGAAGACCTTTCGGAAAATGGTGGGTGGCTTACCAAAACATTTATCGGTGTTGTTGGCGGTGTTGGTATTCTTGGTACCGTACTTGGCCCTATTGTAACCGGGATTGCAAGCTTGACTGTGACAGCGGCGTGGCTGAAGAAATCCTTTATTGAGCTTGGTTTCGCGGCCAAACAGGCGGGCGCAGGTGGCGGCGGATTCGGCAGTGGCGGCGGCCGGCGCGGACGGCGCGGCAAGTTTGGCCTGAAGGGGATAATGAGCGGCGCTAAAAAATACGGCAAACGGCTCGGCGGTGTGGGTGCAGCGCTCGGCGTATTATCGCTTGGCAGTACCCTGATGGATGACAGCCTAACAGCAGGGCAAAAAGCCAAGGAAGCAACAAAAGGGGTTGGCTCAATTGGTGGCGGCTGGGGCGGCGCGGCACTGGGCGCCAGTATCGGAACTGCCTTACTTCCTGGTATTGGAACAGTTGTAGGTGGTGCAGTTGGCGGGCTTATTGGTAGTGAGTTAGGTTCGACCATCGTCAACGGTGTCTGGAGTCTGTTTGACAAAAAAGATAAAGACGGCGAAACAAAAGTTGCAACCAGCAACAAAGCAAAATCAGCGATCGCAGCAACAGGCATTGCGGTCGCAGCATCCCTGCCGGCAACTGCGAATTCACCGATCACCAAGGCCGTTCCTCAATTCAATGATAATTCGCAGGTCACCATTCCCATATCGCTCACAGTACCGCCCGGCGCTGACGAGCAAGCCATTGCAAAGCTGGTGTCCCAGGCAGTGCGGGACGAGATGAAACGCATGAAACAGGAAAAATATATCGCAGAAGGGGCGCGGCTTTATGACGGAAGCTAATTTGATGAGCCTTGGGTTGTTTGTCTTTACCCTATCGACAGCACCTTTTGATAAAACCAGCCGCGAAACCAGTTATGAATTTGGTAAAAAATTCGCCGTCACAAAGGCACACACTTACCAGCCGCTCGGGCTGGGCGAGGATAAGCGCAGGATATCCGGCAAGCTTGTCGAAGGCATCACAGGCGGCGAAGAACAAATGGATATCCTGAGAGACATGGAAGCACAGGGCAAAAGCTGGAATCTGGTTTCCGGAAAAGGTGACGACCTTGGAGCCTGGTATATCGATTCCATTAGCCAGAATGACAGCCATCATGCAGGCGACGGCACCCCGCGCGTGATAGAGTTTGAAATATCGCTTTTTCGCGATTTTGATGAAACGAACCTTGGTCAGTTGGAGAACAGTCGATGAGACCTCATTTCCGGGCCGATGTCTCCGGTGTTAATTTCTCTGGTACCATACCGAATATCACCAAATTCACTATAACCGATAAACGCGCTTATGAAGCAGATACGCTGGCGCTCGAAATCAGTGATCCCAAGAATGAATTTGAAGTGCCTGAAGAAGGGGCGATCATTGATTTTTATCTGGGCTTTGATGATGAACCACAGGAGCATAAAGGTGCCTTTATCGTAGACGGTGACGGCTATACGATAAAACCCAGAACCATTATGCTTTATGCTCGTTCAGCCAATCTGAAAGAGACCTTCAACATCCAACGATCGGAAAGCTATAATCAAACCACCCTCGGCGATATTGTTGGCAAGATCGCAGGGCGGCAAGGCACAGCGCTTGAGATAAACAGCGAACTTGCAAACCTTACCATCAGCCACCTCGACCAGACTAACGAGAGTGACGGCCATTTACTGACAAGACTTGGCCGTATGTTCGGGGCGATCGCAACAGTGAAAGACAAGCGGCTTGTTTTTACCCCGCTATCGCGCGGTGCAACACCGGCTGGCACCCCCTTATCAGCGCGCACGATCAGCGAAGCAGACTGTGATGATTTCACCTATAATCGCCGGCGCTCTGTTGAGACATATGATAAAATAATCGCGCGCTATCATGATCTCGATATGGCAAAAACCATATCAATTGAAATCACTCGCCCGGGCGCGGCCGGTACCAAACCCAAAACATTACCGCAAACCTTCCCGGACGACGTGCAGGCAACTGCGGCGGCGCGGGCTGAACTTCGTAGAATTTCAGATATGTCTGCGGCGATTGATATCACGCTTGCAAAGGCAGACCCCGGCTTGATACCTGAAACCCCTATCAGACTGTCGGGTTTCAAGACCCGAATCGATAATGCCCGGTGGGTTACCAATGATGTTACTCTTGATGGCAGTGAAAGCGCGGTCGAAACCAGATTTTCACTCGTGCTTCAAAATGACCTGTAATTTCTGACAGGTTTTAATAAACAATAGATTGTGCTCTCAATTGCCTCAGTTGATTCTTTCGGGGATACTTATGAGCAATAATGATAGACTTTCTGACATTCTGGCTGGTTTTTTCATGAAGAAATCAACCATGTTGCATACTCAGGTAAAGTTTGAAGACGAAATACAGCAAAAGGCCTATGAGTTAGGTCTAAATGATGCAGAAGCATTTCTGGTACAATCGGTTAACGAGGCTGGCGATGTATCACACTAGCTGCGAAAAACCCCTGTTTGATCAGGTTGTAGAGTTAAGCAGAAATGTCTTGAATGTCTCGAATGACGAAGCCGAAGTAGCCTGCTGCGTCGAAGCTCTGATCAGGGATAAAGTCGGCGGTGAAGAAATGACACTAAGCCGATTACTCAATGAAAATGCCATGCCTGAAACTGGCGGAAACAACTCCAGAATGATGGGCAATTTCGAATCCGAATGGCGTGATATCTATATTAGCGAGGCGCTATTCCTGCCGAGCCGTGATTACGGAATCCAGCATGTTTTGACTGATCATCGTCCACTCCTGAAATCCAACTATCCTCTGCATTTAATGAATAAAAAACAGATTGAAACCTATAACCGCGCCGGGGATTTTTCGAATCTGGAAGGTGTGATGCTGCAAGTGCAAACCTTCTCATACGAATTATATGCCATGTCTATTACAGGCCAGTATTTCGCGCCGTCCTACAGTGATCAGCTGGCTCTGCAAGTGCTCGCGTCCGAAGCCAGCGAAGCGATAAAACGCATCCGGGGCGAAAAGAAAACAATTCTTGAATATGGTCTGACAAAAAGAGAACTGGAGGTTCTTGAGTTAATCTGTGTTGATCCGATCAGGCACACCAACGAAGTTGTGGCACAGGAACTGAATATCGGAAAACGTCAGGTCGAGAAACACCTGACCAATATCTATTCAAAACTGGGCGGCGTCAAACGAAGTGGTGCAATTGAAATCGCCAAATCCAAACATATTCACATATATGGGCGGTATACCGCCGCTAACACTTAAAATAGTATTTTGATAGGCTCTCCCGACTTTGGGAGAGAATTGATGTTTCATGTCATACATAAGAAAAACAGACAGGTTTATGCAGATTTTTACAGACGATTATGCGAACACAGGTATTGGCGATTTGTGAAAGAAGATGGTTCATCAAAATTTTACCCGCCAAACCCACTCAAGGTGGAAGTGGATAAATTTGATTCGCTCAAATCAATCTGGATGACTGTGGTTGATCCGAATTATAACTTTTTATGTGGTGGCCGTATGACACAGTGGTGTTATCCGACAATGGCTGGTGAACGCTATACCAAATACAATACCAAAGGCGAGCTTCCCTGGGGGCGCGAAGACTATGTTGATTTCACAAGAGCCTTCAACAGTGAAAACCGTAGAAGTATAATCAGGCCCCGGATTGCCGAACTGATTTTCTTTTATGGTATGTTCTCCTACTTTGAAGCCAATAACATTGTTGGCTATACAGGGATGATCCGCCACAAAATGCAGACTATGCAAAAAAGCTTGCCTGTTGATACACAGTATTTAAGCAGCCTGTTGCACCTGCCCGACGGCGACTATTATATGATCCGTTCCGAAATCCATACAGGTGCCAAAGATATAATCGCTGATACACTCAGAAGATTAAAGGTTGACGTGGATGCCCTGACCGTCAATCAGAATATGGAAGACTTGCCCACACAAGAGAGCCGGTTTGTACCCGAGATTGCCTATGCCCTTCTGGAAGCCAAAAGGATAGGATTGCGTTCCAACCTTGATATTGCTACGCTTTATGCAAGGTCAATGAGCGAGAGTGACGCTATCGCCAACGAGTCCAGACAAGATATAATAGAATTAATGGAAGAAGTGACCGAGGCAGAATACGCTACCGAGTTACCGACAAAACACCAGGAAGAGCGTGGACCAACAATAAATTGAGTAAAGGGTTCGAGTGAGTTCTTCAGATTTTTATAATGCGTTTCAGGATGTAACATCCGCTCGCTACAGAAAGGACAGCTTTGATAGTCTCGCAAGACTTTCAAAGATACTTGGCATCAAGGTGCTGTCACTTATTGAAGTGTCGCTTGGCTATAAACCGAGCATACCGCATGTCCTGTGCTGGGATATTTCACAAAACATTGTTGGGGTTTCATCTACGCATCATTATGCGATGCAAAAATATCACAGACATGATGAGGCAATGCAGTGCCTGAATCGTATACCTGAATGGATTGATGTAACGACATTGAGAACGCTCGATCCTTACAGTGATGCAATCACAAAAGAAATGGCTGACGATTTCAACCTGCATGAAACATACATGACAACCATGCTAACCGACGTTGGAACCATATCAGCGATTATGTTATCCGGGCCGGAGAATTCCATAAACCTCCTGAATGACCATCAAATCGATCAATATCGTGCTTTATGTCAGATCGTCATGAAAAAACCAGTGAGCGATACCGAAGTGCGCGCACCGTCAAATTGGCCAAGCCGAGAAAAACGGGTATGGGAAGCAATGCACCTGATCGCAGATGGTGCCAGCCGGAAAGAAATAGCCCATAATATGGATATAAGCCTTACTCGCGTTACCCAATATACTGAGGAAGTTAAATCCATATGTGCACAGTTTAATGATGGCAAAACCCCGGAGACCCGGGAAGCACAGATAATATTAAAAATCCTTGGATTCGGCGACAAGTTCCCGGATTTGATGCGGATGCGCCTGTAATTTCTGTCAGGTGTCATATGTTACAGTGTAATCATTAGCATCTATACGAGTACATAACAGTCATTCATACCACTGATAATAGTATTCATCAGCAGGGTTGAATAATGACTTATAGAACAGATGTTTCAACAGGGCTTCAGGCACACTCGTTTAAGTGTGTAACATGTAACTTACTGACCAGATGCTTTAATCAAGGTCCAGACTGTCTTTTACGTGCTGAAGATCGAAATTATCAGCGGCCAGTGCTCCGGCTAGTGTCATCTGAAACATCTTAACCGCTGCCATTCCGAGGCGTTCACATGTTTCCGGATCATAGTCTGTGTGCATTTCCATGAATTTAGCCATTGATACCGCCATCACCGAAAGCTCATGGCTCGATAGCTTGTTATTAATCGGCACACTGCCGTCTGTGATGATTGGCATCAGATCACCCGGCTGCACCCCAAGGGCGCGGGCAAGGGTGACCGCGTTTTCTTCATTCAATCGGCGTTCGCCCTTTTCAAGACGTGAAATTTGTACAGGTGTTTGCCCAGCAGCGTCCGCAAGGTCGGTTTGTTTCATGCCGCGTAAGGTTCGGAATTCTGCCACTCTATTTTTAATCATTATTTCTCCCCCCGAGAAAATATCTTTTTTAGATAATAAATATTTTACTTTTTATCTTTTTTGGATAATTCTTAATCGCATTGGATGTATAGTAAAAACCTTGGGGGTTTTTTTATCGATGAATAATCAACGCACGTTTCTCCTAAAATCATTAACCCAAAAACTGATCAGATCAGCAGGCGGGGTTGAAGCCGGTGCCCGCATATGCGGTCTGTCGCCTGCCAGCATGAGCAATGCAGCAAGCACGGATAAAGATCTGTTTCTGAATATCAATTCTCTTATCGAGCTTACCAATGTAGCGGGAGACGCGAGTTTACTCAACTTTATTAATGATTGTTGCGATCAAACCCAAAGCTCGGATCAGGCGCGGTCAACGCGCGCCATGTTGCTTGCGCTATCAAATTTACATAAGGAGGCTGCCGATTTCACAGCAGTTGCAGCCGAAGCGCTTGCCGATGATAAAGTGACTAAAACTGAAGCCAAAAAGATGTTAAAAGAGGGTCATGAGCTGATGGATGCCATTAAGCATGCCTGTGACATCATCGGTGCGCTCGGGGGTGTGGAGATAACCAGTGAAATGGAGTCCCACACATGAAACCATATAATAAAACTGTTTGCCCGCACTGCGGCTCTAATTGCCATTCGATAAAAACGAAACAACAGACCCGCATGGTCCGCGAAGTTACCTATGCGTGTCAGAATAAGAAGTGCGAGTTTATGTTTGTCGCGCAGATCAATCCGATCCGAACGATCGTACCTTCACAAGACCCCTCCCCCGATATTCACATCCCGAAACTTGTTTAGACCTATGGGGGTGGGGAATATGACATCAATTAATTACACCTGTTTTTTTAAGATCAGGCTCAAGCAAAATATAACAAAGTGCAGCCGATTCCTGCAATCGAACTTGTGTTTCCCGGCCTATTTCATTCAAACAGGCAACTATACTTGTGGCAACAATCCTAAGAACTTCCGGATGATACGGTTCCGGTTTTCCCATAGATACCCAAGCCCACTGCGCCGCACTGGCAAGACGATCCCTGTCAGTCGCATCATGCCACTCAGCCATAGTTTCCTTATTCGTCAACGTGCCGCCTTCATACCATTCCAACTCACTGGTCTGCTGAACATCACCAGAAATGTCATCATTGATAATATCGGACTGCGAACCAACTATCATCGCCAAAACAAACAACACGTAGATGCTGTGACCGATCGCCTTTCGAACAAATTGCAGTTGATACCAGCCAGTGGTTTCCTCTGGTTTCGGTGCAAATTTATTATGGGCCAGCATGCCCAACCAAACCCAGAAAAAAATACCGACAAACAGTGTGAAGGTAAGATATCCGGTATCATTATCGACAAAGAAAAAGGGGATAATCAAAGCGAGAGCAAAATAAAGATAATTTCTATCCCCGTGTCGCTCCATCATTTCTCGCTGAGATTCCAGAAAAGGATCAACAGTTATATCCGATGTTTCTTGAATACGCTTATAGGTTGGCCGCATGACAGCGAACATACATATAGCAAAAACAATAAATACAATCCAAAGCGCAATTGCCAATTCCATAATCAATTCCAAATAATGAATAAAAATACATTTGAGTGTATTAATACAATTTATAAATTAAAAGTCTTGTCAATTGAATTTAGTCGCGTTATGGTACGTGTGTTCGGCAAAATCCGGACAGGGATTCGCACTCCTTTTTGTCTAGGCGCTCACCACGCCCTCTTGCGTGGTTTTTATTTACCATTATCCTTATGGTCGGGCGCAGCGGGCTACTTCGGTAGGCCGTCTCCTAGACACGGTAGTGCGAACCCGTTGTTGCCTGACCACCCAGTTTCGCACCTGGCATCAGGCTTGAAATTAAGTCTAGGAGATAATGGCATGAGCAAAATCACGCCCTTAAACCGCTTGCAGGATCAGGCGGCCAAATTACAAAACACATCCAAAAACCTCGAACTTACTGTGAAGGTCTGCAAGGAACTGAATTCCGAAGACCGGGAAAAAGTAACCTGCGCCTTCTCAGATATTTTCAATGCAGTTGAAACGCACCTAGCGACAATCAAGAATACGATCAATATCACCAAACGCCATTTCAACACTGCGCACAGCTATAGTGACAAATCGGTGATGGAGATCATGGATATCCGGGCCACGCTTCAGCGGATCCACGCACAAATGGGCGATTTCTGGTGCCTGATGGATTGCCAGATCGAAGAATGCCAGAACAGCCCCCGCATTTATGCCGGCTATTTTTCAGCGCGGCTTGATGAAATTTCCGAGCAGCTTTGGGTTTCAGCCAGCGACCTGACGCGGGTTGCCGGATGAACGCCGAAGCCGAAAAAGCGATTGATGATCTGCGCGAGCTTCAGGATCAAGTGAGGGGGCTCGGTGTCACCCTCGCGGATCTTACTGACAGCAGACGCGATGTTTCGTGGGAAAGCGGTCAGTACCTGTCACGCCAGGCATTTGATCATGCCCGCCAGATCGGCATCGCCATCGATACACTCTCTACAGCATTGAATTCAGGAGGACAAAATGGAACAAAACCAGTTAAACCATGATGCAGCTTCAATAACACCCAAGCAAGTCGACAAAATTGTTGGCGAGAATATTCGCGAACTCAGGAAGAAGAATAACCTTAGCCAAGCAGAGCTTGGTAAGCTGCTGGATGTGACCTTTCAACAGGTTCAGAAATACGAACGCGGTATGAACCGTATTTCTGCCGGCAAGATGTTTATCATAACTCGCGAATTTGAAACGACGATTGACCGTTTGTATGAAGGTCTTATTGAGCCATCGCCTGCGCGGCACGGGATGATTGAAGACCTTGAGAACAAGATCCACCTCATCAGCGATAAGAAGCTGAAAGCGATCCTAAACCTTCTCGAAATATAGGCTTCATACTCACCTGCGCGCCCGGTCGGTTCTAACTATCTGGTGCGCAGCCAAGGGCTGTCATGACAAATAAATTAAATCAACAAATCGCTCAGGAATTAACCCGCAAATATACGATGCGGCGGCGCGGGGAATGGCTTAGAGGTGGTATCTGCCCCTCATGCGGCAAGAAAGAATTTTACACCCACGCAGAAAATCCCATTATCCTTAAGTGCGGCCGGATGAATAAATGCGGCCATGAACTGCATGTCCGGGATGCACTGCCCGACCTTTTTATCGATTTCAATAAAAAATACCCCGCCCTGAAGGAAAACCCGAACCGAACAGCAAACGCCTATATGGAGCTGGTGCGCGGCCTGAACCCCGTAAAGCTAAAGGGCAACTGGAAACAAGCCGAGTTTTTAAATCAGGCAACACGCGAAGGTACAGCGACAGTTCGGTTTCAGATTGCTGCCGGTGTTTTCATGGAGCGGTTTGTCGACGACATCATCATTCATAAAAAAGATGGTAGCCGCGAAACCCGCAGGGCAAATTTTATCGGAAAACACAAAGGCCTGTACTTTCAACCAGCGAACATGACGATCGAAGACGGTGATGAAATATGGATCGTTGAAGGCTGCATCGATGCGCTTTCGCTGTGGTCAATTGGCATAAAGGCTGTTGCCTGCCTATCATCAGGCAATTACCCCACCAAACTGTTTAAAGAGTATGCGGACCGCGATATCACATGGGTGTGGGCGCTAGATAATGACAATGCTGGCCGCAAATCCATGCTGGAGCATCATAAACGCCTCAATGATACCGGAGAAACCTCAGAAGCCGCCCTGCCACCCCATAGCCGCAAGAAACACGACTGGAATGATCTGTTCCTGCGGGACAAGCTGAAGGACGATAATATTGATTATTATCGCTATCTGGGTGCGCTTCATATCGCGCCGTCTGCTTTTGAGAAAGCCTTGCTGATCTGGAAACGTAAACAGATCAATGGTTTTGATTTCACCTTCCGGAAGCGGACATACTGGTTTTCACTCGATTGGGCGAAATTTCAATCGTCGCTTGAGACATTGAGGGAAAAAGATCATCTTGACCCGTCAGAGCTTGATACCCAACGCAGAGCGATACGGATATCGGGCGGGCTTGAAGAGATTGCCAATTGTGAAACCAATTTCCTATACTTCCTTGCGAACAAGCTTACGGATGAAAGCTGGTATTATGCCCGCGTGGAGTTTCCACATAGCGGCGCACCCGTTAAATCCACCTTCACCGGCGGGCAATTATCGACAGGGTCTGAATATAAAAAGCGATTGCTTTCGATCGCACCTGGTGCTGTGTTTACAGGGAATAGTAACCAGCTCAACCATTTGATCAAAGACAAGCTGTTTGCGCTCAAGACCGTCGAGACAGTTGACTATATTGGCTACTCGAAAGAGCATGAAGCCTATATATTTAACAATCATGCTGTATCAAATGGCACGGTATATAATCTCAATGACGAAGACTTTTTCGAAATTGACAAACTGTCGATCAAAAGCCTGAGCAATACACCAAACCTTTCTATCGGAGCTGCCGATACCTATGAGAATAGTTGGAGAGAGCAATACTGGACAGCCTTTGGGAATAAAGGCCTTGTAACACTCGCCTTCTGGATCGGCAGCCTGTTTGCTGAACAAATCAGAAAAAAACAAAAATCATATCCGTTTCTTGAACTGGTTGGCGAAGCCGGTTCAGGTAAAACAACCTTGCTTGAATTTTTATGGCGCCTGGTAGGGCGAGACGAATGGGAAGGCTTTGACCCATCAAAATCAACGCTTGCGGCGCGGTCGAGAATATTCAGTCAGGTCAGTAACCTTCCGATTGTGATGATCGAGTCTGAGCGTGAAACCGACACAGCCAAAGCCCGGGCGTTTGATTGGGAAGAAATGAAAACGGCCTTTAACGGCCGTGCTGTTCGGTCTCGCGGTATCAAAAACAATGGTAATGATACCTATGAACCGCCGTTCCGTGGGTCACTGGTTATAGCACAGAATGCCGAAGTAAACGGATCAGATGCGATTTTATCAAGGATTGTTCATGTTAACCTTGATCGCAAAGGGCACTCTTATGAAGGCAAAGCGGCAGCAGACCATCTTAGTCAGGTTCCTATCGAACACATTAGCCATTTTTTGCTGAACACCGTCAAATCAGAGAAAAAAATACTTGATCATTTTTTCAAGGAAGCCCCGCGCTATGAAGCACAACTGTTTGCAGACGATCAGATCAGAACGCCCCGGATAGCGAAAAATCACGGTCAAATTCTTGCGTTAGTTGATATGGCTGCAAAAATGTTGGGCATCAGTGAAACTGACCTTCGCGGAGCCAGAGACTTTGTGGTTGATATCGCACGAGACCGCGAGAAAGCAATTTGTGCTGATCATTCTACAGTCCAGAACTTCTGGGATATCTTTGATTATCTGCTCAGTTCAAATAAATCCCTGCACCTCAATCACACGCATCAGGATGGTATTATTGCCATCAATCTACCCCAGATCGTTCGCGAAGCAGGTGACCGCAAACAAAGCCTCGCAGAGATGATCGACCTTAAGCGCCATCTGAAGACAAGCCGCAAGCGCAAGTTTGTCGGCATCAAAACCATCCGAAGCCAGGTATGGGACGATAAAACCGTGAAATGCTGGATTTTCAAGGAGGAAGCATGAGCGACCAATTGGAAAAAATGGAAGAAATGATCGTCGAGATCCGCGACCTGGTGCACTTAACCAGACGCGCAGATGATCGCATGTGGTCAATAAAGGATATCGCAGCCCACTGTGGATACAGCGAGACCGTGACTAGGCGCAATATTGTCAATCACGACCGGTTCCCAAGGCCCCGCATAATCCCTGGTGCCGGCAAACGATGGGTAGCCGAGGAAGTGCGGCAATATTTTAAATCACAAAGGAGAGGGTAATGCTGAATGAGTATGATGTGTTCTATCGAGTGAAACTAACAGCCGAAATCGGGCCCATTAAAATAAGGGCAATTGATCTGGATTCTGCGCACAAAAAAGCAGGGCAATGGATGGATGGTAACGTTGAAATAAATCGTATCGAAAGGGTGCAAAACCAATGACTGACCTTGAAAAATGGATGTGGAAATGGGTTGAGCGCGGATTCTTTTCTAACCGTCTGTCAACAGAAGAGGCAATCAATATTATGGCATGCCATCCTGATGCTCCCTGGGGAAAAGACAACTGGGATACAAGCCACCTCGAATATCACGACAAGGTCATGAAGTTTGCGGGAAAATCTGACCCTGAAAAAACCAAACCCATTTTAATCAATACTGAAGACACACTGAGGTAATATGACTGCTCACTCAACTATTAAGTATAAGCGCATAGACCGCGACGCATATATGACTGTGGATCCGCGCCCACTTCCCGCGCTGTTTATGGGATTGCCGGAACTTCGCAGCACGGTAACATCCGTATTAGAGCCGTTTTGCGGTGCTGGCCACATGGCACATGATATCGAAATGGAAGGCAAGGTATGTTTTGCAGCCGATATCCATGATTACGGTTATGAGAGACAAACCTGGATAACCGATTTTCTGGAAACAAAAATGATGCCGATCGGCGCAAACAGCATTATCTCGAACCCGCCTTTCGCCCAGGACAAAATAGTGAAACATGTAATGCATGCGATGAGTCTGGTACCAGACGGCGGTGTGGTGGCGTTTCTGTTAAATCACCGGTTTGATGCAGCTGGAAGCCGGTCAGGCCTGTTCACAAGAGAAAATGGGTTTTATGCGAGGGTAATCCTGCCATTTCGCATATGGTGGTTCCCGCCTGAACCCGGCAGCCAGACACCCGCGCAAGATCACACATGGTTCGTATGGGTCAAGGGTTGGCGCATGACCTCAAAGAATATCTATCTTGATCCAAAAATGTTTCCAAACTTTACCAGAGATAAAGTGCGGCAGCTTGATAAATATCTGAAGACATAAAACAGGGTGATCATCTAATCCAATCGCTTAGCAATTTCTTCGGGCGTTGCATTATAATATATGAGCAAGGAATTTAGATCCTTATGGCCAACTGCTCTTGAAAGCTCAAAAACATCAAGCTTTTTTGTTAACCGGGTGATTGCTTCATGCCTGGTGTCATGAAACCTTAAATCTTCAATACCTGCTTTCTTAATTTTTGACCGGAATATAGTCTCCGCGGACGCAATGTTGGTTTTAAATACCGAGCCGGATTCTGATAAACCGATCAATTTCAAGAGGTCTATTGCCTTTGTCGACAGTGGTACACTACGGGGAAGGCCATTTTTAGTATCCGGCAGGTATACAAACCTGCGTTCAACATCCACATTATGCCACTGCATAGACCAGATTTCGCCCCTTCGCATCGCTGTCTCTATGGCGAATTGAAAAGCGACAGCACATTCCCAAGCGCACCCTCGGTATGTGGTATCCGGTTTATAGTCCAGAGCTGCCAGCACCAATTTTACTTCATTATTATGGATTCGGCGATCGCGAGGCACTGGCTTTTTGGGGGCGTCGACATCACTGAAAGGATTGCGTGGTATCCATTTCCAGTTTTTCCTGGCTTTCTCAAACACAGAGCGCACGAGCGAAATATCACGAATTATGGAGCCAGCTTGCAGAGGTGACGTGTCTATCCAGTATTGTAGCATCTGCCCATTAACGTCGATGATTTGATTATATGTCCATTTTTCTCTTTTTAATTTTTTAAAGCGTATGCTTTCCCATTTTCGGCCTTTATGTTTTGGGCTTACCTCTCGCTCATACTTATCAAACGCATCCTGAACAGTTTTACCAAGAGTGATTGAATTACCGGAAGTGATATCATCTTCCAACTGGTTTGCCCACCTTGTTGCCTCTGAGCGGGTATGGAATACCTTGGATCGATTGATTTTCTTCATCCGCACGATTGCTTGATATTTATTGCCTCGTTTACGTATTGTCGCCATTTACAGCCTCAATCTTTGTCACACTCTGGTCACACTGTCACAAAACGGGCACAAAAAATAAACCAAAAAAAGACATAAAAAGTACAATAAATTATCTTTTTTAGATATTAATAAAACACAGAAATAGCCAATAAATGGCTAAAAACCGCCATTACTATACATATTGTTAAATATTGTAGTGGTGCCCCCGGTCGGAATCGAACCGTGTATTTGTTTCTTGGAACTATCCTACAAGCTATTGATATTATTAGTGTTAAAAAAACAAAACGTGTCACTTCATATAAAGTGGCACACCAACATGTAACCAATATAATATCTAAAAATTATAGATCAATCTAACTTTGCATATAGGTTCAAATCCCGCTTACGCAACCAACACTGTAGACCTATTGATACATAAAACAAATTCTCAACCGATCATTCTAAGAAAACATAATCCTTGCTATTAGGCAGGGTGTATGTTCTAAGCGCTCCATCGGTCGCGTGTGGATGATTGCATCAGCGGCTAGGAATTCTCGACACTGGTCTATATTGATTACTGCCTTGAATTGCCAATAATGGCAAAAACATAACGGCAGTTAATCTACACAAACTCCCTGAACAAAAATGCTTAACGACCCGTTCTATATGGATGGATATGTGTAAGCTGAATGATGAGACTATTTGACCTATTTTAAAGACCTCGGCCTTGCCGAGCCTATCCTTCGCGCAGTTATGGCGACAGGATATACGACACCTACACCGATCCAAGAAAGTGTTATTCCAGCAATTAATGACGGCAAAGACGTCATAGGTATTGCTCAGACCGGAACAGGCAAGACCGCCTCTTTTGTTCTGCCGATCCTAAACCGCATTGCGACAAATAAAAAAGTACATTGGCCAGGAACATGCAGCGCGCTTATTCTGACACCAACACGCGAACTTGCTCAGCAGATCGCCGAAGGTATCCAGACTTACAGCAAATTCATGAAAGTGAATGCACCTGTTATCGTGGGTGGTGTAAAACCCGGCCCGCAGGTAAAGGCTTGTGCACGCGGCGCTGATGTTATTATTGCGACACCCGGCAGACTGCTTGACCATATACAATCAGGTGCAATTCGGCTTGATAGAACACTACAAGTTGTCGCGGATGAAGCTGACCAGATGATGGATATGGGCTTTTTGCCAGCGATTAGAAAGATCATGGCGGCACTCCCTGCAAAACGACAAACCATCCTACTGTCCGCAACAATGCCGCAGCAGATCAGGAGCTTGGCAAAAGACTTTATGCACAACCCTAAAGAAATATCGGTTGCACCAGTCTCAAAACCTATTGAGCGTATTGAGCAAAGCGTCAGGCGTGTTGAAAAGGCTCATAAGAAAAAAGCGCTTCTTGGTATTCTGGCTGATAACAGCATTACCAAAGCAGTAGTTTTTACCCGCACAAAACGGGGGGCGAATGTTGTTGCATCGCACCTTGTTGATGCAGGTATAGAAGCATTAGCTATTCATGGTAATAAAAGTCAGTCACAGCGGCAGAAGAGCCTTACAAGTTTTAAGGCCGGAAAAACCCGTATTCTTGTTGCGACAGATATTGCAGCGCGCGGCATAGATATTGATGATGTGTCCCATGTTATCAATTTTGAGCTTCCCAATGTCCCTGAATCTTATGTTCACCGGATAGGCCGGACAGCACGGGCAGGACGTAGCGGTGTTGCTATCTCGCTTTGTGATCAATCCGAGATCAGCCTCTTAAAAGATATTGAAAAACTGACGGGCCAAAACCTGTTGCCAACATCATCGCACGATGCAGCGTGCGGTGATCACAAGACAGGTAAATCTCAATCAGAGAAAAACCAGCGAAAACCCAAGCGGGCAAGGCGGCAAAAAACAAAGTCTGCCAATGCTGGAAAATATGTTCACACCAAAAAATCGCGCCATCCACGGAAAGAAAAAAAGCCCGGTGCGGGTATGCCTGCTGACGGGTTGATGCGGATGCTTGGTGAAAGCAAATCAATGGCTGTATCTGCTGCTCACTAGAGATGCAGCGCACACAGCCGGAAACGAATATTCCAATTGTAGAATGAAAGGAAATTAACATGACTACAGGAACAGTAAAATGGTTTAACTCAGACAAGGGTTATGGCTTTATTCAACCGGAAGACGGCAGTTCAGATGTGTTTGTACATATCAGTGCTGTAGAACGCTCTGGTCTGCGTGGCCTCAATGAAGGTGACGAGGTTGGTTACGAGCTTGTTGTTGATAAAGCACGCGGCAAGTCCTCTGCAGAAAACCTTCAGCTAAACTAATCTAATAAATGATCTAGGCGAGGTGTTCAGCCTCGCCTGATCGAGCATAATTTGATTGTCTTTTGCACGAGGAATTGACTGCTATTAGAAATACCTCAGAAAACAGATACCTCTATGAAAGTGGACAATGACCAAACCTTAATTGTTGATAGTAAAATCATTTAGATGCAAGGAATTATATCGAATAGGTTCAAATCCGACCGCTCCTAGTGAACACGCAACCACTATAATCGAAGAATCTAGATTACTGTGCAAAAATATTAGTTGCTGAAGGTTGTTAACTATCCCAAGTTCATTTTTCTAGCTAAGTTTTCATTTGAAAAACCTCAGTCATATTTGACTCCCCGTTTTACTAATCGCGGGCAAAGACAAGTTATCACTTGTAACTGAAGAAAAACTCCCCATCTATATATACTGACCAATTTATCTGGTAACTCACGAAAGGTAAGGCGCAACTCCGCGCTCAGAGTACAGACTTATTCTTCAAATATTCTATTTATTTGCGGACTGCTAAGACTGGTAATCCGAACGCTTGCCTATAACATACCTAGGAAAACATCATGATAAACGGTGCCGTAGACTGCTACAGCTCTGATCCACTCTCTTGCTCAAACAACAAGGGGCCAAATATTCTCAGTCCAAAAGAGTTGGCCACAACGAACATCAAACGGTTGCGAACGCTTTTTTTAATAGGCTTCATTACGATTTGTCTGTTCGGTGTGTCGGGAGCAAGCGTAACTGCCCAATCGTCTATCCCGAAGAATGCTCAACCTAAAAGCTATGGCACGGGTTGGGAATGCAAACCCGGTTTTCGTGAAAACAATGGTGGTTGTTCGGCGATTATCGCACCGCAAAATGCCTATTTGACTGGAAGATCATATGGACAAGGCTGGGAATGCAAAAGAGGTTTCGAGGAAGATGGAAATATATGTGAAGAAATCATCATTCCCGAAAATGCATTTCTTGATGCTTCTGGATACCAATGGCGTTGTGACCGAGGGTTTCAAAGTGACAATAACCAATCCTGCAAACCAATAACATTACCTGAAAACGCTCATTTAACGGATCGGGGCAATGATTGGGAATGCCCAAAACCATTCCGTAAACGCAAGAACACATGTGATACAGTGATCGTACCTCAAAATGCCTATCAAACTTACTCATCTTTTGGTCGTGGTTGGAAGTGCAGCCGAGGATTTCGGGAAGCCAACGGCAAATGTACGCCAATAGAAATTCCAGAACATGCTTTCCTTTCAGGAAATACCCATGATGGCGGCTGGAAATGCATCCGAGGTTATCAAACAGAAAATAACAACTGTGTAAAAATCATAGTCCCTGAGAATGCACATATAAGCCGTTCGGGAAACAGCTGGGACTGTAATCGCTCCTTTCGAAAAGAAGCGGAGACCTGTGTTCTCAATTAATGCGCCTAAAATACGGGCTTTAAAAAAGCATCTCAAAAAGACTGCTCGTATTCAAACCACTAAGGAAGGAATAAATTATGACCAACAAAACAGTTACACCACAGCCGACGGAAGAGGCGTTGATGGCAAAATATGGTATCACTCGAGAGCGGATGGACTATTACTATCTGGACTCCTTTCGATACACATCTTTGAAAGACGCTGTTGCACAGGCAAAACGCTGTTCGAATACGGACCTTGTGTGAATCTTTTTGAGTTTGCTGATCTCCCCAAAAATGCACAAGACCCAGAAACAAAGATTAATCGCCATATTGCCGTTGTAACAACAAATGCGGATAACCTGAATGAAACTGGGTTTGGCTCCAATAAAACTTGCCGGTTAATTTGTGGCTATATCGGAGAACGATTTCAAAAAGTTACGTTTCACGAAGTAACAGATGTATCAGTGTTACATCTTATCATAGCAGAAAGTCCTGACCTTGTTGTGCTATGCAGCAAGTATGTATTTGATAGCGATCAAATAACCAGAATTTGGTTTTCTGAATTTTTCGATCAACACGATATCGCATACACTGGGTCTGATCGCGCAGCACTTGAGTTTGATTCAAATAAAAGCAAAGCCAAAGCAGTTCTGCTGAACAGTGATATTGCAACGGCAAACTTCTTCCTGGCACATCCAAATCAATTTAAAACAGAAGAACAACTTCCCCTTCCGTTACCGCTCTTTATCAAACCTCTTGACGCTGCAAATGGCAACGGCATTGACCAAAATTCGCTAGTTACTGATTTCTTAGCATACACTGATAAGATTGCCCAATTATTTGCGCTTTACGGTGCGACATGCCTTGTTGAGGAAGTTCTACCTGGTCGCGAATTTACCGTTGCCATCCTTGAGGGCGCCGACACGCAATCACAACAAATTATGCCTATTGAGATAATCCCCCCAATGAATGAGAAGGGGGACCGTGTATTGGGATTTGCGGAGAAACGCAGCAACGAAGAAGAAATAAGGCCTGTTAAAGAACCCTTATTCAGCGCAGTTTCAGCGCTTGCAAGCACCGCCTTCAAAGCCCTTGGCGCACGTGATTTTGGTCGTATTGATATCAAACTGGATGAAGCTGGCAAGCCACACTTTTTGGAAGCAAATCTGGTTCCTGGCATGACACCCGAGACAAGTTATTTTCCGCGTACCTTCAGTTCAACAATGACATCAAACAACGCTGCACACAAAGCAATGACTGAGAAGGAAATTATTTGGAGGGTTGTGGAACTTGGCTTAATGCGTGCTAAATCCACAACGCCAGTGTCAGGCGTTCCAGTGAATTGAATTCTTTCATTTAACCAGTATTAGGGATGAAAATATGTGACCGTTGTACGTCGAATCTAAAGATTCTCTTACGAAGTGTTTTTCGCAACAAAAACAATAGTGCCTACTCAAGGACAAATATGTTTCAATTGTCACCATTTGTGTTATCTGATTTTTTGTCAGTATAAGAGTGTTCAGCTGTTCGAGGGAGTTTGAGACAGCGAAATATGAGAGATGCAAAACTGTCGGGCGCTCAAATAGAGCCATCTGTGCGCTCCGCTCAGTCCGTGTGGTTGGAAGATGATGCGTTTCCTTGGTTAACTAAGCGAATAGCAAGAAAAGTATCACAAATTGCCAATAATCACTTCTTATTCAAGATCACAGGCCTAGATGAAGGTTGCCAGCTTTTGAAGTATCAATGTATCGAAAACGAAGGGTCTGGTGATTTTTACGATTGGCACATAGATATTGGGCGTTCAGGTTTGGCTAAATCCAGAAAATTGTCGATGATAATTCAGTTGAGTAAAAGCAAAGACTATTCAGGAGGCGATCTTGAGATAAATTATGGTGGCACCGCCCATTCAATGGACAGAGAGATCGGAACATTGATCGCTTTCCCTAGTTTTGCCCTCCATAGAGTAACGCCCATCCGTATGGGAGAGAGGCTATCAATGGCGATATGGGCGCATGGCCCGGTCTTCCAATGACCAGTCGCCAGAGTGTCATTATTTTATGGAACCTCTTGGAATAGAGGTAGAGTTTCTATCCTTATCTAGCCGACCTTAATTGACACTCAGATTAATCACAGCGGGTTTCCCAAAATACGAATTCTTACGAGGAACTAGTACAATCTATACCTCTAAAACAAAAGAAGCCGCAGAAAACAGCCATTTCAAAAAAGTCTACAAAGCGCAAATCCTGCTCCTGCAACCATCATAGTAAATCTCTATAATACCAATAAATTACATAGGTGCATTATTCTCTATGTGTATAAGTGTATGGAGTTCTCTATCTAGGCTAAGTTTAAACTATCCTGATTTTATAGAATTGACATTAGCTGTGATAATTCTTTTCAGAGTTGGTTCAGATTTATCAATGCCCTTAGCTGCTAATTCCCTTCGTAAGCTAGCAATACTACGTGTTGCGGGGTTGTTTTGATTATACAGTTCTTGCCAAGTGGCGACGATAATTCTTTTGTCATATTCTGATGTTTCGTTCGCCAGCCGGATAGGCTTGGTAGATTTCTTTTTTAATGCTTCCTCACCACCGTTACGGTACCTACTGGCCCATTTATATACAGTTCTAATCGGAACATTATGCTCTTCAACAATGCGCTGAGCATTAGGATGCTCCATATAATCCTTCGTCACCTGCAGTCTAAATTTCTCATCATAAGCTGCCATATCAAATTTGTGCCATATGTCTCGTTAGAAAGTACATCAATTGCCATTAATACTATTAGATAAAAAGGTCAACTGATGCGCCTTGAAAAGCATCAACACATATAAATTGACAGCCTATTTTGGAGAAAAAATGAAGGAACATAAATCACTGGGAACAAAGTACACAGTTCAACATTGGCTAAGCGAATATGATTGGAAGGGTTCTCTAGCTATTACAGCACACTATTCAGATCAATTTTTGCACTATTCTAAAAATCAAGACAAAGAACGATTATGGTCTAAAGCGATAGGAATAAATGCACAGTTTCTTGATAAATTAAATAAACGAGTATTTGGTAATGCATACAAACGTTTCGGCAAGAAAGTAGAGTGTTTATTCTCAATAGAACAAAAAGCTTCTAGAACCCACATGCATGCCATGATCAAAATCCCACAGAATAGAACTGCAGTGGAAATTGAAGAAAATATTCAAGATACTTGGATAAAAACACTAAATACAAATAGGGACATCAAGATTAGCTTAAATGATAATCGTACATTCCGCCAGAACTTCGGTGGTTACATCACCAAAGAAGTTGGACCCAACAATACTGATTGTATTGACTGGAACAATAGTAACTTACCCGTAGACTAACCGTCCTTGTAAGATACAAAATTACATTTTAGATAGCATCAACTCAGTAGGTCTGTTTTCCATAGACCTAGTCTTTAGTATGGTTAAAATACATATTAGACATACTAAAGAAACTGAATTCAAAGGAATTTTTAAGGTTAAAAATTACAAAGAATGAAGACAATAGAATGATATTATCAATGATATGCTATTAAGGGAATTTTGATAGGTTCATTGCATTTTCCAATAATGATATAACTCATTGATAATATGATAATAATCAACGTTGAAAACGTTTTAAATAGGCGATGATAAACGTTCTCAAACTATCAAAATCAACAGAAAAATGACCACCATATTCCATTAAAGAATAACTTGATTTTGATTGAATGAAGATTTGATTTTAAATCGATAAAATTAAATAAACCTCTCTTAAAGACCGTAAACATATTTATGTTTGTAATGAAGATACTGGCCCATTGGTTCCATGATGCAGCAACGCACGATAAATAGTGACACGGCTAACATTATACTTTTCAGCAATTACATTTTTGTTTTCACCTTGATCAGATAGCATTCTAATCTCTTGTATTTGATCCTGAGACAGCTTAGGAGCTCTGCCAAGGTGTTTTCCTGCTGCTTTTGCTGCGGCTATACCTTCTGCCTGTCTTTCGCGTATCTGAGACCGTTCTAACTGAGCCATAGCAGCTAACATCTGAAGTTGGAATTGCTGCCAAGAAGAAGACTGGCCACCAATAGTCAGCCCTTCTTTTATAAACTCTAGCGTAACGCCTTGTTTGGCAAGTTCATCAATGATCTTCAGCGTATCCAATGTATCCCGCCCAAGTCGAGACATATCAGCTACAACCAATATATCGCCTTCTCTAATATGGTTGAGCATGGCTTGTAATTCTGGTCGATTGGTATTTTTGCCAGATAACTTGTCAGCGAAATACTTATCACACTTGCCAACCAACTCATATTGACGATCTAAATTCTGTTCTAATGAGGAAACGCGCAAATAAGCTATTCGCTGTGACATGTACAAACTCTCCTATATGGTTTAGCTTTCATAATAATTAGACCTTTTGATAATTCGTTTCATAAGTCGCAACATGACCTTTTGAGACAAAAATTCTGTAATGATTTCAATGTGCGACAAACAAAGCTACAGGTGTAAACAAAGTATACCTTTTGAAACTGAGCGATCATAAAAAAAGGCAGTCATAAAAACTGCCTTTAAACCTTCCCAAGAACTATGACTTGAAATCGATTAGGATAGCATCTTCGATTTCAATATGCCTGAGTGATGAACCTGCAATCTTACCTTTGACCGTGATAAAATTATCCGTCTGAATATTATCTATATATTCTTGTTCTTTCTGGTTTCTCGCATAAAGTTTGATAAAAGTACCTACGAATTTTCCTGATCTTGTCTGGATGCGATATAGCTTCTCATCCGCATTCAACAGTTCGACTTCATATACTGGTAATGACCATTCTACGAAGCTTCCTTTCAGTTCTCCCACTTTATTATCTCTTTGAAGGTCAGTATAATCAGAAAATAAGTTGAACATATCGGGTAATAAGCCGGTAGCAGGAACTGATATTACTTTAGCATTTTCCACCGCATCTAATTTAGCAACTAATGCAGCCTGTTTTTCTTGAGCTGAAGGAGCTAATAAAATACCTGTCCCAATCAGAGCTCCACAAACAATGAGAAACTTCGCAAACTTTCCCATTTTTAATTTAGCACCACAATGAGGACACATCTTCGCGCCCTTAGCAACTTCATTGCCACATGATTTACAGTTCTTAAGTTTTGCCATGATCTATCCCGAAATGAATATTTAAAATATCAAAATGTGACTTATAGTATTCATTACTAGTAATATCAATAAAAACGTTACTTATAGTCTGTAGACTAATAAGCAACATATGCTGCCATTAGCAGTATGGATATTCGAAATATTGTTGGCAAAAATATTAAACGCATTAGGAAAGAAAAGGGCCTTTCTCAAGAAGCTCTTGCTTTCGAATGTGACCTTCACCGGACTTATATCAGCGGCATTGAAAGGGTTATAGGAAACCCAACTATTCTTATAATAGAGAAGATAGCAACCGTCTTAGCAGTGTCTTCAGATCAGTTATTAAAACAGCCAAAATGAAAGCTCAAAGAAATAATCTAATTAAGATTACTCGGTCGAGTGCAGTGACTTTGTGCTGTTAAAATCAAGAAATTCTATTCAAGCTTGCAAAAGCACAATCCTGCAATTAAATTGTCGAGCAATCTTTTGGAGAATATGAATGTCTGTGTATTCTGAGGCCGATGTTAAAAGTAAATTCATTACGCCTGCAATACAGAATGCAGGCTGGAACATACTATCTCAAGTACGCGAAGAAGTAACATTTACTGATGGCCGTATTATTGTGAGAGGTAGACTTACCATAAGGGGTAAGCGGAAACGTGCTGACTATATTCTTTATTATAAACCTAATATACCCATCGCCATTATAGAAGCTAAAGATTTCAAGCATTCAATTGGGGCGGGAATGCAGCAAGGGCTTGAATATGCAGATATGCTGCATATTCCGTTTGTTTTTTCATCAAATGGCAAAGGCTTTTTATTTCACGACAAAACTGTGTCTGAAGGCATTATTGAGACTGAACTTTCAATGGACGAGTTTCCGGCACCAGAAGAGCTCTGGGCCAGATATACTGGATCAAAAGGAATTGACACAGCCGCAGAGAAAGTTGTCACGCAAGACTATCATGAGGATGGCAGCGGCAAGACACCGCGATACTATCAGATCAATGCTGTCAACCGTGTGATTGAAGCAATAGCCCGTGGCGAAGACCGTCTGTTATTGGTGATGGCGACAGGCACAGGCAAAACCTATACAGCTTTCCAGATAATTTGGCGTTTGAAACAGTCAGGCATGAAAGAGCGCATTCTCTTTCTTGCGGACCGTAATATTCTCGTTGACCAGACTAAGGCGAATGACTTCAAGCCCTTTGGCGGCTCCATGACGAAGATTAAGAACCGTCAAGCAGATAAGTCATATGAGATATACCTTTCCCTTTATCAGGCGGTAACAGGAACAGAAGAAGAGCAGAACATCTACAAGCAGTTCTCGCCCGACTTTTTTGACCTGATTATTATCGATGAGTGTCACAGAGGCAGTGCAGCAGCCGATAGTGCTTGGCGTGAAATACTGGAATATTTCTCGTCGGCGACACAGGTTGGACTAACGGCTACACCAAAAGAAACCAAGGACGTTTCCAACATCGACTATTTTGGTGATCCTGTTTACACATACAGCTTGAAACAGGGAATTGAGGATGGCTTTCTCGCACCTTACAAGGTTATTCGCTATGACCTTGATAAAGACCTTGTTAGATTCAGGCCAGAGCAAGGCACCGTTGACCGTTATGGTCATGAAGTTGAGGACCGCATCTACAACCAGCGAGACTTCGATAAAAAACTGGTTCTTCCAAAACGGACAGAACTTGTTGCAAAGAAAGTCACTGAGTTTTTAAGAGCCACCAACCGCTTCGATAAGACAATCATATTTTGTGAAGATACAGAACATGCAGAACGTATGCGTCAGGCGATTGCCAACGAAAATGCTGACCTAATGTCAGAAAACCACCGTTATGTAATGCGAATTACTGGTGATGACGCAGAGGGTAAAGCCGAGCTGGAAAATTTCATTGACCAAGAAGAATCCTACCCAGTTATCGCCACTACATCCAAGCTTTTGACAACAGGCGTGGATGCCAAGACTTGCAAGTTAATTGTGCTTGATCAGCGTATACAAAGTATGACCGAGTTTAAACAGATTATTGGTCGCGGTACGCGTATTGATGAAGAGAATGGCAAACAATATTTCACCATTATGGATTTCAAAAGAGCGACGGAACTGTTTGCTGATCCTGACTTTGATGGTGATCCAGTACAAATTTATGAGCCTGATCGCAATGACCCTATCATTGTTGATGATGAAACGGAAGGTGATGTCGAGGGTGGTGATGTTCTTTTGCCGCCTGATGTGACTTTTGATCCAGAAGACGAGGACAAAGGACCACGTAAATATTATCTGGATGATGTGCGGGTGCAGGTTTTGGCGAAGCGCCTACAATATTTGGATGCAAACGGCAAATTGATGACAGACAGCCTTTCTGTCCTGACCGAGAAAGCTGTAAAAGCTGATTATGCTTCGCTCGATGAGTTCCTAAAGCGTTGGTCTGATGCAGATCGCAAGCAAGCAATCGTTGATGAACTGGAGGAACAAGGCATTATCTTTGATGGCTTGCGCGAAGAGGTCAAAAACGGAGACAAGATGAGTGCCTTTGACCTTATCTGTCATGTAGCATACGGTCAGTCACCTCTAACTCGTTCTGAGCGAGCAAATAATGTAAAAAAACGTAATTATTTTGCGAAATATGAGGGGCAGGCACGGTCAGTTCTTGAGGCCCTACTCGACAAATATGCAGATGAAGGGATGCAATCTCTCGAAAATGGGCAAGTTCTACAATTAAAGCCCATCAGCGATATAGGAACACCAATAGAGATAATTAAAGGTATCTTTGGCGGGCCCGATGAGTATAAAGCAGCCCTAAAAGACTTGCAGACAGAGTTATTTAAGGGAGCGTAAGTAAGCATGGCAAATGTATCGGGGATTATTAAGTCTATTCAAGATATTATGAGGAAAGATGCAGGTGTTGACGGTGACGCACAGCGGATTGGTCAGCTTGTCTGGATGTTCTTTCTCAAAATCCTCGATGATCAGGAACAGTCACTTATCACTCTAGCTGCCGTTCAAGGTGAAGATTATAATTCTCCAATTCCTGATCATCTCAGGTGGTGTAATTGGGCAGCTAACCCCGAAGGGAAAACTGGTGAGAAGCTTCTTGAATTTATTAATAATGATCTCTTCCCAACTCTGAAGAATTTACGATCTGAGGGGGTGGAAAAAGGCCGAGCAACAGTTATCCGTAACGTGTTTGAAGATGCTTTTAATTATATGAAGTCGGGTACGTTAATCCGTCAAGCAATCAACAAACTCAACGAAATTAGCTTTAATCATTCGGAAGATAGACACTCATTCGGTGACGTGTATGAACAAATCCTGAGAGGACTTCAAGGAGCAGGAAATGCTGGGGAGTTTTACACCCCTCGTGCGGTGACCCAATTTATGGTCGAAATGGTTGATCCGAAATTAAATGAGACCGTGCTTGATCCAGCTTGTGGTACAGGTGGATTTTTGACCCATGCGATTGATCATAAAGAAGGGCATTATCTTGAAAAGCCTAGCGACATTGATGTTCTACAACAGTCCGTTTTTGGAATAGAGAAGAAAGCCTTACCACATCTGCTTGCCACCACAAATATGATGCTGCACGGCATTGAGGTGCCAACCAATATCAGGCATCAAAATACGCTCAACAAGCCTTTGCGTGATTACAAGAAGAAAGATCAGGTTGATATTATCCTGTCCAACCCACCATTCGGCGGGATGGAAGAGGATGGGATTGAGAAGAATTTCGGCACCTTCCAGACCCGTGAAACAGCAGACCTGTTTCTGGTTTTGATCATGCGCTTGTTAAAAGATGCTGGTCGTGCGGCTGTGGTGTTGCCAGACGGTACGTTGTTTGGTGAGGGCATCAAGACCCGCATTAAAGAGAAACTGCTTACCGAATGTAATCTTCATACCATTGTTCGGCTGCCGAACGGTGTGTTTAATCCTTATACAGGTATTAAAACTAATCTGCTGTTCTTCACCAAAGGCGAGCCAACCAAAGATGTTTGGTACTACGAGCATCCATACCCAGAAGGCTACAAGAGCTATAGCAAAACCAAGCCCATGCGGATTGAGGAGTTTGGCCCAGAGAAAGCATGGTGGCATAACCGTGAGGAGAACGAACAGGCTTGGAAGGTCAGCTTTGAGGAGATTAAGGCGGGTGGCTTTAATCTGGATATTGACAATCCCCACAATGCAGATGAAGGACCGGGCGATCCTGTAGAGCTGCTTGCAACCTTTCAGGCGAATAAAGCCAAGATGCAGGATACACAAAACAGCCTCAAGTCAATGCTTGCAGCAGCCATCGGTGCGTCGGATCAGGGGAAATAACCATGATCCGCGAAACTTTCTTTGATAATTTTGGCGAACTCGCTTTGGGGCCAGACGGTATTGCCAACCTTCGACGATTGATATTGCAGTTGGCGGTACAGGGCAAACTTGTAGCTCAAGATCAACGTGATCAATCAGCCTCTGAATTGTTAGAAAGATTACAGGCCCATAAATCCAATCTGGAAGCTACGAAGACATTAAAGAAACAAAAAAAGCTTCCAATTGTTGAGAGTAGTGAAGAGCCTTGGCGACTACCAGATAGCTGGGAATGGTCTCGATTGGGAGCTATTTCAAACTACGGAGCAACGATTAAGATTGAAGCCTCTGATGTTGAAGATGATGACCTTTGGATAATAGAGTTAGAAGATATTGAAAAGGTATCTTCTAAGCTTTTAAAGCGTGTAACTTTTGGAGAAAGAGCATTCAAAAGTTCTAAAAATGTATTTCAAAAAGGTGATGTGCTGTATGGCAAATTGCGTCCCTATTTGGATAAGGTTGTTGTTGCAGACCGAGAGGGTGCGTGCACGACCGAAATAATACCTATAAGCTCTTTTGGTTTCGTTAACCCTGAATACTTGAGATTGGTTTTAAAGTCTCAACATTTTATTGATTACGCTAATTCTTCTACTCACGGCATGAACCTCCCCCGATTGGGAACTGATAAAGCAAGACAAGCACTTGTTCCCATTCCACCAATTCAAGAACAGAAACGCATTGTTGCCAAGGTCAATGAATTGATGGCTTTGTGTGACGAGCTTGAAGCACAGCAGAATGAACATGCGCGTCTAAAACGAGAAGTCGCACAGTCAACACTTCATCATCTTGTCCATGCACCTGATGAAGAAACCCGCCAGCAATACTGGCAAATCTTGAGCGACAATTGGTCTGAGTGGGCTAATGATGAACAGACTATTGGTAATGTACGTGATGCCATTCTTGAAATGGGTGTTAAAGGCTTCCTGCATTCTTTCGAATATTCCTCTACCAATGAAGATGGCGTATTAGAAGAAATATCAGTAGCGCGTGAAAATAAAATATCTCAGGGAATTATTCATCGCTGGAAGGACCCAGGGGATATCGCAGATAGTGAATTGCTATTTGCTGCTCCAAGACATTGGCAATGGATACGATACAATAATCTATTCCGATTTATTGACTATAGAGGCAAGACACCTCCGAAAGTGAATAGTGGTATTCCTCTAATCACGGCAAAAAACATCAGAAAAGGGTTCATTAGCAGAATACCCGAAGAGTTTATTACAGAAGAGTTTTATCAAGACTGGATGACGAGAGGGTTTCCGGAAATTGGTGATATATTACTTACTGTGGAAGCTCCTTTGGGAAATTCAGCCATTGTAGATATTGAGGAAGATTTCGCGATTGCACAGCGCACTATTTGCCTGCAACCCTGGCTAAGGAGAAGTATATCTACACAGTTTTTTAACTACTACATTATGAGCCCTACTGGACAATCGCAGCTTATTGATCAATCAACGGGAATGACTGCGACAGGCATCAAGGCATCACGGTTAAAAAGTCTCCCAATTCCTCTTCCTCCTTTAGAGGAACAGCTTTTGATAGTTGCACAAATTGAAAAAGCATTAGAGTTTTGTGAAAACCTTCAAACACATGCTGTTGAAAAAGAGATTTACTGTGAGTTACTTTTGAAATCACTTGTGCATCACTTAGTAGAAGAAGTGTCTCCTCCCAATGGCGGTGGCAGCAAGCAGACTATTGAGGTTAAATCTGCAAAAAGGGAAGTTCCTGCTCCAAAAGAAACGACGATTGCCGAACTAAAGGACGTAGCGCCAAAGCTTGAAACCAAGTCGCGGTCTTCAAATGGCGAGAAATTCAGGGAAGCTGTACTTGTTGGTGCCATTGTTCAAGCGTTTTTTGACAAAAGCAGTGAGCCGCTTGGCAATTTCCGTTTGCAAAAGGCGGTTTACTTTGCTCGTCGTCATATGGGCGATGACCTTGAAATCCAGCAGGAATATCTACGTAAGGCAGCAGGCCCCTATAATCCAGCCATGAAATATTCTGGTGGCATTAAAATTGCCAAGAATAAGGGCTACATTCGCGAGGCGAAAGGCCGCTTTGGCTTTGGTCATATCTCCGGCCACAATATTGCTGACCTGATGGAATGGTCAGAGAAATACGGTGACTTCAAAGCAGCAGCAAAGTGGGTACTTGGTAAGTTCCAGTTTATGAAGAACACCGAATGGGAACTGCTTGCCACTGTTGACTATGCAGTCAGGCACCTAAAAGCCGAAGGCATTCAGCCAACCGCAGATAAGGTCATGATGTATATCGCAGCCGATGATGAATGGCGCGCAAAAATCAAGAAACTGGAACTAACAGAAACCAAAGTCGCAAAGGCAATGGATGAGGTGAATACACTGTTTGCATAAGTTGGGGGTGACGATGACAGAAGTAAAAGATAATCAAGTATCAATAGATAAAGCGAGAAGTCACACAAAATCTATCGCTTGGGTCGCTGCCATTATTTATGTGCTCGCGGTTGCCGTCTATATCGGCTGGTTTGGTTATCATTTGAACTATGATGTTTCTCCTAATTCTGCGGATTGGGGTACTTTTGGTGACTTTGTTGGAGGTTTGATCAATCCCGCCATTAGTTTGGCCACACTTATTTTGGTTGCCTTGGCTTATCTCGCTCAACGGCAGGAGTTATCGGAAACAATCAAGGCGTTGTCTGACAGCGCTAAAGAGCAGGAACGCCAGGCGCAAATATCTATTTTGCAAGGCCAGTTAAATGCGAAAACAGCCTTGTTGAATAGAAAGATCCAGTCCTTGGCGGGGCTTCGAGATGAAGTGTCAAGAATTGCTTCTGTTCAACAAATTCCAAACTCTACATCGCCTATAATCCACACATTTCGAGGGAAAGCTTTGACAGGTGCGAAAGAGCGAGAACAAGAGATCAAAGCTTTTTTACCTACGATTGATGAAGTCGTAAAAGAAATAGAAACTCTGGAAACGGAGGTAAAAGATCTAGGGGATCAATTATCCTCACATTCAACAGGTGACGGGAAGTAGTAATGCCTCAGTCACCTTTCGCCCGTGCCTATGATTTTGAGAAACTGTTCAAGCTTGAACGGTTAAAGATCACGATTGAGAAAGCTGAAGAGGCCTACGCTTCTCATGAGCCAGAGACGATAGACTTTTGTAAATGCATTATCGAAAGCCTGTGCAAGCAAATCCTGACAGAGAAAGGCGAAACGTACCTTAACAAGCATGGGGCAGAACTTGAATTACCTCAGCTTATTAAAAAGACGTTGTTAGAGCTTGGATTCAAGAATGAAACTATTCGCGGTGCTATTGGTGGATTCGTCAAAGGTATTGGGGAAATTCGCAATGACATTGGTATGGCTGGTCACGGTGCTCATGGTAGCAAGCCACTTCCAAAAGAACATGACATTTCCTTATTCGTATCCATATTCCAGAGCATTACCACCATTCTGTGGCATTCATTCAAGCCAGAAGACATTGATTTGGTTCATACCCAGTTAGCTTTTGAAACCATCGAACGAAAGCTTAAACTTGGCTGGTTTAATCAGAATGCAGACGAGAATGTGACGGTTGAATATTCAAAAGAAGACGGTTTGATCTTCATTGAAGGAAAGGAACTACGCCCATCGGAAATCCTATATCATTTTGATCGTGAAACTTATGCACAGAAAATCAAAAAATCTAAGGCTGCAAAGCAAGACCAGTTCACTGAACAACTTCAAGATATTATTGTTGATCAACTTACTGAGGGTGTTTTTGATAGTTTTGAACCTCACGCATATGGCTGGGAATGGCCTGAAGTCTGGCTTGATGAAACGAACTTTGATGGCGAGACCATTTTTGTAAAAGGCAGCATATCCACGTTAGCACGTTTAGGAGCCTCATCAACAGAGGATGGAATTGATATTGAATATGATTCAGATTTTACTGCTTCTTTTTCCACATACAACGATGAAGACATAGGCGAGTTTGTTTTTAAGCTTGAAGAAATTAATATCGAGAAATCAGGCTGGATTGACGATTCATTCTGTGACGCTGAATATCAGGACTATGATAATCGGTGTTAGTTCTAAATCATAATATAGGTTATTAAATAAACTGACACCTATTCAGTCAATCTTTCAAATTTCTATGCGTAACTATATAGTTCAATTTCTGATCATTTACTTAGTACAAGCTTTAGTACATATTTAGTACAAATATATAGTGTTGAGAATACTGTAAATTGGCACCTTTTAGTGTGAATAAACTATTATTATCAGTTAGTTACATTAATATATGGAAGCAGAAACATGAGAGTTCAATTCTCCCCATTGAACACTTAACGGCTTTTTTGCTCACGTTTTCTTCTGGGCTTCAGTGTTTTCTTTTCAATCAGGCTTTGCTTTGGAACTATCTTAAAAAATGGCCGAACATTTTTAAGAATATCATCAAAGTTCAATTTACAAATGGCATCATATTTTTGCGATATCATATCGCTGTGTCTGTATTGGTCACCTACACTCGCTTTATGAAATCCATCGATATGTCCAGTTATTGAATAGCTGATTTCTCTTGAAACTTCAGCTTCTTGAAGTGACGTTGCACAGATGTGCCTAAACCCGTGGAAATTCTTTTTACTGCCCTTAGGTATATCAAAGCCAAATTGATGCTTAAACCCTGTCCACTTTCCATTTTTGTATTCGCCATTAAACCAGTAAGAGAGGTTCTTCCTGTATCCGTGGCCTTTGACGTAATTTAGGCCCTTAAAAAAGCGATAATATCCGTCTTTATCAATCCATTTGTATGGAGGCTTCTTCAATAGTTCAGTAAACTCGATAAAACCTAATTCGATCAACTTAGGATGAATCGGCACTTTTCTGCGAGATAAGGAAGTCTTTACAGATTTAAGCTCCTCTTTATCATTAATATCCAAATAGTATATGTCACCTTCTAATTTCACATCTTTGACATGTAACTGAGCAATCTCATTTTCCCTACACCCAGTGTATAATGCAATCAAAGGCGTCCAGTACTGATATGGATGACTCATTTCACCTTCTACAAACAAAGGGTGAGAAAACATGGTACGTAGTTCTTCATTCGAAAAAAGTTCATTGCTAGAGAAAGGTATTTTATCTGTTTTCTTATAGCGAAGAATCTTAGCTTTAAATGGATTTTCACCACAAAAATCATTAATTACAGCACCACATTTATTCAAATAATCTTGCTTAACTTCATTAGTTAGTGACGACACCTGTCCACCATGCTTGTGGGTAAGTTTATCAAGCGCCGTTTTAAAGGCATTCACATGATCTTTTGTAATTTGACTAATCGATAAGTCACCAATGTTTTCTATGAATAGCTTAACGCTCAAACTGTATTTGCTGCTAGTTTTGTGGTTTGTAAATTGTTTATATGATAGAAATTTATCCAGTGCTTCACTAATCAATATACGTTCATCAGCATTATGTTTTAGTTCATTTATTGAAGACTGATCAACGTGGTCAGCGTTATGTCGTGATCCACTTGCATACGTCTCAACTGCCTCACGTATTTCTCTGCGTTCTCTTTTATCGCGAGCGGTAGCGGCGATTTTCCTCATTTCATCCAGATTGGTGAAATATATATGATCAAGTTTACCCAAGAGATTCAAGTCATAGAGTAGGCTAAAATCATCTCGTATCTCGTTGCTGAAACTATCGTAATCATCAACCCAAGGAAACATATCATCTGGAGAATTTTTACCACACATAAAATGTGAACGAAAATGCACCATCACGTAATCAATTATCTTCTCTTTTTCATTCATTGGACCAAAATTTCCGGTTGAAAAACATAGGATTGTATCCTGTCTATCTGAGCGATGAAGTTCAAGGGAATTGTCCCGAAATTGTTTAAACTGATCAGCCTCAAAGCACTGCACGTTGACTCGTGGATAATCTCTCATAGGGGAAATAAAGTTATCGATATGACACCAGAGGTATCTACATCTCTTCTGCGCAATTAACTTCTCGTTGGTTCTCAAAGAAAGTCGGATTTCTCTAGGATAACCCAAATTCAACTCACGTAACCAAAACGGAAAAACATATCTGAAATAAAAACAACCGTGTCGGTTGCGGTATATATACCGTTCATTCATAAAAAGTGTCACACCATAGTGGCACACTAATAATATCAAAACGACCGAAATAATTATAAGATATTACAATATATAGATAAATTATATATTGTGGTGCCCCCGGTCGGAATCGAACCGACACTTCCAAAGGAAACGGGATTTTGAATCCCGCGCGTCTACCAGTTCCGCCACAGGGGCCTGTGAGGAGTGTTTTAGAGCGCGCATCATAGCTCGTTTCTTTTCAGCGTCAAGCACAGGATCAAAGATTATAGAAACTTTTCTATACGTCCCCATATCATCAATATTTTATGCCAGATTTATATTTCATATCTTGCAACTTTCAGAGCAATCGATAGGCTTGCGGCCAATGATAACAACGGATACTTGGTATGCTTAAAGGCCTCTATGACTGGACAATGGAAAAACTCGCGAGACCATCAGGTGAAAAATGGTTAGCGTTCCTTGCATTTTCAGAAAGTATCTTTTTCCCGATCCCGATTGATGTCCTGATGATACCAATGATCCTTGCTAATAGAGTAAAAGCATGGAGGTTAGCCACCATAACCCTTATTGCATCTGTGGTCGGCGGCATTGGTGGTTATTTACTTGGGGCGTTTTTGTACGAGTCGGTCGCAGGGCCCATTATAGAGCTTTATGGCTATCAAGAACAATTCATCAAAGTACAAAACTGGTTTAAGGATTACGGCATTGCTATTGTTTTAGTCGCAGGTTTTACGCCTATTCCTTTTAAGGTTGTCACAATCGCAAGCGGTTTCGCAAGTTTAAATCCGCTGGTTTTCATCTTAACCAGCATCCCTGCCCGCGGCGCTCGCTTCTATCTTGTCGCAGGACTATTGTGGAAATTTGGCGACCCAATTAAAGACTTTATCGAAAAACGGTTAACGCTCGTCGTAGCAGCAGTTACCATTGCCGGACTCGCCGGATTTGCCGTATTGAAACTGATATAAGGCCTAAAATGATTACATTTCTTAAATCATTCTATTTTGATCAGCCAATTTTATTTGGCTCTGTCGTTGCCGCTTTAACACTTGGTGCTGCCTTCGGCTTTCAACTGGCTGGGTATCCTCCTTGTGACCTTTGCTGGACCCAACGTTACCCTTATATGGCAATAATTGGCATCGGTTTATTGGGGCACTTTCTCAAACTCAACCCCTCTATCATTTTGGGCCTTCTCAGCCTCCTTTTTGCCGCGGATGCCGGGGTTGCCGGGTATCATGCTGGCGTTGAATATAAGTGGTGGCCAGGGCCCGATACCTGCACAGGTGTCGGTGCTCTCGCTGGTGATAATATTGAAGATGCCTTAAGCGCTATCATGAATGCACCGATGGTGCGCTGCGACGAAGTGCCGTGGTCACTTGCAGGGATTTCAATGGCCGGATATAATTTCCTCATTGCTACTGTTATGACAATACTGATGGTTGCTGCGACCAGACGGTCACTTAAAGGATAAGCCATGACAAAACATAAGCCCGTTTTAGAGAAACAAACGCCCGCCAACCCACTTCCTGGTGATAAGCTGTTGAAGGATGAAATTGAAAGTATGGTGCGGGTTGATCATGCTGGCGAGTTTGGTGCCGTTCGCATTTACGCTGGTCAACGGGCAATCCTGGGCGAAAAGCATTCGAAAGCTGGATTGCTGCGCCATATGCATGAGCAGGAAAAGGTTCATTTGGCTCGCTTTGATAAATTGATCGCAGAGCGCAAGGTCCGCCCAACAATTATGGCCCCCTTTTGGGAAGTAGCAGGCTTCGCCCTCGGTGCAGGCACTGCTTTATTGGGTGAAAAGGCTGCAATGGCATGCACTGCTGCCGTTGAAGAAGTAATTGACGAACATTATCAGGAACAACGCGACAAGTTAAACGGCGCGGACCCTGAATTGGAAGAAATTATTGAAGATTTTCAGGCTGAGGAAGTAGAACACCGGGAAATAGCCCTAAAGCACGGCGCAGAAGAAACCCCGGGATATCCTGTTTTATCTGGCCTGATCAAAGCTGGGTGCCGTGCGGCCATTGCAATTTCAAAAAAGGTTTAATCTAAAACAACTTTACCCTTTGGTGTTGAAAGCGTTAGAGTAAAATGCACCTCACCCTCGCCGCCAAATTCAATAGGCATAGCGTATTGCTGGCTAATCATCTGCAGGTCATTATTGGGCACACCACTAACCGAGAGTTTTTCAATACCCAACCCTTTCGGGGAAGTGGTTGCTGGATGTGGTTGCGTCAACCATTCAATTGCAAAGACAAGGCTATCGCCTCCCAAATCAAGTGATGGAAAATTAATCGTGCGCCACCCCACATAAGACCCATCTGGTTTATTACGACCACCCTCGCGCGGTGCGCCTGTCGTAATGCTCTTTTCTGCAAACACCTGCCGCGCGCCCTCAATATTTCGTGCACCAAAAGCAAACCCAATGATTGATGTCCGCCTGTATTTCTCTGCGGCATCACCAAAAACACTCAAGTCTACACCGGGCTTAGGCCCGACAATTTCAAGATATGTGCAAGCCCCCAGGGCCACCAAATAGTTCGCTGTAACCCCGTTTGTATGCTCACCGCCGTACTGGGGCTTAATGCCTGTCATGTCTTCAAACTTTAAAGCATAGGCTGCTATGTCAGGAACCGCCCATATCACATGATCCAGCGATATGTCTTTATCTGGGCATGCTTGTGCCAACAAAGAATTTGAAAAAACAGTTAGGCCAAATACCAGAAAAAGGGCTTGAATAGCTCTCATATTTATCGCTCCAATTCGCTATCCCAGTATAAATAATCCCGCCAGCTTTCATGAAGATAATTTGGCGGGAAAGCCCGACCAATTGCATGCAACTGATGATTAGTTGGCTTAAAGGGCTTTTGGAGAAGGTGCATATGCGCCTCCTCTGGTGTCCGCCCCCCTTTTTTAAGATTACACGGAATACACGCTGCCGCGATATTTGCCCAACTTGTACGGCCACCGTACGCGCGAGGAACAACATGATCAAAGGTTAATTCGCCCTTCATGCCGCAATACTGACATGTAAATCGATCCCGCAAAAATAGGTTAAACCGCGTAAACGCAGGATATTGTGGCTGACGCACATATTTCTTTAGCGCAATAACACTGGGTAGTTTTAAAGCTGTCGTAGGCGAATGAACTTCACGGTCATATTCAGCAATAATATCGACCCGTTCCAGAAAAACAGCTTTCAACGCAGTTTGCCAATTCCAAATGCTAAGCGGAAAATAACTAAGCGGCCTATAGTCCGCATTTAAAATAAGCGCAGGTGATGCCTCGAGCGATGGTGATTGAGGCGCAAAATGCACACCCATAAATGTCCTCCCTCCGTCAAGAATGCGGAGCAAAGCCAACGCCTTTCGTCGGCCTTGTCCGACATACTCAATATCAAGATACAGTGTTACACACGTGTGACAAGCCTTTATATTGTGCCTAACTATAAAGGATTCTAAATTTATACGAATATTTACTTTTCTTTACGGTGGCCGAGCTATAGCTTTCGCAGATGCTAACAGATAAAGAAATATCACAACCCGTTGTCACACGGTTTGCCCCGAGCCCAACCGGGCTTTTACACAAAGGGCACGCATATTCAGCCCTGATGGCGTACAATTATGCACAAAAACATAATGGCACTTTTATCCTACGTATCGAAGATATTGATACAACCAGATGCAAACCTGAATTTATTGATGCGATATATGAAGACCTTCATTGGCTTGGTATTCGCTGGCAATCACCCGTTAGAGTTCAAAGCGATCATATGGATGATTATCAAGCAACCTTAAATACCTTACAGAAACTGGGCATAGCGTACCCCTGTTTTTGCACACGCAAAGATATACAAAAGGAAATTGAAAATGCTGGAAATGCCCCACACGGCCCAGAGGGCATCATTTACCCCGGTATTTGTAGAAATTTATCACTCAATGAGCAATCAAGCCGTATCGCAGACCGAGAAGCGCATGCATGGCGCCTAAACCTTGAAAAGGCATTGAACACCATAAATCAAGAAATACATTGGTATGATGAATTGCATGGCAGTCAAATGGCACATCCGCGCGAACTCGGCGACATCGTATTAAGCCGCAAGGACACTCCAACCAGCTATCACCTCTCGGTGACAACTGATGACGCTTTGCAAGGTATAACGCATATTGTGCGCGGCGATGACCTGTTCCACGCAACTCATATCCATGTAGTTTTGCAGAAATTACTTGGGCTTCATCAACCCCGGTACATTCATCACCCACTACTGACCGATAAAACTGGTAAGCGTTTCGCCAAACGCGATAAAGCGGAAACGCTTAAAAGCATACGCGCATCTGGCATATCTGCTGCGCAATTGACCAATGAGATTATGGATCAATAATCTTTGACGGCAACACCCCACGATCGTGGATTTGCAACACCATAGCCTTCAAGTGCTAGCAACAAACCTTTGATGTTACGAGCCAACGACCAAACCAATAGCAATGCCCATACAAATAAACCAACCAAAAACCATAGAGTCATAAAACCAATGACTGCCAGTGCAAGCTCCGTCCAATACGTCCGTATTTGATAAATCAGGTGGCTACGTTCTGCGCCGATTGTCTCACCTACTTTAAGATGCGCAATGATCAGGCCGATAATCCATGTCACACCGCCTGTAACCCAGCCCATAAGGTTAAGAATATAGACGAGTTTAACAGCGTTACCGTCGGCAGCTTTGCTTTGATTGTAAAAAGTCATATTTCCTCCCCATATTCATATATATGTGGGTGGTAATATGGCTTATTTCAAGGGTTTCACTTGTTCTTTGGGTCCCAGTCAGGTAACTGAGGGGCCGGCGGTAAATTCAACTCTGCCCTGTTCTTAAAGAAATAATTTTCAACAGGCCAATCATAGCGAATATCACCAACAATAATATTATTTCGCATAATAGGCGTTGGCATCGAGTTATGTACCAAAATCATTTCCGACCCACCGGCACGGTCAGTAATGATCATATTATTTTCCATACGAAATGAATTCAAACGGTAAGGTTGTCCCTCAACACCAAACGACGCTATTTGCCAATTGGCCGTATTTGGACCTTCAATTAACAAATTATCGAATATATAAGCTCGTCCACCATCAGGGATATCAATCAATCGACTATCAATACCCTCAAGCGAAGCAATAATGCTGTTCTCAATGATTGTTCGCTCGGCCCTTGATTTCACACCGTGGGATTGATTACGCGCAGATAATATTACAGTACGCTTGATAACCAATTCACCACCATTAATATAAATTGCATGCGCCTGTCCAACACCACCGCCCAAGCGTTCAAAGCGACTATCTTCAATCGTAACCAACCCGCCTTTCTTCCAACCAAGAATACCTGACTCGCTATCCATAAAATGAACATTTCTGAGCGTTAGGTTTTTACCTTCGTGTCTAATACAAGCACCATTTTCATCCGGCACTGAAATGTTTCGGCAGCTAATATTTTCAATAACCACGTCATCAGCGCGCACCACAATTGCCGCTTTGCCTCCGTCTGCTACACCGTCTAATATGGTACCGACACTGCCTTCAATTTTTATACGGTCTTTTTTAATTGTGCCTGCCATTTTATAAACGCCCGGCCCCATACGAATAATACCGTCATTGGTGACAAAATTAAGAGCCTGCTTCAAAGAACTGACAATCCTGCCATTTACCCAGATCTCACCTTCACCAAGCGGCGCCTGAGCGTTTAGTGAAGCTGCGCCAGAAAAAGCTACAGCCAATCCAATCAACAAATTTATCAGTGTTTTATTTATTTTTGGCAATGGCATACTATTAACCTTCTCATCAACAACCTGAAACTACCACCTTGATTGTGATGGGGCAAACTGTCGCTGTCAAAGGATATCTCTGGCTCTTAGCCCTTGGACCTGATAGTTTCCATATTCAATTTAAGAATATAAAGGTCGAGATTATGGTAGCGTTTTTCGTACTTGCAGCATTCTTTGCACTAGCAACGCTTGGTATATTGCTTGCTGGCGGCGTTACTGTCGCAAAGGGCGGTGATTTCAACAGAAAATATGGCAACAAACTTATGCAAGCTCGTATTGCATGTCAGGCTCTGGCTGTTTTGTGCCTTCTTCTTGCAACCGCTGCTGCATAAAAACTATTACATTTTTTAATGGTTAAGCTGACAAAAATATATACTCGCGGCGGTGACAAGGGTGACACATCCCTCGCCAATGGTGACCGCCTGTCTAAAGATAACTTACGTATCGAAGCCTATGGCACTGTGGATGAAGCAAACAGTGTATATGGTATTGTGCGCCTCCATACCGATGGATTTGCGGATGATATGTTGATGCGCATCCAAAACGACCTGTTTGACTTGGGAGCAGACCTATCAACGCCTGCAACCGATGCTGATGGTAATGATTTCGAACCTGGCGAAATGACGTTGCGAATAACAGAAGCGCAAGTTCAACGGCTAGAAACCGAAATCGATGAAATGAATAGCGACCTGAAACCGCTAACAAGCTTTATTTTACCAGGCGGCTGCCAGGCCAGCACATATCTTCACCTCGCCCGAACCACCGTGAGGCGCGCCGAGAGACTTACAATAAGTGCAGCACGCGATGTAAGTATCAACCCAGCCGCAATCAGATACTTAAACCGCCTCTCTGATCATGCTTTTGTCATGGCGCGGTATCTGAATGATAATGGTAGAAACGATGTTTTATGGGTGCCGGGCGCTAATCGATAAAAAATTAATGATGTACATTACGTTACGGAAAAAGTAACTTCACATAGATGTTTTTTGTGTTGATTGACTCAGTAATATTCATAGGCTAACGATACATACCAAATCCGCAGTACAACAATAGCATTCTGCGTTGATATAAAAGAATTTTAATAATCGTGAAGGCATCGTGTCTTCTTATTAACACACGGGAGATTTATCCCCATGAAAATCATGGTCCCTGTAAAACGGGTAGTCGATTATAATGTGAAAGTTCGCGTTAAATCCGATAACACGGGTGTCGAACTTGCAAACGTCAAAATGTCAATGAACCCTTTCGACGAAATCGCAGTTGAAGAAGCAATTCGATTGAAAGAAGCCGGCAAAGCAGAAGAAATTGTTGTTGTCTCCATTGGCCCAAAAGCGGCCACTGAAACACTTCGCACAGGCCTCGCAATGGGTGCTGATCGCGGTATCCTTGTGGAATATGACGGCGAAACCGAACCTCTCGCTGTAGCCAAAGTACTTAAAGGCGTTATCGAAGAAGAAAACCCCGGTGTTGTTCTTCTTGGTAAACAGGCAATTGACGATGACTGTAACCAAACAGGGCAAATGCTTGCACAGCTTCTTGGCTGGCCTCAAGGTACATTTGCTTCTGAAGTTGCAATTGACGGCGACAGCGTAAACGTAACACGCGAAGTCGACGGCGGCCTTGAAACACTAAAGCTAAACATGCCTGCAGTGATTACAACAGACCTTCGCCTGAATGAACCACGTTATGCATCGCTTCCCAATATCATGAAAGCGAAACGCAAACCAATCGACGAGAAAGCACCGGGTGATTACGGTGTTGATATGGCCCCTCGCCTAACAACATTAAAAGTCGAAGAGCCACCACAGCGTGAAGCCGGCATTAAGGTTGAAACTGTTGAAGAGCTTGTAGGTAAACTTAAAGAAAAGGGAGTAATCTAATGACAGCTCTCGTAATTGTAGAACACGATAACGCATCTGTAAAAGATGCTACTCTTGCCACTGTAACTGCTGCAAAAGTATACGGCGATGTTCACGCGCTAGTCGCTGGCAGTGACTGTGCTGCTGCGGCAGAAGCTGCCTCTAAAATCGACGGTGTTACAAAAGTACTCGTTGCTGACGATGCAGCATACGGCAACCAGCTTGCCGAAGAACTCGCCAACGTTGTTATCAGTATTGCAGATGATTATGATGCAATCGTTGCACCAGCAACAACAACTGGTAAAAACTTTGCGCCGCGTGTTGCAGCAGCCCTTGATGTTGCACAAATTTCCGACATTGTTGACGTTATCGACGCTAATACATTCAAGCGCCCGATTTATGCAGGCAATGCCATCGCAACTGTTCAATCATCTGACGCCAAAAAAGTTATCACTGTTCGTGGTACTGCCTTTGATAAGGCTGCTGCTGAAGGTGGTTCAGCCAGCATTGAAAATGTTGCTGGTGCTGACAAAGCAGGCATCAGTGAATTTGTAAGTGCTGAGCTTTCAAAATCTGACCGCCCTGAACTGACAAGTGCAAAAATCATCATCTCTGGTGGTCGTGGTATGGGTTCCGGTGAAAACTTTGCCATCATTGACAAAGTTGCAGACAAACTTGGTGCTGCTGTTGGCGCATCACGTGCGGCAGTTGACGCTGGTTTTGTACCAAACGATTATCAGGTTGGCCAAACAGGTAAGATTGTTGCACCTGAATTATACATCGCGGTTGGTATCTCTGGCGCCATTCAGCATTTGGCTGGCATGAAAGACAGTAAAATCATTGTTGCAATCAACAAGGATGAAGATGCACCCATCTTCCAGGTTGCTGATTATGGCTTAGTCGCTGATCTGTTTGAAGCTGTTCCAGCCTTAGAAGCAGCGCTTTAAAAAAACCTTTCAAATTTACCTAAGGGCGTCCATTATGGGCGCCCTTATTGTATATAGTGTTTTTATTGATTGAGAGAGCCTAATAGCAGGGCGGGATAGAATATGATCAAAAATGTTGGTGTAATTGGCGCAGGCCAAATGGGAAATGGTATTGCACATGTAACGGCTGTTGCAGGCATGGATGTTATTCTTAGTGATGTCTCCATGGAGCAAGCAACTAAGGGCAAGGCCGTCATCGAAAAGAACCTCGGCCGCCAAGTTGCGAAAGGACAAATGACGCCTGAGCAATCAGATGAAATCCTGGAACGAATTTCATTGGCTGATAATCTAGTAGCACTTTCAGATTGTGACCTTGTTATCGAAGCTGCAACTGAAAATGAATCCGTAAAAGTGTCCATTTTCAAAGAGTTATGCAAGACATTGAACAAAGATGCCTTGATAGCATCAAACACATCATCAATTTCGATCACTCGCTTAGCGTCCAACACTGATCGCCCTGATCGCTTCATGGGTGTTCACTTCATGAACCCTGTGCCAATTATGAAGCTCGTTGAATTGATTAGCGGCATCGCAACATCAGAAGCAACATTCAAAATCCTTCATGACTATACTGATCGCCTTGGAAAAATAACTGCAACAGCAGAAGACTTCCCGGGCTTTATCGTAAACCGTATCCTGATGCCCATGATCAATGAAGCCATCTACACACTTTATGAAGGTGTTGGCTCTGTTCGTGCAATCGACCGCGGCATGGAACTTGGAACCAATCACCCTATGGGCCCTCTAACGCTTGCTGATTTTATCGGCCTTGATACATGCTTAGCGATCATGCAGGTTTTATATGAAGGCCTTGCAGACAGCAAATACCGTCCATGCCCCCTTCTTGTAAAATATGTGGAAGCAGGATGGTTAGGGCGCAAAAGTGGCCGAGGTTTTTATGACTATACTGGTGAAGGCGAACCTACCCCAACCCGTTGATCACTTTAACAATATAAATAACAGCAAACCCGGCATACTACCGGGTTTATTGTTTCAGATAGGCCTTACCTAAAGTCATTATAAAATCGTTTTAAATACTGTGGTGAAACACCAACACCCCATAAAATACCAATATAAAAATGTAAAAGAGTTGATTTAAGTCCGCCCCACTCTGCGATCCGTCGATCCGACGTTACGACTGTCCGGTTAACTAGCCTAACACGCCCAAGATTAGCTTTCACGACCTTAAGACAAAGATTGGCTTCCTCCATGATGACCATATCATCATCAAAACCACCGCATGTAAGGAAATCAGCGCGGCGCATAAACATTACCTGATCACCAAACAATAAACGCGCACCCTTAAAAAACAAATGTGGCCTGAAAATCAGCGGCGCATAATATGTTTTTAAAATATGATGCAGGTTAATCATCCACCAAGTTTTTTGGTTGCCTTGAATAATTGCTATAAACCCGGCGAGCGCAACACCTGGGTTTTGCATAACATTTTTCATAACAGAGATTGCATCGGGCGATAACCATGTATCCGCATGCAAAAAGGCGACAAGATCACCAGTAGCATTTTTGACACCAGCATTTATCTGGCTGGCACGACAACGCCTCTCTGTGCTAATTAAACGTATTGGAATTACAGAGGTTTCTGCATAATTATGCACTAATTCAACGGTCTGGTCATCGCTATGACCATCAACAACAATCACTTCATGAGGCGCAGGGCTCAACACATTCAAGTGGCGTAAAGTAGCAATAATTGTATCTGCTTCGTTTAAAACAGGCACAATAATAGATACAGTTTGCTGATTTGGTCCCTTGATCATTTATTCACCATAAAAGATTTTACCTTTTTCACACGTAAACTTTTTATCGTTTGATGGTAACAATGTCTTGTGTGAAAACAGCTAATCATTTGATTATAAGGTAAAAGGCCATGCAACCATCTGAGACACCCAGAATTATCATTGGTACAAAAACATATTCAAGCTGGTCACTCCGGGGGTGGCTTGCAGTGGCGCATACAGGGCTTGACTTTGATGAATATAAATTGCCCCTCGACACATCAGAATTTTATGCCGAAATACAAGACTTAAGCCCTACACGGTGCGTGCCTGTTTTGCATCACGGTGGGCAGAAAATATGGGATTCTCTTGCAATCATTGATTATTGCTCCCGCCTTAACCCGGAAAAATACTGGTGGCCAGATGACCTTAAGGTCTATGGCCATGCCCGCAGCATCACCGCTGAAATGCATAGTGGTTTTATGGCATTGAGGCAACATGCCCCGATGAACTTCCGAGGGCAATGGACGAATTTATCCTTAAGCGACGAAGTTGCAGCCAATATCAACCGGATCGACAATATTTGGCAGGAATGTCGCACCAAATACGGAGACAACGGCCCCTTTCTCTTTGGTGACTTTGGTGCTGCTGACATGATGTATGCACCAGTTGTTAGCAGGTTTAAAACCTATGACATTAAAGTCAGTGATGTATCAGCAGTATATATGGAAGCAATCTTGAACCACCCCTTGATTCAGAGGTGGATAAAAGAAGCAAAACTGGAAGAAGAAACCGTATTTCAGGATGAGCTACCCAAAGACATTAAAAAACTGGGCTAAATATCCTTTTATATTTTACCGTCACGAAGTGCTGTGAAAAGCTCAATCGCTTCAGGGGCATCCCACTCAAGTGGCCCGATATATAGAGCGCGGAAATTACCATCGCGGTCAACGACAAAGCTTGATGGCAAGGCCCCTTTTGCAAGATCAAAAGCGATTTTCATTGTTGGATCATTATATAAGGCCAACCCTTCAACCCCCCAATCTTCCAGGGCTTGTTTCGCGTCAGATAAGCCACCGCGATCAACACTGATTGCTACAACTTCAAAATTTTCATCGCCAACAGCGGCCTGCAAACGCCCGAGTGCCGGCATTTCAATACGACAAGGTGCGCACCAACTTGCCCAGAAATTTATCAGCATCGCCTTACCGGTGAATTCTTTTAATGCAACAGCATCGCCTGCTTCATTAATAAAAATATGACCAGACAATGGTGATTTTTCTTCTGTGTAAAGAAGGTTAGCCATCTCACCTTTCAGATATGACTTAAAATCACCTGATTGTGTCGCAGGAGAAGGCGCTATTTCGCTGATTTCGGTTGCAGTAGCAGCATTTGATGCTATCTCTTCTGATGCATTCACATCTTCAGGCGCTTCAGAGCAAGCCATCAAAGCTAAAATGGATAGTGATGCAAAGAAATTTTTATATAGCATTGTAATCTCCAACTATGGATCAATCATAATATCATGAGCGATAAACATTTAAATAGTCACACAGATCCAGAAAACAATACACACTCTAGTGATGACATGGCATTGCGACATAATAGCGCTTCAGATGGACAAACAATGTGGGGAGGGCGTTTTAGCGGGGGCCCAAGCGCCATCATGGCTGAGATTAATGCATCCATTGACTTTGACAAACGCCTATATAGGGAAGACATACAGGGTTCAAAAGCGCATGCAACAATGCTTGCAAAACAGAATATTATCTCGGACGCGGATCTTAAAGCTATTTTAGAAGGCCTTGATCAGATCAAGGGGGAAATCGAACGTGGTGAAATGACTTATGATGCCGCGCTTGAAGACATCCATATGCATGTCGAGGCACGCCTACGAGAGTTAATTGGGGACGCTGGCGCACGCCTGCATACGGCACGCTCACGCAATGATCAAGTTGCCACCGACTTTCGCTTATGGTGCCGCGGTGCTATTGATACAATCGATACATTATATGACGGATTGCTCAGGAGCTTATTGACCCAAGCAGAAAAGCATGCGGATTGGGTTATGCCCGGCTTTACACATCTACAAACAGCACAACCTGTTACCCTCGGCCATCACCTGATGGCATATTTTGAAATGTTCAAGCGCGATCGCTCGCGCCTTAATGATTGTCGTAACCGTTTAAACGAAAGCCCATTAGGTGCAGCGGCACTTGCGGGAACAGGCTTTGATATTGATCGCCATATGACGGCTAATTTACTGGGATTTGATGCCCCAATGGCAAACTCACTGGACGCTGTATCCGCCCGTGATTTCGCGATTGAGCTTTTGTCTTGCCTGTCAATTTCAGCCGTTCACCTTTCAAGGTTAGCGGATGAGATTGTTTTATGGGCAAGTGCTGCCTTTGGATTCCTTACGCTATCCGACGCTTTTTCCACCGGTTCATCGATTATGCCTCAGAAAAGAAACCCTGACGCCGCAGAATTAATCCGCGCGAAGGTTGGGCGCATTATGGGGGCACAAAATGGATTGCTTGTTGTCATGAAAGGCCTACCCCTTGCCTATTCAAAAGACATGCAGGAAGACAAAGAACCCGTTTTCAAGGCTGTTGATGATTTTGAACTTTGCCTGACCGCAATGACCGGCATGATAGATGATTTAAAACCCAACAAAGATGAAATGGCAACTGCCGCAAGAGCTTCGTTCTCGACTGCAACCGATCTAGCCGATTGGTTAGTTCGTGAACTAAACTTACCTTTCAGAGATGCCCATCATATAACAGGGGCAATTGTGAAAGAAGCTGAAAACCAAAATATTGAGTTAAAAGACTTATCACTGGAAGCCATGCAGGCAATTGAGCCAAGAGTTTCAGAAAATATTTTTGATGTTCTTAGCGTTGAAGCATCGGTTCAAAGCCGTACATCATTTGGCGGCACCTCCCCTCTTAACGTGCAATCGGCCATTCAAACAGCAAAGAAAGACTTATCATGAAACTTCTCAAAATCTTGATAACTGTATGCTTGATTACAGGCGCGCTTGGCCTTACTGCTTGCGGTAAGAAAGGTGAGCTTGAGCCACCAACACAAACAGCAATTGACTAACTTAATCAATAAAGAATACCCCTATGGATCATTTTCAATACCGTGATGGAAGCCTCTATGCAGAGGATGTAAATCTTAGCGATATCGCCGCTGAAGTTAGTACACCGGTTTACGTGTACTCAAGCGCGACCCTTCAACGCCATTTCCGTGTTTTTAACGAAGCATTTGAAGGATTGGACGCCCTTATATGTTTCGCCGTTAAGGCAAACAGTAATCAGGCGGTATTGAAAACTCTTGCGAAAGAAGGCTCTGGTGCTGATGTAGTTAGCGGTGGTGAGCTAAAACGGGCCTTGCTTGCGGGTATCCCTGCTGAAAAAATCGTATTCTCTGGCGTTGGTAAAACACCCGATGAAATGCGAGACGCTCTCAGTGCAAATATCAAACAATTTAATGTTGAAAGTGAAGCAGAACTTGAAGTTCTGAACGCTGTCGCCAAAAGCATGAATATGATAGCACCTGTGTCGGTGCGGGTTAACCCTGATGTTGATGCCAAAACACATGCTAAAATCTCAACTGGTAAGGCAGAGAATAAATTCGGTATTCCGTGGGTGCGGGTATCCCGTGTTTACGCACGTATTGCCGAACTATCAAACCTGAACGCCGTTGGTGTTGACGTACACATTGGTTCGCAGCTAACAGACCTGAAACCGTTCGAGGCCGCTTTTAGAAAAGTGGTAGACCTAGTTATCAACCTTAGGACACAAGGCCATGATATCCAGCATATCGACTTAGGTGGCGGGCTGGGTATTCCTTATGATCCAGACGCTGAAACGCCGCCGTCACCAGGCGCGTATGGTGCAATGATCAACAAGGTCCTCGGTGACCTTGATTGCAGCATTATCCTTGAGCCAGGGCGGTTGATTGCTGGTAATGCTGGTGTGTTACTCACATCAATGCTTTATGAAAAAGAAAGCGAGAACAAAGTTTTCTATATTCTTGATGCAGCAATGAATGATCTATCGCGGCCTGCAATGTATGATGCATATCATGACATCATCCCCGTAAAGGAGCCCTCACAAACCGGCGGTGAGCAAGGCAATAAAGTTTCAGCAGACTTTGTCGGCCCTGTCTGTGAAACAGGTGACACCTTTGCAAAAGCACGGCCCACCAGCCCGATGACCGCTGGCGATCTGGCGGTTATTAAATCTGCGGGTGCATACGGCGCCGTGATGGCATCAACATATAATAGCCGTGCGCTTATTCCAGAGGTTTTAGTAAGCGGGGATAAATTCGCTATTATCAGGAAGCGTCAATCATTGGAAGACCTCATTAAACTAGACCAAGTTCCTTATTGGCTAGCAGATGAATAAACTTCTTTCTTAGCGCTATATGCAGCTTTGCGGGCACGCGCTTGCTCAAGCGCATTGTTAATCTTTGCCAAGAGCTGTTCCATGTTAAACGGCTTTAACATTAAACCATCGATAAGCGCCGAGAGATTATGCGCTCTACGGTGCTCATCGGCATACCCCGTCATTAAAATAATAGGCAATTCTGGGAAATCTGCTTTTATTTTAAGCGCTAATGAAATGCCATCCATTGCAGGCATAACAATATCACTTAAGATTAAATCACAGTCTTCTGTTGCCAGCATATCGACAGCCATCAACCCGTCTTCGGCTTCCATAACTGTATGTCCATGCATAGTGAGTACGCGAGATACAAACTCACGCACGGAGGGATCATCTTCAGCTATAAGTATATGGGCCAAAATAAATACCTTTTCAGAAGTTACTGTATAATGTTGATCATTATCCTTAACCAAGCACAACAATTATTGATTTCTTATATGATTTAGGAAAAATAACATCAAATTATGGCCTAAATGAGCACTATTATTACCCATTTCAAAATATATAGCGACTTGGCTTGTACTATTTCGCATATTTCCAAAATACCGATTCGCTAAATATACTATCAAACGGCACAGCAATTAATCCGTACCTTAACTATATTCCGCACGCGCAGAGGACTTCGATCCTTCAATTACCTTCACTACAGCGCGCACAACACCGGATGGCACAGGTGACAAAGTCGTTTCAAAATTAAGCTTAGTCCCGCGAGTAATAATAGAGCCTTCTGGTTCATGCACCCAGTTTTGAATAACCCGGCCTCGGTTATCTAATACCTGTAATTCCAGTTGTGGTACTGTTGCCGCACGCCCGCCTTTATTTTCAACATATCCACGAACAATCAATATCTGGCGTCCGTCAACATTCTCCAAAGTAGGAGGAGGTAAAATATAAGCCTCCAGACGGGTTACAGATTCTGTGATCGGCGCAGTTAAAACCTCGCCCTCTACAGGCTGAAACTCTTCAGTATAATCAACATTTTCTACTGAGGAATAAAACGCATTCGCTGCCGGAAAAAAAGCAACAACACTCTCTTTAAAAAAGAAAAATGTAGTGATAAGCGATACCCAAAAAACAATTAAAACAGCCCAGCCAATTGTTATAAATTTCCGTTTTCTTGCCAGTAAAAAATTCTTAAAGTCTTTGCGTTTCTCTGTACGCTGACGTGCTAGATAATCTTCTTCACTGCCTTCCATGCCATCTACAGTAGCAAAATCGTCCTCTTCAAAATCTGTCTCTTCAAGCCCAGATTTTATAGTCGCAATAAAGTCAGTTGCCTGTTCTACAACATCACCACCCAAATTTTGAGCAGACTGCTCGCTAACTTGATCTACCTTCTGATCACCACTGCCTTGATAATCATTTTCCGGGATGTCAGCGTCTGATAATACAGAAGCCTGCTGGTCCTGCGCCGCAACATCAGCATCTATTAGAGGCTCTGAAGGTTGCTCACTCTCAATATTTGCATTGACAGCGACGCCCTTCTCTTCCTCATCTACAATCGCAGACGACAGAATGATGGGTTGCGGTTTAAAAATATCATCAAATGTTGCGTGCCAGATATTTTGACAATTCGCACATCGAACCTTACGGCCTGCTTCTGTAATCGCACCCGTAGGAATTTTAAACTTCGATTCACATGATGGACATTCCAGTATCATGTCTCAATCCGTATTTATTTCAGTTTCGAAATAATATTAATATATTGCCTTATACAATAACCATAGCGGATATATAGTTAATAAAAGCAAAAAGGTATGATTTTTTTCCTGTGCCATTTCATGACTAGACTGTTGCTTGTGCATGTGTAATTTTATCTGAAAATAATACAGTTTTATAGCTATCAAGCGTCATATGAATCCGGGTTTTGATCGATAATGATAACTTTTGAAAATGTCGGCATGCGATATGGAATGGGAGCTGAGATACTCAGGGATATCAGTTTTTCATTAGATAAAGGTTCTTTTCATTTTCTAACCGGCCCTTCCGGAGCTGGCAAAACTACCTTACTGAAACTAATGTATTTAGCCCATCGACCGTCACGTGGTTTAATGCATTTTTTCAACAAGGATATGGCCACTCTGGAACGAAGAGACCTTCCTCGGTTACGTAGAAGGATCGGCGTTGTATTTCAGGACTTTCGGCTCTTTGACCACCTGAGTGCATTTGATAATGTTGCACTCCCGCTGTTAATCAAAGGCGCAAAAAAATCTGACATAGCAAGCCATGTTGAAGAGTTATTATCATGGGTAGACCTTGAGGAGCGCATGCATGCCCGCCCTGCCACCTTATCTGGTGGGGAAAAACAGCGAGTGGCAATTGCAAGAGCCGTTATTAACAAACCTGATTTATTGGTAGCAGACGAGCCGACAGGTAACGTAGATCCATCGATGTCGAGAAAACTAATGCATCTCTTTATCGAACTAAACAAAATCGGCACCACGATTGTCGTTGCAACACATGATGATGAATTAGTGAAAAGTATTGGTGCCCCAATCTTAAAGTTATCGAAGGGCGAACTCGAACAAGTACCAGGCTCCAGAGAACTGACAGACCCTGCACCAAGCCGATCCGAAATTTATACTTCTGATCTACCAAAGCCCACAGATATGAAGGCTATGAGCTAATGTTCCGCACAAAAATAGCCTTCCTGCCCACGACAAAACAAAGCGACACCCTTTTACCGTGGGTAATAGCCGTTATGTTATTTCTATCAACCCTGTCGCTGGTATTAGCTATAACCCTCGGTAATGGCCTTAATAAGTGGAGCCAAGGATTAACTACATCATTATCGGTTCAAGTCATTAATGCTGATAGTGATATGCGCACACAAGACACGACACAGGCACTTAAAATGCTGCGCGCTACCCCTGGAATTGAATATGCTGATATCGTTGCAGATGCAGAAGTCCTCGAAATGCTTTCACCTTGGCTTGGGGAATTACCTACTGAAAACGCCTTACCGGTTCCAACTCTCATTGAAATCAAACTAATTTCACCTGATAGCGTTAATATTTCTGCTTTAAAACAACGACTTAAAACAATTTCTTCGGATATACGCCTTGATGATCATCAAGCATGGATCGTGCAAATTTTCAAATTGGCCAGCACAATCCGCTGGCTATTAACCGCTGTTGTTTTTATGATCATACTTTCAACAATATCAATTGTAATATTTGGATGCAGAGCTGGACTGGCAACTCATAAAGAAAGCATAGAGATTATGCATATGCTGGGGGCAGAGGATGATATTATTGCGAAATCATTCGACCAACGATACATGCTACATGGCCTCAAGGGCGGGGCTATCGGCACGAGCATTGCTGCGATTGTGATTTACATGATATCAAATCTTATCGAGAATCTGGATACTGGGCTCATTGGTGCATTGCTTCCACAAAGTTCCAATTTTTGGTGGCTGTTAATCTTGCCAGTATTCACTGCAATGATTACAATGTTAACAGCAAGGTTTACAACAAAACGCGCATTATTGAAGTTAATGTAATTTCTATGGCCCAAACAAAGAAAAACAGTTGGTTTCGGCTTCTATACAGGCTTGGTTTTTACACCATCACGATATGGGCCATTGGTTTGGCCTTCTTTTTCATAGCCATGCCCTCGCCTCCGGTACATACAACTGATTCCCATCTGGATGTGGAAGCATTAATTGTTCTTACAGGTGGTAAAGGCCGCCTCGAAACGGCCATTAGTGTTCTCAATAACCACACAGATAAAAGACTTTTGATCGCAGGCGTTAACCCAATAGTAGAGCAAGCAGAATTAAGCGCGCTTACAGGCTCCGAGGCAGCACTATTTGATTGTTGTGTTGATATTGACCGATTATCACAAAACACTGCTGCCAACGCCCAGATAGGGGCAAAATGGGTAAAAGAACACAAATTTAACAGCGTTGCGATTATAACGGCAGATTACCATGTTCGCCGTAGTATGTTACTTTTTGAAAATGCATTACCGGATATTTCCATTTCAGGGTACGCCGTTGAGACCAACCCTGATCTTTCGTTCCTTATCAGGGAATATAATAAATATCTTTTCACGGTTTTTCAGCTCGCTGTTGGTATACCACCCAATGTAAGAGTGGCGACATTACAACAATCTAAAAAACGCTTGATCAAGACTTAAACATACGTAGCGAACGGATAAATTTTTTATGCTTAATCAATTTCGTATTATCGTCGGCATCGGGTTTTTATTTATCCTCGGATATTCTGCGCTTTGGTTTACTGTTGCCTTTGACCTAGAAGAACAAACAACAACAACACTGGCAGGCCTAAAACATACAGGCATAAAAGTTGACTATAACGACATATCACTTAGTGGATTTCCCTATCGCATCGTTATTGAAGTTAGCGATCTTACTATTGCTGGTAGATACAATGAATATACATACTCAAGCGAGGCAACTGAACTGGTCACACACTTGTGGACTCCCAATCATTTTATAATACAAGCTGAAAAGTTGCGTGCGTCAATTCTCAATGAACAGCTTAAAATTTCTGATAATTATGCCCGGGCAAGCCTGCGTTACACTGAAGATAAAAAAATAATCATTGCAGCAGATTCGTACACAACTGATGATCTTAGCATTATTCAAGCCCCTGATATTTTACAAACGCTCAGCTTTAATGAATGGCAGGTATTTTTACGACTTCATGAATCCCCGCCAACGTCAGCAAGTAGCCTCTATGAAGACCGTTTTGCCGACTTTAAAATTGTATTGAATGGTAATAAAGGCGATATCGAAGCAATCGGAGGGGTTAGTGGCAAACCTGTAACCAATTGGAACGATACAGAGCTTTCAACTTGGCGAGATTCTGGTGGGCTTTTGGAGTTTGATGCCCTAAATTTCTCGCTTGGCGGCGCAAAATTAGAGGGAAATGGCAGCCTTACCCTCGATGAAGACCTGCGCTTACTGGGGTCAATTGGCTTTACAACACGTAGAAAACTAACCGACCAACATTACGCACGCCTAAATAGATATTTAAAAGCCAATCACATTGAAAATTACACCATAACACCGCAATCACTTAGAACACCGTTGGGGTTCACACTGCAAAACGGCAAAATTGCAATCGATAACTTAACCTTGCGTTCTATCGATAGTGTTGTTGATTAATCATCTACACCCGGTTCATGCGAACGACCAAAGTCAGCATCGGGTGTTTCCTGACCTGCATCAATGATCCGTTTGCGTATATTACGTGTACGAGAAAAAAGATCAAATAATGCATCACCGTCACCCCAACGAATAGCTCTCTGAAGCGCTGTTAGATCTTCGGAAAACCTGCCCAACATTTCCAGAACCGCGTCTTTGTTATTTAAAAACACATCGCGCCACATCGTAGGGTCCGAGGCAGCAATCCGGGTAAAATCACGGAAACCACCTGCCGAATATTTAATCACTTCCGACCGGGTAACTGTTTCCAGATCAGACGCCGTACCAACAATATTATAAGCGATTAGATGTGGAACATGCGATGTAATTGCCAGCACCAGATCATGATGGTCAGCATCCATAATTTCGACGCGGCTACCGATAGTGCGCCAAAAGTCTTCCATTTTTTGGACAGCCGCCTCATCTGCATCGGGTTCCGGCGTTAAAATACACCACCTATCATCAAATAAACTTGCAAATCCAGCCGCAGGGCCTGATTCCTCAGTCCCGGCAACTGGATGGCCTGGCACCAAATGAACCCCGTCTGGTACAATAGGCTTCAATGCTTTTAGAACTTTACTTTTTACAGAGCCAACATCGCTAATAATCGCATCAGGTTTCAATACCGGGGAAATGACTATGCCAATCGCTTCGATAGCCCCCACAGGAACAGCAAAAATAATAAGGTCGCTACCTTCAGTCGCCAATTTTACATCTGCAATGTAATTATCAGCAAGGCAAAGAGCTTCTGCTTCCTGTAATACCGCCTTATCTTGATCACATAAGACTAAATTATTAGACAAACCACCACGTTTAATTGCCCGAGCAAGTGATGACCCAATCAAGCCAGCACCGATAATCGTTACAGTATCAAAAATAGCTGCCACTTCATCCATTACCTAAGCCTCAGGCGAACCATTCATAAACTCAGTCAATAAACTCACAACAGCCCTGTTCTGTTCAGGTGTACCAATAGAAAGCCTCAGGTGAGATGCCAAACCTTGCCCCGGCAACCAACGAAGTAAAAATCCATTTTTCGTCAAAAACTGGTTCGCCAGTTCCGCTGTGAACGGTGCTTCCTCTGGAAAGCCAATCAACACAAAATTAGTCTGGCTTGGTACAACATCCAGACCAAGTGCTGCAAGGCTAGCTGTCAACCAATCCCGCCATTCTGTGTTAAATTCAACGGCAGCTTTTAAATGAGCCTGATCTTTAACAGCAGCAATCGCTGCTGGTTGACCAGGAAGACACACATTAAACGGCATACGAATACGGTTAAGAATATCAATGATTGAAGGAGCGCCATAAGCCCAACCAACCCGCAACCCTGCAAGGGCATACATTTTTGAAAATGTGCGGGTCATTATGACATTATCTGCACGTTCGACCAACTTTTCGCCTGAATGATAATCATCAGCAGTAACACATTCTGCATAGGCAGCATCAAGCACCAGAACAATATCGCTCCGCAATCCGGCGTGCAGCCGCTCTATTTCACTCCAACTCAGATATGCACCTGTCGGGTTATTTGGATTATCCACAAAAACCAACTTGGTGTCCGCAGTAACTGCTTCTAAAATGCCGTCAACATCAGCGCCCCAGTTCTTGTTCGGAACAGCAATACCAGTTGCCCCAACAGCCTGCGTTTGAATCGGATACACCATAAATCCATATTGGCTATAGATAACCTCATCACCCGGCCCCGCGTAGGCATGTATCAAGAGTGTCAGCAAATCATCAGAACCAGCACCGCACATGATCTTATCTGGGTTCAGATTATAAACCTCAGCGATTGCATCGCGTAAATCATTAGAGGCTGCATCAGGATACCGCATTAACTCGTCGGCCGAATCTCTATGTGCATCGATAGCCGCAGGACTTGCACCAAAAACAGATTCGTTTGAAGACAGTTTTACAGGGTTCTCGATGCCTTCAATTTTTGCACGGCCAGGCACATACGCCGCTAAATCCAAGATCCAATCGTGTGCTTTAGGTGCAGTCATAATGTATCCTTAAAAACAATAACTATTATTAATCATTCGCGCTTTACCACTAATTAGCGCAAACTTCAAAAGCAAACCAGTTATCATCATGACTTTTATTGATTGATACCTTACCGATCAATGATATACCCCTGAAGGTAATCGATAAGGTAAAGTATCACTAAGGTAAGGATACGATATTGACAGTTTCTCAATACAATCAAACCATACTTTTCGAAGATACACCTTTATCGCTGGATTGCGGTGCAGACCTATCGCCCGTTACAGTAGCTTTTGAAACATACGGTACGTTGAATTTAGACAGATCAAATGCTGTTCTTATCTGCCACGCTCTTACAGGCGATCAATATGTTGCAAGCCCACATCCAACAACTGGTAAACCAGGTTGGTGGTCCCGCCTTGTAGGGCCGGGCAAAATTATCGATACCGAGAAATATTATGTCATATGCTCCAATGTGCTCGGTAGCTGTTTAGGAACTACCGGGCCTTCCAGCATAAACCCTGCAACCGGGAAAGAGTGGGGCTTGGGCTTTCCGGTAATCACTATACGGGACATGGTTAAAGTTCAGGCAGAACTTATCCAACAGCTCGGAATTGAAACACTATTCGCGGTTATTGGTGGATCAATGGGCGGTATGCAAGTTTTAGAATGGTTATGCAATTACCCTGAGCGGCTTACAAGCGCGGTTGCGCTAGCGACAACAGCTCGCCATACAGCCCAAAATATTGCCTTTCATGAGGTTGGCCGTCAGGCAATCATGGCCGATGCGAATTGGAATGGTGGTCAATATTATCAAGTTGAAAAGTCCCCGAACAAAGGGCTCTCTGTTGCGCGGATGACAGCACACATAACCTATTTATCCGAAGATGCCTTAACACAAAAATTTGGCCGCAACCTTCAGGAACGGGACAAGGTCACATTTGGATTTGACGCAGATTTTCAGGTCGAGAGCTATTTAAGGCATCAGGGAATGACATTTGTTGATCGCTTTGACGCTAATAGCTACCTGTATATTACAAGAGCAATGGATTATCTGGATATTGCAGCTCGATATAACAATCGCCTTGCCGAAGCTTTCCAAAGAGCAGCCCATGTAAGATGCTGCGTCGTCAGCTTCACCAGCGATTGGCTTTACCCGACGGCAGAAAACAAGAATATTGTCCATGCACTCAATGCTTCGGGTGTACCCGTTAGTTTTGCCGAAATCGAATCGCCTCACGGCCACGATTCGTTCTTACTCGATCTGCCAGAAATGGACAAAATGATCGCAGGCTTCTTAAATAGCTGTGCACGCTCAGCAGGGTTAAGGGCGCTATGAAACAACAAGATACCAATCCACTACGTCCTGATCTGGCGATGATCGCTGATATGATTACTCCTAACTCCAGAGTTCTGGACATCGGATGTGACCACGGCGATTTACTAAATTACCTAGTAACCAATAAATCTGTCGATGGACGTGGTATTGAGCTTAGTCAAAAGGGTGTTAATCAGTGTGTAGCCAATGGTTTGTTCGTTATTCAAGGTGACGCCGATAATGATCTTGGGGAATATCCTGACCAGAGTTTTGATTTTGTAATCCTATCAAAAACCTTGCAAGCAGTTAAAAGCCCTCAGACCGTTTTGAATGAATTACTAAGAATTGGAAAGCAGGCAATAATAACCATCCCTAATTTTGGTCAATGGCGCGTCCGGCTGAACTTACTGTTAAACGGCAGAATGCCCGTCACAAAAACACTAAACAAGACATGGTACAATACCGATAATATTCACTTCTGCACAATATTGGACCTGTTCGATTTAATCGAACAAGATGGCTATATCATTGAGAAATTCACACCATACAATAAAAACGGACGACAAACACACACGGCAAAAACGTACGCAAACTTTATGGCAGACAACGCTCTCTTTTTACTTAGAAAGTCATAATATTAGGGTTTATTTAACCGCCAAGTGATTAGGCTTAAAAGTCGAACTGTCGCTCTTATCCAAAGGCTGTAAGGTTAGAAAGTTTAACCATGAGTACCCAAGCAAAATTCTACTGTATTTCTGCATTAATTATCTTGATAAGCTGCGGAACGGTTCACGGACAAGACTTCAACAAGCCTGTCCCTGAAACACAATATCCGCTTATCAAAATTGGCAGCCAAGAGATCCCTAAAGCTTACTGGGAAAATGGAAATGGCGACTATAATAAAATCTTAGACTATCTCATTGCTGGCTATCCGGGAAAAGTTGAGGTTACTTTTCTCCCTTCCTCAAGGCTTACTCGTTTCTTGAATGAAGGTGCAATCGATTGTTCATACATAAGCGTTAAAAACAATAGAACTGATATTGAATTTCTGGGCCCTACTAATAAAATTAGCATTACTGCTTATGTCAGAAATGATCATCCAGACATTCGAAACCCAAAGGACTTATCAGGTGTACCCTTTGCAATTGACGTTAATCTAAAGCCCTTCGCGGAAAAGCTCTCGCTTAGTCCTTCGATGTCATTACAGAGCCAAACTCAAATGATTGACCTCTTGGCGAAAGGTAGAATCGATGCATTGGTTGGATACGATTATGACCTCGACCTACTCGTAAAAGAAATGAATTATGCAAACCAGCTAAGGAGAGCATCTATCACATTTGCAGGATTTGAAGATGGTATGGCATGTCATAAAACTGAGAAAACCAAAAAATTTAGAGAGCTAATAAAAGCCAACATCGTAAAAGCACAAAAAACAGGTTTCTTTAAAAAGATATTCGATCATTAAACCTATAATGACGGCAACTCACGCGAAATCACAACGCCATCACCGTCCGCGATTGCCCAAAAACCAGGTTCAATCATAACATTGCCAAACGAGACCGGAACATTCACGTCCCCTTTTTCTTGCTTAATTGATTTACGCGGGCAAGTACCAAGGGCCTTAATTCCAATATCTTCATTAATCAATTCATGCTGATCACGAACACAGCCGTTTACAATAATACCAGCCCAACCATTTTGATACGCAAGAGCAGCTAAATTCCCACCAACCAAAGCAGTTCGCATACTAGCCGCGCCATCAATAACTAAAACACGCCCTTCACCCTTTTTCTCAAGAAGAGAGCGAACATGCGTATTATCATCCAACGTCTTCAAAGTGCTAATCGGCCCTGCAAAATCGAGCCGCATACCAAAGTCACGTAGTGGCAATGCAATCACCTCAACTGCATTGCCTAAGGCATCACAAACATCAGCCGTGGCTAACTTAGGCAATTTTTTCGTACGCTCATTCAATATGATTAATCGCTTTTTTGGTGAATGATTGGCACAAGCATGTCACCCCAAGCACCCTCTTCGTTATGATACCGTGACGCACGCATCAACTCTACAGATACACCAGAATTCACTGCTGCGATCACAGCATCATTTAATCGATGTAATGAATTTGCTATTTGCCGAATAGCCATTTCTTTATCTTCAGTCATGCTCGTTCCATCCTTTGTTTTACTAGTCACAAATCACCCCTTTATTAGAAGGAAAATTGAAATATTGATATAAATATATCACTCAAAAAGTAATTATCATATAATTTTGTAGGTATTTTTTCAAAAAATCCGCAAAAACACACTAAACTCAAAGCAACCGTAACGGCAGGTATATACTTCATCCTCCAATCATAAGCGGTCGCCGTTTAGGATTAAGCCTCTTTTCTGGTATCGCGCCGTAAACCTGTTTGCGCGCACAAACGATCAATGCCCCACCCAGGTTTTTCCCAAAGAACCGAAGCGGCCGTTCGCTGACAGGTAACAACTTAATTGCCCCCAAGCGAGGAAGAGGCGGTAACATTAATACGGTATCCCACCAATCAATTGGTAACATTTGTTCCTGCATCAACATTTTTAACTGCCCCACAGAATAGGGCCTACCTGTACCAAAAGGAGTATTCTCAAGCGTGGACCATATACGCCTTCTATTAGGGACGATAATAACAACCTGCCCCCCTGGTGCCAAAACACGCCACACTTCACGGAGCAAATGTTTGGGCTGACTGGAATGCTCCAACGCATGAACAAGTAGCATATAATCTACAACTGAATCTGCGAGAGGTAAGTGATGATAATGTGTTAATACACTGCGGTTACAACGAAAGTCAGGCCAATGGCTCACACCTTGTTCTGCAGGCATAAATGCATATGCATCAGCCTCTTTTTCAAGAGCCCGATCAAGATAAGGTAAAGTATAACCAAGTCCGACGAACATTTTCCGGTTTAATGATGCAGGTTCCTGCTCCCACATTTTCACCAAACGTTCACCGATCACTTGACTGACAGACTGCCCTAACGGGCTTTGATAAAACTCTTGAAAAGCCTGCACATCAGCACGCATATCATCCCCTATTCAGGCATCAAAATTGACGAAACTTTCTTTAAAAACTCTATATAAGTTTCGAACAAGGCGACAAAAAAATCAAGAATGATTGATATCATTAGCCTTTTTTAGAAAGGCATATATAAAGATGATCCAACATTTAATTCTAATGAGTTTGTAAAATGCCTGCCATATTGTTTGCGATATTCATTGATCTGGTTGGGTTTGGAATTATTGTTCCTATTTTACCTTTCTTAATAGACAAATATAATGGCGATACCTTCACAGGAACCGCATTAATTTCAATTTATTCACTGTTTGCGCTTATCGGCGGTCCGGTCTGGGGACGTATATCGGATAAATTTGGCAGACGGCCAGCGCTGGCTGCTACCTTTATTGGCGCCACTCTTTCCTATGTAACTCTAGCACACGCAGATAGTTTGCTTTGGTTATTTATTGCACGGGCCATGTCAGGCGCGATGGCTGGTAATGTTGGTATTGTTATGGCTGCCATGGCTGACATGACAACCCCGAAGAACCGCGGCAAAGCAATGGGATATGTTGGGGCTGCTTTTGGTTTTGGCTTTGCGTTTGGGCCAGCGATTGGGGGAATACTGGGTGGAAATGATGGGCAAGTAAGTATTTACCTTCCGGCGTTGGTAGCAGCAGCGTTATCAACCATAGCTATGATATTAACCATTATTTTTGTACCCGAAACAAACCCGACTTCGACACAGGCACACAACACCAATTCTGATAGCCAAACAGCTTGGTCAGCCATATTCAATGCGTCCACAGGGTATATTATTTTCGGGATATTTATATTAGCGGCAATTAGCCAGAGTATCACTTTTTCAATCACACCGTTTTGGGCCAAACAGGTACTGTTATGGGACCATAAGCAGGTAGGCTTTCTATTAATGGGCACAGGGCTAACGGTCGCCGTCATCCAAGCGTTTGCCATAGGGCCTCTATTTCAGAAACTTGGGGAAGTTACGTCGTTGGCGATTGGTGCCGCTATCAATATTCTTGGATGCTTGATTATCGTTCTCTTACCTGCGTCAGTTATAACTGCACTAATCGGCTTGCCTTTGGTAATGAGCGGCCTCACGATATCTTTCCCGGCACTTAACAGTATTTTATCATTAAAAGTTGATGACCAATTACAAGGCACAGCACTAGGCTTTTCAAACGGCCTTTCAGCGGGTGGCAGGGTCTTTGGGCCTTTATTTGCCGGCACTTTGTTCACGACATACTCGGCAGATACCCCTTTTATTTTCGTTGCTGGTATGGGGGTATTGCTAATGATATGGACATATTACGAAAAGAAACGCAGTAAGCATATAATACCAAATGCGGCAGAATAGCTTACTACACACAATCTTAAAGTTGACAGCCAGACTGGATTGGCAACAACCATTCGGACATAGTAACGGAGCTTTCCTCGATAGCTTCATTAAAAGCTGCGGCGATCGCAACCCCTTCAACAGAATTAACCTGTTTTTCAACCACAAACGTCTGACGACCTAATAGTGCACCGTTTGTTACATTCAGCAGTGTCAATTCAATCGTTGAACTAACTTTATCATCAACCTGACTTTCACCAGGGACAAGCTCAAAAGCCCATACATTAACAGCCATGCGGCATCCAACCTTAACATCTAAACCGCCTTCACTGATTAACTGCGCACCAGTTTTTACAGCGATAGACCGCGCCATATACCCACGGATCAAATCACTCAAGTTAGCTGACCAGCTTATGGAAGAAATGGTGCTACGCCGAAAGTCCGGTAACCTTACAGACATTTTTCGGCTAGCCAACCCTTCAGCCATCAACGGCTCATCAAGGTAGATTCGCGGCGCGGCGGCATTAAAAACGCTATAAGTACCATTGTAAGCAAGCGTATAAACTTCATCCGCAGGGCCATCATTACCAAAAGAGATTAAAGGGCCACACGCTGATAAACTAAAAACCACACCGGCAAGCATTAGATATTTGACAGCCTTTATACCCTTGAGGAACTTTTGATTAACTACCGTCATTTCTTTTCCCCCTGTTTCCGGGTTTTAGGGTCATATTCATCCTCTGGGGTACCAAATATAACTTCGCCAGGGTTGTGTTCTATACGTGTAACAAGCCTTGAGAGAGTTCGCGCTGTTTTCCTGAGATCAACAATCATTCTAGATACTTCCGGCAAACTACCATTAACAAATTGCGTCACCGCCCCTTCATTCGCGGCGACAAGCGCATCTACACGATTCAACATACTTTGCGCACTCTGCATTGTTTTAATTGCTTCAGCAATAAGCGGCTTAGCATCTTCCGATAGTAATTTATTGCCAGAATTAGCTAGCACTTGAATAGCGTTCGCAGCCCCAGCGACTTCAACAAGGGCAGCTCTTGCATCAACCATCAGGCCATCAATATCTTTAGTACCAACAGCCAAATTACCAGTTATTGTATTTGTATTTTTCAAAATACCTGCAATTTCTGCCAAATTCTCATCAGCCAACAGTTTTTGCACTTGCGCCACCGCAAGGCCTGCCGCATCTAAAAGGTCAGGTGCACTGGCAAATATAACCTGAAGACCAGAAACTTGAGCGGGAATTACGGGTCTCTCTTGACCGGGATGGGGGGTAAGTAGTGGTGCCTCAGGGGGGCCGCCAAATAACTCAATATAAGCAACACCCGTAAAGCCTTGGAAATCTAACCGGGCCATAGCCCCTTCATTAACAGGTACTTCCGCACGCAGCCGAACCCAAACCCTTACCTTCCTAGGGTCATCAGGGGCAAGCGTGATATCGCGCACTTCACCAACAGGAATACCAAGATAAAATACCGTACCGCGTTTCACCAAGCCTGAAACAGTATCATTGAAATATATGTCATAGTCTTTGTATTCAGCATCCAGATCGACTTTTGCAATCCACACTGCAAAACCTACCAACCCAGCCAACAATGCCAAGACAAACCCGCCGACCAATATATGCGAGGCGCGTGTTTCCATAATTCCTTTACCTAGCCCTTATCTGTTGCACTACTATTAAACGGTTTAACCATAGCTGATCCAACATCAGCCAATACATATCATCACATTAAAAAGATTACTATATTTGACTTAAGCAAGAACAGGTTGCATCCCGTTTTCTACATTTTTAGACTTAATACCCGCAGCTCTTGCTCTCGGTCCTTTAAAATAATCTTGAACCCACGGATGGTCTAGTTCCACGACTTCCGATAACGGCGCATTGATCAATATCTTTTGTTCACCAAGCACCGCCACCCGGTCGCATGTACGCGACAAAGTATCTAAATCATGTGTTACAAGAAATACCGTAAGCCCCAGCGAATCCCTAAGTTCCATAACAAGTGCATCAAACGCAGAAGCACCTATCGGATCCAGACCAGCGGTCGGCTCATCAAGAAACAAAATATGCGGATCAAGCGAAAGTGCCCGTGCGAGCGCTGCACGTTTGCGCATACCACCAGACAGGTCAGAAGGAAACTTACAGGCCGCATCCAGCGGCAAGCCCGCCATCGTTATCTTGTTTAAAGACAGGCAATCCATCAAATCCGGGGGTAGATCAAAATGTTCGCGTAGCGGTACCTGCACATTCTGTGCAACTGTTAATGAAGTAAACAGCGCGCCGTCCTGAAACAAAACCCCCCATTCACGACGCGACTTCCTGTCCTCCTCGTCAGTCATCGTGCCTTGTATACGGCCATTAACTTCAATCGAACCTTCAGACTGTTTGTTTAATCCAACAATGGTTTTCAACAAGACTGACTTCCCAGTTCCCGAACCACCAACAATCCCTAATATTTCACCGCGATATACATCAAGGTCTAGCCCGTTATGAATTACGTGGTCACCAAATTCGGTCTTTAGACCACGAACTTTGATAACTATATTTTTGTTACGGTCATTGTTCATAAAATCCACTAAAGCCCAATTGAGGTGAAGAAAACAGCAAAAAACGCATCTAATACAATCACAAGAAAAATCGATTGTACAACTGAACGCGTTGTACGTATCCCTAATGATGCAGCACTACCACTGACTGATAACCCGTGATAACAACCACTAACAACAATCACTATAGCAAAAAAAGGTGCTTTCAGAATTCCTGCCAGAAAATGATCGAGCGAAACAACATCCCTAAAATAAACAATGAAATTCGCAGGCGTAATATCAAGCTGAAACCAAGCCATCATAATGCCCCCAAAAACACCGAGAACATCTGCATAAAACCCCAGAAGAGGCAAAGCAATCAGCATTGCAAGCAATCTTGGCAGAACAAGTATATCGAGCGTATTCATACCAAGCGTACTCATCGCATCCACTTCTTCATTTAGTCGCATTGAGCCAATTTGAGCCGTAAACGAACTACCGGACCGACCAGCAACAATGATCGCTGTTAATAGAATACCAAGTTCGCGTAAATGCGATATACCCAGCATATCAATGACAAAGATGTCCGCGCCAAATTTTGCCAATTGAACCGCGCCTTGATTTACCATCACAGCACCTATAAGGAAGGATATTAAGCCCACAATACCCATAGCCTTGAGCCCAACCACTTCTAATTGATGCACCAAAGGCACCAACCGAATTCGTGACGGCTCAAATAAAGCACCAAATAAACGCGACAACACTAAGCCAATAAAGCCCAAAAGGTTTTTTGCGGACCGGAAAAACGAAAAGGCGCTCTCCCCCATCTCATAAAGCACTGCAATATACCACGGGTCATGATCTGGTTGTGTAGGTGCAGGCGGTGGGCAAGCAGATACAACATCCAACAAATTTTTATGCCGCGCTAATACCCCTGTCAAAATCGCTGGCGCGGCACTTTCAACAGTTTGTGCGTATCTACGCACTAATAATGCACCAGCAGTATCAAGTTCTTGAATCTCAGAACAATCCAGAATAGCACCGCCCTGACAAAGCACCGCTACCTGATGCATATCACGGTCAATTTGACCTGCATTATCAAGTATCCAGTCACCCAGAAGCTTAACCATAGCAGTTGCGTCCGATGTTTCGACCGAAATAAAAGGTGATATGGTTACATGTTCGCTGCCAGACATCTTACTTTCCATACGAGAGACTGATTTATAAATACAGTATTTTACTAGCGTATTATAGCATCACTTTTATGTAAATCGTGCATACACACTTAAATACATGAACTAAGCGCTGGACGCATAATAATATTTTAATTTAAAAGAGCATCAATATTTTTAGTGTGAAAATAATGGTAGTGTGAAGATAATGGTAATGAATCTCGAAAACCCTTTACATGCACTTGCCGACTGGGTCAGCAATACAGACACTGAATGGTCGGAAACGGCTTTGCACAGAGCACGTAATGCGTTCATAGATATTATCGCCGTTATTATTCCGGGAACCCATGAACAAGTAACTCAAAAGGTTTATAAACTTGCTTGTGAATGGGGCAAAGGTAATTGTGTTGCCATAGGTTTCAAAGGCACACTCTCACCGCCGATGGCAGCGCTCGTTAATGGCACCGCAGCACATGCATTGGATTTCGACGATAATTTTGATCCAGCCAAAGCACATGCCACAGCAGTGTTAGCACCTGCATTGCTAGCCCTTGCAGATCGCTATCAACTATCCGGCGAAAAACTTATAGACGCCTATATCGTTGGCCTGCAAATCATTGGGCGAGTAGGTCAAGGCGTGAACCCCTATCACCGTGCCCGTGGCTGGCACGCAACGTCTACAGTAGGCGCTGTTGGAAGCGCTGCTGGTTGTGCCAGACTATTAGGCCTTGATGCTCAACAATCGGCCCACGCAATTTCGATTGCAACAAGTTTGGCAGGCGGATTTATGAGTCAATTTGGTACGATGACAAAACCCCTGCATTCAGGCCTGGCAGCAGCAGGTGCCGTTCAAGCAGCTCTGTTCGCCAAGGAGGGTATAACCGCCGGTGATGAAACTTTGCACGGCAAAACAGGCATGGGTACCTTGATGGTAGGTCAAGATGTCGAAGAACTTAGACGAGGCATGCAAGGCAAAGCCGAACATGGACAAACAGTTACGTTTTCAGCTCAAGAGATTGGAACCCCGCTTCATATTGAAGAATATGGATTGAAAGTAAAACGGTTTCCTAATTGCGGCAGTATTCACCGGGCGCTTGACGGTTTACTGGATTTGAGAGAAAAGCACGGATTTAAAGCACCTGATGTGAAAGATGTATTAGTGAGAGCACCAGCCGCTCACTTACGCAACCTGATGTATGAAAAGCCTCAAAATTCAATGGAGGCAAAATTTAGCCTCGAATATAGTCTAGCTGCCGGGCTTCTAAACGGAAGCGTAAGCCTTAAAGAATATGAAGAAACCAATATCTCGAACCCACAAATACTTGCTCTTTTACCGCTTATACGCAAAGAATATGTAGAAAAATTAGAGTCAGACTTCTATACACAAGTTCATGTGACATTGCATAATGGTAATGTTTTATCCACAGAAGTTGCGATGCCTTTTGGCAGCACTGCCGTTCCATTAAGTGATGAACAGCTCTGGGATAAATTCGATGCTTGTGTAGACAATCATATAGCAAACAGGCAAAAAATTGATATAAAAGCAAACTTGCTAAACCTATTGAATGAACCCGATATATCATCGATGATGACAATCATCAGAAAACAATAGATACTACTGAGTGTATAAGATAAAGGGCATAGAGATGGCCAACAATAAAAAAGCAACAGCACTTATTCTAGCAGCCAGTAGGCGCGGCCCCAATGATGCTGTGGCTCAGATACAAAATATTAGCCATAAATGTCTGGTTGTGATTGATGGTATGGTCATGCTTGAACGTGTAGTACGCGAAATTCAAGGCGCGCGCGATATCAGTGATATTTATGTATCAATTGAAACACGAGATCTGCTGGAAAGCGTTCCCGCCTTAAAAGAGATGCTTGATAAAGGCGAAATTCATTATACGCCAAGCGGTGACAACCTATTCACGTCAGTCAAGTCAGCAATTGAAGACATACAATCACCCTGGCCTTTGGTAATATCAACTGGTGATAATGCATTACACACAAGTGACATGATCGATCACTTCACAAATGAAATATTCTCTATAAACCCCGATGCAGCAATTGCAATGACTCCGTCTTCTGTCATTCTAGAAGCATATCCTGATGGCAAACGCGCCTTTCACGAATTGAAAGATGGTGGGTGGTCGAGCTGTAATTTATACGCACTAACCACGAATAACGCACTTACCGCCGCAAAAGTATTCGAAGGCGGCGGCCAATTTGGCAAACGCCCTAAACGAATATTAAAAGCCTTTGGCTTAATGTTTATGATTTTATATAAGTTCAGGCTTTCCAGTAGCAAACAGCTCACAGACATTCTCTCCAAGCGCTGGGGCCTTGATCTTAAGCTCGTCAGCATGCCATATGCAGACGCTCCTATTGATGTTGACAACCCTGGTGACTTTGACAGAACTGAAGCTATTTTGAAAAAGCGCCGTGGTGCCTGACCCCCTTTATACTTCGCATGTGTTTTACAAACGACTTATCATAATGTGACAGGGCTCAATTGCTACCAGACTTGTATTGATGAACGACGAACGCTATCATTAAATCTTGACCGATAAGAAAGATATAAATTGCGCTCAAGTCCAACATCCTCGCTTAGAGAACTATATCCCCCTGTCGAAGCTTACACTTCCGGTCGTATAGACGTTTCTGGCGGGCATAAAATTTATTACGAACAATCTGGCAACCCGGATGGCATACCCATTGTTTTCTTGCACGGCGGACCTGGGGGCGGCACTAGCCCTATACAAAGGCGTTTTTTTGATCCCCACAAGTTTAATATTATTCTGTATGATCAACGAGGCTGCGGTAAAAGCACCCCCCACGCTAGTTTAGACAACAATACAACGTGGGACCTTATTGAAGATATAGAAATTCTTCGCAACACCTTACAGATCGAAAAGTGGGCAGTATTTGGTGGATCTTGGGGCAGTACACTTGCCCTTCTATATGCTGAATTACACCCTGAACACGTTTCCGCACTAATCCTGCGCGGTATATTCTTGATGCGGCAGAAAGAACTGGACTGGTTTTATAATGGCGGTACTGGCGCATTATTCCCTGAAGAGTGGGCTCGCTTTAAATCGGCTATTCCCTATAATGAACAAGCTGACCTGATCGCTGCATACCATAAACGCCTTGTTAGTGAAGAGATAAACAAGAATGAGCAATTGGTATATGCAAAGGAATGGAGCCTATGGGAGGCAAGTACAGTCACAATAAACGCTGATCGTCAGAACCGCACCCTCTCTGTTGACCCTGTTTTCGCTCATGCTTTTGCACGAATAGAGGCACATTATTTTCAAAATAAAGGCTTTCTAGCTAACCCCAATTATATACTGGATAATTGCCACAAATTAGATGGCATTCCGACAACAATCGTACAAGGCAGGTATGATGCTATATGCCCGCCAAGTTCTGCATATGACCTTGCGCAAAAAATGCCGTGGGCAAACTTAAAGATTGTTCCTCTGGCGGGGCATTCAGCATTTGAACCCGCCATAACTCATGAATTAATTTGTGCCACAGATGCTCTTTAGAGATTAACACTCTCTAACAATTGGTGCGGCATTCTACCTTCTCGACAAAAATTGTTAGCATAGATAAAACGCAGCACATAAGAAGCAGCCACTGGATAAGTTGAATGATCAGAATATTATTAGCCTTTATCGTAATTTCCTTAAACAGCCCTTATGCATATTCAAATATTCACGAAGGTGAAGATCACGAACATGGTTTGGAAATTAGCCAACCGTGGGTACGTCAAACCGGAAATAGAACGGTGTCTGCTGCGATCTATTTGAATATCGAAAACAAAGGCAGCTTCCTTGACCAGCTTATTGGCGTTCAATCCGGTGCAGCTGAAAGGGTTCAAATTCATCAGTCCGTTGAAGAAGAAGGCATTATGCGTATGCATCACATCAACGAACTTCCTATAGCACCGAAGGAAACTTTGGCTTTTGAACCTGGCAGTTATCACATTATGCTGACAAGATTATCCACCCCCCTTAAAGAGGGTGAAGTATTTCCAGTTACCCTATCCTTTGAAAAGGCAGGAGATATAACCGTACATGTTCTTGTTACCGGTATCGCAGGGCTTAGCGAATAACACTATAACCAGCCCTGTAATTCATTCCGTGCAACGGCCTCTAATACATCCATACCCATAGTTGATTCGTTCAAGCATGGAATATAATGGAAATGGGTTCCCCCATTTTCCAGAAAAGTTTCTCTAAGCTCGAGATTGATTTCTTCCAATGTTTCAACACAGTCAGCGCTAAATGCCGGTGCTAAAACAGCGAGTTTTTTTACGCCATTTTGTGCCAGAGATTCTACAGTACGATCACTATATGGCCCCACCCATTCTGTAGGCCCTACACGTGACTGAAAACTACTAATCAGTTTTCCTTCTGGTAGCGCCAGCTTTTCAGTAAGAAGCCGTGATGTTTTCCAACAGTGGCAAGGATACGGGTCACCTTTGTCAAAATACGCCTTCGGAATCGAATGATAAGACGCCAGAATATGATCCGGCTCCCAATCAAGCGAGTTTAATCCGTCTGAAACACTTGCAGCTAACGCATCAATAAATATTGGTTGATCGCAATAAGCCGGTGTTGTCCGGATCGCTGGTTGCCATCGCATTTTACCTAAAATTTCAAAAACCTTATCATAAGAGGATGCAACAGTTGTAGCGCTATACTGAGGGTACAGAGCAAACGCTAAAATACGATCACAGCCTTTTTCTTTTAACGCCTTCAAACCATCCTCGATTGAGGGGCTTCCATATCTGAATGCCCATTCAATTTCTGTATCTCCTCCAAAACGTTCACGCATTTTTTCTGCTTGGGCGCGTGAAATCGTTCTCAGCGGCGATTCGTCTTTATCGCGGTTCCATATTTTGGCATAGGCTTTGGCAGACTTACCGGGCCTAAAGGTTAGCAACGGACCATATAAAATTGGCAACCAAATCAATTTAGGCACTTCGATAACACGCGGATCAGATAAAAACTCTGCCAGATATTTACGCAAAGCACCATATGTTGGTGCATCTGGCGTACCAAGGCTAATCATCAATATACCTGTTTTACCGTATATAATATCTGGATGGTTGGACGGAAAATGATCCATTACTTTTCTTTCTAACAATATTTTACGTATCAAAGATAGTAAGCGTGTTCAGCTCAATATAATATACGAACTATCATCGCACCTGGTTCTCTCATTGGGTCGGTGGCCACAGAGAGAACATACCCATCGACTGGTGCAAAATATTCTCTTATTTTATTGCCAAACAAATCATATTGCACCGCAACCAAATCATCTTTTTTAACCTGGTCCATAAGGCGTTTATGAAGAACAGTCACCCCTCCTGTTTCCGCATAAACATTCTTATAATGGTGTCCAATGACAGGCGGCTTATAGGTGCTAATAGTATTGCCCGCAAGCATCATATAATGATGCATGATATTCTTGATACCCTTTACCGCACGGTCAATTAATATACCGTCAAAACGTTTTGGACCGCCGATTTCAAAAGTTACCGCAGGTACACCAGCACGGATTAAACTCGTTTCCAGTGTTCCCTTTTCACCGCTATCGTTTTTAATGGCATCAGGCATCAACAAAGCAGCCATTTTCTTTGCCTCAGCATTTTTAAAATCAGCGAAGACAAACAAAGGATAAACCGCGCCGCTAGTTTGAGTATGCAAATCTAGTGCGATATCAACCCTATCTTTTATAAGTTTGGACCATAATGTATGAACATATAAAGACGCGGCGTTACCCCCGTGCCGAGTACCGGGAAACAAGCGATTGAGGTCACTCTGGGCCCCGCCGCCTGATGACGAAATAAAATATCTACTATTTGCGTTAAGCCCAGACTGATTAACCCCCGGCAAAGCGATAATAGTTCCCGATAATTCAGTATGATTAACAGCTTCCAATAATTTATGGATAACCCGTATACCATTTAGCTCGTCGCCGTGAACACCTGCTGACAGCAAAAGACGTTGGCCGCCCCGGACACCTTTAACAACAATAACCGGTACACGCAGAGGCACCCCCGTGTTACTTGTTGAAACGTCAAAATAAAAATGATGTCTACCAGGGTTAAGAGTGCCTGGATCAAAGGAATCAGTTAACAGTAATGGCTTAGAGAAGTGGTTTTCCGCATACAGTGAATATGTGGTAAAAATAGATACCAAAATCGCAGAAATGAATGCCAATAATATAGAAAGTCTAGTGTTCATGTCCGCTAACCATTTTTGTCTGCTTTAATTTTCTTATTGATACTATAGGCGAGAAAAAATACTTTGATACAAGACCTGTTGCCGTTTTATTCAAAATAATTTGAATAAATCCTCTAAAAAGGGTCTAATAATAATTACTATAGTAAGGTCGAACTAAATAATATTACACTGTTTAGAGATCATACTGAAAATAACTTAGAGCTGGGTTACTGAATTAAACGTCTAAATATTTGCCCCAGCTATATATGGAGTTACCTCGTGAGCGCAGGATGTGGGTGTCATGATGTGAATTTCCAGGGTCTCGACCCTGCCTACAAGCGTGCCCTGATCATTGTCATATTTATCAATGCATTCATGTTTCTTATTGAAATGCCAATGGGCTTCGTCGGCAATTCACAAGCCCTTAAGGCTGATGCTCTGGATTTTTTGGCAGACACACTTACCTACGGCATTTCACTTCTTGTGATTGGCAAAGCCCTGAGTATCCGTTCAAAAGTTGCGCTCTTAAAAGGCTTTAGCCTACTTGCAATGGGCCTTTGGGTGTTAGGGTCCACTATTTATTCCGTTTTCTATCTTAATCAACCAACCGTTCTTATTATGGGAACCGTTGGTTTTGCAGCACTTGCTGCCAACCTGCTCAGCGTCTTATTATTGGTAAAATATAAGGATGGGGATGCAAATGTTCGGTCAGTTTGGCTGTGTAGCAGAAACGATGCAATTAATAATATCATGGTTTTGATAGCCGCCTCAGGCGTATGGGCAACCAACACTGGATGGCCTGATTTGATTGTAGCTGGCATTATGGCAACGATTTTTATCAGTGGTGCAGTATCTATTATTCGGCAGGCCAGATCTGAATTAGCCCATGAAAAAGTTCACAACGCTGCGGAATAGTTCATATTAAACTCTGTGAATGGAGGATATAGCGCTACAATAAAATCTAGCTTATGGTTATATATACATAGATATAATTACAATTATCATCAAATTGAGCATTGATTTAGAAGTAACTTAAAAACAAGCTATAGGGGAGAAGCGTGCCGAACAGGCCTGTGACGGTGTACAGACCTGCTAGAGAGATTGTAGGGTATATTACCCTATTATCATCACTTCTATGTGCAATTCTATTCACCCTCAACCTTTCCTTACCTTACAATTTGAATGTTTCTGTCTTAAAAACCGCATCACTTTTATCAATCGCTGCCTTCGTCGTCGTAAATACAACTACAAAACAGCATTTCCTTTTGATCATTGCTGTTATTGCTTCCACTGTTGCAGCGAATCATAATATGGATTTCAAAACAGATACTAATCTATTGTTTTATGTGAGCCACGGTATCTCGTATTGGCTTTTGATTCTTTTATTAGTTCTCAACCGAATTCCTTTAACATCCCTAAAGTCGGACCGCTTGAATTTATCGGCATTTGTCTGTGCAACTATGGTGTTAGGTAGTTATTGGATATATCCAAAACTTGATGGGCAAATCATTGAATATGCTATTTTCAGTTTATCGTTGTTAATATTAGCTGTAAGCGCCGTTCTAAGCAGGTTTTCAAAACATTTGGTGAGCTTTGGTGCGATTTTTTTCACAATCGGCCAACAATCTCAATATATTATGCCGTTATTTAGAGTACCAGATTACGCTGCTGATATTAGCTGGTTTCTGATTTACCTTGGCCTTTTATTTACATCGGTTGGGATTATCCTCGCACAAAACCAGTATGAAATTACACGCAAATATCATCACCATTAAGCCAATTGCCTTCTCCACAGCAAAAGTCCATAGTGCACAAACAAACCGAACACTTTGAAAGATATGAGGATATGATTGTCGTGGATCAGGACAAATCAAGATTACAAAAAAAAGCAGCTATCCTGGTTGAAGCTTTACCTTATTTAAGAAAATACGCTGATGATACCTTCGTAATTAAATACGGTGGCCATGCAATGGGGGATGAAATCCTTGCCAGACAGTTTGCAGAAGACCTCACCCTTTTAAAACATGTAGGGATAAATCCGGTTGTTATTCATGGTGGTGGGCCTCAGATCGGCGAAATGCTATCACGCCTCCAGATTGAAAGTGAATTTATTGACGGCCTGCGTGTAACAAATAAGGCAACTGTTGAAATCGCAGAAATGGTTCTATGCGGATCAATTTGCAAATCAATCGTGGCAGATATTAACGCCGCGGGCGGGCGGGCAATCGGGCTATCAGGCAAAGATAGTTCAATGGTTACTGCCCGAAAAGTTGAAAAGCGGAAAGCCGACCCAACATCAAATATTGAACAGGTCATTGATCTTGGTTTCGTTGGCGAACCAGAAACCATTAATACCCATATTCTGGAGCAATGTATCGAAAGTGATATAGTTCCTGTTATTTCACCAATTGCTCTTGGAAGCGACGGCAATACATATAATATAAATGCTGATACCATGGCAGGGGCACTAGCCGCCGCTTTAAAAGCGCGCCGCTTTTTTCTACTAACCGACGTACCTGGGGTTTTAAGTAAAGACAAAGAACTTTTAACCGAACTTGATAGAGCTGATATTGAAACACTCAAAAACGACGGCACTATAACAGGAGGTATGTTACCGAAAGTAGATACCTGCCTGCAAGCGGTCGAGGCCGGGGTCAATGGTGCGGTTATCATTGATGGCAGGGTCAAGCACGCTACCCTCCTTGAAATATTTACAGAACGCGGTGCAGGAACCCTTATCAGATTATAGCGTTAACACGCTCAAAAACATACGTATCTGGCGCAATTTAAAAGTCATTTTCTTGTTTATTTACTTGCTTCTTCTACAGCGCGGGTGCGAGCGCGCTTTGCCGCATCAAACGCCTCTTTTGACATCCACTCTTGTCCAAGCGTTCCTATTTCCCGTGAGAGTTCAGTAGAACCAGACGCAAACCGTTTGCCCACGCCGGAAGTATAGAAAGCCAAAATCGCGTTTAAGTCATCTTTTGAGAATTTTTTAGCATATAAAGCTGCTACATTTGCTTCAAAAGCCGGATATATTAACTCCAATTCTTCTGTAAGGAATTGCAATGTTAATTCTATCTCTCTCTGTTGCTTCTCATCAATGTTGCCACCATTTTGACTTAAAAACACTCTTTTCTGTTGCTCTAATAATATAGGAATAATTCGTTTAACCGTAACAGCTGCATTCGTTGCTTCCACCACTGAAGCAGCCAGTGCTAATTTTTCTGCATTGTCAGTGTCTCTAGCCTCAACAGACCCAGCACACGGCGCGAAAAGAACTGACAGTATAAATATAAGCCTAAAAGTCATCATCGGTTTCTCTTAATATGTAATCACACAAAATAAATTCAGGTTCATTCATCCTGATCAATAAAATAGCTTAGGTGCCAATCCAGTTCATCTTCATCAAGCGGATAATCCTTACCATCTTTCGCGCTTAATAATTGCGCATTTGGCACAAGCGCAAAGCGCGTTTGCAGATAATAAGCTGTTCGCATCGTAAGCTTGGCACGCCATGAAAGCGCCGTAACTGCACGGCCACTTTTCGAATGAATAATCTTACGTACCGTTGCTGAAGGTAAGTCAGCAATAACTGCTAAACATTGAATAACAAACTCACGGCGATTTTCATCAACTTCCTTGATAAGAAATTCATCATTTATCAAACCACGCTCGGCAAAATCAAGGGCCTTGGCAGCAAGTTTGGCCTCCTCTTCATCGCCAACATTCTCTTCCTGAAGCCGATCACGAACACGGTCAAGAAGGTCCTCAGCCTGATTTTCTTCTAAATCAGATTGCTCCATCATGGCATGGACAAGCGCAGAAGCGACAAAACCGGCAATCCGTTTCATTGCCCGAATGGATAATTGTGGCCTAAGGGCAAGTGGTTGGTGCAAATCTTCAACACTTTTGGCCTGATCAATAATCTGATCAAGCGTTTCTTCCCGAATATAGGCATTTTCATTGGTAAGTAATGCAGAAATTGCAGGGATATCAAGAGTAGCAGCAATATCGCCTGACACATTTTCCGATACGTCCCCACGCTTGGCAATAGCTGTCAAGGCTCCAGAACTAGCGCCAGCTGCAATGATCTCACGCAGGTCATCTTCGTTCAAAAGCGGTGAATACTCAAGGATTGGACCACAAACAATATCTGCAACATCCCGAGCTAATTTCTCAACAATTTCCTTAGGAACGATCGAAGATTTTTTGATTTCTTCTGCAACAATCGATCTGATTTTAGGTAATTGGTCTTGCGCTAATTGATCAAGAACAACCAATGCCTTATCTGACAAGGCACCCTGTTCTCCTTCACCCAAGGAAGGGATCATGCGCCCAATCTTGCGAGCAAGCTCGCTACGTACTTCTTCATCTATGTCATTAACAAGAATAGCATCCGCTTGAACAGGCGTTTTAGGGTTAGTGGCTATTTGACGACGCACATCTACAGATGCATCTTCAGCAAGATAATACAAAACTTCCGGGCGAGCATCGGGGTGCGCTGCAAGTGCCAGTTTTTCGGCCTTGCTACCGTTTTTCAGGATTTCCTGTTCTTTATCGCTTGTGAGCTTGTCTGGGAGCGCTTTCCCACCACCAAACATTGATTTAATTTTGTTAAACATTATCGTCTCTGAGTTACCTATACCGTTTCAGTGTCACCACCTTGGTTTTCATTTGCAATGGCTATACTGCCCTTCCCGGATTTTTTGACATTATACAACGCCGCATCCGCTAAATTAGCGAGATGTTCAAACGACCTGTTTTCTATATTTTCACACGCACATATTCCAACTGACGCTGATAATTTCAGGTTTGTATTGCCAAGTTTCTTTCTAATTGCAGGCATAGCAGCAATTAATTCATTTGCACGCTTGCTGCCAGCAGCGACATTACTTGCCTCTAACCAAATAATAAATTCATCACCCCCATACCGACCAGCGATATCAGATGGGCGTATCATTGCCTTTATAAAGTCTGCAACATAACGAATTGCATCATCGCCTGCATTATGGCCAAGGGTATCATTAACTTCTTTAAAATTATCGAGATCAATAAATAAAAGTACACCACAACAGGACTTGCCTTTCGCTTGCACGAGCCTGTCATCAACAGATTGCTCAAGCGCACCCCTGTTTAATAGACCAGTTAACGCATCCTCTGATGAGAGCTTCTGTAACTGACTGATCATTGTTGATTTTTCAAAAGCCGCAGTCAGAACGTTCGTAATAGATTCGACCAGTTCAGTCTCTTGGGCTGACCATGGGCTACCAATGGTATCACGGCCCACTATAAAAAACCCCGAAATTTCTTCACCGCGTTTTATTTGAATCAGCAAGTAAACCTGATCAGCATGATTTATCTTAATTAAGTTTTGATCAGGAAATTTTGCCGCTTCTGATAATATTACCGAAGACTTAATCGGCAAAACATCCTCACTCTCAGATGCCCGTACAACCAGATCGCGGCCAAGCTTTTCAAGTAACCATACGGAATCAGCACGTAAAACTTCGAGCAAAGCTTTAGAAGCCCTACCCATAAGGTCCGGTGCGGTTTGAGCCGTATTTAAGATATTCGTGATACGTTCCTGAACCTTAAACCGTAAATTCATTGCACGCATCATTCGCTCACGGCGTACCTGGGCGCTTGTGTCAACCATGGTGCCGCGCACCGTAATAGAACCGTCATTATTTTTGTAAGGCCTCGATACAATCTTAACCCAGCGCCGCTCCTCTGTACCTAGTATCTTTATCTGTACAGCATCAAAAGTTTGCGCACTTTTAACCGATAGTGGATTTCTGGTAGGTCGTTCAACATTAGACCAAAAAATTGTATCTGCGCTTTCACCTATCCATAAATCTGTTTCAAGGCCGAAAGCCTTAGCCGGTGTAACAAATAAGATTTCCCTATTTTGATCAACCTCAAAAGCTAGATCAACAGCCCCGTCAAGAAGCTCCTTAAGCAATATTCTACTTTTCAGCAGCGCGTCTGTTACCTGATCAGATAAGGTAGTATCTCTGGACGTTACATATACCAAATTATCAATTTTTAGCGCTGATATCCAAAGCTTTATATTATCGTGGAATATTAATCTTTCCTCAGCAGGAATACCGGTTTTAGCAACATTTTGCACAACCGTATGCAGCCCCTCATGACCAGCGTTCCAGCCAATCATCAAGTTTTCAGCGGATAATGAAGAATCGACCACAACACCTTTACTATTAATAGCAATCACTGCCGCCTTGGACGCGCCTAATTTGGGCTTTTTATTTTTAATTATATCCAATGTATCTGTGCCAACGTAAAATTCTTGATAGTTTCCAGAGGTACTTTACCGTTGTCGTGTTAACAGGGGTTTAAAATATAGAACCCAATAAGGATTTTTATGACATCCCAGCCTAACCATCAAACCCACCAAGATAAAAACTTTGAAGGCATTGAAACATGGGTCTTTGACCTTGATAACACTCTCTATCCTGCCGAAAGTAATTTATTTTCTCAAGTTGATATCAATATAACGAATTATGTTTCGAATTCATTAGGCCTTCCCTTTGATCAGGCTCGACAACTTCAAAAAAAATACCTTATTGAGCACGGTACAACGCTCAATGGCCTCATGCAAAATCATGATGTGGACGCCAACCATTATCTTGACAGCGTTCACGATATTGATTTCTCACCCATTAAGAATGACCCAGTTCTTGAACAAGCGCTAAACAAACTAAACGGCCGGAAAATCATATTCACTAATGCCGACGCCGCATACGCAGAAAAAGTATTAGACCGCATTGGCATAGCCCATCATTTCGATGATATTTTTGATATTATAGCTGCTGACCTCAAACCCAAACCGGAAACCAAAACCTACGATTTATTTTTTAACAAATATAATATTACTCCCGGCAAATCAGTTATGTTCGAGGATATGGCCAGAAACCTTATCCCGGCCAAACGTGCAGGAATGGGAACTGTCTGGATCAACACCGGCAGCCCCTGGGGAGAAGCCGACTATGATTCTTCTATCATCAATTTTGAAACAAATGCCCTAACGCCATGGCTTAACGCATTTGTGAACCAAACAGCAAACAGCTAATTGACTCGGCATTATTACTCGTTATTTTCAGGCAAACTTTAATCCCAACCATATAAACATGGTTTTGACAAAATAGAGAGCGCAGATGAACCAAAGTGATCTTGCTAATATTATCGATACAGCCTTCGATAACCGCGACAGCGTTAATGCACAGACAACCGGTGAAATTAGGGATGCGGTTGATGCTGCCCTATTGATGTTGGACAGAGGTGACGCGCGCGTTGCATCTAAATCAAATGGTAACTGGACAGTTCATCAATGGCTTAAAAAAGCTGTTCTTTTATCTTTCCGCCTTAACGATATGGAAATGATCGCAGGCGGACCAGGGGAAAATACAACCTGGTGGGATAAAGTACCCAGTAAATTTGAAGGATGGAATGCACAAGACTTTTCACGGGCCGGCTTCCGCGCTGTACCGGGCGCTATCGTGCGTAGATCAGCTCATATTGCAAAAGGCGCTGTATTAATGCCATCTTTTGTAAACCTTGGTGCCTATGTCGGTGAAGGAACCATGGTTGATACATGGGCAACGGTTGGAAGCTGCGCACAAATCGGTGCCAATGTTCATATTTCTGGCGGCGCTGGTATTGGCGGCGTTTTGGAGCCTTTGCAGGCAGGCCCGGTAATTATCGAAGATAATTGTTTCATTGGTGCACGAAGCGAAGTCGCTGAAGGTGTTGTCGTTGAAGAAGGTTCCGTTCTTTCGATGGGCGTATATTTGGGCGCCTCAACCAAAATTGTAGACCGTGAAACAGGCGAAATATTCATCGGCCGTGTTCCTGCATACAGTGTTGTGGTGCCAGGCTCGCTTCCCGGTAAGAAAATGGCAGATGGCAGTGAATGCCCTGGCTTGTATTGTGCGGTAATCGTGAAGCGTGTTGACGAGCGCACTCGCTCTAAAACCTCTATCAATGACCTTCTAAGAGATTAATTTAATGACCAATACGAATATCGCCTTTGACCCTATTGAGCTATCGCGCGCTCTTATCCGTTTTGAAAGCGTCACACCAGATCAAGGCGATACTCTGGATTACTTATCCAGTTTGTTGGAACCAATGGGTTTCACGTGTCATAAGTTGATTTTTGAGGAAAAGGGTACAGAACCGGTTGCTAATCTATATGCCCGCAGAGGTACAAGCGCGCCTAATTTCTGCTTTGCTGGTCATACTGACGTTGTCCCTGTTGGTGCACAAGGGCTGTGGAGCACAGATCCTTTCGCTGCCGAAATAAAAGACGGTCAACTATATGGCCGCGGCGCTTCCGATATGAAATCAGCGATTGCAGCCTTTGTTTCTGCTATAGCTCGAACACTTGATACTGCTGATCAAATCAACGGATCAATATCGCTTCTCATCACAGGCGATGAAGAAGGCCCTGCCATCAACGGAACCATCAAGGTTTTGGAATGGATGCAGGAACGCGGTGAAAAAATTGACTATTGCCTCGTAGGTGAACCTACAAACCCAAATGAAATGGGCGATATGATCAAAATTGGCCGCCGGGGTAGTATGCACGGATATGTAAAATGCACCGGTACACAAGGGCATGTGGCCTACCCCCATATGGCACATAACCCGATCCCAGACCTTGTGAAAGTTCTGGCAGAATTAAATAAAGAGCCGTTAGACGATGGGAATGAGCATTTTCAGCCATCCAATCTAGAAATTGTTGACATGCATGTGGGTAATGAAAGCCATAATATCATTCCGGCAGAGGCCAAAGCGCGCTTCAACATCCGGTTTAATAACGAGTTCACCCCTGAAACGCTACAAGCAGAATTGATCCGTCGTATGGACCGCGCCGAGGCACCTTATGACATAAGTTGGTGGGTTTCAGGTGATAGTTTTCTTACACCAGTGTGCGCATTGTCTGACGCCGTTTCACAGGCGGTTGAAACTCAAACGGGCCGCAAACCTGAATTGTCAACAACAGGCGGTACATCCGACGCGCGGTTCATAAAAAACATGTGCCCCGTTGTAGAGTTTGGCCTTGTAGGAGCCACCATGCATAAAGTCGATGAACACGTAGCTGTCGCAGATATAGAAATGCTAACTAACATATACCAAGATATTATAAAGGATTTAGCAGGGTAGATTTATTTGCCTAAGTGATAGCCCAAGTAAAAAAGTAATATAGATTAATTCAATTTTGGGTTTCAAAAGTCTTCTTTTACCGTTATAGTCATGAAAGTCTTGAGTAAATAGTCTGGAGACTTTTAAGGTGCCAGAAGACAAGAAAACTTTTGAAATATGGCAAGACATCCGTGGCAAGCAGCTTATTTGCCTCGGCTTTATTCCTTCGAGCGCAATCATCACAACCTTTTTAGATTTACACAGCCTTGTTATAATGGGCCAAATTAAATGTAATGATCATAGCATGCCCGATTACCTCAAAGAGGCCTTCATTAATCGGCATTATTTAAATCTAAGAATCACTGATTATGAACATACATATTGCGGCAGATTTTACTTAAGTAGCTACGACAGTTTTTCAAATCACTGTGTTTTCCGCTCTACCGGCGAAGTTATTTATGAGATTGCGGAAAATACCGGGCAAAACAATAATAGTTGCGCTTAATAAGAAACCGAATAGTTATCTGATCTGATTAATATTCTGTTCCCAATTCGCCCCGTCGAAATCCTTTATGATAATGTTTTGGAAACTAGTCTGATCCAAAACATTTAAGTTAACCGACCAGCCGTCCGGATGACTGCGCGGCTTATAAAACGGTTTAACCCCGCAAGTTTTACAAAATAAGTGCCGTGCTGTTTTGGTATTAAACCGATATTCTGTCAGATTATTCTCTCCTGACAATAATTCAAAATCAGCTTCATCAACGATCAAATGTAAGTGCCCCGACATGCTGCAAATGCTGCATGAACACCTTAAAATTTCAATATCCCTTGGCGTTTTAACCAAAATGGTCACGGCACCGCAGTGGCATGCCCCTTTATGTGTAACTTTATCCACGGTACCGCTGCCTCCAGTTATACCACATCACCGCGTGCCTTCAGAGCAGCAGCAAGCGTGCCATCATCAAGATAATCAAGCTCACCCCCTACCGGAACACCGTGTGCAAGCGCTGTCACTTTAACCTCAAAATCACCAAGTCGCTCGGCGATATAATGGCTGGTTGTTTGACCGTCCACCGTTGCATTAAGCGCTAAAATAACTTCTTTAACGCCGCCGGATGCCACACGGGCGATCAAGTTATCAATATTCAAATCATCAGGCCCAACACCATCAAGCGCTGATAACGTGCCACCAAGAACATGATAATGCCCCCGGTATGTTTCAGAGCGATCAAGCGCCCATAGATCCGCGACATCCTCAACAACACAAACTGTTGTCTGGTCCCGGCGCGGATCAATACAGACATGGCACGGATCAGATGTATCGATATTACTGCATTTAGAGCAAATCCGAATGGCATCAGCCACATTCCTAAGCGCATCAGATAAAGGCAACATCACGCTCTCGCGCTTCTTCAAAAGCTGCAAGGTTGACCGGCGTGCAGACCGCGGCCCAAGCCCCGGCAATTTTGCCAAAAGCTGAATTAAAACATCAATATCGGAACCGTGAGATTTGGGCATTATTTAATCTTATTTAAAACGAAATATTATAAGCCATTCATGACTTAACCGGAATTAAAAAACAATGTTTACCTGCGATATGAGACCAGTCTATATGCGTTTCTTCCGGCAAATAATAAATTATACTTTTACCAGTTAATTGTCTCGCCCTCGTGAAGTTTCCGCACAATCTGAAACTCAATTTATCAACTATTTCATATTCGTATGGATCATTAGTTTCCGGATCATAGAGCGAGAACCAATTTGAATTTCCCGGTACAATTTCAGATAGTCTTTCCGGAAGGTTAGAATTATCACGGTAATATTGTAGAACTTGACGCGATATATGGGCGAGGTTTCGCGTACGTGCATCATCTAATTTCTTTTGCCGTACGGTAGTAGGACTGTCAATTATACTGATTCCGCATATTATCAGTGCTCCAAATAATATGACTACCACCCCAAAGAACAGAAGGTTTGGTTTAACTTTCACAATTAACTCCTACGGAGTTTTCTGCCCGTTTTATATCATATAAATAATAGCATATGATTGAAGAAGATAGGACAGCAACTACAGCAATCTTTAAAAAGAACCGAGTTGTTAACTCTCCATCAAGAACGCCGTATATCAATACTACAAAATCACTCAATCCTGTCACAGCAGCAACAAATATTGTTAGATAAGTTAACCACTGACGCCCAGCTGAGACTATACCTGATGGATTGCTTCTATCTTGCAAAATTGAACGCCATGAAGTGAAGAGATAAGCTGGTGTAAAAACTAAGCACCAAGAAACCCAGTAACGAATACTCCCTTGAAGAGATTCAGGAGTGCTATAATCAGTAGGTATAGGGAAAGAAAGTTCGATAATATAAAAAGCTAAGAATATAAACCCAACACTAACCACATATAACAATGTGAAAAGAAACAGGTAAAAAACGGTACCCCTCGCAGCCAACGAAAATTTTGGCGCTGGAACCGCAAGCGGGAATTCGATGTCAGCATAACTCGACAGACTTCGGTCTATGTCTTTCGATTCCCATTTTGCCGAACTTAAGACTACTCTGATTGCATCCTTTGTTAAACCCTTTTCAAGTGATCGCTCAACAAATCTATTCAGTTCACTATTATTCGCCATAACTCCCCCATCTAAGTTAAATCATCAAAACGGCATTTTAAATCCATCAGGAAGTGGCATCCCACCTGTCAGGTTTTTCATCTGTTCCTGCATCAAGTCTGCGGCACGAGCTTTGGCCTGCGTATGGGCAGCAACAATCAAGTCCTCAAGCACTTCGCGGTCTTCGCTTGAAAACAAGCTATCGTCAATTGAAAGCGATTTCATATCGCCCTTACCCGATAGCACGACCTTTACAAGGCCAGCACCTGCCACACCCTCAACGTCCATATCATCCATTTGCGCCTGCATTTCACCCATTTTGGACTGCATTTCCTGCGCTTTTTTCATCATTTCACTTAGGTTTTTCATCTTCCACTCCAAACCAATGGTCTAAGTTTATCTTTTTCAGCTCTTCTAAAAATCAAAATCGCCAGTATCACCGCTCCCGGCAACTTCATTATCTTGCACTTCGGTAGGTAACGCCATCATCATATCATCACCCGCATCCAAAAATTCACGAACTGCCAACAATTCTATGCCTTCAAATGTTTCCATCAATGCCTTAACAATAGGTTCCTCAAGCGCCTCGTCCCGCATTTTCTTATCACGGGCAATTTCCTTGTCACGGATTGTAGTTTCACCGCCTTCTTTCTCAATGGCGATTACCCAGTCATCACCTGTCCATTCTTTTAGGCACATTTTGACCCGCATAACCAAATCCTGCGGCGCCCGATTGGATGGGTTAATCGTCAACTGACCAGGTTTAAAATCAACAAGCCGCACATGATCCTTTAGGGAAACCGCCAAAACACCCTCGCGTTCCTGCCTGAACATTTCCACCATTTTTTCAAAGGTAACAGGCATTGGGTATTTAGCGTGGTCGCCGGCATCATTTTGCTTGAAGGCGAGCACCTGCGCACTTTGGCTTTGTGCCGTGGGTGCCGCGTTCCCGCTTTGCATTGTTGGTTGTGAACTCTGATTGAATTGCGCATTTGGTGCTGGTGCACTCATTCCATTACCCATACCGCCACTAGAGGCTGGTGCAGCACTAGGCACCCCAGCGCCAGACGCTTGTAACTTTTTAACAAGATCAGCAGGGCTTGGGCCGTTCGCAGCATAAGCAAGGCGGATAAGCACCATTTCAGCAGCGGCAATTGGACTTGGTGCCACCCGCACTTCACCAAGGCCTTTCAGAAGCATCTGCCAAGCGCGTGTTAAATGCGGCATACCAAGCTTTTCAGCCATAGCGCCGCCTTGTGATTTCTCTGCTTCCGATACAAGCGTATCAACACCCGTATCAGGCGTAACCTTCAAACGTGTCAGCCAATGCGAAACCTCAAGAAGATCATTAATAACAACACTTGGATCTGCGCCCCTGTCATACTGCGCCCTCAAGGTTGTGATCGCAGCCTTGATATCGCCCTTCATAATCTGTTCAAACAGATCAAGAATTTGCGCGCGGTCAGCGAGACCAAGCATATCACGAACTTGATTTTCACTGACCTTACCAGCGCCGTGTGCGATTGCCTGATCAAGTAATGATAAACTATCCCGAACAGAGCCCTCAGCCGCGCGCGCAATAAGTTTCAAGGCACTTTCATCCGCTTCACAATTCTCATTCGCAACCAATTTTGCAAGGTGCGCAATCAGTGTCTCGGCCTCTACGCGCTTCAGGTCAAATCGTTGACAGCGTGATAAAACCGTTACAGGCAGTTTCCTAATTTCAGTGGTAGCAAAAATAAATTTGACGTGGGCTGGCGGCTCTTCAAGCGTTTTAAGAAGTGCATTAAAGGCCGACTTTGAAAGCATATGCACTTCATCGATAATATAGATTTTAAAGCGCGCTGATACAGGCGCGTACCGCACGCTTTCAATAATTTCACGGATATCGTCAACGCCGGTTCTGGAGGCGGCATCCATTTCCAAAACATCAACATGGCGCGATTCGGCAATAGACTTACAATTCTCACATTCGCCGCAAGGATTAATCGATGGTCCATCCGTTTTCAGACAATTAAGTGCTTTAGCGATAATACGCGCTGTTGTCGTTTTACCAACACCGCGAACACCCGTTAAAATAAAGGCATGAGCCAAGCGCCCGGTATCAATCGCATTTGAAAGCGTTTGAACCATCGCTTCTTGACCAATAAGGCTATCAAAATCAGCAGGGCGATACTTTCGCGCAAGAACCCGGTATTCCTGATTATTTTGATCTTCAGCCATATAGTATCGCTCCCTAAAACTTGCTTATATGACTAGCAGGATCAAAGGGCTGCGAAAAGACTTTTCAGAGCTGAATAAGAATTAATTGATTTTCTGGAAGGTGGGAGAACAAAACGACCCAAACCGGACTCGTTACGGCTGCTTCCTTTCGGACCTGACCGGATTGGCGAGAGGCCTGTCCGCCTGCTCTCCCGGTCGGGTATATGGCTTTTTTATACGTATATTGCAAGTGGAATCATCAAAATTGATTGTGAAAAACTTGTATCTTGATTGAAAGCCGGAATGGCTTAAGGTTCTAGGGATATAATCAAAGCGAAAAACATATGAAAACATTACCCCCACCAGCCTTTGCAACAAATGTACTTGACCGTGCTGACCACCTTCGCACTGACCCTGAAATATTGGGATCACATTTACGAAGTGAGACATCAAAGTGCCTTTTGTTTGCGAGTGGAGAGATTTTAGGCAATGATATCGGCGATATTGAATGGATTTCTCCTTCAAGTCTGAGATTTTTACCAGTTCATGAAACAATCTTTTTAGGGCTTGAAGAAGGTGAAATGCGATATGCCGCCAGTCTAAATGGTACACCGCACGAGTTTGACGATATGTTTGAAGGTGCAAAATTTAGGGATGTGCGCGCAACCGCAATGAAACTAACCAATATAGCCCAAGGCGCTTCTCATCCATCGCTCGGCGCTATTGCACAAGCAAAATCAATGCTGGCATGGCATGAAAGCCATGGATTTTGTGCCAAATGCGGTTGTAAAACTGATATTGTGAAAGCAGGGTACGAACGGAAATGCCCTGAGTGCGACACCAGCCATTTTCCGAGAACCGACCCGGTTGTGATTATGTTGGTCACAAACGGCGATAAAGTTTTAATGGGCCGCGGACCACATTTTCCGCCAAACTTTTTCTCGGCACTCGCGGGCTTTATGGAACCAGGTGAAACCATCGAAGCCGCCGTTGCACGCGAAACTTATGAAGAAGCAAGCATCAACGTTAGTAACGTAAGGTATATCAACAACCAACCGTGGCCATGGCCATCGAGCCTGATGATTGGCTGTATCGCAGATGCCACAACAACTGATATAAAAATCAATGACGGTGAACTCGAAGATTTACGCTGGTTTGAGCGTGCGGAAATTCTTAAAGCACGCTCCGGCGAGGCAACAGACTTGATGTTACCGCCGGATATCGCGATTGCCCGTTCATTGCTTGAACACTGGCTTATAGAGAATGATTAACCGGCAAAACCATTCATAGCAGTTGCCATTGTGACATCCTTAAGGGTTACCCCGTCTTCATCATGTGTTGTCATGGTAACTTCAACACGGTTATAGACATTAAACCATTCAGGATGATGATCCATTTTTTCAGCAAGCAACGCCACACGGTTCATGAAACCCCATGCTTCTGAGAAATTTTTGAACAGAAATGTCTTCTTAATTGCTTTCTCGTCAGTAACATACGCCCAGCCTGCAAGGTTACTTAGCGCCTGATTGATTTCCTGTTCAGTTAATTGATCGCTCATTATTATTCCTTTATATAAGCATATGGCGTAATTTTAGTTTAATCGGAGAATTTCATCAACCAATTTGGGTAACAAGTCACCTGCTTTGCCGTGACGGCATTCTGCAAATAAACTCGTGCCCTCGCTTGGTTCAAGGTTCACTTCAACCGTGTGGGCATTCCCAAGTCGACGGACTTCGCTGACAAAACCCGCCGCCGGATAAACATTGCCGCTGGTGCCCACAGATATAAATACATCACAACTTCTTAGCAAACCGTATATATCATCCATATAAAATGGCATTTCACCGAACCAAACAATATGAGGTCGCAGGGCAGCTTGCTCGCAATTTGGGCACGGTGTTTCTGTTAGACAATCGATCTCCCATAAATGAATGCTTTTACACGCTTCACACCTGATTTTAGATAACTCGCCGTGCATATGAATAACGCTCTCTGACCCAGCCCGCTCGTGAAGGTTATCAACATTCTGGGTAATAATGGTGCATTTACCATTCAATTCACGCTCAAGCCTTGCAAGGGCCTTATGGGCATCATTTGGTTGAACTGTTGGAAGCTGCGCCCGCCGCATATTATAGAAATTGTGTACAAGAATAGGGTCAGCCGCAAAGGCTTCTGGTGTTGCTACCTCTTCAATCCTGTGACTTTCCCATAATCCACCATTATCGCGGAATGTAGCAACGCCGGATTCAGCTGATATTCCTGCGCCAGTTAATATAACGATATTTCGGTATTGCATTAAGGGCCTCACCTGTTCACATCTTTGATTTAATGCTTTGGATTTCAGATACTCTAAGCTACTTCTTTCATAGAAAATCTCAAACAGGGAAAATTTCAAACAAAGAAAATCACAAACAGGAGTAAAGTGTGATCAATGTGTTGTTTGTCTGCATGGGCAATATCTGTCGCTCTCCCATGGCTGAAGGCGCCTTTAGAAAAGCCGTTGAAGACGCAGAGCTAGAAGAACACTTCATGATCGATAGCGCTGGCACGATTGGCTATCACGCTGGCTCTGCCCCTGATCCTCGGGCGCAGGAAACAGCAAAGAAAAACGGTATCGATATCTCTGGCCAACGATCGCGCAAGGTTACAGAAAACGATTTTCATGAATTTGATTATATCCTTGCCATGGACAATGAAAATATAGCTGACCTAAAAGGCCGCAGAACTGGCGGGAAAGCAGCTCTTAGTTTATTTCTCAGCCACGCAAAAGATATTCCAATCGATGAAATGCCCGACCCTTATTATGGCCATCACAGTCAATTTGATCAATGCTACGCGGCAGCCGTAGATGCATCCGCGGCGTTACTTGACCTCATCAAAAAAGAGAAACTGGATCAATAATGGTTGGTACATTTGCAAAAACACTCGAGAAAAAATTTGGGGCGAAACCGATAAAATCACGCTTTCTTGACGGCGGCGACATCGCTGATGTATCCAGAATTACGCTTGAGGGTGGCAGAAATATAGTCGCGAAGCGCCCGCGCATGGACCAACCTGATACAACAAGCGTTGAAGCCATGATGCTGGGGCACCTTAAGGATAACTCCCTATTACCTGTGCCTGCTGTTTTGCATCAAGAAGCCGGCCTTTTGGTGATAGAGTATATTGAAAACAATCGCATTACTGACGATAAAGCGGCTGCAAAAAGTGTTGCTGAGCACTTAAACAAACTGCACAGCGTTCAAAATACTGATACGAAAAACCCCTATGGTTTTAAAAGCGACACCTTTATTGGGCCACTTGATCAACGGAATGCACCTACAACAAATTGGGTTGAGTGTTTTGGGCAAAACCGATTATTCGCGATGGGAGATCAGATTGCCCGAACCGGCCGTGTGACCAAAGCATTTATGAGCAAGCTTGATATCGTCATCAGCAAACTCGAAGAGCTTATCCCATCCAACCCCAAAAGCTCATTGCTACACGGTGACGTATGGCGCGGTAACATGCTGTTTCAGGATAATGAGATTGCGGGTTTTATCGATCCAGCCATTTCATATGGGCATTATGAAATGGACCTTGCTTTTATTGACATGATGGGTGGTTTACATCCAGCATTTTTCGATACTTATAATGAACTTGCCCCGATAGAAAGCGGGTTCCATGAAGAACGCAAGGCCATTTATCAACTATGGCCTCTTCTAGTGCATATCAAACTTTTTGGCGGCGGATATGTTCACGACGCTGAAAACATATTAGATCGCTTTATTTGATTGTAGCACTCATACTCAAAGAAAAGTGAATTTAAGCTGCTTGGCCTGTGCATATATACACCTATATAACCGCTGATACACGACGAATGCCAACAGCGAGCATATAATGAAAAAGAATAACCCGTTAAAACTATTGAAGAAGAAAGCAACATGGGCGTTGCTTGTTCCTCTGTTACTTGTAGCATGTTCAAGTATTTTACCTGATTTTGAAAGTGATTTTGTCAGCAATGAGCGCATTGACCGCAAGACTTTAACCGTTAATAGCGGGGTCAGGGATTTTGATCTGAGTTACCTAATCAGTGGCAACCCTAAAGGGCAGCGTGTGATCTTTGTCCATGGCACGCCTGGTGACGCAGCCGGCTGGAAAGAGTATCTCTATAACACACCTACAGATATGGAATTTATCGCTATTGACCGCCCAGGTTTTGGCAAAACACGGCCAAAACGGGCCGTTGTGTCACTCGATGAGCAAGCGGCAGTGCTATTGCCGCTTCTCAAAAGCGGAAACGGTAAACCACCAATATTAATTGGCCACTCGCTAGGTGGGCCAATTGTTGCGGCAGCGGCAGCAAATTATCCTGATAAAGTCGGGGCTGTAATTCAATTGGCAAGCGCCGTTGACCCGGGCCTCGAAGACGTTCTGTTCATCCAATATATTGGTAATACACCGCCTATTTCATGGCTATTACCAAAAGCGGCCAGTAATTCGAACAAAGAGCTGATCTGGTTAGAGGGTGAATTAAATCTATTAGCCGAAAAACTGGATCGCATTACTCAGCCTGTAACCATCATTCATGCGACTGACGATAGCTTAGTGCCATATGATAATGTTCCCTACATGCAAAAAACATTTATCAATGCTGCGTCGCTCAAGGTTGTCACTCTGGAGGGGGTCGATCACTTCCTGCCATGGAACTCACAACCAACATTGATGACAGAAATTAGAAAATTATCAAATCATCTAAACGGCATTGAGGCAGATACAATCATTGATGAAACTCTTACCTGGGATCCTGTACAAAGATCGAGCGGACCACCGCCCGGCAAGGTTTTTAAAAGCCTTAAGTAACAAACGAGGTTTCTGTCTCAGGCATATCAATTGTATGCGCCGTATAAGCACGGTTTTTAAAACTTGCTTCAACATTATAATAAGCACGCTCACTTGTGAGCTGACTGGAAAACAGGCAAAACTCGTTTACCCGCGCTGGCTCGGTTTTTAATGTTTCGTTGCGACTAAGCCACTCGCCGATACGCGCTGTTGAACTTCGCCTAAAACGTGCAAGAGTAACATGAGGTGTAAATTTTCTTGTTTCAACATCAAGCCCCATTTCCTGCAAAGCATGATTGACCTTTTCATGCAGATGCAAAAGCGGCTTCTTGTCCTCAACCCCAGCCCACAAGGCCTTTGGCTTGCCCGGCTTTCCGAAAAAATTCACTCCTTTTAACACAAAATCAAAAGGATGAATTTCAATGCACGATAATGTATCAGCAATATCAATCAGATGCCTGTTGGGTACTTCACCAATGAAGGCAAGTGTCAAATGAAGCTGATCATCACGCTGCCAACGCGCACCTTCAACGCCTTCTCTCAAGCCTTCCAGCCCTGTGATCATCTCATCAGGAATTTCTAACCCAACAAAAAGACGTATCATAAATCACCTTAATAGTTAGTCAGATAAAGCCGCCGCTAACTGACGCTTAATAATAGGCCCCATACGCTCAATGATGATCGAGACACCCTCGACGTTCGGATGCAAGCCATCAGCTTGATTTAACGCAGAATCTGCCGCCACGCCGTCAAGAAAGAAGGGATATAATGGAACAGCATACTCCTTACTGACATCAGGGAAAATCGTATTAAACTTCTTACCGTAATCTGCACCCCAACTCGGTGTTGCAAGCATACCTGCAACCAATGTTGAAATATTACGTTCTTTTAAAGTTTTCACCATTGCAAATATATTATCACGCGTAATTTCAGGCGATACGCCTCTTAGTGCATCGTTGGCACCAAGTTCCAAAATAACCAAATCAGGCTTACCGCCTTTAATCGGTGCAAGTGCCCAGTCAAGGCGTGAACGCCCCCCTGTTGACGTATCACCAGAAACGCCCGCATTAATAACCTTAACAGAAACATTCATATTGGCATTAAGCCATTTCTGTAACTGCTCGGTAAAGCCTTCACCCGGGCCAAGGCCATAGCCTGCCGTTAAACTATCCCCAAAGGCAAGAATTTCCACAGCGGCTTTGCCAGTGTTATCTTGAACTGTCGCAGAAACGACACCAAATGACGCAAAAGTGACCCAAAAAGCGAAAAATATCGTAATAAAACGTCGATAAAAAAGTGAATTTTGAGTGTACTGTAAAAAATTGCGCATAAAAACCTCTACATGGAAATGTGCGTGATCGTAACAATAGTATAACGAAATACCATAATATACGAAACTACGACCAATAATAGATTGCATTCAATTTATAACAATAAAATGGCAGCGAAGGATAAAATACAATGCAAGATCAAAAGACCATCATCAAACTAGAAGATGTCTCTCTAACTCTGGAATCAGGTGCAGGCCCGGTAAATATTCTAAAAAGCCTGAGCTTTGATATCATGAGCGGCGAAACCATCGGTATCGTTGGCCCCAGTGGCTCGGGCAAATCATCACTCATGAGTTTAATGACAGGGCTGGAACAAGCAACAAGCGGCAATGTATGGGTTGACGGCCTTAACCTTGGCGGCGCTAGCGAAGACGACCTTGCTCGTCACCGTTTATCACGCATTGGTATTGTTATGCAGGCGTTCCATCTTATTCCAACGATGACTGCGCTCGAAAACGTTGCAGTACCTCTTGAGCTTGCGAAAGTAAACGATGCATTCGACCGGGCAGCCCATGAGCTCGAAGCAGTTGGTTTAGCGCACAGAATGGATCATTACCCGGCACAGTTATCAGGCGGTGAACAGCAGCGCGTTGCGCTCGCGCGTGCCTTGGCGCCAGAACCCGGTATTCTCTTCGGTGATGAACCAACCGGTAATCTGGACGGCAAAACCGGCCATGATGTCATTGATCTTATTTTTGATCTTGCAAGCCGTAAGAACTCAACCCTGATTTTGGTAACTCATGATCCATCGCTTGCAGATAAATGCGACCGCGTTATGTCAATGGCTGATGGTAATATCATTGACGATACAGGTAACACAAAATCGATACAGGTTACAGCTACAGGCAAAGTTGAGGTGAAAAGCTAATGCTATCCAGATCACCAAACTTACCAATCGCGATCCGTTTTGCCCTGCGTGAACTTAGGGGCGGTCTTAACGGGTTTCGTATTTTTATGGCGTGCCTGATCCTCGGCGTTGCTGCAATCGCAACCGTTGGCTCGCTCACGAAAGCTATCGAAGAAGGTTTAGAGCGCGAAGGTCAAACAATTCTGGGCGGTGACTTGGAAGTGAACAGTTTTCAACGTGACCCAGGACCCGATTTACTTAGATGGGCTGAAGAGAGAGGTCAGGTTTCCACCTCTGCCCGCCTTAGAACAATGGCACGCATAGACGGCGACACGTCAGAAACTGTTACAGGTGACACATCGACACTGGTCGAATTACGGGCAGTTGACGAAGCGTATCCATTATATGGATCGCTAGACACCAGCCCGCAACTAGATAACAAGGCTCTTTTTGACAAGCGTGGAAACACATGGGGGGCAGCCGTTGACCCGTTACTTGCAGAACGCTTGAACGTCAACCTTGGCGACACTCTAACATTCGGGAATATTCAAGCCGATATCCGTGCCTTCATCGAGCGCGAACCCGACAAAGCCAATCAAGGGTTTCAGCTTGGGCCATCAGTATTAATTCGCCGCCAAGCACTAGAACAAACAGGGTTGATCACTCTCGGAAGTTTGGTGAATTATTACTATAAAGTCCGTGTTGCCCCAACTACAGACCTTGATGCCATGCGCGAAGAAATTAAAGAAACCTGGCCCAATGAGCGCTGGCGCATCCGAGACCGGAGCAATAGCGCGGCAGGCCTGCGCACCTTCATTGAACGCATGGGTGAATTTTTGGTTATTGTTGGCTTGGCAGCTTTGATCGTTGGCGGTGTTGGTGTTGGCAATGCTGTTAAAGGGTATATGGACCGCAAAACACGTACCATTGCCACCATGAAAATTCTCGGCGCTGATGGCACCACAATCTTTGCAACATATTTCATACAGGTACTCCTGATCGGGATTGTCTCCATCATCATTGGGCTCATGGTTGGTACATTCATGCCCGCGATCCTTGGTTCAGTCCTTCCGGATACACTTCCAATCAAACCTGAAGGGGGTATATACCCGGTCGCTCTATTATTAGCCGCAGCATATGGTCTCATGATTACCGTTGCGTTCACTGCATGGCCACTTGGCAAAGCCCGCGACCTTCCTGCAGTTCGACTTTTTCGAGCACTCGTTGCACCAGAAAAAGGCAAACCCAGACTGAGCTATTTATTATTGATAGCAGGCGCCATCGCAGCCGTAGTAGCGATGGCTGTTGGCCTCGCCAACAATCCAGTTTTCGCATTTGGCTTTTTACTATCTGCCATGATTGCTCTTGGCATATTGCTCTTTACTAGCTGGTTATTGCAAAAATTTGCCGCAAAACTACCACGATCACAAAATGCCTTGGTGCGAATGGCAATTGCTAACCTACACCGACCCGGGGCGGCAACCGGTGCCGTTGTTATTTCGCTCGGCTTGGGATTAACATTGTTTGCAACAATCACCCTTATCGAAGGTAATCTCCAGAAGCAGCTTGGCACTGAAGTTCCGGAAGAAGCACCTGCATTTTTCATTCTTGATATTCAATCTAATCAGATTGAATACTTCCGCGAGAAAGCACAAGCTGTACCGGGTGTAGAGGATGTAATAACCATTCCCTCACTTCGTGGCCGTGTTACCAAGGTTAAGGGGATTGATGCATCTGAATACGAAGTCCCAAATAGTGAATTTCGCTGGGTTCTTAGAGGTGATCGGGGCTTTACCTATCAAGCAGACTTACCTGAAAGCAATGAAATTGTTGACGGTGAATGGTGGCCTGAAGACTATGCAGGCACCCCCGAAATCAGCCTTGGCAAGGAGGCTGCGGACGGATTGGGGTTAACTATTGGTGACACAATGACAATTTCTATCTTAGGGCGTGAAATACAGGCAACGATCCGCTCAACTCGCCAAATCAACTGGAGCACTTTTGGGTTTAACTTTGTCATATTGTTTGATCCATACACCCTTAAGGCAGCCCCCCACACCTACACAGCAACATTGAAAGCAAACGGCGAGACAGAAAAACTAGCTTACCGCACCCTGACCCGGGAATTTAAAAATATTACAGCTATTCGCATGAAAGAGGTGCTATCAAGCGTAAATACGATTGTATCTCAAGTCTCAATAGCCGTAGAAGCAACAGGGTTTGTTGCAATATTCTCTGGCATATTTGTACTCGCTGGAGCAATTGCAGCCGGCTTTCGTCAACGAGTTTACGAATCTGTAATTCTGAAAGTTGTTGGTGCTGTACGCAGCCAAATTCTAAGGGCATATTTGCTTGAATATACCCTGATCGGCCTTATTACAGCATTCATTGCCCTTGCTCTTGGAACACTTGCTGGTTGGTTGGTTATTACACAATTGTGGGAGTCAGAATTTAGAGCACTCCCCGGCCCGATGATGACAATTGTTGGAGTGAGCTTAACCGTCACCATTATTTTTGGTCTAGGGGCAAGCTTTAGGGCACTTTCAGTAAAACCGAACGAAGTATTAAGAAGCGAATAATAGAATTATCGATTTGGGTTGAAAATTATACTGTTTCAACCCATATTATAGTGAAATCCAATCATGTTTTAAGGAGCAAAAATGGTCAATCGTTACAATTCTGCATATGGGGCAAACACGGACGCACAAGCGAAAGAGTTTGATGCGGGTCTTCGTGCCTATATGCTCAAAGTTTATAACTACATGGCATCCGGTGTATTGCTCACTGGCATTGTTGCCTTGGTATTATATAAAAACCCAGCGGCTGTAGAACTATTCTACAATGTCGTTCAAGTCAGTGATAGCCAATACGCCATTGCAGGCCGTACGGGCCTTGGCTGGATAGCCGCACTGTCACCACTTGCGTTTATTCTGGTTCTCAGCTTTGGCGCGCACAAGCTATCGAGTAGTGCAATGCAGATGATCTTCTGGGCATTTGCAGCCTGCTTTGGCATTTCCCTATCTTCGATCTTGTTCCAATATACAGGCGTTAGTGTTGCCCGAACTTTCTTTATTACAGCAGCATCATTTGGCGGCCTAAGCCTATATGGCTACACAACCAAGAAAAGCCTTTCTGGTATGGGAACATTCCTGTTTATGGGACTTATTGGTCTTATTATTGCCAGCGTTGTTAACATGTTCCTTGGGTCAAGCATGCTACATTTCATAACATCGGTTATCGGTGTATTGATCTTTGCAGGCCTAACAGCATACGACACGCAAATGATTAAAAACCAGTATTTTATGATGTCTACGGGTGAAATGGTTAAAAAAGGTGCCATCATGGGCGCCGTTACGCTGTATCTCGATTTCGTAAATTTATTTATGTACCTCTTACAGTTCCTCGGTAATCGGGAATAATACTGCAAATAAACAGAATTCATTTCAAAAGGTCTGACTTCGTCAGGCCTTTTTTATTAGGTTATTTATTCTATAAACTACATGTGTAGTATAAAGTGATTGACACCCTAAACACTCTCTGGTTTAATTTAATCGATTGGAGGGTTATATAATGTTAAAATCTATTTATTTACCGTTATGCTTTGTTTTCATATCAACTGCGGCATTATCAAATAGAGGACCAGAAAAACATAAATATATTTTCCCAACTGAATTTTCACATCATTCTGAATATCGCATAGACTTTCGAAATTGGAACCAAACTTTAGCAGACACGGTTATTAACATTGGCCCATCAGAACATATTAGAGCCCAACGACCTAAACCTGCTAGGGGTACACGATTTGTATATGGAAACAAAAAAGCCTCACGATTTGAGGCAAACCGTGTTGATTTCACAAATTTCTCAGAGGCAGATATTGTTTATTTAAAAAGCATTATCGCCCAACTGGGAAGTGTGCCTAATTACTTACCGCTAACAAAATTCACCAAAAATGAACAATTAGCTTATTGGCTAAACCTTCATAATATTAGTGTTTATTATCTGCTTGCTCGCCAATATCCATTGTCAGATCTAGAATCTCTATACACAGGCACTCAAAGTTGCCTGAACACTTTTAAGTGCCGAAATGATCCAATTGATCCTAATTTCTCTACATTTAAAATCACCATCCAAAATAAAACAACAACCCTTCACGAAATTAGAGAGCATGTTATTTCTAACTGGTCCAATCCAAATGTGATTTATGGTTTCTATATGGGATATATAGGTGGCCCTAACCTTCGGCCTTCAGCGTATAATGGCACCGACATCTGGAGCCAATTAGAAGACAATGCAAAGGAATTTATCAATAGTATACGTGGCACCCAAATATGGGGGAGAACTTTAAAGGTTTCAGAGCATTTTTTATTCGCCAAAAGATTTTTTCCTAATTTTGGAACGGATTTAAAAAAACATCTTCAAAAGTATGCACGCGGCCGATTAATAAAATGGCTCCACAGAGAACCAAAAACTGTTGTACCAACAATCAATAATTGGGGCATTACAGATCTATACAATGGCGAATTAATTGGTCTTAATTTTGGCGTCAGTCTCGACCCTAATGGCAGAAATATACCTCTGGCCAGGTTACCGGCCTCAGTTGAATTTTTCAAATACATCAAAGAAAAACTTAAACGACAGAAGCGCAGAAACATTAATAAGAATCCAAGCGTAACCATTGAAGAGTTATCAAATTAAATTTGACTGGCTTTATATATAACCAATTTTCTGTCTTACAAAACTTGGGGGTTGTTATGATATTACACAAATCAACTATACAAATAGTTGGAATCATGCTTCTGGCTTCAACCCTTTTCATCAAGCAATCCAGAGCCAGTGATTGCGAGCAACTCTACAAATTTCCCGAAAGCTATAAAAACAATTCACCATATGTTATTCGTTATGATGACCTGAATGAAATTTTAGGAGGCGTTGTCCTCAATATCGGGCGTTCTTTGCATGTGCATGCACAAAACAAAGTAAGCCAAACTGGCACAAAGTTCAGGCGGGGTAACCAAAAATCGACATGGTTAGAAAGTAACCGGATATTATATAGCCACTTTACTGAAGGAACCCGGTCATACATTAAGGAAATTATTCTTCGCCTACAAAGAGTAAGTCAAGAAGTATCTCTCGATCAGTTTTCCAAGGATGAACAATTGGCTTATTGGTTGAATTTACATAATATCGTTGTCATTTATGAGGTTTCAAAGCGTTATCCGATCACTGATATCCAGAAACTTTATTCATCTGACTCTAGCTGTGAAACAACCCTAAAAAACCATTGCGCTGGCGAACTTGATCAAACGGCCATTTTTATATCTGGCCAACGTACCAGCCTCGGTCAATTACGCCGCCATATTTTAGAAAACTGGTCAGACCCACTTGTAATATACGGGCTGTATATGGGGTACATTGGCGGGCCAAATATTCGCGAATCTGCCTATAAAGGCAAAACAGTTTGGGAACAATTACGCAGTAATGCAGAGGAATTCACTAATAGCATACGAGGTACTCAGATATGGGGAAAGACGCTTCGAATTTCTGAGCATTACAATTTTGCTGCCCCTCAGCTTTTAGCTTCAGAAGGCGAAATATATGCCCATTTACACAGATATGCAGATCGTAAATTAAAAGGCTGGTTAGAAAAAGCTGAAAGAATAAAAATCACCGTCCAAGATGGATCAATCAATGACCTATACAATGGCCAACCCTATATTTTACTCGATTTACCGGAAGCAGTTGGTGATATTATTGCGCCAAACCCAACAATAAATCTTAGAAATTACCGTCAAGATTATGGCGCATTTACTGACTTGGCAGGGCACCCACTTTTGAGGGCCTTTCAAAAAGGCCTGCAGAAAAAATTCCAACGTCAACGACTGAATGTTAACCCCAACGTGAAAATAGAAGAAGTCAGCCATGGTGACACGGATGACAAAAGTAAGGACAATAACAAGAATCAAAAGAAACAGTGACCCAAGTGAACCGACTAAGATTGATTTAAAACTTGATATACCGTCTGTGTTAACACTCTCAAGTCATCCTCAGAAATAGTCAAAGCAGGAGTTAAATATACAATATCTCTAAACGGTCTTATCCAAACTCCCGCATCAACAAACTGAGGCTTTAAAGCCTCAATAGCAGAAGCGTCATGAAGCTGTACAACACCAATCGCCCCTAATATGCGCACATCTTTTACATTAGGTAAATTACGGCATGGCTCCAGTTCCGCCTTTAACTGCCTCTCAATTTGAGCTACTTGCCCCAATCGGTCCTCGCTCTCAAACAAATCAAGTGAAGCATTTGCCGCTGCACAGCCCAGTGCATGCCCCATATACGTGGGGCCATGCATTAAAGCTTTTAACGGATCATCATCCAGAAACGCCTCAAAAACATGATCACGTGCCACACAAACTGATAACGGGGATACACCACCCGAAAGCGCCTTAGAAAGCGTTACAATATCTGGTACAATACCAGCCTGCTCTATCGCAAACATCGTTCCTGTACGGCAAAAACCTGTAAAAATCTCATCAATAATTAATAAAACACCAGCAGCATCACAAGCGATGCGTAACCATTTTAAGGTTTCAGGGGGATAAAAAACCATCCCACCAGCCCCAAGAACCAGTGGCTCCGTAATAACCGCTGCAACATTCTCGGCGTTTTCCTTCAAATACTCTGTAAACCTTTCCGCTTCGCCTTCGCTGCGCGGTAAGTCACATAGAATATTATCTGCAATTACATCCCCAAAAAGACTATGCATCCCCTCTTCCGGGTCACATACCCCCATTGTACCAAGTGTATCGCCGTGATAGCAGCCACGAAAGTGGATAAATTTGCTTCGCCGCTCGCCTTTATTTAGAAAATACTGAACAGCCATTTTCATTGCAATCTCTACAGAAACCGATCCTGATTCTGCAATAAAGCAACGGTTTAAGTCGCCAGGCAATAAATTAGCCAGACGCTGAGAAAGTTTGAGTGCAGGCTCATTAACCAAACCACCAAACATGACATGTGGCATCTGCCTTAACTGCATTTCCACCGCATTCATAATATGGGGGTGATTATAGCCATGAGCAGCAGCCCACCAGCTCGCAATACCATCGATTAATTCACGCCCATCTGCAAGTGTCAGGCGCACCCCTTCGCTTTTCACAATCGGAAGCGGCGGTGTGACTGTTTGCATCTGCGTGTAAGGCAGCCAGATATTATTGATGCCTAAACGATACCAATCGGGGAAAATTTGCTGGGTATCTGTCATCTATGCCGGGGACAAACCAAGCTTATCAAAAAGCTTCATGTCTTTGTTGTTTTCTGGATTTGGCGTGGTCAAAAGCTGCTCGCCATAGAAAATTGAGCTTGCGCCAGCAAGAAAACACAAAGATTGCAACTCTTCGCTCATACTCTGACGCCCAGCTGACAAACGAACCTCAGCCTTTGGCATCATGATACGAGCGACAGCAATAGTCCTTACAAACTCAAACGGGTCCAGCTTATCTACATTCTCAAGCGGCGTGCCAGGTACTGCAACAAGCATGTTAATGGGAACAGACTGTGGATGTTCTGGCAAATTTGCCAATGTTTGAAGCATCCCTGCACGGTCTTCACGTTTTTCACCCAATCCAACAATACCACCCGAACACACATTAATTCCAGCAGTACGAACATGATCAAGCGTATCCAAACGTTCCTGATATGTGCGCGTTGTGATGATCTCACCGTAAAACTCTTCAGATGTATCTACATTATGGTTGTAATAATCAAGGCCAGCACCCTTAAGGCGTTCTGCCTGACATTTCGTCAGCATGCCAAGCGTCATACATGATTCCAGACCAAGGTCTTTAACACCTTTGATCATGGCTTCAATTTGATCGAGGTCCCTATCTTTAGGGCTCGTCCAGGCAGCACCCATACAATACCGTGATGCCCCCCCTGCTTTCGCCCGCTTTGCATCCTCCAACACCCGCTCAACTTCCATTAGTTTGGTCGCCTGAAGGCCCGTACCGTCCTTATATTTCGCCGACTGCGAGCAATAGCCACAATCCTCTGCGCAACCACCCGTTTTGATCGAAATAAGCTGCGAAAGTTGTACTTTATTAGGGTCATGGTAAACACGGTGAACACTTTGCGCTTCATACACCAGATCCATAAATGGCTTATTAAAAAGATCCATGATTTCAGGTCGATTCCAATCATGCCGCGAGGGAATAGCTGACATCGTATCTGGTGTGGTAATAGCGGTTGGTGCGTTCATTATATGACTCCTAGATATCGGCTGCAACCTTGCCGCTGAGCGTCCCTAAGTCAAGAAAAATCGCTTACCAGCTATGCAATTTGAGCCCTTGACCGACTAATAGTATCCACCTATCTCACTTTGCATGAAACAATCTCCAGCACACCATAAAAGTCTATTAAATTTCGTAGATAATAAACTGCACGACTTAGAGAGAAAAAGTAGACGCCGCTCTTTAAAAACAAGTGCGCGATCAACCGGTATGCGCACCAAATGTGACAATCAAGACTTAATCAGCTTTACTGATAACGATTATCTCGGCCTTTCAACGCATCCAGAAGTTATCAATGCATCAATCAAGGCAACTAAAACCTACGGCGTGGGTGCGGGTGCCAGTAGATTAGTAAGCGGCAATCACCCTCTCTATGATAGGCTGGAAAAGAAAATTGCGTCTTTCAAACAATGTGAAGCCGCGATAATCTTTGGCTCAGGGTATATGGCGAATATCGGTATTATTCCGGCTCTCATGGCATCAAGTGATCTGATTATCGCTGATGAGTTGGTTCACACATGCATCCGCTCGGGAATGGCGTTATCAAACGCAACCTGTCACTTTTTCAAACATAATGACACAGTCCATGCCAAGCAACTGCTAGAGACGTATCGTTCTCATTTTCAAAAGGCAATGATCATTGTGGACGGTGTTTATTCGATGGACGGCGACATTGCCCCCCTAAAGGAACTAGGAGTGCTATCGCAAATGTTCGATGCATGGCTGATGAATGATGATGCACACGCGCTTGGTACTATCGGGGGCGGAAGAGGTTCTGCGATAGCCACTAAAGCACACGATCTAGTTCCACTGCAAATGGGCACATTATCAAAAGCGATCGGTGCTTACGGTGGGTATTTGGCAGGGCCAAAACCAGTGATTGAATTGATGAAAAGCCGCGCACGCTCGCTTATTTACACGACAGGCTTACCGCCCGGTACAATCGCTGCAGCTATCAAAGCAATCGAAATTATTGAAAGTGAGCCACGCAGAGTAGAACGACCATTACAATTAGCACAAAAGTTCGCCAAAGACCTGAACCTTCCAGCCCCAGATAGCCCCATCGTTCCTGTGTTTATTGGTAAAGAGAGGCCAACATTGCTGGCCGCAGAAGCGCTCGCTCGTCAAGGGTTTCAGGTTACGGCTATCAGACCACCAACGGTTCCGGTCGGCACATCGAGATTAAGATTTACTTTCTCTGCAACTCACCTTGATAGTGATGTCGATAACCTCATCACAGCCTGTCTAAATCTTAACTTAGGAAACCCTTCCCGTGAACAATAAGCTTTTCATTACGTCAACAGGCACCGAGATTGGCAAAACAATGGTAACGGCTACACTCGCATATCAATTACGGGCAGCTGGCCATCGTGTAAAAGCTATCAAACCCATAATCAGCGGTATTCCGTCAAACGGTGATATCGTCGAAGATATGGCAGGTACTGATACTGCCGCAATTCTTGACAGTCTGGACCAAAGCCTATCCAGCGATACTGTGAATGCAGTCTCACCGCTTCGTTATACAGCACCGCTAGCTCCTGCTATGGCAGCAAAGCTGGAAGGTAAAAAGCTGGACTATAATGAAGTCATCCATATATGCCACAGGGCTCTTAAATACGACGGTGTTACATTAATAGAAGGTGTAGGTGGTAGTTTTGTGCCCCTTACCGAAGACAAGCTGGTAGTAGACTGGATCAAAGAATTAGAACTAGCCTCAATAGTAGTCGCAGGCAGTTATCTAGGCACCATATCGCACACAATAGCCACCATCGAGGCAATGCGTAACCGCAGTCTTTCCAAAATTTCTATAATTATCAGTGAAAGTGCCAGTAATTATAACAGTAATGGTAATGGCCACCCTGATATCGAGGAAACAGCTAAACAAATACAATATCATACTAATATTAAACCAGTGATATTACCCAGAATAACTGGTGATCGGCCATGGCGCTCAGCGCCGAATATTCTATCATTGCTTTCTATTCAATAGTAGGCAATTAAATCCGCAATCTATTTAATCCCGGGCAAAAAATAACCAGGGCATATATTTCATCATCAAAATATCGATACCAACTCATTGTAAAGCATAGGTAATTTTAAAAATTTTGATTGGCATACTCATTGCTTTTGTACTTGGCAATAAATTTAATGATATAATGAGTTGAGTATCGCCATGCAACAACCCCTGCCTTTTGATCCTAATATTTACTTTGGATATGTCGCTGAGAATCTTCTCAAAAACCTAGGCGACAAAGCGTTAGTTTATGCAGATCATGCACTCAAAAAAATGCGGTCTATTGGTGATAATGAAGGATTTGACCTCTGGTTATCTATTCATCAACATCTTATCGAAAAATCGAGTGTTAATACACGCGGGGAAAATGTAATTCTTCATTAAACTTATTACAGTTTTAGAGCATGAGGCACTCAGCATCCAACACCCAGCTTCATGCTCTCAACCGGAAAATACCCAATTCCGGTCAATAGGCCCACCCTATACCCAAGGGTGGGCCTAAATTCTTGCCACAGAAAATAATCGATTAATTTGCTATTTTACATTAACTTGGTGTTGAGATTTTATTCTCATAATAGCGGCCATGAGAATATTTAATTATAGATCAACAAGTATTTGCCTAGAGGACCGATATATGCCTTCTGAGGTCGTCACCATTACCCTTGACGCAACAGGTATGCTTTGCCCTTTACCGGTTCTAAGGGCGCGCCGTATTTTGGATGATATGAATAACGGCGATATTTTGAAAATTACTGCGACTGACCCGGCAAGTGTTAGGGATATCCCCGCTTTTTGTCAGATGTCACGCCACACACTTGTAATGGCAGAAGCAAACGGTAATACATTTGTGTTCAAGATACAAAAATGGTCAAACGAAAGCCCGAATAACGAAGCAAACGATAATATTCCGTGAGTACGTGATATGATGGTTCGCTAGATTATATTTTACGACTTCTTGCCAACAACTCCAGCAACCCATCCCGCTACAAGGGCAATTACTACCGCCATTAAACCATAGAGAAACGGCGATTCGTGGGCGAAATTAAAAACAGCTCGCTCAAACCCCTCCTTATCAACAACAAGCGGGATACGTTCACGAACCTTGAACTGACCATTTTGGAAAACATACGCATCAATCTGAAATTCGCCCACCGGTACATTGGCAGGAAGATGAACATCCATACGAAACAAACCTTCACCAATCATGGTAACCGAATCTTCTTCCTGACGATACAAACCTTTCGAGGTTCGAAGATCAAATAGCGCTTGTTTGAACTCCGGCACTGTCTGGCTACGGCGCGCCCCGCCTTCAAATGCCAAATGCAGATTTTCAAAACCAATACCTGTTGCCAAGAACTCATTAGTCGCAGCGATTTCATTGAGCGGACGGTTTGCAGCTACAGCATAATACCCTGGCGCCGCAGGAAACTCTATACTTTCGCCGTTAATCCAAATAAAACCCAGCTTTTCTTTACGGCGAACAATCATGGCTTCTTCAGGGCCCCGCACCACGACCACCACATCAAAAGGGTCATTGATAGAGCCTGCAGCGGAAGACCCAACCGTGCCAAACAAAATAATATCAGCACCATCAAAACTATAGCGAATCTCGATCCGCTTGTTTGACAGGTCAAGCACAAGTGCATGTGCCGCCGGCGCTAGTGCCAGAAAAAGCATCACGGTTAAAGCAATCAATGAACAAGCTTTACGCATCATAATCTTAATGCCCTCCGCCTTCAATCGACGCTTCCGTGTACATCTCTGCAGGGTCTGCAATCAGGTCATAACCCATTTTTATACCCACTAAGACAACCATCAACGCAAGCAAGGCCCGCAACTGCTCACCTTTCAATTTTGCACCCGCACGCACCCCAACCTGCGCACCAATTACTGCGCCCGTTAACAAAAGTACGGCCAGAAACACATCAACAGACTGTGTATTGATCGAATGATTTATCGTCGCAAGCGATGTAACAAAAATGATCTGAAACAGGGACGTCCCAACAACCACATTCGTCGGCATACCAAGAATATAAATCATAGCAGGCACCATGATAAACCCACCGCCAACGCCCATAATACCTGACAGAACCCCAACCAACATGCCGATTCCTATCGGCAAAAGAATAGAGATGTAGAGCCGGGATTTACGGAATCTGATTTTAAAAGGAAGTTTATGAATCCATGCTTTATGGCGGTCCTCACGGTTGATTGGAGGGGGAATATAACCCGAGCGCTGTCGCACAATCGCTCGCACACTCTCCCAAAACATCAAGAAACCCACTGTTCCTAAAAACAGAAAATAAGCGAGTTTAATAATCAGGTCTTCCTGACCTAGTGCCTTTAAAATTGTAAGTGTTTGAACACCTATTAAAGCGCCGACCGCCCCGCCCAAAACAAGGACAAGGCCCATTTTCATATCAACACCGCCGCGCCGATGGTGCGCAAGTGCACCTGAAACCGATGCCGCAGTGATTTCATTAGATTCTGTTGCAACTGCAATAATAGGAGGAATACCCGAGAAAATAAGCAGCGGCGTCATTAGAAAACCACCGCCTACACCAAACATACCCGAGAGAAAACCGACAATCGCCCCCATACCGATAATGAAGAATATATTCATCGATAATTCGGCAATTGGCAAATATAGCGTCATGAATCGTTTGTCCGGTAGCTAAAGTCTTTATTTACTCGTACCCGAGTTTATAACTGATTGCAAATATTGTGACTTTTATGAATGACCTGTGAAACGTAAGCTTATGGTTCTAAAGGTACAGGGCGTTTGCTTTCAAACTAACCCAAAGCTATTTGGCAGAATATTCTTGTCTGATTAATGCGCAATCTTGCCGTACCTTACGATTGCTTCACGCAATATGGGATCTAACTGGCGTGTTAGAAAAAGATACAACATCTTATAATCACCCATTAAAGACCAACGTGGATAGTCAAAAGTAGCAGGCCGATTGCGTTCAAACTTGAAATGGCCAACCCACGCAAATCCATATCCAATCACAGGAAACAATATCAACAACCACCATGTAGTCATCACAATAGCGGCTATTAATATCGATGTTGCGAGTATTGTACCAACATAATGCAGCCGACGACATGTGGGGTTGGCGTGTTCAGCAAGATAATAAGGAAAAAAAGCTTCAAATGTTTCAAATTTTGGGACCATAACTTGTCTTTCCATGCTGATTCGCCCTTATGTCTATCATTATTCATTCTATTCAACCACTACCAAACACCCTAGCCGTGATCGATCCAGCGAAAATTTCACATATTTTTCAGCCGCTTTTGTTTCAAACTGGGAAATCGTAATTCTGGTACTTGACGTTAACGTAAACGTAACCTACATATTTTAGTGAAATTAATGGAAGTGATCAAAATGATTGAAAACGGCAAACTCAAGAAACATGACACCTTCACAATTAAAGACCTTTCTGACGAGTTTGATATAACCCCTAGAACTCTTCGTCACTATGAAGATCAAGGGCTGATATCACCTGAGCGGATCGGCCAAACCCGCGTATACCACCACGCTGACCGGGTACGCCTAGCATGGATATTACGCGGAAAACGCGTAGGCTTTTCGTTAACGGAAATCGGTGAAATGTTAGATCTCTATGATATAGGGGATGAACGTGAAACCCAGCGAAACGTCACGCTCACGCGCTGCGAAGAGCGGATCAATGCACTCAAAGCCCAAAAAGAGGATATCGATGCAACAATCGCAGAATTGAATGAATTTTGTGGTTTATTGGATAACCTCGAATATTGCAGAGACACCCAGAAATGGATTGAACCCTCAACTGGCAAACCGCCAAACCCGCCTCACTCAACGTAAAATTATGTGGTAAAACTTTTGTGGTTTGTTGGATAACCTTGAATATTGTAAAGATACCCAGCAGTGGGTTGCCCCTCAACAGGTAAACCATCAAGCCTCCCCCACTAAATATAAAATTATATAATAAAACTTTTAAGGAATAGAGAGACAATGCCTACATACCGCGCCCCCGTAAAAGATATGCAGTTTGTACTGAACGATGTTTTAAATATTGCTCAATACTCCAACCTCCCCGGTTATGCAGAAGCAACCCCCGACCTTGTTAGTGCAATTTTGGAAGAAGGTGCCAAGTTTTGTGAAAACGAGCTTCAGCCTCTTAATCTTTCCGGCGATCATGAAGGCTGTACACGCCATGATGATGGCTCGGTTACGACACCAAAAGGCTTTAAAGAAGCATATCAAAAATATGTTGAAGGCGGTTGGGTTGGCTTAACAGGCCCAGAAGAATTTGGCGGTCAAGGTATGTCACATGTAATCGGCATGTGTATGGAAGAAATGCTTGTATCATCCAACATGGCATTTGCTATGTACCCAGGCCTATCACAAGGCGCTATGGCATCCATCATTATTGAAGGTACAGACAAGCAAAAAGAAAAATATTTACCAAAAATGGTTGAAGGTAGCTGGACAGGTACAATGAACCTGACCGAACCACACTGTGGTACTGACCTCGGCCTTTTGCGCACAAAAGCAGAGCCAAATGACGATGGGACATTTGCAATCAGTGGCACCAAGATCTTCATCTCGGCTGGTGAACACGACATGAGTGACAATATCATTCACTTGGTCCTCGCCAAACTACCCGACGCACCAAAAGGTGTGAAAGGTATCTCTCTATTTATCGTACCAAAATATATTGTTAACGACGATGGTTCCCTTGGTGACCGCAACGGCGTTGTTTGCGGTTCAATCGAAGAGAAAATGGGCATCCACGGCAACTCAACATGCGTTCTGAACTATGACGGCGCAACTGGCTATATGCTCGGCGAACCACACAAAGGCCTGCGTGCAATGTTCATCATGATGAATGCAGCGCGCCTCGGCGTTGGTGTTCAAGGCCTTGGCCTTTCCGAGGTGAGCTATCAAAACGCTGTTGATTACGCAAATGACCGCATCCAGGGCCGTTCACTCAAAGGGGCAACATCACCTGATAAAGCGGCTGATCCAATTATCGTTCACCCTGATGTTCGCCGAAACCTTTTAAACAGCCGTTCCTTCAACGAAGCAGCCCGTGCAGCAGCAAGCTGGGCAGCCCTTCTTGTTGACTTGTCACGAAAAGCCGAAGATGAGAAAGAGCGTGAATGGGCAGATGACATTGTTGGCCTTCTAACACCTGTTATAAAAGGCGTATTCACTGATCGCGGCTATGAAAATGCAACCGCAGCACAACAAGTATTCGGCGGCCACGGCTATATCTCTGAGTGGGGAATGGAACAGTTTGTTCGTGATGCCCGTATCGCACAAATTTATGAGGGCACAAACGGCATTCAGGCACTTGACCTCGTAGGGCGTAAATTAGGGGCAAATGGTGGCCGCGGCATTCAGGCATTCTTCAAATATGTCTCAGAAATTATTGCTGAGAATAAAGAGAACGAAGCACTCGCTGATTTCACAGGCCCACTTGAAAAAGCCATTGGTGATCTACAAACAGCAACTTTCTGGTTCATGCAAAACGCAATGACCAACCCTGATAACGCTGGTGCTGGTTCTGTCGCTTACATGCACCTTTTTGGCCACGTACTTCTTGGTCTGATGTGGACAAAAATTGCCAAGGTTTCATCAGCAGCGCTATCTGGTGGTACCGAAGACCCGACATTCCATGAGAATAAAATGATTACCGGCCGTTACTACATGAAACGCCGCATAATTGAAACGGGTGCTTTACTCGCAGAAATACAAGCTGGATCAGATGAATTGATGGCGCTTGACGCAGCAAACTTCTAATCAAGACTTATACTTTTAGAGCTAATTTGAGAGAGAGAAATAAGGAAATATCATGACAGACGCTTATATTTACGATGCCGTCAGAACCCCACGCGGACGTGGGCGTGCAGATGGTTCACTCAATGAAGTTACGCCGGTTCAACTTGCAACTCAAGTTCTGGAATCAATCCGTAACCGTAACGAAATTGATACAGCGAATGTAGAAGATGTTATTATGGGCTGTGTTTCACCTGTTGGTGAACAAGGCTCTAATATTGCCCGTGTTGCCGCCATGAATGCAGGCTACGCTGAAACAACAGCAGGTTTCCAAATCAACCGTTTCTGCGCGTCCGGCCTTGAAGCTGCAAATATTGCAGCCGCAAAAGTAATGTCAGGTGAAGCTGATATGGCAATTGGCGGCGGCGTAGAGGCAATGTCGCGCGTCCCTATGGGTTCAGACGGCGGTGCATGGCCGACAGATCCAAGCGTCGCATTTGACACATATTTTGTACCACAAGGCATTTCGGCCGATTTGATCGCAACAAAATATGGCTATAGCCGTGATGATGTTGACGCATACGCCGTTGAAAGCCAAAAGCGCGCCAAGGCCGCTTGGGATGACAAGCGTTTTGAAAAATCAATCATCCCGATTAAAGACGTTGCGGGTATGACAGCGCTTGATCATGACGAATTCATGCGCCCGGAAACAACAATGCAGTCGCTAGGGGCACTGAAACCATCGTTTGCTCAAATGGGTGACCTTGGATTTGATAGTGTCGCTATTCAAAAATACCCTGAAATTGAGAAAATCAACCATGTTCACCATGCTGGAAACAGTTCAGGCATCGTTGACGGTGCTGCTGGTGTTCTGATTGGTAACAAAGAGATTGGTGAAAAGTTAGGTATCAAACCACGAGCACGTATCCGCTCTATGGCGTCTGTGGGTTCAGAACCAACCATCATGCTAACAGGTCCAAGTTTCGCTGCTGAAAAAGCGATGAAACGCGCGGGCATGAGCACATCTGATATTGATGTTTGGGAACTTAATGAAGCTTTTGCTTCTGTTGTTCTCCGCTTTATGGAAGCTTTAGACATTGATCACAGTGATATCAATGTCAACGGCGGCGCAATTGCCATGGGCCACCCACTGGGTGCAACAGGTGCGATGGTTCTCGGTACTGTTCTTGATGAGCTGGAACGCTCAGGCAAATCAACAGCACTTACAACCCTTTGCATCGGTGCAGGAATGGGTACAGCAACAATTATCGAGCGCGTTTAACGCCCATCACAAGACGAAAAAAGAGAGATTATTATGACCGAAACAATTCGTTTTGAAGTAGACGGCGATGGCATTGCCCTTTTGACCATTGATCTACCAAACGCCAACATGAATGTTTTCAACGGGCAATTGATTGACGATCTGGAAACATGTGTAGATAAAGTTCTTGCAGATGACGCCGTCAAAGGCGCTGTAATCACCTCAGGAAAACCTGCCTTCCTTGCGGGCGCTGACCTTAATATGCTCGGCGGTCAAGCCGGCGGTGAAGAAGCTTCACTTGAAGAGCAATTTGCCGGCACTTTCCGCTTAAACAGCATTCTTCGTAAAATGGAAACTGGCGGTAAACCTGCCAAGGTTCTTGCGAAAGAAGGCACTAAACCATTTGCAGCAGCCGTGAACGGCCTAGCACTTGGCGGCGGCCTTGAACTTGTGCTTGCTTGTCACCACCGTGTGGTCGCAGACAACCCGAAAATCCAACTTGGTCTTCCTGAAGTTCAAGTTGGCCTGCTTCCGGGTGGTGGTGGCACACAGCGCCTTCCACGCCTTATCGGTATTCAGGCAGCGGCTGGTGCCATCACAACAGGCAAACCATTTAATCCAGTTACAGCACAAGGCCTTGGCATCGTTCAGGCTGTTGTCCCGCTTGAAGACGTTGTGAAAACGGCAACCGAATGGGTTAAAAACACATCAAGCGCTATTGCACCGTGGGATAAGAAAGGCTTTAAATTCCCTGGCGGTTCGGGCGCGATGCACCCTGGTTCGGTACAAACATTTATCGGCGCCAACGCAATGGCGCAAAAGCAAACCCAACACAATTACCCGGCTATTCAGGCGATCCTTTCATGCATGTATGAGGGCGGTATCGTTAATTTTGATACAGCAATCAAAATCGAATCAAAATACTTCCTTAAACTTCTGAACGACCCTGTTGCTGGAAATATGATCCGCTCATTGTTTGTAAACAAGCAAGCGGTGGAAAAAGGATCACTCCGCCCTGAAGGATTCGAGCGTAAAACTGTTAAGCGCCTCGGTATGTTGGGCGCAGGCCTCATGGGGGCTGGTGTTGCCTATGTATCAGCAAAGGTTGGCATGGATGTTGTTCTTCTTGACCGCGATGAAGCGGCTGCCGAAAAAGGGAAGGATTATTCCCGCAAGCTTGTCGAGAAAGGCATTAGCCGCGGCAAAGTCACCAAAGAAAAAGGGGATGCACTTCTGGACCGCATTCAGACAACATCCTCTTATGATGATTTAAAAGACTGTGATCTGATCATCGAAGCAGTTTTCGAAGCTGATGACATTAAAAAAGACGTTACCGAGAAAACTGAAGCCGTTATTGGCAAAGATATTGTGTTCGCATCAAACACATCCACACTTCCGATTACGGGTCTCGCTAAAAACTTCACCCGTCCGCACCAGTTCATCGGTATTCACTTCTTCTCGCCGGTAGACAAAATGCCTTTGGTTGAAATCATCATGGGTGAGAAAACAGACGATGAAACATTGGCGCTAGCGCTTGACTATGTAGCACAGATCAAGAAAACACCGATCGTTGTGAATGACAGCCGTGGTTTCTACACAAGCCGTTGTTTTGGTACATATGTCCAAGAAGGCTACGCGATGGTACAAGAAGGTGTTAAACCGGCACTTATTGAAAATGCTGGTAAGATGTCTGGTATGCCTGTTGGGCCCCTTGCAGTTGGTGACGAAGTTGCGCTCGATCTATCCTATAAAGTTGGTATGGCAACTAAGAAAGCACTTGGTGATAAATACATCCCATCCCCCGCAGACAGCTTTGTCGAAAAAATGGTTATTGAACTTGAGCGCTTTGGCCGCAAAAACGGTAAAGGTAACTATGTATATCCCGAAGACGGCTCTAAGAAGCACCTTTGGCCTGGCCTGGGCGAGCATTTCCCGGTTGCAGCCGATCAGCCAAGCCTTGAGGAAGTAGAAACACGCCTGATGGTTCGCCAAGCCGTTGAAGCAGCGCGCTGCTTTGAAGAAGGTGTGTTAATCGATGCATCATCCGGTGATATCGGCGCGATCTTTGGTTGGGGCTTTGCACCCTTCACTGGTGGCCCGTTCAGCTTCATTGATACAATGGGCGTTACCGAGTTTGTTCGTGAAGCAGACCGCCTTGCCCAAGCATACGGACCGCGCTTTACGCCGCCACAAATGCTCCGCGACATGGCTGAAAAAGGCGAAACTTTCTACACGAAAGGCGACACACGCGGGCGCCTTGCCAAAGCTGCATAAGCTTTCTGAAATATCTTGATAAAAGGGTCGCTTTTTGCGACCCTTTTTTATATCTAATTCTTCCTGAAATTATTGTAACAATAATGAAGCGCCGGAGTTTACATGCAGTTAAAAATTGATCCAAAGCTAGCTGAACTTAAAATGGCGATGAATATCGGTATGCTGGATTATAAGGTGAGTGTTGCAGCATCTGACGATGGATTATTTACAACAATGCGTGAAGCCATGAGCCTTCGGATCGAGGAGTTAATGGGCGAAGCGGCAGCGAGTGATCCGGTTATCGCGAGTGTGCGTGATGTTTTCAAACAAACAGGTAAAGACCCCAGCCGTTACAGGCCATCATCCGAGGCGATAACCCGTCGTGTTATTTCTGGCAAGGGTATTTCGAGCATCAATAATGTTGTCGATTGCGGCAACCTTGTTTCCTTGATGACAGGTATTCCGGTTGGCTGTTATGATGCCGATAAAATAACCAGCGATATTACTTTGCGTATTGGTGAAAAAGGTGAAGCCTACGAAGGCCTTGGTCGCGATGAAGTAAACCTCGAAGGGCTTCCTGTCCTTGTAGATACAAACGGTCCGTTTGGGACACCTTATTCTGATAGTGTACGTACTCCCGTTGGCTCAGAGTGCAAAAACCTGATTTTTGTTCTTTATGGCTTAAACGTCGATATTGAACATGTAGAAGCGGCAGCAGAGATCGCTGACACACTTATCACCAGTTTTTGTATCGATCATCAGCCAAAAGAATGACAAGCTAACTCTTGCATCAACTCTTCAAATGCCTATAAATTTAAGAGAAATTTATAGGGGGATATATAAATATGCGCGTTCTGTTTTTATGCTTTAGTTTACTTGCTTTCTCAACCACTCTGTTATCACAGACACAGCCGTTTCCAATGGATATCAAGATGCAGAATATGCATTTAACCATGGAAACCTTCCTCAGCAACCAACCGAAAAACCGCGGCGTTAGTGCAGCCGCCTGGGTACGTTTCAGAAACACCTCCTCAGCGCCAATTTCAAACATAACACTGCTATTAAATCCAAATTTAACCGTTACCAAAATCGTTGGTACACGAAACCGCACTTTACGTTTTTCGACAAAGCTAAAAGATATCGATAACAGCGATTTAGAGCTGAATAGTATTAGCGTAAAACTCTCTTCACCGCTTAAGCCAAGCGACAGTACAGAGTTTTCAGTACAATATAAAGGCGACCTGAAATCCCTTAATTTATATGGTGATACTTTCCCCATCGATACACTCAATCCTGATTTCACCATGATTCGTATGGATAGCTTCATCTATCCAGTTATTAGTGAACCGTCAGCCAAAGCACTTGAAACATATAAAAAACATCAACGGTATAGCCCAACAGCAAAAATCACCGTTCCACAGGGCTATTCGCTTGCAGGCAATGCAGTTGAGCGCAAGCGAGTTTTGTCTGGCACCAGAGAACAAATCGAACTTAAAGCAATTGCACCATCATATGGATTTATTCTTGGCCTCGGTAGATATAGCAAAATTAGCACGTCTGCGCTCACGCAGTATTATTTAGGTGAAAATAGTGAGGCTGCACTCGCTGCAAATGCCAAAGCAGCAACGATAAGTAACAAATACACAGCCTTACTAGGTGAAAACGCCGCAAATAAAAAATACATTCTTGCGGATCTTGGGAACGCTTATCAAACATCAGGGGCAGCAGGGTATGATTTTGTTACATTTGGCAATTATAACTCTGTCAACTTACAAGCGCAATTATCCCGGTTATGGCAAATAAAGAACTACAGCGATAATGACAATGGCTGGCACGTAGCGCTTACTGACCTTTTGAAAAATAATAATGAAATCGATAAATTAGGTGAGATAAGTTTTAAAACAATTAAACAAACACTAAAACTCGACAAAAAACTCGCTGGCACAGCTTTAAAAGCATATGCTGAAAAAGGTTATGCCAAACAATCCACAAATGCCTACGCGTTTCTGTTTGCAGTACTTCATGAAACCCTTGGAAAAGATACTTTCTGGCAAATTATGAAATCGTTCCGCAACGAATTTGCAGACTTTGGTGCCAGTGACGAAGACCTTTATGAGCACCTTAAGAGTTCTATCAAAAATAAAAAGAACCGTAAATTGGTGATCGACTGGATGAATAAGGGTCGTATAATGAAAGCAGTCAACAAGGCAGATACATTTGCAGCCTTCGCAGGTCAGTTTAAATAAATATAAAGGATAAAGCATGGCATACGAAACACTGGATGTAACGGTTGAAGGGCAAATCGCACATGTTGCGCTAAACCGACCAGACAGCTTAAATGCCATGAACAGCATCTTTTTCAAAGAAATCAAAGAAGCCTTTGAAACACTTGACCGTAATCACGCAGTTAGGGCGATTATTTTATCCGGCAATGGCAAACATTTCACCGCAGGTTTAGACCTCAAAGAAAATAACGCTATTATGAGCACTAAAGACGGTGACCCTGCGCGCGAACACGAAAAACTGCGGCGTCATATTATTTGGCTTCAAGAATGCTTTAATGTAATTGAGAAAGCTAACGCGCCAGTTATCGCCGCAATCCACGGCGCATGCGTTGGCGGCGGCATCGACTTGATCGCAGCGTGCGATATTCGAGTAGCAAGCAACGACGCTTGGTTTTGTATTCAGGAAATCAACGTGGCTATAGTAGCCGACCTTGGTACCCTGCAAAGAGCAGGCACACTTGTACCACAAGGTATCTTACGCGAATGGGCATTAACCGGCCGCAAGGTATCTGTAGACGAAACCAAACAATATGGCTTTATTAATCATATTGAAAATTCGAAAGACACAGCATTGGCCAAAGCCTTTGAAATAGCAAAAACTATCTCGGAAAAAAGTCCCGTTGCTGTAGCTGGCACTAAAAAAGTTCTCATACATGCCCGTGACCATAGTGTTCACGACGGCCTTGATTATGTTGCAACATGGAATAGCGGTATGATGTTGGGCGACGACTTACCAAAAGCCGCGATGGCTACTCTCAAAAAAGAAACACCCTTTTTCGAAGATTTACTACCAGATACAAAGTGATCACCATTAAGCGACTAAATCAAAAAAATCGTGCATAATGGATCACAGCGATTTATATAGCCATAAACCTTGACCAAGAAACATTAAGCCATAAACGGAAAGTCAAATTAATGTCCGTACATGTAAAAATCTGTGGGATAACTGATGCTGAAACAGCAAATATTGCTGCAAAGGCAGGTGCCCGCTGGCTTGGCTTTGTGTTTTTTGAGGCATCTCCCCGCGATATTACCATGCAAGACGCAATGAAGTTACGCCCACAGCTACCATCAAGCGTAGAGCGGGTTGGTGTGTTTGTTGATGCACCGTTTTCGCGTATAGAAGCAGCAGTTGATGCACTTGATCTGGATTATGTTCAATTGCATGGGTTGGAATACCCGTCAGAGGCCCAAAGGATAAGAGACGAACTTGGTGTTTCAGTAATCAAAGCCTATGGCATCCGGGAAGAGAACGATCTTGGGTATACCGAAGATTTTGATAAAGTTACAGATCTAAGCCTTTTCGACGCCAAACCGCCGCGCGGTGCCAAGCTCCCTGGCGGGAATGCAATAAGCTTCCCTTGGCAAATCATGCAAACACGCCCTATTGAAAAACCGTGGCTGTTGGCTGGCGGTTTGACCTCTGAAAACCTTCAGGAAGCTGTAAAGTCAAGCGGCGCACTAGCCGTAGATGTTTCTTCCGGAGTTGAGAGCGCACCCGGCGTTAAGTCCCATGAGAAAATCCAAGAATTTTTAAGAACAGCGAAAGCGCTAACTTAACAACGAAAAGAATGGTAACCGTTGCACCAATATAAAGATGTGCACAAAAGTTACCTGCGATTACAGGTTAGAATTATGAATAATCAAGTAAATAGTTTCACTCAGGGCCCTGACGAAAAAGGCCATTTTGGCAAATACGGTGGACGCTATGTTTCTGAAACATTGATGCCACTCGTTCTAAATGTAGAAAAGTCTTATAAGGAAGCGATGCAGGACCCTTCATTCCTTGAAGAACTAGACGAGTTAAATCGTGTTTATGTCGGACGACCAAGCCCGCTCTATTTTGCCGAACGCCTGACGGAAAAACTAGGCGGTGCAAAAGTTTACTTCAAGCGTGAAGAATTAAACCACACCGGTGCCCACAAAATTAACCATGCAATTGGTCAAATTTTGCTCGCGCGCCGGATGGGGAAAACACGCATCATCGCAGAAACCGGCGCCGGTCAGCACGGCGTTGCAACCGCGACTGTGGCTGCACGCTTTGGCTTAAAATGTACAGTTTTTATGGGCGCGACCGATATTGAACGCCAAAAGCCAAATGTATTTCGTATGAAATTATTAGGCGCTGAGGTTCGCCCTGTAACAAGCGGTTCCTCAACACTAAAAGACGCGATGAACGAAGCACTCCGTGACTGGGTAACCAATGTACACGATACGTTTTACATAATTGGCACCGTTGCAGGCCCGCACCCATACCCGATGATGGTACGTGATTTTCAAAGCATTATTGGCCGCGAAACAAAGGCACAAATGATGGAAGCTGAAGGCCGTTTACCTGATACGTTAATCGCCTGTGTTGGTGGCGGTTCAAATGCAATTGGTCTGTTTCATCCATTTCTAAATGACAAGGATGTGCGCGCAATTGCTGTAGAGGCTGCTGGGCACGGCGTAAATACGGACAAGCATGCAGCATCAATTACAGGCGGAACACCAGGTGTCCTTCACGGCAACCGCACGTATCTTCTGCAAAATGAGGATGGTCAAATTCAGGAAGCTCATTCGATTTCAGCAGGCCTTGACTACCCCGGTATCGGACCTGAGCATGTCTGGTTACATGAACAAAAGCGAGTTGAATATGTTTCAGTAACTGATAGCGAGGCCTTGGAGGCCTTTCAATTCTGTTGCCAAACCGAAGGTATTATTCCGGCTCTTGAGACAAGCCATGCACTTGCGCACATAACCAAGCTCGCACCAACGCTGCCAAAGGAACATCTTATTGTTCTTAACCTTTCTGGGCGCGGCGACAAGGATATCTTTACTGTCGCTGATGCTCTCGGTGAGGAGATATAATCATGAGCAGATTAGAAACAAAATTCGCGGCACTACGCGCTGAAAACAAAGCAGGCTTTGTTGCATTCATAACGGCAGGCGACCCAGATTACGATACATCCCTAAAGGTTCTAAAGGGCTTACCAAGTCAAGGCGTTGATATAATTGAACTTGGTATGCCATTCACCGACCCATCCGCTGATGGTCCGGCAATTGACCGTGCAGCACAGCGTGCGCTAGCTGGCGGTATGTCGCTTAAGAAAACGCTCGATATGGTTCGCGCCTTTAGAGAAGATAATAATGAAACACCTATCGTATTGATGGGATATTTCAATCCGGTTTTTGCGTATGGTATTGAGCGTTTTGCCACAGATGCATCAAACGCAGGCGTTGACGGCCTCATTATTGTCGATCTACCACCTGAAGAAGACGAAGAGCTACGTATTCCCGCCAACGAAGCAGGTATCGATGTTATTCGCCTTGCAACCCCAACATCAGATAACAAGCGCCTTCCCAAAGTTTTAGAAGGAGCTAGCGGATTTGTTTATTATGTTGCTGTCGCAGGTGTAACTGGCGGAAAATCCGCAACAGAGGGTGACATTGAAAGCGCCATTACCCATATAAGACAACATACTAACCTCCCGGTTGCTGTTGGATTTGGTATTAAAACGCCAGAACAGGCTGCCGTGATGGCAAAATATGCAGATGGTGTTGTTGTCGGTTCTGCAATTGTTTCAATGATTGAGGACGGTATTGGAGACAATGGTGCTCTGAAAACTGATTTGGTTGACGATGTGCTTAATTTTGTTAAAACGCTCGCAAACGGTGCCCATTCTGGACGAAATGGATAAAACACGGTAAGCACATAAATGAACTATGCAGATGTAACGATCTGAACAAGGGAGAAATGCAATGAGCTGGCTAACCAATTACGTAAAGCCAAAATTGCAAAAAGTACTAAATTCCAAGGAAACACCAGACAATCTTTGGCATAAATGTAAAAATTGCGGCCAAATGATTTTCCAAAAGGAGTTTGTTGCAAACCTTTATGTATGCGCGCACTGCGAGCATCATGACCGCGTGCCTCCAACAAACAGATTTGACGCCCTGTTCGATAATAAAAATTATGAACTAATCGATCTGCCATCTGTGAAGCAGGATCCGCTTAAATTCCGCGATACGAAGAAATATACTGATCGCCTAAAAACAGCTCGTAACGGCACTGGTGATGAAGACGCCATCAAAGTAGCCGTGGGCAAAATCGGCGGTCAAGAAACAGTTGTCGCCATTCAGAATTTTTTCTTTATGGGTGGTTCAATGGGTATGGCAGTCGGTGAAGGCATTATTGCTGGTGCCCGCCACGCGCTTAAGATTAATGCGCCTTATGTTATGTTCACAGCGTCTGGCGGCGCTCGTATGCAGGAAGGTATCCTTTCCTTGATGCAAATGCCTCGTACAACTGTTGCTATTCAGATGCTCCGTGATGCAGGCCTGCCTTATATTGTTGTTCTAACCGACCCAACATCAGGCGGTGTTTCCGCATCATACGCTATGCTGGGTGATGTTCAAATTGCAGAACCAGGGGCGATGATTGCCTTCTCTGGTCCACGGGTTATTGAACAAACAATTCGTGAGAAATTACCTGAGGGTTTCCAACGGGCTGAATATCTTCTGGAACATGGTATGGTCGATATGGTGACCCACCGTCACCAGATGGCTAAAGAGCTTGGTACAATATTAACCCTACTTATGGGTGGTAGGCACCGGGCGCCAAAAGCCGCAGAATAAACTAAGATATTTCTGCCTAAATCAAAGGCCAACACATGACAGTGAATGACAGCGATGCTATTTTTTCGCGCCTGATGAAGTTGCATCCCAAGAAGATCGACCTGTCTCTTGATCGCCTAAACGGGTTACTGGATAAACTCGGTAACCCACATAAAAAACTTCCGCCCGTTATCCATATTGCCGGTACAAACGGCAAAGGCTCTACTGTTTCAACTTTACGGGCAATATCAGAAGCGGCAGGCTATAGAGTTCATGTATATACATCACCGCACCTTGTCCGGTTTAATGAGCGTATTCGTATTGCTGGCAGCTTAATTGATGATGAAACACTCGCCGATATACTAACAGAATGTGAGCGCGCTAATGGTGATGCCCCTATCACTTTCTTTGAAATTACTACAGCTGCTGCATTCCTTGCTTTTTCACGTGTTTCTGCTGATTTATGTATTCTGGAAGTAGGCCTCGGTGGTCGATTGGACGCAACAAATGTGATCGAAAACATAGCCGCCTCCTGCATTACCCCCATTAGTTTTGATCATGAGCAGTTTTTAGGCAACACCATCGAGAGTATTGCCAGTGAAAAAGCAGGCATTATAAAAGGCAACGCTCCTGTTATCGTTGGCCCCCAATTAGATACAGCCCAAAAAGTAATCTCAGAGAAAATTAAAGCAGAAAATACAGTTGGATATTTTTATAAAGATGACTGGCATGTTGAATTAACCAATGACAGCGACCATTTTCTCTATACAGACAAAAACACCAAACTTTCGTTACCCAAGCCAAACCTTATCGGGATTCATCAAGTTAGTAATGCTGGCCTCGCAATCAAAATTGCCTTGACGCAAAAGGCCGTTAAAATTTCAGAAGCCGCAATCCGTGCAGGGTTAGGATGGGTACGTTGGCCAGCACGCCTGCAAAAAATCGAAAACACATCCTTAAATACGCTCTTACCTGAAAATTCACTCTTGTGGCTCGACGGTGGACACAACCCAGCCGCAGCTGGTGTAATCAGAACATTCCTTCAAACTGTAGACCCTACAGAACAACCCATTTTCTTGATTTTAGGTATGATGGGTACCAAAGATGTAGAAGGATACCTAAAACCGCTTACCAATTTGCTCACAAAGGTGATTGCAGTTCCAATTAACGGCGAAGAAGGAGCCGCTAAAGCAGCAGACCTTGCAGCAACAGCAACCGACCTTGGGATAAACGGTGTAATTGCCAAAGATTTCGAAGCAGCATTATCCATGATTAATCTACAATCATCACGGCAAACCCCACCGTTTGTTTTAATCGGCGGATCCTTGTATCTTGCAGGTCAGGTATTAAAGCACGCTAACATTCTACCCGATTAAGATTTGAACCGATTAGAGTTTTAGCGGATTAGTCACTATACCGTTGTTAATTAGATAACTCGTAAGGGTACAGAGGATGCATATAGATCAGTTTCACTGGGGCGAAATGGTATGGCACCTTGATCAAAATGAGAGGGAAAAGTTTGGTAATTCAACGGCCAGGATGACTATTAATCCAAACCAAAGCGCTGACTTTCATATACATGACAACGCTGACGAACTTATATTTTGTGAGCATGGCAGCCTCAACATACACTTTGAAACAGAGACAATATCGCTCAAAGAAAACGAGCACTTTATCATTCCAAGAAATACGCCGCACTCCATTGCAAATCCATTTAAAAATACTGCAATAGCGTTCCTTATATATAATCATTACAATCGTACATACAGGGCATTAAAAAAGGCGACCACAAAAGCCGCCTTCATCATAACCCATTAGGCCTCTAAAGCTTATACAGCGCTATCAATCCACTGTGAAAGCTGAGCCTTTGGTTTAGCGCCCATTGTTGTTGCAACGCTTTCGCCGCCTTTAAAAATCAGGAGCGTTGGAATTGACCGCACGCCAAATTTTGTTGGTGTTTCCGGGTTTGCATCAATATCCATTTTAGCAATGATAACATCATCACGTTCGCCGGAAATTTCTTCTAAAACCGGGCCAATCATCTTACACGGACCACACCACTGCGCCCAAAAATCCAACACAACTGGCTTATCTGCATTTAAAACATCTTTTTCAAATGTCTCGTCTGTAACGGTAATTGTTGCCATTTTTTCACTCTCTTTGTTCAAGGCTCAAAATTAGATCATGGCTTTAATATTAATCGCCAAATTCCCGCTTAAAGTAGGGAGCAATTGAACCAGGGTCAAGGTTTGTACACAGAGGCGTGATCATATTTATATTTACGATCAGAGTAACCATATTTTTCTATTATAAAGGCAAAATTAAATGCCTAATAGCTTCTTGTGTTAACTCTTGAGGTAATTCCATCAGCCTTACATCATCTGTCCATAAAAGCGCTGTTCTTATCTGCTTGTCGGGATATATCAGTTTCAATGCCTCAGCATACAAACCCATTTGGCGCAGGTTTACATTTGCAACGCCGTCCAAGCTCTCGGGCGGCGGCCTATTAGTCTTATAATCAACAACCAGAACTTCTTTATCTGTAATAACGAGCCGATCAACCTGGCCAGAGATAACCCTATCACCAACCATTCCAGCGATAGGAACCTCCGCGCGGCTTTCTGGTGTAAAAAGAACCCCAAACTCAGGATGAGACAGTATATTTTTCACCTCATTCCAATAGGTATCCCTGTGCTCAGCGTCCAGATCGCCATAATGCTTTTGAAGAAAACGTTTTGCAGATTGTTCCCGAAATTGATCCGGCATTTCAGGTAACCATTCCAAAAGGCTGTGGATAATACGCCCTCTTAAAAAACGAGTATCTGATAGATGCACTAACGGACTGTATATTTCTTCGTCATCATCAGGCCGAGACGGCGTAAGTGGCTTGGGGGGAAGCGGTTCAGACGGCATTTCCGTATGTAACCAAACAGGTATATCACGAGTATCTGATACTTTTTCCTGTTCTTCCTGATGTTCATCAAATTGAACCGAGCTCGATACTCCAGTGGAGTACCTTAGAACATTACCACCAAAACCATCAGGCAATTCCACAGCATTCAGCCGGGCAAATCCAGCCTCAACCAAACGCTGCCAGCTTTCAAGTTCTGGTTCCCTCGCCCCTTGCCAACCTACAATATATAATCGGTCTTCAGCGCGTGTTAGTGCCACATAAAGCAACCGATAGTATTCGGCAAATGCCTTTTGTTTTACAACAGATTTCATTTCAGAAATCATTGGTAAATTCTTTCCGGGCGTGGTCCATAGCAGAAACTCTGCCGGTACCCCTTCTGTCGAGTTAAACGATAAAATCCTGCCATCTTTTATGATGTCAGGAGTAGAAACAGTATCTGAAAGAAATACGATTGGTGCCTGTAACCCTTTAGAGCTATGAACCGTCATAATTCGCACACTATTCGTTTCGTTTTCCATGTCTCGCTTTATCTGGGTATGGCCTTCCTGAATAGTGCGTAAAAACATTTGAAGCGACGGCGCGTTACCTTCTTCATACTTCAAGGCTTGTTCCATGAATTCATCAACCGAATCCTGAATATCATTGCCCAGCCTTCCGATGATAGCTTTTCTGCCACCCATTTCATTCAAAATGAGGCTATAAAATTCAAAGGGCGTCATCATATCCGCTGCATTCAAAACCTGACCAAGATATCGCAATGCTATTTTGAATTCCTGTTGAAACCGACACACCGTATTTTCAGACTGTTTATTCAAGGCTTTCCAAAGGCTGGCATCACGTTTGTAAGCCAGTTCAAATAAAGCATCCTCGCTTATCCCAACAAACGGGCTTTTCAAAACTGTTGCGAGCGTCAGATCATCATTGGGCGCAAGCGCAAATTGCCCCAGCACCATCAGGTCCATTATCGGCAATTCTTCCGAAAGGACCATTCGGTCGCGGCCAGCAACAGGCACTTCCAAGGATTTGAGCGCCTTAACAAGGTAATCAATGAATGGGGTACGCCGCCTGACCAGCACCAGAATATCGGAGGCTTTGATAGGACGGCCCTTGGCTTCCAATAACTCTCCCTCAGACAGCATATGATGAATCCGCCGGGCAATTTTGCGTGCACACCTCGCTTCCGCATCATCCGTTGTTTCTTGCGCGATAGGCGGTAACCATGTTTCTTCTTCTGGCTGAAGTGCAGGTCGCTCTAGCGGCCAAACTTCTACCAAACCCGCTTCACCAGAGCGAATAAAATTATGACGCACAACCTCATCATTCATTATGAGACCTGCATACCCTAAGCTATCTTTAGCAAAGGTAGCGTCAACAAGTGATAAAACAGCTTCGGTTGATCTAAATGACAGATCAAGAGGCACATCACTTGCGTAAGCACCTGCATCATTTGCCTTGACAAAAATTCGGCTCTTCGCTTTTAAAAACTCGGATGGGTCAGCCCGCTGAAATGAAAATATGGATTGTTTAGTATCACCAACAGCAAATACCGTCCGATTTTTATCCTGAGCGCCTTCTCCGGCATAAAATTCAGATGCAATTGCCTCAACAACTTTCCATTGGTTATCATTCGTATCCTGCGCTTCATCAATCAGAATATGATCGATCGTGCTATCCAGCTTGAACAATATCCATGGGGCGACACTTGCCTGATCCAATAACGCAACGGTATCACGGATCATATCATCAAAATCAACAAGACCTCGTTCGCGTTTAATGGTGTTATAATAATCAAGCTGCATAAACCCCAACCGCAAGAGAGCGCTGGTGGCCTGTGCCATGACACACTTCATTATTCGTTCGCTCGCGCGTACCAGCCTTGACTGTTCTTTATCTATCGCATTTTGTAATGCCGGATTATTCGTTAAGGTTTTTTTATTAGCCACCTGTTTCTTAGGCTGACTGTCACTTTTAGTTAAAAAGATCTGCCGATAGTCATCAAACATAGCCGCGCGTCCGGTTGCGTCTGTCGCTAGAAAGTTCGCAAGTATCTGGCCTTTTTTTCCCTCCGCTGCAGTTCCGTTGAGCATATCAAGGGCTAAAGCCTTCAAACCATTGATATCCATTTGCGTATCTTCAACAGCATGCCGAACAACTGTATCTTTGGTCTCACCCTGCCGCAGACCTAATGCACGGTAAAGCGCTGCAAAAATCACCTCAACATTTCCAAATGTGCCATACAAACGATTAAGAGTAACAGCCTCAAAATCAAGCCGGCCCATCACCTCATCAAATGTACTTTCAGTAACAAGGCCAGACACCACTTCCAGCGCGCTTCGATATTCCAAACCACTTGGTGTTTGTGTCAGTGATAGCATTCTATCACGCGCCTCTTGCATGATCTCTCTGGCAGCGCTCTCTTCAATTCCTTCAAAACCCGGCATTAGCTGGGCCTCTAAAGGGAAACGCCCCAAAAGCGACTGGCAGAAACTATGAAATGTCTGAATACTAAGGCCATTTGTTAGCTCCAGAACTTCTGCAAATAATTGCCGCGCCCGCACCAACATATATGTATCGGCTACTTCTTCCGTTCGCCTTTTGATTTCGCTTGCAAGCTCATCATCCGGCATGCCGGTCCAACGACCCAGTTCTTCAAAGATTCGGGTCTTCATCTCAGCGGCACCAGCCTTCGTAAAAGTAAGGCATAGAATATTGTCAGGCCGAGTGCCCGTTAACATCAATCTCAAGACCCGTGCTGTTAGAACATGTGTTTTTCCAGTGCCTGCACTCGCACCAACCCAGGCGGTTAGATTAGGGGTCGTAGCACGTGCCTGATCACGTGTCATATTCGGCTTAGATGCCATCACCCTCTCCATCAATTTCATCGGCTTGCCACTCTTTTACGCGCGCCAAATGATCATAATCACCGTACCCAGTATGCTTTGGCCGGGGATTAGAGAGATAAGGTGTTGCTTCACTCGCAAATATGGTAATAAGAGCACACAGGCCCTGCTCAGCATCCAAGATAGTATCTGGAATATCTAGTTTCTTAATCTTTTCCTGAATTTCTCCCGGTTCCGCACCGCCCTTTATAAGCCAAAATAATAATCGCTCTACATTTGCAGCTTCAACGTTTTTAAAGGCTCCTTTTTCTGCCAGTACACCTTCAAGCGGCAGTTGCGGTGCATACCCCGCCCGCATTCTTTTTTCAGTTGGAATGTTACCCGTTTTGTAGTCAATGATTGCCAGTTCGTTAGTACTGCGGTTACGGTCAATGCGGTCCGCAGTTGCTGTCAGAGTAAAATCGTGTTCTGTCAGTCGAAGTTCAGCCTTTTCTTCAAGCAGTATTGTTTCATAGTTTTTCTGCCAACGCCCCTCATGATCAATGAACCAGCGCGCTGCATCTTTAAATCTTGGCCACCAAAAAGCATATACTGTGGGTTGGCCAATAATCTCTTGAAAGACATCTTTTCCAATTTCTACAAGTTGATGATAACCCGCTTCACCCTTTAATTGATTTTCCAACTTCATAAAGCGTTCAAAGGCTTTGTGAATCAATGTTCCCTTTTGTGCTGCATTGGGTCTTTCATCAATTTGTTGTAGCGGCTTCAGATTTAATATCTTACCGGCGTAGATAGAATAGGGATCCCGCATCCATGTTTCTATCTGAGTTACGGAGAGTTTTTTTGGCCTAGCATCCAGAGGAGGGGTCGGTGAAGGGGGCATCACAGGCTGTACCTTATCAGGCATTGATAACGCTTTAGCCCAGTCCAAATAATAGTTCTTCCGAGGTATTTCCTGACCAGCCAAAGCTTCTATTCTAAACAACCACCGACTGGGAACTGTAGGTGAGCCATCAACCTTTTCAGCGCGCGTGATAATAACATTTGGTGCACAAACTGCCTGAACAAAATCATGCGCCGATTGCCCGATACGACGCTCAAGCACAGGTAAACCAAATTCATCCCGCATCGACTTGCTCATCCAGGGGTCAGGTTTGATGTCTGATGGCCAAACACCTTCGTTCAGCCCACCAAGAATCATTAAATCTGTATTCTGTAATCGCGCTTCCAAAGGCCCCCAAATTGATAATCGCGGATGCTTTTTCCAAAGAGGCCGCACCATAACGTCACTAAGCATTTCATCAAAAAGAGCCGCATACTCTTCTGGATTTAACGCAACCTTTTCGGCCAAATGGATATCCTGATTATCAGAGATTAAATCCCTTAGACGCTTGGAAATAGCAGCCCCTGCATCACCCTTCCATAGCGTTTTACCACCGGGTATTAATAAACCGTCTGAGGTAGTAGCCGCCAAACCTTCTGCGACCTCTAAATGAATTTTTATGATGTCAGACAAAACCGTTGCGCTATTAACGCCAGAAACAATTGGCGCCAAAATCTCACATATTTTCAAGAGGCATGTTAAATCTTCCTGATTAAATTGAACTACAGGGTCAGCAATGGCCTGCTTTGCTCTCTCGATAATGCCATCAATACCAGCTTTGGGTCGGGCACCCCGCATAATATTAAGATCAAAACGACGCACAAATGCTAAAAATTTAGGGCGTTCATATCCTGCTGCGATCATTGGGTGTTGTAACAATGATAAAAAGGCTACAGGGCTGAAATCAGAAGCTACAGCATGGGTGATTAAACTCATGAAACGACCAGTAGAACTAATTAACGCCCTATCACCACCTGAATCGTCAATATCGATATGCCATCTTTTAAGCGCCATGCGAACATATCGCGCCAGATATCGATCAGGGGTTACAAGGGCAGCGGTTTTACCGGGCACTTCTAAAGCCTCGCGCATAATAACCGCAATCGCTTCTGCTTCCTCTCGTCTGGAAGGGGCTACAACCTTACTAACGCCGTCAAACAACTCCTGAGTTGGCATCGAACGATACGGTAGATTTGGCCAGATATCAGTATTATAGGCTGGTCGCAAAGCGTCACTAATAAGGTCATACCTTGCTTGTTGCTTTTCCCTTAAGGGCTGAGGCGGTAATTGCCATTCATTTACTTCATGCCGATTAATCGCCATTTTCTCCAAAAGCGTTTTCATCGCGTTTTGCGGATGCGTCGGCCCCACATTTTGCCAAGCGTAATCATCCAGTGAGCCATCGAACCCCGGTAAGACAACGCATCCATTTTCAAGCCTTGATACAAGCCCCAGCAATTCAGCCGTAACCGGAACCGAGCCTGTTGAACCTGCTGCAATAATCGGCCCTTCCGGTGGCTTAACCCGCCAAATTTCACATAATGCACGGATTAACATGTCCCGGCGGGTTACAAGGTCAACCATATTTTGACTCTGTAAAATATCAGGCCAGGTACGTGTAAGTATTTGAAGGAAATCCAGCGTTACTTCCCAGTGCTCGGCCAAACCTTCAGGCACCAGTTTTTCAAGGTCGTTATAATTCAAACCCTCTGCTGAAACCTGATCCATAAATCTTGATAGTTCCCTTGCCAACCGCCATGCTTGTGCTGGTGACGCTTTCACAGGGAAGCTCTGCTCAACCAATATTTTTGTCAGGATCACAAGCCTGCGTGTGCTCGAAATTGCAGGCAGAAAATCTGATCTATCAATCCCTTCAAGCCCAGCCCCAAGAAATTCAACCTCGTCTTCATCAACATCACCAATAGGGCGCATAGACGGCAACAACATAGGTTTATCGCCCGCAAGGTTTAAAAATGCCTCCCTAAGGGTTCGCTGCGCCCTACGGTTTGGTAATAAAATCGTATAATCGGTGAGGCTGATTGATTTTTTTTGCGCATCTTCCAAAATGCCAAAGGCAAGAGCATCGACAAAACAAGCCGTTGGAGGGATTGAATAGATTTTTGGTTTGCCTAGCACAATCAACCCAGCTCAAATAAGCGCAAATGCGCTTCCGCAGCGCCAATCGCTGCCTTAGTACCTACATGTGCCCACAGCCCAGCATGAGGTAGACCATACAATCGGCCAGCATTTGCTGCATTTCTAAAAATTTCGCGGTTAGACCATGACCCATCAGGCATATTCTCGTACATTGAGGCTTTTACAATCTGAATACCGCCATACATAAAGGGCGACGTTTTGGCGTTATCCCGGAAACGAATTGTATTGGCCTCTCCTTTCTTTCCTTCATAGAAAAAATCGCCAACGCCGTCATAACCAAACGCACTTTCAACAGGTATAAGAAGAAGAAGAACATCCATGACACTAGGATTCCATGCGCTTCTTAAACGTTCCAGCGTGCTTTGAGCGCCTTTGGTTTCAGCCCATAAGACATCACTATTTATGACAAAAAATTCAGGTTCCAATAGGGGAATAGCATTTTTAACACCGCCGCCAGTTTCTAATAGTTTTTCACGCTCACAAGATATAACCGCATCCGCATTTGCAACATAATGGGCAATATGATGTTCCAATTTATCAGCCAAGTGATGCGTATTAATAACAACAGGCCGAATATTGACATCTAAAAGCTGAGTGAAAATACGGTCAAGCAGTGTGACACCCGCTACTTCAGTAAGAGGCTTGGGCGTATGGTCTGATAAATTACCCATGCGCGTCCCCTTTCCTGCTGCAAGGATCATCGCTTGAGCCAATGGTGCAGTTTTATATTCAACCATCGTATTTATTTGTATCCATCATCCATTAAAAGTCGCTTTTTCCACTGTATTGATCCAGCAAGCATCAATTCTCGCTCTTCCTCATTCTCGGAATCTGCTCGTGTCTTAATCAAAATATGTAAAGCTTCATTATGCCAATCTGTAGGCAATTTATCAGGCCATTCTATAAAAAAAATAGCACGTTCCCTTAGGTCATCGAGGCCTAACTCATATAATTCTTCTTCATCTTCCAATCTGTATAAGTCTGCATGGCAGATTTCACAGCCATCGCCGCCAGTATATGTTTGTACTAATGTAAATGTTGGGCTGGGGACATCAATCTTCTCATCATCGAGCAACGCACGAATAGCAACACGCGCAAATGTACTCTTACCTGCCCCTAAATCACCTGTAAGCGCTACAATATCACCCGGCTCTAAGCTACCAGCAAGGCGGCGACCGTAGGCCTCCATCTGTTCCTGAGACACAATATGCTGATGAGATAATAGTTCCATGCTATTTACCTGAGTATTAACCAACCGCTAAAACGGCTTTTTTGGGTAAATCACAGGCAAGCATCACACCTTCTGCACCAAAGGCCTCAAGCCTTACAGCGCCGCCGTGTAATGTGACAATGCTCCTAACCAATGCTAAATCAAGACCGCTACTACGTCTGCTGCCCGAACTGATCCCCATTGCAATTGTACTAATAAGGCTATCCCTCTCACGCGGGGATAAATTACATTTATCAGAATACATACAAACGGTAACCTCCCCTTTTTTCGCCTGACATTTTATCGTCAATTCAGCGCCAACATTCGTAAGATTGAGTATTGAAGAAATCATATTGTAAAAAGCTTGGTACAGGCGTTTTACGTCACCTTCGACAGTGCCTATCTGTTTTTTATTAAATGTAAGGCGAACGTTACGCTTATCAATCATATCGCTTGCTATAGCGACACTTTGATCAATTGCAGCCAGTACATCAACTTTATCGATATCCAGTGTCATTTCTCCGGCTTCAATTACAGCGAGATCAAGAACATCTGTGATCATACTTTTCAGTTCACCAGCGCCTTGCAGGATATTTTTAACATAGTCTTTTTGATGCGCGTTCAAATCACCAAATATCTCCTGATCGAGTAATTCAGAAAACCCAATGATAGAGTTAAGCGGTGTTCTGAGCTCATAGCTCATATTGGTAATAAATTCGCTTTTCAGCTTATCTGCCATTTCAAGCGCCCTCGACCGGTCACGCAGGGCTTTCTCAATCTGAAAGCTGTCTGTAATATCAGTCTGGGTCAACATCATGCCCCCATCAGGTAAGGGAACTAAAGCATACTCAATCACAATATTATCAGCACGGTACCATCGGCCTGAACGATGCGTGCGTTCGGTAATAGATGCCTTCAACTGTGTTTTGAACTTGACGTTCTCTGTTTCAAAATCAGAACTAGTGTTAAGGTTAGCAACCAAATCACTTAAGCGCGCCTCTTTTTGTAAATGAGCGGCCTCTAATTGCCACAAGGTTGCAAATGCTGGATTAGACAACCTTAAAGCACCATCACCACCAAATACAGCAACACTCTCACGCATATTATCCAGCGTTTCCTGTTGCACAGCAATCAACGTATTATAAGACCTCTCAAGGGCCAATCGATCTGTCACATCTTCAAACAGAATGAGCAGCCCACCCAAGGGGTGAGGTTGTGAAACTACCCGATGGGCCGTACCATCCGGCAAATGCCACATTTCTTCAAATGGTTCCAATAGAGTTGTATATTGTTTAAGCAGATCTTCCTTCCACTTACGGAAGTCAGCTTGTTCAGGCAGGCGGCGCTTTTCATACATAATATCCAGCAATTCGCTATGCCTTAATTCAGTAGATAACAAATCTTCTGGCAGATGCGATAAGCGGGCAAACGCGCTATTATAAAAGCGAAGCGTTTGGCTTGGGCCAAAAATAGCAACCGGACTGCGTAATCGATTAAGGGTTTCTGACTGCGATTCCAAAACACGGCCAAGCTCTGATAATGCCTCTTCTTCTCCTGTAACATCAACAGCCAACCCCAGCACTCTGCTCCCTTCAGGCAGGTATATATGCGTAACTGAAAAGGCCCGGCGTTGACCATCAACAACCCCAAAAATACGCTCTCTTGCGCGTTGTTGAGTTTTCTGAACCTGCCGCGCTAATTGTGTTTGTTTACCACCAAACAATAGCTTGTTATCACGGATCACTGCGCGGATGCCCGGGCCATCAACGGCTTTTACATAAGCATCATTCACATCAACAATTTTAAGGTCCTGATCCAAGACCCAAACCGCAAATGGTAATCCATTCAGTGCTGTCGAGAGGCTTTCGACACGAAATTGCATAGCATGAACACTCGATCGCCCCAGAACTATACTATTCCCCGCATATTCCTCTAGCCAAACAACAATAGCAGGCCAGCTTTCATCCACCGGGATTAGTTTTTTTATATCAACGATGATTTGCGATCGATCTTCACCCAGTGCTGCAAGGAAGGTGGTTTGATCCACCTTCTCACCGCTAAGTACAGCCTGAATCCTTTCAACCACTTTTTTGGGTAAACCAAGTAGATCAAAATTTGCAGAAAACGCTTCAAGCGTGTCTACTGTTTCCTGAAAACCTAACAGATTATGGACCTCTGATGTCGTTTGAATAGACCCGTCACTCCAAACCCAAACCGGGTGCCGGCGATCTGACTTGATCATATTATCAAAAAATAATTGTAAGCTAGTGAGAGCACCGATCTTGTCATTTAACTGGCCTGCACGCCACAAGGCATAAACCCCCGCGCTAGCCCATGTAATGACTACCCCTATCAGTACAGCTGAGACAATGTAAATTGGCAGCGAGGACAGGGCCATCAATAATCCTTCAAAATAGAATCAAAACTGATTTAGAAGGTAATCCGTCCTAGAAATAAAAACAAGCAAGAGGATCGCATATCCCCTTGCTAATACAGACTATATTTAGAGCAAATCAGGAAAAAGCCGATCTGAGTTGATCAACAAGATCCGTTCGTTCCCACGAAAACCCACCATCATCACTTGGTGTTCTTCCAAAATGCCCGTAAGCCGCGGTGCGGGAATAGATCGGTTTATTTAATTCAAGATGTTCGCGAATACCACGCGGAGACAAATCAACCATCTCTTGAAGCACACTAGATAACTTTTTTACGTCAACCTGCGTATTGCCCCATGTATCAACATACACAGCTAATGGTTTTGATACCCCAATCGCATATGCAAGCTGGATAGTACAGTTACTTGTTAAGCCGGCAGCAACCACGTTTTTTGCAAGATACCGCGCCGCATAAGCCGCAGAACGATCAACTTTGGTTGGGTCCTTGCCTGAAAAGGCACCGCCGCCGTGGGGCGCGGCACCGCCGTATGTATCAACGATAATTTTACGACCAGTTAAACCGGCATCGCCGTCCGGGCCACCAATAACAAAATTACCTGTCGGGTTTACATAAAGCTCTTCCTCTGGGCACATCCAACCCTCTGGAAGAACGCCTTCAACATGCCGGCGCACAACTTCACGCAGGTCTTCTTGTGAAGCTGCTTCTTTGTGCTGCGTTGAAACCACAACACTCGTGGCGCCAACAGGGCGACCATCAATATAACGCAGTGTCACCTGGCTTTTACTATCAGGCTCTAAAATACTATCAGCATTTTGATGCCGCTCTTCTGCTAGTGACCGTAAAATTCTATGAGAAAAATCAATCGGCGCTGGCATCAGGCTTTCAGTTTCATCACATGCGTAACCAAACATAATACCCTGATCGCCTGCGCCCTCATCTTTTTCTTCAGCCGCATCGACACCAACGGCAATATCTGCTGATTGTTCATGAAGATGCGACTCGAACTCAGCCGTTTTCCAGTGAAAACCGTCTTGCTCGTATCCAATTTCACGCACAGCATCTCTTGCCACCGCTTCAACATCGTCCTTGGTGATACTATCGGGGCCTCGTACTTCACCCGCAATAATGATACGATTTGTTGTAACCATTGTTTCGGCAGCGACGCGCGCTTCGGGGTCTTGCCCAAGATAAAGGTCGACGATACCGTCAGAGATACGGTCGGCCACTTTATCTGGGTGCCCTTCAGAAACAGACTCGCTTGTGAAAAGATATTCTGACATATGAGTATCCTCTCAAGACTTTAGTAACGATAATGTTCAGGCTTGAACGGCCCGGCAGCATTCAATCCAAGATACTGAGATTGCTCTTCTGTAAGTTCGGTTAATTTTACACCAAGTTTTTCAAGGTGCAGCGCCGCCACTTTCTCATCCAAATGCTTAGGCAACACATAAACTTCTTTTCCATAGCTCTCATGATTATTCCAAAGCTCAATTTGGGCCAGAACCTGATTAGTGAAGCTTGCAGACATTACAAAACTTGGATGGCCCGTTGCACAGCCAAGGTTAACCAATCGACCTTTGGCAAGCACAATCAGCCTTTTACCATCAGGGAAAACTACCTCGTCTACTTGCGGCTTTACTTCTTCCCACTTGTAGTTATTGAGGCTAGCAATCTGGATCTCACTATCAAAGTGACCAATATTACAAACTATCGCGCGGTCTTTCATATCGCGCATGTGATCAAGGGTAATAACATCCTTATTACCAGTAGCCGTTACAAACACATCACCAAGCGCCGCAGCGTCTTCCATTGTAACCACTTCATATCCCTGCATCGCCGCCTGAAGCGCACAAATTGGATCAATCTCAGTTACCATAACGCGGGCGCCCTGACTTCTGAGAGATTCTGCGCTGCCCTTGCCAACATCGCCGTAACCGCAAACAACAGCAACTTTACCAGCTAGCATCACATCAGTTGCACGCTTGATGCCATCAACTAGCGATTCGCGGCAGCCATACAGATTATCAAATTTCGATTTAGTAACACTGTCGTTTACATTAATCGCAGGCACCATTAATTTACCTTCTTTCGCCATTTCGTAAAGACGCAAAACACCCGTTGTTGTTTCTTCAGAAATACCGCGAACATCAGTCATCAATTCAGGATAATCCTGATGCATAATTGCTGTGAGGTCACCGCCGTCATCAAGAATAATATTTGGAACCCACCCATCAGGGCCTTTAATCGTTTGATGAATACACCATTCTGCTTCTTCCTCGGTTTCACCTTTCCAGGCAAAAACAGGAATTCCAGCCTCTGCCATCGCAGCAGCTGCCTGATCCTGTGTCGAGAAAATATTGCAACTGGACCAACGCACCTCAGCGCCGAGCGCTGTTAGCGTTTCAATTAGAACGGCTGTTTGAATTGTCATATGCAAACAACCGGCGACGCGAGCACCTTTAAGTGGCTGTTCAGCACCATATTCTGAGCGCAATGCCATCAAACCCGGCATTTCTGTTTCTGCAATATTGATTTCTTTACGGCCCCATTCAGCCAGAGAAAGATCTGCAATTTTATAATCAGCCATCAGAGGGTTTCTTTCATTCTTTGATTAAAATTTGTGATGTACATAGCAGACTAAATCAAAAAGATAAAGAAATCCTTATATATAGTTTTTTTTATCTTTTTATCGGCAACATTACAATTAACTGGTCAAAACCCGGTAACTGATAACCGTAGCTATTCAGCTTCGTGAAATTTCAAAGCGACCAGTTCACACAAAGCTTTGATAGCTTCATGAACCTGTGCGCCATTGCCGGAAATTGAGATAATATCGCCTTTGGCAGCACCAAGCATCATTAGCCCCATGATGGATGTTGCTGTTACAGATGCGCCATTTTTTTCAACCTTAAGGTCAGCATCAAAATCAGAAGCAATTTTGGCAAATTTTGCAGATGCTCGGGCGTGTAATCCTCGCTTGTTGGTAATTTCAACCGTTTCAATCATAATTGCCCCTAATAGTTAGAAATTGATCATCACCAACTTCAGGCCCCTAAAATTTCACTCGCCACATTAATATATTTAATACCAGCATCCTTTGCTGCGGCTACGGTATCTGTCAAATTCGAATTTGTTCGCACACTGGCAAGTTTAATCAGCATTGGCAGGTTTATTCCTGCAATTACCTCCACACTATCCTTTTCCAGCAAAGAAATCGCAAGATTTGAAGGGGTCCCGCCAAACATGTCCGTCAATAAAACAACACCTTCACCAGAGTTTACAGCCTTCACAGCCTCCATAATTTCACTTCTACGAAGCTCCATATCATCATCAGGCCCTATGCAAATAGCACGAATGTCATCCTGAGCACCAACAACATGCTCGGTTGCCGCAACAAATTCATCAGCCAGTTGCCCATGTGTTACCAATACCATCCCAATCATAAAACTCTGCTCCGGAATTACTTCTAATATTTGTTAATTCTTAGTTGATTATATAGCTTAGATATCCCGGTGGTAAACATTTGTTTTATGGCCAAACTGATCAATTATTTTCGCGAACGTTTCCGCCATCATGACAGATCGATGTTTTCCGCCAGTACATCCAAATGCAATAGTAAGATATGACTTACCTTCTATTTGATATCGGGGTAGTAAAAATTCGATCATGTCAGTTACTTTTGCGACAAATTCTGCAAACCCTTCATCTGCTCGCACATAATTTGCCACCGCTTCATCTTGCCCCGTCATATTTTTTAATTTGGCGACATAGTGTGGATTACGCAAAAACCGAACATCAAAAACCAAATCAACATCACGGGGAACCCCTTTAGAAAATCCAAAAGAACTTGTTGTGATAACCAATGACTTGTCATGGTCTTTAGAAAAGCGCTCTACAATAATCCTTCGGGTATCAGCACCACTCCGACTGCTGGTATCAAGTATACCATCTAATGCCAATCTTAACTCCGACATTAAACGGCGTTCTTCTTTTATTGCTTGTCTAAGCGGCTTACCTTGTTCAAGGGGGTGACGCCTACGGGTTTCAGAAAACCGTTTCATCAAAACATCATTGGAAGCATCCATAAACAGAACATGCAAGGTAATATCGCCCCGCTTCCTCAACACATTCATTTCCTGTACAAAATGATCTGGTGAAAAATGTAAAGTTCTGGAATCAATCCCAACAGCGAGGGGAATATTTGAACGTTCGTTATCCGCGTCCAACAAAAGATTACCAAGCATTGTAAGGGGGAAATTATCAATTGCGTGATAGGAAATATCTTCAAACGCTCGCAAGGCACTTGACTTTCCTGCGCCAGAAAGACCCGTTACAACTACAATAGTGCGCTTTTCGTCTTCCATCACATCCTCCTAAGGCAGAACATCAATATCCAAGACCGTATTTTTTTTGGCAAGCATCAATTCAATTTTTATCGGAGTAGACTGCTCAAATGCATGGAGTGTTATTTTTGGTATCTTAATGCCATGATACTCTTCGAATTGCTTCTCAGGTAATCTTTCAATATCCGTTCTTGGCCGCAGGTCAACAATCAAATCCAGATGCATACTGGCTTCATACGGCACCTGAACTATGCCCAGCCCTCTTACCTCAAGTAATCCAGCTAAACTGGTTGGTGGCTCCATAACAAGCGTACCATCAGTTTCAGCCAGCAAAACCTGATCATCGCTAATCAGCGTACCACCACGGTCAACCAAGATAAGAGCCAGATCGGATTTACCGCTACCAGACTTACCTCTTAGTAACACCCCTCTATCATTGATTTTAACCGCTGTGCCATGAACGAGCATATCATTCATTTACCGCAGGTAGTTGTACTGTAAATCTGGCTCCCAAAATCTCGTTGGTATCTCCGCGCCTGTTTTCAGCGGATATTCTCCCCCCATGAGCTTCGATAACCTGTTTTGATATGGCAAGGCCTAATCCTGAATGACTGCCAAAGGCTTCATTGTCTGGCCGTTCAGAGTAAAACCGTTTGAAGATCTTTTGCTCTGCACCATCAGGCAAGCCTGGGCCATCATCATCAACCATTAGAGTAACATATTTGTTTTTAAGCATCATGGAAATACGAACAGAACCATCATCAGGGCTAAAACTAATCGCGTTATCAATTAAATTACGCCAAACCTGTCCCAAACGGGCCTCAATGCCTTTTACCCAAAAAGCACTATCTGTAAGCTCACCTGCGCGCACAGATACATTCCTTGGGATGTTCATCGTGCTATAAGCATCCAGCAATGTAGTCATCATAACACCAAGATCAAAAGCATCCATTTTACCGCGTGTTAACTCAGCATCTAATCGTGATGCATCTGAAATATCACTAATCAGGCGATCAACCCTTTTTACATCTTCAGCCAAGATTGCAAGCAAACGAATTTGCACATCAGGCTTATCTGTCATTTGTAATGTTTCCAGCGCACTTCGCATGCTCGAGAGTGGGTTTTTGATCTCGTGCGCCACATCTGCCGCAAACCTCTCAACGGCATCTATCTGATTATACAAAGCCCGCGTCATATCAGATAGAGAACGAGATAAATCACCAATTTCATCCAGTCGCTCAGCAAACTCCGGAATTCGTTCTTCACGGCCAATTCCTCTGCGAACTCGTTCAGCAGAACGCGCAAGAACCCTGATAGGGCGAACAAGAGTACGGCCAAGGAAGAAAGACAACAGAAGTGTTACGGCAAAAGCACCCGCAAAAACCTGTACCGTTAACAACTGCTCAGATCTAACAATAGCTTCAATATCTTCTGTTTGGCCACTTAATAGTAAAACCCCCAAAACGCGCCTGAAACGCTGAACAGGAACGGCAACATTAACAACATACTGACCATCCTCCCGAACACGAATTTGGCTTTTCTCAACCCCTTCAATAGCGTTCAAAACTTCAACAAAGTCAATTGCACGCATGCCAGGCCGGTCCACACTCAGCGGGGCGTCTGGTTTTCTGGTGAAAACATTCAAAATATCCAGAATGGTTTCTTCAATCTGATATTTTATTGATATTTCACCGTCGAACCCTCCAAGAGGTTCTTCAACCAAACGCTTGTCACCAGCTAGAAAGCGGCTATCAACAAGCAACCCACCTTCAAATGAAAAAAGCCGGGCACGTAAATCTGTTGGGCCAACGAGGCGCGTTAAAATATTTCTTGCCGCAGGTAAATCAATCTCGGAAGCTTCCGGGCCGCCAGATGCCGATTCGCCGACTGCACCGGAAATAATCTTTGCCTGTACAAGCAATGCATCAGTGCGGGCCCGAATAAGATTATCTCTAAACTGGTTAAGATATAAAACCCCGCCAACAAGAATGATAAGTGCAATAGCATTAACTGCCATAATGCGTACCATCAAAGGCGACAGGCCCCGGGTATAATGGCGTGGCTTAACAGATGCGTTTTGATAATCACTCACAACGCATCATTCCTATCTAGGGTTAATTTAAAACAAGAGAATCTCATATATAATACCGCACAGATAAACCACGCTATCATGTTAGAGAAATTTCTTGGTTATGAAAGTTTAATCTTCCTTAAAACGGTATCCAACACCGTATAAGGTTTCAATACCGATAAAATCAGAATCCGTCATACGAAACTTTCTACGTAACCGTTTGATATGACTATCGATAGTGCGGTCATCAACATAAACGTCATCTGAATAGGCCGCATCCATCAATTGGTCTCGGCTCTTAACATGCCCGGGATGAAGAGCCAATGTTTGCAAGATTAAAAACTCTGTCACCGTTAAAGTAACATCATTACCTTTCCAGATAACACGGTGTCTTACAGGGTCCAGAGTAAGATTACCTCGCTCCAGAATTTCATCTTCTTCCTTAATTTCTTCAATTGTAGTGACCTGACGCATTTCAGTTCTGCGCAGTAACGCCCTAATCCGTTCAATTAAAAGGCGCTGTGAAAATGGCTTGCCGATATAATCATCCGCCCCCATACGAAGGCCAAGCAACTGGTCAATTTCTTCATCTTTAGATGTTAAAAATATGACCGGCATTGCTGTTACTTCACGCAATCGGCGCAACAATTCCATACCGTCCATTCGAGGCATTTTAACGTCGAGAACCGCGAGATCCGCAGGGTTTTTAGAGAGCGCTTCCCAAGCTTTCTGGCCATCTGGATATGTTCGTACACGAAACCCCTCTGCCTCAAGGGCAATCGTTACTGAAGTCAAGATGTTGCGATCATCATCAACAAGCGCGATTGAAGCTGTCATATATCATATCCTCTACAAGAAAACAGGTGCTGTAACCCTAACCATAAGCCAATAAACCATATATGAAAATGACTTAAGGTCGATTTGCGACAAAAACATGGCAAATTCATGCCTAATAAATGGCAGCGCTGTCATTTTAAATATTTGATTTTATTGGGTAAAATCTTCAAAATCATATTGATTTCCCAATCATTTTCCGCAAGGTTATCGCCATATTTAAGGGTCAGGTCATACACTGCTTGGGTACGCAAAATATAACATGTTCCTCGCCCTTCTACTTGCAACCTATCTGGAGGACCTGACATTGAATTCAACTGCCACAGTTACCAGTATGAAAAAAAGTAGCTTTTCACTTGAAGATCAGGGCATCAAAGATGTTTCTGCTCAGTATTGGAATTTAAACACCCCACAACTATACGAAGAAGCAATCCGCCGCGGCGAAGGCAAAATTGCCAAGGATGGGCCTCTTGTCGTTAAAACAGGTAAGCACACAGGCCGATCAGCTAATGACAAATTCACAGTTCGTGACAACACAACCGAGAACACAGTTTGGTGGGGCGATGTAAACCGGGATATCAGTCCAGAGCAATTCGATATTATTCATGCTGCATTTCTCAACCATATCAAAGGTAAAGACATTTTTGTACAAGACCTTTGGGGCGGCTCGGACCCGGATAACAGGGTGGCTGTTCGTACAATTGGAGAATATGCTTGGCACAGCCTGTTTTGCCGCACAATGCTGGTTCGGCCAGAGCCAGAAGAGTTGGTAGAATTTAAACCTCAATTTACTATTATTAACCTACCCAGCTTTAAAGCAGACCCCACAACCATGGGCACACGTTCAGAGACGGTAATAGCGGTAAATTTTGCTAAAGGGCTCGTCCTTATTGGCGGCACAGAATACGCGGGCGAAAATAAAAAGTCTGTTTTCTCGATTTTAAATTACCTCCTTCCTGAAAAGGGCATCATGCCGATGCATTGCTCGGCCAACATTGGCCCGACAGGGGATGTTGCAATTTTCTTTGGTCTATCCGGCACAGGAAAAACCACATTATCTGCTGATAGCGCGCGTACCCTCATTGGTGATGACGAGCATGGTTGGTCTGATGAAAGCGTATTTAATTTCGAAGGTGGTTGTTACGCTAAAATGATCCGCCTTTCAGAAGAGGCCGAGCCAGAGATTTATGCAACAACTCGCAAATACGGAACAATTCTGGAAAATGTTGTAATGGACGAAGCAACACGCGAATTAGACCTAAACGACAATAGTTTAGCGGAAAATACGCGCGGCGCATATCCAATCGACTTCATTCCTAACACCAGCGACCATAACCGTGGAGGATTGCCCAAAAATATCATCATGCTAACCGCTGACGCGTTCGGAGTGCTTCCTCCTATCGCAAGATTAACACCTGAACAAGCCATGTATCATTTCCTTTCTGGCTACACAGCCAAAGTTGCAGGTACAGAGATCGGCGTTAAAGAACCACAAGCTACTTTCTCAACATGTTTTGGGGCGCCTTTTATGCCGCGCCATCCAAGTGTGTATGGTAACCTGCTTCGCCAGAAAATCGCAGACGGCGGCGTAAACTGTTGGCTTGTCAACACAGGCTGGACCGGTGGTGAATATGGCACCGGTAACCGGATGCCGATTAAAGCCACACGGGCCCTTCTTCATGCTGCTCTTGATGGCAGTTTGAATAACGCACCGATGCGGGTAGATCCATATTTTGGTTTTGAAGTTCCAACCGAAGTTCCAGGTGTTGATACAAGCATTCTTAACCCACGCGATACATGGACAGATAAAGCCGCGTACGACGCGAAAGCCAAATATCTGGTTGGTCTATTTATCAAGAATTTCGAGACTTTTATCGATCATGTTGATGAGCAGGTCAAAACTGCCGGCCCTAAAGTAACTTAGGTTTGAATATAGATAAATTTAAAGGCGCCAAGGAAAAACAAGGCGCCTTTACGTTGCCCTTATCCGATACTTAATGCAAGAATTCGCGAAATATGTGCGTAGGGTCGGCCACTTTCCTCATTCCATTCATTAAACGCAGCCTGAACTTTCTTCATCGCCCCTTTAGATGTGGGGTTTTTATCAACAATACCCTCTCTTATCAGCGCTTTTACCACATCAGTGGACAAAACATATCCATCACAGCCAAGAAACCTCAGGAATAATTGCGCCGTTGCCCCGCCCAATCTACTGCCACGTTTCTTGAGCATATCGAGTAACCCTATAAAATCATCAGACGGCCAGTTTGCGAAACAGGTTGCAGCGGAACCGAATTCGTCCTGCAAATCACATATAAGGGAAGCATTCTCACGTACCGTTACAATCTTCATACCATTGCGAACAATTCTCGTGTCTTTCAACAGTCCCTCTAAATCATCATCAGACATAAATTTCCACCGAACAGGTTCAAACCCTTCGAAAGCTTCTTCAAAACCTGACCACTTACTATCTATAACTTTCCAGCTAAAGCCGGCTTTAAAAACTGCTTTTGTCATCTCAGACAAAACTCTATCGTCAGAAATTTGTCTAAGTTGATCTGCTGATTTGATTATCGGTACCGACTCTTCAACACGTGCAATACTACCTTTTTTGGTTGCAGCTATATTGTATATATCTTCAAATTTTTTCATCTACCGCTCCCCTCACCTTCGACATAATTTTCTCGCGTCTGGACGAGTATATTTATATGGTGTAAAGCACTGCATCATTGAATATTTTATCAAGAGTAGCACATGCCAAGTGATATAAAAAATTTCGGTTTTCCCAGGTGGGGCGAATACGGCCGCGAACGCGAAGCTGAAGTAGTACGGATGTGTGATTATAGTGGCTGCAATGAAAAAGGGGCACATCCAGCACCCAAGTCACCGGGCTCGAATGAACGCTGGTATTTTTGCAAGCCCCACGCTGCTGAATACAATAGAAACTGGGACTTTTTTCAGGGCATGAGCGACGAAGAAGCAATGCGCCACATGAACGATACCAGTGAATCATCAGATGCATTTTCCCAAGCAAAAACATATGAATGGGGCGGCGGTTTGGACGAAGATGGCTTCTCTTCAACCGAAAATAGCGCTTTTGATACACTCGAATTAGACAACACAGCAACACAAGAAGAAATTAAACGGCAGTTCCGTAAACTCGCTAAAATATACCACCCTGATGCTAATCCGGGTGACCCGGCCGCAGCCGAACGTTTCCAACAGATTCAAGCTGCTTATGACTTATTAAAAGAACGGCCTGTTTTTTAGTTACGTGTTCACAAAGCCCTTCTAACGTTCATTAGGGCTAATATCTTTAATCCGTTTTGCATAAAGCTTGTGCTCTACTACATCAACAGGTTTGTGTACCCTATTGAATACCGGGGGTTGATGTTCTACCGACACTCCCGGCCTCCATTCTCTTTTAGGGCGAATAGGGCGCATAACAAAACCTCCACCGCAGTTCGGGCAAACATTCTCAAGGACCTCATCAACGCATGAAACACAGAAAGTGCATTCATATGAGCAAATCATAGCGTCACAACTATCATACGCTAGATCTTTATTACAATTCTCACAACTGGACCGAAGCTGAAGCATAACTCACCCCACAAAACATAATGTTAAATCGATATCACAAACATATAAGCAACCTGGCCAATACACTAGTTGTTAACCTTATTTGTTTAGATAATACAGATAACTACAAATAAGAGTGTGAGTTAAAATTGATACATCTGACAGGCACAATATGACTAGGTTTTCTTTCAGTATAATCGCCATTCTATCGGGCATTTTATTCTCGGCTCAAACTAAGGCCCAAGATTTATGGTCTTATGACCCAGCGAATGGACCAGAAAAATGGGGGTCACTATCCAACGAGTTTGCAACATGTAATACGGGAAACTATCAATCACCGATTAACATCGAAGGAACAGACCCGGCAATACTTCATGCTCTTCAATTACATTATAATGTTAACGAAGTTGACCTGCGTCATACAGGCAAACAAATCATCCAAAATTACAAAACTGGTAGTTTTCTTCATGTGGGTGACAAACGCTTTGAATTGAGAAACTTTACATTTCGGACCCCCGCTGAGCATACAATCGCCGAAAAATCATACCCATTAGAAATCCAATTCGAGCATACCGGAGTGGATGGCACAAAAGCAATTCTGAGTGTTTTAGGGTCAGAAGGGCCAGAAAATAAGGCGTTAAAAGAACTCATTACTAATCTTCCCCTAGAACCTGGCCAAACCAGTACATTAACAACAACCTTTATCAATGCACGCGATCTGGTACCCCATAATAAATCCTATTATCGATACAATGGTTCCCTTACATACCCGCCCTGCACAGAAGGGGTTAACTGGTATATTTTAAAAACGCCTATTGAGTTCTCGAAAGAACAGATCAATTTGCTAAATGCATTATCCGGTAATAACGCGCGGCCATTACACTCAAGAAACCATCGTATCATTCTGGATACAAACCAGTAAGTGAAAGCATACTATGATAGCTCAGAAATCCAGACTTTTGGCTCTTGGTTTATTTTTGCTCACAGGATGTGCAACACCGTTTGACGCCGCACCACCCTCTAAGGCCCCAAATACTCAAAGCACATCATTAACGCTATCACCTGCTGAAGCAGCAATCTGTAACGGCCAGTACAAAGAGGTGCATACAATCCTTAAAACTAAATTCGAATTACCCCCCAAAAGCCGATTTTTAGATGCTTATGCATATGAATTGGGCGGGCATCCGATAAAAGCTATATCCATTTATCAATCACTGGCTGCTGCCAATCTAGCAACTGGGCCAATGTCGTTAAAGTGCATGAACCAAACACACTTCACTGGCGACTTTCATGAAATCATCGCGGCCAGAATACATATCATTACCGCTCAATTAACAGAAATGGGCGTACGACAATCCATACTAACAGCCCCGCACCACAGCGGCCTACCACCTACAATCAAGCAAGCAGTCCAGCAAACCTCAATTCAAAACGACCCCGTACCCCCATCTGCGAACAAGGTCAAAAAAACAGCCGCCGAGCTACAAGGTCAAAAGCCAAAGGCCAAAAACCCATTTTTTAAACACCTAGAAGTGACCCTTCCAGATAGCGTCAGCGCAAACGGTCAATGGTTTGCACACATAGCTTCATATCGCACTGAAGAGAACGCTAACTCCTATCACGGTAAATTGGAAGAACAGTACCCTGCCCTTAAAGGCAATACCCAGAAATGGCAAATTACTACAAGTAAAGGGCCAACATGGCGCTTGGGGGTGCGTGTGAATGAATGGTCTGACGCCGACAGGCTATGCGTGATCATCCGATCAAAGGAAGAATACTGCCGAGTGATCGATACAACAAAATAAAATTATCAATACCTCCTCATTTTTAGCATGATCATACCATTTAACCTGAATACCCATTTATAACTGGCGAAACATAACTACCGCTTATAGAATGCCGAAAAAATTGGATTGATCTCAAACCAATTGAAAACGGTGGGGTAACAATCTGGGTTTCTGCTTCTGACTTTATGGAAGCATACTAATAGGGGAGAGTATTTTTATGGCGTCTTCTTCAAACGCTCAATGGTCATCGCGCTGGGCTTTTATTATGGCGGCTGTCGGCAGTGCTGTTGGGCTAGGTAATATATGGAAGTTCCCATACGAAGCAGGCCAAGGTGGCGGCGGTGCTTTTGTTTTGGTTTATTTATTGTTCGTGTTTGCAATTGGTATGCCTGTATTAATTGCAGAGCTGTCACTTGGACGTCGTGGGCAATTATCACCAATCGGTTCAATGCGTAAAATCGCTGAGGCAGAACGCAAAAACAGCATGTGGCAGCTTATAGGCTGGTCCGGCGTTATTGGCTCATTCATTGTTCTGAGTTTCTATTCAGTCATTGGTGGATGGACAATTTCCTATATGGTAGATGCAGCAACAGGTGCTTTTACTAATATCGATAAAGAAGGTGCCGGCGCTTTATTCGGCAGCCTCTTGGCAAATGAATGGCTTGCTATATTCTGGCATGCTGTTTTTATGGGGATTACTATCTTTATTGTTGCACGGGGCGTAGAAGGCGGGCTTGAAAAAGCCGTAACAGTATTAATGCCCGCTCTGTTTGTTTTATTAATTGTACTGGTTATTTATTCAGCTATTACTGCCGATTTTGGCGCAGCGCTGAGTTTTCTTTTTACACCAGATTTTTCAAAATTAACATTTGATACGGTGCTTCAAGCGCTTGGGCAATCCTTCTTTTCCTTATCGCTCGCTTTAGGCTCAATCATGACATACGGCGCCTACCTTACCAGAGATGTGAATATTGGAAAATCAGCAGCCATCATTGCCAGTGCTGATACCGGTGTTGCCGTTTTGGCTGGTCTTGCAATCTTCCCAATTGTATTTGCCTATGGCCTAGACTTAGGGCAAGGGCCAGGCTTGATTTTCGCAACGCTTCCAATTGCTTTTGGCCAAATGCCTGGCGGTGCAATTGTAGGAACATTATTTTTTGGCCTGCTGGTAGTCGCAGCTGTAACAAGTGCAATATCACTTCTTGAGCCATCAGTTTCCTACCTAGAGGAAAAAACCGGCAAAGACCGGCGGAAAATTGCGATCATAATGGGTATTGTAATTTTCATAGTAGGCATCGCATCCTCATTAAGCCAAGGCGATAACTGGGTATCTACATTGAAAATTGGTGGTTACGATATTCTAGGGATTAAAGACTTTTTGACTAATAATATTATGATGCCAATCGGCGGTATGTTTACGGCATTATTTGTTGGTTGGTTTGTCAGCCGGAAGTCGATGATGGACGAGCTTGCGATGGAAGACAGTTCCTTCAGGGTCTGGTATTTCCTTGTTCGCTTTGTTTGCCCTGTAGCGATTGCAGCGGTCTTTATTTCGATAATGTTCCTGTAAGGCCAAACAAACCCAATAAAAAACCAAAGGCCTCAATTGAGGCCTTTTTAATGATCGAAATATTATCAAACACTATCCAGCGTTCGCAGCAATTTCACGAATGCGTTCCACCATAGAAAACAATCCATTCGCCCGCATTGGCGACAGGTGCGAAGATAACCCCAGATCACCCAGAATTTTTTTAGCGTCAACACTCAAAATGTCAGCCGCCGTTTTTCCCGAGTACACAAGCAACATCAACGCAACTAAACCCTTTACAATATGAGCGTCACTATCGCCTCTAAGCATAATCTGATCAGATTGAATTTCAGGAATAAGCCATACCTTAGACTGGCAGCCTCTCACCTTAAAGGCATCAACCATTTCATCACTATCCAAGGGCGGCAATTTCCGTCCAAGGTCGATAATATATTTATATCGGTCTTCCCAATCATCAAGAAATTCGAAAGTATCAACCACTTCTTCAAGTGATACCTCTGACAGTGACATACTCGTTAGCCTCATGTTGTGTATATGCGCATTAACATGAGTGTTTAGAGAGAAATGCAATGAAGTGCAAATAGCAACTGTCAAATTCATTATAGTTGTACCTTGCATTCACTCTCGACACAGGCGTAGGGTTATTTAAAGGGAAATAATGGGAGGCATTAGCTAATGGCTGAAAAAACATCTGCTCTTTATCCACCACCCAAGTACGCTTGGTATTCTGTCTTCCTCTTACTGTTTGTTTATACCTTTTCGTTTATAGACCGGCAAATACTTGCATTGCTCGGTCCCATGATAACTGACGACTTCCAGTTGTCAGACACAGAATTTGGCTTTCTTAGCGGCTTTGCCTTTGCAATTTTTTATACCATCTTTGGGCTTTATTTCGCGAGGGTAGCAGATAGTAAAAGCCGAAAACGCCTTATCGCCATAGGTCTGGTTATCTGGAGTGTTATGACAGCTGTATCAGCATTTGCACGGTCATATAGTATGCTATTTATGATGCGCATTGGTGTCGGAATTGGCGAAGCAACACTCGCACCAGCCGCCAACTCAATTATTGCGGATAGTTTTCCAAAGGAAAAGCTTGCAACAGCCTTATCCATCTATGCTATGGGCATCCCCTTTGGTATAGGCTTTTCCTATTTGCTTGGCGGGCAAATGATAGCACTTGCCGCCATGATACCAGATATTCAGCTATTTGATTTCACCGTCACTAAAATATGGCAAAAAACTTTTCTGCTAGTTGGCTTACCCGGCCTATTGATAACAATATTCGTACTCATACTGCGCGAACCCACACGAAAAGGCATCAGCACCACAAAAACTCAAATGCCTTTAAAAGAAGTGAAAGGGTTCTTTGTCGCCCGTTGGCGGGCATACACAGCCATCTCGCTGGGAACATCTTTTATCGCGGCTCTAGGGTTTGGGAGTGCTGTATTTCTGCCTGCATTCTTTCTAAGAATTCACGGCGTTGCTCCGTCCGATATGGGGCAAACTTTTGGCGCAATTGCCATGATAACCGGCCCTATTGGATTGCTACTAGGGGGTATTATAGCTGATCGTTGGTCCAAAAAGGGTAAACGTGATGCTCACCTGAAAGCATTGATGCTATCGCCTATTGGTTTTGCAATACCATCAATTATCTTTCCTTTTATGGATTACTCACCAACATTATGGGTGATGATAGGTCTGTCTAATTTATTCTTGAACCTGCCAGCTGGTGTAGCTTTTGCCGCCTTACAGCTTATAACGCCCAATAGAATGCGTGGGCAGATTATCGCTTTTCATATTTTACTGACAAACATACTAGGCTATGGGCTTGGGCCAACCATGATTGGTTTTTTCGCCGACACGCTCTTTACCGGACCTGAAAGTATTGGGTACGGCGCGAGTTTAGTGGCTGCAATCGCTTTTCCTTGTAGCTTACTTTTGTTCCAGTGGGGTCGTAAGCATTTCAAAATTGCCCTTAAAGACGAAGAAAAAAGGATCTCGGAAAGATTAGCGGCACAGGCATAAACGGTGCATAAAAAAAGGTGATGTTACCATCACCTTTTAAGTTCAGACTGAAAGAAGCCTAAATTTTTATTAAGCTTCATAGTTAACATAGGCATAATGCTGCGCAGTTGCAAATTTTCGCCGCTCACTTTTACGCGACTGGCTAACGTTTGGTGAAATATACAACTGCGTACTAATCAGCCGCAATAGCATTTACCATCTCATGCTTTTCTGTCTGATCATTTGGCCTAAACTTCAGTACAACACCCGGAATAATCCCAATTTCCAATTCAATTTCCTCAAAATGAAATCGCTTGAAATTCAATTTCCTTCTGGCAGCACTCGCCCTGAAAAGCGATGATAAAATGGTATTAATCAACGTTTTATCCTGTGTTTCTTCCAAAAGAGCCTGCTGCTGGTCTTCTTCAATCAATTCCCGTAATCTTAAATGGGGTACCACTTTGGGGGATAACCCAAGAGCAACTTCAACCTCAGTAACGTCATAGCCAGCCCGTTCGATATAGGGTAGTGCCTCATTAAATTGCTGAGCAGTTTTTGACAAAGTATCGCCGCCAAGATTTTTTAATTCACGGGTCATCGCACCATAAGCTTGTACAGCGCTTTCCTGTATGTTCATCTGGCTAGTTTTTCCAAACAATGCCTGCCGAATATCTTCAAAATAATCAGGTAGCCGTTTCGCCATTATATTGTATCCTCTCTGCGCACTTATGAATATATTTTATAAACTTATATAAAAGATATAAGCACCTGAGAGCAGATTAAAAGCTATCAATAACAACAACCCCATCAGGCGGATTATTATCCATTGCCATCAATATCGAAGTTGATTGATCAAGTGTCACTGTTTCACCAACCAGCATTTGCGGCTTTAGCTGGCCACTTACGATCATTTCTAGCATATCTGGATACTTGTGCCCCTGCATACCATGACTACCCATAATGTCGAGTTCACGGCCAATAACCAAATTCATCGGTACAGCCATATCTTTATAATGATCAACCGCAAGCCCAACCTGAATATGACGTCCACGCTTAGCTAAACAGGCAATCGAGTTATAAGCTGTTTGCGGTGAACCCAGAGCATCGAAAGACACCTGTGCACCACCTTTCGTTATATCGACAATCGCATCAACGAGGTTTTCTGTTTGATTTGCATTCAGGCACATATCAGCACCAATCGCTTTCGCTTTATCAAGCGCTGATGGTTTAACATCAACAGCAATAATTTTTGCCCCTAACGCTTTTGCAATCATAATAACCGAAAGCCCAATACCACCAGCACCGTGAACTGCAATCCATTCACCGGGCCGCACGTTTGCACGGGCGCTAACTGCCCGAAAACTTGTCATAAAACGGCACCCTAAACTCGCTGCGGTCACAGGAGAGATTGTTTCAGGTAACTTTACCAAATTAACATCTGCATAATCTATCGCGCAATATTCCGCAAAAGCACCATAAGCCGTAAATCCTGGCTGAAAATCATTATCGCAAATATGCTGATTATCAGCCTGACAACTTGGGCATATGCCGCATCCACCGGAAAACGGTACAATCACTTTTTCACCGACCGACCACCTTTCCACATCAGCCCCAACTGCAACAATTTCACCGCAACATTCATGCCCGGGTACATTAGGTAAAATGATCGAAGGATCATGCCCCATCCACCCATGCCAATCACTTCGGCAGATACCATTTGCTAGCGTTCTAATAACTACCCCACCCTGTGTCGGTAAAGGGTCATCGATTGCCTCCACCGTAATAGATCCGCCAAATTCATGGTAAATTGCTGCCCGCACAAAATGTCTCCTTTGAAAGGTTCTTATAGATATCAATTTTCCTAATTATCGGTCGTTTGTCATATCACGAATTCGCCAATTGACTTCTGGACCGCAAGCCTCTTACATCACACATTAAATTCTTAATTGCCGGAGCGATGCCATGCCTAAAAATCAGCCTTTTACAGCCGCTGTTGTTCAAGCAGCACCTGTTATCTTTGACCTAAACCGGTCTATTGAGAAGTTTGCTGATCTTGCATCGGATGCAAAACAGCAAGGCTCTAAGTTAACCGTGTTTCCGGAGGCCTTTTTGTCTGCCTATCCAAAAGACAGTGATTTCGGAACACGTTTTGGCTATCGCACTGAAGAAGGCAGGGATGAATTCAAACGATATTACGACAGTGCCATTGAAATTGGCAGTACGGAAATGGAACGCCTGTCAAAAATAGTAAAGCAAATCGGATCACAGATTGTTCTCGGTGTTATAGAACGTGATGGCGGAACCTTATACTGCTCTGTCTTTTTCTTCGATAAAGACGGTAACTTCCTCAGCAAACATAGAAAACTTATGCCCACAGCATTAGAGCGCCTGACATGGGGGCAAGGTGATGGCTCCACATTACCTGTCTTATCAACACCAGAAGGTAACGTTGGCGGCGTTATCTGCTGGGAAAACTATATGCCTCTTCTGCGTACAACAATGTATGCAAAAGGTATCGAGCTTTATTGTGCCCCCACTGTTGACGACCGAGACACATGGCAATCAACCATGCGTCACATTTCATGTGAAGGCCGTTGTTTTGTTTTATCCGCATGCCAGTATATGACAGTAGATGATTTGCCTGCGGATTATAATAGTGGCCCAATGGTAGCATCTGGAGGCCCCCTAATCCGGGGTGGCAGTACAATCATCGCACCACGCGGTGAAATACTAGCGGAAGCAGTCTATGGTAGAGAGTGTGTCTTAACGGCCGAGATTGATCTAAATGAAATCCCAAGAGGCAAATATGATTTTGACGCAGTAGGGCATTATGGCAGACCTGATATCTTTACGCTAACGGTTGATGAACGCGACAGGAAAGTCGTGCAATTCACTAAAGAGTAATTTACAGAAGGCAAGTAATCAGTTCATTATAAATACTCGCACTTACATCCTGTATATCGCGGCAACAATCATATAGATTAGCCTCGCACAACAGCTAGACAGGAACAGATATTGTCGCAAAACGAATTGACTTCATCAAATACAAATAGTGTTGAAGCCGCATCTTTAATGGTGCTGGCGGGAATTTGTTTCGCAGGTGTAAACACACTAACCCAATATGTGACCATGCGGTTAGGCCTGGCATCCACAACCGTTGCTTTCTGGCAATATTTAGCCGCCTTATTGTTCGGCGTGCCCTGGCTTATTAAAAACGGACTACGTCATCTAAAAACTACTAATATAAAGCTTCATCTTTTACGTGTATGCCTTGCAGCGGTGGGGGTACAGTTGTGGATAGCAGGCCTCGCTTCCGTACCTATTTGGCAAGCAATAGCGCTTGTTATGACATCACCCTTTTTTGTTACAATGGGTGCTTTCTTTTTTCTGAAAGAAAAGATTGGCATTCATCGCTGGTTTGCAACTTTTATTGGGTTCAGTGGTGGAATGATCATTCTGGCGCCGTGGTCAGACGCTTTTTCAATATATGCAACCCTTCCCATTATTGCTGCGCTTTTATGGGCAGGTGTCTCCTTAATAACAAAGCGTCTTACAAAAAGCGAAACACCTGAGAGTATCACCATTTACCTATTACTTTTATTAACACCAATAAACACAGCATTAGCCTTTGGAGAAGGTGGCTTCATAATTCATGATGAACTGGCGATACTGATGATCGGTATTCTTGGTATCCTGACAATGCTTGCTCAATTTTTTATTGCCAAAGCTTATAACCGCGCTGATGCATCATATATCCAGCCTTTCGATCACCTGAAATTACCCCTTAATGTTCTGGCCGGTTGGCTAGTGTTTGGTTTTCTTCCTACGGGGAATTTATGGATCGGCGCAATCATGATTGTCGCAGCATCCCTGTATATCGTGAAACGCGAAAGCTCTATCTCCAAACAAAGCAACCATAAACAATAAAAAGCACTTATTAGGCGATTGTATTTGCATTTTAGAAAAGTACAGCTCATATTTCGAAAATGGAACTGATACACTCGGTACAAAAAACTGATAAATACAAAGGCCTGAGAGTGCTTTTAGGTCTTAAAAAATGTGTATTCAGTGAAAAATTGATTGCCATTCTTCAAAATGGAAATGCCTCCAACATCAAAATTGTTGAAAATCATAAAGACGCTATGCAGGAAATGCATAAATTACGATTTAATATGTTCGTTCTTCACAAAGAATTTCCTGATTTAGGTGGTATTGACTTTGGAAAATTTATACGCCTGACCAATTCTCCTATGGCCCGCGCCCCGATCATACTCGCAGCTTCCCTGCCATCAGAAAAATTAGCAATCACCGTTCGTGATGCTGGTATTAATATGCTTAGCGTGATTAAAGATGACCCTCTTTATCTTGCAAATAAAGTAGACACAGCCAGACGCGTCACAAAACCTTTCATCGATACCGAAGAATACAAAGGCCCATGCCGCCGCCATCAACGCCGAGGAGAAATCCCTGTTGATATTATACGGCAAACACTTATCTAACGATTAATGGTCTTAACCTCTGTAATACCAGTGCTTTCAAAGGTGACCGACCAACTAATAAAATCAATATCATTGCAGTCGCACCCAAAATACAGGCCATCATAAAGCCCCCAAACTGGCCAATCTCTGTTTCCGTTATCCCAAACCTGATCAATATCAAAGCCATAGCCAACAAAAGTGCGGATACCGAAGACTTGAACACTAATTTAAAAAGCTCTCGGTATGATAGATCAATAACATTACCGAGCGTATATTGACTAAAAATCATATAAAGAAATGCAGGTAAAATCAGCGCTATGGCAACCATATTGATACTGTAGTGTGCAGCAATAGCGACCACTACAATCCTGCAACAGAAAATCCATAGATCCAGCTTAAAAAAAACCTTGGCCTCACCCATTGCAACACTCAGCTCTTTCGCAATAGTGAATGGTACAGAAAAGAGTGCCGAAAAGGCCAAAATGCGCGCAATTACCCCTGCGTCATGCCATTGATCACCGAAAAGAAATAAGACAGCATAATCGCCAAACACCACCAACCAAATCAACAGCGGCCAAAGCAAATCAAGAACACAGCGTAATCGGTAAAAATAGGCAGCCGTTAAATCGTGACCGTCGCGCTTTTCGTTCGCAAAACTGGAAAACAGCACTTGACCAAGCGCTGGGTATATTTGCTCCCACACCAACCGATTTACCGTTGCTGCACGGTCATATAATCCAGCTACAGACAGCCCTTGTACTTTCCCGATTACCAGATCAACGATAGCTGTATTAAATTGGTAAATAACATTAGAGCCTGTTACCCAGCCCCCAAATGCTACTAATGTTCCAGCTTTATCAAACGCGATACCATATTCAGCCGGTTTAAAATATCGCACACCGCAAACTATCGTAGACACGGCACTGAATGTTATAGCGCCAAAGGCAAGTGAAATCGCACCATACCCAAATATAGCAAAGCAAATCGAAACTGCGGATGAAGCAACCGCGGCAAGTAATTCAGACAGTGCTAACCATCCAAAATCATGAGTACGTGATGCTTTTGACTGGACCATTATTGTGAAGGGGAAAATGAGAAAGTTAAGCGATAATACCCTGAGTATGCCCTCCATCTCCGAAGAGCCATAGATTTGCGCTATAAAAAATGCGGCCACATTTACAACAGATACCAAAAGCAGGCCCATAAATGCCACAAGAGAAAAAGCTGACTTGATAGTTGATAAATCGAGATCATGGACCTGGATCATATAGGCACCAACACCTAAACCCCGAAAGCCATACATCATAAGTAGAACGGCAAATGAAACAGCAAACAGTCCAATTTGATCAGGGCTTAGCAACCGGGCCACAACTATCGCACTAGCCAATTGTACAGCAGACTGGAATGCCCGACCGATAATGAGGCGAGATACAGAAACTGAAACTCTTGGTTTTGCAATAATAACTTTTACCCTAACCCAATAGTAATTTATGCCGCCAGAGAAGACTTATATTCTGATTACCCCAACGTTAGTCTTTTACGTTTTTACATCAGTATTATAAAATCTACGAGATAATAAAAAGGACATGTCTCCCCCATCAGAGACACGTCCTGTTATGAGCGTACGAATCACGCGTTTGTGATATTAATCTACTAGATTAACAAATTTTTTCTAGGAAAATTTACGGATTGTGTATTTTTTCTACTTTATGCAAGGCTCTTGACCGGGCCAAGATGTCCAATTGGGTCATCAAGGCTGGCAGGCGGCACAGTAAACCAGGCTGGCCCTTTTGCCGTCATGTAAATACAATCCTCAAGCCGCACGCCAAATTCACCAAAGATATAAAGTCCTGGTTCATTGGAAAAACACATTCCCGGTGCAAGCTCAGTTTCTTCACCGTGGACAAAATTAACACTCTCATGGCCATCCATCCCGATACCATGGCCCGTCCGGTGGCTAAGGCCCGGGGTTTTATAGCCAGGGCCATATCCCAAAGTTTCATAATAGCGGCGAACAGCATCGTCTACTACACCAGCAGGCGTGCCCACCTGTGCAGCTTCAAAAGCAATCTCCTGTCCCCTTTTAACCGTATTCCAAACTTCCTTTTGACGATTATTTGGTTCACCAAAAACAAATGTACGCGAAATATCAGACTGGTAACCATAAACGGAGCAGCCACAATCCATTAACACGATTTGCCCATCTTCAATAATTTGAGGTTGGTTCGTACCGTGCGGATACGCGCTCGCTTCGCCCATTAAAATCAAAGCCCATACATTTTCACCGCCAAGTGCTCGCTGAGTTGCTCCCATCAAAGAGCGTACATCCGCCGGGGTCATACCTCTTTCTAGTTGATTATATACTTGGTCATATGCTTTCAACGTTATCTCGTTGGCTTTTCTCATCAAGGCGATTTCATGCTCAGATTTGAACATTCTACAGCCAAGTGTCACCAGTAAAGCGGATACTATTTCATAATCTGGTGACGCTTTTTTCAAGCCTTCAACAACAAAATATCGAACCGTATCTTCAAGACCAATTTTACCGCTCTTAATGCCTCGGTCTCTTAGAATATCAACCACTCGCTTGAAAGGGCTTTCATGTTCATGCCAAGGCCTTACGTCATCGCCAAAAGTCATACTTTCACGAACACTTGGTTCTTCGAAAAACGGCGTAACTACAGCAATATCGCCCTCGCGCGGAATAACAATCGCTGTCAAACGTTCGCTTCGCCGCCAACGAATGCCCGTGAAATAGAGCATCGCAGAACCGGGCTCAAGAATAATGGCATCAATATCATTGTTCGCCATCAATTCCTGCGCCTTTTTTATCCGCTTTATTCGTTCATTGACCGTTATTGGGGAAACATCACCCGTTATATTTTGGATCGTTCTTTGTTGAGAATTTACGGCGTGTGAAGAGAAAGAGGAAACTGCAAGTGAAGTTCCCGCAGCACCAGCCAATTTAATAAAGTTCCGCTTACTGATTGTCATGAAATCCGCCTTCTAGCGACCTAAAGTTTACTGATTGAGATTTTTGTATGATTTACCTTCTTTCATAACAAAGGTAACATTTTCCAAAACACTGACATCTTCAAGCGGATTACCTCGTACCGCAACAATATCAGCCCAATACCCCTGTTCTAAAAGACCAAGATCACTCTCACGGCCAAGTAACGTTGCAGAATTAATCGTTGCTGCCTGTAAAACCTGAAGTGGTGTCATACCATACCGTACCATCCGCGATAATTGCTTAGCGTTATCACCATGCGGATATATAGCTGCATCACTGCCAAACACCATCTTAACGCCAGCCTTAACCGCCATTGTAAAACTATCACGTTGACGTTTGGAAACCTGTCGTTCCTTATTCAGATTTTCCTCAGGAACTCCGTTTTTTTCGCCATATGTCAAAGTGTATTCTGTATTATAAATATCCATTGAAAGGTACGTACCATATTCTTTTGCAAGGCTTATCGCCTCCGCATCAAGAAAACTGGCATGTTCAACTGAATCTACACCGCCAATTATGGCAGCCTTGATACCTTCTGTACCATGAGCATGAGCCGCAACCGTCAATCCACGACGATGAGCTTCATCGACAGCAGACTTTATTTCTTCCACTGTGTATTGTTGAATACCCACTTTGGTTCCTTTTGAGAATACCCCCCCTGTTGCACACAACTTAATTGCATTGGCACCATATTTTATATTTTCCCGCACTTTTGCACGTACAGCGTCAACGCCGTCAGCAATACCCTCGGATTTTGCTTTCAACTCCGGAGCCAGAAAATTATTGTCACAGTGTCCACCCGTAATACCAAGCGCAGGTCCGGTCGCAAAAATACGCGGTCCAACAACATCGCCGTCATTAATGCCATCACGTACACCGATAACGCTATAACCAGCAGCGCCAACATTACGAACAGTTGTGTAACCTGCCATCAAAGTCTTCCGAGCATTCTTAACTGCAACTACGGTCTGCCGGGGGATAGAATACCCCATTTCAACAAAAAACGGGGTCGTAGCGTCACCAGATAAATGCACATGCATATCCATCAATCCAGGCATAATCGTTTGACCTGCCAACGTTATTTCTTCTGCTCCGTTTGGTTTTGGCACACGTCCCTGCTGGCCAATTTGGATAATTTTTCCATTACTGATCACAAGCGCCGGGTTTTCTATAATATTACCAGTTGTAATATCCACCATAGCATCCGCAGTTAGATACGTATCCGCAGCATGAATATGAGCTGTTGACGCACAAACTAATGCGGTAACCATAAATAGCTTATCTATAATTTTCATGAGATCCTCGATTTTTCATTTGCGCTTCGCGATCAAGCTAAGCTGTCACAGTCAAGTTGTCTAGGTCTAGCAATCAGACAAGATTACCTGATAAATACACTTCTATATCTTACCTAATTACACCAAAGGCAACGTGATAATTTGCACACAGCACTCAAGACTTTTTAGTAAAACACTGGCCTTTCTGCTAGCAATTGCTTGCCAAACTGGAATATGCGCTTTAGCAACTATCCTGAAGAATTTCTCTTTCCAGTACCTAGAAACCCAAGAGCCAATTATGTTGAAGGATAGCCCTTCGTTCGCCAATTCATGGTTGAAGGAGCGATTAAAACGCCATCTTAGTGAACTCGGTCGCCTAGCGCTTCCGGTTGTTTTAACGCGTGTTGGCGTTTTAGGTCTTGGGGTTGTAGACACAGCAATGGTTGGTCATTACGCAACCGATCATTTAGCCTGGCTGAACCTGGCGAACCAGTCAGTGGTTATGTTTGCCCTTGTCGTCGGCATAGGTTTGATGATGGGCATCCTGATTATGACCGCAAGTGCCTTTGGTGAAGAAAACCTTGAAGAATGTGGTCAAGTGTGGCGGCGTACATTACCATTTACCCTATTGGTAGGGCTGGGCGTTGTCGTCGTCTCATGGCCAGCGGAGTTTTGGTTAAGCGCCTTCGGCCAGAATGAGGACCAAGCACGTGAAGCAGGTAAACTGATACAAATTTTAGCAATTGGCCTGCCTGCAAATCTGCTATTTGTAAACTGTTCCATGTTTCTGGAAGGCATTAAACGCGCTGAAATTGGCTTTTACTTAATGTTTGCAGCGAATATTGTGAATGTCGGACTAAATTATACCCTCATTTACGGATATGCTGACGTGCCCGAACTTGGGGCCGCTGGTTCTGCCTGGGCATCAACCGGCGTTCGCCTGTTTCTTGCAATAACAGCTATAGCTTTCATCTGGTTTGCACCGAGCATACAGAAATTTGGCGTCCGAAAGCCCGTTCAAAGCCGCTGGCGGGATTGGAAAGACCAGAGACATATCGGATATGCATCAGCAGTTTCTTTAGCCGCTGAAGTCATTGCTTTCTCGGCTATAGCTGTATTTGCTGGTTGGCTCGGAACAGTACCTTTAGCAGCCCACGGTGTTATGTACCAAGCCTTGGGGTTGCCAATTATGATTTCTGTTGGAATCGGTGTAGCAACAAGTGTTCGGGTGGGCATTGCCTTTTCAAGAAAAGACCGTATCGATACTATACTTGCCGGTTTATCTGGCTTAATTCTGACCATGATAGTTTGTATAAGTCTGGCTATAGTTATCTTAGTATCACCACACGCACTTATGAAAATCTTCACGGCAGACCTCAACATCATTGAGCTTATAATACCTGCAACCCTGGTGTTTACCATCGGCATGATCTTCGACGGCGCACAAATGGTATCAGCCGGAATGCTTCGAGGTTTGAAAGAAACCTGGTGGCCAACAAGCCTTCAAACTATTTCCTTTGTCGGGGTAATGTTACCCGCCTCATATGTCTTAACATTTTATTTTGACCGGGGCTTTTTAGGGCTAATGGAAGGCACATTGATAGGGGTATTCGTATCATGGATACTGCTATCCATCAGGTTCATATGGCTTGTAAGAGCAGAGAAAATTCAATATAAAAGCCCTGTATAAATTAATAAATAAACTATATATCAGCACTTTTCCATTAGATCAGATTAGGCTGATAAAATTGCAAAGATGTCTAATAATTTGCAAGCGATCAGTTAGTTTTTGATGATACATACTCTGTCCAGAATTATATAGCCCAGAGAGGAGAAGCATTTTGCGTATTCTTGGCGTTTCCATACTGTCTACTTTGTTATTAAACGTCCCGGCATCGGCACAAGTTTCAGATATTTTTGATCGTTTTTCCGACGTATTTGAGACAGTTCAAAACGGGATCGAATTTTTTATTCCAGACAGTGTAGATATGAAAAACGTACGAGTTCGCATCGGAGTCGGCAATGGATTCGTCCCGGATTATTCGGGTTCGAACAATTACCGCAATCGATTTTTACCAATCATTGATGTCCGTTATAAAGATAAATGGTACCTCAACAATGGACGATTAAATGTACCAATATATAATAAAAACAACTTTGAAGTTGGCCCTCTCGTCAATCTCCTATTAGGGCGCGATGAAAGCTTAAATGCTGCCCTTGATGGACTCGATGATATAAGCACCACAGTAGAAGTTGGTGGATATGTCAGATATCGCTATAAAGCCACGCTTCTTGATGCCAATTTCAGGCAAGCCCTCGGCTCTGGACAAGGCAGGTCCATTAGGTTAACGCTGGGGCAAGGTTTTTACAGAAATGGTGACTTCACTCTGGCTTTTGCAGCCAGAGCCAAATGGCTATCGTCAACGGCTACCCAGACTAATTATGGGATCACAGCCGAACAATCCCAGAACTCAACGTTTGGCTTACCAGAGTTTCAGGCAACGTCTGGCTTTTCAGAAATAAATGGTAATCTTTTAGGTACTTACCAACTCTCGAAAAGTTTCAGATTACTGGGTTTATTATCCTATGGCCGACTATTAGGTGATGCTGCTGATAGCCCATTATCAAGTGGTATTGACGGTAACGGCGCCGGCTCAGCCAACCAATTTATCGGCGGATTGGCTATTTCGTATCAATTCCAATAGAGCAAAAACACGGTACTTGTCTTAAATCCAGCTGATAATATCTTCCAAAGGCTTCTTGCTAAGCTTGGGAACACTAACATTATCGGCTGGGTATCCTGCAACGATCAACATAATTGGTTTTTCGTTTTTTGGACGCCCACATATTTCGCTTAAAAAGTTCATCGGTGATGGGGTATGCGTAAGTGTTGCAAGGCCAGCATAATGAAGGGCAGAAATCAGAAAACCACAGGCAATACCTGCGCTTTCATGCACATAATAATTTGCAACACGCCCGCCTGTTTCTGGGTCAATACCATAATTCTCTCTAAAAACTGCAATTAACCAGGGGGCAGTTTCCAGAAATGGTTTATTGGCATCCGTTTCAAAAACTTCCAAATCCTTCAACCATTCTTCACCTGCGCGGCCGCTATAGAACTCTTGCTCTTCTTCTTCCGCAGCTTCGCGCAGTTTTGATTTCACGTCAGCTGTTGAAATAACGCCAAAATGCCATGGCTGCTTGTTGGCACCGTTTGGCGCACGCCCTGCGGCTGCTATTGCATTTTCAATCACTTCACGCGGAACCGGCTTATCGGAAAAATCCCGAATGGTGCGCCGTGTTTTGATCATATCAAAAAATTCACGTGACCTTTCGACCATTTCTTCATGGCTACGTTCAACAAAACCTTCAAGTGGTACAAAATTCGATTTGGTCATTAAAGCAACCTCGGCTAAGAATTAGAAACAGCTATATAGCAATTTATAAAGGGGTAAGGCATCCAATACTCAAGCACGATATTACACGCAAAACATTACCCCTTGCGTTTGTTTTGTTTTATCTGCGCATTAGCATTTGTGCAAGTAGCTGCATTTGCGCAGGCCATATTACTGCCTAAAGATGAAATCTTACCAAAACTCACTGAGCTAAAAACTGATGACGGACTTGCCTTTTACGTCAATGGACCCTTCACATATGGCATATCGCAAGAAGAGAAGACCCAATATTACAACCTCGGTGCCTTAAGCCGGATAGTTTTATCTGCTGTTACCCTGCGCCTTATAGATCAAGGCAAACTATCGCTTGATGATCAAGCCCCTGTTTTGATTCCTGATATTCTGGAGAAAATACCATTTCAAAAGATTATTACAATTCGGGATTTGCTTTCAGGCACGGCGGGTTTCGCTGTCCCTCCGTGGTATATTGAAAACGAATATAATCCGAACATAATAGTCGATACCTTTACACCTTATATCATTCAGGCACGCGGCGCTGGTCAAATGCCCCATGATGACCCTGTTGGTTGGGCAATTCTGGCAAAGATACTCGAGCGCGTTACCAAACAAACTTTGACCGAGCTTATTACTGATGAAGTCATCAAACCCATCGGCCTTACGGGGCAAGAAATTCGCATCCCAGACAACACATCAATTTTCTCACCCATTTTTGACATGGAGGCATCAGGTAAATTTATTGCAGAACTTGGCCGCCTTCTTATAAGAAACCGTTCAGTTGATGGCCGTTTTCTGACGCCAGAAACATATAAATTGTTCACTGAAATGCCCAGCTGGAAACTACACCCCTTAGCGCCCAAGAAGGTGCTCTTACTTCAACAATCCTACAAAAATGATAATGCGATGCTTACTTTAAGCACAAACAGATCCAATTGGCGTTTAATTGCCTTCCCAGAACAAGGAAGCGCCTTCGTAACTAAGGAAGTAAGCCGGGAAAAGTTAAATGATCTGGCAACAGAAGTAGCTAAGAAATATTTCCCTAAAGGCAGAGGAAACCCGGAAAATGGTTTTGCGGAAAAACTTCGAGAACCTAAATTACTAAACGGTATTTACGTAAAAGAACAGTACCCAAACACATCGCTCAAAACACGCCTCGAAAATATTGAAAACGCAACCGTTACCATTAGTCGCCTAAATGATGGTAACTTGTCGTTACAATCGGCCGGAAATACCAAGGTTGAGAATGTCTCATTTTTCAGAAAAGCAGCGCCTTACCATTATATAAGTCTCATAGACGAACATCGCACGCTTACTTTTTCACCGGCACGAGCTGGCGGATACTTCATCCTAGATGGAAAAACCTACCGGCATATTGGCTTAATCGGGGATAAGAATCTCGTTATCAAGCCTGTTGTTTGGCTATTCATACTTCTCTTATCAGCGATTATATATTGGCCAAGAACACTACGAAATACCCCACTTGCAATTCAGATACGCCGCATGGGAATGTTTAGTGTTGCCGGTGTGTTATTAATTGGAATCGGCATATACTGTGAATTACATTACTGGGCCGATGCATTATATTTATGGAATAAACCAATGCTGGTTTTCCTCTGGCGACTGATTTTAAATATCGGCCTCATGGCCATATTAACAATCCCCATGTTCACTCTTTCAATTACAAAGCGTAAGTTAATTCCCGGTGGTGTTTTAGGGGCAGGAATGAACCTCCATATTGTATGCCTCACCGCCGCATCACTGTTAGTATTCTTTATTATGGTAGCGTGGGGCATAGCTGGTGAATTTTTAGCCTATTAATTCTATCATTTTCCCCTTAAACAGATAAGAACATAGACAGTACAAATGGATAAAATATGAGCACTCTTGATTTTGCTTTACATAGAGACGCGATTAAAGAAGCACTGGATGCCATCGCTAAAAGCGACCTACACGTTGCAGAAGCGATTAAGCTGGTAGGTTATCCTGATGAGCGCAAGCGCCCTCATGGCTTTGCAACAATCCTACGCGTAATTGTTGGCCAACAACTCTCTGTTAAAGCTGCTGCCTCGATTGCGGCCCGCGTTGAAGCATTAATGGATGGTGCACCAACGCCTGAAGCCTTAATGCTATTTGATGACCCAACACTCAGAGAAGCAGGGCTTTCACGGCAAAAAATAGGGTATGTTCGTAGCCTGTGTGACGCTGTGACAAATGGCCCGCTTGATATTACTGCATTGCCCAATATGTCAGACGAAGACGCTATGAAAGCCATCACGTCCGTTAAGGGTTTGGGGCGCTGGAGTGCAGAAATGTATATGATGTTCTCGCTTGGGCGCACTGATATGTGGCCCGTTGGGGATTTGGCAGTGCGCGTGGGTATTGGTCGCATCATAAATATGGAAGAGCGGCCAACAGAAAAAGAAATGGACCCTATTGGCGAGAGATGGCGCCCATACAGAAGCTCGATGGCATTACTTGCATGGCACTATTACTCAAACGCGCCGATGTGATTAAAACATAAATAAAAGAAGTGGAAGCAAAAGTGGCTGACTTTAAAAAACTGGACAACACAATCACTGTATCAACACAGATGAGCAAAGAAGATTTTGAAACAGCCGCAAAAATGGGGGTTAAAACCATTGTTTGTAACCGCGTTGAAGGCGAAGAAGCCGGCATGCCCATGAACATAACGATGATGTCCTATGCCGCAGAATATGGTATGGATTTTATCCCCCTACCCGTTGGCGGCGAATTTCCAATACAACAAGCATCTGATCTGGCGGCAATGCTACGCAATCCTGACAATATTATACACGCTTATTGTAAAAGTGGCACCCGTTCCGCCATGCTGTGGGGCCTTGCCAGCGCATTAAACCTCAGTAAAACACCCGAAGAAATAACGGAGATAACGCGAAATGCAGGGTTTGACCTTTCCAATATAGAACCTGCATTCCAGCAATTTTATCAGTCAGCAGAGCAAAGTAAAAAATAATTTACCAATCGTTCGGTTATATTACCCATTTACTTGATCAAAGGCCATCAAGAGGAATGTATATTCCTCTGCCACTTCATGCAGGCGCTCAAAACGGCCAGATTTACCGCCGTGCCCGGCCTCCATATTAATTTTCATCATCAATAAGTTATTATCGGCCTTTACGGCACGCATTTTAGCCGTCCATTTTGCCGGCTCCCAGTATGTAACACGCGGGTCATTAATCCCGCCTGTGACCATCATCGGGGGATAATTTTTTGCCTCAACATTCGTGTAAGGGCAGTAAGAGCGAATATGATCGTACGCGCCCTCATCTTCAACCGGGTTACCCCATTCAGGCCATTCAATCGGCGTTAGCGGCAAGTCTTTATCAAGCATAGTGTTTAAAACATCAACAAAGGGTACATGCAATACAGCCCCCTTGAACAAATCAGGCGCCTGATTAAGAACCGCCCCCATTAATTCACCGCCGGCACTACCACCTGATATGCTTATACCGCCAGCTTGCGCATATCCTTCAGTGGTTAAATATGACGCAACATCCACGAAATCATTGAAAGTGTTTTCCCGGCAATCAAGTTTGCCTGCCTCATACCAACTATACCCCTGCTCATCACCACCGCGAATATGCGCGATGGCATACACAAACCCACGATCAAGAAGACTTAATCTCGCACTTGAAAAAGAAGGTGACATGCCAAGCCCGTAAGCACCGTAGCCATATAAATGGAGCGGCGCCCCACCCCCCTTTTTCCATTCTTTATGATACACGATACTGACCGGTACCATTGCACCATCACGTGCTTCCACCATTACACGCTCGGTCTGATACTCTGATTTATCATAACCAGACGGAATCTCTTGCTCTTTCCGCAAGTTTAACTGTCTGGTCTCAAGGTCAAAATCAAAAACAGTTGGTGGCGTCACCATACTGGAATAGCCAAATCGCAAATGTTTTTGATGAAATTCAGGGTTATTGCCAACTGATGCCTCATACGCATTCTCTGGCATGTCAATGTGGTATGCCTCAGTCTCGTTTGGTGCAACCAATATCTGATCCAAACCATCAATCCGTTCCTGAACGGCCATAAAGTCCTGAAACAATTGAAAGCCACGAATATAGCGCGTATCAGATCCAGCAATCACTAGCTTCCAGCTATCTATGCCACCTTTAATATCGGCGCTATAAAGTGAAAAATTGGTTTGGTCCTTATTGGACCTTACAACAAACCCATCTCGACCATGATCAACATAATAATCATGACCTGTTTGCCGCGGCGCTATTAAGTCACATCGGGCGTCATCAATATCTAATAATACAGCATGGCTTTCTGCTGTTACGTGATCAGCCGATCGTATCACCATATATTTTTCAGAACTTGTTCCAGAAATATGCACAAAGAAACTGGTATCTTTTTCTTCATAAACCGATTGTGTCTCGCCGCTCAAAGCATGTCGAAGCACCAGATAGGGTCGCCATTCTTCAGAAACCTTAACGCAGTAAAAACTTTTACTGTCACTAGCCCATACAATTTCACCAGAACTTTCGGTGATTTGATCTTTATAAGTTTCTCCGGTCATCAGGTTACGGACAAAGATTGTAAAGCGTTCGGAACCATTGGTATCGGCACTGAAAGCCATCAACTCACCGCTTGGGCTAATTGCCATATCACCCAGTTTAAAAAACTCTTTTGCTTCAGCCTCAACCGTTTCGTCCAAAATGACTTGCCAATCGCCCTCTGGAAATTCACCCTGAGACGGATCAGGTGTGCGCGAGCGGCGATACCATGTGCGATACTGCGCTCCTTTTTTGAATGCCCAGCGATAATCATAATCGCCGTCCTGCCACGGAACCCCGTCTTCATCTTCCTTGATACGTCCTTTGACTTCTTCGAAAAGTGTATCGGTAAGGAGCTGATGTTTATTCATTACGGATTCGTAATATGTATTTTCTTCCTGAAGATATGCGAGAATATCACTATCAGTAACTTCGGGATACTTGGGATCTTTGAGCCAAAAATATTCGTCAATGTGCGATTTACCGTGATGTGTTTGCGTGTGCGGTTCACGTTTTGCAATAGGTGCCACTGGCAATTCGGGAGCAAGCAAGCGAAATTTAGAGGTAACAGGCATATATAAAGCATCCATCTATAATATTTTACCTAGAGTTACCGCGCGAAAACCATTGCTGTAAAGCCGAAAGCGACTATAAATAAAATATCAAATTTAATTTCTGAAGGATTGTAAGAATGGCAACCAACCCAGCAAGGATTGCAGCATTACGGGAAGAATTAAAACATCAAAAGCTTGATGGATTTATCATTCCCCTTACTGACGAACACATGAGTGAATATGTCGGTAGTTATGCACAGCGCCTTGCATGGATATCAGGCTTTGAAGGTTCGGCTGGCAATGCTGTTGTTTTATCAGAGCAAGCCGCAATTTTTGTTGATGGCCGTTATACTTTGCAAGTGAAAGATCAGGTTGATACTACGGTTTTCAATGACTTTCATTTTGAAGAGTATCCGCTTTTAAATTGGACGCTGGATAACAGCGAAAACAATGCCCGTATTGGCTATGACGCTGAATTAACCACAATCGATTGGCAAAAAACTGCTAACCATATCTTTGCCAAGAAAAACATCGAGCTTGTTGCCGTTCAGAAAAACCCGATTGATGCTGTATGGCAGGACCAACCATCTGAACCACTCAATATCGTTACACCGCACCCGGTTGAATATGCTGGCCAATCTGCAAGCGAAAAACGCAGCGATATTGCCTGCTTTTTAAAAAATGAAAACGCAGACGCCGCTGTTATCACGATGCTCGACAGTGTTGCATGGGCTTTCAACATCCGGGGTAGTGACGTAGAGAACACCCCTGTACCGCATACATTTGCGATATTAAACGCAGATGAAAGTGCTGTTTTATTCGTGCATGAACAAAAGGTTGACGATGCCCTTCGTCTACACCTTGGCAACAGTGTTGAGATAAAGCCGCGCACAGCTTTTTATGACCACCTTTCCGAGCTTGGGAAAGCTGGAAAGTCTGTAATCGCTGATCCAAACAGCAATAATGCGAAGGTATTTGAAGCGCTAAAACAGTCAGACGCCAAGATCGTCAAAGCCAGCGACCCCTGTATCATACGCAAGGCCGTAAAAAACCAGCACGAGCAACAAGGCTCGCGTGATGCCCATATCCGCGACGGCGCCGCGATTAGTGATTTCCTTCACTGGTTATCAATTGAAGCACCAAAAGGGTCTGTCGATGAATTGAAAGCCATCGACAAGCTATGGGCGTGCCGCAGCCGATTTAATGACCTCTTACGTGATAAAAGCTTTGATACCATATCAGGCGCTGGGCCAAACGGTGCTATTGTTCATTACCGCGCCAGCGTTGAGACAAACCGAAAACTGGAGATGGATAGCATTTATCTCGTTGATAGCGGCGGACAATACCTGGACGGTACCACCGATATTACCCGAACAGTCATTGTGGGCACGCCCACAGATGAAATGAAAGATCGCTTCACCCGCGTTTTAAAGGGTCATATTGCCTTATCGACGACCAAGTTCCCGAAAGGAACATCAGGCCATTCGATTGACAGCATCGCACGTCGCCCCCTTTGGGAAGCAGGCCTGGATTATGATCACGGAACAGGCCACGGCGTTGGTTCTTTCCTCGCGGTCCATGAAGGGCCACAGCGTATTGCAAAATTTGGCAGCCCCGTTCACCTTGAACCAGGTATGATTCTCTCGAACGAACCAGGGTATTATAAAGCCGGTGAATACGGCATCCGTATTGAAAATTTAGTTCTGGTAAAAAGCGTAGGCGGTGATACAGAGCGCACAATGTACGAGTTTGAAAACCTTACATGGGCACCGATTGACAGGAATCTCATTGATACCTCGATCATGACACCAGATGAAATTAATTGGTTAAATGATTACCATCAAACAGTTTATAAGAACGTTAAGGGTTTAGTTTTGCCAGAAACATTAGATTGGTTAAAGGCAGCTACCGCACCAGTTTCATAATCACCGCCCCTTATTCTTGAAGTTATTGCCAGTATATCTCATACTGCTAAACTATTGGAATGAGGGGCTACCATGAAAAATTTATCCTACCTTTTCGCTATTAGCGTTTTCGTTTTAAGTATGTATTCGCCTGGATTTGGCGTGGAAGCACAATCAACACCCGACATAGTAACAAACACCGAACAACTGGCATATCAACCTGGACACGGTGCCCTCGAGCTTTTCAATAAAGACGCCGACACCACAACCCCAACATGGGTTAAATACTGGATAAACTTTATGTCTTTAAGCTTCGTATTGGGGCTTTTCTTTGTTTGGAAGCGCGTTGAAGCACGCTGGGTTGTTGGCGGCATGATCACAACAATTATGTGTGCTTTCTTTATCGCCCCTGCAATTGACATGCTACCGCTTGGCGGCCTTTATGCACTTATCCATATACTCACATGGACACCGGGGCTTTATTTGATGATAAAAAACAAACCATTTATGGGTGAAAAATCATTTTACAAATACTGGTCAGGCTTGATTACAGCAGTCATTATTTTCTCATTTATTTTCGATATCCGTGATGCAACTATCTATCTGGATCATATGCTTGGATTCGGATTATTCTCATAAACGGCAGAGCACTATGACCAACAGTTTACTTAATCTCGCGCGCGAAAAATGCAAAGAGTGGCACAAAGGCCAACAACGCAAATATACTGACGAGCCTTACCATGTGCACCCCTTCGAAGTGGCGCATATATTAAAAGAACGCGGCATGAGTGAAGATGCACAAATTGCCGGGCTTTTGCATGATACTATTGAAGACTGCGACATTACAAAAAACCAGATTGCCAACTTGTTCGGGGGCCGAATCGCTGATTTGGTCGATATGGTTACCGATGTTAGCACCTTGGCAGACGGAAACCGCAAAACCCGCAAAGCAATCGATAGAGACCACGTAGCCAAGGCCGATGCAGAAGGCCAAACAATCAAACTAGCGGACCTCATCAGCAATACCAGATCAATTGTAGAGCACGACCCGGGTTTTGCAAAAGTATACATGGCCGAGAAAAAAGAATTGCTAAATGTTCTAACGAAAGGCGATAAGCAATTATATAGCCAAGCAAAGGCTTTACTCGATCAATACTATAGCTCTAGGGCAAAGGATTAAAAATGGCGATCAAATATGCAGTTTTGCACGAAATTGACGGGCACGAGGTTTTCTATGACTTTTCCGACGGTCAATCCAAGTATTCAGAACATACGACAGCAGATAAAAAACTTGCAGAAAGCATAGAAGATAAGCTGTCACGCGACAAATCTATCGCCTGGGCAGGTATTATTGAAGTTGTCGACGGATGATACCATAAACTAGAATAAAGCATGGGGGGCAAGATGCTTAAAAGATTATTCAAACCAAAAAACATCGTCGATCATAACCAAGAATATTGGATAGACAGCCAGTATAATTGGTTAATTCATAATTTCAATTATGCTGAAGAGATTATTTTACCCACAAAGTATTTTTTTGGAGACTTACCAAAATCAGGGCATGAACGTGCCGAAGCTATTTTAAATGTAATTAAGAAACTTATGAGTATTGAAGATTGGCCGTGCCAATTAATAGCTCAAGAAAAAGATACAGACCCGCGAGTATCTGAAACAGTTATTTTAGAAAACGCGCCAACAAGACCATTAGGTTCTTTTGAATTTGACTATACTTCAGATGGCAAAGCCATAATAAACTATGCACCACATTTGTTAAATGACACAACAAACCTTATAGCAACACTCGCACATGAGCTATGTCATTATATTTTACTTACTAGCAATAAAATACGTTTGGGGGATCACGATGAAGAAGAACACCTCACAGACATGTTTGCAATTACTAGCGGATTTGGTCTCTTTTTAGCTAATTCCCGTTTTAATTTCTCTCAACACACTGACCCGTATAGCCAAGGTTGGAAGATTACTGGCGGTGGTTATCTAAATGAGTGGGAAATAATATACGGTATATCAAAAATTTTTAGCAATAAACCCGAAGACGTCACGGCGATAAAACCCTATGTGAAACCACATTTATATAAATTACTCCGTAAAGCAATTAGCTATAATTTAAAAACCAAACGTACATAAAATTAAATGATTGAATTAAAGAACGCTTTACTAAAACCTAAAACCACATGGTTTGCTTTTATAGCGACAATGATTGTATCAATTGGTTTCATCACGGTAATGGCTTATTGGAATTTTGAAGTCATTGACGAAATATATGATGTAGAAGCCTTAAAACAACACCTCACAGCCATGACCGATACACAAAAATTGGCGCATGCGTGGACTACAGCCTCTCTCGATATTTTGTACCCCTTTGCATACGGAACCCTGTTTATAAGCTTGAACCTCAGATTTCTCGGCAAATGGGGCCCCGTTTTAGCCTTACCAAGTTTGGTTGTGATACCTGTTGATTTATCGGAGGGGTTAGTTCAGGTTCTGTTGTTAACAGACACTGCCGAACTCTATGAGCTAAAGGTTATTCTAACTATCCTAAAGCTTACATTATTTTTATTTGGGCTGGTTACAGCAACTATTGCCGCAACAATTGGCGGCCATAGTTATTTTAAAAAGCGACGCACAGGGCATCAAACATAGCCCTGCACATATTTCTAACTCTCACTCTATTAATCTTCTGCTGGCTCTAACTTATCTTGCGTACGCAGTTCAAAGTCGCTGGCATCATGGCGCTCACGTAGTTGCTCATTCAGCTCACCCCACGCACGGTTTACCATTTTACCACGCTGGGCAGCCGGCCGCTCGCCAATCTCTTTTTCCCAGCGGTTTACATGTTCGTATTCATGTGTACTTAAAAATTCTGCTGCCTCATAAATTCGATTTGCAACCAACGCACCATACCAAGGCCAAATAGCAATATCAGCGATAGTATATTCATCACCCGCCATAAAACGATTATCCGCCAAATGGCGGTCAAGTACATCAAGCTGGCGCTTTACTTCCATTGCGAACCGGTCAACGCAATACTCTATTTTTATAGGAGCATACGTGTAAAAATGCCCAAATCCACCGCCAAGATAAGGGGCGCTTCCCATTTGCCAAAACAACCAGTTCATACATTGAACACGTTTCGCCGGATCTGTTGGTAAAAGAGCGCCAAATTTTTCGGCAAGATACAAAAGGATAGAACCAGATTCAAAAACGCGTGTCGGCGTATCCCCACTGCGGTCCATCAAGGCGGGTATCTTTGAATTGGGATTGATATCGACAAACCCACTACCAAACTGATCACCATCACCAATATTGATAAGGTACGCATCATACTCTGCGCCTTTATGGCCCAATTCCAATAACTCTTCGAGCATCATGGTTACTTTTACACCGTTGGGAGTTGCGAGTGAATATAACTGAAGCGGGTGCTTTCCAACGGGTAACTCTTTCTCGCTTGTCGCACCAGCAATCGGGCGATTTATACTGGCCCAGTTACCACCGTTTTCAGTATTCCATTTCCATACCTTTGGCGGTGTGTATTCTGTATCTATCATGATAAACTCCCTCAAGCATTTCAATATTTAGAACTATTATGCAGAGTATTTATGATCAGTGCCTCACATTACAACCATCATTATCTGCGCTCTCTTTATTGTGAGCAAAAAGCATTAAGCCTCGATTACCTCATAGCTTGTCGTGATTTTAGCAAGTGCCCCTAATTGTACAGAAGCGGAACAGTATTTTTCCTGTGAAAGTTCGATCGCACGCTCAACATGATGGCTCGCAATGTCAGTACCTTTAATAACAAAGTGCGCGTGAATTTTTGTAAAGTATCTTGGATGATCATCGGCCCGTTCGCCCTCCAATTCAACCCAGGCATCAATAACATTCTGGCGTGCTTTTTTCAAAATCAACATAACATCAATACTGGCACAGCCCCCCATACCAAGAAGGAGCATTTCCATAGGGCGAATACCGTGATCAAGACCGCCATCCGCAGAACCTGAATCCATCACAACCGCATGACCTGACGGCGATTCGCCTATGAATGTCATATCACCAGCCCATTTAACGCGCGCTTTACGTGTCATGTTATGCAACTCCTTCAAAATAATAGTTCGTTTTTAACTGATCAATGAATATAGATTTAGTTTCGCTATGATACTATTTGCACTTTGTCGCAAGTAAAAAACTTCTTATCGCAACAGCATTCCCAAACTCGAAAAGACCGAATACTTTAAATTCAACGAAAAAAACCAGCCCGAGTCACGATAGCCATTCCTTCAAAGCCTCCTAAGCGTCTCTCAAGTCAGCGCTTAGGTAACACTTACAAACTTTATATAACCGGAAAAAGGGTAACCGGATCATTTTCCTGCCACTGCGGGAATTTGTGCATAATGCTTTTGAATAAATTACTATTCAGAAACCGCGCTAACCAGTGCTTAATATTATCGTACTCACTTTCAGGAAACCAATCCTGACTGGCATTTACAAACTGGCGGATAAAAGGGGCTATAGCTGCGTCAGCCAAACTAAAACGATTTCCAAACAGAAATGGATGATTTTCTAAACGCCCATCCAGAACTTGGAGAAACTTTTCAGCTTCACTTCGATGATATACTGGGTCAGCATCATCATACCGTGTATGATATTTATATCTGTCTAAATGATACTTGAAATCAGTATCGCACCGATCGATCAATTTATGTATATCTTCAAGGCTACTGTGCTCAGGCTGCAACCAGCTTTCAGGGTCTGCTCTACCCAAAGCCCAAAGCATTACGTCGAGGCTTTCCTCCAATATCGAACCATCTGACAGCAATAGAACAGGTACTGTTCCCTTCGGCGATACGTCAAGCATATGAGCAGGCTTATCCCGTAGAATCACCTCCCTTAATTCCACGCTTGCGCCGCTTACCGTTAAGGCAAGGCGCGCCCGCATTGCATAAGGGCAACGCCGAAAACTATATAATATGGGATTACCTACCCCCATAAATTACGCCGTGCCTTCGGATATTTCACGAGGCGGATACTGGATACCACGGTGCAATTCGCCGCGTTTGCGCGCTAACTCCATTTGTTTTTGTCGCTCTGCAAATCGGGCCTTTTGCTCGTCTGTCAATTCATCATGGCAAAACGGGCATGTAACACCAGCCACATAATATCCCGATTGCTTATCTTCTTCACTGATTGGCCGGCGACAACCATGGCACATATCATACGGGCCTTCCTTAAGGCCATGACCAACAGAAACACGTTCATCAAACACAAAACACTCACCGTCCCACATGCTTTCACTTTCAGGGATTTCTTCAAGATACTTAAGAATACCACCTTCTAGGTGATACACCTCTTCATACCCTTGTTCTTTCATATAGGCAGTTGACTTCTCACAGCGAATGCCGCCCGTACAAAACATGGCGACCTTAGGCTTTTTGAGAATTTCTTTATTGTCTTCGGCCCACTTTGGAAACTCACGGAATGATTTTGTTTTGGGGTCAATCGCACCCTTAAATGTACCGATGGCAACCTCATAGTCATTACGGGTATCAACAACAACGACATCCGGATCACTAATTAATGTATTCCAATCCTCTGGCTTCACATACGATCCAACAATTTTATTCGGATCAATGCCGTTCACCCCCATGGTGACAATCTCTTTCTTAAGACGTACTTTCATTCGAGGGAACGGCGCTTCGCTGGCCCAGGATTCTTTGTGCACAAGATCCTGAAATTCAGTCATACCTCTTAGGAAGGCGAGGAAACGTCGCATACCGTCTTCCGATCCAGCAACAGTACCATTAATACCTTCGCCAGCCAGCAAGATCGTTCCTTTGATATCTTCCGCAAGGCATTTTTCCTGAATAGGTTTTTGAAAAGCTTCAAAATCAGATAAAGCAACAAATTTATATAAGGCTGCAACAAGGTATCTCGACATTTTAATAGTCCATCATAGTAAAACTGGATTGATTTTTTCTGCCTTATACAGTGCTCAATATTAAATGTAAAACTGACTCATTATACCATACAGACCTGAACGCCAATCAGATCTGAAACTGCGAATTGATAGCAAAGATAATTCAAAAAAACGCCTGATATTAATAAGGACTAGCAGAAACCCCATACCGTTTTTGATAAATATCAAATCAACTTAAATGCAACAAAAATGGAGACACGCAATGAAAGGCGACGCAGAAGTAATTCGTCATCTTAATGTGATTCTAAAAAATGAGCTGACAGCAATTAACCAGTATTTCCTGCATTCACGTATGTTGAAAGACTGGGGCATGGAAAAATTAGCGGCAAAAGAATACGAAGAATCTATCGACGAGATGAAACATGCCGATAGCTTAATCGAACGTATTTTATTCCTTGAGGGCCTTCCCAACCTTCAGGACCTTGGCAAGCTTCGTATCGGCGAGAATGTAGAAGAGATATTACGCTGCGACCTCGATATCGAGCATATTGCCCACGAAGACCTTAAGGCAGCCATTATTCATAGCGAGAATGTTCGCGATTTTGGATCACGCGATCTATTTCAGGATATTTTAAATTCTGAAGAAGAGCATATTGATTTTCTGGAAACGCAAATTTCGCTTCTGGAGAAAATGGGTCTTCAGAATTATGTACAACTGCAAAGCCCAGCAGCACAATAAGATAGATTAATGATACGAGAGCTATTCAGCAGCCATCAAGGTAATATTGGGTAGCTCTTCGCTTACCACTTCTTCTGCACAGTCCTTACATTTACCGCAGCAAAACCCTGACCCAAGTGCAGCATAAGCATCTGTGGCACATGAAACGCCGCCACGTTGAACCACACGGCGAATGTCTTTATCAGTGTATCCATTACACATGCATACATACATGAATAATTGCTCCAAATAGATAATGCGAACTATTATCAATATCATTAACAAGAAAAACCTTAAAGGTCAAGGCCACGATATAACAAGCGCTTTACACAAGATAACTATTTGAATTTTCACTATATTAATTTTAAATGTTACATACCTAACCTGTGCAGTCCGATAAGAATCAATTAATCAATTATTCGGCTGGCACGCCAAAAATTGGCAAATCATCATTCCGACACTGAAGAATTTCTGCTACCTGATCATGATCAAGCGGCTTGTCGACATCAATGGCTGCTTCAGCAAATGGAAGACGAATTACATCCGTATCAACACCAAGAACTTTAGAGGCACGCTTAAAGGCTTCATCAACAGTAAACCGCCGCATTAATAGCCCAAACAAATTCCTGTAACCAAAGGCCTTAAAAAGTTTCCACGGCTTTTTACGCTGTTGCTCAATATGCTCCCAAAAATCAATAGCATGTTTTGCAGCATCAGATACAAACGCAAACAGATTGGCACCAGATAATTCAGCATCTCTAAAAGAAAGATATGTGCGTGATGATTCTGGATAACTTGCTTCAAGCTCAGTCCGTGTAACCATACCAACCGACACCCCTCCGCTTGAACGAGCGCTTGTACAAAAATGATCAACCATCTCTTTTGTCAATAATGGATGATCGGCGGTTGTCACAAGGTAGGGCCAGGAAGCGTCACTTGCCTGAATAGCAGCAACTACACTAGCACTGATTGATTTACCGCAAGCAACAACCTGTATCTCGGTTCCGCCAGGTAAGTCTTCAAATTCAGGGCAGGTGTCGTAAAGTGTCGTTTCACATTCAAACGCAACGATAATCTTCTTCACGAACGGCGAACTATCAAGGGTAGAAACCACATGAGAAATCATTGGCTGACCAACCATAGGCACCAATGCTTTATATTTTTCACCAAAAGCTTGCGCAACTGGATCACAACCAGGTCTGCAACCAGCAAGAACGATCGCTGTGTATGCAGCTTGATCATATCGGTCACTGGAGTTATGGCTAACCCAATCACCGTTAAAAGAAAGAGACTCCCCCGTCCTTTCCATACTCACATTACTCAAACTCATTCCCCTTTAGTATTTAAGGGCTAAAAACCAAAAATTATTTTCAACCCTCTTCTCTTCTCAAATACTGTGTACACACAAGTATCCAAGTCATCCCCATTAACCAACCAGCCAAAATATCAGTTGGCCAGTGAACCCCCAAATATACCCTGCTGAGCCCGTTTAACACTATAATAAGTCCCGTTAAAACGATCACAAGCTTTTGAGTAACTACAACACTCTGCCCTCGTAAAATAAAAAATGCCACGAGAAAATACACTACTGTCGATCTCAATGTATGCCCGCTTGGAAAACTGGCACTCGTAGCTTCAACAAATTGAGGCACAATATCTGGTCTAATACGTCCGAAAAGCGCTTTTAAAACAGCAGTTAAAACAAAAGGCCCAAAAAATGAAACAGCCATAGCTATCGCGTATTTATTCCCATAGGCACGATAAGCTAAAAAAATTATAAAAATAGCTATCAAGGCTAAAAATTTACTATCCCCTGAATGGGTAAACCATATAATTAACGTTTTGACTGATTCTCCACCTAGTGCATATGATGGGTTATCAGGGTCTCGGAAAAATTCTACACCCCAGACATCAAAGGATTGAGTGAGCCCCAATTGCACCGTGATAATAAGAATACCTATCAGCACCAATGATAGTAAGAGGCCTTTACTGACCCCAAATAAATCTTTCATGTCCCGCCTCATTTTTTCTACTTTAAAACTCTAGCGCCTATATTTGAACTCTACCAACACTAAAAAATTCAAAAGTATTTATGCGCAGCAACACTCACAGAAGTGTTAATTATACCAACGCTCAAGTTCTTGCTTAATTGATACAAGATAATACCGCAACATAACAGACACATGATCCGTTGTGATTGTATCCAAACCCGACAATCCCCTATTAAGAAGTGATCTAATATGTATAGATACAGATTACTTTTGCGTAAGGCGAACATGTGAAACACGTACAATACGGAACCTTAAAACAGGCATTCGACAGGCTGGAAAAAAATAAAACAGCTATGATGCTAGCAAAAGCTATTCAATTTATTATCGTCATTACAGTTGCTGTATTCCTATTCGACAAAGTATCCACAATAGGCTGGTCAGATGTCTGGGAAGCTCTACCCCAAAATCCGTTATATTATATACTTTTTCTCGCAATGTTTTTTACACTGCCCGTCTTTGAACTATACGCCTATCAACTGATGTGGGGTAAGAAGGAAATTAATCTCAGAAATAGTTTATCTGCCTTTGTTCGTAAGCGCGTCTATAATTTTGCTGTCTTAAATTACACTGGCGAAGCATATATCGCCTTTTGGGCTCGACGTAAGAAAACCATCGATAACAAAACTGTTTTTGCTAATGTCAAAGACTCTTCGCTTTTATCAGCTATTGCATCAAATTCATTTACGGTTGTAATGCTCATCACCTTTCTCGCTACTGGTCAATTATCTACCCTTATCGATGCTGATCCTGACTACCGTCTTTACTTGGGAATAACCTTCTTCGCTGGATTAATTATTCTACCATTGATCATAAAGTTCAGAAAAAAAATTATTACCGTAGATGCAACAATCGCAAAGAAAGTGTTTCTGATCCATCTTTCCAGATTGATTTTAATGCTTTTATTTCAGGCACTGCAATGGGCAGTTGTCTTACCCGATGTGCCGTTTTCAACTTGGGTATTCTTTTTAACAGCCCAACTTGTCCTTACGCGTGTTCCCTTCCTGCCTAATACAGACCTACTTTACGTCGGGCTAGGTTTAACATTAGCCAACTATATCGATGCACCAATGGCCGTAATTGCAGGTATGTTCCTAGCCTCAGGCGCCCTATTTCAAATCGCCAACCTAAGTGCATTTATTTTAACATCGCTTAATGACGTGAAATCAAACAAAGACATAAAGCAAGCAGGCCTAAACCCTACTTCAACAGAAGCCAACGTAATCTGAACAATGTCTAGTTTTTTAATAATGGCAAACTAAACAAGCTATCTTCAAAAGTATTTTGACAACAACCAAAACTTAGAATGGCATTGCCCGAACAATAAATCTATCATCCGCTGGTAATGGGTTCGCAGGAAGATGGCTTTGGACATTTTGTATCCAAGTTAGAATTTGAGGGCGCGTCCTCCAAGGGAAATCGCCGCGCATTCCCATCAACCAAGACGAAATTATAATCGGGTATGCTGAAAAATCAGCTAATGAGGGTGCGTCCAGCCCCCCAAGAAATGGCCCATTGGCAATATGGCTCTCCAATTCATCCAGAATACGGAAACGCATATGTTCCATCGGCTCATTACGATCAAGTTCATTAACCATATTCACAATAAACGGGGCTTTCTTTACACCGATTGGCCAAAGCAAACGCCATTTGAAAGGTATTGGTGTACCAAAATTTACAATTTTTGCTAAGCGCCAACCATTGCGAATAGAGTTAAAACTGTTTGTCCAGTCTACAGCTTCTCTAAACCGTGACGGAATCATCATATCGCTTATCCAACTATCAATATGCAGGATTTTCTTTCTCTCCTCCTCGGTTTTTCCGAGGAGTGGCTTATCAGGAAATAATTCATCCAGCCAAATGCCAAGATCAGATGAATTCACTCGCCATTCATCATTAATTTCAAGAACAGGGACTTGCTTTTGCCCTGTAAACTTAATTGCTTCGTTGGTTCCAGGACGGACATGAACATGCGTATAAGAAAGATTTTTATATTTCAAATAGGCAGCAACCTTCATAACATAAGGACTGGTTACGTACCCATATAATTTGATCGTTGCACTTTGTTCACTGTTAGAGCCCGTGGCCATAATAGAATTCCTATTCAACATATTTGATATACAGTTGGTAATTGGAAGCATAAACCAGTACAAGTATACTTATTGGATGCACGGAATTGTGAATGCTTAAAGAGTAGCGCAATTCACTTTTTTCTAATAAATGGATGCATAAATCGAAAACTAAACCAATTGAAAAATCATGATTAAAAGAACTCTTGTCATTTCCCTAACTATCATCGCGTTATCCATTCCTTCGCTTAAAGCGGCAGCGCAAGATTTAACATTTCATCAGACGCCTGCTCAAAAAGCTAACAACGCTCCGTACTCTGAGGCAGTTACAGTTGGAAACATGGTTTTTTTAGCCGGCCAAGTACCACGAGCAAGTGAGGGTAAACTACCCGCAGATATTCAGGGGCAAGCCCATCTTGTCATGAAACAAATTTCAGCCCTTGCTGAAAAATATGGGTCATCTATGGACCGAATTGCCAAATGCACTGTATTTTTGACTGATATTCGTGAGTGGGGTTCATTTAACGAGGTTTACGTTCAATATTTCAAACCTGATCACCGCCCAGCGCGAAGCGCATATGAAGTGGGTGGATTAGGATTAGGGTACAAATTAGAAGTCGAATGTATCGCTATTAAAAATTAACTACCCTAAAATATCTTCAAATTCATTTAAGGGCGTACAGAGCGCCCTTTTCATTTTTTGCTATCAAGTACTGAATTCATCCGCAAGCAATTGCGCCGTGACATAATCTGTCTTTCCTGTACCCAAAACAGGAATTTCTTCAACGCACTTGATATATTTAGGCGCCATCAACTCTGACATACCTTCGGCCTGTAAATATGACCTGAGGGCATCTTTAGCTGCTGTCTCTTCTGTAGTTAAAAGAACAAGTTGTTCACCCTTCTTCATATCCGAAACCGATAATACAGCGTGGGTGCCGTCAGGCCAAAGGCCATCTGCAGCAGCTTCAACCGCCGTCAAAGAAACCATTTCTCCTGCAATTTTTGCAAAACGTTTCGCACGGCCAGCAATGGTAACAAAGCCATCACTGTCTACTTCAACGATGTCACCAGTATCATACCAACCATCCATAGGTTCTTCTAATTTACCAGGGGCCTCTACTCTAAAATACCCTTTCATAATATTTGGCCCAGAGACGATCAGTTTTCCGCCCTTCTCAATGCCCGGTACAGGCTCCAGTTTATGTTTAATGCCCGGAAGTAATCTACCGACTGTTCCCGGTTTCACATGCATTGGAGTATTAACCGCCAACACTGGTGCAGTTTCTGTGGCACCGTAACCTTCAAATATCCTGACTCCAAATTTATTGGCATATAGCCGGCGGGTTTCTGGCTTTAATTTCTCTGCACCAGCAAAAACATACCGCATTGAATAAAAATCATATGAATGTGCAAACCGCGCATAACCAGCAAGAAATGTATCAGTACCAAACATGATGGTCGCATTAGTATCGTAAACCAGTTCAGGCACGATGCGATAATGTAACGGGGATGGATATAAAAAGGTTTTTAACCCTGATAATAGGGGTAAAAGCAACCCACCTGTTAAACCAAATGAATGGAAAATCGGAAGCGCATTAAAAACTGTATCCACTGGTGAAAAATCCACCCGCGCACTGATTTGAAGCCGGTTAGCCTGAATATTTTTATGCGAAAGTACAACGCCTTTTGGCATGCCTTCAGACCCAGAGGTGAATAAAATTACTGCGGGATCACTCGGCCGCGCCTTCGCACTTAATCGGCGATACCAAAACGCAGGCGTCAACGCCATTAAAAGGCCCTTTACCTTGCTTACGATACCAATATTTGCCCGCACGTCTTCAAGGTAAATTATTTGGTAATCACTATCTAAGGCATCAATAATATGCGAAAGATCACCGAGTTCGATAAATCGCCGTGATGTCAAAACAGTTTTAACTTCAGCCGCCGTACATGCAGCCCTAATATTCTTTACGCCTGTTGAATAATTTAACATTGCAGGCACCACACCATATGCCTGCAACCCCATAAAAGTAACCACTGCGCCAACAGAATTAGGCAATAATAACCCTACATTTTCACCAGTATTTGTGTATTTTTTCAGCTTCCCGCCAAGTACAAACGACCCCAGAATTAGCTTCGCATATGTAACCGGGTTGCGTTCAATATCTTCCAGAACAGCCTGACCGCGTCCATGCATTTTTTTAGCATCAAGAACACTCTCAAATAATGTGCGGTCAACATTGCTGGTTCTAAACATTAAGTTCGACATCAAGTCATACAAGGCTTCACTCAACCAAGCGCGGCGGGCACGTGCTGATAATCCTTCAGGCGCTTCAAAACGAACCGCTTCTTCAATTGATAAGGTAATTTTAGGGAACGCGCGTAATTTCAATAAACCTTTTAACCGAGAAAATGTACTGAATTGGGCGCCGTCAATACGAATAGGCAAAATAGGAGAATTTGATAAGTTTGCAATCATCCCTGGCCCTTCATAGACCTTCATCAGGGCCCCCGTTACTGTTAACCGACCCTCAGGGAATATCACAATACGCCGCCCTTTTTTCACCTCCTTAACCAGTGATTTTGTTGACATCGGATTTGTTGGATCAACTGTCAGCAAGTCAAACAGCGCAAATGCAGGCTTAACCCACCATTTGTTCGCGATATGCGTATTAATGGCAAAAGTAAGCTGATGGGGCAAAAATGCACTGATCAAAAGTCCGTCCAAAAACGAGGTATGATTAGCAATAATTACCGTTTTGTTGGAAACCTTATGATAGTTTTCAATCCCTTTCACTTCTACCCGGTAAAAGATCCTCAGTAGCGTTCGTATAATCGATTGAATCAGGTCCTGCGGCAAAAGACGGGTAATATAGATTGCCGCTGCAATCGATAAAATAGATATAACCAGAAAAATTCCATGAATTGAAAAACCAACCGCGAGTAGGCCGACAGACAGGAGAGCAGAACCAACCATAAAGACTGCGTTCATAATATTGTTAGCAGCAATCATCCTTGCACGCAGATGTTTGGGGCTGCGGCTTTGCAGAATTGTATAAAGCGGCACAATATAAATACCACCAGCAACAGCTATCCCCAATATGTCAAGGAGAATGCGCCAACTGCCAGTTGCTGTGACAAAAGCCACTATACCAAATTTCTCTCCGGTGGTATTTTCAAAGCCGATACTGGCGAAATATAAATCAACACCAAAAAACGCCATAAAAATAGCTGCGACGGGCACAAACCGTGCTGTAATTGCCCCATTTAGAAGCCGATTACAAAGCATCGAGCCAAGGCCAATACCGAGCGAAAATATCGCTAATAAAAGGGTAAAAACACGAGAGTCAGCATTTAAAACAATATCAACATAATTAGGAAACTGCGCAAGATACGTTGCCCCCAGAAACCAGAACCAGCTAATACCGATGATTGATAGATACAGGACTTCGCGCTTATAGACTTCCCGCATCAACGAAAAGGTTTCTCCTAAGAAATTTTTATTAACCTTTAACTCTGGAACCTTTGGCTCGGCGTAAGGGATTTTCTTTGCTGTTAAAAATCCCGCAACAGCAAACAACACCACCAGAACACAAACAATTATCAAGCCTGTATCCGGCAATAAACCACCCAATATCGTGCCAATAAGAATTGCTAAAAAAGTCCCTGACTCAACGAGAGCATTACCGCCAATCAATTCATTTTCTTTTAAATGATCAGGTATAATCGCATATTTAAGTGGTCCAAAAAACGACGACTGTGCGCCCATTAAAAACAAGACCGTCATCAGCAAAGGAATACTTTTCAGAAAAAAGCCAACCGCACCAAGCGTCATAATAACGATTTCAAATAGTTTCACATAACGGATTAGTCGGGATTTTTCCATTTTGTCAGCAAGTTGGCCTGCAATAGCTGAAAACAGAAAGAAAGGCAGAATAAAAAGGCCCGGTGCTAATGTAACCAGAAATTTGGCTGTTTCTTCGGTAACAAGAAATTCACGGGCAACCACGTCGCTAGAACTGGCGATGCCAAATGTGATGATCGCAACTAGCGCAGTTTTGAAAACATTATCATTAAACGCACCTAAAAACTGGGTCGCAAATAGAGGCCAGAATCGCTTGGTTTTGAAAAGATCAAACTGAGGCTTCGACATATTTGTTACCCTTCCGGTCATTCAATCAATAATCATATTGGGTTCTACCGGATTTTGTAAACCCTTGTAATAGTTTTATAATACACTAATAAGAATATATTTCGGAACGCGAAATTGTGAAACCGCAAACTTTGCTGCATACGTTCAATCGCTCTATAATATAATTTTTGAATTACCGGATACTCATCGCCCTATGGAATCGCTTTATTATTCAATTTCCTACGCCTGCCACCGCAAATGCAAACATTGTTATGATGACCGTTTTCGCCCCTATGTTCGGGAAGCGCTTGAAAACGTAGTTTTAGAGGGCGAAAAAGCACATGAAGCGATTATCAATAATCTCCCTGACAAAATGACCTATCTGGACCTTCAAAACCCACGTAACGATGGCAGCTTTGAAGAGAAACAAGGGCGTATTGTACTCTCTGGCGGTGAGGTACTGGTTGATCCTGTCAGAACCAGAATTTTATATCCCGTTCTCGAAAAACTTACTGCCAAATATAAAAATACTGGCGGCATTCGTATCATCGTTCAAACCACAGGGGATTTGGTCACCGAAGAAATTCTGGATGACCTTTTATCTAAAGGTATCTGGATGATCTCTATTTCAGGTATGGATGATTATCATGTTGGTATGCAAGGGGATAAAAAAAACGATCTGATCACGCATTTGAAAACCATGTTTCACGCACGCGGTATGAAACCATCAGGGCACTCCGCCCCAGTTAAAGACTGGTCCGAAGAAGAAGGGCCTGTTTATCACTTCTTCGGTGCAGAAGATGATGAATGGATTGGAAAATTATGGCCGCGTGGAAGAGCATGGCAAAACGGGCTATCAAGAGCCACAATCAAAGATAATTTCTGTAATAACTGGTCTGGCGGCAAAGGGTTTCTTAATCACGGTTACTCTGGTTCCGAGGTATCAATAGAACCCGGCGGCAACATTTATCCATGCTGTTTGAAGACCAAGGCACCATACGGTAATCTAACAGAGGAAAAACTAACCGATATTCTAGATGATTTATCTGGCCATCCGATATTTGAAGCTATCAACACAGGCGACCCAGCTCGGATGGGAATAAGCGAAGGTTGGTCAATGGAACGATTTCTAGATGCTTCACATACAGAAACACCCCAAGGAAAACCATATGCAAATTTATGCATCGGATGCGATAAATTTCACACGGACACCCTAAAACCGATCCTTGAACAGAGACGAAAAACCAGACTGAATATAAACAAACCAACATAATCAATGAAACACTCTATTCAGGCTGCCCCAGATATATTATGGGTTTATGGTGGACGTCTCAGACATAACGGAGGGCATAATGGCTGATAAAACAGGTATCCTTTCAATCGATCAAGGAACAACCTCAAGCAGGGCAATTATTTTTGATGACCAAGCCCGCATTATCAGTGTAGTACAGCAGGAATTTACCCAATATTACCCCAATGATGGCTGGGTTGAGCATGACCCGGAAGAAATCTGGCAAAGTGTTTTGAACGTCTGCAAACAAGCAATAAAAAAAGCTGAAGACGACGGCTTTGAAATCAAAGCAACTGGCATAACTAACCAACGTGAAACCACTGTTGTTTGGAACAAAAACACAGGCAAAGCAATTTATAACGCCATCGTCTGGCAAGATCGCCGAACTGCTAAGCGATGTCAGGAACTTCATACAAGCGAAATAGAAGCCCTCATTCAAAAAACAACCGGGCTAAGATTGGATCCATATTTTTCAGCAACAAAAATTGCATGGATTCTCGATAATGTTGAAGGTGCTCGTGCTTTAGCCAACAGTGGCAATCTCGCTTTTGGTACCATCGACAGCTTTCTTATATGGCGCCTTACCAATGGCAAAGTTCATGCAACTGATGCAACAAACGCCAGCAGAACCAACCTTTATAACATCAAGAGCGGTAAATGGGATAATACTCTACTTGAGCTATTCAATGTTCCAGCATCAATCCTGCCTGATGTAAAGAATTCAGCGGATGATTTTGGTAATATCGATCCATCATTATTTGGAAAAGATATTCCGATTACCGGCGTTGCAGGTGATCAGCAAGCAGCAACAGTTGGCCAAGCCTGTTTCCAAAAAGGCGATACTAAAAGCACCTACGGAACCGGTTGCTTTATTATGCAGAATACGGGCGATGATATTGTTCTTTCACAAAACCAATTACTAACAACAATCGCTTATCAATTGAACGGCAAGCCAACTTATGCGCTTGAAGGGTCTATTTTCATCGCTGGTGCCGCAGTTCAATGGCTTCGGGATGAGCTCGGCATTATTGAAAATGCCAAAGATACTGAACACATGATCAAAGACGCTGATATAAACAGTCATATCTATCTTGTTCCAGCCTTTACCGGTCTGGGGGCACCCCATTGGAATCCAAATGCGCGCGGTGCAATATTCGGTTTAACACGTGCCAGCGGCCCTAACGAATTTGCCCGGGCAGCGGTCGAGTCTGTTTGTTATCAAACCCATGATTTATTGAGCGCTATGACAGCAGACGGTGCGCCAGCCGCCGCATTGAAAATTGATGGTGGGATGGTTGCCAATAACTGGATGTGTGATTTTCTCTCTGGCTTAACAGGGTTATCCGTACAGCGCCCATCAGTTATGGAAACAACAGCCTTAGGAGCAGCTTATCTTGCAGGTCTTAAGGTTGGTATATTCAAATCGTTGGAAGATATTCATGCACAATGGAGCATGAATCAGGAATTTAAAAGTGTAATGGACCGCAAGATTCAGGAAAAGCATTTAACAAACTGGCACAAAGCAGTGAAAGCAACTCTTGTCTATGCTGACACGCCGTAAACAGAAAGTCGTTTGATGTCATCAGCCAACATTATAATTCGACCTGCAATAGTGCGGGATATCTCGCGCATTACCGAAATCGAACAACATGGCGGTAAAAAATTTACTGATATTGGCATGGCATGGGTTACGGCCCGCCCATCATCAAACAAACAAGAACTAGAGGAAGGAATTAATGCAAAGTCTATCTTTATAGCCGCTGAAAGCGATAACCTTTTGGGCTTCATTCATTTAGGAATGGTAGATAATCATGGCCATGTTTTCGAAGTTTCCGTTGACTATGGTGCACAGGGTAAAGGGGTTGGTAAATTATTAATGCTGCACGCAGAAAAATGGGCATCTTCGCATGATTTTGAAGCAATCAGTTTAACAACCTTCAAGCATGTTGCTTTCAATGGCCCTTGGTATCAATCACTTGGTTATAATGAAATTGACCCGGACAACACATTACCGGAATTAAAAATGATTATTAATGGTGAGCGAGCGAGCGACCTGAATAAAAGCGAGCGGGTTGCTATGATAAAGCAGCTAAACAAATAACTCCTTAGCCTAACCGGGCCATTTAGACTGGATTTCGAGAAAATCCATAAAGTCTATACTCATTCTTGCCAGCCACTCTTCGCTCGGCCCTTGCCAGCGATGTTGTTTCCAATCCACCTTACCATTAGGTTTAAACTTAATCCCTTCGGCTTTTAAAAAACTACGCTGGCGATCTGCACCATCACGTTCACTAATAGCACCAGCGCTATTTATCACTCGTTGCCACGGAATATCCTGACCAGAAGGTGCACCAGCCATTGCAAAACCAACAATACGCGGTGTTGCATTTTTAATCAGCGACGCAATCATACCATAACTGGCCACTTGCCCCGCAGGTATCTCTTTCACAAGCTCATAGATAGCGGGGAAACTTTTATATTCTCGTGCCATTATTTGATCACCACTGTCACAGATTAACTAACTGTTGGCTTCACTTTTGATGCAGCACGATAAGCTTTGGCACGCGCCACATCACTATCCTCACCACCAGCAACTGCAACCCCCATTCGCCGCCGCTTAAACGCCTCCGGTTTTCCAAATAACCTGATTTCTGTGTCTGGCTGCATCAAGGCATCCTCAAGCCCTTCATAGGTAATAGCCTTAGCATCCATACCACCATAAATTACTGCGCTTGCACCTGGCATGGTTTGAGATGGATCCACTGGCAACCCCAAAAGTGCACGTGCATGAAGTTCGAACTCATTTTGCTTTTGAGTGATTAAAGTCACCAGACCAGTATCGTGCGGCCGTGGGCTAACTTCAGAAAACCAGACATCATCGCCCTTAACAAAAAGTTCAACACCAAAAACCCCTTGTCCCCCAAGGGCTGTTGTTACTTTTTCTGCGATTTGCTGCGCATTCAAAAGGGCCTGATCGCTCATCGTCATCGGTTGCCATGATTCGATATAATCACCGCTTTCCTGACGGTGTCCAATCGGGTTACAGAATGATGTTTCTATTTGACCATTCTTGCCAATTGACCTGACCGTCAACAAGGTTATTTCATATTCAAAGTCGACAAACCCTTCAATAATTACGCGTGATCCGGATACGCGGCCACCTTCTTGCGCATACGACCAGGCTTTATCTATATCAGCTTCCGATTTCAGCAAACTTTGCCCTTTACCCGATGAGGACATCACGGGCTTAATTAAGCAGGGAAAACCAATATTGTCAGAAATTGCTTTTCGCACTTCGTCAACCGTAGATGCAAAAGCATAAGGGCTGGTTGGCAGGCCCAATTCCTTAGCTGCCAGTGTTCTGATGCCTTCGCGGTTCATAGTTAATTGAACGGCCTTTGCGGTTGGAATCACTGTACTGATACCTGCATTCTCTATCTCGGCCAGAACATCCGTCGCAATCGCTTCAATTTCGGGAACTATAAAATGGGGTGAGTATTCTTCTATAACAGATTTCAGTGCCACAGAATCAGTCATATCAACTACAATTGCCTTATGGGCAACCTGATGACCCGGTGCATTTGCATAGCGATCAACTGCAATCACTTCAACTCCGTACCGTTGGAGAGCAATGATAACTTCTTTACCAAGTTCACCAGCACCCAGTAACATAACCCGGGTTGCACTATTACTAAGCGGTGTACCGATCCTCATAATCTACTCCGAAACATATAAATTCATCTATCAAGCAAGACCCAATTGCTGTTCATCAAGGGCAAACAGTAATTCGTCACCTGTTTTTATTGTGGGTGCAAGAGATGTTGATACAGGAAGCAAACGTTCTGCATAGAAACGAGCGGTAACAATTTTTGATGTAAGATATTTAATATCGCTATCACCAGCCGCAATGCGCTTTTGCGCTGCAACAGCACCTTTTGCAAGCAACCATGCGCCAACTGTTTCCGACATAAGGCGCTGATAAGGAACAGAACCAGCAGCCACAGCCCGCGCATTTCTGCCATGCATTTCAAGGAACCAGTTACTAACATCTAAAGCCGCATCTACCGCTGATAACAAAGATGACTGAACACCCGTTAATGTATCATCCAGTTTTTCCTCAGCAAAAGCCTTAATCTCATGTAAGAGGCCCTTGATACTCTCACCATTGTCCATTTTCAGTTTGCGATTAGCAAGATCCCAGGATTGAATCCCGTTTGTACCCTCATAAATCGGCGTAATACGAACATCCCGGTAAATCTGGGCAATCCCTGTTTCTTCAATGAAGCCCATCCCGCCGTGAACCTGCACCGCATCATCTACAACCGCTACCCCCATATCAGTTCCATAAGCTTTTGAAAGCGGCGTCAAAATATCAGACAATGTACGCCAATATTTTCCTGCCTGCTCACCGCCTAATACATGCACCATATCAATGGCCTTACCGTTCATGTAATTGATCGCACGCGCAGCTTCAGTACGCGCTTTCATTGTCATCAACATCCTGCGAACATCGGCATGGTTAATGATTGTTGTCTTCGCGCCGTCGCCGCCTACAGGGCTACCTTGTACGCGCTCAGATGCGTATTGCAGTGCTTGTTGGTACCCACGTTCTGCACAGCCAACCCCTTGCAAACCAACATGCAGCCTAACAGTGTTCATCATAGTGAACATTGCCATTAAGCCTTTATTTTCTTCACCGATCAAATAGCCTACACACTCGCCGTTATCGCCGTAAGCCATAGTGCAGGCGCAAGACCCCTTAAGGCCCATTTTATGCTCTATAGAGACACACCTGAGATCATTTCTAACTCCATAACTACCTTCATCATCTACGATGAATTTAGGCACCAAAAACAGAGAGATGCCTCTCGTCCCCTCTGGTGCACCTTCAAGCCTCGCAAGCACAAGATGAACAATATTATCAGTAAGGTCATGCTCACCGCAGGTAATATATATTTTCTGGCCTTGCAGCCTGTATGTACCATCGCCAGCACTTATAGCTTTGGTGGTCAATGCCCCAACATCCGAACCGGCCTGAGGCTCAGTTAGGTTCATTGTGCCACCCCATTCACCTGATACAAGTTTGGGTAAATATTTTTCTTTCAACGCATCCGAACCATGCGCTGCAATTGCTTCAGCCGCGCCAATGGTAAGTGATGGAAGCTGCGCAAACGCAAGGTTGGCGCCGCAAAGCATTTCCTGCACTGGCGCAAAAACCGACTGCGGCATACCACCGCCGCCAAACTCTAACTCACTAGCCAGTCCAACAAGGCCAAGCTCCTGAACCTTCTGCCATGCTTCAATCGCACCCGGTGGATACACCACATTCCCGTTATCAAACTTCGCTTCAACACGGTCGCCGACAGCATTCATCGGCGCTATCTCATCACGCATTAATTTAGCGCATTCATCCAAAATAGCCTCAACCACATCAGGGCCAGCCTCGGCGAAACGCTCAAAACCACTAAGCTCGCGGATGTTAACAATATCATTAAGTGTAAACATCATGTCTTTAACGGGAGGAGAGAACATATCTTATAACCTATTCTGGAATGGCACTAGCACATAGAGAATACGCAGTTATGGTGCTAATGTTAGTAAAATAGCTGTTAACAGTCTACAACTGTCGCAGCAATTGGAACCGTTACAGCAAGCCCGCCCTCTGCAGTTTCCTTGTATTTGGTCTGCATATCACGGCCCGTAATTCTCATCGTCCTAATAACTTTATCAAGGGAAACAAAATGATTACCATCGCCCCTAAGAGATAATCTGGCAGCATTAATAGCTTTTACTGACGCCATTGCGTTACGCTCAATGCATGGCACTTGCACCAAACCGCCGATTGGGTCACAGGTAAGGCCTAGATTATGCTCCATACCAATTTCAGCAGCATTTTCAACTTGTTCGACGGTGCCGCCAAGAACTTCTGTCAGGCCTGCTGCGGCCATCGAGCATGCACTACCAACCTCCCCCTGACAGCCAACCTCTGCGCCTGAAATAGAAGCATTTTCCTTAAACAATATTCCAACGGCACCCGCGGTAAGAAGAAAGCGAACAATACCATCATCGTTAGCACCCGGGCAAAACCTCGAATAATAATGCAATACAGCCGGTATAATACCTGCTGCACCGTTTGTAGGCGCGGTTACAACACGTCCGCCAACTGCATTTTCCTCGTTTACGGCCAGCGCATAAAGATTAACCCAGTCTATAATAGTCAGTGGGTCCGTTAAAGCTGTCTCTGGCCTTGAGGCCAGTTGCTCATACATATCAGCAGCACGGCGTTTTATTTTTAGACCTGGCATATTCCCTGTCTGGGTGCATCCACGCTTAACGCAAGCTTCCATAACATGCCAGATTTCAAGTAGTTTTTCCCGAGTGTCTCTTTCGTTTCGAAAAGCACTTTCATTCGCAAACATAATATCACTGATCGATTTACCTTCGCGCTTACAATGCTCCAATAATTTTGCACCGCTTTTAAAAGGGTATGGCTGGGCAATCGGCTCAACCATATCAAAACTATCAGCCTCAGCCTCTTCTTCAGAAACAACGAACCCACCACCGATAGAATAGGTAATCGCCTGATGAATAACGGTATCGTTTCTATCAAATGCTTTAAGTTCTAATCCATTTGGATGAAAAGGCAGCCGCTCTCGCGGAACAAGAAGAAGATCATTTTCTTCATCAAAACTGATCTGCTGAGCCTTATTCAAAATGATTTGGTGGTTCTCTCTGACATCCAAAATCATCTTGTCAATTTCATCAACATTAACTGTAGAAGGTCTTTCCCCCATCAAGCCCAAAATTATTGCTTTATCGGACCCGTGCCCTCGCCCGGTTGCGCCAAGCGAGCCGTATAATTTAGTTTCAATACGAGTAACATTTGAAAGCTTGCTTAACTCTGATAATTGCTCAACAAATTGTCTCGCAGCACGCATAGGCCCAACTGTATGAGAGCTCGAAGGACCAATACCAATATTGAATAAATCAAGCACACTTATTGTCACTATAAACTCCCAAGGAAAGGCTATTGTATTACTACTGATGATCGCTAAAAAACGATGCTGGGAAACTATGCTGAATTCCCACTTTCCGCAACGTAAATCGATAGGTCTCACGATGAAAAAACTTGCCGAATCCATCATATAGCTTGATAGATAACAAACAAAAATCGAACTCTAACTGATTCTTTTAACTCATTAAATCGCTGATATCCGGTCATTTACAATGATCAAACACCCTAAAATAGCCTAATAATCGACTTAAATAGACCGTTTATTCATTTTTTTACTCTATAAAGGCCCAAAAGTCGTGTTAATTAAAAGGCTTAACTTGACGCAGGCCATGAGCTTTGGCACGCTTATAAAAATAGGGGCGAGAACATGATCCTATAAGAGAGCATCAAACCGACAGCCTGACCCAAAGGGAGAATAGACATGATCAAATCCGAGTTGATCAACAAGATTGCGGAAGATAATCCTCACCTATTCCATAGAGACGTAGAACGCATCGTATCCAAAATATTTGACGAAATAACAGATGCCCTGTCGCGCGGCGATAGAGTTGAGTTAAGAGGGTTTGGCGCTTTCTCTATCAAAAGCCGTCCATCAAGAATTGGGCGTAATCCAAGGACAGGCGAAAAAGTCGAAGTTGCAGAAAAACGAGTTCCTTACTTCAAAACAGGTAAAGATCTACGCGAAAAACTTAACGGCTAGACAAATATTAAAGTCACCTTAGTATCTACATAGATAAAATGCCCGAAAATAATGTTCGGGCAATCATTAGTTAATATGTGGTTATGTTTGCAAAAATAATAAAATTTTGCCGTTTTCTGTTCTGGTTTATTCTAGGGATCGGACTAATATTTTTTTCCGTTAATAATCGCCATGATGCCGAATTATCCTTCGACCCCTTTGTCGTAAGTGTACCGCCAATCCCAGTTTACTTTATCCTGTTTACAGGTATTTTTATTGGCATCCTTATCACAGGCTTATCTCTTAACTGGTTGAGGCTGATAGGATTTACAGAACGTCGCAAAGCTGAGCGCATGGCTTCTAATCTTGAAGTACAGGTTTCAAGTCTTTCAGAAGATGTACATAAAAACAAAGCTGAACAAGCTCACCGCACTATCGATGAAAATTTAATTACTGATAAGAACTGATCACTCAACCAATATATTGTTGATTTTCAATTCGTTTCCTAATTGCTACAGAGCAGCACCACAGGATTAAAATCGGAGACCGGCATGCTAAATCAATCTGAAAAAATTTTCTGCGCACTTGATACAACCAATGTCGATCAAGCTGTTCAGTTAGCCAAAAGCCTCAAAGGCATTATTGGCGGCGTCAAACTTGGTCTTGAATTTTTTATGGCAAATGGTGCCGATGGTTTTAAGCGAGTTGCAGATACTGAAATACCAATTTTTCTGGATCTTAAATTTCACGACATTCCCAATACAGTAGCGGGAGCGATTCGCTCAGTCGCGCCCCTCGCGCCCAAAATCCTGACAATTCATACACAAGGCGGACCAGAAATGATGCGCCGCGCCAGTGAAGTTGCAAAAGAGGAAGCCGAAAAACATAACTGTGAAAAACCGTGGGTCATTGGTGTGACAGTACTTACCAGTTTGGATGCAACCGATATTGCAGCAACAGGTCTTTCCGGATCAGTGCCAGCATCGGTTGAACGTTTGGGGTTATTAGCAGAAAAAAACCAGTTGGATGGTGTTGTTTGTAGTCCAATTGAGATTAACCTTTTACGGCGCGTAAGTTCAAAAGATTTCAAATTGATAGTGCCAGGCATCAGACCAACAGGTAGCGCAGCCGGCGACCAAAAACGCGTCATGACACCAAAAGATGCTGTCGATAACGGTGCTAATGTTTTAGTTATTGGCAGGCCAATAACACAAGCGCCTGACCCTGTAGAGGCGGCAAAGAATATCGTTAGCGCTTTAATGCGTTAGAACCTTATTGATCATACTTATATCAGTTTCGAGTTTCAAAAATAACGTACCGTTACTTTAAAGCGCTTTTGCTTAAAGTATTACACGCGAGGTGAAACATTATGAAACTGAAAATCGTACCAATTTTATGTCTCGTAATTTTCTTTCTCATGAATATTCTACCTCTAGGGGCTAAAGGCCAACCAGAACAAAAAGTAACGCTATTATTTACCAACGATGTTGAAAGCGCCTATGACCCTATTCCAGCCTTCTGGCTAAAGGATATAGACCGCATCGGTGGTATCGCAGAAATGACAACACTGATTAATGAAATAAGAAATAAATCAGAAACAACGTTTCTCTTTGACGCTGGGGATATATTCACTGGCGCCCTTGCCAAAAGAACAGAGGGCGCCCTTGCATTCGATTTAATGACATTAATGCAATATGATGCCCTTGGTATCGGCAACCATGAATTTGAATACGGCGTTGATATATTTGCATGGCAAAAAAACCGCGCTCCCTTTCCTGTTCTTGGTGCCAACATGTTTTATAAAGGCACCGATCACCCTTTCGCACAGGCGCACACAATTATAGAGCGTAATGGTCTGCGCATCGGTGTTATTGGTATAATGGGCAGAGATGCGGTTTCAGCGATAATCCCTTCTTATATTGCACCGCTTGATATCCGCGATGAGGCATTAGCCGTTCAAAAGTCGGTTGATGCTATCAGAGATGATGTTGATCTTGTCGTACTCCTGACACATCAGGGCAAAACCGCTCCAATGCAAACAGATGCAGAATCAGATCCACGCCTACAGCGTGACATTGATGCAGATATTCGCCTTGCTGGTGCTGTTAAAGGTGTTGATGTGTTGTTCGCAGGGCACGCAGACGCTGGCACACTGGAACCTGTAGTGCACCCTGAAACCGGCACACTTATCATGCAAACATATGGTCAAGGCACACATCTTGGTTTTCTAGAGCTAACACTTAACCAGAAAAACGGTCAAATTACCCAGTATGAGGGTAAATTAATTCCGGTCGATGCCGATCTTTACAAGCCTGATGTTAAGGTGCTTGCTGAGTTAACCAAGGCCCGAGCAAAACACGCCGATCTATTCGAGAAAATAGGTATAACCACTCAATATATGAGCAGACGCTATATTGAAGAATCTGATATTGGTAACTTATTCGCCGATGAATTAAAAAGAGCGGCTGAAACCAATATTGCTTTCATTCATGCTGGTAGCCTGCGAAAAGATATGCCTGAAGGTGACCTTAATCTCGCTAATGTGCTTGATGTCTATCCGTTTGTTGATGATGTTTTGACATTCCAAGTAACAGGCAACCAGCTAAAGGGAATTATTCAACAATCACTGACTTTTGAGCGTGGATTATTACAGATTTCAGGATTTGAGATTATTTACAACTCTGCCAAACCAATTGGAGAGCGGCTCATTAGCATGCGGTATAATGGCAAGGAAATCGAACCATCGGATGTATTCACAGCCGCAGCGCCAAGCTTTCTCGCTGAAGGCGGAGACCTGTATCTAACATTTGCCGACATCAAAAAAACAGGTAACATCGGCAAAGTCTCTGACATACTTCTAAGTTTTTTTAAGAAGTCCGGCCCACTTGCACCGCCCCCGCAAGGGCGGCAACGCGATTTATCAAAATAGAATTACCATACAGCAAGAAGCTTTATCAAAGGATGTTGGTCAACAAGGTCCTATTAAGCTAACATAAGGTACATTTGTAGAAGAGGTACTTTAAGTCGCCACTATTGCTTCTCAAGAACATAACCTTTTGCTTTAAGTAATGACTGAACAGATCCTTCACCAACCAAATGGCCTGATCCAACAGCAATAAAGGCTTTTCCAGAACCGTTCATTAATTCTGCAATTTTATCAGCCCAATTTTCATTACGATCAATCAAAAGTACTTTTTTCAACTCAGGAGATTCAACAAAAGCTGCATTCAATTTTTCATCCATCCCTTCAATATCTCCTGATGCCCAAGAAGCAACCAAACTATCCAGAAACTCTACGCCCTCATTCAGTTGTGGGATTCCAGCCTCAAACATTGCTACTTCATCTTCGCTAGACATATTGGCTAAAAATCCAATTTGCTCCTCAATCGTTTCAAAGTACGCAATCTTTTTCCCCGCCTGTTTTGCATCAGCATACAAGATTTTCTCAACACCTGATTCTGGATTATAACCATGCGCAACAATCTGCTGAACCGACAGAGTTAATGTGACAAACCACGGACGTAATGGCTCAAAATTAACTAGAGCAGCCTTGGGTATGCCAAGCTTAGTAGCTGCATCACCAAATTGCGCATACGATTCAGCACTAACAAGACTAGAGAGTGTAACCCCTTGTGAGTTTTGAATGTGTGGTGCGATAATAGTTTGCATCTCTTGTTGGCTGGTTTCTTCAGTAGGCGCTTCAAAATAGACAGTATCAGCAGATGAAAAAGCATTCGTAACTTTATCTGTGCGCCAGCTCGTGTCTGGTTTTAATATGTGGACAGTACCAAACAGCCATATTTCACTATCATCATCACTTAATTTCCACAAAGCTGGACCTTCCGCCCAAGACGGAATCGTTACAAGTGCCAGCAAAGATAAGCCCGAGATAAGTTTTTTAAACATTGAGTTCCCCTAATTCCTGAGTGTAGTATTTGTTATACATACTCTAAGTAGTGTTTGGGTTAGTTAGTATCAAGCTATTCATTATAAATGATAATTATCATACATCATTCATGTTAACCGCCTAGCAAAGGCATTCTTCCCTTGCATTCCCTGCTATTCCTCGTTATAAGCCGCGTTCCGTCGAATAATCCGGCTGAATTAAAGGGCTGCCGCGATTGTTCAGAAGTAACACTCTTTACTGAATGTGAGGAATGAAAATGCCCAAGATGAAGACAAAATCTGGCGCGAAAAAGCGTTTCAGCTTGACTGCCAAAGGCAAGGTACGTGCAAGCCAGGCTGGTAAACAGCACGGCATGATCAAACGGACCAACAAGCAAATCCGTAACCAACGTGGTACAACGATCCTAAACGATTGTGACGCCAACATCGTTAAGAAATTCCTGCCATACGGCTAAGGCCCGGCACGCAATCAAGGTTTAGGAGACTAGAAACATGGCACGCGTTAAACGGGGCGTCACATCGCACGCTCGTCACAAAAAGGTCATTGAGGAAGCCAAGGGCTACCGTGGCCGTCGTAAAAATACCATCAAAGTTGCTCGTCAAGCTGTAGAGAAGGCTGGCCAGTATGCATACCGCGACCGTAAGGCTCGCAAGCGTACTTTCCGCGCTCTATGGATTCAGCGTATTAACGCTGGTGCACGTGCACTTGGATTACCTTATGGACAGTTTATGCACGGCCTTAAGCTTGCTGGCATTGAGCTTGACCGTAAAGTACTCAGCGATATTGCGATTAACGAACCACAGGCATTTGAAGCGCTCGTTGCTCAGGCAAAGACCGCTCTCGCTGAATAAACTGGTTCGCTGAATAATCGGCAACAACGTTAAAGAGGGGTCTAGCCGCTGGCTGGGCCCCTTTTTGCTTGCGTAATGCCGTAAAATGCAAGAAACCAGTATCACATAAAAATAACCCTAATCATCAAGCGCGTTGGAACATCATGCAGCAAGATATTGAGAAATTAAAAACCGAGATTACATCCGCAATTGCGGCGTCTGAAAATCTCGATACTCTAGAAGAAATTCGTGTTTCTTCCTTAGGTAAAAAGGGAAGTGTATCAGGCCTTATGAAAGGCCTTGGTGGTATGACACCTGAAGAGCGCAAGGAAATGGGGCCTATCCTCAATGCGCTAAAGACTGATATCGCGAACGAAATTGCTGATAGAAAAGCAACACTTGAAGAAGTCGCCCTTAATGCGCGCCTCCTGGAAGAAAAACTTGATGTCACACTGCCACCACGTGACCGTCAGCAAGGAAGCATTCATCCGATCAGTCAGGTGATGGACGAAATTGCAGAGATTTTTGCAAGCCTTGGTTTTGATGTCGCTGAAGGGCCAGACCTAGAGACGGATTTTTACAACTTCACAGCGCTTAACATTCCTGAAGAGCACCCAGCACGTCAAATGCATGATACTTTCTATCTAAAGCCTGATGCAAATGGTGACAGGAAGGTACTGCGCACACACACAAGCCCTGTTCAAATCAGAACAATGGTGAATAAAGAACCGCCTATTCGCATTATTGCGCCCGGGCGAACATACCGATCTGATTCAGATGCGACCCACACGCCGATGTTCCATCAGGTTGAGGGGCTTGTAATTGACAAAGACACACACCTTGGCCACCTGAAGGGTACGTTAGAGGCTTTCTTGAAAGCCTTCTTCGAGGTAGATGCAGTTACCCTGCGCCTACGTCCAAGCTATTTCCCATTCACTGAACCATCGATGGAAGTTGATGTTCAATGCAGTTTTGAAGGCGGCACGGTTAAAATCGGCGATGGAAACGACTGGCTTGAAGTTCTAGGCTCCGGCATGGTGCACCGCAAGGTATTGGAGGCCTGCGACCTTGATCCGAGTGTATATCAGGGCTTTGCCTTTGGCTGCGGTATCGACCGCCTAGCAATGCTCAAATACGGCATGAATGACCTTCGCGCATTCTTTGACAGCGACCTGCGCTGGCTTCGTCATTATGGCTTTTCAGCCCTCAATATACCAACGATCGCAGGGGGATTAAGCTAATGAAGTTCACCTTAAATTGGCTGAAGGATTATCTGGATACAGATGCGGGCCTTCAGGAAATTCTGGATACACTGAATGCAATCGGCCTCGAGGTTGAGGACGTTACAGACCCTTCTGACAAGTTGGGCGCTTTCACGATTGCTGAAGTTGTCGATGCCGTTAAACACCCTGATGCGGATAAGCTGAAGGTATGCACAGTTAATACAGGTAGCGAAACAATCACTGTTGTTTGCGGTGCTCCCAACGCGCGTAAAGGTATGCGGGCGGTACTTGGTCGCCCCGGTGATTATGTGCCAGGCCTTGATGTCACGCTTGCACTCAGGAAGGTGCGCGGTGTCGAGTCAAACGGTATGATGTGTTCTGCCGCCGAGCTTGAACTTGGTGAAGATCATGACGGTATCCTTGACCTCGATACTGATGCGCCAGTAGGTGAAAGCTATGTCAAATGGGCCAAGCTTGATGACCCTGTCATTGAAATTGCTATCACACCGAACCGTCAAGATTGTTTAGGCGTTTATGGTATTGCCCGTGATCTTGCGGCGGCAGGTCTTGGTACGTTAAAAACGCCAACGACAATGGATATTGCAAGCAACACAGCTAGCCAAACTGTTGCAGAAATTAATCTCCCTGACGATGCCTCAAACGCATGCTCGCATTTCATTGGCCGCACGTTCACAGACGTGAAGAACGGCGAAAGCCCTGATTGGCTGAAGGCTCGTTTGAAAGCAGTCGGACAAAAGCCAATTTCCGCACTCGTGGATGTTACAAATTATATCTCCATCGACCTCGGGCGTCCCTTACATGTCTATGATGCTGACAAATTAAAGGGTAATTTGCAGGCACGCCTCGCAAACAAAGGCGAAAAATTCACAGCACTCGACGATAAGGAATATACATGTAATGGCGGCGAAACCGTTATTGCTGATGATGAAAATATTCTGGGTTTCGGCGGAATTATTGGTGGCCTTGATAGCGGTTGCACTGAAACAACAAAAAATGTTGTTCTTGAAGTTGCCTATTTTGACCCTATCCGTACCGCAATGACCGGCCGTGAACATAATATCATCACGGATGCTCGCTACCGCTTCGAGCGCGGCGTAGACCCCGATTTTCTCTATCGAGGCCTAGCGATCGCAAGCCAAATGATTTTGGACCACTGCGGCGGCAGCGCGAGCACGATGTTTGAAGCAGGTAGCACACCTGAATGGAAAAGAACCGTTTCATTCCGTCCGGACCGCGTCAAAACTCTTGGCGGTATGGATATTGATGCAAACACATCAAAATCAATACTAACAAAACTTGGTTTTGAGGTAACAGATGGGTCGCCACTGACTATTCATGTGCCTAGCTGGCGCCGTGATATTGACGGTGAGGCTGATATCGTAGAAGAAGTACTGCGTATCAACGGCTATGATAACATCCCATCCGTTCAGTTACCCGATATTAACCACAAAGCAGGTTCTACGCTCAGCCTTCAGCAAAAACGTGCGCGGGCTATCAAACGCCGCCTCGCAAGCGAAGGCCTATTTGAAGCTGTGACATGGTCATTCATGCGCCAAAAAGATGCTGCCCTATTCGCGGATACAACTGATGCGTTGATCGTTGACAATCCAATCTCTTCCGAGCTCGATTATATGCGCCCAAGCATCCTCGCAAACCTATTGCAGGCTGCTCAGCGCAATCATGATCGCGGTGTTGAAAATATGCAGTTGTTTGAAGTTGGCCCTGCTTATCTTGATGATAGCGAAAAAGGGCAATTGCTTGTCGCGACAGGCATACGAACTGGTAAGAATGCAGCGCGGCACTGGGATACAGATGTAGAGGCTGTTTCTGTTTTTGACGCGAAAGCAGATGCAATAGCTGCTTTGGAGGCAATTGGTGCACCAACTGGTAATCTGCAAGTATATGCTGAAGCACCTGCTTATTACCACCCGGGGCGCTCAGGAACTCTGAGACTTGGCCCTAAAAATATTCTGGCTAACTTCGGGGAAATACACCCGCGTGTTTTGAAAGAGCTCGATGTCAATGGACCAGCGGTTGGTTTTGAGATATTCATTGGTAATGTTCCGGCTCCCAAAAAATCAGGGGCTGCCAAAGGCGCCTTGCACGTTTCAAATCTACAATCTGTAAAACGCGATTTTGCGTTCCTGTTAGACAAAAATATCACAGCTGGCACACTCCTTAAAGCCATCAAGGGCGCAGATAAAAACGTTATCTCTGACGTTAACATATTTGATATCTACGAAGGTAAAGGCGTACCAGAGGGGCAAAAGTCCCTTGCTGTTACTGCAACGTTAGAGCCATCAAAGGAAACATTTACGGATCAGATACTGGATGCGATTGCTGAAGAAATATGCAATGCTGCGAAAAAGGCAACTGGAGCGACCCTGAGAAGCTAACCAGAACAATAAAAATGCGAATCGGGGCTTGATATTAGCCCCATTCCTCTTTCATAGTAATAATGAGAGGTTAATAGTACGCAACAAAATCAGGAATACTGGTCATCTTTCGTACAATTTAAATAATTGTGGTCAACATTCATCATGTCTTCACCTGACGAGAAAAAGGTTAAACTGCCATGGAAACTGCGCTTGAAGGCGTGGTGGGAAGGCTATGACCCTGAAGAGCTCAGATTAAGACTGTTAGCTCAAGGAGATGGCCTAGAAGGTGACCGCCCTTCCCTTGAACCTGAAAAAATTGATCTCGCCACACGAACAATAGACCCTTCAGAAACACAGGAAGAAGACCAAGGCTGGAATGAAGAGGCCGTTGATATTGCCCAGTATATTTGGGGAGACGGTTACTGCGGCCCCGGAGGGCCCGAATATATTGTTGCCCTATCCAAACTTTTAGCCCTTAGTCCAGAGATGTCGATGCTTCAAATTGGTGCCAGCCTCGGAGGGCCCGCACGCGTCCTAGCTGAAGAGTTTGGCGTATGGATGACAGGGTACGAAGAATCATCAGTGCTCGTTGAAAAAGCTCAGGAAATGTCAAAAATGGCAGGGCTAGAACGCAAGGCCGTGATTGCTCAATATAGCCCTGAAGAAATAGAGGAATTTGAACGTAAATTTGATCGCGCACTCGCTAAAGAGGCTCTGTTTACTATCCAAAATAAAACGAAGATGATCGCGGCTATAGAGGAAAAACTCAAGCCAGGTGGTCTCATGTTGATTACCGATTATGTCATCAGCAATGAACAGATTTTATCAAGTGACAGTTATAAGGAATGGAAAGTAGGAGAACGAACAACGCCTTATCCTGTAACGGCAGACGAGCTTAAAAGTATATTGAAAAAACATAACCTTCAAGTCCGCGTATCAGAAGATATCAGCCAACAATATATTGATATGATTAATCAGGCATGGGCCGGCGCGGACCAAGTAGCTGCGAAATTGGCAAAAGAAGATGATGGAACTAAAAAAATTCAAACATTAATGCGAGAAGCCGAATTTTGGGCACGCAGAAAGAAAATGTTAGAGAGCGGTGATCTACAATTACTGCGTATTGTCGCCAATAAAAAAGCAGGTGGCCCCGGCGGCATGTCTGACTGGTAAAACATCCCTCCTAATATTTCATCAATATTCAAAGATCATGCTTGCAGTCTGATCAAATCCCTTTCAAAATCAAATAATGTTTTATAAGGGCGGGATTATACATGAATAACGAGCGAATTATTGCGATCAAAGACAGTGCTTTGACGAACACTTTCAATACAAAAGAACAATATCAAGAACGCTATACGCAATCGATAAACGACCCCGACCAGTTCTGGCGCAGTGAAGCAAAGCGTATCGATTGGATACAAGACTTTTCTATCGTTAAAAATACCAATTTTAACGGCGATATCAGTATTAAGTGGTTTGAAGATGGTACCTTAAACGCATCTGCAAACTGTATCGACAGACACTTGCCCAAACGCGCTAATGATACCGCCATTATTTGGGAAGGTGATGACCCAACAGACAGTAAAAACATAACATACGCAGACCTGCACCGCGAAGTTTGTATCATGGCAAATATTCTGAAATCACGCGGTGTTAAAAAAGGTGACCGCGTTACAATATATATGCCGATGATACCTGAGGCCGCATACGCGATGTTAGCATGTACCAGAATAGGCGCGGTTCATTCTGTCGTATTTGGTGGCTTCTCGCCTGATGCACTTGCAGGCCGTATTATCGACTGCGCATCAACCTGCGTAATCACAGCTGACGAAGGCCTGCGCGGCGGTAAAACTGTTCCCCTAAAAGCGAATACAGATATGGCATTAGAACAATGCCCTGATGTTGATACAGTCCTCGTTATCAAACGAACTGGTGGCCATATTGGATGGGATAGTAAACGTGATATATGGCATCACGAAGCGACCCAAACAGTTGACGAAAACTGCCCACCAGAAGAGATGAAGGCTGAAGACCCTCTTTTCATTTTATATACATCCGGTTCTACAGGCCAACCAAAGGGCGTATTACACACAACTGGCGGCTATATGGTTTGGGCATCAATGACCCACCAGTATGTATTTGATTACAAAGAGGGAGATATTTATTGGTGCAGTGCCGATGTTGGCTGGGTAACAGGCCATACCTATATTGTATATGGCCCTCTTGCAAACGGCGCCACAACCCTTTTATTTGAGGGTGTACCAACATACCCCGATGCAGGGCGCTTCTGGGAAGTGTGCGCAAAGCATAAAGTGAATATTTTCTATACTGCACCCACTGCAATTCGTGCGCTTATGCGCCTCGGTGACGAACCCGTTAAGGCCCATGACCGTTCCTCGATAAGGCTGCTTGGAACTGTCGGTGAACCCATAAACCCAGAGGCATGGCAATGGTATTATAAAACAGTTGGCGATGAACGCTGCCCGATTGTGGATACATGGTGGCAAACCGAAACAGGGGGCGCTATGATCAGCCCAATGCCCGGCGCCACAGACCTCAAACCAGGCTCTGCAACCTTGCCTATGTTTGGCGTAGAGCCGGCCCTTGTTGATACAGAAGGAAACTTTCTCGAAGGTGCCACCAGCGGCAACTTAGTCATCAAAGATAGTTGGCCCGGCCAAATGCGTACCGTTTACGGCGATCACGAACGCTTTAAGCAAACCTATTTTTCAACATATAAAGGTTTGTATTTCACTGGTGATGGCTGTCGCCGCGATGAAGATGGCTATTACTGGATAACAGGCCGCGTTGATGATGTGATTAATGTTTCTGGCCATCGTATGGGAACCGCCGAAGTAGAATCAGCATTAGTAGCTCATGAAGGTGTAAGCGAAGCAGCTGTGGTCGGATATCCGCACGACATAAAAGGACAAGGAATTTATGCATTTGTTACACCACCAGCAGGCATCGAACCAAGCGAAGAATTAAGAGCTAGCCTTGTAGGGTGGGTGAGACAGGAAATTGGCCCTATCGCAACACCTGACCTTATACAATTTGCACCCGGTCTTCCTAAAACACGATCAGGTAAAATTATGCGGCGTATACTCAGGAAAATTGCCGAGAATGAATTCTCAAACTTGGGTGACACATCAACATTAGCAGAGCCTGCTGTCGTTAATGACCTTATTGAAAATAGAATGAATAAATAAGGTAATCGATAAGGGGATTATTTGCATGTATCTTATTAACATGAAGAGGCCGGCGTGAAGAAGCTTTTACTTTTGAGGCATGCAAAGTCAGACTGGGACGACTTTACACTTGAGGACCATGAAAGGCCTCTGAACGAACGCGGTCAGCATAATGCCCAACAAATGGGGGCATACATGGCTGATAACACCATTCATCCAGATATAATATATTGCTCAACAGCCCAACGTACCCGCCAGACACTGTCACTTTTACTTGCTCAGGGCGGCCTTTCTTGCCCTGTTGATTATGTTCCTGACATTTATGAAGCGACTGCATCAACTTTAATAAGTATCGTCACAAACTGTCCTGATAAATACGATACATTGCTGATTGTTGGGCATAACCCAGGCATACAAATGCTCGGGTTAACGCTTACCGAAGGTCAAAACGCTCCACTACGGCGCAAACTGGAATACCGCCTTCCAACTGGTACGCTGCAAAACATCACCTTGAATATTAATTCTTATACAGAGATCACACAGGGGTGCGGTACGCTTGAAAGCTTTACAAAACCAAAGTCTTTATCTGTTGATAATTGATCGACCTGTTTTTAGGTATTTCCGCAAGTTTATAGTATAATTCACTTACGAATCAGCGGAAAGGTCAAGAAAATGCACAAAATTTGTCAAAAAATTTTCATAGGAATATCTTCAGCTATTTTGATTGCGGTATGTACTGCCAATTATAACCCTTCATTCGCACAGTCCATATTTGAGCTAAAGTTTAGCTCTCCTCAATTATTACAAAAAGGGCGGGCGCTACTTGAAGAAGGAGATAGTCTAGGTGCAAAAAAAATATATGAACGGGCCCTTAAAACTGACCTGACCGGGCTGCAAACAGCACGTGCCCATAATGGATTATGCGTTGCCTTTATCATGGAAGAAATCTGGCAAACAGCGTTAAACCACTGCAACAAAGCCATTCGTATTTACCCACAGAACTGGCGATTTTATAACAATCGCGGTAATATTTTCCTCGAGACAGGCATGCTGAAAGAAGCAATTTCTGAATATGAAAAGGGCCTAAAGTTTTCACCTAAATCTGATATTATCAAAAACAACCTCAGCTTGGCCCAGGCGCGCCTCAACAGTCATTCAGAAAAAAATAATGCTGGAAAGAAGAAAGGCACAACAAATATCTAATACCTTACACATTATAGCTGAACTAAAGTTAAGGTGATTACGGCCAACCAACTCTTTTTAAATCGCTTATAGGGTGATAAGGATAAGATGAATCACCCTGGAGCACATTGCATGCGATCGATGCAGTATTTAATAATTTTTAGCATAATGTTGCTAATTACGGCATGCGACTTTGCTCCAAAAGCCCCTTTAACAGCAAACGCACTCAGCGGTACACATGCAATAATCAAGCGTGACAATGAAGAAATTGTCATGAAAATCGTTGAGGTTAATGAAACGCTTGTCACAAAAGAATTATATTCTAATAACCAAATTCGCTCTAGTCAGACAGATTATAGAGGGCTGTTCAGACTGAGCGGTCAGGAATATGATCGCGGCGGGCAGGTTTTCAATTATGAAGTTGATATTGATACAGCTGAAATGGAAAAAATATTTCCTTTAGATGTGGGAAAAAAGACGACTTTCCGTGGTAGAGCCCGCGTTTTGGAAGCCAATACCAGTTTCAACCTGTGGATCAATGCGCAAGTTGTCAGCGAGCAAACATTAAATATTGACGACCGAAGCTATAATGTGTTCGTGATCAACGTATTAGAAGAGTTTGAAACCTCAGAGGGTGTACGTAGCCGAACAGAAACTGTCTATTACTCCCCTGAAATTTCAATGGTATTAAAGCGCGTTTCCTACTCTAATGGAAAAGAAGTATACTGGCGTATTACATCATTAGAATTCCCCGGGGATAACCCTGCTCGGCCATCGCGCTTGCAACAAAGACGATCAGGAACAGTGATGATCTAAAGAAGGCTATTTACTTAAAATGCGCCCACTTGCATCAACCTCAAAGGCAACTTTCCTCAAAAACTCTTGTCGGCATGGCCCAGACAAACACTGACCAGTCTCAAAATCAAACTTCGCTCCATGCGTTCTGCACAGCAAACTTTCATTTTCTATGTCCATAAATCTATCATTGAATAAATTAAGCGGTGTTCCTGCATGAGGGCATCGATTGTGATATACCTGAACACAGTCACCCTTTTTCTGGATAAATATACTGACTAAATGGCCTTCTTCCACCCTGAAATCCAATGACTTACCACCATGATCCGGCAGATCATCAATCAAAGCCAAAACAGTGCCTGGTTTCGGCCCGCCTACATGATCACTCAAGAACATTAAGTCAGGTGATACTGCCATAATTTCACTGAATGGGCTGTATGTTCAAAATTATGTGCCAGGCTTCTTCATCAATTGGCATCACCGACAATCTGGGTTGACGCACTAAGGCAATATCCTGAAGCTGTGCTTCAGACTTAATAGACGCTAGGGAAATAGGTGTCACAGATTGAATAGCTTTCAGGTCGACCAAGCAAAATCTATTGGTTTCATCATCTGGGTCAGGATACCCTTCACGAACCACTTCACATATACCAACGATTTCCTTTGCTTTACCCGAATGATAGAAAAACACCTTATCGCCGTTTTTCATTGCGCGCATATTTTTCTGAGCTTGAAAGTTTCTAACACCATCCCAAGGCTCATACTCTACCGCAAGCTGGTTATCCCACGACCAATCACCAGGTTCAGATTTTACTAGCCAATATGCCACTGTTCGCTCCACACATCATTACCTGTTATTCTATTCAGGTATCCAGTGCCCCAATCCCGCTTTCCATTCCCTGATTTCAACTTCAGCAAAAAGACCAGCAGTATGATAAGGGTCATTCTCAGCAAAAAGTTTAACAGCCATTTCACTCGCGCCATCAATTAATATTAGGCTTCCGATAGGTTCAGGCTTTTCACCTGAACTCATCAGTGGACCCGCCAGCTTTACGCGCTCGCCTGCATCCTTTAAATAAGATAAATGGGCTGCCCGAGTTTCCATTCTGAGGGTAACAGAATCTGGCTTATCATAACAAAGAACCATAAAGAGCATGTGTTTTCCCTTCTGCTACTCAAGTGTAATTGGTCGTGATAACAGATCATTCATAACAGTATTCACGTCCATATCTTCTTTTAAAATTTTATATACAGCAGCCGTAATCGGCATATCAATATTCTTATCTTCAGCAATCTTATGCACAATTTCCACTGTATGAGCACCCTCGGCCACCGATCGCCGATCTCTCATAATGTCTGTAAAGCTTTGACCTTCTCCGATGGCCTTCCCGAGCGACATATTTCGTGACTGCGTACTGGAACATGTCAAGATAAGATCACCCAGCCCCGACAAACCCATCATTGTTTCACTGTCAGATCCAAAAACTTCACCAAAACGAGCCATTTCCGCCAACCCGCGTGTAATTACAGCCGCACGCGCATTTTCCCCTAATTCCAGGCCTGAGACAATACCAGTTGCAATAGCTAATACATTCTTCACCGCTCCACCAATCTGAGCACCAACAATGTCAGAGCTTTGATACGGGCGAAACATCGGAGTTGCTATCATTGCAGCAACTTCAGAGGCAATATTATCGTTTTCACAAGCTAATGTTAAAGCGCATGGTTGCCCGCGCGCCACCTCAATTGCGAACGTTGGACCGGATAAAACAGCAACAGGGTTAGAAGGCAGAACCTCTGTCAAAACCTGGCTTAATAGCTTGCCTGTTGCAATTTCTATCCCTTTTGAACAAATAACAAGTTTCGCAGTGCTTGAAATATATTGTTTCAATGCCGCAACCATTGCCCTCATATGCTGAGCAGGTGTTACCAGCAAGATAATATCCGCATCGCTAAAGTCTGCGAGATTCGTAGTTGCCGTTATACCTACAGGTAACTTTACCCCCGATAAAAACAGCGTGTTTTCATTATCATTATTTATGGTGTCAACTACCTCGCTCTCACGAGCCCATAAAATAGTTTCCACACCAGCCCTAACCGACGCGCACGCAAGAGCGGTTCCCCAAGCCCCAGCACCTAAAACACCAAGTTTCACCAACCTCTCCTCTTTGCCTGCAACTCTAAGCCTATGCTTATATCATCAGAAAACAAACTGTTTACGCTTTCGCGCCTTTTTTGCCGCTTCCACCCATGGGAACAGCCGAATTATCCAATGGCCACCGCGGTCGCGGCGAAACATCAATATCATTGATTTGGTCATCCAATAAAAACCGTTCCATTCCAGCCCAGGCAATCATCGCACCATTGTCTGTACACAGTTCAAGGGGTGCCGCGTGGAAAGTAAGGCCTTCTTTTTCAACCAATTCCTCAAGACGCTGGCGCAAATATTTATTTGCCGCTACACCACCTGCAACAACAAAAGGGTATGACCCTGTTGGCACACGATCCTTAAACATGGTAATAGCATTCTTTAACCGGGCAATCAGGCAATCACCAACCGTTTTCTGAAAGGATGCGCTCAGATCAGCCTGATCCTGCGCACTAAGTGCCCCCTTTTCCCGAACACAACCTTCCGCAGCACGCCGCACTGCAGTTTTTAACCCGGAAAAAGAAAAATCACAGCCCGGTTTATTAATGAGGGGCTTCGGTAATTTAAAGCGAGTATCATCACCTTCCTCAGCAAGTTGTTCGATAGCCGGGCCCCCGGGATATCCAAGATTCAGAAGTTTAGCCGTTTTATCGAAAGCTTCTCCCGCTGCATCATCGATTGTACTGCCTAAGCGTTCATACTTTCCAATGCCTTTAACCATTAGAACCTGACAATGCCCCCCTGATACAAGAAGTAGCAAATAAGGAAACTCGATATCCTCTACAAGCCGTGCTGTAAGGGCATGCCCTTCTAAGTGATTCACTGCTATAAACGGTTTACCAGACGCCAGCGCCATTGCCTTGGCAGTCATTACACCAACCATTAATCCACCAACTAAACCCGGCCCTGTAGTCGCAGCGATCGCATCTAGGTCATTCACGAGTAAGCGAGCATCATCTAATGCTCCTGAAATTAGTTTATCGAGATGTTGAATATGTTGCCGTGCTGCAATTTCAGGTACTACACCGCCATACTCCGAATGGTCATCAATCTGACTAAGAATTCGGTGCGCCAAAATCTCCTTGTCAGAGGAAACGATTGCTACCGCAGTCTCATCGCAACTAGTTTCAATTCCCAAAACCCGGCGGGTGCGAATGTAGTTTTTATTCGAATTTTCATTCATATGAGTAAAGTCGCTTTTATCGCATTTGAAAAAAGTTAGGTGATATGCATAAACAAGCTTTTAGCAAACATGAAATATATATAGTGTCCTCATGAATTTATTGGTAGTTGTTTTAATCAAAACCTACGAAAACTCAAATAACTCGGGCAGATATGAATAATACAAAAATAAAAATTGGAACACGGGGCAGCCCACTTGCACTTGCACAAGCCAATGATGTCAAAGCACGCCTTCTCAAATCACATCAGGATTTGGGTGATGATAATATCGAGATAATTGTGATCAAAACCTCTGGTGATCGCATCCTCGACCGTCATCTCATGACCGCAGGTGGCAAAGGGCTTTTCACAAAAGAAATTGAAGAGGCGCTAATTAAAGGCGATATTGATTGCGCCGTCCATTCCAGCAAGGATATGCCAACAACCCTACCCCCCGGGCTAGTTTTATCAACATTCTTACCCCGTGAAGATATTCGGGATGCATTTATCAGTGTTCAATCAGAAACTCTGAATGGTTTACCGCAAAATGCCGTACTTGGTACCGCTTCACTGCGCCGCCGTGCGCTTGCGTTAAAAATGCGCCCTGATTTAAAGGTTGTAACATTCAGAGGTAATGTCCAAACCAGATTGAAAAAGCTGAATGCTGGTGAAGCTCAGGGAACATTCCTTGCCGTTGCAGGATTAAACAGATTGGGGATGGCTGAAACCGTTACAGAATATCTACCATTAGACACTTTCCCACCCGCGCCAGCACAAGGGGCTGTTACAATTGAAATTCGCGACAATGATCAGTCTATAAGAGACCGCCTTACCCCTTTACACTGCACGAAAACAGCGATGGAAGTGGCAGCAGAAAGGTCTTTTCTAAAAACACTGGATGGGTCATGCCGTACACCAATTGCTGGTTATGCCAGATTAGACGGCGACAAGCTTGAATTATATGCCTGTTTACTATCCCTCAACGGGCAAGAAGTATACGAAGCAAAAGATAAAACGATCGCCACATTAGAAGCCGCAGAAACATTGGGTGAAGAATTAGGGCAAAAAATTAGAGCAAGTGCCGGTGAAGATTTTTTCAAAACTCTAAAGGAACAGATTGCCGCGGAGTTTGAATGAAAACAGTGCTGTTAACACGACCAGAACAAAACGCCGAGCAATCTATCGCTCGGCTATTTGATCTTGGTTATAAAGCGCTTAATTGTTCTGTGTTTAAAACAATCAGCATTCCATTTACTGCTCCAGATATTTCAAACTTAATTGTAACAAGTCAAAATGGTGTTGAACACGGTTTAAGGTCTATTAAAAATAACAACCAACATATTTTTGCTGTCGGTGAGAAAACAGCCTCAAAAGCAAGAGCACTGGGCTTTCAAAAAATTACGACTAGCAACGGTAATGGTGAAAGCTTGGTAGAAACTATTATAAACCAAGATAATAAACAGACATCCAATAACCGCTACTGCCATCTTGCTGGTACAGAAATAGCCTTTGATATCAGCACCGCGTTAAACAAGGCAGGTATTATAGCTGAAAAAATAACTGTTTATAAAACTGTTGCCATAGATAATTTTAAGGAAAATATTACAACTTCTATAAAAAGCAGAGAAATTGATGCTGCCCTCTTTTATTCTGCGCAAGGAGCTACCATCTTCGAAGACATAATGCGGAAAAACCAACAAACTGATGCTTTGCAGCATATTACTGCTATAAGTTTGTCAAATCGAATTGATAGCTACCTCAAAGAGGTATGGCTGAACAAAAAAATAGCTAAAGAACCAAATGAAAATAGCCTATTTGACGCGCTAAAATGGTGATGATGTGACAGATAAAACAACGAACAAAGAGCCTGAATCACAAGAAAACAAGCCTGACGAGAATGACGATATTATTGACGTCGAGGTTGTGGAAACTATCACCCATAATGAGACCAGTACGCCCAGTTCACCCCAAAAGCCAAAACCCTGGGGCTGGATTATTGCTTGCATCCTAATGGCATTTATTGGCGGTTTATTTTCGGCAGAGTATGCTAAAGAAGGCCTAAGAACTCTTGGTTTAATTGACAAAAAACCTGAGCCAAGCGCAACTATTAACGACACAGCATTAGCTGATCTACAATCGCGCGTATCAGAGTTAATGACAAATACAGAACGCCTTGAGGCATTTTCTGGTCAACAAGAAACTATCATTGCAAATCTGATATCAAAACAAAACGATATTGAAACCAATTTAAGCGCCTTGTCCGATGTAAACATTGCGCGGCCACTTTCATCTGATACATCTGCGTTGGAAACGATCCGCCGGGATATTGAGGAAATATCCAAAGACCTTACCAGACTTGCCAGCATCAAGGCTGAAAGCAATCCTGATCTCGCCCGACTAGAAAGTGCAATAGCCGTTACAAACGCTGAAGCAACCGCCGTAAAACAGAAAATAACTAATCTGGAAGCCGCTTTGAATAGTATGGCATCAAATGCCATAGAGGCATCCCCTCAGGGCCGCTTGGTATTGCTGATTACACGCATGAAAGAAAAAGCCATCAATGGCCTTTCTTTCGCAAATGATATCAATGCTCTGCGAATAGATCTTGTAAACCTCCCTGCTCTGGATCAACAAGCTATTGGTAGTGAACTTGGCAAAATCGAGCAAACAAGTGGCTTAATTACACCTTACAACACACTATTAACCACCTTTGACGAAGCTGCCCGCAACATTATCCACGCTCAGGAAAAAAACGAGGGATCATTTTTAGCGAGTTTATTCACTGTTCGCAAAAGGGGCCCCGGAGCACAAGGAATTGAAGGGTTATTATATAATGCGGAAAAACGCCTAATCGCGCACGATATTAAAGGGGCAGTTTCCTTATTAAATACCATAGATACACAAGAAAAAAATGCTGCTTCTATCTGGATAACCAATGCACAGCAACATGTTAGTGTGGTGGAAGCACTTGATGCTATCCTCCTGCGGATATCAACCAGCCAATCCAACGCGGCAGGGACAAATCAGTGACACGCATTATTGTATTTTTCCTCACTATATTTATTTTGGCATTTCTTACCGTATGGTTAGCAGATAACCCGGGTGTAGTTTCGATCGACTTTAAATCATATAAAATCGACACCAGCTTTGCGGTGCTCACAGGTTTTACAACTCTCTTAATAGCCCTATCTGGTGGCCTCGTATGGTTGATAGGCTACTTACGTAGAGAAACACCAATTTTGGGATCAAACAGTGCTGTCAAAAGACAAACAAGAGGGCTGAAACTATTGAACCAATCCCTTGTTGCCCTATCCGCAGGGGATCACCGACTTGCAACAAAATTAATATCTCAAGCCGAAGTATTATTACCCCCTCAGCCTATGGTGCATTTAATTGCCGCAGAAGCAGCAAGCAGATCAGGGAACCGCAATGAAGCAAAATCGAGATATAAAGAGCTGGAAAAAACAGAAGACGGTAAATTAATTGGTATTCGCGGGCTACTCGGAGAAGCCAGAACAAATGGTCAGCACAGCGAAGCCCTTAGGTTGGCCCGAATTGCTTTTCAAGAAAATCGGAAAAGCCCCTGGGTGCTCAAGACCCTATTTGCATTAGAGATTAGCGCTGGTAACTGGGCCGAAGCTGAAATTGCCCTCGATAAAGTTGCCAAAGAAAAACTCTTGGATAAATCAACGGTTGATCGCCATAAAGGCGCTATCATCTATGCAAGAGCAATGGAGAGCAGCCTGCAAGGCGATAGCTCCAATGCCCAGAAAGAATTTAAACAAGCCTTGAAGCTACGCCCAGAATTCGCACCTGCAGCAGTAGGCCTTGCAAATATAGAATTAAAAAATGGACAAAAAACAAAAGCAGAAAAATTGATTCTAAAAGCATGGGAGATTGCACCGCGCCCATCACTGCTCACATTATTTAAAGATATTGACCCTCATGAAAGCAAAGATGATTGGCGAATTCGGGTTCAAAAACTAAGTGCCCGTAACCCAAATAATGAATTATCCATCCAGGCAACTGCCGGTGCTTCATTTGACGCAGGTCAAGTGTCTGAAGCACGCGAATTGATCGATAAAACCATAAAAGGCAAACGATCATCCGACACCGTTCGATTGGCATTAAACATTTGGCGCGCTCAAGGTGAAACCTTAACCGAATTAGAAAAAGAACTGGCTTTGGCAACACCTGTGTCCACATGGCGATGCGAAGATTGTAATAATACAGAGGAGACATGGTCAATTCTTTGTAATTCATGCAACGGATTTGATACATTTATTTGGCAGGACACCGCCAAAGGCAATCCTGTTTACCCTATCAAGAATGAAGATAGGGCTATCGCTCTAATCAGTGATTTATAGTAGCTGACTATAAAATTGCAGCGAGACTATAGAGATAATGAATAATTCTCTTGATCTATAAATCAGTGACATTTATGTTCCTGACTTCCGGGAAGATAAATCTATATTCATTACAAGTTCCACAAAGAAGAACTTACAACAAGTAAATAAGATATTGGTGGGGTTTACCTGCGTGTTAATTTTTAGCTCGTGGTAACCTAAGCACTTTAATTGAGTGCTGCCTTCCGTATTAAATTTGCTTTTCGATATTCATTAGCGTCAACTGTGGGGTCAAAATGGACGCAAAGAAATACATAGATTATTGGCACGAATTACGTACGGGGATAAGCATACCAAACAGGGTGAATTTCAATCCAATGTGTTTGAAAAAACTCCTCCCTTTTATGTTGGTATTAGAAAGCTCGCAGTCTGGCACGTTACAGAAACGACTATCAGGTAGCTTCATTGATAGTTTCCTGGCATCGTATAACGTTAACAATGCTAACATAATCAACTTGCCACTTGAGCTTAATCAATTGTCGGCATGGCGTGACTTATTAACCAGTTTACTCAGAAACAAAAGAGCTGGCGTCACCTTTGAAGCAACAGTTATGGCAAATGGCACATTCTTTGATACGGTGTCCGGTGCCTTTCTGCCCTTTTGGTCAGAAACAAAAAACCTACAACTTATCGGAGGTATCTGGCCTTCGCAAAATAATATCAAAGGTTATACAGAAATGCCGACAGGGTCCTTCTCATTTGTCGAGACCCGCATATCCATTATAGCTTCACCCGACCAAATCAATCGAAATGATGTCAAACCAGAAACATTTAAATATTTTAAAATGCGTGACGACCTGATCGCCTTAGCGTCCTGACGCTATACGTGGAAGCTTTCACCACAACCGCAGCGGCCTTTTTCATTTGGATTGGTAAATTTGAAGCCCGTTGAAAACATTGTGTCTTCCCAGTCCATCTGAGTACCCAAAAGAAACAAAAGTGACTTACGGTCAATGAACAGTTTTACGCCTTTATCTTCGACAAGTTCGTCATCATTGGAAGCTTCTTTGACATAATCAACCGTATACCCAAGGCCCGAGCAACCATGTGTTTCTGTTCCGAGCTTGATACCAACAGCCTCTGGGTCTTTTGCGAGCAAGGCTTTAATATGCTCAGCGGCTTTATCTGTAATTTGAATAGCTTTCATTACATACACTCCTACAAAAGACCAAGTTCAAGGCGCGCTTCATCAGACATGCGGGCCATATCCCACGGTGGCTCCCAAACAAGGCGAACTTCGGCACCGTTTGTGCCGACAACAGAATTAACACGCAGTTCCACTTCACCGGGCATCGACTCTGCAACTGGGCAATGCGGCGTTGTAAGCGTCATAGTAACCAAAACGCTTTTATCGTTTGCAACCTCAACATCGTAAATCAGGCCAAGTTCATAGATATTAACCAGTATTTCAGGGTCATATATTTCTTTTAAAGCGTCAATAACCCGGGCTTGTAAATCTTCTGGAGAAATATCGATATCTTGACCGCCTGCCTGATCAACAGATTGACCAGTGCTCTGACTATCAGCGTCAGAGTTGGCTTCATGTTCTGCTGTTTTTTTATCAAGAAATTTATTCAAAAAATAACTATTCTGCATCTGACCATAAACAGGGCGTTCAACATCTGTTTTCGGCATATTATCCACAGGAAACGCTTCATGGTCAGCCATCATACCACTTGATACACCGTTACTTGTATCAAGAATATCCCGATTTTTATTGTCTTCGCTCATCCAAAGATATCCATTACTTTTTTCAAACCGTCAACAAGACGGTCAACATCATTATGGTCATTATAAATACCGAAACTAGCACGAACAGTGCCCGAAATATCAAACCGGTCCATTATGGGCTGTGCACAGTGATGCCCCACACGCACCGCGACACCTTGGCGATCAAGAATAGTACCAACATCATGAGGGTGGGCATCATTCATAACAAAGCTGACCAAAGCTGTTTTTTCTGGCGCTGTGCCAATGATGCGCAAGCTATTGAACTCACTCAGGCGCTGCGTTGCATAGTGTAGAATATCAGCTTCATGAGCCGCTATTTTATCAAAACCTATGTTTTCAATATAGTCGAGCGCTGTTGCCATCGCAATACCGCCAGCAATATTCGGCGTCCCTGCTTCAAATTTATATGGCAAATCATTATATGTAGTACCATCAAAAGAGACAGTTGCAATCATATCACCGCCGCCGTGCCACGGTGGCATAGCATCCAACAAATGCTCTTTGCCATAAATGACACCAATACCTGTCGGGCCATATGCCTTATGAGCAGAAAATGCATAAAAGTCAGCATCCAAATCCTGAACATCAATTTTCATATGAGGAGCAGCCTGGCACCCATCAATCAGCACAAGCGCACCCGCACTGTGCGCCATTGAAGTAATAGGGCCAATTGGATTAATGGTTCCGATCGAATTGGAAATATGCGCCACAGCGACAAGCTTGGTTTTCTCAGACAATAAATCTTGATACACATCCATATCAAGCGAACCATCTTCAAGAACTGGTATCACTTTAATGGTTGCACCTTTTTCTTCTGCCAACATTTGCCAAGGCACAATATTCGAATGATGCTCCATCCAACTCAGGATAATTTCATCACCGGCTTGAATATTTTGACGGCCCCACGTTTGAGCAACGAGATTAATGCCTTCTGTAGCTCCGCGGACAAAGATACATTCTTTCGTAGACTTCGCATTTATGAAAGAACGAACGCGCTCCCGCGTGTTTTCATATGCTTCTGTCGCATCCTGACTGAATTTATAAATACCTCTATGGATATTGGCATAGTAGCCTTCATAAAGGCCTGTTTCAGCATCAATTACACACTTGGGTTTTTGTGCGCTAGCCGCCGAGTCAAGAAAGGTAAAGGGCTTGCCATATACCTCTTGCGACAGAATTGGGAAATCCGCACGAATAGACTCAACATCAAGTCCAGAAGCACCAGAGGCAGATTGATCAATTTTTCTTGCTGCTGTTTCCATTACACCATTCACTATCTATCCGATATTGCGCTCAGTCATCCACTGTGCAACTTTTTCAGCAATAACCGTTTTAAGTTCATCGTCCACACGCTCAAAGGCATCTGCTGTAAACGCAGAAACAAGGATTTGTCGTGCCGTAACCGGATCAACGCCGCGGGATGTCAGGTAAAAAATTGCCTTTTCATCCAATTCACCAACAGTGGCGCCGTGGCTACATTTTACATCGTCTGCTAAAATCTCTAGCTCAGGCTTAGCATTTGCTTCACCGCGGCGGTCAAACAATAGCGCCTTAAATGACTGATCAGCTTCAGTCTCTTGCGCATCCTTATCGACAATTACTTTACCCTGAAATGCTGTTTTGCCAAAAGCATCGGCGATTGTGCGCACTACCTGGTCACTTGTTGACCCTGGCACCATATGGCGAACATTTGTCAAAATGTCATGGCTTTGGTCTTTACCAGCAAGTGCAACACCATCAATTGTTGCCCTTGCATCTTCACCCATTACTTTCACATGGCCTTCAAACCGTGAAACTTTGGCACCTAACATTAAATTGCTACAGCTATAATTTGCACCAGCATCCAGAGAAACATGAGCTTTCGCCGTATGGAACGCATGCGCACCTTCTTCTTGCACCCTATGGTGCGTCAGGCTACCGCCTTCAGATACACGTGCCTGAATTACTGAATTATTCCAGTAGTTTCCGGAAATAGCATCGCCTACAAAATGCTCAATAATATTAAGCGATGCAGCCTCGCCAATTTCAAGTACATGCCTGATATGGCTTGCTGATTGCTCTGTACCTGTTGAGTAATTTAAAATCTCAACCGGTTTTTCAATCACAGTATTTGCCGGCACGGAGATAACCATACCACCAATCATGAGCGCTGTGTTTAAAAGAGCAACGCCGTCACCGCCTTCAACCAACTCATCAACCCGGTCAGGGTTACTGGTAAAATGATTGGCAAGCGGGCGTACATTAACGGCCTCCAACAGCTCAGCATAATCGCTTAAATCTTCGTCAAAATACCCATTCACAAAAACCAGACGCGCCGCGTAATTTTGCGACAAAGGAGCTTGTTTAACTTCAATGGCTTTTGGTTTTTTTGAAATACTGAATGAAATATCATTCAAAAACTTCACATCGCTATAGCGCCAGTCTTCATCACGCTTAGTTGGTAGCCCAAGTTTAACTGCTTGCTTGAAGGCACGCATGCGAACACCCTCAGAACCCGGTACAATTCCAGCCAATTCCCAAACTTGCTTTTCATAATTTTCAAATAATGCTTCTTGCATGGCGTTTTCAATACTGCTTGCTACCCTTTAACTCAGGCAACGTCAGCATAGCCTTTTTCTTCGAGTTCAAGAGCCAGTTCTTTACCACCAGATTTTACAATCTGGCCGTCTGCCAAAACATGCACCACATCAGGCTGTACATAATCCAGAAGTCGCTGATAGTGTGTAATCAACAGAATAGCCGTATCGTCGCGGCGCTGTGCGTTAATGCCTTCAGATACAATTCTTAAAGCGTCAATATCGAGACCAGAATCAGTTTCATCAAGAACAGCAAATTTAGGATCAAGAACAGCCATCTGAACCATCTCGTTCCGTTTCTTCTCGCCGCCGGAAAAGCCAACATTTACGAAACGTTTTAGCATATCAACATCCATCTTAAGATCAGATGCTTTAGCACGCACAAGCTTCATAAATTCACCAGCAGACATCTCATCTTCGCCCTTATATTTTCTAACACCGTTCAGGGCGGTTCTTAGAAAATTCAAGTTTGAAACACCGGGGATTTCAACCGGATACTGGAAGCCAAGAAAAATGCCTTCACCTGCACGCTCGTGACTTTCCAGGTCAAGTAAGTCTTTGCCTTGAAATGTCACTGACCCACTTGTTACTTCATAATCATCACGGCCAGCGATTGTGCTTGCAAGTGTTGATTTTCCAGCACCGTTCGGCCCCATGATTGCATGAACTTCACCGGCTTTAACTTCCAAGTTTAAGCCTTTAATAATTTCAGTTGTACCAACTTGTACATGTAGATTTTCAATTTTTAACATTGTCATAATCCGTTTATCCAACGCTACCTTCAAGGCTGATACCAAGCAGTTTCTGCGCCTCCACAGCGAACTCCATCGGTAAATGCTGCATTACTTCTTTACAGAAACCGTTAACAATCATTGCAACCGCTTCTTCTTCATCCAATCCACGTGAACGGCAGTAGAACAACTGATCATCAGAAATTTTTGATGTCGTTGCTTCATGCTCGATTTGCGCAGATGGGTTTTTAACTTCTATGTAAGGCACCGTGTGCGCACCGCATTCGCTTGAAACCAGAAGCGAATCACACTGCGTGTAATTTCTGACACCCTCGGCACCAGCGAGTACCTTGACAAGTCCCCTATAGGTATTTTCCGATTTGCCCGCAGAAATACCTTTGGAAATAATAGTCGAGCGTGAACCAACACCTTGGTGGATCATTTTTGTACCTGTATCGGCCTGCTGATAGTTGTTTGTAACCGCAACAGAATAAAACTCACCAACCGAATTTTCGCCCGCCAGGACACAGCTAGGATACTTCCACGTTACCGCAGAGCCTGTTTCCACCTGCGTCCATGATACTTTGGAGTTCTTACCCTTACAAAGCGCACGTTTGGTAACAAAATTATAGATACCACCTTTGCCGTCTTTATCGCCCGGATACCAATTCTGAACCGTAGAGTATTTAATCTCAGCGTCATCAAGGGCTACAAGTTCAACAACAGCCGCATGTAGCTGATTTTCATCACGCATCGGTGCCGTACAACCCTCAAGATAGGAAACATAAGAACCTTCATCAGCAATAATAAGAGTGCGCTCAAACTGACCTGTATTTTCAGTATTGATACGGAAATATGTAGAAAGCTCCATCGGGCAACGAACGCCTTTTGGAATGTAAACAAATGTGCCGTCTGTAAACACTGCGCAGTTAAGAGCAGCGAAATAGTTATCACGAACTGGCACAACCGTTGCCAGGTATTTTTTCACAAGCTCTGGATACTCGTGAACAGCCTCAGAAATTGACATGAAAATCACACCGGCTTTCTTTAGCTCATCGCGGAATGTCGTTGCGACAGAAACAGAATCAAATACCGCATCAACAGCAACCTTACGCGCGCCCTCAACACCCGCCAGAACCTTTTGCTCTTCAAGAGGAATGCCTAACTTTTCGTAAGTACGGATAAGTTCAGGATCCACTTCATCAAGGCTTTTGGGTTTATCCTGCGTTTTAGGTGCCGCATAATAATAGATATCATTATAATCTATTTTCGGATAATTCACCTTGGCCCAATCGGGTTCTTCCATTTTAAGCCATTGATAATATGCTTTCAGGCGCCATTCCAAGAGCCATTCCGGCTCATTTTTCTTAGCAGAAATAAACCGAATAACATCTTCATTCAGGCCTTTAGGAGCCATGTCCATATCGACATCGCTTACAAAGCCGTATTTATATTCACCCGTTGCATCTTCAACTTGCTGCCGGGCTTCAGCGGTTCCAGCCATAATGGCGGCTCCTTATTCTTGGTTATATAATTCTGTTAACTTGCTGTGATATTTTCTTTTTGATCAGCAGGTAAAAAATTTACCGCAGGCGGACCCGCTACAAGATCATTTAGTTTAACACCAGCAAGTGCACTGCGTACTGCACCGTTTATGGATTGCCAATGCGGCCGCATAACGCATATCTCATCGAAAGAACAGTCAGAATTTTGTTCTTCCGAACAATGTGTCATAGCAATTGGGCCATCGATTGCTTCAATAATATCCGCCACCGATACATTTTTCGGCTCTTCCGCAAGAGCAAACCCTCCATGAAGGCCGCGGTGGGAGGTCAACAAACCAGCCCGCGTTAATAAATTCAATATTTTCGCAACTGTTGTATTCGGCACCCTGGTAGCATCAGATAAGCTCTGCGCATTAACTTTTGTATCAATGCGCACCATTTCGCACATCAAAACAACCGCATAGTCTGCCAAATTCGTTAATCGAATCATCAAAAAACCTTATAAAACGATGCTATAAACAATTAATATATTCGTATTTTTTAATCATGACCATTTTTGTCATGATTTCATATGATAGTTTCAACCTTAAAAGTCAAATGAATAAAACTTGTTTTCTGGTGATCATAGCCAATTCAACAATAATCAGGTATATACTTGTACTGAATGCACCGCCTTAAAAATTGGAGGCGACATTGCAACTCTTAAAACAATTAACTTGTATAACCAATTCGAATATATCGCCTCATGATACTTACTTTGTCTATCCTTGTTTCTTTAAGCCTCGCAAAGCCAGTGCTAACTCAAGAGCCTTTTTTAGAGGGCTTTCCTGATGTACCCCTCTTAAAAGAGATGTTTGAAATTCATCCAACAAGTCGATTCGTCTTTGATACCCCCACAGGAACAGTAGCAGAAACCGTTCTTACAACAGACCTATCTATTAATGAGGTAATCAAACGCTATAATATTAATTTACTTGCGCTAGGCTGGGAATGCATACCCCAATCAGATGCACTAATGTGCTTACGAGAAAAGCACAAATTAGCCCTGACATTTCAAAAATCGATCGAAAAGAAAACCATCGTTAAGCTCCGCGTTGAGCCTGTTCGAAAGTAAAATACTTACCCAAACACGGCAATATTGATAAAAAGCTTTCCAAAATGCTTCTTCCGAAGTAGGAATCGCCTTGAATTCTAGAAATTATATTTAGGCATGAACATGACTTTTCAGACAATCTTGCTCGATAAACAAGATGGTATTGGTATAATTACCTTAAATAGAAGCGAAGCATTAAACGCCCTTAATAGTCAGTTACTCACTGAGGTGAAAGAAGCACTCTTATCGCTTGAAGCTGATGACGAAACAGGTGCTATTGTTATCACTGGTAGCGAAAAGGCTTTCGCAGCCGGTGCAGATATAAAAGAAATGGCTGACAAAGGCTTTGCTGATGTTTTGATGGACGATATGTTCGGCGAAACAAATTCTGTTTTTGCAAGCATTCGCAAGCCAATCATTGCTGGCGTTGCCGGTTACGCCCTTGGTGGTGGATGTGAGCTTGCTATGTGCTGTGATTTTATAATCGCAGCCGAGAACGCCAAATTTGGCCAACCTGAAATCAAGCTAGGCGTTATTCCCGGCATTGGTGGCACACAGCGCCTTACGCGCCTTATCGGCAAATCCAAGGCAATGGATATGATGTTAACAGGCCGCATGATGGATGCAACCGAAGCCGAGAGAGCCGGCCTTGTTAGCCGAATCGTTCCAACCGATGACCTACTTGACATCATAACTGAGGTTGCAACATCCATTGCAGAACTATCGAGGCCATCTGTTGCTCTCGCAAAAGAAGCCACAAACCGTGCACTAGAAACCACCTTGTCTGAAGGTTTACTTTTTGAGCGCAGAGTGTTCCATTCCCTCTTCGCCACTGAAGATCAGAAAGAAGGAATGAACGCCTTTATTGAAAAAAGGCAGCCTCAATTTAAAAATAGATAACCTTGCTTTTCAAAACTCCGAAACATATAGAAACTTAAAGAGTTGACGAAACACAGGAACTAGTATAGGAACGCGACCTCGAATTATAGGTTTTGCGCGACAGCGCCGCGATACCGTAACAAACAGATTATGAAACCACGATAAGCAGACCAATAAATGCTGACTGATCGATTGGGTTAAGAAGGTAAAAAAAATGGCAAATACACTTCAAGCCAAAAAACGTATCCGCCGTAACGAGCGTCGTGCAGCGATTAACAAATCACGCGTTAGCCGTATCCGTACGTTTATTCGCAAAGTGGAAGAAGCGATTGAAGGTGGCGACAAAGCAGCTGCTGCTGAAGCTCTTAAAAATGCTCAGCCAGAAATCATGCGCGGTGCAACAAAAGGTATTTTGCACAAGAAAACAGCCTCTCGCAAAGTTTCTCGTTTAGCTGCTCGTGTTAAAGCTCTCGCTTAATACGATTCGCTAAAAAATTAAACTAATGTAATAAGCCGTATAGATTCTATGCGGCTTTTTCGATTCTACCAGTCCCGCCTTCTGGAACAAAAAGAGCACGCGTAAAACTGCCCGATCACCCAACACAATATGTTGTATATCTCGAGCAATTACCCCATACAAAATGATAAAACTTTACTATTGACTAGCAGAATCTGTTGCTGGCGTTTTCAATGATATGTATCTTGAACATATGGCGATAGGTGATCCGGGTATCCAGCCTGCCCTTCGTGGGAGCACTCGGAGATTTTTTTGATTTGATTGTTTAACAATCGCAAAATTCCTATCGATTATAAAAAAAACACGGGTTTAATTCGACTTTTATAAGAGTCGGATCAGGGAATGACTATTGTCGCCTAACATATAAGGGACGATATGTTGCGGCGCTATATAAGCACCAGGCACAATAGTTGGACTAGAATAATATGGGAGCATAGGCACTCTGCTATTTAGAGTGCCTGCGTGTAAGGGGTGACAATGCCATCGGATACTGTAGCAGTTATGAATTCTTCTGAACAATGGGATAGGGTCTGTACGAAATTTCTACGTGAATTTGGTCAACAAGCCTATACAAACTGGCTAAAACAAGTGGGATATAACGGGGTCAAAAATAATATTGTGTCCCTGATTGCACCAACACGTTTTGTACGGGACTGGATCAAAAGCCATTATGCCCCACGCCTGAAAGATTATTTCATAGCGGACAATCCGAGCATACAGGACCTGGCTATATATTTACCTGACTCGTCAAAAAACACTGATACCGCCGCCCAAACAGCAGAAGTGGTGATGACTCCCACTATTGCTGTAGAGAATAAACATGAAGCAAGCTTTGAGGGCTCACCGCTTGATGAAAGATATACTTTTGATAGTTTCGTAGTAGGCAAGTCCAACGAGTTGGCCTATGCCGCCGCTAAACGGATTACAGAAGCGAATGACGTAACCTTTAACCCTTTATTCCTCCATGGAGGAGTAGGGCTGGGTAAAACCCATCTTATGCACGCGATAGCCTGGGAGGTATTTAAAAACCAACCAAACAAGAAAGTGGTATATGTATCAGCTGAAAAATTCATGTTTGAATTTATTGCCGCTCTCAGGTTTAAAGACACCCATGCGTTTAAGCAAAAATTTAGAAACGTAGACCTTCTAATGATCGATGATGTGCAGTTCATTGCAAATAAAGACAGCACACAAGAAGAGTTTTTTCACACCTTTAACACACTGATTGATAATCGATGTCAGGTGATTATCACTGCGGATCGTTCACCAACAGACTTGGAAGGCATTCAAGATAGAATCATTTCTCGATTAGGCTGGGGGCTTGTTGCGGATATCCACCCAACAGACTATGAACTGCGCCTTGGCATTCTCCAGTCCAAAGCAGATGCAGCTTCACATAAAAAATCAATTGCACATCCCGGCGGCGCATCAGAAAAATTGATTGTTCCAATCGAGGTTCTTGAGTTCCTTGCAGGCAAGATTACGTCAAATGTACGTGAGCTTGAAGGGGCGCTTAACCGAGTGATCGCATACGCAACCCTTGTCGGCCGACATATCACTATGGAAATGACACGTGAAGTTCTGCAAGACCTTATTCGTGCAAATAATCGGCAAGTTACGATCGACGAAATCCAACGCAAAGTAGCTGAGTATTATAATATCCGGCTTGCAGAAATGCTCTCGGACCGAAGAGCACGCAGTATTGTTCGCCCACGCCAAATCGCTATGTTCCTTTCTAAGGAAATGACTAAAAACTCCTTGCCCGAGATTGGCAGACGTTTCGGTGGCCGCGACCATACAACTGTTATGCACGGAATTCGCAAAGTTGAAGAATTGATGCTCGATGATCATCAAATTGAAGACGACGTAACACGGTTGAAACGGTTGTTCGAGGCATAGAAACAGCCCTTTCTACCATATCAAAAACCATTTCTTGCGACTCGGAAACAGTTGCACGTAATTATTTGAGAAAAAAACCCAAGAATCGCTCTTTTTAATTTGGTTTCATGGGTAAATTCGCTATTGTGTTTTCAGAAATATTTTAAGGTTATTCACTGTATTAAAGATCGGCTTTCTTCAGCAGTATATACCTTTAAAATACTTGGTTTATTGATACAAAAAGCCTGATGAAAAGAAGAATAATCACATGCAAGTTACCATTGAACGCAATGCTCTTTTAAAAACTCTTGGTCATGTCCAATCAGTTGTAGAGCGGCGTAACACAATCCCAATTCTTTCCAATGTGATGATAGAGGCCGAAGGTGACCGTGTTGCACTGACGGCTACTGATCTAGATATATCAATTGTGGAAAATACATCAGCAAGTGTTAGCCAAGCTGGTTCAACAACAGTATCAGCACACACACTTTTTGATATCGTCCGTAAATTGCCTGACGGGTCAGAGGTTAATCTGACACTTGAAGACGGTGACCGCTTGGTAGTAACCGCCGGACGCTCCCGCTTTACCCTTGCTTGTCTTGACCGTGAAGATTTCCCCATCATGAGCGAAGGAGACCTTCCCCACAGATTTGCTTTGGCAAGCGAAGAATTGAAGCGTCTAATCGATAAAGCGCGTTTCGCGATCTCTACCGAGGAAACTCGCTACTATCTCAATGGTATTTACCTACATGTTGCAGAACACGATGGTAACTCTTCTCTGCGCGCTGTTGCAACTGACGGGCACAGATTAGCGCAAGTTGAACAAGAGTTACCTGGCGGGGCAAGCAGCATGCCAGGGATTATTATTCCACGTAAAACCGTGGGTGAAGTACGAAAGCTTCTTGATGAAATCGAAGGTAATGTGAACATAGCTCTATCAGACACTAAAATCCGTTTCAGTTTTGAAGGCGCTACCATCATTTCTAAGCTGATTGATGGAACTTTCCCTGATTACAGTCGGGTTATCCCACAAGGTAACGATAAAATGCTCGAGATGGATTGTCGGTTATTTGCCGAATCTGTTGACCGTGTATCGACAATCAGTTCAGATAAAACCCGATCCGTCAAAATATCACTTGGTGCTGACATTTTGACCCTGTCTGTCAATAGCCCTGATAGTGGCACTGCCCGCGAAGAACTGAGCGCCAGTTACGGTGCTGACGAATTTGATATTGGATTCAACAGCCGTTATTTGCTCGACATTCTCGCTCAAATTGAAAGTGAATCAGTACAGATTTTGTTGGCAGACCCTTCTGCCCCAACGGTTTTGAAAGATTTGATGGATGAAGCCGTTTTATATGTATTGATGCCGATGCGTGTATAAATTGGACTGGTTTTGCAGTCTGACTTTAATAAAAATACTTTGCCTCTGTTCTGGAAGTAACCGTTAGAATGATTACCTCTAGTACTGTTCAACAGGTGAATGAAAAAAAAGTGGCCGTATCATCCATAACGGTCACTAATTTTCGTTCATACCGTCACGCCAAGCTTGAGACAGATGTTTCAAGCCCTCTAAAAGTATTGACTGGCCCCAATGGTACTGGGAAAACCAACCTTTTAGAAGCGATCAGTTTTCTTTCGCCAGGGCGTGGTATGCGGCGTGCAAATCTTGGTGAAATAACACAAAAAAATGTAAATTCACCGTGGGCAATATCCGCATCTATTTCGACAGAAAATGACAATATAAAGATTGGAACAGGCTTAGACCCAATGACATTTGGGCAAACAGACACAAATTGCAAACGTATTGTAAAACAAGACGGTGAATACCTGAAAACCAGTAACCAGCTTGGCGACCTGTGGAGCATTTTATGGCTGACACCACAGATGGATCGTATCTTTATTGAGGGCCCATCGAGCAGGCGGCGGTTTCTTGACCGGTTGGTTCTGGGGTTATATCCAGACCACAGTCGTGAAACATCTGCCTATGAACGTACCATACGTGAACGGAATAAGCTGATCCATGAACAAAAAGGAAATGCGGATAGTGCATGGCTATCTGCGCTAGAAGCACGAATGGCAGAACACGGGGTTGCTGTTGCCATGAGGCGCCTCGATTTCACAGAGCAACTTGCCGGACAACTTATGGCCCAGACAACCGGGCCATTTCCAGCGGCAACTCTTGCAATTGACGGTTGGGTAGAAGGCCTTTTAGCAGATGGCCATTCAGCGGTTGAGGCAGAAAGCCTTTTTAAAGAGAGATTAAAAGCGTCACGGTTACAGGAAATAGCTTTGGGTCGCAGCGCCAGCGTAGGTGTTCATAAGACTGACCTTATCGTGACACATCAAACTAAAAATATGCCTGCTGAGCTATGCTCCACTGGGGAACAAAAAGCGCTCTTGATTGCGCTTATTATAGCAAATGCAAAATTACAGGCAACACTACGCGGTCAGGCACCTATTATGCTATTGGATGAAATTGCAGCGCATTTAGATAATGATCGAAGACTGGGGCTTTTTGAAATCCTGACAAGTTTAGGAAGCCAATGCTGGCTAACTGGAACAGACCGCAGTATTTTTGACGGAATAGAAAAACAAACTGAATTTTACAGTATTCAAGATGGCAAGATCCAGCCATCGGCCTAGGGGCAAAACAAACCACACATTAAGTCGGTTGTTTTTGGATAAGAACAAGGAAGGGATCAAGGTAGATGAGCGAAGAAATGGACATGAGCGCTGAACAAGATTACGGCGCTGACTCGATTAAAGTCCTTAAAGGTTTGGACGCTGTTAGAAAACGCCCAGGCATGTATATTGGTGATACCGAAGACGGCTCCGGTCTCCATCACATGGTTTTTGAGGTATCTGATAACGCAATCGATGAAGCCCTTGCTGGTCACTGCGATATTGTCACCATGACGCTAAACCCTGATGGTAGCTGTAGTGTTCGTGATAATGGCCGCGGTATCCCTGTTGACATCCACGAAGAAGAGGGTGTTTCAGCCGCGCGGGTGATTATGACCCAGCTTCATGCAGGTGGTAAGTTTGACCAGAACAGCTACAAGGTATCTGGTGGTCTGCACGGTGTTGGCGTATCGGTTGTAAACGCGCTTTCAGAGTGGTTAGAGCTTCGTATTTGGCGCGACGGTAAAGAACATCATATGCGCTTTGAAAAAGGCGAGCCGATTGACGATCTTGTTGTTACTGGTGATGCGAACGGGGAAAAGGGCACAGAAGTAACCTTCATGCCGTCTTTAGACACCTTCAAGTTCATTGAATTTGATTTTGACCGCCTTGTGCATCGTTTCCGCGAACTTGCATTTCTAAACTCTGGTGTTCATATCCACCTAAAAGATAATCGCCACGCAGAAGCCAAAGACGTTGACCTGTTTTATGAAGGCGGTATCACAGCTTTTGTTAAATACCTTGATCGGAACAAAAGCAGTGTTATCGGCGAACCTGTTACCATCATGGGCGAAAAGGATGGTATTACAACTGAACTATCGCTTCAATGGAACGATAGCTATCATGAAAATGTCTGTTGTTTTACGAATAATATCCCACAGCGCGATGGTGGTACGCACCTAGCGGCGTTTAGAGCAGCACTAACACGTAGTATCAATAGCTATGTGAACGATTCTGGTCTCGCGAAAAAATCAAAAGTTTCCTTGTCCGGCGATGACGCGCGCGAGGGCTTAACCGCGGTATTATCCGTTAAAGTACCTGACCCGAAATTCTCCTCACAGACCAAGGATAAGCTGGTATCAAGCGAGGTACGCCCTGCCGTTGAAAGCCTTGTGAATGAGAAACTCGGCGAATGGTTTGGTGAGCACCCGAACGAATCCAGAACTGTTATTCAGAAAATTATCGATGCAGCCACAGCGCGTGAAGCAGCACGTAAGGCCCGTGAACTAACCCGCCGTAAAGGTGCGCTTGATATAGCATCTCTCCCCGGTAAACTTGCAGACTGCCAGGAACGGGACCCAGCAAAGTCTGAAATTTTCATCGTGGAGGGCGATTCTGCGGGCGGGTCAGCAAAACAAGGCCGCAACCGTAAAAACCAGGCAATTCTGCCGCTACGTGGTAAAATTCTAAACGTAGAACGCGCACGTTTCGACAGAATGCTTGCATCCAACGAAATTGGTACGTTGATCACAGCGCTTGGCACAGGAATTGGCCGCGAAGATTTTAACCCCGACAAGCTCAGGTACCATAAAATCGTTATCATGACCGATGCGGACGTTGACGGCGCGCACATCAGAACACTGCTCCTAACTTTCTTCTACCGTCAGATGCCTGAAATTGTGGAACGTGGGCATTTATATATCGCACAGCCACCGCTTTATAAAGTTAGCCGTGGTAAATCAGAAGTATATCTAAAGGATGACCGGGCACTTGATGACTATCTTCTGAATGCAGGCACATCTGATCTGGTCGTAACAGACACAAACGGCGCCCAGTATGCCGGCGAAGCCCTAAAGGCAATTGCAGAGGATATTCTGAAAATTCGCACACGCGTACAAAGCATTCCACCGCGTTATGACCGTTATTTGGTTGAAACAATTGCACTTTTAGGTGGTTTCAATACGGACCTGCAAGGCGATGCTGATGGCCGCAAAGCCATGGCAGACAAGGTTGCAACCCACTTGAACACAGTCGCAAAAAACCTTGAAGATTCTGGATGGAGCGGTGAAGCCCTCGAGGATGGTGGTTATAGCTTCGCGCATGAAGTCCGCGGCGTTATTGATATGCACCGCATTGATATGCAGTTAATTGACAGTCAGGAAGCACGCGGCCTTAATACGCTTATGCGGCCTGTAAGCGATCTGTTTGCAAAACCTGTTACTCTCACCCGTAAGGAAGAGGAAACGATAATCAACACACCGCTTGAAATGCTGACGACCCTTCTGGCATTCGGACGAAAAGGCCTGTCGATTCAACGCTATAAAGGATTGGGTGAAATGAATCCAGATCAGCTTTGGGAAACTACCTTGGACCCAGAAGTACGAACACTCTTACAGGTGAAAATCACACAAGCAGATACAGCGGATGAAATATTCTCCAAACTCATGGGGGATGTTGTGGAAGAACGCCGTAACTTCATTCAGGACAATGCCCTGAATGTTGCCAATTTGGATGTGTAATTAAACACGCTTTTTAATAGAATTAAGGAAGCCCGGTTAACGCTGGGCTTTTTTATTGGACAGCATAATGTACTGCAACAGTATCCCAGCGAGTTAAAACCTTTTTCACAGCATCAGGCACGTAACACCGCGTATAATCTTCGCCTAAAAATTCGATGACATTTTCTATATTATCAAATGTCATGATAGTCATAAACTCTACGTCGCCGCCATCAAGTTCGCGCCGCATCAGTTCGATACCATGATATCCCGGTATATTTTTGGCTTCAATTTCAGGAAAAACCGATTCTTTGGCTAGTTTTTCATAACTGAGTGCGTTCTCAGGTGTTGTCCAACCATGCCAAATACGCTTAACAGCCATGAATATTTCCCATCAATATAGATTAACTTTTGAGTTCAGAAGGATCAAAATTATAAGCCCTGCTACAAAACTGGCAATCCACCGTAATGCTGCCATCAACGCACATCTCATTAATATCGCTCTCACCGAACTGGCTCAAAACTCCCAAAAGTTTCTCACGCGAACAACGGCAACTGGCATCCAAATGAAGTGCGTCAAAAACCCGAACGCCGTCCTCATTAAAAAGACGATACAGTATCTGATCAAGGTCAAGCTTAGCGTCCAATAACTCTTCGCTTTTAACACTATGCATCAATACAGAGGCACGATTCCATTGCTCTTCGGTTTCACGGTCAAGCAAACGTTCCTGACCTTCTTCACCCCTAGATAAATGCTGCACCATCAAACCGCCAGCACGCCAATTACCAGTAACTGCATCACGGTCACAGATCATGCTCATTTCAGTAGGCGTTTGCTCTGAATTCATAAAATATGAACGCGCAACATCGCTTAGGCTTTCGCCGTTAATCTCAACGATCCCCTGATAGCGTTCCATATCAGCACCTTGATCAATCGTCAGGGCAAGATACCCACTTTTGGACCCAATCAATCCGTGAAAACTTGGATTTTTCCCATATGTTGCGTATTTTGCTTCATCGATTTGGGCATACCCGCGGAGGTGCCCAACACCACCGTCCTTGATCTCATAATCAGCAACAACCATCGGCACAGGCCCGCCAGTTTTTGCCTGAAGGGTAACAATACCATTATATTTCATGATCGAACCCAAAAGCGCCGTAAGCGTTAAAAATTCGCCGAGAATGCGCGCAACGGGATCAGGATAATTATGCGCTGATAATATTTGATCGACAACAGTGCCCAAACGTACCGCACGACCTCTCACGTCCATTCCTTCAATCTGGAAAGGGCGAACTTCATTATCACGGCTACCTGAAGGGTCATTAATAATAATCGGCGTATCGGTCATGGCATTAGGTCACTTTATTTGCTTTTAAGCGCGTGCTTTTATATCACACCAAGGCACCACGCAAGGACTGCTTTTTGTGCATGAAGCCTATTTTCCGCCTCATCCCACACAACAGATTGTGGGCCATCGATCACACTATTGGTTACTTCTTCACCGCGGTGCGCAGGCAAGCAATGTAAAAAGAGCGCGTCATCAGCCGCCTTCGCCATCAAAACATCATTAACCTGAAAAGGTTCTAATGCTTTTAGCTTCGTGCCAGTGCGGTCATCTCCCATTGATATCCATGTATCTGTGAAAACAGCGTTTGCACTACGCACAGCAGCATCAGGGTCACCAGTTACAGTAATATCACCGCCTAAACCTTCGGCCCAATTCAGCACGTCTACATCAGGCCTCAAGCCATCCGGGCAACCAAGTGTCAGGGAGAAATCAAATTTCACCGCCGCTTCAATAAGCGAAGTAGCGACGTTATTACCATCACCAACCCAAGCGATCTTTTTGCCTTTAATTGACCCCAGATGTTCCTCAATTGTTAAAATATCAGCCATCAATTGGCATGGGTGTGAACGATCGGTAAGCGCGTTAATAACAGGCACAGATCCTTCATTTGCAAGTTCTTCAATAGCAGCATGGGTATTAGCACGTAGCATGATAGCATCAACATAACGGCTCATAACACGCGCGGTATCGGCAATTGTTTCACCGCGGCCAAGCTGCATGCTTGAACCTTGCAGGATAATTGAAGACCCGCCAAGTTGATGCATGGCCATTTCAAAACTGATGCGGGTACGTGTAGATGATTTTTCAAACACCATTGCAAGCGTACGACCAGCAAGGGGCGCGCCTTCATCAACTGCGCCTTTAGGTAGGCCTTTACGCGCCTCTTTCCAGCGCCGTGCTGTATCAAGAATTTGTCGGAGTGTTTCTGAGGGAATATCCTTCAGGTCCAGAAAATGATTATACTTTGATACAGCGGTACTCATCTACATATGTCTTTTCATCTATTTTAACAGCTGGGCACATCAAGTACCCGGCACACCGTTCTTCGTCCAATCAGTGAATGCCTCATCGAAAATAGTAACGGCCTCATCAATATGGCTCTCATTTAAAATAAGCGGCGGCAACATTCTAATCACACTATCGCCAGCTGGTGCCGGACAGAACCCGCGCGCGATCAAATCCGTTACCGCAGGGCGTGTTGGAACATCAGGTAGACGAAGGCCTGCCATCAGACCGCTTCCACGAACTTCACTGATCAGATTACTGTGACGTTGCTGCAACCCTTGCAAGCGGGCAAACAACATTTCACCCATTTTAATCACATGCTCAAAAAACGCTGGTTTCAGCATTTCATCAAGCACGGCATTACCAACCGCCATCGCGAGCGGGTTACCACCATATGTTGTTCCATGTGTACCAACAACCATACCGGAGGCCGCTTCCTCTGTTGCAAGGCATGCACCCATTGGGAAACCGCCGCCAATGCCTTTGGCTGCTGTTACGATATCTGCATTAATTCCAGCCCATTCATGCGCCCACAGTTTACCTGTACGGCCCATACCACACTGAATTTCATCAAAAACCAAAAGAAGGTTATTTTCGTCCGCTATTTCCCGCAAACCACGAAGCGTCTCTAACGGTAATGGCCGAATTCCACCCTCGCCTTGAACAGGTTCTACCATAATACCACCGGTTTCAGGTGTAATAGCTGCCTTTACAGCTTCCAGATCACCAAATGGAACAACATCAAAGCCGTCTGGTACTGGCTCAAACCCGGTGATCATTTTCTCCTGCCCGGCAGCAGCAATCCCTGCGAGCGTACGACCGTGGAACGCCGATGCCATCGTAATCATACGATAGCGGCCTTTATTACCCTTATCATGATGATATTTACGAACCATCTTAATCGCACACTCAATCGATTCTGCACCTGAATTGGTGAAGAAGACAGTGTCAGCAAAACTCGCATCAATCAGGCGTTGAGCCAAACGTTCACCTTCAGGGATCTGGTAAATATTCGAGGTATGCCACAGCTTGTCAGCTTGATCCTTAAGCGCATTCACAAGTGTTGGATGGCCATGCCCCAAACACATCACACCAATACCCGAATAAAAGTCGAGGTATTTTTTACCGTTCGTGTCAAACATGTACATACCTTCCGCGCGCTCAAAAGCGACAGGCATTCTCGCATATGTTGGTAAAAGAGGTGTGATCATAAGAGCTCTCCCATTTCCGAATATTCCGATTTCATCAAAGGGAAATTGCAGGAATATTTCTTTAATTTCGTAACGTTAAACGTAATGAGCCGGCACGTCATCGCACCGGCTAATTCGCGAGCATCCTGCGCCTATGGCGACCAGAAGTCAATCATTCTTCACGAATTTTTCACTCCCGTTCAAGGGGGTTTTATACAAGTGAAATTCACTCTCAGGGCTTTAGACGATAACCTGTTTTAAAGACACGGTGAACTAGAAATACTAAAAGGGAGTTGATAGCAAGTATGTAGATTACACCAACAAATAAATCGCTATCAGCCCGGTCAATAAAACCATACCGAAAGCCATCAATCATATAGAAAAACGGATTGACTTTAGAAAAAATTTGCCACGATGGATCAAGCCTTTCAATGGAATAAAACGTTCCAGAGAGTAAACTAAGTGGTGCAACGATAAAATTTGTTACTGCGGCTGAATGGTCAAATTTATCAGCCCATACACCTGTTAAAATTCCAAGCATTGCAAGCATTGCACAAGCTGACAAAGAAAAATAAACAACGGCCCATAAATGACTAATTGAGAGTGATACACCTGGCATAATAAAAAATGCACCGCATACAAACAAACCAACAAACAAGCCACGGGTCATGCCGCCAGCCAGGAAGCCAAGTGTCAATTCTGTTGCCGATAATGGCGGCATCAAGGTATCAACAATATTACCCTGAACCTTGGAAATTAGAATTGATGATGAAGTATTTGCAAACGCATTTTGTAACATTGCCATCACAATCAAGCCCGGCGCGAGAAAATTAGCAAATGACATACCTGCGACTTCACGGCCTCGGCCCCCAAGCGCGAGCGAAAAAATTACCATAAATAAAATTGTTGTAACAGCCGGCGCTGCAAGCGTCTGTGACCATACTTTCATGAAACGCCGCGACTCGCGTACATAGAGTGTTTGAAGCCCCAACCAATTAACTGCACCAATAGTGCGTGCACCATGGGCGGCATAATCATTTTTTGTATCCGTCAAATTTATCGCTGAATTTGGCTCTGACACTGCTTTCTTCTCCACTCGAAGGATCAAATATTCATAGGTATTTTTGTAATATCTATTGGCAAAGCTGCCTTTTAACAGATATAAGCTGTAGGCAAAAGCCCTCAGTAAGACTCGCATTATCCGAATCGTAAATTGGAATCGAGTTATTTAATTTGCGGCGTATGAAAAAACAAAAGGAATAATAATGGCCTGGACGGACGATCGTATCGAAATTTTGCGTAAATTATGGGATGATGGCCTAAGCGCAAGCCAGATCGCAAAGGAACTTGGAGAAGGTGTAACCAGAAATGCGGTTATCGGCAAAGCGCACAGACTGGGACTGAAATCTCGTCCATCACCGGTTAAAACAGATAAAGACAAAAAGAAAGCACCGGCCAAAAAGGCTGTAAAAAAAGAGGCTAAGAAATTTGTCACCCTTCTCGATCTAACAGATCGTATGTGCAAATGGCCTATTGGGCACCCTGGTGACGCGGATTTCCATTTCTGCGGCAAACCATCAGAACCCGGCATGCCATATTGTGCTGGCCACTGCGCAGAGGCTTATCAGGCACAACCCCCGCGACGTGACCGTAGGCAAGCGCAAAAACCACCAATCATGTAAATATCTTTACAGTTTTAATACCATGTTATTAGAGCCATCTCTCAAAAAAGAGGCGATGGCTCTTGCGTATTTGTATATTGTTTGTAAGCTCTCCCAATCTCTTCAAATGGAATGGAAGCGAGGGAAATTATGAATTCACGCAAAATGAAGATAGTTAGCGCAGCATGCCTACTTGGGTTTGGGCTATCAGCTACTGGCAATGTTATTGCTGACGATAAAAAAGAGCGCTCTCCAGCATCGCAGTATCGTCACGATGTAATGGAATTGGTTAAATATTCTGCGGCAAATATCGGTGCAATCCTTCAAAGAAAGGTTACACCAGAAGCTGGGCAATTAGCTGGGCACGCAGAAATCCTTGCAAACGCTGCGGCACTCTCAAAAGATGCTTTTAAAGCCGATACACGTGGACAGGAAGGTTTTACCGAAGCCAAAGATGATGTGTGGGCAAACTGGGAAGATTTTGCGGTTCGTATGGATAAGTTCGCTGGCGACACACGTGCATTCGCGGACGCAGCCAAAAGCGGCGATCAAGCAAAAATCGGCGCAACAGTTGGTGAAGTTTTCAAAAACTGCAAAAGCTGCCACGATAAATATAAAGATTAAGATATAATCAATATGCCGCTGGTGAATTACCGATACAGGCCCTAACACCAGCGGCTGTTATTCAGCCCAAAATATACCAATAGGTCACAGCAGCTATGGTTACCGCGAAAAAAAGCGCCAATAGTGATGACCGAAAATATGGCGCCTTCATATCTGTAGGTGAAAATGCTTTCCCTGTTAGCATCGGCCAAATCAAATTTGTTTTCTTAATACCCAAGTAAAACAAAACCGCAAGAATATGACCGCCCGTAATATACAAAAGTGTCAAACCAAGTATTTCGTGAATTTCGGTGATCAAGTCACCATAACTGCCCGCTTCATTTGATAATGGCCCTGAAAACAACATACCATCCGTTGCAAAAAGGCCCAATAGAGCCTGCGCTAAAATCAATATGAGCATCAACAAAACAGAATACCCACCGATTGGATTATGACCAATTTTGTGACTCGAAGAATTTTTAAGATATTTAATTACTGCAACAGGCGTTTTCACAAAAGACGAAAAGCGTGCAGTTTCACTACCGAATATTCCCCAAACAATACGCCACAGGATCAAAGCAATAATCGCAACACCTGAGTATAAATGCATATCAGCATAAAAACCGAACTTTGGCTCAAAGGCAGAGTAGGCTGACATGCCAAAGACGACAACCAAAACCCAATGGAACAGTTGTGTTGGAATATCCCAAATTTTTAGCGCTTTTTTTGACCGACCTACAGCATCTTCCGCACTGTCATTCATTATCTGACCTCATTAAATCCCGAACCGCATCGACTATAATATTAGTATTTGGCAACCATACCGCTTCAGCACTTCTACCATATGGAATCGGCGTATGGGGCGGCGCTATTTTACGCGGTGCATTCCTCAAGACATCGAAACTATTTTCAACTACATTTGAAATCACATGATCTGCGAAACCAGCGATCGCCGCGCCTTCATCAACAACAATCAAACGGCCTGTTTTTCGAATACTATCTGCAATTATCCTCGTATCCAGCGGCGATATCGTGCGCGGGTCAATAATTTCAACAGAAATGCCATCACTCGCCAGCACCTGCGCTGCTTCAAGTGACACATGGTTCATCTTTGAAACGGCAACAATAGTGACATCAGCCCCTTCCTTAACAACACGTCCTTTCCCAAAAGGAATAGGCGGTATTTCCAGATCAACCTCTCCTGTCATAGCATAAAGGCCTTTATGCTCCATAAAAATGACCGGCGTATTAGACTGTGCTGCCGTTTTTAAAAGGCCCGAGGCATCAGCCGGTGTGGCCGGGCATGCGATAATAAGCCCGGGTATCTGCATTAATAAGCCATGTAAAGACTGGCTATGCATGGCACCACTACCATCGCCTGCCCCCATTGTTGTTCTGATCACAAGCGGGATATCGATATTGCCGCCTGATAGAAAATGCGTTTTGGCAGCCTGATTGAGGATTTGATCAAAGCAAACTCCCATAAAGTCGCAAAACATCACTTCTATGATTGGCTTCAGTCCTGTCATAGCAGCGCCAATACCCATTCCCACAAACGCTGTTTCCGAAATTGGGGTGTTGATCACACGGTCATTTCCAAACTCACGGTCAAGGCCTGATGTAACACCAAACACCCCCATTGAGAGGTCCTCCCCTAATAATGTAATGTGATCATCATTCTGCATTAATTGAATTAGCGTGCTACGCAGTGCCTCTGAGATCGTCATAATGGGCATTATAGGTTCCCCATTAATTGGGGGTGGTCGTTGATATAGCGTTTCAAGGATTCACCACTTTGATCTCTTTGCTTTTGCGCTTCATCAACAGCATTTTTTGCTCGTGCTTTGGCGTCATCAATTATCGTTTGAATTTCTTCATCATGCATATCCTGCGCCTGCAATAGTTTTTGAAGATTGACTAACGGGTCTACCTTTGATTGGCCATCACAGCTTTGGTCACCATGATAATGCCCTCCAAGGCGCGGGACTGATACTTCGACAAACACTGGCGAGCTTGTTTCCCTAATATACTGAATTAAGCGCTCAAAAGTATTTTCAAGCGATACAATATCCGCGCCGTCAACCTGCTCTGCCACCATCCCAAAACTACGTGCTCGCGCTGTTAAATTAACAACAGCAACATCTTTCACATGCGTTGACTGCGCCATCTGATTATTTTGCATTAAAAACAGTATCGGTAGATGCAGAGCAGTTGCCATATTAAAGCTTTCAAACACCCCCCCTTGATTAGAGGCACCTTCCCCGAAAACTGCAACGGCAATACCACTATTCTCTAACCGCCTCGCACTAAGTGCCGCGCCGAGCGCAATAGGCACCTGTGCCCCCACAATGCCGTTACTGGACAAAAACAAAGTGTCCTTTGAGACAATATGCTGTGTCCCTCCAAGGCCATTACCAGTTCCACCAGAAAGTCCCATGACCTCTGCGGCTAATGCAATAGGGTCAATGTTACCGATCAACGCGAGACTATGGCTACGATGCGACCCAGTGATTTTATCTATTGCTGGCTGCAAGTGCCTACGCAGCATAACATCCGCTACTTCAGAACCGTGCGAAAGATGAACCAACCCCGGTATCTTACCAGCATCTGAAAGTGCGGCTACACAGTCTTCAAACGCACGGATAAACCAAGCGTCTGCAAAAATAGTTTTTAAGTCATCGATTTCCATCGTCTCAATATATGCCTTTAACAATCAACTAGCGCTGACATGTGCTACAGAAAAAGCTGGACCTGTTGGATTGTACAATCCGCTCAATCGTGCCATCGCAGTCCTCTTTAAGGCACGCTTCACCCTCTCGGCCATATGCCTTAAAGCTATGCTGGAAATACCCCAGTTCCCCATCAACTTGGGCATAATCTTTCAACGTTGAGCCACCCGCTTCAATCGCCTTTGACAACACATCACGGATAGTTGGTACCAGCGCCTCAATCTCATCTTGCGTCACCGCATTTGATAACCTTGCCGGATGAATACCAGTGCGCCAAAGCGCCTCACACACATAAATATTCCCAAGACCAGCAACCAATTTCTGATCTAACAAAGCTGCTTTGATAGGGGATTTTCGGTTTTCAAGGCCCGCCTGCAAAATACCGTCATGAAACGCATTACCAAGCGGCTCAGGCCCAATATCCTTAATCAGTGCATGATCATTAATCGACTTGGTATCAGAAAACACCCACATGCCAAATCGGCGCGTATCATTATACATGATTATATCGCCGCGTTCGGTCTCAATAACAATATGATCGTGCTTGCCGCGTACAGGCACATCATTCCCACTTTTATGAATAGTCATGCGGCCCGACATACCAAGATGCATAATCGCAACCAATCCATCTTCGAAAGTCATCAACACATATTTGGAACGACGGTCAAGTCGCTCAATTCGGTTATCTGATAGCCGTTGATCAAAATCATCAGGGATTGGAACCCGTAATTTAGGAGCATAAGCACGCGCTGTTTTAATCTTAACCCCTTCCAAAACAGGCTTTAGGCCGCGCATCACGGTTTCAACTTCGGGCAGCTCGGGCATATTGTCACGTTATCCTTGTTTTCACGTCGTATTTTGAAAAAGCAGTGTTATAAAATGCTTTCTGGTATGTATTGCACAGGTGGTCTATGGTCCGCGCATACTCTATTCAAATAGTGATTCAATATGGCAAGCAATAACGAAAATATGTCTCCCCGTGAAGAGGCAACAACACATTTTGGTTTCAAAACCGTCGATGAAGAATCAAAGGCTGGCATGGTCCGCGAAGTTTTTGATTCTGTCGCTGATGATTATGACCGTATGAATGATGTTATGAGCGCTGGCGTTCATCGCCTTTGGAAAAACTCGATGATTAACAGCCTCAGTCCGCGCCGCGGTATGCATTTGCTTGATGTGGCGGGCGGCACTGGCGATATTGCCTTTCGGTTTTTAAATGCTTGTGAAGGCGGCACTGTTACTGTCTCGGATATTAACGCAGAAATGCTCCGTGTTGGTGCCAAACGCGCAGAAGAAAACGGATACCGTGACCGCGCAGAATTTGTATGCGCTGACGCACAGAAATTACCTTTTCCTGATTGTAGCATGGACGCCTACACAATTGCCTTTGGCATCAGAAACGTAACACGCGTTGAAGAAGCCTTAAGTGAGGCATTCCGGGTTTTGAAACCGGGTGGGCGCTTTTTATGTCTCGAATTCAGTCATGAAATTCTGCCGCTTTTTAAGAAGGCCTATGACACCTATAGTTTCAATGTCATTCCCAAAATGGGAGAAATCGTTGCGGGCGACTATGACAGCTATGAGTATCTGGTCGAATCGATCCGCCGTTTTCCAACACCTGGTAAATTTGAAAGCATGATCAAAACCGCAGGCTTTGAGCGCACAAGCTATCGCACTATGTCAGTCGGAGTGGTGGCGCTTCATAGCGGTTGGCGTATATAATTTAGGGCACGACCTTAGGGAAAATCATCCAACATTATGATCCGTACTGTCTTTCATTTTTTTAGTTTAATCAATCTTGCTGTCGGCCTTCGCCGTTTCGGTGCCATCCGCTCGCTCGCATCGATTGAGCTTGTACCCGATTGGGCACCTAAGTTTTTGCGTTTATGCACGTTTTTCGTACCACGCAAGAAGGATATACCGGACGACGATGGTGAACGCTTAGCAGCAGCGCTTGCTGGTATGGGCCCTGCCTATATCAAGCTTGGTCAAACCCTCGCAACCCGGCCAGACCTTGTTGGCCGCGCGCTCGCAGAGGGCTTAACCACCCTGCAAGATCGCTTGCCCGCCTTTGGGTTTGATAAGGTCGAAGCTACAATCAAACGTGAGCTAGAAGGCGAAATAAGCGAGTTTTTCAGCGAGTTTGAAGAAACGCCAGTCGCAGCGGCTTCGATAGCGCAAGTACACAAGGCCAAACTAAAAGATGGCACTCAGGTTGCTGTTAAAGTTTTAAGGCCGGATGTGGAAAAACGCTTCACACGCGACCTCGCGCTATTTGAATGGCTCGCAGAACTAGCCAATAAACATATTCGGGAAGCACGTCGCCTGCGTTTGATTGAAGTTGTTGCAAAGATCAAAGAAACATCTCTTAAGGAAATGGACCTAAGGCTAGAAGCTTCCGCAGCCGCCGAGCTAGAGCAAAATATGGAAGGTGAGGCAGGATACCGGGTTCCTTCGATCAATTGGGACCTGACAGCGCGCCGTGTTCTGACCTTAGAATGGGTATCGGGTGTTCGCCTGAATGATAAAGAAACACTTATTAAAGCCGGCCATGACCTGACTGAGCTTGGCCATAGAATTGTACAGATTTTCCTAAAGCAGGCGATGCGGGACGGGTATTTCCACGCCGACCTGCATCAAGGCAACTTACTGGTTGAGGAAGATGGTACAATTGTCGCCATTGATTTTGGCATCATGGGCCGCCTTAGCAAAAATGACCGCCGCTTTCTCGCAGAAATACTCTTTGGTTTTATCTCCCGCGACTACAAACGCGTTGCCGAAGTGCATTTTGATGCCGGGTATGTTCCTTACGGGCAATCTGTTGAAGAATTTGCCCAAGCCATGCGGGTCATTGCTGACCCCATTATGGATTTACCAGTAGAGAAGATATCAGCAGGTAAATTATTGGCACAACTATTTGCTACAACCGAACGGTTTTCAATGCGGACACAACCCCAATTATTGTTATTACAGCGATCAATGGTCATGGCAGAAGGATTGGCACTTCACCTGAATCCGCAGACAAATATGTGGGAAATATCACGCCCTGTTATCGAAGCATGGATGTATGATAATCTGTCACCTGAAATCAGGCTGGCAGACGCTATTGTACAAATTCCAAGAGCGCTTGAACGTTTACCTATGAAACTGGATCAGCTCTTGAATAAAGAACTAGACGGTCAGGAACACACCTATACTCAGCCACAGAAATCTGGTTTGCCGCCATTTGCGTTCGGGCTTGTGATTGGCGCAATCATCATGAAAATATTAATTCTATAACGCGGTATAAATATGCTGGTTTGCGACTTCGGGTGAAACAGACTATACGTCTAATGACTATTGCAGTTGAAAGGTATTGCGAGGCGTGACGACACTTATTGGCAAACGTATTCTATTAATCATCGGCGGCGGTATAGCTGCATACAAGGCACTTGACCTTGCACGTCGTTTGATCGAACGCGGGGCATCTGTTCGCGGTATCCTAACTGGGGGCGGTGCTGAATTTATAACCCCTTTAAGTGTTGCAAGCCTCACTGGTGACCAATGTTTTACTGATTTGTTTTCTCTGAAAGATGAAGCCGAGATGGGTCATATTCGTTTGTCCCGCGAAGCAGATTTGGTTGTTGTTGCACCCGCTACGGCGGACCTGATGGCTAAAATGGCTGGTGGCCTTGCAAATGATCTTGCGTCCACCGTATTACTCGCGACCGATAAGCCTGTAATGGCGGCACCAGCAATGAACGCGCAGATGTGGGATCATCCCGCAACCCAGCGAAATATCAAAACCCTTAAGGGTGACGGTATTCATTTTGTAGGGCCAGATGCAGGTATACTTGCATGCGGCGAAGTAGGCGCTGGCCGATTAGCAGAAGTGCTTGATATTGTAGAGGCAATTGAAACATTTTTCGCTCAGGAGCAAAACAAGCCACTTACAGGTAAACACATTATTTTAACCGCCGGCCCAACGCACGAGCCGATAGACCCCGTTCGCTATATTGCAAACCGTTCGTCAGGCAAACAAGGATTTGAGCTGGCAGGTGCCCTCGCAGGTTTAGGAGCAAAAGTAAGCTTGATTGCCGGACCAACAGACTGCGCTACTCCAGCCGGGGTGAAACGCATCGATGTTGAAACCGCGCGGGAAATGAATGCCGCTGTTCAAACGTCCCTGCCCGCTGATGCCGCAATATTCGTAGCGGCAGTTGCCGACTGGCACATCGCTAATGAAGGCGAGCAGAAAATGAAAAAAACAGTCGCTGGTGTTCCTACGTTAGAATTAGTTGAGAACCCTGATATACTGGCAACCGTATCTAAAATGAAAAATGGAAGGCCAGGCCTTGTTGTTGGTTTCGCTGCCGAAACAGAAAAAATTACTGAATTTGCTTCAGCAAAACGCGACCGTAAAGGGTGTGATTGGATTGTTGCAAATGATGTTTCGCCTGAAAGCGGTGTCATGGGTGGCAGCGAAAACCAAATTCACCTGATTACAAATGCTGGCGCCGAAGAATGGCCTCGTATCTCAAAACAAGAAGTCGCAAATAAACTTGCAGAACGTATCGCAATAGCCCTTTCATGAAAGCTAAACTATGACTACTGAAACAGTCGCCGTAAATGTAAAAATTCTTGAGCACGGTGAAGGCTTGCCGCTCCCAAAATATGAAACAAGCGATAGCGCGGGCATGGACTTATATGCAGCGCTTGACGCAGAAGAAAAAATCACACTTGGGCCTCTGGAACGCACTCTCATCCCAACCGGACTTGCAATGGCACTTCCCAGCCGCTTTGAAGCTCAGGTTCGACCGCGCTCTGGCTTAGCTGCAAAAAACGGCGTTACTGTAGCAAATTCACCGGGTACGATTGACGCCGATTACCGCGGCGAGGTGAAAGTTATCCTGATTAACCTATCGAACGAGCCCTTTACGATCGAACGCGGCATGCGGGTTGCCCAGATGGTTATCGCACCTGTAACACAAGGTAGCTGGAATGTGGTCACTGACCTTGATGAAACGGCACGCGGTACAGGCGGTTTCGGCTCCACAGGCACGCATTAGCATAATAATATGGAATTCACTGACGAACAATTAGAGCGATATTCACGACACCTCATCCTTCGTGAAGTCGGCGGCGCAGGCCAAATGGCGCTATTAAATGCCCGCGTTTTAGTTATCGGCGCAGGAGGGCTAGGGGCACCGCTTTTAATGTATTTGGCAGCCGCTGGTGTTGGTACCATCGGTATTATTGATGATGATTTAGTTGAGCTCTCAAACCTTCAACGCCAAATCATCCATGCCTACCCTGATGTCGGCACCAGAAAAACCGTGAGTGCCGCCAAAACCATTACCGCCTTAAACCAAGATGTTACGCTTGAACTGTACCAAACTAGATTGACCAGCGACAATGCCGAAAACCTGATTGGTAGTTTTGATATTATAGCAGATGGCTGCGATAATTTTGAAACCCGCCACCTTGTGAATGATACATGTGTAAAATTGGGAAAAACATTAGTCTCTGCTGCACTCGGCCCTTTTGAAGGGCAAATTTCAACTTTCAAACCCCATGCAGGTGCTAAGTACCCATGCTATCGCTGCTTTCTTCCTGAAACGCCTGATGAGAATCAACAACGTACCTGTGCTGACGCTGGTATATTAGGGGCTGTCGCTGGTATTATTGGCAGTATGCAAGCTTTGGAAGTTTTAAAAGAAATATTAGATATTGGTGAAACCTTGGCTGGCAAAATCATGCTCTTTGACGCATTAACAATGAAATCAAGACTTATTGGCTTACCACGTGAGCCCAAATGCATAACCTGCGGACAGATAAGGCAAAAGGCATGAGTGTACGCCAAAAACCAATGACTATCATGGTGATCGACGAATTGGCCGAGCGTATTCATATGGCCTTGATGACAGGGGCAACAGCCGCCGCAATGGGCAGGCCTGTAACCTATTTCTTCTCCAAATCAGCAGCAAAGGCGCTTACAAATGCTGGTTGGGCGAAAATGCCCTACGGCGAAGAAAGCGCTGTAGAAATGGACGCTGCCTTGAATTCGAAAGGTATTGCGGATACGAAGCTATTGCTGGATGCTCTTGCAGCTCTTGACGTGGCCTTTATAGTTTGTGAAACCGCATTGCAGGAACACGGTATCGACATAGAAGACCTGATCACCCGCCCCAAAGTAGAGATTAGCGGCCTAGCAGATCTAATTGAAAGAGGCACTGGTGGTGATTGGCTAACATTTTAAGGCTTGAGAATATTTCAAACCTTGCCATTCCGATCAATATTAGCTGCAACCGTTTATCTAAGACATTATCTGATATTTCTGGCGCGCTCTTGCACATAAGTCCCAAGAATACGGACTCGCTTTGCATGAAACCTTAATTCTTCCATTGCACGCGCTACATGTGCTTCGCCTTCGTGGCCTTCAATATCAACATAAAATTCAGAGGCCATAAAGCTATCAGATTCATAATAGCTTTCTAGCTTTGTCATATTAACACCGTTTGTTGCAAAGCCGCCGAGCGCTTTATAAAGCGCCGCAGGAATATTACGAACCTCAAAGGTAAAACTTGTCATTGTTCGGCCAGTGAGTGTGTTCGCATCCAACTGCTGCTTAGAAAGAACAACAAACCTTGTCGTATTGTGGCCTTCATCCTGTAGGTCTTTACGAATAACCTTTAAATCATACACGTCTGCTGCCAGTTCACTCGCAATGGCGGCAACATTATTATAACCACTTTCAGACAAGTGCTTAGCCGCGCCAGCCGTGTCGGCAAACGGTAACGGCGTTAAATTCATACCCCGTAGGGTTTTCCGACACTGCCCCAATGCCTGCACATGGCTTTTAACTGATGTCAGGTCTTTTTCTTCTGCGTTTTTGCGAGCGAGCAAACAATGGCGAATCACTTCAAAATGTTCTCCAATAATGAACAGGCCACTACCGGGCAATAACATATGAATGTCTGCAACCCTCCCCGCTGTTGAATTCTCGATAGGAATCATTGCGTATTTCGCAGCACCCTTAACAACAGCAGCCAAAGCATCATCAAAACTAGGGCACGGCAAAACATCCATATCAGGAAACTTGGCGTGGCAAGCCATATGCGAATATGCCCCAAGCTCACCCTGAAACGCAATCAGGGTATCCACATCTTTATGCATACTGGTTTGCAAACTAGCCTCCAACTCAAAGTTATTAAATTCCAATATTTGAGTGATTTGTGAAATATATTTACAAAGAAGTCAATTGTTCAAATCGTGTAAGGCTAGATGCGAGAAAGTGTCGCAGCGAAAATAACACTTTTTTTAGATATGAGGTGTAAAAGGTGAAATCACAGCTTGATACAATAGGGCATGTAAGGCTATTGTCGCGCGAAATATAGCGATTTGCCTATTGAGGGACACGCTGTACGTTAAAATAATTAGATATGCATTTGCTTGGTGGTAGCCAAGCTTGGCTTGAGGAGAAAATCCTGTGGATTCATTTGAATGGAATAAAGTATTTGCCGCCGTCATCTCTGGCGCTTTATTAATCATGGTTATCTCCACTGTTTCAGGTGGTCTGTTCCCGGAATACCACGGTGGTACAACTGGCTTTCCTGTCGAAGTTGCTGAGGCCACAGCAAACGGCGAAGCAGTTGTTGAAGAAGGCCCATCGCTTGCTGAATTATTAGCTGTTGCCGACGTTGACAGAGGTGCGCGGGAATTTGCAAAGTGCCGCGCCTGCCACAGCATTAACGAAGGTGGAAAGAACGGTACAGGCCCTAACCTGTATGGCATTTTGGGTAAAGCCATCGCAAGTGACGCTACCTTTAATTACTCTGGTGGCCTTTCAAGCCACGGTGGCAACTGGACATATGAAACATTAGATGTATGGCTAACAGCACCAAAGAAAATGGTTTCAGACACAAGCATGTCTTTTGCTGGCTTGCGTAAAGCAGACAAACGCGCAAATTTGATTGCTTACCTAAGAACGCTTTCAAACAGCCCTCTCGCACTTCCTGACGTAGTAGCGCAAGTTGAAGAAGCGGCTGATGATGCTGTTTCTGCAGTTGAAGAAATTATAAGCAATTAACTTTATTTTACATTTGAAATAAAAAATAGCCGACAAGGGTTTTCTTGTCGGTTTTTTTATATCGTTAATCGGCGATAACCAAGAAATGGTTCTTTATCAGTATCTCTGGCGACCCATTCAATAACATCAACTACAGGGTCAATCGTAACAGCCATATGCGTTGCATTCGCGTGTAAAAGGTTATCCTGATCAAGCATAAAGCCTACATGCCCCTGAAAAAAAGCAATATCACCACGCTCAGCTTGCTCATCGTTTACCAAACATCGGCCAACTGATTGGGCTTGCATGCTACTATCTCTTAAAACACGATACCCGGCCATAAATATTGATAATTGTACAAGAGCACTACAATCCAAACCTTCATAAGACCGCCCCCCCCAAAGATACGCTGACCCTATAAATTTCTCTGCTATATTCACAGGATCAAAATCCAAGCCATTTACAGCAAGAACATGCTTGGCATATATCCACCCACCGCCATCAATTGGAAGAAAGCCATTCATTTCATTACCCACGACATCAATTTCTGACGTCATATATACAGATTGTAAAGGCCGGGATTTCAAAGAGGCTTCTTCATAGATATGAGACACGGGAACACAAATATAATAAGGTGACGCTTGATGATTAATAAGACAAAGGTGTTTCATTAACACCCAGCCAGTATATCCATCACGCTCACACGCAATCCGAACCCAATCATTCAATGTTTCCAAAATTGCAACACGCTCACCAAGCAGTATCTCACTAACTGTTTGCGCCTGAACGTCAGAAGTCGCCTTCATTAATAATTTGGGTACAATGCATTGGTGCGTAACTTGTAAGCCAGTTATAAAGTCGAAAGTAGCTTTCGAGTAACTTTCCGGGTTGAGCAACTCAATAGTCATGCAGCAGTGTCACTATCTTCTGCATCGATGATTTTTTCTGATTCGACAATACGGTCAGATAGTTCGCTCAAATATACCGCACCTTTCACGGTACGCTGTATGAAAATACTACGCTTATCATTTTCATCTGGCTTACGTTTGATAAATCCATATCTGGTCATCGTATCGAGCGCACGGGTAATCACAGGTTTGGTTACATTCAATTTGGCAGCTAGGCCTCGTACAGTATGAGGCGGTTCAGTCATATAAACTTCCAGCAAAACTGACATTTGCCGCATCGTGAGATCTGCTTCATTTGATCGCACGCTTTCAAGCGTTGAGAGCCGCCACATTCTAAGTAGTTTATGGTTAAACTTCTCGCTCATAAACCCCACCTTTCAGATACATGTTACCTTGAATGCAAGTAACCATATTGAAAAGGTGAACTAATCAGCTTTTCTGGTCAAGGCCCAGTTGCGCTATAATTGCATCATATGTAGCAAATATACCCTGCGCTGCCCCACCTTTTGGTCGTCCAACGCGAGGTTTTGGATTCCATGCAAAAACATCAAAATGCACCCATGAAATATCATCACCAACAAATCGCTGGAGATATAATGCTGCCGTGATTGACCCTGCAAAGGGCCCGTCACTGATATTGTTCATATCCGCAATATCACTCGATAAGTTTTCATCATACCCCGCCCAAAGTGGCATACGCCATAGAGGGTCATGATTATCGGCTCCTGCCCTCTCCAATGCAGCCCACATTGGATCGGTATTAGTATAGGTAGCAGGCAGGTCTGGGCCAAGGGCCACACGAGCAGCTCCAGTAAGTGTGGCAAAATCTATCAGCAGATCCGGAGTATCCTCAGACGCCAATGCAAGGGCATCACAAAGCACCAGCCTGCCCTCAGCATCAGTATTACCAATTTCTACGCTTATACCTTTGCGCGTATTAAACACATCCCCCGGACGGAAACTGTTTGCACTAACAGAATTCTCAACTGCCGGAATTAAAACACGCAAATCAACATCAAGACCAAGCGTCATAATAAGTTTTGCAAGGCCAAGTGCATGTGCTGCGCCGCCCATATCCTTTTTCATCAAAAGCATACCAGCAGGCGGTTTTATATCTAACCCGCCAGAATCAAAACAAACACCTTTGCCTACAAGGCACAGCTTGGGGGCACCGTCTCGGCCCCATGTGAGGTCGATGAGACGAGGGGCATTCTTCTCGGATGCAGCACGCCCAACTGCATGAATCATCGGAAAATTCTCATCCAATAAGTCTTCATCGACTATCGTATTAACCTGTGCATTGAATTCTTCCGCTAAAGCCTCGGCACAATCCTGCAACTCAGATGGGCCCATATCTTCAGCCGGTGTATTGACAAGATCACGAATAAAGAAAGCAGCTTCTGCTTGTGCTATAGTTCTTGTGCTCTTTAACTCAGAAGAAAGCATTAATGTACGAACTTTAGAATTCATACCGGATTTATAACGATCAAATTGATATTGTTCGAGGGCCCAACCCAGTGCGAGTTGAATTTCAGTGTCAGGCGCAACATCCTTTAAAATATATCTACCTTCAGGCAAATTCTTTACAGCAGCAGCCAACCACCATGGGTTTGAAACATCAGTACCAACCCCAATATATATATAAGCAAACTGATTATTATCAGACCTGATAAAGCCAACAGAGCCTGCACTCGCATCAAAACCACATGTCTGTAACCAAGCAAGATCATTTTTATTGCTCAGCTTTTCTTCATCAAAATCTTGTTTTAAGACAGGAATAAGCGGGATAGCATTCAGGGATTCATCAAATGATATAATCGTCAAGCTGGGCTTTGGCACGGCAATGTCTTTCATTCATCTTTTATAAAATATGGCCATACATGCAAACAGCACCTTCATGGCCATAAATAAATTCTTTGGGTGGTCCAGCTATCGACTATATTAAGGCTTATGATTCTGGAGCGATCGTTACGTTCAAGCCGTTCATATCGTCAGACACTTCTACCTGACAAGAAAGACGCGAGCTGTTTGCTTTATAATATTCGCTCTCTTCAATAAGGTATGATTCGTCATCCTGCATCGCTGGCAAACGGGCAAAACCATCACCTTCTACATAAACATGGCATGTACAACAGCTACAGCATCCGCCACAAATTGCTGCCATATCATCAAAATCATTGTTACGAATATTTTCCATTAATGTGAGGCCAGCCTCTGCATCAATATCGCGCTTTGCGCCGCTCAGATCAGTTACAGAAATTTTTACCATCGATAAATGTCTTTCAAGAAATTAGGGGACAGATATATTTGCGTATAAGACATAACGCTTCGGATGCATCTGTCCAGAAAAAAAGCCGCCTGATTTCTCAGACGGCTTTCTTTACGAATATAAGATACTAAGAGATTAGTCTTATTCGCCTTTTGCTTTCTCAAGCGCAGCACCAAGGATATCACCAAGGCTTGCACCAGCATCTGTTGAACCATACTGCTCAACAGCTGCTTTTTCTTCTGCAACTTCAAGGGCTTTGATTGAAAGGTTAACCTTGCGGCTGCCTTTGTCCATGTTAGTAACCATGGCATCAACTTTATCACCAACTGCAAAACGCTCAGGGCGTTGATCAGCGCGGTCTTTCGCAAGGTCAACACGGCGGATAAAGGCTGCAACGCCAGTTTCACCAACTTCAACCTCAAGGCCGTTTTCTGTTACTTCTTTAACGATACAAGTAACAGTTTCGCCTTTCTTCTTAGTAGATACGTTAGAGAACGGATCACCAGAAAGCTGCTTCACGCCAAGGCTGATACGCTCTTTGTCTGTATCGACATCAAGAACAACAGCTTTAACCATGTCGCCTTTTTTGTAATCTTGGATCGCGTCTTCACCAGAACGCTCCCAATCAAGATCAGAAAGGTGAACCATACCGTCAACGTCACCATCAAGACCAATGAAGAGACCAAATTCAGTGATGTTCTTAACTTCACCTTCGATCTCAGCGCCTTGTGGGAATTTGTCTTCAAACGCTTCCCATGGGTTTTCGCTGCACTGCTTAAGGCCGAGAGAGATACGGCGTTTTGCCTGATCAACTTCAAGCACCATAACTTCAACATCTTGGCTAGTTGAAACGATTTTACCAGGATGAACGTTTTTCTTAACCCAGCTCATTTCACTTACGTGAACAAGGCCTTCAACACCAGCTTCAAGCTCTACGAATGCACCATAATCAGTGATGTTAGAAACCTTACCGTTGAATTTAGCACCAACAGGGTATTTCGCTTCGATACCAGCCCATGGATCTTCAGCAAGCTGTTTCATGCCTAGGCTGATACGCTGTGTTTCAGGGTTGATACGAACAACCTGAACTTTGATGCTCTCACCAATTGTGAGCGCTTCAGATGGGTGGTTAACACGGCGCCATGAAATATCAGTAACATGGAGAAGGCCGTCAATACCGCCAAGATCAACGAATGCACCGTAATCAGTGATGTTCTTAACAACACCCTCAACAGAATCGCCTTCTTTGAGTTTGCCCATAAGTTCAGCACGTTGGCCAGCACGATCTTCTTCAAGGATGGCACGGCGTGAAACAACGATATTTCCACGGCGACGGTCCATTTTAAGAATCTGGAATGGCTGCTCAATGTTCATCAATGGTGTAACGTCGCGGATCGGACGGATATCAACCTGTGAGCCAGGAAGGAAGGCAACAGCACCGTTAAGGTCTACTGTAAAGCCACCTTTAACACGGCCAAAGATTACACCGTTTACACGTGCATCACCTTCAAACGCTTTCTCAAGGTCAGTCCAAGCTTCTTCACGGCGCGCTTTATCGCGTGAGAGAATAGCTTCACCAAGAGCGTTTTCAACGCGGTCAACAAACACCTCAACATTGTCACCAACGTTAATTTCAGGTGTTTGGCCCGGCATTGTGAATTCTTTAAGCGGAACGCGACCTTCGGCTTTAAGCCCAATATCAATAATCGCGAAATCACTTTCAACAGAAACAACTGTACCTGTTACAACCTGACCTTCAAAACCAGTATCAGCAGGCATTGTTTCATTCAAGAGTGCCTCAAAATCGTCGAGGCTCGGCATTTGTGCCGTTTCAGACATAGATCGTCCTTTCAAACTATATAATTTCTTTGCCAACCGGTTGGCTCCGGTGGTCTTCTTCCGGTCTTCCTGAAAAAGGGCCCATCCCTATTTCTTCTTGTGGTCCGGAAGCCTCTAACACCAACACAAAAAAACCCTACAAAGAATGACTATATTCTTTGGGACTAACTGATAATAAGCGTCTTCGGCTCTATTGAGGCTTTATGCAATTCTCTATGATTGCCGCAGCCCTTAAAAACACGGCGTCTATAGCTAAATCTGTCGTGTCAAGCAAGTGGGCATCTTCAGCTTTTGTAAGTGGCGCATCTTTTCGGTCCATATCACGGGCATCGCGGGCCGTAACATCCTCTAATATTTCAGCATAATCAGCCTCAACACCACGGCTTTTCATCTCAGCAACACGTCGTTTCGCCCGCTCTTCCGCACTTGCTGTTACATAAAACTTGAGGTCTGCATTCGGGCAGATAACTGTACCAATATCACGGCCATCGAGAACAGCACCCGCTTTATTTTCGGGCGGACTTTCGCTAAATTTCCTTTGAAATTCCATAAGGTTACGCCGAACATCAGGCATAGCTGCTACATAAGAGGCAGCACTTCCTGTGGCCTCCAAACGAAGGTCTGGGTCATTCAGTAAATCAAGGTTTAAAGTTCTAGCGGCGTGCCTTGCTGCCTCCTCATTTAATGGCTCATAGCCATCTTTTATAAGACTAAGCGCAACAGCGCGGTAAAGCGCCCCTGTATCAAGATATGCGAAATTAAATTTTTCAGCGAGCCTGCGTGCAAGCGTGCCTTTTCCTGCTGCCGCAGGGCCATCGATAGCAATAATCACTGCGAATCACCTGTTAAATATATATAATGCTTTGATAATGAGCGCTTCGAGCATACGCAAACCAAAAGTTTTCAAGCATTCAATCTTGACTCTTTCATACCACATCATCATGATAGAACAAAAAATGAACATATATGTTTAAATCAAAGCATATGATCAACTCATGCACCTTTCTACTATTGGCCTTCGCGGTGCTAGGGCTATCAATCAACGCGGAGGAACCTAAAATGCAAACCCTATCCATAACTGCTGTTTTACCTGTTGAGCGAATCGAACCTTCAATCGAATTTTTCACAAAAATTGGCTTCACAACCGATCAAGCTGTACCTGAAGGTGACCATTTGGGATTTGTCATCGTAAAACACGGCGAAACCCAACTTATGTATCAAACATATAGCAGTATTGAAGAGGACGTAGGAAGTTTGGGCGATATTCAAAAAGGCGCACCAAGCAACATTTACATAGTTGTAAACAACATCAATACCATCGAAGCAGCCTTGTCTGGCTATGATATTACAATACCACACCGCACAACATTTTACGGCGCTGAAGAGATCGGGTACCGCGAACCCGGTGGCCATCTGATTACATTCGCTGAATTTTCTAGCTAATAATATCTGACTATAAAGTTTTCAAATCAGCACCCATACCATTCATTAAATCAATGAAGCTTGGGAAGCTGGTTTGAATAGGCGCCGCATCATCAATTGTAATCGGCTTTTCAGACGCCATGCCAAGCACAGAGAAACTCATGGCGATCCGGTGATCAAGGTGGGTTTCAACCATACCCCCACCTTGTACTTTACCGCCATTGCCGTGAATAATAAGACCATCTGCAAGCTCTTCCAGTGCCACGCCGTTGGCCTTCAAGCCAGCAGCCATCACACCCAAGCGATCTGATTCTTTAACACGCAATTCTTCAAGGCCAGTAAAATGACTTGTGCCGTCCGCAGTTGCTGCTGCGCAGAACACCACGGGAAATTCATCAATCATAGTTGATGGATCAACAGGAATTTCTGTAATCGCCTTTAGGTTTGCTGATCTCACGCGAATATCGCCAACAATTTCGCCCCCCAGCATGCGCTCATTCTCAATCTGAATATCGGCCCCCATCGACTGGAGAACAGGAATCACACCCGTTCTCAACGGGTTAAGGCCAACATTTTCGATACAAATATCCGAGTTTCCTACTAGTGAGGCCGCCACCAAAGGAAACGCGCTTGATGAAATATCACCCGGAACCTCAAACGTAATAGGCTTTAGTTCAGCTTCACCTTTGATTGTAACAATACGGCCCTCTCCTTCCTCGCTAACTGTGATCTCTGCACCCATGGCGCTTAACATACGTTCTGTATGATCGCGAGTAGCGACCGATTCTCGCAGGGTTGTAATACCAGGCGTATTAAGACCAGCCAGAATTACAGCCGATTTCACCTGTGCACTTGCAACTGGGCTCGTATAGTCAACCGGCATCGGTATATCAGTCCCTTTGAGAGTAAGAGGAAGGTAAGTGCCACCGCGCGCATCAAATGTAGCACCAAACTCCTGAAGGGGATTGATAACACGGGCCATCGGCCTGCCGCGAAGCGAATCATCACCAGTTATCACCGCATGGATATCATGTGTCGCCATTAAACCCATCAAAAGCCGTGTGGAGGTGCCTGAGTTTCCCATATCAATAATATTGTCTGGCGATGTTAAACCACCAACACCGACACCGTATATTTCCCAGTGCCCTTCACCAAGACGGGTAATCGTAGCGCCCATTGCCCGCATAGCATTAGCTGTGGCTAGCACATCTTCGCCCTCAAGAAGGCCAAATACCTCGCTTCTGCCGACAGCAAGGCTGGATAACATCAACGCCCTATGGGAAATTGACTTATCACCAGGAACCTTGATTTTGCCCTTCAAAGGCGAACATGATGATGAAATAAGTTTGGGCACAATATAAATCCGTTTAATAAATGGGCTATTAAGTCACTAATGCTTTGACAGACGCGCGGGATCATGGCAAGCCATGCGCCGAATTCTTTGCAATCGCTATAGTGATAGCGATTTAGGTGAAATGGGCAAGGAGAGAAAAATGGCAAAAGAAGAATGGGGCACAAAACAAACCTGCCCAAAATGTGGTGCACGCTTTTACGATCTTCAAAATGATGATCCAGTGACATGCATAGAATGCGGTAACGAGTGGAAACCGGAACCAATTCTAAAAACAAAACAACCGATTGTTATTGAAGAAAAAGTTGAAGAAAAAGCTGAAGATACAACTGAAGCTGAAACTAGCGACGATCTCGATATCGATGAAGATGATGTTCTTGGTGATGTTAGCCTTGATGATGACGACGATGAAGAAGTTGCCGGCATTGTTGATACTAAGCTAACAACCCCTGACGAATAAAATATAGAATGTTTTGCGCGAAATAGATAAAACTATTATATTTCGCGCAACCGTGTAGTGCTATTATAAGCATCACACACTACGGGGCCGTAGCTCAGCTGGGAGAGCGCTTCGCTGGCAGCGAAGAGGTCGTCGGTTCGATCCCGATCGGCTCCACCATTTTCTTATAAGATTTGAGAAAAATAGAAATTTCATCAAACTCTTTATCAAGTTTGATTACATAAGTTTGCTAATCAATAATTATCCGCACCATTATTATATTCTTAAAGTCATATTCCTTTGATGAAATTAAGTTTTTGTATGTAAAGCATTCATGTACAATTGGAATGCATTTTTAACATGGCGAAATCGGGCTCCGCCTAAATGTTTTCCTCCATACCAGCGCGTTACAACAACAATATGATTTTCCAAACCTTCGCGCTCAAGCATTTGTAAAATAATTAATCCAGCACCGCTTTCACCGTCATCATTTTTGATTTTCCCATCAGCACATATTAAGCCCCATGTATTATGGGTTGCCTTTGCAAATTTTTTATTTCGCTTAAGTTCCTTAATAAACGCTTTAGCAGCGCCAGCACTTGAACATGTTCCTCCGCTAACCGCATACGTAGAACCACGATCTGAAATGACATTTTCTAGAATGAGCATGTTTTAGCTAATTACCTCACGATACTTCATCGTGAATATCTCTTAAATTAACTTTGGCAATTATACCATCACATTAGACAACAGAACATAACATTTTACACTTTCACTTCAGCATGAGGTGAGCAGCCATCACGATAATATACTGCCGCCTCGGCCAAATTCCGGATATGCTTCCAATCCCAATTCTGAAAGATCAGCACCTGTTTTCTGTTCGGCATCACTTAGTCTAATCCCAACTGTTGCTTTAAGAACAAGCCAAACAACTGTACTTGCTAGAACGACAAATCCGCCAATTGCACCGATTCCAATAATCTGCGTACCAAAACTAGCGTCCCCATTTGTAAGTGGAACTGCCAGCGTTCCCCATATACCACCGACAAGGTGAACTGAAATGGCCCCCACCACATCATCTATTTTCAACTTATCCAGCAAAGGCACCGCAAAAACGGCTAACACAGCACCAACAGCGCCGATCCCAATAGCAATTGCAATCGAAGGAGTATCAGGCCCCGCCGTTATCGAAACCAAGCCTGCTAATGCACCGTTTAATGTCATAGTGAGGTCTACTTTGCCGAAACGAAACCGCGTGACTATTGCAGCAGCAATAGCACCGGCCGAGGCAGCCATATTAGTATTTACAAAAACATTCGAAATTGTAATAGCGTCAGCAGCGGAACCCAAAGCAAGCTGTGATGCACCGTTAAACCCAAACCACCCAAACCACAAAATAAATGTACCCAACGTAGCCAGCGGTAAATTTGAGCCAGGCATAAACTGAATCTTACCCTCTGTATTATAACGCCCAAACCTTGGACCTAAAATAATTGCGCCAGTAAGCGCCGCCCAGCCACCTGCGGAATGAACTAATGTCGAGCCCGCAAAATCCGCAAACCCCATGGCATCCAGCCAGCCACCGCCCCATTTCCACGCGCCTTGAACCGGGTAAATTAATCCCGAAAGAACAACCGTAAATATTAAAAACGGTATGAGCTTAACGCGTTCAGCAACCGTTCCTGAAACAATCGATGCCGTTGTAGCCACAAAAACCATTTGGAAAAAAAAGTCCGAAGACGCGGCATAACCGCCGTTAATTTCAGCATTTTCACTTAAAACGGCGCTATCATCAGCCCCCCACAAAGTGAAAGACCCTATAAAACCAGCGTCAACACCGTCATACATGAGATTATAGCCAACAAGAAAATACATGCAGCATGCCACAGCATAGAGCAGTATATTTTTTAAACAGATATCCGCAGCATTTTTGGTACGAACCAAACCAACTTCAAGCATGCAAAAACCAGCAGCCATCCACATTACCAAAAACCCGCCGATCAGAAAAAGAAGAGAGTTAAAAATGTAGGCACTTTCACCTGGAACACTCGCCATTGAAGGACTGGATATCAGCATTACCGACAAAATGAGCCAAACAGAGAAACGGCGTAACATATTTAACATTAGATACTCCAAGATATCGAAACGAATTTCAGCGCTATACAATACTCAAATTATATCTGGATCACTTTGGATATTGGGCCAACCATATTAGAACCCTTATGGTGCCAGACTAAATTTACAGAGAATCACCACATTTTAAATGTATAAGCAATAATATTACTTAATGTGTACATTATTTAGTCATAAATTTCATTTATGATGAAAAAGAATGCACGCAGCACAAAGGCCTGCTCAAATATTAAGCAATATAAATTAACATTATTCGAATCAAAATTGAGAGGGAATATTGAATGAACGCCCCTAACTGATAACGCTTTAATATCCCAAATGACTAATACAGACCAACATAAACACAGTTTTAAACATTCATCTGATCATTAACCCAATTGATAACTCCCATAGCAGCCTGCCTGCCTTGAGCAAAACACGCGGTTATCAAATACCCACCTGTTGGTGCTTCCCAATCGATCATTTCACCTGCACAAAATAAACCCGGTTTCTTTGTTATCATCAAATTTTCGTCCAAGTTCGAAAAACACAAGCCACCCGCACTGCTAATCGCTTCTTCAATAGGACGAACAGATTTTACAGATATTGGTGTTGATTTCATAGCCTTTGCAAGTGCGTCCATATCATCAGTAAGAAACAGGCTTTTAGGCCAACATTCATGCAACAGGGCTGTTTTGGCTTTATCGATACCAATCACTCGTTTCAGGAAGGTAGAAAGTGATTTTTTACCGCGCGGTTTATTCAATGCCTGTTGTAAGTCATGAAGCGAGCGATCCGGCATCAAATCAACTGATAATATAGCCCCAGTATGGGTCAACAGCCTCTCACGCACGAAACGGGATAATGTATAAACAGGGCCGCCTTCAACGCCGTATTCCGTTAGCATCAAATCACCCTGCGTTTTCTGAATACGGTTGCTGCTATCACATGTTGATAAACATATATTTTTAATGGGAGAACCAGCAAAATTCTTTTTCATATGGTCTGTCCAATCCACATTTAGCCCGCAATTCGCTGGTTTAAACGGCGTAACCTGAACATCCCCTTGATCCAAATATTTTACCCAACGCCCATCACTTCCCAGCCTTTGCCAACTTGCGCCGCCAAGCGCCAGGATAGTAGCTGTGTATTGCTCCATTTTTTGCCCATCAGGCGTATCAAAAACAAGGGCGCCATCATTATTCCAACCGCGCCAATCATGCCGCATGAACAAACGGGCACCATATTGCTCTAATCTGTTGATCCATGACCGTAATAAAGGAGAAGCTTTCATTGCTTTTGGGAAAACACGCCCTGAACTGCCAATAAACGATGGGCAGCCCAGAGAATCCATCCAGGCCTGAATATCACCAGCAGAAAAGGCACGAATTGAAGATTCCAGTTTAGGCTGTTTTTCATCATAGCGCGTCACAAACATATCAAGTTCTTCACTATGAGTAATATTTAAACCGGATTTTCCTGCCATCAGAAACTTACGTGCAGGGGTTGGCATGCGGTCAAATATATCCACAGCATACCCATGTGCCCCCAAAACCTCTGCCGCCATTAACCCGGACGGACCAGCGCCTATTACTGCTATTTTCACCTTGATATCAACTTTATTTTGCCCCAGCCAACAGCAATCATTTGAAGTTTATAGCACTACCTAATGCCCATTAAAACGGGGCTGTTTTTCAAGTTATATTGCTGGTTTCATCAGCATAAGGATGACCATCTTCGTAAGGAACGCCTTCAGCAACATAATAAATTTGCTCAGCGATATTTGTGGCATGATCACCAATACGCTCGATATTTTTAATAATAAAAAGATAATGTGTGCAAACCGTTATATTGCGCGGGTCTTCCATCATATATGTGAGAATTTCTCGAAACAGGGATGTATAAAGCTGATCAACATTCTCATCCCTTGCTATGATTTCACACGCCACCTCACTGTCACGCTTGCGAAAGGCATCAAGTACACCGCCAATCATTTCCTCGACCATACGACTGATACTTTCAATCGAACGCGACATAAATGGCATAAAGGATGTATTGGAAAGTGTAATGGTACGCTTAGCGATATTTTTCGAATAGTCGCCCATGCGTTCAAGGTCGTTCGCTATTTTCAATGACGCTACAACAGCACGTAAATCAGCGGCCATCGGCTGCCTTAGGGCCAACAACTGGGTTGCCTGCTGATTAATATCCAGCTCAAGTTGGTCAATATTCTTATCTTCATCGACAACAGCCTTCGCTGTTTCCGGGTCACTGCGCACCAAGCCCGAAACAGCCTCGGATAATAATTGTTCCACCCTGCCACCCATTTCAGCGACCATGCGGTCAAGGGTAGCCAACTCGTCGTCATACGCGGTTACAATATGCTGATTGTTGACCATAGATATCTAAATGCCTTTCGTATCAGCCTATTCGCCCCGTAATATATGCTTCGGTTCTTTTATCATTCGGATTGGTAAATAGCGCGCTTGTTTCACCTTTTTCTACCAAATCACCCTCGTGAAAGAAAGCTGTATAATCAGAGACACGTGCAGCCTGCTGCATGGAATGTGTAACAATGACAATTGTATAACGTTCTTTCAATTCGTGAATAAGCTCTTCAATTTTTGCGGTTGCTATTGGGTCAAGCGCAGAGCATGGTTCATCCATCAGAATGACATCAGGTGATATTGCAATCGCTCTTGCGATACAAAGACGCTGCTGCTGACCACCAGATAAGCTTGTACCTGATACATCTAACCGATCAGCTACTTCCTCAAAGAGGCCCGCACGCACAAGGCTTTGCTCAACGATTGCATCAAGCTCTTCTTTATCACTTGCAAGGCCGTGAATTTTTACGCCGTAAGCAATATTATCATAGATTGATTTAGGAAACGGGTTTGGTTTCTGAAAAACCATACCAACCTTGCGCCGTAAAACCTCAACGTCAACTTCAGGGGCATAAATATCGTAACCATCCAGTAAAATTGATCCTGTTACTTTACAAGAACCAATCAGGTCATTCATTCGGTTAATACAACGTAGAAATGTTGTTTTCCCACAACCGGACGGCCCGATAAGCGCGGTGACCTTGTTACTTATAATATCGAGAGCAATATCATTGAGAGCCAAATGATCACCGTAAGCAACGCTTACTTTGTCCACGATGATTTTAGCTTTCACCGTATCAGGGTTATTGTCTTCGTTCACCGTGTATGTCACCATTTCTTTTCCAGCTTTTTCCGCAGGATAATAGCCGTCAGATTCATAACAAGTAAAAACGCCAATAGTACAATGATTGCAGCAGCTGTCTTCTCCTCAAAACCCCGTTCAGGGCTTTCAGCCCAAAGGAATATTTGAACTGGCAAAACACTGGCTGGGTCAAAGATATTATCAGGTGCTTCAACAATAAAGGCTAACATACCAATCATTAAAAGCGGCGCAGTTTCACCTATCGCACGTGCCATGCCCAATATTGTCCCTGTAAGCATACCGGGTAAAGCGAGTGGCAATACATGGTGAAAAACAGTCTGCAACGGTGAAGCGCCAACACTAAATGCAGCTTCACGAATAGATAACGGAACAGATTGCAATGCCAACCTGCTAGCAATAATAATTGTGGGCATTGTCATCAACGCTAAAACCATTCCACCAACAATTGCCGCAGACCTTGGCAAGCCAAACAGGTTTAAGAAAACCGAGAGCCCTAACAAACCAAATATAATAGAGGGCACAGTTGCAAGGTTGTTAATATTGACTTCAAGAAAAACTGTATATTTGTTCTTTGGGGCAAATTCCTCAAGATAAATTGCAGCAAGTATGCCAACCCCAAATGAAAGTACCATACATACAAGTAACATAAAGGCCGAACCGACGAGAGCACTCCCAATTCCAGCGCGCTCCGGGTCTCTTGAATCACCATTCGTTAAAAACCCAACATTAAACCTTTGCCGCACCTTATTATTAGCGACCCAACCCTCAACCCAAGCCTGCTGCCTTGCTGTTAGGTTAGTACCAATATCTTGCTTGCTTAAAGCTGATACAACACGATTTGAAAGAGTAACCCAAACAGAATATGAGCCAAGGCCATCCGCGCGTGTATTTTGTTGTAAGTTTTCGATATGATCTAAAAGGTCAATTTCAGCCCCGTCAACAACCATATTCACTGCTTCACGCATTGCTTGGCCGTTCACCACACCCGATAAATTATATCGCATAGTGCTCTGTAAAAATATAAAAGGCTGATCACGTAATTCTAAATATTTTTCTTTTTTAACAAGTATTTCTACTTCATACGTCTGGAAAGCACCTGCGCTTTTCAGGGCAATTGCAACAATCAAAAAGCCTAGAAACGCCAAGCTGGAAAATACAGCGAGAACACCAGCAAACTTAAAACGTTTTTCAGCTCTGTAGCGCTTATCCAACCCGGGGAGCGACGCCATAGATAAAGGATGCGGCTTATTAGTCATACGCTTCCTTATACCGATTTACGATCCAGTTCCCCAAAAGATTAAATGTAAGGGTTACAATAAAAAGTGTCAGACCAAGTGCAAACGCCACTAAGGTTTTCGCACTATCAAACTCCTGATCACCGGTTAAAGCCAGTACAATTTGAACGGTAACAGTCGTCACCGCCTCCAAAGGGTTAAAACTAAGTTGAGCAGCAAGGCCTGCAGCCATAACAACAATCATTGTTTCCCCTACAGCTCTGGACGCAGCCAGAAGCATTCCCCCTGCAATACCTGGCAAAGCTGCTGGTAAAATAACATGTCGCACGGTCTCAGAGCGCGTTGCACCCAAGCCAATAGCACCCTCTTTCAACGAGATAGGTACCGCCGAAATCACATCATCCACAATCGATGAAACAAGCGGTATAATCATCACACCCATGACAATACCAGCCGATATAGCTGCCTCCGCAGCAACATTAAATCCAAGGGCAGAACCAAGGCCCCGAATATTGGGAGCGATCACAATCGCTGCAAAAAAACCATATACAACTGTTGGGACACCAGCCAAAATTTCGAGAGCTGGTTTGATAAGCGCCCGCTTTCTATCCCCAGCATATTCAGATAAATAGATTGCCGAAAATATTCCGAAAGGCCCAGCAACCAAAAGAGCGATAAAACTAATCAGGAAGGTTCCAACAAATAAAGGAACTGCACCAAATACACCTGAAACCTTTCCACCGCCAATTTCTGTAACTGACTGTGGTTTCCATTCAATACCAAACAGAAAATCAAAAAAGCTAACTTCAGAAAAAAATCTGACAGATTGAATAATAAGTGAAAAAATAATACCAACAGTCACCAGAACAGCGATAGCAGAAGAGGCAATCAGGCAGGCTTTTATTGCCCCTTCGATAACATTTTTTACACTATGCGTCCGTTTCATTTTGAGCGGCGATAAAGTCATGGCACTTCACCCACACTGTTCATCGCTTTTCTAACAGCATGTTTATATCGCTGGTGTTCGACAGCACTCATCGGGACCAAACCGCGATAAGTCAGATAACCATCTTCACCTGTAGCTGCTTTATCAAGAAATGCTTCTACGAACGGCATCAAGCTTTTTGTAAATCCAATTTTTTCGCCTTTAACATAAAAGAATAATGGCCGTGAGATGATATAACTACCTTCTGCAATAGCAGCAAAACTCGGATTAATACCATTGATGCTTACGGCTCTTACACGGTCAATATTCTGATTCAAAAAACTAAAACCAACAATGCCAAGCGCATTCTCATTCGAGGTTAATTTCTGAATGATAAGATTATCATTTTCACCAGCTTCAATATAAGCGCCATCATCACGAATCGTTTGGCATATCTTTTTAAAACGGGAAGGGTTGCTGTGCTCCAGAGTAATTATAGATCTATATGTTTTACATCCGGTTTCCATTGCCAATTCTATAAAAGCGTCTCTTGTTCCAGATGTTGGAGGCGGGCCTAAAACCTCAATCGTCACACTCGGGAACGCGGGATTAACATCGGACCACATCGTATTGTCATTGCTGACAAACCCACCGCGCCCATCAGGTATTGTTTCAGCAAGCGCCAGAAAAATATCACGTGTCGTAATTGAAAAATGCTGGGCATTTCGGTCATGGACGAGAACAATCCCATCATAACCCACCTTAACTTCTATTATATTTCTAACGCCATTTTCTACACACATCGTTCGTTCTGATGGCAGTATTGCGCGCGATGCATTGGTAATGTCTACTGTGTTCTTACCAACACCAGAACAAAACAGTTTAAAGCCGCCGCCTGTACCAGTACTTTCGATAATTGGGGTTTTAAAACGACTGGCCCGACCAAAACGCTCTGCGACAACAGTAGAAAACGGATAAACAGTTGAAGACCCGACAACGCGTACTTGATCACCTTCGTCAGCATACATTGATGCCGAAAAACCTATTATAATGGCCATGGCCACAAAACTGTATTTTACGAGCGCATTGAAAAGCATCGAGGTTCCAGTTTCATCAGTGGACAGCTTAGTATCAAACATGCGTTAATGCGCTATGTTCAAGACTAGTATATGACGTTTAAGTGACACTTTTTTTACAGTTCATATCTCTATGATAACAGAATACAAACATGTGAAGGATATTGACTTTAAAACCCATTCAGTGATTATCAATGATAATCATGATGAAGGGTTTGGTAATGAAACAGTTTTTACTTATTTCAGTTCTATTTTTCATAGTCGGTTGCTCTGCCGAAGAAAAACAGGAAATACCCCTTTCAGACGAAGAAATACGCTGGCAAGAATATGCTAAAAACGTTTCGATTACTCGCGACAAATGGGGCATTCCCCACGTACATGGTAAAACCGATGCTGATGCCGTTTTCGGCATGATTTACGCGCAAGCAGAAGATGATTTTAATCGTGTAGAATTAAATTATATCAATGCGCTGGGGCGCCTTTCCGAAAGTGAAGGCAAAGAAGAAATATTTCGCGACCTCAGGATGAAACTCTTTATTGATCCCGCAGACATGCAACAAAAATATCAAGAAAGCCCGGCATGGTTACAAAAACTGATGGATGCTTTCGCTGATGCCATGAATTTTTATCTGGCAACCCACCCTGACGTAAAACCAAAAGTTATCACACGCTTTGAACCCTGGATGCCTCTTGCGTTTAGCGAAGGTAGTATTGGCGGTGATATAGAGCGCATCTCTTTAAACAAGTTAGAAAATTTTTACGGTTCCCCGGCTCGGAAGCTGGCGCTTGAAACACATGAATTATACGCAGAGCCTCAAGGGTCCAATGGATTTGCAATAGCGCCCTCAAACAGTGCAACAGGGAACGCCCTCTTACTTATAAACCCTCACACTTCTTTCTATTTTCGCGCAGAAATGCATGTGAAAAGCGATGAAGGTTTGAATGCATACGGTGCTGTGACTTGGGGTCAGTTTTTTATATATCAAGGCTTCAACGAAACAGCTGGTTGGATGCATACATCATCAGGGGCAGATGCAATCGACGAATATCTGGAAACCATCTATGAGAAAAATGGTGAATTTTATTACCTCTACGATAACGAAGAAAAAAAGCTGACTTCAAAACAAATTACCATCCCTCATAAGACCCCGGCAGGCATGGAAAATAAGATATTCACCACTTATTACAGCCATCATGGCCCCATCATTCGTGAACTTGATGGTAAATGGGTATCGATAAAATTGATGCAGGAACCGATCAAAGCCTTGATGCAATCATATGGCCGTACAAAAGCCAAAAATTACGATGAATTCAAAGACACAATGGAATTGCACACCAATAGTTCTAACAACACCGTTTTTGCTGATGCCAAAGGCAATATCGCTTATTTTCATGGTAATTTTATCCCCAAGCGAGACCCAAAATTCAATTGGAGCAACCCTGTTGACGGCAGCAACCCGGATACAGAATGGCAAGGCCTTCATTCAGTTGACGAAACTGTTGGTGTCCTAAATCCACCGACCGGGTGGTTACAAAATACCAATAATTGGCCGTATTCTGTTATCGGTGAGCAAAGCCCCAAAAAAGGCAACTTTCCTGCCTATATGGCAACATTTCCTGAAAATTACCGTGGTATTAATGCCGTTAGGGTCCTAAAAGACAAAAATGACTTTACCCTCGATAGCCTGCGTGATGCAGCTTATGATAATTATCTAGCAGCGTTCGCAGACCTAATCCCATCGCTTAAAGCTGCATACGATAAAACTCCCGAAAATGATCCAATAAAAGGTTTTGTCGCTGATGCCATGACATTACTCGAAACCTGGGATTATCGTTTTGACTATGATTCTGTGCCAACATCGGTCGCGATATATTGGGCACGGGAAATGCGCGATAATACCCTACTGCCAGCACGTAATACACAAATCTCAGTATATGACTATATCATGACCCGCACTTCTGGTGCTGAAAAGCTCGCTGCACTTAAAAAAGCAGTGGATACCTTGGAAGCAGACTTTGGATCATGGGAAACCCCGTGGGGAGAAATAAACAGGTTCCAACGCCTAACCGGTGACATTATCCAACCTTTCAACGATAACGAACCGAGCTATCCAGTCGCATTTCCTTCTGCCAGATGGGGATCGCTTGCCGCATATGGTCAACGAACTTTTAACGGCACCAAAAAAACGTACGGCACAAGAGGTAATAGTTTTGTAGCCGTCGTAGAGTTTGGTGATAAAGTTAAAGCGAAAGCCATTACAGCAGGTGGTCAAAGCGGTGATGCCGCATCACCTCATTTTGATGATCAGGCCGAACTATATGCCAAGGGCGAACTTCGGCCAGTTTTCTTCTATGAAAATGATATTCAACAAAACGCAGAACGCACCTATCATCCCGGAGATTGATCAAAAGCACAAGTTGATGTATCAAGCGATGCTTATTACTATCTTTTTAAAGTTTGAAAGTTCTCATTTTGGTGAAATTTACTTTTTCCGCAATATGTCTTTTACTTGCGCTCGCTTTTTCGACCTCAGCCACTGAACAACAAAAATGGCCCATAGAAGGCGAAGGCCTTACAACGGACCAAAATGTAACATACGGCGAACTGGAAAATGGGCTTAAATACGCTGTTGTTGCCAATAGTACCCCCAAAAATGAAGCTGTTATTCAGCTATATTTCCGTGTGGGGTCCTTTATGGAACGCGACAACGAGCAAGGGATTGCTCATTTCACCGAACATATGGTTTTCAATGGCACACAAAACATCCCTGAGGGCGAATTTACCAAACTATTGGAACGTAAAGGCTTAGCATTTGGTGCGGACGTAAATGCCTTCACTGCAGCCGATCAAACGGTCTATATTCTGGCCCTCCCTGAAGTCGATGACGAGACCATTGATACCGGCTTTACCCTCATGCGCGAGATCGCAAGCAATGTCTTGTTTGATGAAGAAGCAATTGAACGGGAACGCGGTGTTATCTTAGCAGAAAAACGCCGTAGTAACACAAGCGCGACCGATGCCTTCAAGAAACAGATTGAGTTTCTAGTTCCCGGCAGCCGTGTACCAGAACGCCTTCCTATCGGAATTGACCAAACAATTAACGCAGTAACGCGGGATCAATTTCTGGATTTTTATTGTAGTTTTTACAGACCAGAAGATGCCTTTTTAGTTTTTGTTGGCGATATAATCATTGATGACATTAAAGACCGTATCCAGAATAAATTTAGTGACTGGAAAGCATGCGGCCCCAAACGGGATCTAGGATACATCGTTCAAAAACCTAAAATCAAAACCACATCCGATCTTGACGCCAAAATAACAACGCTTGAAAATTTTCAATCAAGTGTTTCCATGAACATTGTAGATGAGCACAAAGCATTTATTGATAGCCTGACAACAAGAAATGAAGGCCTCTTACATCAAACCGCTCTCAATATTATATCCCGGCGTTTTGATAAATTGGCACGTGCAGAAGATGCCCCTTTCATCAGCCGAAACATTGGTTCCAGTTCGTTCTATAGCGAGGCCGATATCGGAAGCATTTCGCTGGGTATCAGCGATGAAAACTGGAAAGACGCTATCACCCTAATAGAAAACGAGTTTCAGCGCGCACTGGCCTTTGGGTTTACTCAAGCTGAAATTGACGAGCAGACCGCAAATTATACCACAAGCTTTGAATATCGTGCGAGTGCAGCTAGTAAGCGCTCAACAAGTGCGTTGGCACAAATGCTTATATCGCGGTTTCATGCTAACGCTGTTGTAACTCATCCAGCAGAAGACCTGAAAGGCTATTTAGGCTTTAAAAACCACATCACGCCAGAAACAGTGCACAATGTGTTTCTAAAGTTCTGGGGAGATAAAAGTGCAAAATATTATCTTCAGCTTAATAATTCGGTTGCGGACAACTCAGAACAAATTACCAAGCTAGTTTTAACCGCTCGACAAGATCAACTCACCCCACCTGAAGAGCTTAGTTTAAATACATTTGCCTACACAGATTTTGGTCCTGCTGGCAAAGTTATACACCGCGAACTCGATAAAGATTTAAACGCTGTTAAAATCAGATTCTCTAATAACTTAATGGTAAATCTGAAAAAAACAGACTTTCAGGATAACACCGTACAAATTCTCCTTCGTTTTGGCCGGGGCTTTACCGATATTCCAAAAGAATTAGCTGGAATAGATAGCCTGGGGCCATTCGCATTTACAAGCGGCGGCTTGGGCCTGCATGATATCGAAGAAATAAACAGACTACACGCAGGAAAAACTGTGAGCCCTTCACTTGGTGTCGGAGGTGACTCATATGTTATGAGCGGTGCCGTTATACCGCGCGATATCTTGCAACAGCTTCAATTGTGGGCAGCCTATATGACTGATCCGGCGTACCGCCCTGAGGCTTATGGACAGTATAAACGTGTAATAGAGAGCATATATGCCAATGCAAGCACTACACCGGGGCAAGTTTTGCAAAATAATATTGGCAAATATATTTATGATAATGACCCAAGGTTTTACCTGCAAAGCAAAGAAGAACTGCTGAACTTGAAGGTTCAAGACTTTGCCACCCTAATCAAAACAGCACGCGAAGAAAGTGCGATTGAATTAACCTTTGTTGGAGACCTCGACGAAGCAGACATCATCGAAGCCGTGTCAAAAACATTTGGGGCTCTGCCCGAACGCCGTCAAACATTTGAAGATTACGACAGAAAAGCCGTTTCGTTTCCCGCCAAAGGCCAGACCGTAACGATCACGCACAAAGGTGATTCAGATCAGGCTGTTATACAAATATATTGGCCAACAGACGACTCAGGTAACTTTATTGATGTTATGCGGCTAAATCTTTTGTCACGTATCATTCAAAATAGATTACGTGACACTATCCGTGAGGCTCTGGGCGCTTCATACGCTCCTGGTGCGGGCAATTCTTCATCGTCAACATACGATGGCTATGGCTATTTTGTCGTTGGAAGCGATGTAAAGGTTGCTGATATAGAATCGATATCTAATATTTTTCATGAAACTATTGAAGAATTGAAAAAAAATGAAGTAACCGCCGATGAACTCCTTCGCGCACGTAAACCTCTCATTGAACAGATAGAAAGTGCCAAACAAAACAATGGGTATTGGCTCGGATTGATCCAAAGCCTTCAAAGTGCACCAGAAAGTATCCGCTGGCACTATGATCAAAAATTAACCCTGTTGGATATCGAGCCCGTAGACCTGAAAGACGTTACTAATAAATATTTTGACAAATCAAGAGCGGTTACTGTTCGGGTGATACCTGAAACTCAAAATACTATAGGCCGGTAAAAACACCCCGATAAGTATTGATCAAAATGATCATAAATTATCGAGGCGCTACAAAGTTTATCAATTGCCGAGATATCTTATTCAGCAGCAGTTATGGACCCATCCGTTGCCTTGGGTGCAGCATCTTCAATCACTCTGATTGCTTCTCTTAGGGCATCCAAACGTTCATCATATTTTGTATCAGATGGTAAACAATGGTCAGCATCCAAACCGTTTAGAATTTGGGCAATCTTATCACTCATCCCTGTCACATATACAATCTTATTACTCTTGCCGGCGTCACATGCGATTGTCTCAACAGCGCGTGCAGCTGATACATCCATGAAAGGAACACCTGAAAAGTCCAAAACAATTGCTTGCGCCACTGATTTAGAGCGCTCACGAACCTGATGCCCAAGATCCGCTGCCGCACCAAAGCTTAACGGCCCACCAAATTCAAATAATAAGATACGGCCTTTGGCACGGTCTAGAATTTCACGTTCTTCCTCTGTCGTTACTTTTGGCTCAGCCTTTGCAAAATTACGTAGCTGCTCATCAGCAAGCTGTTTCACAAAACCAAGTGCCGCAAGGAAAACGCCAAGCGCTACAGCCTGAATAAGGTCAACAAATACCGTAACACCTAAAACAACCGCCATCAGAACCAAATCCCAACGTGGCCCTTTGTGTGCATTTTTCAAATAGGATACATCTATGATATCATAACCTACTTTAACCAGAATACCGGCTAGAACAGCATGCGGTATCTGAGAGGCGAGCGGTGCCAATACAACAACTACAGCAACAAGAATAAGGGAATGAATCATCCCTGAAATACGTGTTTCGCCACCGGAACGAATATTAACTACCGTCCGCATAGTTGCACCAGCACCCGGAATAGCGCCGAAAAAGCCAGCTATTGTGTTACCAATACCCTGACCTATCAATTCACGCTCTGAATGGTGGCGTGTACGGGTCATATTATCGGCTACAAGCGATGTCAGTAAACTATCTATAGCACCGAGCAACGCCAATATGATGGCCGCTTCCAGTACAATTACAAGTGTATCACCAGAGAAACTTGGAATCATAAACTCCGGTAAGCCAGTTGGAATATCACCCAAAATTGGTGCTCCAGACAACGCAAGGCTTAATAACGTACCAATGATCAACGCCGCAAGTGCACCGGGAATATATTTACCAATAGATTTCGGCCATAAGAATATAATAGCCAGTGTAACCAAGCCAATAATCAACGCTGAAAAATTTGGATCCATTACAGCGCCCGGAATTGCAGTAATGGCTGGAATAGTTCCACCCCCTGTGGGTTCATGACCAAACAGTCGAGCTGTTTGAAGCAAAATAATAATCACGCCAATACCACTCATGAACCCTGAAATTACAGGATAAGGAACAAGACGGATATATTGGCCTAATTTAAGGACACCAAATAAAATTTGGATTAAACCTGCCAAGACAACTGCGGCAAAAACATAAGCCGGATTTCCGCTTAGTGAAGCGAAAACACCCGCAAATACTACCACCATTGGCCCTGTTGGACCAGTCACCTGAGTGTTAGTACCACCAAAGAGGGCCGCAAAGAAACCAACAATAATGGCCCCCCATAGCCCGGCTATTGGACCAGCACCAGAAGCTTCACCAAACGCCAGGGCAAGCGGCAATGCCACAATCCCTGCGGTCAAGCCACCTGTTATATCCCCCCGCAGGTTTGATGTATCAAAATACTTCATTATATCGCTCCCGGATTAAAATCTGTTTCAGGCACTATGGTTACAGTCGCCTGCACCTGCTAATTCTGCAAACTCAGCTGCATATCGGTCATTCACAAGTACAAATGAATTTGTTGTTTCATCATACGCGCTGACACCACCTGTCTTAATGTCATAAACCCAGCCGTGAAGCTCAACAGTGCCTTTCGCAAGTGCCGTTGCAACAGTTGGGTGAGTACGAAGGTGCTGCAATTGGAGGATAACATTTTGCTCCAGTAGCATCGCCATACGCTCTTGCTCGGATTTGTCTTTCCCAATCTCTCTCACAATATCAACGGCAGCTTTCGAGTATCCAAGCCACTCTTTGATATGAGGTAAGGCATCCAGGCCACCAGTGTTCATAGCACCTTTCATGGCACCGCACTCCGTATGACCGCAAACTACAATATGTGGAACCTTAAGAGCTGCTACAGCAAATTCAATTGAGGCTGTCATGCCGCCAGTGTGGCTGGTATGCGGGGGAACGATATTACCTGCATTCCGACAAATAAAGAGATCACCTGGATTCGTTTGCGTGATCATCGCCGTTTCGATTCGCGAATCTGAACATGTAATAAAAAGGGCTTCAGGCTCTTGGCCTTGACTTAACTTTTCAAATAATTCTCTTTTTTGCGGGTATACTTCGTTCTGAAATCTTACGATTCCTGCTGCAAATTTTGGCATGATAACTTCCTCTACTGTTTTTCTATTAATCTGCTATGACCAGAGCCTACGGGCATCATTGATGTTGGATTGACTGATGCCGCCCATCCTGCCTTCAACAAAATTAAGTCCATTAACAACCCAATCAGCGATATCTGGTTGAGTTAAATGATAAAAATGGTGGCGCCCGTCCCGTCGTTCTTCAACAATACGGTTCAACTTAAGAAGGCTAAGGTGCTGCGAAACCCTTGGTCCAGGTAAATCCAAAACCTCGGCAAGCGTATTCACATCTTTCTCGTCAGCTTTCAGTTCTTCGATCAACCTGATCCGGTCTGGGTGTGACATCAATTTAAAAATTTCCGCGAGCTCTTTCGCAACTAATTGTCTGCTTGGCACTGCCTTCTCCCAAAACAGTTATATTCATATATTCATATATACGCAGATATGGGAATATTGATACACGTAAATGTATCACTCGATCAATATAAACTGGATCACAATCTTGGGAAGCAGTCGGGCTCACATCGCTTGAATAGAGCGAGATACATGAAACTAGCTATCGTTTTCAAACTCTGGTTTTAGAGGCAATGCCCTAAATGAACAGTGCCATCATTCTTGCGGTGTTTCCGGCTTAACAGAAATTTCTGCCCCCGCCGCCTCCGCAAACTTTTTGAGCATTAAATCTGGCCCTGCCAACAAAAAGAGGCCTAATTGTTTTGACCCACGCCAACGTATGACACCAGCAAAATCACCGAGTTGGGCTATTTTCAGGATTAATTGTTGATCGTCACCGAATTCGTGATCACACGATATCAAAGCACCAGCCAGCGAGACATCACGAACCTCACAAGGAAAAGAGTCGTTATCTGCGGTCATTAATTGCCCTTTCCAAAGCACTGGCAATCTATCATCCCCACGTTTTTCTTGAATAGTCACGCTTATATCCTTGTAAGTCTGGTTATCATTGCTACGTGTTTACAGCACATATAGAAGCTATCCAATTTTTTTCTTGTGTCAAACCCTGATACAATGCCAAGAGATATTAAAGCTAAAAAGTACAATAAGGATAGACGGTGAAAACAGTTCTGGATGGCATTCGGTCAATATTTTTTAATCTGGCCTATTATAGTTTTACAATAATATACTGCACATCAGTATTACCATTGGTTTTTGCTAAAACAGAAAAACCAACACGTACGGCTATCCACATTTATTGCAAAACATCACTATTCCTCGCCCGATATATTATGGGTATCCGTTATGAATTTCGCGGTTCTGAAAAGCTACCGACTGAGGGTGCGCTTATTCTTGCCGCTGCACATCAAAGCTATATGGACCCGATATTAACCTATATGCTGCGTCAGGACGTTACTGCCCTTGCTAAAAAAGAACTTTTTCAACTCCCGATGATTGGCCCTCTTATTAAACGTATCGGCGTAATTCGTATCGATAGAAGATCTGGTAAGGCGCACAAAGGCATGGCTGATGTCGCTCAGCGCGTTAAAGAAGAAGGTCGCCCAATAATTATATACCCACAAGCCACACGTGTGCCAATTGGAGAGGTCAGAAAATTAAAACCCGGTGCCTACTTTATCCATAAAGAAGGTAATCTTGATGTTTACCCTGTTGCTACAAATACAGGTGTTTTCTGGACTAAAGGGTTTTGGCATCGCTCGGGTTTAGTCATCTTTAAAGTACAGGATCCAATACCTTCAGGTCTGGAAAAAGACCCGTTCATGGATACCCTCGATGAAATGGTTGTACAAGATAGTAACAGATTGGTTTCAGAAGTTGGGTATCAAAAGCTTCTCCCTTCAAAGTAACTCATGAGAAGTCAATTTCTGTAATATAATCAACGTTTCAGGTAAGCTTTAATCTCGACATCGTGAAGAAATTATCGTCCTAGAATTCCTTGTACATGATATACACTGCCTAGATATTATTTTACAGATTCGGATGGATTTTAATCAGGTTGGAAATTATGCAGACTGCTGCAAAGCCAAAATCAGTGGATACACTTACAGCCACAATTGATCGATTGGATAACCATCGGGCACGCTATGAAGCGCCGTCTGGTTTACGATTCCATAAAGTCAGTATTTTTATGCGTAAAACAATGTCAGTCCTGTTCCCACAGTTTGCCATTGAAGATCATGTGGGACTTAACCTGAAAGATCAAATTCTCGACGTAGAACAAACACTGATCAAATTACTTGAACAAGCAAAGCCAACTGCCAATGAAGCCGAAGTGAAGGTACTTACGCGTAATTTTATTGATCAATTACCTATCATTGCTGAAAGCTGCCATCTCGATGCAGAAGCCTTGATAGAAGGCGACCCAGCAGCAGATTCACTTGAAGAAGTCATTGTTAGCTATCCGGGCTTTTACACTATCGTTGTATATAGAGTGGCCCATTTCCTCCTTAAACAGGATATTCCCATCTTACCCAGAATGCTGGGCGAGTTGGCCCACCAACGAACCGGAATAGAAATTCACCCTGGTGCCACAATTGGTAAGTCATTTTTTATAGATCACGGCACTGGCGTTGTTATTGGCGGTACAGCCATTATAGGAAATAATGTTAAAATTTATCAAGGTGTTACCCTTGGGGCTCTGCGTGTAGATCGTGCTGCACGTTCTACCAAAAGACATCCAACGATTGAAGACAATGTGGTTATATACGCCAGCGCAACAATTCTTGGCGGTGATACAGTTGTGGGGCAAAATTCGGTAATTGGTGGCAATGTATGGTTAACCAAATCCGTTCCTGCATGGTCTCGTGTTATGTTTAAAGCCTCAGATACCGAAGAAGTGATTCCTATGCAGCCTAAAAACCGTTAAGCTTGCAGAAACAATCCTGTTCAAACCAGAAACAATAATATTTACAAACGATAGGAGTGCATCCCGTGAAAGCGCAATCCATTCTGGAAACTATTGGTAACACCCCGCATATTCGCCTTACGCGAATGTTCCCGGAACATGAAGTCTGGCTCAAGCAAGAACGTACAAATCCAGGTGGATCAATCAAAGACCGAATTGCACTGGCAATGATTGAAACTGCTGAACAAAACGGTGACCTGAAAGAAGGTGGTGTCATTATTGAACCAACTTCAGGCAATACAGGTATCGGTCTTGCCATGGTTGCTGCCGTCAAAGGGTACAGGCTTATCCTTGTTATGCCTGAATCGATGTCGATCGAACGGCGCAGGCTCATGCTTGCATATGGCGCTGAATTTGTCCTCACTCCTAAAGAATTAGGTATGAAAGGTGCTCTTGCAAAAGCAAGTGAACTTTTGGAACAAACATCAAATGCATGGATGCCTCAGCAATTCTCAAACCCTGCCAATCTAGATGTTCACAGAAGAACAACTGGCCCTGAAATTATCGCTGATTTTCCAGATGGGTTGGACTATATGATCACAGGTGTTGGAACTGGTGGCCACATAACAGGGTGTGCCGAAGTTATGAAGGAGGCAATGCCTGCCCTAAAGGTATATGCAGTTGAACCTGCTCTCTCACCTGTTCTTTCCGGCGGTGACCCTGGCCCACACCCTATTCAAGGGATTGGCGCAGGCTTCGTTCCTGATATTATGGATATCGATATTTTGGACGGCGTTCTTCAAGTTGACCCTGATCACGCAAAGAAAATGGCACGCAGAGCTGCCCGAGAAGAAGGCATGCTAATCGGTATTTCATCGGGTGCAACATTAGCGGCAATCGAAAACAAACTAGCGAATATTGAAAAAGGAAGCCGGGTTTTAGGCTTTTGTTACGACACCGGTGAGCGTTACTTATCTGTACCGGACTTTCTGCCCACCGAATAACAAAATTCCATTAAATAGGGTGAGTTTTAAGACTCGCCCTTTTCACCAGTACCAATACCAGACTCTACCCTAACGATAAGGGCAACTTCTTCACCACGCAGAGTCAGTTCCTTATAAGAGCCTCTTGGCAACGGAATACCCATTTCTATACAATGATTTAATACTGCTGCACCGATCTCTCGACTGTTAAAACTAACACCGTCTGATCCATCAGCAGGAAAATACGTAACAGCAACCTCACCTTCGTTGTCAAAAGCTGTCTCCACCTTAAGGGGCTGTTTGGATGTCGAAACCTCTTTTGCATCTAATAGTGGTATTAATGCTTCGATTAATTCATCTTCGGTAAAAACTATACTGCGCGATTCTTGTATCATTGGTTTGATCTCGATGATGTTGGCACATGATTTAGTGTAAGCGCAAATTCGAAAATTTTCAAAAGCTTTATGAAATCAGGATGTTATTGTCGTATTTATATTTTGTCTACGTTCCTGCCAAGCCCTGATAATTGCATTTGCAACTGTTGCAAGTGGTATGGCAAAGAAAACACCCCAAAAACCCCAAAGTCCGCCAAAAACAAGCACTGCGATTATAATTGCATTAGGATGCAAATTCACGACTTCTGAAAATAAAAGGGGTACAAGAACGTTACCGTCCAGAGCTTGCAAAACAAGATAAACTGTTACTGCGATCAACATTTCGCTTCCAATACCCCAGTGGAAATAGCTCACAAGCACAATAGGAACCGTAACAGCGGCAGCGCCGATATAAGGAATTATAACACTTAATCCGGTTGCTACGGCAAGTAAGGTAGCATAGGGAAGCCCTATGATTTGATATGCAATAAAAGCCGACAGTCCTACAATGACAATTTCATAGACCTTACCGCGTGAGTAGTCACCAGCGCGCTGCAACGTTTCACCCCAGACCTGTTCAAGAAGCGGTTTATCAGACGGTAAAAACTTGGCAGCCCAAGCCAACAAAGCCCGCTTATCCTTTAAGAAGAAAAACACCATCATGGGAACAAGAACAGCATATATGATGAATGTAACAGCGCCCGTAACACCACTTAGCGAGTATTCCAATAACCTAGGCCCCAAATTAGCTATTTCATTGCCTAATCCATTCAACCAATCCTGTACTTGTGTTTCGGAAATAAGGTCCGGGAATTTTTGCTGCAACGCCAACAATTCATTTTGAACCCTCACAACCATAGCAGGCGTGTCATTAACGAATTGCGTCACCTGCTTTACAAGAGGAGGAACCACCGCCAAAAGAATAATGATGCTTAGAAGAATAAAACCAACAAAAACACTGAAAAACGCAATAGAAGGCCTCACGCCCCTTTTCTTAAGCCATTCGATCGGTCCATCTAATAAGAACGCGATAACAACAGCGGCAATAGCGGGAGCAAGCATACTACCAAATAGTGTCAGGCTAATAGCCGACAGCAGAACTACAAAGATAAGTAATACAACTTGCGTGTCAGCAAATGTCTTACTGAACCATGCACTGATCATATTCATAAATCATATCACTTTTCTTGACGGTGTGGCTTGGAAGCTTACATTAATATACATATTATACGGATGTGATACTTAATGTGAACATTTTCAAGATAACAAACTATTATCTGGTTTATCCAGTGCTCGCCGCACCGTCTACAATTACGTTTGCACCGTTGGTGTAAGACGCTTCTTCACTGGCAAGATAAAGCACCGTTTTTGCTACATCACTGGGGTCAGCCGGTCCATTTTTTGGAAATCCGCCAGCAAATTTATCCATATCGCCACCAATATCATCTAAAGCACGTTCAAACATTGGCGTTAACATTGGCCCCGGCGATACCGCATTGATTCGAATATTTTTATGCGCATAATCCAGAGCTGCACTTTTCGTTAAACCAATAATCGCATGTTTCGTAGCACCATAAGCCGCCATCCATTCAGCACCGGACTTTGAGAGTATAGAAGCCGTATTAATAATAGCACCGCCGCCTTGGCCAAGCATATGTTTAATCTCATACCGCATGGCATACCAAACGCCCATCACATTAGTACGCCAGACATCTTCGACGATATCCGTATTCTGATCAGCAAACCGTGCTGCCTTATGGCTAATTCCGGCATTATTGAAGGCAATATCAATCTTGCCCATTTTAACAATGGCCTCAGAAATAAATTGCTGTACTGACGCTTCATCCCTGACATCGCAAGATAGATAATCTGCTTTGCCGCCACCTTCTCTAAGTACAGCCTCTATCTTCAGGCCGTCTTCATCATTTAAACCACAAAAACAAACCTGAGCACCCTCACGTGCAAAAGCATGCGCAGCAGCGGTTCCCAGGCCCGAGGTTCCACCTGTAATCAAAATGGATTTATTTTTAAATCGCATAAAGGATTTCCTTCAATATGGCTCACAGCCCTATCGGTTTCATATCAAATATGCAATGAAATTAAGAGTATTATATAAACATCAGTGCGAGTGACTATGTTGATGGACAAGCCATTTTGGTAACAGTGGTTTGAAGAAAGCGCGCGCGCCCATACTGACTGTTATAATTGTTACAGTCGCCAGCCATATCAGAAAGATAACATAGCCTTTCTCAACCACTGGCAAAACATCAGGCCATAATATCATAAAGCCTGAAACACCAAGCCATGCAAAGACAGACCATGGTGCCGCCTTTTCAAGGCCCGTGAGCGCGCTCCGCCAAGAGCTACCACGACTACGTGCGATTACCGCTGATATTAACAGCATGAGAATTAAAATAGGGCCGACAAGCAAACCACTTTCAACCATCATATCAATTGTATGCTGGCTATTTGAATGATCATGATATTCGTGCGTGGAAACCGGAGTGTGATGCAAATAATGAGCAGCTATCAAGGCAATGATAAAGAGAATCCCGAACGCTGTTCCCAGCCGTTGAGGTAACAAAGTATCAGACACCTTATCTTCACCCTCTTGCCCGTGATATTCATTTCCAAGAGGGTGCATAACAACATGCAAAAGTGAACCAGCAGCAAATGCCTGCCAATAGCCTGCGAGGGGAATATTATACCAATCGCCTGCAAATGCCGCCAAGAAATAACCAATCAGTGTCATGACACCCAAGCTTGCAAGAACAACATAGCCACCTGCCGAACTTAAAACTGATCGTAATAACCACCAAACCGAAATCGCAACCCCAAACCGGTGCAGCAAGATACCGGCAGCAAGAAAATATCCATCGATATCATCACTGGCAAAAGCAAGGATAGCACCATCACTAGCAGCATGAATTACAAGCGCAAACGAGGCAATAACCAGCAAAATTCTATGGGTCATTTCCTCTGTTTTATGAAAAAGTTTCTCGGCAGCCCAAGGCATAATAAATCCAGCCACAGCAACCAATAGCGCCAAAACTCCACCGTGAGCAAGTGCCTCAGGTAGCAATGTCAAGGTAATTAGCCCCAAAACCGTAATAACAACAAAACTATCAAATCCCACCTTTAATCTCGGGGCACGTACAATTAACCGTGCCAACAAAGGCGCGACCAATAAAATTAGTACCGACAATATAAGTGTTATATCCATGTGGATGTTGATACCTATGTTACTTTATAATGTACAGTTATAATATCACAATATTGGATGTTTTTCGAGGATTTCAACGCGCCAGATAACAAACCCAACCGAAATGCTTTATATATACGTTCCTGCGAGAGTATAAGGCTCAGCGCCTAAACCCATTTTAAAACGGGCAATACCAGCCAATTCTGCTGTATTTAAACCACCAAGATCAAGAAAGCATATTCCACGCTCTTTCAAGGCAATGATACCCTGCCAAAGCACAAGGTTTTGTGCATTTAGCGGCCGTGCTTCATCGCCCGCCCAACCAACATGGTAGGTTGCCGAATTACCGTGCAAGAGAAAAAGAGCACCAGCTATTTTAGCTTTGTCATAAGAAGCAATTACACTGAGCGCCATATCCCCAACTGCTTTGGCAGCATTGACATATTCTGGCACCAAGCCAAGCGGCGTTGCCTGATAGCGCCTCTGATCACGTTGATCAGCCTCTCGTTCAAGTAACCAGCTATATTGATGAGGTTTCTTGCCTCCTACAGCAATATGTAACCCTGATGCTTCCGCTTTTTTCAACTGATTACGCCACTTACCCTTTAAGGTTTTCCTGATAATTTCTTCATCTGGCCTAAGATCTAGCCATGCTGTTGAAAACCCGGTCATAACTCTCCGGTACCCAGCCATTTTAATGGAATTTAATTCCGGGTCTTGAACAGCGTACTCTGGCAACAAAGCCAGAAAGTTCCACCTTAACTTTGGAAATTGCTTTAACAGCGCTCTGAATGCTTGAGTTTTCTCTTCTGCACCAATTTTTTGTAACCATACAGGGCCACGAAAAATAGTTGTCAACGAAATACACCCCATAAACCGGCGTTGCACAGCGACAGCCATCGCAACCTTCTCGCCAGACTCGTCAATAATTTCAATTTGAATACTATTACCGCCAAAGGTTTCAAGTGCTTTTCCATATGCCCAAAACTGTTGCAAGGGCAATGGTGTGTCGGGGTCAAGGCTTACCCAAGACTTTGGATTTAAAGGCAACATTTTAACGCGCATGATCATGCATCCCAGATAGACCTTTTGTATCTAGCTATAAGTTGATAGCATGCATCTATGATAAAGAAACGCCAAAAGTTGGAAACCGTAATGGGCTGGAAAATTGCCCCGCCCAAATTAACGATATGGGCTTATCTATACGTATTACTATATTTTGCACTGCCCTTTTTATCTGCAATGCTGCTTCTTGATATAATATTCTATCTATTTTTCGGGGAAGTTTTTGACGCTTGTTACGGCGTGATGTGCCTGCTTGAATAAATATCCAAACAGGCATAATCAATTTTTATTAATTAATTTTCGACAGAGATAAGCTCTACATCAAAAACAAGTGTCGCGTTTGGTGGGATATCACGACCAGCACCACGCGTTCCATAACCAAGCTCTGCTGGAATAGTAAGTTCCCATTTTGCACCTTCCTGCATAAGCTGAAGAGCTTCAGTCCATCCAGCAATCACACCGTCAACCGGGAAGGTTGCAGGCTCACCGCGTGCATAACTGCTATCAAACTCTAAACCATCAATCAAACGACCACGGTAATGAACCGTTACCTGTGATGTTCTTGATGGCTGTACACCCTTACCTTCTGTAATGACACGATATTGCAGGCCTGATTCAGTAACGGTCACACCACCTTTTTTAGCATTTTCTTCCAGATATGCTTTTTGCGATGCCGATTGTGCTTCAATTTCTGCTTCAATTTCTTCTGGCGTTTTACTATCCAAAAGCTCCACCTCAAATACCAGTGTTGCATGAGGTGGTATAGCTTGGCCAGCACCGCGAGGGCCATATGCGATATCAGATGGAATTGTAAGTTCCCATTTTGAACCTACCTTCATCAACTGAAGCGCTTCCGTCCAGCCCGGAATTACACCGTTTACTGGAAACTGTGCTGGCTCACCGCGCCCGTAGCTACTATCGAATTCAGTACCATCAATTAAACTGCCTTTATAATGAACAGTCACTGTTGATGTATCAGTTGGCGTAACACCAGTGCCTTCTGAAAGAATTCTGTATTGCAGGCCTGATTCAGTAACAGTAACGCCGTCTTTTTTAGCATTCTCTTCCAAATATGCTACTTGTGGCTTTTTAAACTCAGCAAGCTCTGCTTCCTGCTCGGCTAATACCTCTGCCTCTGTTTTGACATCTAGTAATTCAACATCGAAAATCAATGTTGAATTACCCGGAATTGGACTGCCAGGGCGTTGGTCATCGCCGTAAGCAAGGTCAGACGGAATAGTTAATTCCATCTTGTCACCAACGGTCATCAGTTGAAGACCTTCCGTCCAACCTGGAATTACCCGGTTCAGCGGGAATGTAATTGGCTCACCACGTTTATAACTACTATCAAATTCAGTGCCGTCGATCAGGCGGCCAGCATAGTGTACAGTTACAAAGTCCGTAGCAGTTGGTTGTTTTCCTTCACCATTGCCAGCTTCAACCATACGGTATTGCAGACCGCTTTCAGTAACCTGAACACCTTCTTTATTTTTATTGCTTTCCAGAAAGGCGATATTTTCAGCCTTATATCCGTTTTCTTCTAATTCGGCGTTTGACACTGTATCTTTGCCTTCCTCATTGGTTGTTTGCTCCACCGGAGTATCCTGGGGTGCAGATTCTTCTTCTTTCTTATTGTCACCACAAGCGACAAGCGATAAGCCAAGTACTGACAAAAGCAGCATATGGCGGGTTTGTTTCACGCTATACATGTTTGAACTCCATCCTGCGTTTGAGCCAGACACTAACGGCAAGAAATGTAACGGGGAAGTAAAATCGAGGAAAATTCGCAATAATGTCAGAAGAAAACAATAAAATCAGGCGCATAATTTTAGAAAAACTGAATGAATCCAAATCCATAGCCCCACGTGAGATAGCAATAGCTATCACTGAACAAGGCGACAGTTGGCAAAGAAAACTACCAAAAATCAAACAAATTGCGATTCAGTTGGAAAGCGAAAATCTTTTGACTTTCCTTCGCAAGGGCAAACCTATAGGCTCCTCAGGCCTAAAGGGGGTCTATCGCTTAGCAAAGCCTCAGAGCGAGCAAGCGCCGATTACATAATACAGGCTTAACATGAACGATTTACCTCTGTGCAACATGAGCACGCTTAAAAGTCTCGAACAAGAAGTAGGAACCGATGTATTATCCACGCTTATTGCTTCACTATGCGACGAGATCGAGACCAGCCGTGAAAACTTTACAGTATATATTAAAAATACCGCTCGGCAGTCACTAGAGGTAGAGGCACACGCCCTCAAAAGCGCCGCTTTATCATTCGGTGCAGAACGGTTAAGTCAGGCATGTCGCAGTATTGAGTTTGCTACAAAAGGTCAGAAAGACTTTAAATATATTAGCAACCTGATCATAGAATTTGAAAATGAGGCAGACGCATTTTTAAAACACCTCAAACACTTGAACAATCCCACACAAGATTAACGTTCAGGCGCCTATTGAACCAAACTAGCCACTTCAGCCTTTACAACCTCTAGCCCCCAACCTTTTTCACTGCTGGTTGCCAATATTTCAGGATGACAAGCGATGAATGTCTTGGCGTCTTTAATTGTTTTTAAAATCATCTTCTCACGATCAGCAACTTTCAGTTTATCGAGTTTTGTGAGAACAATCTGATAATTAACTGCGGCCTCATCGAGCATTTTCATAATCTCGCGGTCATTTTCCTTGAGGCCGTGACGGCTGTCGATCAATAACATGATCCGGCGTAAATTAGCGCGCCCACGCAAATATGTTTTCACGAGCCGCGTCCAACGCTCTACTTTCTTACGCTCAATCTTAGCATAACCATACCCAGGCAAATCCACGAGATAAAGCGGTATATCCATACCGTGCCCCATCTCAAAATAGTTCAATTCTTGCGTTCGGCCTGGTGTATTTGAAGTGCGGGCAAGCGATTTTCTACCTGTTAATGCGTTTATCAGGCTGGACTTCCCAACGTTTGAACGCCCCGCAAAAGCAACCTCTACACGGTCAGGAGCTGGCAATGTATCGAGGGATACAGCACCTTTAACAAAATCAACAGGGCCGGCAAACAAAAGCCGCCCTTTGTTGATTTCATCGTTAGTAAAGCGTTCTTCTTCGGTCATGTTATGACTTTGCTTCGGCTTTTTTAGCGGCTCTGCGCGCTGATTCCTTGCGCATGATATACCATTGTTGTGCAATTGAGAGTGTTTGATTCCATGTCCAGTAGATCACCAAACCCGCACTGAAGCGTGCCATAATGAAGGTGAATATAATCGGCAGGAACGACATGATTTTTTGCTGTGTTGGGTCCATGTTAGTTTGTGGATTGAGCTTTTGCTGAAGCCACATAGTGATGCCCATCAACACAGGCCAAATACCAATGGCAATAACCGCTGGTGGGTCAAACGGAAGTAAGCCAAACAAGTTAAGCGGCGTCACTGGATCCGCTACAGATAAATCCTGGATCCAACCAAAGAAAGGCTGGTGGCGCATTTCGATGGTTACATACAGAACCTTATAAAGCGCGAAGAAGATCGGCATTTGAATAACGATCGGTAAGCAACCTGCAAGCGGATTGATTTTTTCTTTCTTATAGAAAGCCATCATTTCCTGCTGAAGCTTTTGTCTGTCGTCCTTATAGCGCTCCTGCATTGCTTTCATCTTCGGCTGTGCGTCTTTCATATGGCTCATTGACACGTATGATTTGTTAGCGAGCGGGAACAGAACGAGCTTAACAGCAACAGTGAACAAGAGAATAGCAATACCAAAATTACCTGTTAATCCGAAAAGGAAATGGATACCGGCAAAGAAAGGCTTTGTTAAAAAGTATAACCAACCCCAGTCGATCGAGCGGTCAAACAGTTTGATATCATACTGCGCTTGATAATCGTCAATCGTACCAACAATTTTGGCGCCAGCATATAATTGTGTACGTGTTTCAAACGACCCATTTGCGGGAACAGTAGCTGCCTGTTCAAGGTATGATGCTCTGTAACCGCCATTTGCTGAATTATTTTTGTAGGATAGATTTGCCACCGCTAACTGTTTCTGCTGATCTGGTATAAGAACAGTCATCCAATATTTATCAGTGATACCCATCCATCCACCTGTGGATGTCGTGCTTTCAAATTTTGTATTATCTGCGTCGCGCAGGTTTTCGTATGACTTTTCTTCCAAAGTATCATCAAAAACGCCAATTGGCCCCTCATGCAGGACAAACAGGCCATCTGTTGTTGGTTCCTGTTTACGATCGATAAAACCATATGGACGAACACGAATTGGATTGCCTGTAGTATTATTAACCGTTTGTGTAACCGTGAACATAAACTGCTCATCTAGTTCGATCTTAATGAAAAATTCGACACCAGATATATTAGCCCAGCGAAGGGTAGCAGGCGATGTTGGTGTTAGGCTTGTATCGTTACTTGCCCATATTGTTGTTGCTTTCGGTAAATCATCAGCAGCAATAGATGTATCAACGGCTGTCCAACCAAACCGGACAAAATATCCATTTTCCTCATTTGCCGGCACTAAAAGCTGAACTTTTTCTTCGCTATCAAGTTCCACACTGTGATTTGACAGGAATAAATTATCAATACGCGCCCCGCCCAACGAAATCGAACCGGTTAATTCACTATTTTCAACAGAAACACTGCCAGCATTTGCGTATGTATTTACACTGCCGCCTGATGACTGTGCATTACCGCCATCAACGGAAACCGCGAGAGGCAGGGAAGGTGCATCATCTGCCTCAGCCTGCGGAGCGCCGCTCTCTTCTTCCAGACGTGCTTGTTCAGCTAGCTGTGCATCATATTGGCGCTGCGCATCAATACGGGGTCCTGCGATAAAATACTGATAGCCAAATAAAATAATGGCTGACAGAACGAGCGCGAGAACAATATTTTTATTTTCACCCATGGGAGTATTAGCCCTGTTTTTCCCGCTGGTCATCACCAGCATAATGTTTACTAGTTCGTTGTTTGGTCTTCACATCTGGGACTGGATCATAACCAAATCCACCCCACGGATGACACCGTATGATGCGCCTTATAGCGAGCCATCCCCCCTTGAGTCCACCATGAACACGCATTGCTTCAAGTGCATAGTGACTACAAGTAGGTTGATAACGACAATTACTACCTAACAAAGGAGACAGGAAAAGCTGATAAAACCTTACAAGACCAACTAATATAGTTGCCAAAATACTGGATGAATTTCGTAAAGGGGTTTTATTTTTCATGGAGTTATCCATAAAAATATTTTCCAATCTATGGGCGCTTATTTTGTTTCATTTTTAAATCGGCACCGCTGTGTAATTTTACAAGAGCCCATTTCATATCTGATAGTATTTTTTCATACGGATAGCTGATTGCAGCCCCGCGAGCGATAAAAACGTAAGACCACGACGCTTGACCATGCTTAGTAATAGTTGACCTTGCCGCCTCCTTAAGGCGCCTACGGGCTTTATTACGCTTGACAGCATTGCCAACTTTTTTGGATGCGGTAAAACCAATCGCAACCATTTGACCGTCTTGGCAATCAGGTTTTGCCTGTATGATAAAGCTCGGCGTGACCCATTTTCGCCGAGTCTTAGCTACAGCAAGATAGTCAGGTCGTTTTGTCAGTTTTGTAACATTCAGGCTCAACACACGATCCTAACTGTTTTAATATTAAGTAATCTGACAATAAAAAAGCCGACCAGATACCTCTTGGTCGGCATTTTAAGCGCGAGCTAAATGAGTTAATTACACAAATATTGTATACTTAAACTCTTATGCAGAAAGGCGTTTACGGCCTTTTGCGCGGCGTGCATTAATGATACGACGACCACCAACAGTTGCCATCCGTGAACGGAAGCCGTGGCGACGTTTGCGTACAAGCACACTTGGTTGATACGTACGTTTCACTTGTCATACTCCAGATTTGCGCGATTTTCTTAAAATGAACATATCGCTAAAATTCGATGGCGGTGTATAGCGGGATGACGTGACTAAGTCAACTAATAGAAACAATTAATTTATATATGGTTCTTAAGATTGCTTTTAGAATTGAAAATTGTGTATTACGCTTGATCTTGAGTTAATAGACTAATAGCTATAGTCTTCATATTATAGCACTATAATATTCTTTGTAGATAAAGTTCGAAGTATTACATGCCTGATTTATATCGACCTATGACATCCAGTCTGAGATCAAGACTGTTATTTTTGACGATATTATTTGTCATGGCAGTATCTATGTTTGTTTATCTACCTTTGATCGCAACTTTTCGGCAAAACTTTCTTGAAGAACGACTCGCTGCTGCACAAGTCGCAGCACTTGCAGCCACAGCAGACCCGAATCAGGCCGTCACTCCTGAACTTGAAGGATCACTTCTTGATACAGCAGGTGTGATAGCTGTTGTCATGCGCCGCAATGACCAGAGTGTTCTTTTAGGCGGTGATGTGATGCCGCATGTTGCAGACGCCGCTTATGATCTACGCAATCCCTTGCTGGGAATGCTCATTGCAGATGCTCTCGATACATTAGAAGCAGACGGCGACCGAGTGATCAGGGTTATCGGTAATTCGCGCTTATCAGGAACACGCCTTTTGGAAGTGACAATTGATGAAGCCGATTTATATAATGCCATGACTACCTACTCAAACAATGTGCTATTGCTGGCGGTTATTATTTCAGTTGTAACAGGCATTCTTGTTTACGTGTCTCTGCATTGGTTAATGGTTCGGCCTATGCGCCGAATAAAAGATAGTGTTGTTGAATTTCGTCGAAGCCCAGAAACCGCCGACAAACACCTGAAATCAAAAACGCGAAGATCAGATGAAATTGGCTTAGTAGAGCGTGAACTTTCGAGAATGCAATTCGAGTTAAGGCAAAACCTGAACCAAAAAACCCGGTTAGCTGAACTGGGCGAAGCAGTCGCCAAGATTAATCATGATTTGCGTAATATCTTAGCAACTGCACAACTTGCATCTGATGGGCTAAAACGCGTTGAAGACCCACGGGTACAAAAAATCTCCAAACGACTTATATCGGCGGTTGGCCGCGCTGTTGCTCTTTGTGAACGCACAATGCGCCATGGTAAAGCGGACGAACCCTTACCAGAAAAGCAGTGGTTTAAGCTGGACGAGCTTGTTGACGAGGTTGCTATATCCCTCAATACAACAGAAAGTACTGATTTCACCTTTCATAAAGAATTTGAGGCTGATTTATCAGTTTTCGCTGATTCTGGCCAACTTCACCGCGTAATTCTAAATTTATGTCGTAATGCAAAAGAAGTGCAGGGAGATACAGGCACCATTAGTATCAAAGCTGAAGAAGCCAAAGATAATACAATTTCTATCGCTATTGTCGATAAAGGGCCTGGTATCCCTGAAAGTGTTCAGGAAAATTTATTCAAAGCCTTTTCATCTGCAAAATCCGGGGGAACAGGCCTTGGCCTAGCGATAGCACGCGATATTATCGTGGCGCATGGAGGCACAATTGGGTTAAAATCAACAGGGCCTGATGGCTCCGTATTTTTAATCACCCTACCGAATGCCTGAACTATGCCCTAATTTGCAACGAGGGACGATAAATGATTACTGTTCATGCCAGCCCAGGCCCTCAGGACTGTATTACAGATATTTCCGGAATAAAAGTAGGACAATCACATAATGAGCGCGTTAATACAGGCGTAACCGCTATAGTACCAAGCCAACCTATTGTTATGGGAGTTGATGTTCGCGGCGGCGGCCCAGGCACACGTGATACGGAAGCTCTGGATCCAAGTTGCCTGATTGAAAAAGTTCATGGATTAGTCTTGTCGGGTGGATCGGTTTTTGGGCTGGCAGCGGCTGATGGTGTAACCGAGTATTTATCCGAGCAAGGAATCGGCCTGCCACTTGGCCCCAGAAACATACCGGTTATTCCCTCTGCTATCCTGTTTGACCTTAGAAATGGCGGCGATAAGGACTGGGGCATACCCTCACCCTACAAAGACCTTGGTATAGAAGCAGCGAAAAACATAACACATACTATGCAGCAAGGGCGTGCTGGGGCTGGATACGGGGCGACAGCAGGGGGCCAACTTGGTGGTATTGGCAGCGCAAGCCTTATCACTGAAACAGGCATTCAAGTAGCCGCTGTGGTCGCTGTGAACAGTTTCGGTTCTATTACACATGAAGCAAGCGGTGACACGGCAAAACATGGTGTCGTTCACATGCCAAAGCTTGGATTGATAGGTTCTAACACAACGATTGGTGCGGTTGCTACAAATCTGAGCCTTGATAAAGGGGGGTGTAAGCGCCTCGCTATGATGGCGCAAGACGGCTATGCACGAGCGATCCGGCCTATTCACTCACCCTTTGACGGCGATACAATGTTTGCCATGTCAACTGATATGAAGTCGCTTGATGAACCTTTACCGGCTACACTTGCGTATGTTGGTACTCTGGCATCCGACTGTGTAGTTCGAGCAATTGAAAAGGCCATCAAAACTGCCAATCAATAGGCTTTTAATGTAAGCGCCTTTGATATCTATTTAGGCTGTACCTCAGTTAATGCTTGTCGCTCACTGATAACAAATTCATCCAATTTAACTTTCAACTGCTTCGCCTGTGTTTGCACATCAGCGAAAGGAGCATCCTTAATACTAATTAAAGTATCAAGCCTGCTTCCCGTATGACTAAGCCGTGTTAAAGCGAGTTGAAGCCCAAACCATGCATCATGTTTTAGATCTGATTTCATCGCAGTTTCTGTCGCAATTTCTGTCGCAGTATATTTCGCTTTGTCCTGTAAATATATCTGCTTTTCAGAATTCATCACCGTGATAATTTCCTGAAGGGTGGTATTCGCTTCAGCTTGGGACAGGATACCACCTATGGCGGCATGCTGTTCGTAACCCGAAGGGTTTAAACGTTCAATTACCCGCTCACGTTCTTTTGCATCCGGTACACCAGATGTTAATTCTGGCCAATCATCTTGATTCGTACACCCAAAAACTAATGTACTTAAGCAAATAGCCAGCAATTTATTCTTATGAATTTTTAGATCTTTGGTCAGCATTTATCTCTACAACATATAAAATCAGCTTAAAAATTGTATACATAAGCACCAAGTCAAACCAGCTTTCTTTGAAAAAAATATAGTTTCATAGAAAACTGCACGAAAATATAAAAATGCGCTTGCAAATATTATTTAATATGATTAGTTTCCGCCCACCACATAATCATGCGGTTTTGTTGGTAGGCACCGGTAGCTCAGCTGGATAGAGCACTAGACTACGAATCTAGGGGTCGGGGGTTCGAATCCTCCCCGGTGCGCCATTCCAATATTCTTTCCCTGTAAACCTCCTATAACCCTGAATGGCAGTGAGGTTTGGGGAGTTCTAAGTCCCTTATTTCGCACATATTCCAGTCGATGCTCCAACATGAGCCGAAGCAGGGTTTTCTTGTGGTGAATGTCGCCAGAAGCCCATAGTTTCTGCGGATTTGACAGGAACTCAACAGAAGTTCTAACTGCATCCTCAAAACTACGCTCAGGAACAGGCGATTTCGCCGCTTTTTCCTGCATGACGAGCTTTTCCCGCTCCAGTTCATCAATGCGGCATTCAATCTTTTCCATCACACGCGGGTTCGAGACATCAACAATCTTGTCTACCAACTTGTCAATCTGGCGCTCCAGTGCAACCTGCTTTGCCTTGGCTGAGGCCACGATAGACTCAGCATATTTGATATTGTGGTCCCATATGTCCCTGAGAGCCACCCTGATAAACTTTATCAGTTCGGGGCTTGGGGTCATGCTGGCAAGCATGGCTTCAAACTCACCTTCCAACACATCGCGCTTGATCGACTTGCCGTAGCTTTCGCAGCCCTTCTTGGGGCAGAGATAATAGGCATAGCGTTTGGTGTTGCCCTTGGTCCAGCAGGAAGTCAGAGGCGTACCGCAATCGCCGCATACCACAGAACCGCGCAGTGGGAAGTCCTTACTGATGTCCTTACGGGCAGGTGCCTTGGCTTTACCGTTCAAGCGGTCTTGTATCTTCTGATATTCTTCCAGTGTTATAAGGGCATGGTGTTCCTTATGCTTGCCTTCACGCAAGCTCACCTTCCAGCGTTCATGCCCAACAAGGCCAGCGTAGAGAGGTTGGGTCAGAATATCTTTCACGCGCTGATTGGTAACGATCCCCTTTCTGGTTTTCGGGAACGCTGGCACAGATTCTAGAAAACGTTTCACCTCGGCTTGGGTTTCAAACCGCCCGGATGCAAAACCTTTCAAAGCCTCTGCAACAATGCTCGCCAATGGCTCATCGCGCTGAAGGGTAGAGCCTTCGCCCTTTATCCTGACATTCTTGTATCCGATAGGTGGCTGAGAGAAGGGCCAATAGCCATTCAAAAGCCGACCACGCATCCGGTCATAGGTTTGCTCGGCATTCCGCAGTCGTTGGTATTCTGCATTGTTAGCAAGATTGTTTTGATAGTGACGACCAGCGGCATCGTCATTAAACACCATACTGGGACTTACCAAGATGCCACCAGCATTTTTGATCGCTTCTCTTAAATCCCAATAAATGATTACATCTCGAGCAAGGCGTGACAGATCATCAATGATCACCAGATACGGCCCTGCTTTCCTGTGTGTTTTGAGGTAAAGGATCAATCCGTCCATACCATCCCGCGAAGCCTTGCCGCCTGTAATATCATCCTTGAAGGTCTTGACGATATTACAGCCAATACGATTGGCATATTCGCGGTTCACCGCGTTTTGCGATTCCAAGCCAGTCCCACGAACCGTTTGGGAGGTATCGCTCACCCGTAGATAATTAAGGGCGGGATACCCTCTATAATCGGTTTGAGCATATAGATTCATTCGCGGCCCCCTTTCGTTGCATTAGCGAAGTCTTTTATTGTTGTTTTGCCCTCTGATTTTATCACATCAATCGTCGGAATATGGCGCTCAGTAGTGATTTCAGGGAGTTGTCCACAGGCAATTTGCGAAGGGCTGGTGCCAAAGTGAATGGCAGCGATTTGACCGAGCATGCCAAACAGCGTTTCGATCAGGTTACGGACATAAGGGTCATTGGGGTCAGCATCACCAAGTATCTTGGCGTATTTTTCAAAGTCGATAGCAATCGGCAGAGGGTGGGGATCATCCTTCAGATACACCAGCGGTAAGGCTGAAGGTTCAGTCGCATGACTAATGATTGGTGATTTATTCTTCTTTGCCATACGCTTTACTCCTGTCTTCACTGTCGTGGCTATTTATCCATTCATGGTCCTCTTCATTGTTCCAAATGGCATTCTTCATCTAAAAAGAACAAATACAGAACATCATGAATTTTATGATTGGTCAACCCCACTATTAATCCCGCTATCAACCCCCGGCCCCAGCTATGTGGGGGGCGGGCCGGGGGTTATGATTTTATACTGATAACTGTTACCGGGTTTGCGGGCGGTCATGTTCTGGCTTGCCGCCTCTATCCATACCTTGAGATTGTTCGCGATAAGCTTCGCGGGCTTGATTTACTTCTCGATTTTGACTTCGAGAAAGCGACTGTTCACGCTTCAGCTCATTTTCTTTTTGATACGCCTGTTCGAGCATGCGAGCGGCTTGCAGCTTCTCTGTACCCGTTAAATACTGGGTTTTGTGCCATTCGCCCGTTTCCTGATTTTTGTAGGATTTTTCAACCTTGCTTGGATAGCGGTTGCCGTATTTACCTTCTTCTTCCCACATGCTTACAGATACAGCACCATCAGGAAAAATATAGTCCGGTTTCTTGCCGCCGCCATTACCGTCATTGTTTTGTTGATCAGTCATTTGATTGTCCTTTTGCTTATAGGTTTGTTTCAGGGGTGTTTGATTGCCTGTTGATAAAACTGGTCATTTCAAGTTTTGCAAAATCGTTGAAGCGCTTGCTGGCGCGCATACGCTCCATCATGGAAAGACCGGGTGTGCGCTTCACCCGCATGGCACCAAGTGCCAAGTCACGGGCCAGTACTTCCGCTTCCAATATATGAGCGGGTGTTTCATACACTTGAGCCTGTTTGTCTGTTTCTGAGGTTTGTGCCTTGCACAGTGCCTCAAACTCTTGCGGGCTATAATTCTGCCCTTGGTGTCGAATGAAGATACTGGCTTTTTGAGCGCTTCCATGCCCGCGCTCGTAGGTCCAGCCGTGGATAGTATCCTTACCATCCGCGTCAAAGGTGGTGATGGGAGCAAGGAGTTTGTTCCAGCCCTTTGCCCGTGCATCTTCTGACTGAAGGCAAGCCTCAAAAAACCCGAGATCGCCGCCCCGTCCTGATGGACTGGTGACACCGCGTGGGTGCGAGTGCCAAATACCCAGCACATACTTGTCATTAGGTGCCCACTCGTCCGTGATAACCCAATTCATAAAGTCAGCATCAACCGAGACATGAGCGCTGGAACGCTGATACTCACCGCGCACCTTATCGGGTGGGCAGAATTTATAATCCGTAATCAGATCAGGTTCATCAAGATGACCGCCTAACAATGCCACCGTTTCCGGTTCATGGCGGGCGATCGAGTTTTTATAATCCATCAATACACGTGGTATCATATAAATATTGTTATCCATTCTAGTTTCCTTTCGCTCATGTGAGGGTTTTACCTGTGCGGATGTAATGCTCGGTGTAGCGGCACCAGACCAGCGCCCATTCTTTGGATTCTTCGTAGGTTTCAGGATCCCATTTGGTGCATACATAATAGAGCTTACGGCTATAGTCGTAATGGCGGTGGGTATCGTGACCGTTTGTATCCCGCATGCCATAACTGGGATGTGAGAGGATATAGGCACGGACGCCATTACCCACTCTCACCCGCTGGAACTCAAAGCGCATACCTCTATGCTTGAAGCCAAGCCATCCGGGCGGGCGCTCATGGGGCGCGAGAGGTTTTGGTTGCTCACTCGCACTGTTCCTAAACATGTCGTTGCCTCCCTCTAGGGCTAGATTGGTGGTGAGATAACCAGCGAGCATGCCAAGCAAAAAGAGGCAGAAGGAGCCTAAGCAGATCAGGAAGAAAGCCTGCCACGGTCCGATGCCAAGATGATTGGCAATGGCCTCAATTAAAATGAGGAAGGCAACAGCCGGAATAGCGAGCAATAAAAGAAGTGGCATGCTTATCTTCCTCGCCTGTTCGCAATGTCACAGCCAAGACCAAAACCTTTGATGAGTGGCAAAATGACAAAGAGAAAGATTATCGGTGCATAGATAACAAGCACTATGATGCCGCCAATAATTTTGGGAATTATGTCTTCCATGATTTGCCTCCACTTTAGCCCATGACCAGGGCACAAACGCCTTGGTCATGGGAAGGTGATTAACCGCGTAATACGCCCGGTGTAATCGGCCCTTTATTGGACTGATTGGCTGGAACAGGCGCATTGCGCTCTGCATTCAAGCTTTCGGTAACATCAACAAAATCAATGTCGATGATGGGAGCATGATGCTCCTGTTTCTGGTCAACGGGTCTTGTATTTCCCATGAAGGTTCTCCTAAAATTGCTCACGCGCTCAAAATATCCCCGGCGTGAGGGTCGGGGCTTCGTTGCCTGATGCTGTGTTGCCACAGTCAGGGCAGACAAATTCTTCTGGAAGGTCACAGGGCCAGTGCAGGCCCGTGAAGCTCGCATAGTCGGATGATATGTTTTCAAAGGCTTCACCAGCACCCGCCTGATAGGTTGGATCAATCCGGCTGATGATCAGCGGGCGCTTGATAAAGTTCCGAGCAAGTGCTGGATTGCCGAGTTTAGAGCCAGCCCTTGCATGAATGAGTGAAGAGATCAGATTACCAAGCAGCGCATTCAGATATTCCGCTTGAAAGATATGCGAGCCAGCATCTTCGGTTGCTTTGAATCCATTTGCATAGGCTTTGAAGCGCGGGAAGGTGTGGCAGCGGTGACATCCGCCACCGGCAGCCACAGTATCCTTGAATGTACCTGTAACCTCGACAGCTTGCGCCTGATAATAAGCGGCAGCAAAAATCGTATCGACACCTGATGCCACCGCGATCTTGTTCAAATAGGCCTGCACCGAAAAACTATCCGTCATGGCGAGGATTACATCAAAGTCATTCGGATCAATGGTGCCCGATTGGATCAGTTCTTCAATCTTGTAAGGGTGTGCCGTCACTGCACACGCGGGGTTTATAGCTTCTATATCCTCAGCAAGTGCAAAGACTTTAAAAAGCCATTCCTGATGAATGCCGTACCCTTGTGTTGCTGGGTTGGTGTTTGAGATCGTATCAGGATCAACAATCGTGACCTTGCCAAGCCCAATGCGAGCCAGATTCTTGATAAGGCTCGCAGCACCACCAACGCCTGCGCAGAGGATATTAGTCTCTGCCATCAGGTCAGTGTCAATCAGGCCGTTAAGACGAGAAAAATCAATCATAACGTAGTCTCCAGAAGTTGGCGCGCGGCAGTGATCAGGTGAGTGTCAAAACGCCCCTCCAAAAGCCGTGCACGGGTGTGAATGTCAGAAAGGGAAAACGGAGCATCAAAGCCAAACAGGGCTTTGGCTTCATCTAACGAGATAGAAGGGGCTATCGGTGCATAGCGACCCGAGTCATCAAGGTATGAGTCCGACAATTGCTCAGCCCACGGATAAACCTCATACCAACCTCGACGTTCGCCGATCAGCAAGCCCGGCAGGTTCTTGCATTCGATGATTGATTGTTGCTCACCGTCTTCACTGTTGAAGCAAAGATCAGCTATATGAAGATTAGGCTTGGAGATTTCTGAAAAGCTTTTACTGGAGCGCTCGCCAAGTTCATCATCATCATTGAGGCTGCGGGCAAAGGCTGTTTTGGTGCCAGACTTGGCGCTAAGCTCGCCCGATACAGCATACTCAGGCGAGAGGAAAATATTGGTCCCCGCCATAGATTCCACATCACGCTGGAGATTTTGCCCGATACGGTCAGCAAGTGATTGGCGTGACTGCGATAGGGTTACAACCTTGATAAGACGCTTACGGTACAAACGGATAGTTTTTAATACTGTCTGCGCCGATGGAATTTGTGAGAACTCATCTGCTAATATCAGGGTATGGCGGCTACCACTTGCACCAGCAATATCCTCGATAATGCTGGAGAGCATGAGGGTGAGATAGGGGCCACCGCTGTCAATCTGCGTACCATCAAAGCAGAGATAGAGGTCAACGGGGCGATCGCCGCTCTTGCATTCTGCCGGATCAAAATCCGACCTGTTCGAGGTAGCTTCATAAGGTGTGCCCGGTTCAAAGAGCGTGAGCGGTTCACCCGCTTTCTCAAACTTCCAGAAGACTTGCTTCTCTGCACCACTTGCATATTCAGAAATATATTTAAGTGCCCGCCTGAGAACAAACATAACGGAGCTATTGTGCCCCATCTCATCTATGACGTCCTTGGGCGCACGGGCCAGAAACGAAAACAAGCCACCGGGAGAGCATTCACCCGGGCGTTCCTGTCCCAAATGCACGATAGCGACAGCAAGGATTTCACGGGCGCCTACATCTATCCAGCTATTATCGCCTTGGCGGGCTTTCGGAGTGTCGGGCACAAGAATAGCTGCCTGCCTGCGGGCAATTTCAATCGCGAGCGTCAAGTCACCACGCTGGAGGGCTTTCAGGACAGGCTGGAAGATATTATAATGATTGGAGGCAAAGCCGTACAAAGAATGGGGATTAAGTACAATGCTCTTGTGGCCCAAGCTTTCACGGTAAGCCTTACAGCCCCGAATGATTTGGTGGTCGATATCAACAAACAGGGTGCTACCAGCCCATGTTGCCGCAGCCGGAAACACAAGCGACATGGTTTTCTGGCTTCCGGGCGGGCCGTATACATTGATACTCATATCCGAGTTATCGAAAACCACATAACCGTTTTTGATACCGATCGGAAATGCCAGCGGCCCCGGTGTAAGCATGGATGCGGTACGCAATTGATCAAGTGTCACCAGACCGCCATAATCGTGAACACCGCTACTGAGTAAGTTCTCGGCTGCACGGTTGCCTTGCTTGGAGTTGCGGCGAGCGCGGGACCGCACACTATTGCCACCAGCGGCCTTAACGGCGTTTGTGAACCAAGGCCAACTCATGATGGCTTCTCATCACGGGAAGCTGCACGGGCACTATAAACCCGTCCACTTGGTGCTGTTTTACCCGTAAGGGCCTTGATTTTACTTGACAGCCATTTGAAGAACCGAGTGATCAGAGGCCAATAATGATAGGTAAGATCGCTGTGGGAGAAGATACCGACGAGCATCCATATAGCGAACCAGCCAACGCCGAAGAACCATACAACGCTCCATTCTTGCCAATCAGGAAGATAAACACTGCCAAGATGAGCGCCCCATACAAGACCAGCAATCACAGATGCGGGCCAACCGAGCGCTTTACCAAGCATATGGTGGTGCTGCGATGCGGTAATAGCGAGTGCAAAGAAAATACCCGCCAGCAGCAGGATCGGGCCGAGGGCGAAAATACCGATTTCTAAGGCTTCAATGGTGGTCATGCGTGCGGCCCTTTAATATTAAGGTGCCGAGCAAAACGATCAGTGTGCGAACATGATCTTTGGCTATGACCCATGCAACCAGCTTGAAGCAAGGAGCCATAGCAACCTTTTTCCTTACCCATATGGCAGGAAACTAGGGCGATTTTAGCTAGGTTATTTTCGCAAACACATTGGTATTTGCTGTCATGTTTCTTGATCATTTTTTCTCCCCTCAATGAAAGGAGAATTGCGCAACTCTCAATTAACTATGGAAAACAGATTGACCTATTCGTAACCAGATTCAATAGTCCAAAGCCTTAAGAACGATATTCGCAGAAAATTAGTTATCTTAAGAACGATAAAATTAGGGAGAGTGCATGACTGAAAAGGAATCAAATAAAAAAGTACCAATAGCACATGCTCGTAAAGGCCCAGATTTTTACCTGAAGGTATTTCGGCATCAAATTACTGGGCACTCTCCAACCAATATTGCCAAATGGTTGACTGTACCTGCAATAACGGTACGACGAACGATGAATAAGTTTAGAGATCCTCTTCTTGGTCATCAACCTATAACAGATTATTTGAGAGAATTAGCGTACGAGGTCAGAGTTCATCACTTATTTGTATTATTTGATTTAGAAGAATGGTTGTGGGACTTGTTTTATGGTACTGACGGCCTATCCATTTTTGATTTTCACAATTGTTTTGTAAATTGTAATTTCAAAAAAACTCCGCAAATGTTCCGAAAAGACATTCTGCAATATCATAACTTCCAAAGACCTGATTATTGCTTCACGTTTCCAATTGAGCTTGAAGAGTTTGATATATCAGTTTATTTGGAAAAATGTCACGAATGTAGATACTGCCCGCTGAAACATACGCAACATGGCATTCATAATCTTTATCGAAATGATGTGCAGGTATATGTTGATTTAAAGTATCACTTATCTAACTTCAGGCTGAAAAAAGAATATGATGAGTTAGAATTAATAAACTTATATCGTGAAGGTTTAAGAATATCACTGATTCAAAGTATCTTAAGAACAAAGCTAGGGAAACTACAGTTTGAAAAAGATAACGATGAAGAAGCCGAAAATGCACTTGAAGAATTCTTCCTAGAGATAAGTACAAAAATGTTCAATATGATGGATAGTTTTCCGAAAGATAAAAGCCCTCAAGGCAGTTGAGATAGGTCCCAAGTCCTCTTATTTTCTAACATCCTAATGACATCGCTGCGGTTAATGTTTTTTTGCAAACAATAGAAATCAAGATTATCAACAAACTCAGGCTTATAGTGGGTAAGAGAAACATCTCGGAATGTTCCCTTGTATTGATATCCTGTTGGGCCGTCTGGTCTGTTAGTGGTTTTCCACTTCTTAGTTAATGTCATTCATTATAATAGCAAATAACATCTTTTGAGTGCAAATTTGGACTGGCCTACTATCTCCTTTATTCCCACATCCTCTCAGCGATAGCCCTATCTTCCGGCCCCGCAATATCAAGGTAGATACTGGTTGTTTCCAAGTTTTCATGGCCTAGCCAACGTTGAATGCGGGTTTCAGGGATACCTTTTAAGGCAGCATGGACACCGTAACTGTGGCGCAAGCCTCGTCCACATGCCATAGCACCTTTGATATTAGCTGCTTTCATAACTGTGTTTATTCTAACCCATGCAGTCGTGCGGCTAAAGTCCCATAGTCGTTCTACTGAGCCTGTCATATGATGGATGCCGACAGAGTGAACTTCATTAAGGCTGTCTGCAAAATGATCTGGGATGGGTACAGGCCTATATTGCGGCCCTTTCTGTTTTGATCGCTTCTTGAGGCTACGGATGATGACCATCCGTTCCTCAAGGTCAATATGTTGGTGTGTGAGCGAGAGGGCTTCGCTTACCCTGCATCCCGTCCAGAACAGCATCTCACAGTAGGTTTGCTCAATTGGGTTTTCTAGAATCGGTACGGTCTTTAGGAAGCGATCTCGTTCGGCCTCATTCAGGTATTTACGCTCACCTGTTCCCGTAAATAAAGATAACCGTTTGTATGAACTATTAAGTGCTGGCATGGCCTTTTCCTTGATCACTTTTTAAACAGAATAGGGAATTCTGTTTCATCAGGTCACACTCTCAAGGATTAAGCCGTTTATTGCATAAGTTGGCACTTTTAACTCCATGCCTTAACGTTAATTTAAGTCAATGGAATCAACAGTTCAAACAGTATTCCCTATATTGTTCGCCTTATCCACAGGCTGTTTTATATGCTGTATTAGCTAGCTTTATTGCCGTACTGGTGAGTTTAAACGGTCCGGTAAGTGCAGATGATTTCACCAGCGCAACCTTTCTTGAATGGAAATATGACAGCCAGCGTTCCTACATAGACGCCAATGTAGGCATGGCGTCACTAATTGCCGGGCAGAATGATAAGCCGCAAGGCGTATGTATTGATGATTGGTTCTATAGTGATATTGATAAAGCTACTGTCGAGATTCTTGGTATCATGAAACGATTTACAGGTCATCACCCCCGTGCGGTTATTCTCGCTGTTATTGAAAAGCACTGTGGCAAGATCAAACTTAAATAGTTGGTATATCCATATCTGACGACCGGGTAGCGACTGACTGAGCTATATCAGTCTCAGCCTTCATTTCTTTATGAATTGTATGGTGTTCTTGTATATCAGCACCTATCTCACCGACACGTTTCTGATACTCATCAAGTTCAGTTTGTGACGGTGGATTATCTTCATCTTGCATATGATCTCGGATATTCTGTAATTCAGTATCAAACCCAAGCAATATATCATGCTGGCTTTTGGCATCAGTAACAGTCTGTTTTAGCTTTTTTAGTTCCTCGGCGCTTACCCGAGTATCTTTTGCATCCTTTAGAGCCTTACGCGCTTCATCAAGTTTTTCTTGAGCCTCAAGCAATGCATCATGAACTAGTGCTTCAGTATCTGTGAGGGCACTATAGGTTTGCTGATAAGCTTCTTTATAGGCAGCATCTTGCATCAACAAATCAAGTGCCATTAGGGCAGTGCTTTTGCGCCCATCTTTACCGTTGCCGCGCAAGCATTCAGCCGAGCTGGATAGGAAACGGCTATTCCTGCCAACATCACGACTAGCAATTTCGTTCTGGAGATCGTTAAATTCCTGCGTCAAACGGCGGATGATAGCGGTTTGATTTATCGAACTTACATCATCAGGCATCGCACCACCGCCTGACCAATGAGAAAATCGCGCTTATCTGTAAATGAAATAATAGCCCCAATCATGGCTATTATTATGGCCTTATTTGGTGAAAATACGGTTAAGATAACTTTTGCAGTGCAGCAAAAAAGTGGCAACCATCGGTACACGTGGAACGGTTCAGAAAGGCGTTATCAGCATCAGGGTTTGGGGTGACTACAGAGTATTATGAGTAGTTACGGAGATCAGTTTAAGCAATTTGGACTAACGCAAGCTGTGGGCGTAGTTACGCCCGCTTGTGCTCACAGGTGCAAGCACCCTGTTCGGCAAGGGAGACGCTGCGCTCTCCCGTTGCATCCCTCCTAGCAATTCATTTATGATCCAACTTTGGAGGACTTTGATAGGTGCATCCTTCAAAGCATAATGGCCGTTCTATATTGGCTTAGTTAAGTTCTGGATATGTGTGTACTAGTTTGTGTCAAGTCTTTTTAGCTATATTTTCAAGAGTTAGGCGTTCTAAATCTTCCATTTCATTTAGGAGCTTATGACCAAGCATATTGCGAATTTCTTGGATTGATTGATTCAATTCATCAAAGTAAATAATTCAGACTTTTTGTGAGTCTGATTTTCCTGAAATATAGATTAAAATCAGGAATGAGTGACCGTGAATATTTCCATAGCGATGTCCAACGTGAACATTTTTGCCTAAACTGTGTATTGCATCAAAGGCGAATTTTCTAAACACATTAAAAGACATTGATTAACCTTAATACAGTTATTCACAATTTTTTATGTTAAATTTATGTAGTTAATTGAAGAAAATATGTAAATTATCTTTCATTAACTACACATTTTATTATTACTAGATACTTAACAATGGGTTTACTGAGGTGTGTCCATAGAATGAACAGCTTGATAATAACTTCTTGTACAAATAGGAAGACAATCGCAGCATCAGATGAACTTTGCGCTAGAAATCTAGCAGCGGGGAACATGGACACCGTCGTTGCAGCATGGGCACCCAAGGTGAAATGCGCTGCTAAAGTTCGCATTGCACGAGATATGTATTGTGGGAGGGCCTTTATAGAGGCTAAGACTTCGCAGTTAACTTTAGGCGCTGAGATGTGGATTATTTCCGCTGGCCTAGGTCTAATAAAGTCAGACTCAATGATAGCATCGTACAATCTAACAGCTAGTAAGTCTGTAAAAGATTGTATTTCTAATATAGCGGAGGATTTCTCTCCAAACGAGTGGTGGTCTAAATTACTTAGCGCATTTGGGCAAGTTTCGGTTAACGAAAGCTTGACCAATAACAATTTCGACCGGATTTTTGCGGCCTTACCTGAAGGTTACCTGAAACTAATAGAAGCTGATTTGTTAAAATTATCAGATCGTCACCTTAAGAAAATTAGAATTTTTGGGCCACGGAATATTGAAAAATTTGAAGAACGATTGCAAAAGCAAATCATGCCCTATGATGATCGTTTAGAGGGTCCGAATAGTCCTTTACCAGGTACACGTATTGATTTTGCTCAAAGAGCACTTCGTCATTTCGTAGAACAAATTTCTGATCGAATCGATCAATCTACGGAAGAAGATTACGCAAATGTTTTGAGGGCTCTTGAACCATTGAAACAGCCTCGAAAAATAAAGAGAACTAGCAAATCAGATAAAGAGATTTGCGAGTTAATTCTTGGATTTTGGGAGAAATCAGACGGCAAAAGTGGCAAGGCTTTACGCATATTGAGAGATGAGTGCCAGATTGCATGCGAGCAAGGTAGGTTTGCCGCACTATTTCGCTCAGTTAAGAGAGGAAAAGACAATGAAATTTAATGCTGTAGAAAAAACAGTGGCAGTCAGGGCTCTTCGTACTCAGCAAAAATTAGGCATTGATACGTTTGCATTCTTTTTGCCAGGTTCTAGCGTTTTCGATTTAGCTGATATATCCAGGATTACCCGTGATGAGAAAGATAAATTGCGAGGATTTCAGCGGAAAGAAATAAGAAATCATGTAAATGGTATTGTAGATTTTCTTGACCAGACAGATGTTCTGTTTCCAAATGCCATTATACTAGCAATGAGTGAAGAGGTGGAATTCAAGCAATCTAGAGGACCGGCACCTGCTGGAATGATTGATTTAGCTAATACAGGCACGTTGTACATTCCAATTAGGGACGAAGGCAGCAAAGCTGCTTGGATCGTGGACGGCCAACAAAGGTCGTTAGCACTTTCCAAAACAAAAAATGTGAATTTGCCAGTACCTGTCATTGCCTTTGTGTCTCGGGATTTGGAGATTCAAAGAGAACAGTTCATTTTAGTAAACAAAGCTCGCCCTCTACCTTCCAGATTAATCAATGAATTGCTCCCTGAAGTAGATACTCTTTTGCCTCGAGATCTCGCTGTTCGTAAAATTCCAAGTGAGTTGGTTAATCTTTTGAACAGCGATCCACAATCGCCATTTCACCAAATTATACGCCGTATATCGGATGAACATGTAGATGCCGTTATTATAGATAGCGCACTTGTGGAGGCAATTAAGCGCAATCTAAGGCCCCCGCTAGGAGCACTCAACCAATTCAAAGGTCTTGGTAGTGCCCCATCTGATACAGAAGGCATGTACGAAGCACTTCTAGTCTTTTGGTCTGCGGTAAAACAAGCCTTCCCAGATGCTTGGGGGATGCCGCCTGCTAAAAGCCGATTGATGCACTCTGCGGGCATTCGTGCCATGGGCTCTTTGATGGATCAAATAATGTTGCGTGCGGATGGCTCGGATAATCCAGTTGCAGAAGTTACTGCAGCCCTTAAAAGGTTAAGCCCCCATTGCGCTTGGACAGCCGGGGAGTGGCCTGAAATTGGATGGCAATGGAATGAAGTTCAAAGCACACCAGCTCATATTAGTAGATTGTCTGAACATCTTAGTCGTTTGGATCGTGAATTGTCGAGAAAACGATAATGAAATTTATCTATGCTGACAGTCTGGATTATGTTGACCCAAACTATATTTTTTCTGAAGACCGTTCCCCTCCCGAACGCCAACCTTATTGGGACGACCAGTTTCCCCATGAGTATTTAGGGCAAGCCCCGTATGATGGAGTTCTGGTGTCTCGTGGTATTGTTGGAGACCATAAGTTTTCAGGTAAATATACTCAGGCCCAAGCTATGCGATTTAGACGCGTTGGTGCGCGCAAATTTCTGCGTTTAGATTCCGATAAATTTAAAGATTTGCCAATCTTTGGCGATTGCGGGGCGTTTTCATATCATAAACTCGATGAGCCGCCTTACACCCCAGGCGAGATGCTTGAGTTTTATGAAGACGGAGGCTTTACGCATGGCTGTAGCGTCGACCATATAATTTTTGAGTTTGATCCTAGTCTAAAAGGGATGGAGTTACCGGATGACACTGACGTTGCTGATCGAGTTCAGCGGCGGTTTGAAATAACCCTTGAAAACGCAGCAAAGTTTTTTGCTGAAAGCAAAAATATGGGATCATATTTTACGCCTTTAGGCGTCGTTCAAGGTTGGTCGCCTGGTAGCATGGCCGAAGCTGCTAAACGGTTATCACAAATGGGATACACCTACATTGCGATTGGGGGCATGGTACCATTATCAGCAGATGCTATCCATATTGTTATGGAGCAGATTCAAGCCGCAATACCAGCATCAACTAGGCTTCATATATTGGGTTTTGGTAAGATTGACCGAGTGACTGAGTTCTTTAAATATAATTTGGCCAGCGTTGATACGACGTCTCCAATGCTGAAAGCCTTTAAGGACAGTAGAAAGAACTATTTTGTTTTTAATGGGAGTGGCGATCTGGATTATTATACGGCTATCCGTATTCCACAGTCACACGATAATAACACTTTAAAAAAACTCGTCAAAATGGGTGTCTATCAGGCAGAAAAATTGGCTAGTCAAGAAAAGGCCGCCCTTAATGCAGTTCGGAAAGTGGATGAAGGAACGATGTCTACAGATGAGGCATTGAAGCCAATCCTAGAATATAGTGAGGCTTTTCTAACAAATGCTCGTACTGGCAAGAAACCCGGCGAAAAAAAGCTACGGTCTTTGGAAACCGAATACAAAAAAACACTTGATTCCAAACCGTGGAAATCATGCGGCTGCAATGTTTGTCAACGTGTTTCTGTGGAGACAATCATCTTTCGAGCCAGTAATCGAAACAAGCGACGAGGTATCCACAATATGTGGGCCTTCAATAATCAATTAAAAATGCTGTCAGGATCACCAGTAAATGAATAATAAAATTTCCTTCTCCGCGATAATTGCTAAACAGAGTGATGCGCACTCTGTACTTTCTTTTGCCGCTAAATCGAGCGACATCCTCAAGTTTGCAGCAATCGAACGTATTGGCCGTGAAGATGACGGTTCCCTAAAAGGGTTCCAGCGACCGCAAGTGAATAATCATATCCACGAAATTCGTGATTATTTGAAACAAGATGATGCAGTTTTACCGAACCCAATTGTAGTGGCCTTTACGCAAGGTGTCTCAATCAAAAATGTCTCGGAAAATTTTGTGGAGATGACAATTGACCTAACGAACGGCCAACCAGGCCTGGTAGTTGACGGACAACAGCGGCTTTCAGCCCTTAGTGAAATAGGAGGGAAAGATTTTGAAGTATTTGTCTCGGGCCTGATTTGTCGAGATGAAGCAGAGTTGAGAAAACAATTCATCCTTATCAATAATACTAAACCGCTCAACAAGTCTCTTATTTATGAATTGTTGCCCACGGTAGACGGGTTACCTGCTCGCTTGGCTTCGAAATCTATGGCTGCAAAATTCATTGAAACTTTGAATTTTGATGAAACCTCATCTCTTCATGGTCTTATTAAACAGCATACACATCCAGACGGCATTATCGCAGATACATCAATTCAAAAAGTTGTTTTAGGATCATTGTCTGATGGGGCTTGTCGTGAATTGATGGAGGATGGCGGCTTTGCAAAAGCAGTCGCTTTGATCAGCAATTTTTATGCTGCATGTCAGGAAGTTTTCCCCGAAGCTTGGCTGGGGCAAACACCAAAGTCTTCTCGACTGATGCATGGGGCTGGGATCATGGCTATGGGCTATGTCATGGAATACCTGTTCGCTCGCAATGGGTCACAAACAAAAGAGGAATTTATCAAAGGCATCCAAATACTGGTTGGTAACACAGCCTGGACATCTGGGAGTTGGGAGTTGGGGCCAGATGAAGAAGATCGTTGGCGATGGAACGAAATACAGAATGTAACTAAACATATCCAGATGCTAGCCGCCTATTTGATCCAAGTGTTGAAACACGGTACCAACCCATATACACGGCAGCCAAAATTAGTTTGAGAAACTAGTAGGGGAACATATGAAAGATAAGTCTGTAGCGCTCGTATTGTTTTCTGGTGGGCAAGACTCAACAACTTGTTTAGCCTGGGCCCTTGAGCGATTTGAACGCGTTGAAACAGTAGGTTTTGATTATGGCCAGCGTCATAGGGTGGAGCTAGAGTGTCGCCAGGAAGTTTTGTCTAGAATAGAAAACATTAAATCAGAATGGTCAGATAAACTGGGCGACGATCACATGTTGGACTTGTCAGTTCTGGGCGCAATTTCTGACACTGCTCTAACTAGCGATACCGAAATTAAGATGCTTGAAAGCGGCCTACCTAACACTTTCGTCCCTGGCAGAAATATAGTTTTTCTTACAATGGCTTCTGCCTTGGCCTATCGGCGTGGTTTGGGTACTATTGTCCTAGGCGTTTGCGAAACTGACTATTCCGGATATCCAGATTGCCGTGACGATACTATGAAATCAGTACAAGTAGCGCTTAATTTGGGTATGGAGGCACGCTTCAATATAGTGACGCCTCTGATGTGGCTAGATAAAGCTGAGACATGGGAGTTATCTAAAAGAATTGGCGGTTGGGAACTCAACGAATTGATTATCGAACATTCTCACACTTGTTACAAGGGCAACCGTACCAAACGGCATGTATGGGGGTATGGGTGTGGAGAATGTCCCTCTTGTAAAATGAGAAGGACGGGTTTTATTGATAGCAGTTTAGCTAAGCATTAGATTTGAGTATTCCGATAACAATTGCCTACGAGTATTTGAAATAGTCAATTCATCTGTGACTACCGATTTTCTACAGGTATAAATATCTACTAGGTCGCGAAATAAGTTTGGGAAAGCACGCCATTTTTCATAGTTGGCGCCAGCACAAACGACGACAGGCCTTACATAGTTGATGTCTAAGCTCCTGTTCTCTTTGTATATGATTTCACACACGGCGTCGAAGTAACGAAGAACCTGACCAACACATCGATCGTCAACTTTGCCCCTCTTGACTTCAATCAGAAAAAGAACGCCAGTTTCCTCATCAACAGCTACTAAGTCGACAAGGTTGGTAGACTGAATCTTTTTAATAAGGGGCATGAACTTGTTCGTAGTAGGAATGTAGGGGTCTACTGAGGAATTAGACAACCAATACAGATCCCCTCTTGGAGAGACTAGGCTGTCGGTGAACTCGATTTCACGCCAAAATAGAAATACATATGCTTGCAAAAACAATTCGAGGCCACCTACGGCATTTATGTCAAGGACGTGCGTAAAGAAGAGCTGTATTTTTCGTATGTCGCGTTCGTCTAACTTGGCAAATGAGCTTCGGTTAGCCAAAAGTGTTTTTACTACTTGTATAAGGAATTTACGTTCCTCTCGATCGATTCTTCTATCATAAAGTTTTGGAAATTCGCTTGCACTAACCAAAACCTCTCCAGCTTGCTGGTCGAGTAGCTTCGCGGTTTTTATACAGACATTTCTGTTTATGCATTTACGGATGCGCTCAAAGGCCAAAAGGGACATTGGCTTCTTTCTTAGTCTTGCTCAGCTTGAACGAGCAACACAACTTTTGTAGTCGTTGAGTCGCCGCTTAAGCCTGGAAATTGGCATTCGAACTGCAACTCAAATTGATCAGTTTCTTCTGAATCAAAGGGCGGAAGATCGATTTCGAATTTGGCGATGTGTCGGTTGATGCTGTTAGGGTATGAAGGGTCCTCATATCCGGCAGCAACAACTACTTCATCGGCGCAAGGTCTGGACTGGCCAACTATTCTTGCTTTTTTCCAGTCGCCATTTTGCAGAGTTGGATCAATTCTAACAAGTATGTCTTGGGCTCTAACATCAACATCGTTCCCTGTATGGAATTGAAGGGTCAAATCAAGAAAAGTGTTTTTGGCCCTATTTATTTTAAGTGGGTGTATAAGCTCCTCGCCGTTTGGGGTTTGTACTGTAATGGTAGAGAATCGCTTAAGCTCTAACTTGGCCATGAGGAAGTTTTCGATCGTTCTGAGAGTATGGGTTTGCACTTGAACATTAAGGCTGCCGTCGTCCTTTTCCGTTGCTATTGGGTGATTTGTTTCAGGATCAATTCTTAACATTTCAGGGTTGCCGGTTTGGAAAAACCTACCCTGGGATGGAGCAATTATATTGGCTTGAAGGTTTTCTATTACACCTTCCCAATCAGCCATTTTACGGATACGACCACCAACAAGGGACAACGACCTGATGAAAGGGTTGCTGTTGATTTTATCTTGTTCTCGTATAATTTTATTGACATTCAAAGCTTTGGCGCGAGCTTTATCAACCTTTTCTTCAAGTTCCTCATCGGTAGCAGTATCTAAGTTTTCTGCTTCATAGATATATTTCAAATACAAGCTCTCGAATGGCCTAACTTCTTGATCGCGACCTCGAATAGTACAGTTTACTCGTATTTCATCTCTGAGTTTGTAAAAAAAGTTGCAATAATACTCTGATAATTCCCGTTGTAGATCTTCGTCCTCCATAGACTCTTTAATTAATGTCAATCCAAACATCGCTTTAATGGACGCTGTGAACACTGACATAGTCATCAATGTGTGACGGTCATTTTGATTCGATGTAACCTCAATGTTTTGGGAAAATAATCGATCATTAGCTTGGTCGTAGGCGAGAATATGGTCTTTCAAGCGACCTATAGGAGAAATAGAATCTATTTCCTTAGCTTTTGCAGCTGTGATTTTTTTTTGTTTCGCATTGAGTTCGCTAAAGAGTAGTTTCTCATCTGAGACTTTTAAATTGTAAATCTCCACAATAAATTCATAACTTGGATCAAAAGCAGACTGGTATTCCTTAGGATTGGCTGAATATTCTTTTATAGCCTCGCATATACCTATGTGACGATGCGCGGAGTCAGTCAAGTAAACCCTTTTGGGATTGAATTCTAAATCCAACCGTGGTGGTTTACCATCTCTTAGTGAGGTAATAGTCTGAAAAACCTCTGCCCCCTGTTCTCGAACATTCCATACTAGAGTCCCCAAAAACGCTTTGGGAGCTAATTTATTGACCCCAAGAAGGGAGGTTTTGATATCTTTTACTTTGCTTTCTTCTTGCCTGACCTTCCCTGCATCCGTTATCCCTCTCTGTGCGGTTTCATCCAACACCAGTACCGAGTCATTTGCTATTTTGAAAGGGTGCTTCTTACCACTAGCCTCATACTTCATGAGTGTATTAAGTTTACTTGCAGTAATTTTTGCTATGTATTTGGGTACAAGAGTTGATTTCTTTTTTGTACGGTGACCTTTGTTAAGATCTGCAAGTAATTCGAGCCTTATTTCTGGCATTAGAATCTCCATTAAAATAGTTGAGCTAAAATTAGCCAGATTGAGCATTCATGTTTATTAATTCCGTTGGACATGTTGTAGGTCGGTGGTTACATCGTCTACTTGTTCAATATTCCAAACACTGTCTCGCAAGAGGAAACGATAGCTATTTGTGTGACTATTTTTTTTGGCTAAGCTTTGAACAGTTTGGACTGGAATAAGAGCCGCTCGATTTATTGAAAAGTCTTGGTCGAAAAGTACAGCGGCCACATAGTCGAAAGGATTTTCATACAAACGTCGTATTGCGCCAAGTTGCCGTGATCCATTATCTGGTGTTAGTCGTCTTGACATGATTTGAAATCGTTCTCCATTTCTAGAAATCGCGTCATAGCCTGCTTTAGAATTGGCCTCTAATGACCAGTCGAAAGCTTTGCAAAAAAGATGTTCGGCGTAGCCAGCAACGGGCGCATTGTTTGTGCGCGTTGTACCACGTGCTTTTAGTGTTTCAAGTATCTCTGAATAGAGACGCAACAACCTTAAATCTGAACAGCTACTTAAATCCATCTTTTCCCTCGAGGAACTTCCTAAGCATATTTACTATGGAAACCCAAAAAGGAAAGAAGAAATAATATTATTAAGAGCAAATTAATCTTATTAGAGGTGTTAGCGTGGATAAACGGATTAATTAACTACAGTTACGCATTAATTTTTATGAATTTAAAGCAATCGTGACTGCAACATCAAAGGAAGAAACCGAATAGTCAGCTTCAAAAATAGGAATTTTAGAGTTCCATTTAGGATTGAAGCCGCCTTGGAAATGGATAGTTGTTAAGCCTGCCTGATGGGCAAAATGAATGTCCCTATCAAGCTGATCACCAACCATTACTGTTTTAGCGCCCTGCTTAGCAGTTTTTTTCAAACGTTTGTATAATGCAACATTTTTCTGTGCAGAAATAACCTGTGTAATTCCCGGTAAGGAATGGTGCTTGATCAATGCCTCAATTTTGTCCTTATCGCTTTCAGTCACGACAACTACTTTAATATTTAAATCTTGTAGCCTATTCAATCCCTTTAATACGCCATCTCTTAGTTTTGGAGGACATTTTAGATTCGAAGAATATGTAGCTACTATTAAATCTATTTGATCTTCGGGGATCATTTCAAAAGATGACGGTTTGGCTATTACTTTTGTTGCGGCTTTATCTGCGGTTGCACCAGATAGCCCGATTGTCAAAGCGCGTACTAATAGATCTGGTGGATATTTGAGCCCTGAGTGGTGCCTTTCAGCAATCGCCTGATCATAGCAGCGTAAAAATGCCAACTCATGTTCTTCGGAATTGACGGCGCCAGGAATTTGTTTTTTGACATCTGATAACAAGCGCAATTGGGCATGCCTGAAAACACCGTCAGTATCCCAAAGGGTATTGTCAGCATCCGTTAGAAAAAGAATGTCTTGCTTGACGTTATCGTTCATAAATTGCCAGTACATTCACTGCATTGCCTTCACGTAAGGTGCCGACAATTCGAGTGCCGTGATTAAAACCTCGCCTAACGAAATTATAACCAAATGTACCCGTACTGTAAGCTCCTTTTGGGCAACAGTGAAGGTGGTATGTTTCGCCATTGTTTCCAGCCATAACACGAAAATCGACCCAATCAAAACGCCCAAACTGTTGTCCGGCATGTTCCAGTTCCATCATAGCAACGCGTGAATCGTATCGAGTTGACATCTTGGTCCAGTATTCTTGGCGGTTGTCGGCAGTGTTGTTTTTATCTGATGGATACGTCGGCGCGTCTTTTTGCTCCTCTTTGGCCCAAAGGTGCTTGCTGATATTATCAAAAATTAGTGTGAATTTTCCATCGATCGACTCTGAGACGGTTGGGATGATTGGGGTCTTGGGGTGTATATCGATAAATATCAAAGGTCGTGGCGCGTTCCGCAACGATTGGTTTAATTCTTCAATTCTTTCAAGGGGTTTAGGAGAGCTTTCATTTGGAAAATTCGCTGTAAGAACTTTCCCAGGGAGTTGCTCGAGGTAAAACCCTACTATTTCCAGTAATTTTCTTTCGGCGTTATCAATTTTTTCAAAAGCGACTTGATTAGCTCTAGCTTTGTCAGAATTCGCTTTAATCCCCCCTTTCGCAGAGCCACTAACTTTGGCATCGATACCTAAAAAGCTGAGTAGAGTTGGTCCCTTAGCTTCAACCCCGATCGTCATTTCAGCCGCGGCTTCTTGGCTTCTGTTAATACTAGCGCTTTTTTCTTTTGTGGTTACTTTCCAGTCAGGGTGAATGATTGCATCGTGAAACCGAGTTGTTAAGTCAGTATCGATAAATAATGGAGCGTCGATCAACCACCAAAGATGGCCCAGTTGTTTTTTTCGAGCTTCGATTTCCTCAGGTGTTTGTGATTTTTCCATGAAGTGCCTCCATATTCGTTTGATCATTTCTTATCCAATGAAGCCCGTTAATTTGATTCTCTAAAGGAACTTATTGGTGAACAAGTACCTCTATTTTTGTATTTGTATCAATAATTAAATATTTATCTAATTAACTGTCAGTATCTTAACATTTTAAGCTAAGTGCAGTGTATTGCTAATAGTAGATCGCTAATCTACTTTAGGCGTTCCCCCTCGCGCATAACAATTTGAAAGCTAAAAACAATTGAAAAATGCGGGTGACCAAAGGCGACTAACCTCGCCACAGGCAAGCCAAGCCGCATTAAGCCTGTCCTATTTTTAAATTCTTTTTACCCAAGCTCAGTTCGGCGTGAAGGCACGCCTCTCATCGTTTCTGCATTGTCATTTGCTCACCCCCTGTTCGCCACATGGCAAGGGTTCAGAAGCAACCCGCTACACGGATGTTTCCAAACCCAAGACAAAGGAAAACAGAGCAATGACACAGTTTTATGCACAGCCCTATGATATGAGCGCCACAGGCTTTTATTTTGAGGATGCGGCAACCTATAAAGCCAAGATTAACAGCATCCGCAATAGCTACGGTGAACCCGTTGAAGAATTTGAGATACAGTTCATCAATGGAGAATTGATTGACGTGCAGGTATGCAAAGCGCTTGGTCTCTATCAATCAAACATTATCAGCATCATGGAAAAGCTGGAAGAATGGAGCGACAGTGCAAAAGCCCATATCATCATAGCCGTTAGTGAATGCGGATATGACTTTGATATTGAGCATGATGATCCTGAAACATATTTTGATATTACTATCTATCAGGCTGAAAACTTCAAAGACCTTGCTTATGAATTTGTTGAGGAAGGTTTATTCGGTGATATTCCAGAGCATCTAGAACATTATATAGATTATGATGCTATCGCCCGTGACTTAAGTATGGATTACGGTGAAGCCACTATTGATGGCTGCAATATCATATACCGATGCCACTAGTCGAGGACTGTTAGTTTACGCCCTAAGCGGCTCAGTACCTGAATTGAGAAGCGTTAAATATTCTTGATATACGAAAACCTTATGCCGTTCTTTACCTGTAATCTCGCGCACAATATTCATTTCTTCCAATATAGTGAGATTCCTTAGAATGGTTGGTAAGGATATAGCGCAAGCTTCTTTGATCTTGGCTGTCGTTGTAATTGGGTTATTTTGCAGATAGGTATGAATGGTCAATACAGCAGCCGTTGCTTTCCCTGATTGTTCGATGATCTGCCTGTCACGATTAAACAGGCTGACAATCGCTTGTGCTGTTTCGCTCGCCTGTGTTGCTGTTTCAATCACGCCTGTCAGGAAAAATTCTATCCAAGCTTCCCAATCACCTGTTTCTCTCACTTGTTGCAAGTGATTATAATAAGCTTGTCGATGGGTTTTTAGATAAAGACTGAGATAAAGGAGCGGTTCTTTCAAAACACCCTCAGCGCTTAGAATAAAGGTAATCAACAAACGTCCAAGCCTACCGTTGCCATCAAGGAAAGGGTGGATCGTCTCAAACTGGACATGCGCCAACGCTGCTTTGATTAAGACTGGTAGTTTGACAGTTTCATCATGGAGGAACCGTTCAAATAGGTTCAAGCATTCATCCATATGATCGACAGGTGGTGGTACGAATTTGGCATTGCTAGGTCGTGTACCACCTAACCAATTCTGTGAACGTCTGAACTCGCCCGGTTGCTTGTCACCACCGCGTGCATTGTTCATTAATTCAGCATGGATTTCACGGATTAGCCGTAAAGATAATGGAAACTCTTTCAGGCGTTCCAAACCATAGTTCATCGCTGCCACATAACAAGATACTTCTGTAACATCATCAACAGGTGCACCGGGCGCTTCTTCATTCTCAAACAAGAGAAGATCAGAGAGTGAAGATTGTGTTCCTTCAATCTGGGACGATAGCACCGCCTCTTTACGTACATACATATAAAGAAAAAGTGCTGGATCAGGTAAAACCATGCTCATACCATCCAAACGGCCCAATGCAGTATTGGCTTTATCCAAGAGTGGATAGAGGCTGGCTATATCCAAAGCAGGTTCTGGAGGGAGTGGTTTTGGTACATAGGCTTGATAACTCTCGCCAGCGACAGCAGAGCTTTCAACAAAATCACCAATACGGCCTTTTTTATCCATTTTATCCTCTAAGTAACGATATTATTGCTTTTTGTTACTTAGATCAGAATAACTCACATGGGCGATAGTTACAATCATTTAACTAAAGAAATTCACAGATTATGTTAGTTATGTGTAATTAGCTAACATGGACGGTAGTTATGAATGCACCACCTGAGTAGTCAAAAACAATTTTCACTATAATTGACTTTATATAAGTATTTTGAATTTAACTGGAGTCGATTAAGTAAAATGAGAAATCGATTATAATTTACTAAGTGAAATATTTTTCTAAACTTCTATTATGGGCAAAAGATAGTCATTTTCTAACAATTAGTTAGCTAATTTCAACATTGATCTATTTCTAAAACTCGTCACCCTTATTTGACTCATTTTCCTTATTACCTGTAATCTTGAGACATTATTCCTGTAAAAATATCCAGTTTAACTGGTGCGAAAATGTCAGACCTAGAGAACAGAAATCCAAGTGTCTCTATGGGCGGCGATACTATTATTAATGCTGCCCAGTATGTTCGCATGTCTACCGATCATCAAAAATACTCGATCGCCAATCAATCAGACGCAATCGAAGCATATGCTAAATCCAACAATATGCGGATAGTTGAGACATTTGCTGACGGTGGGAAAACCGGACTTATCATGAAAGGTCGAGAAGAATTACAGCGATTAATTGATGTGGTAAAAAGCGGTACAGCACCGTTTGATGTTATATTGGTTTATGATGTTAGCAGATGGGGGCGTTTTCAAAATACAGATGAAGGCGCATACTATGAGCAAATCTGTCGTAATCACGGTATTGCTGTTCACTACTGCGGTGAAGATTTCGCAAATGATGGTAGCGCTGGGTCGACAATCATTAAAACCGTTAAACGTGTAATGGCTGGAGAATATAGCCGAGAATTATCCAAAAAAGTCTTCGCTGGACAATGTAGACTCATTGAGCTTGGGTATCGACAAGGTGGTCTGTGCGGATTTGGATTACGCCGCATGTTAGTAGATGCAGCAGGAAATCCCAAAGGCATCTTAGAGAAAGGCGAACATAAAAGTATACAAACAGACCGGGTTATCTTAGTTCCCGGCCCTCCCGATGAAATCGAGGTCGTAAACCGCATATACAAGATGTTTGTGTATGATCAAAAATCCGAAATACAGATTGCATCGATATTAAACAGTGAAGGCGATCACACAGATGCAGATGCCCCTTGGACACGTAGTATCATTCATCAGATCCTAATTAATGAAAAATATATCGGCAATAATGTATTCAATCGCACATCCTTTAAACTGCAACAGGCAAGGGTGAAAAACCCTCCGGAAGAATGGGTACGAGCAAACGGCGTTTTTGAAGCAATAGTGTCTGTTGCCTTATTCAAGCAAGCCGCAAAAATTATTCTTGATCGCTCGAAAAAGTATACAAATGAAGAAATGCTTTTTCTATTAAAGTCCCTATACCAGAAAAAAGGGTATTTATCAGGACTTATCATTGATGAAGCAGAAGGCTTACCTTCAAGTCATGCATACAGCAGCCGTTTTGGTGGGTTAGTACGCGCCTATGAACTTGTTGGCTTCGATACTGGTCGGGATTATCGTTATATAGAGATTAATAAATATTTACGGTCATATCATGCCCAAGTTATTTCCAATGCTATTAATGAAATTGAAAACTTAGGGGCGACCGTATCCCACAATGCTCAAAATGATCTTTTAACGATCAATAGAGAGTTTACCACGTCAATCGTTGTAGCTAGACATTTTCAAACGAATGCTGGTCGTTCACGTTGGAAAATAAGATTCGATGCAAGTCTAAATCCCACACTTACACTTGCTATTCGCATGAAAGAAGATAATCAGCACCCCTTAGACTATTATATTTTCCCCATGATGTACCTCAGAGAGTCTTCACTTCGATTGGCCAGCGAAAATGGTGCAATATTAGACACTTTTCGCTTTGATAATCTCGATTATTTCTTCTCTATGACAAAACGTGCTCCTCTTAGTGAGGTTGCGTAATGTCTTATTCAGTAAATACTTCCGATGTACAAATGATCGAAACAGACTCTATACGGGTTATCAATCCCAGAACCCGTAATAGAAAGAAGTTCGAGGAAATTGTTAGCAGCATCCAAAAAGTTGGCCTTAAGCGTCCAATTTCTGTGTCTCATCCCAAAAGAACTTTGTCCAAATACAAATACGACCTTGTATGTGGCCAAGGACGATTAGAAGCATTTATTGAATTAGGCCAAGATATGATACCTGCAATCATAATCGACGCTTCCGAAGAAGAATGCATGATTATGAGTTTGGTCGAAAATCTTGCAAGGCGTCATCATACAGCATTAGAGCTTATGGATGGAATTGGAAAACTTGAGCAACGTGGATACGATGCAGCGACAATTTCCAAAAAAACTGGACTAGGCAATGATTACGTCAAAAACATACTGTATCTAATTAAAAATGGTGAAGAACGTTTAGTCGCCGCTGTCGAGCGCAACCAAATTCCTCTTACAGTTGCAACAGAGATTGTTAATACTTCGGATACAGATATTCAAAAGGCAATGGCAGATGCTTATGAAAACCATGGCTTGAAAGGCCCTAAATTGATGGTCGCCAAAAGGGTTATCGAACAAAGAAGAGAAAAAGGCAAAGGACTAAAACACCAAAATACAAATCGCAAAACTAGCCCATATCAACGCTTGACTGGTAGATCAATGATACAAGCGTATCAACAGGAAACCGACAGACAACGCTCTCTAATCGCCAAATCTGACCAAGCAGAACGCCGCCTAATGTTTATCAAATCTTCATTGCGTGAATTATTGAATGATGAAAATTTTACTACCTTATTACGCGCTGAAAATGAAGATGATATTCCAGAGCCGATAGCGGACCTCTTCAAATCAGGGGTCTAAGGCACATGAATGACGATATAGAACTCGGCTTTAAAAGAGCAACTTTGACAATTCCACTAGAAAAAATATTGCCCTCCAAAACAATCAATAAGGCAGTGAAAAGGTCTGTTAAATATAAACAAATTGTTCGAACCCTATCAGAATTTCAATTAGTAGAACCACTTGTTGTTTATCCTCAGACTGATAACTTCTACTTATTACTCGATGGTCATTTACGGTATAATGCCCTCTTGGAATTAAAACGAGATGACGTTCGTTGCCTTATCGCAAAAGATGATGAAACATTCACATATAACAAACACATCAATAGATTAGCGACTATCCAAGAACACTACATGATCATCGAAGCGGTAAAGCGTGGTGTTTCAGAGAAGCGACTGGCAGATGTGTTGGGGATTGATGTAAAAAGCGTCCAGCAAAAAAAGTCATTATTAACAGGCATATGCCCTGAAGTAGTCGAGATGCTCAAACACCAAACCTATGTTGGTGGTACATTACGAGTCTTAAAAAAGATGAAACCTTTAAGGCAAATTGAGGTTGTTGAACTTATGGCAGCAGCTAATAATTATACTGCCACCTATGCTAAAGCATTACTTGTCGCCACCCCAAAAGATCAATTGGTTGATGCTGATGTTAAGAAGAAAATGGCTGGTATAACTGAAGAACAGGCAGCACGTATGGAAAATGAAATGTCGAGGCTTCAACGAGATATAAAGGGTGTGGAGGATTATTATGGGCTAAACCTTGTAAAGCTGGCTGTGATCGCTGGATACTTAAAAAAACTCTTTTCCAATACTAATATCTCCCATTATTTAGAGCGCCATCATAATGAACTATATGCTCAGCTTAAAACAACCGTAACAGCACTCGAGAACGACTGAGGTTTTAGAGCCTATAGCACAGAATTATAAAGGCAGAGCACTCCAATAATTACCTATCTCGATTCCAAATATGTGTCTTAGACTGAGCGTAACGCTCACGCGCTCTATGTTCCTGCGTGATAGCGGCGCGGCGTGATACGTTTTCAAATGCGCCTTCATTGTTCACAGGAATACGGGACTTGGCATTATACTCTGCTTGAAGGTTAGCCAATTCACGGGCCTTGGCTTTATTTTTCGCAATGGAATCATCAACCCATGTCCAGCCCGGCCCCTGTTTTGATCTGAATATACTGGCTTCACGCTCCAGTCGTTCAATATCTTCTTTCAGCATGTTTTGTCCTTTCTGTTTGAGGATTACCGATCAAGTGAGAAGCCACGATCAAGTGGCCGTTCTCGACCTTGCTCTTTCTGGTCAATGTCTCGGCTTACTTGCTTGAAAGCTTGCCGCATCACTTCAATCTCGGGTTTAGGTGGTTCAGGTTCTGGCATAAGCTCACGCTGGTATCCGCCTATATCAGCCTGCACATTACGCACGAGTTCAGTATGGCTTTGCTGTTTGGAATGATGTTGCTCTTTCAGCGTGCGCCGTTCTTGCAACTGGTTTTGGATAAACTGGTCTTTATCAGTCTGTGCCTTTTCTTGTGATAACTTAGCTTCCAAAGTGTTCTGCTCTGAGATGCGTTTATGCTCACCGCGTAGGCGATCCCAAAGACTCGGTAAGCCTCTCCGAAAACGCGCTTGCCGCTCGATGGCCTCGGATGCTGCTTGAAGTGTTTGGTTGTTCAGGAAGGTGGCGCGCTCACCTCGCTGATATTCAATCAGGTCTTGGCGTTCATGTTTGTAAGCGGTATTTTCCAGTTCTCGCTGTCTATCGAGGCTGGCTTTGAAACTCTCCAATGTTGGTAACATACCACTGGCGATTTGATGCTTGGCCTCATCGACAGAAGGTAGATGCTGTTCATCACCGACACGATCTCGAACTTGTTTAATTCTGGTGCCAACCTTTTTAGGAACAGAATAAACCTCACCAAATGTATCAACAGCAACGATACGGCCTTTTCTATCACCTCGGGCAAGTGTATAGCCGCGCTCTTGCAAGGCATGTCCGAAAGTGGCTTTTGTATCTGATATAGCCCATGCATCCTGTATGGCACGCTCTATATCATTCGGGTGTTGTTTGGTGCGTTTGGCTTGTTGCCATTCGGCAAGGGTGAAGTTACGTGGGTCACGCTCAGACTGTTTGGCAAAGCCCTTGGGCATTTTCCAACCATGTTCGAGATATAGTTCTCTTGATACTTCCTGAAGCTTCAATCTGTCATGGGACAAATTGATAGCTTTCATCTCGTCAATATCAATCCGTGACCAGACAGCATGAGCATGGCGTCTACCTTCTTTTTCATGAAAGACAATGACACGAGATTGTCCGTCTAAGCTCAGTCTATCTTCCGTTTTATCAATGGCGGCAATAAAGTCAGATGTTTTTACTTTAGCATCAGGTGGTGGATTAAGTGACAAGGAATACAGGAACTGCTTACATTTTGTTCCTCGACTAACAGCATAGGCTTCATTCAGAGCACCCATGATATCCGAAGAGGCAAAACCACGTATCTCATGCACCTCAACATGATCATTCTCATCTTTCATGAGATGCAAGGCCAAATCCTTAGCTCCGCCGCGCTGGTTGCCTTCCAAGATCATCAGCTATCACCGTTACCTTGTGGTTTAATACCGAGAGCAACAATCAGTGAAGAACGGATGAAAGCAATGTCATCGCAAGCGGAGTACAGGCGTGTATAGGTTTCTTCATCAACATCAAGTGCGCCAATTTCAGCGGAAGCGGCTAACGCAATCATACTCGGCCCCAACTCGGATTGACCAAGCATGCCCAAAAGTTTACCAATTACTTCATAATCCATCTTGGGTTTATATTGTTTGCGATTATAGCGTGAAGGGCGTTTAGCCACGTCACCGTCTAATGCCTTAAACCGTATATATGCAGCAAGTGATTGGTTGCCAGCAGCCTTTTCCAGCCTTGCTTTTTCCTCTGCTGTAAACCGGACCGAGCATGGCAACATTTTGGGTTTTAAAAGTTTAGCTTTGCATTTTACTGATACAGACTCAGCATTAAGGCGCGCTAGATTGAAAGCATTCTGACATAAAGGAACGCTCATAGGCTTGGCTCCTCAAGGTCAAAAATTAAATCAAAACCGCCATGTTCAAATTGGTGTTCCCAATCCGCCAGTTCATCAAAGAGAGAGTTCAAACTTTCTCCACCGGGGCGCGCCATACTAAAATTCCCCTCACAAATCTCCCTCAAAGCTTTGAATAGCAAGGCATAGGCAGGTGTTCGAAATCCACGCCCTTTTTTGTAGGCTAATCTGTCTGCAAAAGTCAGTTTCAGGACAGTTCTCTTATCAGCTAGTTTTGGCGAAACCCATAGTTTATGAGGGTTTGACAGGTACATCATGGCGTGTTCGAACATCTCCTCGTAGGTATGCTTGGGTTTATGGTTATCTGCAAGCTGTTCACGAAGCTCAATTTGCTTGCTTTTAAGCTTTTTGGTTTTACGCTCATAAGCCGTAATAATCGTCCGGCTATCGGCATCCACAATACGATCTAAAAGAGAATCGATATTTTTTTCGATTGCTTTCAGGTCAGTTTTTAAAGCTCGTTTGAGCGAGGCCGCATTTCCAAGCGCATTATCCCACAAATCGCGGAATAGGTCAGCTACAAGGCCAGCAAGTGATCTAGAAGGCTGTACGCCCAATAAGGCTTCAAACTCACCTTCAATCACTTCTTTACGGATAGATTTACGGTAGCTTTCACAGCCTTTGGTGAAACAAAGGTAGTAGGGATACTTTGCGTTCTTACCCTATGACCAACAAGAAGTAAGAAGATGCCCACAATCACCGCAGGTAACAAAGCCGCGCAGTGGGAAGTCATCACGAATATTGGCTTTCGCAGGCGCTTTGGCATTCCCTTTCAAACGTTCCTGTATTTTCTGATACGTTTGGAAGCTGATAAGCGGTTCATGATGCCCCTGGCGAAGGGGTACATCCCAATTGGGTGACTCCACATATCCTGCATAAACAGCACGGGTAAGAATATCGGCTATACGTTGATCTCTGATCTGACCGTTCGGCAAATCTTTCGGGAATTGTGGCTGGTTTTCCAGAAAGCGCCGCACCTCTGCCTTTGTCTCAAAACGACCTGCGGCATACCCTTCCAATGCCTCAGCAATGATAGATGCTTTAGGTTCATCGCGCACAAGTAGCTTACCATGGCCTGATACCCGCTCATAGCGATAGCCCATAGGTGTAGCGAAGACCCAATACCCATTCATCATACGCGCGCGCATGCGGTTCTTGGTTTGCTCACCATTTTTCTGGCGTTGGTGCTATGAAACAGAAGCCAGCAGGTTCTCAACCAGCATAGAGTCAGAATCGTCACCAAACTCAATTGATGGGCTTTCAAGAATACCGCCAGCCTTTGAAATATCTGCCCGCAGTTGCAAATGCGCTTCAAGGCCGCGAGCGAGACGGGAAATATCATCAATGATGACCACATGTTGGGTACGCCTTTTATGGGCGTTCAGGTACTTGAGCATTGACTGCATCCCTGAGCGAGCAGTCAATGAACCTGACGTATCATCACTAAACACCTTAACGACATTATGACCGCGATATTTGGCATACTCTCGGCAACGTGTTTCCTGTGAAGACAATCCATTGCCGCGTGTCTTCTGCTTGATATGTGACACGCGGCAGTAAATTACGGCTTGTTGGTTAGGCATTAGTCCACCTCGCTTTCTATTGATAATTGTTCCTTCAAGTATAGGTCATACTCGTCATCAAGTGGGGCTGCTTCGAAGTCTTCTCCACAGATTGCTTTGAGGGCGAGGGTTGTTGCATCACGGCCAAAACCAAGATCAACAAACTGGATCATGATCTGCCAGAGGGTGACGAGCAGCTCATCTTTTTGCTCTTCGGTTAGATCAAATTCATCGAGATGGTGGCGGTACTTCTCCAGTTCAGGGGAAGCGATAGGTAGCTCATCTGGAATAGGGGCATGTTCATTCATATAGTCTTGCTTTCTATTCAAGGGTTGGGCGCTTTTATTCGTGTGAAATTGAAAAAAATTACATCTCATGATCACAATTATTTTGCTTGTGATTGCAGAGGTGGTGAAAGCAGACTGACACAGGAATAGCGGGCGGTACTACCGAACGGGATTACGCGTAAGTATTCGTAAACTTAACGCCAACGTATGCAGGATAGGAAACAGTGGTAAGCAATAAACCGGAATTTGATACAGAGGCACTAGGGCTAGATAGCCACTATGCCTCGCATCAATGTGAGAAGATCAGGCGGCTTATTCTGGAAGACTGGAAAAAGGCAGGCGTAAAGCTTCCCACCTATATGAAGCTTGTTGCTCGTTATATTGAAAAGACAGGCGTACCCGAGGAATGGCTTGTAAAGCTCCGCTACCAGACAATGAATAGAATGTTAGAGCACGTAAATGTGCGTCATGAGTTCTGGGCATGCCTGCACCTTTACCTGATTAAGAAATACGGTGACATAGGTATATCAAAGCAAGCTGATACCGATATGGATATATTAGGCAAAACACTCGCTAAGGTATTTGCAAAGAAGGAACCAGCAAGCTTTGAAACTGCCACATATCAGCTCGACGATAACCAAGGTGTATCGATCAGTCATGATGACAGCAAAGCCTATCAGGAGGCCGCCGTTGAACGCTCTAAAGACCTGACAGGCATGGTATGGATACTGGATACACGGGAACCACAATCGTTTGAGGTTACACCTCATACGCTTACACCACTTGAGGATGAGAATCTCCGTACCAGCATCACACGCTTACAGGGTGATGTATGATTGAAAAGATAAATGCTTTCATTGATGCCCTAATCCCCAAAGCACTGGAACAACAGGAAGCTAAAACCAAGGAGAATCCCGAAGCAATCTTTGATCTGGTGAAGCAAGGCAATACGGTTGGTGTTGCTGTTGCGATAAAGAATGATATTCAGCCAGATATGACTGATATGCATGGTATGACAACATTGCACTATGCAGCAGCGAATGGTGCAGAGAATGTCACAGAAGTACTTACGCAATCGCCAAGTGCTGCACCGTGGATAAAAGATAAACACGGGCGCTTGCCACTCGATATGGCCAGAGAAGCCGGAAATCATCAGATTGGTGACAGGCTGGAACAGCTAACATATCCGCAGTTATTCAAAGAAAAGGAAGGCCGGCTAATACAGCACGGCATTTTGGAAGCTTTCAATACCAAGCGCAAAGCGCTTGGCAACCCCGACACCAAACCTGCTTTTGATAAAAAACTTAAAGCGAATGATATGCTGCAGAGCTTTAAAAACAAAGAACAAAGTCAACAAATACAGCGATAAGAATATTCTGAAATTACTTGCGTAAGTATATATATTTTAGATTTGCCTCATGTCTTAATAAAACTAACAAAAGTGGTATCAAAACAACAATTCTCAAAACAATGAGTTGAATATTAGCAGCTTCAAGCCTCGAATATTTATATTAGTAGTCTTTGCCAAATTGAATGTATGTTTTTTCTATTTTGGCTTTAGAAAAAACAAACTTTACTTTTATGCGTCGCTATTAATTTACGTTCTATATTTGCAGTTTAAGACTTTACAAATCTTTGAAATCCTCTGTTCGAATAGGATTTCCAGCAGAACAATTGTTCTTTCCAGTCGCTTTTGAAAAGAACAATTGTTCTTCATTTTCGATGACTCCGTAAGTATGACTGAATACTTCAATATTGTAGTTGCAATGATACGCATATTGAAGGAGTGATCCAATTCCATCCTTTATTTTGCTGTCGTGCTGGGCAGAATAAGTCAAGTAAACACGTTTACGATAATCGTCAATTTTTGTAGATAACTCTTTAGCTTTTGCTTGGCCTGAAAATACATCCGTCACTAATAGCCAATAACCTTTTTCATTTAAATCTCTGACAATTTTGAAGCCGCTCACAAAATTCTTCCAACAATGCCATTCCATTTTTGACGTATTACATATGACATGCGGCAAAAAATTTCCAATGCAGTTCTTTGTACATTGATTTCATCAAAGCTGGCACGTCTATCCAACACTATTACGTGTTCATTTGCAATTTCCAGCTCTGATGATGTTAATACAGATGTTCGTGGCGAAAATAACTCGTGAAGCTCATATCCCACATTTTTAGTAGTAGTCCACACTTCGCCAGCCCACCCTGCCCAAACCCCAAGCACAGTGATAGTTATAAACAATTTTTCACCAATTGTTTTTTTAACTATTTCTCTCGCTATTTTCTTAGTTTTAACTATTTGAGATTCAGCATGATTATCTGTTGTCATACCAGCTATCCAATTCATTTGTTATAATGAAGACTATATAGATTCCTTGTATTTATTACTGTGATTATCATCACGACTTTACAAAGTGAGCTTAGCTCCTCAAATACGTATTCGTACCCTTTCTTAGGAATCAGATGATGATGAAATATCGCTTTGCTGAATATTTCGTATTACTCTTACGGGCAACTCTCTCGCTAGAGAGCAATAATAACAATGATACCGCACCTGCATTGCAGATGCAGGTTTTCTCTTACTGATTTAACTGAATTGCTATAGCCTTAAGCCTCCCATCAGGACTAATATACCGCTCAGCAGATTCATCAAATGTATATGGATCATAAGGGAAAACGGTGAAGTGCTCTCCTTTAATGTTTTCCTGCTCAAGCGCTATGGCAGGCTTTACCTCTGCCAGTGTAAACCCGAACATATCAAGAATGTTTTCAAAGGCAGAGCTATCAATCCGTTCATGCATAATCCACATACCATTCTTAAACCAAGTATCCGCCATACCACGATCTATCAGCTTTCCCTGACGCACATTATAATTGAGCAGATATATGGCACGTGTTGTTGATGCCCATAAGACCTTAGGGTCATCATCAGGCATGATACAGCTTCTTGCCGGATATAGACTGTCAATCTTGATGTCATGCCAATGACAGCCAAGAACAGCAGAAATATAGCTTTCAATTTCTGGCAAGTTATCCCAATTAGTGAATTTGGGTGGTTCTGGATTACCGCAGGCAGCAGTTAGGATGATCAAGCTCAAGCCAATGATCTTTTTCATGGGTTTTCTCCAAAATAATATTTTTGATTTTAGGAACTAACAGTCGCGCTCAATAGCAGTTTGAGCATTAGGCTCTTCGGCAATCAGCTTATCCCATATCGCTTGTTCTTCGTCAGAACACATGGCGATATATCTAAGCTTTAGCGTGTCGATGAATGCCTTGCGTGACTTGATCTCGCTGTAATGTGCATATGGCAGATTGAGGCTTGTGAAGTTAAACCCTCCTTCTTCAAAACCATATGACCATATATCCCCGATATTTCTAATCAGAATATCGGTTTCATAGCCGTCAAGGTTGATAAAGAAACTGCTTTTGAAGTCTGCGCTATTTGTATCCAGTTCATACAAGATTTGTAGGTCATTATATACATAGGCTTCATAATATAAATATTCAGGCAGTCGCAGGCTCGTTTTGAGCTTGGCCTTATATTCAGATTGAAGGCCATCACTGCTATCTGATAAATCAGTCAATTTCAAGCTATCTACAATCATATAAGGCACGCCATCACGGGTGTAATATTCCTGAAGCCTGTCTTTAATAGTTTGAGTTTTTACTGCTTCGGGTCTGTCATCGCTACAGGCACTAAGCAGGAACAAAGCAATAATAACGCTTATGGGTTTGATGGAGGGAGTGCAAGTCACAGAACTTATCCTTTTATAACGTACTCAATGAAATAAATCCGATGGCAAAAGGGTTCCTTATTGCACCATTGTCATAATTGTTATTTGACAATTTTGGGCAGTAAACATAGTCAGAGTAACAGGCATTCTCGTATGATTATGCTCTAATCCGCGCGGTTAAAGGCTTCCGTGATTAAAGGAACCTTTTTGCACAACATACAGTCATAGTTCGATTCAATTACCTTGCTGTAAACCGAGGCACACCGCTATTTTACGCCTATGAAAATAGGTTATATACGCGTGTCCACCATTGACCAGAATCCAGCTTTGCAACTGCGCGCTTTACGACAAGCGGGATGTGAAAAGTTGTTTGAAGATATCGGCATTAGCGGTGCCAACAAAGATCGCCCCGCACTCGATAAAGCCTTAAACATGATCAAATCCGGAGATGTTTTGGTTGTATGGAAACTTGATCGTTTAGGGCGCTCACTAGGGTTTCTTATAGAGTTGATAGAGTGCTTGAAAAATAAAGGCGCAGGCTTCTGTTCTCTTACAGACGGCATTGACACAACAACCTCATCAGGCAAACTCATATTCCATTTTATGGGAGCCTTGGCTGAGTTTGAACGTGACTTGATATCCAAGCGCACCCGCGCAGGTATGGCAGAGGCAAAAGCACGCGGTAGCAAAATTGGTAGGCCGAGTAAGCTCAAGATTAAACAGGTCAAAGAAGCATATGCCTTTTACCATGATGGGGATACTCTCACAGAAATAGCAGCGCGTTATGATGTCAATCACAGCACCTTATCACGTGCCATGAGCAAATATCGCAAAAAAATATTCGGCGATGGTGACATACAATAACGCATCAATGATCCGAGTTGAAAGGTCAAAGACCTTGCTTCCTGTATTTAGGATTAGCTTCGCTTAAAGTTGAGCGCGAGGCGGGTCCAAAGGCATACTTTTGTTATATGAGAATTTGATTATTTTGGAGAAATTATAAAGAACTTCCTCGCCAAATCTGGCGAGCTTATAACTTCCCAAAACTTAGATGATCTAACTAATGTTCAAAGCAGGTAAGTAAGCTTCGCCATCAGGGTAACATGCCTCGCCATCAGGGTAACGATTGACACTCATCATAGATATTTTAAATATTTTTTTCATTTTTATCTCTCTAATATTTTAATAATTTTATAGATTTTGGTATGATGAGTCAATAGCCATACAACTATAATATTGCATGGATACAGTTAATGGTATTATTTATTTGTTACCCACTTACTTTCGTATCGATCCTCTTCTATTTCTAATGCCCTTTTTAGCACTCTTCGACCAACTTCGCTCAAATAGTTAGCACTGTAATAATCAGAAGCGTTACTCAATTCCTCACGTCTCGAAAAAACGAATCTTATTTTTCGAGCATATGCTTTGGCTTTTTCTCTCTCACCAACAAAATAATTTCCTAGGGTTAAACTATCCAGAATATTCCAATCAAATTCATCGGTATTTTGATCTGTTTCAATATATGCAAGGCACTCTCTTATCTCTGTTTCCCAATTTTGCTGCGTATGGAAATCTAAGTTTGAGACGGCCCTAATTATCTCCTCCAGGTCGTTCAGATAAGCCAAAATGTTATTATTTATGCGAAGTTTAGCCTTGGGATCTTTTATGAGACCTTTGTAACGGCATGCTATCTCATATGCTTCAAGTATCTCATCATATATTTCTTGCTTTGACTTTAGATTGAAGTGGGTCTCACTATTCCAGTTCTGCCTGGCTTTATCTGCTCTCCGCCAGATTTGGAAACTGTGCAGTCTTCCAAGATTGTTCTCTATATAATTTTTCTGGGGCTCACCCAGTTGAATCAGTCGGTCTCTTTCTGGCAATTCACAAAGCTCGTAGTATAGCGACCCTACTTTGATATAATGATCTAAAGCTCTGTCATTCTCTCCGACTTGAGCATAAAGTAACGCAAGCCGAAGGTGTAGACTGGCGCAATTATCGAAGTCTCCGAGCAGGATCTTGTATATATAAAGAGCGCTTTCTCTGTGCTTAATGTTGTTACTCAAAGTTAGGCAAACAGCTTCTTCCATTCGAGTTAGAAACACAAAAGCACGTCTTGACTCAAGGTACTCATCATCACCCTTCCGGTCAGCATAATGACCACCCGCAGCGGTCTGCTTTTGGTACAACGCGTTTAAATCTTTCGCGACATCGGCATATTTCTCTTTCTGTCGATCAATTTCTCCGGTTTGAAAGCCTCTTAAACGTTCTTGAGCAATCAAACTATCCAGCTTCTCTTTGGCGCTAATGATCTTCACTAAGGCTGCGGATATTCGTTTTGGTACCTGCCTCACTCTACAAGCACTTCTTAAGTAAGATACGTTGTCAACCGTCGGGACTATAGATGGCGTACCTCGCTTTTGATCTTTGGAGTCACGGTTGATAAACTCTGCGAGTTCAGCAGACTGGTCGAGCAAACCTTTCAGTACTTTTAGATAATTATGCGACGGATCAGTGCGCTGCTCCAGCTTACTTAGGCTTCGCATTTGTGAATAAGAGATTGAATGCTCGGCTTCACTCCATGCGTCCTCGTAGACAGTCCGAAGCTGTATTTCAACCGGCAACACTATTTTCTCTTTTGAGTTCCCAGCGTTTATGCGCGCGAGCAAGTGCACACCTGAGTAGCTTTGCCGTTTTTGCACAAAGCAACTATCTTTTTCTAAATAGGGTGCCCACGCAAGTATGCTGTCAAACATCTGATCAGAAAAATTGTTTCCATCTTCATCCTCAAAGTCTTTATCTGTAGTGTAAATAATTGCTTCATACAGACTTTTATTGACGAAAATATCAGAAAGCCTTGGGTTTGAGCCATTTATTGCTGCTACTAACAACTCAACATTTGTAAAAACATTGTTCTTAAACAATGAAATGAATTTAAGCCCGACAATATCTCCGAGATCGTCAACGGAATAGTCTTCTTTAGAATGTTCTCGTTTACGAACTATTTTTTCCGCAATTTGATGTGCGTTTTTTACTCTTGACTTATAAGCATATAAACCTGGTCCGTCTGCAACACTAAGAATTGCAGGTACTTGTCTATAAAGTGATGTCTCTGCGCAATTAGCGAGCAAGTTTATATGCCTTTCTTCATCGCGCTCGAACAAGTCAAATATGTTCTTTTTCACTTTTTTCCCTCTAATGGAGGTTTTATTATCAGTACTAAGTTGGCGCGTAGCTCGCACATTGAAGATTGGAACAGCCGATAGTAAGCCGCCTTTTTGGTCTGGATCAAAAACTGCTGGAATTGGATATTGGCCTTCCTGGTCATTCTCGGTTATCCAAAGACGTATCCCCTCTGAGACTTCTTGCATACTAAGCATTTTCTTTCGTTGCTTGCCCCAGCCGCAGTCCACAATTTCTATAAAACCTTTGGTAAAAATTGTCTCTCCCAGGTCCTTCGATATACGAGCGGCTTCATTCGGGGGCGTAGCACACAAAACTGCAAATCCATTGCGAGGGATAATATACTTGAGAGTCTTTGCTATTTTAGTTGTAAAAGCTCTCTCACTTTGAAATGACTGCATGATTTTGGCAGAAAAGCAGCAGTCGATAATCCCATAACATCTAATATTATTTGACCGCTCTTTCAAAACATCTACAAAGTCGGTGACGTTTAAAGACGTCGCGTTGAGTTGCTTTTTGTCAGTTGCTCGTATTACCCATTTCAAAGCATTGCTTTTTCCGAGAGAATACTCGCCGTGACCAACAAAGTAAAAGAACACTTCCACTGCAGAAGAAGTAAAATCGAGTTCACCGCTATCTAAAAGCAGCTCATCAACTTTACTCGTGAATTCTTGATGAAACTTTTGGAGAATGTCGGTAGCATTTTCCGAAGCATCAAAGTAATCCAATATGGCACTATCTGGAATACTCAGTCCATCCGGTGATACGAAGTACTTTTTAATTTTTTTGTAAGAGTTCTTAAATGCATCACCGCCAAAAAATTCTGAGTTTTTCCAAGATGACGCTCCCAGGATAATACCTACTCTACTTCCACTCACTATATAGCCTTTTATTCTTCAAATAACTGTTTGTTCTCAATGAGTATCTTAGATAACTCAGCTACATCTGAAGCTTTCGCGTTTTTGATCTCCAAAGTCTCTCCATTTTTACCCTTCAACATCAGAGACGCTTTTCTGCTTAACCTCAATGTATCTGCAATTCCTCTACACAGCTGTATAATTGCTGGTGCGGATAACATACATATCAGTATGCTCCCAATATCCTGAGCTGTTTGGTCACCTTTCAGCACCGTTTCCACTTCACTACTGCGGCATTCATTAGCTATGTTTTTTATTAAAGTATTTTGTTCCAATTCAGATATATCTATAATTGACAATTCGATGCGCATTAGATTCCCCAGTAAAATTTCGCGCTCACTCACATCCGAGCATCAAAAAGCGCAGACTAACGGATAGTTCTCATACTGTATGTGATGTACGTCACGAATAAACAATCTCATTGATGACAATGCTTGGTTAAACTAAGCCCTATACCACCACCATTTCTTGGCGATGATTGGATATCGGTTCTCGATGAATAGGATTTGCTGATCATTGTGTAGCGTCATCATCTCATCCGCGTAGGCGAGTGGTCGTGAAACATCGTCATGTGAGCCAGTCTCACTTATCCCACTTGATTTTGTTGACGAGTTGCTTTAATATCCATTCGTCGTGCTGCGCCCTTCGTTACTTCCAAACGATATTGAGCGTTTTTTGATGGTGGTCATTCCGCATAGGTGTTCAGCGTATTTTGCGGTGTCATAGTCCCTAGAACCAAAATATTGAAATACACCCGCATTCGAGACGAACGTTTCCCAAGCCTTGTCGCCGTATAGCTTTTTAAGCGGGCCGAGGCTTTGAGTGAGTATCCAAAGCTGGACACCAAGACCCGCCATAGTGCTATAAGCCGTTTCGATGATCTCAAGCTTCTGAAGAGAAGCGAACTCATCTAAGATCATTCTGACAAGTGGCTTGTCGTATTGTACTGGCGCTCGGGTCAGGTCGATCATGGCGGAGGTTACTAGGAGCCGCAGCCAGCGATGAAATGTTGGTATGCGATCTAAGGGTAGTGTCAGGTAAACAGTGATACCCTTATCGGATGTTTTGAGGTCCTTGAACTGAAAACTAGACGTGCTCAGGCTTTCTCTGATTTTAGGACTATCCAAGAAATGGGTGTTGCTTTGGGCTGTTGAGAGTACGGATGCATATTCTTTTTCTGCTTTTTGCATCATGCGCGAAGCAGCTGACCCTACCAGCAAGTTATCACTGGCGATCATCTTCATCAGGATTTCATCTAACGTACCATCAAGATCAGTTTCACCTGGCTGTTTTGGCGGGAGCGATAGAATGTCTCTAACTCGACCGAGATGTCGGTTATCCGCTTCATCAGGGTCAGTAACCACATAGAGTATGATACCCTGAATGAATGACTTCGCTTCATCTGATCAAAACGGGTCACGGCTAACGGGTATAACAAGCGCATCAGCAAGCAGCATGGTATCACTCGCCAAGTCGGGATCATCTGCATCAAGAAAATCCAGAGGATTGAAACCGGAGAGATGTTTAGCCTCAATACCTTCACCATATTTATCGGCCTCACAGGATACACCCCAAGGATCAACAACATAGACATCCTGTCCAAGCTCAAGCCGTTTGCTGACTGTACGTCGGGCATTCTCACCCTTGGGGCCAATCACCAGAATAGATGAGTTCGATCTTAAGAGGTTTGGAATAATTGCCATAGCACCCTTGCCGCGTCTTGTTGGAGCAACGGTGAGAGCATGCATATCGCCATCATAGATGATGTCATTTGCTTCAACATCATTGGTAAGGCCTAGAAACAGGCCATTGCCCTTTTCCCTGTCACCCAATAGCCCCCATTCATCTAGCTCATCTCGTGTTGCCCATCTGGAAGAGCCAAACACATTCGCCAATACTGTTTTGGGGGTATATTCAATTTTACTCTTCAGGACGATATAAAGCGCGATAATCAAACCGCCAGTTAGACCAACAGCACTAGCTAGAGGGCTGGTTACCAGAAACCAAGCATCGGCATGACCGATAAAGTCCCCCAAAAGAACCAGAAAAATCGGGATAGGTACAAACACTCATAGCCCGTATCTTCTGTAACATGTGCGGATCAAGACAAAGGTAAGAGCTACACCAATACCGATCAGCAACCCTTCAAGCAATGATGTGAATGTTGGATAATCATAGGCGACTGGATCCCAAGCCCGGTTTTAAACGCATGCATGAGCCACAAAATGGCTGCTGGGATAACAATGGCAAGGCCAAGTTCTGCTGCTCTTCGCCATAGCTCTTGCTTATCTTTCTCGCTCACTCTTGCTCTTCTCCTGTTCGCGCCGCGCCATCATCGCGCGGGCGCGTTCCATCCGGCGCTGTTTATCAGCATCAGTTTTGTCATCGTTACCAACGTCTTTGGCATTATCATTGGATGTTTGGTTTTGCTGCACTTTCGCCGTGATACTGCGCACGGCTTCTTTTTCTTGTTGGCCTTCTCGGGACTTATCCGCAAAAGCATCTCTCGGTGGTTCAGTTTTTTCTGGCGGTTTATTGAAGGTATCCCGGATGAATTGTTTTTCTGCCTGCCCGTCACGTGTTTGAGTGTTGAATTGGCTATCAACAGAGCGCGAGGGTTTGCTTTGTTGCTTTTCTGGCCGCGCCTGTTCCGGCTTTTGTTGAACAGGCTGCTCTTTGTTTGGTTCTAAGCCTAGTGACCTGCGATGAAGGTCGATGCTCTTTTTGACTTCTGACTGTCTTGCTTCAGTGCGTTCTTCCTGCACAACCTGCTTGTTTGTTTTCGCAGTTGCCGCATGGTGGCGCTCCATAACACCTTTCTGCTTACCGAGTGACTTTTCGATATAGTCATCCGAAGGGCGCATCATCTTCGGGCCACCGCCTACGGATTTATCCAGCAAGAAGTCTTTAGTGTCTTCGCGTTTGTCGACTTCAGCACGCTGAGAACGATAAATCTTATCCGCGCGTTTGTGTTTGTCATCAGACATAAACTCCCCTCTGAAATAGGTTATATTTGCATGTCTATTGAGTATTTATACGGGAAATTAGTAGAGATATTTCTATGGAAACAACTATTAATATCTTTTTGACTTAATTTTTATCCAATAGGATGTTTTATTACTTGGATAAGATACTGGGGAATGAGTAATGGGCTGGAAAGGCGCAGTAAGATCATTAAATGCCGAATTAAATAAAGCGAACTAAATCATCGGGCATACTTATTGGGGACAGAGAGAATGATATTGTTTCAGAAAAATTTGCTGTATCTCTGTCTGGGTACAAAGCAAGTGGTACTGACTTTGCTTTTGGCACTGACATTGAACATCTAGTCGACTCTGTGCATTTTACACACTCACATCTTAGTCGGTTTCTGCAGTTAGTTGATGTCTATACTTGGGTGAAGCAATTCAGACATCGTAATGCAAAATCGAGTGACAAGAAACACCAAGGCCTTCTGGATATTCTTAGGTCTGATGAAATAGACTTATTCCCAAAAAAGTATAAAGCTTGGCCAAAATAATGAGTGAATTACAAACCGACTATGAGAAAGCTGATCTCCTACAAAAAGCTATTATCGGCTTTGTCACAAAAGATGAGGATGGCGGAACAGATCAAGATTACGCAAGCCTGAGGAGATATTTTCTCGACAACCCTGTAACCAAACCACTTATTCCCAATTGGGTCCGTGTTAACCGAAACGCCAATCAAATTTGGCAATTTATGCAGCCAAAATTCGCTACTTATGCTGAACGTCGGCAGTTTGTTTGGTCTGAGTTAAATTCACTGGTAGAACATTGCGAAAGTAACGAGACGTTTCCCGCTGAACAAAACGTTAGTCATATACTAAAAAAATTTGACGAAACTGGCGTAAATGCGGCATGGCAAATTTCCCTGCAGCGCAAAACAAATGACCCGGAAGGTGCTATTACTATCGCCAGAACTATCCTGGAAAGCGTCTGCAAGCACATTCTCGATGACCTTCAAGTTTCATATGATCCGAAGAAAATAGAATTACCACAACTCTATAAGAAAGTAGCAACTGAGCTAAACCTATCACCTTCTCAGCACACAGAGGAGGTGTTTAAACAAATCCTTGGCGGTTGTTCCAGCATAGTAAATGGACTCGGTGTCCTTAGAAATAGATTGGGCGACGCACATGGCCAAGGTAGTAAACCTGTCCGACCAGCAGCGCGACATGCTGAGTTAGCTGTCAATCTAGCCGGAACAATGGCACTATTTATCGTCGAAACATATCTGAACATGAAGAAATCTAACGAGCCGGATATCAAATAATTGGAGTATAGTACCTTGAGTGAATTGTTAAGCCTAATTGCAAGTTGGTCAGGTGTAATAATTGCTCTTTGTGCCTTGTTTTTTACCGCATATCAGACACGGCAAAAAATAAGGCACGACAGAGTGATGAATACACCTGAATGACAATTTTCATTCGACAGAACCATCGGGGAAGGTGATGTTGCCACCCATACGTTTGCCGTAAACAATTACGGATTAGGCCCTACAAAGATTGTCGATTTTATTGTGCAGTATAAGAACACGGATTGCTCTGTAGAGGAAATGGCTCGCCGATGTATCGGCCAGAACAATATCTTTGCCTCGTATTTCTTTGCTTTCTATGCGACTTTATTCGTACTCGATTTAGCTGTAGCATTTTCCGCCCTTCAACTCTGAGGCCTTCACTTGTAACTTGACTAAACACCATACTTTCCTGCTTGTACCTATCCCGAGTCTCCACAATATCTTGCTGTAGTCGCTGCCGTTCTTTGATTTGGCTATATGTAAGCCACATCATTTGATACCTGTCTCGTTTCTGAGCATCCCAAGCTTCATATTGGTTCTGGCGTTTGATCTTCTCTGCTTTGCCTGATAGCCAATCCCACATTCCTTTAATGCCTTTTCTTAGGTGTGATTGCCGTTGTCCGGTTTCATATATCCAACGGTGCGCTTGTCGCTCTCTCAGGTTATCGCGCTCTATCGCATGATCTCTTGCAAGTTGTCTCTTTTGTTTGAACAGCGGTTTGAGTCTGGCCTTATGCTCCCGCTCCATGTTGGTTTTCAAGTCATCAAACTGTGGTTTGATCTTATCGCGGAATATCTGTTTAGCTTCATCCACGCTTGGTAGATACTTGGGGTCTCCAAGACGTTCCTTCGCTTCTTTGGTTTTAATACCTGCCCAACGAGGAAGAGAATAAACCTCACCAACATAATCAATTGCGACGTATCCGCGCCGGTCACCACGCGCTAACATAAAGCCATGCTCGTTGAGCGCTGCCTTGAGTGCCTTCACACTATCAGAATTATGCCAGGCATCACGGAAGGCTTGTTTTATTTCTCTCGGGTTTCTGAGAAGTGGGTCACGTAAGCCCTTTGGTAGTTCCCAGCCGTGCTCCAGATAGAGTTCTTTCGATAAAGCTGTCAGCTTTCTTTTGTAGTGTGGCAGATTGATTGCGGTCATGGTCTGGGCATTGATGCGCGACCAGACAACGTGAGCATGTCTTCTGCCTTCCTTTTCATGAAAGACGATGGCGCGGGGTTGGCCTGTAAGCCCTAAGCGCTTCTCAGCCGCATCTGCCACACGTTCAAAGGCTTCGACGCCGACTTGCTCATATTGAGGTGGGTTGAGTGATAGGGAAAACAAGAACTGTTTGCATTTAGTGCCTTTGGTAATAGCATGCGCTTCCATAAAGGCACCATAGAGATCATTAGAGATAAAGCCTCTTATCTCATGTATCTCTATATGCTCATTCTCATCTTTCATAAGATGAAGTGCCAGATCACGTGCCCCGGATCGCTGGTTACCCTTCAGGATCATAGCGAACCCCTAAAGCTTGCATCAGCATGAAACGCATGGCGATGATCGATGCACAGGCGGTTTCCAACTCGCGAGCGACATCATCGGGTACGCATGATGCTTATCAAGGCTCTTGGCCTGAGGAAAAACACATGATCCTCAAAGGCAACCAGCGAGGACATGGCGCTGAGCTAGCTCTACATCTGATGAAAGATGAAAACGAGCATATCGAGGTCGCTGGTATGCGCGGCTTCATCAGTGACAATCTGATGGATGCATTTCAGGAAATACAGGCAATCAGCCGGTCGACCAGATGTCAAAAGTATCTTTATTCACTGAGCTTAAATCCACCCGTGGGAGAAAGTGTTTCAAAAAGCGATTTCTTGGACGCGATAAATAGCATTGAGGAAACACTAGGCTTGATGGGTCAACCGCGAAGCGTGGTGTTCCATACCAAAGAGGGACGCACACACCGTCATGCCGTTTGGTCACGGGTTGATATTGCATCACTAAAAGCCATCAAACTCACTTACCCCAAGCGCAAACTCAAAGCTCTATCACTAGAACCCTTCATCAAGCATAGCTGGGAGATACCGAATGGTTTCTTACCTGGTCAGGAGGCAAACCCTATAAACTACACTTATCAAGAATATCTGGAAGCAAAACGCGGTAAAAACCAAACTCAGATTATCAAACATCAGATTAAAACCGCTTGGACCGGATCAGATAACAAACAATCGTTTGAGGCAGCACTGGAGCGCTCTAGCTTATTCCTCGCCCGAGGCAATAGACGCGGGTTCGTTGCAGTAGATTACCTTTCGCAAGAATATAAGCACTTTCGTGGGCATAACTTACGTAACGCTTGTTACTGACATAGGGCTTTTGCCAAACAATATGACCTACGGGTTTTAATCGAACCTCGCGCCACTTATTCGAAAATTCGCTGATAGCGTTCCAACCATAGAAACTAATGCAAAGACTATCCTGTTTCATGACACGCGCTATTTCATTAAAAACAGGCAAAACGCCGTCCGCGTTATCATCACTCTTGAGCGTACGTCCAGCACGGTCCCGGTAGTTCACCAAATAAGGTGGGTCCGTTACAACAAGGTCAACGCATTCGCTCTCATATGTTTTCAAAACGGTTTTTGAGTCACCGCAGTTTACTTCATTCAGTTTCATATCTATCACCTTTGAATAGGGGTTGCACATGCAACCCTTGAAGACAGAGAGAAAAACGGGGTGAGAGCGGTCCGAAAAATCGACGGCGGGCGCACAAGCAACGCTTGGAGCCTCGGGAGACCGGCTATTTTTTGATCAGCGAACGGGGCAGAGCCCAATCAAACCTCTAAACAATACAAGAACTAAAACTTACTCGTAATATAAGATAGACACGGGTCTCTTTTTTAAAGCCAAAATCGTATGAAACACTAACACCATGCTAGCCAACAACAAAGCGCTCAAAAGCAATGAAGGAAATGCATATATAGGCAGAGCTGCTTGTTCGGTAAACTGGCTTAACCAGTTTCGCATTATATACCATGCCGGGATGAATCCAATTGTCCCGCCAGCAAACACGGGCAACAACATTTTTCTGAGGGCAAATTTAATTACGATTGCATTTGAAGCTCCAAACACTCGTCTTATTGCTAACTCGCGAGCCCGCGCTGCAAGCCAATTTGACGCCATTCCATATAATCCAGCAGATCCTAGAACTGCTATGATCAGACTAAGTACTAACACAGCAAGCGAACTATCTTTTTCAACCTTCAACGTCTCTTCAAACGTGTCTTTTGAATAACTAATTTGAAAGCTAGCGTCTGGGAACAACTCTAAGAATGCTGTCTCTAGTGCAGCCTCTACCTGAACACGTTTTTCTGCATCAAACTTGATCGCTATTGGTAAAGCGCTAAAAGCTACTTCACTAACGTCATACAAGTGTAGTCGGTCAGTTGGGACACCATCCTTTTGGCTCGGTATTACTGCAACTACTGTATATTCTTCCGTATCATCACCTGTAGCCCCAATCAGTTTATAACCAAGAATCTCAGAATAATCCGTTATTTCAGAGGATGTTTTTCTCCCCATCAAGCCAAAAACCGAGAGATATTCTTCTTCTATCGCAACAGGTCTTTGAAACGCCTGCCAATCCCCATCAATAGCCGCGAGCACGTCTATTTTGACAAGGTCGATATAATCAGGACCAGCAAGCAAGATAGTAGTTGGCTCATTCCCACCACGTGGCATCTGAAAACGAGCGCCTAGTCTCAGTGGATTAAACGGCCTAAGACCCGTCAATGCAGCCTGTTCCACACCAGGAACATCAAGAGCTTTCAACCTAAAATTATTTTTAAAGAAACCCCAAACTGGATTATTTTGAGGATCGTCACCCTCCTTGGTTTGAGCGCTAACCACTCTTACTTGTAGCGGGGCTTCAATAAAAGCAAGGCCGTCAAATTCAAAACCCCTATCGAAAGTTCGTAAGTGGTATATTTGATAAGCGATTTGGCAAGCGGAAAATATAACCGCCACAAATACAAAGGCCTGCGCACCAACAAGCATTTGATGTGTCCTGCCCTTATTTCCAACCGAGCCAGCCTGATTGTCGCGTAAATTACTAATCAGTGGTTTGCGCAAAAAATTTGTCAATGAGAGAAGGTTGCTAAAAACACCTAACAACACGGCCAAAATAACGTACCCAATCTGTAATGGAACTCTACCAGGACCAGAGAGCGGTATTTCTATCTTAGTAAAGTCCATAATGATCGGTGAGATTGTGTTCGCGATCTCCACTGAAAGCAGGCATGCTGTAGAACCGACCAAAATGCCTTCTATCAAGGCTACTTTTGCCAAGGCTTTGGGTCCGACTCCGTGAACACGGCGCATCGCTAACTCTCTAGCTCTCATACTGTTCAGCGCGGAGAAAAGTATTACAAAGTTGTACCCTGCTGAGAACAAAAGCGCTATTGAGATGACAGTTAGCCCTACAACATATTGTCGATCTATAGGTTGCCGCATTTGATTAAAACTTGGATCAGAACGATATTGTAAACCTACCATGGGCTGAAGAATGTTGTATGTTTCGCGACCTGCCCTGAACGGTGGTATAGCTGTTCGAGAAAAAGCGTCAAACTCCTCTAGAAATAAAGGTATGTTGATTCCTTCGCGAACTTTCACATACGTATATGCATTCGGCTGTGACTGCTGAAAACGCCTAGTAGGCCATATTTCATCTCTTACCAATGTTATCGCATCGAAACTGAGATGGGTATTATTTGGTAGGTCATGGAAAATACCACTAACTTGGTAACTTTCTGTTTTTCTGTTCCGTATTACCGATATCGTCTGCCCCACTGCCGATATGCCACCAATTCAGGACGCAACCTTCTCCGAGAGAAGCACCTTATTCGGTGCGGTAAAGGTCTCAGATATAGAACCAGCAAGCATTGGCAACTCGAAAATATCTGGAAAACTAGGATCTACAAAGACCCATCGCTGACTATCACTCTGATTGTTAACACTGGCCTCAATATCTCTAGGATACAATCTAACGCTAGCTTCCAACTCGCTAAATTTATCATCTAGCTTAGGTCGTAGCTTATAAGAAGCAAGTACACTGGTTCGAGTATCACTAGTATTTTGTGATTTCGTTGCTGCTCGATAAAGTTTATCTGCTTCAGGGAGCCAATTATCAGAGCGAATGCCATCATGTACATATAGAGCCGACAAAAAAGACACGGCTAAGGCGATTGCTAGACCAATGACTGCTATCGATATTCCCGCCCATCGCTTTCGCCACAAGCGAATTGTTACTTTGCCGAAGCTATACAATGCTGACATAAAATTCCATATATAAACTAACGATTTAGCGTTGACGCTACACAATAAGATTCGAAATTTAAAGACCAATTACGGCATTTTTAGTCCCCACTTAACTCGCTGTGATCATTTTTGTCTAGGAGCGGTTGAGCATTCTTATACAGTGTACTTGCAACAACTTATACCAACTAAAAGAGAGTAAAATCAAAATAACACCACTATTGGGTCATAAAAATAACTTATTGAGTTGACAATAATTTTGACAACCATTTAAATCAAAGGCGATTGGGTGTTATCGGTTCATTACTCAAATTATCAATCTAAACGAGTAGAGCTCACGATCAGGAGCATACTGACATGGAATTGATAGATCTCGCCGCAACCGAAGCCCCAGACGTTGTGATCTCAGCGGCATCAATAGAAACAATCGGATCACCTTCACTAACGTATTGGCCCTCCCTTACATTCAACTGCGTTAGTGTTCTAAAACGACCTGCCTGAATATTTACGATACCGTTTGATGGCACTAGATACCCAGGCACAAATTCTGTTCTTGCATATGAACCTCTAGCGACCAGGAAACTGATAACAGACACAAATAAAATCAAAGACAAGGTAATTAGAAGGAATGAAACGGGACTCGTTAGAAATACTTCACCGTGAAGTTTTTGTTTTTTTGCTTCTATCACTTCCTGGCGAAATAATTGCACCACAAATTCCCCAATCGAATTACTAAACTTAACCGAGCCCTTATATATTTAGACTTAATAAATCACGCGAATACATACTCACCTAAATATTGTTTATTTTACGGTTTTTTGGTGAATCCGAATGGCATAGTAATGCCCAATAATGTATTGCTAATTTCCATAGGTTGTACTTTAAAGCTCAGTTCAACATCGTCAATGCTTATTAAGTAAGTTAAGTATCGCACACCAATTAAGAGAATTACGAACGGAAGGTATTTTAGCTTGACCGTCATCAGAACATTTGTCTCAGCTTGCAAGTTTATTATCGAAAAAAGGTTATAAAGACGCGACCATATCTAATAAGTGGAGGTTAAAAAAATGACTGTCGCCTCTGGCTAAGAGAAAGCCATGTTCGTTAAGGGCAGCATTGAGTGCCTTTGCACTGTCTGAATATTGCCAAGCATGGATGAAAGCTAGTTTTATTTCTCTTAGGTCACGCTTTGCCCTTAATGCCTGTTGCCACTGTGCATGGGTAAAGTTAAGCGGGCCTTTAAGAAGGGGATCACGCAAACCGTCTGGCAATTCCCAACCATGTTCCAGATAAAGTTCCTTAGAGAGGGAATTAAGCTTTCTTTTATAATGAGGCAGGTTAATAGCAGTCATGCTCTTATAGTCTATCCGTGACCAGACAACATGGGCATGCCTTCTGCCTTCTTTCTCATGAAAGACAATTGCCCGAGGTTGACCAGATAAGCCCAAGCGCTGTTCAGCTTCATTCGCAGCCCGTTCAAAGGCTTGAACGGCAACCTGTTCATGCTGCGGTGGATTCAGTCGCTAACCCTAAGACCTGCGAACATTGGGAGATAACAGCTCTCCCCTTGTAACCCCATCTTTAAGATGGCTATTTTTAAATAGGCGGCAAAACCAACAGACGCAAATCAAGCGATGTTCACGCGCTGCATTCTCATATGCAGACGAGGAACAGTTGCGGCCTGCGCCTTTAGTTTTAAGGTATGAGTGAAGCGAGCAAAAACGAATATCCGCAATCCTTCACGGTCAAAATCCCCAAAGGCCGTGAGCGGGAATTCTATGCCAAGCAAAAAGCATCTGCTCAAAGCCGCAATGCATATGTCATGGAAGCGTGTTTTGGCGACACGCGCCACCGTCCCGGTGAATATAAGTTCCTTGGCCAAATACTTGCGAAATGCGGATTGCTTGCTCAAGCCCTTCGCGGTTTAAACCAGCGACCGGATGAGGAATTGCGAGGCCTTGTAAGCCAATGCTTTGAAGAACTGCGCATCATCCGTACCGCCATCATGCAGCGTTTTGGTAGGAAATCATGATACAGCAGGGGCGGAGCGTTATCATAACGATGAGCGCACCACCAAAGAGCTATCTCACTATGACCAGGTATTGAAAAACCAAACCGGCATCAGCAAAGCAGAGCGTATGCAGGTGGTCACGAATATTTGGTGCGGCTCAGACACCGCCAAAGCGTTTGTCGCTGGCCTTGACCAAAGCGGCTACACACTAGCTCAAGGTCGGAGGGGTTACGCACTTGTTGATGTGTTTGGCGGTGTTGGAACTGTACAACGGCTGATCAGTGACCGCGCTGTTCGCAAGAAAGATGTCGATGCGTTTTTGGAAAAAGAGTTTCCAAACGATCAACTGCCAACCGTTGAAGAGGCCAAAGCTGCGGCCAAGAAGTTCATGGAACAGCAAAAGCATGTCCTTAAAAAGGAACAACTGGCAGAGCGCGTGCAAGCTCTTGAGCAATATCAAAATGAACGCCGAGAGAAGCTTGAACGTGAACTGGGTGAAAAACGCGCAGCCATTAAACGAGAAACTGAAAGACTGGATGCACGCCTGATTGCAGGGAAAGACGCATTGAGTAAATTGCATGCGCAAGCAGACTTTGAGATTGACTTTGCCCGCGCTCAGAACGACCCGAAAGGCCTTGCAAAGTTTTTGGCGAAGGTGAGTGGCGTTGAGTTCATCCGCGCCAAGCTTCACGCCCATCAGGACCAGAAGCGCCACGCATTACAGGAACAAGAACGGAAAGCTTTACAGCTCAAACAGGAAAGCGAGCGCCTTATCCAGCAGCGCACCAGCGAAATGCAGCATATAGAAATCAATCGCCGGGAAGAGGCACAAAAACAAACCTTCGCCCGAGAGCAACAGTCTTTGAAACTTGCCAATGAGCGCGAATTAGTCCGCCACCTACGCAGAGGCTATGACCATATGCCATCCGCAGAGCTTACCCTTAATCCATATAGCGGCAGACAAGCAAACATTACCAAGGCCAAAACACGTCACAATCACATTCAAACCGCCAATGAAGCCAAGGATAAAGCCAACGACAGACCAAAAGATCAATTAAATACTAAAGCACGCGTTCAACCTGAAACAGAACCTCAAACACCACGAGAGCCGGGTGATCTTCGCGAGGAATTCAATGCGCAAACACCAATAGAGATAAATACACCTGAGCCGCCTTCGGTTCCGGGTCCAGCAATTGACGGATCATCTCATACAGACGGGCGCAAGCGTTAGCAATATCCTTGCTTGACGCAGTTATCCATGATGCCTATGTGTTCAAAGTAGGTCAGATGAAAACTCTTGACCTTAAAAAGCGGCTTAACCCCCAATCGAGCCGCCTTTTTTCATACGTGGATTTTCTTACGGTTCCTCACATCGTGAAACTTCAAATTCCAAACGCAACATGCTTGGCCTTACAAAGGCTAGATTGACTTCTAAATTGAGCTGAAGCTGAAAATTAGCGTGTTTCATAGTGTTCTCCTCTTGTGTTTAGACCCGAAAAAGCCGGTGTCTTTCTGCCCAACTCCAAAGGCAACGACTTTTGAGAAAAGGCTAAATACTGATGAGAAATTGAACCCGCGCAAATACAGCTATATGCAGGTAAAGCATTGTCAGGCTTACAAATTATGAGAACTTATGTTCGTTTGAAGATGTGTCCTGCCAATTCAGAATGTGTGGACCGCAAACCCTTTGTATACCAAAAATTCAGCGAATTCTTTGATACCCATAGATTCCCAAATAACTGGTTAGGTATTTACTAATTATGGTGATGTAAACTTCGAAAGGAGTAATCTATGTTTCATAATCAAACTATCATTCTTGTATATCGCCTCTTTCAGCTCTTTTCCATGGCGAAACGCCATTGATTGCTGCTTCTGAAGGACAGTCTTCATTTAATATTTTAGCTTTAGCATTAACGGCGCACCCGCATAGATTACAAACAGCGTCACCTAGCCCTAAATTGGATACTAGTTTTTGCAGGAATGCAGTACCGTTTTTTATAAGGTGAGGGCATGTTTGACATGTCGACAAACGAATTGTCACGAGTTCTTGGTCGGCTTGTTTCATACCAGACAGTGCCCAATTAGCCATAGATTTAGAAAAATTTTTCATAAGACCTACGGACGAATGTTCATGTATTTGAGTACTATTTTCTTTATTGGTTATTGCAAGTAACTCTAGTTCCAGTACTATTCTGTCTAGATCATAGCTACCAGCAGTTCTAATAACTCCAGCACTATCAATTAAAGCAAACATTGGAACATCAATAATTCCCCAATCTTGCATTATATTCGCCTGATTATGTGTATAAGCTGTATTAAAGGCATATATTTCCTGTGATTTGAGTTGTTTTTGGAGAGCTTGGGGATTCTTATCAACATTTATTGTCAGAACATCAATATTTAGGCGATCTAACTCATGACGTAGTAGTGCTAACTTCTTTAACTTATCAATACATGTTCCGCATTCTCCAGACCATATAAAAACAAGTAGTGGTTTATCTTGCCTTCGGCGTAACTCGATCTGTTTATTCTCAAGTGTGTTCAAGGATATATTTTGTATAACCTCACCGATACAGAAATTTTCTTGTGAACTTTTAAGTTTATTGACATGTTCGCCAATCGTTAAAAACGGCGCTATAAATAATCGTTGATTGTGGTCCATGCGGTGTACATATGTTAGTTTATCCAAAAATCTATCGCTTGATGCATGGCTGATGTACTTATCTATTCTGCTATCTAAATATTCATTTGTTAAATTGTCCCAATGTATAATCCTCTCTCTCATGCTTTTTGAAAAGGCTTCAACTTTTACATTGTCATGTTCTTTTAAATATAATTCTAGATTTTTGCCGACGTGATCTGCTTCACGTTTCTTCTGACTTACACAAAAATATCCACTTGCAAGAGCTACATAGGCCGCTCCAATTACTGCGGAAGAGGAATTTTCCTGTATTGCGGCGAGTAGTAAGCTCTCTAGCGATGCAGTAAAGATAAGAATACTACGCGGAATAGAAATAACATACGCAAGGTTTTGATGCTCCACGTAATATTCTGTAAAAAATTCATAAATGCCATTTACTAATTCTTCACTGGTCGTTTTCGACAAAGAGGCTAACATCTCGATAAATTCATCATTACTTGAGAGTGGGTCGTCATAGATTATTGGACGCTTTTCAAGGTTCATGGCATACATTCCAGTATAATTAACAGATAAATAATATAAGTTTGTTGGCTGATTGTTTCGACTAGAAACGTGACTATTGATGCCTCAATGCATTTATAGGATTGGTGTTAGCTATTTTTCGAACATTTAGACCAATAGTTGCCCAAGTTGTTAATAAAACAAGCAAGCTACTTATGGTTACAACTACAGACAAAGTTACAGTATCAATTCTATGAACGAATGTTTGGAGCCATAATTCCATAAAATGATATGACAACGGAATTGCTATAATAATAGCAATTAATACTGGTTTACTAAAATCCCAAAGAGCTAATAATATTAGATGTAGCTTTGAGGCTCCTAAAACTTTTCGTACTGCAATTTCTTTACAGCGCTTTTTGATAGAAAACTCGGATAACCCTAATAACCCCATACAAGCAAATAATATGGCCAGACCGGCAAATACAGCGAATAATAAAAATTCATTTTCTTCGCGTTGATCGTATGAAGACGTAATATCTTCCATATGTGATAGATAATAATCGTTATTTTGATATATGTTTTGCCATATGCGTAAGATGTTGGCTGTCGCTTTTTCTACTTCTCCTGTATACCTCATAGCAACACCGATATTGAAATCTGAGGGCCAAAGGCGATATACAGAAGGTTGAGGTTGATGGTCCATACCAAATAGTTGAAAATCTGGATATATACCTATAATTTCGTACATCCTGCGAACTTTAGGCTGACCATCGCCTGTTTCTTCAAAAAGTAGGGTCCCGATAGCAGAACTGTTATTGACAAAACCAAGTTGTTTTACTGCTGTTGCGTTAAGAATAATTGGCATTGGGTCACCTTTTCCACCTCGCCAATCTACGGACATTACAAATTGATCGCTATCTCGAGCAGTTTCAAAGTCTCTTCCAGCAGCAATAGTTGCTCCCCAGGCCTTTGCATTATTGTGGCCAATATTTTTTACAACTAAGCTCGTTGACTGGTTGCCTATCCCTCCATCTATTCCAAAGTTCGTTGTACGAAAGTTTTTTGATTGAATACGAAACCCATAAACAGACGCTGCTTTAATTTCAGGAAGTTTATTGAGTTCATTGATTAAGGTATGGGTGCTGCCGGCGGTTTTAGAACCAGGAATATTAATTGTAAGCATATTTGAAGGCGTAAAACCACGGTCAAAATTGCGAGAAAACGTTAATTGAGCGAAAACAATAAGTGTCGCTAAAATTAATGCAGTTGAAAATGTAAACTGAATAGTTACCAATATATTGCGTAGCATCACAGAACTATGAATATAGCTGTTTCCATTTGCCCCTAAAATTTCTGATGGGCGATATTTTGTGACATAAATAGCTGGGTAAATGCCACATACAAAAGCAATTACGATCACTGCTAAAATAAGATACATCATTTCTAGAATAGAAGTATTCGACGTTAGCGGCAATTCTAGAAATATTGCTAGGTGAGGTGTCATTATTTCTATCGCTGCAATAGAAAAGACAGCCGACATTATCGTAATAAGAAACGCTTCTATTAAAAATTGTATATAGAGGTCCGTTCGCTGGGCCCCAACAATTTTTCTAATAGATATTTCACGTGCTCGAGTAATAGCATTGGCTGTGTTTAGGTTAATATAATTTAAGACAGCAATCACCAATACGACTAGAGCAATGCCAATACTGGTGAAAACTTTAACATAATCACCTCGTCGGCCAGCTTCACCAAAACCTTTACTGTGAAGATGGATATCACGAAGGTTTATCATTCTTAATTGAAATAAGTTTGAAGGCTTATGATCAACTATACCTTTTGGTAAAGGCAAAACGTGATTAATAAAAAGTGGTAGTCTATCTTGTACACTAGATGCAGTTGCGCGATGAGAAAGTTTGACGAAGAGATTAGCAACATTGCTTTCCCAATCTTCGAAGCTAGGAGGGAATTTTTGAGCATGGAACGATGAAAGTATATTAATATCAAACATGCTGTTAGTTGGTGTCTGTTTAATAACAGCGCGAACTGTATAAACGGTTTGTTCTATAAAATTATTGCTCAAGGAAATGCTAGTACCAAGTTCAACATTTTCACCAAACAAAGTAACCATACCTTTTGCTGTTAAGATAAGACTATTTGGTGTTTCGAGAGCGGTTCGAATATCACCTTCGAGTGCCTCAAATTGCAATATATCTGCTATATTAGGGTCTGCAAAATAAGTACTTGCTCGAACGACTCTATTATCTATAGACCCTGTTAACATGATAGGAGAATACAAGCGGGCAGTGGCTTCTATCTCTGGGAAATATTCCTTAATAGATGATTTTAAATTACCAGGAGTTAATACAAAACTCTGTTCACTAAGGCCTGGCAAACTTTTATCCAATTCTACACGAAAGATTTTTTCAGAGTTTGGCCAAAAGCTGTCGTAACTCAATTCATGGCGGATAAAAACAGACAACAATCCAACGGCAATCATCGCCGTGGTTAAACCCAATATACTGATTGCGCTTGAAAACTTGGCGAATATAATTTGGCGTATTGCTGGATATAGAGATTTACTAATCACATTTCTCTCCGTTAAGTATACTTTTTGCATTCAAGTAAGAGATCGGGGTATACCCAGTCGCTATCTGGTCAACAATGTTACGAGTTATTGGCAAATAGTCATTATTTGGGTCTTCAAGCCAAGCCCATTGTCCAGAGGGATTGCACTCCAAAAAGACATAGTGCCCAGACTTGTCAACTATGAAGTCAAAACTCCCAGTATCTAACCCAGATATTTGGAGATATTGAATGAGTTTATTTTCTAAAATGCCAGGAATTCTAATCTCTTCAAAGATGTCTTCCGTTTGGGCTAGTCTCCAGTCAATTTTTCCCTCTTTGCTATTTTGGGAATCAATTTTAAATGCTGTGACAGAATTAGCGAAAACGAAGATTCTAAGCTCATACGTTTTTTCAATATATTGTTGGATAATAATAGGGAACGCGCTAAACTCTTGGGTGTCTATATACTCTTCGGCACTAATCCAAATTGCATGCATGGATAATGGCTTTACATTCTCAGTTCCGGGTACTCGTGGTGTCATAAGGGGCTTAATTAGACAATCACCAAACATACGTCGAAACCCTGTAATTTCCTTGGCGTTGCTGGAAATACATGTAGGCGCTATTTGTAATCCCAATTTACTCGCAATTTGTAGTTGAGCCGCCTTAGATCTATGATATTCAATTGCTTCAAAATCATTAATAAATTTGGCGGTAGAGATTTGACTTAAATTTCGCCAAAAAGACTTTGTTTCAGTTAATTTGAGATATTCTATTTGTTGAATTTCAGTTTTAGGTTCTGGAACAGGTAAAACCTTGACACGATGCCACATCAGCGAACACTTGAGTGTGTCGATACTAGTACCAGAACTTAACCGTATCTTCACAGTGAACTGAGATTGCTCATCATTGTACTGTAAGTGAAATGCATCGTTTGCAAGAGGGTCAAGAATTTCGGCATGGATATTACGGGATCGGAATTCATCTTGTAGTCGGGTTAAATGGATGTCCGTCCCTATGCCTATTAAATAAATATTGTCTATCATATCACCCCTTTTTGATGAGGGTACGCAGAAAAGTAAAGCGTACCCTCTAGTGAGTTAGTCTCTATTAGATTGATATAGACTTAGCATTTTGAGGCTTAACAAGTATCCCCACAATATCCCTGTTCACCACCAGGGCATTGAGGACATGGGTCACTCACCCAACTAAATCCCGGACTGCAAGATCCACACCCTTGACTGAAAAAACCCCCTGAAACTTTACTTTCATCAAGAGCGGATAATTCGCGAAGGCGAGCTGCATCTCGTGCTTTTTTTACTAAAACTGATGTCATCATTTACACTCCTTTTTGTTGACTTAATAAGGATAATACATTGAGTATCTTCCTAATTTGAAGGTGCTTGAGTTAAGCACCTACTTCCTTATCTTGGGAAAGTGAAATGTTTTCCCGAGATTTGGAACTCGATGTCACTAGCGTAGAATTCTCAGCATTATGCTCAGTAAGGCTGATACTATTATCCACTTTCGACAACTTACCATTCTTCAGCAAATACACGTGGTTTGCAGACCTAATAGTTTCTGGTCGATGTGCGATAATAATGCGACTTATACCCATACATGCAATTGATGCATTAACTTGACTTTCTGTGCCTACATCTAAGTTAGATGTTCCTTCATCCATGAATAAAATTCGTGGTTGACGATAAAGAGCACGTGCAATAGATATCCGCTGTTTTTGCCCTCCAGAAAGTGCTGTTCCCATCTCGCCAATTAAGCTTTGAAAACCCATAGGCAATGAGGCAATATCCTTAAAAATACAAGCTTTGTGTGCACATTCTACAACGCGTTCCATATTGATTGCTTGGTCAAAGAAAGCTATGTTTTCAGCAATTGTTCCCGATAATAATTCATCATCTTGCATCACTACACCTATAGATTTTCTATAGGTATGTGCGTTTGCAACAGACAATAGTCGATCATCAATTAAGATTTCGCCTTCTTGAGGTGACAGAAGGCCTGCCATTAATTTAAGCAAGGTTGTCTTTCCGCACCCCGTCGCTCCAACTATTGCTATTGATTCACCTGCCTTAATATCTATTGACAGGTTATTTATTATTTTGGGGCTGTCGAATGAGTATCTATAGCTTAAATCTTTGATTGTTATTTTCCCAGTTATTTCGCTTGTGGAGTGATCTTCAAAGCTTTGAAAACCTCTTGGACTTTCTGAGGTAGTGTGAACGATATCAGCAATTCGATCTAAGTGTAACCTCAACATACGAAATTCAATTAAAAGCCTTACAAGTGCTTGTGACTTTCCAACAAAATTCATGCGATAAGCCTGGAAAGCAAATATCATTCCAATGGTGAATTCTTTGTTGATTACCATTATAGCCGACAGATAAATAATGATGATCCATTCAATGGTGCTTAAGAGTGTTTGGCTAACGGAATACCACGCCTCATACTTTTGAACACTGATATTGGCATTAATAGAATCTGCATATTTATTTTGCCATTTTTGATGTCGATCAGTTTCTGCACCAAACAAACGGATACTTATAATTGATCGAACCGACTCCATGAATTCGGAGCTTTCACCTGCTTTGCTTATAAGGGCATCTTCTGTTTTGCGCTTTAATGCAGCAAAAAGTGTCAAACGCAACACTAGAAACCCTAGTAGTGAAAGCAATGACACGAGAGCCAATATTGGGCTAACAACAAGCATCATTGTGAAGGTGGTTGTTACCAACAAAGAATCTAAGAAACCTACTACCAGTTTTTCGGCTATCATGTCCCGTACCGGTTCTATGGAACTAAATCGAGAATTAATGTCGCCCATTTTCCGCTTTTCAAAAAAGTCTATAGGTAGATTGAGTAAATGCTGAAATATATTTGATGCAATATGGAAGCTAAGGGTGTTGCCTATGAAAATATTAACGTATTGTCTAAGCAATGTTGTAAATGCATCTAGTAGAGCTAATCCAGAAAAGCTAATCGTTAATATGATTAATAATGATGTATTATACTGGCTTAATACATCGTCTACTACGACTTGAAGAAATAGTGGGCTAAAAATTGCGCTAATTTGTACTAACAGAGTTAGCAATAGTAACTGTACTACTCCACGTTTTAAACCCGATATATTACTCCACAAATCTGTAATTTTTAAAGTAGCGGTTTTTTTTTGCTCTACGAATTGCTTTGTTGGAGTAAGCTCAACTGCAATACCAGTGTAGTGTTTTGAAAAGTCTTCCCAATTTAGTTTTTTTCTACCATTTTTAGGGTCGTGTATTACTGCATATGTCTTTGAAATTGACTTTAATACAACAAAGTGATTGAGGTCCCAATGTAAAATAGCTGGAAGTTGTAGGTTGCTAATTTCTTCGATATCAACCTTTAGACTACGACTGTTCAAATTTAATCGACGTGCAATTTTCCCCAATGTTTGCAGGGTCATACCATGTAAGGATGTATTAAATTGCGCCCTTAAAGCCGTTAAGTTGGTTCGATATCCGAAAAAACAAGCTATCATAGCTATACAGGCTAAGCCACATTCTGAAGATTCGCTTTGCTGGATAATAGGAAGACGATTGTCTTTGGAGAAAAATGATATGTTTTCTATCATAATGTTTCCCCCCATGCTTTGATCGGAGTTAAGAAATGATCAATTAAACGTAGCTCCTCCAAAATAATTTGGGCGTTTACTTCCATTCCTGGGCGAAGGTTTATATTTGATAAACGCTTGCTGATATTTTTCATATCTAACTCAGCTACAATTTTGTAAGCAGGCCTATCATATTGAATAGTTGGATCTATTTCATTAGGTGTCAAAATTGTATTTGTTATCAATGTTATAGTTGCTGGAACATAACCAAGTTCCTGATTAGATAAAGCCTCAAAACTCAGCCTAACATTTTGCCCGACCTTGATAATAGCCGCAGCTCGGCTAGAAACGTACAATTCAGCTACCAATGTCTCTTCAAGAGGAATTATAGTCGCTATTGGCCGTTGCTGAGATACTTCTCTACCGATAGATGTCAAAACAGACGTTGCTCTGCCTGATACAGGGGCTTTCAATGTATATTTACGCCGACCATTTAGTTCAACAATTGACTGTTTAATATCCAATATTTGAGAACTTAACTGATTGATTTCCAGGTCTTGCTCTAATTTATTTGTTAAAAATTGCTGGGGTGTGAGTTTAATTTGACTGTTAATATCATTGTGAGATTGTTTTAGCATCTCTAATGTCTGCTCGGCAGAGAGTTTTGAGCGAGCTCGATCTTCAAACGTAGCCCTACTAATTTGACCAGATGCGATTAATTCTTTGCTGCGCTCATAACTTGACGATGCTAATAAAACGATTTCCTGTTGCTGTTTAACACGTCTAGCCAACCCAGCTAACGAGAGTTTCAAATTGTTTTTTTCTGAATTGATTTTTGTCGAGTCTATACTCGTCTTGCTCTCAAGAAGGCTTTTTTTTACTTCTAGTAATTTTAGTTTTTCGTTCAGGTACTCTATTGATTGTTCTTCACTTGAACGATTATTAAAACTGTTTTCTTCTACAGACACTTTGGCAATAGAATCACCAATTGATACGTACATTCCCTCGTGAATAAAGAGTTCAGTTACAATTCCGGGTCTACGAGGAAAAACTTTTATCACCCCATTCAAGGGCCTAAGAAAACCAATCGCTTGTTCAGTTCTCGCATATTCTGTTGTAGTGACAACAAAAATTCCCAAAATGAAGAACAATCCAATGCAGGCTGTGACTAGAAAGGTTGACAGTGGCTGAGCAATTATCACGCTACCCATCAATTTAGGCCGTTTAGCCAATACGACTTCTTTACGAAAAAGTGTCAATGCCCCCTCCATCAACTTTACTCAGCAATAAAGTTATTAAAACAACCTATGGCAAATTTTTTAATTATGTCAATATATATATTAACAACTATTTGTTTAATGATAAGGTTTATAGGTGCATTCATGAACGAACAGTTTTCCTTATTGCGATTTTAGAATAAAAGATTCGCTATCACTTAGTGCTACTGCCATCGACGCTCTCCATAAAAAACTGGGCGCAGAGATACTTGCGTAATCGGCTCCCTCATAGGTTCCCCCAATTACGAAGAGTATCTTAGCAAAGCTTTTTCTTCCATTTGCACACCCGCTTTAAGGGGCCTGCATGGGTTTTAAGGCGCGGCGCAAGCTGGCGCTTCAAAACCCAATATCAAAGGAAAAAGAAATGTTTACGCCCTCAATTTGCCTGTAACTTTTTAAAACTGATACACTCATTATCCAAACACCAAACATAAGGAATAAACACTCCAATTGCTGGAGTGAACAAAAATGAAAAAGAGCACATTCGACCAATTTTACGACCAGTTCAAATCACCCAATCAGACAAAAAAGCAATTTGGATAAACTAAAGGCCCGCCAAGGTGACTTGGAGCATTTGATAGCAAACCAGACGCCCGAGCCCGTTGTTCTGCGTCCAGCTATGGTGCAGCACTACCAGAAAAATATCTCTAAGCTGATTGAAGCCCTCAACAAGCCGGAGTTTAAAGCACAAGCATCAGACGCTATTCGCAAGCTTATAGAGCGCATCACCCCAGAAGGCCATAACAAGCCCTATATAATCGAAGTGCAAGGCGTTCTGGCGGATATTCTCAACCTTGCTTTGGATAGCAAGAGCCAAGAAAAAAGGCCGCTTAATGAAAGCGACCTTAATCCGTCTATAGCGTTGGTTGCGGGAGCACGCAACCAACGCTGTAGACCTTTTTCAAAACAACCCGGATTAGGATATTGTAAGCTTCTTTAAAGCGAGTTGCAGGAGGAGTATTTTTCATTACTGGCAATCAATAAATGTTTGTTTTCTGCGATTTTTCTAACCGTAATTCAAAACTTGCAGCAAATTCCTCGCAAAGAGACCAGTCAAATCATGCTAGATCAGGCAAGGCTTACAGCCTCACTTAGATCATTAGTTAGTTTAATGTGCTTATAACACAATTCGCTTGATAGGTTCTTGTTCTTTATTCCAGTCGTTGGCTTTATGTATATTATTATCTCCATATACTAATAGAGAATGAGCTTTACTACAGCGCTGCCAAACAGCATTGGCGAGCAAGAACTAGTTTGGTGATGGTTTGAGCTTAATCGTCGTTAGCGAATTATTCATTTACGCAAGCATCTCAGTGTTATCCATTAATAGATAACAATCACTCAGTCTGCGAATTTTTACAAGCCCACTTTCCCTTTCAACAATATCAGGTCAGCTTGACAAGTAGCGCGCATAACATTAGTAGTATTAAATACTATTTTTTGAATTGCCATGCAGACTGACCTTGATGAAATGATAATGCGACTGGGCTTTACGCGACTTGAGAGCCAGATTTATCTATACCTGCTAGCAAACGGGCCTGACACAGGATACGCGATTGCAAAAGGGATCGATAAGGCCGTCGCTAATGTATACAAAGGAGTTGAAGCTCTTGCCCATAAAGGGGCAATCGAACAGGCAAGTGGCAATAGCAAACTCTGTAATGCTGTTCCTTGGCGTCAATTGCTTGATAGTGAAAAAAAGAAATACGACGACAATTTAAGAACATTGTCTCAGTCACTCAAAAATCTGCCTCGACCAAAATATGACGAAGAAATCTATCACATAAAAAACGCTAATCGTTTGAAAGAGCATGCACTTTCTATGATCGAGAGTGCTCGTTCCATCATTTTGGCTGATATAGAGCCTGCTATGGTGTCTTTTCTCAATGAAGCGCTCATTAAAGCCGCCGAGCGTGGTGTAGAGGTTCGAGTGAAGCTCTATGAGGAAACTGAAATGCATGGAGTGAACACTGTAATCCGTGAAAATGGCAAAGCTGTTTATGCAAAGACACAAGATGTCCAATTAAGTATATCCACGGACGGTAACGAGATGCTCAAAGCATTGCTGAATAGCGATTGCAGCAGAGTCATACAGGCCTTTCATAGCAGAAGTGCCCTGATGGCCCTCATGCTCTATAATCAGCTTTTATACGAACTTGTTCTAACTGATCTTAAGCGGGTTATTCCCGAAGGGGATATAGAATCAGCAAAAAAGATTTTGCGTAATACCGAGCATCTTCATCCATTCAGTTCTGAAAACACTACATTCGACAATTTCAAAGAAAATTACAAAATACACAGAGAGTAGAGGATACCAATGAGTAAAGTAATATGGGGATTAACAATATCTTTTTTACTGGCAATCACGTGCAGTGCAGATGATAAAATATTAGATTTTTCTGCGCTAGAGGCGTTAGTTAAAGATCTAAAAGGGGTATCGAATCTCCCATCTGGAACAGCCATCGCAATTATTAAAGATGACCAAATTATATATGAAGGTTATTTTGGTTATGCTGACATTGAAAAACGTGAAGAAGTGAGTGCTGAAACAGCATTCTATATTGGTTCGATCACAAAACCCATGTTTGCATTGTCAACGTTGATGCTTGAAGAAAAAGGAAAACTTCAGGAAAATACAACATTGTCTGAAATGTTTCCCGAGCTTGATTTATCACAAATTGATGCCAATCACATAACGACAAAAGATTTACTGGGGCACACCTCGGGCCTTAATTATGACGCTTACACTCTAGCGACAGCATACACTGGCTTACATAACAAAGAAATTCGCCATAAACTTATCGAAACTATACAGCGTAACCAAAAACAAGAACCAGGCCAATTCGCTTACACGAATGGTGGTTATAATGTTTTAAGTGTTTGGTATGATGATCTTTTTAATCAACCTTGGCAGGATACACTATCCGAAACAGTGTTTAAACCGCTCGGATTGAAAAAAACGTCTGCCTATATAAGCGATGCTGACAAAAACGGATATTCCCTCGCGAAAACCTATTCTTTTGCCAGAGCAGATCGGTCGAAATTACATGAACCAATTTACTTGAGAAAACAAGATAACACTATGCATGCTGCGGGCGGAGTAATCACAACAGCGCCGGAACTGGCTCATTTTGTCATCGCTCAAGTGAATGCAGGCCAAGTAGACGGCAAACAAGTTTTTCCCTCGCATGTGATTGCTAAATCGCAAGAGCAGGTAGCAGTTGCAAATGATACGTATAGTATTCCTGGCACCATTGGCTATGCATGGGGCTGGGCTATCGGTACTTACGAAAATGAAACGCTATATTCTCATGGTGGAGGCTTTGCCGGGGTCAGAGCGCATGTGTCATTCATGCCAGATAAAAAGCTTGGCATTGTAATATTGAATGCAGAAGATGTTGCTAGTAGTGAACTAACTACGGCGATCAAGGACGTAGCCTACAATATTTTGCTAGATAATGGCGATATTGAAGATGATGTGCGCAAGCGGAAGCAACACTTGTTGGGGCATATCAAAAATCTGGATCAACTATATCAAGATCATTATGCACAATTAGCGGCACGCGAAATGGTTTTAACGCTCAAGAAATCAAAGTACACCGGCACTTATTCCCATTCACTTATGGGGGCTGTTAATATCAAACTCAATGAGCAACGTGACTTTGAAGTGTCATTTGGTAATATGAAGGCTATCGCTACTGCATATCGTACACCTGATGCCCTTAGAGTTGAACTCAACCCGGGGCGTGGCGAAGGTTTGGGTTTCCATATAGAAGATAATCAGGTTGTAGGCCTCAATGTATGGGGCTTTGATTTCAAAAAAGGTATATCGGCTGAATAGTGTTACTCTGGCAAGGTATCCATTCGATAACGATGGCAGCGGGAGCAGAATTTGTTCGTTATCGAATGTTTTAGAATTGGCTGTTTTCGGCTATCATCTATCTAATGTAACTTGTTTAGAAGTGGCTGTTTAACATGCTGTGCGAGCTTTAGTACTGCAGCTTCCATACCGAACTTGTAATGGCGTTTTAACTCGGCACCAAGTACATTGATTTGTCCTGTTCTTACAAGCTCAATCAGCGCGTTATGTTGTCTGACAGATTCAGAGATCAAAGCAGTATCAGACATATAGAAGGTTTCGTAGCGATAGACCGTCCGACGCAGAGTACTAACCCAGGACTGCAGCCGATTGTTGCTGCAACATGAAATCAGTGTGTCATGCCACAGTGAGTCAAGTTTTACTCCCTCTACTATTTCCTTCACCTCGCTAAGTTTCTCATTCACGCTAACGAGACTATCAACAATGGTCGGAAGCAAGGGGCCTGATTCCTCAATTGCAATGACTTCAAGACCTGCAATCAGTGGATAGACCTCACGTGCTTCCCTTTCATCCAACGTTGATACTGCAAAACCAGCACCTGAGGTGCTGGTTGCAAATCCTTCTTGTTCCAAGCGATACAACGCTTCCCTCACCGGTGTGCGGCTAATACCAAGGGTGTTGGCCAACCGTGCTTCGACAATAGCCTCCCCCGGTTGTATCTCGCCTGCGAGAATCTTGTTCAAAATGATCTCATACGCCTCAAGCCCGCGCGGTTTCTTTGGCCGATCAGCTTGTGATTTTACCATTATACAAGCTTTCTTGGCAGGAGTGCGTTCAAACGGCTCATCAGGGCATAATGTCCGATACCGGCTTTTTTCGCAATGGCTCTTGGTTCAATCTCGGCATGATCAGCGCCGACTAATGTGGCAACATCTCCAACTTTTACGTCTGGCTTTTCACTCACATCAACAATGGTGTGAGCTGAACTGATAGAACCCACAACGGGATACAGATGATCGCCGATCAATACTTTGCAAGTATCTACTGCAGAACTTGGATAGCCATCGGTTGAGCCGACTGGAAGTAATGCAAGCATCGTTGGTTTATCCACTGTGAATTTGGGCCAAACCCAACAGTCTCGCCCGGTTGAAGTTGCTGTAGTCGAACAATACGCGCACGCAACTTCCAAACATATTTAAGATCGGCCATTGAGACCGCATTGGCATCTGGATAGAGGCCAAAAAGGGCAGTCGCGGACCGTACAGTATCAAAGCGCGCCTCTGGCAGGTAAAAGGTGGTAAAAGATGGTGATGCATGGATAAGTCCAAGCGGTATATTTTCGTTGCGAGCATCCTTGATCAATTGATTAAAGCGCTTAAGCTGAAATTTATCGTGTTCACGGTCGTGAATGAACATAGTGTAGGTGCCTGCAACTTTAACCGAGGGCCGACCTGCCAAATCCTTCATCCATGGCAGTGCGCGTGTGTATGGCATACCTTCACGGTTCAGGCCAGTATCGATAAAGAAGTGAATAGGAACCGGCTTTCCCAAACGCTTGGCAACCCGGTCGATCCGATCTCCACTGTCGTCGAGCCAGCAGGTCACTTCAATATCGTACCGAACAAGCTGCTCTATTTCTTCTTCGGTAACTTCACTCATATTCAGGATTGGTTTTCTGACTCCTGCGGTACGCATTGCCAAGCCCTCCGAAACCCGCACGCAGGCAAGCCGCGAAACCTCTGACATCGATGCGAGCAGAGGCCCGACTATTGTGTCACCAAGGCCGTAAGCATTGTTTTTGACCGGGGCCATGATCGGCACACCCCCCAGCCATGCGCGAGACTTCTCTTACATTGTTGCGAAACGCCGCCGCATCAATTTCAACCCAAGGGTCATTGCTGTTAGCGCTACCGCCAGTGCGTAACCGACTAAAGTCAGAAGAAACTTCCTGAACATCTCCGATATGTTTCGTAAATGAACCAAAGGCGGCAGAAGCGGCATGTGTGCCGCCACCTGCGCAAATAGCCATCCCCGCCAAAAAATTTCGCCTTGTCTTATCCATCGCAATCATACTTCTTCAATACGAGACATTGTATACAATAATAATTACCACAGATAGTCAAGCATCTGTTCGTAATAAATGCTCGATTTCAATGTATATTAATTATCATTAGTCGATATAGATCGCAGAGTGATATTCTCTTCGAACAGAAAAACATTATCGCAGAACGTCAAACCGGTCAAAATATATACCTTTGATAACGATGGTTGCGAATACTTCTAACAATACTGATTTGAGCCTACCTATTGTAACCAACTGTTTTTATTGACTTTTATTTTGACCTTGCGGGAACCCCAAAATTAAACCTCTGTAACTTATTGTACTTGCGGAGGTTTAAGTTGATGTTTAGTTTCTTTCTCAGGATTCACCGTATCGGGCTTACCCCCTCACGTTGACCTTCCTCGCTGTGCTCGTTGGTCCGAACGGCAGAGTTAAAATGAACTGCTCCCGCAACCTACATCAGTTAACACAATGGAAATGGCATCTGGATGGGGTTTTCTATAGATCAATGGCGTGAGCCATTATCTATGGCACACGGTTGGTTATTTAGGTGAAGTATAAACCAAATCACTTCACTTGAGATCGGTTCGCGTTAGACTGATGGTATGGACGGGTCCAGTTTACGGCTTCGAAGTGTGCCATGTTGGGCTAGTAATGATCCAACAAGAGAAGGACCCATCCATCATGGCTACTATTGCATATCACTCAGTAAAAACAATCGGCATTGATCTGGGGAAGAATGTGTTCCAGTTGCATGGAATAGATGCGGCTGGAGAGGTGTTGTTCCGCAAGAAACTATGGCGTGCCCAGGTTTTAGAATTTCTTTCTGATATTCCTTCCTGCCTGATTGGCATTGAAGCCTGTGCTACTGCTCACCATTGGGCGCGAGAGATTGGTAAGTTAGGTCACACTGTCCGATTGATCCCGCCAGCTTATGTCAAACCGTATGTGAAGCGAGGTAAAAATGATGCGGCAGATGCCGAAGCGATCTGTGAGGCCGTTACCAGGCCCAATATGTGCTTTGTGCCTGTTAAATCAGAAGAACAACAACGTGTGTTGATGCTCTACCGCTGTCGAGACCTGTTGATGCGGCAACGCACCATGTTACTCCAAGCCATCCGAGGGCATCTGGCAGAGTTTGGCATTGTCACGATCCAGGGGCCCTTTAAGATGTTATGTTTACTAAAAGACTTACTGGATAATACTCATAACCAATTGCCAGGCATTGCTATTAGCGTAGTTCAGACTTTCATGGACCAGCTTGATCATCTAACACTTAATATCAAGCATCTGGAAAAGCAGCTCATGACGTGACATAGAAAGAGTAAGGTCAGCACTAGACTAGGGTCTGGACTCAATTGCACCAGCATTTGATTGCGAACAGATAGAGAGCAGGTTGAGGAAGTTTTTTCCGCATTTCTCGAAGCGTATGGCGAGGCGGCGCATGTCTTTCATCTTGCAGAAGAACCTTTCGACAATATTGTGCATTGCATACAGATTGACATCGCGCGGGGCCGGGTTTCGGGCATTGCTTTTGGCGGGGATAACCGCCAGCGCACCTTCTTCTGCGATATCGCGGCGAATTTGAGCGCTGCCATAGGCCTTGTCAGCAACGATAGCCAGGGGTGGTTTTTGCCAATCAAGAAAGGCTGACATGACCTTGCTGTCGTGGACTTGGCCGCCGCTGATGGCCAGGCGCACAGGCCGGCCATGTTCATCTACGGCCACGTGAACTTTGCTTGTGCGACCGCCGCGTGAGCGGCCAATACTTTCTTGAAGCTCCCCCTTTTTGACCCAGCCGCCGCGCAGTGAGCCTTAACAATGGAGCCATCAATAAACAGAAGCGCACCCTCGCACTCCTCGGCAAGACTATCGAATATGCCCTTCCATATTCCACGCTCACCCCACCGGACATAGCCGTTATAGACCGTTGTTGGCGGGCCGTAGCGTTCGGGCAAGTCACGACAAGGCGCGCCCGTCCGCAGAATATAGAAAATGCCGTTCAGAATTGTCCGGTCATCGCGCCGGGCAGGACCCCGCCCACGCTGGGGCAATAAGGGCTGAATAATCGCCCACTCTTCGGCACTCAAATCAAAACGCGCCATGCAAAGCTCCTCTGTTGGAAGCTTTGAATCAAAAACAACAAGGATAATCAAGATATCGAATTGGGTTCACATTCTAGAGACCATACCCGGTATTGGTTTTCTGACTGCAACAGCGCTTGCAGCGAGTACACCAGACCCGAAACTCTTTAAGAATGGCAGGCAGTTTGCTGCTTTCCCTGGTCTGACACCAAGGCAGAGCTCATCAGGCGGTAAAGACAAGTTGGGCGTATCTCAAAGATGGGAGGTCGTTACTTGCGCAGATTACTGGTCGTCAGGGCAACGTCTGTTCTCAGGCGTGCTGACAGCAATAATACAATAACTCGGGCCTGAGTACGCAAGCTCAGGGAATATAAGCCTGCTAAGCTTGCCGCTGTCGCCATTGCCAACAAAAGCGCCCGTATCGCATGGGCCGTTATGGCAAAAGGCGATACATATAAAACGCCAATTGCCGTTTAGAAGGAAACAGGTCAACAACAAGCATTCAGCTATTTGTGAGGAGCATTGTATGTGATGATGATATTGGAAAACCGCAAACTGGTCAAACACGTGGTGTTGTCTGGGCAATTAAGCCCGCTAGTCTGAGAGGGAGCCACTTAGCGGACTTCATCAAGGCCAATGGAATAATAAATCCACATCAACAGGCCGGATACATGACTGCATCCCACAAACCATTGCAAACAAAATCCTTGCAAATCATGCCCCGTCCATACATGACAACACCAACTATGTTCTTAAACGTATGTTTTCAAATCACTTTCCGTTTTTCTATTGTCAAATCCTCTTATTATATTTGCTACTGGCCGCTCAAAGAAAAGATAGGAAACATAGGCGGCAAGAATACTCAAACTAATAGATACAACTAGTTTTAATTCCGTACTTAAACTTAGCTTATTGATGAGTACGATGATAGGCATATGAAGTAAATATAATGAGTACGATACCTTCCCGATAAAATCCCCAACTTTATTCGCTAGAAGTAGATTGTTGTTTGGAACCAAAAACACAACACAAAAGAACACTGTACCCATAACAAACAAAACTTCATAGCTGAGCCACATTCTTATTTTGTCTCGGTCATTGATAGGCGTGAATTCAGGATACAAAAGCGGTATTAAACATAGAACCAGTATGAACCAGTGGCTGTTCAGATACTTGGGAACCTTGAAAGAATTATAATGCAAGCCAAAGATAACGCCCAAAAAGAAGTAAGGAAATGTTCGTAAAATACTGAATAGATTGTAGGAAATATCGACAATTTCACCGTATATTCTGGGGAAGCTGGCAAAATACCAAAAAGTCATAAAAGCGACTATTAGTAAATAGATATATCCCTTTCTATTGCCCGCAAAAGACCAAAATACGATAAACAAAAAATAGAACTGTATTTCTGCTGGTATCGACCAAAGTACGCTTTCACCATATATAAATAACAGGTGCCCCATTAACATATTGAAGTCAGTTATATTATATAAACTATCGCTACCATATTGGGTTAAAAGATAAGAGCAAAACACAATGACTAAGTAAAGTGGCAACACTCGCCCGACCCTAGCCAAAAAATACCCAATAATATTAGATTTAATAAACTCTTTGTCTAAGTAAAGATGTGACATTAAGAAGCCACTTAGCAGGAAGAACAGCATTACACCATATGCGCCAGAGCCTCCCCCGAGTGAGCCACCCAACCAGTTTGTGATATCGCTGAAATGAGTAAAAAAGACAATAAGGGCTGCCAAAGCCCTAAGTGAGTTTAGTTTTCTTATTTCGATCAAATCGCTTCCACCCTTACATACAAACCAATAACACTCATCTGCCCAAAAAATGACATTCAGCTAACCAATTAACAACTTCAATTTATGGTAGTTATAACTAGACTCATCGCCTTAAAGCTTCAGTATTGAATATTAAGCTAGGATCAATTCTTTGGTTGTCTTTTATTACTTCAAAATGAAGGTGCAAACCTGTAGTTTTACCAGTGTCACCAATGACCCCAATGTTCTGTCCGGCTTTAACCCAAGTACCAGTTTTGGCTTCGATAGATTCTAAATGTGAATACAGAGTTTGATAGCCACCTTTATGTTGAACTAATACTGTGTTTCCGTAGTTAGGGTGCAAGGTCCTGTTATCTGCAACAATTATAATTCCATCAGCGGCTGACAGCACAGAGCTGCCACTTTTCGCGACATAATCCACACCTTGGTGTGGCTTGTAATGCCTTATATTACTGATACTGCGAAATGATGAACTTACCGTATGGTTTTCTATAGGGTGTTGCCACGTTACCTTTTCTGTTACTGCTGCTTCTTTTACAAGAGCGTATAGGCTAAAGAGAGCAAATATCATTAAAGAAAACTTTACAGCCAAACGAAGGCTGCTTTTATTCGCTGGGCGTACAATGTTTGTAAGTCGACTTTTATAGCCATTCGGGCAAAGTGCACCTGAATTAAATTGAGCAACAGGGTCACTATTATTGAGATGAATGCTTCTTTTTAATGATTGTAGGAGTGTATTAGCATAGCTATATCTGTTAACATTAAAGCGATAAATAGTCAGTCTATCGCACCTGTGTTCCATAGCTTGTATAAACTGCCATTCCATCTTTTTAATAAATGGGTTAATCCACAAAAGAGTGCTCAACACTCTCCATATAAGAATTGCAACGTGGTCCTTGTTCGCAATATGCGTTAGTTCATGTTGAAGTAAAATGCTTTGCTGCTCTTTTTCCAGCGACCTAAAGTACTTAGGTAGAACAATTTGCGGTACGGATATACCGAATACAAAAGGACTATGATTTAAAGAAGAAACTACAACTTGAGTTCCATTATCAGACAGACTGCCGATTATCTCAGAGGAACTTGAAATCCTTTTTAGTTTTTGCCAAACAGTCACTAATCGAACTAACTTTGAACAGGTAACAAAAATATAGCCGATTATTAATACCGCTGCGGCTAAATCGGGTTCCCTCAAACTTACCTGAGTGATACTGGCCTGTTTTACTATTTTTACACTTTCCAAGCTTGAACCAATATATTCCAAGTCAAGGACAGCTATATTCATAGAACTAAGTGATAAAGGTATAAAAGGTAAAAAACAGGATACTAGTGCAAACCACCATATATTTGGCGAGATATTGTTAAGCTTATTTTTATAAGAGAAACTAGCATAGACCAAGCTGGAAAAAACAAGCCAAGGAAAAATGCTATTTACAATGAATTGAATAATTGAAGAATCCATTACCTTTCTTTTTCATCCTCAGACAATTTATTTAACAATTCCTCCAATTCACGGACTTCTTCTTTACCTATTATACGGCTATCAGCAAACATAGTTACAGGTAGTGGTTCGTCTAATTCTAAGACATTAGTGGCAAATTCCTGCATGCAGGAGGCTAGCGTAGGTATTTTTTCAAGTAGTGCTTTATAGGTTTTTTTATTACCAAGTGAACCAATTTCCAAAATCCCTTTACTCCCCATTCTTTCCAGAGTCTTACGCGTAGATGAATATGACCATCCATATTTTGATACTAGACATTCATGGATTTCTTTTGCTGTGAGAGGTTGCTCCTTCCAAAGCAGCTTCAGTATTTCTAACTCTGTCAAATTTGGTGTCATATAATTATTTTCAACCTGTGACTTGTGTCGCACTTAGATATCTTATATGTTAAAATCAACCTTGTGACAAGTGTCGCATTTAAGGATTTTAGGTTTATGAAACTTTATTCTACATTTATAGTATATTGCTGCTGTTTGATCTTTTCTGATGGGGCTTACTCGGAAGATATTGTATCGGAAGATATTGTAAATGAATCGAATATCGATTTTGTTCACTATAAAACAGAGATTGCTCCTAACTTTAACACTCGTTCAATAGAAGGTGTTGTTGAGATAACATTTACACCGAATGTACGGGATTTAAATCACCTAAACTTTTCTGCCAAGTTTAAGCAGATAAAGTCTGTTTATTTTGATGAACAAAAACTCGATTTCTCAATTGAGAATGAAGTGCTTACAATTCAACTACCTTTTCTTTTGAAAACTCATGAAGCCTACTCAGTTAAAGTCGAATACGAAGCTTCACCAACTCGTGGCATGAAATTTTATGAAGATCACCTGTTTACTGTTTACCACACTAAAAACTGGCTAGTTTCACATGATGACCTATCTGACAAGGCTACTTTTGACTTATCTATTAAACATGATGCAGGAATCACTTCTATAGGTAACGGGACTCTGGTTTCCAAACAAAGAGTGAGTGACACTCAAGTCGTGTCGCGTTGGCAACAAAATACACCAATGCCTTTATATACATTTGGCCTCGCAATGGGTGAGTTTGATGAGCTGCTGATCGATACAAGTGGCGTTAATATATCCGTATTATATCGACCGCAGGCAAAGTCAGGTTTAACTGCTGATTTAGTTAAAAAAGCGTTTAGAGATGTTACCGATATGCTTTCATTCTTTGAAAGTAAAGCTGGATTCAGGCTCGAACAAAATTATACCTATGTGGTCGTGGATGGTTACTTGGCACAGGAAGCGTCAGGCTTCAGCCTAGTAGGAGAAAAGTTTGTTCATACTTTGTTGAGCGAAAAAAATGAAAATTGGTTTATTGCACATGAGCTTGCCCATGAATGGTGGGGTAACAGTATAACTAGCTCAAACTTTTCACACTATTGGTTAAATGAAGGATTAGTTGTGTTCTTAGTTGCGGCTTATAAACAACATTCGTTTGGGGAAACCGCATACAAGAATGAAATAATAGTTGCGGTGAAGCGGGTTAAACATGCAGTTAAAGAAAACAAAATCTCTCCTGTTGCTTTTAGAAAAGTGATTAGAGAACAAGACATTAATCGCACCATGGCATACAGCAAAGGAGCACTAGTATTTTACATGCTTAGAGAGAAATTAGGAGACAAGTTATTCTGGGAAAGTTTGAAGAAATATAGCCTCACCTACAAGGGACAATCAGTTACCACCAAAAATCTAAAAATAACCTTCGAACAAGTTGCTGGGACTGATTTAACCGCTTTCTTTGATCGTTGGGTGTACGGCGAAGAAGTTCCAGTTTTAGATCTATAAAATTAAATAAAAGAGAAAACCCTATTGTTCCTCATCAGGCTCTACGGAACCAAATTTGGTAATTGTATTATATTATTTTTTCACTTTACTCTTAAGGAAGTATTTTGCGACCAATTCTTATTCTCTTGCTTTTAGTTCTATCCTCAAGCTTCAAGTCTTTTGCTAACGATATTCGCGGCAGGTTACCTGAAATAATAAACCCAAATATGCGATACATTTTTTATTCGCACGGATATATAGTTGAGGGGCGAAACAAGAGGCCAGAACACCCGCGTTGGGGCGTCTATGATTATCCGGCAATAGTTGATGCATTATCAGAACCTAATGCTATCGTTATCGCTGAACATCGACCAAAAAACACAAATCCATTTACACACGCAAAAAAGCTCCAAGGCCAGGTTGAGCGGCTTATTAAAAACGGTGTTCCCGAAAAAAACATATCACTCGTCGGTTTTTCTCGCGGAGGGTTCATTACTGCCATTACTTCCAGCTACTTGGCAAATAAGAAGCTCAACTTTGTGATACTTGCTGCATGTACGAGCAGCTTGGCGGACCGGGAAGATATTAATCTGTATGGAAACATTCTGTCCATCTATGAAACTTCAGACGGCGTAGGCTCCTGTAATGATGCCGTCACGCGAAGCGGCGATAAAATTACTTCCTTTAAAGAACAATCTATTAGCACGAGCAAGGAGCATGGTGCTTTTTACCGACCGAACGATGAATGGATTGAACCCGTTAAGAAATGGCTGGAAAGAGAGCATGTTAAAATCCCTTTCACCATACCATCGAGCGAAGTTGTAGATATTATCGAACCATCCACTAAAAGAATTTATCCTCTTTTTATCAAACTTCCTCGCTCCTATAATATGCGCCCTGATGCCCGCTATCCAGTTATCTATATGACGGATGCACCATATAGCTTTCCTTTAGTTGTTGGAGCGACGAGGAATCCTATGAACAACGAGCACATGGAGCAAGCCATTATAGTGGCGGTTTCTTATTCTAAGGGTTCTAAAGGGTCGTCTAGTAGAGTGAGAGACTATACACCAGTCAAAGCCGACGACTGGAAGATGGAAACCGGAAATGCAAAAGGTCATTTAGAATTTTTCAAAAATGTCGTGTTTCCCTTCATAGAATCTAACTACCGCGTCGATAAAACTAAACGAACCCTTGCCGGCGTTTCGCTAGGCGGGTTGTTTGGTGCCTATGTCCTGTTCAATGAACCAGAAACCTTCAACGGGTATGTACTAGGTAGTCCATCGGTCTGGTTTAACAACCATCATTTACTATCTATTGAAGCAAGAGAGCCAAAGCAGAAAACAAGAGTCTATTTATCTGTAGGGGTCTTGGAAACGCCCGAGTTCGGTGAAGGTCAAGACATGGTTATGGGAGCACAATTGCTTGCAAAGAAAATTAACGACCTTAGTTCATCAAATATTGCGCTCAAGTTTTCCACAGTTGAGAATTCATCTCATTCGACGGCTTTCCCGACCACTGCAATTCAAGGATTGAGTTGGATTCACGGGAAATGACTAGAATCTATGATTTGTCGAATGATGCTTGGATTGTTCCCCCTCAGGGGTGCTGTCAGTTTAATGCTAACTCGTCTCAAATGCCTCTTTGATAGCGGGATGTCATGCAGCCATTTCCGCAAGCTGACGCCATTCCGAAAGAGCTTCGGATCGGTATTGTTTGAAAATCTGTCGGTTGTTTATACGGCTTATACGAACCTGTTCGATGGCTTGCCGAGAAATCTGTCTGGCAGTGAGTAAGGGCATGTGTTCAAACAAGCGCACAATCAAGCGCGAGCTTGTTGAAAGCATGGTGCTTGATTGCCTTGAAAATTACCTTTTGAACAAACAAAGCTTTGATGTTTTCTGTGATGCTTATGCACTCGACGAAGACTTGGGCGGCATAACCATTCAAGATGCAGATGAAGATACTGAAAGCGATTTAATTAGCTCAATAAACAAAAACCTCAATGTCCACATCAGAAGCTTAAAGCCTCCAAAGATACTGCCTAAATATCGCAAGATTAGAAAACGCAATGAGCCTTATAAAAAGGAAGTCAACCTCATTCAAAAATCACTTTGATATTTTGAGGATTCACCTTTGATCGTATTTTTGCTAGAATCCCATTATTCACCGTAACGAGGAACTTGGAGTGAATGCTGCCCTAGCGTAGCAGTCATGAAGAAACCTGCTGAAACAATTGAAGCCTATTCCCCGTTGACGGACTTTCATATACAGAGCCTTGAGCCGATAATCTCATTGCTTGCCGTCCATGCCGCAGAAACAGACTTTGCGGCTGCAAGTGCTAAGCACCAAAGCGAAAACGCCAGTGCCGATAAGGACTATACAAAGCGACCTTAATCCGTCTATAGCGTTGGTTGCGGGAGCCTGCAACCAACGCTGTAGACTCCTTAGCCAACAATCAGGTTTAGGATTCTTCCGAATGAATTCTTAAATCAATTCAGCCATTAGTAATATACTCAATATGACTGGTATCGGCCAAAACCGGACAAGTGCGATGATGCGAAGCCCTCTGGTGATGGATTATTGGAAAGCAGGGCCATGTGCCCATATCGCCAGAGAAAACCGTTCCCCCAGACGGAGCGCGGTTACCCTGTGAAGCGCAAAACTTGGAAATGCGATCAATGTTCCGATGTCTCTGTCCATTGAATGGGCGGTGCCACCATAATTTATCTCGAGATCACCCCCTGAATAGTCGTTGCTATTACTCAACTGAATTATCATCGACAGTTTTCTGGATTTAGCCAAACCTGAGCGCCCAATATCTATGTGCCAATCGTAAAAATCGCCGGATCCTTCGTTTTCGATGCATTGATATTTCAAAAGTTGGCAGCCTTCATCTAGGCCTGTAATCTTGAATAAGAAGTGATTATTGGCGATTTGCGAAGTTTTTCTTGCTATTCGCTTAGTCAACCAAGGAAATGCATGATCTTCCAACCACAAAGACTGAGCAGAGCGCACAGACGGCTCCATTTGAGCGCCTGATAGTTTTGCATCTTTCATATTTTGCTTACTCAAACTCTCTCGGACAGTAGAGCACTCTTCGGCTGACAAAAAATCAGATATAACAAACGGTGACAATTGAAACATACTTGTCCTTAGGCAAGCGCAGTCGTGCTCGCTATGAAAATTCCGAGTGAAGAAAGTTAGGGACGACGTGCTATGATCAGATGTTTGCCGGCTCTAATACTGGTTAGATGAAAGCAATCAACACACTGGAATGCCTGATACTGGCGCGGTAGATTTGGCACGCATTAAGCCCAGTTCTACAATCCTCCAGACGATTTCCTTCTCGGTCATTGCTTTGTGTGCAGCGTTGTTTGATGTCATTGTTGAACCGAAGGTACGCGGGAAATAACTTGTCTCGGGTGTCATACCGGGAACCAGATTGGCTTCCAAGAAATGCGGCTTACCCGCTTCATCCAGTTTGATATCAATACGACCAAAATCACGTGCATCAAGGGCGGTGAAGGCGGCGCTTGCCAGCGCTGAAACAGCGCTGAATAGGGGTTCTTCTACAGGTCTTATTTCTTCTTCGTTGCTGCGTTTCTCCGCAAATCCCAATACGCGGTCCCCTTTCACATTCATTGGAGGAATTATCTCAATCGGCATAATTTGACGCAATTGCGTGTCAGCGCCTTCAAGGACGGCAACGGTGAATTCGCGACCTGACAGAACTTCCTCAACCAAGCATGTGGCGCCGTAGAGCGCAAATAACTGGTCCACTTTTTTGGTATACTCAGAGAAGGTATTGACCAATGAATTTTCATCGATGCCGTTACCGTTTGCAGCGTCAAGAGGTTTTATAAATAGCGGTAACGGAAGGGGAAGCTGTTCCTCTGTTTCAAATTGATTTGGATGCGTCAGGAAGAAGTTTGCGGTTGCGATACCGCTATTCAATAGAATGGCCTTGGCTTTGCTTTTATTTGAATCGAACTCAAGTGCCGAGCGATCAGACCCCGTATATGCGATATCATATTGATCGAAAAATTCAGAAAACCAAATTCTGGTTACTTGATCGCTATCAAGCACATATTTGCTGCATAGCACAACAAGGTCGGGGCTTTCTTCGATAATCAGATTTAGCGCAGATACATCTGTTACTTCGTGAAACGTAACATGCTGAAACCGTTCTCTGATATGGTCACAAATAATCCGGCAAGTTTTGTTGGTGCCAAATCCGGTTTCATTCAGGTTATCCCCGTTTGTTGTTACAACAGCAATACGGCGATCTATCTTTGCCTCTAAGCCTTGTGCATTTTTGGAGAGATCAGCGAACTCGAAAAGATTCACACTGATCCCGTGTTGGCGATGCGTTTTGCCTGAGCAACGGCGTCCTTCAAAGATGTGTATCGGAAGGAGTCCAGATGATAATAGTCCGTCCGCTCTCGAGTGATGCCATATTTGGCCATCACCACCTCTTCCGTCGGCTGCGGTGTATCGGTTTTGTCAGTCATGGATTATTCCTTTCTTAGCGGTTTGTTTGAGAGCAGTCTTTAGAGAAGTGCATGTAGGTGCGGATGCTTGACGCATTAATTAAGGACGCATGTCTCTGCTTCTTTTCGAAAGGAGCGATTACAGTCCCAGTTGTTTCCTGACCGGCCTAGGTGTGCATTTTCAGGCACTATGATTTTCGCGCAACTGCTACCATTTACCTGATAGCCGCGAGTACATTTCCAGCCGCCATCAAAGGTATTTCCTGAAAGGAAAGCGTATTCTGGAACATCAATTGCTTCGCATTTACCGTTGGCTTCAAGAAAGCCTCTGCGGCAATCCCAACCTCGACCAAAAGATGAATATGTTTGATAGGCATTTTGAGGGACGGTCACTGTACCACATGTGTCCTTGAGTTTGAGGAACGGTTTTGGGCATTCCCAATCATTACCTCGGGCTGTTAAATGGGCGTTCTCGGGCAATTGTATTGGGGTACAGGATTTGTTGTCATCGCTCAAAAACCCTCGGTCACAACGCCACTGGTGGCCAGAAGCATCAAGGTATGCATTTTCAGGAATTATGATCTCTTCACATATGTTTTCATCTTCCTCAAAACCTCTTTTACATTCCCAGCCTTGCCCATAGGGTCTTCCCGTCAAATAGGCATTTTGCGGTGCGATAATCGCCGAGCACCCACCGTTGTTTTCGCGAAAACTGGGTTTGCATTCCCAGCCCGTTCCATAGCTTTTAGGTTGGGCATTCTTCGGGATAGCTGACTGCGCAAATGTGCTTGTTCCCGATACACCGAACAGACAAATTGTAATGAGGCCTAGTAAAAGCGCTCGCAACCGTTTGTTGGTTCGCTGGTGTAGCTCAATTGATGGGAAAGTCTTTGCCGCCTTCTCGTTTTGGAAAGACGACCGGTCAGAGCTGTAGTAACCTACGGCACCGTTTATCATGATATTTTCCTAGCTACATTATGCACGAGTGTTCAGATTGCCAATATTGGCAATCTGCTAACTGATAGAATGTTTGAAGAATAAGTCTGTACACTGAGCGCGGTGTTGCGCTTTACCTTTCGCGAGTTACCAGACAAATTGGTCAATATATGTAGATGGGGAGTTTTTCCTGATTTACAAGCAACAACTTGTCTTTGCCCGCGATTAATAAAAAAGGGAAGCTGGCGTGATTGAGAATTGCCAAAATGCACAATATAGCCCCAAAGGTCCGCTTTGGGTCGGAAGTTGTCATCGCGATACTCAAAATGGCCAAAAAAATGTCTTCGATAACGATGGTTGCAGGTTGTTTTACTGAAAACGATTTGAACCTAGGACTCTTAAACTATTGATTTAATTGACTATTATTTTTCGCGCTCGTTGTGAGCAAAATCAAACCTCTGTAACTCATTGTTGTTACAGAGGTTTAATTTGTTTATTGGTTGCGGGAGCAGGATTTGCACTTTGTAGACTTTTTTAAAATGGCTGTTTTCTGCGGTTTCTTTAGCTATCTGAGGTTTTGTTCAACGAATTCTTCGTCGCCAAAAATCTAACTGGCAAGCAACTCACAAAACTTAATCCGGTTGTTGAATGGGTCTATCACTTCCATCACCAAGCCCCAGTCCAATTCTTCAATCCCCGGTCGCATGTTGGGGTTTTGCTTTTCAATGAGTTCTTGTTGGAATGCCTTTATGTTGGACATGGTCACAAATGCCGATGCGCCGGGGCTACCATCGCCATGATGACCACTTAGGTGGATAGACATGCCCGCACGAGATACTTGAGCATATAATGGCAAACCTTCTTCAAAGCGGTGTTCCCAATCTAGCTTGAACCCCAGAAAGTCGAGATAAAAGGCCTTAGCCACTGCCTCATCAAAAATCCTGAATATAGGAGCTGTTTCAGTAAAGGTAATTGCATCATTCATAATAGCTATTCCTTATTCTGCCGGAGCTAATAGACGTTCAATCAAGGCACATTCCGGCACATGACCGCCTGTGCACTTGTTTGCTGTCTCGCTTAAACTATTACGCATTTGCGTAAGGTCAGCAATCTTGGCATTAATGAGTGCTATATTGGCATTGGCGATATCCTGCACCGCACCACAATCAATGTCGCCGTCGACCATTGCTAATAGCTTCCCGGTTTCTTCTAGCTGAAAGCCTAATTCTTTAGCACGCTTGATGAACATAAGCCGCTCAAGGTGCTCTTGAGAATAGCACCGATGCCCGGCTGCTGTACGCGGTGGGTCAGGCATCAAACCCTTTTGTTCATAAAAGCGTACTGTCTCAATATTAACCGATGCGGCCTTTGCTAATGCACCTCGGCTGTATTCTCGCGTTTTCGTGTTCATTTTTATGCTTGATCCTGTAGTTACTACAGGTGTTATCTTATAGGAAGAAAGTGAGATTAGGAACAAAATGCACGAGATACTCAAAAAGAAAAAAGATGGCTTGTTCGCAAGCGGAGGCATTCTCGGTGCTCTTAGCGCCTTCATTGGCGCGTCTTGTTGTGTGTTGCCCTTATTGTTGTTTCAAGCGGGTGTCAGTAGCGCTGCCATCGCCCAGCTTGGCTTCTTCGCGCGTTACCGCGATGAATTCCTTATAGGGTCACTGATATTGGTGATTGCGGGGATGATCGCAGCCTTTTGGGGTGGTAGACGCCCTCGACCACGTACCCTTGTTATCTTTGCGTTTGCTTTTATCTTCATTGTGCTTGCTTACATCATTCCGTATCACGAGCGAGAACTGTTGATCTTTTTTGGGTTCAGGCAAGGCTGATGGTTGAGCTTATTTCAAAAATTACCTGCCCTGAATGTGGACATGATGAGAGTGAAACTATGCCCACAGATGCCTGTCAGTATTTTTATGACTGCAAAGGCTGTAATGCGCTTCTTAAGCCCAAGCATGGTGACTGTTGTGTTTATTGCTCATACGGCACGGTTCCTTGCCCCCCAATACAGGAAGGCGAAAGCTGCTGCGCTTAGAGGATTGAAATGGCCTTAACCGATTCAAAGCTTGAAGATGTTGTTCCCCGTCAGTCTCTATGGAACCAAAATTGTTAATTGCCTAAGAGAGGATTTTGGCAAAAGGTTTGAGCATTCCATAAAGAGCGTCAAAAGCAGTTGCACAAGCCACAATAACTTGCATCGAGGGCAGAAATTCAGAGATCAATAAATCATGCTGAGTTTCAGAGTCTTCGCCCCATTCATCTTTTAATTTCAGGAAAGCAGTTCTTGATTGCTCAAGATTGTCACTTGCAATTCTTAACCAATAAGGAACCACATTAAAGGCAGTAGATAAAATAGCACCCATGTGGAATTGGCCTTGCTCATTTGTAGTGATTGTTAAATCACCATCAAGAATCCCAACTTTCATTCCTTTTGATATAAAGACGCCATCTGACATTAAGTATCACCCGATTTTTTCTTAAATGAAAAGCATATTAGAGGTTTAATTCGAAAAACTATAAGTAGATATGAATAGTTTTCTTAATTTTCAATGATCTAAATATAGTTCAATATCTTGAATAGAACAAAATAAGAACTTATGCTTTATGTGTGAAGTCACTAATACAGAGTTCAAATGAGTATCAGGAAGATCATACATATAGATATGGATGCGTTTTATGCCTCTGTTGAACAGCGTGATAATTCTGATTTGCGCGGAAAACCCATTGCCGTTGGTGGCGATGGTGAGCGGGGCGTAGTTATGACCGCCAGCTATGAAGCTCGGCCCTATGGTGTCCGTTCAGCCATGCCGGGACGTAAAGCCAAAGAACTATGCCCGGACCTTATCTTTGTACCCACCAATTTTGATGCCTACCGCGAAGCCTCTCAAAAAATACGCGCCATCTTCTATCATTACACAGACCTTGTTGAGCCTCTATCATTGGATGAGGCCTATCTTGATGTAACAGAAAACAAGCATAACATTCCTTATGCCACTCAAATTGCAAAGGAGATCAGAGAGCGGATTTTTGAAGATACAGGGCTTACATCATCCGCAGGTGTTTCTTTCAATAAGTTTCTGGCAAAGACAGCCTCAGACATCAATAAGCCCAATGGTATGAAAGTCATTCTTCCAGAAGATGCACCGGCATTCCTTGAAGCCATGAAAATCGAAAAGTTTCACGGCATAGGAAAAGCCACTGCATCCAAAATGCATAAGCTGGAAATCTACACCGGGGCAGATTTAAAGCAGCTCAGTGAACATGAACTGCATCAGCGTTTTGGCAAAGCCGGTATTCATTATTATCATATCGTTAGGGGTAACGATAACCGGGCAGTAAACCCGGACCGCGAACGCAAATCTATCAGTGTTGAAAACACGTTCCGCACCGACACCAAAGATAAAGACATTCTCGCTGGAGAACTGAGAGATATGTCAGACGCCCTTGATGCACGGATTGAGAAAGCCAAAGCATCAGGAAAAACCATCACCCTTAAAATCAAATACTCTGATTTTAAATCAATCACCCGCTCAATAACCATTGGCCAGCCCACAGCAGATATTGATGAAATCCTGCGCCTTGGTATTCATCTGTTAGATAAGGTTGAACTCGTAAGAACTGTGCGCCTGATTGGTATAGGTATTTCTAATCTCGGTGATGATAGTGAGGGGGAAGAAATCCCTCAATTAAGTCTTGGCTTATAAAATCCAAACCCGGCTCATTCCGTTTAAATCCGTGGCAACCGCAACCATAACTATATACATAAAAAGCCATCTAACTTTTTCGCTCAGGTTAGTGAGTTGTTTTATTTGATAATTCCTTTGTAGGCCTATCCTGCCTTTCGCAATGCAGCACATTTAATACTTTCGTATGCACACCTATGAGTAGTATTATGGAAATATAATATAGCGTTGAGAGGCGTAAGTGGGAGACCAAAATACTGAAACAAACATCTCGTTTGATCATAATCGTTTATCGCACATTACCCTCTTAAAACTGAGTGAATTCTATAAGTTTTGGGGTGGATATGAAGATCAAAATTCCCGGTGAAATGACAGTCCTTGAAATGCGTCAATGCATCATTGAACAGCTCTTTGTGTTGACCGATGATTTGAACATCAAACATGTACGCGGTATCAATCTGTATGCCACGCCAACTGATGGCAAAGGCAATGAGGTGAAATGCATTGATGGTTCAGGCAAGGAAATCTCCATCATGGAAAGCGAAGGCATTTACCAATCTTCAACTGATATCTACAAATTGTAATGAATGAGGTCACATGAATGATAATTTCAAGGACATTTACCTAACCCTCAAAGAAGCTGTAAAAGTGCTTGCCGAGCACAATATACACACAAATATCTCGCAGCTTCACAGAGCCGCTTCATTTGACACCTTCGGGGTGAAGCGGCTTCCCTTTTTCAAAGAACCAATCACTGGATACTATTTGATATCAAAACGCGTGCTCCTAGAGCATTACGCCGAGTTACAAATGGTTGCAAAAAATAAAGTTCAAAACTGGATAGAAGAGGAGATGATTTAACATGAAACCACCAGAATATATTACCTTAAATGATAGCGTCGAGGTCCTTTCTGAAATTGGCATCGATGTTAATTTACGCCAGATGCAGCGCGCTTCAGAGCCGGATACCTTTGGAAAAAGAAAGCTGCCATTCTTTAAAGACCCAATTGACGGACGATTGAAGATTAACAAGCAATCACTCCTAAAAGTTTACATGCAATGCGAGGTCGATGCAGAGAGAAATACACGCAACCCTGATCTGTGAGTTATTGCTTGTGGATAAGCCTATTCAACCGTTTGAATTAAATTGAAAGAGGAGAGCCGCCGCGCGAATCTAAAGAATGGCAGACATAAGGAAACGTAAGAACGATAGCGGTAAAACTATCTATCAGGTTCGCTTTAGAAACAATTCAACCAAATCAGGGTTTGGTTATAAATCCTTCAAATCTGCAAAACTAGCCAATCAGTTCAAAGCGCAAAAAGACCTTGAAGAAGTTCCTCAGAATATTGATGTACGCATTTCAAATATGAACCAAGCTGTAGAGTTCTGGCTTGAGCTTTGTAAAACTAAAGGGACTTCAAAAAGAGACGAAGCCGTAACACCTTTAACACTTACTCACTATAAATATTTCGGGACCTTTATTACACGCTATCCTTGGCCCGAAACTCTTCAAAACCTCAGAACCCCGCATATAGTCGTCTTTAAGGATTGGCTTTTGGACACCTGTGCAAGTCGTGATCAGGCCAGAAGGGTTTTATCGTGTCTTCACACGGTTTTTAAGGAACTGGCATTACGTGGAATTGTCTCAAGCAATATTGCAGCAGGTGTTTCAATTAAGAAAGAGTCCAGATTTGATGAGGAGGTGTTGATCCCGACCCAGAATGAATTCACGGATTTACTTAGGGCATCGGACCAACTGGCAAATTCGAAAAATGCTCAAACTGCCAATACATGGGAACGCTACAGGCCAATGCTTTACTATGCTGGTGATACTGGCATGCGGCCACAAGAATATCTTGCGATGCCTTTCTACAATCTGGATGAAAATGGTTCACACGTAAAACAGGCAATTGAAAGTCCCGGCGTTAGAATATCTGTTACCAAATCAAAGAATGGACGTAGGTATATTCCAAACTCAAAAGATATTCTTTACATGATCAATCACTATTACAAACATCATGCAGCGCAGAGTAAATACGACCTTATTTTTCCAGCATTAAATGGTAATTGGCAAAGCGTTCGTAACTGGAACCAACGGGGCTTCGCTGTTGCTTGTGAGAAAGCAGGACTGATGCTTGAAACACATGAAGCAGGCAAGACAATCATTAAACCTAAATACACCCCCTACTCACTTAGGCACTATTATGCATCGGCACTGATAGAAAACGGCGTAAATTTAAAAGCTATTCAATTACGCATGGGCCATGCAGACATTCAAACTACACTCAATATCTATGGACACTTGCTGGAAACATCAGAGGCAAATAGCGCTAATCAAAAAGGTCTTTTTGATTTAGGTACATAAAAGCATGTGGCAAGGATGTGGCGAAAAAGACTAAGTTACTGTTATTATTATGTTTTAAATAGCATCATAATCCATGTGTCGGGGGTTCAAGTCCCTCCTCCGCTACCACTATAAAATCAATGACTTAGCAGATATAATTTTCCAGAAACCTAACTCCTCTGCCACAAATAATTACCATATAAATTCCCCTGCAACCCGCAGAAACCCTTACATCTCATTTTCAACATTTTCCTGCATGTGGCGAGCATGTGGCAGAGAAGATTAAAATATCGTCAATAATAGGCGGTCACTGGACCACCCATTCACCAAGATAGTTTTCACAGGCTAATACTTGCTTTGATTGTCCCTCTTCACACAGGTTAGCCATGCGGCAGGGCGTTCCATAAACATCTATCTGCTCACCAGCCCAGCCCGCTTTGCACATTGGTGCTTCCATAGTCTTCATAAGCTCACCATGATGCCAACCATCAAGAAATGAATTGTTTCTAACATCACTTGCTGGATGCTGTTCTGTTGCTGCTTTCTTATAGTCAAACACAGTCTCCGCCGCAGCGAGAGGAATATTTAACCGAGCAAACATATTCCCGGCGCACCAATCCGCTTCCAGCTCTTCTTCATGCTTGGTTCTATCAGTTGTTACCAGATGGGTTGCTGTGTGGTGACAAATCTCGTGCCCAACTGTTTTCAGAACATGAAATGAAATTGTTTTGTTCCGATGAAAATACTCCCGGTCATAAACTATGACCCTGCGCTTCTTCACAATAGTAGCGAACCCGGCCCAGCCATCGGTTATGTCAGCAAAATATACATCAATATCCTGCTTGATACCGGCTATTCCAACGAGCCGATTTGTAAGTGTGAGCGCTTCAATGGATGGTGGGCCAAGATTAGTGACATCAGTGCCAAAATCTTCTTCTGTGAGGCCCACAGTGTATAAGGCTATCTGTTGACTATCCTCATCAAACTGGCCAGTTACAACGGCATAGATGATCGCCGCTACGATCACCATACCCATGAAAACATCAAAAGCATCTTTCATTCCGTTTACTCCTTTCAATCTGGACAGATCAGGATACGTTCGATTTCAACGCACCCTAAAGGTGTTGAAGGGGATGTATCCCCTTCACGGAATTCAACCAAAGTAGGCTCTTCCTGTTCCTCGTCTGCTTCTGAAAACACAAAGCTTGCAGCAATACTCAGGAAAACTATGCCTACCACCGCACCAAAGGCAGTGTTAAACGGATTGGCTAATGCATAACGATAAAAGGCGCACAATTTAGCCCAGAGAAGATCAAGAAGCTCACTCATCGTCTTCCCCCTTCTCCAGTCTTTCTAACAACCGCTCGATATGCCCGGTTCTTCCATGCTGCATTTTCTCAATGTCCTCAGACATTTTAGCTTTGCGGCGATGTTTGTTTGTAATTGAATCGATTTCTTCAATATCAAGCTCTTCGCGAGACTTATCAGAAAGCAAAATTGTCAGTAGTATGATGAGGAACATCGGCGCGGTATCAATCACAATCGCTCCGGCCCATATGGACACAAACTCGCTTGCATAAACCAGCGTTGCCCGCTGTGCAGACATTTGTTCAAAGGGTTTTATTGTTCCGGGCGGTGTTTCCGTGATCTCATTCAAGAACTCGCCAACAGTCTCATTTACCGCTTCCAGATCAGCACGAAGCGCGTTCAAAGCCTTGCGCTGCTCACGTTCAACCTCTTTGATCGAACTATATTGTGTTTGAACAGCTATATCGCGTGAGAGAGACGATAAAACGGTGCGCGCAGAGGTAACAAAAGCTTGTGTATCCATCATGGCAAGGTCGCTCCGCAAAAGGTTAAATACACCCGCCACATCATTACCCTTCACACGCACGTCGCGGTTTGAAGAGATTATTTGACGTAACTTAGTAAGCCGTTGCTGGGCAGACGTAGAAACATTCTCTATGCCTAAACTGAAAGTTTCAGCTTCATTTTGAAGCGTCTCTAACCGTCCTTGGATTGATGACAATGCGCGATACACCGGACCTTTGCCGGGTTTCAAAGTGTTTCCATCACCTATGGTTTCTGCTTTCTTGCGTTCCTCAAAACTATTTACTTCACCAATAAGAACGGTGGATAGACCTTGAATAGCAACAGTCCGTTTCAAGCTATTATCATAAGCCTGTTCAGCATCATTTAGGCTGACATTCAAATGCTTCTGCAAAGCATCCAGCCCAGCGAGGCTTGTTGCATTCAACTGTGAAGATAAAGGGATTAGCACAGCGCAAAAGGCAAACATCAAGGCAATTGCAGCACCTTTTATCCAAGGCTTGTTTAACCTTGGAATACTGTTGATAGCGTAACTCCAAACAAGAAAGGTTACACAGCCCGTACCAAGACCGAGAAGAAAAGCGCGGATTTTCTCATAAACAGTGACAGGTTCAACAGTAAGCCCGCTATATGTGAGATACATTGTCAAAATCGCCATCAATAAATTGGTGAATTTGATCGTTTTATCCCCTTTGAAGTAGGTCATTACGACTTCATTTGGTTTCATAACCAATCTCCCTAAATTCGGGTTAAGGCACAATTGCCTGAATTCAGGGGTAGAGGTCTGAGCGCTATCTGTTCCTCGTTTGACGTATGTTCAAATCAGGTAAAGCGAATGAATATTGTTGAAAATCAAAAACCGCCCCTGGTCAGCGACTAGGGGCGGTTTCCTATCTGGTTTTGCCACTGCTCAGTTCATTGGACAGCTCCAAAGGATCATCAATACTTGGCGGTTCTGGCTCTTTAACATCTGATGGGTCCACTGTTGATGGTGATGGCGGTGCTGGAAGTGGAACACCATCAGGTGACTTCAAATGGTCATATGGCTGCCCTGTAGACGCATTCGACTCTTTCGTCAGAGTTTGACCAATTTCACGCACATAGTCTTTCCTGCGTGCAAAGCTATCATCAATGACTTGCTGCTGACCTTCATGACGCTCACGCATCTCATTACGCCGCTCAACCAGATCACCGAATGTATCCTGCCCTTGGTCAAACTCAAAGGTATGGTTCGCCGTTTGGCCCAATCTGTTTTCAATCATCTGCCAACGATTGTCATGAATAATGTTAGCCTGTTGATGCTCACGGCCCTGCTTCAACTCTTCAGAGGCCGTGTTATTCACAGTATCCATGCGCCCCGTTGGAATACCATCATTCTCTTTATTGAAGTCATTGGTAACAGTCGGAAGGCGCGGCGGAATAAAATCATCACTCATGATCTATCTCCAAGCGCACTCAAGCCACCTGTCGTGTCGCCCCAATCATCTTCCGGGCGCGTTGCATGACCTTGCAGGTTGCCAACCTTGCCATCAAATTCCCGAATATAAGCATTCAGGTTTTCAGCAATTTTTTCAGCATATGCCCGGTGCAGGAAAACGCTTGCGATCTTCCTTTGCACCCCAATGCCCTCTAATTTGATCACAGCAGTTGCGGCAGGATAGCTCTTAACAATACCAAGCAGGTTTCGTTTCTTGGCATTTAAACGCGTTCCAAGCCCTTCTGCCCAAGGATGTTTGCCCTGCACGACTTTGTAATCAATATTGGTTTCGAAGACGGCATTCATCGTTAGATATTTGACCGACAGCGTATCTTTTTTGATCGTGAACGTTAAAAGCTGCTCGAACTCATTGTATAGGATTTTCCTGATCGGCCAATATAGAACCACAGGGGTGAACACAATAAGCAGATAGACCCACCATTCGGGTTCGCTTGGATGCGTGGCAGCGTAATAAACTCCGCCAGCAGCAAGTGCCAGCGCAATGATTGGCCGCAAAATATCAAGGCTAAAAGCCACCCATGGATTTAGAACATAGGCATAGACTGTATATTGAAGGTTTCCGTCTTTGTCTTTACCGCGCTTTACAGTTGGACCACCATCCGTGACGCGCGAGAATTCCTTGAAGAACATGTCTCAAGCACCTTACTGCGCAGTGCTGGTTCCCCACACATACGGATATCACCGAACCAGCGCCGCGCGCTAAACGAAAAAAGCTGCGTGGTCCTTTCCTCATAAATCTCTGGGAAATACCCGTTCCTCGTTTCCAGAAAAATATTGATGAAAAACAACAATCTCACGTAAACGATGCTTATTACTCACCAAGCAGGCGAATAATCGATAACAACTGCGAGCGCACATGCCGATCAGCGATTTTATAATACATCAGAATAAGCTGCTGTAACTCGTCATCGTTTTTAAGCTCTTCCTGATCAATTTCTAGGCTCTGTTTACTCACATCGGCGAAAAAATAGGTAATGGGTACATCTAAAATATCGGCCAGTTTGAATAGAACTGACGCGCTAATTCTATTGGAGCCTTTTTCGTATTTTTGAACTTGCTGAAAACTCACCCCGATACCATTACCAAGCTCTGTTTGCGAGATAACAAGGGAATTTCGCCGCTTTCGGAGTTGCCTGCCAACAGAGATATCAATCTCATGTATCTCTTTATCCTTTGCTCTCTGAGGCTTTCAAATATCCTAAACACAGTCTATGAATGAGCTACACTCATAGGTTTTAATAATTACTCTTTCCCTACAGTGATTTATCTACAAGTTCAAATCAAATACCATCGTAGCAAAAACTGATTATTGAGTATTCAAGCAAGCTTGAATACCGCCTCTAAGCTTCGTCCCGAAGCAAGTAACCCAATAGCCAGCTTACATCAAAACCGTGGACGCTGGCGCTGTAGTTCAATGACCTTCCACCGCAAGCTAGCTCATAGGACCGCAGAGCGGCCCAAGAGCAGCTAAACGGGACCAAAGAAGCTCATTGACCGATCCCCGGATTTTGAACGACCGACACACCCGCGCCGAGAAATGGCGCGGGTTTATTTTTGTCGCTCGCCGCAAGGCAAGGGTTCATGCGCGGGGTGATGAATGCCCTGCGGTCATTCAAAAGAAAGGAAATGATCTAATGGACCTATTTGCTGAAATTTTAGATGAAACAGACCAGATCAACAGGAAACAGCAATTTGATAAAACTGTAGCCCATTTACCGAGCACAATGGATGAAGGTTTGCCGTTTTTTAGAAACCTGTTAGAGCGCCATCATCGAGCTATGATGGAAGGCCAATATGAATCTGTAATGGCTTTGCGGGAAGAGGCAAAGTTACTAGCCAAGAAACTTAATAACGGTGAACCCGGCATTCTTGCTCATGATAATGCGCCGGGGTGTTTCCTAGCCAATCAAACCAAAGCACCTAACGGCACAGTGCCATTATGGGGGCAAGAAGGGCGTTTTGAAATTGAAGCGTCCGGCACGCTTATCGAAATTGAACTTGAAGGCATATTCGGTATCGGATCAGGTGCAATGTACTGGCTGGTTTTTAGTGCTCATTCAGTGTGTAAAAAATCCCCATTCATTTCAGAAACCGGATACCGCAGTTTTTTAGGTATCCAAGCGAATATTGGACCGGGTTTAACCCCTGATATTTTTGTTCAAAAAGTCATTGAAGCTTATATCACTGACGAACTGCGCGGCTGTCTTGTCGCTCAATCCTCTATTCTTGGCAAGGAGGAAGCGGCATGACCCCGTATGACGCTGCAAAAGTGCTTGGCCTTTCCGGGGAAATTACCCCGGAATTGGCAAAGAAAGCCCACCGCCAAGCCTGCAAAAAATATCACCCCGATATTAACCCCGCAGGCGAGGAAATGATGAAACTTGTCAATGAGGCTTATGAAGCCCTCAAGGACTATCAAGGCGATGTCAAAGAACAGCAAACCGAATACGGCGAAGCTCTAAACGAAGCCCTAAATGCTGTCTTTAATGTTCCCGGCCTGGTCATTGAAGTTTGCGGGGCGTGGGTATGGGTCACAGGTGACACAAAACCCCACCGAGAGCGCCTAAAAGAGGCGGGTTATAAATGGGCCAGCAAAAAGAAAAGCTGGTATTTCCGCCCCGCAGATTATCGCAGCCGGGGGCGCGGTAACTCCTCAATGGATGAGATACGCGCTAAATACGGCTCAACCCGTCCGGGCGGTTTTGGTAACTCAAGGTTAGAAGCCCATGGATAACGAGTTATCAATCATCGTGCAAAAGGTGGCCCTCTATCTTGGGCCACCTTGGAAATACAACACCCTAGAAAAATCAGATTGGCGCTTTGAAGTAATTGGCGAGCGGGGCCAAAAGTTGATTTTTCGCCAAGACAAAGACCGTTTTAAGGTCTTCGGCGCATCCCCTAAAGGTGTTCAGCATCATCATTGCGGTGGTTTTAAATCAATCGGCGTAAACGCAAAAAGACCGCCCAAAGATATCGCCGCCGACATCACCCGCCGTTTGCTTCCGGGGTATTTCAAAGCCTTTGAAAATGCCCTTGAAAGACACAAAGCCGAACAAGCCAAAGAGCAAACCCTAGATTATATTGAACGCGCTTTTTGCAAAGTCACAGGCGGGCGCAAAGGATATGGAGGGCGCAGCGGGCGAGCCGTTTATTTTGATGATGGTGAAGCTGATTTCTGGGGCGACCAAAGAATTGATTTAAAGCTACGCGACCTAAATCCCGAACAGGCCATCAAGATTGCTGCCTATTTTCAAAAAATCAAAAAGGAAGAAAATAATGAGTGAAGAAACTGAAAGTTGGAAAAAATATCAAGACATTCTTGATCAGGAAGTTAAACCAGAATGGAATGAGATTGATAAAGCGCGCGATCTTCTCTTTGAATTGCTAGATGATCCAGACCAGCTTATCGGTGAAGAAGCTGGGGCTGTTATTGACAATGCGATTAAGTTGATTTTGTAAGCCAGCCAAATTTGCTTTATTCTATTTCTATGAAACATGACCCTAAAGAAATTGAAGCGGTCCGCCGCGAACTCGTTAAGGGTGAGCAAAGCGGCATTAGCCCGCACACCCCGGAGCAAATCAGAGCCAAACTTTTAGAAGAAATCGAAGCTACCGAGAAAAACCAAGATTAATCGCTCAGGCCGTTTCGGTGTGTAAAATGACGAACCCAGTGTGGGAAATAACGAACCAAATCTCAGCTTCAAACCTATTTTCTAGGCGCTATTTCCTATGATAAGCTCAAACCATGAAACCCGGCTATGTTTCCCTCACATCCAAAATGATTAAAGACCTGAATGCGGAGATCAAACGTACTGGTGTAAGCTCGTATTATTTTCACAAGCACACCCAAAACTCACTTCTGGATATCCGGCCAAACACCGTTAAGCATTGGGCCACTCATGCACAAAAAACCGCCCCAAAAGCGCTATATGATGAAGCGATGAAGCAATACGCTCAGTGGCCGGATGGCTATATGCTTGCGCGGCCCATTACCAAAGCCATGCGCTTAAAACTGGATGCAGAAATCGCCCGCACAAATGTTACGAATATAGATACGCTTCTTCATGGTTTTGAATTACCCGTATATTTAAATGCGCCAACAATGCGCGGTGTTATCTCAGGAAATGCAAAAAATATATATTCCTGCCAATGGGATTTTATTATCAGATGCTTCAAAGCTCAGCCCAGTATAAACAGCGTTGAGATAACAGCAGAGCGAATGGAAACGCTGCATTCGCTGATGCGTGATAAAAATTTTCGCAAAGATCAGATTTTGCGCATTATCGACCTTGCCTATCCGGGCCAATATAGCCCGCTCAGCATTAAAAGACTGGTTGCAGGCAAGCTCACGCGCATGAAGCAGGAAGATTGGGATAACATTATCACGGCAATAAAGACTTCTGATAAACGCACCACCCATGCAACAAATATCACAATTACCGAATCTATGCGCGAAGAGTTTAACCAGCATTTGGAACGGACAGGCGCCAGTAATCGCCAGTTAGCCAATATGCTTGCAGGCTCTAAATACAGCCTTCCAAGCGCCTTAATAACAAACATCAAAACGGGCTATAGAAAAAACATAGAACCCGAATTGTGGGATACACTGCTTAATAAGCTTCGAAATCTGCCGGATACAAAACCTAAAGCCAACATCACGCCTTTAGGCCGCACTCAAAAAACAAATAATCTCAATTCAAAACCAGCCTTGCAAAAGATAACCGCCGCCTACCGCGAACGAATGGACTATCACCGAAAAAGAACTGGTGTATATCAAAAAGCCATGTTGGATGGTGCTAAAGCACCGCCCAAAGGTCTAACGTCTAACATGGTACTAAACTGGATAAGCCGGGCTACCAGATACGCCCGCAAAGAGCATTTGGATTGGGTTATAAATGAATATGAGAAGTTACCCGATAAACCCGAAAGAAAGCTCCAAACCATTATCCCTGCCCCCACCCCACCGGAAAGAGTGCATATCACAAAGCAACATCGGGACTTGATTGACCGCCTGCGCAAACGGGCAAATGTAACCTATCGTGAAATTTGTGAAGGCAGCGAGAGCATACCAGAGAGTTTAAGCCCGAATACAATTACTGCTTGGTATAACGGCAATATCAAAACAGCGCGCAAAGATTGCCTTGATTGGGTATTAGAGCGCTTGACCTTTTTATCATCAAGTAAGACTTAGGACTGGAAACTTTTTCTACTCAGCGCCCTTTGAGTTTTGTGCTTGCACGTAAGCAGATAAAACCGCAGCCATACGGCCCGTATATCCTTTAGGACTTTCCGCTTTGAAAAAATCCACAACATCAGGATCAACCCGCAAACTAACATTTGGTTTTGTTCGCGGAGCCATGACCTTTGCACTTGCCCAAAATGCAGCATCCGTTTCAGGTATGTCGCTTGTATCGATTTCACTATCAGGGAGCGCCGCCAAATCTTCTGGCGATAACCCTTTATCGTATCTTTTTTTCATACTCATTCCTTTCTGCCTTGTTTGCTTTTCGTGCTGATATGATCCTTGTTTTGCCGTTTCTATCGGTATGGACCACAGCCAAAATTACAATTCCGTTGAGCATGCCAAGGCTTAAAATACGCTCTTCACCATAATCAAAACGGTCGTCGATGCGCTCAAGCGTGAAGCCTTCAAATATCTTAACTGCGTCTTCAAAGGAAACACCGTGTTTCGCTATATTTATCCGGTTCTTATCCTCATCCCACTCAAAGCCCATTTTTACCTCACATTTATATTGTAATACAAAATGTAATACATTTGCAAATAAAAGCAACTCTTCAGCATTACCAAATCTCGTAATATCCAGACTTAGAACACTAAATCAGGATACATCGTATTTGTATAAAATTTTAGATAAATGCGATTCTTAATCATTCCGTTAACACACTGTAAATATTAGATAAAATGCCATATTTCCTTAACATAATAATAAGCGTTTCACGCGATAATGTTAGGTAATTACAAGGCGTATTTAAGCGTCAAAGGGACAATATAGTGGGGCACAATGTCAAAAGGTGAAAACCAATATACAGAGGCGATCAAAACGCTGGCACCTGAATTGCTTCAGCGCGCTTTCGGCGAGGCTGTATCGGATAAAGATGTAGCCCGTCTTTTTACAAAAATCGCTGATTTCAAAGAAAATGCTCTGTTATTTGGTCAGGCAAGCGGCTCTAATGATGGCAATCAGCTTCGTTCGCCAGCGGCCTTCAAACAGTTTCAGGAAAAAATGCGTAACGAGAATGCACAGAAGTCAAAGAACTCTGTGTCCGATATGATCTTGATGTTGGACAGCATCGACAATGCATTACGCGATATTCAAAATGGTCTTGCAGAAAAATACGGTGAGGATTGGGCAGAAAAACTGGCCAAGAAATATCTTGATGAAGAAACTTATGAACGCTTCATGGCCATTGATGATCCAAAGGAGCGCATGCACGCTATCCGTCATGAAATTGCTAAGCGATTTGAAAATGGTGAAATTGAAATTGATGAACCAGAAATAAAAGAGTGGCTGGACGCATACGGTAACGAAATTGCCGGTCGCCATGCAGAAATTGAAGCAGTTTTGAATGGCGAGAAACAAACAAGTGATGTCAGAAATCACTTCGAGGCTGCGGTTCAAACGCAAGATTCTGAAGAAGTGAGCAACGATATTGAAAACTATGCAGCCACTAATGAAACTAACGATATAGAAGCGAACTCAAACGATTCAATATCCGTAGATAGCTTTCTTAATATGTCCTAACTTATTCGTTGGAGAGGTCTGGACCAACCGACGACAATAGATATCTAGGATCGCCTTTAATACCAGCTTCACGAACTAACTTTGCTTGGATTTCTACGGCTTGGATTGAATTAATGAAGGCAGTCGCATTTTGAAAGTTAACTTTCTCCGGTATAGGAAGACCATTCACCATACTGGCAAATTTTGTTACGCCCCTGTTATTTTCTGGGCCTAGAAAGCATTTCGCGACTAAGCCTTTGCCGCGATGAAGGGACGCAGCTTTTTCGGCAACCGCTAAGGCTTGCTCAGGAGGTATGTCAGTTGAAGGGCTAACATAGATACCAATGTCGTGATTTTTGTCCTCAGAAAACTGAATAGCACTGCCATAACCACCAAGTTCAAAGTCTTTGGTTTTATGCTTCTCGTAATCTGTGCAAAGTCCTAATTCAGAATAATGCACTTTCGCAATATCAGTATTTGAAGGGCTTTTAGGGGCTTCGCCATCCTCTGCCGCCGCGTTGAAGGCAAGGCCAGTAAGCGCAACGGAGCTAACCAATGCGCCTTTAATAGATGATGAAAACTTACTCCTTAGTCCCTTTAAACTCATTACAACACAGGTACGTTCGGGTGAGTCGGAGATAGCGCCCGCTAAATCCTGCCCTAATCTATCACCAAAACGCACCGTATTGCAACTTAAAGCCGTATCACTCTGCTTTAGCGCAAGATTTCCGAGAAAAATTGCCATGTTCGCCACTTTCAAGTATTAACTTTTATGGGTAGTTGGCGAGTGGCTTATTCTCTGGCTTTGCGGCCGGTTATTTTGCTCGTTTCGATGTGCCCCTACTTTTCAAGCTATTGACTTACATAGACTTTTTGAATTACACTAACTTTCCATAGAAGTTGGCGAATTGCCGACTTATTAACCGCAAGAATGCGGGCACAGTTCATGTGCCAGCTAACTTTCACCCAAATTCTACCTCTAAAAGCCGAAAACCACCCGCAAAGGGTTTCATCAGGAGGACAATCTATAAGCGTAATATGTGGAGGCCCTTTTGAGCAAAGTCTTAAAGAACCCAAACCATCCAAAAAAAGGGGCTAGGATCAAAGCCGAGCCTATCCGCACTCTTGATGATATAGCGCGCATTAAACTCTATTTGCAGGACAGCCCGCGCGATTATTGCCTGTTTACATTTGGAATAAACACCGCTTTTCGGGCTAGTGAATTGCTCTCAATAACAGTTGGTGATGTAATGTATTTGCGCCCGGGTGACGTGCTGGATATAAAACAAATCAAAACCCAGAAATACAGGATGGTCACAACAAACCAAGTGGTGATTGATAGCGTGCAATACTGGTTGTCGCACCATCCAAATCCTGTACCCGATGCGCCATTGTTCAGGTCTCAGCGAGGCGGGAAGGCTCTAACGGTTTCAACTCTATCGCGTTATACAAAGAACTGGTGCAGGGCAGTTAAACTACCGGGCAAATATTCCAGCCACACAATGCGCAAAACTTGGGGACATTTGCAGCACAAGCTCTATGATGAGAAGCTTTCACGCTTAATGCGGGCATATGGCCATGCCTCAGAGCAACAAACGCTGGAATATCTGTGCATCCAGCCAAGGGAAATTGCAGGACTTTATGCGCGGGAGTTTTGAAAGGATTGGGTGTGGTTAATTAGACCCATACTGTAGATTTGGATTATCCACATTTAGAATTAAACCTGATCATTGAGGCGATTGGACCGTTACTATAATAAAACGAAAACCAGAGTATTTTTAGGTTTTATGGGGATATTACATGTGCATCCCATTTATTATAATTGACATAACACAAATTCTCTTATGAATAATATTAATGCAACCTTTTCGCTCTTTGAAAAGAAGGATTACTGATGAATTATCGATGGACAATTATTTTTGCAACCATGCTTTTAACTACCATAAATGTTGATATTAAAGCAGCAAACGCTCAGCAAGTCGGTCATTATCAATGTATCGCGCCTGATGGGGAATCCTACCGGGCAAGAGCACCACACAAACCTTCAAAGTGCCGCTTCATAATTGATCAGAAAGCAACCAAACTCAGAGTTGAAGCAAGTCGCCCAAAAATTATTTACAGATGCTATGTAAAAGAAAAAGGCGGTTGGTTTGTTGATTATGAACTCCCAAAGGGGGGGGAAGATTGTACCCGCAGTATGACTAACCCTAAACCAGATGATGGTTATTGTGATCCCGGAACGTATGAATGTCGCGATAGTCAAGGCAGACCTTTAGTAGTCCGATTGAATAAATTCATGGAAACATGTTCAAGTTCAGCCAATTTTGCTGCGTGTACCTGTATTGAAAGAGCACTATGGGGAAAAGTACCAGACCTTACTAGCCGGGAGTTTACAGAGGATAGCTTTCAAAAAATGCTCCTTAGACTAAATGGAACGGAGGCTAACGACCTCGAAAAATGCATGTTAGCTAGTGTGAAATGAATGGAAAATGATGGTTTCTAGGTTCCTTGATAAAGGCAAACTCTTAGCTTTTTTGACAGTTCACTTTCTACTCGCACAGTCAAACATCGCAATATCTCAAGATTTTACCTCAAGCGCCCCAACACTGGTCAGTTTAAAGAAAATGACTTTTACTATTTCTGACTCAGCACCAAGGTCGGAGTCGATACCTGTTTACACTGGTAACAGGCCTGTTTTCTTATTTGAAACAAAATGGATTCAGGCCAATGGGTATATAACTTCAGAGACACCTGAGGACTTTAAACGCTTTATCCGGCAAGAAATTTGTCAGGGCCGAACGATTTGCCTACCCACACCCCACGGTATTTCTACTGTCGGCCTCAATAGCCTTGGGGGTAGTTTGGCCGCAGGCTTGGAGCTTGGAAAATTAATTCGCCAGTATGGTTTTGATACATCTATCACCGCTACACAACTTGGCCCTGACCAAATCGATCAACCCATTTTAGGAAGGTGTTTGAGCGCATGTGGGTATGCATTTCTTGGTGGCCGACACCGTAGAATAGATTTTTATTATACGTCATTGAACTGGGCAGACCTCAGTGGTGGAAGAGACTTCTTTGGTTTGCATAGATTTTGGGATTCATCTAAAAACGTCCTTCCTGAAAATGCGACATATAATGAATTTATGGATGATATCTCCAAGGATTGTTTGATAGCGGATATTGAAGCGCGCACCCAATGCATAGATGCCGTATTGATTAAATACATTACAGATATGGGTGTGGATTCCCGTTACTTTAATGCAGCCGTAGTAAAGGGAAAAGGAAAATTCTATTATCTAGATAATGTATCACTAAAGCGACTAAATGTATTGAATGAGACACCGTTCACAGTTTGGAAGGCGGGGCCGCCTCGCTTCAGATCCTCTGGTATCGATATATATTCAGAAAGTATAAATCCAGATAATAAGGCCGTATTTGTTAGAGCTACTTGTTTGGACGAAAGCAAGAGGCAGTTAACTGTCATATTCGGCACCAAATTCGATCCATACGCCAATAATGAAATTTCAAAATCCACGGATTGGATATTTAAAACAGTAAATTCAAACCATTTCCAATCCAACAAAAATATTAAGATTGAGACCGTTAAAAGCCGTTATTCGGATACGGGCACTATCGTTCATTTTGTTCTAAATGCGGAAAACTGGGCAAAGATATTCCCCAATCATGCTTTTGAAATGTCTATATACCCTTTGAAAGACAGAAATAGAAGTGTTTGGCAGGCCCATGACATTGTTCTTAAATTTGCCCAGAAAGATGCTAACGCAATGAACGGATTCGTGACTAAATGTTCGAGAGGATAATCTTGAGGAGATCATAGATAACTGCACATTTTATACACTATAACTTTAGCTGGCTTGAGACAAACGCCAGTATTAAATCTTCTCAAATTAAAAAATTCATTGGGCAATGAAGAATTGTAATCTTTGAAAATGAGTTTTAAACTGGCTCATTATTTTCAGGTTTATAACGGTTGATATACCGCTCCTCGTCCTCTCGTTTCAATTTCAATATGTGATCATACTCATATAATGGCTCTAGAATTTTTGCAATTTCATGATTATTTCCGGCTTCTGCCACAATCAAAGCATTCCTAAAGCTACGATCATAATGAGCGTAATCTAAAATGGAAAAAATGGGTTCCTCAAGGCATTTATCTACCGTTCCTCTAAGCCCAAAATAACAAGCCCACATGAAAAGTGTCCAACCGCTAGTACTTTGATCATTTGCGAGAGACGGGTCTTGATCAAGATGAGCCATAACCCCTTCATCATCACCTTTACTCAATTTTTGCCAGATTAATTCTTGATTTTCCGATTTCATCTTATAGGCGCTCTCCTCTTATTGAACGTCTATAAATTTTACCATATTTATATTTCTAGATGCAATTTTCTACCAAAACCTGTATAACCAAAGGCTTTAGGGGCGTTAATTCTTCTGGGAAATCGTAGAAATTCGATTGGACGCTCAAGTTTTCAGAATATGGAGATCGAACTAGAATTTCACGCTTTAATCGTTGAGTGCCTTTCAATAAAACAATACTGCATCGGATAGTATTTTGTGATCTAGTTGCAGTTAATGTATCTACGCTCCAGCCTAAAGCGGCCAAATCAACTTTCAATCCTTCTAAAATCTCGCTGGGTTTACTCTGATTTTTAATTGCTGCTTCGACAGCCTTTTCAATGTCTTGCTCGTCGCCACTCGCAATAATCTCAGAAACATCAAAGGGTTTTGGTGTTGGCCCACTTATTGACTCCAGAACCAATGCTACCCCTAACAAAGTGACAACAACAAACACCGAAACATTTATCAAACTATATCCCGGCGAAAAACGTGGTGGGCTATTATTTGATAAAAACTCTATCAATGGCTCAATTAGGGTATCTTTGAGATAACTTCTTTTGTGCTCAGGTATAAATACTCCAACTTCAAATATGGGTTCTAACAGTTTAGCAATTTCATGATTGTTTCCCGCTAGCGCAGCCATATATGCATCGCGTCCACCGTGGTCTAATTTTTTATGATCCAAGTATTCAATGCATGGTTCCCTCAGCATCAGTTGCACAACAGAGGTCAAGCCATAATATGATGCCAACCAGAAAGGTGTCTGCCCCATCGAGTTTTCAGCCCCAACTAGCCCAGGGTTGTCTCTAAGCAAACCAATGCAACGATCTTCATCGAACGACAGAATGGCTGCAAAAATTTCATCCGAACCATCCATATTTATATCCCATCAGATAGCGCATATTTTAAGGGCTGTTCTGTGGCAAACGGGCCGATGATTTCCACTTCGCTTCTTGATAGGTCACTAATGTCTTGAAAACATATATTCAGTGCACCCGGAATTTTACTGCTGTATTCCCTTAGAATACAGGACAGAGCATATTCTGGACTTTCCTTCATCCCGTAAGGAAATTTTTCTACAAGTAATATCTTCCCCACAAAGTCCCATTGCTCATGCGTCAATGCGTGAGGTTCGATGCTTTGATCCCACGCGAGTTGGGCTTGGTTTTGACCTTTTCGCTCTATCCATAGCGTGCCGTTAACTGTTAAGTGACCAGACGGATGTTTAAACTTCAAAACTGCTTTGGGGATTTCCCTCTTATTTGAGGCCGGGGTCAAAATATACTTATCAAATGAGATGAATTCATTAAAGTGCCTTTTAAAATCTGCATCATCAATTGTTGTGGTATCAAAAGGATCAAACAAAACTGGATGTAAATATTCCTTATGCATGCCGCTTGCTAATGCACTCAGCACATCGAGGAAGGGCCAAGTTTTAGCACTTGTTCTTAAACGTGCGACCTCATCACTTTCCCACTTTAAAAATGTTTGCAATGTCCTTTCCGAAGCTTCCGGCATTGGTTTTATTGACCCGGTAAGTCTATCAATAGCTTCATATCCCCAGCACAAAGCATCATACTTTTTCATCAAATGAGTTGTATAAGCATTTATGGTTGGAAAATCACCCTCATGTTCCTTCAAACTATCATAGATGCGATCCATTAGATACTTATCGTAAGTCTCAGATACATACATAAGAACACGTCTCTATTTTCGTAATACAACCCACCCACGACTATATTTACTTTTGTAAACATCACAACTTCCAAGATTCTTCCAACATTCTGCATCTTTGTTTCATGCCAATCCTAGTCTCACTGTGATTTGTTCAAATTGTTGTTCGGGTGAGGCCGCAAGGCAACGAACATAACGAAACTTCTTGAGCGCTCATTTGGTTTTGCAAGATTTTGCAGGAGCAAATGCAATGAAAGAACTAACTAACGATCAAATCGAAGTTCTGAGGAATATTCTTTATCTAGATTACCTTCGGACTTGTCGTTACCGGGTAAAAGGCCGCATGTCGCTGGACTTCTTATTCTATAACATCTTCGATGATGGCTTGGGTGAAACTTGGGACCCAGAACAGTCAAACGATGATAAATACCAAGGTGAAAGCTTTCGGCGTTTCGTCGTTGGCACTCCTGACCCAGATACCGGTGAATACATTTTCCCGATTCCGAGCAAAGCAAAGCGTTCTAAAATGTGGTCTTATGTTGAGGAGAAAGGCTTGATTACAGCGTTCGATCTTCTTGATCATACGCTTTCATACCCTCAAGCACTAGCACACGCAGCGCAGCATGGCCTAAAATCCAATATTGATCAGAATACTATCTCTGCTGCACTGCGTGGGTATTATATGACCGAGTATGGAGATGAAAGCGGCAAGCACCGCGTGATTAAACAATTCACCAAAATTCGTGAAGAACAAGCCTTCCGTGTGAATGCAGTGGATATGGTGCTATCCACTGAGGATAATAGCAATGCGGTAAACCCTACCCTCACACAAGCCTTTGCATCTGTATCTAGCTATTCAGGGCATCTGTTTAATAGTGTCGATGAGAATGGCAGTAAAGGTCATCAGGCCATCGGTAATATTATCTGGGATAAGAAAGAGCGCCGTATTCTGGAGTTTACGGTGCAAGCAGAGGGTACTTGCCGCGATCTGACCTTTACCAAGGTCACAAACAGGCTGCATGTCTTACGGCTGGACGATACTGTGTCCCGGCTTAGCTTCTAAGCATCCAGCCACCCAAACAAAAAAACCCGCACCAGGTTTTCACTTGGCACGGGCTTTTATTATTCTATGCGCTCTGTTCCCACTTATCCTTGAAGATATGATGATAAGGTTTGGTTTCATCATAATAGAGGATTCTTTGGATGATCTGAGGTTTCCTGCCAGCCGGAAAAATGAGCTGGCGGTGCATCGGATCATCTCTTGAGAAATTCAGCTCCACTTCATTTGGCGTGAGCATATCATAAAGCTCGATTGAGCGTGATGCTCCCATTTGACCATCGCCGCGCTGCTTTGCAGACGTGTCGCTATTACGAATGGTTTCAACAGGGGTTTTGCCAAGTTTCTTCGATGCCTTTTCACATGTTGGGAAATCAACATTCGCAAAATACTGGTGGAACTGCATGTTCGCCAGAAACGTGTCCCACTTGTCTTTATAATTTGATTTTCCCTGATTATCGTCTTGCGCAATTATCCAATATAGCACGCCCATGCTTGCCGCCTGCCCGATGGCATTTTCAAGAATTTTGAGCCGCCCCAAAGTATTGAACTCATCAAGGACCGCAATCACAGGCGGGGAATTTTTTCGGGTTGGCTCTTTCTCGGCCATCTCGGTGAGCTGGTTCACCAAAATGCGGAAAAACCGTGAGTTACTCTTCATTTTGGTCGCGGGCACACCAACAAAGATTGAGCAACCGTTCTCCGCACGTTTAAGCTCATTAAGATCAATATCATGACCAGAAAGAAAATATTTCATCGCACGCGTATTCAGAAAAGACGTGTGGCGCTTCATTGTTGAGAGCACACCTGCCATTTCATCTGGGGCGCGCTCATAAAAGCCTTCAATACCTTCTTCAATTGTTTCTGCAATATCGCTGTACTTACTTTTTTTAAGTTGCTTGATGCCTTGGCGAACTATTTTCAGGACGACATAATATCCTTTACCGTCTACACCCACTTTCACTTTACGCATTTTGCTAATCAGCTTGCGAACCGTGATAAGGTTACGGTCTTCACCCCTGATATATCGCCCAAATGCCACAAACAGGATCAGGCTCAAAATCCCCTCACTGGCTGTCTCATTCCAATGCGGGTCTTTTTCATTTCCTGTCGTTTCCACAATGCCATCAACAATCGTCATGGCCTCTTCAATGAT
>CANLMI010000003.1 GCA_947492375.1 uncultured Kordiimonas sp. | reverse complement strand
AACTGGCCCAATGAAACTGGCCCAATGAAACTGGCCCAATGAAACTGGCCCAATGAAACTGGCCCAATGAAACTGGCAGATTTAAAATTTATAATGATCATATTTAGGCATCTAAGTATCCCCCCAGCAAACCGTTTACCGCATCACCGTCTCCCCTTATCTGTCCGGACAGGTTTTTCAGGCTGAATTGCTATGTCCTGACGGGTTAAATATCGCACTAACTGGTGATTATTGGCATAGGGCAAACAGCAATAACAACCGCGAGGAAAAACGAACATGCCTGCAAAAATTTCAACTTTGGCCGCAATCCCCAGTTTAACATTCATCCTAACAACAACATCACTTGCTGAGGCAAATAACAATATTACCAACGCTGTTAGCGAGATTTGCAGCCGTCAGGCTATCGAATGCCTGTATGATCAAAAGGGGATCATTATTGGAAAGCCGGGACGAACTGCAAATTTCAAAGGCACGACTGATCAAGCTTCCAAAAAATTCAGAAAATATTTCGGCGTAATTGCACCTGATGCTGCTGTTATTCTCGGCAATATCCTGAACGCTGAAGACCGCGAAAAAATTCGGGAAAACTATCCTGTCATTTTACCGTGGTTCACAGCGCAGGATAGGCGAGACCTTATTGAAAGCAGTGTCCGCAGTCAGGTAAAAGAGCAGCAACCTGACATAACAGATGAAGCACTAGGCAAAATTGTTGAAAGATCAGTGAAGGCCAGCCTTGAAGCGTCTGGGCAGTCACCTGATAATCAAGATGATGGCTCATCAAATATATTGGACGGCGCGCTTTCGCATGAGCTTGGCCACTTATATTTCATCCGCACATACTGGCCTGATCAAACATCAAATGTCACAGATGTTAAACCATCTACTATTAAGCGCTACGGCGGCCCCGCCGCAGATTGGCTTGACGAGATGGCCGCTATCTTACTTGAAAATGATGCTCTTACAACCGGGCGCAACGATAACCTGAGAGAAGCAATAGAAAATGACTTCGAAACAATGTGGCCACTTGAAGAATATTTTACGATGACACATCCGGCCTTTGAACAGGCCCGCAGAATAATTGAAGCACGCCAGAAAACAGCTAAAGGAAGGGCACAGGGCGGCGTTATTGTACTATCAAAAGGTGACCTTGATAAGCGAGAAGACGGCAGAGAGCCAGTCATGTTTTATGCACAATCACGCGGGTTTGCAGATTATATGATTGAAAAGTCAGGTAACGAACGGATTTTCGCAAATATTGCAGCATTTGTAGCAGAAGACAGACCAATTACCGAATGGCTTGGCGAACACGGTGTTAAAAACAATATCGCACCAACAATACATGGCTTGGAAGCTGATTTTTATGCCTGGTTAAAGAACCGTTTCTAAAAGTTTTACTTTTGGTTCTCCGCAAATATTCGGACTATTGCCCTTGGTTGGTGCCCTCGGTATTGAGGACATCAACCAGCTTGATAATTCGATTAATATCCGCTTGGCTCAGGTATTTTTCAGCATCATTTTCAAGTAAATAGGCGCGCTGTTGCTGCTCACTAAGGCCCTGAGGGAAAACCAAAATTCGCTTATCTGAAACAGTTTTTCCTGCAACTGTATCAACGATACCCTGCCGCTTACTAGACGGCATTTCCAATACAAATTTGGCAAGAAACGCAAACTCACTATCATCTAGTTTTGCGTCCATATTTTTATCGCCCAGCGCTATCATTTCTATCAGGGTTTCAGCTCTCATCCCTTCCAGGCCATCAGCATCATCAGCACTGATAAACCCATCTTTATTTTGATCAAAATATTGCACTAATTGATGCCGAGCTGAAATCGCCGGCCTTTTATTTGTAAGCGCACCCGCATCGCTTTGATCAAAGACTGTAACTGCAACAATAGCGCAGATAACCGCTAAACCAGCAACTCCTGCTAATATTGAAAGCCTCGCCTTTAAATCTATTTTTGATTTATCGATGCCGGCGTTAAGGAAGTCCCCGATATAACTGCGGATAGTTTGGCTTGCGGTAGTACCAGCCTGCTGGCACGCCTTCATAAAAGCCAGTTTTTCGCTATAGGAAACCCTGACTTCGATAGTTTCGCTTTTCTTTTCCGGTCTTTTGCTCACGAGTAAATACTCAGTAAATAAATATCACGTCCAACTTTTGTACTATTTTACCAAGTTCACCAACTATTTTCAACAAACGCGGCAGCCAAAACCAATATTAGGCAATGCGATAAAATATGCCAAGCCTTAGGCTTTCAGCAATACGTTCCGCTTTATCAATAAAATGATCTGCCAATTCTTTATCAAAAATATCATTCGATGTTTGCCTGAACAAATCCAGCCATTCATCAAAATGTTCCGCATGAAGGGGGGGATTTGCCTGCTCGGCCACGCGCTTGTGAACAACCATGGGCCTGCCATCATAGGCACCTGTTTTGAGCATAACAGAAGACCAAAACAAACACATTTTTTGCAAATGAGGTTCCCAGTCACCGTCAATCACACCGGCAAAAATGGGCCCTAATATTTTGTGGTTCTGGATACGCTTATAGAATGTACGCACCAGAGTTTCGATCATCTCTTCAGTTAGAAGGCCTGTTGATTGAATATCAATGCGCGTCATTCTTTTGATCCATAACATATATAAGAGATATATATTATATCCTTATATATGTTACTATACAAGTGACTGCTCTCTATTGTCGCAGGCAAGGCCGCTTTGACGTCGTGAAAAGCTATTAGACTTTATCCACCAAACCGTCTGAAAACAGGTGATCTTTCGATCAATTGTTCGCTGAAATGAACAGCTCCAAAATTATGAACCGTTTCGCGTATTTTAAGCTCGACTATTCGTTCAACTTCCGGGCTATGACCAGATATTTCATTATCCCATATAACCTTGGCAGTACCTGAAATATATAAAAGAGCGTCATTATCATAATCAATGAAAACAAGCCCTACCCGGCCATCATCAACGATGTTACCAAGCGTATTATAAATACGGTTGCCTGCATAATCAGGAAAACGGATTGTATTATCATCCAGTATCTCAATGAAACCCGGTAAACCACCGCGGTGCGATACATCAAGCCCAGTTGATGCGTCATCATTCATCTCATGCGTTCGCGATGCGATGAAAAAAGTATCGGCTGTTTCAATCACCTGCCTTGCCGAAGCAGTAAGAGCTTCTGTTCTTACACAATTTACCGCTTCCGGATCACCGCGTGTCATGCCGATCTCACGCTTTTGGATATACTGAGGGCAGTTTCCAAAGCTTTGTTCCACATGAATACCAAGCTGCTCTTCAGATTTTGCACTCACTCGGCCGTTCATCCGGTTTCGCCGGCGCGTCGTTGTTTCAAGCCCGAGAAAGCCAACCTTACTGTCTGTTAGCAAGCCATCCTCTAGTGGGTCACCCGTAAACAAGCCAGCATTTACAAGTAACTGCGTTTCATCAGGTGTTGTGACAAACCCGGAACTTCCGGCCATTATTGTTGCCCAGACGTTACCAAATTTATCAAGACCACCAAGGACCACAAAGGGCAGTTTTTCAAAAAGTTCGCGGTGCTGATCGAGCATAAAGCTACGGATCATACGTGGGGCATATTTTGCAACCACTTCCTTAACACCCAGCTTATCCTGAACCATAAGTTCACCATTATGAAACGGCGTTGTTGCAGGAACATTTGTATCCTTAATAGTCATAACATACCCCTTTTGGGTTATTCACAGTCTATAACCTGAACAGGCCCTATGGTTCTCACAAGGCCTGCCAGATTTAAAAGTTTCTTACGCTAGTGGGCTTTTCTTCATACCAACAAAGCCAGGAAGCGCTTCTACACGCTCCAGCCATTTATTAATGGCGTCAAAAGGTTTCAGGTCTGCACCCCCTTCTGGGCTGTGAGCAATATATGAATAGGCAGCAACATCCGCAATTGTTGGCGTATCACCAGCAAGGAACGTTCTCGACCCTAAATATTCATTCATTGTTTGATATAGGCCTTCCGCAACCTTCAATGCCCGCGCATGATCAAAGTCAGCACCAAATAGTTTCACAAGACGAACCGCACATGGCCCATTAAAGATTGGTCCCGCTGCCACAGATAACCATTTTTGCACATCGGCTGCTGCTTCAGGCGCTTCCGGAAGCCAAGTACGCGCTGTGTCATACTTGGTTGCAAGGTAAACAAGGATCGCATTTGAATCCCAAACCTTCGTGCCATTGTCATCAAGTAAAGGAACTTGGCCAAATGGATGGTCTGCAAGAAAGTCAGGAGATTTATGTTCACCGCCAGCCAAGTCAACCGTGATTAATTCATGTGGTATATCAAGCAGCGAGAGCATCAACTGTGCCCGGTGAGCATGGCCTGATAGAGGAAACCAGTAAAGTTTAATCGGGTTAGCGCCTTCTGTGAATGCTGGGTTGGTCATCGTTCTTCCTTTCATGAGTGACTTGGTATGAAGGGAATGTAGCTCAATTATTTATTTGAGATAATACACTAATAATTGAAATAATTATCCCATATTTTGGAACAATTAGATAGTGAGCCCACAATCGACGGCTATTTGATCCACGCGCTGTCGCAATAGCGGTTCAGCAAAATCAATAAAATTCCGAAGTTTGACCGGAATCATTCGCCCTTGTGGATATACAAAACTGACAGGAATTGGCGGATCAGCATACCCTCGCAGGACTAATTCAAGTTGCCCCTGCCGCACGTAATCTGCGGCCTGATATGATAACAGATGGACCAGCCCCATGTGATTTACAGCGCTATCAACAGCGGCTTCTGTGGACGTTACAAATAGTCGGCTACTGATAGGGTAATATTTATCCTCGCCGCCCACCGAAAATTTCCAGCCATTTAAACTGGTGCTATTTTGCATTGAGATACAATGATGCTTTATAAGGCCATCAGGGGTGTCTGGTGTTCCCATTTTTTGTAAATACTCAGGGCTGCCACAAATGACACGCTCCAAATACCCGGCAGTCTTGGCGATCATGCTACTATCAGCAAGCTTGCCTATTCGTACCCCAAGATCAATATGTTGCTCCAAAAGATCAACCACATGATCGGCGAAAGTTAACCTGACTTTCACGTCAGGGTATGCATTTAAAAACGCGTGAACAATTGGCAACATATGCAAACGGCCAAAGAAAACCGGCGCTGTAATACTTAAAGTGCCCGTTGGCTTGATAAACTCGTCGGATGCCTGTTGCTCTGCCTCTGATAAATCTTCGAGTATTCTGTTCGACGCCACAAGAAAACGATGCCCGCTTTCAGTTAGCGAGAGCCTTCTTGTGGTCCTCGTTAAAAGCTGGGCCCCCAAATGTTCTTCAAGCTCGGAAACTTTGCGGCTTACTGTCGATAAAGGCAATTTAAGAATGCGGGCAGCCGCAGAAAACCCACCTGTTTCTGCAACCTCAACAAAGACGCGCATTGCGTTTAATTGATCCATAATTGTTCTATTCTTTAATAGTTACTAACAATATTTCACACCATTATTCCATAAATCAGGACAATAGAAAAGCTGTTGACATTTTAGTACGCATCGTACTATTTAATACGAAACGTACTAAAGAGACATAATGATGAAACCCACTCCCTTAGCATACGCCCTGATTGGCCTCACTATTCAAGAACCGCGTAGTGGTTATGCCCTACGTAAAGTTTTTGAGACCACACCAATTGGGATTTTCTCGTCTAGCCCCGGCAGCATATATCCAGCGCTTAAAAAACTCGTTGAGAATAATTTACTGACACAAAATGAAAGCGCTCAACAACAAACAAAGCCAGTATATCACCCGACCGATTTGGGTCGTAAATGGTATTATGACTGGGTTACCATGCCCGTCACAATTACCGAGGTTGCTAACAATATTGATATCGTGCTTTTGCGTTTCGCTTTCCATGAAAGCATCACAGATACCAAGGCAACTTACCAGTTTCTTAAGTCATTTCAAAAAAGCGTTTCCAAACATTTCAGTAACCTAAGAGACTTTATGAATAGCGAGATGGGTAAGGCCCTTTCTGTGCACGGAGCGCTTGCCATGCAAAACGGTATCAAAGGATATGAAGCGCATCTGGTTTGGGCCGAAGAAGCTATTAAGGAGTTCGAAGAATGTTAAAAAAAACTATTCACTTTTCTCTCAAGGCCTTTGCTATATGGATTACAATCTTAATAACATCCGTTATTAGCAGCCTCATCATTCCCGTTGATACAACACTTATTACCAACGATGGCCCCTTAACCAGCGAACAAGCCTTTTTAGTTGTCAGCGCAATGTATGCAATTATGCTCGCCGTTCTCGCGGAACGGGCCATAGCACGCGGCCTTCACCTCATAGCATTGCTCTCAATAACGATTTTTTTCGCGCAGTCCTTCCTGCTCGCCATGGAGGCTTGGTATTTTGCAGATAACCTGACAATCTCGGTGACGACAATTTCAAACGGAATTGCACAAGCTGCTCTCATTGCTATCATAGCTGGCACTATTGCGAGCTTACTGTGGAGGTCACCACAACAGAGCCCAGCCTCTTTACCGCAGTTGACAAAGGCATTGTGCACCAAGCTTTTAGTCGTTGGCATTCTCTATGTGACTGCATATTTTATCGCTGGGTACTTCATTGCGTGGGCCGATGTTGACCTGCAAGCATATTATGGATTTGGTTCAGAGATTAATAATTGGTATCTAATGGCCTTTCAGCTTCTGCGTGGAATCATGTGGGGCATTTTAGCTTTGTTTATAATGTCACATTTAAAAAGAAACATGGTCGAGCAAACAATAATCGTTGGTAGCATATTTTCCGTATTTGCATCAGCGCAGCTTTTGTATCCGAACCCTTTTATGCCATGGAATATACGCTTCACACACATGATTGAGGTTGGCACTTCCAATCTTGTCTTTGGTATGTTCGCTGTCATAGTTTTATGTTGGAGAACACCTGATCACCCCAACAATCATATTCAAACAAAGAATTCTGAAACTATTACCGCGCCCTGAAACAGGCACAGCGGCAGAGCTAACCTTCATCGATTATTCTGCCGCTCATGTACTTCCCATCGATTTACAATTTATGGATAGCCATTAGTCATAACAGCGATATTCACCCGTAACTTTCGTCATTTTGAGCGCGAGCGCCATCGCAAAGAAAATGGGTGCCAAGGTGATCAATAATCGTTGCACACGAGAGGCACGGGATATGTTAACGCTATCAACATAAGCTGCTTTTGTACGGCCATAATGCAGAACATGATTTTCTACGATTTGTTTTTCCGCTGGCGAAAGCGCAACGCCTGGCGCCTCAATGCCATCAAGGATGTTTAAACGAATATCAGGGGCCATATCATCAGTATCATCCAAAATCAGCGCCAAATCATTCGACTTTAATGTTATCCAATTACAAAGCTTTTCATATCGTTGCTCTTTCGCGTGTTCATCACATGCGAAAACCTGGTAAACATTAAACCAATTCTCAATTCGTCGCTGATCTCGCTCTAAAGCTTCCAGAAGTGTCTCTGCATTTAGTTCTGCTTTGTACCGACGGGCCTCATCAACCAACCCTAAAGTCGACAAAACAGCAAGACCAACCCAAACATATTCTGCAAGCTTCCATTGTTTAGCCGTCAAGGGGTGCCAAACGACAAATATAAGATGCAAAATAAACAAAAGAATAATAAAAATAATTCCCACCCAAACCGGATCGGAAGCAGTATCGAGAATAATATCCATAAAAATGCCTTATCGGACAATAAAGACCATAGTCACCTTTTAATTTACCTTACTAACAGGAAAAACGCCATAATTTCTAGCCACAAGATGTCCGTTCAAAATCTATTTTCGAAAAAATATCCAAGGAATTAAGCTTTTTATAATAAAAACAACATATCAAGGCTATATTGAAGTCGATGATAATAAAAGGGATTAAGCTCACGTTGGACATACTCTGGTCATATCGTCAGCAATATTTATAAGTCCCGAAGAAGAAAATATACTGAAAGAAGCATTTTAAGAAAGTTCGTTAATCATGGTCAGCATTCAAAGCAAACCTCGCCCAATTAAAAAAATTGTCCTGCCTGTTGCCGGGCTTGGAACAAGGTTCCTGCCTGCGACAAAAGCAATCCCCAAAGAGATGCTACCTGTATTGGATCGCCCCCTTATTCAATATGCTGTTGAAGAAGCTATTGAGGCCGGAATTGAAGATATTATTTTGGTTACTGGCCGGAATAAACAAGTAATGGAAGACCATTTTGACCATGCATATGAACTGGAACATATCCTTAGGGAACGCGGCAAGGAAAGCGCGCTTGAACTAGCCCGCAGCATGCTACGCGAAGAAGGCCGGATTTCCTATGTCCGCCAGATGCGCCCCCGCGGCCTTGGCCATGCTGTATGGTGTGCACGTAACATGACCTGCGGCGAACCGTTCGCTGTCGCACTGCCTGACGATTTAATTAAAGGCAAACCCGGCTGTCTTAAACAAATGGTCGAGGCTTATGACGAACTCGGCGGTAATATCGTTGCAACAATGAATGTTAAGCGCGAAGAAACGTCAAAATACGGTGTTATTACACCGGGTAGTGTGAAAGATAATACAATTGAAGTGAAGGGTATGGTCGAGAAACCAAACCCGGAAGATGCCCCGTCCACTCAAGCGGTTGTAGGCCGTTATATCCTCCAACCTGAGGTGATGGAACTGTTGGCTGCGCGGGAAATCGGCGCTGGCGGTGAAATCCAGCTAACAGATGCGATGGATAAAATGATTGGCGAGCAACCATTCCATGCGATTGAGTTTTCCGGCACACGCTTTGACTGCGGATCAAAAATTGGCTGGTTAATGGCCAATATCACAATGGCCAAAGATGATCCAACCCTCGCCAAGCATCTGGATCGCTGCATTCTCGATTAAAATCGGCCTGATTTTAAAAAGAATATTGGCCAAAAGTGCCCCACTACAAACAATATCACTGGCGCCGCCCTGCTTTATTCGGCGCCAGCGAGAGGCCATAAGCCAACTATAACTTTAAACAAATGGTAATCTGCAATATTTCAGCCTTACCCTTAAAGGGCTTCAATATAGCGAGCCAACTGGTCCATACCAGCGCCCCAACCTTTGCCGTGATCAGCTCGTGACGCTTCAAATACCGCTAGCTCTTTTGACGTTGGGTTTCTCGGCTCCCAAAGGAAGGTAAGTTTTGTCCTCGTATCATCAACTGCCTCAAAATGAAGCGTCGCAAGCATATGCTTAGGCCAATCGGGCATCCGCTCATTTGCGACTATTTCACCAGCTTCGTTGGACATATACTGTAAAAAGACAAGTTTTTCAGGTGCCTTAACTTCTTCGTATTTAGTTAGCAACCACATCTCAAACCCATTCGGCATCGTAACCTTATGAAGCGAAGAGCCATCATCTTTTATATCAAACGATAGATACTCACACGTACAGCCTTGCACCGGAAACATCCAATTCACCAAATGCTCAACGTTGACCCAGGCATCAAAAACCAATTGCCGGGGCGCATTAAACTCGCGCACTATCTGTGATGGTTCAATTTTACTGTTTGTCATTTCTATCCCCTTTTCTTTGAATATCCTCAAGATACGCATCTAACTGATCCATCGCACCACCCCAGTATTTTTCAAACTGATGGATCCATTCCTGTATGGGGCGCAGTTTCTCTGGCCTGACCTGATAAATTCTGGAACGGCCCAAACGGCGCTCTGTCACAATCCCCACATCCTTCAATACGGCTAAATGTTTAGAGACCATCGGTTGCCGCCATTGCATTGCGTTAACCAGCTCATTAACTGACATCTCCTCGACAATCAGTTTTTCAATCAAAGCACGCCGCTTGGGTTCTCCAATCGCGCTGAAGACATCATATGTAGTTTTTGTTCTTGCCATAAACTACATATATTCCAATATAGGAATATATGTAAAGAAATAAATTTAAATACACTCAGAATGCAACCAGCATCGGGTGGTTTTATACAGAAATCAAATAGAGAAACGTCAGGAAATCAAGGAACAGAGCCCAACTATCAAAGGCTATGACATGGATCAGAGCACACCATTACTCTTCATCCTTACGGTTAAAGTCATCCTCAAACCGAACAATATCGTCTTCGCCGAGATATGCACCTGACTGAACCTCGATCAACCGAAGGGGAATGATACCGGGGTTTTCAAGGCGGTGCTTGCATCCAAGTGGCAAGTATACACTCTCATCCGCCTGCATCATCAGCGTTTCGTCATCGCGGGTTACCTTCGCAGTGCCTTCAACAATAACCCAGTGCTCCGCCCGGTGATGATGCATCTGAAGCGACAGCCGGCGCCCCGGATAAACAACAATTTCCTTAACCTGATAATTGGCCCCAACAGCGATGCTACGATATGTGCCCCACGGCCGGTAAACGGTTGAATGAAGATCCGCTTCGGTTCGCCCCTCCGCTTTTATAACATCAACCAGTTTCTTAACATCCTGATCGCGGTCCTTGGAGGCTATCATCACGCAATCTTCGTTAGAGATGACGATCAAATCCTCAACACCCAGCGTTGCCACCAATCGCCCATCAGAATGAATATAGCTATTTGATGTTTCAACCGCGATAACATCACCTTTTATGGCATTTCCGGTATCGTTACCGTCGCAGCCCACAGCCTCGGCAAGCACTGAAAAACTGCCTAAATCAGACCAACCAAATTCGCTAGGCACCACGGCTGCACGTGTTGTTTTTTCCATAATGGCATAATCAATCGAGTCAGCCGGAACAGCGCCGAAAGCATCACGGTCCATTCGGAGGAAATTCAAATCTGAATTTGCACTGTCAAGAGCTTGCTTTGTGGCTTTAAGCATAGTGGGTGCATGCGCTTCCATTTCAGTTAAAATAATATCCGCACGAAACATAAACATACCACTGTTCCATGAAAACCCACCGGCCTCCAGATACCCTTCCGCCGTAATCTGATCAGGTTTTTCCTTAAAGGCCTGAATATGATAGCCGCCATCAGCGCCTTTAAGCGCGGCCCCTTCGGCGATATAGCCATATCCTGTTTCAGCGCGGGTTGGCTTCATACCAAAACATGTCAAAAAACCTGCCTCTGCGGCATCTGCGGCCAGCTTAATCGCTTTGTGAAACCCAGGGGTATCCAAAATAATATGATCACTTGGCAAAAACAGCAAAAGCGCCTCAGGCTCGCCAATAGCCGCATGCAAGGCAGCAACTGCGATCGCTGGCGCCGTATTACGCCCTATCGGCTCCAGAATAATTGTATCCAGCGCCACTCCAGCCTGACTGGCCTGATCATTCACGATAAAACGATGATGTTCGTTTGCAACGACAAGCGGTTCGGCAAAACCATACGCTTCAGATACGCGTTCCAGCGTTTGAGTGAAAAGGCTTTTCCCGCCAACCAGATCTAAAAACTGCTTCGGATATTTCGCCCGGGAAAGAGGCCAGAGCCGTGAACCAGAACCACCAGAGAGAACAACAGGCTTTATTTTCTTATCAGTCATTTTAGGTCCGGCTTTTGTTATAAAATCTATTTTGATGATTGTTAGCATACCCGGGAACAATAGGTACACAGGTTTTAAACCTTCTAGTATTTTTCAAAGAAAAATGGCTTAAACTATTTTTCAGCCGCATATATGACCATATGATACAGCTACTATTTATGTATATCAATCTGCTCTTTAGTCAGCCCAGTCACTTCTAAAAGCACTTTTTTCTGATCATGGTCTCTCACCAGAAAATGAACATTTCCATCAATAATATTCTCTGTATCAGCTTGTAATAGCCAGTCTTTTAACGAGCGCCAGCGATACCATTCACCAAGTGCGTGCTCTGACAAAAGTGTTTCAGAAACATCAATAACTAACTGCCATCCTGTTTGGCGCACGATTGCCACCGCAACCATTAACCTGGCAAGGAACTGACGCCCTTCACGCAAGGTTATTTTTCTGCCCCCTGCCTCTTTCACAGCGCGCATCAAATGCATTGCCTCTAATCGCATCTGACTGGACATCAAGCCCGCACGGTCCCACGTTGGTGTAAGAACAGCGCTGTATTCAAACCCTGCCGCAGCCATGTCATCAGGCAAATCATTTATGTGATCAGCGCCTTCCAGCGTTAGTTGGTTACTGCTATGCCGGCCGAGGGTGAAACCATTTTGAGCAATTTGGGCAATATCATCGATTACCATCATTGATCGCTTTTCTTCAACGCCGTGCCATAAGTACACCATATTCGAGAGCATTTTGTGTGCCATCGCTATGGGTTGAACCTGCTGCCCTGCAATTTCCCTAGCCTGCCCTTGATAACTGGCAGCGCCCTGATGACTGGTCTCACCTTGATAACTGGTCTCACCTTGATAAAAAGACATGGCCTCATTCTTCAGCCGGTCAACGAACCAGGTCATTCGCATACGATCACGCGATACCATAATCTTTTGAAACGCCGTGTTCAGATCTTTGGCACCAGCCCCTTCATCAAAAACCTTCAGTTTAATTTTCGACGAAAACCCAAGCCGCGCACCATAATCACCACGCTCAAATGTTAACACAACGAACTTTGCCCCTTCAGGGGGCTTTAGCCATAATCGTTGACGTTTTACCTTTTCAAACGGATCTGCAAAAAAATAGCTCAAACGCTTGCGGCTCCCCCGTCGTCCACGCGTAAATGTGTGCGCTCCCGCGATTTCCCTCATTCGCCAATTAAAATATTTAACCCGGACATGCATGGCTTCCCGAACCATCTCATCGCCGTCCGTTGCTATTTTAATATTCAAATATTGTGGTTTCAGTGTTTTCAGGAAAAAAACACATTTAAAAGCCTGATCTTCGATCAAAAGCTTTCGCCGTGTCTTAAAGAGACCAAACAAGCCAAGCGCACTCAGATATTGATCAAACCCCGAAAGTGGCTGGTATACAGCAAACCCATTTTCATCATCGATGGCAATCTGGCTCACAGTGCCACCCCTTGATTGATAGCAGCGGAAGCGCAGATCGTGTCATTGGCGATATCGAAACCGCCATTGAATTCCCGCAAGGCCTTGAAGAAGTTTGCTGAAATATTCAATGATTCGCGCTCTTCCGCCCATGTTGCAATCTCAGGCACACAGCCTCCGGCTTCAGCGCGGCAAAGAGCGATATTGGCAGCTTCATTGGCTGCATGAACACAGCTATCAAGGTCCCCGGCCTTAAAAGACACAGCCCCGGTTGACAAAGTATCGAAACTTGGCAGCAACATTTCAGGCACGATCATCGGCTTACCAAAGGTAGCAGCCGTCATTGCAACACCGGAATTCAGAGAAACCGGATAAGGGCACGCAACCACATCTGTCGCTCTGAAGAAAATCTGAAGTGCCTGATCATCAACATGATCTGTGTAAAGGATAATATCACTTCGGCCACTGATAATACTGTAAAGCTCTTCCATAAAATCAGCCTTACCTTTGGAACCCGCGATAATCAGGCGGGCACGTCCTTGGAAACGTTCCTGCAACTGGTCCAGTGCCTGAATAAAAAACCGGGTCCCTTTGTAGGGAACCAGTGAACCAAAACATAAAAAGGCGATATTATCTTCGTTTAATCCTAATTCAAGGCGAGCCTGCGCACGGCTGATATAGTCACCGTAAACATTTGTATAAGACGGATGCGGTATATGCATAACTTTTGATGCAGGCAATTGATAATGCGTCTGAACAAGTTTGGGAGTATCAGGATTCATAATGTGAATAACGTCTGATACGTCTGCCATTTTCTGGCGTAACCAAATCTCTTCTTCGGTAAATGCCGCTGAATGCGAGAGAACATTGTGCAATGTCCAAAGTATCCGGTGCCCACATTCTTTTTGTCGAATGATCTGTTCAATAAAGGCCTTGGCTGCCTTTTTCGCTTCCCGTGGGCGGCTGACACGTTTGAAAACGTCATGTATCCAATGATAATGCAGTGTGATTTGCATACGATCAGATAAACTGTCCACGGCATCCAGAGACGGCAACGGTGTTACCGCAAAGCCGTTTTCAAAAGCACTGGCATAAAGCATCTTTTGGTAGGGATTTTGACGAACATACGGATAATAGGCAAGCAACCGCGCATCACTAAAGCTGTGCCCATGCGACACCAGCGCGCTCATTGCATCAATACAGACCTCACTAAAATTACGTGGGTCTTCCATTAGTCCTATTTGGTTCATAACCCGCCTGATACCCCCGGGCGCCTTAATCGCACCTGAATATCCTCTTAAACCACTGCTTAGCTAATTATGCAATAAAAACAAAACCTGCCCAAACAGCCTATATTAAGGTCTACTCATTGCCTATGACGATATTAAGGCATCTCAACCACACTACCTATCGAAATAAATCGACATCGCGCGAAAATACTGCGCGTTTCATGAATTACCTGCCATTTAACAAATAGCCTGCGATCATTTCTTTTATTTGCAAAAATTCACCTCTATAAAGAAGCCATTAATATCTGGGACGCTAGAATAACATTAACGATCAACAAAGATAAAACATACGATTTCAGGACTGAAACATATGAACATTGAAAAACTGGCACTTCCGGGTGTTTATGTTTTTGAACCCCGACGGTTCGGCGATGACAGAGGCTTTTTCTCTGAAACATTTAGCATGCGCACCTTCAACGAGGTTGTGCCCGACCTTACGTTCGTGCAGGATAATCATTCGCTTTCGCGCGATAAGGGTGTGATCCGCGGCATGCATTTCCAAACGCCGCCGGATGCACAAGGTAAGCTGGTCCGTGTCACAGCGGGCAGAGTTCTGGATGTGATTGTTGATATCAGAAAAGGCTCGCCCACTTACGGCGAACACGTCGGCGTTGAACTATCCGCAGAGAACTGGAAACAGCTTTGGGTGCCACCGGGATTTGCTCATGCCTTTTGTACACTGGAAGAAAATACCGAATTTCTCTATAAAGTGACGGATTTTTACGCACCACAATCAGACGCTGGCATCGCCTTTGATGATCCTGATTTGGGCATTGATTGGCCGATTGATACAAAAACAGCAATTCTTTCTGAAAAAGACCGTAATTTACCGCGGTTAAAAGACATTGAAAGCCCTTTCATTTTTGAAGGCGCATAAGTCGGTTTTATTGAAAAGATTTTTAAAAGGTATACTCCCATGAAAATTATAGTAACAGGCGGCGCTGGCTTTATTGGATCAGCAGTATGCAGATATCTGGTCAAAGATTTGGGCCACACGGCGATTAACCTTGATAAGCTTACTTACGCTGGCAACTTGGCATCCCTGAAAGAGGTCGAGGATGATGCCAAGTACCATTTTGAACAAGCTGATATCTGTGACCGTGCGCGCCTTGACGAAATTTTTGCAAAATACCAACCTGACGCTGTGATGCATCTGGCCGCTGAAAGCCATGTTGATCGCTCAATCACAGGCGCGGGGGAATTTATCCAAACCAATATTGTAGGCACCTTCCATATGCTGGAAGCCGCGCGTGGTTATTATATGGGGCTACGCCCAGAAGATCAGGAAAAATTCCGTTTCCTTCATGTATCAACAGATGAAGTCTATGGATCACTCGGCGATGATGGCCTTTTCATGGAAACAACGCCTTATGACCCAAGCTCGCCCTATTCTGCCTCAAAGGCGTCGGCGGATCATCTGGCAAACGCATGGTGCGAGACGTATCATTTTCCCGTTGTGATTTCCAATTGCTCCAATAACTATGGCCCTTATCACTTGCCGGAAAAATTGATCCCGCTTGTGATTTTGAATGCGCTTGATGGCCGTGACCTGCCGATTTACGGCGATGGCTCAAACGTGCGTGATTGGCTGTATGTGGAAGACCATGCAAAGGCGCTTTTCACCATTATGATGAAAGGCCGATTGGGCGAAAAATATAACGTTGGTGGCCGTAATGAGCGCACGAACCTTCAGGTTGTTGAGCGTATCTGCGAAACACTGGATAAACTGCGCCCAAAAAACGATGGCTCCTACAAAGACCAGATTACCTATGTAACCGACCGACCAGGCCACGATGCCCGCTATGCAATTGACGCCACAAAGTTAGAAGACGAACTTGGCTGGCGCGCCGAAGAAGACTTTGAAAGCGGCATCGAAAAAACAATCGAATGGTATCTTCAAAACACCTGGTGGTGGGAACCGCTCCGCGAACACGCGGAAACCCGCAAGGGCGTTCTCACAAAGGATAAAAAGTAACTTTATGAAAACCGATACTATTAAACGCATCTTCGTCGCAGGGAAAAGCGGCCAGGTTGCCTTGTCGCTTAAAAATGCCGAAGACAGTTTCGACATGGATATCACCTGCTTTGGCAGGCCGGAAATCGATTTGGCGAGCAAAGCCTCGACACTGGATGCAATCACAGATTTCAAGCCGGATGCCATCATCAACGCAGCCGCCTATACAGCCGTTGATAAGGCCGAAGAGGAAGAGCATGAAGCGCATAACATCAATTCGCGCGGCGCAGAAATACTAGCCACCAAAGCGGCCGATATGGATGTTCCTTTCCTTCATATTTCAACCGATTATGTTTTTGATGGTGCGCTTAACCGCCCCTATCATGAAAGCGATGCCACAGGCCCCACTGGTGCTTATGGCCGGTCCAAGCTGGCAGGTGAGCAGGCTGTATTGGCTGCAAACCCAAACGCCATGATTTTCAGAACTGCCTGGGTTTATAGCCCTTACGGCAATAATTTCCTAAAAACCATGCTAAGGCTTGCAGAAACGCGGGATACGCTGGGTGTTGTGGCCGACCAGGTTGGCAACCCATCCTATGCGCCTGATATTGCTCGCGGCCTCTTAAGCGTGTTGGCAAAAATCGAAGACGACGGCTGGAGCGATAATTTTCCCGGTATCTATCACTTAACGGGATCAGGCGAAGCAAGCTGGCATGGGTTTGCAACAGCCATTTTCGAAGCCGCTAGCGTTTATGGCCGCAAAAAGCCCACAGTAAACGCCATCACAACCGAAGAGTTTCCAACCCCGGCACAGCGCCCTGCAAACTCGCGTCTCAACTGCGACAAAGCCATGGCAATATTTGGAGTTCGGCTGAATGACTGGCGCAAAAGCACCGCCGACTGTGTCCGAGAATTATTGACGGCATAATTTCACTCAATATGATAGCGTTTTGACGATTAACAGAGTTACCGAAATGCAAATCGCTATCTTATCTGACATCCATAGTAATGTTTATGCGCTAGACGCCGTTATTAAGGATGCCAAGCACCGCGGCGCCGACTGTATGTTTAATCTGGGTGATATTCTTTATGGCCCGATAGCCCCGCAAGCCACCTTTGAACTGTTACAAAAGTATGATTTCACTACGATTGGCGGCAATCAGGATCGCCAAATTTATGATGCAACAGCGCAGGAGATAAAAGCCAACCCAACGATGCAGTTTATTCTGGACGACTTGGGTGGTGGCATGCACTCCCCTGCCCTTAACTGGATGCGCGGCCTGCCGTTCAATCACCAATTTAACGCGGATATTTACCTTTGTCATGGCACTCCTAAGAGCGATCTGATTTACCTGTTGGAAAATGTAACATCAGGCACACCGACCCTAAGGGATGATGCAGAAATTCTTGAGTTGATCGGCGATCAGCGCACACAAATTATTTTGTGTGGCCACACACATATTCCGCGCACCGTGATGCTTTCAACTGGGCAAATGATTATCAATCCCGGTAGTGTTGGCCTGCCCGCCTATGAGGACGACATGCCATGCGTGCATGCGATGGAAACATTTTCGCCAATGGCGAGTTATGCAATTTTGGAGAAAATTGATAGCGACTACCGCGTCAACCATATCAAAGTGCCCTATGATTTTGATAAAGCTGCTTATGACGCACAAAAGCGAGGCCGTGATGATTGGGCGCATTATTTGACGACCGGGCGAACGCTCTGATAATACTTATTTGCAGTATATGTTACATGTAAATTAATAGGGGGGTGAGTATGAACGAACAAAAAGTGTATAGCTTTTCATATACGAAAAACTTAGCGCACTATAAAGAACTATGCGCTTTCGCTAGAAAGCAAATGACTACAGGAAAGTCACGCTTACTGTTAGGAGCTGCGCCAGCAATAATTATATTTTCTCTAGGTGTAACAATACCAATCCTGTTTAAAATGGACGCGATCGAGATCAAACAAATAGCATTAGTATCTGGCATTTCAATATTACTTTATATCTTATGTTTATCACTGATAACTAATTCTATGACGAGTTCAAGCTTATCCAAAGATGGATTATTTTACGCTCCTACTACTATGAAGCTATCGGCACACGGCGTCGAAGAAATATCAGAGTTTTGTGCAACAACGTACCGCTGGAATTGCATAAAAGACTATACAGAAAACAATGACAGTTTGCTTCTATTCGTTGATAAAGCAATGGCAGTCGTGTTACCAAAGTCCGTAATTGCAAACGATCAGGAAGTAGAAGAGCTTAAAACTTTCATTTCTGATCAAATAAACAAGCATAAACCATAATTTGCCATAAAGCTTATGTTAAGCTGTCGGTATTATTTTAAGTGGCAATCATATTTATTAAACGCATTAAGGGCTTAAAACATGAAGGGTATTATCCTTGCAGGCGGGCTTGGCACCCGGCTTTATCCAATCACAAAATCGATCAGCAAACAGCTTTTGCCGATTTACGATAAGCCGATGATCTATTATCCGCTAACAACGCTGATGCTGGCAGGTATTCGTGAGGTTTTGATCATCTCAAGCCCGCATCATTTGCCACTGTACCGTGACCTGTTGGGTGATGGTTCACAGTGGGGCATTCGTCTTGAATATGCCGAACAACCAAAACCAGAGGGGCTTGCACAAGCGTTCCTGATCGGCGAAGAATTTATTAACGGTGATGCCTGTGCCCTCGCGCTGGGTGATAATATTTTCTATTCCGCGGGCTTCAGCCAGTATCTGCAGCAAGCTGGCAGTGTCAAGGAAGGCGCGTATATTTTCGCCTATCAAGTGCCTGATGCCCGCGCCTTTGGTGTTGTTGAAATGGACGATAATGGCCGCGCTATCTCAATCGAAGAAAAGCCAGAAAACCCGAAAAGTAACCTCGCTGTCACGGGCCTGTATTTTTATGACAAGGATGTTGTAGATATTGCAAAAGCCGTGAAACCATCGGCGCGCGGCGAGCTTGAGATCACCAGCGTTAATGAGGCCTATATGAACCGCGGTGACCTGAATGTTGTAAAACTTCAGCGCGGCACCGCGTGGCTTGATACCGGCACAGTTGATAGCATGCTGCAAGCTAGCCAATTTGTGCAAACAGTGGAAGCACGCCAAGGCCTTAAAATCGCCTGCCCTGAAGAAGTATCGTGGCGCGCCGGGTTTATCGATGATAGCGCCCTCGACAAACTCGCAAAAAGCTATAAAAACAGTTACGGTGAATACCTGAGCTATATCCTGTCGCTCGGTAAAAACGCGTAATTGGGTGATGGGGCGCCACTGAAAGTGCCCCGCCACCAATCGATGGAATAAACTATGGCCTGGTGGCGCATTAAGAAAAACAAGACGACAGAAGCCGATATTCGCTTTCTGTATCTTTTATCTCTGGGCCAGGAAGCGCACGCAGAAAACGAATATAAAAAACGTAAGGGCACCAGCCTGCACGGCACTGCCGCCAGTTTACTTGGCTCCAAAACATTCAAGAATACTATCCTCTCGGTTGCAGCAACCCCGCATGCCCTACCCCATCACAGCCTTGACGACAGCCAAAAAAAAATCATCATTAAAGGCTTAAATCGCCATTTCAACCTTAAGATTAAAGGCACAATTGAAAACTGGTTCAGGCTTTTAAAAAGTGCCTTTCAAAACGTACGCCTTCAAAAGGCTTTCCGCGTTCACAATAGCGAAGCCGTTTTAAATCAATTTATAAATGCGCTTGAAACACTCTCGGATATCGGTTTGCCGCCCATCGAAGGGGCGATCGACGAGATCACTCATATGACTTGCAGGGGCTGGGCCATCAACACATCGATGCCGGCCAAAAGCCTCAGATTAAACTTTTATATTAATCACATGTTTATCGGGCAAATAACCGCTGATGGTATGCGCCGCGATTTGGAAGAGACTTATGGCGGTTCAGGCAGGTTTGGCTTTGAACATGTTCTAAACATACCGCAAGCACTCTCAAACGCAGGGCGTTTAGTGCTGCGCATCAAAGACGCTGGCACCGGCATGCCCATATGCCCGGCCCGTGAAATAATTAGCGATCATATTGATGAACTAACAGTATTGCAGCGTACAGCACACCTGTTATCAGGAAACATAACTGACCAGCAAGAAGGGCTAAAATGGGCGCTTCCTGCTATTCAGGATTACGCTGCATTCCCGCTAGAAAATTACGATCTTTATGCTGCTGCCCTTAATGAACCCTTACTGCCGCCTTCATATTCAAACGATAACCATTTCACCATCGTCATATACGGCGACCGAACGAACTATGATGCTTTAACCCGCAGTTACGATTCTATCGATGGGCAATCATACACGGGCCGCATCACCCGAATTGCCAGCGATTATTCAGAATTCACTGAAACGATGCGCGCGGCAACAGGCGATTATATTTTACTCATGCAGGCGGGTGATATGCTGCATCAACACGCACTTGCATGGGTAGCCCATCAAATACAAGCCACCCCGGATGCTGCCCTGCTTTATGCGGATCATGATTATCAGGCACCGATATTACCCTACCGCGAACGGCCTCATTTTAAGCCTGTGTTTGATTATGATTTTTTACTCGCTAATTCTTATATTGGCCGGGCTTATGCAATAAAACGCAGTGCCTACGATAGCTACAACCATTCTGACAAGATAGTTGGCGGCGCCTTTCATCTGGATTTGCAATTAAGTATTTATGAAAAAATGGGTGATCGTGGATTTGCGCAAATCCCGCAGGTTTTATGGCATCTGGCAACTGACGAAACTTTGGCTTATGAACAGAAAAATATTATAGAAGAACACTTTAAGCGCACAGAAACACAGGCGGCCATAGTTCCGCGCCCTGATCTGTTTGGGGCCTATACGAGCAACACTCCCAAGATAAAATGGCCGCTTTCAAAAAGGCCTGAAAAACTGGCTATAATCATTCCCAGCAAAAACGCTTTGGAATTAATCCGCCCTTGTGTTGAAATCCTAATCGATACTATCCAAATTATTGACGATACTGAAATTATCATCATGGATAACGGCAGCGATGATCCGCTTACGAAAACATGGTTATCTGATATCAACACGCACTCTATGGTCCGGGTGATTGAACATAATTACCCATTTAATTGGGCCGAAATCAATAATAGTGCACTGCAATATACCGATGCAGAACATCTTTTATTTTTAAACAACGATACGCTTGCGCTGGAACGCGGCTGGGATGAAACCTTGCGCGGCCTTTTAGCGAGGCCAGAGATTGGTGCCGTTGGTGCCAGACTGTTATACGAAGATGGCACCATACAGCACGGCGGTGTTTTGCTTTATGATGCAAGCGTCGCAGTGCATGAGGCTGCGGGCCAATCTTGCGACAACCCCCATTATATGAACAGAAGCGCCCTTACACATCATGCATCAGCTGTTACAGGGGCGTTCCTTGCCTGTACCCGCCAGAATTTTGAAGCTGTCGAAGGGTTTGATGAAAGTTTCCGTATCATTTTCAATGATATTGATTTTTGTTTGAAACTACGAACAAAAGGTCTAAAAGTTCTCTACACACCCGATATTACCTTTAATCACCTAGAGTCTAAAAGCCGTGGGTATGACCATCAAGACAGTGAAAAGGCCAAACGTGCAAAAAATGAATCAGACCGAATGAAAAAGAAATGGGGACAAACTTTAGAGCAAGACCCATATTATCCAAACAAATTTGCACGCAGTGGCAAGCCCTTCACACGAATAGAGAGTATTACCGACAAAAAAATATAAACCGATGATATAAAATCGCCCAATTTGGCTAATATGATTTATTCTGAGTTCAGAAAACATTGTTTATATAATGTGCGAACCCTATGAAAATTAAGTCTATGAAAATTCACGAAGTATAATAGCAAACAGTATGTGTGACACCTTGATCAATGCGATTACTTTCTAAAAATAAAAACAAAATCCTAAGCAGGAAAAAAAGCAATGTAGATCAATTGCGCGAAACAGGCTTATTTATGCCAGAATGGTACGTCGCGCAGTATCCAGAGGTGGTCCGAAACGATTTCGATCCATATGAACATTATGCAAATATCGGTGAAGCCGCAGGTTACAACCCTAACCCTTATTTTAATGTTGGATGGTACAAAAAAAGATCCAAGGCAGCCTGCCAATTTGATGGCCTAGTCATCGTGCATTACGCTAAATACGGTTGGAAAAACGGCGTTAATCCATCCAATATATTTTCTGGCCAATTATATTTACAAGAATATTCCGATGTAAAAGCAGCATCCATAAACCCGCTCTTCCACTTTTTGCGCAAAGGAAAAGCCGAAAACAGACTACATTTTCCAGTTGCCTTCGAATTTGAAAAGGGCGCGGATCATATCCACGCTATGAAGGTTATTAGCACAAGCGGTTTATTTTTTGAAAACTGGTACGCGCATCATCATACAGATATTATGATCTGTGATATGGAACCACTTGTACACTATATTCTGTACGGTGCAGGGGAAAACAGAAATCCAAATCCGTTTTTTAATGCCGCATGGTACCGCGGTGAGCATTACCTGACGATGCAAAATCAAAACCCTTTGGTTTACTATATTGAGCAAGGTATCAAACAAAACCATATTCCAATCCCGAACTTTTCCGCTGAACTTTATTTCGCACAAAATCCTGATTTAAATCCTGATGAGGTTACTCCATATACTCATTTCATTACTGAAGGGTTTCATGAAAAGCGCAAGTTTCCAGACGCCGATCTGATAAAAAATGGTGACTTGAATTCGGCTATTGACGATGTTCGTATTCCTCTTTCCAGAGGGCTGCGAGATATGATCGATTTGCCGCGAAACCCGCTTGCATCAAAATCCAAGAATTTCAACCCGGGCAATCTTGATATTCACTGGATTGTGCCAGATTTTGCAGCAGGCGGCGGCGGCCACATGACTATTTTTCGAATGGCCCATTATCTGGAACTTAATGGCCATGATATCACCATATGGATCAATGATCCAAGCTTACATGATACCCCTGATGATGCGTATGAAACAATCGTAAAGCACTTTCAAAATTTAAAGGGAAATGTACGTTTCATTGATTATAACGATACACAAGACGGTTTCATCAATGCCTCAGGCGACGTGATGATTGCAACTGACTGTTGGACTGTATGGCCTGCAATGGTTCCCACAGACTTCAAACAACGTTTTTACTTTGTACAGGACTTTGAACCCGCCTTCCATCCAACAGGGGCCAAATATCTGGCAGCAGAACAATCATACAAAGAAGATTTTAGCTGCATTTGTGCCAGCCCCTGGCTTTCTGATATGATGCGTGAAAAATATGGCCGTACCGCCAGCCATTTCTGGTTAGCTGCCGATACAACAATATACACGCCGCCTAAACAAAAGAAACAGCGACAACGCCCTCGGATTGCCGTTTATGCCCGATATTTTACCGCGCGGCGCGCTGTCGATTTGGCTTTTCTGGCATTGGAGAAGCTAGCAGAGCGCGGCCACGAGTTTGAAGTAGATTTCTTTGGGGCGCCGCTTTCCTTTAAACAAGCCCCTTTTACATTTGTTGATCACGGTGTCGCGTCACCCGAGCAGCTTGCCACTATTTTCCAGAACTGTGATATCGGCATTGTATTCTCTGCGACAAATTATTCTCTTGTTCCGCAAGAAATGATGGCATGCCAATTACCTATATTAGAACTTAGCGGTGAAAATACCCATGCGATCTTTCCCGATGATGTGGCAACTTTCGCTGCACCTGACCCCAGAGCCATTGCTGATAAACTTGAGTTATTATTATCTGATGAAGACTTACGCCGCAAGCAAGCCGAAAAAGCTTATGAATGGGTACAAAGTTTTTCATGGGAACAATCAGCCAAAATGGTTGAAGCGGCAATTATTGAAGGTGTTGGTGCCACCAACATGAATGCATTACACGTAACTATTTCGCAGCCTGTAAAAGCTTCCGTTGTTATTCCAACATATAATGCCGGGGCTGTTTTAAAGCCAGTTCTGGATATGGTTACCAAACAACATACCCCGTGGAAATATGAGATTTTAGTAATCGACAGCGGCTCAACGGACGGCACAGTTGATCTAGTAAAATCATACAAGGATGTTAAGTTTCATAGTATCGATTCCAAAGACTTCAATCACGGCGCCACCAGAAACCTTGGAGTAGAGCTTACATCGGGTGACTATATCGCCTTTCTAACCCACGATGCATGCCCTGCTAATTCGCATTGGTTATTTAATCTTGTTACATCGCTTGAACACTTCCCAGATGCCGCCGGGGTTTTTGGCAAGCACTACGCCTATGAAGAAGCGTCTGCATATACAAAACGAGACTTGAACAATCACTTTAATACGATGCAAAAACATCCCTTGTTTGTATCGCGTGATATAAACAAAGAAGCCTTTGAAAATAATATGGCATGGCGGCAGGCCTTACATTTCTATAGCGATAATAATAGCTGTATGCGCCGTGATATTTGGAACAAAATCCCTTATCGCCCCGTTAATTTTGGCGAAGATCAGTTATGGGCCTGGGATATTATCAATGCTGGATACGGTAAGGTTTATGCCCCACAAGCAATCGTATTTCACAGCCACGACTATACACCGCAAGAAAATTACGATCGCAATAAAACCGAAAGCGCCTTTTTCAAACACTTCTTCAATTATGACTTAATATCAAATGAAAAACAGTTTGAAGAGACACTAAAGGCCCTCAATACCCATGATATTGAATGGGGAGAAAAACATGAGTTGGCTCAGGAAACAATTGATGCTCAGGTGGCGCTGAACGAAGCACGTTTGAAAGGGTATCTTGACGGCAACAATACTGACACGTCAGAAATGTTTGATTAATTCAGTCATTACAAACAGGAAAATACGTTAATGTCGTAATTTATGATCAACAATCGCTTGTATTTTCGCAAGGTCAAACGGTTCATTCATGAATTCACATAAGCCCCTGAATGCATCCGGGTTACCCTTAAAGTCTTCATATTTTGTTACAAAACAAATCTCTGGGTTTGCAGCCACGTATGCATCATAAAGCTGATCACACGTCTCAACCATATCCAAAACATCATAATAATCAACATTGCGCCACCAACCGGATTTTGAAACACCGTCAGCATCACGTTTATTAAAAACAAATTTGGTATTAGGGAAAAACTGTTTGATAAAATTCAGAAACCTGGGGAACCGTTCAACACCAACCTCGTGAAACCTGATTTCTTTAAAGCCAGCACGGCGCGTCCCCTCTGGCACACGCAAGATTTCATGTATAAACAGGTCTACGGCTTTTTGAATAACTGCTTCTGTGTCCACTTCATCGATACCATACCACGGCCCATGAGGTGGTGGATTTGGTTTTGTATTTTTAGTCTGTGCTTCCCTTAATGTTTCATATAAATCAAATATGGATGCCAATGCATTATTATTTTCACCGCGGATAAAATACCCATCCATCGCCTGAAGCACTGATTGCATCACAGTTGAGCCTGAGCGTCCATAGGTTACAATAAAAACAAACCCCTCACTTGGGTTTGACGTTTTTGACACAGTATTTTTTGTTTGTTGTTTATCCATCATCGATCAAAATACAGTTTCTAATATCTCATCAGCACTTATGATTTTATCAACTGGCGCGCCGTATGCACTCAACCGTTTCTTGATATCATCGCTGTCTGTAACAATAGCAGAGAGGGCATGCTCAAAAGCCAACGCTTTGTATATAGCATGATCCAATTCTTCGTCACGCTCGAAAAAGTCACGCTCCAACCATAGATAACCAATTGAGCCATTTTTTCGGGCCTCACCGTGCGCTTCAAGAAAAGCAGTATCGCCTAACATAAAAACAGTGCCCGCATTGCGCATAACCAAGCTAGTTTCGTAAATATCGCCGTGCTCAAAATAGAAACTTAACTTGCGGTGCAGATATGCTCTGTATTCCTGAGCAATATTTCTAATCGAATGAGTATAGATATCGGTAATATTCGGATAGTCACCAACGGGTATTTTGACCGCTTTTACCTCTATTTCCCTTTTATGATCCAACGCTATCATCACCTCATCGAAACTGTCTTTACTCGCCTTTAAAAGGCGAATAAATGACGAATATTGCAAATTAAACAATTTGGTCGCATTGGATGAAATCAGCAATCGCTTATTCTGTGGGCCAGCGCATACATAAGGTTGATATGCGATATTCTCACCAAAGGTAACAGGCATAAGCTGCTCTCTAACCGCAGGAGCAGCCGGCCCTGCAAATCGGCGGTCCATATGCCCTAATGGCTTTTGAAACCCTTCATGATCATGGATAAGGCTGAGGAATACATGCCGGATATCTCTCTCTTTAACTGGTGAAATTTCCGCAGGAAAATCAGCAACACCCCCTTCATCTATTTCTTGTGGGTTGTTAGCAATCAAAGGCATAGTGATTACATTACGGCGCGGCTTTCCAATAACAGTACGCTCAAACTCGACATCACCCATTATCAGCGAGCGAAGCGTTGATGATGTAATAGCCCCAAAGGTTGCCTCTCTTTTGAGTTCATCCCCTGAATGCCCAAACAAAATATCAAACCTGGGTCCGTTATTGACCCGGTAATATTCAAATCCGTTACTTTGGCTTCTTAACCGCCAGAATAATGATCGTAAAAACTGCTTCCGCTCTTTCAGAGAGTTCCATGTTGCTGCCTCTATAGCTAAGATACTCTCTGGAAAGAAAAATTCCCGCGCATTAGTCAGCCAATTTTTAATGTAAGACGCAAATTCCTGTTTTGTAATTACAGTATTTTCAACCAGTGGATCAGAAAAAAGATAAACCTCTTCACCGTCACTTATAACAACAGCAAAAAACGGCGCTTCCTTATGTTCACATTTGGCAACAAATTCTGAAGAGAACAAGCGCTGATGTTTTTTACGAATTCGCCCTAACAATGCATCTGCTTCGCGCCGGGCTTCTGCGAGCATACTTTCCGGGCGCCGGCGATATCTAAATCCTGTATTTTGCGCCCGCACCCCTTTGAAACCTGCTCCTATTGCTGATAGCCAGAAATCCCAATCTTCAAAACCGCTACGCATGGTTTCATCAAAAAACACACCTTGCCTGAACATATCAGCCCTGACCAATGATCCTGCTTCAGATATATTTGCCACCAAATGCTTAAACACAGAATAGTTTGGGGCCGTTTCGCGCACATCAAACCCATGTGTTCCCCAACTGAGGCCAAAAAAACCAATGTCAGGATAGGCCCAGCCAATTTGAGGGTCATCGCCGAGGGCATCACGAAAGCTTTGAAGCGAGTACGGCTCGAGGCGATTATCCGCATCAAGAAAATAAATAGAATCGATTGCTTCATGAAGCTTGAGTAAAAAGTGTATCCCGGCATTTCTGGCGCCTGGCAACCGGGTGTTTTTTTGACGAAAATAGAAGAGTTTACCAGGATACACCCGCATCAAATCCTGAACAGTTTCCGCTGTTTCTGGAAATTTGCACCCGTCGTCAACAACAACAATGTAAAGTTGACGGTCAATAACCTGCTCACATGCTGAAATGATAGCTTCTGCCAAAAATTTAGGATGGCCAAAACCCGGAATAACAACACCTATCGGGTTTTTATCCGCAGCACCATCAGGCAACGTTAAATCCGTTTCTGCTGTTACCACTTTATTCACCCGCTGATCTGCGTGTTATTGGCTGGTTGTTTCTGTGCATATATCTTAGCTGGGCTTTTAAATTCAGCATCAACATACAAAGAATACCACCGACACCACCCCCATGAAACGTCATTCCTGATCGGCTTGGTTGCAAACAATAAATCGCCAGCTCCCTGAGTATCATCAGGAATTTCTAAACTTAACACTCCAACGCAGTCAGCTGGTAACGCCAGTGAAGACCATAAAATACCCGTTTTATGGTCAAAACCACTTGCACGCCCCGTTTTATCAGTGTCATGAGTATTCGATAAAACCGCCTTGATGGTTTCAACATCCCCCGAAAAATCCGTTGGAATACGGGCAAGTATATATAACAAATCCGGTGCAGCATTATGGGCTGTGCGTACTTTTGTGCGTACACTTCTTGTCCCTTCTGGGGCCCCTGCATGCATAATCGCCCCAGACAATTCATCTATAAGCGGGTGCGTTTGCATATATCCCAGATCTTCACTCAGCATAAGCGGCCAGAAATCTAGCTCATAAAACATCTGTTTATGTTTTTCATCGCCGTGTAAAAAATCTATGCGCGAAGCCAACTCGGGAAACTTATAGGCTTGCATGGTATTTTTAACGGCTAATGTTTGCTGATTAGCAAACCCCAATCTCAGGTCAGCTTTTCCCTCGGCATCCTCTAACCCTTCGCGCGCCGCATCAGCACTGTTAATCGGCGTAGCAATATGATTAGCTGCCAGCATTGTATTGCCCTGCCAAAGCCGTAATGCCAAAGTATCTTTAATAGTATTGATACCGTCCCCATTATCGCCGTTAAGGCCAAATCGAACCGCCTTTTCATCAGAAAGCGCAAGCTGAATACCGCTTGTGTCACCGCTCAGCCACTTGATTTCCAGCGCAGCTTCCCCAACCAGGTCGTCGCTAACATATTCCAATTCGAACAAATTCCAGCCAACCGCCAGATCAGAGCTAGCAACTTCAAATTGACTGGCTACCAAGTTATCCGCGACACGCCGTAAAGTTATTTCCAGACGGTCATTCGTATTATCTGCTATATCAGCGACGCAAACCTCAATCGCAAAGAGGTTCGCGATATCAGTTGGAAGGTGCTGATACAAATCTACTGTTTTCAAATCACTTTGCGGGCCAATTTTTCGCGCACCAACTGGTACTTCATAGGCCAAGGTATACCCGTTGTACCCAAGCCCCTCAGTAATACGTTCTGCTTTATCAAGTTTATGTAAAGATCGTTCATAATCAAGTCGCAACGTCGCCAATGTATGCCTGAGCTTTGATTTTTCTTCATTGGATTCAGCATAAGACACTGTCACAAAATGTAATAGTTTACGTTTTAAATTCCATGAAAACAGGCCAAAGCCATCTAAATGCTCTGGCGCTTTATGCAAGTTTTGCTGGTTACAATAGTCAGAAATATGCTTGATATATTTGTTATTACGGTTACTTGAAACAATGAGTTTAAGACCAACAGGATACCCCTGCATAGTCACCACCTTTGAAGGGTTACCCTTTCTATATTCCGGATATGTAACCAATAGCCCGTTGCTGTTTACCACGACAATATTTGCAAGGCCGTTCAAAGCACGCTTGACCTCCTTGGCGAAACGAGCCTCAACAACAACAGCAAAATCAGAACCATACAGCCCTGACAATGCCTTCTGAGTAATTTTTGGACTCATAGTTTTTTTATCATGCCGTTCAGACATTCACAAAGCCCCCAATATCGCTCTACCCTCTCAATAAAGGAGATTACCCCTTAAATGCACGAAATGCAAAACGAGAGACTGGTTCGGTTACAATTTGCAAGAAAGTCCTTGATCCGGTTTTCAAATAAACTTCCGCAGCGTTACCCGGCTGAATCAACTGATCAACATCTTCCAAATTCAAGGAGACGTGGGCGATATAAAACCCTTGCGGATTATCATCACTCACGACCGATGTTGGTGAAATATAGATAACCTTGCCACTGATCGGCGCATCAGCCTTACCTCGATTGGACGGGAACAAAATATCTGCTTCCTGACCTTCACGTACTTGTTCGATATCTTTGGTTTGGACCCTTGCTTCAATGCGTAGCCCCTCGCCTTCCGGGAAAAGTTCAAACAACGTATCGCCCGGCTGGAGAACAGCCCCTAAAGTTGTTGTTGCAACACCGAACACTCTGCCATCAACCGGCGCAATTATGAGGCCGCGCGTTGTAATATCCTCAAATCGGGTAATTGCCTGTTCGGTCTCGTTTAAATCAACCTGTATATCAACTATCTGTGCAGCAGCATCACGGTTATAATTAAGCCCTACTTGTTTAATCTGGTTTTCAAACCCAACAATTGCCTGGCGTGTTCGTTCGCTTACAAACTCAACTTCTGAAATCTGACGAAGGCGTTCTTCTTCGGCGCGTTCCAACTCCAGAACCTGAGAAATGGTTGCATAGCCTTTTTTATAAAGATCTCTAACATCAGTTAACTGGCCACGAATAAGCTCAAGCTGTTTTTGAAACGATGACAAGTTGGCTTTATTGGCTTCTATATCAGCTCGCTCCGCTTCAATATTTGCATTCAGCAAAACAACTTCAGCCTCACCAACCGCACGCAGAGCATCAAATTCGGTCTGCTGATTATTAACTGTCTCCTGCACCCGTGGGTGATTTAACGTTTCAGCATCAAAGTTTGTTGGAAAATTAATTGTATCCAGGTTTGCCACTTCCGCGCGCCGACGAGCCAACTGCATTGCCAATATTGCCCGTTGTACCTTTAAGTTTCCGAGCTGTGCCCCTGTTTGGGTTGCATCCAAACGGGCAAGCGGATCACCTTTTTTGACGCGGTCGCCTTCACGAACAAATATTTCGTCAATAATCCCACCTTCAAGGTGCTGGATTACACGGTTTCGACCTTCAGCAACAATTCTACCACTGGCAATAACAGCACCGCCAATTGGCGCAGTAGCTGCCCATAATCCGCCAAAAACAAAAACGCCGATTAAAACAAAAAGGGCAATTTTCATTAGCAGTCTCTGATCCGTATTTAGATCTTTATGCCAATCTTGCAAGGCATCGGGATCGAAACTATCGTTCAATTTAGCCGGTAAATTATTAGCGGCAACTGCAACAGTTTTTGTTTCATTCGCAGTCATTTACCCCTCCGATCCAACTTTTGGATTTGCCTTTACAGCCGCCTGAGTTTGCTCTTGGGGCTTTTCTTCACCTACCTCTTTATCGGCACTTAGAGGCGTCGTGGCTTTACTTTGTTGGTTATTTTTATTTGCTTCTGCTGGCTGACTTGACGTTTGGCTTGGCGTTTGGCTTGCTGTATTGCCTTTGGTTTGGCTCGTATTCGGATTAACGTTCGCGCCATTGTTCGGGCCAGCATTTGTACCAGCGTTTGTACCAGTATTTGTAGCAGCATTATTCGGTGCTGTATTTTGGCCAGTCTTGGCCTGTGCTTGTTGGTTCGCGTTCACAGCTTTCACCCGATTGCTTTTCATGATTTCGTCTTTAGGACCAAATGCATCAACCTGTCCATCCTTTAAAATCATTACTTTATCAACAAATTGAAGGACGCTGGGTCGCTGGGTGACGACGATGGTTGTCATTTTACGCTGCCTTGCTACAGCAAGTGATCTATGGAATATCTGCTCGCCCATTTGATCTAACGCGGCATTAGGTTCATCAAGAACGATAACCGACGGTTTACCATAAAATGCACGCGCGAGACCGATAAGTTGACCTTGCCCGCCAGAGGGCCAAAACCCTCCCTTAGAAATCGGGGTATCATAACCCTGTGGGAATTTAAGGATCATATCGTGTACGCCCACAAGCTGCGCAGCTTGCACCGCCAGTTCAGGCGGGTCCTGGCGCCGAAGCCGGGCAATATTTTCGCCTACTGACGCCTCAAAGAAATTAACTTGCTGGGGCATATATCCCATATGCAAACCTCTGGCGATCGGGTCCCAAGCTTTTAAACTTTGCCCATCCAAATTTATACTACCAGCCGAAGGTTCCAGATAACCGACGAGCACGCGAGCAAGCGTTGATTTACCAGCACCCGAAGGCCCAATAATCGCAACACTATCGCCTGCTGCTATATTCCCGTTAATTCCTTTCAGAATTGGTGGCATACCGGGGCGAGGCACATATATAACCCTGTCTAAACCGATTACACCCTTAGGTGCAGGTAGCGGTGTTCGTTTTTGCGGCAACTCTATTTCCGAGAGCCTACCCTTCAATCGCTTGGATGCTTCAAACGCCTGCTTAAGGTTACGCCAGCCACCAACAATTGCTTCAATGGGTGCAAGCGCACGTGAACCAACAACCGAGGTCGCAAAAATAACCCCTGGGTTAAGAGCAGTATCCGGATCCAGAACAAAGAAGGCACCAAACCCTATCAAGGCAATCTGTAATAATTGCCGCGTTGATTTTGATGTCGCAGAAAAAGCTGACTGACGCATGAATGAAAAAAGATACTTCGCCAGATGTTTACTTTGATGCTGACCCCAATCATTTATCGCTTCGCGGTATAACCCTTGGGCGCGAACCATTTCCTGCTGACTGAAATGCATTTCAAGTGACCGGCTCGACTCTCGCCCAGCCTGAGCTGCATCGCTTGTTAGGGGACCGTTCATTTTTTCAGCAATTACAGTCAAGCTGAACAACAATGCTGCACCAATTAAGACAACAAAACCAAGCGTAAAGTTAATCGAAAATACGATCAAAAAATAGATTGGCATTACCGGGACATCAAATATTGCAGCGAACGACGGGGTTGCTAATACCTGCCGTATAGTCGTCAAATCATTAACGCTTTGGCGGTTTGCATCATTTTGGCGTGATAATTCCCCAGCAACCAACGGGCCAGCGATCTTGTTCTCGAATTCAACCCCCGCTTTGGCTAATAGATAAAGCCGCGTGGTATCGAAAACACCGTATGCAATTAAAACAACCACAGCAATAGCCGACAGCGCCAACAAGGTTGGTATACTCTGCGAGAAAAGAACCTTATCATAAATCATGAACAGATAAATCGGCACAACAAGCAGGCAAAGACTGGCAAGCGTTGAATAACCAGCAACTTTACGCATTGCCTTCTTCAAGGCGGCTTCTTCTACCTTATAATTTTCAAGAAGTGACATAGTTCCTCTGGCCCCAATCGAATATCATCGCGTTCACATATTGAATATACATGAATTTGTGCATCTTTATGGCATGGCTGCATTGTATCTGCAAAAGATATTGTTGAGTATTTAAAAATACAAACATCATATTTTCAGTGCATGTCATACTTTTGTAAAATTACCGTATATGCAAATATTCAAGCATTCACATTAGACATAAACTTCAACTGCTAGACATAAACCTTAAGCACTCACAACAAAAAAGGGAGGCAAAAGCCTCCCTTTCGAAAAGTATAAGTAAGTATTCCTTAGAATACAAACTGTGATGGATCGAGAGCAGCAATTTGTGCAGCTGAGAAACCTGTAAGTGTAAGGAAGTCTCCTCCACCAAGGTCAATCAGAGCATTCGCCGTTGTTGGATCAACAACACGGTCAACAACATCACTGAGGTTAGCGAAGTCAAACGTTGTACCTGAAAGATCGATTACGTCGAAGTTTGTTGTTGCTGGGTTAGTTGTAGCAGTTGTACCAAGGTCAGTGATTGTGTCACTACCGTTACCTGCTTCAAAGAAGAAAGTATCGTTACCAAGGTTACCTGTAAGTTGATCGTTACCTGCACCGCCGAAGATTTCGTCAGCACCGTCACCACCAAGAACAGTATCGTTACCTGCACCGTTGAACAGTTGGTCATTACCTGTACCACCAACAACGCTATCAGCACCGTTACCGCCGAAGATAGTGTCGTTACCTGCACCACCGTCTAGTGTATCAACGTCAGATGCGATATCTGCAGCACCACCGAAGATAAGGTCGTTACCAGCACCACCAGCAACAGTATCGCTACCTGCGCCGCCGCCGAGGATGTCGTTACCAGCACCACCAGTCAATGTGTCTGAACCAGTACCAGCGAATGCTTGCTCAACACCAGAAGCAAGTGTACCACCAGTTGTTAGAACATCATTACCTGAACCACCGAACAGAACATCTGAACCAGTACCACCGTTCAATGTATCGTTACCAGCTCCGCCACCAAGTGTGTCGTTACCTTCTTCGCCATTGAATGTATCGTTACCAGTATCACCAGCGCCAGCGAATACTTGGTCGTTACCAGCACCAGCATCAACACTGTCATCACCGCCACCAGCAGAGATAAAGTCATCACCACCGAAGCCAGCAGGTGCGCCTGCATCAGCGTCAATAGTATCGTTACCGCCGTTACCGAAGATTGAGTCGTTACCGATTGCACCATTGAATGTTTCAGCAGCGCTATCACCTTCAAGACGTGAACCACCTGCAGCAGCCTGGAATGCAGTATCAGCAGTGTCCGTATTAATAACAGTTTGTGTGATTGTAGTTAGTGAATCACCAGTCAAACCATTAGTAAACGTCAATGTGAACGCTTCCTGCGTGTTGCCAGCATTGTTTGACGTACCAGGAGGAGGTGTGAATGTGTAAGTAGCAGCACCTGTAACTGTTACGCGAGCACCTGACTCAAGAGTAACAACACCGCCAGCACCAGGAGCTTGACCATTTACTTCCGTGATACGGAACTGACCAGCTGTTGTGCCAATATTCGCAGTAGCAACTGCAGTGATTGAAGCAGCAGCAGCATTGAAAATACCGAGAAGGCCATCAGAATCGCCCGCTGCTGAAACAGCACCATTCGCTGTTGCCGTTGCACCGTTTTCTGCGAAGAACTGGTTGGCACCAGTAGTAAGGTCGAAAGTACCGTTTGAGAAAACAAGTGTTTCAACATTATCAATACCATAAGTGCGGATATTGAATGTGTCTGCGAAGGCATCGCCTGCATTGTCGAATGTATCACCGATTTCTAGATCGTTTGAGAAAACAATCTGATCCACACCAGCGCCGCCGTCTACAGTGTCTTCACCACCGCCAGCGTTAATTGTATCATCACCCGAACCAGCGTCAATCGCATCATCGCCAGAGCCTGGGTTAATTACATCGTTACCACCAAGGGCATTAATACCGTCGTTACCTGCACCGGCATTAATTGTATCATTCTCCTCGGTACCTACGAGAGTAGGATCTGCACCGGGAGTACCATTAACAATTGCCATATCATTCCTCCTGAAAAAGCAACCAAATATTCAAAAGTGAGGCACGAACGTCAGTTATGTGGCCCCCTCGCATACTCTCTAGCGAGAATATACGAACAATGTCAACTGCATAATGGCTTTATACTACTTTTTTCTCGAGCAGAAATGCCATTACCAAAAAACATTACGGGGATACACCAACATTATTGCCTCGCAATTACAAGCTATCTATTCGATAAGCTCCTAAAAAAACGTTAATTCCTTCAAACTTGTGTCCCGTTTGCAACATTTTCGATAAGTTGCTGATATTTCGGCAGCAAATCCCTTGTGGCATAGCTATTCAAAATCGTCTGCCGTGCCTTTTTCCTCAGCTCCGAATAGTCTTTCGGGTTATTCAATATACTCTCAACAGCGCCGGCAATTTTACCTGTATCAAAAAACGGCACTAAAACACCGTTTTCACCGTCTTTTATAAGCTCTTTTACCGGATCAGTATCAGACCCGACAATCAAGGCACCTGCACTCATTGCTTCCAGCATGGACCATGACAAAACAAAAGGCGCTGTTAAATATATATGTGCTGATGAAATCTGCATAAGGCTTCGAAACACCTTAAGCGGTTGCAGGCCCATAAAATGCAGCCGCGTTTGATCAAATTCAAAAGCTTCCAATGCCCACTCTTTAAATGTTTTCCCATCTTTACGGGTCGCACCGTACGCCACTCTGTCATTTCCTAAAATAACCACATGTAAGTTAGGTCGTCGCTTTTGAAGCTCGGAGACGACCTCCATAAATTGAGGAAATCCACGGTACTCTTCCATTCCCCGCGCCACATAGGTGATAACCTCATTCTCGGCAGATAGTGTTACATTCTGATTTATCGTGAGTTTTACCGTATCATCCGGCTTGAAATAATCCGTATCGACACCGTCATGCAAGACACTAACATTTTTCTGAAATACGGCAGGCAACTTACTGTGCTGGAAAACCGTGGGGCTTTGCCCCCAATCCATCGCCGCCAAATCCTGAAGAATAGTGGTGTTTTTCATTCTCAGCCGCAACAGATCATCATGGGATGGCTCTTCACCTGTTATAAATGTCGAATCAGAGTTAACCCCGTGATAATACCACTCAAAATAACTCAACAGTTTTGCTTTCGGGAACAGATCGCGTAGAAACATGGATCCACCCCAACCCGAATGCGATAAAATAATATCCGGCGTCTTGCCTGATTGCTTAAGCGGTAACAGGCTTTTATAAGCAGCCTGCCCCATAATTGTTGACCGTTCGGTTGTAATCAAAGCCGGATGGATATCTTTTCGTGGCTCACGGTGAGGCGTGTATGTTATCTTGGGCAAATTAAATTGCTGTTTATTCGTATCAAGAGTTGCAACCGCCATTTCATACTTTGTATTTTTTTTAAGATAGTCCATGATTCGGCGATATTGGCCGGGGAAATTATTATGCATGAAAAGTATGCGCATGAGATACCCTCGATTGAAACGTATATAATTCGGCAAAATCGCAAATATTATCAAATACGATTGCACAATTCAGTGAATGACCTACCCCTATTTACCGCTTTATGCAATAAAGAGGTTAACTGGTAGTGACTTGCATGTAAAAATGCCGAGACAACATATTTCAGGGTAAGAGAATTTATGAAGAATATCTTGGTTCCGGGTGGTGCCGGCTTTATTGGTTCACACACACTTCGTGCGCTTAAAACATCGGGATATAATGTGATCGCCTTTGATAATTTATCAAACGGCCACAGTGATGCAGTTGGTGAGGCACTGCTCATAGAAGGGGATATCCGCGACAAAGCAAAATTGGCATCCGTTTTTGCAGAGCACAAGATCGACGCCGTGATCCATTTTGCTGCATTTATTGAAGCTGGCGAAAGCGTTAAAAACCCCCTTTCATTCTATGAAAACAATGTTGCTGGCAGCCTCACCCTTTTGAACATAATGAAAGATAGCGGCGTTAATAAAATTGTTTTCTCCTCTACCGCAGCAGTATACGGCCAACCCGAAGATAACGGCAAACTGGTTGAAGACGCAAGAAAGCTGCCAATCAACCCTTACGGCGACAGTAAATGGATGGTTGAATGCATGCTGCGCGACGGAGCAAACGCATACGGATTGCAATCAATAGCACTAAGATATTTTAATGCCGCCGGTAGTGCGCCAGACGGATCGCTTGGTGAGCGCCACGACCCTGAAACACATTTGATCCCATTGGTACTGGATGCCGCTATGGGACGGCGTCCATCCATTAAAATATTTGGTGACGATTATGAAACACCAGATGGTACATGCGTCCGGGATTATATTCATGTTTGTGATTTAGCTGACGCCCACGTCAAGGCGCTTGATCATTTGTTTGCTCTGGATAATCAAAAAACATTAGAGGAAAACCAAACCAACAACGGCTTTTATGATGCTTTCAATCTGGGTAACGGTCAGGGTTTCTCTGTTCGTGAAGTGATCGATACAGTTAAAAGCGTCACCAGTGTTGACTTTAACGTTGAAAATGCACCCCGCCGCCCCGGAGACCCCGCATTTTTAGTGGCGGATGCACGTAAAGCAGAAAATATTTTGAACTGGAAACCCTCTTATCCTGATCTGGAAGATATGGTTCGCCATGCCTACCAGTTTCAAAGCAAGCGACGCCCTATCAAAGAACAATAATAATAACGGTCAATAACGCATTCTATGCATATTCTTGTCACATCACCAATTCCCTCTCACCCACAAGATCATGGTAATCGGGCACGTGTTTTTATCCTGTGTAAGGCACTGCAAAAGCTCGGCCATCAAATTCATTTTGTGTATTCAGGGTTTGAAGGTTTGACAACGGCACAGGAAATCGCAATGCGCGAGGCTTGGGACCATACCTATATTCTGCCACTGAAATCAAAAAAGCGTCCGCAATCCAGACGGTCCCATCATTTATTGGATGACTGGTATGATAATGCCGTAACTAATTGTACAACGGAAATTATCGAGAGATGGCCCATTGGTGCCTGTTTTGCCAATTATGTCTGGTGCTCCAGATGGCTACTAAGCGTACCAAAAGATATACCAACCTATATTGATACCCATGATATATTTGCTGAGCGCCATAAAGCGCTCAAGAAAGACGGCATAACACCCCAGTGGTTTTCAACAACCAAAACTGAGGAAGGCAAGGGCCTTGACCGCGCGCAAACAGTTTTTGCCATTCAAGAACTAGAAGCAGCAGCCTTTGAAACCAGAACAAGTGCAACTGTTGAAGTTTTAGGCCATCTGGTGGATGCAAACTTTCTACCACCAACGGATGTTGCCGCCAAAAGGCCATTAAAAATCGGCTTTATTGGCAGCACAAATATGGTCAATGTGCGCACCTTTGAAATGCTGGCGAGCGCCCTTGCCGGTTACCCGGACCTTATCAAACAACATGAGTTTTATGCAGCCGGCTCTATTTCAAACAAACCGTTTGCACGGTCTTCTATTTTTAATTGCCTTGGTTTTGTAGACGATCCCAAAGATTTTTATCAGGATATGGATATTATCCTGAACCCAAACCTTGGCGGGTCAGGGCTCAAGATAAAATCTGTTGAGGCGCTTGCGTTTGGAAAGCCATTGATTGCTACAAGCGATGCAATGATCGGACTACCAACCACAAATTATTTTCATGGCTTTAAAACGATGAAAGCTTTTTGTGCCGGATTAGAAGAGTTATGTTCAAATCCACAGGCAATCACTGATCTGGCAACAGCAGGCCAGTCGATTTTTCTTACCTATCAAAAAACACAAAAAGATACACTGGTTAGACATTTTCCAGAGCCAGAAAAATCTATCGAAATTCGCGCATCAAACACAAATAATCCCATTGTGGAATTAGCGTAATGGCAGATACACAAACAGATAATACCGAGAAAACGATCATACTCGTATCCGCTTTGCCGCCGTCTCGCTCACGCGCGGGCCTTACCGCCTTAAACCTTATCAAAGCCCTATGTGAGACAGTGAAAGTAATTTGTGTCGTTGACGATACTGGCCCGACACCTACCCCCATTCAGGGTACAGATATAGATAATGTTTCGTTCATGCGGATCAGAGACTTCAGGCGCGGCCACCATCCCTATACAAAAACACCAAGGGTTTTTATTCTGGATGAAGGGTTCGATAGTTTATTTGCTCTGGAACTTTTCTGTGAAATCGGCGGGGCGGCCCTTCCTATTAGCTCATCAATGCATCATAGCCTACGTGCGCTAATGGAAGAAAAGCCAGCTTGGCCAAACAATTATGCAACATTGCTCGGTGCCCGGCACGGCAACATTACAGCGTTACAAAATCAGGGTTTTAATCTCATGGGTGCCCTGATGGACTTTAAACGCGATTCGCAAGCACTAGCCTCTGAAATTCCCGCCCTTGACTTCCTTCATCAAGCAAGCCGTGTCTTGGCCCTCAGTGATTTTGCCTCTATCTACCTTGAAGCCTGTGGCATTAACGCGAGTCGTATTCATCTACCAACGGTTGGTGAAAATGGTACTATCACCAGAAAACAGGCCCGGGCTCAATTAGGCTTGGGCAATAAAGGCCTCTTTATCATTGCCGTTAGCACGCAAACCGATAAAGACAGAGTGGAAAATGCCCTTCAATTGGCCGCAGGCATTCAAAAGCCAACATTAGTGATCAATATAATGGCTATGGGATCGCCGTTTCTAGCCATACTAGCATCAAATGTTTCAGTAGTTTTAGGAGCAAATGAAGGGACCCTCATCTCAACATTTACTGAAACCGCTATCAATGCCAGCGTTCCGCTAATTACAGTATTTGATCCGGTTAACATCCATGTCAATGAATGCTCCGGCATGATTGAACTTCTTGATCACGCGGATGCGGTGCACGGACTTGCTTTAAAATTAGTCCAGATTGAAGCAGCTGCCCGAGAAGAGAGAGAACCAAGCCCTTCGATAAAAGATACAGCACCTCAATCGGCCAAAGGCAATAATTCGAATGGCAATACCTTATTACATGCCAAAAACACTCATACTATAGAGCAGTTATTCTCTCTCTTGAACGAGGCAATATACCCGGCATATGTTCCCACAGTCGTCAAGACAGAGAATATTGCTAGCGGTACTAATCAGGAGTTTCAAAAAATTGATCCTAAACAGATTTCTGGTAGTGCCATTTTCATAGGAGCTGCGCCGGGTGCGATGCCTCTAAGCTCTATCATGCCCGGTGTTGACAGCAGCCGCTCTGCACGATTTTTACCGTTCGACACAGCTCAGTCACTAGAGGCACTTTTGGCACTGCCTATGAACATGGCAGTTGCTCGTTTCGGATACGAAACACCAATTCTTTCTAACGATTTATCATGCTCCGAGAAAGCAGCAATCACCGAAGAAGAAGATACGAATCGCCATATATGGAATTATGATCGAATTATCCATTCCACCCGAGAAACAGATCATGTGCTCTTTTGTCATCCACACACTATCACTGCTGACAATACCAATTTACTTGACCTTAAAGGGCTAAAACATCAGCTGATTTTATCAAGCGATCCCGGCTTATCAGAAAACGAACGCTGGCACTTTTCCAAATCACAAGGAATGGCCTGGCGGCTCGATACGCATCGCCGTTCCATACATATTGTTCTGATAACTGCGGGGTATGATATTAAATTCAGTTGGGCATCCGTTACAGAACAAAATATGAAAACAACTGTATCGGTATCGAACGAATATGATACCCGCATGTTGTCGAGCACCCCAGTACGATTACAAAGTAGTCCATGTGGTATATTGGATTTCCGAATCACAATCAGCGGAAACCTCGAAACCGGCCCCCTCACCGCAGAAGAAGCATTAGGTTATATCCAGAAAAACCCCATTATGATCGAATGGGCAGATATTTCAGAAGTACCAAGCTTACGGTGCAGACCACAAATATCGATGAATGTCGGTGCCCATCACGACAATAAGAAAACTAATAATAATCTATTACCCCATAAGGATAGCATTATGAAAACCGAGGAACAATCAAACTTAAAAACCTCAAACAAAGCGCTATCTTTAGATAAAATCGACAAAACGCCCATACTAAAGCCTGATGAACGCCTAACTAACGGCGCTATAAATTATGCTGATATTCTCTTGAATGCCCAGCGTCAGCAATTCGATAGTCTGGTAACAACCCTTGCAAAAAGGTATGACGTTGATCAACTTTCTCCTGCATTACCAGAAACTACCTCTATTTTTGTAGAAGGTGACAACCTTATGGGCGCAGGCTGGTCAGACCTTGCTCAATCACCATGCGGCGCTCAATATCGCTGGATGCGCCGTATTGCTTCTTTATTGATTGTTTGTCCGCCGGAAAAAGAAAAACGAATCGAAATAAGCGGGTTCGGCATTTCGCGGCAAAGGCTTTTGACCAGTCTTAATATTTTCCTTGGCAATAAGAGAGTGTCTGGCAAGATAAAACGAACGGGGATTCGCACCTGGTCTTTTGACGGTATACTCCCGGCAATTTCCAAAACTGAGATGTGCGGGAACTATCAAATTTTACGATTTGAAAATAAACGGGCAGCTCGGCTAAAGAAAAAACGGGATTATAGCGAACTTGGAATACCCCAACCCACCAAATCACACAAAGACCTTATGCTCGGCGAAGACGGTGGTCATATTTATGCTAGCTTGGGAATCAATTCGATTCTGATTTCAGATGTTTAAATCACACTTCCCGAACAGTCTCTAGGCTACGGTCCATACACCCACCTGTGATTGCAGAAGGAGCATCAAAAGGCCTCGCCTCTTGTGGGAAAGCAAGTTTCATTGGTCGGCCTGACTGTGCCATAGATTTTTGCCATTCATGAAAAGCCGTATGATAGAGTGCGCGCTCCCCCTGTAAAGTGCGCTCAAACATAATGCTATTTTCCGGGCCTTTACTGCTATCAGAATGTAATTGCCATAACGTTCCGCCAGCATTTCCAGTTGTTAATGACCCTTCGCGCAGTAACCCTGTATAGAGAACATGCCTAAGGTTTCTAACACCGCGCGGCCCAAAAATATGCCCGAGCCTTGATACATATTCGCTGTCCGCTGCGATACGGACACAATCAAAAAAGCCAACTTTATCCAGAACCGTATCACGCTTGATCATCAAGCTGATGAGGGCCATTCGAGTTGCTTTTCCCTCCATCAACACATGGTCATTTCGCCCTTCCATAATACGTTGCCAACGAACAGTGCAGGCTTTCAATTCAGGCCATTTTACAAAGGCGCCTAATTGAGCCCGTATGCGGTCAGGATGAGACACATCATCACTGTCGTGAAAAGCAATAAAATCACCAGTAGCGCGGCTAAGGCACCAGTTTTTTGACCAATACGTACCGTGGTTCACCTTTGAGCTAAAAACCTTAACCCGTTTATCTTTCTGCGATAGAGTTTTCAGAATATTAAGCGTTTCATCTGTACTGGCATCGTCAATCACCATCACCTCAAGGTTTTGATGGCTCTGCTCTAATATCGACCGCAAGGCACTTTCTACATAAGCGCCCGTGTTATAAGCAGTCATGATAATAGTAACACACGACTGCTTCATGGCTGCGCCGAGTGTTATCAATTCTTTCTTTTGCTGCTTTAGAACTTCATCCCCGTATTTATTAAGGGATGAAAATCTGGAATCCAGGCAGAATGCCAATGGATCGCGAACAAGTTTTCGTGTCGCAGACTTGGCATTCCTGATCATATTAAATTCCGAACACGACCCCGGCTGATAGCGCAAGCTGATAGAAAATTGTAATAATATCGCTCGCAATCTGGATATTTTTTGTCTGCACTCTGGGCAAAACAAAAATCTCGTCACCAGGTCGAAGGTTAAACTTTCTACTCTTCACTTCACGATTTGTCAGCTTATCAAACGTTCCATCCCGGCGCAAAAGCAAGATATTCACAGCTCCTCGCGGTTGGCTTAGCCCACCAGCTTGATCGATATAGTCTTTGATCGTGCTCTTTTCCTGAAATGCCATTGCACTTGGGAATAAAACATCGCCGTGAACCATTATAAAATTACTTTTACGCGGTACGCGGATCACATCACCCGGCTCCAGCAAAATATCATCGCGGTTGCTTGAACGCGCAAGTGAGACAATACCTTTTGGTTCAATTTCTTTTGCGCGGTCGACCCACTGTAATATTAATTGTGCTTCCTGCGCCCGAAGGTTTGCTTCCTGAACAGTATTTGAGCGTGCTGTCAAAACACTATTTGAAAGCGCAATCAATTGGGCCTGAAGCGCTTCACGTTGGCGTTCACGAACACTTAGTCTCGACAATTGGATGGCATCAAGCTGTGCGTTATCACCAAAATCAACTTTCGACAAAACATCACCAAGGCGCGAGCCATAAGGTAAAATATATTCACTAACACTTTCATGCTCGCCTTCCACACGTACAGAGATTGTTCCCTGTTTTTTATCGGAAATTAGTTCGAGCACATCACCGGGGCGTAACAGCGCATTTTCTGCTTTATCGATTTGGATATACTCAACCTCAACCTTTTCACGGTCATTTCGGTTGATCCGAACATGTGTTGCCTGTGGATATGGTCTGGCAAGCCTCAGAATATCAGCAACAGTTGCACTTTCTGCATCGAATTCAAAAAGATAAGGATTTTGCGCGTCCCCTTGAACACCAACCTGCGCGGTTACAGCGCTAACGACAACTGTATCACCGTCACTGAATTGAAATTGTGGTAAATATCCATCTATAACAAAATCATAAAGATTGATTTCTTTATACATCTGGCCGCCACGTAGAACTTTCACATTGAGATAAGAGCCTCTTTCACTATCGATACCGCCAGCCCGGTCTAGAAAAAACAAGACAGAGTCAGAGGCGTGCCCTGCATAAAGGCCCGGTTGACGAACAAACCCAGCAACATAAACCTTAATAGGTTCCGCACCGTCCAAGCTTGCGTATACGCCGACATTTTTTTTGAAAACCTCGGTAATCGCTTCTGTAACGATACGGTTCAAATCCTTGTTTTTGACACCAGCTACATTGACGGGGCCAACTTTAGGAATAAACAAATTCCCTTGTGCATCCACTGGTATCTGACCAGCGAAGTCAAATGCACCCCACAATTGAAGGCTGATTTTATCGCCAATCGACACTTCATAATTTGGGTTAAAACCAATGAAAGACTGATTGGCAAATTCCCCAGAGAAGATAACATCACCAAACACACGCTTGATCTCAGTGGCTTCAACAACTTCTTCCTCAACCGGAGTAGTTTCTTCTGGTCCGGCGGGAACTTGTGCATAGGCCAACGATCCAAACACAGTACAAAACGCCGACAACACGAACAGTCGTGGTAGCATTTTAGAACCTAACAATTTAAACATCTCTGTGCTCCCGGATGGTGGCAATAATCATCACAATAATACCGTACGCCAAAGACAAGGCTATGAACATTGTGATTAAATTATAAATGGCGCGTGGGTATTTGGCATCTTCAGGCAAAAAGGCTGGAGAGACAACAACCAAATATTTTAACTTTTTATAGGCCTCAACGCGAGCACGCTCAGCACCAGCAAGCGTCGTAGCATAAATTTGTCCGGCAAAATCAAGGTCAAATTTCATCTGGGTAAATTCTGCAAATGTTTCATTAAGCGATGTTGTATCCTCGCTTACCAGTTTGGCGCGTTCCAGTTCCATTTGCTCTTCAAGCGCATCAATACGCGCCCGTGTTGCAACCAGTTCCGCTGCCTGATCATTTAAAAAACCTGACTGAACTTTTTCAGTTGCCCGTAACTGGATTAACTCAGCCTCTAAGGTATTAACTGCCGTTTGAAGCGCAATACCGGAAGCTTCCGGGTCCAATAGATTATTTTCATTTTGAAACTTGAGAATATTATCACGCAACCCGGAAATATTATCCTGTGCCCGTGCAACCTCACCCTCAATAAAGCTGATTTGATCTTTTGCAATACGCTGCCCAACCTCATTAACAAACCGTTCCGCTTCCATGATAATTTCATCAAGGATCAGTTTTGCAAATTCTGGTGTAAAAGCTTGCGCCCGCACCTCAATCAGGGAACTGTCAAGCGAAGACGAAATCGAAATTCTGCTTCTGTAATAATCAAGAAACCCTTCACGACTGGGCGATGTTTCCATCCGCGATATGATATCCCATTCTGAACTACTGAAATGCTCACCTATCTTGATTTTATCATCGAGATAATCAAGCATGGCATATGAATGAATATATGCTGTCAATACACTGCCATCCTGCTGTTCTGCACTATTACCTGAGATTAGTTGTAATCCCGGGATAGTAGCAGCATCCGCCTCAGCAGATTTAATGAAAAGAGTAGCTGTGGATTGATACCGATCAGATGCCATAAACATATAGTAAAGCGCGACAACAAAAACGCTTAATAAAACCCAGCGATATGTATCGAAGGTCAGAAGCGAACCACGGATATCAGAGACAACACGTCCCTTTTTCTTCTTGGGCACAAGAGCGCCAAGAGTGTTTTTCGCTTTTATTAGAGTATCTTTCATACGGCTCCGCCGGGTTTAAGGTTCATCTTTACAGTGCTCTGATATACTTGCACGATAATCATGAACGCATGTATCTATATATAGCCTGATCAACACTTTCGTAAAATTCCGCGCGGCCATATGCAAGTAAAATCGCGGCATTACAATGTTCACGAATATTATCCATATTGTGGGATACAAGAATAATGTTTGATGTTTCCCGCTTATTTTTAAGCGTGTCACTACATTTCTTTTTAAAATCAGCGTCCCCAACCGCCATAATTTCGTCCATCAGATACGTGTCAAAATCAAAGCCCATAGAAACAGCAAAGCCATAGCGCATCCGCATACCTGAAGAATAGCTGCCAATCGGCAAATCAAAATTTTCACCAATCTCGGAAAAGTCCCGAACAAATTCCTCTACGGGCTTTATATCTTTTACACCGTGAATCCGGCAAACATAACGTACATTCTCCCGGCCTGTCATTACACCGTTAAAGCCAGACCCAATACCAAGCGGCCATGAAATAAATCGATCTGAAACAATCCGGCCACGGGTAGGAAAATCAATTCCGCCAATCATCCGCATCAAGGTGGTTTTTCCAGCGCCGTTTCTGCCCAAAATAGCTATATCCCGGTCATCAGGGATATCTATATTCAAATCTTTGAGGATATAATTGGGGCCGAACCGGGTTGGATAATATTTCGACACATTCTGAAGCGATATCATGTAGCAATCACCCAGCGCCAATTTAATCGATAAGCAGACATTGCCATTGCCATCAACACCAAAGTCCAGGTTGCCAGATACTCAAAATCTGCGATAGGGCTAACGTAGCCTTCGATCCACGCCTCTCTTAAGAGTTCAGAGGCATGGGCAAGCGGATTATATGAGAAAAAGTTACGATACTGTGCTGGCACTACAGTGATTGGATAGATAACAGCCGACATCAAAAGTAAAGGCAACGTCATAATATTGATTATTTTTTCAACCTCTTTAGCTATCCGGGAAACCATGCAGGCAAGAATACCGAAAAACACTGCAAACAACCACAGAGTGGCCGCATACCCCAAAAACAAAAGCGGATCTGATGGTAAGGCATCAAGACCAAACCATAATAACGTAGTGAGAATGATCGATTTTACCGTTAAATAGACGCCGCCCTCAATAAGAGCATGTGCGAGAAACACATCAAAAAGCCGGATTTGCCGAAACCCAAATAGCCCGCGAGCGCCCGCCGCCCCCATGGCTTTTTTCATGGTCGAACTCCAGAGCATTCTGAACGGCACATAGGTAATCACAATAAAAACCGGGGGTGCAATATTACCAAGCGTCGCGATATCACGAAAGCCGAACAAAATAATAAAAACCGTCATCAATACAAGCGGCTCAAGCAATAACCAAACATTACCAAATGCATAATTGTTACCGAAGCGGCTACTGATCTCGCGAATAAAAATCGCAAAAATAACATCTCTTTGGATTGCAAACGCTGAGCGAACCTGCATAAAACCCTACCAGTCGGTTATTCAGACAGGCCCTTATAAATCATCATGCTTGTATAGGCCAACAAATTTACCAGCCTCATTAACGACAACAAGAAACTTAACTTCGTCAGCGCGCATCATATTTTCAGCTTCATCGACGATAACATCTTCTTGTATGATAGAAAAATCTTTGCTCATACACTGGTGGGCAGCAACTTCACGCACTCTACGTGTCACACGAAGCGCTACACCAAGTTGCCCTTTGGTCACTACACCAATTGGATGGTCATTTTCATCCAATACAACAGCAACACCAGCCGGTCCTCCAGCCATTTCTGCCGCCAGCTCAAGAAGAACCATATTAGGCTGCACTGTTGGAACTGTACTGGAAACCATAACCTCGCCAACTTTTTTGAGAAGACGACGGCCTAGTGAACCACCGGGGTGATATCTGGCGAAATCCTTCGCATGAAAATCCCGTAAGGTCATAAGGGAAATAGCAAGCGCATCACCTATTGCAATCGTAACGACAATCGATGTGGTCGGCACAAGATTATTCGGACACACTTCTTCTGAAATTGGAATTTCAAGAACAACATCTGCCGCGCGGCCAAGCGTGGAAGATTTGGCCCCTGTGATGGCAATAATTTTATTACCAAAAGCTTTAAGGGACGGCAAAAGCTGAACTATTTCCTGCGTTTCACCTGAGTATGAAATCAATAGAAGCGTTGATCCAGATGTTACCATGCCCAGGTCGCCGTGCGATGCCTCAGCAGGATGCAGGAAAAAAGACGGTGTACCAGTAGAGGCCAGCGTCGCAGAAATTTTCCGCGCCACATGGCCTGACTTACCCATACCGATAACAATCATATGCCCTGTCGTATTCAGTGCTAACCTGATCGCATCGCGGTAGGCATCTTCGTCATAAAGCTGCGACAAACGTTCCAAAGCCTGCCCTTGCTTTAAAAACGAATTCCCAATATTTTCAATGGTGGTGCCTAAGTCAGCTTTTAAATTACCGGGCAGCTCAAGTACGTTATTATCAACGGAGCTTTTCATATATGATCCCCAAGCCTTTTCTTTATTCAAGGTTGTATCCAACAGGATAACAACCACACTATCAAAAGGTCACATTTCTCTATTTGACCGTTTGCCTGAAGTGCAAATTTTGTGCACGTTATTACAAGCACTTTTCTCTAATAACTAATTGATAAAAAATAAGCTTTACCCCTAAAGCCAACTAATTATTCACCAATCACACTCAAAAATGACAAAGCTCTGCGGCACATATTCAGTCCCGTGGTCTCACTTGCCCCCAATGAGCATCGTCATCCATAATTCACAAAGTCGCTATCGTCAACAAATTGTAACAATAAGCGGTGTGATTTCTTTATTTACATTCATAGCCTTAATCATGAATGAATAAGGATGTTACGTACCGTTTATGATCAAATTGTAACAATATTGAGGCACTTTACGGCGACAATAAGTGCTTAAGCTTATCTATTGCCTTAACCGAGGTTTGTCTGCGCTTCCCGTAAAAACTCCCGGCAACCAAGGTTTCTTGCCGTAAAAAGTCCTCAAATTTTTGAAGTTTATCCTGGTTTACCTCGCCGTATTGCTGCCAAAATTCATCGAGCTTGCCGTCAAATGTCAGGCCAGCATCGCTAAACATTGCCTTCCCCAAGGCAATGGCAGGCACGCCCGCTTTCAGGGCGATCAAGCCAACCGTACTGTTTACGGTTACACAAGCATCTGTATTTTCCAGCAATCGTGTGAGATCCACCTCAAACACATACCGTACACGAGCTGCAATCCCGTTTTGTTTTGCCAGTTTGCTTATGTATTTGCCGTAATGATTATAGCCCCGGTCCATTGGATGATGTTTTAAAACAAGAATGGCATCTTTCGGTGCATATTGTGAAAACGATTGGAAAACCCCTGACAGAAAATCTTTCATACCATCAAAACGCGAATGATATAAAATTTGACTGTCCACCGCGACCTGCAAGGGAACAAAATACACATTGGCCCCAGTATGCTGCTTTTCATGCTCCAGGTCTTCGATGAACGTCCGCTCAAAGCGCTTTGTTCCCTGTTTTCTAAACCAGGTAAGTATCCATGCATTCATCTCGGTGAACCAATTTCCTGGCCTATGGTGTCTGGCAGCCTTAAAGCCAAAAAATTTCCAATCCTTGACGACATAATATGCAATGGCATTCCATATCTGTCCCCCGAAAGTATAGCCTGCATTCAGCGGGGTTGGAATAGTTGCTGTGTCAAGTTCACCTTTTTCATATGTGTGGTTGAACCACTGAGCAAAATGCGAGTTTGCGTTATTGCCAAATTCCTCAAACGTTACATATCCTGGGCGAACATAGCCTTCCTCAAAGGCAAAAAAGCGAATATCATGCGCCTGTGCTATTTCACGGGCAGCGCGGTGATAAAACCGCTGATCACCGTATACTATAATGCTGTCAATGTTATGGTTTCTAACATATCGGCTTAAATAATCCCGCCACTCAGCCGCATTTCCGTGGTAATCGGTTATAATATCTGCAAGGGCAAAAAAACGGTCACCTTTATTGAAATTAATCTTGAAGCAAGTGGCCCCTGCTCGCTGTAATTCTTCAGCAAAATAGGCGAAAAAAGGCCCAATAGGACCTTGAAGCAATAATATATTCGAACCGTCTAATGCCATAAAGTAAAAGAGAACTCTGTCAAATTACGTGGATCGGCAGATTATATAACCAGCAGGTTACACAAAAGGCACCTTATATCGTATTTTATATCTCACGCCTACAGGGTTTTACCTTTGAGATGCAAGAGCAAGGTTTCACCAGTACCCTTTTAATAAGCAGATATTTTCTGCCACGCCGCCGAATAATTACCTCAACAGACGTAACAGAAATACATTTAAATCAAGTGTAGTTACCGGTAAATCAAATATAGTTACCGGCCAACTCTGGCATCCGAAAGAGCCTTAAAGCGGATCACCTTGAATTCGTCAATAGTAGCGTCATCACCACCATTTAAAACAGGGGAGCGATGAAGCTCATTAATCGTCGCATATATATAATTATCAGGCCCCACCGCAAATCCATCAGGCCATGACAGGCTATCATCAGTGAAAAGAGTTTCATAAGACCCATCCGGCTTAACAACAGCAATAGCGTCATCAGTGATAGAGGTCACATAAACATTGCCTGCTGTATCAATAGTGATACCGTCCGATACTGGTTTATCACCATAACGAACAACGCGTTTTTCCAGGTCTTCCCCTGCAATATCTTCATTTAAAAGGTCCGTCGTCCTGACACGATAGAGGCTCCGGCCAGTCATCGCACCGAAATAAACCCACTCCGCCTCATGATCGATAGTGATCGGATTAATACCAATACGCGCAGGATTACCGCCTAATGTAACGACATTACCATCAATCACCATATTGATATCTTCTGCAACAGTGAACGAAGTCCTCTCCAGCACCCGGCGGGCTTTGCCAGTTTCCAGATCAACCACAATAATTGCAGACGTTGGCCCTGCCCCGCTATCGGCTATATAAATAGCATTATGCTTGGTATCGATCGCCAAATCATTCAAAAAGCTACTGTCTCGCGTGATAGGCTTAGCGAGGTAAATAATTTTCTCCAGGCTTTCTGTTTTGGTATTCCAGCCGATTAGACGCCCGGCATAATCAGCCGTTTGCGCATCCAAAAGCCACAAGATGCCATTTTCATCGATATTAAGACCCAAAACACCGTTTAAGCCGCCACTTGTCTCACTTTTTAACGCCGCAGCCATTTTGGGTGTCGGATAAGGCTTGACCGACCCATCCTTAAATACTTCTACAACACGTACATCCTTGCCGTAAAATTCATGAACACTCATGAAAATGCGGCCTTCACTGGAAATTGCCAGATTACCAGGCGGCACGTCAGAAGAAAATTTTGCAAAAACCTCAAAACCCTGCCCAGTTGCTGGCTGTACACCAAACATGAAAAGTAAACATATTGTAGTTTGAATAATGTATTTCACAGATAGTCTTCCTAAATTTCGATAAATCCGATCGATTTAATTAACCGTTTTATTGGGTGTTTGCGTTATCTGATACGCGCGTTTGCGTACATTCATTGCCTTTTCTTCTGATCGCAGCATTGCTTGATGATCAATTGCCTCAAGGCTTACACCTTCATCCCGCTCAAGCGCACGGTCCGCCATTAAAGAGAGATAACGAGCGCAGCATACCCTGAGAAAAGATGTAAAGTTACCAAGGTCATGCTCTGCATCCATGGCTTCATGATACAATTTTGTTATCAAAGAGGTCGTCGTCATTTGATCACGCACAGCAATTTCATCAAGCGTCTGCCAGAAAAAGTCTTCAAGGCGAATTGACGTTACAACACCATCAACCCTTAAAGACTTTGTATGGCTTTTCCAAAGCGCCTCATCGGCCTGAATAAACAAATTGCACACTGTAATTATACCTTTTCGATCAGCAACTGATGGAACTGTTTTAAAAATTCGGGATGTGCTGGCCATGCTGGGGCCGTTACCAACATACCATCCGTAATTGCTGCTGTCATTTCAATATCCATATATTCCGCGCCTGCCATCACAATCTCAGGCTGACATGCAGGATACGCAGAAACTTTTTTGCCTTCAATAACACCCGCAGCCGTCAGTAGCTGAGGCCCATGACAGATAGAAGCAACTGGCTTGTTCGCAGATATAAAGGCTCTGATAATGTCCAGAACTTTTCCATTCATGCGAAGATATTCCGGGGCACGGCCTCCGGGCAAATACAAGGCATCATAGGTATCAATGTCAATATCATCAAAAGTCGCATTTAATTCGAAATTATGGCCACGCTTTTCAGTGTATGTTTGAAACCCTTCAAAGTCATGAATTGATGTTGCTATTGTTTGCCCTGCCTTTTTACCCGGACAAACTGCATCTACATTATGCCCCATTGCGATCAAGGCCTGAAACGGCACCATATTTTCATAATCTTCAACAAAATCACCCGTGATCATTAAAACTTTAGCCATCGATTTATCCTTACAATATTATGTATATTTCAATCATCAGACCTATAACGCAATCAGAAAACCTGTGGGTAAGAACATAATACTACATCATAAAAATAGATTGATTTCGTCTTCAATCGCCCTATGTCTATTAGGTATGGGAGGCACAAACATGATCATCACAAACATCGAGAGTGTACCGGGGCGTACAATCAATCAAGAGCTGGGCTTGGTACAAGGCTCTACAGTTCGCGGCAAACATATCGGCCGGGATATTGGCGCATGGTTCAGGGGAATAATCGGCGGTGAAATCAAAGGATATTCCGAACTATTGATAGAAGGCCGGGATCAGGCTCTGGAACGTATGGAAGCTGACGCGAAAGCCAAAGGAGCCGACGCCGTTGTAAATGTGCGGATCACCACAGCAAGTGTCACAGGCGGCGCCGCCGAACTGATGGCGTATGGAACAGCGGTTAAACTCGCCCCTGAAACCTGTCAGGAATAGTCTTTATGCAGGATCAGGAAGAAGCACCAATAACTACAGACGACGAGGCGGGTTCTAGCTTTGACGGCGCAGAGTTTCTCGTAACCGATGAAGGGTTTCAAGACTTTCAGGCCTCTTTATATGAAAATATGCCCGATTGGGTCGTAAATTTATTTTTTTACGGTAACTCCTTCGGCGATATGATGGCACGTAATTTCCTTCAAACTTTACTGTTTGCCTTTGCAGGTTGGGCGCTTGCCTCTTACATGGAACATCGCCACAATAAAAAAATGAGTATACGTGAAGCCGACCTTGAGGATGTGGTCATCACTAGCGCCCGACGCGCAGGCCCTGATATGACTGAGGCTATGATGATCACCGGTTCTGTTGTTGTATGTCATGATTTTTTCAGAACCCTATTTATCAAGCTTCGCCAAATTATCGGCGGCAACATTATCCATTATGAACGCTTGCTCATGCGAGGGCGCCGTGAAGCGTTTATTCGCATGCAGGAAGAAGCAAAATTCAGAGGCTTTAAAAAAGTCATTAATGTGCGGTTCGGTAGCAGTCACATTTCAGGCCGGTTTTTACCTGCTATAGAACTAACCGCCTATGGAACAGCTGTGAAATAAAGCAACACAAATGCCTGCATCAGTGTATCTTCATGCAGCCATAAGGGAACGATATTGTTTTGGGGTGACACCAAAATATTTTTTGAAACTTTGCGTCATATGACTTTGGTGGGTAAAGCCTGTCACCGCGCTGATATCGGCAATCGATAAATCGCCAGCCAACATTCCTTTGGCTCTTGCAAGGCGTATTTGATTAACATAAGCGGCAGGCGTCACCCCGAAACTGATTTTAAACATCCGGGCAAAATGATATTGGCTCATGGTTACACTATGCGCCAAATCCGCAATCGTAACACCGCTGGACAAGCCATCATTAATCCTTGCTTTGACAGCACGAATATGGCGCGGAGAAAGCCCGCCCTGTATTCTCTCACCTTTCACGGCAAAACTGTTATATCTGGTAATCAAATAATACATCAGATCATAAAATGCCGCTTCGCTCGCTAAAAATGCATGCTCTGGCGCACCTTCACATGCACGAACATACGCCAATAGTTTCGCCTGTAAGACAGGATCATTATTATAGGTAAGATCCGGCATTTCAATGAACCGGACATCCGTATCAAAATGCTGCGCCGCGAACGTTTTCAACAATCGATCAGAAAAATACAGATGTAAGAAATCAATCGCGCCGTTGATATGCCATTTTGATTGGTGCCCCTGCGGCATCAGGCAAATGCGCCCCGGTGCCCCTCTGGTTCCTGTGTTATCAGCGCGGTAACTGGTTTCGCCGCCCGATAGATAAAGACTAAGAGTATGACTATCGTCCTTTTTATAGGTAACCGCGTTACGCCCTATTGACCATTTGGAAATCGCCGCATCGCTATGAAGATCAAATGCGTCAACAACCGTCGCGTTGGACGCAAGCAAAATAGACCTGTCAATTTTAGGGTGCTCGATACTCATACTCCATCCTAAAAAAGTTTCACATCAATTGAAAGCCATAAATACCCCAAACGCCCGCTAAACAGTGGCTAAACATTGGTTATAAATAAACCGCAAGATTTTGATATAAATCATTCAGTGCACTCCCACATAAAACACCTACGACAGCAGCCGCACAAAACATAACAAGCGGCCTTTTAATAATAAAAACGACATATCACGGAGGATAGTGATGCCATTCAAACGCAGTAAAAATATCGAATACAAACCCGAACCTTACGCAGAAGACATGCAGGAAAGCAGCCGCAGAGTATGGCCATTTGCTGTGCCTTTTGTTCTTTTACTCTTGTTTACCGCTGGCCAGCTTCTTGCTCTTTTACCTGCAAAATATGTTTTTAATATCCCACGCGAAGCAATTGAAACATACCCGAACGTTCTGCATATAATTATTGGCTCCTTCGGTTTTGTTCTTTTGCTTTTTATTCTGTGGGTCAAGTTTTTTGAACGCCGCAGTTTGGCAAGCGTGGGAATGATCACCTCTAAAAGTGCGCCATTCAGGTATCTCAGAGGATTTATTCTTGGCCTTTTAGCTGCCGGCACTGTTGTTGGTAGCATATACCTTCTCGGGGGTTATGAGATTGAACAACCCGTTTCATTAACCATGAGCGACCTGTTCCCCATATTCCTGTTGATGTCCTCGTTCATGCTGCAATCAGGTGTGGAGGAAGTTGTCTTTCGTGGCTGGATGCAATCCCGCCTGCAAGCACGTTACGGCGTTTTGATTGCTGTCATTGCGAACTCGGTACTGTTCACAGTCATGCACCTTCCAAGTGCAGAAGACAGCAGCGTTTTCACCTTCATGATCTTCGCGGTGAATGTATTCCTGTTTTCTGTCATCCTTAGCCTTTATGCCCTTCAGGAGAAATCAATATGGGGCGTCGCCGCCGCACACGCATCATGGAACTGGATGTATATCACGTGGTTTGGTCTGCCGACGACCGGCATCGAACTTGGCCTAAAACCGCTGTTGGTTGACCTTCAGGTTAAAACAGGCGCCGCTAACTGGTTAACAGGAGCGTCCGTCGGGCCAGAAAATAGCATAATGGTAACGCTTACCTTCGCCTTTGCATGCCTGATATTATGGAAAATTAGAAAGTCAGGTCAAGGGGCTTAGAACTGAAAACTATAAGCTTGATTAGGCCAAGGACTAACCTTGGTCCAATCAGTTGAAAGTTAGCAAGATACTGTTCTACCTAGATGCATGAAACACATATCTATCACAACTCGAAAATATCAACGCTGTTTAATATCTATACTTATTTCAATTTGGTAGGTGCCATCCATACTCAGATGCAATGGCCGTCGTAATCTCGCCTATAATTTTGCCATTATCTGAATTCAACATAATAACGATACCATGATTTTCAGCAAACCAGCTACGGATCATTGAACGAAACCCTTGATTGGCGCCTCCGTGCGCCCAGCGCAAACCATCCTGTGTTATGACAGGCCCCAAGCCTCGATTTTTCAACCCCGGCGTCAGCATTTCGTTTATGAGTTCCTGACTAATAATGTCATCCCGCTTACCATCGTGAATGTCATTAATGGCGATAATGTATTTTGAGAGGTCTGTTGGCGTTGTCCAAAGGCTTGCCGCAGCCTGCTCTGGATGATTATGCCACTTACCTTTCACCTCCTTACGATTCTTCCTATAGCCAGTTGCAGCAACTGAATGGAATTTTTCTGGCAAAGGTACTGTAAATGTACTCGCCGCCATATTGAGCGGGGTCAAGACCTGTTGTTTCATAATATTCGCAAACTTGTCTTCATTCACGTCTTCCAGCATTAGTTGCAAGATAGTTGTCCCGCCACCAGAATAGCGAACACTCTCTCCTGGTGTTTTAAATACTCTTACGGCATTGGTATTTCCTTTACCGTCCAGAATTTCAGGCAAAGACGGAATAGCATCACCCCTCTTATATCCAGGAAAGCCCCAAACCGTTAGGCCTGCGGTATGGTTAAGTATCCTGCGTGCGGTTACCTTTTCTGATGACGTGTATTCATTATCAGGCAATTGCCAGCTTTTGAGATGTTCATTTACATTGTCATCCAAACCGAACAATCCTTGTTCTGCTTGATGTAAAACTGCGAGCGCCGTAACTGGCTTGCTGATAGATGCTGCCTGAAACAAGGTTTCTGTATCAACGGCTCGGCCGCTTTCCACATCTGCCAAACCATATCCTTTTGCCCATGCCAATTTACCATCAACTACAACTGCAATACTTAATCCATTGACCTTATATTTCTTCATCCGTTCCAAAAGAGTATATTTCTTGGGATTCTTTTGTTTTAATTTAGACAAAGGAACAATGGATTTTTCAAATCGGTCAATATGTTCTATATGAGAGTTGTTTGAATTGCCTTTAAGTGTTGGGTTATTGGCAAATACACCTTTTCCACTTACTAGAAGTCCGCAAATTAACGCGTAAACCGCCCATTTTTTCATACATAGAACTGCTGTCATAGAAACTTCCCCTTCTGGCCACTACATACTGAAGCCATATATAAGCCGGCCTTAGAAAATACTTCCACCGCATTATTGAGGATCATAAATCATGCTAGTAAACCCCAACAACTTGGATACATAGTTTTTAAAAGTTGAATTATGTCAATTGTTTGACACAAGCTACATTTGCTAACTCATATCCCGTGGATCAATGCCAAATCTGTTTTCTTCCTTCTCACCCGGCCAAAAGAGGAAAATGCAAGTAAAGGCAAAGGTAAACCCGCCAGCGATTGAGGGATTAAGAAATATCCAACCCGCCACAAGCGGGATGATATAAAACACCTGCCACAGCCCTGAGATACCAATATCCTGTAATCGACGGGCGTGGATACCCAGTGTCATAACTGCGACGAGTACATTCAAAATAAACGGCAGGATCGTTAGCTCGCCGTCAAAAATCGTATCAATAGCGATCGTAAGGCCAATAAAAAGCAACCATTTTGTCGCCCACAACAGAATGACATAAACCCAATATTCAAACCGCGTCGCCCGCCCGGTGAAATCATAGGCGTGCCGTAGCGAGAATAAATAGCTCTTGAAAAACGGCTTCAAAAAACTATCGCCGCTTTTCTCTTGCTCTAAAGGATCAGGTTTAAATTCCATGATCGGCCTTTGTCGGTGTTTCATATACTAGCCTATCAAGGACGAGTTCATAGGACTCCGCACGTCGAAAACCTTGATCTTCATTATCATACTGTAAGTATTCATTATCAAATGATCTGATAATCGAGCCAGCAGAGTATTCTACTCCCAATAGCTTGGGTTTAATCCACGAAATTTGAGCTTTCTTCGTTTTTAATAGCAATAAGTGTCGATCGAAATTAGTAACTATTTTTTCACCAGAGATTATCATATGTACTTCATATCTTACATACCCTGTAGAACCACCAGATTTCATCAAAAGAACAGCATCAACCCTACCATCTGCCGATGTAACTCTTTGCAACTCGGAGATATCGATCAATTGATCACTAGCGAGAAAAAGAGTGTAGAAAATTGATACTTTGAGTATCTTAAACATACGTTGTTGTCCTCCGCTAAAGCTGGACCTATTATCTCTATAAAGTTTATTTCTATGGCTTAGGAACCCGCTTTAACGCAATTTCATAGGGTGTACTATCAGCAAACCATTCGCTTTCATATTGATAAAAGTAGCTATTCTCAAACTGCCATATAGATGCTTCTTCTGAGTATCTAACCTCTAATAATCTTGGTTCAAGCCAGGAAATATCGAATACATATGTATGGCTGATCCCAATAGTTCTGGTATCGGTCTCATCGATAACCTTTTCTGCTGGCACCATATATAACTCATAAAAAGAATACCCAGCAGCACCACCTCCCGATTTATGTATCACTACTGCATCGATTTTACCGTCTGGAGACGTAACTCTTTTTTCTTCACGCACATCTATAGGCCCACAACTTGTCAGCAATATCAAACCTGCCAACCAAACCTTGAGTATTTTACACATTTTAGTTTCCCCAACCTTAAGATTTTGGCCTATGCGTTTTCTTTACCCAGCCATGCTTCGCGAAACTTGAGCTGCTTTTTGCTTGGTTTCTCGTCCATGCTTTCAAGCGTTTTTAGTTCAATGGTTGGGTCTTCTGAAAATGTCAGGGATGATGTTTTCGCCTCACCGCGTTGAAGATACGTGATGTTCACCGTATCACCGGGCATGTAACGTTTGAGCGTCTTGTCGATGTCGCCCTGCTCTTTGATCTTACGGTTACCGATCTTGAGAATTTCATCCCCACGCTCCAGCCCTGCAGCATACAAAGGCGTTCCCTTGATCACATTATCCCTAAGCTCATTATCGCTATTCAAACGCACACGGCCAATATAGGACTTGCCTTCATTCTTTTTCGCAAAAACAATCCCTGCACGCTCAAAAAGCGGTGTGAAGTCAGGTAGGCTGCTGCCCTTAACATTCGCCTTAAAAAACGCTTCTGCAAACCCCTGATCACCCGTCACGTCCGCCACCGCACTGATAAGCGCATCGGGGGCATATGGGATTTCGGGCTTGCCGTTCGTCTCCCACAGGCGGCGCATAACATCATCGAGGCTTTTGCCTTTAAACTGCCCTCTAATTTCCAGATCAAGCGCGAGGCCAATGATGGCACCGTAAGGATAATAGCTTGTGAAAATATTGCTGTTGTTTGTGGGGTCAATCGATGTGGCCGCATCGACAAACGGCGCACGCAGGCTCATTTCCTGTGGGCTTGCAAAATTACGGCCTGATGCATTGAGGATAAAATTCAATTGACGTGATAAATCGCCGATATATGTCTCTACGCTTTCCTCGCCCGCACGCCGGATCGTCAGCGGGCCATAATATGACGTGAAGCCTTCAGCGAGCCATAGGCTTGGTGTTGGGTTTGTTGTTTCAAAATTAAATGGTTCCAGTTCACGTGGGCGCAGGCGCTCCACATTCCAGGCATGGATAAATTCATGGCTTAATGTGCCAAGTTGGCTAAAATTGCTGTCATGCAGCGCACGCGAACTTGTTAAGACCGTGGAATTTCGGTGCTCCATGCCATCCCCCGATACATGCGGTAGATAATCCGCGATAAAAGTATAGGTTTCATAGTCAAAGTTTGGCACATCACCGAAAAGCTTGATTTGCTCGTTCACCACGGCTTTCGCCTTATCGGTATAGGTATCCATATCAGCTGATGTGCCGTCATGATGCACCGCGAGGCGAATGGTACGCATCACCCCGCCGTCGTCCTCAACCTGCCATTCACGCAGGTCAAAATCACTAAGCTCTGTGGGGCTATCCATAAAATACTGAAGGTTCGGTGCCTCAAACAAATACGGATTGCTGGTGGGGCGAAGCTGCGTCGCGACCTTCCATGATGTGTCTTCAGGTTTAAAAAGCACATCAATGGTGCGCTCTTCCATACCCTTTGCCCACATAAAGGTCGCTGGCATATTCATGTGGGCGTGGGTACCATCGATTTGCGTATAGGTGCCGTCAGCGCGGTCACCGTATAGTGTGTAGGTTAATTTAACCGTGCCGCCCCGGTGCCCACCAATATACCAGCTATAGGGATTATCGCGCGTTACCTTTAGAGGGTTACCTTTGGCATCTGTCGCCGTTACTGAATACACATTTTTCGCGAACTCATGGATTGCATAGCGCCCAGGGCTGGAGCGCGACATGCGAACCTCTAACGGCGCATCGCCGACAGCGGCACCAACATCGCGGTAAGTAACAGTGATCTGCGCTTCATGATGCACAGCATTTTTAAATGATACTTCATAGGAAACTGGCGCGCCGCCCGTTTTACTTCCCTGCATTGATCCGGTTACTACGCTCGAAATTCCAAATATAAGGGGCACCGCCCCCATAATAGTCGCCGTGCTTTTTACAGTATTTTTTACAGTACCTTTTAAAGCAGTTTTCATCATAAGCGCTCCCGTGATTGCCGGTTAGTCGGCACCCCTTCATCAAATAAGGATCATATTTTAAAACGTTTGTGAAGGAAAATGTATAAGTCCAGTAAACGAATATCCCAATTGCAAAACCAGACCGAAGTGAGGTAAAGGTATGGGTACACAGTCTTGAAACTATGGGGAGTATTCAAGATGGAATTTATCCTGATAATTCATAATGCACAAAGTCAAACTTACAGGGCTGGTATTTCCCTGCCAGAATTAAGGCATGTTTTGGATGCCGCGCCGCGCCTGTGCCCTGCTGATGGAACAGTAGAGTATTTTCATACTGAAAACATATTTTTCGCGACCTCTAAACCACTGGTAAATACAGAGGATACGATATTCTTTTGGGACGGCCACGGGTTTGCAGAAAATCATGTATTTTCAAGCGGTACAAAACTGGCCCTCACAGACAGTTCCATTCAGTGCTACCTTGATGCCCTCAATGGCAACAGCTTTGATAGCGGCACATTAGACAATGACATACGCGGTATTTTTAGTTGCGGGTTTTTTAATATTCGTTCAGGTGAGTTTGCTGTGGCCTGCGATCCGCTCTCTCAATATCCAATATTTGTCTTCCAGCATAATGGGACCTTGATTGTCAGCAATAATATTTATTGGATAGAAGCGATCGCAATATCCTTTGGCTATTCTGTTAAACGCACTGTTGCAGGCGGTGCAATGGAGGCGCTATTTGGCATCGGCGCGGGTGATCAGACGGGCTTTGATAGAATATCCCTGCTCCCTCACGGTAAGGTTTTAACAGGTACAAGGGCGTCATGGTCTTTTAAGCAAGCAAAACACCCTGATTACAAAGACGTGCCATATGATAAGCTTTTGGAGGTAGCAGCCAACCGCCTCACAGATTATATGATGGCGCTCGACCGTGCGGCAAATGGAAAAGACCTGTTGTTTGACCTAACCGGCGGGCTGGATTCCAGATTATGTTTTGCAGCAGCCCTTAGTGCAAATGTTCAAAACCTGACGATCTTTTCAGGTGGCGATGACCAAAACATCGACAAGCTAATCGCCCATAAAATTGCTATCAGATTTAACGCCCGTATTGGTAACTATCCATCAAACTATGACGGCTCGGAAACAAGCCATACCAAAGAGGCACAGATCGCTGTTTTCCGCGGCCAAGGATATTCAAACCTTTATCACCATGACCTTGGCCCCTTGCGTCTGGAAAGCGTGTACCGCGTGCGTGGCAGCGCAGGCGAGTTAACACGGCATTTCAAAATACCGCCAGCAAAAAACATCCTGTTTTGGAAAAAGCCCCTATTCCACCTGAAACAACTGATATCCGGGAATTCCCTTTACCGCACAATATTCTGCACCTACCTCAAAGGATTTCATAAGGGCAGCAAACGACATGCTGCACGCTGGGCCTATGTCTATACGATGAAGCCGAAAGCACTGAGGCACCTGTTTACAAAACGGTTTCAGGCCGAAGCCGTTCCCCGCATCTATGAGGGCCTTAAAAATCCCAAAGGTATCAGTAATGATATTGGTATGGATTTATACCTAAGTGAGCGTACCAAGCGCCATTTTGGGTTTAGTTCCCGCGCGTTAAATATGGCTTACGGCACTTTCGAGCCACTTTATGATCCGGTGTTACTGGCTGCCGCCGAGGCTCTGCCTGAGAGTGAGCGCTCGCTTGGACGCTTATCATTCGATTTGATCGAAAAACTGGGAGGCAAAGAGCTATTAACCCTGCCCTATGCGCCGCAATCCTTGAATGCACACCAACGGCTCTACCTATCGAAAAGGCTAGATATCGCTGCTGACTGGCTCATTCGAGTACCTGAAAAACTGACACCTCTCGAAAATACTTGTATCACATCCGCAAATTTCAGAAATATTCCAACACGCGGTACAACACCGCCCCCTAACCATCTGGGAAGACACGGCACCTACCTTTGGCAGAACCGCACATATTTTAGAAAATTAATTGCTGCTATTCCAAAGAGCCATGAATGCTGGTCCATATTCAACACGCAAACCTTGCGCGCCGCCACAACAGATACTGGCTATTTTTTTAGGAACGAGCGCACTGCAACCATTGGCTTGCGTATTTTTCATACGCTCATCTGGATAACAGAAAATGAGTTGGCGACTGGGATTAAAGCAGCCTACAAACATGTTGACCTTTAAATTGTTACTATGTAACATATCGTAATGAAATACCTTGCTTATATCGTTTTTGCCCTATGCCTCAGCAATGCCTCACATGCTTGCAGTCCAATTATAAGAGGCGGTATTCATTATCCAACTCCCTTTAGAGAATTAGATACAATGTTCGAAGGGGAAATATGGGCCGTTTATATTAATGGCGGCTTAGTCAGCACATATGCATATAAAAACGAGTTAGAGAATATCTACGACAGCGCAGATGTTCTACTAAAAATAAAACCAACCGAAATATACTTTGGTGATAAAAGAAACTTTTATGAAATTAGCTTCAAACATACAAAAATAGGGAATTTATGCGGCGAGTATGAGTATGAAGAAGACCGTGGAAAGAATGTCTGGGGTTTGGAACGGAATAAACAAGGCTCCTATTTCAGATCATATTACCTCAGTCATGCAGCATCATACATGCGCAAAAGCATCATTACATATAAAGCAGCAATTGAAGGTTACCTAGCACATGAGGAAACACTGCAAAAACCTGCAAATAGCATTACACAAGAACAAAGTGATATTGCAGAATTCCTGAGCGGCAACTTTGAAAATGCGAACTATCATTTTCAAAGAACACAGCGTGAACTACAGTCCTTTCCGACAGAACTATTAAACGCAAGGCATGAATTAATGCTTGACCTTGGACTTAGAGAACAAGCCTTACAAACTAGTGTTGTCATATTGAATACACCGTAAAATATTGAGAGGGTGCTTACAATATGACAACAGACCTAAAATCAAAGATGGGTAAGAATATATAAGTTTCTAGCTTCTCTTCAGCGTATTTTGATAGGCAACGCGCAGTCTTGTATGACGTTTTTTGCTATCGTCAGAGAAAATGCAACGTTCCTCATTGCAGTATTTTGCGGCCACATCATTAATGGTTTCTAATTCTTTGCCTGCGGTTGCAACATCCCCTTCTTTAAGGGACGCAATAGCATACTCAATCCGCGCTTCGAAATTAAACTTATCCACACTTAGCGCGCGCTCAAATGTCTCCACGGCATCAGCTATCTTATTTTGCCTTAGCTGTGAAATCCCTTCCAGGTAATACAGTTTGGATGCTGCTCTTTTGATCTGCAATAATGGTAGCGGCTGAGCAAATGCAACTGCCTTAGCATTTGGTGCGGATACCGGCGTATATGCATCCTCATAACCCAGGCCATAAGATGACGAAAGCCGTCTGCCACGGTCTAATTCAAGTGCTTGTTCAACAAACCGACGTTGGCGGGCGATCCTGTGCTGAAGTCTTGCAAGGGTAGAGAATTTTTTCTCTGCAACGGCATAATTACCAGCCTGATAAGCATTAAAGGCATCCTTAAGTGAACCTTTTAGCTGCTTTTCCAGAGAGTCAGTAATGATAAATTCTTCATCAACCTTAACGGAACTAGAAGGCTCGACACTTGCAACTTCCGCCGCAAAAATGGCAGGCTCGTCAACAACACTATCTGTATCAGCAAATGTTGCAGTTAATAGAATTAGAACTGTCGTTAGCATAAAATTTCTCCCAATCATAGATTGCAATCTTATAACAGAAAACAACGCTTGCGTAAATTAATAAAGCCCGCCCCCTAAAACACATAAAAGTTATATGTGAAAACCTTACAGAAAGAAGGTTCCCACATAGCGCTATACAAAGCTAGAAACTTAAAATAAGGGCACCGCCAATACTTGTGATATCGGCATCGCCGCTTGAGGCATGATATTGGCCGCGCACACGAAAACCAAGAAAGCTGGTGGCCATATACTCAATACCTGCCTCAAAGAGCACTCCGTCGGCTGTATCTTGTTCTTCACGGATAGTATCATTTACATCAACACTCGTATATCCAATGCCGCCATAATAAAGAAACCGATTATCAGGTGTATACCCAATCTTTGCAAGAACACCCGCAGATCCATCAAAATCCAGGAACTCACCATCATCATTTTCTGATGTATCAGCCAGACTGGCTGTTCCCTCCAAACCATAAACAAGCCCTGTTCTGGTTTGTTTACGCAGACCCAAAAATACTTCTGCATAGCCACCACTGCCGCCAGAGCTATAATCACCGTATCCCCCACCGGCACCAATATATAGACCGGTAAACCGCCTATCACCCTTATCTGTGTCATCATCAGCACTCAACGTAAAGCCTGTGATAACCAGTAATATTAAACTCGAAACCAATACAAAATAACGCAACATATCCACTCCATCATTCTTATTTACAGGCAATTACGGCATACATGTTTAAGAACAGTAATATGTAGCCCTGCCCTGAAAATTCTTATTAAAATGGCTCGAAATATCACACGGCTTTGATTGGATAAAGAACTCGCCCTTATCACATAATAAACACAACTCGACCCACATAGCCTTAGACGTCGCAGCCAGTAAATAACCCCATATTACAGCCAGCACTTTTCATAAATTGACCTAATTGATCCCGTAAAGGCCACATGTTACATAGTATTTAGGAGCGTAAGAAAAAGGGGGAACTATGAGGCATCAGGATAAACATTTGGAAAATTTAAATAGCGAAGATGAATTGCTCAAAGATTTCAAATTATCACGTTCACGCATTATGTATATTGAAGATAAGTCAGAAGGTTTAGAAGGTGAGGCACGTATTGGCCGGGTTTATTTTTCTAAAACAGGAAAAACCCTCTACTATAGAGGCATGCGGTTTCAAAGCCTGAAAGGTGCCGGGTTCAAAGCCAATTATTTTGAAACTGAAACTGGCGACGAATACTGGATATCAGGCCCCCGCAAAGACCAACATAATCGACTATATGGCGGAAACGATGGTGTTAAAATCGACGAGGATATTGTGGACGAATATTATAAATTGATTGATTAGTTAATAATGTTACTATATAACATTATTATGAAATATGTAATAACCATTATATCAATGCTGGCATTTAATATGGGCGCTCAAGCGTGCTCATATTTAAGACCATCTCCAAAAGACGCTTATGAATACCTGTCTGTAATTTTCGAAGGGACACTATGGGCAGTTTATATTGACGGTGAGCAAATTCCTCTCTCAACCCTTGAAAATTATAAAATTGATCGGTCTCAAAACCATGAAATTAAAATAAAGATAAAACCAACAAGATTTTACCACGGTGAAGAAAGTAAGTTCATAACACTGATTAATAATGTTAATTACCAGACAAGCTGTAACAATGAAATTTACCTACCAAATCGACTAGCCAATACCACATGGGGTGGATTTTTAGGCGATGATGGCCTTTACCACACAGGCTCCTATGCAGCCATAAGCGCTTTTGTGGCGGTGGATATGAAGAAACGAATTGATAAGTACGAAAAACTATTGAAGGATTTGAGCAGTTTTTCTTCAACAGCGATATCCAATCTTATTAATATTGAGATACAGGCCGCAAAGAGTATTCTGCTATCTGAAAACAATATAATCAAAAGAAATTTCAATCGCACCCAAAAAGAATTGAATATGTTACCTGTCGATATTCTTGAAATGCGCCATACCCTAATGAATGCACTTCACTTCCCAAGAGAAGCTCTCAAAACGCAAACTGCACTTGCCAATAAAACTACATCGCGCAAGAACGGTAAATTCTGAGGTGTTGATATGACCAAAGCCCCGACATTCACATATCGGGGTTTTCGCACGTCAAATACTAACCACATTACTTCGCTGGATAATGCAATTTTACGGTTTCTGCTGCGCCCTGTGCAGATACAGTTATTTTTACATCATCAAAGGTTGGCGGACCTTGCAGTGCCTGCATTCCACTATTGCCCCAGCCATCTAGCGGCGTGTACCCCTGCATCGTAAACTTGCCGTCATTATCACTATCGTGCCAAACACTGATTGCATATTCCCCCGCAGGCAAAATATACTCATAGGTGTGATCACCTGCCTTCAGGCCCTTATATACACCGCCTGCTCCTGCGTTCCATTTTTGGTAATTTTCACGTTTCTGAACAGCAACATACATAGGCCCCGCCTTTTCCTCTACACCGGCTAACGTAACCATCAGGCGGGCCTTATTGGTATTGTCTGCTTTGCCTGTCGCAACTTCAGGCCCCGCAGGATTTAAAGGCTGTTCAACGTTTATAGCCGGCGAATATGTAGACGCTGTCACAATAACAAACGCCGGTAAAGCAATTGCAGTAAATGTTGAAATCATTGTCATGGCTCGGTCCTTTTCTTCTGTAAACCTTGCTTAATTCATTCTTTTCAGTGGCTGAACCGTAGTGAACAATTGGATCGCACCAGAAGGTTAAGCAAATTTATTACATAAATTTAAATTGGTTTGCTTCTCAAACCTATTGACATATATAGTTCATTAAGTTTGAATTACAAACTAATTTTAAATTTCTTAGCCATGAATAATCAGGATAGTAAAAAGACATGACTGAAGATAAGCAAAACAAACAGCTATTGGATGATCTGGATTTCGCAGCCACGCTCGCCAAAGACGGCGCATCCACCCCTTTACTCGGTGGTCGTATCGGGCTGATGTGGGGAATTTTGTTATTTTTCACTTTCATCATGCAATGGGCCATCTTGTCACGCACCTTACCCTTACCTCCGGCCAGTCTTGCATTTCTTTGGATAGGCTTTGCAACTATTGGCGGGTTGGGGTCTATGATTTTAGGCAGGAACATCTCAAAGATCGACGGGGCAAACACTGTTGCTAACCGTGTTGAACAACGTATTTGGATGCTATTTGGTCTTATGATGTTCAGCCTATTTGTTGGTATTGTTTTCAATATTGCTTTCTTTGGCGGCACTGTTGCCCTCTTTGGCTTTATGGTTGCTGTTGGATTTGCGGGCCAAGGGCTTGCTTATGGTATCATCGCGCATATCAGCCAAATGAAATGGTTACAAATAAACGCCTATATCAGCTTTATCCCATCGACAATTTGTTTCATTTTTTATAATGACATACTGGTTTATCTAATCGGTGGCTTTACAAGCCTGATTACGATTGTTCTACCGTCCCTGATTTGCATGAAGATTGAACGTCAAAATGGCTGATACAAGTGACACAACACCATCTGTCGAGAATATCGATGATATTATTCATGGCCGCTTACGGCTTGGTGTGATGGCGTATTTATCAGCCGTGAACCCTGCAAGCTTTCCCGAGCTTGTTCGCAAAACCGGCACCACCCACGGCAACTTATCCACTCACCTCAGCAAGCTTGAGAACGCTGGGTATATCAGACAAGAAAAGGGCTATAGTGGTAAGCGCCCCCAGACGCTTGTATATATGACCGACGCTGGCCGAACAGCATGGGTTAACTATCTGGATGCGATGAAAGAGCTATTACAGCATTAACATCAACCCTAAACAGATTAAATCAGATTAAATCAGATCAAACCTTCAGGTTTCCCAAAGCCAATATCAATAAACTTGCTGCAAATCCGCCGCCTTTTCTTGGTCCCGTGCCCCAAGGTCAATAGGCTCAGATCAGCGCTTGTACTGGGTATAACAACGCCGAGCGCAATACGGTGTGCCTTTGTTTTGCCGTAGAGCGGCAAACTAAAGCATATAAAATCAATCACAGTGTCCGAACCTGCCGAGCTAATCCAACGGCTAACTTCAGCACATGGCCCTGAAAACAAAGCATCAAAATACGCTTCAAAAGTTCCGGGCAATTCACCGCCAAACTCCTTGAGATGGTCAGTTGACACAAAGGGCGGTCGATCCGGGTTATCAAGGCCTGTACCTTTATGGCGAATATAAATTGAACCATCAGGCAATTGTTCGGTCATGTAGATATAACGAAGAATATTTTTCAGTTCTGCGGGGTTGAACTGCGCACGAGTGGGAATTTGGTTCGTGTGCTCATAAAGCGTCTGCCAATAGGTCTTAAGCGTGCTAAAAACACGTAACCCATAGTCATATCTTGGGTTATCCTCAAGTCTCAATCCGTTCGGTACCTCTTGTTCCTGCATAAATCTGCCTGCATGTAAAATATTGGCCTAAACAAACACAATCGATAACTCTTTCATCCCCCAATTACTTAACTAAAAACCCCCTCAACAAAATATTTTATTTTGCGGCCTAAACGACTGACAAAAGCAAATAAGCCTCTCCGGTTAATTTGCCTACCTGCACTTTTTTGTGCTTCCTCACTGATTGCTGCAACCAAAGCTTCAGGTCCTGAGCTCTGCCCGCGTGCTTCCCAGCTAACATAACGTGCATATACACAAAGTAATGCATATACCAAGCCATCGATGGGAACAGTTTTTCCTCGCACTCTCCTAAAACGCTGGTTCTCGCAAACATCATTTGTTAATCCCCAGCCCGCATAAAATGGCATGCCGTATGTTGTTACTGAAACACCTCTGAGCAAAGCCTCAAAGCCCGTTAAACTTGTCATTGTATGCACACTGTCTACAGCCTCTAGGCAATCAATAATATCAGCGTCAGTCACTATCTCATCAACGCAACTATCAAGAACCGTATCAGGCACTAAACCTTCGCGATTACCACTTACTACGTCAGGATGTGGTTTATAGATCACATAAGCACCTTCTGGATGATCATTGGCGGCCCTGCCATAAGCCGCTTTAACAAGATCAGCGTTCGTAAAGATATCCGGCGACCCGAATTCAAGCGAGGCATCCCCTTCCACTTGACCTGGCACCAGAATAATATGTTTTCCGCCTGCACGAGCACGAAAGTCCAGTTGGCCGCGCTCACCTACATTATATTTGGATAAGCGAGACTTAAGAAGCGCTTTACGCAGTTTTCTGCCGCGTGTTATTTCACGCGCAGAAAAGCTATGCTGTTCAAGAAACTTCTCAAGGTCACTCGGGCCACTGCCATCATAATAGATACCCTGTTGATCAAGCACCAAGGATGATGGTCGCCTGAGGTCGCTACCAAGGCCAACAGACCTTAGGAAACCATCTTCCATACGCCAAACGGGTACGCTCTCATGTACACTAGCGGCCTCTTTGTCATGCTTGCGCCCCCAAAGAATAACAGTGTCACCCGTTTTAAATTTAAAATTGGCAAGAGATTTTGGGCTAATAAACTTGGTAGAGCGAACACCTGCCCCAAAAAACTTTGCAATAAACCCTCGTTTCCAGAGCGAAAAACCAACAGCGATTGCCCTTTTCGCAACGGGGCGCGTGATCTGTTTTTCTGCGATCAAAAGGTCCAGAATATCTTCCACATCGACCTGCCGTCGAGTAAAGGGGTCTACATACCGCGGATACTTTACAAAGGCCGCAGCAACCAGCTCTTCCAGCTTTAATTTTCTGGCACGGCGTAGACACAGGATTTTATCTGTTGTCAGCCCCCATCCTGCATAAAAGGGCATACCAAAACACGTGACCGGCTTACCTGCGATCAAGGCCTCAAGCCCCATCTGCGATGTTACCACATAGACATGGTCAACCACCTGCATCAACGCCTGTGGGTTACAGTCATCCCCAATAAAAACAATCCGGTCCTGTGATTTTAAAGCCTTGTCATTCGGGTTAAAGTGCCCTTTTTTCTTACCGAGTATGACATCTGGGTGGGTTTTAACCAATATGAGCGCATCCGGGTTATCACCAAGCGCACTCTCAAGCATTTTTTCAAAACTGACACCGTCTGCAAGGCCGAGTTCGATCGACTTATCACCGTAAGTCTGATCAACAACCAGCACTTTCTTTCGGGCATCATTTTCCAAAACCGCCTGAAGGGCAACTGGCAAGTCAAACCCTGCATGATTATATTTACTAATCCGGTATTTTCTGAGGCTATCGATAATAAACCTGGCCCGTGCCGCCAGTTCAGGCGTCATCCACCCACCTTTTGAGAGCATCACCTCAATATCGCTCGGGCGTGTTGCATCATAATAGATACCGCGGCGGTCACCCACCACCGACATGCGCCGGGCATCAATCGACGGGTGGCTCATGAAACCAAGGAAGCCATCTTCCAGATGCAAATACGGCAGTTTGTGATCACGGGCAAACGCGCGCGCCTTAAGGATATTTTCCTTCATACCCCAACCAATGATCAGGTCATCGCTATTAGCGCCCTTAAGCCCATAGCGTACCGGCATGCCAAGAAAAACCCCAATGGCATGGCTGTTCGCTATTCCCTTTGATACTGTGCGTGCTGTTTGCATTTCTGCCTGTTTTATTTTACTTGCTAAGTTCTCTCAGCTTAAATTACATAAAAAAATTATATACCTCAGCATGTTACAGACTAACTATTATGAGCATAACTATAACGAAGCGAGATGTCCTATGCCACTGCTTTTATAATGGCCAATAAAAAACCCCGGCAAGACCGAGGTTTTAGAATAATCAATAGTTATCCAAAATTTACGCAACTATACTCGCTCGGGTACGGCGGCGAAGCGCAAAGCCTACTATCCCAAAGCCCAAAATCATCATCAACCAAGTAGCAGGTTCAGGAACAGACGAAACTGAAACAGATAGGTTAGATAATCCATAACTAAAGCTGTTAAATGTATCAAAATCCCTAAGAGTGATCTGACCGTTAGTAATAGGAAAACTGGTTGCTATATCCCTAACAAATCTTGCACTTGAAGTGTCACTGAAATTAGGTTCTAAGCCATTAATAACATCCAATCTCATAGTATCAATTTGAAAAGAAAACAGAAAATCCTCATAAATGGCACCATCTAACTGACCAGAAGCATTGAAACCAATCCCATCGGCAAAAAAGGGCAGCGAACCACCATCGATAACTCTTACAGTACTACCACTTCGACCCTCGACAGAATTTAGTGATCCACCAATTGTTGCTGTTGACGAGAGGCCACGAAAAATATGTTCAACTCCAGCATTACCGGAGCTGAAACTATTAAAGAATGCGTTACTGGGGTCAAACGAGATACTGACTTCAAAAGGGGTTAGTACGCTTGTCAAGACGCCGAGTTCCCTTGCATCAATAGGATTGTCAATTAATAAATCGCCCGTAATTGTATAAGTATCAGCTGCTTTAACGTCAGCCGAATAGCTACTACAAAGCCCTATAAAAATGAAACATAGTATTTTTTTCATGATTTCCCCCAACATGTTAGATGTTACTTAGCTATCATTTGATGCCTAATTAATTTTTATTAACGGACGGTTAACTTATGGAAGTATAAAAGTCAACTTGATTGGTTTGGGTAATAAAGCTGCTTAAGCTAGCTTTTCACTGCATGTATCATTTACGATTTCCTGTAAGAACTTTACGCAATCCGCCAGCCACAAGAGCTGATCTTTGGTGATCGTATAATACGGGGAATAACGAGCCTTTACATAGACGCTTTCTACTGCTTGATGCATAGCGAAAGCAGCCAGATTGTATGAAGAGCGCGATATTAAGAAATGGGCGCCATCTAACATCCCTAAAGAATCTTGAAACCGTTGATCAAAGAAAACCTGAGCCTGTTCTTTGAAGGCAGTGGGGTCATCAGGGATTTTGGGACCATTGAGCTTATATCCGCTCAGGTAATAAAAGAGGATGCCTTCCCGCACAATATCGCCAAAGAAATAATGCCTCTCGTCCATCCCCCAACCATTCTTGCCACCCCTGTAAAAACGGGAATCCATCGATCAGAGTACGCGAATTGTTACTGAGATTAAAATAGCCCCCCAATCAAGCCCGGAATGACGGGAGGTGGAATTTGGCAACATAGTTAAGGAAAAGCTGGATATACTTACTAGAGAAAAACTGGATATAACGTTTTTCTCTTATATAAAATACCGCCTTACACCCTCCAGGTCTTCTGGTGTATCAACGCCTGCGGGTGGAGCCTCTTTGAGGCGTTCGACCATGATGGTCATGCCGTTATAAAGTGCACGGAGCTGTTCAAGGCTTTCGAGGGTTTCTATTGATGCGGGTGGTAAAGTTGCCAAATTTTTCAAGGCCTTCACCCGGTACGCATAAATACCGATATGGCGGTAATACGGCGTATTTTCTTGTGCTAAATCCACTTTGCAGTCACGGTCAAAAGGGATAGGGGAGCGTGAAAAATAAAGCGCCCTACCCATCTTATCCATCACCACTTTCACGGCATTGGAATTGTTCACTTCGCTGATTTCAGTAATCGGACATGCGGCGGTCGCCATATGGGCGCGCGTATTCCGCGCTAAGCATTCACCGACTTCACGGATCAGACACGGCGGGATAAGCGGCTCGTCCCCCTGAACATTAATAATGATCTCATCATCTGCCCATTTCTGTATTTCTGCTACTTCGGCAATACGGTCAGTCCCCGAAACATGATCGGTGCGCGTCATCACAGCGTTTGCCCCAACGGCCTCTACCGCATCTATAATGCGCTCGTCATCAGCAGCAACATAGACACTGTCTTTGCAATCAAATGCCTGAACCGCTTGTTCCCATACACGTACAATCATTGGCTTACCCGCAATATCAGCAAGCGGCTTGCCGGGCAAACGGGTGGATGCATACCTGGACGGGATAACAATTTTCATAAATCTGGCCTTTGGAACAAGTTAGCGCTCTAAAAACTCAATGAGGCGTTGGCCACTAAGACCAACAATATGCTCACAAGCCTCACGCGCGGCACCCTTACCGCCCTCTTTACGAGTTACAAAGTTGGCAACCGCCTTTACTTCAGCAACTGCATTCTGCGGCGCGATTGCATAACCCGCATATTTCATGACACCTAAATCAATTAGGTCATCCCCCATGAAGGCCACCTCTGATCGGTCAATCCGGTGGCTTTCACAAATATCCTTGAGGGCCTCAACCTTATTCGGACACTTAAGCCAAACCTCAGCGATGCCAAGATCAGCCAGACGCTTTTCCAAAGGTTTGCTCTCCCGCCCTGATATAACAGCGAGCTCAACACCGGATTTTCTAAGCAGTTTTAGCCCAAGGCCATCCTGCACATTAAATGCCTTTAATTCTTCGCCTAAATCAGTATAAAAAATTGTCCCATCCGTTAAGACACCATCCACATCCATCACAAACAAACTAATCTTTTTTGGGTTGGGCATCCTGAGCTTCCTTATCCTGCGGTTATATCCAGCAATAATAGTGCTTTTTATTCTGTATGCAATTTAGGCATTGATTTAACCAGATCATCCACCGCCTTCATCTGCGCGAGATACCCTTCCAGCTGATCAAGCGGCAATGCACAAGGGCCATCACATTTTGCTTCTTCAGGGTTTGGATGCGCCTCGATAAATAACCCTGCAATACCAAGCGCCATGCCGGAACGCGCAAGCTCCGCAGCCTGAGCACGCCGACCACCAGCACTATCAGCCCGGCCACCCGGGCGTTGAAGCGCATGCGTGGCATCAAAAACAACTGGGGCCAGTGTTTTCATATCGTCCATCCCCAGCATATCAACAATCAAATTATTATAGCCATAACAGCTTCCGCGCTCACACAGCATAATATTTTCATTCCCGCTATCAAGGAACTTGCGGATAATATGTGCCATTTCAAACGGGGCAAGAAATTGCGGTTTTTTGATATTAATAATGGCACCAGTGCGTGCCATAGCCGTTACAAGGTCGGTCTGGCGCGCAAGGAACGCTGGAAGCTGGATAACATCCGCTACCTCGGCCACAGGTGCCGCCTGATATGGCTCATGAACATCGGTGATCACAGGCACATTATATGTTGATTTAATATCACTTAGTATCTGTAAGCCTTCATCCATACCGGGGCCACGAAAAGAAGTAATTGATGAGCGGTTAGCCTTGTCAAAAGATGCCTTAAACACATAGGGGATACCAAGCTTGTCAGTAACTTCTTTATAATAACCCGCAATATCCAGCGCCAGTTCCCGGCTTTCAAGCACATTCATTCCGCCAAATAATACAAAAGGCTGATCATTTGCCGCTGCAACAGACGGTGTAATATTGATTGTTTGGCGATTTACAAGATCACTCATTGAACATGCTACCCTTAAAATAATTATCTAATTTTTATCTCAGACTATCGCTATCTATCCTAAAATAGCCAATTTTATAGTATGCTTTCTAACATTAAAACCTTTCGTCTGTCAGGCCATATATCGTATAAATTTAAGTTTCAAAATAATAACCTAAATACATAAACTTATACTGTTGAGTTCGTTACTCATATGGCAATTCTGTCACAATATCCATGTTTTCAAAACCACCCTTTACCGCCAGACCAAACATCAACCCCTCTGAAGCAAAATAGTTTGCCCGCAAGCCGATATTTGCTGCCCCTTCCGGTCCGGGGCCCACCAGCTCTCCGCCAAGTTTATTAAGTTTGATTTCACATCCATGAAGATACGGCAGTAGCTTACCATCCTCAAGCTTCACCATAGCTTCTATCAATGTCCAATACCGGAAAAAACCTTGCGTTGCCTTATTACCAGACAAGGTAGCTAAATACGCCCGGTTCGCAGGATGAAAATGCCGATCAACAATTCGCTGCCAATCAATGCGCCGCGTCACGTCATCCAAATCAATTCCTATTGGTTGATCACTAACGGCAACAGCCACATGGGCGTTGCTCCCTATTCCTGTATGGCTAACCGAGAAAAATATATTGTGCGGGGTTTCCGGTGACTGGTTCAAGGTAACCCGCCCTGCTCCTTCCTGATGCAAGGGAACCAGAGCAGCTTCAACCCCCAATAGCTTACCAAGCATAGTGCGCAACATAGAACGCGCTGTCACAAAAGCAGCTTGGTTATCAGCATGCATTGATTGAAAGCGGTCATATTCAAAAGGGGCCAAAACGCTGTTCTTATTACGTGCTTTATCAGCTAATTCCGGGTCCGCTTTTTTTAGGGTAACAGTAATCAAGTCCCTGATCCTACTTAAAGTCGTCTATAATCCTACCGTAAAACGGTATCGTTATATTCTCAAGTCATTCCAAATGATCTTTAAAAGAGGCAAGCACCTTACGCGAGGATATATTTGGGAATATTATACGTAAGGTGCTTACCGTCTCAGGGAAGGCAGATAAATTTTTAGAAAACGATACTCAAGCTATCCAGATCAGTAAGCGATAAGCCTTCAAGGAAAATACTATCGCCGTTACCCGTATCAATTAACAAACCGGATACGCCGTTACGCACAGCATTTGATGCCATTGATTGTACGCTAGACACATCAACGAAATCTGTCGCAGTACCTGCAAGTTCAAGCGTATCTTCGGCAACATCAAAATCTGTTACCCTATCATCACCGTTACCTGCAAACAGGCTGAATGTATCTGCCCCGGCACCACCGGCAATCACATCATTACCCGGACCACCGAACAAAATATCATCACCAGCACCACCGTCTACCGTATCATTTCCAGATCCATTGAACACCTGATCATCACCGGGGCCGGCATCAATTGTATCATTGCCGCCAGCCGCAAAGACGATATCATTGCCTGACCCTGTATCAATGCTATCATTACCCGCAGCAGCAAAAACCAGATCATTACCATCGCCGCCAATGATAATGTCATTAACACCGCTGTCATTTTCGTCGCCCCGGCCGCCAAATATTTCATCATTACCAGCCCCGGCACGCAGAGTATCATCGCCGGTTCCACCGCCGAGCGTATCATCTCTGGAACCGCCAATAATCAAATCATTCCCTGAGCTACCAAATAATATGTTTGAACCACTATCATCCGTAATCTCTTCACCGATATCAAAAGCGCCGTTTCCGTTCGTATCCCGGAAATCTGCACCAATCAGCGTATCATCACCGGCGCCAGCAAAAAATGTATCCGTAGAGTTATCCTTATTTGTATTAGAAATAACAGTCATACCGGCGTCATCAACACCATCAATGGTGGTGTTACCAACACTCCCGCCGCCAATTAGCAGATCATCACCATTACCGCCAGCAAGTGTATCAGAGCCCAGATCACCGTTCAGGGTATCATCACCATTAAAACCGGAAATTCGATCATTCCCTTTGCTTCCTATTAGACGGTTATCAGCTTGATCGCCCTTAATAACACTGCCTAATAGCGCGTCCAACAATCTGACATTCTCGACACCTTCAACAATGGTTCCCCCAAATTCACCTGATTGCAGATCAATTTCCACAAAATTATCAGAAGATATCTCCAGGGTATCCGTACCACTACCGCCATTGATTTCATCATTTAACAGGTCAACAACCGTTACAAGAAGATCATCGCCTGCCCCACCCAAGAGAGTGTCGCCGCCACTGCCGCCAACGATTGTATCATTACCGGAACCGCCGTTTATAATATCATCGCCGTTAGTCCCGAAAATCCTGTCGTCGTCATCGCCACCATTAATTTCAGTAACCAAATCAGTCATTTTAGAAATTCCTAATTCCTACATTTTAGCTTCTGCATTAAAGACGACAGGAAAAAGCTTTATCCTCACCTGTCCAGAAAAACAATTAACATTAAGATCTGTAGGTTAAAACACAATATCAATGCTGGCAAGATCATCGGTTGACAAACCTTCAAGCACTATACTGTCCCCCGCGCCGGTTTGGATCAAGAGATCAATTCTACTACTACCATCGGCAAAGTCGGATATTATATTGCTGGCCACCGCCTGAACACTTGCAAGGTCATTAAAATCATTTGCTGCGCCACTCAAGTCAAGGGTATCATCATTCAGGTTAAAATCAGTGATGACGTCGTCACCATTGCCCGCATAAAACGCAAAGATATCCGCGTCTGCGCCGCCTGTAAGGACATCAGCGCCGAGGCCACCAAACAGAACATCATCCCCGGCACCACCAATAACCGTATCGTTACCGCCGCCATTAAAGATCTCATCGTTCCCAGCGCCGCCATCAATACTGTCATCACCGTCGCCGGAAAATACAATATCATCACCGTCGCCGCCGTTCAGCGTGTCATCCCCGCTGCCACCACCGAGCGTGTCATTCTGAGTTCCTCCAAATACCAAATCATTACCCGTACTGCCAAAAAGCTCATTTGCGGCAATATCATCAAGCGTTTCCTCACCAAAATCATAAACACCGTTGTCATTGGCATCGACAAAATTTGCGCCAATTAGTGTATCATTACCAGAGCCGCCCAACAGTATATCAACAAACGTTTCTTGGTTCATTGGCACTGTGTCCGCTTCATCGCCTCCCTCAGATGCAGTAATAATAGTATCACCGCCACCGATCAAAAGGTCATCCCCGTCACCGCCTGCCAGCGTGTCAGCGCCCAGACCACCATCAAGTGTATCATCACCGCCAATACCCCAAAGCATATCATCACCCTGAACACCAATTAGTCGATTATTTGCCAAGCTACCTTTAATGATCCCACCGAGCGAAGAACTGAGAAAAGTTACATTTTCAATGCCCGTTAGAAAACCACCATCAAATTGACCTTGCAACAAGTTCACCGTAACACCACCAGAAACCAGTCCTAGCGTATCAATGCCATCGCCGCCGTTAATTCTATCTGTAAATTCGTCAACAACAGCAACGATAAGATCATCTCCGCCGCTTGCATTAACAATATTCTCCCCCGCGCCAATGTTGATTGTATCATCGCCGTCACCAGCATTGACTATATTTGTACTAATATCTGTCACTTGAAAGTTCCCCATTGTTATTTTTTACTCGACAAATACATGACGATGAGGATGGGAAGTTTCCCCACCCCGCAAAAACATAATCCAGAAACTTGTTAGTGAAATTTAGCAACGATTAGATGATCAAGAGCCCGAAACAATCAGAAAACTATATCGACACTCGGTAGGTCGCTTACGGACAGTCCCTCAAGGAAAATACTGTCGCCAGTGCCTGTAGTGATAAGCAAGCCAGTCAATCCATTTTGCGTTACGTTCATTGACTCTGCCTCTACACCATCAACATTACCAAATAACCTCGATGTACCCGAAAGATTGAGAGTATCCTCTACTACATTGAACCCCACAATTACATCATTCCCATTACCAATAAAAAACGCAAAAGTGTCAGCCCCGTCACCGCCATTCAGAATATCGTCACCTGCGCCGCCAAAGAGAGTGTCATCACCGGCACCGCCCAACACTGTATCCGCACCAGCCCCGTTGAAAAGTTCATCATTACCGGTACCGCCGTCTATACTATCGTTTCCGGCCCCAGAAAACACAATATCATTACCGTCGCCCGCAAGAATTATATCATTTACACCCGTGTCATCGCCGTCGCCCCGACCGCCAAAAAAGGTGTCGTTGCCAGCGCCGCCATTCAAGGTATCATCACCAGTTCCCCCACCCAGCGTATCATTGCTATTGGCGCCGATAACAAGATCATTATCAACGCCCGCAAATATGGCATTAGCACCATTCGAGCCGGTAATTTCCTCACCTTGGTCATATCTGCCATTATTGTTGGTATCTGCAAACCCGCCGCCCAAAAGCGTATCGTTGCCCGCCCCACCAAAAAGTGTATCAGCTCCCGAAACCGTTACAGCACCAGCGTCAATACTGTCGATAACATCGCTCCCGCCGCCAACGACAAGGTCATTACCGCCGCCGCCACCTAAAATATCATTACCAATGCCGCCGATAAATATGTCATCGCCTGTATCACCAGAACCTGCAAATATCTGATCATTACCAACACCGCCAATAGCAATATCATCCCCGTCGCCAGCGGAGATAAAATCAATACCGTTACCACCATTGATAACATCATTCCCCTCACCGCCACGAAGAGTATCATTGCCACCGAGGCCATTCAGGCTATCATCTCCGGCCATTCCTTCAATGGCATCATTTTCGCGTTCAAAACCGAACAATTCATCAGCAGCATTCGATGACACCCGCAGCGGTGCGCCGAGGTCTTGAATAATTGCAACATCCAGTGGAGTGATAAAAGAACGCACACCTGATATTAAGATTGGCTGCAATGGGTCAGTCGTAACGCCCAGATGAATAAAATCATCCGCACTGATTAACGGCACATTACGACCAAAGACTGCAACTGCATTAGGGCCAGTGAACAGAATATCATCGCCGTCAACCTGTACAAACTGGGCAAATGTATCAACCGACCCGGCATCGCTTATATTTGCCGCATCACCGAGAATACTGGAAAACCCCAAACCGTGGCCAATTTCATGAACAAATAATGTGAAGGCATCATTGAGAAAAGCCGGGATATCATCTGCTGTTGTCACATCATTATCAAAGTATAGATCAGAAATGTTATTGAAATTAATATTAACGAACAAATCAGGTGCATTAGGGTCAACATCTACACCAGTTGCAATTTCTCGAACAGCATCAATTTGCAATAAATTCTGTCCGCTTGCCGTCGTACCAATTGATGAGAAATTACCACCACCTGTTGCCAGAACGGTATCATCCAATTCGAAAAAGCCAAGATTGATTGTCAGTGTGATATCATTCGGCGGAGCAAAATAACGCCCCCAAAACTCTCCAGCCTCAATAAGAAGGCCCTCGATTACACCCAATAATCCCTCATTAATATCAACCGAATTTACCGAGGGACCTCTAACAACTTGCCATGTAATCATACCTTGCCCTACTCAATAACAACCATGGACACAAATATAACACATCACTTACAAAACGTTATAATTATTCCGTTTATATAAAAGTAATTATATTTTGAGACAAACTCCAGATCAAAATACCACATTTACCTGCGCTAAATCATCAACTGATAAACGTTCTATAAAAATACTGTCTCCATCACCTGTCTGTATCAAGACCCCCATAAAGTTGCCTCTTAAGGTATTTGTTGCTCGGCTCTGGAGATCGGATAAATTGGCGAAATCAAATTCAGTCTCACTAAGATCAAGGATATCCTCAGATATATTGAAATCTGTTATTCGATCATTTCCGTTTCCATCAACAAATACAAACTCATCACGCCCTTCGCCGCCCGTTATAGTATCGCTGCCGGCACCGCCAAATATTGTGTCGTTACCCTCTCCTCCATCAATGATATCAAAGCCGCTGCCGTTGAATAAAAGGTCATCTCCTTCTCCACCGGATATATCGTCATTGCCACCACCAGCAAAGACAGTGTCATCACCTTCACCACCGGATATTTGATCGTTCCTAAGTGGCCTCCCATCATCACCGCGCCCCCCATAAATCAGATCATTCCCAGCAAACCCATTCAAAATATCATTACCAGTACCGCCTCCAAGTGTATCATTACCAGACGCTCCATATATTTGATCATCGCCAGACCCGGCATAAAGAATATTTGCGTCAGTCCTGAGTTCTTCAGCTCGATCAACGGAAAAAGAGGCTTCTATCGCAGAAATCTGACCATCACCATTTCGATCATCATAGCCACTTCCAATCAATGTATCATTTCCAGCCCCGCCAAAAATAATATCAAAGCCGTCATCACTGATATTCTCGCCGTCAACATCTACAAGAATATTGGTCCCCCCTCCGATCAAAAGGTCATCGCCCTCACCGCCGCCAAGCGTATCATTGCCTGCGCCTCCGATAAAAACATCATCTCCTCTATCGTTAGGGCCTGCAAAAATCTGATCATTTCCAGTACCGCCTGTTGCGATATCGTCACCTTCTCCCGCAGAAATAAAATCTGTACCCGAGCCACCCTGAATAGTGTCATTTCCCTCTTCGCCGCGTAATATATCATTACCGGCCAAACCTGACAGGGTATTATTACCTGGACCACCTTCTACGACATCATCCCCCGAAGTACCGCCTTCATTTCCCTCGCTAGTAACTAAACTGAAAACAAAGTTGCTTTCTCGTAGCCCACCAATAAGAAAGCTGGGTATCAAAATAAGATTACCAGGGCTCGTCTCAATTGTTACCCCACCTGATGTTTGACTGGCTCTCGACAGAATGTCTTCAAAGGACTGAATACCAGTAGTGATTAATGAAAAATCAATCACATCACGAAAGGAATCAAAATCAGCAATTATGTCAACGCCGTGATTGTCTTCGAAAAGAAACAAATCATTACCACGACCACCTCGCAAACTATCGTCACCAACACCGCCATCAATTATATCATCACCAGAGCTGCCAATAAGCGTATCGTTACCCTCAAAACCGCTCAGTATGTCATTATTGCTAGTTCCCAGAATACTATCATCGCCAGCCGTGCCATTGATTGTTGCCATTGTTTTCTTCCCCAACTCTTAAATCATTATGTCTAGAAAATTATATCGATACTAGGTAGGTCGCTCACTGACAGTCCCTCAAGGAAAATACTGTCGCCAGTGCCTGTATCAATCAGTAAACCTAATACGCCGCCTTGTGCGGCATTGCTGGCTGCAGCTTCCACACTCGCAAGGTCAGTAAAGTCGGTTGCCGTTCCAGCTAAGTCAAGAACATCCTCTGATGTATTGAAAGCGACAATTGTGTCATCGCCGTTGCCTTCAAAGAACGCAAACGTGTCTGCACCGCTGTTACCGCTCAAACGGTCATCTCCAGCACCGCCAAATAATGTATCATTGCCGGAGTTCCCACGCACCGTGTCATTACCGGCCCCGTTAAAGAGCTCATCATTACCTAAGCCACCGTCAACATCATCATTACCTGCACCAGCAAAAACAATATCATCACCATTACCGGCCGATATCACATCGTTACGGCCCGTATCGCCACCATCACCGCGGCCACCATAGAAAATATCATCACCGCTACCACCCCGAAGCGTGTCATCACCAGCGCCGCCGCCTATTGTGTCATTACCCGCCGCCCCCGCGATCCTATCGTTACCAGTGCCAGCAAATATAGCATTCGGAGAAGTTCCTGTGATAACTTCTTCCCCAGCATCATACCGGTCATTACCATTAGTGTCAGCAAAGCCACCACCCAGAAGCGTATCATTACCCGACCCGCCGAACAGAACATCATTCCCGTCGAGGCCTGTACTACCCGTTTCAAGGCCTGCGATATTGCCAGCACCGTCACCAACAACAAAATCATTACCTGCGCCGCCGCCAAGTGTGTCACGGCCGTCACCACCAACAACCGTATCATTACCCAAATCGTTCGGCCCAGCGAATATCTGATCATTACCAAGGCCACCAGACGCCAAATCATCGCCTGCACCCCCAACAACAAAATCAGAACCGCCCCCACCTTCAAGCGTGTCGTTACCATCATTACCACGCAAAGTATCGTTGCCGCCTTCACCGTCTAACGCATCATTCCCATCCTCACCCTCTAAACTATCAGCGCCATCAGTTGCCCCGTCAGCTTCATTAGGGCTAACATTACTTCCTTGGACACCTGGCTCTGTCTGGCCTTCAAAGATAAAATTAGAAGCTACTAGATCAGATAGCCCGATCCCCCGCAGTGTCAGACTACTATTATCACCAGTAGTAATAGTAAGGTCGAAACGATTTTCTTCTGCTGCCGCGCGGACAGCTTCCAGATTTACCAAACCAACAGTCAAGGCAGAGAAATCAATAACATCAGATACTTGTAAATCTCTAATAATATCATTGCCATGACCATTCTCAAAAACAAAGATATCGCTACCTGCACCTCCCATAAGATCGTCACTAGTAGTACTGTTAACAAAAAGATCGTTACCATCGCCCCCATCCAAGAAACTTTCATTGCCCCTTAGAGTATCATTACCTGCTCCAGCTAAAACAATTGGTGCTGACAAGTCGTCTGCAAAATCAGAGCCTTCCAATTCTACACGACCAATTCCAACATCAACAAACTCATCACCCTCTGCATCGCCTCCAGACGCCTCGCCAGTAAAGAGATTTACAGTCACACCTTCGTTAGAAGATCGATAGGTAACAACATCTCCACCTGGCACCTCACGATTAAACCCCCCAAAATTAATTAAATCCGCTCCGGGGCCACCCTCTAAAGTGTCACGTCCACCATTACCAATGAGGGTATCATTACCCTCTCCACCTCGGAGGACACTTTGCCCAGCATCAGAAGTTGAAGTTTGATCTCGCAGCAAATCATTACCGCTCCCTCCCTCAAGCGTTGCAAAAAACCTTGAGCCAATGCCACCGAATTCAGAAGTAGTAAACAAAGTATCATTGCCCTCCAGGCCTTGAAGAAGAGGGTCGCCAATGAAATCACCAAAACCTATGGATAAAATATCATTGAAATTCGTAGCATCACCCTGGCCACCTTCGACCCCTTGCCCAAGATTAGCTGATACACTTCCATCAGCAAGAACAAAAGACAATGTTGAAATATCGGATAAAACTGCGCCAACGAGGAAAATACTATTACCTCCACCAGTATTGATTAAAACCCCGGCAACATCATCGACCACGGCTTCCCGAGCTGCATTTTGAACATCGGATCGTGTGTTAAAAACAGTTATCGTGCCAGAGAGGTCAACAATATCGCTTCTATCAACATTTAATAATGTATCATTACCATGTGTGCCTTCAAAAATTAACGTATCTTGTGAGTTAAAAGTGTCACTTTCGATTAAATCATCACCAGCACCACCGATAAGGGTGTCATCTCCCAATTCTCCAACAAGCGTATCGTTTCCTGTACCACCATCGAAATAATCATCACCGTCACCAATACCTCGACCAATATCGCTTAACAGGTCATTACCGCCACGCCCAAAGAAAATGTCACTTCCAGCGCTGCTGAAAAATCTATTATCGTTATTATCACCACGAATGGTACCGTAAGCACTAAAACCTGCTAACACTATGTTTTCGATACTTATAAGTGTGACGCCAACGGATGTTCCAGCCTGTAAATCGATATCAACGGCTATATTTCGAAGTTCAGCGGTGTCATTACCTGCACCACCATCAAGTGTATCATTTACTTGATCACCAAAGTTCTCTGCATTGACCAGTCGATCATCACCGTTCCCACCAACTAGCGAATCCAACCCTCGGCCACCATTGAGTGTATCATTACCATCGTTACCTATCAGCGTGTCGTTACCCTTATCGCCAAAAAGAGTATCGCTCTGGTCACCCCCAGTCGCCCGATCATTTCCATCATACCCGAAAAAACCATTGATCTGACCATTTCGCCCAACAAACACGTCATTAGAGTCTGTTGCGTCAATCACTTCGATGTTTTGATAAATATCACCTTCTGCAGCACCGCCAGAACCGACGCCTATTTGCAAATTAACATTGATACCTGTTCCTATTCTTCCATAATCGACGCGGTCAACACCATCACCACCGTCAAAAAAACTCAGTGAATCATCGAAAAAATCATAAAACGTATCATTGAAACGACCGCCTATTACCTGCTCAAAGTTAAATTGTGTACCAATAGAGGTGTTAAACCCAATAACAGTTATCCCTGTTCCATTGGCGTTAAAGGCAACTCGTCCATCAGCCGCGCTCAGGTCGAATGTATCTATGCCTGTTCCTCCATCAGCACTAACGCTCCCTCCCAGAACGAAAACCACGACATCATCGCCAGCCCCAGCATCAACTCGGTCATTCCCCAATCCACCATTAACCGTATCGTTACCAGAGCCCGCATTTATTATGTCATTACCAGCCAACCCATTGATAATATCGTTTCCTGAAGTACCATCAAGAACATCATCACCATCAGTACCATTAATTTCAGCCATAGGATATTTCCCCCAATCTTTGACATCTCAAGAAATTTATTTCTTTCTAGGTGCGAACACTCATACACCTTTAAACTTTCGTACTATACCACACGCACGAATCACGAAAACGTTATTAATCTTTTGTTAACAAATTCAGATATGAAATACTATCCACAAATACCCGTAAAAGCTTTATTATGGGCAAATTTGTCAATAGTGTTGCATGAAAACATGGTCAACAGATAGATTGCGGTATAAACTGAATATCGCAGTAATATCAGCCTCTTATTGCATACTGAATATTATATTCAGGGATACCATGCCAATGTAACATTCCAGAACGTTATCGGAGGAAGCAACATTATCAATCAGCCAAAAATAGAAACCTATTATAGGGCCACTGCGTTACCGCGCACGACCTCATCCGCCCTTACCAATCATGAACACGCCCAAGTTTGCGTGATCGGGGCGGGGTTTGCGGGGCTATCTGCCGCGAAGGGATTGGCTGAGCGCGGCATTGATGATGTGGTGGTTCTGGAAGCAGAGGAAATCGGGCACGGCTGCTCGGGCCGGAACGGCGGGTTTGTATTCTCGGGCTTTAATCTGGATGAAGCAGACCTGATCAATCAGGTTGGGTTAGAGCACGCTAAAACGCTTTACCTGCATTCTGAAACCGCCGTTAATATGGTGCGAAATAACATTGATAATTTCCAGATCGAGTGTGAGGTCAACAACAGCGGCATCATGCTCGCAAACTGGTTTGACCGCCCCGAAATCCTGCGTAACTATAAAACACTGATGGCAGAGGCATTTGATGTAACGCTCGGTGAATACGGACTTGACGAGTGCCGCAGTCTTTTGAAGTCAAAGCGCTATTACGGCGCCCTGCATGAACACGGCGCCTTTCATTTTCACCCCCTAAAATATATCCACGGCTTAGCAGACGGCATCAAATCGCGCGGTGTTAGGATATATGAAAACAGCCCTGTTATTCGCCTTTCACGAACAAAGGGAGGCATGCATATTGTTGATACACCAAACGGCGCCATAACAGCCAAAATGATCATCATGGCGGGCAGTGCCTATATGTAAGGCATCAACAAACTTTATGACCAAAGCCAAACGCCGGTCGCAACCTATGTCATGGCGACCGAACCCTTGGGCGACAGGCTGAAAAGCGCCCTCAACACTGGTGCCGCCGTTTATGATACGCGCTTTGATTTTGATTATTACCGCACGCTTGATGACACCCGCATATTATGGGGTGGGCGCATATCCGCGCTCTCGATGAACCCACCTGACCTGCGGAATAAGCTCTATAGCGATCTGATGCGTGTGTACCCACAGCTAGAGGGGACAAAAATCGAGCACGCCTGGCACGGTATCATGAGCTACGCACGCCATAAAATGCCTGTTATCGGCAGGCCCACAGACGGTGTGTGGTTCACGCATGGCTTTGGAGGCCACGGCGTCGCGCTGACGCACCTGTTCGGTGATATGATCGCGGGTGCAGTTGCGGGCGGTGACGAACTTTACCGCAATTTCACTGATCATTACGGCCTTAAAAACAGCTATGGGCTGCTCGGTAAATTGGCCGCCGAGGCTACGTATCGCTATTATATTTTACGGGATAAACTGAGGGGGTAAGCGTTGACAGTTTATTACAAGAAAGACACAGCGTGGCTAATTGTTGTTTCATTCGCAAGTATATTAGCCTACGCAATATATTGGCTAACTATTGAATTTGGTAGCGAACACGCCAACCCCAATCCTGACAAAGGACGCGGAATAGCGTTAATGCCGTTAATGCCGTTAATGCCGTTAATGATAATCATCGCCCTATACTATATTGGCACCAAATTACGACACCTTTTTTCGCCGCCAACGCCTTAAAAATCATTCCTGCCGGGCTAACCGTGAATACATATCGGTATCACCACTATAGATGGGATCAAGAGATCGCAGCTATCGAGTTCGCATATCAAGATGATGGAAGTTATTTTGTTAGCGCTATAAACCGTTACGTTAAAATTATCGGTAAGCATGATGAGGCTCTAAAGAAAATCCAACTCAGCAGGCGAACTAGCCACCTGCCACGGTGATATTACTTCTTGTTACACTACTGATTTCTGCTCATACTTCTTTGCATACCAAAGCATCGCACCGCCGCCCAAATCTACGGCAGCATGCAGGATAATCGCGGGCCACAACGATCCGCTTAATAGATACGCAGCGGTGAGGACAATCCCCATCAACAGCACGCGAATGATTGCGTTTACCGTCTGCTGATATAGGTGTGCCAATGTGAAAGCAACAAGCGACAGAGTAATCGCCACAATAACCAGCATATAGTGCGATAACCCCCATACCAGAAATGCCCTGAACATAATCTCTTCAGTAAAACCAGCGCTGAGTGAAAGCCCTTGGAAAACTCGGTATTCTGTGTGTGACTGCGGGGCAATATCCTGAATACCTGCCTCTCCCTCCAGCCCCTTAAGCACGCTCTCGGCTATGCGTTCATTTATTTTCACACGGAACGCCTGCCACATATAAAAAGCAGACAGAATAACCGCAATGCTGAGCCCCATCCAGTTCTGCCACGTACCATCAAATCCGAGGCCAAGCATGTTAAATGCGCGCCCCTGATAAACCCATCCACCGATCAAAAGAATTGTAGGTATCCAAAGAAGCAAAAATGAATACTGGTAACTTTTCAGCAAAGGAGTTTTATACCCTGCTACCTTCCGCGCCATTTCCCGCTTATGCATGATCCATCCAACAAACGGCAGGCCAACACCAATGATCAGCATTAGCGCGGCATCGATAGATGTCGGCCTGATACGAGCAATGTCGCTGCCAGAATCAATATTTTGCACCATATCACGCGCTTTCGCCGTATCATGCACTCCAGTATTTAATTCTGAATTTAACTCTGGACTAAACCCTGTAACGATACCTGCACTGAACACATTATTTATGTCCTCGCCCGCACTCACACTCATTGCTAAAAGCGCACTAACAGCCACCATAACAGTTGCAAATATCAATCCTCTTGTCATCGGCCCGCCCTTTTCTGTTTTGTTTAAAATACGTACATAAATCACATTAAATCATTGACTTATTTATGTTTTATATTAATATATAAATGTAATTCACTTTTACATATAGGATTTTATAGTGAAGAGTCAAGGGGCAAGAAAAACCCACCAACGCCGATCAGAGCAAACAAGGGACGCGCTTTTGCATGCGCTGGAGGCATTGCTGCGCGAACAGGATTTCGACGATATTTCAGTGAACGAGATCGCGGGCCGTGCGGGGGTTTCAGCCGCATCCATCTATCGTCGGTTTGATAAGAAAGAGGGCTTCCTGCCTGTCCTGCTGGACCTTTACCTGAAGCGCCTGAATGAATGGGTGTTAAGCCCCGAAGCACAGCTTAATTTAGAAGGCGTGACACTGCGCAGTGCGCTCAGGCAAATAACGCGGGCAAACTGGCGGCAAATGACCGATCAGGCGCATATTATGCGCGCAATCCACATCTATGGCCGCAAGCACGGAAAAACCGCGCGGGATCAATTCAAAGGGCTAGAAGAAGCGATGTTAACCTCGCTCAAGAGCATCATCGCGCCCTATTCAGGTGAAATCACACAGGAAAGCCATGACCAAGCGGCAGGCATGCTCGCCTACTATTTCAACAATATCTATATTGAGCGCGCCCTATTTCCTGACGATAGCCCGGACTGGGGTATTGATCTGTCAGACGATCAATTCTGTGATCATATCGCCGATTTCGCCTATGGTTACCTAACACTATAATATGATTAACCCCATGCTGGAGGGCCCTATCTTTTTCATAAATATCAAAGCAATTATACAGAAAAGACAGACCAATCCAATGCAGCAGAAAAATGCTCCAACGCAGCAGCCCCGGAAAAGGATGTTCCCGCCTCGTTAAGCCCTGGCGACCATACCGCAACAGCCCCCTTGCCCGGGGCAATCGCCAAAATACCGCCGCCAACGCCGCTCTTACCCGGCAGGCCAACCCGCACAGCAAACTCACCAGAGTTATCATAATGGCCGCATTGCATCATAACCGCATTAATTTGCCGGCAATGATCAACCGATGTAATTCGTTTTCCTGTTAAGGGGTCAACACCCTCATTCGCAAGATACAAGCCAGCACGGGCAAGCTGCAAACAGGTCATTTTGAGCGCGCATTGGTGAAAATAAACATCCAAAACTGTCTCTACCGGATGCGTAAGGTTACCAAAAGCAGCCATAAAATGGGCCAAACTTCGATTACGTGATCCCGCTGCTGCTTCCGATGCTGCAACATCAAGATCAATCTCAACCGCTGTATCCATTGCTACAGTTTGTAAAAAGCTTTCAATGTCATCAATCGCCTCGCGTGCGCCACCTAATACCCCACCTGAAGCACCTCCTGAAGCGCCACCTGAATTAATAATCTGGTCTGTTGTCGCGATTGCTCCAGCATTTATAAGGGGGTTACGCGGCCTTCCTGCTTCTGATTCCAATTGCACAATCGAATTAAACGCGGTGCCTGACGGCTCACGCCCAACACGGGCCCAGAGTTTTTCACCAACCTTGTTGAGAGCGAGTGTAAGAGTAAAAACCTTGGAGATCGATTGAATGGAAAACGGTGTCACTGCATCACCTGCCGTAACCGTATGGCCGTCCAGTGTTACAGCCGCCAAACCAAGATGATCAGGATTAACCGAGGACAAAGCCGGTATATAGGATGCAACTCGCCCCTCACGAAGATAAGGCCTTGCTACATTCAGGGCTGCTTCAGCAGCCTCTTGTATATGTGATATAGGAAGTCTGGTCATTCATAACCCTCTATATCATTGCGAATAGTAACTAAAGCTCTTTTTCCCTTAAAAAGCATACTCTTGACGATTATGAAATACTATACTGATTATAAGATACAGCGCGGTTTCATCCAGAAGAAAATCCAGATTTTTCCACTATTTCACGCTGTCACCGCACGAATAAATTTATATAAATCCGGGTTAAGTGCAACTTTCCTTCAGTAGTTTTAAAAGAGTAATGTGGCAAGACACATTCTTTACCTCAACCCTTTCTTACAGAATTACACCTATGATTGTTGTATCTAACTTTAAACAACCTATACTTATCCTAAAATACGTCACTATCTAAAGGCGCACGAATGTCAACAAACGATCATGTCGAAGAATATTTAAATGATTATCTAGAAATAGATAAGCCACAATATGCAGTAATGCTAACTGGCAAGTGGGGATGCGGGAAAACATTTTTCATCGATACATATTTAAATGACAAATACCCTGAAAAAAAACGATACCTTAAGATTAGTTTATATGGGTTATCTGATATTAATCAAATTAATGATGAATTTTACGCCCAACTACATCCTAAATTAAATTCAAAAGGAATGAAACTTGCTGCAAATGTCGGTAAAGGCCTTCTAAAGACAACGTTAAAAATCGATTTAGACAGCGATGGAAAAAGCGACGGTTCAGTGGCTCTTCAAACGCCAGACATTAACCTCCCTGACTTTCTTACTAACATCGGTGAGCGGCTACTGATATTTGATGATTTAGAACGATGTAACATCCCAACCAGTCAAGTTTTAGGTTACATAAACACGCTCGTTGAACAAGATCATCATAAAGCAATAATTCTTGCTAACGAGAATGAAATTCCAAATCAAGAAAAAGATAGATACAGCCAAGTCAAAGAAAAACTGATTGGTCAAACACTTGAATTACATTCGCCAATAGATAAAGCATTAGAAACCTTCTTAGAAAACATGGATGAGTCACGAGTAAAATTACTCTATCGGGAAAATATAGAAATAATTAAATCATTATACCAACAGTCAGAAACTCAAAACCTGCGTATCCTGCAACAATTGCTTTGGACATTTGAACGTTTCAGTAAGTGCCTAACTGATGAACAATGGAAGAAGCCTGAGGCGGTATTGGAATTAACGAAGCTTGTGTTCACAATTGGCTTTCTTCTAAAAGGCAACAGTAAATATCATTTAAATGCGGTCAAATCAGATCTATTCAAGCTACCTAAAGATAACCCTTATTCAGACAAGCTACTTGAAACTATCACGGTTGATGAGGTATGGGCTTTAATAGACCCTAACTTTCACTGGCTGGATAAAGACCAACACCCAGAACTAATCAAGAAAATCGGAGAAATAGAACAACAGTTCTCCGATGTACAATTTAGCAATGAAATATTATCAGAAGAAATCTTGAAAGACTTATTTCTGAAGGGCGTCGTTGATAATGGAAAAATCCAGCCCTATTTGAAGGTAAACAAACTTTTCATAGAAAAGCAAGTAGCTGCTGAATGGCAAATTCTTTGGCATTCCTTTTCATATTCAAATGATGAAATGGAACAAGCACTCACGGATACATATCGAAAATTCGGTGAATATAAATATAGGCGATGTGGCGAAATTTTGCATATTGCCGGCATCCTTTTCGACTTTGCCAATCAACAGGTCTTGCCTAAATCCACAAAAGACATAGAAACCGATCTGAAAAGCTATATCGATCATCTGTATGAAAATGAATTATTTTATGGTCCAGAAATCAACACTTTCAGCTTAAATTTTGAAAGTCAATTTTCATTCAATTCATATTATAATCTTCATTTCAAAGGTTTGAAAATAAAAGAGTTTTCTAATGTAAAAGAATACCTCAGGAAGAAAATCAATCAAGCTGAACTTAATAGCCATGCCAACAAAGCAAAAGAGTTGATAGAATTATCAAAAACTGATTTCCAACAATTCCAAGACATTCTTTGCCAATCAAACCCCGAGACAGGTATGTATCTTCATAAACCTGTTTTGGCGCAGCTAGACCCCAAATCTTTTGTAAATCACATCATCTCAGCTACACCCGAATATCAAAAACTCTTTTTCCGCTTTTTTGAAATAAGATATCGGAATGATCGATTAAATAGTGATTTAGGCGGCGAGACCAAATGGTTACAAGCTGTAAGTCAGGAATTTGATACAGTTATCAATTCTTTGTCTCGTTTCGATAAATACCGTCTCAGGCAGATGAAAAATAAAAGCCTAGATACCATTTTAAAAAAACTCATTAAAGCTTAACATCATCCCATTACCCACATATAAATCAACTGCCTTGAAGTCTATGTGTAGATAGTAAGAAGTTTCATTAACCAAATAGGCATCAATACCCAACCATACTTCAATCAAGAAGTAGGTATCTCCATAATAGAATAATAAAACGGTATCGTCAGCGCATCCTTGCTCTGAATCCAGCTATATACTTTATTCATGCCCCCAGCAACATGACAATAAACTTTTAAAAAACGATGTTGATGCTCGCCAGATCGTCGAACGTTACTCCAATAAGAAAAACACTATCGCCGTTTCCGGTGTCGATCAGCACTCCAATTCCGTCACCAAAACTGGCGTTTGCTGCAACAGCCTGAACGCTTGCCAAGTCAGTAAAATCTGTTGCTGTATCGGAAAGGTCAAGAATATCTTCTGCGCCTTGAAAGTCTGTGATTGTATCATCACCGTGGCCTGTAAAAAACTCGTATGTATCAGCAAAATTACCGCCGGAAAATTCATCATTACCAGCACCGCCAAAGATCGTATCTTCACCGTTACCGCCAATCACTGTGTCGTTGCCAGCACCATTGAACAATTGGTCATTACCGTCACCGGCGTCGATAAAATCATTTCCGACCCCCGCAAACACAGTATCATTACCTCCGCCCGCATCGATACTATCGTTCAAATCCATGCTTTGGGCTTCACTGCGCCCACCATAGAATATATCATTGCCGTCACCACCAATAAGCGTGTCATTCCCTGAACCACCGCCTAGCTCATCGCTGCTGTTTGCACCAACCACAATATCATCGCCGTCACCGCCATAGAGCGTGTTACTAAAAAGTTGGGTCTCAAACGTGATTTCCTCACCTAGATCGAAAAAGGTATCAGCGTCAGCGTCATTAAAATCGATTGCCAGCAAAGTATCTTCGCCTTCACCGCCAAACAAAATATCACCGCCGCTTAAGCCGCCAGATAAAATATCATCGCCGCCACCGCCGCCAAGAACATCACTACCTGTGCCGCCCATTAAGGTATCATCAGACACATCATTGGCGCCAGCAAAAATACGATCATTACCGGCACCACCGTCGAGCATGTCTTCGCCCGCACCGCCAACGATAAGATCATCATCAGCACCGCCGTTAATTGTATCTTCGCCGTCACTACCGCGTAGGGTATCGTCATCTGCGCCGCCAGCTATATTATTATTGCCTTCACCGCCATCAATAACATCCTCGCCTTCGCCACCTTCCAGTATATCATCCCCTTCGCCGCCCAAAATAACATCATCACCGCCGCCGCCAGTGATCGTATCATTACCAACACCGCCATCAATGCTGTCATCGCCTGCAAAATCAGATGTATCAGAGTCAGAAGTGCCCTCACCCCCAATAAGGTCTGCCCCCTTACCGCCAAAAATCAAATCACTACCAACACCACCCAGAATCGTATCATCGCCGTCGCCGCCATCAATACTATCGTTACCGCCAAACAACGCCCTATCCTCAATCATAAGGAGTTCAGCACCAGCGTCACCGTCACCCAGAATAACATCATCACCGTCATCGCCTGTAAGAACGTCGTCACCCTCAAACCCGTTGAGGGTATCATGGCCGCTCCCACCGATAACTGTATCATTGCCTGCGCCTGAAAAAACCAGATCTTCGCCGCTGCCTGCATCGACAAAATCATTACCATCAAATATAACAAGGCCTTGCAGCGTATCCTCACCCCTACCAAGGATTATCCAGTCGTTACCAATTCCACCATCAACGCTATCATCATCACTGCCAGCATCAATCGTATCATCACCGCCAAATCCTTCGATCGTGTCCTCGCCGTCGCCTGCATTGATCACATCACCAAGCGCTGTGCCAAAAATGGTCTCATTATCGAATAACATTGATTTCCCAATCGCAAAAAACAACCCATATACAAGAGCGTTTATGGGCTGAATATTATTAGGATCAGGTTAACAGGTCAGTAGAATGCAAACTAAAATACGATAGAAATGCCATCAAGATCAGCAACAGAAAGGCCCTGAAGGAAAATACTGTCACCCGCGCCCGTATCAATCAAAAGGCCTGATACACCCGCTTGCGTGCTATCACTCGCTGCCGCCTGAACGCCTGCAAGGTCTGTGAAATCCGTCGCTGTGCCTTCAAGGTTAAGAATATCCTCAGCCAGGGCGAAATCAACAACCGTGTCATCGCCGTTACCAGCGAAGAACGCAAATGTATCTGCGCCCAATCCACCAGTAAGCAGATCATCATTACCACCACCAAAAAGGGTATCGTCACCCACGCCGCCTATAACAGTGTCGTTGCCAGATCCGTTAAACAGTTCATCATTACCGGCTCCGCCGTCAACACTGTCATCTCCGCCCCCAGCAAAAACAGTATCATCACCTGAACCAGCATCAATAACATCATTGACCCCCGTGTCACTCACATCACCCTGACCACCGAAAAAGATGTCATCGCCAGCGCCGCCGTCGAGCGTGTCATCACCGGTGCCGCCGCCAATTATATCATTACCCGAAGCACCAATAACAAGATCAGCACCAATTCCAGCAAACAAGGTGTTCACATCGGTGGCTGAAACAATTGCCTCGCCGGCATCAAACGCACCATTACCATTTATATCATTTAAACCACCAGCAAGGAGCGTATCATCACCCGCACCGCCAAAAATTATATCAAAGCTACCAAGTGCACTCACAGCGCTGCTCAAACCACCAAGAATATTGGTCTCATCACCAATAAGCAGATCATCACCGTTACCGCCGCCGACAATATCATTACCAACACCGCCGATGAAGATATCATCCCCCAAGTCATCCGGGCCCGCAAATATCTGATCATTTCCAGCGCCGCCAACTGCAACGTCATCACCTGAACCACCCGAGATAAAATCATCGTCAATACCGCCGTCGATCGTGTCATCGCCGCTATCACCGCGCAGAACATCATTACCAATAGCGCCGCTTAAAAAATCATCGCCCGAACCACCATTCAATGTGTCATTACCACCATCTGGATCAGCGTCTGCAACTGCGCCGCCTTCACCAAACAACTGATCATCGCCGGCACCGCCAAAGATCAGGTCATTTAAAACACCACCAAATATACTATCGTTGCCTGTGCCACCATCGAGCGTATCATTACCGCCAAAAACCTGAAACCCGCCAATAAAGTTCAATGATGCACCAGCAGAGCCATCCCCTTGAATTTGATCATCGCCGGTCCCTCCGTTCACGATATCATCGCCGTCAAAACCGCTCAGGAAATCATCGCCGGGGCCTCCATCGACCGTGTCATCACCAAAGGCAGAATCAACAACGTCATCGCCAGGGCCTGCATCGATAGAGTCAGCGTCATCATTTGGAAACCCAATGATCGTATCATCGCCTGTTCCACCAATAATAGTATCAATACCAAACCCACCTGTCAGGTCATCATCACCAGCACCACCATCAAGCAGGTCGTTCCCATCGCCGCCAGTTATCACATCATCGCCGGCACCGCCTTCCAGGCTCTCATCACCTGCGCCGCCCATGATCGTTTCATTACTGTCTGTCATTGTTTATGTTCCCACTCTTGCACGATAATTCCAGCGTCAGCCAGACACGCTGAATGAGGTACGATATAAACAACCTGACAAAAAGATATCCCCAAACACCTGATTGTTATTACATGTTATGCAACAACCAGCCCAAAATGGCCTGCACTTGCACACCGTATAACTTAGAGTTTTGCAATCAAAAGAAGGGCCTTTAGAATACGATATTAATGCCATCGAGGTCAGCAACAGACAGGCCTTGAAGGAAAACGCTATCGCCCGCACCCGTATCAATCAACAGGCCTGACACACCCGCTTGTGTGCTATCACTCGCCGCCGCTTGAACGCCAGCAAGGTCTGTAAAGTCCGTCGCTGTGCCTTCAAGATTAAGAATATCCTCAGCCAGGGCGAAATCAACAACCGTGTCATCGCCGTTACCTGAGAAGAAAGCAAATGTATCCGCGCCGCCGTTACCACTCAGCAGGTCATTCCCTGCCCCGCCAAAGAGTGTATCATTGCCAAGGTTGCCGCGAACTGTGTCATTGCCAGCTCCGTTAAACAGTTCATCATTACCGAAGCCGCCGTCAATATCATCATTGCCGGCACCTGCAAACACAGTATCATTTCCATTACCGGCAGAAATTACATCATTACGGCCCGTGTCAAAGGCGTCGCCCTGACCACCAAAGAAAATATCATCACCGCTACCGCCCCTAAGCGTGTCATCACCCGTGCCACCGCCAAGAATATCATCCCCGGCCTCGCCTGCTACGCGGTCATTCCCTGTACCGGAAAAGATCGTGTTGCGTGCGCTGCCTGTGATCACTTCTTCACCGACATCATAGCGACCATTACCGTTTGCATCATCGAAACTGCCGCCAAGCAAAGTATCATTTCCGGAACCACCAAAGAGAGTATCAGCAGCAGACAATGACAAGGCCCCAGCGTTAACACCGTCGATTACATTTGTGCCATCACCGACCACGAGATCATTTCCCCCGCCACCGCCAAGGGTATCATTGCCAGCGCCGCCGATAAAAGTATCAGCGCCGTTATCCCCGCTACCAGCAAAAATCTGATCATTACCAGTGCCGCCAACTGCAACGTCGTCACCGGTGCCCCCAGACAAGAAATCACTGCCATCATTACCAATCAAAAGGTCATTTCCCGCATCACCACGAAGTGTGTCATTACCGCCAAGTCCATCGAGGCTATCGTTACCAGCAAGGCCGTCAATCACATCATTTTCACGCTCAAAGCCAAAAAGCTCGTTCGAAGCTGCTGAAGCCATACGAACAGGAAAGCCCACATCCTGTAAAATAGCGATATCAAGCGGGCTAATACTTTCCCTGACCCCAAGAACCGCAAAAGGTTGCAAGACGTCACCGCCAACCCCTGTCAGGCCATCGCTTGGATCTCCGGGGTTGCCGACATGGTTATTATTATCTTCTGTTAAAGGAACATCACCGCCAAAAACGGCACGTGCATTCGGCCCTGTAAAAAATGGCTCTGTTCCTTCAAAACGAACAAATTCATCAAAAGTGGAAAAAATCCTATCCGGAGCAGTAAGATCATCAGGTGTTTCGATAAAGCCCAAAAAGCCGAGCCCATGACCAAGCTCATGGATCAAAAGTGAAAAAGCGTCGATCAGAAAACCCGGAATATCTTCATCGGTTGAAATATCAGAATCGAGATAAAGGTCACCAAGACTGGATAGATTGATCTCTAAATCAATATCAGCCGACGGTAATGGGTCTACACCTGTAGCAAGCTCAACAGCAGTAACAATCTGAAATCTTGGGTCACCCTCACTTGTTGTACCAAGCCTTACAAATGAACTACCCGCCTGTGCAAGTGTGGCGGTATCCTCATCAATAAAACCCAAATTGACCGTAAGAGTTACATTATTCGCGGCATCCAAATATCTGGACCAAAACTGCCCTGCCTGAACAATAAGGTCTTCAATAAGCTGTAGTGTTTCTTGCGATACGCCGCTTGTTGTAACGCTGCTATTTCTTATTACCTGCCATGTGATCATGTGTAGTCCCCCATTTTGATACCTTTGAGTGCTTGTACAATTTTATTGTTCCCAATGTCCATTTAATCATACACAGAGTAACGTTAACAAGCGGTATCAATCGGACCTAAAAAATCACATTCAGATCATCAATATCAGTGACAGATATACCTCTTAGGAAAACACTATCGGTTCCCCCTATATCGATTAATAAACCAGCAAAACCGTCAATCGTTGCATTACTGGCAAACGCCTGAAGGCTTGCAACATCAGTGAAATCACGTGCCGTTCCGTTTAAGTCGAGGATATCTTGCGTGATAACGAAGTCCAAAACGGTATCATCGCCGTTACCTGCAAAAAAGGCAAACGTATCGATCCCGGCAGAACCGGTAAAGAAATCATCGCCAGCCCCTCCAAACAAGGTATCGTTCCCCGCGCCGCCGTCTACCGTATCAACCCCGCTACCAGAAAAGATTGAATCGTTACCCAAACCACCAAAAACGCTATCATTACCACCCGATGAAAAAATCTGGTCATTACCACTACCGCCGTCAATCACATCATTGACACCTGTATCAGCGATATCATTACGGCCACCGAACAGAACATCATCACCAGCACCTGCATTCAGAGTATCATCGCCCTCGCCGCCGCCGATTTCATCATTACCTGCCGCACCAAAGATCAAGTCATTGCCTGTACCTGCAAAAATAGTATTAGCGGCGCCGCCTGTTATAATGGCCTCTCCATTATCGAAAACGCCGTTGTCTGTTGTATCGTTAAAACTACCGCCAATAAGCGTGTCATCACCTGTTCCGCCAAACAAGGTATCCGCGCCGTCGTCAGTCAGGCCATTTCCATTAATTGGCGCTGATATTTGTTGGGTATTACCATCACTAAAGCCACCGCCAATAATCAAATCATCACCGGCACCGCCGCCGACCACATCATTACCTGAACCACCAATCAGAATATCATCGCCAGCGTCACCTGCACCTGCAAATACTTGATCATTACCAGCCCCCGCCAGAACGATATCTGCGCCGTCGCCCCCGGTTACAAAATCATTACCGGCTCCCGCATTGATGATCTCATCACCAGTGCCGCCCCGGAGTGTTTCTGATGCTGATGTCCCGTTAATTTCATCAGGGTCATTGCTTGTTGCACCGGCGGTCGCAAAAATAAAATCAGTATTATTCAACTGGCTGGTATTCGTTCCGGCAATAAATACGCTGGAGCCCGCCCCTGTGTTGATCAGAACACCTGCAACACCATTAACTGCCGTATTTTGCGCGGCATTGATAACACTCGCCAAATTCTGAAGGCCTGCAGTTGTTCCGCGTAAGTCAATTATATCTGCGGCATCATAATCTGTAATAAAATCATCACCATTGTTACCATCAAGCACGAAAATATCAGCGCCTGCACCGCCTGAGAGCGTATCATCCCCGCCCCCACCAATTAATGTGTCGCTCCCCCCAAGCCCTGATAAGCTATCATCACCGCCCAAGCCTTCAAGTTCATCATTTTCACGGTCAAAACCAAACAATTCATCAGCAGATGCTGATGCTGTGCGAATAGGAATGCCCACATCCTGCAAAATGGCAATATTCAGCGAACTAATCGATAATCGGTTACCCCGCGAAATACTTGCAGCTAACACGTCACCGTTGCGGCCCGTTAATTCATCCCCTGGGCCGTTTGGGTTACCGAGGTGGCTGTTATTACCTTCAGTTAGAGGGATCGGGCCACCAAAGTTTGCGACCGCATTCGGCCCGTTGAAAAACGGAATATCGCCTTCAAATGTGATAAACTCATCAAACGTGGAAAAGGTCTGGAATACATTGCCTGCGTCCTGTGCTTCTTCAACAAAGCCAAGGAAGCCCAGAACATGGCCAAGTTCGTGAACAATTACTGTAAAGGCATCGATCTGATTAAAGGGAACGTTACCCGAAACAGTTGGGTTTGGATCCAGAAACAAGCTGTCAAGATTATCAAGATTGATACCAATTCGGCCATCTTCACCAAAGGTACGATCAACACCTGTTGCAATTTCATTAGCGGCGGCTGCCTGAAAAAGTGGGTTCCCCGAATTTGCCGTACCAACACGCACAAAACTCCCGCCGCCAGTGGCAAGAGTATTTGTATCCTCTGAGAAAAAACTCAACTCAACAGTAATTGTAACATCAGCAGCGGCTTCAAAATACTGCGACCAGAAATTGCCGGCCTGAACAATTAAATTTTCCAAAAGGTCGATGGTATTTTGATCGACATTGTTTTCAGCCGCACTACTGTCCAGCCTGACTTCCCACGTAATCATAACTCGTTACCTGCCTGATAAGCCTACCCCATCACCTTATTATACTAGTAGTCTTACATGAACGTAAAATGTATAAACGTTTTTTATTTAAATACGCTCGCAATCACCAGTTTGGCGCACTTTTATTTTGATATTTATAGTGAGTTTTATAATCAACGCCTTTTATGGCGATATAAAGGCTTCCCGCCGCTAATAGTGCCTAAGGGCAGCCACCGCGCCATTTGCAACACGCTTGTTATATGCAACGCCGCTCATATAAGATTATCAGGCACCTTGATAATAGGGCCTGGCAGTTGAAACTTACTATTGGCGTTAAGCTGGCTCTATACAGCGCTCTCTTTTTCAGGTTTTACCGCCTGATCAGCACAACCACATACTGATCAGGTAACTGATCTCAGAAAGAAAAATAGTATATAGGCCTATGCCATATCAACTTCTAATGTTTCGATCTGTGTTCTCGTATCATCAATCAACCTTGCAATTTCCCCGGCTGAATCTGCTGAGCCACCTGCCAAATTACGAACCTCGTCCGCTACAACCGCAAACCCTTTACCTGCATCACCCGCACGAGCAGCCTCGATTGTTGCATTTAATGACAAAAGATTTGTTTGGCGCGAAATACCATCGATGGAACTTGCAATACCGCTGATACGGTCCAGCACTGATCGCATTAACTGACTGGTTTTCTCTATTGCAGCGCGGCGTTCAGTAACATCATTTGCATACATCACAATCGAATTCAGGTTGCCCTCATAATCGATAATTGCCTGCACACTACCCGACAAATAGATATGCTTTTCTGACGGTCCTTTAAGGGTAAATTCACGCGAGATGAACTGACCTGCTTTCAAGGATTTCATTTCTTGTTCGTTCATGATTGCAGCCAATTGCGGTGCGGTCACCGATTGTTGATGCATCAGATCCTCTGCGGCATTATTTCCCTTGGCAAACTGCCCGCGTGCATCCCATTCAAGAACGACATTTGATCGCTCGATACCCTCAATTCTGGATGTAAATTCAAGCGCGGAAACCTTGGTATCTGTAATATTTGCCTGCACGGAAATAAACCGTTCCAAATCACCATTCTTGTTAAAAATTGGATTGATAGAAAGCGAAATCCAGTATGGCTGCCCGGTTTTTGTGTAATTGAGTATCTCTTCATAAAATGGCTGACGAGCATTCAATTTATCTTTAATGCGTACAATCGTATCATGGTCGGTTAATTTACCCTGCAACACATGCCCGGGTTTCTTACCTTTGACGTCCTCAAAACTATGTCCGGTCATCCGTTCAAAGCCAGGGTTAACATATTCGATCAAACCCGCCGCATCCGTTATAATAACAGAATTATCAGTTTCATCCGCTACCAACGACAGCATCATGAAACGATCACGGTTTTCAACTTCCTTGGTCACATCCTGCACAAAGGCGGTATAGATAATTTTGTCGCCTGTTTTCACCTTCGATAACGAGAGCTTGCCCCACAACATGCTGCCATCTTTACGGTGTATCTCTACCTCGCGGTTCGTCCCAACAATCTTGTCTTGCCCCGTTGTCCTGTTAGCATTGACAAGATCATCATGACCGGCCTGAAGAGAATGCGGAACCAGCATTTTAACGTTACGGCCCATCACCTCTTTGCGGCTATAACCCCAAAGCCGTTCCGCAGCAGCATTGAATAATGTGATATTATTGTTTTCGTCAATTGTAACTACTGCATCCAACGCTTGTTCAAGCGTTTGATTGATCATTTCCTGTGCTTCGCGTTGCTTTGTAATATCCTTTACAAAGGCAGTATAAATAGTTTCGTCCCCAATGCGTACTCTCGAAAGCGATAGATTAGCCCATATGTTTGACCCGTCTTTTCGCTCAATTTCTACGTCACGGTGTGTACCAACAATTTTGTCCTGACCCGTTGTCCTGTTGGCATTGACAAGATCATCATGACCAGCCTGAATAGCACGCGGCACCAGCATTTTAACATTACGTCCCATAACCTCTTCGCGGCTATATCCCCACAGACTTTCAGCCGCTTTATTATAAAATGTAATATTGTTCTGCGTATCAATTGTAACAACGGCGTCAAGGCACTGTTCAAGGGTTTGACTAACGATTTCCTGTGCACGGCGCTGCGCTGTAATATCTTTTACAAAGGCAGTATAAGAAATTTTTCCATCGATAAAAATCTTCGAAAGTGCCAAACTGGCCCATACCCGACTTCCATCCTTGCGCGGAACTTCAACATCACGGCTTGTGCCGACAATTTTGTCTTCGCCGCCAGCCCTGTTGGCATCCACATAACTATCGTGATTTGCCTGAATTTCATGAGGGACAAGCATTTTTACATTCTGCCCGACCACCTCACTGCGGCTATATCCCCACAAATTTTCTGCGGCCTTATTGAAAAACGTGACGCAATTTTTGTGGTCAATTGAAACAACTGCGTCAATTGCCTGTTCTAAAATCTGCTCTAATGGGTTACTGGCCTCTTGGCTCTGATTGTTCTGAATGTTTGCCTTGCCCTGACTTTGGTCATAGTGACTTCCGTCCATCTTGCTCTCCCTTGGAACGACCACCCGAGAGACATAAGAGCATAAAAGCGTGTCGAAATTCTTAACATCTATAAAATTTTACAGATGTTAAGAACGTGAGATTAATTCCGAATAATTTCTAGCCTAAAAAACAATATTCAGGCTTGGTAAGTCACTTACAGACAGGCCTTCGAGGAACACACTATCTCCGTTACCCGTATCGATAAGAAGGCCAGCCTGCCCACTTTGTGTTGTATCACTAGCCGCTGCCTGCACGCTCGCCAAATCCGTAAAATTAGTTGCCGTTTCGTTCAGGTTAAGAATATCATCCGTTGTATCGAAGTCGGTAACAGTGTCATCGCCGTTACCATTGACAAAAGCAAAGGTATCAACACCTGTTCCACCAGTTATAATGTCATTGCCGCCACCGCCAAAAAGCGTATCATTGCCGGTTCCACCGTCAACAGTATCGGTGCCGCCGCCGTTAAACAGTTCATCATTACCAGCACCGCCAGTAATACTATCATTGCCAGCCCCTGAGAAGATCAGATCATTGCCTGCGCCGCCGTCTATAACATCATTTGTTCCGGTATCAGTGTTATCGCCGCGTCCCCCAAAAAAGGTGTCATTCCCAGCGCCGCCGTTTATAGTATCGTCACCGGTTCCACCGCCCAGAATATCATCACCAGCAGCGCCGATGATTAAATCATTTCCTGTGCCTGCAAAAATTGTATTATTGCTTAATTCGTCAACAACTTCTTCGCCTGCATCATAAACACCATTACCATTCGCGTCATCCAAACTGCCGCCAATTAATGTATCGTCACCCGACCCGCCAAAAAGTGTGTCAGAATCATCAACATTCAAATTACTATCGGCAAAATCGCTATCGATCGCGTTTGAAGTGCCGCCCACAACAAGGTCATTCCCTGCGCCGCCGCCGACCGTATCACGGCCACTTTCGCCGAAGAAGCGATCATTTCCTGTATCACCGCCACCTGCAAAAATCTGATCGTTTCCTGCACCGCCGAGTGCAATATCATCGCCCTCACCGCCAGCAACAAAATCATTACTACCGCCAGACGCAAGAAAATCATCCCCCGCATCACCGCGCAGCGTACTGAAACCATCATCCCCTACAAGACTGTCGTTGCCGTCATTGCCTCTCAAATTATCTGATGAGAAACCACCTTGCGATATAAAGACATCAACAGTTGCACCGCCTGTAAAAGCATTGGAATTTGCTGTATCCAAGCGCAGAGCATTTTGTTCAATAATAGCTAGTCCGTCTTCAAGGCCCTGCCCTGTCGCAGTTGCAGGCCCATCAAAGCTTGCAAACACATCTGCGGGAATTGACAGACTTGAGACAACATCATCAAACGTTACATCACCAGCAAAACCAGGTAAGCTTGCAAAATCATCAATCAGGTCTGTAACTGTCAGGTCACCCCCTGCGAATGAAAATGTTTCTATCTGACCGCCTGTCGTCAGCCAATTATATAAAATAACCTGTGTCGTGCCATCATCGATAAACAAATGCGTACGATCAATCACTGAAATTGACGTAGACGCATCATTGATATCAATCCCGGTTGCCTCAAAGCGATCAGCCGAGCCACCAGTTTCAACAACAATGTTTAAGCCACCCGTAATTCGGTAAACATCATTCGAGCCACCGCCTGCCAGAACACGAACACCATTTCCTGAACTGGTTATTGTGTCATTACCGCCACGCGCAAACACCACTGAATTACCCGATACATTAAGTATATTGGTTCCGCTTGAACCATCGACCGGATTTAAATTTAAAAATGACATGCCTGAAATTCCATTTCTATAAACTTACTAACTTTGTGTTTGCCTATACCGATCAGATTTTCGGTGATTTTGTTAATGCCTTTAATCACACGAATAGTTACTGAGCGTGTATTTACCCCATCACCTTCAACTCTTGATTATTTTTTACCGAAAGAAAATTAATAGGCTGATAAGGTATACCAACAATTTTAACTAATATTTCCAATCCAACGTATCAAAACGCCTGATCAGCCATAGCCTATTTCCTCGACATGGGCGTTTACAATGGCCAACCACGCCAGAAACACGTCTAAATTATGTCAATTTGGAAAAATTGACGGATTTACTTGAATAAACTGGTCAATGATTTCGCATAGGTTTTTCTAAAAAACCATAGGATGTATCAATTAAAATAAACTTCACAGAATCCTAAAAACCGTGATGGCCATCACAGATTGGCCAACAAAAACCACATAGTATCGCCGAGCTCTAGAGCATTGGTTGCTATGGCTTGTAACCAAATGGTTGGGGGCAAATTTGAGTACCAAATGATTTTAGCTAATCATTTATTACTTGCTTGTCAGAATTTTCTCTGACGCCAATGAATTCCAAGGTTTGCCGTTCGCGGTAAATCTTGGTTTCTACGGATATACGATTCCTGGTGACTTACTCCTAATAGGAGGGGGCTCTGAATTTTCAGAGCCTCTTTTTTTGGGGGCTACAAACACAAAATAACAGAAGCGAAGTCAGAAGCATCCATTGAGCCATATACGAATTAAAGGGGCACAGTAACAAAATACTATGCCCCTCTATTATTTGGATAGCTTTACCTTTTAAGGTCTATTAACGACTACTGTCTGAGGCACGCCCGGCGCATTGGTATCGCCGTTTATAGACTCAATTGTAAATGAAACACTTGCAACATTAGCAACACTAAAACCAGATAAGTTGATAGAACAACGTCCATTGTTTCTAGTGACACACGAACCCGAAGCACCTGTGCTCCATGTTCCGGCAACGGTAGCGCCCGCCCGTTCTGAACCACTGGTAGTTACCCTTACGCGTGCTCTCCAGCGGCTACGATTATTCGCTTGCAAATTAGAACGCGGTACCGCATTTGCCAGCTCTACATTACTGACGCCTGCGTTACCACCTTCGCACGAAGCCGGAATCCGCGTTGATTCAGTAACAGAAACAGTATTACGGAAAAAGCCTGTCACTGTCATAGAGCCACCTTCGCCCATGCCTCGCTCGGCAAACGCCCGCCAAACCATACATGTACGTGCCCCTGAAACAGCCGCCAGAATACCGTCACGCATGTCAAAAAAGTCAGGACGTGAAGGGGTAAAGTTCATTGCAGAAACCAAATCATCAAACAATTCATCATTTGTTAACCCATTCGACAAGTATGCCGTTCTCAGGCTCCAAATTGTTGACGCATAAATTTCGCCGTTACCATGCTGACGACGTTCACCCGATTGGAAATCCGAAAGGCGCCGAGTATTCACACCGTAACGAGCAGAACGAATACCGCGCGTATTTCCATTAGAGTATTCAGCAATGGCATCATCACCGTTAATCAGAAAAGCAACAACATCGGCCATACCTTCGCCAACTGCGGATGCAACGCTGTCACCGCCCATATCGCCAATCATCCGAAAAGTTAACCCATGCCCATATTCGTGATAAACGATATCTGAATCCAGGCTGCCATCTCTTAAAGGCGAGCCATTCCAGAGAAACATTTGCATTCTCGGGTTAGAGCCATCTGGCGGCGTCGCAAAGTTTGCATTATCCAACCCTGCCCCGTCCTGAGCTTCGGCATTCACACTATCCGAGCCACGGCCACCTCTGCCAAAATTATTTTCCTGAAAATTGCCAACGCCTTCAACAAAACCATGACGATACAGCCTGTCGTGCACAATATTATTCAGGTAAAATAGATTTTGCACCGCAACTGCCCTGTTTTCACCTGCACCGGGGTCCTGTGAAAGATCAGATGTTGCTGTGAAATTACCATCATTTACCGGCGCGCCCGATGCATCTGGCCTGTTATTGCCGTCACGGTCTAAATACGCCTGAACGTTATTGCCCTGGATGCGGGTTGTTCCCTGTGTTCCAGATAGCCATCCACTTGGTGATTGCCCATTGCCGGAACCCGGCCCTTGAATAATACGCTGCGGTGTTGTGGTTGGGCTATTGGTATATACTCGATAGCTATCAAAACTAGTTGTTCTGGATTTAGAACGTAAAACCCGCCCCTTACCATTAACAAGCGTCATATAAAGTTGATTATCGTCATTACCCCATGTTTGAACGAGAAATCCTTCAATAAGGCGGCGCCTTTCGCCTTTCCCTCGTTGTATAACTACCTTTTCAACAATAGGCTCTGTAAAAAAGAATGTGCCAGCATCAAACATGACACGATTTTCTTCAACACTTGTTCGTGGTGGTATCGGCGCGCCAGCAAAATTTCTATCTAACGCAGCTTGCAATGCCTGCTCTTCTGTTACCGCTGCTGGTCTAACTGACGACCTGATTTCGGCAAAGCGTTCCACAACATGAATTGGCCTGTCATTCTGATCGAGAACTAATTTTGAATAGGCACCATAAACGCGTAAACCATTAATATATTGCTCAAATTCAGCAAAGGTCCGGCCCTTCTTGCCCGTATATTCCTTCTTCACAGCTATCGAATGCGCCGTATTAAAATCATATCCATTCCGGCTTAAAATAGCTTCCATTGTTTTAAGAGGCGACCCTTGACCAATTTGAGCAAATTCCTCAGCACTTTTAAGCACTCTGGCTTTTAGGTCATCCAAACTTGGGTCTGATGGATCATCCTGCGCAAAAACATTACCTGATGATACTAACAATGCTGCAACGCCAACCCCGCAAAGCATCTTTCTCAATCGTGAATTATTCATGATTACTTCCCTGAAATGTTGTTTAATTATTTATGCTGGCACCATAAAAATCGCAGGCTAACTAACAACTCTCCACCCCGGAGCCCTGCGTTAATTCTGAAGCCAACTAAACGAAAGTACACATACAGAGAAATTCTTCACAATAAGCTGATCAGGGTAATTGACATACACTTCAAAATACCTACAATGCGCAAAATATAAATATATACAATATAAAGTAGATTATTTAACCTTAAAGTTTTATTTATTGATTAATAAAACCACCTAGGTTGATTCAAGCCATCACAATTGGCAGGCTTCAAGAAGTTACCCACGCAATAAAGCCATAGTCGGGCCTATATATTCCTGCCTGTATATATGCTTGAATGAATGAGTAATAGATTTGAGGTAGTATTAAACCAAGCGTGCTTGAGGAAAAGTTAGCACAGCCCGTGTCCCGTCGCCGGGCTTGCTGTATATATCGAACACGCCGCCGTGCATCTGCATGTAACTATCCACCAGATAAAGCCCTATACCAACACCGCCATCTTCACGTGAATATGTATCATCCGCATACGTGAAGGGTTGTTTTACGTGCTCCAATATATCTGCTTCAATCCCTTGCCCGTTATCTTCCACAACAATGCAAGGCTGGCCATTAACCCCTCCTGTGTGGTCGAACCATATTTTTATCTTTCCGTCTGCCGGGGTATATTTATATGCATTTTGAAAAAGGTTCGTAAAAATCTGCGCGACCATTTTCGGATCACCATTTAACGCGAGACCATCAGAGATGCCTGTTATTTCTACTTTAATTGTAGTGGCTTTTTCGCTGCTTTCACTCATGGCCAACGCATTCTCAATAACACCCAACAAGTTAAGCGGGTGCTCTTGAACAATCATTTTACCAGCCTCTATTTTTGATACATCGAGCAACCTGTTAATAAGCCCCAAAAGCGATACACCGCTTGTATGAATATCGCCGCTGTATTCTATAAACTTATTTTGGTTTGCCGCCTCAAGGTCAGGGTTTTTAAGCAATTCAGAGAACCCTATAATTGCATTCAGCGGTGTTCTCAATTCATGGCTCATATTTGCGATAAAATGCGAACGGGCATAATTGGCATACTCTGCCTCCTGCCTGGCCTTCACCGCAATATCAGCCGCTATTTTTAGTTTTTCTTCTGATTGTCTTAATGCCTCAAATTGTGCCGTATCCGCAGCCGCTTTTTTAACCAGACGGCTCACAAGCCTGAATGTTGCAACAATCACCATTTGGCCGAAAAAAAGGTTCAACAGCAAAATCAATGCATGCGGGCTAAATATCTGATCACCGAGCACATACCCAATCGTAATGGCTGTAATTGATAACAATAAATATCGCAGCCCCCACCGCCGACGCTCTTTGCGGGCATCCGCAAAAACCAGCATAAGGTAAAAGGCCGGAATCCATATAATATAGAAAACAAAATTATTATCGTGGTTAAAGGCAAAATCAAACTGCCCCGCCAGCAAAAAAAGCCCCGTAACACATATAAACACCGTTCCCAGATAACGGTCTTTAATATTAAGGTTAAAGAAATAAGCAATGAAAAGCAGTGCAGAACCAAGGGTCAAAAGTGGCATCGAAACCTGTTCAATATCCGTCAAGCGCCCCAAGTATTGGCCGACGCTATAGCAAACAATCGAAGACAGCACGACACTCATCGCAATCACTGCCATATATTTTCTGGAAACATTCACACCGTAGGCTGACATTCATGCCCTCAATCACAAAAAGATCACTATCCTCAAAATAGATTAAGCAGTCGTTAAAGCACATCTAATGTAACTTAAAAATGATAACAGGCTATCTCGTATTTGTGTTTTCTTGTGTGTGGCAGCAAGCCAACAAATCCAGCAATTTTAACCTGACAACTCGAAACACTGTTTATCTTGTGAGACAAAATGCAAATATTCTGGAAAATACCGCTGGTGAGCAAGTTAATATATAAAGTTTGGCGCCTGGATGCAGCACGCAAATGTGACTGGATAGGTAAACATATAAAGGTGGGGGAAAAATTATTAGAGGTGGGAAGTGGTCCTGGCAGTGTCGTTGAAGAACTACGCAAACGCGGGCACAATGTAACGGCCCTTGATATTCAAAACTCGGCATTCGACGAGAGCCTGAGCCCTGTTGTTTATGATGGTACGACAATGCCATTTAAAGAGGGAGAGTTTGATACCGCGCTCATATTAACAACATTGCATCACACCCATGACCCTGATCAGGTGATACGTGAAGCCGCAAAAGTTGCAAAACGAGTAATCATCATTGAGGATATATACAAAAGCCCCATGCAACGGATATTGACCAAAATCATGGACAGCATCACAAATATGGAGTTCTTCGGGCACCCGCATAATAACCGTGATCACGGCGGTTGGCAGGCATGTTTTGAAAAATTGAATTTGAACACAACCCACACAAGCGAAAAACCGATCGCTGGTTATTTCCTGCAAGCGATGTATGTTTTGGAGAATATTAATGATGTCATGACGGTATATATGGAGGGCGGCGAAGAGGCTTAAAACCTTCGAAGATTGGGATCTAGCGGAACTGAATTTCTGTAAAAAACATCATCAAATACATCAGTATCCAATTCGAGAAAAGTCGGAAATTCGGCGCCAAGCTTTACGTCTATATCAGCATCTAAATCAATGTTTGTTGTCACATTTACAACAAATTCAACAGCCCCAAAGTCAAATTTTATCGTCTCGATCTTTGCTTTATTTTTCCGCTTTTTTGATGACTTTTTTTTCGATGTTGAAACTTCACTATTGCCATTCAGTGTAACCTTCCTATCAGTCATTTTCTGATTTTTCAGGGCTACTACAAGCTCAATCGGCCCAAATACAAAGGATGATTTTACATCCAAAAACGGTTCTACATTAAACGTACTGAAATCCACAATCGATTTATCAAGTTTGCTCAAGCCTGCACTGAATGTATTGTCAGTTTTACCCGCGCCAAACTTGGGCTTAATGAGCAGATATTCCTTTCGATCATTTGGGTCCATAATGAACTGGATCGATAATACCGCAAACAAGGCTTTGTATACTTGTATCGCGATGTCCAGATTCGCTGCATGTAATGGATATATCTGCCGGAATTTCAAACCGCTTCTATTACCTGAAAATACAGCAGAAAACAGGCCTTTCGATAACTGCTTATCAACCTGTGCCAACATTTCCCCCATTTTCAAAAGACGTGCTTTACGCGTTGGTGAAATTGTGTCTCCGCGATTACCGATATCGGCTGCCTCACCGGATATAGGCGCTTCATCACTGATAAGCTTATAGGCTGCATCAATGATCAACTTAATCCGCCAGTCGCTAGCGTATTTGCTTTTATTGCCTGTCACAAATTCAAATGCACGGCGCATTGGGCTATCACCTCCAAAAAAATCAATGCCCGTTTGCGCCGCTTTAAAACGCCCAATCTTCAGGAAATTATACCCCTTACGCAAACTAAGATTTTGAGCTTTTCCTTTTCTAATTTCCCAAACTTTGCTCTTTTTTACTATATCTGCAATTGCCTTATTAGCTTCATCGAAGTCATAAGCAAGCTTTGATCCAAGCGTGGGGTATTTTTCGGTTCTTTGTCCAAGAAACAAACTGATTTTCCCGCTATTCCGATCAACGGAAAACTCCTTCTTCAGATCAACAAATATTTCAATACCGCATTTTGCAGCCTCCCTGATAATAGTCATCAAGGCTTCTGCATCGCTATTTGGCATAAAGGCACGCAGGAAAACCTTTTCCGCTTCAATATTGGCGTTGGCGATAATTTTTGCGATATTTGCAACTGTTGTATACCCCACTTTGGTTCGACCCGCCGTTTTCAATCCTGCCTCTTTAACGAGCAAACGCATGGTTTCACTGTTGAGTGGTATTGTGCCTGTAGGCTTTAACTTTGGCACTCTAGTGTTTTGATAGGTTGAAATAGCCTCAGATAGTGATTTCCCGCTTTTTCCATTCACCTTATTCTGCGGCCATAAAGGAATAATTTTGCCCTTAAAGTCTATTTTAATTCTACTAAGAGCAAACTGAACCAGAAGAACATCAATTTTGGACGCAGTGATGCTATCCTTAACCGGCGTAAGTAAAACCATGTTAAAATCCTAAACAACTATATCGTTAAATTTTTGAAATGAACGGTAGTCTAAATTATTCAAACGCTTGAATTTCAGAAGAATACACTTAATAATTGAACTAATTTCAGACTGAATTTATGAGAGGGAATGAGATGAACTGGCAGAGATACGCATTGATTATAATTGTTTTTTACCGCCTTTCACCGCTGAACATTTTAATTGCAAATGCAATGCCTACCTCTACCAATCCGCAAGCAGAAGTTTCTTTAAAAATACAAGAAAACCTTATTGTTCAACAAGTTGTGATTTTAAAGTACACAGAGCTTCTCATGTATGAAACTATGAAATTTGATATGATAAACAGCTTCCTGTCTGGCAAGGTAACGGCCCTTATTCAAGCTGAAAAAGATATTTATGACTATCAAATCAACGTTGTTAACCATTTGAGTGAGGTTGTAATCGCAGAAGCGAGCAAGCATGCAAAAACCCGCTATGTGAACATGGAAATCAATCAAAACACTGGAGAACCATTTCGCCTTAATGCCAGCAAATGGAACAGACTTGTTAAAGATCTGATATATGTACAAAGAGACTTCAACCTCGATCATAATCCTAGTTTCGCAAACTGGAAAACAGCAAATCTATCCTTACGCACCCCCCACAAAAGGGAGAGTATCCTCAAACTGATTGAGGCTATTTTGGCTGTTCAAAAATTAAACGCCACAGAATTAAGATTGTTAGAGGCCATTAAACACCAACAGATAATGGAACTAGCCAATGTTATTTCCAACAACATCGCTACATATGTGAACACTGTTATGAGCAGTGGACTTTATAGTGTTTCACACACCCCCATTTTTTGGAATAATCAGGCCACAAAACTATTAGAAAAACTGCGCCATAACGAAGTCACCGAGCAAACTACTTTAGGTCAACATAGCCTTCAAATAGCGGAACAGAACCAATATGAACACATGATCAAAACAACGGTACAAGATATAGAAGAAACATACAAAAACTCTCCCATCACTATCGTTGAACGAATGACCATCCCTTTCACAATAAAAAGCAATGTAACAGAGCAGGATGATTTACATATTATTAAAATCCCAGTCTCATTTTTCTGGCGTTTGCTCGGTTTTTCAAAGAAAAAAAGAATACCCACCAGACTGCTACATGAATTCTATTATGCGACAGCAGACATGTTCAATAATATTTTTAATATGTGTGATAACTGCATGCAGCATCCTCTTCTCAATGATAAATTCCACGAAATCTATGTGAACAATGATTCAGTTAAATGGAAATACCTTAGTTCAGATATTTTCCCTTTCGAAAAACCCGTCTATCATTACTGAGGCCAACTCAGGCTGAATATAGATTGACAAGATTTATTTTAAATCAATATGAGGCAAAAGAATGAAGCACAAGAATAACGCTAATTCACAAACATAATACCTCGGCAATAATACTCACTCTTTCCCAACTATCCCCTCGCGGGCGACGCCTTTGATTTTCTCAAAAGTGCGCAGGCCGCCAAGACCGAGCATGGATAAAAGCACAGTGATCAGTGTTTCAGTGCCGTTCAAGGCAGGCAATTGCGGGCTATCTGGGAAAAACGACAATTGCACCCACTGCGCAATATCATAAAGGATAAAATGCCACGCAAGTGCGAAACCACATACCCAGCCAATGAAGGGCCGCCAACCAGCCACAAAAATGCTCTTGTGCGCCGCCTCAACCTTGTTAATTTCCATCTGCCCAAGGCCAGCTTTCAAAACCTCGATCTGAAGCGTGTGTTCAAATTCTGCCTTTTTATTTTTGTCGGGTATCAAACGCTCAAGCGGTGTTTTGATAACATCCAATATTGTGTCGATAACGGGAATACCCATTAGAAATCTCCTGAATTTTTGACTGATTTTTTAAACATGAGCAAAAGCGGTTTCCGGCAGCATCATACCGCGCACAGTCGCACGCTCTTTGCCTTTTTGTGCAACCGTCAACACGTCGCCCCTGTTCTCCCCCATACGGCGGTGCGAGATATGGATCCACTGTGTCCAGGTATCACCGTTCACACGCCTTTTTTTATAGCGATTTTCAAAAATTAACTGATCGAAGGGAATGGTATCAAGGGCGGTTAGTGTCTGAGCAACCTCAAACATATCAACGCCTTTAACGACAAAATCCGCCGCCTCACCAAGCATATGCTGGCTATGGCGCGCACCGCCAATGATACGATTGAGCGTGGATGAGCGATACCCCGATGTGATATAAAGGGGGCGGCCAATAATATGCCGCGCAGGTTCCAATACACGCACAGCCAAAGCCTTAAGGTTTTCAAGTTCATGCACTTCGCTAGGATCATTATTAATACCATGCTTTCGGGCGGTATCAGAGCGCGTGAATTCAGACAAGGTAAAGTGCGGGCTAAGTAAGCGCGCACCGCTCCACAAGTCGGCATCATTCGAACGCCGAGCAAAGCTCGTAAAACGAGGGAAATTCATTCTAAAGTCTCTTTAAATGGGAAAGTAGCTAGAAACTTGCCAGCAGGGAAGCTCTAACAAAAGTGTCACATAGACATTAAAGGAAAAATATCTATAGTTGCATTATTGCATAAGTGGTAATTGTAAGCAGGAAGTTGGTCAAGAGAATGGCTTCATTTTTTGGAAAAATACTCAAGAAAACCTGGGAAAACATACACTATATTCTCATCACCCAATCCGATGAGGAATTTGGACGTTTTAAGACACGTGTTTTTGTAATAGCGATAGGCGGAATTATAGTTTTTATCGCTCTTCGGATACTTGTGACACAATTATTATGGGGCGATGAAATTTATGCTAATCGACTGTATGAAACAGAACGTGAAATATCGCGCTTTATATCCAGCGAAAATGATTTCCTCTTTCTACTTGCTCTTGAACAAGCCTGCAAAGAGCACACTGGTGAGGAGGTTGCAACTATTCTTAAGAATAATTTTTACTGGGCTTCGGCTCAAATGCAACCCAGAGTTTCCGCACTATTCTTATGGGGTGGAGGATGTATTACACCTGACACGGCCATAGCACGCAAGTTTACATACCATACACTTGTTGCCAACATTCGTAATTTTGGCAAAGCCATGAACGCAATGAAATTTGACGACCCTGTTCTCGATGATAGCAAAAACAGGACTTTCCCAAGACCATATACGCATGAAGAAATCGTTGAGCGCCTTTTTATGTATTGGCCCAGTAAAAATGCCATTCTGGCGCGGCATAATCGTCACAGATATTTTTCATTACACGATCATCCCATTAATATGTTGAAACAGAATGATTATGATGCCCTGCCGCCGGATTATCTTGTAACAGCACAGTGGGTTGCCAGCAAATTCCTTGGATCAAAAGATACCTTGGTGGATGCAGCCCGACAAATTCGTACAGGAAAATTTGACCTTGATAATGCAGAGGACATATCACTGGAGTGGCTTGAATTTACATACAGAGAGCATAGAAGTACCTCTGTCAGGAAACTATATCTTGATTGGTTACCAGAAAATACTAAACCCGGCACTTTTATGAATTCCGATATCCTTGACCTAACGGACTAACGATACCCGTCACCACAGCGAAGTTCTTTTAAGCGAAGTTCATCTGCTTCTAAACTTATTGCAATATCTTGCATTTCAAGCTGATGCTCAATTAATTGACTAATTACATAATCTCCACGAGTTTTAAAAAAAGCTTCTGCCGCCCTAATTTCTTCACGGAAAACGATATTATTTAACAATTTTGGAATAATAGCCTCATACTTCACATTACCGTATCTATCTTTTGGTAAAATATCCCATAGAAGTTTCCCGACATCGTAAATTGTAATTAAAAGCCCGATTAACCCAAACAAACGACTAACAATACGCAACCCCACTGCAACACGGGAGATTTTACCCGATTGTTTTGTTAATTCCCTTGCAACACTGGATAATGCCTCATCGCAATTGTAAACTTACTATCAAGCCCTACTTCTAACTCGCCGTTAACGAATGCCTTCTGATCGAAAGGAATTATTACAGGCCCTTTCAAGTTCAAAATTCGCGGCAATATGGCAAATCCCGCACGCACAATGACCTCATCCAGGTTTGTACTATCACCTTGGGCGATAATTAGAACCCTAGCATGCTTCTCCAATTCCGTTCTCATTCTATAAATATCGCCAGAAAAGTACCTATCTCTCTGCTCTTGTATAAGATTATATTTTTCCTCAACTGACTGGGCCAATTGCTCACAAGTTTTACAGTGAATTTCTGGCTCGTTCTTGATAAAAGGTGCCTGCGCTATAATCAGACGCACTGCATCATTCACTTCTTTATCAACAGAAATTTTTTGCCCTAACCGACTTTCACCCGCACAAACGTCCGCGCGAACACTCACTGCAATATTGTATAATTGTTCCGACGATGGAATAACAGCCGTATGATTATCACCAAGGAAAATACGTTTATAAATACCGCGGTTTCGTAATTTATTATAATTATCAGCCAATTTGGTTTTTTTTGAAGACCGTATAGAAAAGTGGCCAGCCTTACCATTCTCTGATGATTTATTATAAAGTTCCCACAAAGGCCCAATAGCATTTCTGCTCAGCGTTTTTTTAAGATCAACAGCGTCAATACGGTCAACTTTTCTTAAGCTATGTGGGTCAATAAATTTATCAATACCATCAAAATTCATGCTTACAATAAAGCGGTCTTGCTGTGTATCAAACTCGACGAGAGCAATTTTTACTTTCCAGGCTTCCTTTCCAATCGTGTAATCTTCATATGGCCGCCAAATTTTAGGGATAAGGTAATCATTGGGCTTAAGTTTTTTATTACTCTTTTTACCAGGAACATAAATAATAGAAGTTCCTTTTATCACTTGCGAATTCGAAATAAGTGCTAAATTAGAATAATCCTTTAGAATTTCATATGATCCACTTTGTGGATGAAACTGAAGGCGATATTTTTGAGCATTACCCTTTTGGATAGCCGTAATATCATATTGCCAATCCTTAAAGAAATTTTTGATCGCCCCCGTTAAAGAGCCTTGCAAAAACCATTAACAGGCCCTTTATAGTACCCATTGCTAGCACTAGGTCCACTAATAAGTTTAAGATAAACTTGAATAACTGCTACATCTTCCGGCCTGTTTTGGCCACCAACCCCAACTGATTGTTTAATTTTCAACATGGTTTAAATTCCCCAAAAGCCTCTGGCTCACCTTTATAATCAGCCCTTTAATTCGCCCGAATTTCCTTGCGCATATCATCAACTTTTTTATCGATGGTTTTGAGGGTTTGTTTGATCTCGCCGAGGCTTTGTTCGCTCATGCGCTGCTGTGCCTCCAAAACCGCGAGGCGGGCCATTTCTTCGCCCTCGTCTTTGCGGGCAACCTCTAGCTTATTAATGCGCACCTCTGCGCGCGCCAGACCATCACGCAGCGCTTCTGTATCGTTTTTCAGAGTGAAATATGCACCAATTGCCGCCACAAAAAGCGCGAGCACTTTAAGGAGGTCAATTTGCCGGTTAACTGTCCAGTTACCGGGGCCATTTGCGTTAGGGCCATTGATGTTCTGATCAGCATTATTATTTGGGGTGTGTTGATTGGAAATCGGATGATTGGAACCATTAGGCATGGGAAATACTCAAAGCAATAGGTGGATTAGGATTGGCGAATAATTTTGCCGGTTTTGCGGTCGATAATATTACTGGTTTCAGGGTCGATTTTTTGGCCAAAAAACAAGCCTTCATCTCGCTCTAGCGCGAGGTCTGTGTGGCCACGGTCAATTTTATCCAACCCCCATGCAATCCAGCCACACCAAAGGCTAAGTTTTTTGTTTTTACCAAACACACTGGATAGTGTTTCATCGGCAAAGCCAAATTTCGCGATAAGCGTGCGGTTTGTGCCTCTGATTTTCGCTTCCAGATAGAGGGCGAAATTCAAGAGCGGACCCGCTAGCGTATTCATGCCCTGATCGAGCCAAATAAGGATCCGAAACACATATCCGCACCAAACCTGATAAAACAGAAAGGCAGTGAATAAGCGCCACATGGGTTTAAAAAGCTGGACAACACGCGTGCGAAAACGCGCCCAAAATGATTGGGAGTTAGACATAAAAGTCTCCTGAAATAAATTATGAATTGGAATGTGTATGGAGTGAATTAAATTATTTTTACAGTGCCAAGCATAACGCCAAACTTTACGGTAAGTATTATGTCTCTACATAAAGCTATTCAATATATTCAGGCCACTGAACATCAGCAATAATAGCGGTCAGTTCATCTTCGTTTACCACTTCATCAATCGCTTTCTTCTTACTAAGGCGAATATTTTCAATAACACTCGCAAATTGCCGCCACTCATTTGCCTTGCTCACGATCATTGTTGCAACTTCAGCCATTGTATCACCATTAATACCAATTTCAGCCGCCAACATAGGATATTCACTGGCCAATGGATTGCTTGCCTTTAAATATTCATTCGCCTCTGCTTCCTTGATCATATAGGTTTCCGGCTGACCGCGTACACTGGTAATATACCGACCTCGTATGGTGCCAGCCCCCTCATCAATATCGTTCTTGGCCCGCGCCTTCAAATCATCAAGCGTATCAACAGGCTCGACAAAATCTGGATCATTCATCAATGATAGGTCAGGCGAGCTGATATCGACCATTTGGCTATAATCAGCTATACGCTCAAGAAGATCATGACCTGCCTCCAAGGGCAATTCCCCCAAATCATAATGATCCGGTGCTTTTAGGCGCCCAGTAATTTTACCCGTTGCCTCATTATAAATTATAAAGTTTTTCATTTTTTAAGAACCAGTGAAGACATCTCGCAAGAGGTTACACGTATGCGCAGTGATACGTTTCCAATTGTACTTACCCGCATATGGTACGTCTGATAACCCGAGTTACCATCTTCCCAATAATTGAGCATGTAAGTATAATAATTATTCGTTGCTGTGATTGGCAACACGGCAAGCCCTGTATTGCTGCCATTACGAATTTCAAGGCGCAATGGCTCGATAGTTTCAGGCCCATCCAAACGAAACCTCACCTTGCCAGTGATCAACTGACCTTCAGGCTGCCTTAATACCAATAAGTCATTACTGACTTTCACTCCACCATTGATCGATGGAACATTTAATCCTCTATCGATCTGCGGTCGATCTGAGGTCGCACCATCAACAATTTCGTTAGTATTAACCTGATTAAGGTTCGCCAGAATACCTCTACTCCGGTTTGCGTTATCTTCTGGCTTCGTACTGCCAGTCACATTCGCCCACTCAGCCGTTTGCCCAAGTCCTGCATCATCGCTTAACTGCGATGTAGCAGTGGTACGGTTCGCACGTCGCTCTACATCAGGACGAACAGGAAACCACCCAACAAGGCTCGACCCCCGGTTTAGAGAGGGCCTGCGCGCGCCCACACCGCCATTGCCTGCGCTTTCGCGTAACAAGCGGTACCGAATGCGGCTGCATCCCTGTGGCACTATATATCCCTCTAAGGCAACTACCTGATAGGTCGTGCTGGATACAAAGGGCGAAACAACATTTGAAATATCATTATTACTGCTATCTTCAAAGATAACCTCAAGCTGGCCGCGCCGCGCACCAGAGGAAATGATCTCACACCCCATCGAAAGGGTATCACCGGGCCTTATGCCTTGCTCTTCAATATCAACAAATCCGAAAACACCAATCTGACTACTATTTTGTACACCGATAACTTCAAATTCGATCCCGTCGGCAAGGTTAGCCGCTACAATATCAGCAGCGGGCGCTGATACGCGCCCAATCCCGATCCAATCAACTTCAAAACCATCATTTGCTGTTACAGAAGGATCAAAACGGATACGCCTGATTGTACTATTGATCCAATCATCGCCGCCGTGCGTCAGGTCCGCCATATCAAACACAAAAGTACGTGCGGTATTATCACCAAACCGAACAGTTCTGTTTTTTATGAAGGCGGGTACAAAGCCATGACTATCTGTTTCATAAAATAGCTGCGAAAACTCAAAAAAGTCACCTTTACCGGGCGTTATTCTACGCATTCGAATAGCAACTTTATCATTGCGGCCGCCATCAATATTCAGGTTATCCGGGCTAATGAAAAACGTGTCATTCGCGGAGGTGAAACGAACGCCTCTCCTGTTATGTTGAACATTACTTACGTTATGAATTTCCCAATTCAGGTCAGTCCCTTTAAAATCCCACAAGCGATCAAGGGTAAGCTGGCCATCGGCTGTTCTGATTTCATTGGCGCCAACGGGCGTCAGCCCATCTTCGTCAACGATGTTGGTGCCAAGCTGCGCCCCAACAGTGGCATTAATAGGCGTAAATGCAATCGACCCCACATTCAGGGCCGGGCGACGCGCAACCACTGTTCCTGTAACACCGTCAGAGCGCTCCAGAATAAGCGCAACCCGGTCTGCATTCTCGGGGATTGTAATACCATTGATTTCCACCCCTTCAAAAGCAGGTTGGTTCATAATCGTCCGGCTTCTGAAATCGCCGACAATATCATTATCCTGATCTTCTCTGAACCGCATCAACAGCGTACCACCGCGGCCGTCAGGTGCCCGTATCTGTGCAGAAGCGGAAATAATATCCCCCGGCGTAATACCAAGCACCTCAAGCCGCTCTGCAACGATCTGGCTTTCATTATCGGTATCACTATCGTCGGTTATTGTTGGATAAGCATTCGCAATCAGGTTAAGGCCACTACCCCGAACAAAATCACCCACACCAATGCGGGCAATCCCAATGAAATCGATATCAAAAATATCGCCAGCCATTTTAGACAGATCAATCCTGATCTGATCAATGATACTATTTTGCCAATCATCACCGCCACTTGTGAGGTTTTCCATATCGAAAACAAAGGTGACAAATTCATTATTCTGAAAACGGCGCGGGGCGCGCCGGCGGTAGGCAAAGTCAAAACCGTGAGCGCCTTCACCTACTGTGGCATAAAAGGCCTCTGGTTCTGCAAAAGCCGAAGATGAACCACCAATGATTGATGCCCTGATCACAATGGCTGTATAATCACTGCCACGAATATTCAGGCCAGCCGGGCTGATTAACTGGTGATCACCGTTGGTATTTTCAATACGCAAGAGGCCAAAAGAGGTCGCAAAACTGCCGCCTGCTGCCGTCCAGCCAAGGGTATTGTTACTGAAATCCCAAAGGCGCGTGAACGACACCTGATTGTCAATGGTAACATCTGCAAAATCACTTGGTTTGCCAGCGCCCTCAAGCGTCGCCCATGTGATACCACCGCCGTCACCCGCAACATCATCTGTTCTGGCTGTTACAACCACAGGCTCACTGATCATACCGTTCAAAAGCTTATGACGCACCCGAACATCAACAAGTGTATTTTCAGGCAAGGTAACGATAATGTCGCTCTCAAAGCGAGTTACGATACTGATGGGTATCCAGGGTTCAAATTCACCCTGTCCTGCAGGGCGAACATCCACATAGGTTTCACTGACGAGCGATAGGGGCGTTTGCCAACTGATGCTAAGCGCAGCCACCTGACTACCGTCTTGCCTGTCTATGGTTGTAGGGTTAGCAACAACATCAATAGGGGTAATATTCTCCAGCCCCGATGGTTTTCTAAGCGCAACCGGTATATTTCGCTCTTTCTCGTCAACATCAGGATTCCAGGCATAAATACTTGCATCTTCACGTGTTAGGCCAAGTTGCACCCGCATTGGCTGGCCGCCTTGCCCGCCCGAAATTGATTGCTCTGTAATTCTAAAGTCTTCAGGTGTTTGAATACCGCCTGAAAAACCAACACCCAGATTTTTCCATGATACAGCAACTACATCCATTGGTGCGAACGCCGCCCCGATCGGTTGAGCCTCTAATCGCATCATAGGTTGCCGCGCCTGCCTAAGCGCAATTTGTGCCAAGCGCTGTGCCTCTCTGTGATCATGGGTGAACGGCAAATTCAGATTAAAAGCCACTTCACCCTCTTCCGCCTGTGCAACACTATCTACGACAGGTGGAAAATCCTGCGGTTCAAAGCCATCTTCGGGGCTGAGGAACGTGCCCCGTACTTCGTTATACCGACGTTCGATCGGTGGGAGAGGTAAAAGCTGTGCAGAAAAACTGTTGGTTTCATCAAATTTAAATAGAGTATCACTCATATCAGCACTAGCGGCAAAAATATGCACCTTGCCACCAAGCCACATAATCCGGCCACTCATCGCGGACAACATCGAGGAAATATTAGCATATTTATCGCGGTTACCATCGATCACACCATTAAACGTATAGCGTGGGATCGTGCCGCCCCCCTTTACCGGAACAGCCTCTTCACAAACAATTGCCGTATTCACAATAGACTGAATATCGATCTCATCATCAGGAACCGGGTTCCCAAGTGTATCGTCGCGTAAGAAATCATAAATGACGAGCGCCGGGTTCTGCGAATAGGTCCATGTGCTCGGGTCATCAAGTCGTTGAGGGCCTACCCCGGAAACTTCAACTCGCGTGCTATCAAGACGCGGATCATAGATTTTCTTACCCCGCACCTGAACCTGTATGCTACGAATTTCTCCGGGGCCATAGGGATATTTATCCTGATCAAACTGTGCCCGAACCGTAAAATAAGCAATACCACGGCCAACGTGGCTTGCCCCCCAACCTAGTGTTGGTACACTGGTTAACTTGCGGTCGGCTATGGTTTGTGTGCCATCATGTTCGCTTAAATACAGACAATCCCGCAAATCACCAACAGCGTTACCGCCATTCGATAAATTTTGGGATTTGCTTGCGTCAAAACGGACTTCACGGTCTCCCATAAAATAGCTAACAAAGCCATCAATTGGGTGGTCAGCAACCGCACGCACATAAATAAGCGCGTCATTGGGCACCTCGTCATCGCGGCCACGATCACTTTCAAACGTGTTATATTCCTCGATAAACACTTCGGAGCCACCAACCCGCATTTCACCGTATATAATCTGACGGCCAGCGATTGCGTTTGTAACCGGTAATTTAATCCCGGCCTGGTCCCCAACTTCACGCGCTGAAGGGGCCGCAATTGAGGAAAGAATACCCAGACCAGCACCAATCAAACCGCCAAATATAGCAGCACCAGCTACTGCACCAACTCCGAATGACGTGGCGATACCTGCGGATGCTGCTTGCAGAAAAGCAGCTCCCGTTCCCTGTGTCGCCACAATAATAGCTGCCGCCGCTGCAACAAACAGCGTGGTTTTAACAATTTTACCCATGAATTTTCCTGAAAGATTAAAAATAAGAAAAGGATCTCTGAAATTCCCAAATGAACGTCGGAATTTCACCCTAAAAATTAATCAATAAACAACTAATTTAAGATACAATTCTATCCATAGGTTGAACACATAAGTGCAACCAAGGTAGTTTAGGATTATCTATAATGAGCATTGCAGATCGTATTCTATCAGCACTACTGTATATCATTATTTTTGGCGTATTAGGCACTTTCGTTGCAGCTGGCATAATATATTATTACACTATTCAGAACCCTCAGTGCGAGACCTTTGAGAAGTCATTAAGCAATGAAAAAATTATCCATGCTGCTATCGATTATATCCTCCAGCCCTATCGTTATTCTAGAAAGACAGGGGGCAATGTAAATATAGCTGGTACCTATGTTTATGGAAGCGCCTACAAATATGATATCTTGGACGCTAGCGGCGTTATCCCTTACTATCATGTCAGAACCAACTTTCAAGACAAGGAAGAGTTTCTGAAGTATAATCCAGATTGCTGTGAAATCGTCGCAACTAAGGAAGGTATCAAGAATGGTGTACAAGTATCAAAGCACCTGCGTAATGATACCTATCATTGGTATCCCAATATTGTACGCCTGAAATATAGAACACACACATATGATAAACGAGAATTCAATAAAGACATATCTGTTGATATCGCTGTATCAGAATGCGGAACAGCATCTAGTGGTTATTATGACTAATATAGCCTAAATGCATGAGTGAGGTCACCCCGCCTTAGATTTATCCAACCAATTTCACCCGGAAATAAAAACTTCCGTCCTATACAAATACCGACGGCTTCGCCTGCAATTTGGTCATTAAGCGCCTGATCTGTCATTACCAAGTCACCCATACCTGCAAATGCCGGAGGAACAGGCCTGCCACCAGCAGCTATAACACGGGCTTCAACCATCAACTGAAGGGTCTCAAAGCCTTCCTGCCTGATCACCCGACTTGCCCCCGCCGCGCTTCGATATCGGCCGCGTACACCATCCATCAAGTCTATACCAAAAACGGTCTTAATCACATCGGCAGCAGCGGTACAGCAATCATGCTGACCATATTTAAATTCTGTCTGTTTTTTCGCGTCTACCGCCTCAAATAATACAGACTGCCAATCATCATGTCGCATACTCTTATTCCTATCTATTAAGAAATCAGGTCCCTATCGATGAGAAACCAAAGACGGGCTGCTACCATCACCGGCAAAACTACCACCAGAACCACCAGCGCGGCCCCGGCCAACGCTTGGTTCCCTCAGGCCCCAATAGATAGTTTTATTAAGAAGCGAAGGTACAAATTCGAAAAATCTATCGTTTACACTAATGCCGTCTTTATCAAGCTGTCGCAGATGGTCTTCCTGCGTTCTGTATGTAGGCCGAGCACGTTTTAAGAGCGAGAGACGACTATCAATAACCACATTGATCGACGGGTCATCCCCATCACTGATCGTAAGATTCGAGATCTCACCAGCATAAAAAAGCGCAGGATCGCTAATAAGCGTTTGATCATCACCGAAAACCCCAATCCAAACGCGCCCTCGTCTGCCCATAAAGGTTTGACCCCGTGCAGACGCCAATATATCGCTATCGATATGATTAAGTGATAATTCAAGCGAAGGGATGCTACCCTTAATATCTGACTGGATTGTGCCAATCTCTCCTAAATTACCAACCCCCAGCCAGGTTTCTCCGTTCCAATCCAAATCACCGACACCGCCCCAAGCATGAACCGGGTCGCCTGCAAAATCCAGATGGACAATTGGCAGTGCCACTAACTCATGCCCTTTCAGGGCGGTCTGCATCTCATCACTTACATCAGGCCGGGTCATGGCAATACCTCCTCGACAGCAAAGCTAATGGTATGACGGCGCATTTCATCTGCACTGGGGGCAACAAACCCTTCAGACAGACGGAAAACACCACGGGGGTTACTGGTAATAATCACCGTATTATCAGGAATTGGGGTATATATTTTAGGTGCGAGCTTGAGAGTTGCCCGTCCAACACTGTCAGTATCCGTGTCCTCAACAACCCGTTTTAATTTATTACCGACCTGTATCATATCACCACGCTTGAGCGCACCTGTAAGGTTCGCTGTCCAGCCATCGGTGGATAAAACACTACCGCGCTGTCCCTGGCCAAACACACGGCCTGACGTAATACCCTGTGCGCTACCTCTAAGCGCGGAATAATCAGGATGCCTCAACCAGAAAGAGCCAATAAATCCATCAAGCGCATCAAAAAAGCCAAGCCAGTCCGCCGCCTGATCCGCATTTAAGGTTGGTAAGGTAATTTTGCCAATCCAGCGATCACCGGGGTTGCTTTGAATCTGTGATAGCTTGGAAAAACTCTCGGTCTTGATCTGGTTGCGTTCGATATAAAACTCGCTAGATACTGGCGCAGGGCCAGCAGGTGGTTCAATAGGTGTCATGAATATGATCTCTCTCTATGAGCACTGGTGGTCTGACTTTGAGCATTAATGATCTGGCGCCTTTTGCCTCAGGTGCGTCGGACGCGTCGGACGTATCGGCATAGATTATATGCCGCCGCGCTGTATCGCCTGAATAGCGCCCATAGTTGCTGCACGTACAATTTCAGGCTTTTTGGCGTCAATCATTGCGCTAATAGTTGGCGCAGGCTGAAGGTCGAAATTAACTGTTTGATTAAGCATTACGGGTTTCGCCCCCATCGCTTGCCTGCTGGAAGCAGCGTTCATAACAGTACTTGTACGCTGGGGCACAATAAGCTCTGGCCCACGTTCACCAACAAGAGCAGGAACCCCTGCCTGTACACGGCCACCGCCTGCAAAACCTGGAACAGGCACCCCAAGAAAGCCAAGCCCTGTACTGATCAGGTTGTTTAAAATACCGCCCGCAGCTTGCTTGAACACGCCGCCAATGCCACCCAAAATACGATTACCAAAGCCTTTGAAAAAGCCTTTGAAATCCTTAAACAGGTTTTTGAAGTTCCCGTCAAAATTGGTAAAAATATCTGTAAATTGCTGTGCGGTGCTTTCAAATACGCCGCGGATACCCCCTGCTATATCAAGCGGGTTTTCTTCATCACCGGCAGTACCTGCTCCCCCTGCACTCCCGCTTTTTTTCCCGGGCGCAAAGATTTGATCGAAAAGGCTCTTTAACGAGTTACCAAGTGAGTGGGAAACGTTAACAGCAACCTTTGTTCCCAAATCAGCAGCAGCACCGCCCAATTGCCCCCCTATCCCGATAATTTTAAGGCCAACTTCGCCAATTTCCTTACCAAGCCCCTCGAACGGGTTATCAAAATTGGCAAAGGCCGTCGCAAAAATACCGGGGCTACCTTTTGTTCCAGAAGGTGTCATAGCTATGTATATCTTTCTAATATTTCATTTAGGCGTTGGCGGGTCATGGGGGGCCTCGTATCTTCAACCGCATAGCCGTTGGCCCGCTGCCAACCTTTAAGGGCAAGCAACAATTCAGGTAATGTGGTGCGGTAAAGCATCCCCGGCGCCCAACCGAGCATACCAGCCGCCTCCAACAGCCAATTCCAGTTAACAGCGTTGTCTGATAAGGGTGTTTCGGAAATACCTGACTGGGGCGGGATAGATGTTTCAGCAGAATACTGCCCCCTCTTACCCGCCTTTACTTTCCCGCCGCGGCTACCTTTGGTGAGCTTGTTTCTTTTGGTGGTGCAGGCCGCTTGTGGCCTTCTTTACTTTCAGGCATCAATGTCGCCTTCAGGCACGCTGCAATTGCCGTCGCGGCCTCATTCAACCCGGCTTTGATAATATCAGCAGCAGCCATTCGGCGCAGGTCTGTATCTGTAAAATCAGGGATTTCGCCGTCTCCTATCGTCATTGCCATATATAGTACGGCAACATCACCGAGCCTGAATTCAGGCAAGCGCTCGTTTAAAAACGGTACTAACCCCATTTCAAAATAGTCTTCAAGCTCCATCATGGTGCCAATATCAAGGCGCAGGCGCACACTGCGCGCCCCCACCTTCAACCGACCTTCGCCAGCAATCTTTTTTGCCATAACGGGCCTACCTTATTCTGCGGTAAAAGTGATAGGGCCAGCGCTATCGAGCGAAATATCATATGTAACCTCGCCGTTATATTCACCGCTCATATCAAGGCTGGTTACGGCAAAACGCCCTTCATAAACACCGAAATCAGGCACGATAACCTGCCAGGTGCCATGCACACTGTTGAGAACCATCTGGTTCACTTCAGCAAAAATTGTATCATCAACAAAAACACCGCTTCCGCTCGCGGATACGGTACGAATACCGGCCCCTGCAAGGATTTCACGGAACCCGCCAGACGCCTTATTCGTCACTTCGATGGTTTCGTCGTTAATTGAAAAACTATTGCTTTTAAAACCACCAACCGCGACAAAACTGCCGCCATTTTCAAGTTTTAATAAAAGCTCTCTGCCAGCTTGTGCTGCCATAATATATCTCCAGAAATGTTAGAGGAATGAAAAAGAGAAAGGGAATAGGAAAGGGAAAGAAAAAGAGTATAAAAAAGAATAAGCCACCAGATATTAATTATACTGCCAATATCACCGAGCAGGCCTATTCGGCCGCCTCATTGAACAATCGGGCGCGGTAAGAAAGCCGCCCACGATAGAGGCTGCCGGTGGCACGGAACTGCCGCACCACGCCCGCATTTTGAAGCCGCAGATACACCAAATCCTGTCCAGCGATATCCAGATCAGCCGTGTGCAGGATGCTGTCAACAATCGCCATGATTTCCTTGGCTTCCATCTGGCTTGCCTCGCCTGACCAGACGCTGACATCAAAATCAACGGTGGAACCGCCCTGTGTTTTGGTATCCGCATTGGTGATCGACGTATCACCAAAGGCGATATAAGGCATGCGCGCACCGGCGGGCGGCTCGTCATATATAGCCGTGACGCGAGCAGAAAGATCACTATCAGCAACCAGCGCATCATAAACGGCAGATTGCATCGCCGCAGCAGGTAAGGCTGTCATAAAAGTATCCTGTTATTGAAAATTATAGGTTTTGAGCGGGTTAAAAATTTATGGTTAACGTGCATTATACACTTCACAGGCCTGTGATACTGTGTTAACGATTTGTTAAGAATTAAAAACAGGCAAATAAATAACCATTATGGTTATCAGGCAGTTGCCAAGTTTAAACTGATAATCGATTGGGGAATTCCAATGAAAAATCTATTTTTCGCGGTGCTTTTGAGCGTGTTATCTTTTGGCGTAGCGAGTGCGCAAACATCAACTTACATCATTGAAGGCCGTGGAGAAATATATGAGCAAGACGTTGCTGATTTATTTGGCCTGACAGACCCTTTCATGCCAGGTCGTGATGGTCGAATGCAGATTACCAGTTCATTTCGTAGCATCCTGAAATTCGATACATCACAAACAATTACAGACGGTATAAATACCAGCGAGAGTCCAACAATAGGCACATCAGTCTCATACTCTTATGAAAACGTTACTTTTGAATTAGGTTCAAGAACCCTCGAGTTTACAAGCTCTGAAAGCTTTTCTGAGTCGTTGACAATTTTTGATTCCACTAGTGATGCTGTAGACACCGCTGAAATAAGATTTACGACAACCATCGCAGAATTTGAAATATTTGGCGCTATTGTTTTAGGTGCCCCTAACCGTTCAAGTTCATTTATCGACAATGCTGATTCTGTAAACTTAAATCGATTTACAGGGTCTGATATTACCCCTGTTATTGAGACTGGTTTTGGACGTAATCCATCTTTCAATACATTCGGCAGTGTTTTTTTTGGTGGTCGTGATGATACCTCTAGGGGAGGTAACTTTTTCATCACTGAGGCACAAATATCATTATTAACGCCCACAGTTCCAGAACCCGCGACATGGTTAATGATGATATTAGGTTTCGCCGTCACTGGCATCGCGCTTCGCCGCCGCCAACGCAGCCAAACAGTTTCAAGTTAAAACTGAAAATTGATTGAGGAATTCAAATGAAAAAACTATTTTTCGCGGCTCTTTTGAGCGTGTTATCATTTGACGCAGCAAATGCGCAATCTCAGACTTTTGTATTTGAAGGTGATGCCGTTTTTATTGAAGCACAGGGTTTTAGCAGTTTTAACAATGTACAAGACTGGGCTAATCGTTGGGGCGTTACAGACCCTGTAACAAGCGGTATTTCTGACAGAGTGATCAAAACTCGTTTTAATGGAGTATTGTCATTTGATACATCACAGTCAAGCTCGAATGGCATCACTAAAATCAGAAGTTCTGGCGGCGTAACTACTTCATATGAATATGATCATTTTACTTTGAACTTAGGTAATCAAACTCTTAATTTTTCTTCAGCAAATCAAGCTACTTCTTCACGCAGAATACAAATACTTGATTCAAAATCAAGTCTTTCAGATAGTGCTTCGCTAAGATTTGAGAATGATAGAACGTTTAACGAAAATGGCGAGCCAAACTTGGATGATTTCACCCTGTCAGGAGTAATATCTTTAGGTGCCCCCAACTCATCAAATACATTTGTTTCCAATACAGATGCTATTAACTTTGAACGCTTTGTTGGCACTAACGTTGAACCAATAATTAGCGTTGATATTGGCAATACTCCTACCTTCGAAGAATTCGGGTTTCTTTTCACTGATTTTGGAAGCATTTCCTTAACCAATGTACGTGTTACATCCGCCATCCCAGAACCTTCGACATGGTTAATGATGATTGTTGGGTTTGGCGTCTCTGGCCTCGCGCTTCGCAGACGTCAGCGCGGTCAAAAGATTACTGCATAAACCTGAGCCAGATTAAAAATGTTATGCCCGTAAAAATGGGCATCCATTACGTCATGTGATCGAAAATGGATGACAAGACAATAAGCATCGCAAGCCTACCATCGAGCATAATTAACATGCACTATACACTTCATAAGGCCATGAAATTACGATAACGATTTTAAAAGGAGGTAAAATTGAAAAATATAGGTTACTTTATCTTACTAAGTTTTTTTATTACTGCACCAGTGACGGCAATCAATGAATTCCAATTCTCAGCTTCTGTTTTTCCTGGTAGAGGACCATTAAGTTTACAGGATATCGGATTTGCTGACGGTATAGAAACTGGACAATTTAGTTTTCCAGTTAGTTTCGATCCTAATTCCGAACAAAGTCTTGGCGGTTTCCCTGTGCGTGAAAGCAGTTTCACGATAGGCGGCATTGTTGGCGGTGCTTTCAGTAATTCTGACAGAATATCGATTGCCAACTTCGATGACTCTGATGTTGTTACTATCGGGTTAAACTTTGTTGATACGCTAACAATCGAGAACCCAGGCGTAGGCTTTGACTTCTATGAATTCAACAGCCTATTTCTTCAAATTGTATTCTCAGCAGACACCTTTACCGGTACAGGAATAACTAATTTATCCTCTTTTAACAACCCAATCGATACTTCCGGTCAACTCAGTTACCGAGGTTCCATTGCATTACCAAATGGACTATCCGAAGCAACAAATGGAAGTTTTAGATTTGGTAATATTAGTGCCATCCCAGAACCCGCAACATGGCTGATGATGATTGTTGGGTTCGGCGTCACAGGCCTCGCGCTTCGCCGCCGCGAACGTGATCAAAAAGCTGCTAACTTTTAAGCTCACTCTAAAAACCGTCATGCCCGTGAAAACGGGCATCCACATCCATTACGTCACGCGGTCAAAGATGGATCCCCGATCAAATCGGGGATGACAACAATGCTGTAAATAACACCTTCACCTAAAAATCTCTTCCGCGCTAAATTCCAAATCGCGGCGCATCAGGTCGGGTTCAGTGATGGCCGTGATGCGGAATGTACGTCCGCGCCACATTAACCTGCGAGCCTTGAAATACTCTTCGCTGTAATGACTTATAAACGTGATCACGGCGGCCATCTCTGCCTTATCTGCAAAATCATTAATCGTGCGCTCTACGCTTTCAGCCGATGCCCAGATTGTTGCAATCTCAGTATATGATATTTCTGCGCGCCCACCATCACCAACAGATCGTTCGCTCGCGAGCAAGGTTATGCGCTCCCGCCTTTTACCAAATGCACGCTCTCTCATAACCGAAAATCCCGATAGGGAGCCATCAGCGCCGCCGCACCAGATTTCGCTATCGCATCAGCCTGATCATCACCGCGGTAATGATAAAAATACGCCGTCAGGATTAGAACCGCATGGCGGATATCAGCGGGCACCAAATTATGGTTAAGGCCAAAGCCAGCACGCGCACGAATACGCAAGGATTGCTCACGCGGGACAGTGATAAAACCATGCCCTACACCTGAAATCAGGCTGGAATTTTTGAAAATCAACCGTGCGCCAAGTCCCGGCTGGAGCAAATACCCCCCACTGGCACCGTGGTTTCAGTGCCGTCACCATCAATACTTGTGACCGAAACAATTTCACTGACAGGGCGTACGGGCATGCGGAAAATATGATCCCGCATCGAACCGTTCAGCATAATATCCACACGGCGTTCCATAAGCGCGAGGCCAAAATACTGCTCAATTTTCTGTACTGCAACCGCGATCAAACTGCCTAGATAGGCATCTTCGTCTTCGTGAGATAACCGCAGATGATCCTTCACCTCTGCCAGCAATACAGGGTCAGCTTTAGAGCCATTGGCAGACGACGGTACATTCTGCCAACTAAGGGTTGGTGCACCGCCGCGTGCCTTAACAAAACGATCTGAATGATAGGAATATGTCATACTACAGCTCCATCACCCGAACGCTAAGGCTGCGTTCTGCTTGTCGGTTGTCAGTTGTTGTAATCAGGCAGGAAAGCCGGTAACGATGACCGATCACACCGCCCGCTGTGAACACGCCGCGAGCGCTGCCGTTATCAACATTAACACCGAGGGTAAGGCCGTTTTCTTCCACGGGTGCTATCCCCCATGTGGTGCCAGTAATTGTTTCACCTTCCAACAGCCAATCAGACCAATCAACACTGAAATCAACATCAGAGGCAGGGTCTTTTGCAAAAACCGTCATGATGGTTTTCTCTCTTCATATAATCGGGATTTAAAAATAAAATTGAGATAGTTGGCTTAACTGCGCGTAACCTCAAACCAGCCGCCAACTGGTGCCTGTACCGTGAATTCACCGTTGGTTGCAGAAACGCTGCCCCCCTCAGTGATCAAATCCTGAAAACCAACGACAAGGTCAGTTGATTGAAGGGAAGCATTACTCCCGACAACGATTGCCAAATACCGGCAATCAGGAATGGTTGCACTTAAGCCCCAGCTAATATCATTCGTGTCAAAATTGAACCCGCCTGTAATATCGTTATAAACGGCACCAGTAACGGCGGTGGGCGCATACGTGCCACCAGTGATTTGATGCACTGACATATCAGCAAAGGTCGCGTGTGCAGCAAGGTTTGCGGTGTAGGAACTGCTTAGTAAAACGGCAGAAAGCGATGTGCTTGTAAGGTCGCCAAGGGTGCCTTTACCCATGGCTTCGATGGTTTCGTCAAAAACCTGAAAGGGGCCAACAGACATGGAAGTCTCCTGATAAATTAGGATAAAAAATAATTATGTGAGATGGATATTAATCACGCACGCAGCGTGCGATTTGTTCGGCGACTGCGATCCGGCTTGATTGTCCGCATTATCTCAGGCTTGATTATGTTGGGCCGCTTGAACGGGATAACCTGTCGATCTTTCGACAAAAAGCCAAAACCAGATAACCTGAGAGTAGCTGCTTTGCCAGCAACCACAATAGACAACCCAGCGCCGTGCCCCGTGCCCTGACCAGCACCCTGTCCCGCCCCTTGCCCAATAAAAGCTGAATTTGTGAAAATCTCACCCGCGGCACCATTAAGAGACACATGCCCGATAACACCGCCCAATCGTTGACCAAGACCAAACGTTAAAGCAGAATTACCGCCACTCAGCCTTAGTACCCCTCGGGCACTGCCAAATCGTGCACTCACTGAGATATTCAAAAGGCCAATACCGCCTGTTAGACTAACGGTTCCCTTACCACCGCTTAACCGAAGGCTATTGGCCGTTATAAGTGAGGAAAGGCCGCCTTGAACACTCAAGACAGCAGAATTGCCAACTAAAACCCTATTGCCCGCGGCTATAAGTGCCGATACGCCGCCGGCCACTATCACTTGTGCTAACGTACCGCGTGCTTGAAAACTGGATGTATTTACAGCTTGTCCAACTACAATACCGCGCCGCAGTAAATGAAGCCGTGCAAATTCTGACTGCGGTAAGAGAGAGGGGCTATAGTTTTGGCGTGCTTTTAAAGCGACCTGATTACCCATCACTAATAGGGCAGCAGAATTCCCCCGCGCAGATAAGGCCATAGCGCCCTCGCTTTCAAAATAAAGAGATGAAAATATGGATTGATAAAAATCAGAAAAATGCCGTACCTAATTCCATAAGCACGGCATCTATAGCTTTAAATTTTGATTAGGCTTCGATTTTCAGAAGCTTGAGGGCCGCATCGTTTACAAGAGCACCGCCAACGCGCTTGGTTGCATAAAACTGAACGTTTGGTTTCTGTGAATATGGATCGCGCAGCACGCGTGTGCCCATGCGTTCAACGATTGTGTAAGCACGCTCAAAATTACCGAAAGCAATCGGCGAATTACCTGCCCCGATATCATCCATATCTTCTGCTTCCACAACAGGATAGCCAAGGAGCATACCTTTTTCACCAGGTGTCATTCCGGCGCGGAAAAGGAAATTACCATCCGTATCCTTGAGCTTACGAACGACAGAAAGCGTTTTTGAATTCATCAAAAATACAGCGCCCTGACGGTAACGCGAATTCAGCAGATGCACTAAATCGATTAATAGTTCAGCCGCATCACTGTCCACCGCAGGCAAGCCGGCTGCGACACCCGAAGACAAATGCTGAATTGTGCCAAATGCACGCGCATCATCCGCCGAAGTATCCGTTGCATAAGATAATATACCTTTTGGTTTATTAACGCCGTCACCCTTAACAATCGCCTGCCCTTCCATGCGGGCAAACTCGTCAGCCACATCTTCGGTGAGCCATGCCTCGACATCAAATTGCATATCATCAAGTGCACGCTGCGTAACCGCTGCATTGGCGTAAATCTCACCCGGGGTAATTTTGATCTCTTCAAGATTTGGCCCAGATGTACCAGCGCGGGCGTCTTCTTCACCGACCCAGTTGGTTTGCGTATCAGCTGTGTTAACAAGGCGTGTGTATTCACCGCTTTCGACCATTTTAACCTTACAGATCGAGCGCATCGGTGAATGACGGCGAACCTGTTTCTCAATTTCGCTATCGATCACTTCAGGTACAGCAAAACCAGCTTCACCGCCGCGAGTTGTTGAAAGCGCCTTGCTCTCTAATGCCTTCAAACTATCGTCGTCACCGCGTACCATAAAGTCGCGAATGAAAGCTTCCTTGTGTTCAAGACCAAGGCTCGTGAGTTTGACCTCACCGCCAGCGTCCGGGCGCAAAAGCTGTGTTTCCACATCGTCAATACGGCTCTCAAGCGCAGAGAGGCCAGTTTCAGCAGCATCACTATACGCATCGATAGCGTGCTTTAAATCTTTGATTTCCATGAAATTTTCCTTGTATTTCATATTATTTGAAAAGCGGCATGACAGAACACGCATATACCGCATGAAGAAAAGCCCAACTGAATGCGCGAAAGTCGCACATATAAAAACCCGGCATCACACCGGCCAAAAATAAATTGAGCTATGGTAAAAACCGGCCTCTCACCGGTTGAGAATTCAAGCTGAGTTTATGGCACACTCGATTATACGTCGGTAACGGCTCCATCAATGGTAAAGTTATTACCATTACCACTCTGGTCAAGGCCTTGGTTAACTTCACCTGCTGACCCGTATATATCAAGTATTGGCGCACCCAAAAGATTAATACTTAGTTGAGGGTCGACAGTAATTTTACTGACGTCATTATAAAATTGAGCTCGCACAACTGCATCTGTGACATCTGGCGGAGTTTGATCAAGACGCCATAATGCTAACCGTGCAAAATCAAACGCTAGATCGTCAGAGCCGAGTGCAAAGCTATTATAATCAAACCTAAATGGCGAACCATTAGCTATTTCGACCACATTCTCTATAGTTGGCATACCCATAGCATCAAGGCCTTCAATATAAATACGTGAGCCATTGATGTTATCCATTGTTATAAAGCCATTTATGCGCGTCAAATTAAATACATTTGTTGTTCTATGATTAATATTTCGATTACCATCAACATCGACAGCCCGTAAACTGAAATTGCCATCTTGATGAATAAGTATGTAAAAATTATTACCCGCTCCAAAGAATCTCTCACCTCTGTCTAATGGCAAGCCAGTCAAATCCAGAGAGAAGAACAGCAAACCATAAGGGCTATTGGTAACATCAGCGCCTCCCAATTGTAACGGTGCTGCTCTTGTCAGGATATCAGTTGTTTGTTCAAACCGGGTCAAGCGTTCCTGATAAACAGGTGCTGAATAGGCGGCGATATCACCTGTCCGCGTAAAGTCAGATAAACTACCTGAATTTACCACTAAACCTGCGTCATTTCCAATAGCGGCGTCACCAGTGATAAATACTAACGGCATATGGCCATCAATCACGCCGTCAACTGGCATGTTTTGAGGAAGGAATTTAATTTGTTCCGCAACATTTCCCAGATCAAATGCGGTATTATAGAGCCCGATGTAATCCAATAGGACAGGTACAGGGTTTGCGCCACTTGTGTTAGAGAAAAGACTTAAGTTCGCCCAATTAGAAGCATGAAATTCAGTTAGGTCTATCGTTTGGCCAGTGTCCGTTACATTAACAAGTCGCCGCTCACCATTATTATAATCAAAAAATACCTGATATCTGTCTGTTTCAACAGGGCGGGTCAGGTCTGCAGATAATATAATAGTAGTTAGTTGACCATCATCTGGAAACGCTGTTGTTTGAAAACGCTCGCCGCCGATTGTAAAACGTAAACCTGTCGCAGCAACAAAACCAACTATTCTAGTCGAAGAACCTGCACTCAAAAATTCCTGCCCCAAAGTGAAGTCAGCAGCAACCCGCATAACAACAGTAAACTTCGTCATATTGTCAGGGAAATAATTCTCGGAATTCGTATTGATTATTCGGTTTATATCGCTGATATCTGCCAGGTTAAAGATGGCGTCTTCCGGTGTCGCCGGAACAGGAGCGGGTCTTGCCAACACTATTGGCGGCGCATTATGCCCAGCTGTTTCAAAACCACTATTGCCTTGGAAAACATCATCCAATGATTGGCGAACCGTATCTGCATTTGTTGTATCAATCGTATAGGTATGCCCTAGTGAGGTATCAAAACCAAACGGTCCGGTGAAAACAGTTGAATAAGCGCTCATACCATTCTCATCAAAATGATCAATATCAACTGTATTTGTAACAAAATCACCTTCAGAAGTATTAATCTGCGCGACAATGTTATTATCAAACAAGGCACGCCCCGCTTCTGCATTAATAATAGCGGGTTCAATATTTGCACTTGTATCACTGGTAAATTCGGTTGCCCGAATCATCGTGTTATTTACAACCTGAACAAAATGATCATCATTACGCCAAACACGTATACCATTACCTGCGCTTCCCAAGCAAAGATTGTTGGTAATAACACCACGCATTTTTAACGGGCTTGGAAAATCATCATGATATAAGCACTGGGCACCGGGTAGATAGACATAGTTATATGCTTCAAATATATCGTACCCAATTGTATCATTATGAGTTCCCATCTGGATACCATCATTATGACGTGCACCATGTGATATATCTAAAATAGGGTCAAAAATCGTATTGTGAGTCACTGAAACATTAGCATTTTCGCCTGATAATCCATCAGAGGTAAAAACCCGAATACCATCCGATATTTGCCGGCGAAGTGAATTACGCCGAACCGTTACATCCTGACAGTTCCCAATTGAAATTCCGTTGTAAAAGCCATCAAGCTCACAGTCTTCAATCGCAACCGTCTCAGCGCTCGATATTCTAAAACCATTGGGATAGCGGGCATTATTCGTGATATCAACTGCGCAAGATTTGCAATTCTGCATTAAAACACGTGCTGGCTCTGGCGACACAGTTCCTACATCAATTAGGAGACTATCAGTTTCATGGTTCGCGTTATCACGAGCTCCTAAAAATGATGCAGACCCAGTAACATAAGAAGGGGTAAGTCCAGTTGTATCCAAATCGAAACTAACAGTATTACCATTGATTTCTATAATCCGCACTCCAGAAGCATTGAGCTGATCAAACCCACTTGCACCTGTAATATTAACAAGCGCATTCGGCGTTAGCTCTTTTGTTTCATCAACGGTAACAATCGTTGGATTACCAACAGATACAATACTCTCAATTTCCACATCTTTCTCAGGCTCATAAGCAAACCCATCTCGCGGTGTTTCATTAAGAAATGCCAGATTTTCCAGCCATAGTGATCCGATCCCGGAAAGACGGGTGCGCCCGACCAATTCCTGCGGTGTCGATGTTTCTGATACAAGTTTCAAATACCCACCATCGAAAGATGCAACAGCGTTTTCATGACCAACTACTGACAAAGGAAAGCCATCACTGTCAGCAGTGTAATATAATCGATCAGGGTCCGTTATTACGCCTGTTTTAGTCATATCACCCCTACCAGGAAGCGCTGCAATATTAAGATCACCCTGATAGTTTGCATCTCTAAACTTGATAGTAGCAGCCTTTGTCGGGTCACTACCGGGCGCAATCGCATGTTTGGCCGCCTGAGCAGCCTGATCGAGTGTCCTAATCGAATATGTGTCTGCCTCAATAATGATATTAAGCTCATCACCGCTATCCAGTGTTAGGGTATAGTCACTCGTTGTGAAACCGTCACCCGTTGGTACAAGAAAGCCATTGGTGATTGTAAATTCACCCAATGTATCACCCGCAGTAATCATAGTACCATTGGCCGGAACCCCGCCTTGTCCAGCAAGTGTATTGGCACCGAAAGCCAAGCTTATTGGTTGTTTAACCGCTTCAAAATAGCCAATTGCAAACCTTTGTCGTGCAATTGTTGAAGCTGAGAACCCTAATGAATAGGTGCCCGCAGGCTCAATTCGATGTGCGAAGGCAAGCGAAGCGGATGCTGTATCGTCTTCAATACTAAATGTTGTCATACCCTCAGTCGCTGACATATCCGGTTCAGACAAGCTCGCGTTGAAGGCAACAGCAAAGGCAAGAGCACTGTTAGGTAGTGTTACATCACCACTAAATGTCACTGGGTCAGCAACCGGATTTAAAACTGGAGCCTGCTGTTTAATGCCTGAGAAAATTGCAGCCCCAATAACGGCGCCGCGATCCGATAGATTACTCAAAGTAATCGAAACATCATACGACCCTTTTGAGCTACCAATCGGTGCGTAAAACAACACACCACGGTTAAGAGAACCACCTACCAGATTTTGCACTGGTGTTAATGAAACAGGCCCCCACATCGCGGAAGAAACATCGGCCAATGTACCGTCAGTATCTTCAACCTCGATCGCAACAACGAGCATCTGATCAGCGCTGCCATCTGCCCCAATCGTAAGCGCAATATCACTACCTGGTAAAGCAATACCCGTTTCAGTTATGACAAGCGCAGGCGCACCTGATTGCACCGCCTGCCTAAATTTACCATTTGCATCAACAGCACCAGCGTTTGCAATATCAATCGTGCTACCAACGATTGGCCTAAAACTATCTTTACTATACGGAGCACCGATAGGCGTGTTTATATAATTTGATCCATAATCAGAAAGCCGAACATCTACATTACCCACAAGGTCAATGTTACTACTTCCCCCTTCATCAATTGGCCCAAAATCTGAAACATTACCGCGAATGATCAAACCCTGGCTCTTACCGTAACGAAGCCGCGATTGGAATAACTGCACATCATCCATCAAAATAGTATTATGCTGAACTGTTCCACCTTTCGCACCTGAAACGGTTATGGCTCTGCTGTGTTCTGTTGCGATACAGTTATTCTCAACAATCACATTAGACCACCCAAACGACACATCATTTGCCTGTATAAAAATACCTTGCGGTGCTTGATAAGTTCCAAGGGCACCTGAAGTTAAAGGGGTACCGATATGGAAAAAGTTCCGTCGGCAAACAATAGTATGGTCACGTACTGCGCCGTTATTCAAAGGCTGAAAACAATCACCGTGGATACCAATATCTGTACCAAAACCTGTCACTGTAAAGGTACCATTCTGACCTGAAAGAACATCACCAACATTGGGGCGTTCATGACCATTATAAAAGATATCAACAGTGTCCGCACCAACCGCACGAACCTCACCGCCCCGAACTCTTGCTGGGTTTTCAGGTAAAGGCCCAGTTGATAGATATTCGTTAGTATCCAATGTACCTGTAATAGTCCCCACAAACCTGCGGCCGGGCGTTGCGTAAAAATTATATGCTTCACTGTCCTCCAGCACCACATCCGAACGGAGGGTGGAAAAACCATCGCGGAAAATATCATGTACAACACAGCGATTAAAGGTGACATCACCGTTTTCAACCACAAAGGCGTTATATACATGACTAACTTCACAATTATTGAATTCCAGGGCCGTGCTATTCTCGCATCGAACACCTGTTAAATATGTGGAAGGCCCATTGGCACTTTCGTTATTTACTGTGCATGAGTGAAATGTGACCTGATCACTGGCACGGATAATGATGGGCGAGTTTGAAGAAATGGCTGCATCACGATTGTTTAAATTACTATCCGCAAAATTAATGCCGTCAAATGTGAGGTTATTCACTGAATTAACAAATACCGAGCGCACAGTACCAGTTTCCTGCATAATACTTAACGGCGCGGAATATGCTTTGTTTTGAATGCTAAGTGTATCAACAGCATCCCGTAAAATGATTTTATTCCCAGAGAGATCCACAGCCCCCGCAATAAGTGCATCAAATTCCGCTTGCCCCCTAACTGAATATGCATCAGTCTCAACCCTGATATTAAGCTCATCACCGCTATCAAGTGTTAGGGTATAGTCACTCGCTGTGAAACCGTCACTAACCGGCATAAGATAGCCATCAACGATCGTAAACTCACCGCCGTCATCACCCGACATGATCACACTACCATTCACGGCAACTCCTCCGTGCATAGCGAGCGTGTTTGCCCCAAACGAGAACGAAATAATATCCGGGTTTAATGATGGATTGTAAGAGCCAATGAACGGCTGATCCCAATTGACAAGGTTGCCGTTTCTATCAGTTTCCAGAATAGCACGGTCAATTGGGTGGCCAATATTAGCACTATCACCCTGAATAGGTCCATTGGCCCATGCATCCAGAATATTTTGAATAACCGGACGCATATCAAAGCCAATATTGTTTATAACACCACCGTCAACAAACGAGAAATCCTCCCCTGCCGCATCCCGGTAAAGTGTACTATAATCTGGAATATTGATATCTGTACTATCGAGGTTTATACCATCGAGCGCGATAATATTATGGGCAGCACTTCCAAAATACGTTGGATATCCAGCCAATCGCGAAAGGCCTGTCATGATATTATTATAGACACTTGTTGTCTGCGTACCATTAGCAGCAAACAACTGCCAGTTACCACCATCAGAAAGCGTTAACGGATTGGGCGTACTTTGGTTGTTATATAGGATAGAAAAACCTGATGGATCTGGCTCAGGTGTTCGGTTTTGCTGATCAGCTATAGCCCTGTTAGCTACGGTACTATCGTTTCTGTTACCATCAGGTAGCAGATTCCAAGCGATAACGATATTAGAGCATTCCTGCCATGTGAAATATCCATAACAGTCGTCATAGACATTACCAGCAAACATTACATAATTACATTGTTCATAGGCAGTAAACTTATTGGCATGTACCTCGCGGCCACACTGATAAATGTAATTATTCAGAATTTGCAGGTTTTCGGAAAACCCTCCCGCTTTGACAACACCATCTGAAGTTCCACCGCCAAAGCAGGAAATAGGCGTCGTTTCTGCACGTTCAATTAAATTATTGCGAATAGTAACATTTGACGAAGAAAAGTTACCAATACCCGGACCGTAAGGAACATCAAACACATGACAATTTTCAACAATCAACTTGTTAACCGACGAGACGGAAATCGCACCATAATTCGTACCTGCTGTCAGTCCCTTTTTACCCGCTCGAACATTTCTAATAACCAGATTATCGCGTCTATCTGCGACCGCTTTTATTCTATCTGATCGTGTGCCAAGGCATATAGCATTCTGATTGATCGTTCCCCCTGTCTGATAAGCATTAATCCCTTCGATAACCAATCGGTTAAAGTCAGCGGTATCAATACACAAGTTACGCACAGAATATTCACAACGTTCATCAGAGTCGGCTTGATTTCTGGGTAAAATATATACTGTTACTGTGCCATCACCTTCATCAAAATACCCCCAACGACCAGTTGGTAAATCCGTATCGGAAAGTTTAGGAAGGATATTAAGAAGAGCAAAGTTGTTACGAAGTGGATTAGTTCCTTTGTCGTCATTGGGAACAAAGTCCGAAGTAAAATTAATTGTATCGCCGGAAACACTATCAATAGGAGCAAGCGTCGTGCGATTTGAACTGCCATAGATCAAAACCTGCGCTGCTAACAGTTGCTCAGCACTATAGCCCGCGATAATAGGTGACGTATAACCATTAATATGGTTGTCACCGTCAACAGATTTGGCGGTAGCTGTATGCCAGTCAGTAGGATCAAAGGTGAATAATGTTAAATCCGGTTCCTGCGCTCGGTCAGTCACCAAATCCAGTCTTTCACCGTCCTCATGCAAGTTCATCGTATTCGGGTTAAAAGCAGGTGATGGCACATTAACTTTTAGAATATCAGTATATCGATCACCTACCCTTGCCTGATCACTCTCATCACAGGGCACAAGGCCTGATAAAATGTCGGCACCGGAAATAGTTGCCATCGTATCAGGTGTGCCATTAACTGTTGTAATTTTAAGCGTGCTGTCATTTGGAAACCGTACCCGATTCAAACTCACTTCTTCGCGGTAAACTGTATCAGGCTCTAGACCGAGTGTGTATGTGCGCACAACCCCTTCACTATCAGCAAGATTTTTAATAGCTGTAACCGCATCTTGTATACTGGCAAAGTCACGAACAAAAATATCTACTTCACTCTCCGCCGGCCCTTGCCAATTAACATCAATACCGTAATGCACATTAGAGTTCCTCGGCATTTCAACAGATGCTGTTCGCAGGCTCCACACGCCACTTTCAGTCCCAACCGCCCAATTGACAATCGTTTCTACAGCGTTATTCGTACTCGATGTTGTACGAAGCGCAAGTGTTTGGCCGTTATTAATTATGCCGTTATCACCAGCCTCAACACCGTCGATAACCGCAACACCACCCGCGATAAGGAAGCTTGTGCCATCATCGATGCCAGTGATTGTCACAGTGTTTGATGTGACTTCTGCGCCTTTCAGCACATCAACAGCATTGACAAACACGATTGCATCCGGCGTGTAATCGGGCACGACATCAAATTCATCAGTAACCTGCACCATTTCATAAGATGCACACCAATCAATCACTTTATCATCACCCGTAACATCAAGCGTAATTTCAGGCTGCCCCGCCTCTACACCCACCGAAAACGTCCAGTTATCTGCGTCTGTTCCAGTACTGTGCAACGGAGCGATGCTCATGCCGCGAATTTCAGCGCCCTCACCCACGTTAACCACCAGCGCCGCAAAGGAAGCGACAAAAATATCCCCCGTCGTATGGGCCGCACCCGTTACTGTACCTGTAACCGATATCCCAACACCAGAGGGTATCGTAAGGTTAGCCAACGCCACAGAAGGAGTATTTCCAGTAGTTTCCATTGTTGCAGTTGTCACGTCGCTGGATATGGCTTGAAGCGGCATGGCTTTCTCCCTTTTAATATATAATATGAATAATATTTGGATAATGAGTGCGCACAGAGCGCACAAAAAAAGCGCCCAAAAGGACGCTTGCGTTAACAAATCAGAATTGCGGTTAGATTATCTGCATTGATAAGAAGATTTTGCAGGCTTTACCGTTAGTCGTTTACCATTGAATACACGATCATCTTTTAAAGTTTTACCCGGCTTCAATTTATTACCGCCGCCAATTAGGTCAAACTCTCGAATTTTCAAGTTCAAAAGCCTTGCAATACGTTGCTTCAACTCACAAACTTTCATCGTTTTTAAATCGATACCACGAATATCCTCAACACCGTCAGGGTGCACAACCTTCACATACTCAGCGGAAACACTGCTCGTCCAAAAGGCGGTCAACCCAAAACAAATAACAAGATGTTTTAAAGTCACCCCAATATTCTTGGTAAAGCTATATTTTGCTGAATAAGGTTTCATGCCCAACACCTCCATGAAATTCCCGAATAAGGTGAATAATAACATTTTGGGTGCATATATCAAGAAAGAAATTGCATTTTGTTCTTTTTTTGTTCGATTTCCTGAGATAAGCTGATTTTCAATGAGAATAAGTAAGAAGAGCTTAAAGGGGGTCAAAGTGTCAACATTCATGAAGGGCTTAATATCCGGTTTCACTACCGCGGCGGTACTTGTCATCTTGATTTTTTACGGCTTTGTGTCCAGCCCTGATAATGCAGGCTTAATTGATCATTATCAATATAGAGACTGGACACCACCTGCTGAACCGACATCCCTATCAAACAGTTTTCCAGGCCTTGGGGCTTATGACAGCGATCTATATTTCAAACCAAAACATAATAACGCCAGCAATCAGGATGTAGAAATAACCCTTCCAACAGGCCCATTATTTTACCTGGTTCCCCAAATATCTGGCCTAACCCTCTCAAAGAATGATATCGAAAACATCTGCGTTTGGCATACTGAAGGGGAGAGGCCTCATCACGACAGGATAGGTATGGAAATTACGTTCTCAAAAAACACTCTAAACCGTGTTGCAGATCATTTAAAAACATATCAGCTATCCAATATTTCGCCTGTTTTATCACTTAAAGATTATGAAGGCACTGAGCTTGCATTTGGTATTCCAGATAATATTTTAATCCGCCGTATTACTGAAACAGGCTTTGATCCTGTTAAACCTTTTAAAATCACATATAATGGGCCAGGCTTTCAATATGAGCTTCTTCAATATCTGTCTTGGAGTGACTATAATTTCACGCCGCAAATTTGCGAACATATATCTGACAACACAGCGACAGGTGAATGGTTTAAAACATTTATTGAAAAGCAGGTTGGCTTTACAGAAGATGAGGCACGTACCTCACTTGCAAAAATAAAGAACGGTGTAATGCCATAGAGCACAGTGAACGCGTTAGATCGTTTGTCATAACACCGTCAAGAGTAAGGCCAGTTACAGCGAAGTTACGAACCTGCACTCTCTGTTTCAGAATATCAATCATTCCATCGTTGTAATACATAGGACGGTGCCACCATATAAAGCTGTTGCCAATTGAATTGGCGACGCTTCAACGCAAAACCATCCACCTTACCGGCACTATGTAGTGCTCTCGTTTCTTTCCTATAATTCCTCTATCGACACTCTAATTTCACTATTACCTGTACACATTAATCTTATCTTTCTTGTCATATTTAGAATAAATATTGCTATATGTTCTTTATTTGTTCACTTTTTGTATATAAATTGTCTTAACGCATCTTATAAAAATATCAAAGAGCCAGGGCGCGTCGCTTATACAACTAATCCCTTTCTCAGATAAAACAGGAGGCATTTATGTTAAGACCACCCCAGAAAACCTCATCATGGAGTGACAGAGTCATTTTTCTGATAGTGGGTGTTTGTGCAAGTGTCACTGTGATGTATTTTTCTGACAATGCTGGCGTCCCACTCTCCGGGAAACGAGAATATCTTGATGATGGTTTGATCTATGTCAGCAGAATTACAGGCGAAGTCGCGGGATTTAACAATTCAATCGATTACAATCATCCTTCGCTTGCACCGCGTTTCAGTAATCCAAGCGCCGCCCTGCCTTTTACACCCGATATGGCAAAATCTGTCTGTATACACGATATATACACGCCTATCCCAAGGCTGGAAGAAGAAATCGTTATCCATATCCAGTTAACCGATACCGCCAAGGAAAGGATGCTTGATCATTTCAGAGCAAACAATAATCAGCAGGTCAATCTTATGGTTGATGAATATTCACTGGCTAACCTCACAATTACCGATACAGGGCTCAATCATTTCACCAATAACAAGGATGGCTTTGGCAACATTCGAGAGCCCGGTGCCCCTGACATGACACTTTACATCAACCGCCCGATATACTGGGCAGGCCTTAAAATAGTGGCTGAATTAACTGATAATCAAATGCCAGAAATCTGCGATGAAACATATTTAAGAAGCCCAGAAGAATTGAAAGCACACTACGGCTATAAACGCATGGCATCAATACTCGCAACATTTTGATGTGTTCAAAAGCTATATTTAAGCTCTCTTTTTAATTGAAAAATACAAAACACTGACACACATTACATCAAAGGGAGAGGTAATATGTCATCATTTATAAAAGGTATTGTTACTGGGGGCATCGTCACAAGCGCCGCTGCTTTTGCGCTTTATGCAACCATCGAAAATCCCGCCTTTTTCACGGCTCCAATAATTGAGCATTTTGAAGAAACATCCGATGAAATATCGCAGCAAATGTCCCACCAGATATGGAGAATGGGCGACCTTCATTTTGCCGGGCTACCCGATACATATAACGCATATTCCTATAACCCTTTCAAAGAGGGCATAAACGAAATCCCGTTTCTTCATATTATGGAGGCCATGCCGCGGCTAAATATATTTTATACAGATATAAAAGATTATTGCCTTTGGTATGAAGGCAGCATCGATGACACAGAAACCGAATTTTATGGCACCCTCAGGGTTCATTATACTCTGCGCAGCGATATGATCGAAAGGCTTAAAGCCTATTATGATGCCTATAACGCGATGCCCTATCGGCCACAATCACTATTGTTGGTGGACGAAGGCGGAAATATCATTTTCCCTGCGAAGCCTTACGGCGCCCCCGAAGAACCAAGAAGCCCGGACACTAAAGTTATAACACCTGCACCCGAGCCAGAGCCAATGGCAGACTATACCCCGCCACACGTAACGCTCACGTTCGATCGCATGAGTTATAGAGAAGGCCTCGACCTCAAAAGTGCTTTGGAAAACCTATACAAACGCCCTTACGTCAAAAGAGAGCCATGGGACGAGCCCGACGCTCTACAATATAAGGCATGTAACGGCCTTATCAGTGATATTACCGACACAGCAACCTTCAAAAGGCTAGTCGAAAACTGGCAGCAAACACACTATGAATGATTGTTTACCCTGTAATATTAAAAATTTGATTTCGATGCCGCATGTCCGGGACAGGATCTTTCAAATGTGGCCCTTTATATGTTAGCGTACCATGTGGTGCCAAGGTCTTCAGAGCGTTTTCGATACGCGATACAGCGCTTTCTAATTGACGTAAACTTTCTATCTGACCCAACCACTTTCTGAGCTGATCACCAGTAATACTACCTTGAGAAAATCTGTTTGTCAGGCGCGCTGAACCCTTGCGCTGGAACAAGTATATTTCTTCTCGCTCAGGGCCAGTCGAGGCCCACTTCCAATAGTTGATTTTGCACTCAAACAAATGAATACCTGTGCCATCGTATTTGATTTTAACCCCACGACTACTTTGTCTCAGGTTAATGCCAAGATGAAACTTTTTTGTTTCACCGCGTAACAATCTCATGGGCTGAGGTGTAGGTCGAATAGCCCGATATGCAGATAAAAAATTTCCAATTGTTTCTTCAATCAAAGCTAAGTGTGGGCCTTTGGCAAAAGACTTTTTTCTCTCGATAAAATTGTCACTGCGATATAAAAGGCGATCCTTTTTATACTCTAAACCGTCAACAATTGCCGCTATTTCCTGCTCATCATATGGCATCATATGTCCTTTCTTATGCGAATATGTGTCTGTTTTAAAACCTTTGGCCGTGATGGTTTTGGCACGGCTTCTGGAAAAACCCGAGGCCCGCAAAAAGCGCTCGAATGACCGCTCATCAGAGATTGCGCTGGCAGCCTTCACGCTATCGATACGTGCCATCTCGTTCGCCGGAAAGGTAACCAGCGAAATTTCCATCAAATCTGCCTTTTGGATAGTGCGGGTACCACTCGCGGCGTCACGGGTTGCTTCCTTGGTGACAAACCCTATGGACAAGCCGTCCATTGCCCCCATCGACAGCAATTCATAGGCTTCAGCACCTTTGCCTTTCATCGAAAGCTTACCGCGCACATAAAGGCCTTTATCATCCTCTCGCACGTCAAGAAAACGACCGATGGGTTCCTTGGTATTATGCTGCCAAAGCATCGCGGGTGTGCGTTCCTTCAAACTGTCAACAAACGCGCCTTTAACAACAATATCATTATCGTTATCACGGTTACCAAAAATAGCACCGTATCCCTCAAATGTACCAGGCTCACTGCCGGCCTTAACTTCCAATTTCAGATCAAGCCGATCATGGTGAAGAGTATCATTTTTACAAGATAGACTGCGTGATAAAGATGACGCTGTGCCATAGGCAAATGTTTGCGTTTCAGCCATGAAAAGCATTCCTTTTAGTTAAATTTGAATGAGAAAAATGAGCAACAAAAAAGGCCCTAACCAAATGGTCAGGGCCTTTATTTTACCTGAGAGAAAACTCTCAAAAACGGTTATTTATCCGAATAATTTTAAATATCTGCAATCATTCTGCGACGACGTTTCAATGCCATGCCAACGCCAGCAAAACCAAACACCATCATCAACCATGTTGCGGGCTCAGGAACGGCGGAAGTAATGCTTTCAACAGTAATCGTCAGCTCATAGTTTGTATTAGTTCCCACAAAAACTGAATCAGCCGGGTCAAAATTAAAAAGACCATTAAACTGCGCGGAAGCAATGTTCTGTGACGGTGTAAATGAAACATCAAATTGAGATATAATATCGAGCGGATCCGGCACAATGAAAGGACTGGGATTTAAAGTGATTTCGAGCATAGGAGCATTATTAAAAAATACTTGAAAATCTCCGGCCTGAACTTCTGGGTTAGGATCGGAAACAACGCCACTTATGCGGCTAATAAACAGATCTGATGACAAATCAAAATCGAAAAAGTCAAAATCAATTATTACATCCTCTTGTGCCATAACACCGGCAGGGCGAGTAATACCAGTATTTCCAATAATACGGTTTAGGCCAACACCAAGTGTTAATAACACATCATCAACATCACCATCCACAGCCTCATTATGGAAAGTTGTGGCCGCACTTACATTCACAGCCGATACACACATCAAAACAAAAACACCAATAATTTTCTTCATGATTTCCCCCAAGTGGCGAATTACAAAATACAGTCGGCGTTGCCTAACACCAATTTAAATCTAATGCCTGATTCAAAAGTTAACAAGTAGTTAACATGCATCATTAAGGTTGTAAACTATCATTCTTCATGGGACCATGAAATATACATACCGTAACTCTAAATATCTAATCAGTCCTTCTTAGCTTGATTAGAAATCAATGCGAACATTAGTCAAAATAGTTTCTCGTGCACGAGAATGATATCAGTGACATTGAGTATAAATAAAAAGCGAGCATAAATAAAAAGCCCCGATCACACTGGATAAACCAGAATAATCAGGGCCATTTTTCCCTGAGGAAAGCTTGTGAGCAAAGCCTCAGTTTATTACATAATTATGCTATGCTATTTTGACTGCATAATTAAAAAGTTATTATATTTGTTAAGTATTTACAAATTTACCTACACGGCGTTTACGAGCTAATCCAACGCATGCAAACCCTAGAACCATCATCAACCATGTTGCGGGCTCAGGAACGGCTGAAACAGCGCCGACTGAAGTTAATGTAATATTACTTAGATCAACATTATCGCCACCAGTGATATTACCCGTTACCGGATCACGATCAAAAAGTAAGAACATCCCACTACCAGGACCAAAAGCATTAAAAACATCAGCATTAAAGTTACTAGCGCTTGTGTTATTCAACACATCGAAGAAAGGAATATCAGCACCAAAGAAAACACCCGTACTGAAAATTGTAAAAGTATTACCAATTTCAACATTATCATTACCAGTAATTCCAAGAACGTCGCTCGGTGTTGCATCATCCGATGTGCTGCCCTCGATACCATCAGAAAACCTTACGGCTCCAACAGAATGGCCAAATGTTACATCACCAATTGTATAAGATATCGATTCAAAATCGAAACTCTGGGAACCACCAACTCTATCACCAGAAGGCGATGATTGTGCTGTATCGAAAATCACACTAAAAGTGAAATCAGTAACTGTTGATGATAGACCAAACCCAGCAGCTTCATCTAAATCGTTAAAGTTTACCTGCCCACCAAAATTGAATGTTTGAGCCTGAGCACTCAGTAACGAACTGAACCCAAATATACTGAATATTACTATTGCTAGCTTTTTCATATCATCATTTCCACAACTTTAGACTACCCCTAAAAAACGATAATCGGTTCCAAGGATTTCCATTAAATGTCATTATACAAAACTTATGTATTCGATCTCTAGACGCTGATAACATCTATAAACAATGATTAATAGGAAATTAATCGCAATTTTATGATATTTTTGTGTTTATTCGCTTAGGCGTGATCACGCCAGGATTATAAGATAGTAACAAAATATAAAAAAGCCCTGATTAAACTGAAAAAATCAAAATAATCAGGGCCTTCTTTTGCCTGAGAGCAAACTCTCGGTATCAGCTATTCTTGATAGTCTTAAACGTTGGCGATCATTCTGCGGCGACGCTTTAGCGCCGTGCCAACACCTGCAAACCCAAATACCATCATCAACCATGTTGCAGGCTCTGGAACAGAGCTTGTAATCGACTCAAGTTGAAATGTTTCAAAAGTAAATGCACCTCCAAAATCAGAATTATCCGTTGTTCCAACGAAGGCGATTTCACCAAATAGCAAATCTAATGATGCAAAGTCATTGGTTGTGTATGTGGACAGATCTGCATTACCGGGGCCACCTGCATTATTCCCTGCATCAACACTGAGAGAGCTTAAAAAGAAACCTCCCCCTAAATCAAGGAGTGACCCGTCAAACAGTGTGAATGTAAAGAAATTCGGGTTATCCCCATCGCCCATAGATGCAAGTAGATCAAAATTAGAAGTATCAGAATAATTCGCGTTGATATTTCCAATATTAAATGCCACTGAACTTGGACTATACGTCACAAATGATCCGCTTGTCGTATTCATAACTGAAGTACTATCAAAGGAGATAGATAGCGTATAGTCAGTTGATGCATTCAAGACGAGCCCTAACGCATTAAAATTGAACTCATCTTCAGGACCAAAAAATTCGCCTGTAAAATTGGCTGACCCACTGAAATTAAAAGTGGTTTCTTGAGCCGATAAGTTAGCTGATACAAACGAAAGTGCCATAATAATGGCAAGTATTTTTTTCACAGAATTTCCCCCAGATGGCGAATTACAAAATACAGTTGGCGTTGCCTGACGCCGATTTAAATCTTGTGCCTGATTTAAAAGTTAACAAGTAGTTAACATGCCTTATTAAGGTTGTAAACGATCATTCTTCACGGAACTGTGATTTCTAAAAAGCTGTGGTACTGTAAACGCTAATTACTGACCTTATCACCACCATCAATCGGTGGCATATCAAGCGCCTTACGTTTTTCATTCACGCTCAAAAAGTCAGCAGAGTTTATTCGGTCGAATTTTGCAGCGCGTTTGCCCGCAAGCGCGGGGATTTCGTCTAAATCTAATTTCAACGTCAGCTTTGATTTTTGACCGCCATGACTTTGGCTCTCATCAAACTGTGGCACCAGCCAGCCATTAAGTTCACACACAATTTCTTGCGCGAGCGGAATGATGGTTTCTTCCCATACACTTTGGCGGGCTTCAGCGTAATTTGAATATGTCTGACTATCAGGAATACCGAGCATCTGCGGCGGCACACCAAATGCAACCGCGATTTCACGTGCATTCATGTTTTTGGCACTGCCCCAGTCCATATCCTTTGGTGACAGGCCCATATCCTGCCACTTCAATCCGCCTTCCAGCAATAACGGCCGGCCAGCGTTTACGGCACCCGTATAATGTTCCTCAACCTGTGACTTGAGGTTTTCAAACTGCGTATCAGTAAGCGGTGTTTCCCCGTCTTCCTGATACAACACGCCAGAGGGTGTACCGCCATTTTGAATAAGCGCCAGGTTCCAGCGTGAGCCTTCGTTATGCGCATCCACTGCAAGGGCTGCACTATCAAGAGGCGCCATCCCATACCAATCAGATAAAGGATTAAATGTTTTCCAGTGCAGAACATGATCAGGTGCAAAATCCTGCGTGCGCCCCGCGAGCTGCTGACGAAAACCAGCAGGTATCCCGCTTTTTCCCTCAAGCACACTCATGGTATCAGGGCGAAGAAGCCATAACTCTTTCGGCGGTCTGCCCTCTGGCCCCACAGCCAGCATATAGGCGTTACCAGCGATTTGATGAAAACCAACAAAATTCGCCATAAAATTCACACCCTTTAGGCGGGGGTTGGGGCGTGCCAGCACGTCAAGAAGCGGATGCTCCTCAAGCCTATCATTGCCTCGGTAAAGATTAAGAGGAATACTTGCCACCCCCTTCGCCACCAGGTTAATAGCACGGAAGGCGATCACATTTTGCCGGTACCCTTCTTCTGCAAGCGTATCATACCGTCTGGGCGTTGTAACGGCCTGATTCGGCCCAATCCGGGAATATAAAGGGCGCGTTGAAAGCGGCCTTTTCGAGCTTGCTTTCGCTTCCATTATTGGTGACTGCTGAGTAAAAGAAGCATCATAAGAACGACCAGAAGGCTTCGCCCCTATATCTTGCGCTCGCTCCTTATCTCCAATCCCATTTGCAGGATTGCGGTTTGGATTTGAAAAGAGATTACTAAAAATTCCCATCAAAGTTTCCTCATTCTAAAATGCTGACGCGGTGCCAACAATAAATCGGTTATTGCCCATACGAGCGCGTCCAATCGATCAGGGCTTTTATTGTTTACCGATCGTTTGGTTATATTATTCCCTACCATACCATCATGGGTGAAATTACACATCTGATCCTCAAGTTTTGGGAAAGTACCCTGATGAAAAACACGGCCTTGCTCATAAAGGGCAGCAACTGGCTCTGCACGCAGGTACTTACCCCGCCGTGCATGGACAGATTTTATCGGGATCAGTGGATCGATCTGCCTCAAAAGCGTTTCAACCAGCGCGCCGCCCTGATTAACTTCTGCAACCACACAATCAGCATTAACCTCATGATACAGTCTTACGACACGTTCGGCCCAGCCAAGCGGGGTCTCGCCTTGAATGCTTGCGTCCCTTAAGACATAGGCTGATTGATCAGCACTTAAACCTGCCACAATTATCCCACATTCATCAGCCTTTTCACCAACAGAGACAGGCGGATCAACCGCCACAACAATACGGGGCATATCAGGCGCATCCAAAACACGGCAACGATCCAGTTGACCGCGCGACCAAAGAGCCCCCGGCACATCCTCCAACAGCTCGGCATTCAATTCCTGCCGGCCAATGCGTGTGCCTTCATATTTTTTGATGATTTCATCTGCGAATGTCGGCGCAAGATTTGCTAGATTATCATATGTCGTACCGGTGGTAATATGGGCGTTTTCAGCACCCAGTAAGTTCTTCAAAAGCGGGATCGGGCGCGGTGTTGTCGTAACACATGTGCGCGGATTATCACCTAGCCTCAATCCAAACATCAAATTATCAAAGGCCAACTCGGCGCCGCGCCAAGCGCATATTTCATCGCACCAGGCCGCATCGTGCTGCGGCCCGCGCAGGCGGTCAGGCTCACCGGCACTGAAAAGGGTCGCAGTAGCACCAGACGGCCAAACAAGCTGCGACTTGGAAGGCTCAAATTTTGGCCGGTTCCACGGCGGCGATACAGCGAGTATCCCGCTTTCTCCTTCAACCATTGTTCGCCGTGCGTCGGATACCGTAGGCGCCACAAGCGCGATGCGCTCTGCCCGGCCACATTCAACAAGCATGCGCACCCATTCTGCACCTGTGCGCGTTTTGCCGAAACCGCGCCCAGCAAGGATTATCCAATGGGTCCAGCTACCCTGTGGCTCAATTTGATTAGCGCGAGCCCAAAACTGCCAGTCATAATGTAGAGTGAGCGTTTCAAGTGGTGTTAAGTCATTCAGAAACTTTTTTTGCCGGTTTTGCGGCAACTGCCTGAAGGAGCTTGCGGTCAAGCGTGCGTTTGGCGGCAATAATCTCGGCTTTAAGGTCACCTATTTCTCCTTGATCGCCGGTATTTTTTTTTTGCGTCTGTTTTTTCTTTTCGGGCGGGCGTTTTACCCCCCATACTGCCAAATAATTCAGGTTTTCGTGCCTTCAGTAGAAACATCAACATACTGTCTGAATAGTCACGCACCTGCCCCACGATTTCGCCGCCTCTAAAGACAGGCTTTTCAACCCCCTCCACCGCCCGGCGAATTGCTTCTTCCTCTAACATATCAGCGCCAAACGACCACGCACTCGCCCAGGCCTCATCGAAAGCCGCATCATCACAGCGCCACCTGTAAAGATCTGAGCGGTTAATCTTAAGGGCTGCCGCCGCACTTGTAACCGTTTCGCCATTTTCTAATGCCTTGAGGAAATTTGCCTTTTTCCGCTTATTAAGCCCCTGCATCTTATGCTCAAGAGGCTTTTTCTTTGGTATATCTTCCATCATGGGCACCAAAGCAGGCACAGCATCAGGGTCGGATGAACTTTTTTCAAAATCATCCGGGTTTTGAAATGTAATTGTCATATTTTCAGGCTAAAGACAGTCTCATAGATTAAAGGCAAGAAAAAACCCGCTGGAGCAATAAAGCTCGCAGCGGGTATATTCGGTCACTATGGCTATATATATGGTGCATCATCCCCCCTATGGGTGCAAGCTTTTTTTTCCATTTTTTGTAATTATTACAGTTTCGTGATCACGGCACAAATCGCGTACCCCTTACACGCCAGATCAGGGCACAACATAACCTGAACATAATTATCGTAAAACTGACCCAATTCCGTCACATGACTGTCATACAAGATGCATAGATATACGCTCGTAAGCTACCCCACCAAGTAGATTACTTATACTACTTCCATATCTTCCCAGCCCCGAAGCATCCCTCCCCACTCTTCCTGCTTCGGGGTTTTCTTATGCAGGAGATATCTGTCAAAACATTCTGGGCCTATATCAAAACCAAGGCCGCCACACACACTCGTTTTCAATTAAACAGCAGCGTTCCATACAAGCCTCAAAACCATACATGTCATTAAAGCATGGAAAACAAAAAGTATAAAAACAGCATAACAGGTAAAATCAGAATGATCGTTATCAGGGCGGCCCGCCATTTTTTATGCTTGAAGATGCTAAATTCTACGGCCCCTGCAATGATATCAGCAATCCAGGTTAGAACCTCAAAAAACACCTCGATACCGATTGTAATGTCTGGCTGCCTGTTATTGCATAATTTACCATTTTGTAATCTGCTGTTCATCAGTCCCTCATATTCTATTTATTAGATATAAGAGACATTCATTGCCTTACAAGCATTCCACCAATATCACTTTGGCTGAAAAGACAGCCCGAACAAGGGACGCAAAGGTGAAAATCGGCGTACAATTTCATACGTGGCCATACAACCCAGCACCGTCAAGAAAATCAGCATCCCGGCCTCCACATCCAGCGGAACATTCAGCCGCGTCAGGTAAAACCCTGCCACCACAATAATCGTCTGGTGCACGATATAATATGGGAACACCGCACCATTAAAATATCTAATATAAGAATTGGGTTTATTCAGGTATTTACGGGCAAAGCCAAGAATACCAACAATCCAGCCCCATACACAGGCATGATACGCCCCCCAGAACAAACGGCCATCAGGGATCCAGTCATACCCGATGGTATTGCGGCAAACGATCATAAAGACCCAAAAGCCAAGGCCAAAGGCAAGGCCCATCGCCTTATAGCGCTCAATCGCTGCCCAAAAGCCATCCTTATTCCCGATCAAAAATCCAAGCGTGTACATGGCCATATAATACGGCGTATTGAACGGCGCATCGAAAACATAATGACTAACCTCATCTTCCCTAAGCGCGCCTGCAAGCAGAGCGAAAAAGACCATAGGAAAAATCAGAATATATTTAGCGTTTACAGCCTTGAGGTCAAACAGTTGCAAGGGCTTAAGCGCCTTAAAAACAGGTGTTAGCACAATTGTAAACACAAGCAGGAAATCGATAAACCACATATGGGTATAATCTGGCACATTCACCCCCATATCCTCTGCGCCTGCAATATATCTGGGCCAAAACTCAGCAAACGACATGGAAATAAAGCCATTTTCAATCGCCTCGAAATAGCGCTGCGGCGCGCATATAAAATAAATTGCAAACAAAAGAGGAATCCACAGTCGCACCAGCCGTTTGGCATATAACCGCAAGAAACCATATGTATCCCACGCAAACCGCATAGATAAGCCAGAGATTAAAAACAAAAGCGGCAATCGCCACGAATTTGAAAGCAGCATGAAATTCTCAAGCCATAACAAAGGCGCATAACTGCTTTTCACATGCCACCCCCAACTCACATAAAACATACCAACATGATAAAGGATTAACAGGCCAAACACCCCCACCCGAAGCGCATCAATATCATGCCGCCGCTCTTTCCTTCGGCCAGCCATGCCATTACTAATCCTATTCTCTATCCCACTCGCTGTCATGCTTGCCTCCGCACACGCTTTTGTTGTTAGCGAATTAATTGCAGGAAAACTCGCTTATAAACATATACTTGTGACAAACGGCGGCCCTCATGGTACAAACGGCACGAGCGATACAGAACGTATCCGCTGCAAAATACGCGGCGGTACGAACGGCGATACGGCAGGGACATGATAGGGACAAACGGCACATGCAAATACGTGGCTCAAATAGTACAGCGAGAATAAAATGACGCTAAGGTTATGGCGTGATCGCTTCTGGATTGGTGCCGTTTTATGGACACTCTTTCTAATAACAAATGTTATTTTTGATGCGGGTGCCCAGAACACGGAATTTGCCCGTAACGGTGTTATGTCCTTTCAAATATGGGAGCCCTATTTATGGGAAGGCTCCAGCGCGGCTTTAACCCTTAGCTTAATCCCGCTGGTACTGCGGGTGGATCAAATATTCCCACTCGGCAGCCTTGCGCCAACGCGTTACATCGCGCTCCATTTCATAGGCAGCGCCATCTTCTCGCTGATGCATACAGGTGGGATGGTGCTAATCCGTGAAATTACCTATGCGGCGATCGGCGGCGATTATAGCTTTGGATCATGGCCGTGGGGTGTTTTTAATGAAATACTCTATGAATACTCAAAAGACTGGCGCGGTTACCTGACCATCCTCGTTTATGCCTATGCGTTCAGAATTATTTTGGAACATTATCAAGGCCGCGGCACAGCAAAATCAGAAGCACCGAAAGAGCAAGCGGCGCAAAAAATTACTGTTAAAACGCGAAGTGGAGAGATTTACATCAACCCAGCCGATATTGATTATATCGAGGCGGCGGGCAATTATTTGTCGCTCCATATCGGGGACAATGATTATCTGACCAGATCGTCCCTCAAGGCAATTAGCGCAAGATTACCAGAGACATTCAAACAGGTTCACCGATCCTATATTGTCAACACTGACCAAATTGTATCAACAACGCCAACCGGCAGCGGCGACAAAATCCTCACGCTCACCTCAGGCAGTACCGTTCCCATGAGCAGGCGATTTAAAGTGGGAGGGTGGGAGAAATGCCTAAAAAAAAGAATATGAATCAATCGATCACATTCTATTTTAAGAAAAAGTATAAAATTTATGCATTATTATGGTTGCTTATAACACTAGCAATTGTAACTACAATATGCGGAAGTTCATCTCTCTCTGGGGTAGTATTCGGGATTATATTTATAATCATATTACCGTTCTTAATTAACACAAGGTTTGGATATCGAGCTCTGTTAAGCCTGCCAATGCTGACCTACACAGACGTAACGCTTAAAGCATGGAACTTTAGCTATTCGCATTTTAATTCAGCCTTTATAATTGCGTGGACAGACATCGAGACAATCAACGACAATACTTCCCACAGCCAAATATACATTCATTTAAAAGAGGATGCCCCTGTCACGATTTCAACGCGTGGTCTAAACGCCAATCACGAAGAGATTAAACAAACAGCGATAAAGTTCTGGAAGGCAGCGCAAGAGAAAGTCTGAACAAGATCAAATCCATTCGGCGATCACCCGCACGCGTGAGCAATATCACATGCATGCTATAAATATACTGTTATACTTAGGTCATGATGATCACGCTTGATAACATGCTCGATGATATTCTCGGCCGCGAAGGTGGGTTTGTGAAAGACCCTGATGGTCAAGGCGGCGCAACCAATTTCGGCATTACAATTGGCACACTTTCAACTTACCGCGGCACAAATGTCAGCGTTGAAGATGTTAAAAACCTGAGCGAACATGAAGCGCGGGAAATATATGAAAAGCAATATTTTCTTGGCCCAGGGTTTGATCAATTGCCCAGCAGTCTACAACCTTTCCTGTTTGATAGCGCGGTTAATCACGGCCCCGGCAGTGCGGTAAAGTTCCTGCAAACTGCGCTTAACAAACATTTTGATAGCGGGCTTGAAATCGACGGCGGCAACGGCCCCAAAACCCGCAAAGCAACAATGGCCGCCTATGATAAAGCCGGTGACCTACTAATCCCCGCGATGGTCAGCGAACGGCTAAATCATTACATCAATTTTGTGAACAACAAGCCATCACAGCAAAAATTCCTGCTTGGCTGGATGCGACGACTGAATGAATTCACGTGAAATCAAGGTTTAAATTGTTCGCGGATTTCATGTAGCGGTATCAGTAATGGTTTACGCGGCAATAATGGAAATCCTCCGCCGCAATCAAGGACTAACTTCTGCTTTACTGCGGCCTGCCCCCATATGTTATCATTCTTTAACACAATCACATCATAGGGCGCACAATCATGGAAAGATTTCACATCAAAATGTGCAATCGTGTTGTTTGCTCTGTAATCAATATCAGAGAATATAACGCCTTTTTTGTCAGGCTCAAACGTGTCCACTAACTCAAAACCATAAACCTCGGGGAAACGGCATAAGTCTAAAGGGTGGGGGCTAAGGTCATGAGGTTGCTCTCGATCTTCCAAGGCATCATAAAAATATCTTTTACCATTTGGAATTGTATATAGTGATAACTTTAAAGGGCTGAATGTTCTAAAAGCAATACGCAATTCACTAAATGCAGCTTCATAAACAGCACAGTCACGCCTTACATCAGACCAGAGAAAATCCAATACATATGACTGAGGGTCATAAAGTTTCATGTGCACCAGCCTTTGCTCTTCAGCCGAAAGCCTGCTGGGATACTGCCGTTCAAGCCTTAAGACGGACACATCATCAAACACCCTACTCCATATATCAAAGTATGAGAGTGCAGAGAGCGTGGCCATAAAAACAGTAAATACAAGTATCTTATGTTTCATAGTTGTTATAATATAACAATAAAGTTCACTATGCAACGATTGGGCATAGCTTTATACCAAAGAGAACTATATTCATTTTTTTAAGACCGACCGACCAAGCTTCTTTACAGCTCCAAACAGATCAACTGGCCTGTCACGCTTAATAATATCATTCGCTGTCATTAACCGGTCAATGGCGACACAACCTTTCATAAAGCACGTGTTTACAACGGGAACCAACAATCCGCGTGCCTTTAGCTTTTTTGCAACATGATGATCAGCATTGGGCACGATATAATGATGAATATTTCGATGTTTTGGAAACCGGTCATAATGATGTTTATCTGGGCCATCTGCACCATGAATAATAACAAACCTGCCGCGTCCATATTTCCCATCATTCACTGAGATGATATCAAATTTTCCAATCAGATCAGTCCAGTTTTTCCATCTGGTTTCACCAGGCATCAAATCATTATTCACTGAAAATTGGGGGCAAAAGGCCAAAACACGATCTATTTGCATATACCGCGCCGCAATCAACGCCCCAAAGCCGCCCATGCTGTTACCAATCGCATATCGTTTTTCATATCCTTGTTTCCGGCAAAAACAATCAATGAAGCGAAAAAGCTCCATATTTTTTTGATCATTACTGAACCACGATCGTTTTTTATCAAATATGAATATAACAGACCGTTCAGCACGTCCGCTTGCAGTGCCAAAAAACTCCTCACGTTGAAGTTCAAGGCCACCAAACCCTTCACCTACACCAAGAAAAGAAAAGCAAACTTCCCTTCCTTTGCCTTGATAAAGGGTAATTTTAAAATCATCTGTATTTAAGAGGGTTTCAAAGCCATATTTGTCGGCATGCCTTCGGTAATCACCTTGCCTGAATGTTGTCAGTGCCATAATAAACTGTTTTCTTCGCTATCTATCGTATTTTTAATGTTTACGCGGCTTATACAGATAATCAGTCAAAAGAATGAACAGCGAAAATAATCGCAAGACAGATCACCAATGAAACAAAACCAAAGAAGTATTTTCTGAGCATCCAGCAATATAAAGGGGCGGGAACCAGTTTTTCTTTGCTGTATACACAGTACCAATTAAGCGCTTGTTCGTTCAGAGCAATCCAGCTTAAGCGCAGTCGCCTTTGCCACAAATGATAACCAAGATTAATCATCCCCAGCACAAGAGTAACAACCCCCTTGCCGATGCCATCATTGATCATCCAACCAATTGCAAGAAACATCAGCAGGGCTTCAATGAAAATCGCGTTACCGCGCTCCCGCTGCATATCCGCTTTCAGATTGCAGGCAATCTCCAGCTTTACATCGTCATCGAGGTTTCTAAACGCGGTAGAGAACCATTTATCTTTTAATTTTGGTGCCAAGAGTTTTGCCATATATCTCTCACAGCATATCGATACAAATATTTAAATAATCATTATAAAACAATATATTATCAATGTCCGGACAGCGCATACAATCAAAACATACAGAATACCCCTTCCCTCATACGAGAAAATCATTGTTTATTATCAGACGATGATACTGGCTAGACACCTCACATGCAGTGAAACCGGAATTTCGATATGAATGCAAAAAATACACTCGATCAAAGCCCTAACAAAAAAACAGGCAAAAAGTCTGAAATGCTGGAAGTTCGCCTGCCATATGACGACAAACGCGCCTTTATGGCAGCATGCGAACAGGCAGATGAAACAGCAAGTGCCGTCATCAGGCGGGCTGTTGCTCTTTATACCGAAAACCGGACATTCAAGGATACTTCAAGGAGTTACAGTATGATCTTATCTGGTTTTTTATTAGGCGCAGTTGCAACCGCAGGCCTGATGCTTTGGGCAAATGATACCACAGGCACACCTGATCGTTACATCAATGCCTATTTCAATATATTGGACGACAATAATGATAACCGAATTGCGCTATCAGAATATGTTATACCCAGTAGGCTGTTATTACCAAAACAGCCCAAAACAATTCATAAAAACCTATACCATACGGGTACATTAAATATTGAAGCAGCCACAATTCGAATTCAAACAACAGCAAAAATTACCGATACAAACGGTAAATATATCGAAGACCATGCCGCCGCCAATAAAGTTGGCCCCAGCCGAATTCAAAACGCGTTTTCAGAGGCATGCAAAATCGCGCTCACCGACATGGAGGTTGTTCTTCAAAGCATCAAGTTCAAGGCCCTTGATATCAACAATGACGACTATCTATCGCTTGAAGAATTTTCAAAATCCGACTTCCTACCGACATTTACAATGATCAAAGCAAAGTTTGATGAATTAGACACCGATGACAGCGGCATGATTGAAGCCGATGAAGTTGGCATTTATGTTAAAACCGTCACCTCACGCCTTGGCCCTAGTGAAACGCACCATAAATTATCAATACCCCCCGCTTGCAAAGATCAGATCAAAGGCGAAGGCGCTCTATCGCTTAGCCGCCCACCACTTGAATTATCTGATAAGGTAACGCCGCTTATAGGCGATAAATCCGTATTTTCCACACTGGATACAAACAATAATAACATTGTCACTTTAAATGAATTTATAAACTATCTGCTGCCACAATAATTTATAAAATACCTGCAAAATACTTAGCACAGTCAAAAACTTTGTAAGGTTTCACGAAGCCATGCATCTAAAGGCATAGGTAACAAAATCAAGCCAGCCTAAAAGCGGCCAAAACGCCCGAGGCACAATAGCGAGAATTACATTCATGAAATCCATGACAAAAAATGAAAAGATTGCCTGTTTTTTAGCCCTAAGTGTAACCCTTGGTGCGGCTTATTTAATGTCACTATCATCAGACAAGGCCGCACCATCATTTAAGCAATCAGAAAATACCCAGCAAACAAAAAGCAACTGACAAAAATAAAATGATCCTAACAGCAATAAAATTAAAAGTTCTCACTGGCTTGCTAACTATCTATATGGCTGTGCTCGCCGTTCTTTACCTGACAGCGATACCAGAGGCTCCTGCAACTGGCGCTATAGACTTTAAAGGCGTTCCTTCACTGCTCCAATCCAACAGTCAAGAATCCACCAGCGCATCAAATCCCCTTAGGCCCTAAGCCTGCAAGGCAATAATGGAAGCCAGCCATTTAAGGCCATCATCATACTTACGTTTCAAAGTCCAACGGGAAGCAGTTGTTTGGGTGCTTGCCCGTACTTTTGCCCACGGTATACGCGTTTGCTTTTCACCGTTTTGATGCCAGGCTGCCCAAAATAGTAATTTCCGATCAGCAACATCTGGCAACAAAAGCAGCAAATCCAGTGCGGGCTGCATTTCGTCAATTTCACTGGGGTTTGGCCTGATTTTTTTACGGGTTTGCAAATTGGAAAGCTTAGCGGGCATCGACGTATATTTGCTCATAACCGTCTCAGGCCAGATTGACTGACGCGCATATAAAAAACCTGCTTCACGGTCCGGCATTCGGCGCAGGGTCCAGGCGGCATTAATCAAGCGTTCTTCCACCCGGTCACGCAGCTTATCGATTATATCATCATGATCCTTACCTGTCTGTGATAGTGAGATCGACCGCTCGTACGGTTCTGCTGCCAGGTTTTTGCATGTTTCTGTAAGAGTGTGTTCAACGGATCGCCCTGTCATGATGGATCTCCTTTTTCAGGTTTGCGTTTGGGTTCAACAAAGTTTGTTTCGGGAAAATATTTTTAGGGAAGTGGCTTTTGGGAAAGCCCTGTTGAGCAAGGCCTCTTAAGGCATTTCGCCTGTACACCAGCCTGACTTGCAGCGTTCACATGCTCGTCTGAATGCGGGCGCTGCCAACTAAGCCAAAGCCATCGCTCGCCGTACTCACGGTAAATTACATCGGGAATTTTGGGATTCGTAGTATGCTTGGGGTCTGGCCCTAAATCGCACGGGCGAAAAATTGGGTGTTTTTCATTAATAAACCAGTGCTTTGACAAATAATCACCGCGAAATCGGCTTTGCCCATCTCCGAGAAAGTCACGCCAGTCATCAAGCGATTCATGATTAAAGGGTCGTTTTGTAGCAAAGTCCTTATGGGCAGGCTCTATCGTTTCTGGCTTACGAGTATTTGGATAGCTACTGCTTGATTGCCCCCCTACCTCACCAAGGCGTAAGGCACGCGCCTCAACAATTGCGTCACTATAATAGCCAATATGTGCCGGAACACGGCCAATTCTCGCTTCTTGACGCTGGCGAATACGCTTTACCGTGGGCAAGATATCCTTTTCCATATCCAGCCCTGCATCCAGCCATCCCGTCACTATCGATTGGTTAATATCTTCAAAAGAAAGACCAGCAGCAGCAGCAACTTTCTCCACACCAAAAGGGGCAGATGAAGATATATCTACACTTTCATCACATACTTTTTCACCAAGGTCGCAGCGTGACTCTGACTCTAATTTTAATTTGGTTCTGGTTTTGGTTGGCGGGTTTTCGCCCATAAAGTCGCCAACAATGTTGCCAGTAGTGTCGCCAGCAGTACCGCCAGTAGCGTCGCCAGTCGATTGCTTAGGCTGTGGTACAGCGTTTGCCTTATCTATATCTAATTTTTTCAAAGGGTTATCTGCATCAGGTACACGCTTTACCTGAGCTGCTTTTGCAGCTCGGGCACGTCCGCCCTTGGCGCCGTTCATACGATTTTTCGCCACCCTTTTTTCAACATCACCGTATGTTTTCAATAAACGTTTCTGTTCCCAGCGCCCATCGGCAATCTCAAAAAACACCTGCAAGGCCGGGCGCAAACGCCGCCACCGTGCTGGGCTGGTGCGAGTAATACGCGCCAACATTTTATCGTCATCCGGCAGGCAACAACCACGTGTTCGCCAAGCTGTCATTAAAAGCAGCAAATAAGCGCCGTGCTCTTCGGTTGTCAGATGAATCGTATCTGCCAGATAGGCATCCGTAAAAAATGGCAATGCAGGAAATTCCGCCAAACTGTATCTCCCTGGTAAACGCGCCGCGAACCCACAGTTCGCGTCAGCAAAAAGAAGCTATGGGTGATATATTTACGTATATCGTAATTAATTACAAGATAAATTTACGTTTTTCGAAAATGACATTCTTTACGGAATTCGTAATATAGAGGCATGCCAACACAAGAATGGATCCGCGACCTCCTGAAAAACCAGGGTCGCAAGCTAAAGGATGTTGCCGAGACGCTGGATATTTCTGCGCCGCGGGTTACTGATATTCTAAAAGGCGCCCGCGAGGTCCAATCTGATGAAATACTGAAATTGGCAAACCTTCTTGACCTGTCAGCTAACTCGCTTCTTGAAAGCCTGAGCGCAGGGCAGCTGATTGATAGCAATGTTTCGCCAACCCCTGATCATATTACTATTGAAGGTACTCTAATGGGTGATGGGCGCGTCTTGCCGCTCGATGAGGCACATGGCATACGGTCTGTGGCAGTCCCCCCTGACGCTGAAACATCCGAGGGGCTTTATTGTTATATTATGGGCGATGACGTGCTCGAGAGCGAGATCAAACAAGGCAGCATCATTATAGCTGCCGACCCACGAAAACATTTTTTCCCCATGACACCGGGCGCAATTTTCCTGATTAAGCAAATTGATGCACAGGGTACAGAATATTTATTACCCCGCCAATATCACAAGACAGAAACCGGCGAAGACTGGTTAATTCCCTTGCCAAAATCACCAAATCCGGCCTTTACCAGCCTGCGCCTTGACCTTGGTAAACAAGCAGGGAAGCGCCAAATTGGCGATATCATGAACGCTGACGCTTTTTCAGGCGCGCCAAATGCGCCGACAAATACCGGCAAAGAAACGCCCTCTTTTCTTCAAACTGGTCCACATTCAGGCTCGCATTTAGGCCCCCATTCAGACCACGTATACACTGATCACATTTTTGCGGCTGTTTTATGGGTACATCGGCGGTACATGGCTTCATAGCCGCCAGCCTACTTAAAGGCCTTTGATAACCGGAATGTTCTCTGGAATATTCCAAAGCTTTGTCACTACCTTCATGCCGATAATTCTGTTTAGTAAGCCTTTCAAAAGCCTGCCTGGCTTTCGTTCCAAATAATGTAACAGGTTCTTTAAATACAAATGGCCGGAGTAAAATTTCCGAGGCATTCAGTGAATTAAGTATATGTTTATATGAAATGCTATTACTCATAATTCCCCAATCAAACTTTCCACCCATAATAGTGGTTGATGTAAGCAAGACCCTGATGAGTATAGACATAGAACTATAAAGATAGAATCAGTATATATTCTATCTATCAGTTGAATAGTCTATTATATTTCCTACCTGTTATTCATTATTATCATGATAATATTATATAAACATTGATATTTTCAACATAAAGATTAATTTTAATACTGAAAATTGAATATCTCTACATACCTTACCCAATATTATTCTTTAGTATGTTTTTCACTACCCAACACGATCCTAGATTTAATCTAGGCATTTTCATGACAAGCGCCTCGCCAAAAGCCTCCAAGACGCATTGTTTATACAGTTTTGTATAAATTTACGTATTTTGTAATTTTATACTTGCCAAATAATTACGTTTTACGTAATATTTAATCACATCGTTACCCCAGGCAAACGAGCCAACATTATATATTTATATAATAAACAGGCTTAAACCCCTGAAGCCATGTCAGAGGCCTGACAATTTCACGGTCATCAATTGATGGTTTGCTCGTGGTAATCGACAGTATCCCGCAACCCGCGCGCAATAGCCGGGTATGGGCTAGACAAGTAAGAATACAATTACTTGTCAGAACAAGGGCATGTAAGTGCCTGGATATTTGTGGAAACAAGCGCTTTCAGGAACCGGAAATGGAACAGGATTTATTATCACCCCTCCCCACCTCCGATCTTGTTCAACGAACCATATGCCGCTCGACCCGCCGCCTGCGCGCGGCCAATGTTCGGCGTTTCTGGAACCAGTCAAAGACGCTTGCTTCCACAATTTCCGATCCTCAGTTAGATGCCATGCAAACCGCCTGGTTTTTTGATCGCTTTGGCCCAGAAGAAGACGCAGAGCCAGAGGAAACAGGGAAGGAAACAAAACAACGCCTCCAAAAAGGTCAAAAAAATACAAGATATCAAAATATCTATATGCGAAACATTCTGTGGCTGATTGAAGTCAGGGAAGGATTTCAACAGCGATACGATGATCACAGCATCATGCGTGTGAATGCTGCGATCTGGCGAAACGTCACGACCTTAAAAGCATGCAGGGCTATATATAAATATAAGCAGGCGACCTTGGATGCGAAGGAACAAACATTACTGACAAGCAAGACAGATAGTAAATTAAAGGACAGACGCTACAATGACCCCCATGATCACACTTCGCAACTGGTGGCGCCGGCAACGCCCCAGCATCAAGCTGGATGTATTTATCAGCACAGTCGCAGCACTGACAGCAACCATATTATTAGTTAGTCTACGCGGCGGTTAAGCCAACAACAAAAGCCCCACGCAACCATGATGGGGAGGTTGCACAGGGCTAGTTCACTATGAAACGTCTTTTGTTGACCTCTACCCCCTCTCCCCCATTAAGGAAGAGGGTATTCTTTTATCAGAAGCTCTTTGCCTGAAATGAATTGATCCAGTTTTATCATCTTTCAATTATTCGATCATAAAATACATCAATTATATCAGAGCCTCTCAAACAGCTCGCTGTTTATGACTTCAATGAAGCCAATTCTGCTTTATGGCGCTTTTTCAACGCTTCTGCTTCTGCCTTCATTTCAGCTGTCGCACGCTTTTGATCAGCTTCCGACATGTTACCCCAATTTGCTTTAATCGCTTCATGGGCTTTCAGCATCGCATCCCATTCAGCTTTATGGCGTTCTTTCAGCGCCTTTGCCTCTGGGCTATTCTGTAGTTTAACAGCTTCTGCTTTAACAACCTTACTTACAGGTGTTGCCAATTCTTTGGCTTTGCCATCATCATTTGATGTCGCATATACCGAACCAGATAAAGCCATCGCTGTTAAAATTAATGTTACTTTTGAAAGTGTCGTTTTCATCGAGTTACTCCCTTTTGTTTAACTCAGTGGATAGCCCCACACAACAAAAGCTATAACGATATTTTTTTAGAATAAAAACCTAATTTTTTCGATAAAATAAAATGAATGAAACACAAAATGGCCATAAATGGTACAAATTTTCGTTAAAATTCGAATATGCAATTGATATGGCTCGATTATTAAACGGCAAAATAATGGCAAAATGATGCCGTCACATTTCAAACAGGCCTTAATCAATCACAGGTAGGTAATCAGAGGCATTTAAGGGAACATTTTCAAACAGTTTTAACAGGGTTCCGCTACGTAACTGATGCATAAATGCACCATTTAGGCGCTCGATCATCAGGGCATTTTCCGGTGTTTTATGACACACTACCCCGATTCCCCCCTTAAAAAACTCACTATCCGGGTCAAATGCAGGTAGCGATTCATTCAGTTTTTGAAAGACAAAAGCTGCATCAGGTAACGTTGCAAGAATATAATCAACCCGCCCGGTCGTAAGCAAACGGGCCTTATCCAGTTCATCGCTGGCAGCCAGAAATGTTGCACCAGATCCTTCCATCACCGTCGCTATTGCAGATCCGCGCGCATGAACGACGATACGACCAGTTAAATCAAGACCGGGCCGATACACAGGCCGACCAGCACCAGCCAAAATAAACACCCGAGCGGTTAAAAACGGTATTGTCTCGATGAAATCAGATTCGTCATCAATTTCTTTGCCTGCTTTCAACACTTCCCGTGTTGACGGATACAAGCAGCCTTTTCCATTTGTTAAAAACGTGGCCTTTGCCCGACTATAAGGAATAGGGAGATATTTGGGCGGGTTATCCATACCTGACAAAGTAGTTTTGATCAGATCATTATAAAACCCAGACCCATCGAGTGCGAGTGTAAGCCCCCATGAGTTCGCGTATATCATGACCTCAGCTTCATTGCTCTTCGCCGCAGGCTCTGATGCATGTTTTTCTATTTGACCAGCAAGGGAACGATCATTAAAAACAGCTTTATCACTTAAGCTATAATAAACGCTTTCGTTATGAACTGCTTTTGAACCATCCAAGCTTGTGGGTATGAAGGTATAAACAAATACCGAGGCTAACATGACCATAACCCGGCCAAAGAAAGCCTGTTTAAACAGACATTGAATGTGGGCCCTGTTGAGTATGGTCATAATTCCTTCCGATGGAACAGAATAGATAGAACATCAGCACAATGCCATTTTAACAGCTATTTCAGCAGGCGTTTATGCGAGACGCATAATAGTCAGAGAAAAGATCATTTCGCTAAATTCAATACCATTTTTTTGTCGTTTTGACAATTACCCAGATAAACAGCTAATGTGCATTAAACTACCTTATATCCACGACACAGTCCGTTCTTGTGTCCACGACACAATCCGTTCTCGCGACCACAGCGAACACTTGATCAATATGAACACCATCACTTGATACAGGAAACGCGCCCCTATACACCTTTATAAATTCACGGTCTTTTAGCGGCAACTTGGTTTCAGAATATTTAGGCACACGAAACTGTATCGTCTGAGATAATTCCCGCTTCATAATACGCCCTGCCTCTGATTTGACAACAGCCCCTATATACTGGCCTGTCAGTTCACGCCCAACCAAAGAAGTAAAACCGGTGCCACAAAGCCTGTAAAGATAATCTTCCTCGCCCTCACGAGTCATTGCTTCCAAAATAACGATCCAGGGTATAATTGATGAATATAGCGCAGGATTAAAACATGATCTGGCAAAAACACCATTCTCATTCAAGCCTCTACGCCAAATCTTTTCAAATCGCCGTACAGGATGCCTCTCATCAATCTCGTCAAAGGCTACCTCACCGAGCATAATACGCCCCTCACCATCTTTATCCCTTCCGACAACAACCTTAGGATATATTATTCTGTCACAGGCTACTTACCTCAGCAACCCTTCAAAAGAGAAACCGCACCGACCATAGCATTCAATGATCCCAAAACACCGTGAAACGAAGCAAAAATCACTAAGGTTATCGCCTCCAGAGGGAATACCCCTTCAGGCATGGTATCCAAGCTAAAAAATCGTGAGAGCGAGCCAGTTACCGTGACAACACAAGCATAGGCTGATGACCTGACACAAGGTCAGCCTCTGATCAGGCAAAAGACCACCTCCTCACTATGAATGGTTTTTACGTAAACAAACCATTAGAGCGAACAGGTAAAACTACCCCTGCACCAAAATTCAGAAATTGATGTGCATGGTAAAAAAGATAGTGATTTTTACTGGCAGAGGAACAAAATAGCTTAACAACAAGCTATCATAGCGCTCATTTTCTACCCTTTTTGCGCATACAATAAGATCATTTCCGCAGCTTGCCGTGCATCATGAGCAGCATCTACACGGGCACGAAGTTGCGCCGTAACCGTAGCCCCCTCTTTCAGCACCATCAATTGCTGGGCCACAAGTACTGGATTGCTATATCCAGCAGCAGCAGCCAAATCACCAAGGTGGGCCTCAATAATCCTTTTATGTTCAGCAGACTGCTTGTGAATTGGGTGGGATTGATCCTGATATTCCGATGATGCCTTTATAAACATACAGCCCTTGAAATCAGTCTCTTCAAACCATTCGCCCAACGCATCAAACATCGCAAGCAATTGCCCCTCAGGGTTAGAGGCCAACGCCTCCATGCGGCGGTACAACCAATTGCGGAACTTCTCATCCCGCAAACGTAGAACAGCCAAAATTAAATCTTCCTTGGTTTTGAAATGATTATAGATCGAGGTTTTTGATATCCCGCTTTGTTCTACGATCATATCCATACCAGTTGCATGAAATCCGTTTTGATAAAAGGATGTTAGGGCTTTACGCACCAATTCTTCACGCTTTGTTGGTCTCATTACTTTTCTCTAAATTAACCGATTGTTCTTTGTGTATTTTATATGACGTTCAATTATTTGCAATATTTTTTAATATTTTTTCTTGACATATTACTAATAAATAATATTTAAAGTTTACCGATCAGTACAGTTTAAGTTCGCAACCCAGTTAGAGAGCCGTATTCCTCTAACGTAATTCGATAAGGATCTATCATGAGCAGACCCCCACTCCCCCCTTTTACCGAAGAAAGTGCCCGTGAGAAAGTTCGTCTAGCAGAAGACGGATGGAACAGCCGGGATGCTGCCAAAGTTTCACTCGCGTATAGCGAAGATACCAAATGGCGCAATCGATCTCATTTTGTAGCTAATCGCAAAGAAGCCGAAGCATTTCTTACAGACAAATGGGAACAGGAAAAAGAATACCGTCTCATCAAAGAATTATTCGCTTTCCGTGACAACAGAATAGCCGTCCGCTACGCTTATGAGTGGCATGATGATAACGGAAACTGGTTCCGTTCATACGGTAACGAAAACTGGGTCTTTGGCGAAGACGGGTTAATGAAAGAGCGCTATGCCTGCATCAATGACCTACCCATTAGCGAAGCAGACCGGAAATTCCATTGGCCGCAAGGGCGCCGCCCCGACGACCACCCCGGCCTTTCAGAGCTTGGCCTGTAAGTAAACTGGCGATATCCAAAGATTACCAGACAAAAAAAAGCCAGAGGAAAATCCTCTGGCTAAAAGTTAGGAGGGGGGTATTTAAATAGTAATTTAATTACGAGAGGCTTTGCACCACGCTGGTACGGCGCTTGTGCACCAATCCAACAATCGCAAAACCAAGGATCATCATTAACCACGTAGCAGGCTCTGGTATTGCTGCGGTTACAAGCGAAAAGGCACCTTTACTGCGCACACCTGCCCCAGAGGCGATACCCACTTCAAATATAGCTTGGCCGCCGTTCTCAAAAAACAAACCCGACAGGTCATTAAGGCCGGCATTCAGGAACACAGTACCGAAAGACGTTCGCGGCGCTGTTAACCGCGGGAAATTGATGACATTCATGCCATTAATTGCCAACCGTGCCCCATCATCATGACGCACCCGGAATGTATATTCACCGTCTTCTGCAACACGAAACTGCCCTGCTGCTTCAAGCACGAAGGTTGTGGTCAAATTACCAGGGAAAGGGTTGTTAACTCCAAAGAAACCACCAGTACCCCGTGTACCATCAGTGAAATCCAGAACATCATACTCACCACTGAATGTTGGGGTAGTATCAAGCACGCTCGTAACGAACCTGCTATCCAGGTTACTGATATGTCGATTAACATCAAATGCATCAACAGTGAAAGTTGCTGATGCTGATGCCGCCGTTGACGCCCATACACTTAACAACAAGCAACCCAGAGCAGCACTTGACAGGCTAAATAAAAACTTTTTCATCTCTCAAATCCACAATATACAACGGCACTTAACCAAGCCCGCCAGAGGCCGTTATCGCGCCTTTAAAACAATATTGAAGATATCTATACAGCAGGCCTTCTTAAAGGCGCCCAAACAGTTCATTAAAGTTATATTCATATTTTAAACAATCACGAAACCGCACAGAGCCATTATTTTACAATCACCCTGTACTGTGTGATAAAGGCATATGCACAAAGGCCTGACATATAATCTCCAGCAAAATACCTCTAAATATGAGGTATGGATTTTCGTGCACCGGCCATAAATAAAAAGTGCAGCCAATAGCTGACAGAAAAGCGCAAAACGAAAAGTCAAACAAACCTCGCCCCTAACGGTGAGGTTTTTGCATTTTAGGGCCTTTCATTAGCGTTTTTATTCTGGATCTTATTGGCAACAAACCACCTTCCCCTTACCCATGAATAATAAGGAAATAAAAATGACGATAAAACCTGAACGAATAGAAACCGATGCACATCTATCGGATGAAGAAATTACAGAAATTGCCTTCGGCCTGATATCAAGAACACTACCCAAGGCACGCTGGACCCACAAAGCCCATTTCGCGGCTGCAATCTGGATATTAAAAAGCCCCGATCATGACGCACTGCGCGACATGCCCGGCATAATCTGGCGATATAATGAGGCGGTAGGTGGACAAAATACGGATAATGATGGCTATCATGAAACAATCACACAAGCATCACTAATGGCAGCAGACAGTATCATCAAAAACATGGCCGATACCTTCCCTGATACTTCAACAGCCGCTTGCCTGAAAAGTATCATGACATCCAGGTTTGCCAATCCCGACTGGTTGTTTGAATATTGGTCTAAAGACTTGATATTCTCAATAATGGCGCGGCGGGTATGGGTTGCCCCCAATATAAAGCCGCTGGATTTTTAAAGTATCTATCGCGGCATACATCAAAAGCGAAACGCCAATGGCCTCAGCTATGTCGGGGCCTTGAAGCGCACTATTAATGTCATGCCAACTGGTCATGTTCCATTCTAAGCCACCCCCCTCTGGCCTAATGTCACTCTGGTTTAATGCTACCCTCGTAGTATCGAGCGCGCCACATACCAATATCAGGCGGCAAAATATTGATCGCCAGAGGTTCTATTCACGTAAACACCATACTTACGGCAATACGCTGTCTGCATAGAAAACCCCGATACAGCATAGCACTTCACAAGAGGCACTTTGAAAAGACGCGCACAATGACAAATCAAAACCCCAAAACCAAGAGCGAGGAACAAACTACATCAATTACAAGTGCGGGCACGCCAGCCCAACAAATATCATCGATTCAAACCCAACAATCCGAAGCACCACCCCCTCAAACAACTGTGTTCTTCAATAGCGAATGCCCTGTATGCAATGCAGAAATTTGCCACTATAACCGCCTCAAAGCTACTGAAACAGCAAAGGGCAAAGCCGTACCCATCACCTTTACCCCCATTATAGAAAACCCGAACGCCCTCAAAGCCTATGGCCTTACAAAAGCAGATATTGAACGCCGATTATACGCGCTCGATACAAACGGTAAACTTCTTAGCGGCATAGATGCCTTTATCCAAATCTGGCAGGAAATGCCAAGATACCGCTGGCTTGCGTCCCTCGCAGCGCTGCCACCCATCCATTTTATCGGGGCAAAGCTCTATGACCATATCGCCGTACCATTGCTTGCCTGGTTCAATGCGCGCAGAAAACAGCAGAAAACATAAGGCCATGAACCGCATACATTCACATACTACTCACGCTATGCCAACATACACCTTTAGGGCAGCATATTTTGTTTTGCCCGCTCAATATACTCAGGTGATCAATCAGCTCTGAAATTTAGAGACCGGATGGATAGGCGCATAGTGCAGTCAGGTAATTAACCTGCTAACAATCACTAATATGGCTAAATATAATCCGCTTCCTCACCAACCTGCGGCCCTAACGGCGTTGGCGCACACGCTAGCGCTTGAAAGCAGTGATAAACTTTTCTTTCACCAAAGGTTTGTTAGCTTTTACCAAAAGTTCGTTAATTGAATTAAAGCAGTTTGACGCAAATCCCACTCAATACCCGCCGCCAAATCTTTTTATAAACGGTCTTTTTATAAACGTCCTTTTCATAAATTAGCTATTCATAAATGGCCATTTACCTGGCAGGCGGCTTGAATCAATCGTGCCGTATAAAGCAGCCGATCAATTAGCACACTTACCAATTGAAAGATAAGTGTGCTCGCTCGTTCATAAGTAAATTTACATTATATAGACAGGATCAAACGCCCATATCGCCTCTAAAGCTGCAATCAGGATTTATGCGGATCGATATAGACAATACTACCCGGGGTGGTCAGCATCGATTTCTTAAAGCAATTGCTGAAATGCGATTGGTCTGTAAATCCATACAAATAGGAAATATCCGCCAACGACTGTATCCTGTGACTAAGCAGGGTGAGCGCTCGATTAAGCTTCATGGTGCGCCAAAACACGTTCGGCGCCACACCAATTGTGCGTTTAAAGCACCGGATCAAATAGGAATGGCTGATCAATAACTCCTCAGCCACAAGTTTGACCTTCATATTGGTTTCGACATTCTCTTCAAAAATATCAACAGCACGCACCACCAATGCATTACTGGCAACATTACAAGGAATGATCACAAGCGACAGATGCTTTTCAGACAGCATGCTATTTAACGTCGTCAAAATCTCAAGGTTTTCCGCATGGACCATTTTGGCCTCTGCTTCATCAAACCGAACAGGCTTATCGCCTAATAAACTGATATAAGACAGGCAATGATTAAAAATCTTACGGCCAATAATATCACAGTCAACGAGCGAAGCAGCAAATCGTTCATCAATTTCAACGTCAGGTAACTTATCTTTCAAGAACCGAAGTCGGGCATAGCTAAAGCGCTTGCTGATATGCGACAGTTCTGAATACGTGGAACGCGTACAGAAAAACAGATCACCTTCTTTCAGGATTGCTTTCTCGCCAAATACTTCAAGTGCAATTTCGCCTTCAAAAACTAGAAAAACGTCCAGATGTTCAGCAAAAATCTGTACTGTATCCGCAAGATCCACATCCGGCGTACTGTTGGTATAGATAACCTGTAGGCATCCATTTGTAATTACCGACAGATTTACATCATCCTTTTTATGAACCATAGTCGACCCCTATAACCTCTCGCGGAGGCCCTTAAAGACCATAAATATCTTATCAGGTGTTACGGTTTCACCTTCCTCAGATGCACGGATAATCTTTTGCCAGGGTACGATAGAATTAACGATATCCAACGAGTGATTATCCAGTTCCTGATACGCCATACTCCAATCACTAAAAACGCGTTCTTGCATAGGTTGGTGAAACAAAACAGTAAGGTTTTCATGCCGAGACCGATCGCACGCAATGGCCCCAAGCAATCGCTGAACCTTACTTTTTTCACCTTCCAGTAATTGTATGAATACACCGCCATGATATATCAATTGGCCGGTAATATCATTCTGACTGTTATGAGTTTGGGCTTCTTGGATAATTTGCTCGATATTAGTTGCCGCATGCATTTTAAATGCACGCGTTGCAAAACTTAAATAAACTGCTTGTATTTGCAGTTGCTCCATAACTTTATCCCAATCGCATATAGAAACATAAATAAACCGAAAGACTTTAACTATAGAGATTGCTACCAAGTCTTGTAAAAGACTCACCTTCAATTCTTAATATACAGTAAAACACCCTTTTCAGTCAAAAGCTTGTAAAAATTTGAACCAAACATTCAATTATTTACAACGAATATTTACAACAAAAATGTCCAATCTTTATTTCATCATTATGGCTAGTGTTCAGCATGTATTGATTCCCTGGAAAGCTTTACAGTCAAGTTTGGAAAAAAAATGCGTAATTTGAATGAAACCAATAACTTATGCCACGAAATTCGCGGTATGATGCATAACATTCGCTTCTCATTAGACAAGCTAAATGCCCTTGATCACGACAGAGGCAATGAGCTTGCGCATGACATTCGTGACATTCTTGTAAGCCATTCAAAATCACAATCAGAAATGAAGAAAAACCGGCTTTTAAATCCGGTTGAAGATTTAATATCTGAGGTAGATATCGGTAAAACAATTATCGAAATTACTAATTATCTTAGAAAACAAAATAAGCGGCCCCTACATTTCAAGACCAATCTCGAAGCCGGCCTGACCTTACTAACATGCCGCGTAACATTGCATCGCACCTTGATGCATGTAATTGAATACGCTGCCTACTCAACTATAAGTGCCAATAATTCACTGGTTGAGATAGAGGGCCGGCATTCGAGCAACGGCATTGAAATTAACATAATAGACCAAGCCCAACGTTTACCGGCAGGTTTTGTCAATCACATAAACCGACAAGACTTTACCAGCTTACCTAAGGCTAATTCATATCTTTTTGACCTTGCCTCGACAATTTCACTTATTGAAAGTCTGTCAGGGTCACTACGTATCATCGAAGCAACTAAAAAAGGCAATAAAGCCCGACTAAAATTTCCCTATTTTATTGCCAATAAAATGCTCGAGTCGACGGCGGTGGAAAAGCCCCCAACCCCACCAACTGTAAAGCGAAGGAGGCCGACCGAAATATACTTATAGAGAATTAAAAACTGTGTTCCCCGAAGGGCCTAACTGTCCCCCAGGCCCTACCCCGCCGAACCTTGTGCTAAAGAAATGAAAAAGATGCTCGGTATAAAAATTGTTCGTTCCTGTGTTTCCTCCCCCAATCATGGGGTCAGAACGATTTGTATCCTATGCACTGCAAGTCTTTTTCAGTTCCTCACTCCACAAGTTTCGGCGGGCGACTTTTGTAAAAATTTCCCCAAAACAGAAATTACACGTGAGTTAAACATTGCTCATAACGGGCACGATATTGTCAGCTTTGTTGATACAAACACATTCATCAAAGGCGTAAGGAAATATAAAGCCTATGCCGACGATACAATCTATCTGTTTTCATCCCATGAAAACCGGGAAACCTTTCTGAAAAGCGTAGAAGCCTATAAATACGCATCTGAAACGCCTTGCGCTGCCAGCAAAGCAAAGAAACCCGTTAAAGCACCCCAAATAGCTGAGCCTTCTGAGGCTTATACGAAACCCAAAAGCGCTCCGGCAAAAAAATTCAAAACCGAATAATCTTAGCCTTACTCTCACATTGAACTATCGCTTTTATCGATAAGCGACAATCTGCAAGAAATATATTCGCCTGCCCGATAATTTCACCTAGCTGACAGAAACCTAGCCATCTGTTATAGCCTATCACCTACCCGGAACAATTCTATCTGGCTGAAATGGTTCTATCTGACCGAGATGGGTCTGGCTGACTGAGATAGCTCTGGCTGACTGAAATGGTTCTGGCTGATTGAGATAGTTCTGGCTGATTGAGATAGTTCTGGCTGATTGAGATAGTTCTGGCTGATTGAGGTGGTTCTGGCTGATTGAGGTGGTTCTAGCTGACCGAGATAGTTCTGGCTGATTGAGATACTTCTGGCTGATTGAGATATAAATGTGCCTTCTTACCTGCCTTGATCGGGAAAGGACAGGGAGACAAGCAAGAAGACACATTGGGCCACCTAGTGGCCTTTGCCCTGAAATGTCATGGTAAATCAGGGCAGAAGCCAACCAAAACTGGTTGGCTTCAAAGCAATAACAGGTATAGGCGCACCTGTTATTTAATGCCGCGTTCGATCAGGAAACCTCTAATCTTTGCCGCGATCAACTTACCATCTTCTTCAAGGGCGAAATGGCCAGTATCAAGCAAGTTATAATCCACATCCTTCACATCACGTTTGTACCCTTCGGCACCAGGCACTGGGAAAAAGGCGTCATTTTTACCCCAAACAACCAAAACCGGTGGCTGGTTATCACGCAAATACTGCTGCCATTCAGGATAATGCTTTAGGTTATTCTGATAATCATAGAACAGATCGATTGCCATTTTGTAAGCGCCAGGGCGTTGAAGCTTCATGAAATCCAGATCCCAATTCTCAGGGGCAATGCTATCCGGGTTACGGGTGCCGTGCGTATACTGCCAGCGCATACCTTCAAGTGAGAAAACATTTTCTATAATATGGGCTTCAATTTCGGGCGTACGTTTAGCCCAAAGCTTAATAATCGGATCCCAGGTATCACGGTTCACACCTTCTTCGTAGGCATTACCATTCTGGGTAATAATCGCCTGCACGCGCTCAGGGTGCTTGGTTGCGATACGGAAACCAACAGGGGCGCCGTAATCTTGGATCATAAGCGAATATTTTGAAATTTTACGCTGCTCCAGAAAGTCGTCGATCGTTTCAGCGATATTATCAAATGTATATGCATATTTATCAGATGACGGGAAATCGCTCGCACCAAACCCGGGATAATCCGGCGCAATTAAATGATAATCGTCGCTTAGGTCAGCAATTAAATTACGATACTGGTGAGAAGAGCTTGGAAAACCATGTAACAAAACAAGTGTTGGTTTGTCAGGGTTACCAGCTTCACGGAAAAACACCCGAACACCATCAACTGTTTCATATCCATATTCTGTACCAAAGTCTGCTTGTACATTTGTTGTGGCAACACCGCTCAAGAGGCTTAAAGTTGCGGCTCCTGCAACCAACATAGCCTTCAAATAACCCATCGTCTTTCTCCTTGTAACCTGTTAATTTGTTTTTACTGGTTAGTTTCATACATTACCCTTGCCTAACCTGTCAATAGCTATTAATATGGTTATATAGTCGATCACAAGGATATGATATGTCGTTTCAGTTTGTTGGTGGGAACCTGGCCATAGATTTTGCCAATACAATCGTAATTGAGGACGGGAAGCAGATTGATCTGCTTACGAATCCAAAGGCACTTTATGATTGGCTGAAAGCCACAAACATGCCGTTAGCTGAACTACCGGACGATAATGGCCTTGCTCGCGCAGTTACACTACGTGACGCAATCAAAAATATTCTGGTTACTTATAACTCTGGCACCGCTCCAAAATCTGAAGCCATATCCCGCATTAATGACCAGATATCCTTAAAAAACCCGACAGAGCTTCAGATATCTGACAATGGGAGCTTTCAATTTTCATCACTCCCAAATGTATGGAAACTTGAAACCGCCCTCGCAGAAATTGCATCAGAAGTAAGCGAACTATTGGTTCACACCCCCAAGACCGCACTAAAAGTATGCGCGGCCCACAATTGTATCTTACATTTCAAGGACGTGTCAAAGGCTAAACGCCGAAGATGGTGCAGTATGGAAACCTGCGGTAACCGCGCCAAAGCCGCCGCCCATTACCAGCGCGCTACAAGCGGTTAAGCTGTAACTTTTAAGGCTGCAATCAAGTATCGATATCATCAAATTTAACCGCGCGGCCATTAGATCGATAATCACACCAAAAGCGTTTCTGATTACCTGTACCAAGGACAATAAACAACACGGGTTCACCGTAATTATACGAGCAGACATGCCAATATAAAAGGCAGGATAATGCTTTATTATCCTGCCTTTTCATGTTCATTCGTTATGAAAAACCTTTATTCGACAGCAACCTTCTTGAAGGTCTCTTCATCCAGTTCGCCTTCCCATTTGGCGACAGCCGTTGAAACCGATAAATCACCAGACACATTCACAACAGTCCGCATCATATCAAGCGGGCGGTCAAACGCGAACAAGAAACCAACGATCAATGCCGTTTGTTCCGCATCCACATTTAAAATACCAAGCACCGCGCCCAATAAGAACAAGGAAGCCGAAGGGATACCGGCTGAGCCAACCGATACAAGCGTGGTCGTAAGCGCGATCAAAACATAATCAATAAAGCTAAGCGGAATACCCAAGAGCTGCGCTGAAAACACCGCAACGATCCCCACATAAATCGCTGTTCCGTCCATATTAATGGTTGAACCAAGCGGCAAAACACTCGAAGCAATGGTTGGTTTAATACCCAAATTACGCTCGGCTACCGATATGGTTACCGGCAATGTAGCACTTGAAGATGAAGTAGAGAACGCCACCATTTGCGCATCCAGCACACCCTTGAAAAAACGAACCGGCGGCAGTTTTAAAAGGAACGCCATAATCGCACCGTGCACAACAATGATGTGAATAAAACATGCAAGGAAAAAGGCAACAACCAGCGGTATCACCCCTAAAATTCCGTCCAACCCCTGCGAAGCGGCCACTTTGGAAATAAGCGCAAAAACACCAAAGGGAGCAATTTCCATAACAACGCCAGTCACTTTAATAATAACTTCTGACCCGGCATCAAACAATTTGGCAACAGGCGCTCCCTTCTCGCCAGCCAGCAAAATACCAACCCCAAACATAATTGAGAAAAAGATAATGCTGAGAACCTCGCCGTTTGCAAAGGCCGCTACAGGATTGCTCGGAATAATGCTCAACATTTGTTCACCAAGCGAACGTGCAGCAGGCAATTCTTTTGGTTCAGCACCTTCGATTGAAACCCCTATTCCGGGTTCAATAATGGCCGCAAGGGTCAATCCAATCATAATGGCAACTGCGGTCGTCCCGGTGTACATCAGAATAGTTTTCAGGCCAATCGATCCAAGTTTTTTCGGATCTCCCATCGCAATCACACCTGAAACAAGTGTCAAGAAAATCAAAGGTACAATAACCATACGGATCAGCCGTAAGAATACATCACCAACCCAAACTACATACTTGGCCAAATCGGGCACATACAACCCTGCGATAATGCCTAGCACAAGTGCACCCAACACCCGTTTCCACAATGTGATTTCAAACCAACGTTTGACCATGACCCTGAACTCCCTCAATTTTTGCCGCAATCGCTAACCGGCAACATAAATGCCCTTGCGGATATCCCCAGTTCACTTAAGAACCTCCCGGTAACATCCGGACTATAGAGTTTGTCGCAGTTACTGGGAACCCTAAAATAATGTCTGATATCCAGATATAATACATACCTTTGATACTGTCAGTCAGGCGTTAGCATACTCATAAATGCAAACTTAACTGCATGACTTCACAGAAGATTTAATGACTTTCAGTTTTAAATCCGACAAAACCGTGTAAAAAGCCTCATGAATCTCTAATTGGATACGAAAATCATGACCTCTAAATACAAACCAGCACACCCATTGATTACTAGCGAATGGCTCAATAGTGACAAACCGCTATCATTTGAGGATTTTAGAGGCCGGGTAACCCTTGTTACAATATTTCAGTTTCTATGCCCAAGCTGCGTATCGCACGCCATACCTCAGGCGAAACGTGTGCGCGAATTATTCGCTCAAGAGGATGTTGTCGTCATCGGCTTACATACTGTTTTCAAGCTCCATGATCAACAAACGCCCAGTGCTGTTGCCCGAATGGTGAAAGAGCATGACATCAACTTCCCTGTTGGAATCGACAAACAGGAAACAGGCGAGCGGCTCGGCGAAACTTTTCAATCATATGAGCTTCAGGGAACCCCAACCCAACTTTTACTGGACCGGGATGGAAACTTGCGGAAAAACAAATTCGGTTTCGATAGTGATCTTCAGTTAGGTGCTGAAATAATGGCTCTCTTGCGCGACAGGGAAACCGGCCTGCAATATACGCAGTAAAAAATACATATCCAAGCTGATTACACGCCCCCAATAATCCGCTTGTGCCTTATATCAGGTCCTAAATTTTACCGGCCCTAAATCTTATACGTTAGGCGCATGTATTATTTTTATGCCCTCCTCAAAGATAACAAACCAAATGTCTGGAAACAGAATTTAGGGCTCAAGTTCCTGCGGTTAAGGGGGAAGTATGACCACATACTACGGCCAATACCCAGGCAAATATAATTTCCACAATGCGTCGCAAACAAGGCATTACACACAAATCCCTTCAAGGCGTAATAAACTTTGCGACTAATGGTTCGGTTAATTTGCCTTTAAATTGCCTTATTCCTGAGTGACATCGTAAAAAACCGACTTTATTACGCACTGGCAAATAAAAAAAAATCTATGTTTACTTTTTATTATGAACCCAAATATAGAATAAAAGCATAAAAAAAGCACTTATAAATTTGCAAGTTATAAGGCAAATCACAAGGCATAAAAATTGTTACCAGGACTATTACAATCACGGCGCTCGCATCAATTTGGCCGTTTTATCAAAACCTTAGCAGCCACTTGCGCAGTGAGTGCTGGCCTGTCTTATTCTGCCATTGCACAGAATCAGGATACAAAGCCAGTCATTGTTGCACCCGATAGCACCGAATCCGGTGTTACAAACCCTGACCTTTCAGACCAGGGAAGTGTTATAATAGCGGGAACCATTCTACCATACTTTTTTCACCCCGAAGAAAGAGGTATGTACAACAATATATATAACATGATTATGGTCGGTATTAGAGAAAAACCAGACCTTGTTTATCTTCCGGTTAGGCGTGCGTCAAAAATGTTCATGAGCCAAACTGCCGATTGTTTTTTCATCGCTAACCGAAAACGTGACATCAATAAAAATCGGCCTGAAAACTCACCCAACATTATATATTCAAGAACGATCCATAAGAGCCAAAAGAAAGTCTACTCCTTAAAAAACAGCACCCAATATAACAGCCTCGAAAGCCTTAAGGGAAAGAAGATTGTCGCAGATGTAGGGGCCGGCTCACCCAGAGTTCTTTATGAAGTTGTCCCTAAAACAGCTACAATTCTTCGCACCGAGAGCGTCGAACGCTCGATTGATATGCTTCTGGCGGGGCGTGCTGATGCTGTTATCGCTTATCAACTGGATATGGATACTTATTTGTCCGGGCACTCAAATGAAAACAAAATTCAATTCGATCCAAATTTTAATGTTCAGTCAGGTGAGAGCGCAATAGCCTGCTGGGAAACACCAAAAACAAAAAATTTCATGGATGCACTCAATAGACGGATTAATTTTCTTTATGAAAACGATGCTCTCTCTGATCAAAGCTATAAAAGATTAAGGATGCTCTCCACCCCTCTCAAGAAATAGGTAATATTCGCTCAAAGCTCTAAGCATGGCTAATAACTCTATTATGGCTATATCCTGCCAGATTGTATGTCAGCATACTGGTTTAAACCGTAGAAACGATATATAAAAAGTATCAATAAGAAACTATAACAACCTAGAAGCTCACTGCTGGCAAAATTGAATGCTCTCGGGGCTACACATATCTGAGTGATCATGATATTATCTTCCAGTAAAAGGGATGAGTGATAAGAGAGGGTGAGCTTTGCTCGATAATCCACATGACTGGTCCAATCGAAAAATCACATTTGGTGATTTTGAAGTTCTATCAAGTGGCCCAGATTTTCAGGCTTATCTAGATCAAAACCTGCTCTATCAATATTGGCGCGACAAAGGTGGGCCAGAGCAAAAAATTGCACGCGCCGACATCAACCCTGCCGATCTGAAAGCAATCCTCAGGCATATGGTTATTATGGATATAGCCCCAGGCCAATCCCCCTTTTCACCTGACAAGATCATATCATCTGCACAACATGACTTTACAGCGACAGTGCGCCTAATTGGAACATTTGTTGCAGATTTCTACGGTGAAATAACAGGGAAAGACATCTATCAGATGCAACATGAACTCGCCGCCAACCGTATCTATCATATGTCTTCTATGGCCCGCAAAACTGGCACGCCGCACCTGAGTGTCACTAACGGATATGCAGACGGTAAAGAGCATTTGAAAGCTTACGGTCTTTATCTGCCACTCTTTGAAAAATCACCCGATAGCGATAGTCGTTCCATCTCGAAAATATTGGTTTATGTTGATATTGTTACCCTCAATGATCAAGCTATCTGATCAAAGGAGGCAATTAACATATATGATACGCATTTTCGCCCCTAGTCAGGGTTTATCATAACAGGTAATCTGGCCGCGTATGTATCTAGCTATCGCACACTGCCTGCGCCGTAGCTTGTTTTTCAGTTGCAACTATCTGTCTGATCACTTTATCAACGAACCGCGCAAACCTTGGCGCATAAAAGGCTCTGTTGTCTTGCCACCAAACTCTAACGCTTTCTCTGGCCAGAGTTTGCCGCATGCGATACTCCGTTGAAAGCCATAGCTCTTTTTCATAAATACCATATTGACGGTGGGTATGAAGCATTTCAAAATGTCTAAAGCTGATACTAAGGAAGTTGGACACCATAAGCCTTTCCGCCGGTGTAATTTCTTCCCCTTTTTTTCTACCAGAAACCTCACCGCGCACACCGCTTACCAGTAATTCAGCAAGTTGCTCGTTTTCAACCACCCGGCCCATATTATCCGAAAGTAACTGAACACTTGACTGTGCCGCCCCCATCTTAAGCGCATGCGTGTTTTGCCGGATCTGCAATCCAATGAAGAGAAAACTGATTACCACCGTCAAAGAAGCTATTATCTCAACAATGGTCGCAACTTCATCCAGGCTCATACGCAATCCTTCTATTTCTTCGCCTTCTATTTATACCCAAGAATGACGAAATAGAAAGGATCGACTGCCCGTACACATTATTTTGAGAAATTTCCTTTGATATTCAAACAGCCTGTAATTTTATTTGCAGACTAAAACAAGATCAGGTTCGCAAAGGCTGAGATTTTACATTACACAAAAACTTTAGATTCAATCCTCTACTTAAAGCAGGATACCATCCAGTTTATTCAACCCTTTTAAAGCCATATTTTTTGATACAATAACTCTTAATTACAATAAAACTTAATATTCCCGGCATGAAAAAATTAGTAAATTCAGGCGGATAAAAAATTATATCAACCAGATAAATACTAATCAGGGCGACAAAAAAGATACTCATATTTTTTGATAAAATCGTTCTATTATCTGGTGACTGCGCTTGCATGCCCCAATACCCTAATCCTTCATCAATTGGTACAGGCTTCATTAACAATCTTTTAGCCTTGGAAAAAAATAACATTTCCAAACCAAAGACAAGGATAAAAGCAACAGTTAAAAAGAACAAGTATGCCAAGATTACTCTAGAACCCAATCCATCACCGATAAAAATATCCAAATAAAGCATAAACAATATTAATGGAACCAACGTAACCCATGCAAAACATGCAGTTACTTTATAAAGCTTGCTAACCTTCGTCTTTTCATCAGCCGTTACTTTATAAGCCACACCTTTAAGGCCTAAGCGGAGAATATAGTCGCCTTCTTTAACCTCGACAAGCCACGGTGCCCCTAGTTTCAAGCCTTCCAAAATCATATAAACCCCTCGATCAAAATATATCAATCTAAAGTATTTATAGTTTCTTACTTTGCAACCAATAGGTAATAAACATTATGTTATAATAACTAATAACTTTGCACTTATTCACTTCGCAGGACAAAGGCGGGACTTGTGCTTGCCACTTTTAGAGCATGAACGCTTACGGTTAACAGGGCGATCACGAGCGTCAGTGCCCCTGCACCCAGGAACGGCAACAGCGTCAGATCAATACGGTGGGCAAAATCCGACAGCCAATCGCTCATCAGATACCATGCAATTGGCCATGCGATCAGGTTTGCGATCACAACCGGCTTAGAATATTGCCATAACATCAGCTTCAAAACGCTGGTTTTACTGGCGCCCATCACCTTACGGATACTGATTTCTTTGGTGCGCTGTTGTACAGAAAACGCTGCCTGACTGAAAAGCCCAATCGCAGAGACAAAAATCGCGAAGAAGGAAAAGCCCGCAAAAATCTCTCCGCGCTGTGCATCCTCGGCATAGAGGTCATTATATTCGTCCGTCATACCGTTCCAGAACATGGGTAATACCTGAACATGGCGTTTCCAGATTTCTTCAACAGCCTCGCGGGTTTGAGCTTCCATCCCCGGCTTAACCTCAATATGCAAGGTATCCTGCTCGCCTTCAGGAATAATAAAAGCAAGGGGCTCGATATTGTCACGGAGGCTGCGCATCAGCATATCTTCAACAACACCGATGATCACCATCTGCTGTCGACTACCATCATCTAAATAATCGATACTTTGTCCAATCGCCGCTTCAGGGCTTTCAAAACCTAAATATTTGGCCGTATAGCGGGTAATCACCTGATGGCTAACGCGGAGGTCAGGATCGGTTTCAGACTGATGGCGCTTATCAAGCGTCCGTTCCTTGTCAAACAAACGCCCGGCAATAAGCTTGGCCTTCAGAAACTCGAGCATACCAAAATCAACATAAACATTTTCAGGGTTATAGGTTTTCCCTGTATTTTCATCCATTTTCTGGAATGCAGTCCCCCACTGACCATTAAGCGGGATAGCACGAAGCGCCATCGCCGTCTGTACCACACCCGGCAGCGCCTCAACCTCCTGCCTGATCACATCAGCAACAGGCACAACCTCACCGTAACCAAGGTTATAGAGCATGAAACGATTTTCAGTTGTAAAGCCGAGATCTTTATTGCGCGAATATTCGGTCTGGGCCGACACAACCAGCGTGATAATAATCAGACCGATCGAGATCGCGAATTGAATGGTCACCAGAAGCGCGCGAATTTTTGACCCGGCAGCGCGGGCGCTGTTGCCTGAATGCAGCACCGAACTTGGGCGCACCCGTGTTATCTGGAACGCGGGCTGAAGCCCTGCCCCAAGTGCAATTACCAGTAAAAGGCCAGCCATCATCAAAAGAGCAACCGGATCATCAATCAAGTTAAGGTTTAAAAGCTTTGAGACAAATTCATTAAACATCGGTAGCGCCAGTTCAACAATTGTTGCAGCAATCATAAGCGCAACCAAAATCGCCGAAACGGTTTCCACCATAAACTGGTTCATCAACTGAATACCCTTCGCGCCCACTACTTTCCTCAGCGCTACTTCGCGCGCCCGTTTGCTGGCACGCGCTGCCGCCAGATTGATAAAGTTCACGCAGGCGATAAACAGGATAAGCGCCGCAATGATTGCAAAGCTGATCACAAGACGAATATCCCCGCCCTGCTTCATCTGAAAACGCCCTGTTGAATGTAGGTGGATATCAGAAACCGGCATCATACGAATACGAACAATATCGCTTAAGGGGCCAATCAAACCGGGTGCTTCGCTCATAATTACATTACGGTCCAGAAAATCAGGCAACGCTTGCTCGATCGCGCTGGGGTTTACACCTTCCCTAAGCTTCACATAAGTGTACACATTGTTCGACATCCAATAAGTGGCAATAGGTTTTGCATCCAGATAGCGCGCCGGGTCAAAAAGCCCAATCATTGCAAGGTCCAGATGGGTATACTCCGGCAGGTCAGCTATCACGCCGACAACTCTAAAGGCATAGTCTTCATTTTCGGGCGCAATGGTTTGCCCGATCGGATCAGTATCGCCAAAATATTTTTTAGCGGTCGCTTCGGTTAAGAGAACAGACTGGTTGTCATCAAGCGCCGGCTCGCGTACGCCCTTAAGAAGTGGGAGGTCAAAAATCTCAAAGAATCCCGGATCAACAAATGATATGTCATCGATAAATACTCCTGCGTCGTTTTTTATAACTAATGTCTCGTTATATAATCTTGATAATGCTTCGAATTCGTTGTCGAAGTCTTTTAGTAAAGGGTCACGGATGCGCCCCGGTGATACGGCGATATATTCCTGATCACCATTTGCAAATGTCAGCGAGCCTTCCATGCGGTACAACTGATCACCAACAGCACCCCAGTCATCAAAGGATAGCTCGTCACGGATAAAGAGCCCGATTAACATCGTTGCCGCAAGGGCAACAGATAAGCCGAAGATGTTGATCAAGCTTAGGTGCTTATCACGCTTGAAGGACCGAACGGCCATCATCAAATAATGCTTAATCATAATTTCTATCCTCGCCGTCGCTTTTATTACTTTTACCCGTTTATCGGGGTTGTGTTTTCAACATGTGCCTTGTTTGGGTATCTATGGCCTCGCTGTCGTGACGGCCGTTTCATTTTTGTATCAGCACATGTATAGCCCTATAACAGCAGGAAGCGTGCCAATAGATAAAAGTCATATAAATCAGTCACTTAAATTTTTCCTGCATTCGATCACGCTGATACTGTGTACGATATTGAACACTTCTCTGTCCAAAAGCGGACAATTGCACCACAGCCCGCGATCTGATAGCGTTTCATATGGAATACGGAGGGAGAGCACCGATGGACGACATGAAAACTGGCCCCGCTAAACACTCAAACGCCAATCTGGCAAACGCCAATCAAGCAAACACAGGGCAGGCAAACACAGGGCAGGCAAACACAGGGCAGGCAAACACAGGGCAGGCTAAATTCAAGGAAATGATCGAAGGCACGGTTGAAGACTGGGCAATCATTGCGGATCATGCCAAGGATTTTAATAAGGGCTTGGCGAAACGTGTGCTCGATCACCTACGCCTTCTGGACGGTGATTATGGTGGTTTCCCGATCGACCGGCTTTCGCATTCGCTACAAACGGCAACCCGCGCCCACCGCGATGGCCGCGATGAGGAATATGTGGTCTGCGCGCTATTGCATGATATTGGTGATACGCTCGGTTCCTTCAACCACCCTGACGTGGCGGCAGCGATCCTGAAACCCTTTGTGTCAGAGCAGAACCACTGGATGGTTGCGAACCACGGCCTGTTTCAGGGCTATTATTTCTTTCATCATTTGGGATTAGACAAAAATATGCGTGATGTTCACAAGGGCCATGAATGGTTCGATTACACCGCAGAGTTCTGCCATAAGTATGACCAAGCGGCCTTCGACCCAGCCTATAAAAGCGAAAACCTAGAATTTTTCACCCCCATGGTCGAGCGCCTATTCAAAGCCCCCAAACGCAGCATCTATATGGAAGCACTGGAGGAGGCATAATGATCAGGGGGCTATTCTATACGTTATTGTTCCTGTTAACTACGCAAGTAGAAGCAAACACTAATGTGCAGAATAGCATTATCAACACCCTCACCAATGAAATGTGCAACAGTCGCATTGTCCTGCTCGGTGAAAATAATCACGGGGATGGGAATTCCCCTGCTTTCAAAACAGCGCTTACCAAACGGCTGATTGACGAGTGCGGTTTCGACAACTTAGTATTCGAGGCTAGTTTTTATGACAGCATGGCAATCATGCAAAAGGTACGTCAGCAAAACCCCGTCACATCCGATATGATCAAATCTGCGATGGGCAGCATTCGTTATAACACGAAGGGTATTGCCCCCCTGATACCTTTTGTAACGGAACGGGTAAAATCGGGTGCGCTCACCATCAGTGGTATGGATGATCAAATATCAATTGTTGGATCATTTTATACTCTCGGCGATATGAGCGCTGATTTTGCAAACTACCTTCAGGGCGAGCGAGAAGGTGAATGCGCTTCAATTCTCTACAAGCGCCTTTGGTATCGATATGACGATAACGCGCCCTATAATGAAGCAGAAAAAGAACGAGTACTCGAATGCCTTAGTGAGATTAAGACTGCAACAAAGTCCAAAGCTAAAACGGCAAACAGAGCGAAAACGACCGCGACCGATGCCCCTGCACAAACAAACAAAGAGTTTTACATCATGGCCGCCACGATGGAACGCGCCGTGATCCGTGATTTCACAGATACAGGCACACTTCGCTTCAAACGCGATAAATCGATGTTTACCACACTCGATTGGCTGATAAACGAGGCACGAAAGAACGCAAAATTCATTGTCTGGAGCGTAAATGCCCATGCAGCCAAATCAACTGATGGCTTTCAAAATTTCAGGGGTGGTAAGAACCTCGGCGCATACATGCGTGAAAAATACGGCAATGATATCTATGCCCTCGCCTTCACAGCAGCAGGTGGCACATACAAGTTTGGCAGAACTGTCAAAAGTATCCCCAAGGCAACAGATAGCTCGCTCGAAGCTTTAGCGCTTAAAGATACGGCTGCAAATACAGTATTCCTAAATCATGAGGCCTTGATGAAGCTTCGCAAGGTAACAAGCAATATCGACAACAATAACCCGGTCACCAGCGATTGGAGCAAGGCCTTTGACGGTGTTGTCATATTCCGGGAAGGTAAATCAACCCAGCTCGTAGAATAAAACATCATGATACATTGCTTGGCAGGTTAACTAACCAGGTTAGTATTTGAACTTTATTTCTAAAAGCTCTACCTTTTCATGTGTCAGAAACTGGGGAGCTAATAATGCCTGTAATAGAAAAATCGCTTATTGCACTATTGATTGGATCATTACTTTCCTTTGCTTCATTACCCGTAATCTCTGAAGAACAAAAAGCAGAAGATGGGCTTTGGCTAATGCAATCATGCAGGAACCCGCGCTATCCTTCCCGTCTTGCTCGCAACCCAGATAATATAGATATTACGGTTCTATTTGATATTAATGCCGATGGATATATTCATGATGTGCGCCTTGCCCCTACTATTCAAACAGTATCAGAAGCAAACACCAACACATATTTGAATGCTGTAAAGCTCGCTCTGAAAAATTGGCGATATTTTGCCTATTTAAAGGATGGTACAGAAAGCCCGCGCAGCGACGTAACCCTAACCTTTCAATTTCGAAAACCTGCCACAGAACATAAAAAACAGGATAATGATTCCTGTACCATTAGTTATGCGGGGTTATTGTCACACGCGGGCGATGTTCAAAACCCGTTTGACAATCTATCGCAGTGTATCCCTCCAAACATGCCGAAAGAACAGGATAACAACAAGATATCCGGTAAAGTAACGTTAATAGTTAACCTCGATTCTACGGGTAAAATTATCTCTGTCGTGCCTTCATCAACATCTGCACCCGAGTTTTCAGACGCAGCGATCAAGGCCTTTAAACAATGGAAATATACCCCATTCATCAAGGACGGGGTGAGCAAAAACAGATATGACCTCAACATTGACTTTTTCTTTGGCGACGCACCAGAAACTGCCAAAAACACCAAATGCACGCATGCAGCCTTTGGCACAAGCCTCAGCGGCAACAAGATCAAAACTCGAAGACAACCCAAAATCATCACCTATTGAAATTTTATAGCACCATGCCTGTCAATAAATCCTGGCAATTTCCTCAAAGAAATACACATGTTCCTGATAGAGAAATATCATGAAGAACCCAGAAAACACCCCTATCACCAAATGGCAACAGCTTCTTATACTTTGGGCTGTTAGCGGCTGCATACTTGGTGGCCTTGTTCATATTCTCGCGCTGATGGCGGGGCCTTATTGGATGGAGTTTTTAGGCGCGCCGCCTGCGGTTATTCAATCGGCCAGTGATGGCACTTGGCTCGCGCCGGTTTCAACGCTTACCATTGCATCGCTTTTGTTTATTTGGTCGCTCTATGGTTTGTCTGCACTGGGTTATATCCTCAGGCTACCTTTGTTACGGGTCGGAAACGGCCTTATTGCACTTGTGCTGATCCTGCGCGGTGGTTTCGTTATTCCCTACTTCCTGTCATTTGACTGGCAGTCCAATAACCAGATTTTATTTCACGGGCTATTATCGCTTTATGTGCTAACGATCGGCATTGGGTATGCGGTGGCTTTCAGGGCATTAAAAAGACCTCAGAAAGCCAGCAATACATAACTCAAATTACCTTATTGCCCCCCATAATAATATCTGAGTAATTTATTGGCGTCCGCCACATAAGCAGCTCCATCTTCTGCAACCACAGGGTCATTCTGCTGATCAGGGTTTGCAAAATACCTGTGTAAACTTTCCAAATCATCTTTGGTTGGTTGATGGGTATATCCCATTTCCTCTGACAGTTTATTATAATGATCGATAATACCCTGATAACGTTGGTGCTGAAATTGCGGCATCGAGAGATTATAACCAGCATAAATAGTGGTCAGGCCATCATAAAGGCCAATCAGCGGCATAACACGGTGTGAATTATTATCGACCTCTTTCATAATCCACCGAATACTACCCGGCGCATGGCTTTTAAATACTGATTGCATGCGGCGATATTGATCAAAGATTTTATAAAATTCATCGCCGCCAATATTACTATAAAAAACAGACTTTTGCTGTGCTCGGCCGCTTTCCATAAAACGTTTAGCAGCCTTTATAATCGCGTGCCCGTGATGATAAGATGGGCTTAAGGCAACATATGCATTAAACAAATCAGGATCGTTTAAAAACACATCAGTTGTGAACAACCCGGCCAACGAATGGCCAACAAGAATTCTTGACGGCTTCGTGCGATAGGTTTTGTCAACAAACGGGATCAATTCATCCTTGAAAAACTGTCGAAGGTTATCAACCGCCGGGCGGCGCTTACCCGGTTCCTTTGTTTCATATGGTTTATACTCACCGCGTGAATTACCCGAGTGCGGAACACCAACCACAATCATTTCCGGTATATTGCCTTTACTCGCAAGATAATCGGTTATCTGGCTGGCAAGAATAAAATTCTCTGCCCGATTTAATACATACATAACCGGATACGCACGATCAAAGCCTTCATCCCGGTATCCATTTGGTACATGAACCAATATTCCCTTTTGTGTACCAAGTGCCATTGAGGGCACATTATGCTGCTCAGGTACTGTGATACCCGCAACCTGCTGTGCATTGGCGGCGGAGGTCTCAAAATAGAATACCAATAGGATGAACAGCACCATACGGCCTGTTGATAACAAGATTTCTAAGAAAAAAGACATAAGTAACCCTTCGCTAAAGTTAGCTAAAATAAAAGATGGAAATGTTTGATCTGAATGGCCGTTAGATTATGGTTTACCTATCAGCCATGATGAAAGCCAATTATGGTGGCGGCTCTGATAAGCCTACTTTTTCAAGACTCATAAAATAGTCAGATATCATTTTGTGGTTGCCGCGCTGTGCTTCTATACGCGCTGTTGTCGGCTCATGATAGCGGCCACCATTCTGACCACCATTTCGGTTACTATTTCGGTCACCATCTATATGCTGCCGCTCAACATACGCTTTTTGGTTAACATCAGCGCCCTGTTTAACCAGAAGGTCTACTGCTTTGTCTTGCCCTGCCATGCTTGCTGCAATAAGTGCCGTACCTTCATCCTCCACAGTCATGTTAGGGTCAGCACCATATGTTATCAACGTTGTAATAAGCTTGGTATTTCCCTGCTTTGCGGCGGTTACAAGCGGGCTGGCATCATTTTCAAGGGCACGCGCGTTTGAGCGTGCACCGAGTGATAGCAAGTATTTGGCCGCACGTTCATGGCCACTCTCGACAGCAGCAAGAAGCGGAAAGCCCTGCCCTCGTGCTGCATAATTGACATCAGCACCAGCGTTCACCAAAATTGCCATAAGATCAATGTCGCCGTTCCTTGCCGCAATAATAAGCGGAGTGCCATAAGGGAGAATATTCACGTTGGGATCAAGGCCGGTTTCAAGAAGACCTTGCACCAAAGCCACGCGGCCAGCTTGCACCAGTTCGATCAATCGGCGCTCGTCCGCACTTGCAATGCTAAGGGCACCATCTGTGATATGATAAACTCTTTGAAACGGCGATAAAAAGGCTACTGTACCGCTTATAATCATCAACAACCCAACAATTGCCACACGGCACTTTACGCCGGATAAAGCACCATCAACCGGCCGCCCCAACTGCATAACCCGCGCAACAAGTGGGTGGGCCCCCGCCGGCTTCCAGGCAGCCTTCAAAAGACCGTCATATGAAACATGCTGGGCCTTCAAGAGCGCACGCATATAGGCTTTTTTCTCATCCGGTCTACGCGTTAACACGCGCGCATCGCACGCCAATTCCTGATCCATGAGTATTTTGGGGCGCGCGCTATAAATAAACAGATTAAACCAATTCAGGCACTGAAAGAAAACGATAACTGCATTTACTATATGATCCCCTGCCCGCAAATGGGCTCGTTCATGGGCAAGGATCAAAACCTGCTCGTGCCTAGAATAACATGTATCAAAATTATTAGGCACAATAACCTTGGGCGCTATAACACCGACCAGCATCGGGCTTATTGTTGCATTTTCTGACGTATAATACCCGGCTTCGTTATACGTAATTGCCCCAATAGTCTGCCGCAATTTATATTGCCGTATCATAATCAGGCCAAAGGCAGACAAGCCACCAACCACCCAAACAAACAGAAAACCGAATTGAAAAGCCTGCCCTTTTGCCAAGGCCGCCATGTCTGCCCAAATTTCAACAGGAACACGCTTGGCAGGCACAGTGTGCAAGGGCGCAACGCTGTCCCATACTCTGTCAACCTGTGCCGGCGCAGGCTCGCCCTGCCCTTTAAGGTTAGTAGCAGGTAAGTTCGCAGCAATTATCAATCCCGCACAAGCAAAGGGAACCATAAGCCAAAGCCGGTAAGCCGCCACAGAACCAAATGCAAAACGAACCAGTGGCCGCAGCAAAAAGACACCCAAAATCGCAGCAACAATAACGCCGTTCAAGGTCAACAAATACATGATGATACTATCAATCACTTTCAGCTTCCTTGATGAGTTTTTTAAGCGCTTCGATATCCTTTGCCCCCAATTGACGGTCTTCTGCAAAATGCGAAACAAAGGACGCAAGCTTACCGTCAAATAAACGACCCAAAAATGCCTGACTTTCCGATTTTAAAAAGGCGCTGCGTTCAATCAAAGGCCGGTAATGATATTTGCGCTCAACCCGTTCTGCCGCGATTGCTTCTTTTTTCATCAAACGATTTAGAAGCGTCCGCACAGTTGTCGGCTCCCAGCCATTAACGGCTGCAACCCGGTCAACAATTTGCTCGGCGGTTAAAGGGCTTTCAATCCATAAGGCATCAAGGATAATCTTTTCAGCGTCACTGACGGCGATTGACATAACAGACAACTCTATTTATTACGAATGTAATATTTAACTATTACAAGTGTAATTCCATGTCAATATTATAATTTTACACTTGTAATACTTGATACCTGACAACATCAATTTATCTGCCCAAATTGGGCTGTCATATTAATAAAATCAAAGGTCAATCCGCCCGCAGCTTTAATCGCATCAGCACCTAAAAAACAATATTCAGCATCACTATTCCTTCTTCGCCCTACCTGCCTTAAAGTAATTGACGCACCATTTACAATCAAAGGAAGTCGCTTCACTGTTTTTAATTTTTCACTTTTTTCCGTCCCTAATAACTGGCTTCGCGTCTTCTTGCCTGATTTTAAACCTAGTGCATTCTTATATTTCCTGAATATAGCTTCAGATACAAAGGAAGAAGGTGCCCCTGTATCGATTAAACAGCTATAAACATCACCGTTAATATCAATTTGAACAATCGGTTTACTATTATAAATCAACATACTTGCGTTCTGTGGGCCTAGCTTTGCCAAAACCGGGGTAAAACGTTCAACAGCTTTAATTTTCTCTTCATCCACAAAAATCTTTACACCACCAAATCGCCTGATATCCCGGAAACCCATAATCATATCACCTGTATCTGCAACCTGTTGGTCAAAGCTTTTTGAAATGGGAACAGAAACCGGTATACTTACTTGCTGAACATTACCAAGCTGCAAGGTGTCCAATTGACTGAAGCCAAAGTTCCTAAATTCAGCAGCAGGCCCTGTAATCTGTGCTTCCCCAGTGGCTGGCAGGCGATATTTTTCCGCACTCCCACTGGACATCAGTGTTTGATCGCTTCCAGTATCAAACAGTATGGATGCCGCTTTATCGTTTATCAAACCACCTAGCATAATATACGGGCCATCAGGTGTCATATTTTCCAGATAAACCGGGGCACCTTCAAAAGTCGCTGCCACTGGCCCAGATACATTGCGGCGCTGTATTTCACGTTTATAAGCCGTAGGAAACGATATTTGCTTATCCTCCGGCCTATTCAGATACCCTTGGTAATCCTCTTGTGCAGAATAGTTTAAATATACAAGGAACGATACATGCCTCTTCAATCTTTCATCATCAGTGTTTGCAAGCAACGCTTCAGCCAATTGCAAAAGGTTTGAAGCACCTTCAAAATCATAAACAAGTGCCGAGATCTGAGCCCGTGCTATGATCGCAGTGACAGACCGATCATTTTCAGACAGCGTTCTTATATAGTGCTGAAGCTTAAAAAAATTTCGCCCCAAAATAAGTGCACGCACTTGAGGGTCAATAACATCAGAGGCGGCCTCGGTATTTGAATTAATGGCCTTCGCCTCAACACTATCAGGCCATAAAAACATCGCCCACATAACTAACATGATTATTTTGAAAGCTCTCATACCTATCATAGCTCTTCCCAATATTTCAAAATAGAAGGCTAAACGATACTGACGGAATAGAAACTCATCAAATACTCAACATAGCTCACGTAAAAGTGTTAATTTTACTTCTAATGAAAGCTACAACAACATTCAGGGCATTTCTTCTGAGCTTTAAATCTTGGCATCTCCAATCTCAAAATTATTGGATAATGACATTCATCACACCTAACTTTGAGCAAATCAACAAACCCAGCAACCGATACTATAATATCCCTACTTGCACCAAGGTAACGCTCTCCCAGAGGGGGCATACAAAGCATTAGCGAGAATATAAAAGCTGAAAAACTATTTGAAGCAGGACAATATCTTTCCAAGTTTTATGTTTAGCGGGAGCAGCTTCCTCTCTCATCACTTCTGCCCCGCAATCCATTCGTCAACGATTTCTTCCAACACGGCTATCGCAAGCGAGCCGTTACCAACAACCGTGTCATGGAAAGCGCGGAGGTCAAACTTAGCACCGAGTTCTTTTTCAGCCTTGGCGCGCATGGCCTTGATCCTAAGTTCGCCAATTTTGTAGGAAAGCGCCTGCGCAGGCCATGTGATATAGCGGTCGATCTCTGCCGTTACTTCGCCTTCTGTAAGGGCGGAACTCTCTAACATATACGCAATTGCCTGCTCGCGTGACCAACCAAGTGCGTGCATGCCTGTATCCACCACAAGGCGGTTAGCGCGCCACATCTCATACGTCAGGCGGCCGAAATCGCTGTAGGGGTCAGTGTAGAACCCTGCCTCTTTCCCAAGCGCCTCGCTATAAAGCCCCCAGCCTTCGCCGAACGCCGAATGATACAGGGTTTTGCGAAATTCCGGCACATCCAGCTCTAACGCGATTGCTGTCTGGTGATGGTGCCCCGGCACACCTTCATGCAACGAAAGCGCCTCCAGATTATAAAGCGGCTGTGATTTCAAATCCCCAACACTGATAAAATAGGTGCCCGGTGTACGGCCATCACCGCTTCCAGATACATAATAAGCACCGCGGCCCGTCACGCCCCTGATTTCATAGGTATTGCGCGCAAGGCGCCCGAAAAAGCGCGGCATCTGACCGTCCATCTTTTTGGCGATAAAGGCTGTTTTCTCAAGCAATTCCTGCCCGTTTTTCGCGAAAAAGCGCGGGTCAGTGCGCAGGAAGTTCAGAAACTCCTTAAACGTACCATCAAAGCCAACTTGGCGTATAATCGCCTCCATCTCACCGCGAATGCGTTTGGCTTCTGCAAGGCCCAGTTCGTGAATTTCGCGGGGGCTCATATCGGTTGTTGTGAAATAATTGATCAAATACTGATAATATTTATCACCGCCTTGAACACTTGTAATACCAACACCAGTGCGGCATGTGGGCATATATTCCTCAGTAAAAAACTCATACAATTCACGGTAAGCAGGGATAATACTATCCGCTACAAGCGCCTTCCCCTTGGCCGCCAAGTCCGCTTTTTCTGCGTCTGTAAAAGTTGCCGGGAAAACAGTAAACGGGTGGTAAAGATTGCTTTCAGCGGCGTCATCAACCACATGCATGCTAATCGTTGCTTCATAGCCTCGCATCGAAGCGCAATAATGGGTGAAGCCACGCACGGTCGCTTCTTTAAGAAGGTCAATATTTTCACGGTTATAACGCGCGAAGTCCGCAAGGCTTACAAGATACCGATCATAATCAGCCTGTGTGCTAAACGACATATTATAGGGCGCGTTCGCAAAATAGGTATGATACCCAAACAGCTTGGTGATCGGGAACAGATGATCAGGCTGGCGGTAGCTCTCGGCCTCGGTTTCGCGCTCATATTTAAAAAGCTTATAACTGATCCGGTCTTGCCCCGATAGCGCCGCCTCATCAATACCCTTTAAGCGCTCCAGCACATCCTCGTTATACGCCTGCCGCCGCGCGCGGGCGTCACGTGTAAACTCAGGCAGCTTCCCGTTAGGCCGGAAGGCATCAGGATCGGTACGGAAAAATATCTGTTCAGCATTGGCACGCGCCCAGTGCTCGCTTAGGAGCGCATGAAAACTTGCCTTACCGTCAGCCCCATTGCCAGCCTCATTGCCAGCCCCGTCGTCAGCAATCGCACCGCCCATTAACACGCGGAACGATAAGGCAATCACTGCCACACCCAACCCCAGTTTTTTAATCATCTTCCGCTCCCTCATCAATGTTGCCAACACTATAGGTTCAAACAATAAAAGATTGAAAGTGTGTTGTTTGAAAATCAGTTATAAATCACGCTTGGATATTTACCCAAACACAGGGCTGATTATTGCCGTACTATCGAACCTAGGCCGCGGCATCGACGCACTGATTAAGAAAGCGCAGGAATTATTTGAAAGAAAGCGAATTAAATAGGATATTTCCCATTTTGAAATTGACCAATACGCACTATTGTGCGAAAAATTCGTACAGTAATAACTTTTGTTATTAAATCGATAATAACAAGGGCTATTAAAAAGGGACAGGTTGGATCCTGCCCCGTATATCCCGCAAAAGATATATACCGTGCTTGCAAACCCTTTTGGAAGGGGTTTGCAACGCTTATTACGTCAAGCACCTATATACAAAAGCATATTTACTAGGCTCCGGCAAGCGTTTGTCTCAATTAAACTCGTTATCTTTTCTAGTGGTGGATAAGCCTGTGGAAAACCCACTGGACAAACACAAAATGTACGATTTCCGTTCGTGAACAATACAAAATGTATTGCTATTACTGTAAAAAACATACGAGAACAAAATAAAAACAGAATCAGTGCCATAAGCACATACTTTATTGTACGACCTATACTGAATATAAGGGCCAGTAGTTTAATTTTCGAAAACGCTTGTGTTTCTGGATTTCAGATCAAATCTGGAATGACGATTGAGGTCGGTTCGTCATTCCTATGAAAGCGGTAATCCTTAAGCGCTCTCCATTCAGCGGCCCTTTCATATTTTCACATCACCAAGCCAATAACCGTGCATAGTAAAACAGCAATAGACGCCCCTTGCTTTTCACCTTATATGAATAGCGACACTGAAGGCCTAGGAGAACGTGGGTGGCAAATATTATTCTGGATACAGATAGTTATAAACACAGTCACTATTTGCAATATCCACCAAACACCACAATGGTTAGCTCTTATGTGGAAAGCCGGGGCGGGAAGCACCCTGCCACCATTTTCTTTGGGCTACAGGCATGGCTTTTCAAGGTTTTAAAAAACCCGGTCACCCTTGCGGATGTGGACGAATCTGCATGGTTCTGTAATCAGCACGGCATCCCTTGTAACCGCGAAGGGTGGGAACATATCATTCGGGAGCACAACGGCTTCCTGCCACTGGAAATCGAAGCTGCGCCAGAGGGCGAGCTGATCCCCACGGGCAATGTGATGCTACAAGTCAAAAATACTGACCCTGCCTGCTATTGGCTTACTAACTTTATTGAAACCACACTTTTGCGGGCCATCTGGTACCCAACGACAGTGGCAACCAACAGTTTTTATGCCAAGAAAACGATCCTGAAGTATCTAGATGAAACCTCAGATGCGGAAGCGGAGGCAACCGCCCAGTTTATGTTGCATGATTTCGGTGCGCGCGGTGTATCATCCGAGGAAAGCGCAGCGCTCGGCGGCCTCGCACACTTGATTAACTTCAGAGGCACCGACACCATGAGTGCCCTTGTCGCTGCCAAGCAATATTACCGGGAGCCGATGGCAGGCTTTTCTGTCCCCGCATCCGAGCACAGCACCATGACAAGCTGGACCAAATCCGGCGAAGAAGCCGCTTACCAAAATATGCTGGAGCAGTTTGCCGGCAGTGATATCATTTCCATTGTTGCCGACAGCTACGATATTCATAACGCTGTGGAAACAATTTTCGGGAAAAACCTGAAAGCAAAAATCCTGGAAAATGCAAAAAATGGCACCCGACTGACTATTCGGCCCGATAGCGGTGACCCTGTGGAAACACCCATAGAAATCATCAAAAAGCTGATGGCAAAATTTGGCTCCAGCACCAATAGTAAAGGTTACAAGCTGTTACCGGATCATATCCGTGTATTACAGGGCGACGGGATCACCCCAGATACAATCGGCATTATTCTGGAACGCATAAAAGAAGAAGGCCTATCGGCAGAGAATATCGTATTCGGTATGGGGGCTGGCCTATTGCAGCAATGTAACCGCGATACTCAGAAATTTGCCATGAAATGCTCGGCCGTAGAAGTAGCCGGCGAAATGCGTGACGTCTTTAAGGACCCGGTTACCGACCGCGGCAAGGCATCAAAGCGCGGCATCTTGAAATTAATCAAGGAAAACGACGAGTATAAAACCGTGCGTGCAGACAGCAAAGAAAGTGCAGTAGCCAGCCGAAACGAAGGACAAAACCACTTGCGCACTGTCTACCGCAACGGGCAAATGCTGATCACAGACAGCCTTGAAACAATCCGCCACCGCGCCTTTAAGGCACAGTAATGGAACAGCTAAAACCTTATGATTTCGGTATTTGATCATACATCAAATGCCGAAGTCTATGCGGATCTGCGAAAGGCTATCAAGGCCATAGGAATTTTATGGATATCCAATCGCCCTATTAGCTCAGTTTACCATGAAAAGCCGGTGTTTCTGGGTTCCGGATCAAGCCCAAAGTTAAGAGAATGACGAGACTGAGCCGGAATAACAATTTAAGCAGATATAACCATTGAAATATCTCATGTCATGCCCGCACACATGGGGACTGATAACAGCCACCATTGCGTCTCTAACTCTCATCGATAATTCGTGTGATGTAACCGTCCGCTGTTTCAAAAGCTGACGAACCTGTGAAACTAAGCATATCGCCAGCCTTCCAACCGTTTGGCAAGTCCGCAGCCACAACAGCTTCATAGCTAATTCGAATAAGCGTTAAAGGCCCCGCTGAAAGATGCTCAATCACAGTTTGTCGGCGGCTCTTAAACGCCTTGGCACCTATTTCTGCTAATTCCTTAAACTCGGCTTTCGAGCTTGCACTCGCATTAACTTCGCCATTTGAAATATTTTGAAACTCAACCGTATCCGATAAACACGCCAATATACCAGCCACATTCATACTATTGTATGCATCTATATATTGTTCAATAATTGCAGGAATATCCCTAATATTAATTCTCCTTACCCACCTCAACAGTCACGAGCTTACGAAATCGTTTATGAATATCAGGGTCATCACCGCCAAAAAACTGAAGCATCATAATAGCAAAGGCACCGTTTGCCGGATCGACCCAAAAGGTGGTGCGCGCCGCACCGTTCCAGCCCCAGTGACCTGTAATCTGGCCGTTATCAGCAATTTGCTCGGGTGTGTCATCAACTACAATACTACCGCCGTAGCCAAAACCATTATTGGTTTTGCCGCCAATCCACGGCAACATATATAAGGTGTCGGGTGTCAGGTGATTTGCCATCATTCGCTCAACTGTTGCCACGTTCAGCACTCGGTGCCCTTTATACTCCCCTTTGTTCAGCATCATTTCAGCAAACTTCGCGTAATCATGCAGCGTGGAGACAAGCCCCCCGCCACCCGACTGGAACTTTGCCGACGGCATGAAACGAAAGGCCGCCTCGTCATCCTGCCCGTCTTCCTGCAACACATAACTGCCGTCGTCCTTGCGGAAATAATTACTGGCAAAGCGCGGGCGCTGATCAGCGCTCACACTAAAGCTGGTCTCATGCATCCCAAGCGGGGTAAAAATCCGTGCATTCATCACATCATAAAGGCTTTTGCCTGTTACCACCTCTGCAATGCGGCCCAGCACATCAATAGAATAGCTATAATACCAGCTTGTTCCCGGCTGCGCGATCAGCGGCAATTTGGATAGCTTGGTCATTTTTACGCTGAGGTCCTCCGCAGGGTCAAACAACCCGGCCTCGCCGTATGCCTTACCAACCGGATGGACTGGCCCAAAAATACCATAGCCTAGCCCCGCGCGGTGCAACAAAAGATCCTCTATCGTCATGGGGTTTATCTGCGGTGCAAAGGTGGGGTTGCCATCTTCCCCCACGCTCATCACCTGCATATCAGCAAGTTCGGGAATGTATTTTGCCGCCGGGTCCTTGATATTCAAGAGGCCATCTTCCTCAAGGTCCATGATAATCGCGGATGTTATTGGCTTCGTCATCGAGTAAATACGAAAAACACTATCCAGCTCAACAGGTTTACCGCGCTCGCGGTCGCGCATACCATACGCACCCTCATACACAATTTCGCCGCCATCAAAAACAAGCGCAGAAACCCCAACAACCTCACCGGATTTAACCGCACGGCCCAACATCTGATCAAGTGCCGCACCGTCAAACGCGCCATCAGCATCTGCGACTACCGCACCAAAAGGAAAAGCCAGATTAACTGAGGCCATAAGCGCACACACCGCCGCAAGTGAGAAAAATTTCATACATACCTCATGAGTTAGGGGATATAGAACCCACCGTTCTTTACATTCTATGAGCTAACCATAGACCAACGGCTGAAAGCAAATGCAAAAGGCGCTAAATCTTTTGAGGGTCACAATAATCCATCCGGGATCAGCCGAAAAAAAAGCCAGTGATCACAATGGAGCACTGGCTTTTCATCAACATTATGATACTTGATTTTATTTAAAGATCATGACTGTACCATGCTCATCAACATGATCTTCATGGCCATGATGTAAATGCTTGTCATGCAAATGGTCAAAATGATCACCATGCTGGACTTTTTCATGGCCGTCGTCATCGCTATGTGCGTGATCGGTTGAATGGCTGCCTTCATGTTCCCCTGCGGGATTAGTATCCGAAACAGCGATACTGTGCTCATCAACATGACTATCATGCACATGGTGCAAATGACCATTATGTATATGATCCATATGACCGTCATGCTTAATGACGGTATGTCCGTCTGTTGCTGAATGTTTCCCATGATGATCCGAGTGGATAATTTCATGTGCTAAAACAGGACCAACACCAAGAGCGACAACACTACCGAGTACAAGCCCTCCAAATAGAGTTCTTTTTTTCATATCAAAATCCTATATTTATGTAAAATGATTGCAAAAATTAAATTATACCTATTCAATACTATAATTGAATTACTTATTACCAGTAACAAATACTTCATTTATATTTTAATTATTTATAAAACGATACTTTTACTTTATAACCGATGTTTTTGTTATCACATAACTAATGAATTATTTTGCCTAAATCTTTATTTCAAATACCATAGTCATTATTATTTAATTATGTTATATCATATCTTAATATAGATAACGAGGCGCAATAATGGGTAAAATCAATCACATTTTCATAGTTTACTTATTCCTAATATTTATAGTACCTACAGACGGGCTGACCTTATTGATGCCGCGATTACATGCAGAACCAATTGATAACAGCACAAAGCTCGTCCCCGCAGCCAGACAACTCCTTGACTTTATCAAAACCAACAAAGCTGCGCCCGACAATTACACTGGCTTTTCAGGCACAGTATTAGTGGCGAGAGATGATAAAATACTTTTCGAATATGCAGGCGGGTTTGCCAGCAAACGCTTTAATGTCCCCAATAAAATTGATACCAAATTCAACCTTGGGTCCATTAATAAAATGTTCACCACAACCGCGATCATGCGCCTTGTTGAGGCCGGAGACATATCACTCGACGACAAGCTATCCAAATACCTGGATGCAACATGGTTGTCCCATGATACCAGTAGCCAAATCGAAATTCAGCATTTGATGACTCACGCCTCTGGCCTTGGTAGTTATTTCACCGAAGAGTTTTTCAACGGCGCCAAAAACCACTATCGTCACCTTCGTGATTTCAAACCCTTCGTGGTTGTTGACAAGGCCAAATTCACACCCGGCACATCCTATCGCTATAGTAATACTGGCATATTTCTATTAGGTGCAGTGATTGAGAGCGTTGTGGGCGAAAGCTATTTCGATCATTTGGATAACACGCTTTATAAAGTTGCAGGCATGAAAAACACTGGATGTTTTGAGATGGACCAGCCCATAAAAAATCTGGCAATTGGATATAATGCAAACAGCGATAAGAAAACTGGCTGGGAAACCAATATCCTCTGGCATCCAGTAAAAGGCGGCCCCGCTGGTGGTTGCTATTCAACAGTGCATGATCTTCACAAGTTCGCACTCAGTTTCATCAATAATAAATTTCTAACAGCAAAGAATACCAAACTTATGATCACCCCAAAATCAGAATTTCATAACGAGGCATATGGTTTCGCCTTTAGGGTGCACGGAAGCGATAAAACCCTGCGAGTGGGCCACAGTGGCGGCTTTATCGGCATTGATGCTAATCTGGATATATACCCAAACACGGGTTTGATTATTGTCGTTCTTTCAAATCACGGTGGTGGTAAGACCCCTGTTGTTGATAAGGCACGGGAGTTATTTGCAGGACAATGAAACGGCCCGCCACTCCCGCACTCAATACCGGGTTTCAGACGGCTGGATTTATCGCTCACCTGTTGAGTTATCCCACCTCATTCCCGTAAAAACTGGAATTCATGCAAGTCTGTTGTAAAAATGGGCTCTGGGTCAAGACCAGAATAGCACATTAAAAGAATAACACATAAAAGGTAAGAATAGCCTTGGTACTTACTCTCGCAAATCCACTTGCATCGGTAAATCGGTTGACGGGCGGACGGTCAGGTTCATGATTGGCATGGGATGCTCTTTACCCATATGTGTAAAGGTGAATTCTTTAAGGTAAATTGCCAGAATAATAATCATCTCCTGCAACGCGAAGCTCGCACCGATACACACGCGCGGCCCTGCGCCAAACGGCAAGTAGGCAAAGCGCGGGATGGATTTAACGCGCTCGCCCATAAAGCGGCTCGGATCAAAAGCGTCAGGGTTTTCCCAGAGTTTAGTGTGGCGGTGCAAAACCCAGGGCGAGACACTCACAAGCGTACCCTTGGGGATGCTTTCGCCGCAGATAACATCATCCAATTTCGCTTCACGCGACACCACACCAGCCGCCGGATAAAGCCGCATGCTTTCTTTCAGCACAGCCGTTAAAATCGGTAAGGCATTTTGCCATTCATTTGGTGGCATCGTATCCAGATCAACGCTGTCCAATTCTTCGTTAATCCGCCCTGACCAATCTGATGACTGTGACACGAGATAAAATGCCCAGGCAAGCGAACGGGCGCTGGTTTCATGCCCTGCCGCCAAAAATGTAATCATATTATCGATCACCTGATCATCGCTCAGCATGGTGCCCTCGTTGCGCCCCGCAGTTAAAAGAAGACTAAGGAGGTCATTATTATCTGCCGGGTTATCGCCTGAGTTTTGGCCCGAGGATTGGCCTGAGGATTGACCCAAATTTTGATCGAATTTTTTCCCTGAATTATCCACTGGATTTTGCGCTGGTGCGTCCGCGTTATCACCTTCTATTTCGCTGCGCCGTGCCGCGACCACCCTTTGTAACTGATCCTGAACATCGCAAACAATGCGGTCACGCCGCGCATGGCCGGTTCGCGGTATCCATTTAGGTGCATTCAGGAAATCGAGAAAATGCGGGCTGCCATAGCTTGTGACCAAGGCATCAATATTTTGAGTGAACCGCTTGGCATCAAATTGCCCTCTATTATCATCCCCTGTGTGTTTCGGTAGCATACTGGTTGGAAACATACAGCGCATCAGCACATCAAGGGTGATATCAACCATCGCATCCGAAATTTTCAAAGGGGCTGCATTTAGATTATCACGCCTGACAGTATCCGCGTGCTCACGTGCGACAACCGCCATTGTTGTCGCCAAGCCACCAACATAGCGTGGGGTAAATACAGTACTGAGTGCACTACGCGTGTGCTTCCACAGGTCACCTTCTGCGACTAATAATCCCTCACGCAGTAAAGGCACCAATATTTCTTCACGCAGGCGGTTAAAGCCATAATTTTTCGCATGGCTTACAAGGAAATGCCTAACCCCGTCAGGGTTTGAAATAGTTGAGAAATTAGCACCGAAAATTTCTCCGCTGACAATATCCTCATCGAAAAAAGCCTTCGAATAAATTTCCAGTGGATTATGGGCAAGCTTCCGGAAAAACCGAATGTAGCGCTTAATGACGTTGGTTTCAGGGTCAATATACGGACGCGGCGGCATCGGCGGAACCAAAAGAGGCGTTAAAGGCGGTGTTATGAGCGTTTCATTCACGGTATCACCTATCTTTAAAAGTTTTTAATAGCCTTCCCACTACACCCAGCATAGATGCACTTCATGCTAGCTCTGCATCCCGAAAACTGCAATGTAAAACGGCCTTTCATTACCACGAGACAGCAAAACCATACTTGCTCCTTGACGCAAAATATACTTAGCCCTCTCATAAAAACCTTGGCTCTCTCATAAAAATTCAGTACCCGTTGATTATTCATGCGCCTTCAAATAGCGGAAGGTTGAGAGGATATGTATGACGAAAAAAATTCACATCACTGCCATTAAAAATAGCGAAAAGGATATTCTGCGCAGCCTTTCCATCCAAACTTTCCTTGATACATATGCAGCAGTCAATACCCCTGAAAATATTAATGCCTATCTGGCAAAGTCATTTTCCGTTCAAAGGCTGGATAGCGAATTAAATAATACGAATTCACAGTTTTATTTTGCGCGAACCGAAGGCGCTATCGCCGGATACCTGAAGGTTAACACCGGAGAGGCACAGACCGAGCAAGGCCTCGCGGACGCGGTGGAGATAGAGCGCATCTACGCCGCCAAAGCCTATCACGGCAAAGGGGTTGGCAAGGCGCTGATGCAACATGCGATAACACTGGCCAGTGCGGCCAATGTTCGGTGGTTATGGCTCGGTGTATGGGAAAAAAACACGCACGCGATTGAATTTTATAAACAACAAGGGTTCGAAATTTTTGGCACGCACAATTTTCTGATGGGCGATGAACCACAAAGTGACTTTATGATGCGCCGTAAAATCACCTGATATACAATTCCTGTTTTGAGGCAATAATCATCAGAAACCTCAGAAGCAAATTCAAGATAACACTGGTTCTGCCCAAACCACATAACGCTCTTCGGGCATCACACCAGATACTGTAATCGCCTCAAAAGGATAACAGGTGACCAACATCAATCCCTTGCGGGCATCGCCCACCGCTGGTGCGTACATTTCATCCATATGGGCAACCCATATATCTTTAACCTCATAGGTTTGAACATGGCCAGATCGCCCCTCTAGCGTTAAATGATCACCTTTCCGGACATCCTTTAACATGTTGAAATGGGTTTCCCTATGGCCAAAAAGAACATCCGCCCCGTCGGTTTCAAGATGCACAGGCCCAAAGGCAAGAGCTGCCATATCCGTTCCTTTTAAAATATAACGATGCCCTTGCGGGTGCCTATTCAAACCATCCGATCGTAACCATGTAAGCTTTGCCTGCGGGTAGGTATCCGCCCAGGGCCAGGGTTTAGTGAGGGCAAGGGCAAAGCCCGCATCCAAACTGGAAAGCACACTGGTATTTACACCGGTATTTACACCGGTATTTACACCGGTATTTACACCGGCATTTATACTGGCGCTTATAGTGGCATTCGCGCTCATATCCTGCTCCCATGCATGTTCGATCAATATGGGGGCAAGCCATGCCTTAAAAGCGATTAATCCGGCACCAAACCACTGATATCCCGTAAAAGCGAGCAACAAGCACACGACAACTTTAACTGTCATAGGAGTGCGGCGGCGCGGCATGCCCTTAACTAAAAATACCTTATGGTCTGTTACAATATGGCCCTGAAGCAAATGAGAAGGGCGAGCAGCAGCAGAGCGGACACTAGGAGAAGCGCTAAAAAAGACGCCAGAGAAGACGCTAGAGAGGGCGCCAGTAGCGCCCTCCCCTTTTTTACCTTGAGCGCGAAATTTCATCAGGCAATGAAACAGCCGCCCAAGCCCCCAATCTGAGGAAATCCGGTTTAAAAGGGAGTGTAAACCGGTCATCCCCACATTCGAAAACCCTGCCTTCAACATCCAAAAGCGTTTGATCATGGTAGTTTTCTCGCGGTGAACGAGCGGGCGTGTGATAGTGGATATCGCAGTGCCAACAATCCAATAAGCGCGATAAACAGTGCCAATAACCCACTCATAAATTTGAAAGATAATGGTGTTGCAGTGCGTGGCCCAAAAAACTTTTTGGTTTCTGTACCATGCGGCAGATTGCCCTTAACCCTCGTATGCTTAAGCGTGTCGGCGTCCGGCCTTGAAACCTCCTCTTCCACGGCAACAAAGCTTGTAAAGGGGCTTAGTATTTCATGGCTTAATGCTACATCCAGTATTTCCTGACGCACTGCATCCGGGTTCATACCGCGCACGCGTGCATCCATCAGGCTTTCAACCTTCTTGCGTGCCCACATTTTGGCAATTCCCTTACCTTCAGGAATATCTTTAAAGTTCAGGCTTGCCTGCCACACCTCACCCGTTGGTTGCTTACCGGATAGCGTTAGCGGGGCAAGCCTACCGCCTTCGGTAACCCGTGCAATGAAAACTGCAAGCCTTGTTCCGTAAAGGTCAGGCAATCTGGCAGGATAGCTCTCAATAAAGTGGTTCTTCCCATCGTTGTCACTGGTCCCGTCACTGTCACTCTGGCTATTGGAAATATCTGCGGAAACTTCGGATTTTAAATCAAGATTCGATAGACTTGGAACCGCCATTGCACTGTAGAGGCTTGCAAGCTCTTCTCCAGCTTTTGCAACATCGCTGATTTGGATATGAAGGCCTCGGCCAAATTCTGCGGCCTTACGCATAAACCAGCCATTTGGAGCACTGCCAATCCCGACAGTAAACAATCGTGCCTGCCCAAGCTTTTCTTCTACAAGCTTGAACATCTGGCTTTCATGTCCAACAGCGCCGTCCGTTAGAAACACTATTTGCCGTTCTGCTTCAGGATCATAAGCATCAGTGAGAGCGCTATCGAGCGCAGGCATCATATTTGTGCCACCGCTGGCATCCAATCGGCTTACAAAATGGCGGGCGCGAGCCAGTGCATCAGAACTTACCTGTTCGCTTTTCCCAAACAGACGGGTGTGATGACTGTTAAATTCAATGATATCAAACTTGTCTTCAGGCCGAAGCAGGTCAAGTGCATGCAAAAGCGCTGTTTTCGCCTGCCGGATAGAAACACCCCCCATCGACCCAGATGTATCAATGATAAAAACAACATCACGCGGCGCCACATACAGACTTTCAGATTGCTGCGGTGGCAGCACAAAGCCCAACACATAGTCGGCATTTTCGTGTAATTCACCTTCTCCTCCCGCAATTAGAGGGCCCTTTTCCCTGAATAAAATCGGCTTAACGCTGCTATCCGGCGTCAGCTCCCACGAGAGTTTAAAGTCACGGTCAGCAGGCATCATCCCGTCCTTTAGGGTAATAGTATAGTCACCAGGGCCAAAGCTTGTGACCGCAAGGTCATGGCTTTTGCTCAGCAGGTTTCTAACGGGCGTGCCTGCCTGTAGGTGAACACTAAAGGATGTTGGGTTTGCTTCACCGACTGTTCTGCCCGCCCCGGAAACATTGCTGGTATATAAGGCCCTACCACTCGGCGTAACAGAAGCCCCATCCCCATCAATAAGCGGCTGATCAAAATTAAAGCGCGGTGTAATCGCCTGTGGCATCGCCCAGTCAAACACCATTCCGTTCTGCGAAGCGTATGAAAGAAAAGTAAGCTCAACCGATATCACCGCTCCCGGTGCCACGTTACCAACACGGGTTGAAAACATATTTGGCCGATGTTCTTGCAAAAGCGCAGCTTTTTTCCCGGCTTTCACCGCCTCTCTGTATGTTTTTTTTGCTTCTTCTTTTTCTTTTATCCTGCCAATAATACGCCGATTACCAACCAGCATTGTCATGCTATCAACCGCGGCCTGATCCGGCAGGGGAAATCTGTACATTCCTTCAATCCAGTCATTTGTTTGGTTTTTGAAGGTTTGCTTAACGGTTGTGTGGACAATCATACCGGTGATCTCAACCGAAATTTCGCTCGATAACAAAAGTGCATCTTGTATGATAGGTGCTTGCGGTATCGGGGCTTGCAGTATTGGGGCTAAGGCCTCTTGTTGCCCTATTTCATGCCCCTCAGCAGACCGGGCACCTTGCAAAGGGTCATTTGCAGACCTGACTGGCACTATTTTCATGCCGCCGAGAGGCTTATTTGACTTGGCGTTCAGGCGTTCCTGCGGCTGTGCCGACACAGTGCTAAAGGCAAAAACAAGCGAAAAGAGCAAAACAGCGATCTGAATAATGGTTCCGATTTTCTGAAGCATAGTTGCCGTATCGAGATCACTACCGCGTTGCTTCCGCGCTATTTGCGGTTTACACCTCACATATGACTTTTGACCGACCTCTGGTTTTCTTCTAACGGGCAGTCGCGCATCAGATATTTGCGTATCAGGTGCTGTTTTTGCAGACCTTTTGGAATGTTTTGCCCAGCGTGCATTTAATGATGGTTCGGAAAAAGATTTGGATCGTTTAATAGTAGACTGCGATGGAAGTGTCATGGTGCGCCTCGCTTTCAAAATGGTGTGCGAAACGTTATGAAAGGCAATGATGACAAGGCCTTGCCTGAATTATGGTTGTGATAAGAAAACTATGCCGAAATTTGTTAAATTGTGCCGAAGTGCGGTTAATCGTGTCATATCCCAGCCAAGTGTGGCAAACACCCGCCAATTAGGCCCGTAACACCCTGTAACATAGGGAATTATGGCAAAACATGGTTAACACCCACCCTTAAATGATCAACCATATTTCCATTATAGCGATATTCATCTGGTTACTATTCCATTGTATCGCTGAAACAAACAATATTTCCAAAACCGGGTCGCTGCCTTTGTTGTTACCATAATAACTATAGTTGTTGGTGCTATGATGAGTATCAACCAACTATTATTTTATTATATCCTGACTAAAAGGGGGCCTTCGCCCCCTATTCCCTTTTGAATATCAATCATAATCTCTGCCAACAACCAATCACTGCCGCACGACCTTGACATCTTCTGCCTTTAACATATTGATAACGCTATCCTTGCCTGCAAGGTGGAGGGCACCCACCGCAACAAGGAAAGTACCTGCCTCATTATCCATTAATTTCTTAAGCTGATCCGTCCAGTTGGTATTTCGTTCAACGATAATTTTTTCATATACCGCAGGTGTGCTTAACGCCATATCCTTTAGAACAACATTCTGGATACCATCCACATCACCAGCCTGCCAAGCCGTAACCAGCTCATCAAGCTGCTGCATACCATGCATGTTAATTTCCTTCGCTGCACGACTAAGAAAACGAACCTGTCCGTCCATTGGAAATGATGAAAGAATAGTAAGCTGCTCGTCAGCGCTTTCAAAAAAACGCATCGGTTTTTTAGCGGCTTTTGCCTTAGCGGTGATAACAGTTTCAACACCTGCACCCGGCTGATACCCGGCATCTATCATTTGCTTCCCGGCAAACTGAATAGCGACGAACCATGGTTTAAGCGTTTCTAACTGCTGATAAGGCAAACCAAGGGTTTTTGCCCCCGCTTCTACAATATCCTTTTGATCACCAAGAACGCCGGACAGCGTTTCACCATTTTGAAAAAAGGCATGTTTCTGTACAATCGGCCCAAGCTTTGCCTGCGCCTCAGGGCTGGTATCAGCCTCCATATAGATTGCTGCCGCCTCATCAAAAATATCTTGAAAGGCACCTGTTTCCCACTTGGTTTCGCCCTTCAGCAAATGGACCGTGCCAAAGAGATAGACATTCGTATCCGCGTCTGACGCCTTCCAAATAGCAGGGCTTGGGGTAACCTCTAATGCAACAGTTTCTGGAATTGACGAGACTTTGACAGTATCCCTATCCACGAACGGTGCTGCTGCCCCTTCGGATTCTGCTGAATACCACGCTGCCATTAAAATAGCTGCCGCTGACAAAAGACTGTTTCTAACTGTCATTGATTTTGCTTTTGAACAAGACATAGCTTTCTCCTTTTCCGCACACGATATGTGCAGGCTGTTCGTATTTATTTTTGTTTGATGTTGGTTACCGATCCGTGCGGTAACCAATAGGTTTATGTATCAACTGTATTTTTACGACGCGCGGATTTCACCATGTAATAGACCGCGCGCGGCATCACCAAAAGGAAACAAAGGCCAAGGGCTGATGTTGCGATAATATTTGCAAGCTCTGGCGTCAAAGCCAACCAGACAGCTACATATAAAATACCCGTCAGCACAAATAACCAGCCAACCTGGCGCTGAAATGCCTGATGCCTCGCTGGATTACATCCATTTTCGGTTAGGGGGGCGATTATCTTGGGCATATAATTACCCATAACGATGAAGATAATACCCATATAAATACCGTTGAAGCGTTCATGGGTTTCATCACTCAGGCTTGCTGCAATCCATCCTTCTTTCGCCATGTAAATAGACGTCATATCCGCAATTGCGTATAGCATGGTAATAAGAATCGCAACATCAAGGATCATGATCCCGGCCTTTGCATGTTCCGGCTTACTGGTTTTCTCTATACGGATAATCAATGGTATAACCACAAACCGACTAACAGCATAGATTGCAGGTAAGGCCAGTATTTTCATCGCTGGCTCAATGGCACTTTCACCGCCGTCTAACCAGAAAGCACCGGAAAGTATAAACGCCAGTACCGAGAAAAAGATCATTACTTTTGTCATTGTAAGGGGCTTCGTCATTTTTATCCCTCCTGTTTAAGGTCGCTGTTGTGACCCGGCGTCTTTGCACCTGGTTCTTTTCTTGTATTCAGTGTCTCTGGGTCATGCCCGTGTTCATCATGCCTGTGTTCATCGCCCATGTGCTCAATTCCAAGGTCACCCATCAACTGAATACCAAATATTTTGGCAAACCCCATCAGAGCTTCCTCCAGAACCGACATTTTCAGTTGATAGGTAACAACCTTGCCAACCTTCGTTGCCTCCACAAGGTCCGCTTCCTTAAGGACAGAAAAATGCGCTGACATTGTTGGCTTTGAGACTGCAAATTCTGCCGATAGTTCACCAGCAGTCATCGGGCCGCGCTTCAATAATTCAAGGACACGGCGCCGAGTTGGGTCTGATAATGCTTTAAATACTTTGTTCATGATTAGATATTTAGTTAATCATCTAATTAATGTCAATAGATAATTAGCTAAACATCTAATTAATGAGTATTCTGCATGTTTTCAAAGCCGGTAAAACATAAAATTTATCAAAGAATGTGCATCCAACGGTGCGATTTTGGCTAGGCAGACGAGCTTTCCTCTACACTGGCTTTTAAAACACTGGCTTTTAAAAAAATATTATCCGTGAAGTTAAGAAACCAACCCGCTTTCCAGACAGGGATATATCGCTATCTATCCCATCTTACTGTGTTATCGCACGCAGAATTTCACGACCACTCATCTTTGGAGAGCGCTCTTCAGCAAAGGCTGCATGAACCAGCTTGATCACTTTCTCATTAATGGGAGCGCTCATTCCAATATCATTTGCAAGCCTAACCACCTCGCCTTGCAAATAATCAATTTCAGGCATACGGCCAGCCTCAAGGTCATCCAGCATGGACGATCTGGCACTCGCATCAATTTTCACAATACTATTCATGATCAATCGATATAGCCAATTTGGTAAACGCAAGACCTTAAGTGTTTTATCAATTGAGTTTTTTCCAAAATTGGCGGGCTTTATCCCTGCAGTTTTTAAAATCTCAAGGGCTTCCTCAATCATATTTGCAAGCGCGGTTCGGTACTCTTTCTCTGCCAAACAGGTTTTCAAAGGTACACCCGCAAGAGCGTTAAGAGCATTATTCAGATTAACCAACAATTTGCCCCACTGGACAGCCTTAATATCTTCGCTCAGGTCACAGTCCTGCCCCGCCCGTGCAAAAGCGGCCTGTAAAGCAACCAGATTTTCATCATCTATGGCTTCAATAGCCAAATTTCCCTCAGTGCCGCAGTGAAACTGCCCGGGCCCTTTGCCAGTGACATTAAAGGGCACCATCCCGCCAAGCACGGTATGGCCGGGCATGGCACTCTTCAGTGTTTCAGCGTTTCCAACACCGTTTTGAAAACTGATAACGATCGTATCCTTTTTGAGAATACCAGCAAGCGCCTTACCTGCTGTTTCACTATCCTGCGACTTGACAGTAATCAAAACGATATCGGTATCAATATTGTCAACATCTTCAGGGCTCGACACATCCAAATCAAAGACAAGATTTTCCCTGACTGTGATCGTATCCCGAGCATAATGGGTAAGGGTAAGGCCGTTTTCTTCAATTGCCGTTTTAAAACGCTCACGGCCAATAAGCCGTACTTTCATACCCGCACTCGCGAGCTGCCCGCCTAGATAACAACCGATCGAGCCTGCCCCGAATATGGTTACATTCAATTGCTTGCCCTTCACGGTAAAACTCCTTCTACCTAATATTATGACTTAGCTGGCTTTAAGCGACGCACCAAACGACCATCGATGGCAACAAGGCCAATGAAAATGCATAGTACCGCGTAAAAATGATGCGCATATAATTTTTCACCCAAATAAACGACACCCAACATAACAGCGCTAACGGGGATTAAAAATGTCACTAAGACAATATTAGTTGCCCCCTCTTCTGCAAGAATTTTGAAATACAAAATATACGCAAGCCCCGTGCTTAATGTACCGATCCCGAGAATTGCCAGAATTGGAACAATACCAACCGCATCAAACGACATGTCAGTGCCAGTCAAAATTTCAGGTAAAATCCCAGGTAAAATACTTGGCACAAACAATATCACACCTGAAATCAGCAGTATGGCTGTGCTGTTAACCTCCGCCTTGTATACGCTCAATCGCTTACCCCATACATTTGCAAAAGCATACGCGATAGTAGCTGCGATCACAGCAAGCTGACTAACCCCTTCAAAACGAATACCGCCCTCCAGATTTGGTGCCACCAAAAGTGCAACCCCGACAAAACCCGCAAGAGTGCCAAAAACCTTCAAGCCTGTCAGCCGCTCATCCTTTGTTGTAAAATGCGCAACGATTACGGTAAAAATAGGCGTCATGGCATTCAAAATTGAGGCCATGCTCGCCGTTACATGGGTTTGTGCCCAAGTAATAAGGGAATACGGAATAACAACGATCAACGCCGCCATAACGCCGTAATCAAACCAAACTTTCAATCCACGCGGAAACACCGCCCCGCGAACCTTCATAAACCCAAATAAAATAAGCCCGCCGATTGATGCACGCAGAAACACAATCGTAAATGGATCGAACGCCGATAGCGCCAATTCGATAAAAACGAAAGATACCCCCCAAAGCGCGGATAAAAAAAGCAGTAAAACCCAATTTTGCAGCGACATAAACCTATCCAGACAAGAGCTGATCAATTCCAGCGCTTTGAAATTATCACACCTCTTACTTTATAAAACATCAAATACTCGTGCTGTATTGCCAGATAGAAACAAACCCTTCACGTCCTCATCAAGCTCTAAACCATCGAGGCCTTCCAAAGCTTTTGCAGGTGTTATCATAGGATAGTTGGTGCCGAACAGAACTTTACGGCGGCCGTGCCCTTGCATAAATTTCACCAGTGTTTCAGGATAGCGCTTCACCGTATAAGCCGAAGTATCAATAAACACATTCTCATGCTTGGTCGCAACTGCAATTGCCTCTTCCGTCCACGGGTATCCAATATGACCACCAACGATTTTAAGCTCGGGAAAGTCAAGAGCAACCTGATCGAGATAAATAGGCCGCCCAACCTCGGATGGCATTAAGGGGCCAGTGTGGCCTATTTGGGTACAAAACGGCACCCCCAGTTCAGCACAGGCCACATATACCGGATAAAACCGCCGGTCTGTAGGTGGCACCGCCCAAAGCCACGGCAAAACCCTAATAGCCTTGAACCCAAGCTCTTTCACACAGCGCCGAACCTCGTAAACAGCCTCCATCGGCTTTGAAATATCAACCGAGCCAACACCGATCAAACGGTCTGGCGCCTCGGCCACAAAAGACGCAACCTCATCGTTGGAGATCATAATATTTCCAGGGGCATACCATGCACTAATGAGCGTTTTATCAATCCCCGCCTGATCCATCGCGGCAACCGTAAGGGCAACGGGAATTTCCCTGTCGGGATGTGGTTGCTCGTCTTTTGTCCAACGACGAAGCGACTTAAACATAGGGTCTGATGTATGCCGTGCCGTCGGGTGCTGCGCCCACGCATCTATGATCATAAGAAAACTCTCCCGGCTGTACTCTTGATGCCAAAATCATATAATGCCTATCATTAATTATAACGATCAGCAATGCGCGCGAGCGTTATTTCATCTAACGCATATCTTGTGGCTAAGCTTCTGAAGTTTACTGACGTCATCAAATTGCTTTGATTGAGCGGCAAAGTTTTGCTCTAAAATGACGATTTTGCCCCGCGATAACTCTCAAAGAAGATAGCCATCCTGACGCTGGGCCTGAAAACGTTGAAGCCGCTGAAAACGCTGAAAACGCTGAAATCACTGAAATCACTGAAATAACCGGGGACATAATAGATATACATCTACGGAGCTGACTTTTTATTCTCTTAAACTTACCACATTTACCACATTCGCTTTTTCGCATTTTCGGCATAACCACTATCATAAGCGGCCGCATCAAAATCAGCTTTTACTTCCTGCACAAATTGCCCGGCTGTGGGTAAATCTGCGCTTTCATCGTCTGATATCCATAATTTTGAGCGCATAAGGGCCTTGGCGCACTGAAAATAGATCTCATCCAATTTAATCACAGCAACTGACCTGGGGTGCTTTCCATCTCGCTCAAAACTGGCCGTAATATCAGGGGCAATACTCAATTTGGCCCTACCGTTCAGGCGCACCACATTATTCGACCCCGGTACCATAAACATCAAGCTAACGCGCGCATCCCTGATAATGTTTCTTAGCGAATCTGTAAGGTTATTCCCGCGCCAGTCAGGCAACATCACGGTTTTCTCGTCAATGATCTTCACTACACACCCATCATCACCGCGTGGGCTGGCGTCCGTGCCTTCAGGCCCAACGGTCGCAAGCACAAGAAAGCGCGACGCCTCGATCCATTTTCTGTAAAGCGGGGTAATATGATACTGCGTCTTGGCTTTTGCAGCGGGCACCGCATCACCGTAAATTGCTTCCAGCTCATCAATCGTTTCAATATACGTCATGTATCACTCCTAAACTGGTCATACCCTACCCAACTGCGCTACTAAGGGAAAAATGATATCTTTTGTAAGCGGCGCCAAAGGCACCTGATCCAACTCATCGTCCGAAAGCCAGATTAATTCTGCAATCTCTGCCTGTGCTTTCGGTATATCTGTCAAAGTCACTTCGAACAAGTCAGCTTCTACTATATGCCCCACCTCGTTAGCAGCAGGCGCTTGATAAGTGCCCAGCGATTTAATTGCCTCAACGGCGACATCAACGCCCAATTCTTCCTTTAGCTCACGGATAAGGGCCGCACTCGCAGCTTCGCCCGTATCAATTTTACCACCTGCCTGCATAAAAACAGAGGTGTTCGCTTTTCTAACTAATAGTTGCCGGCCATCATTATCCTGAATGATTGCCGCTGCAATTTTAATAATATCCATACCCAAAACTCCAATCTTAATTTAAACGGTTACCCCGTGATAGCCCAAAGCGCTTTAGTAAGCTTATGCATATCGTCCGGCGTATTATAAAAAGACGGCGTTACACGAATACAATCACCAGCAGCAGGCCCGGTTCTACGTGTCGTTAACACCCCGAACTCATCCGCCAATCGCTTCATTAGCGCATTATTCGCTTTTGTTGTCGTTACACCGTCTAACCGGAAGGAGGTAAGCCCCGCAACCATAGCTGGATCATCCGGCGTTAACACCGTCAACCCTTTCATTTTCCGCGCCTCCGATACCCAGAGAGTGCGCAGATAACGAAGCCTCGCTTCTTTCAAGGCACTTCCGATCTGTTGATGAAATTCAATCGCGGACGGGATCGTCATATGAGCCGCAAAATTGGCAGTGCCTGTATCAATCCGGTCACGAACGTTATCGCTGCCAGTGCCGTCCGGCTTCATATTTTTACCCATATAGGGGTCTATAGCGCGAACGCGCGGTTTATTAATGTATATTACCCCGCAGCCAATAGGCGCACCCACCCATTTATGCAGGTTCACCCCAACATAATCACAGCCAAGCGATTTGATATCAAAATCCACTTGTCCAACCGAATGGGCCGCATCCAATATCACCCCTACCCCGCGTGCCTTCGCCATCTCGGCGATTTTGCGTACAGGAATAATTAGCCCGGTCCAATTATTCAAATGGGTCAGTAAAAGCAGTTTGGTTTTCGGGTTATTGTCGAGCGCTCGCTTATAAAACCGGATGATATCATGCTCTGTTAATGGGCGATCCCTGGTTGGTTCTGGAAAATTAACCTTTACCGCATTCACCCCGCGCCGGTGCGCAAGCCAGCGCATAGCATTCTTCATTTCGGAATAATCAAGATCAGCATACAGAACCGTATCGCCGGCAGAAAGATTATTATATCCAGCAATAAGCGCCTGCAAGGCTTCGGTTGCACCGCGCGTAAGGGCAATTTCATCCGTCCCAACCTTCAGGAACTTTGCCACCTGCGCCCGAAGGCCCCTGTATGTTTCACCCAGATTAAAGCGTGCAAAATTTGTATTGTTTTTATTCACCCACGCACTTTGGCGCTGGTATTCACTGAGAACAGGGCGCGCCATAACACCCCAATAGCCATTTTCCAAATTAGTGATCTGATCTGTGACATCATACATGCGTGCAACCTCGCACCAGAAGGCCTCGTCATCCGGCTTGATAGTCGTTGCAGTACCCAATGATATGTCTGTTGCTTCCGCTTCTTTAATTTCACCCTGCATGCTTCGCTTATTGCTATCACTGTCGGCCCTTACGGCCACAGCGCTACAAGCAGTAACAGCAGCAACTGCCGACCCGCTTAAAAAGCCGCGCCTCGACAGCGATTTTGCCGTCAGGCCGTACGCTGGTGTGTTATCATCAATAGTATTTTTACTGTGTCCATTCCCCAATGGTCATCCCCTCAACCTATCATGCGCCTGCGCTGCACAAATACCAAACTACAGGGCCAAGCCAATTCAACGCAACCTCTGATCTCAAGTGATTGCCGTTACCTTCCCTACCCACTTGCCAGAGAAACTTAAACGGCATTAGAAAGAACATAGTTGCATAAACTGATGATCACGGCTACCAAAGCGTCCAGCTTGATCAATAGATGAAGGGAATTTCGATGCAGAAAATTACATTCATGGGTTCACAAGGGTTCGAACTAGCAGCCCGGCTGGATAAACCACTAGGCCCCATCAAGGCCTATGCCCTCTTTGCCCATTGCTTTACCTGCGGGAAAGACCTTCAACCTGCCAACAGGATCGTCAAAGCATTAAATAACGACGGCATTGCAGTTCTGCGATTTGATTTCACTGGCCTTGGCAAAAGCGGCGGTGAGTTCGAAAACACCAATTTCTCTTCAAATGTTGCGGACCTTATTACAGCAGCCAATCACATGCGCGAGCATTTTGAAGCCCCCAGCCTGATGATCGGTCATTCACTCGGCGGTACAGCCACCCTGCTTGCAGCGCTTGACGTTCCCGAGGTGAAGGCTGTTGCCACCCTTGGCTCCCCTTCCAATGCCACAAACGTTATGAAACAGTTTGCTGCCAATATTGGTACGATCGAAAGCACTGGTGAAGCTGATGTTAAGCTTGCAGGGCGCCTGTTTAAAATCAAAAAGCAATTCCTTGATGATATCAAAGATCAGAATGTACTGGATGCGGTTGCACGCCTTAAAAAACCGCTATTGATTGCCCACAGCCCAATCGATGACACCGTAAGCGTTGATCACGCGGGTGAAATATTTATGGCAGCAAAGCACCCGAAAAGTTTCCTATCGCTTGATAAGGCAGACCACCTGCTGTTCAGCCCCGGTGCAGCCGAATATGTTGCACAGTCAATCGCCACCTGGGCCGCTGCCTATATCCCTAACCTGAAAGACGAGGATACAATCAATATCCCATACGGCAGGGTTGCAGTGCACCCAACCGGGTACGGCAAGTTTCAACAGCATATTCACGCTGGCCCGCATACGCTTTTGGCGGATGAGCCCAGAGCTTACGGCGGCGAAGAAACCGGCGCCACTCCCTATAATCTGTTGCTTGCAGGGTTAGGCGCCTGCACATCCATGACAATCAAAATGTATGCAGAACGCAAAGGCATTGAACTGGATGACGTAGAGATTTATCTGGACCACCAGAAAATTCACGCCGAAGACTGTAGCACGTGCGAAACCAAAACAGGTAAACTGGATAAAATCGCCCGCCAGATTGTGCTTAAAGGGAACCTGAGCGATAGCGAGCGTGCGCGCCTGATTGAAATTGCAGATCGATGCCCTGTTCACCGCACGCTTCATAGCGAAGTGGTTATCACAACCGAAGAAAAAACAGAAGCAACATCGTAAAGTATCGCTTAAGGCGTTACTCCCTTTATAGGCATGTCATTTCTTAGCAAATCTACCGCCCCTTGGCATGCCTGTCGCCCTGCGGCAAACTAATCATTCCTTTGCAAGTAACCTATTACCTCAATCCATCTGTTATCCCCGCGAAATCAGGGATCGATTGATCAAATTACACATCTTGTTGCTAAGGCTAAAAAGGCCACCAATCAAGCCCGGAATTACAATGAAGAAGCTTCCCACCTTCGAGAGAAGGACAAATAATTACAATCAAAACAAGAGGAGAAAAACTGGCTTGCAGAATTATACGATACCCTAATCGCCGCCTTAACTCACGCTCCGCATATAGGCTCTAAGTTCACGGAGTTTGTTCACCAGTGCGCGGTGACGCTTCTCGGCTTCGAATGCATAGGCTTCATAACTTGGTTGATCCACATAGATCGGCATTTCATTTGCCGCCCCGTGCACACCGCCGCCAAAAAGCCTGCCGCCCGAGCCAATGGTAAGGCACGTTGCGGATTTCGCTGATATATCTTCCATTCTACTCATAATATACTGCCTGATATTTGTTATCTGATTATGGAAAAATTTCAGTCCCTTTAAAGCAGGGGCCTTTTATGCCACAGATATCCCCCCTACTCCTTTTGGTTAAAGTGCCCGTACTTCATCGTCAAAATATGTATAGGCGGGAATATCCTGCTTACTTCTTAGTTTATATATAACAACCAAAAGCGGCATTAATAAGACGGAAAGATGGCACGTCTAAAACAACAGGTAAAACAGCAGGCAAAGTAACAGGCAAAGTAACAGGCAAAGATGGGTTTAGCTATCAAGCGCATCAATTTCACGCTGAAAACGCGTGGCATAAATAACGATAAAAAGCGCAAGCATATGCCCCAAAAGGCCAACAAGCCACCAAAGCGCCGGAATGATAAACCAGTATGACATTGGCCTAGCATAATGGATACTACCAGCCACATCGACAACAGCCCAAACGAACACTACAAACAGATAAGAAACAGCATGAATCCACACAGATAGCTTTAGCCCAAGGATAGATTTTTTCGATTGCTGCTCAACGGCCTTTTCAACCTCACCGTCGATATCAACCAAAAGAGTGTTCAAATCCACATTAAAGGCGGCAGCGATAGATGCAGCAGAATCGCGTGACGTTGGATTACCGTTTTCAATTCGCTGGATAGTCCGCACACTAACGCCCGAACATTCAGCCAAATCTTCCTGCGACCACGCACGGTCCTTACGCCAGCTTTTAACCCTGTCATTGTTTAGTTTTATTTTCATATTTTGTCTCCACAACATCATACCTATCAAGTCAGTGGAATGTTGCAAGTCTGCGCACAAATTACCACGTCAGCACACTGTCAATACCCGCCACATACGCGACATGGAAGTGACACCAACCCCGGTTAAGGCCGTATAAACTAAACATTTTGATAATAATCCGATTACCACTATAGTGACAAGATCAATTCCAAGGGGGCGATATGGCTATCAAACATTCTTATTCAAAAATCATTTACCTGACAATTTTGGGCCTTTGCACGCTAACAGCCAATAAGGCATGGGCAGATAATGGCCTTAACGGTATTTGGCAAACAACTGGTTATGGTTTTCTGTTCCAGATTGAAGACAAGAATGTAACCATCTTTGAAACTACAAAGATTAGCTGTTACCCGAGCATATTAAGCGCAGGCCCCCTATCAGTGATAACAAGGCAACCGATAAACGAAAAAGTTGCCGCAACCTTTCCGGTTTCGGTTCCCGGCTTTATTGATGCCACAATCGAAGTCCGTCACGGTGACAGCGACAACACAAAGTCCTTTTTCCGGACAGACACCGGCGCACCAATGACTGCAACACGGATCAGCGCACTACCCGCGCGCTGCACACAAGCGATTTCGAATAATGCTGTTAACACCTTTGATATTTTTACAGCAATTTTTGACGAGCATTATCCCTTCTTCGATACCTTTGATATTCAATGGGATAAGGAAGATGCGCGTTCAAAAGCCATCAATATAAGCGATGACAACAGCCTCTTTGACCTGCTGCTCAGTTTAATTGAACCCCTTCGTGATCCACATATCATTCTGGCGGCGCCGGCTCTTGAAAAATTCTATTTTGGAAACGAGCACCTCCGGCGGAAGCCAGCCTATTTTGATAACAAACAGCTCGTCGGAAATTTCGACTATGGCACAAAACTATTATTACAAAATATTGAGACAAATTATGCTGCCAATCCGCTGGTTTATAGCTGCGATAATCAATTTGCTGTTGGCGAATTTGCTGCTGGCGACATAGTCGATACAAACGTAAACGCCGCTATTGGATACCTGAAGATAAACAGCTTCGGCGATTGTGCCGGTAACCTGAATACTATACTCGATACTATCATTCACTCACTCTCTGGCAAAGGCGCTCTGATCCTTGATCTTCGTTCAAACTTAGGCGGCTCGGACAAGGCAGCCCTTACCGTTCTGTCACGTTTCACTGATGTAGTACACCATGCCTATTCGAAACAAGTTGCAGTTGATTATGCATCACAGCACCGCTGGACACAGCCCCGGCCCGTATTTGTATCAGTATCAACAGGGCCGTCTTTCAGGGGCACTATTGTCCTCTTAACCGATGCAGGCACCTTAAGCGCCGGGGAAACATTCACCATGGGCCTGAAAAACCGCCACCCCCAAATTATCCATATGGGGGAGGCAACAGCAGGCGCGTTTTCAGATATTCTGCCAAGGGTGTTACCAAACGGCTTTTTGCTCGGCCTACCAAACGAGCGCTTCATTAACAAGAATGGTAATAGTTTCGACAGCAGCGGCATTCAGCCAGACCTATTGGTTCGTTTCAACATAAACGATTTTAAACAGGGTGCTGATAGTCAGCTAGAGGCTGCGATTAAGGCAATAGCCGCGAAGGCCCAATAACACTGTATGAAAGCCATATTTGATAAAGGCCGTATTTGTTTAGCGCACTATCCCCTCATCAATAAGGGAATGAGCAGCAGCCCTCACGGCCTCTTCTGCGCTTCTGAAATCCAGCCCTAAAACTTCAGGGGCATCCTGAACATCAATGGTTACCCGTGCGCCCATATCCGGGAAAATGGTTTTAATTTTCCGGTCAATAAGCGACAAGGCCTTGATCGCGGCATCGGGCACTTCAAAACCCGGAATGCGCCAACGCCGCGCCGGGAACTCCGCCTTCAACACCTTCGCCATCTCCAACATGGATAGGGTGTTGGCAGACACCATCAAACGCCGCCCGCCTGCATTCGGTGCTGTCATGGCCTTTATGTGCGCTGCGGCTACATCGCGCACATCAACAACAGGGTATGATACCTTCGGGAGTGCAGGATACGGCCCCGCCAAAATCTCTTTAATCAGTTCAAGCGATGTACCGATAGTGCTATCGAGTGCAGGGCCCGCAACGAATGCAGGATTAAGAACGGTAATGCACTCCCGCACGCCTTCTTCTTCGGCAAACTGCCAAAGGGCTTGTTCGGCCCGTGTTTTCGATACCAGATAAGCGGACATGCCAACCCAGTCAGGATCGCTCCAGTCCTGCGCAGAGCAGGTAAGCTCGCTTGGTCGGCCACCACGGTACATGACGGCTGCAATCGATGACGTAACCACAACACGCTTTAAATTCGCGTTCAACGCTGCCTTTACCGCCCGTAACATACCGCCGCGCGCCGTGCCCACCAGGGCCTCACGGTCACCGGGTTGCACCTTCGGAAACGGAGACGCTAAATGCAATAGATAATCCACCCCCTTAACAGCCTCTTCCCAGCCATCATCTGACAGAAGATCAGCCTCAATAAATTCAAGGTTATGAACATCACCGCCGTAGCGCGCAAGGGTGGTAATAACCGCATCAGCCTTATCCAACGAGCGCACAGTGCCACGCACATGGTATCCGGCCTTAAGCGCACAAAGCGCGGTATGTTTGGCAATAAAGCCGCTGATACCCGTAATTAAAACAACTGGTTTTGCGTCGTTCATAGTATACCTCTTTTGAGCCTTGAACATCGGCGCCCGACTTGGCACAAGTAAAATACGGGGTTTAACTCGTAAATGCTTACAAATTTATCGTGAACGGAAAAAATATGTCGCTTATCATCCGCAAGATCGAGGCAACTGATTATGATGACTGGGCCAAACTTTGGACGGGCTATCTGGAATACTATAAAAGCACGCTTCCCGAAACGATCTACAAAACCACATTCAAACGGCTAGTGAACAAAGAATATTATGATCCACGGGGTTTTCTAGCTGTTGAAAATGGCCGCCCCATCGGCCTTGTACATTATATGCTGCACCGACATTGCTGGCGCGAAGAGCATGTAACCTACCTTCAAGACCTATTTACAAACAGTGAAGCACGCGGCAAAGGGATTGGCAAAGCCCTGATCGAAGCCGTCTATGAAGAAGCTGATATAATTGGTGCCCCCACTGTTTACTGGATGACAGAAGATTTCAATCATACTGCCCACAGATTGTATGATCATGTTGCCAAACGCACACCATTTATAAAATATCAGCGCTAACACACCCCCAACAGTTGCAATATATATAACCAAGGATTAACATAAAATTGTGCAGGCAATGCCTGGTACTGGGAATAAAAGCTGTATTTTTTGTGGGGGGGATTCATGAAAATTATAACCAAATTGCTTTTTGCTATCGCATTTCTTTCTTATGCAGAAGCCAAGGCAAATGACGAGTGGTACGAACTAGTAAGTGACCATTTTATTTTACGGACTGATACAAATCTTGAAAAAGCACGAAAAACCATCGAGGACCTTGAAAAATATCGCTTTACCATTGGAGCTATTACAGGCCTCGACCTAAGCGAAGATTATTCACCCCCGTTAGTAATTTATGCGTTTAATACTACAAAACGTTTCCGCCGTACATTTTCGATCAGAGGCGGTACCTTGGGCTTCTATAACGCATTTGAAGACGGTGCCATATCAATGCTGTCATTGGAAGATGGTGATCAAATATGGCAACTAAATGGATTGCGCATTATTTTCCATGAATATTCACACCATATCCTACATCAATACAGCCCTTTGCAATATCCACGTTGGTATGATGAAGGCTTTGGTGAGTATTTAGGCATGACAGAATTTGATGGGGACACAGCGATCATAGGCAAGCCTGCTGTTCACCGATTTCCTAGTTTAAAAAGGCCGTCTGCCTGGCATAAACTTAAAGTCCTGATGCGCTCAAAAGGTGAATATCTTGCAGGCACGCAGCAATATTCACAAGGATGGTTAATAACACATTTTTTTCAAGGGTCAGAAAAATATACCAAGCAATTAAATATGTATCTTAATTTGCTTAATCAGCCAGGCATAGATAATGACAAAGCCTTTAAAAAAGCGTTTGGCAAAAGCTACTCTAAAATGGACAAAGAGATTAAACGCTATTGGTATAATCGCGAACTGCCCACATATTCCATCAATCTGGAAGGCATTTTACCAGAGATCTCTATCGAAACCAGAAAATTAGACCCTGCCGAAGTCGCTATAATGCATCATGAGGCACGCCATTTATCAGGCTACTCTTATGGCAACGAAGCAGAGTACATTAAAACCTTTGAACAAGCGCTCCTGAAAGGAGTGCGCCCTATTGACCTTCACAGATATCTTGCGAATTTATTATTAAACCAAAAGAACTGGGACAAAGCTAACAATCACATTCAGGCGTTACTCGCAAAAAATCCTGACTACGCACCAGCCCTTGTCATGAAAACACGCTTGTTGTGGCGGGGAAGACGCCCAAATGACATCTCCAAAGAGGAAATGAAAAATATTCGTAAGGCAACCATTAAAGCACTCAAAGCAGACCAGTCCTATGTTCCAGGTTTAATGGCATATGCTGGGCTATTTATGCTGGACGAGATGAAAGTAACAGACAATGCGCTTGATATAATGGAAACTATTCGCTTTCTAGTCCCTGATGTCGAAAGTGCAAAAATATTACAGGTCAACATGCTAGCCAAAGCAGGCAAACAAAATGAAGCTGTTGCCAAAGTCCAAAAACTGATTGACTGGGCACGGTCGAACCGCGAACGTAAAAGATATGAAGAACTGTTAGAAAGCATCAATAACACAGTGGCTTTAAAGGCTAGCTCAAATTGACTAGTCAATTTTTAAGAGGGCTTTGAGCTGTTGTTCTGGCCCTAAAATTTGTGCAAGTGTATAATGATCCAATACATCAAAAAACGCATCCAGCGCTTTCTTAAACATCGGCTTCATATTACAGGCAGGCGTGATCGTGCACATCCCGCCACTTCCCAGGCACTCGACAACAGCAAGGTTATTCTCGGTTTGCCGTATAACGTCGCCGATAATAACCAAATCCGCCGCCCTTTGAAGGCGCAAGCCACCGCCGCGCCCGCGTACAGTTTCCAGATATCCAGCTTTACTTAGAAAATGAACCGCCTTTACCACATGAGGTTCATTAATTTTATAGGCAGCAGCAATCTCTTTTACTGACGAGAGGTCAGGGTGTTTTGTACCTGCATATATAAGAATTCGCAGGCAATAATCACTAAAGCTTGTTAACTGCAACTGGCTTTCCTCTCATCTATTGCTATTGAGATCTAACATTACCACAAGAGGAAAGCTATATTCCAGATATAGGATATCCACCTATTAAAACACCCTAAGCCACTAAGCCGCTACATCAAGACTAGGTCCGAATACCTCAAAGTGGATTTGGTCACGTGCTACACCGCGTGCTCGCAGCAATCCCGCCACATGCTGCATAAAAGGAACCGGGCCACAGAAATAAAAGTCTGCATTAAAATCTATGCCCATATCATCCAGCATCGCGTCATTGAGAAAACCTTGATAATCGCCGCTATCGTCTGCTTCATAAACGGTAAAATACTTAAAATGCGTTTGCTCTGCACGCTCTGCAAAAGTACCGTGCATTGTGTGCTCCCGGTATGATTTCGCACAGTGGATAAAGGTGATATCCGCACTATCACGGGTACCAAGCGCAACTTTCAGCATAGAAGCCATCGGCGTAACACCTACACCGCCGCTGAGCAACACCACAGGGCGGGTTCCAGCTTCGTTCAGATAGAAATCACCAACTGGCGGCGATACATCAAGAGTATCTCCAACTTTTACCTTACGGTGCAAATAAGCAGAAACAACACCAGCCGGCGCCCCTTGCTCCTCTTTAACAGTAATCCTGTAATATCCACCCTCAATCGACACTTTTGGCCCATCAGAAAGCGAATATTGCCTGATTTCGGTCTGGCTATGGCCTTCGATATCAAATTTGACACCAATATACTGACCAGGGCGATATGCCAAAAGGCCACCCTCGTCTACTGGACGCAGGTAGAATGAACGAACATGGTCGCTTTCGCGTACAATACGGGCGACACGGAATGGCCGAAAACCGCGCCATCCGCCTTCTTGTTCTTCGTTTTCCACATAAATCTCTTCCTCAGCCTTGATGAAAATATCAGCTAAAATACCATATGCGGCGCCCCACGCCTTAATGGCCGGATGTTCCATATCAACACCAAGGTGCTGGCAAAGCGCTTCCAGAAGAGCTGCACCAACAAGGGGATAATGATCTGGCTTAATCAACAGGCTTGCATGCTTGTTAGCAATCCGGTTCACGGCAGCCATCAATTTTTCTGGTGTTTCAATATTACTGGCATACGCAAATATTGCATCAGCAAGTGCACGGGACTGGCCATTCTTAACCCCCTCACGCTGATTGGACATATTGAAAATATTTTTTAATTCAGGATTACGTTCAAACAAGATTTTATAAAATCGCTGTGTAATAACTTCGCCGTCATTTTTCAAAAGATCAACCGAGCCTTTGATTTGATCAAGCATTTCTGTAGTTAACATTTTTATACTCCTTGAATTAAAATATATATATCATATATATCTTTAAGAATTATAAAGCGCTGTGACAGCACGTCGCAGGGGTAACTTAAGGGAATATCATGAAAAACCAGCTACCTGAGGGCGTTGAAAAATATGGTGAAACTGTCGTATTCACTGAAAAGACGGTGCCTGAAAAAATCACAAACAACCACGATACCAAACCGGGCGTCTGGGGGAAGTTATGCGTTTTAGAAGGAACTGTAGATTATATAATCCCCGGACCGCCCGAAGAATTCAAACGCGTGGCAGAAGGTGACTTTGCAATTATTGAACCCACTGTACTTCACCGGGCACAACCTTTGGGTCCCGCCAAATTTAAAGTAGAGTTTTACCGATAAATAAAAATGGGTAATGCCAAGACATTAATATCCGTATGCTGATAATAGAATATAGTTGAAATTATAATAACCCCAGAATAGCATTTCTCTACTTTTGAAATTTTAACACTTCGCAATAAAATGCGTTTTGGGGGTCGCTATGAAATATTTTCATATTTTCATAATTATTGTTATTTTTATTAATACCAATGCACTACATGCAAAAGATAAATGGCTAGAACTCAAAAGCGAACATTTCATTTTACGAACCGATGCGGACTTGGAAAAAGCCAGAAAAACCATTGAAGACCTTGAAAAATTCCGCTTCACACTGGGTGCCTTAACAGGGTTGGATCTCAGTGTTGAAAATAGACCACCTCTAACAATTTATGCTTTCCGCTACACACGAAAATTCAACAAACAACTTAAAACCACTAGAAGTATGTTAGGGTTTTATCGTCAACGCCATGACCGCGCTGTTGCAGTACTCTCTCTCCAAGATGGGAAAAAGGTTTGGCAATTCAAAGGCACACAAATCCTTTTCCATGAATATTCGCATCACATCCTTCATTTCTATAGCCCTTTTCGGTATCCTGTCTGGTTTGATGAGGGATTTGGAGAATATCTCAGTACCATTAGTTTCAAAGAAAAAACGGTAAAAATTGGTGAACCTGCTGTTCCGCGTTTCATTAATCTGCGTGATCCAAAATATTGGGTTAAAATTGAAGATATCATCAGAGCAAGGTCAGCTTACCCCAAACGTGGTCGTTCACGTAAAAGAGGAAAGGTTGACGCAATTTATGGCTTATATGCTCAAGGTTGGTTGTTAACCCATTATATTTATAACAAACCTGAATATCGTGAACCACTAAATCAATATATGCTCGCCCTTAATGAACCAAATGCTGATGATGATATTGCCTTTCAGTCTGCCTTTGGAAAATCGTTTAAAGAAATGGAGAATGAGTTACTCGCATATTGGAAAAAAGGATCGCTTGCCTATCTTGGATATGACTTCAGTAACAGTATGCCCGATTTTGACATTACCATTCGGGAAATGTCGCAGACAGAAGCAGATATTCAACATGATGAAGCCAGGCACCTTACCGGCAATAGAGCAAAAAAATTTAAAAAAGCTCGAAAATCATTTGAAAAAGCCCTTGAAGCAGGCATTCGCCCGGATGATATGCGCATATATTTGGCAGAGCTTGCCTTACATGACAATAATCCTGATCAGGCTAAGGTTTATGCAACGGATATTTTAAAAAACAATCCGGTTCATGCGCCTGCCCTGCAAATACAATCCAGAGCATTCACACACGGTAAAGATCCTCTAAAATTACAGGGAAGTGAATTAACTGAATATCGCTCACTTGTTACCAAGGCATTGAAAGCCGACAAATATTACGTTCCCGCACTCCTCGACTATGCGCGGCTTTATTTCTATGACGGCATAGAGGTCACGCCAAATGTACTTGAAATAGCCGAACTGGCGCGCAAACTTGCCCCTGATAACTTTAATGCCAAGACTATTCATATATCGCTATTATGGAAAAATGGTGACCTTGAGAAAGCCAGAAGAGAGGCGCAGCTTTTAATCGACTGGGCTGCATCAGACGACGCTAAAAAACAATATCAGGAATATTATCAGCCATTATTCAACGCTGACACTATAGAGCAAGGCCCTGAAAATGGATGACCAGCCAATCTGGTCACCCACGTGTAATGGACGCCTTATTTTGCAGCTATTTCGCACCGCCATTTGCCTTAAGTATTTTACTCGCCCGGAACAGCGTATCAGCAGATTGTAATATCTTAAGCTTTAGCTGATAATTATAATCAGGTCGCTCTCTCAAAAAATCACGCACGGTTTTAGCTGCGCTTTCGCTTTGGTAATTAGCAAGTGTCACCCCGGTCCACCGTGCAGGAAAGAAAATATCACCCGTCCGTTGAATATCTTCAAGCAAGGCAAGACTATCATGCAAATATGCCTCAGACGTACCTACCCGTAAAGGATGGTGCAAATAGCCAAGTGCCGCTAAAACCCAGGATTCTACCGCCCTGTTTTCTTCCTGCTTGAGGCTTTCAAAAAAGGCATCACGCACACCTTTATCGGCCGAAAGCGCAGGCTTGACAAAATCAAATCGCCGCCTGCGATCAGGGTTTTCAATTCTACCTTCCTGTTCCGCTATCAGCATCTCTGCGTCTTTAGGGGATTTAACCGCCAGATTAGCAGCAAGGTTAATGATATCCGCCTCCGATAGGCTCAGATTATCGATAATAAGTGATCGCCCCATCAGGGCCATCAAGCGCTTTATACCTGCGCCTGAAGTCGCAAGATTTACATAACTGCGATAAAAGACCTTTTTAACCGCAGGGCTTTTTGCTTCTGCCATTAGGGTCCATAGAACCGCCTCTATCTGAGGGGCAAGGCCCGCGCGGTCATCACCTGATAGGAAAGACCAATATATACGTGTGATATGCCGCAGCGCCAGATTAAGAACAATCTGGTTATCCTCCCTTTCAATCACCCGCAGTAAATCCCGCAGATGATCCTGTGGTCGCACATCCTTATGCCCCTCCAGAAGCTGCTCGTTCAGCATAATAAGAAGCGAGCCTTTTTGAAGCGATGTCAGGCTATCCCAATTCTCGCGCAAAACCTCTGGAAATACAGGGAACAGGCCATAACCTTTACCGTCGGCGTTAAGTAACACTGGCTCCTCAGAATACTGAGGATTTGGTTCACTGATTGAACCCACATCTTGTTTGTATGTGAATGAATGATTTACCCAGTCGCCTTCGCTGGACGCTATTCCAAATGTCTGAGGCCAAAATCTACTTTTTTCCCTTGGGTCAATCATATTGAGTGATCCCTCAACATAATCAAACATCGGCCTGCCCGCTGTATTTACCCAGATATCACTCCACTTGGTAATATCTGCGTCTGATCGCTTATCAAAAATCGCAATCAAATCAGGCCATGTCGCATTACCCCCCTGAAAGTTTTGCATATATTCACGGATGCCATCACGGAATGCCTGTTTGCCCAGCAACAGTTCAAGCTGCTGCATCATAATGGGCGCTTTATTATATATAATAGCGCCGTACAGCGTACCTGCCTCATTCAGGTTTGGAAGATGCTGCCTGATAGGGTTTGCACCTTCTGTGCGGTCAACACTGTAGGCGGCCGGATAACTACGCGACATAAAATTCAGATCATGATCAATATCTGGAAAGCTTGGGTTTACAATTTTGGCCGCCATAAAGTTTGCGTAAACTTCCTTGGTCCAGACATCATTGAACCAGTCCATCGTTACCAGATTACCAAACCACATATGCGCAGTTTCGTGAGCAATCAGGTTCGCACGGTTCAGCAACTGTGCGTCCGATGGGTCTTCATCCAGAAAAAGCGTAGAAGCCCGGTATTGAATTGCCCCAACATGCTCCATCCCGCCGTATTGAAATGCAGGAATGAGCGCAAAATCAAACTTCTGAAAGGGATATTCAACCTCTGTGTATTCCTCTAACCACTTTAGTGAAGCACCATGCAGATCAAAAATGGCATCCAGATTGTTCGCCACCTTTTCTTCATCGGTTTCGCGGTGCAGCATAGTTATTGCGCGCCCATCAACCATTCGGGTAACGCGCTCAAACTCACCCGCAACAAAAGAAAACAAATAGCTTGGAATTTTATCGCTGGTTGCAAACTTAAACACACGGCGGTCAGCCATCGCATCGTTACTAACCTCTAGCCCATTTGAGAGCGCAGTCCATTTTTCTGGCACATCCAGCGTCAGGTCATAAGTGGATTTTAAGTTCGGTTGATCAAAAACCGGGAACGCCGTTCGGGCACGATCCGGCACAAACAAGGTATACAAGTAGCCTTCATTACGGTTTAGGGATGTATCACCCGCTATAAACTCTATATCAACGGTGTTTTTACCGCGCCTTAACGCCTCTGCATTAATGATCAAATGCTCATGCATATGCTGAACAGGAACAGAGGCACCATTAACACGAACAGCTTTAATTTTTGAAGCATCATCACGGAAATCAAGCTGAAGGCCCTTTTCGGGGTCAGCAAGGTCAAAGGTAACCTTTTCTGTTGCCGTAATTGGCGTGTTTTTATCTTCTGGGATGGTGAAATGCAGGCGATAATTTATGTTTGAAAGCACCGACTTCCGATATTTTGCCAGTTCAAGCGAAACCCCCGCTTCTACCTTGGCATCTGCTGCTGAAACATCGCCCAATGATATAGTATCCAGCACCAATGTCAGTATACATGCGAATACTGCAAAGCTTTTCAAACCCCTGATCATACGAACACCCACTTTGATAATAAAACCCACGTCACGGGTTATAGCGATAAATATCGCTACTTTTCAACAAACGGTTTGTTGATATCCGCAGTAGAAGGCGACAACATCAAGACACAGCCTCTTTACGACAAACGGTGAATAGGTCAGGTATAAAGATAATCGGCAGTTTAAAAAGCAAGTCCAAAAGCAACACCAACAACAAGAGCATCTTCACTCGATGAAATGTCATAATGAACCTGAGGGGAAAGAGTATACCCCCCTTCAAATTCAATTTCATAAAGAGTACCAATTCGGTAGACGAAATTCGTTACGTTTTCCTCTTCGCCGAACCCAGTCTCTTCATCAATAAACTCTACCCCCGGACCGGTTTGAACGGCGAGCCCACGCCATAAATGGATATCAGCGACAGCCAGTATGGTGGTTGCATCAATGTCACCAAAAGCCTGTTCTGCCACCACACCAACACCGAGTAAACTATTAACGCGGTACTCATAATCAAAACCAAGGGTGAATGCCGTTTCATCCGCTTCAAAAATTGTCGTACTGCCATTAACGACCGAAAAATGATGCCGTTTGCTTTCATCAAACTCGACATCAATCTGAGCATAAACAGGGGAAACAAAACCTGCTATCATCAACAACAAAATAAAAGGAAATTTTAGCAAAGTACGCCGCATAAATTGGCTCCAAATTTGTTTTATTCTCAATTTTGCTCGATTAATGAACGTCAGGAATATGAATGTAGAGTGGAACAGTTATACCAACAAATTTCCATATTGCCAAAATACAATGCATGAAAATTACGAGATATCAATTCCACAGGCAGTTAAACTTGTATCAATACTTAACATATCACTTTTTTGATCTATTTTGCCAGAATGCCCTGTGTATTGTATCAATACATTTATAAACATGCGGCCAATCCGAAATCACTATCTCCGCAGCCGCACCCTTTGGGCTACGAGCGATCGCTGATCCTGTCAAAACCAGCCTTAATTGCGTCAAAACGCGCGTCAACCGCATCTTCGAATGTATTATCTGTCAGGATATAAGGCCAATCCCCCTCGATCCCTTCAAGAACAAGTTCTGCTACATAATCGGGGCTGATGCCGCTCGGAATTGATGCCATTGCAAGCATTGCAAACTTGCCCGCTTCGCTGGTTGGGGAAACTTCCTCAAGTTGCTCGCCGTGGCGCGCCTGAAGGTTACGGGCAGATTCGATAATTCGTGTTTTCACAAAACCCGGACAGAGCACAGATACACCGATACCACGTTCTGCCATGGGGGCACGAAGCCCTTCACTAAAGGCAACAACACCGAATTTAGTGACATTATAAGAAGGTGACCCTCCAGACACGAGCCCTGCCATCGATGCTGTATTAACAATATGGCCGCTGTCGCCGAAGGTCTTGGCCGCTTGCTCAATCAAAGGCCCAAAAATCTCTACGCCCCAAATGACCGACATCAGGTTAACACCGATAGTCCAATCCCAACTGGCATCTGTCCATTCACTGTAACCACCGCCGCCGCCAACGCCTGCGTTATTGACAAGAAAATTCACCTTGCCAAAGCGCGTCATTGTGGCATCCGCCGCAGCTTGAATTTCATCCTTCAGGGATACATCAGCAAGCACACCGTCAACATCTGCGTTCGTTGCCTTCAAGCCTGCAAGGGCGGCATCAAGCGCATCCTTTTCGATATCACACAGCATCACCTTCGCACCCGCCTGCGCAAATGCTGTCGCAATAGAAAGTCCAATCCCTGATGCTGCCCCCGTTACAAAGGCAACCTTACCTGCAAAATTTGTCACTGATCTCTCCCGCGGGTTGGCCGCACTCCTCTTTCTTATAAAGTGCACCTTATCCTGTTAAATTACTGTTCGTTCAATACAGGCATATAACTACACGCAATCAGGAGCAAGCAAAAATAATCATTATCATTAAAAACAAACTTTAGTTTTCTGGACTTCTAACAACCTTCGTAAGGTAGGAGAATATGGCTGCCAAACGTTCCAGTTCATTAGGTGTCACCCAATCCACGCCATTTATTAACTTTCGAAGTTCTGTAATATCATCATAAAGCGACCCAACTGTTAATTCCGGATCTTGTAGCATGATAAACGCTTCATCAGCCTCAACTTGCCAATAAAAATCATCAGGTGACTTTCCAGTACCTTTAATTCCTCGGCCTTTCAAATGGCTAAAAACATGCTCAATTATTTTGTGTATATCGTCTAAGGATAATGGTTCTATCTCAGAATTTTCATTCATAACTTTATCTATCAAACAATTATTACGATTACAAAGCTAGGTTTTTCAGAAAACCCTAAATAGCCAATACCCTAAAAGAACGGCTATTCCTGCACCATAAAAAGCCAACTTTCTTATAGTTTTCCAATCGTTATTTCGCGGACGGACAGCATCTTTCCATGGATTTACTTTGTTGAGCTGCCAAACTCGTTCAATTTCTATTTGACTTACAGAGGCTATGGCTTCTTGCACTTTCTCAAATGAAGTCCCTTCTTTGAACGTTAAAATATATTGCTCATTCGGAAATTCGCCATTCGCGGTAAAATACTCAACATCTAAATCAAACTGCTCTGTAAAAATATCACTGAACATATCCTCTAGTTCGTAATCATCTATTTTTACAGTGATGCGGCCATTCTCATAGGCCGCAACTACATATTGTTGCTCAGCCATCAACTACCATTTGCCTTATAATATTTAGCATCCTTATCCGAATTGGCTTCACGGATCACATAGGCTCTAATCGCTTCTGCCATTTCTGGCGTTACATACTTACCGAACCCGGCCATCCCGTTCTCAGCCAACGCGCCGTCCACAACGATCGATTTCCATGCCTCCGCGTCACCGAGAACACCAGCGTATTTCAGATTTGGCACGCTGCCGTATGACTGCGCCTGTTCACCGTGACAAACAAAGCATAAGCCCGCATACACCTGCCGCCCAAGCGCCACCTGCGCGTCATCGCCTAAATCAGCGGGCGGTGTATATTCAACCTTCGTTGGCTTCACCAGTGGGGGCAGTGCATTTGTTGGCCCAAGCGAGAATACAAGAATACGGCCCAGTTTCGGCTCCTTACTGCCGGATGGGAACACGCCGCCCAAAATCAGTGGGTATGACCCACCCCAGCCCGCAGCCACCGCCACATACTGAATGCCATCAATCTCGTATGTAATGGGCGCGGCCACCACACCCGTGCGGGTATTAAAGCCCCATAATTGCTCCCCCGTATCGGCTGCATAGGCGCTGAATCTGGCACCAGCAGTGCCCTGAAACACAAGATTACCCCCAGTGGATAATACCCCACCGTTCCACGGCCCTTTGTGCTCTACACGCCAAACCTCTGTCTGCTTCACAGGGTCCCACGCGATCAAGCGCCCCTTCGCGGACGCCCGAAGCGCTTTTAAGGTTGCGGCATCATCAGGAAAATTATTCAGCATCGGGTTCGTGCCCGTATTCCATAGCCCCGGACGGTATTGAAAGGCCTTATCCTCGCCGTAAGCAAAAGGCACCTCTTGCGCCGGAATATAAACATAGCCTGTATCACGGCTCATAGACATGGGATGCCAGTTATGCGCACCAAGAGGCCCCGGCAACTGAATATAAGGTTGATCCTTACCGGGATAGCGCGCGGCCTCAATTTCAACTGGGCGGCCTGTTCCCTCGTCAATATGCGTTGCCCAGTTAACAGGAACAAAATTTTTCGCCGAAATAAACTCGCCTGTTTCGCGGTCTATCACATAGAAAAATCCATTTTTCGGCGCCTGCATAATCACCTTGCGCATACGGCCCTTGATCTCAAGGTCAGCTAAAATCATATGCTGCGTTGCCGTGTAATCCCACGTATCACCGGGGGTGGTTTGGTAATGCCATACATAGTCCCCCGTATCAGCATTCAGTGCCACAATTGATGATAGATACAGGTTATCACCGCCGCCGGGGCTTCTGATTTCCTGATTCCACGGGCTGCCATTACCAACCCCGATATATAAGAGATTGAGATCAGGGTCGTACGCTAGCGAATCCCATACGGTTCCGCCGCCGCCAATTTTCCACCACTCACCGTTCCATGTTTCGGCGGCAGCGCGGATAGCGTCATTTTCAAACCCATCACCGGGATTGCCAGGTACAGTATAAAACCGCCACAAAAGGCTGCCGCTCTCGGCGTCATAGGCTGATACATACCCCCGAACACCATATTCAGCACCGCCGTTTCCGATGATAACCTTACCGCCCACAATTCGCGGTGCCCCTGTGATAGTGTATGGTTTGGCCTGATCCACTGTAACGATATCATACTCAACCGCACCTGTTTGGGCATTAAGGGCAATTAACCGGCCATCAATCGTACCCATATAAATACGGCCCTTCCAAACGGCCACACCACGGTTCACGGCATCACAGCATAAATGAACAGCCTTTTTCCGGTCAATTTCAGGGTCAAATTCCCAAAGTTTTTCACCCGTCGTCGCATCCAGTGCCGTCACAACATTCCAAAGCCCCGTGACATACATAACCCCGTCTACAACAATCGGGGTAACTTCAATCCCCCGGCTAACGCCGAGGTCATACCACCAGCGAAGCCCCAAATCCTTGACCGTATCCGCGTTTACCTGATCAAGCGGGCTATAGCGATCTTCGGCGTAGGTTCGGCCGTGGGTCAACCACACACTATTATCACTGTCGGCTGCTATAATACGAGCAGCATCAACATCGGCAAACCGGCCTAGCCCGGTATTTTCATGCCGCTTTCCAGAACTCGTCCCGGAACTCGTATCAGAACTCGTCTCAGAATTCCCCTCAGGGCGCTCTTCAGGCGTTGTATCCTGTTTGTTTGTCTCAGAACATGCTGCTGCAAGCGTTAGTGTAACTGCGATTGATAACCACTGGTATTTTGACACTGCCACAATCGTTCCTCCCCGAACCTTTGCTGAAATACCCTCAAAACACATGATTTTGATCATTTCACACATCAAAAGCGATGACAAATTAATTGCGATCATTATTAATCTGTCTCATAAAACCTACGCGTTTAGAGTAATCGATTATATCGTCGATTATGATAGTAAGACGGGGCAGTATCTGGGGTTGAGGGGAGTGAGTACCATGAAAAAAGCATTAAAAGCAGTAGGGATAGTTTTTGGCCTCTGTCTGGTTTTACTTTTAGGGGCAGGCATTTATGTTTTCAGCCAAATCTCTAAGCCAGAAGATCAAGGACCAACTCAGGTTTTCGACACCCCATCTGGCCAAATAACCGGGGTCTGGACAGCCGATGACGGTATCGCCAACTTTATGGGCATTCCCTATGCAGAAGCTCCCGTTGGTGATCTTCGCTGGCAGCCAACAGTCAGTAAAACATCATGGAACGGTGTTTTAGAAGCCAACCAATTTGGCCCACGCTGTATGCAATCAACCAAACGCGGCGATAACAGCTATGCTGAACGTCTTGTTCGCGGGCTCGGCCTAAGCTGGTTCAAGACCGAGCTTGCCGTCTCGATCATTAAAAACGGTGAAGCAGCCCCCACAGATGAAGATTGCCTGTTTCTCAATATCCGCACACCCGAGGCTGGTAATACATCAGCCAAGCTGCCCGTTATGGTTTGGATTCACGGCGGCAGCCACACGGGTGGCTCGGGCTCGGACGATCTGTATCAATCCAATGCACTTGTAAAAGAAGGCGTGGTTTTGGTTACTATCAATTACCGCCTTGGTGTTTTCGGCTATCTGGCGCACCCAGCGCTATCTGCTGACTCGGCCCGGAATGTCTCTGGTAACTATGGCCTTCTCGATCAGATCGAAGCCCTAAAATGGGTGCACAACAATATTGAAGCCTTTGGCGGCGACAAGGATAATGTAACCCTGTTTGGCGAAAGCGCAGGCGCGTGGGCAGTAACAGAGATTATGGCATCCCCGCTTGCAAAGGGGCTTATTCATAAGGCAATCGGTGAAAGCGGTGCCTCCTCCACATTGCATCATTTGCGCACCACCCCGGTTGCACCGCATTCAGGTGAAGGCGAAGGGGTAAAAATTGCAGCAGCTTTCGGCGTAACAGAGAACATGAGTGCCGCTGATATGCGCAGAATTTCAGCCGATGTTATTCAGGAAGCTCAAGATACCTATCAAGGTTACACTGGCGTTTTGCACCCGATTGTTGATGGCTGGTCGATGCCACGGGCTGCATCGTTGATTTTCGCAGACAGCGAACAGGCAAACATCCCGTTCCTCACGGGCGGTAACGCAGACGAAGCAACCCTGTTCTATGATTTCTATCAAGCACCCAATACCTGGGGCGGTAAAGCACCACGGGATCAAGTTGCCTTTACCAAATGGATGACTGAGCATTATGGCGACGCAGCACCAAAATTGATGGCGCTATACGGCCTTGATAATGCCAAGAACCGTATACGGGCCGAAGCAGATATGCTGGGTGATGACTTGTTTATTAATCATATCCGCAGAGTGGCGGCAGAGCAGGCGAAGATAAATGAAGATGTTTATCTGTATCATTTCACCCGAACACCGCCTGATGAGGACCAAACGATCGGCGCGTTCCATGCGTCCGAACTTTTCTTCGTTTTTGATAATTTCAATACGGCAATTTACGCGGAAGACGCCGATAATGACCTGCGCCGCCATATGGTGAAATACTGGACCAATTTTGCAAAAACCGGTAATCCAAACGGTGCTGGCCTTGCGAACTGGCCGCGATACAAGCGTGAGGGCGAACAATGGATGGTGCTTGCGCATTCCCCGAAGGCTGGCCCTGTTGATCAGGTAGAGACCCTTAACCTTCATGAAACCCGTATGTATCAGGCCATGGATAAAATACGTAGTGCCGATATAATTGCGCGGTAACGAAACAACAGATTGATTTTGATTGTACAATATACAATCATAGGTACCAGTTATTATAATTGGTGAATATCAAGCATGTCCGACGATGACCTAGAAAGCTTTAAAACTAATAGTGACGAAAAACAAATAAACAAGCGAACGTTACAGGCTGCCGGCGCAATAATCGCTTTATGGGCATTTACATTAGTAGCCTTCAATATACCATCAAATTGGCAATTCATACCCGTCGGTGACCGAGGTTCATTCGGCGATATGTTTGGCGGGTTAAATGCTCTTTTCTCAGGTTTCGCATTCGTTGGTATTATCTACACAATTTTACTCCAACGCATAGAATTGAAATTACAACGCAAAGAGCTAGAACTAACCCGAAATGTGTTGGAAGAACAACGCAAGGAAATGTCAGAACAGAGCGATACTCTAAAACTACAAAGCTTTGAGAACACGTTTTTTTCAATGCTAAAATTGCATATTGACTTTGTAGAAGCATTAAAAACTACAAAACATATAGGTAAAGGAAATTTTGAAGAGATCATTGGCCGAGAAGTTTTTACGTACAATAGAAACATTCTTAAAAACAAATATGACCAATGTGCAGATGACGCTGTATGGGTAGAACAATTCGAAAAATGGTTTGATAGCAACCTTTCTAAATTTGGCCCATATTTCAGACTGCTATACAATTTAATACGGTTAGTCGACGAAGCAGGTGTTTCTAATAGAAAAAGGTACACTGACCTCGTCAGAGCACAACTATCTGCTGATGAGTTGGTTTTAATTTTTTACGGCTGTTTATCCATACATGGTTCTGAAAAGTTCAAACCTCTTGTCGAGAGGTATTCGCTTCTCAAACATCTACCAAAAGATAGACTTTTTAACTCAGTGCATGACTTAGATTACGAGAAATCTGCATTTCTTGAACCTAATATTACTTCCGGGATACCCAGAGTATCCACAACCATTTAATCACTGCAAAAACTCATCTCTGATTTTTATGTCACGGTTGGCGATCTGGACTTCTTGGAAAAAACGCACAAGTGAGATGGAAAGCATCAGCATCGCAGCAACAAACAGGGCTGCGATCAGCATGGTCCACTCTAGTCCAAACCAACCCATAAAAAACAGCAGACTGATCAAAACGCACACCATCAAGGCACCAACAACTCCGAATGCAATAGCACTGTTGACCACCTGTATGCGCTTTTGCAGATCATTAAGTTCGGTAACAATGAAGGTACGATTATCTCCTTTTGCGTCTGCGAAACGTCCCTGAAGGTCACGCGAACGATCAACAATGCGCCCTAAACGGATAGCATACAGGTTTAACAAACCACCAAGAGCCACCAATAAAAAGGCAGGCGCAAGCGATATTTGTAAAAGGGTAATAATATCAAATTTCGTCACGTGAATTTTTACCTTTTAATGTCCATCACATCGTTACTTTACTGTATCGCCCTGTCAAGGATACGCAATATAACATCTGCCGGTGATGTTTCTGTAATTTCTGGGAAATGGCGCTGTGCCATATCCTGATGTCCAACCGAAATTAACGCCAACCGCAATGCATTAGCATACTCAAGTGTTGGCTTATTAAGCGAATAGAAAAACCTCAAGAGGGCACCATCCTCATCAATATCTAAAATTTGTCTTAAAAACCGTTTCCGCAGCCCCCCTTCGCGCAAGTTAACGCCAAGCAGTGATTGCCACACTGTAAACATATCATACCGATTTTCACTTTTTGACTTTATCAAGGCATCTGCAAGCCACATAAAAACATAGCCGCATTCTTGGGTTACAAAAGGCAATTTTTCTTCTACTTTTTTTGCCTCAGCAATCTGTGCCTTGTTCATCGAGCAGGCATACATATTTTTCACGAACTCACGATTTGTTTTACGATCAGCAAACTGAAAGCGTGTTTTCATCATGCTATCAGTCCAGTAGTTCAGCACCCCAATATAAAACCATCTATTTTCCTCAGCATCTTTCTGCCGAAACCAACCATTAGCAATTCGATAATTTTGCGATTGATAGATATATCGGCTTACAGACTGTCTAACAAAATCCGTATCCTCAAAAAAATCTCCCCCACGAAAACGAAATACAAATGCACCATCATCAGTAGAATCAGATCGCCATTGATTTTTAGTATGCAGTGCATCAAAGTGAGTGAAAATTGTAATCGGCGTATCAAATGACCAATATAGCTCTTCTTGATGGAATTTAAGGCTATAAGCCAGTTCTTCACGCAGGACCTTGGTTAACCACTCAGGCGTAGTTTCATCAAACATGAAACGATAATCATAGTGATCCTCATAATTTTGCGTTCCAAAATAAACTGCTGCACCAAGGAATGATGTCATTTGGTCAATGACTCCACTCATCTTATTATCGAATGCGGGGCGAACCTCTGGCACATCATCACAGACCCCGGGCTTATCAAGAATACAAATAATATTATCAAATATATCGGGATTTCCTAACAAATAACCCGTTTGCAAAACAACACCGTCCACTCCAATCTGAACTAAACTCCAGGAATTTTCTGTATCTTCCGGCTCTGGGCGAATTGTAATAGAAAACTCGTCGAATTCATTATTATCAATCGCCTGAATTCTGTCTTTAGTTATGATAAGATTTTCAGAATTAATCTGCCATGATTTAGCTATATAAGGGTTTATACTAGCCTGAAACTCAAACACCTTAACTGGCTTACTAAGGTGATAAGAGGCACGAATTACCTGATCAACATATTCAACGGTTACAAACGAGGAGATTTTATCGGTTAATATCTGCTCGGCATCTTTAAAACTAGCTTTAGCTGTCAAGCTAGTCCCTGCTGCAATTACAAGTGCTAGAGCTATACGAATTTTTAAGAAATACATCATTATTCCCCCACAAATAGCTTTGAATACCCAATACCTCTAAATATGGTAATGACTCACAGAAAATATTCAAATTTGAAATATGAAGCAAGCAAGAAAGGCCTGTATATACAGGCCTTTCTTCTGAATTATTTAGAAGGTTTACACTACTTTTGATCTACTCAGGAACCGGGAAACCGCGGTCACGCATCAACGCTTCGATTTTGGCATCGCGGCCACGGAACGCACGGTATGCGTCTGCTGGGTCAACTGCATTTCGAACGGCAAACAGATTATCGACAAGGCGTTTGGCAAGATCCTTATCATAAAAGCCACCGGGCGCCTCACGGAAGGCTTCTGCCGCGTCAGATGTCAAAACATCCGCCCACATATACCCGTAATAGCCCGCTGAATACCCCTCGCCCGAGAAGATATGCCCAAAGTGTGGGCTGCGGTGCCGCATCACAAGCTCGGCTGGCATATCAAGGGCTTTAAGCGCTTCGTGTTCAAACGCATCAGCGTCGATATTCGTGACATCTTCGGCTGTATGGAACCGCATATCCACAAGCGCACTTGCCAAATATTCAGTGGTCGAAAAGCCCTGATTAAAGTTGGCTGCGGCCTTGATTTTATCAACGAGCGCTTTTGGCATCGCCTCACCGGTTTCAACATGCAACAGGTAAGTATTGATCACCTCATCAGTTGAAAGCCACCGTTCCAGAAGCTGGCTTTGAAACTCGGTATAATCACGCACGCCGCCGTTTAATGTCGGATACGCAACATTTGATGATAGCGCGTGAAGCGCATGACCAAATTCGTGAAAGAAAGTAGTGGCATCATCCCATGACACAAGCGTTGGTGCACCGGCTGCGCCCTTAACGAAGTTTGAGTTGTTGGTTGATAAAACCGTTTCCTTTCCCTTGAATGTCTCATGGCTGCGGAACGAGCGCGCCCACGCGCCAGAGCGCTTGCCCGCGCGGGCATATGGGTCAAGATACCAAAGGCCGATATGATCGCCTGATGTTTTATCGATAACTTCCCAAACTTTCACATCATCGTGGAACACCGGCACGCTGCCATCTGTGATTGGTGTGAAATTGAAATTGAAAAGCTCACCTGCCACAAAATGCATCGCCTCAATCAGCTTATCAACCTGAAGATATTGTTTTACTTCGTTACTATCGAGGTCATATTTCACCTTACGGACCTTCTCGGCGTAAAACCGATAATCCCACGGTGCGATTTTGATATTTGCGCCTTCGCTATCGGCAACTGCCTGCATGTCAGCAACCTCTTCGGCCACCCGTGCGATCGCAGCCGGCCATACGGCCTCCATCAATTCAAGCGCACGTTTCGGCGTTTTCGCCATCCGGTTTTGAAGCCGCCACGCAGCATAATTGTCGTAACCCAAAAGTTTCACACGCTCATCGCGCAGTTTCAGTATCTTTGCGATATTGGCATTATTATCCTTATCATCAGCGTTATCACCGCGGCTATAATAGGTGTTCCATACTTTCTCACGCAGATCGCGTTCGGTTGAAAACGTCAGGAACGGATCCATTGACGAGCGGGTGTTGGTGACAGCAAACTTGCCTTCGCTGCCCCGCGATGTCGCCGCTGCAGCCGCCGCATCAATATAAGACTGCGGCAAGCCACCAAGCTGGTCTTCGGTAAGGAAAAGAACATAGCCCTCTTCATCCGCGAGCACATTATTCGCAAAATTAGTATGCAGCCCAGCAAGTTCCTGGTTGATCGCAGCATAACGATCTTTCGCTTCACCCGAAAGCGTTGCCCCAAAACTAGCAAACCCATCATAAGTAAGCCACACAAGACGCTGTTCGTCTGGGCGCAGGGATTTCATCTCTTCGCCTTCATAAACCGCCTGAATACGGGCAAAAAGTTTGCCATTCTGAGTAATTTTTGAATTGAAGGCCGATAACTTCGGCGCCATTTCACGCTGGATATCACGGAATTCTGGCGTTGAATTATTAGACGACCAAATACCCCAATATGTAAACAACCGATTAAGCGCACGGCCCGTGTCTTCCATCGCAGCAATAGTGTTTGCAAATGTCGGCGGCTCTGGATTATTGGCAATTACCTCAACTTCTGCCAGATTGGCGGCCATACCAGCCTCAAGCCCGGCCTTAAGGTCGGCAAGCTTCGCCTTGGAGAAATCAGGCACGCCGCCATATGGCCCCTGCCATTCAGCAAGCAGGAAATTATCCGTTACGGTTGTCGCTGCTTCTACTGCTGTTTCAGCCACTGTGTTATTTTCCCCGGCTGGCGCCTGTGTTGTCTTTTCCTCAGCGCATGCCGCGAGGAAAAGTGCTGCTGCGCTAACACTTAGCTTTAAACTATTCTTGATTGTCTTTGTGATCATTGATGACCCCTACCCTTTTATGTACCCAATACAGTTCTGATGAACCCATAATGGTAAATACCCTAAAGGCCCACTTATCTATAATCAAAATATTTTCGGTAAATAGTTTCATAGAACAGATGACTGAAATGAAAATAACAAATTTGGGTAACACCAAAACAGCATACAGACAGAATATAGGCAGCATACAGGCAGCATACAGGCAGTTTAACATAACCCTGTTCAGGCTTATGATCACCCAGCCTCCCCTTTACATTCATACATTCATTCCCACATAATAAACTAAGGTACGATAAGTTACCGAACTGATGGGTAGGATATAAAATGGTCGGCAGCATTTTCAGCGCATTTCTTTTTGCTTTTATCCCGCTTTTCGTTGTCTCTTATTTGTTGATTGGGTGGGCGCTGAAAAGCGGCAAACTTAAAGACTTCAGGGACCGCAAAGGATTTGAAAGCGCCGTGAAGTCCATGCGCGATAAACGACAGAAACTGAAGAAAGACAAGTCTAAGAAAAAAAAGCTTGAAGAAGAAAACCTGATTGCCAGAAAGTGGCTCGATTTTGGTGGCGGCTTTTATGGCTTGATGGCGTTTCTGACGTACGCCTATATTGAGATTATCGAAGTTTTTCAGTTTATTGGCAAACTTGCAGACCTGACAATCACAAAAATATTGAGCAACCTTGGTTTTGATATTCTTGTACAATTTATCATCAATTCAGTCATGAACCTCGTAAACGCGTTTATCTGGTTTATATATTGGCAAAAAGAATTAGATCTCGAGCATATCTGGGTCTGGATTATAATGGCGTATCTAGGCTATCTCGCTGGCGGCAAAATAGCACGAGAACGCCCTGAACATTATCAAACGGTTGTCGACAAATATAACGATGCTAAAGCACGAACACGCGATACATTCAACCCGCCAACATCATAATAAAAACAAATCTTTAGCACCTTAAACGAAGCAAAGAAAATAGCTCATTGATCAACCTTGAGGCCTCTATTTTATTAAAACACCGAACTACACGTAATCGTTTTTCCACATATATGTATTCATGATATAGTCATGCTGGTATTTTAGGCTGCGGTTTAGATCCCTATAGGGTTACTGCCCCTCTAAGAATATCAAGCAAGGGCATTAAGTGGAGAGTATCAACATGAAAATCATATCAATATTTTTTGCCCTGATTGCCTTAAGCGTAAAAGCAAGCCCTTATGTAATTGCTGATGCACCAACCAGCCTATATTTTGCCAATCCCGGCGAATGGATTCAGATCAATTTTGAGCGCCCCGCGACAGACACAAGGCCCGTTCATGAAGTATGGAATGCGATCCTGATGTCAAATGGCTTATATCAGGTCGCGGTTCCAACCAAAAGTGGTAACCGCTCGGTACGTCATGTTGCTTATGATCCGAACACCAAAGAGCGTTTGAAATATCATATTCTCTTCAACGGTAATACAATGCTTAATATCCAATTCGAAGAATTTGAAACAAAGTCTAATACCACTTCAATCGAGCTTACTATTGATAAAAATGTTTTTCAAACAGTGCGTATTTCATATGGCCCCCCAGCGTATTGCATCACGCCCTTTAACTCTGATGACTTTTCATCTTTGTCAGGAAGTCAAATGAAGTCCGTCATGGCTAAAAACGGCTGCGATAACACAGCGTATGGAAATCAGCCTCAATAACAAGCACCGCTAACCAACCTTGAATGCTGAATAATTAAGCCGGGCAATCAGACCAATCAATCCGGCAGGAAAATTTCACCGTATTAGCGTAATAGAAACAACGCGAGACTTTCATGGAAAAACAATCACCTCCCCCCGCGGCAACAGCCACAAAAACAGCCGCTGCACCTCAAAAGGCCACGATTCAATCTCCTTGTGTTCGCGTTTGCAAACTGGATTCTAGCGGTGATTATTGCATAGGTTGTTTTCGCACCAGACAAGAGCTAACCGTATGGTCAAGGGCCAGTGATACAGAAAAGCAGAAGATTCTTGATGCTGCATTAGGTCGCCAGCACGATTTTAGCCAAACATAACCACATAAATCGACTTCATTAAAAATTAACCAGTTACCGAATATTGTTTGCCACATGGGGATACAATATATTTTCGCTGATTTTGTTGATTTGAAAGCGATGGGGTAATGCAGCAGCAGGATAAAAGATCAAAACGAGTCTCTCGTCAATTATCATTGATGAATGGCTTGATTATTATTGCAGGTTTGCTCGGCATTATTGGCGCTTTTCAAATTGCAAAAGGTGCCCGCCTGAACGAACTGAATTTTCTTCATGAGAAATTTAATCATTTATTCTTCGAAAATGTCTTAAAATTCAAAAATGATACCATCAACGACACCCAAATACTAAAGCATGATCTGGTTCTGATCCGCCAGCAACCCGAAGCATGCCTCGATGAAATCAATGCTTTTGATGAAGTGATCCTCAATTGGATAGGAACAGCAGAAGCCTTACAGATATGTATGGATGATATCGATGTTGCCTCCTATACAATAGATCAAATCGAAATGTTTGAGCGCGGCAAACTAGACCGGGATATGCTAGTCTCGACGCTCGAAACGTCTGTTACTTCCTTTCGGGATAATTCCAGTTTATTCGAACCTTATGTTCAGGAAACAGGGGTTATTGTTCTGACTGTTTCCATATTCGTGATTGCTGGAAAGTCCTTATTGCTCACTATTTTTGGCTTCATAACCAGCGCAAAAATCAACGGTGATTATCGCCGCCTTTCAGAAGCAGAAAAAGCTATTGGCGTCAAAAACCAGGAGCTTGAGGAATATGCGGCACGGGTTGAAGCCGCAAATAAATTAAAAAGCGAGTTTCTGGCAAACATGAGCCATGAAATACGCACCCCCATGAATGGCATATCCGGTATGGCACAATTGCTGACAGTTACCGACCTGACAGGTGAACAACGCGATTATACAGAAACCATTCTCTCTTCCAGCGAGAGCTTGCTCGCAATCATTAACGATGTTCTTGATATATCCAAGATTGAAAGCGGCCAAATGGAATTCCGTGAGGGTGTTTTTGATCTTCGATCTTTGCTTGAACAGTCAGCTTTAGTTGTCAGATCGCTGATGGTAAAAAAGGGACTGGCAAGCAGTATTTCGATCAAAAAAGAGCTCGAAGGCGAGTATTTAGGCGATATGGTCAGAATAAAACAGGTTCTAATCAACATTCTTGGGAACGCTGTTAAATTCACAGATAAAGGCAATATTGATATTCACGCTGCCAATTACGATGATAAAAATCTGATTATTTCAATCAAAGATACCGGGATTGGCATACCGGATGAAGAACAACAACTGATCTTTGAACGGTTTTATCAGGTTGACGGGTCTTCAGAGCGCCAGCACGGCGGCACCGGCCTCGGCCTCGCCATTTCCTGCAGCATTATTGCATTGATGGGAGGGCGGATTGAACTGGAAAGCACTGTTGGTGTTGGATCTGAATTCAAAATTATCCTGCCTATTCGAAAGTTAGATAACCTGAATGATAATGAAAGCGGTGATGGTCTAGGCCTTACAACATCAAGTACAGATATTAATCCATCTGTCTTCATCAAACCAGCAACTGCTGATAATGAAATTGATGCCCTGAGGGCTTCTGTCAAAAACTCATCACTGCTTGCAAACGATAACTATGCCAGCGATGGCCAGCCTATTGATCATCAAGCATCTAACGACCAAACGCCTGCAAGCAAAACGGACAACCAGAACCAATTGAAAATACTGATTGCCGAAGATAATCCAATCAATCAAAAATTATTAGCAGCAAGCCTTAAAAGATTAAACATTGATATCAAAATCGCAGGTAATGGCCAAGAGGCCCTGGATGCGCTGGAGCACGATCCAACTTATGATCTGGTATTGATGGATATTCAAATGCCTGTCATGAACGGTGACGAAGCAATTCAACGTATCAGAAACTCGGAAAAACCATATCAGGACATTCCCATTTTTGTAATCACAGCAGACTCGATGGCAGGTGCAGAGACAAAATACAGAGAAATGGGTGCCGACGATTATTTTTCCAAACCTTTGCAAATATCAGAATTCCTCAAGCAAATTAATCGCTTCGAAGAAAACCGCCCGCTTCACTGATAAAATACAGTTGAAATCACACTGTTTACTGCGCCACCATAACCAACAACCCTGTGATGATAATCGTCAATATTCCTATATTTATGAATGATCAGCATTCCATTTTTTAACAAGCCGTGCTGACCGCTTTTGAAGGACCTTATTCATCACCTTTTTCATTGCATCGATATTTTGCTGCGCACCTTCATACCCATGCTCTAAAGACAAGGTGAAATACATCAAGGCTTTCACATCATTGCGCACCACGCCATTTCCACGGGCATAAAGACCGCCCAGATTATTCAAGGCATACGGTTCTTTCTGTTCAATTGCCTTTAGATACCATTTGATCGCACTGGTATAGTCCTGATCAACATAGTAGCCATTTTCATGATAAACCCCAACATAGTTGACAGCATTGCCATACCCTGCCTCCGCCGCTTGCATAAAATATTGATACGCGAGTTCATAATTCTGCTCAATATCACCGCCTGAGTGATACAAAACCGCTAAATTAAAGCTGCTTTCTACATCCCCCTGATCTGCGGCTTTTTTAAACCAGTCCATTGCCTCTTCAGTATTTTTTTCAATACCATCGCCGTCGCGCAGCAACACACCGTAATTTCTCTGGGCGTCACTATCGCCAGCATCGGCTGCAACTTTAAAGTAACGTGCCGCCTTTGCTTTATCTGCTTCAACGCCGTCACCATTATATAATAAAAAAGCAAGATGAAAATGTGCATACACATGATCTTGCTCAACAGCTTTTTGGTACCATTCTGCTGCCAGTGTTGTATTTTTCTCCGTTCCATAACCATTTTCATAGTAATATCCCAGATAATTCTGAGCATCGGCATATCCCTGTTCAGCTGACAGAGTAAAATATTGAAACGCAGTTTCGTAGCTAGGGTTTTCGATATATTTTTCATCATGGAAAAGGCCAATATTATACTGAGCGATTGCATTCCCCAGTTCCGCAGCTTTGTGGTATACTACAAGGGCCTTTTCGCTATCTTTCTCAACCGACAACGCGTTATGATAAAGATAGCCGAGGTTCAATAACGCGTCCGAATGATTTTGCTCTGCCGCCAAGCTATACCAATCAAATGCCTTGGCATAATCCTGTTCCACACCTGTTGCATATTCATAAAGCAATCCCATTTCATATTGGGCATCTGAATATTGCTGGTCAGCTGAGCGCTTATACCAATCAAAAGCGGCCTCTAAATCTTTTTCGACACCGATAGCCCCCGCATAATACAAACCCACATTATACTGCGCGATATAGTCACCGGCTTCCGCTCCTTTTAAATATAGAGCAAACGCCTTCGCCTTATCCACATCAACGCCGTCGCCATAATCATATAAATTGCCCAACCCAAGGTACGATTGAAGATACCCGTTTTCGATAGCTTGCTCGTATAATTCACGGGTTATCGTCAGATCTTTTTCAACGCCGTAACCATATCGGTACATATTCGCCAAATAATGCTGCGCTTTACCATTATTTAAATCAGCCCCGCGCCTATAAAGAGCAACAGCCTTCTCCAGGCTTTTCTCAACACCATTTGCATTTTCATAAATAATCCCCAACTCAAGCATGGCATCAATATTTTCATGCTCTACTGCCCGTTCATACCAGCCAATCGCCTTGGCCATATCCTTCTCAAAACCACGCGCGTATTGATACATTGTGCCCATATTATATTCACCAGCACTGTTACCCTGATCGGCAGCGCGCTGATACCACATAATTGCTATTTTAAAGTCCTGCTCAACGTCGTTGCCGTAATCATACTTAAGGCCAAGTTCAACTTGTGCCACCGGATCACCGCCTTCTGCCCGTTCAACAAGCGCTTCAAGGGTTTCTTGTGCTTGCTCTTCTGTTTCTTCATCTTCAGCACGCTCAAAACCTATAGCCTCAAACCTCACTGCATCAGACAAAAGGGGATTAACCTCATGACCTGTCAGAATAAATCCAGCTAAAAGTGTAGTATAAAACACCGTCAATTTCATGATTACCCCCATCTAATGAACGCAGTATAGATTTACATATAAACTATTGTTACAATAAAGCCTTGTCAATTAGGCGTTGAATAAATACCTGCCTGCCAATAAAATCTCAAATAAAAAGCCGGGATACTCTCCCGGCTTTTGCCTTATTCAGTGGTCAAACTGGTTTCAATGAACAGGCTTGTTCCAATGAACAGAATGGTTTATTCGTATTTTTTGAACCAAGCCAGAATGTTTTCAACTTTCCCGATCAGCCGTGATGGCCGCCCTGCGATACCATGCGGGCTGCCGGGCACCCGCACCATAACTGTATCAATTTTACGCAGTTTCAGCGCCTGATAAAATTGCTCGGTTTCTGAAATCGGGGTGCGCTTATCCTCTTCCCCCGTCATCAGCATGGTTGGTGTTGTCACGTTCCCAACAAGTGAAAGCGGTGAGTGTTCCCAGTAATGATCAACATTTTCCCACGGCACCCCCGGGAACTGGAACGGTATCTGGCCAAGGCCGCTATCTGCCGTCAATACCTTTGATAGCCAGTTGATGATTGGTTTTGCAACCACCGCTGCGCGGAACCTGTCCGTTAGGCCAACGGCATAGGCGGCCGCAATACCACCCGCAGAGCCGCCAGTAATATAAAGCTGATCAGGGTCGATAAAACCCTTTGCAATCACCGCATCGATGCCAGACATATGATCCGCAAAATCATACTTGGATGAATATTTATTCTGCAAAAGAAGCGCAAAGCGTTCGCCGTATCCCGTACTGCCGCGGTGATTATCATAAAACACAACATAACCTGCGGCCGCCATACGCTGCATCTCTGCCGAGAAATGCGGGCCATATGCAAGGTGCGGGCCGCCGTGAATTTCCAGAATTAGCGGATATTTCTTACTGGGGTCAAAGTTCGGCGGTGTCAGATACCAGCCCTGAATTTCCTCACCATCGATTGAGGATGTGTAAATTACCTCATGCACTTTACCGAGGGTTTTATGCGCCAAAAGGTCCTCATTCAAGGCTGTCAGGCGGCGTTCGTTTTTACCAATAATAGCATACACATCAGCGGGCCTGTCATCTGCGCCCTTGGTGATAGCAACCGTGCCGCCCGCAACATCATAACTGCCGCTCGTATAGGGCCGCCCAAGCGAGCCGGAGCCCAGCCCGCCAGCAACTTTTCTGTGTTTGCCAGATAGCGTCACATACCCCACTTCGGTCAGGCCGCGCACCGTTTGTTGGTAATACAGGCCTTTATTTGCGTCCCATTTAAAGTTGGAAAGCGAATTATCAATATCAGCCGACAGGTTCCGGTCATCACCGCCGTCGCTGTCCATCACATGCAAATACCGGTTGCGGTACGCAAGCTTTTGATCATCCATTTTCATATAGGCAATCAACTTACCGTTCGGTGATACGGTGGGAGAGCCTTCAAAGCCCGGTGCGTTGGTAATTTCTGCGATCGCACCTGCCATATCAACACTATAGATATTGGCTTCGCGTGCTTCATATTCCCAGTTATCGCTGCGGTTCGCAGAGAAATAAATCTTACGGCTATCCGGCGCCCACGATAGCGCCCCGCGGTGATGATAATTGCCGCTGGTTAGCTGCCGCGCCGTGCCGCCATCCGCAGGTACGGTGAAAATATGCGTGTAAGCAGGGTCCAACAGGCCGCGGCCATCCGCCTGATAACGGGCCTTCGTCACATACTTGAACTTGGGTGCCCATTTCGCCCCCTTGGGTTTCTCTGGCAATTTAACACGGAAAGGTTTTTCGTCCGATTTCACACTCATGGTAAAGGCAATGGTTTTCCCGTCCGGCGACCATGTGATGCTGCCTGCGCTCGCTTGAATATTGGTCAACAGCGCGGTTTGCCCCGTATCCATCCAGCGCACATATAATTGGCGCGAGCCCTCAACATTAGAGATATAGGCAACGCGCGATCCATCCGGTGACCACCGCGGGCTGGAGAAGTTTTTTTGGCCAGAGAGCAGCGGGCGATGGCTTTTACCATCTGCGCTAGCGATCCAGATATTCGCCCGTGAACTATCGGTCATAATATCGTTGGAGCGGCGCACATAAAGCACCTGTTTGCCATCAGGCGACACACGCGGGTCGCTCGCGACCTCAAGATCAAAGACATCCTTTGACTGGAAATATTTGGCGTTATCAGCAGCGTCAGTATCAGAAGGCACACTTGATAATGCTGGCGCACTAAAGCCAACAACCAACGCCGTCGTACCCGCCGCGATCAGCGCCGAATTCAATATATATTGATTATATAATTTTCTCATATTTTACCCCTCAGATTCTATCAATCCCCATCGATGAGAAATGAGAATATGGAGAGGACAAGCTGGGGTCAAGCCATAGTGGATACACTGTCCGAAAACTTGACTGTGAACTAAGCAATCGTGTACCAGAATTATCTTGTTTAACAAAATAGCGACCATAGTCGCACCATCAATGACAAATGAAGAATGGGAAACATCCCAAAACGCGGCAGAAATTCTGCTTGCCCTTAAATCTCAGAAACCACAATTCTTTACAGATCAAGCCCATCAGCTCCATTATTATTTTCTGGAATGTTGCAAAGATATTGCTTATCTGACACCTCAGAAAGATCTCAAAAACGCAATACAAGCAGGATATGATTGGCTTGACGGTAAAATATCAGATCGCGATTTATTAGATTATGAATGGCACGCTGAAGCAGAAGTATTCGCGATTCAATACAGTGATGAGCTTGAAGATATAAAATATGTAGAAAACCTAATTGCTAGTATATTAGAAATACGTGAACTAAGCTATATAGAAGCAAGAGACCTTCTATATAGAGTAACATATTTTGTTGATTTTTCGATGTATTACGCGCTCGGTTGGGCGGGCAAGTTACCGAGCGCATTATCCAAACTGGAATTCTTAAATGCTGATAGACTTAGAGAATATATAAAATCACCTTTTAACGAGTTCGGATGACTAGTGCAAAGATGGACGACAGTAGAAGCAGAATTCAAATACGATGGAACTCTACGAGACATCTATATTGAAAACACCAATACAAACGATTAGAATTTATTTATTAAAGCGATATGCCAATCCAATTATCAAAAAGAATTCTGCTGTAGCAAAGTATTGAAGTTACCAAACGATTATGAAACCATACGTGAAATGCGGCAACATAATCCTACAACTCTAAAAATATTTATTGGTGGCAGCATACAAGCAAACTGCCACTTTTTCTGTGAGGAAGAAATCGAATTAGACATTGACCCGAATGATATTAACACAGAAAGCGAATATCTTATGCTGGTTGCATTTTTAGAATGGCTTTCCCAAAAGCTGCAAAAGAAAGTTATTGTAACATATGAAAATATAAAAGAAGCTCAAATACTCTCAATATCGCGCTAGCCTGCTAATGCTTGCAGTTCTTGTGATGCAGGTTGCTCATACTCTTCCGCAAGAAAATGTGCTTCTTTCAGGTTTGTCTTTGCCCACTCGTCGCCAATGATAAAATTACTCTCACCGATTTGGGTGTTGCGGTCGATATGCTTTAGCATCAGCGAACAAATTGGAATATACTGCGCCATGCACTCACCTGCGCCTTCACCCTCTCCGTATGGCTCAACGTCAGAAAGTGGGATATAGCGCCATTCAAGCTCATCCATTTTATCAACGATAGGTTTATCCGTTACTGTACTGAGAGCTACAGCACCTTGACTAAGGGCATATTCAACCATCGCAATCCCAAGTCTTTGCAAAACAGAATGGCCATTGGCGTCTTCATGCCCTTTATCCACCACCATAATCCTGTGGCTTTCCATCACGCAGTCAGAGGCCGGGATTGTTTCTTCATCGAAAACAATATGGGCAAAATGATCCTTCATCATACTGGTGTGGGCCGTTGAAATCAGTCGGATAGCCCCTTGAAATTTTCCAGTATCATCGGTTGCAATCAGATAGACAGCGTTCACGCCGTCATATTCATCGATTTCCATACCATCATAGCTGCGCAGTGCCGCCCATTTACGCTTTTTGATATAGATATCATGGCGGTGGCGGTGCATATCCATCAACAGGCTTGCATAAGCTTCACGGTTATAACGATCGATAATATGTATCATACCTCTACCCCACTGTATAACGGGTAGAATACTATAGTTTTACGCTATTCCCCGTGACCGCCATCACGTTTTTACACCGAACCACAATAGTTGTGGGCAGAAACTCGATGATAATCACTAATTACGTCTTATTTTGAAAAACTGATACGCAAATACAATTGGCCATAAGTAGTTAATGGAGCCGAAAACACGCTGCGTTAACCCCTGATAACCATCTGGATCAAAACCATTCAGCAATAACCATAAATATAAAACAGAAGAAACACTCACAAAAACCGTAACACCGAGCAATCTCGTGCGTAAAATATCGTCTCTGACTTCCAAAAGCGACAGAGCTGGCGCGATAATATTAAAAATTCCGATGATATAAAGGCCGTGCATGGGGCCGCCCATCGGCCAAATTCCGTTTGCAAGCATTGATATCCCGAATATAATCCAGCCTAGTGCGCCAACCGCAATCCTGCGACCAGACAACTGCCATATCCCAATACCAAATAAAATAAGTGTTGCCCCGGCACCAAGTGCCGCGAGGTTTGCAATCATATGCGCCATACCGGGCGTTAGTGTCATGACGCTGACATGAGAAGCAACCGCATTATAATCACTAGCAAAGAAACCAGCGACCGTGCTCAAAATCAGCCATATTGGCAAGGGGCCGTACCCTGCCATGATAAACAGGTTCCTACTTTCCCGTGCTTCGGTATCAATACTCATAAAATCCCCCTTCAATGTTATTGAACTCCCACAATCACCATAGGCGCAGGCTATAAGAATCACAAGGCTGTACAATCCCCCTATTCTCCCGTATAAGGGCGGCGAAATTGAAATTAGTTTCAGGTGGATTTGTCGCTTTATTGCTGATCTATGCCCCTCTGAGACCAGCTCTGTATCAATAGCGAAAAGATCGCTCCATACAGAATGACACCCTGAAAGATACTTATGTCAGACGCTAAAACCTTACCCCCTCTCTCTGAGAGCGGCATCGTTCCTGCCCTTCATACAGCACTTGTTGATCGTGGTTATAACACCCTAACGCCCGTGCAAGAGGCCGTTTCAGCACCCGAACTTGTGGATCAGGACTTGCTTGTCTCCGCGCAGACGGGCTCCGGCAAAACCGTGGCGTTTGGTATTGCGATTGCCCCCACCATCCTTGAGGGCTCAGACACGTTCATTCACGCGCACGCACCGCTCGCGCTGATTATCGCCCCTACACGCGAGCTTGCCTTGCAGGTAAAGCGGGAGCTTGAGTGGCTATACGGCAAAACCGGTGCAATCATCGCATCATGTGTTGGCGGCATGGATATGCGCACCGAGCGCAGAACGCTTGACCGCGGCGCCCATATTGTTGTTGGTACGCCAGGGCGCTTACGCGATCATATCGAACGCGGATCATTAGAGATGGATAATCTGCGGACTGTCGTTCTGGATGAAGCGGATGAAATGCTCGACCTCGGATTCCGTGATGATCTGGAATATATGCTAAGCACCGCGCCCGACCATAAGCGCACCTTGATGTTCTCTGCAACTGTGCCCAAAATTATCGCGGCGCTTGCGAAAAAATACCAAAATGATGCCGTACGTCTGAAATTGACCACGGACGAAAAACAGCATCTGGATATCGAATACCGCGCCATCACTGTTTCCCCGACCGAGCGCGAAAATGCAATTATCAATGTACTTAGGTACCATGAAGCCCGTAACACGATCATTTTCTGCGCAACGCGCGCTGACGTTAACCGCCTGTCGAGCAGGCTGACAAACCGGGGGTTTTCTGTTGTATCTCTATCCGGTGAGCTGAGCCAAAATGTTCGATCTCAAGCCCTTCAAGCCATGCGCGATGGCCGCGCGCGCGTGTGTGTGGCAACCGACGTTGCCGCCCGCGGTATTGACCTTCCGGGCCTTGAGCTTGTGATCCATTCAGATACACCGCGTAACAAAGAGGCGCTATTGCACCGAAGTGGGCGCACGGGCCGCGCGGGCAACAAGGGCGTTTGTACCCTTATCGTGCCCTACAACGCACGCCGCAGAACCGAACGGTTGCTCGACGGGGCAAAAGTGGATGCACATTGGGGCAAGCCTCCAACAATCGAAGAGATCACAGCACGCGACACCGAACGCTTTATGAATGATCCGGTCTTGACCAATCCGATCACAGAAGACGAAGCGAAGTTAATCAGCGATTTAACAGAGCGCCACAGCGCAGAAGCAATTGCAGCCGCATTGATCCGCATTCAACATACAGGCAAGCCTGCGGCAGAGGAATTATCAGACGATGATTGGCGCGAAAAAGGCGGCCGTGACAGAGAACGCGGCGGACGCGAAAGGGACCGCGGCGGTAGAAATAGAGACCGCGGTGAAAGGGGTGACAGCCCAGCCCGCAAGAACCGTCAGGATTTTGAAGACGGTGTTTGGGTATCCCTATCTGTTGGTCGCAAGCATAATGCCGAGCCACGCTGGTTACTTCCTATGCTGTGCCGCGCCGGCAAGATCACCAAGGGCGATATTGGTGCCATCCGCATTTTCGATAATGAAAGCTATGTGGAATTAAAACCCGGTTCGGTTGATACTCTGATGGGCGCTGTTGGCCCAAGCCGCAAGGTTGAAAAGGGTGTAACCCTCGATAAGTTAAAGGGTGTCCCGCCTTTAGGCGATGATGCCCCAAGCAGCAAAGGCGAACGAGTTCGTGGCCGTAGAAGCGATAAAGGCGACCGTGGCGGAGAACGCGGTAGCGATCGCCGGAATGACCGGGGAAGTGACCGTAAGGGTGAGCGCAGTAAAGGGCGTGATGAAAGGCGAACTGATAAACGGGCTGACAAGCGCGACTTTAAAAAGAGGGATGACTTCAAAGGCGGCTCAAAAGACAGAAAGCCATTTGATAAATCTGCGAGGCGTGACGACAGAAGTGAGCGAAGCAAGGACGATTGGCAAGACAAACCATCACCGCGCAGCAAGCAATCCAGTAAGCGCCCAGAACCGAAACAGTTTGTAGCCCGCCCGCAGGAAGAAGTGCTGGCAGAAGCACAGTCTTTTGAAGCGGAAACAGGCAGCGCGAAGCCAAAGAAAGCCAAAAAAGTTAAAGGCAAGACCAAAGAAGCTAAAAAGAAAAAACCGAAATGGACTGCTGAGCAACGTCAAAACCGTACCGATGGTCTGCCACCGCGCGCACCGCGCAATAACCGTAAACGCGATGGCAGTGACACGAAGGCAACTGGTGGAAAAGACGCCTCTAAAGATGGTGGCAACAAACCACTGCGCCGCAAGAAATAACATTTCTTTTTCAAAGGCTATCAAATCGCCTGCCGTCATCGGCGGGCGATACGTATTTTCAAACACTTACTTTGGCTCGTCAAAACGCCCTTTAAACACAGTTTTGCCAGCCACATGTAACCATCCTGTCAATAGCAATGATTTTCCTGTTGCATGGGCGCATGTGAGCGTGTAGATAACTTCGCGTTGCCAAGCGTGTCATAAGACGTATTACATATGCGGTAACCACATACCAACAGGATACTATTGTATCCCCTTTCTTGATACCGTGTGGTCGGTTAGCTCAGTTGGTAGAGCGCGTCGTTGACATCGACGAGGTCGCTGGTTCGAGCCCAGTACCGACCACCATTCAAAACCCAAGCAATTAGAAAATAGAAATGTGACCCTTAAATGAATCGTTTCATATTTCGGCAGGCACAAGAATCTGATTGCCATGAATTATCCGAATTAGCACATGAATTGAACATGTTTCACAATATCAATATCAAACCAGATGTCAGGAAACTAGCTCAAGACTGGCCTTTTCTCGATGTCTCTGTTGTTACGAACACACAAAACAAGATTCTTAGCTTTATTCAAGGTTACGAAACGTATCAACCTCATAACGCTGTTCGTGGTTATGAAATACAAAATTTATATATTCGAAAAGACATGCGCGGCCATGGATTAGGCAAAAAACTTGTAAGCAATCTTGTCGAAAAGAAATATGCTTTAGATATAAAGCAATTAAAACTCACGGTTATTAAAGAGAATAGCGAAGCAATATCTTTCTACAAAATTTAGGCTTCAAATTAAAAGACGGCAACATTTTATATTTTGTTAAATTAGCTGGTACAGATTTAGATAGCTTTCTCGAAAACGTAAAATATTAAAGCTCAATTCTTAGCTAAGAAATTTTGTTCAACCAAATATACTGTATTGATTAAGCAGTTACTTCCCTCTGTCCCGACAAAATAATACCATCTTCCCCGACATAAAAATGCTGTCGCGGGGCACGAAAGTTATTGTAAATATACTCATAAGACTTTCAGCATGAATGCCTCAACAAGCCGAATGATATTCGCTTTTCAGGTAACGTCATAAGGGCAGCGACATGGGATGGAAAAGCAATGCCTGTGCAGATCGCCGTGATCGACACGGTGGCATTGCATGCATATTGCGATGAGTGAGTAGAGACCTATGAAAAAAGAAACAACACCCGGTGGCCAGGCGCATATAAAGACACAGCCTAAACAAGCTGGGCGAAAGAAAACCGAGGTTATCGAGCTTAGGTTATCGCCTGACGATAAAGCCGCTTTTATGGAAGCCTGCCGGATGGAAGGACAAAGCGCAAGCTCTGTTCTTCGTGACGGCATCAATGTCTATCTGAAAAACGGATACTTCGGTGAAAACAGAAGGAGTTATAAAATGCTGATATCCGGATTTTTAATGGGCGCAGCCGCAGTAGCAACCGTTTATACTACCCTACCATATTTTGAAGAAAGAGTACCAAGGGCCGCCGCCGAAAGTTTTGCCCGTCATGACAGCAATGTTGATGGCTATATATCGCTGGGTGAATTTCTGGCCCCCCTTTCAAAAAAACCAACATTGTTACCGTTAAAAGCGGCACCATAAAGCTGGGGGATGAAACGGGCATCGTTGAAGGTGCCGCCGACTTAAAAGAAAAAATCGAAACGCTAATCAACAACCAATCAATTACGCAAATAGACTATGATGAAGTTTCCGAGCAGGTTGAAGCTGACCGCGAATGCCGGGAAGCGATGATTGCCTTTAATGCATCCAATCGTACGATTGAATTTGGCCGCCTCGACGAAAACAGTGATAATCGCCTGTCATTAGTTGAATTCAGCAAATCGTCCTATGTGCCCAAACGGGAAACAATCCATGCAGAGTTCAACAGCCTTGATCATAATGAAGACGGCGTTTTAACCGAGGCCGAAATGGAAGTACCGGCCAAAGCTGGATCATTTGTTCTCAAAAAAGCGAAATGGACAAACCGCGTTGACGCTAATGTACCGACCCCATGCCTGAATAGCGTCCACAAAAATGCTGATTCTGTCATAATTGCCAACATCGGCCCCTCAGTTATTTCAGATACGGCACCAAGTTCCGATGATAAATTCAAGGAATTAGACGAAAATAACGATCAAAAAATCACTTTGGACGAATATTTACGCGCTAACGGCGTCATACTGTAGTTAATAAACAATTAATTTTAGAAACGCATAAACAACTCAAAATTGCTTTATGCGTTTCTAAATCGTTACCTTCATGAAATTCATGCCATTTAGGCAAGAGCCTTAAGTATCTCTTAAAATAACGTTAAAAAACATCCGCTTAGCCATGCAAAAAATGCATAGCTGCAAATCACAAAAAATAATTGCTTCATAAAACTTCCATAATTATGAAACCCGCCATTGATAGATAGTTACTCACCGGATGATGTTGTGCTCACGAAGAGATCCCCCGCAGCATCGACCGAAACAGATTTTTGAGATTTAGAATTTAAAGGACACGACAATGTTGAAATCTTTTACAGGCGTATTCGCTGCTACTCTCGTTGCTCTTGCAACTACTGCCCCTGCTTCTGCTAAACTTGCTGCTGACAATGATGTTGTTACGGGCGGTTGGGATGCACAAGCTCACAGCTATATCGTTAACAACATGAACTACCCGTTCAGCGCACAGAAAAACGGCATCGAAGGACAATTAAAAGTTCGCGTTAAAATCGCTGCAAACCGTTCAGTAACTGGCGTAGAACTTCTTGAAACTTCAGGAAACCGCTCGCTTGACAAAGCAACAGTATCTGGCTTTTTCAACTTGAGCAACTTCCCGGCACTTCCTGCGGGCGTATCTTCTAAAACACTTGTTGTTCCAGTTACTTATAAAATGGCTCAATAAAGTATTTTTATAAAAAATATTTTGAAAGGTCGGGTTTTAACCCGGCCTTTTTTGTTTTTCGCCCAGTCGGTCCAATGGATAACATTCATTCCGATCATCCCTTTTATACCGAAATTTCATTCGTGACTTACCATAAAAATACCGCTAATGTCAGCGCACATTGGGAGAGAGGAGCGCAATTAAACTGTTACAATTGCGCAGAGTAAAGGGCGGAAAACGTCGTGTCAGATAACAGCGAACACAATATAAAAAAGGCAGCGGTACATATCAGAACTACTGACGATGCGCATATCAAGGCGCAGCCTTCAACACATCACCTGCCAGACGATATGCGAGAATACAGCGCAACACCCAGCTTCCCTTTTGTCACAAAACCGCCCCAAAATACCCAAACCCCTTTTATTTTTGCTGCCCCCCATAGTGGCCGGCACTATCCCGCCAGCTTCATAGAACAAACACAGCTCGCCCCACATATGCTGCGGATCAGTGAAGATGCGTGGGTCGACAAACTTTTTGAACACACACCCATGTTTGGGGGAACGCAGCTTATTGCTACATACGGCCGTTCTTACCTAGATTTGAACCGGGCCTCTACTGAATTAGACCCGTCCATGTTCACGCCGCGGCTGGATACAAACAGCGTGCGCGAAACTCACCGGGTACGGGCCGGGCTTGGGGTTATCCCTGAATTAGTTGCACCAGGGCAAACCATTTATGACAAGCCACTCCCCGCACGCGAAGCAGAAAAACGTATTAAAGACGTTTACCACGGATACCATAATAAACTGCGAAGCCTAATCAGCGAACGGAAAGCTACCTTTGGCAATGCCATCCTTATTGACTGCCATTCAATGCCTTCTGGAATGGACGCAGAATCTTGTGACCCAAGCGATAACACCGCCAGTCTAAACGACCGGAAAGGTAAAGCTGCAAGATTAATTGGCGGCCTGACCAAAAAGAAATCAAGATCATATGATGCAGATATTGTGCTTGGCGATGTTTGGGGTGCATCCTGCGACAGTAGTTTGACGGCTACTGTTGAAAAGCTTCTGATCGCCGAAGGATTTAAGGTTGTTCGTAACATTCCCTATGCTGGCGGTTATGCAACTCAGCATTACGGGCGCCCTCAAAAAGGAATCCATTCCCTGCAAATCGAAATTAATCGGGCACTTTATATGAATGAAGAGACACTCGATCTATTACCTGAATTCAGCGATATTCAAAGACGCATCAGCCGCTTTGCTGCTAACCTGATGAAAGATTATATAAGAAATATCCCGATGGCTGCTGAATAAAAAGCGCCAATACGCTTTTATGAAAAAAAATGGCCACGCACAACGGCGTGGCCCAGGCTCAGGGAGGAAACACCCATAAGGGTATTAACGTAGGGATGACCCTACACAACTAAGATAACAATTAAATTCCCAATTTCAATAAACGTTGACTTCACGATAGATTGAGCAGCCCTGCCTTTAAATCAACACATTGATATGAAAGGTGTTTTTAACTTTAAAATTAGCAATGTAGATTTTTTAAGTCAAAATTCATGCTGAGTTAACCATCAAGCCCTTCGTTAATCAAGATACCTTCCAAACCTTCCCAAATACAGCTAACACTGTGAATATAAAGCCAAATAGTGGGTTTATAATAAGCCTTGTTGAAAAATTCATCACTAGTTAAGATACAATATGTATTTTAATGGCTTTGATAGTTTGCTGATCAGAATAAAAGCAAAATTACAGCAACCTATATAAGCATAATCGGTAGGAAAATGGTGACATCGAACGAACCCTATAAACCTATCGAACAGGAGCACTATGGATGCAACAGATAGGTACACCGGTCAAAATAGGCGGTGAAGAGCAGTTGAATGATATCACAACTAACCTTCAAGACCGCCCGAACGCAACCTTACTGCAAAACGGTAACTTTGTTGTTGTCTACGATAGCAATCAAACTGGCGACTTTGACGTATATGCCCGTATATTTTCTGCAAATGGCACACCAATTGGCCCTGCTTTTACTGTTAACGAACCAAGCGCGGATGTCGAAGTTTTTGGCGAAATCATAACGTTATCAAATGGTAATTTTGTTGTTGCATGGCGAACAGGAACCGGCTCAGCCAATTTAGAATTACGCGCAAGAGTTTTCCAACAGGACGGTACACCCGTCACGGGAGAGTTCGCCGTTAATACCACTTCAACCGGGTTACAGAATAATCTGGTTATCGAACCATTGAATAATGGTGGCTTTGTCGCAGCTTATACATCTGCCGCATCACCCGGCACAGATGCAAGCGGCAACAGCGTACTTGCCCGGGCGTTCGATGCAATGGGCAATGAAACAATCGCTGAATTTCAGGTAAATACGACAACAACTGGTAATCAGCAGGAACCAGATATCGCAACCTTGAGCGATGGGTCGTTTGTCATTACCTATGACGCAGCTAATGTTGATAGCAACCTCGAAGCTGTTGTTTTTAGACGCTTCAGCGAAGATGGCACAGCGCAAACAGGCGAAATTCTCGTTAACACTGTGACAAACAGTTCACAGCAAAATGGCAGGGTTGTGGCTCTTTCAAACGGTGATTTTGCCATAGCCTTCCAAGATCAAAACGGTACAGATGGCAGTGTTGGGAACGGCGTTTTCGTTAGAGTTTTCAATGGCAGCACCAATGTTGGAAACACACCTACTCAGGTTAATACCTTTACAACAGGCGACCAACTTGCCCCAGAAATTATCGCAACAGAAGACGGCGGATTTCTTGTTGCTTATATCTCGCTCTTACAGGTGAATACACAAGACATTTTCGCACAGCGGTTCGACGCTTCCGGCACCGCTATCGGCGAAGAGTTTATGATAAACACCTTTTCAACCCTTACTGGCAGCGTAAGCCTTGCGGCACTCAACGGTCGGCAATTTCTCACATTATTCGGCGCGAATGAAGACGGTTCTGCGTCCGGGGTATTTGGACAAATCCTTACAACCAATCAGGCGCCTGAAGGGCCAACGCTTGATGGCATTCCCCTGCCAGAGAACACAACATCAGGGGCAGTTGTTGGCACATTATCTGCTGACGATTTCGACGGAGATGCCGTTACCTTTGCAACAAATGATAGTAGATTCGAAATATCAGGCAACAATCTTCTCGTTCGTGAAGGTGTCTCCTTTAATTTTGAAGCCAATCCAGTGGTATTTGTGGCTGTTACAGGCTTTGATGGTAACGGGGCAAATAGCAGCAGCTTTGTTGCAGTGAATATCGAAAATATTAGCGAAGCCGGTATAGTTGTTACAAACCCTCAATCAAGTACAGATCTTATCGGCGGCGAAGGTGATGATTTAATCAGCGATGGGTCAGCATCCAATGTATTACGCGGCAACGCCGGCAACGATACACTGAACGGTAATGACGGTAATGATACGCTTAGAGGTGACGCAGACGATGATCAATTAAATGGCGGCGCTGGCACTGATTTTATATCAGGTGGGCAAGGTAACGATTTCGCAGATGGCGGTGCTGACAATGACCAGATTTTTGCAGGTAGCGACGATACCGGCAATGACAGCTTTCAGGGAGGAAGCGGCAACGACATAATCGGTGGTGGCAGCGGTAATGATACACTGATTGGTGACGGCGTAGCAGATAGCGCTGACAACCTAATTTTCACGGATACCGGCGCCTCGCTAGACGGGAATGACACAATATTTGGCGGTGCTGGAAATGACCTTATTATCACCGGTAGTTTTGATGATAATGTAACCCCAAATGGCACTGTTGATACAAATGAAATTCGCGGTAGCAGAAGCGATGTAGCCTTTTCTGGTTCTGGCAATGATACTGTGTTTGGTTCAAGCGGGGGTGATATTCTGGGCGGCGGCGCAGGCGCAGATATCATAAGCGCATTTGCCGGAAACGATACAATATTCGGCGGTACAACAAACCAAACCCCAGGTAATGATACGATTTCAGCCGGATCGGGAAATGATCTCGTGTTCGGCGGTGACGGCAACGACAATATCTCTGGTGGCAACGGTAATGATGAAATATTTAATGGTACCGGGGACGATATTGTTGAAGGTGGTGAAGGCAACGATACAATATTCGCTGGTGCCGACAACGACACCTTAACGGGCGGTTTGGGCAATGATATATTCTTTTTCGCGAATAATAGCGGCAATGATACAATAAGCGACTTGAACATCAACGAAGATACGCTTGACCTCTCTACGACAGTGACTGACTTTAATGATATAAGTGACGTGATAGCCGCTATCATCCCCAATAGTGGACCTGCTCAGAATGGTATCACTATAGACCTCGGTGACGGTAATACTGTTTTTCTAGCAGGCGTTGCCCAAGATGACCTTAATACCTTGGCAATCGTTTTTTGAAGAGCGTTAACCTTATATTTAAACATCATACATAGGCTTCGATATTATTCCGAAATAATATTGATATTATGATGTATTTACCCAGTAATTTACTATTGCCTTACCCGAAAATAGCCACCGTAGTTTGGTGTTTGCTTTCGCTCTTATTTATGAGTTTACAAACCAAAGCAAACGAAGATGTTATACATATTTACACCCACGGTGAGTCATCCGTGGCCTTCAAAAATGCCGATGGCAGCATTACCGGGCCAGGGATTGACCGGTTAACATGCGTGATGAAGAAACTTGGCAGAAACTTTGATTTATCAATCGCTCCGTTATCGCGTGCACAAAATATCGTTAATGGCTCTAAACCAGCAATTTGGTTACCATCCAACTTTGAAGGCGACCCTGAGCGGTTATCACATTTAGCAGGGCCAGCGGGGGTTATCGAAGTTAACTGGCATATGCTGAAAGACAATAAGCTCGATCCAAAATCCGACAAGTTTCGCGAAACAGCAAAGGTTACAACTTTCGCAGGGTCAAGAATGGCTTATTGGCTAAAGAACAACAATTACAATTATATTACCGGGAGTGCCGACCCAAACCGATTAGTTTATATGTTAATGTCTAAAGAGGTCGATGCTATTCTGTCGGTTCAATTAGGGGAAAGCGCCTCACAATCTGTGAAAATGCTCATAAAAGAGAATGTTAAGCATATTCAGCACGACACTTTTGAAACAGCCTTTTATTTCTCAAAAGGTTTCAATACCATTCAACCCGATTTCATTCACACATTCCGTACGGCATTACAATCCTGTATATAAATTCAACCAGAAGTCACATACGATGACCTGTCGAACAAAATAGCATTTAAATGGTTTCACGCGCTCAATCTGCATAGTTTCCACATAGCAAAAATCCCGAACAAAGGCCCAAGAGCCATTAAAAACAAAGTATTCTGCCAGCCAATGCCTGCCGCAACAAACGGTGCCCCTTGCACTGTTATAACTGTCAGAAGAAATCCAAATGCGGTCTGCATTGATAGCAGGCTTCCTGTTATTTCCGGTTTTGCATGATCTGCAATAATGGCCGAGAATTGAGGCGAATCCGGGATAATAGAAAATCCCCAAATGATCGCAAACACTGCAGTTACCCAGAGCGCTCCGCCAAGACTAAGGGCTGTTGCAATTGCCGCCAGCAAACTAATGGCCATTGCCCAAATTGTAACATTAGCCTTACCGACCCGGTCGGCAACCTTACCACCAAATGCACAGCCAACGGCCCCAATGCCAACAACACAGAACATCAAAAGTTTAATAGTAGAGACAGCCTCTATTTGGTTGATGCTACCCTCATCACCAAGCGATAACTCTGCCAAAATCGCAACACCAAGCCATGCCCACATGGCATAAAGTTCCCACATATGACCGAGGTAGCCCAAAAAAGCAGCCCGAATAGGCCTGTTTCGCCATATCTCCAATATAGCTGATGGATCAAAACGATTTGCCTTGGCATGAAAAGGGCCGATCCCTGCCAATAATATCAGGCCCCCGCCAATGGCTGCAACCATAGAACTTAGCCCCATTGTTGTTCGCCAATCCGCACCGCCGAGAAAAGAAAAAAGATGCGGCATCGCAGAACCAAGTGTTAAGGCACCAACCAAAAGGCCAACCAAAAACCCCCGGTCCCTTTCGCCCCAGCCTGCGGCCAGTTTCAACCCAACAGGATAAACACCAGCCAAGGCAAAACCGGTAGAAAACCGAAGGAAAACAGCAAGCCAATCGCCAACAGTAATAAACATTAAAACAAAATTGGCACTGGCCGCCAACAGCGCAGAAACCGCAAAAAACTTTCTCGGGTCCATACGATCAGCCAGACCCAAAACAGCACTTAAAACCGCCCCAACAACAAACCCCAACTGTACCATTGTGGATAACAAAGCCTGAAAGTTCGCGCTTATATCAATCTCTAATGCACGCGCCTCATCGAGCATATCACCAAGTACCGCAGAAGACACAAACCAAAGCGCCATACCGGCAACTTGCGCAATAACAAGGATACTTATGGATATTGTCTTGGAAGTATGAAACATGGCATTCCTTTAGAAACCAACGGCATAGCGATCCAACTGCCACACCATTTTTATTATTACAACATATAAGAAATAACGATCGCAGCGTTACAGTAAAATTCAAGCCCCAAAAAACTAAAGGCTCAGGAAAACTCAAGGCTCAGGAAAACTCAAGGCTCAGGGAAATTACTCATTAAGTGTCGTTTGTTCACTATCGAACATAAGTGTTCAATAGTGAACACTTATGTTCGGCAAACCACTTCATTAAAACAATAAATCCTTTTTTTTCAATAGACTACATGGTGGCATACCGTTTGCTTTATTCAAGAAAAATACTATGAAACATCTAAAATATCGACAGCGAAGATAGGATACCCGGTCTCATGCTCATGAATTATCTGAAAACCGCATGGCGGCATATCATCAAAAACAGACTTTATTCTGTTATCAATGTTCTGGGCTTAGCCATTGGTCTTGCTGCCTGTATGTTGATCAGTCTTTATGTCCAGTTTGAAATGTCATACGATAGCCATTGGTCAAACTCTGGCCAGCTTGCGCAAATCAACAGTCGTTTCGATTATGGAAGCCGTGTTGAAGAATACCGCGAATCTGCGGGGCCTTTCAAACACATGTTAACCGAAGCTTTCCCTGATGAGATTGAACAGGCAACACGGTTTTACACTATCTATCCTGTCGTTTTCGCCAATGACAAAGTCACTGATCAACAGGTTATCTGGACTGACCCTGAAACCCTTTCGATGTTTGATTTCACCCTCATCAGTGGCAATATGGAAGATGTCTTCAACGATCATAACACGATCGCTTTATCAAACACTGTTGCGCAAAATATTTTTGGCTCCAGTGATATTGTTGATGCCGTGATAACGCTGGAAATTGGCAGCCGACGTGAAGACTTTAAAATCGGTGCAGTTTATGAAGACCTGCCCCAAAATACCGCCTTAACCATGCCAGCTATTGCCCTCTTTGATGAAGCATCAAGCTTTACTGGCTATAGTGATAGTTGGTGGAATATCAGAGGCCAAACCTTTATCAAACTATCAAATTCTGCCTCGCTTGCAGTTATCAATGATCGGTTGGATACTGTTGTCGATAGTGTAATCCCCCATGATTTTTTCACGGACGCTGAAAAACCAACTGACTTGTTAACCATATCAGCAATCGCAATTAAAGACATTCACCTCTTCGGCATTAATGGCAATGCAGAAATTGTTGCCCTTATGGCTCTAATTGCATTCCTGATCCTAATTATTGCCAGCATTAACTTCATCAACCTGTCAACCGCAAAAGGTAGCCAGCGCGCCCGCGAAGTTGCGCTGCGAAAAACACTAGGTGCCAAGCGAAAAAACCTGATCATACAGTTTCTGGGCGAATCTATTTTGATGGTATTTTCTGCCTTGATTTTCGGGCTGTTTTTTCTGGAGGTCTCCCTACCAACATTCAATGATTTTATCGGCAAAAGTCTGATTTTGGATTATACGAATAGCACCGCAATACTCGCTGTATTTTGTCTGGTAATTATTGTTGGTTTGCTTGGCGGGCTTTACCCTGCATATATTCTATCCGGATACCGCCCCGTAGAAACATTAAAATCAACCGCATCCGAAAGTAACGGGCCAAAGCACCTTAGGACAGGACTTGTTGTTGTTCAGTTCACTATATCAATTGTCTTGATTGTTGCAGCATCCCTAATCTACCTACAGCGCAATTACGCCATTAATCTGAACCCGGGCTTTAATCAGGAAAATTTGCTGACTATACAATATTTGTTCCGCGGCGATACCGCATCAAACCGCCAAATATTGAAAGACCGGATAGTAAACATGCCCGGTGTAACCGGGGCCACCTTCAGCGCAAACACCCCGCCTTATGGGGCTGGTCGCCCAACCAGCTTTACCCTGCCGGATAGCAATCAAACCATCACCTTGCCGTGGCAGGACCAGGATAGTGATTACTTCTCTGTCTATCAAATCCCAATGGTTGCAGGGCGGGCCTTTTCAGATACTTATGCCCAAAACATCGAAAATCGCCTTTCTCAAATGCCTGAAGGCGCTGAGGCAAACGCGGATATGCTTGTCAATGAAAGCGCCGTCAAACTTCTTGGTTTCAACTCACCAGAAGAAGCGCTCGGCAAGACCTTAAAAACAAATGATCTGGGCCGCCCATTTTCATTCACTATTATAGGTGTCGTTGGCAATACCCGTTTTAACTCTATCCGAAGTGAGGCACCGCCGCAGTTCTACACACCTTCGCTGTCTCATATCAGCCTGACCTTACGCTTCAACACATCACCTGATCAAATCGCATCTGATCTGAAGACACTTTGGCAAGAATTATATCCGGAAGTTCCTCTTTATTATTATTTTGTTGAAGATGCGATGCGCGAATCCTTTGATGCTGAAATCCGCATTTCCAAACTTCTCAGCACGTTTTCCGCGCTTGCCGTTATGATTGCGTGCCTCGGCCTATACGGTCTTGCAGCCCATAATACCGATCGCAGATCAAAAGAGGTAGGCATGCGGAAAGTTGTTGGTGCTGATATTCGCGATATTCTCAATTTATTCCTATGGCAATTTGCAAAACCAGTCCTGATTGCAAATATACTCGCATGGCCACTGGCAGCCTGGATCATGATAAGCTGGTTAGAAGGCTTCCCTTACCGGATCGACGCATGGGTTATCCTACCGCTTTGTGCTGGTGCTGGCATATTTGCCCTTGCCACCGCATGGATAACAGTTGGTGGGCACGTTATCAGGATCGCCAAACAGAACCCTGTTCATGCCCTAAAATATGAGTAAAAACCACCAAACCGCCGAACGGTTCATCGCCCGATAAGCCGTTCGGCATATAAATTAAGCGGGCAAACGCATTTACCCACAGTCCATCGATGACGCCATTGGCTTTTTACGTCTTCTATCCTAGCTGTTTTTCAACGTCAAAAATCGACAATCAAACCACGACAGCGGGGATATCAAAATGTTCACTATTATTTTCAAAATACGCAACACCATCATATTTCTATCACTTCTAACCATTATCGCTGGATATCATGCCGTATCAGCCACAGAAACAACGGACACAGCAGAAACAGATGCGCAATATATCTTTGTCAAAAACAAAGACGGAGAACTAAGCAAGCAACAACAACAAGCATTCATAAAAACCGGAGAACAAGCGATTATAAAAGCGCGTCACCTTATGCCAAAGCTGTTGCACGGCATAAAATTTACCGTCAATATTGTTAAGCATGACCTGTCGGTGGTGAACGGTGTAACCGGCCGGGCCGATCGACCAAATGAGATAGAAATCAGCATTTCATCAACCTACCCTGGCGGTATCGAGGGTGCAATCACTGAGGGGCTTGAAAGCACTTTACTCCATGAATTACACCATACCGTCCGTGGCTGGACGATCTATGGCAACAAATACGGCGCCGGTATCCACATCGCCGCAGTTAATGAAGGTCTGGCGGATGTTTTCGCAAAAATATATGGCAAACAGCCTCCGCACAGCTATGCCGACACTCCCGACTTTGATGCCTGGGCCAAAGAAATTCTGGCTCTTCCTCTTGACGCTAATTACGGTGAATGGATGTTCAAGCACCCTGATGGGCGTGAAGCAATTGGCTATCGCACTGGTGCATGGCTGATCGAACAAGCCATGAAGAACTCAGGCAAGGATATTTTAAACCTCAGTCGTTTGTCAGTCGAAGAAATATATAGTTTGGCTGGTTATTGATAAAATATCCTGTGAAAGCCTTATCCCAAGCAATGGTAATTGCTTTTATACGCATCCTTAATCCGCACTCTTTGGCTCTGTTGCCATGTTTATCCAGAGCCAAAAATATCTAATCCACCTTATTTTGGTGAAATAAACCTGTGCGCAATCATCGTTGTGCCTTCAAATACCGGTGCATCCGGCACCGTAACGCCGTCATTAAAATCAAATACACCGTCATCGTTCATATCGTAATGCAACATCACAATATATGGCTCGTTCGGCCCCGGATTATTGCTAACCGATATGGTCACATTCTCTGTCGTGCCTTTTTCAACATAGGTATGCCCAACATAAACCGTGCCAACCGGCTTTCCATCCTTAAAGGGGTGCATCACCAACCAGCCATTTTTATCAATGGTGACAGACCGAAAAGTATAATCAGACCCATTTTGTACCGCGCCCTCGATATCAATCGAGCTATTGGCGCCGTTCCCGAGCGATATTTGGCTGCGGTCAACCTTTGGCACGTCCTGCCCATTAGCAGCCCCCATCATAAGACCACTTGCAAACAATCCACTTAAAACTATTTTCTTCATTGTCGTCTCCCTTATCCCATCACAACCCTACCTTTTTTGAATGCCATCAACAAGTAGGTGCCAGGGTAAAACGCTCGCTGGCCAAAACCACATAATGCCTAAACACGGGTTTTTGCTTTCTAATTCCGTAAAATTGCGTACAGTCACAGATGATATGGGGGCATATTGTTAGATAAAAATATAAAAGATGGGAGCAACACTATGGACATCATCAGAATCATTATTGCCATTCTTCTGCCACCGCTCGGCGTATTACTGCAAGAAGGCCTCGGCAAGCATTTCTTTCTCAACATCATACTGACAATTCTCGGCTACCTGCCGGGCATTATCCATGCGGTTTACATCATCGCACGCAAATAACGGCGTATAAATCAGATAAATAGCATATAAATCAAAATGTTAAGGTAACAGCCAGCTGTTGCCTTATTTTTTACCTCTGGCTCAACAGCATGCTATCTATACATTCAGGCATGTGCAAAACAGCAGATTTAAGACAGTAAAAACCATGACAATATCAACATCCGGTCATGCACACAGACCTTAAGGATCGCGTAGGAGTAGTAATCTTAACTGAAATTTTTTATTCTCTTGCATATAAGAAACCGCAGGTAAAGCCGATAAAACAGCCAAAAACGCAAAGAAAAGATATAGAAATAAGACAGGTATCAAATACTGAAAAATCACTGTTGGCAGTATATATTCTAACACCCCAATCACGATAGGGAAAATAGCAAACATTACATACAATCCAACGTGAAAAACAAAAAATATTGCTGCAAACAACTGCCACCTAAACCTATGTGTTTCCGCAAAAGCTTGAGAGAAATTTCCATTCTGGCCGTTCAACAATGCAGGAAACGCAAAAGAGACTCTTGATAGACAAACAAGAAGATACGGAAACGTAATAATACCCAAAGCGTAAACACATAACCGTATAAAATGAGCGGTGACATCAAGGTTAGCAAATAAATACATGAAACACCAAACCACAAGATAAAAAGTACCGCATATCATGATACTTTTTAAAGCATATGCGCAAAATGTCTTTACCCACGTTATAAAACTACCCTTAGCGCTCGCCCTTGATGAATTATTTATTTTTTGCGCATATAGTCGGCGATGCATTGCCCGACCACTATATGTTTCAAACAGGATGTAAGCTTGCCAATTCATTGTAAAGAGCAGGAAAGGAAACAACAATAATAGTAATAAGACTGATAATACAAATTCAGAAGACATAAGGTTTAACAAAGCTGTACCAGGGTTTCCTATAATGTTTAGCACCTGTGAAAATTGATCACCAATTGCATAATACCGCCCCGATAAATACAGCACTAAAATATACGTTGCTATAATCAGCAACAAACTTATCAATGGAATTACAGAACATTTAAAGAAAGCTTTACGTTCCGAAAAAACCACTTTCAGGGCAATTATAGTCGCTGACCAAAGGTCAAAACCAACAGCACGATTAGCTCTAGTTTTCTTGCTCAACGTCATTATGAATTGTTCCCCCTATGTTCCAAAAACAATATCATCAATCAGTAAAAGTACAATTATAAACATTAAACACCTTGGCTTTCATTATATTTTACAGTGGCATACTATATCCTATCGGATTTATCTTATCTTTACTTGCGCCAACGCCCGAACAAGCGTATAAGGCGCGCGAATTGGCGATTTCGCCCACAGTTTACAGGCCCTCAAAGATCAATCGGTTTTGGCGCATATGCCAACACAGGGATCAAGGGCCTTTTTATATGGAAAAGTCTGATGGCTGAGCAGAAAAAAATCCGTAACGTCGCGATCATCGCGCACGTTGACCATGGTAAAACAACCCTTGTTGATAACCTCTTCAAACAATCAGGCACAGTGCGCGATAACCAGCGTGTTGAAGAACGCGCGATGGACAGCGGCGATCTTGAGCGCGAGCGCGGCATTACCATCCTCGCGAAATGCACAAGCGTGATGTGGGGCGATACCCGCGTGAACATCGTAGACACACCAGGCCACGCCGATTTTGGCGGCGAAGTGGAGCGTATCCTCTCAATGGTGGACGGTGTTGTTCTGTTGGTGGATGCAGCCGAAGGGCCAATGCCGCAAACAAAATTCGTCACCATGAAGGCACTTGCGCTCGGCCTTAAGCCGATTGTTGTGGTGAACAAGGTTGATAAGCCTGACGGAAACCCGGATGCCGCAACCGACGCGTGCTTTGACCTGTTTGTTAATCTGGATGCAAACGAAGACCAGCTTGATTTCCCAATTCTTTACGCGTCTGGCCGTGATGGCTGGGCGGTGAATGACCTCGCTGACGAGCGTGAAAACCTTCACCCGCTGTTTGATAAAATCATCGAGCACGTTCCCGTACCGGGCCCGGTTGCACGCGGTGACGCAGAAAAACCATTCTCTATGCTCGCCAGCCTGCTTGACCGTGATAACTTCCTCGGCCGGGTGCTAACGGGCCGTATTCAAACAGGCCGCGTAAAAGTAAACGACCCTATCCACGCGCTTGGCCGCGACGGTAAGGTTGTTGAAACAGGCCGTATTTCAAAACTACTCGCCTTCAATGGTCTGGAGCGTGTACCGGTTGAAGCAGCCGAAGCGGGCGACATCGTCGCGATCGCAGGCCTTCAAACCGCAACAGTTGCTGACACACTTGCCGCAACAGACGTATCAGAGCCGCTTCAGTCGCTACCAGTTGATCCGCCAACACTCGCGATGACATTCTCAGTAAACGATAGCCCGCTCGCGGGCCGCGAGGGCAAGCACGTAACATCGCGTGTTATCCGTGATCGCCTGCTCAAGGAATCCGAAGGTAACGTTGCCATCAAAATCACTGAGACCGAAAGCAAGGATGCGTTCGAGGTTGCTGGCCGGGGTGAGCTTCAGCTTGGTGTACTTATTGAAACTATGCGCCGTGAGGGCTTTGAGCTTGCGATCTCACGCCCTCGCGTTCTCTTCAAGCAGGATGAAAACTGCAAACGCCTTGAGCCATATGAAACTGTGCAAGTAGACGTTGACGAAGCTTACCAAGGCATTGTTGTGGAGAAAATGTCGCTCCGTAAGGCCGAGTTATCCGGCATGGTGCCATCAGGCGGCGGTAAAGTGCGCCTGACGTTCGATGCGCCTGCACGCGGGCTTATCGGCTATCACGGTGAGTTCCTAACCGACACACGCGGCACCGGCATTATGGCGCGCTCGTACGACCGTTATGACGCCTACAAGGGCCCAATCGCTGGCCGTCAGCGCGGCGTATTGATCGCAACAGGCGGCGGCAAGGCCGTAACCTACGCGCTCTTTAACTTGCAGGAACGCGGCATCATCATGATCGAGGGCGGCGACGAAACATACGAAGGTATGATCATCGGCGAACACAGCCGTGATAACGATCTGGACGTAAACGTGCAGAAGGCAAAACAGCTTACAAACATTCGTGCGGCCGGTAAGGACGATGCGGTTAAGCTGACAACACCACGTAAACTCCCGCTTGAGGAAGCGCTTGCTTACATCAACGATGACGAGCTTGTGGAAGTAACACCAGAGAGCATCCGCCTGCGCAAACGTTACCTCCTACCGCACGAGCGCAAGCGCGCTGCAAAGGTTGAAGGGTAAGTTTATACCTACCCTTGCCATACTGCCATACCGCGGCGCGGCCACAGTATCCAGTGAGGCGAAAAACCAGACGAGAAAACCGGACCCCGGTATCAAGTACCGGGGTGACAATGTGTTTTAGCGCATTTTGAAATAATTCCGAACCGCCAACAGCGCGAGGAACAACAGGATCGAACTGATCAGGTTGTGCGTACCGGCGAGGAAACTATTCCAAAATGGTATTCCCGCCGCCCCGCCGTACAAGGCATCCACCGCAACTGTATCATTGCCCCTGAATACCCCGATGAACGGAAGCGCATTGGATAGCGTATAATTGAATAGATGCCCGATGTTTGCAGTATCATCAAAAACAGGCACCCGAGTGAACGGCAAATATGCCAACAAGGCAAAGAGAGTAAACATTACTGCCCACCAAGCAATTGGCTTCCAAAAACTTAACCCGCATTTACTGAATAGTTCATAACAGTTGATGGCTGTTATACGCAGCTTGCTCGTAACTTCATGCCCACGACGGGCAAGCAATTCAGCCCTAAAAAACTTGGCCTCGGCATGATGGTTGTGCCCTAGCGCCGCCAACTCCTGTAAACGGCGAAATTTTGAAGCAGCATCTTTATCTTTTATCTTACTATAATTCTGATCAATTCCAATAAACCGCTTGAAATGCTGCCATCCATTTTGAATTTCGCCGTCTTTTGCGGGCTTCGGGATATTAGGCAAAGGCGGCAATGGAATATTTGTGTAACCAAGGTTTGGTGGTAATTTAAACTCAGTGCCTTTAAAGTTGGGTACATTCAGGCTTTCGGCATTAACAACAGGGATACTGTCATAGGCACGTCGTAGATCATCATCCCACTTTTTCACCTTCGCATTTCCTTCATAGCCATCAGGTAATGGCGTCTGATCGGTTTTACCGAACCACGCATAATCAAAATCGGCATAACCCTCAATTTTCGCATTTTCCAGATCAATAGCCCGTAAAAAATAAACTTTGGACAAATCAACATTGCGTTTAAAGTGTGTATCATTCAATCGGGTGCCAGCGAAAAATACCACCCGATTGAATGAGCAAGACTTTTTAAAGCGCGCCCCATGGAAGTTTGCCAAACCGCCAAAGCGCCCCCCCTGAAGCCTGCCAAACCGCCAAAGCGCGCCCCATCGAAGCTTGCCCAACCGCCAAAGCGCGCCATTTCAAAGGTTACCAAAGGAAACACAAACCTTTGGAAATTTGCGCCTTCTATTTCATAGTGGCCTTCATCGCTCTGTACCTGACCGATACTAAAATCAATTTTTAATGCTTCATAATCATTATCATGAACATTAACGAAACGCACCTTGGTATCAGGGCCGCTCTCTTCAGGTATAAGCCAGCGCCATTTGTTAAGCTTAACCCACAGGTTCCAAATACGACCGCCCATTTTGGCGAGGTTAAGCGGCACCACAGAAATTTCATCAAGCGCCGCTTTTGCAACATCAAGATCAAGTGGCAGGTCATGTTCAGCGAGCAGTTCTTTATCTTCACCAGTCAGATCAGCCTTTTGCTTGAACAGATCATGAAGGCCCTCTGCATACACAATCGGTTTGCCGTTATATTCGCCGTCATAATTTTCATCATGCTCGTTATTTTGACCTGACATATCAGCCCCCCGTGAAAACGTTTGTTGCCCCTTGGCCCCTCGCTCTTCACAATAAACGCATTGGCTTTATCGATACAACCATTTTGCGCCAGTGTAGTTCACCGAGAGGCCAACGGCGGAACCGAGGGTGAAACCGAACATCAGGGTGATTTGACTGGTTCCATAGAGGCTGACGGCGCCAGCATAAACCCCGTAATTGATAAGGCCCGCGGTCAGTTGCAGGATGAAATATCCGGCGTATTGCCGTTTCGCTGCGGCGTCACTGCCGCGCTCAAACGTCCAGATACGGTGTAATATCCATGTAGCCGTTACAGCAATTGGGAAGGAAATCAGCCGCGCGAGATAGGGATCGAACCCGCTCACTGTATCACTATTAACCGTATCGCCGCTAGCTGCGCCGCCCGCGGTTAACCACCAAAGAAGCCCGCCGTCGACAACAAAGCCAACACCGCCAACAATGCAATAGCGCAGAAACTCGCGCAGGGCAGGATTAATCGTCATTGATGTCATGCGTTTCGCCCTTATCAGCGCCGCGCCCACCTGCCCCATTGCCGATCTTTAGGTCAGGTCGCAGCCCCGGCAAGGCAAGGTAGGCAAGCCGCTTCATCTCACGCCGTTTTTTGGTGATTGCGTCCAGCACAAACCCGCTGACGAGGCTGATGAGTGCGGTAAGCACAATCGCGGCAGATAACACGGCGGTTGGGAACCTTGGCACCAGCCCTGTCGCCAGATATTCCACAATCACCGGATAGATCAAAATACTGGCAAGCATGATCAGCAAAAAACTGACAGCACTGAAAAACGCAAGGGGGCGCCCCTCCCGGATCAATTTAAAAATCATGCGGATAATGCGCGCACCGTCCCGGTAAGTATTTAATTTGCTCATTGATCCATCAGGGCGCTCGGAATAGTTTACAGGCACATCCCTGACCGGCAGGTCAAGTTCCAAGGCATGCACGGTGATTTCGGTTTCGACCTCAAAGCCCATGGAAAGCGCCGGAAAGCTTTTGACAAACCGGCGGGAAAACACCCGGTATCCTGATAGCATATCCTTGGTGCGTTCCCCGAAAATACGGGTGACAAGCGCCGTTAACATTCGGTTCCCTGTTCTGTGGCCCCGCCGATAGGCGCCCAAGCCCACCTCAATGCGGCGGCCTGTTACCATATCAAGCGATCCTGTGATTAACGTATGCACCAGTTTAGGGGCTGCTGCCGCGTCATACGTGTCATCACCGTCGATCATCAGGTATATATCAGCCTCAATATCGCTGAACATCCGGCGGATAACATGCCCCTTGCCCTGCATAGGCTCACGGCGCACGGTGGCACCCGCCGCCGCTGCAATTGTGGCTGTATCATCGGTTGAATTATTATCATAAACGTAAATAGTGGCATGCGGCAGCGATGCCCGCATATCCCGAACCACCTTATCGATAGACGGTGCCTCATTAAAACATGGGATCAACACAGCAATATCAAAGTCGGTCAGGTTCAATCATGCCTCCCATATATACCTTGCGCGTATATCCCCAAACTTTCATGCACACCTAACACTCAAAACAGAAAAAATACAACAACCTGTTATGGTTTTTACTTTACCACAGCAATGCGCTCCCCCTATATGAAATATAGATGGGAAGCACGGCATATGCCGTTATATCAAGGGGCTAAACAGCACATGTCACAGTCGTTCAAGTATGATTATCGAAGCGATACAGTAACACAGCCATGCGACGGCATGCGCACCGCCATGATGAACGCGCCCGTAGGCGATGATGTGTTCGGTGATGATCCGAGCGTTAAAAGGCTGGAAGCGATTGCGGCGGAAATGCTCAGCAAAGATACCGCGATGTTTGTTCCATCAGGAACACAGTCCAACCTGACGGCCCTAATGGCGCACTGCGGACGCGGCGAAGAATATATATCAGGCGCGAATGCCCACTGTTATTTGTGGGAAGCAGGCGGCGCGGCGGTGCTTGGCAGTATTCAACCCTGCCCGATCCCGAACGAGGCGGATGGCACCATTCCGCTAGAGAAAATCAAAGCCGCGATCAAACCCGATGACCCCCATATGGCAATGACAAAGCTGTTGGCGCTGGAAAACACTATTGCAGGCCAGCCACTAACGATCGATTATATGAAAGCCGCAACCGATACTGCGCGTGATCATAATTTAAACACCCACCTAGACGGCGCTCGGGGGTTTAATGCCGCCGCCGCCCTAAAGCAAGATATTAGCGCGGTCGCGGCACCTTTTGACACAATATCGATTTGCCTTTCAAAGGGGCTCGGCGCGCCGGTGGGCTCGGTACTTGTTGGTGAAAAGGAATTAATCGAACGTGCGCGCCGTGTTCGTAAAATGCTGGGCGGCGGGATGCGACAAGCCGGAATACTGGCAGCGGCTGGCCTTTATGCACTTGAGCATAATATCAACCGCCTGCAAGACGATCATCTGCATGCAAAACGGCTGGGTGATGCCTTTACAAAGCACGACCAGATCGAGCTGGTTAGTTGCCACACAAATATCGTGATTATTAACCCTGTTGCCGAGATATCAGACGCCTTTATGAAGCATTTGAATAGTAATGGTGTCGGCACAGTTGGCTTTTATGGGAATGTACGCCTGGTAACGCACCTTGACGTGGATGAAAGCGCGATTAACGCCACGATAGATATCGTTGATCGCTTTTTTAGCTAAATCAGATAATAATAAGCCAAATTACCGCAAATCTCTGAAGGAATAGAGGAAGTTTTTCACAAACACATTCAGTGTCGGGTCATCAGACAGCGAATTGTCTTCCGCAGCCATTAAAATATCATGTAAGCGAATTCGTTTACTTTCATCGCTTTGACTGCCAACCTTAAGCGGGTCGTTTGGATTATCGAGATAAAACAGCGCTTCCCAATCTTTAAACGCGCGCTCTGTTACTTCCTGAACACTCAAGCGCGTCGGCAGGCGGTGCCTTCGATCAGCTTCAATGCGTTTATAGCAGGCATTTATCTGATCTGCTTCGCCTTCAATAATTTGAAAGAAGTTACCTTCATAAAAAATCAGAAATCCGCTGATTTCATCACGGGCATTATTCCGCGATGCAACCGTAAAGATTTCTTTCAAGCTATCTTCGGTTGCCACACCGATATACGAGCTTAAATATACAAGCCGGTAGAGCACTCAGTACCTCACACATATAACTATGTCGTTTCTCAATTGGCACTTATGAACGACCCCACGCTCAAATTCAATAAGGCAAATTATTGTTTAAACAAAAGAACTTAACGAACCCTTAAGAAACTTAACAGTTTACATTCGAAAAATATAGCACGGACTTCATACCTCTGGATATTTACAGCATAATAGTTGCCATAACACACCCAGATTTTCTTACCTATATCTGAAAAAAAGGTACGATATTAGAGCAACCATATGCAGGCCCAGAGTAGCCATTTACGGCGCTGTATTTGCTGGCGTTATACTGGCAAAGAAGCTATTGACATATAAATCAGTCTTTTTATCGGCCTTAAGATCACCAAACCGATTATTCGCCACACAGTCAGCAAGGTGAATAAACCCTTCCTGCTGGCTGTCATCAAGGGCATTAAAGGGAACATACGCCATATCCCAAGAGGCAAACGATCGTTTCTGTACAGCTTCTGACCTAAGAATTTGCAGCCCTTTATGACGCACATCCTGTTGTATTTGAGTGTAGCAACTCTGTACTGTTGCTTTCGCCCCCTCAAGAACCTGCATAAAAATACCCTTGTTCGCAAGAAGCAAACCTGTGATATCATTTTTTTTATTAAATTCGCGGGCTGTTTTTAATATATCAGATAAATCGCGATCGATCGATGGGCCGATATAATAACTAATATAGGTTATACAATATAGATCCTCAGTATGTCTGAGGGCACGATGCTCTGCCAAATCTATTATTTCGCCGTTCAATTGCCGATACCTTAAATTGTGTTAAAGGTTAAACTTAGTCGAATTTTTCAACTAAATAGGGAAATACTTCTAATAACAAGGCTTATATTAGACTGAAACAACAGGTACAGCAACCGTACTAAAAAAATTTCTAACAAGAAAACTAAGTCTTTGATCTTTATATATCTCTTCCGAAGGCGGGCAGACAATCAAGTCTCGCAACTGAGTAAAACTCTCTTGCTGAAAACTGCCAAGGTCATGCACCGAAGCAAATGCCATACTCCAATCGGCAAAGGTTCGAATACTAATCAACTCTTCTCTCACACACAGCACATTTTGATGCCGGCAGTCTTGAGTGATTTGCTCAAAACACCCAGTAACCAAAGACTTTGGCCCTTCCAGAACCTGCATAAACACATGATTGTCGACAAGAAGAATGCCTGATATGGCCCTCTTGTTATTATTTTTTCGTGAGCTTGATAAGATATGCGCGAGATCAGCTTTTATTTCTGAACCGCAATAATCGCTCATATAAGTGATGCAATACAGTGGCTCATCATCGATATCCACATAAGCACTACTCACATGATAAGACTGATTTGACCCCATAAAAATCATTTCTTATAATTAAAACGAGAGAAATTATAGGTTGTAATGGTTAATAAAGATTAAATTTTTCTTAATTTTTAAGTAATCAGAATAGTAAATAGACGCAGCTACCCTTCATTCATGATACAATACTTTTGCAGGGCGTTCCCGCAGGGCAACTGTTATATGACCAACTAAAATCATTGCTGCATAAACCAATAAGCTGACGAATGCCGCCCAATAAGCCCAAAATGATAACGGGGCTTTATTGCTATAACCCTCTAACCATAGACCCGCGATATAAATAAATATAACGATAGCGAGAATGCCACCGATTAAAACAGGTAATACCATCTTACCAAAAGCCAAGCTTATAATGCGTGCTTTACTGGCACCCATAACACTCCTGAGTGCAAGCTCACGCCGCCGAGTGATCAGCCAATGACTTGCCATACCATAAAGCCCAGCGCTTGCTAATACCAAAGCAATCACCCCAACAATGATAATCGCTTCACCAAGTGCTTTATCGATTGCATATGTTTCTTCTAGGGTATCATTCAGCCAAACAGACTTAAAAGCTTTACCGGGAAACATGTCACGCCATATTGTTTCAAAAGCCTCAACAGGATTGCTATCGAATGTTTCCTGAACCTGAACCAGCAACCGAACATCCTCATACACCTCTGACCCTGAAAGCTCATAGACGCGCTTACGCATTTCCCCGCCAATTCCCTCTTCAAGGTCCGGTACGATAGCAACAATTTTATACTCGCTATCTTTTTCACGGCCGTCATCGTAATTCACTCGTCTGAATATTGATCGGCCAATCGCACTATTACTATCAGCAAAGCCAAGCTTTTTTGCCGTATATTCATTGATTGCGACAGGCCGCTCGATCACGCTCCAGTCTTCTTCAAGCTTGGCAATTAGCGAAACATTCAACAAGTCAAAATACTCCAGCCCTACCGTTGATGCCGGGATATTATCCAATTCACCTGTTTCAATATGAGCAAATGGTATAATGAATGTTCTATTATCAAAGGGTACAGAGCGCGCGAAGCTCGTTGCTTTAACACTTTCCATGTTTTTCACACGTTCACGAAATCCGGTTCGAAAAAGCGTTTTATTTTCTTTCCCTGGCGGCTCAATCGTCAACAGATTATCAACGGTAAAACCTCGGTCGTAAGAAACCAGATGATTTACCTGATACAAAACCTGATAGGCACCAAGAACTGTAACCATCATAACAAGTGTCTGCATTGTAACCAATATCTGGCGGCTTCTACCACGCCCACCTACAACAGTGCCCTGACTGGCTCGCAGCATTGCTTCTGGGCGAGTGCTGAGCAATTTAAGCGCTGGAAAGATCGCTGTGCCGCAACCAATAAAAATGACCAACAGGCCAATAACAGAAAACGGTATCCAGCGCCCATCCCCTATAATAGCAATCTTTGCCTGCAAAATATTTTCAAAACTTGCCGCAAGATCAAAGGCGATTAAAAACGCTATGATGAAAGCTAAAACTGATATGAAGAGCCCTTCAAAAACAAACAGGAACAACAGCCCTTTTCTACTGGCGCCCGCAATCCTACGAATAGCGATTTCTTTGCCGCGAAGCACATTAATCGCCGTCATAACATTTATATAATTTAAGGCTACCGTTATCAGCATTAAGCCTGCAACGCCGGCAAAAATATAAGCATACTCCTTATTAACACCATTTTTCAGACCGCTAGCCGCCTCACTAAAAAACTGTGCCCCAAGGATAGATTCAATTGATAAAGTAAACTCTAACTGCTTGCTAGGCGGGATATGTGATTGCAGTTTTTGATTAATATCTTTTGATAAACCGAGCCGCCGCACCTCGGATAAATCGCGTTTGGTTTTTACAAATGTATAAACCTGCGGCCATGCCGCATTTGCATTCGGCAGATCTGCGGCATGAAAAAGCGTAATAAAACTATACTTAAGCATCGTATTTGAAGGCAAATCTTCAATAACCGCTCTAATCGTATAATCAAGGGATTTACCTTCAAGCTCAATCGCTAAAACCGAACCAATCGCACTTGAAATATCATCGCCGTAAATGCGAAAAGCTGCCGACTTTGTTAAAACCAAGCCATGTGGTGCAGCCATAGCCGCAGATATATTACCGTCAACCGTGACAACAGGAAATAAATCAAAAAAACCCTTATCCACATAAGTAAACTGCTGTGCTTCTGCTACGTCGTTAAAATTTGCTGTCACGTCCACTTGATACAGCCGTTCAGCACTTTCAATTTCCTCAAATAAATCAGGAATATATTCTGCAAGAGGCCCGTGGCTGCGTGCAGAGGTTGAGAAAAGCGGTTGGCCGTTATAGAGCGATTCCGTATTCAGGCGGTATATAAGGTTGCCATCAGGAACCCAGCTATCCGAACGGATATTATCATAGAGATAAAAACTGACGACTAATGTTATACTAAAGGCGAAAGCAAGCCCAAAAAAAGCAATAGCAAAGCCTGCCCAGTTTCTTCGCCATAACTTAAACGATGCAACAAAATAGCTTTTAAACATCACACCCCAACCTCTTTTTATAAGTGTATTATACTCAATCAGGTAAAATACGCATATGTTATTTCATCACATGTATGCGATTTACATACGAACATAAAAAAAGGCCCGCAAGTTGCGAGCCTTTAGAATGCTTGAAATATTTTGGCTTTTAGGCTTCGCCGCGCATCCGGCCAAGGAAACGGTATACCGATTCTTCCAGAAAGCTGGTCTGTTCCGTCAAACTACCGGACGAACGCCCAACAACATCAGCAGCCCCTTTTGTACGGTCTGCCATCTGCTGAACCTGATTAATACTCTGGCCCAAATTTGATGTACCTTCGCTCGCGTTTTGAACGCTTCTACCGATCTCGCCAGTTGATGCTTCCTGTTCAACAACAGCGGCTGCAATCATGCCTGAAATCTCACTCACTTGATTGATGGTTTTGCCAATACTGTTAACCGCATCAACGGTTTCATTAGTGGCAGACTGCATCGCCTGAACCTGAGCTTCGATTTCCTGTGTCGCATTGGCCGTCTGATTCGCGAGGCTTTTCACTTCGCTTGCTACAACAGCAAACCCCTTACCCGCATCACCAGCGCGCGCGGCTTCAATTGTTGCATTCAGAGCCAAAAGGTTTGTTTGCTCTGCAATATCATTAATCAAATTAACAACCTCAGCAATACGGCTGGAGGCACTTTCAAGCGAGTTCACGCGGTCTTTCGCGTCATTTGCTGTCGTAAGGGCATTTGTTGTAATTGAATTTGCCTGCTCAACCTGTGTTCTTATTTCACCGATAGCGCCCGTCAACCCTTCGGTTGCTTCAGTTACAGCAATCATATTACTTCCGGTTTGATCGGTTGCAGAAGCAGCAGAGACAACCTCCAGGCCTGTCTGCTCCACCGCATCACTCATTGTCTCAGATGCCATCTGAAGCTCGGCAACTGCGCCAGAAAGCGACTGTATAACACCAGAAATCTCGCCTTCGAAACTATTTGCCAATTCTTTTTGGAAGTTTTGGCGTTCTTCTGCGGCTTGCTGCATCCGTTGCTCGTCAAGCCTTCGCTGGGCTTCTTCCTCAGCTTGGGCATGTTCTGCGATTTCTTTTTCCTGTGCTAATTGCGTCAATCGAGCTTCTTCGGCCTGTTGTTGAAGCGAGGCATTTTTTTCTGCGTTTATACGCAGGTTCTCAACCGAACGCGCCATCGCAGCGATACCATCTCCGTGCTCCAAGTCAGAAACTGGCTGACCGTAATGTCCTTCAGCTACTGCTCCCAATTCATCTTGAAGTCTGCGAAGCGGTTTCATAACTGATTCGGTTATGAAAAATGCAAACACAACCATCAATGCAATTATAACACCCGTGATAATCAGGCTATGGAAAAAACTGGCGATTATAACGCCCGCAATAGCTAGAATCGTAAGGGCCCAAACACGCTGTGACACCTTGAAATTACGAAGAAACAAAATCATTACTAAGATAACCTTCCCAATGACGCCTATCATCAGGCGCCCGATTTATTTTTATATTTTGGGAAGTAGCACTCTAATTCTTTACTACCGGTTAAAATCTCTAAACTTTGGATAAAATTATCAAATGCATCTTGAAATTAAAGCATTGCATCATCAAATCATACCTATAAGCATTATTTAAAATGCAGCTTAAGACCGAACAATCGGCACTTTACGACATATAGCGATATCACGGAGGATAGAATGCGCCTTTTATTGGCTTTATTGATACCCCCTTTAGTTTTCTTTACGATTTACCGCCCTTTTCAAGGGATTTTCTGCGCTGTTTTATGGTTAACCATTATCGGCTGGCCGATTGCTGCCCTTTGGGCTGTTTATTCGTTAAGCCAATACAGAAATGAAGAGCTTAGGCGCGACTTACGCTGGCGCTAGTATGCTTAATAATGCGCTTGTATAATTCAATTTCCTCTTTTTACCCGAATTAAGCTATAATCAGAAGATTGTTTGTGCGTATTACCGTGCAGGCAATTGGGGGCATAAAAGATGGAGGGATATTATGATTGCTGCAATCATTATTGGTGCTATTGCCGGATTTCTAGCTGGTAAAATATTATTCGGAGAAGGCTTTGGCATTCTCGGTAATATTGTCATCGGAATTATTGGTGGCTTTATTGGCCGTTTTCTATTTGGCCTTATCGGCCTTGGAATCGAAGGGCTGATAGCCGATATTCTATCGGCAACGGTTGGCGCGATAATATTGATGTTCATACTGGGTAAGGTGAAAGAAAAAAAAGCCTAGCCTGAAAAATCAACAATCGTGAAAGCCATACCTACGTAAAATCATATCTATCAATATTCATGATTAACCAAACCTTGCTGGGTTATAATCTTCTGCTTTAGAGCCAAACCCAGCAAGATCATCTGGTAATTTTTGACTAACGATTAACCCTGCCGCCGCACGGGACCAGGCTGGAGACGTTTGAATACCGTACCCCCCCTGCCCAACATTCCAGAAAAATTCAGGGTTATGCTGATCATAGCCAATCACCGGCGCTCTGTCCGGGGCAAAACTACGCAGCCCTGCCCACTTGGCTTCAATATTTTCCACCTTGGAATTGGTTGAGTTTTCAAAATACTCAACGGCGCGTGCTACATCTTCAATATCTGGCTGGGCATCACTTGGTTTCACTGGCGTTTCATCAGCAGGAGACACTAAATACCCATACCCTTCAACTTTGAAATAAAATCGCTCATCAATGTCGATCACAACTGGGCTTTTTTTGTCAAATACCAGGCTCTCAGGGTTTGCAAGCGATACAATTGTTCGCTGTAATGGCTTGATACCAATAGGGGAAACCCCGCACCGGATGGCAACATCATCCGCCCAGGCCCCGGCCGCATTGATCAGTTTCTTGGTAAATATTTCGCCGTGCCGTAGCTTCACCCGCCAGCGACCATCTTCAAAAACAGCGCTTTCCAGCCCGGCATTAACCATGATAGTTGCCCCAGCCTTCTTAGCTCCCTTCAGATACCCTTGATGAAGCGCAGCAACATCAAGGCTGCCGCAATCAGGATCGTCAACACCGCCGTCGATAGCTTCTTCATGTAAATAGGGCGCGCGCGCTAAGACATCATCCTTCGATAATAAAGCAACACCAGGCAGTTCAGCGCTAAGTTCTTTTGCCATCATTTCCGCGCGGCTGCGCTGTTCTTTATCAAAAACATGAATTGCACCCAATTTTGATAGCAAAGGCACATCACAAAACCCTTTTGGCGGGCACATAAAGAATGATTTCGAAGCCGTTGTAAGCGGCTGAATTTTGGGGCCACCATACGTTTCAGCATAAAATGCAGCCGATCGACCAGTGGTGTGGTAGCCAGGCTGGTCTTCCATCTCAATAATCATCGTGGAACCAGCGCCTGCGAGAAAATAGGCTACGCCAGCACCAGCTATGCCGCCGCCAATAATCAGGAAGTCTGTCTCAATCATACCAAATTCTTACATTTATAATGCCATAGCCGTTGCACTGTGAACGCAATATGTGCTCTAAGGTTGCCATATTTGCAAGCAAATCCGTAGCCCAATGTTGTAACGACTGGACACCGCATGATTGAGCATAAAACTATTCTTCCGGAACAAGAAACTCTTGACGAGCTAACAACATTTGTAGACCAATTAGCTGATGCAGCAGCAACAGTAACATTAAAATACTTCCGCAAAAAAATCAGCGTCGATGACAAGGTGAAAAATGGTGCTTTTGACCCTGTTACTGAAGGCGACAGGGGCGCCGAGGCGGCAATACGCTCATTAATCGAAAAACAATATCCCGAACACGGTATTATCGGCGAAGAATTTGGCATTAAAGAAAGTACCAGCGATTTCACATGGGTACTAGATCCCATTGATGGCACCCGGGCCTTTATATCTGGCTTGCCAACATGGGGCACTCTGATCGCTCTTCTTTATAAAGATGAACCGATTATCGGTGTAATCGATCAGCCTTATTTGCAAGAACGGTATATAGGTGTGCCGGGTGCGGCGCACCTGAACGGTGAACCGATCAAAACCCGCGCCTGCCCCTTATTGTCTGACGCCGTTATTTCCACCACCGACCCGGATCTGTTTAAAGGGGCTGAGCGTGAAGCATTTAATAGCGTGTTAACCGGCTCAAAATTAGTCCGGTACGGGCTTGACTGTTATGCCTATGCGATCGTCGCCAGCGGACATATGGACCTCGTGATCGAAAGCGGTTTAGAGCCTTATGACATGATGGCACTCATTCCGGTTATCAGAGGTGCAGGCGGCGCCGTTTCCAACTGGAAAGGTGACCAACCGGGCGCTAGCGGCCACCTTCTTGCCGTTGGTGATCCCCAGTTACTCACATCTGTAGAAGCTTTACTTTAAGATCACTTCTGGCGCTATAGCGCTGGTTATTTCATCAGGGATTCAAATGCAGCGCGGGCTTTGCGAACTTTGGGCGCAACAACCAGTGCGCAATAAGCCTGGTCAGGGTTTTGTTCAAAATAATCATTATGATACCCCTCTGCATCCCAGAACACAGTTTCAACACTGATTTTGGTAACGATCGGGTCATCCCATATGCTGGTTGCACGATCACGAGCTGCGTGGGCCGCTTTTTCTTGATCACTATTCTGCGCAAACACATGCGAGCGATAATGATCACCAACATCATTGCCCTGACGATTTAACTGTGTTGGGTCATGAGTCGCGAAAAAAACATCCAGCAAAGTATCATAAGCTATTACAGCCGGGTCAAAGATAATTTTGATTGCCTCGGCATGGCCTGTATTGCCACCACATACTTCGCGGTAACCAGGGTTACTTATATGCCCCCCCATAAAACCGGACTGAACCGACTGCACGCCCTTCAACCCCTTAAACACCGCTTCTGTACACCAGAAACATCCGCCCGCAAATGTTGCTATTTCAATATTTATGTCATGTGCCATCTTTTGCCTCCGACTGTTTGTTAGACAAAAGGGTAACGGTGTAAACCAACATCAATTGTCTCCAACAATCGCCATTTGAAACCAATTACCAAAAAATTCAATAGCCATCACAAGAGTTTGAATACTCTATTCCCGGGAATTAACTAAACGTCAGGAAAGATCAATTTCAAGAAACGGTAAAACCGCCTGCCAGAGCAATAACCGTTTTTCATCCCGCTCTTTAAGAAGTTCGTGCATAGCACCTTCAATCCGAACAAGACCAATCATCGAAACACGCTTAGCAAGCGCCGCTTGTGCATCATTATCGACAATTGTGTCTTCGCTGGCCTGTATCATCAAAACTGGCACATCAATAGCCTCTGGCACATTTGCAGCATTTAATTTATCGGTTGATTTCAACGCTTCCAACAGCCATTTATGCGTTGCCCCGCCGACCGCAAGCCTGTGATCTTTATTTTTGATGAAATAGTCTTCATCCTCAAAGCGCTCATCATCGTGCGTAAGCTTTTTGCGCCATCCCCATCTGCCTTCCTTGAACTTGGTATGGCCCGGTACATAAGCATCCCCTTTACCAAGGCCGATCATGAGTTTTGGCAAGCCATACATAATAGTGCGAGGTAACCCACCGCGGGCAATTCGTACCATAGGCGCAACTGTGATGGCCTTTTCCACATACCCACGATGCTCGCTCAAAAATCGTAAAATCACATGACTACCCGCAGAGTGGCCCATAAAAATATACGGCTTTGGCAGCGATTTACCCTCAGGCCCATTTAGAATTTCATCAAAGAACTGCCGAACATCAACCATATGGTTATCGAAGGTCTCGACATAATGCTTTTCCCGGTCAGGGTGTTCGCGGTGCGACAGCCCTTGCCCTCTCAGATCAAACCCAGCACAAGCATACCCAAGGGTATGAAACATATGGATATCTTCGTAGAATTTTTCTATGAACTCTGTTCGCCCCGGCATAAAAATGATAGTGCCTTTTGGCTTGATGTCTTCTTCAAAAGTGGCATCATTTTGATTCGCATCAACAGCCCCATCAATTTGCATTGATTGCGGGTTTGCAGGCAAAGGAAACAAACCATACCGATTATCACCGCCGTTAAAATTCTTAACAAAACCAAAAACAGCGCCTTCTGGATCTTGCCTTCGTTTTTCTTTTGCGGCTCGTAGTAAAGTTTCCAAATTGTTTGCCACTTTATTCTCCCTGAACATCAATTGGCCATTATTGACACCATTTACAGAGAACAAACAAGTTATTATTCATTTTAGTATTTACGGAAATACTCAATGATAGTGCATGAATAAATAATCTTTACTCATCAATACTTTTAACATAAATAATTATTTAAAATAAAAACAAAGCATAAATGCAAAAATTATTAATAAAAAATAAACAAAATATTAACCTGTTATTACATTTAGTTAATAAATATCTAATCAATATTTAAAATTTTCCCCATTACTTTACAAAAACAATTCTACAGCGTTATTTTATGGCAAACTAATACAAGTATTTGTCATGGGTGGCAACATAACGGGTAGATAAGGCATGAGACAAAACACGGAAAAAAATCAGCCATTAGTGAACCGTATGAAGCATTTTTTCTTCAAGCTGAGAGAAAATGAAGACGGCGGCATGATGCCTTTGATTGCTTTTATGTCCATCACTATCGTCGCCCTTATGGGCCTTGCGATCGACGGTGCCCGTGCGTTTTATGTCAAAGATATTCTCCAGCGTTCTGTGGATGCAGCAGGCTTGGCCGCCGGGCATGCAATCGATCCCGATGACAGCATGAATGACGCGCAGGAATTTTTTGATGCAAATTTCGAAGCCGCAGGCGGCGTTGCAACTGACGGGCAGATGGTGATTGAATTTGATCCCAACAACCCGAACCAAGTTATCAATATCAGTGGTGTTGCAACATTAAACACAACCTTCATGCAACTATTCGGTTTCGATGACCTAACGGTAGACGCATCCGCAGCAATCACTCGTGAAACACGCGGTATGGAGTTGGTTCTTGTGATGGATAATACTGGCTCTATGGGATTTCCTATAGACAATGCTAATCCTAGCGCAGGAACAAGGATTGAAGCACTTAAACCTGCTGCTACACAATTAATCAACATTATATACGGAGATGATGGCGAGGATGAAGTACCCAACCTTTTCGTTGGCGTTGTACCATTCGTAGCCACCGTTAATGTTGGCTCTGATCAGGCAAATTTTTTAACAACATCTGGTCAACAACGCATCGCTCAAAGTGACATTGCTGACACTGTTGGTTGGCGAGGGTGTGTGATGGCGAGAACCGGCGGCTTTGACCAAGATGATACACCTCCAAATATTCTACCAATCACTCCTTATGTCATTGAAGATACTGACCCAGCATATATTAGTGGTTCTACTAGAAGCTTTGAAAATACCGACTTTCGTAATAACCGTAATAACTGGAAAGGCATCAGATATTTCAGGCCCAGCTTCGATGCACCTCTTCAAACACTATCAACCAGTATAAATGAAGTAGATGATCCAAACATTCTGCCACGTGATCCGGGCATTAGATCATTTGACCGATTTGGACGTTTACGCGTAGATCGATTTGGACAGCCAATCCGAACAAGGCAATATTTAGAGCAAGTTTCAAGGGGCCCTAATCGTGGTTGCTCACCATTACCAATTACCCCACTTAGCACTAGCAGGCAAAAAATTATCGACCAAATCGACGCAATGGAACCTTTTAGTTTTGGCGGAACTACAACAAACTTTGGCTTAACTTGGGGATGGCGCGTTGTAAGCCCCAACTGGCGAGGGCTATGGAATGGTGGAGCGAACCCTTCAGAACTTCCTTTAGACTATGATGAACCATTTATGGATAAAGTGATAGTCCTATTAACTGATGGAGAAAATAGTATTAGCTTTGATGAGACGTCGTTTGGAATTGACACTGATTTAGCTAATGCTCCAGATACTATTGCCGCAACGGCAGTTGATGAGTTGGATCGGCGCCTCGCACAGACATGCAACAACATAAAGACAACTAGCCCAACGATAATATACACAATAGCATTAAGTGAGGATGTTAGTGCAGAAACACGTAACCTCCTGCAAAATTGCGCTTCTAACGTGAATTTCTTTTTCTTTGCTACAAATGAAGAAAGTTTAAACGATGCCTTTGATACCATCGGGCAACAGCTTTCTAACTTACGCCTGTCAAGGTAAGCTATTGTTCATAAAGATATAATATTTAACCCTTTGATAAAAAACTACCGAGAAATCCTCGAAAACTGGAAAAAAAATGATGAAAATAATGGATAAGTTAAGGCATGATGAAAGCGGATCGGCAATTACCGAATTTGCTCTGACGCTTCCCATTTTTCTAACCATGATTTTCGGTATTTTTGAGATCGGGTATTATTTTTATTTATCGACTGCGATTGAAAATGCGGTTCTAAGCGCTTCACGTTTTGGTATTACAGGCGGCGTGTTGGACGACGCCATTGACCGGGAAACGCAGGTACGTGATATCGTCCTGTCGCAAACATTTGGTAGCCTGGACCCAAGCGCGCTTGAAGTTGAAACACGCGTTTTCGAACAATTTTCCGATATTGGCGAAGAGCCAGAGCCCTTTGTTGATGACAATGGTAACGGCCAATATGACGCCGGAGAGCCCTTTACCGACGAAAATGGTAATGGCCAGTATGATGATAACCTTGGCGAAGCTGGCCTTGGCGGATCGGGTGATATCGTTCTCTATCGTATTGTTTACCGGGGTGCCAGCCTTTCAGGCATCGGCGACTTGCTTGCTGATGGCTATACAATAACAGCGACAGTTGCCGTCAGGAACGAACCGTTCCCCGTAAGTGACGAAGAAGAAGACAGCTCGAGTACGTAAAATGAAAGAAACCCTCAGAAAACTTTTGAAAATGCGCGCTTTTAAATCCTTTACGAAAAGCGAAGACGGTATTGTCGTCACTGAACTTGCGCTTGCGCTGCCGCTATTGATTATATTCATTAGTGGTATTGTAGAAGTGAGCAATTTTCTTCTTATTAACATGAAGGCACAGCATACAGTGGTTTCGATCGGTGATTTAACAACACGCTCCTCTACTTTATCAGCAGATACTGTTGCTGACGTTTATACCGCCGTCGAAGAAATTATGGCCCCCTACCCTGTTGACAGCGGTTCACTCGTGATAATTTCAGCACTCGCTTTACCTTCTGATGCCGCCCCCAATGACCCACCAGACGTGATCTGGCAGTGCACCAACCCAGGGAGCGCAGTACCTGAAATCAGCCGATTTGGAACCGTTGGCCCTGATGCAGATTTTGATGATGAAATTATCACAATGCGTCAAGGCGAGACATTAGTTGTAGCTGAGTTTTTCTATGAATATGAACCGCTTGTTTTTACAGGTGTTGTCGATGCACAGTTGCTTCGAAAACTGGCGTATTTCAGACCTCGGATTGGGGCGCTCCAAACAATCGAGCCAGCCCGTACTGCCGAGGGAGCAAACTCAGGTTGCCTAACATAAAATCGCCCAATCCGATTTAACCATATATAATTAGGCCTTATGTAAAGTATCAGACACAAATTATAAAATCACCAGACAACCCCCAACGACGCCCGCCCTAATAGCGGGCTTTTTCTTTACTAAAAATACGCCCCGCATCCGCGCTCACCATTCATATGCAACAAATATCCTCAATCACACTCGATATTCATCAAGTCGATTCTACTTCATCCCCCGCCAGAGCGAACAAATATATAACGATAAGCAGGAAATCAAAATAACTGTAAAATAGAACCAAGTACCATTACAGCCACTGAGAAGGCTATTTTGTACATAATCTACAATATCGTTTAACCCAAGCTATTCGTTATCAATAATACGACCAAGAATCATCCAATTCCCGAGCAGAATTACCATCAAACACTGGAAAAAATTATAGTTTGCGTGATTTTTTTAAAATATTTTTTTCTGTAATCCTGTTCGCAAACATAAAAAAGTAGCAAATACCTACAGCCACCCAAGCTTATAAAAGGCAACTACACATTAAAAATTATAATGTTTCAAAGGCTTTAACAATCTGATTAAAATTTTAAGTAAATTAGGGTTAATTTTTTTCTAACTATTTGTTTATAAACAGTTTTTATCGTTTTTGTTAACCTTTTATTCAGCAATAGCGTGCATATTGAGGGCATCAAAACTTGTGCAGCTGGAGAAAGAAAATGTTTAAGTTTGTAAATAAATTACGTCGTAACGAAGAAGGTGCAACTGCGATTGAATACGGTCTTATCGCAGCACTCGTAGCAATCGCGCTTATTACTGCGCTTCAAAACCTTGGTGGTGAGTTAGTTGAAACTTTCACTGACATCGAAGCTGGTGTAAACGACACAAGCCGTAGCACAACTACTGCTGACGACTAAGCAACATTGTTGAATTCATAAAAGAATTCACAAACAAAATTCACAGAAAGCCCCTGATATATCGGGGGCTTTTTTTATGCCCTATTCCATACATATGATCACCTGCTACAATATATATCTAAAATCGATAAAATTTTACGTAAGCATTTGTTTTAAAATACTTATTTTTTATTTTGTTAACCTTTTATTCAGCAATAGCGTGCACATTGAGGGCATCAAAACTTGTGCAGCTGGAGAAAGAAAATGTTTAAGTTTGTAAATAAATTACGTCGTAACGAAGAAGGTGCAACTGCGATTGAATATGGTCTTATCGCAGCACTCGTAGCAATCGCGCTTATCACTGCGCTTCAAAACCTTGGCGGTGAGTTAGTTGAAACTTTCACTGACATCGAAGCTGGTGTAAACGACACAAGCCGTAGCACAACTACTGCTGACGACTAAGCAACATTGTTGAATTCATAAAAGAATTCACAAACAAAATTCACAGAAAGCCCCTGATATATCGGGGGCTTTTTTTATACGATAAGCCCAAAATACTCTAATGTATTTTACTACTCAGAAATCCAGAAAAAACCTTAAATTTTTTAATAAATTGGCTAATAGTCCTTAACTATTAATTTATGACTGTATGCCATAAAGAATGCAGGCAATATTTGTGGCTGGAGAATTAAAATGTCGAACTTTGTGAAAAAGATTTATGATAGCGAGGACGGAGCCACTGCAATCGAATATGGCTTGCTAGCGGCACTTATCGCGATCGCGCTCATCACAGCCTTACAAAACATGACTGGTGAATTTATCGAAGTTTTCGCCGACGTAGAAGCAGGCATGGATGACACTGCAAGGTCAAGCGTTGTTGCCGACGATTAGAGCTTTCAATTCATTACGAATATCGAAAAATATACGGATAGGTATCGAGCCTCTGGATTTCCAGAGGCTTTTTTATATCCATGAACAAAACCCCGTCCAAACTTAAATAAAAATAAACCTGCTTGTTAGGCAAAAATTAATCATAGTTTGATTAGATAAATAAAAACAAAAACTTAAGTAACTTTTTATTAAGTATTTTTTAATCAGGCAATATCAAAAAATACATCCGTAAATAGTTCAAACACATGTCAGGCTTACTATGATCGACACGCTGAATGTGCATTACACATCAATTAGCACCATTATTTATATATTGGTGGCTACTGCTCTTACATATGCTGCGATAACCGATTTAAAAAGCCGAATCATCAAAAACAAAACGAGCCTCCATATCATCGGTCTATTTTTAATTTTCATGACCGTAAATCTACTTATCGGCGCTGGAGCAACTTCAGCGATGTTGCTTCCGGTAGCAACCGCAGGCTTTGTTCTATTGATGACTTCAGGTTTGTTTGCTCTTGGTATGATGGGCGGCGGCGATGTTAAATTGATGTCCAGCTTTGCTTTGTTTGCAGGTATCAAATATTTACTGCCATTCCTCTTATATACAACTGTTTGTGGCGGCATTGTTGCCATTGGCACGCTCATTTATCATCATTATTTCAAAATCCAAGAGAAAAAATCAAAGCTCGCAACCGTTGACATGAGTAGCGACATTTATCTGGCTACGATAGCCCACGACAGTATTGATACCGAAAAAAAACAAGGCCGATCAAAACCTTATCAAACTAACACACAACCGAAAGTACCATATGGCCTCGCTATTTCTGCCGTAGGGATTTGGGTTCTTTTTCAACGTTTTGTTGAATTAACTACAGGATGAAAAGCTTATGTTAACGGTTTCGCGCGATAGTCAATTGACTTTGTTACGATTTACTAACGGATTACGGAGGAGGGGATCATGAACCCCAGAGCACTCATCCTTATTTTGCTGGCTGGTGTCGGCGTTATTCTCGTGTTCTTTTTAACGCGGGCATTCCTGTCAAATAATGCACCTCAGCAAGTTCAGCCTACACAGCAGGTTGTCGAACGGCCAGCCGCAAGCATACTTGTAGCTGCGGCCGACCTTCCCATAGGAACAATTATTAGCCCTGACCATATGCTACAACAAGAATGGCCCGAATCCGCTCTTAATGAAGCCTATTACCGCGCTGATGAAAATTCGAACACAACAGGCGAGCTTGTCGGAATGGTTGTTCGCTCACCGTTACAATCAGGGGCCCCAGTTACACGGTCATCATTGGTTGCGCAGGGCGAACGAGGGTTTATGGCCGCGATATTAAGCCCGGGTATGCGCGCTGTAACAATTGCCCTCACCCCCGAATCGAGCATTGGCGGCTTTGTCTATCCTGGCGACCGGGTGGATGTTATTTTAACCCACCGCGTTCAACGTGAAAGCGGAAACCATAACCTTAGTGAAACAGTTTTAAGTAACGTACGTGTGCTCGGTGTCGATCAATCCAGTGAAAAAGATGCGACCGGCGTTCAGGTTCGCAAAACCGCAACACTCGAAGTAACGCCAAAAATGGCAGAAAAAGTGGCAGTTATGAAACGCATCGGTGCCATGTCATTAAGTTTACGCAGCCTTGCACGCGCTAGCGGTGATTTAGCGAGCGACCCAAACAGCCCGCCCGTTGCCCGCACAACCTCTACAACACAAGACAGCGAAGTAAGTAAGTACCTTCCAAAGCTCGGGCAAAATGGAAATGAAAACGCAATTCTCGTAGACCGAGGCGCCGTCCGCACCGTTGTCAAAACAGGTGGATTAAATATAAGCGCCACCGCCCCTAGCGAAGACGCTAATACTGCCCTTATTGACGAGGCTGGAGTAGAATAATGTTAGAAAAATTAATGATAAAAACTCAGGCAAAAATAGCTCAGGCAAAAGCAGCATTTAACCGCTTGTCTACTACTGCAATATTCACAGGCCTTATAGGCATCATAACGAGCCAGATTTCAACACCGGCAATAGCAACTCAGCTAACAAACGGTAATGACGCTGATATCGTACGCCCAGGTGATCAAACACTTACAATTCAGCTAAACAAAGGCACCCTTCTCAGATTAAAGCGCCCCGCAAAACAGGTATTTGTCGCAAACCCAGAGATAGCAGACGTGTCTGTTAAATCTGAAAAGATCATATATGTTTTCGGAAAAGATCAAGGCGAGACAACCATCTATGCTTTAGATGAAAATGACCAAACAATTTTTTCCAGCGATATATTCGTGGCTCAGAACCTTGCACCGCTACAAAGTGCCTTGAAGAAAATGCTACCTGATAGCTATGTCAGCGCTTCTCTACTCGGAAATATGGTCGTACTCGAAGGAAATGTTGCATCACCGGATAAAGCAGCGATGGCTGAACGTCTCGCACGCTCACTTGCAGGAACAGAGGATATCATTAATAGTATAGCTGTCCAGCAACCTACACAAGTTAACCTGCGGGTTCGTATCGCAGAGGTATCACGCTCTATAATTAAACAACTTGGTTTTAACTGGGAATTGACTGGCTCTTCTGGAGATTTTGGATTTGGTTTTGCTCAAGGAAGGGATTTTTTCGATATTATCCCTGATCCTGCAAGCCCCGGCAACTTCATTCGCCAGTTCATGCCCGGCGAAGCTCCTTCTTTGGCGGGCTCACTTGTAACTGGTGGCCTAGACCTTAACTATTTGATCGATGCGCTCGATAATGAAGGTTTCGTTAGTGTTCTTGCTGAGCCTAACCTGACGGCACTGACTGGTGAAAGTGCCAATTTCCTTGCTGGCGGAGAATTCCCAATTCCTGTTCCTGCAGACAATGGCCAACTTGCTATTACCTACCGTGAATTCGGCATTAGTCTGGAGTTTGAACCAACGGTTCTTAATTCCGGCAGAATTTCAATGCGTGTTGAGCCTGAAGTAAGTGATATCTCAACAGTTGGTGCTATCACTCTCTCTAATATTGCAGTCCCTGCCCTAACAACTCGCCGAGCAGAAACAACGGTGGAACTGGGAAGTGGTCAATCTTTCGCTATCGCAGGATTAATAGAGAATAACATCACACAAGACGCGACAAAATTCCCGGGCCTTGGCGATATACCTATCCTTGGCGCGCTTTTCAGGTCTGATGAATTTCGCCGCGACGAAACAGAACTTCTAATCGTCGTAACACCCTATATTGTGCGTCCTGTATCCAACAGGCAACTGGCCCTTCCAACCGATGGCTATATTGCACCAGATGATATGGACCGTTTCCTGAATGGTAATCGCTGGAAAACCAACACTAAAAACAACGCGTCCAATCTTGATCAACATAAAGGCCCGTCAATTAAAAAACGTGCTGGCTTCCAGCTTGATTAAGGAAAGGATATAAAAATGACTAGAAAATCTATTTTTTCAAAAACCTTAATTCTAGCGATCAGTATGACAACACTCGCTGCTTGCGGCCAGTCTGTTGGTACGGCAGGGCTTAACGATCAAGTGCACAGAAATACGGTACAGTTGGTCCGCTTCTCCCATGTCATTAAGGCTGAAGATGATAAAACAGCAACCTTATCAGCCAAAACAATGAGTTCACTCAATGTGTTTTTAGCAAATTCAAATGTCGGATACGGCGATGTTTTAATGGTAGATAGTACCTACTCAGCAGAAGACGATAGAGTGAGCGAAATTAGCACCATGCTCAAAAAGCGCGGTCTAACATATGCTGGCAAAACATTTTTAGGTGCCAAACCCGATGAAGGTGATGTCGTACTTTATCTGGAACGCCATGTTGTTACAACGCCTACCTGCGGTAACTGGCCTGATGAAATCGGTAATAACCGTAAAAATAACCCAAGCAGCTATCATGGTTGCTCAAACGTTGCCAACCTCGGTTTGATGGTTGCAAACCCGAGAGATCTTGTTTCCGGCACAACAACCGGCAATTCAACCGGCGCAGCAGTTGGGGCTATCATAGGGGCACCACAAGCTTCACCACCGGCAGGAACTGGTACACAAACACTGACGATCACGAACGCAGACGGAAATTCTGTTAGCTTCAGTGGTTCAGCAAACGATTCCAGTAATTAAGGGGTTAGATCAATGAGTATTTCCGCAGCATCCCTCAATTCTGACCGTGAATTTTTCTCGGCCTTCCTCTGCGATGAAGACACAAAGTCCTTGTTTGAAAAGGTCGCTTTAGAACGAGAATGGTCAAAAGATATGTGTTTTTCAGGAGGTATAGCAGCCTCTGTGCGCGCGCTCGGTGCTATGCCTTGCCCGGAATTTTTGATCGTGGACTTATCCGAAAGCGATGACCCCCGTGAAGACATGCAATCACTGGCAGAAGTCTGTGAGCCTGGCACTATAGTCGTAGCAGTCGGTGAACAAAATGATGTTTCCCTGTACCGAGACCTTATCCACGCAGGTGTTCATGATTATCTGGTTAAACCATTGTCGCTGGAACAAATCAGGGAATGTTTAACATCCGCCGAAGAGGCCATGACAATACAAGAAGAAGAACCAGTTGCCGAAGAGGTTAGCGGGGACAAGAAACAGATTGTCTTTGTCGGCCTCCGTGGTGGCCTTGGCACCAGCACAATCGTTACAAACATTGCTTGGCTTACGGCAGAAAAAGGCGAAAACACCGCCCTTCTTGATATGGACTTTTATTTCGGCACCTCTGCTCTCCAGTTTGATCTGGAACCCGGGCGGGGACTGGCCGATGCGCTCGAAAACCCGAATCGTGTTGATGGGTTATTTTTAGAGCGCGCCGTAGTTAAGCCCCACAAAAATCTTGCAATATTAGGTGCAGAAGCGCCTCTCGGCTCTCTAAGGGCTCCAAGTGACGATGCCCTTCCGCATCTGATTGAAGCACTGGGGGAAAACTATCAAACAGTCTTTGTTGATTTACCCCGGCAGGTTTTGGGGGAGCATGGTGACATTCTAAGCGCGGCTACAGACGTTGTTTTAATTAGTGATTATTCACTAACAGCGGCACGCGATTGTATCCGCCTGCTATCCCACATCAAATTCGCAGCCCCAAGTGCCAAAGTACATATCGTAACAACCCGCCAAGGTCAAAATGCCGATGAAGTGGACAGCAAGGATTTTGAAAATTCGATTGAAAGATCAATCGCTGTAAACATTCCCTTTGAGCCACGCGCCCTAGTTGATGCCAGTAAAAAAGGGAAAATCTTGATCGATGCCCTACCCAATTCAAAGCCTTCAACCGCCATCAAACAGATTGCAGGCCTCTTCAGCAACACTGAAGAAATCACGAACAAAGGGGCATCTTGGATGGGCAAGCTGCTCGGCAAAAAGAATTAAATTTTAGGTATTTGAGTATTAGGTCTAATCGACGATGAAATCGCAAGCTTTTGGAAAACGACGTAGAGATATCAAAAAAGTTGCAGGTGGCAGCTTTGGTAAAAACGTCACTACTACCCCAGAGGTAGCAAACCTGCCGGACGGAAGCACCAGCGGGCCATCTAATTTCGATACTGATCCATCGTCAATACAAATACCTTCCAATTCTCAGTATAATGATCAAACCGATCAGCAGGGTTTTAGTGACTTTGGCGATGATGAGAGCCTCCATAATAAACTTTTGCGCCTAACGAGCGCGAGCCTTGCAGCCGCCTTTGCACCTGATGTTCTTTTAACGCTGTCCCATAATGACGTTTTAGCAAAAATCTCTGAGTTGATTGATGATACGGCTCGCCGCGAAGGCATTATTGTACTGGAGCAAGAGAAAAAGGAAGTCTCAACATTTCTTTTAAGTGAAATAGAAAAGAAAATTGGGCCAATTGGAGAAGGCTCGGATAAGGCCGGCAAAAAAGAAGACCCTAAAAAGACCCTAAACAAAGCAAAAAATCAGGTACAGCCGCTTTTGATGGAGCATATTGACCCTGCCGCCGCCGCTGACCTGCCACGCCCGGAACTTGCTGAGCAAATCGGCGAAGTTGTTGGCGAATTACTTGTTCAGGAAAAAATCAATTTAAACCTCCGCGAACAACGCGATCTGGTTTCTCTTCTCCTTGATGACATGTTGGGCCTTGGCCCCCTTGAACCACTTTTGGCAGACGAGAGCATATCCGATATTATGGTCAACGGGCCTCAACAGGTTTATGTTGAACAACATGGTAAATTGACGCTTACAGATATCGCCTTCCGCGATAACCAGCATCTCATGAATGTGGCACAGCGGATTGTGACAGCAGTGGGCAGACGGGTCGATGAAACATCGCCAATTTGTGATGCCCGCCTTGCTGACGGCAGCCGGGTAAACGTGATCGCACCGCCCCTTGCAATTGACGGTGCCTCAATATCAATCCGTAAATTTACCAAGGACAAAATCACCCTTGATAAAATGCTGGATTTCGGATCAATCACGCCGCCGCTTGCAAAACTCCTGAAGATCGCTGGCGCATGCCGGTTGAATATTTTGATTTCAGGGGGTACAGGTTCAGGTAAAACAACAATGCTGAACGCCCTGTCCCGTATGGTCGATAAAGGCGAACGGGTTGTTACCATTGAAGACGCGGCAGAGTTGCAACTACAACAGCCTCATGTGGTGCGCCTTGAAACCCGCCCACCCAACCTTGAAGGCCAAGGCGAGATAACCATGCGTGATCTGGTTAAAAACGCCCTTCGGATGCGTCCAGACCGAATTATTCTCGGTGAAATCAGGGGCGGTGAAGCCATTGACATGCTGCAAGCCATGAACACAGGACACGATGGTTCGATGGGTACAATCCACGCCAACAGGCCGCGTGAAGGCCTGACACGGCTTGAAAATATGGTCAATATGGCAGGCTTGCATTTACCGGCAAAGGCAATCCGTGAACAGATCGCTGGTTCACTTGATATGATTGTACAAGTCCAACGAATGCGGGACGGTGGCCGCCGTACCACCCATGTAACTGAAGTTGTTGGTATGGAAGGTGACGTCATCACCACACAGGACTTGTTTACCTATGAATTCACGGGCGAAGATGAAAGCGGTAAGCTTGTTGGCGACTTCAAATCAACAGGTGTTCGCCCGCACTTTCTAACCAAAGCCGAGTATTTCGGCCTTGATCGCGCACTTATGGACGCGATGAATGGATAAAAACCATGATTAATGCAAATACTGAAATTTTGATTTTATCCGGCAGCTTGTTATTAGTTATCATACTGGTTGCAGCTTTGTTTCTATTACAGGCTTTCGATAAAAACCGAAAACACGTCAAAAACAAACTGGACGAGTTTCAGGCACGTTTTGGTGACAAGGCCGCACAAATTGCTGAGACGAAATCCATCCGGTTAAACCAGCAACAAACAGGTTTTGGCGCAAAACTATCTGAATTATTACCAAATCGCGATCAATTGCAAATTCGCTTACGCCGCGCCGGCATGGCTGTCGATTTAGCCCGTTATGCACTGACTTGTGGTGGTATCGCGGTAGGAACTCTGGTTTTCCTCCTTATCCTTAAGCAAGGATTACTGCTTGCTGTTTTCGGCGCAATTATCCTTGGCTTTGGCCTGCCCCATGTTTTTGTCGGAATTAAAATTGGCAAACGAATAAAAGCCTTTACCAGCCAGTTCCCCGAAGCGATAGATTTGATGGTTCGTGGCTTAAAATCAGGGTTACCTGTCAACGAAACTATTGCAAACGTAGCCAAAGAATTACCAGCCCCAACCGGGGACGAATTCCAGCGAATTACCGATGCCATGCGCCTTGGAAAAACATTGGAAACCGCACTTTGGGAAACCTCTGACCGGCTCGATACACCAGACTTTAAATTCTTTGTTATTTCACTGGTGGTTCAAAAAGAAACAGGGGGTAACCTCGGTGAAACGCTGGAAAACCTGTCAACTATCCTGAGATCGCGTCAAGCGATGAAGCTAAAGGTAAAAGCACTCTCCTCAGAGGCGAAAGCAAGTGCCTGGATTGTTGGGTCTTTACCCTTCGTAATGGAAGGATTAATTCTGGTTTTAAATAATGATTATGCCATGAGCTTGTTTAAAAACCCACAAGGCCAAATCGCTGCTGTCGCTGGTTTGATTTGGATGGGTATTGGCATTGCCGCTATGGCTAAAATTGTGAATTTTGAGGTGTAATATGGGTGCGCTCGAAGATACACTCGGTATATCAATGATCAATCTAATCTCACTGGTTGCCGGATTGGTAACACTATTGGTTTTGGTCGCAATCTATCAAGCAGCTCTTGTAAAAGACCCGATGAAAGGGCGTGTAAAGGCATTACAGGATCGCAGAGAAGCCCTGAAGGCAGGCTTAATCACCACAAAAAAACGCAGTACCCCTATTAAAAAAACTGACGGCGTTAATACACTGCGAACCATCGCAGACAAATTGAAGCTGTTACAGAAAGAACAAACCGACAAAGCTTCCAAAATATTAGTGCAAGCAGGCTTTAGAAGCAGTGATGCCCTTGTTATTTATCAAGTTGCCCGCCTTTCAATGCCACTTTTAATGGGTATTCTCGGGATCATTATGTTCTATGGTTTAGGTGTCTTACCGGATTATGCTGATTTTCACGGCATGATGGCTGGGGCAATGGTATTCATTGGGCTCAAGCTGCCTGATGTCTATGTAAAAAACGTCAAAACAAAACGTATTGATGCCCTCAGGAAAAGCTTACCTGACGCACTTGATTTATTGGTTGTTTGCGCAGAAGCAGGCTTAACGCTTGATAGTGCCCTTAACCGTGTCGCAAAAGAGCTTGGTGGTGCCTCACCAGAGCTTGCTGATGAGCTTGCACTCACCGCAATCGAGCTTGGTTTTCTACCAGAGCGACGTCAGGCATTGATTAACCTTTCGGAGCGGGTTGACCTTGCTTCATTACGGGGTGTTGTCACAACACTTATCCAGAGTGAGAAATACGGTACACCACTCGCTACATCACTGCGGGTGCTTTCCGCAGAGTTTAGAAACGAGCGTTTAATGCGAGCAGAAGAAAAAGCGGCAAGATTGCCAGCAATTCTGACTGTGCCCCTTATTGTCTTTATCATGCCAGCCCTATTTGTAGTTTTGATGGGCCCTGCCGCGTGTAAAGTGACGCAGGATTATTTGGGTAAATAAGATAACCTGAATTGCAAGACCAGCAGACAAAAACAGCTAGTTAGCCATGCCAGACATGTACCTGGATATGTATAAACCTGTCCAGGCGAATATATCAAGTTTGACACAAATGCATTATCAGCAACCGAATCACTTAAGTGTGGTTTCCGGAATAAAAATAAACTTTTGTCCACAAACCATATTACAGGAATATAACTATAATTTTTATACCTTAAGTCTATGTCTTTTATAGAAAAAACAGTGTTTCTGCGTTTTTTTACACAGAGAATCATTGACCCAGTCGTCAAGAAGTGGTTTTCTATAGATGGAGTTAGAGCGCGACTCGGTTGCGCTTACTCCTATTGCAATTGCGTATTACGCAATTGCTCTATCCTCGCTGTCGTGACTCGGGCCGGGTTTTTACCCGGCCACTTTTTTGGCAATTGCCTTAAAAACTGCTTACGATAGCGGTTATAAATTTCAATAAATTCCCACAACATAAAATGCTAACAACCGATAACAGTAACAAATAAAACTGTCTGAGGGGCGCGCACGTGATGCCTTATAATAACCATAAAGCAATCAAATTGTGACAAGAATGAGGCAAATTTGTTCGACAAAGCCTCTAAAGGCAAAGCACTTTCATCATAAGGCCATGAAATTATCACCGTATTTAATCAATTGTCGGTAAAAATCAAAAAGATGAGAGAGCGATTACTGAAAATATTTGCCAAATAAACAGCCTAAACGCCTGCTCATCGGGCTATAGCCAGTCTTCCCTCTCTCATAAGCGAGGAAAGGAATTTGTTTTCAGGTCGAACTGTGCCCCCCGCCATGGGATTAGGGAATGGGGAGGAAAAACGAGCAAGGAGCACAGTCTTCCTGAGTGATATCATCAATAATGATATCGATAGGAGGTTAAATATTTTAATCAAACAACTTGGCGTCACTCTAAAAACTTAAGCAGACCATGTTGCTTGGCTCTTGCTAAATATGCACATTATGATAAAATCGATCCAACAAATTGAATCGTTGTCAGTAATCGGGATTTTCGATGAGCTTTCCACCAACCTTAAAACAATTGCGCTACTTGAGCGCACTTCATAAGACCAACCATTTCGGCAAAGCGGCAGAAGCCTGCCATGTAACCCAGTCAACCCTGAGTGCAGGCCTGCAAGAGTTAGAGAATTTGCTGGGCGCACAGCTTGTAGAGCGAACTAAACGTAGCGTTATGTTCACAGCGTTAGGCGAAGAAACCGTTAGAAGAGCACAACAGATATTGAACGATGTCGATGATCTTACTGATATGGCATCATCTGCTAAAGATCCCCTGAAAGGAATTATTCGGTTGGGGATTATTCCAACAATCGCTCCTTTCCTGTTACCTCGCATCATGCCGGAAATATCCAAATCATTACCTGATCTGGAATTACATCTGCGCGAAGACAAATCAGGCGACCTTTGTGACCTGTTACGGGTTGGGGAATTGGATTTGGTTCTATATGCACTGCCGTTCGCCTGCGGCGACGCAGCAGAAATGCCCTTGTTTCAAGACCCATTCCTCGCAGCTTTTCCAAAAGGGGAAGCACCAGGCACAACTATTGAAACCTCTGACCTTGACAATACACGTCTGATGCTACTCGAAGAAGGGCATTGCCTTAGAGAGCACGCACTGGACGCCTGCCGGTTGGTCGGCAACCGTGCCAAAAGTGAAATGGCAGGTACAAGCCTATACACTATGGTCCAAATGGTTGCTGCGGGCCACGGTGCAACACTTCTTCCTGGTATGGCAGTAGATGCAGGTCTAGTCGACGGAATTGATGTGGATATCGCATCCTTCAGCGATATTATGCCAACGCGTATCATTGGCCTGATTTGGCGCCGTACTAACCCAAGAGAAGCAACCTTCAAAGCCCTCGGCGAAGTTATTAAGGAAGCAGTGCACAAAACCACCCATATCAAACCCTTGCACCACACAAAGGATTAACCATGCGTATTTTAATCATGTCTGCCTTTGCAATTTTTGGTTTACACGTATCGACAGCATTAGCCGATGATACGCAAAATATATTCATGAAGAATATTCGTGCCTTATGCGGCAAAGCATTTTCTGGCAAAGTAATTTCTGATGACCCAGCTGATGCTGATTTTGCAAAAGAAAAGCTTGTTATGCATGTCAGCGAATGTACTGACACTCATATTAAAATTCCTTTTCATGTTGGAAATAATCGGTCGCGCACTTGGGTATTAACACCAACAGGGTCACACCTCACGCTTAAACATGATCACCGCCATAAAGACGGCACAGAAGATACAGTAACGCAATATGGCGGCGTAACAATCAATACAGGCAGCAGTGTTCGACAAGAGTTTCCTGCTGATACCTTCTCACAAGATATGTTCAACCGCGAAGGCTTAACAGTGTCTGTTGACAATATATGGGCAATAGAAGTTAAGAAAAATGACCATTTCATCTACGAACTCTCGCGCCCCAACAGGCTGTTTCGCGTATCGTTTGATTTGAAAAACCCTGTCCCCCCTCCTCCTGCGCCTTGGGGGCATTAACAGTCCTACCCTTTAAAAGCGCTATAAAATACCTACATATAATGGATGAGTTGGGGGTACTTAGAAATGGTAGACATAGAAAATCGAAAAAATCATAACCGTGCACTAAAGAAAGCGCTTCAAGACATTGAAACCAGCGTTGCTCAAGCACAAAATGATGCTGATCTTGTTGCAGCGATTAACCTGCTGAAAGGTTTCCCAACGCCGGTTAAATTTGATAACCGTCCCGCACACATACTATCCATTCCCCTACTGATTATATCACTATGCGCCATATATTTTGGAAGTCAGGACCCAGAAATCGAAATCATGCTAATTGTCGGCAGTATCGTTGGTACAATTACACTGATCAGCTATTTATGGGTCATATTTTCACGTCGAATGAGTTTGACAGACCTCTCTGACACTATTCAGGCCAAAACGATACTGTTTGACAATAACTTACAAGACGTGCCTACCGGCGCAAAATTAGCGGCGAAACGCCTTGGCAATAGCTTCAATGACTTCCAGCGAGGTAACCACTTACGCGAAATCAAACGCACCCTTAAGGGCCATTATGATGGTCAAGAACATAGTTTTGACTATCGACATTATCATTTTCACTATGTGAATAAACGCCTGGAAACATATACCACAACAGTGAATGGTAAAACACAAGTGCGCACCCGAACCGTGTATGATCATTTTGATAGATTCAGCCTGATAATTCCATTCAAGTTTGCAAGGGATATCGCCATTGTTCAAGACCGAAACAAGCACCGGGGTATTTTCTGGGAAACCGCATCAATTGATTTCAACAAAAAATTCGGTGTTTATGCAAAAACAGAGGAAATAGCCGCTAAGTTCCTCAGCCCTAAAATCATCATCGAAATTCAAAAACTGGAAGCCTTCCACAGTAACCTCAATCTGGAATTCAACCAAAAAGGTGACCTATGCCTGTCGTTTTCAAATGGCGATATACTAAGAGCAATAAGACATCATGGATTGGACGAACCAACGGCATTTATAGAAGAAATCAAAGGCCATACCCAACTCGGCAAGTTGGATACAACACTGAATATTGTTCATACTCTGATGAAATACAGTGATAATAATTTTACTGATTATACTGATGCAGGCAAAAAAGCACCCTGAAATTAGGCCTTAAGCTTTACAAAGGAAATACTATGGAACTGTTATATATTCTAATCGGTGTTGCCGTCATTATTGCCCTTATAACGGTAGTCATTCACAACGGCATTATCAGCCGCCGGAATACGGTTGTTCGTTCCTGGTCAAATGTTATTACCTATGAACGGCAAAAAAATGTAACCTTGCCTGAGCTTGAGAAACATGCAGCCGAATATAAAGATCATGAAAGTGAACTTTTATCCAAAATTACAGCCCTCAGATCAGCGATTGATCAAGCATCAAGCGGCGAGGTAAGCACCGACAACCTTAAAGCCATTGAAACCCATACCGCAAGCATGTTGGGTAGTTTCAAAGTGGCTGTTGAAGCCTACCCAAACCTTGAAATGGCATCGATAACAAAATCCCTTATGAAAGAGATCAGTGAACTACAGGATAATATCGCCGCAGCGATTACAATCTTTAATCGTAATGTTGAAGCGTTTAATACAGGCATTCAAACCTTTCCCAACAGTCTGGTCAATACCATGGTAACAAAAGAAAAATCCTATCAGTCTTTCCAAAATGAAGAAGCCAATGATAGCTTGGGCTTTACGCTGGCACGCGGCGAATAAGGCACATTGCTCAAGCAATCGTGCTTTGTTTTTGCTTAAGCACGGGATGTAGAGTAATTTGAAGTATGTTTCCTAATTTATGGATAATTAGATGCCGGTATGTATAGCTTCAGTTCGCTCAGTAATTCTAACAGCCACAGCGGTTCTTTGCCTTCAGCCAATTGTTCTTGCTCAAAAGAACACAGCACAAGAACCCAGGGTTATTCAAGAGGTTATAGAAAATGCGCGTTCCCGGTGCCGCGGTATGCGCGGGGCCTTTTCAATGAAAGCCAGTGCTGTCAGAAATGATATCGATTTAAACGGCGACGGAGCTTTTGATTATCTGATCGACGGAAACGCATTTGAATGTGACCGTGGTAACGCCCGATCCTATAGTACAGATCAAACAGGTCGTTCCAGCATCGGATTACGTAACCAACGTATAACCATTATTATGTCCGAAAAACCGGATTACACCATTCATGAGTTCCCTACAGCACGCTACAATATCATCGACTTTAATGATGAAAAAATTCTAATGATCCATGAAACTGAGGACAATTGCATTAGCCGCAAGAAAGTGCGCCAGATAACAACCTACCAACAAGGGCAGTTAATCGGACCGGGCTGTTACCGTGCCCTTGTCTGGCGGGACGGAATATTCTCAGCCGCAAGATAGGCAACATACCTTCTCACCAATAGGATTGAACGCCAGCAAGCTTTAGATTAGTTTCTCAAGAATTTTTGGGTGGTAATGGAAGGAAACCACTGGTTCGCTCCATGTATGCTTCATAGGCTGGATATTTTCTGACCATTAGCCGCTCCAAAAGAGCTTTCCCGCTAATTTTCACCAGGAAAAATGCCATTACAAACGGGCTAAATATTGCGTAAATACCATAAGGTGATTGAAGTGCAGCAACCGCAATACCAAACCAGATCAAACTGTTACCAAAATAGTTTGGATGCCGGGTCCAAGCCCACAAACCACGGTCCATTATTTTACCGATATTATCAGCATTCTTTTTAAATGTACGAAGTTGATAATCTCCAACCGCTTCAAACATAAAGCCCGTAAACCAGATACCCACGCCAATATAGGCAAATAAACCAAGCTCGTCCCCTGACAAAGCAATTTGTCCCAACTGCGTTGGAAACGATATCAACCACGCTATTACACACTGCAAAATAAACACACGAAAAAGGCTGTTTACCATAAAGGGCTTATCGCCGCCCGCAGCTTCACGCATGTGCTGATACCTTACATCCTCACCGTGCGGTAAGTTTCGCACCGCCAAATATCCACCCAGGCGAAATGCCCAAAGCCAAACCATCGCCAATAATAAAAGCTGTAACGGATGACCTGTATTATAATTGATATAAACAACAGCAGAGGGGATCGCACACCCGGCGCCCCAGAAGATATCAACAATGCTGGCATCTTTTTTAAAGACACTAATAACCCAAAGAGCAACAAACAATATAGCCGAGACACCAAGCGACATGAACAGCATTTCCGTAATGTTGATATCCATTTTGCTTTCTCCTCATCCGCTTATGATCAATAGTATTTATCATACGAGCTTTATGGGCAATTAGTTTTAACGAAAAGGCCAATGAAAAAAGCGCACCGACAAGGATGCGCTTTTACAGAAATCATTTTCAATACAGATTATGGCTTACGAAACTTTAAAGTCATTCGGTTACTTTCGCCTATCGCTTCCATTTTCGCTCGAAGCTCCTCATCATTACGGCTAGTTCCATATGACGGCGGCAAACGCCAAACAAAGTCTTCGTTTGTCGGAATATCTTTTGGGTTTGCATTGATATCGCTCGACCCAACAAATTCAAATCCTTCAGCTTCCATAAAAGTAATAACCTGGCTTTGCTTGAGATACCCATTATCACCTTCAGCCCATTTATCGTCATTACCTTCCGGGCTACTATGTTGGACAATACCAACAATACCGCCAGATTTCAGGGCTTTTTTAACGTCTTTGAGCGCTTTAGTGAAATATTCACCTTCTTCTTCAAATCGATTAAGATGATGAAGCGCACGCACAAACATAAATACATCGACAGTGCCGGCTAATTCATCCGGCATAGACCCAAGCGCAAAAGCACTTACACCTGCATCGCTGTCACCGCGCCAGCCAGTAGCGGTTTCAGTCCAGGTTGTAGGCCATGTTTTCTTGTTTTCTAAAAACTGCTCATTGGCAAACCCACCGAAAAGCTTCCACATATCAACCGCATAATCCGCACCGATTACTTGCCCTTCACTGCCAAGGTACGGTAATAGAATACGAGAATAATACCCCCCACCCGGCAGCGTATCAACGACGGTCATACCAGGTTTAATACCGAAAAATTCAATAGTTTCCTTAGGATGGCGGTCTTTATAACGTGCCTTGTTGGCATCTGGCTGTGCTTCAAGAATTGTATCCAAATCAGCATGGTGATCCAAAGGTGCCACTTCTGGTGCAGAAACTGACATAACTTGGCTCGTTAAACCAAATATTGCCGCTGTCATTAGAATTTTTTTCATCGTCGCCGTCCTCCCGTTTTTGGCTATCGTCTTGATGACATACATCATAAATACTACATATAATTAAACACTGTGACTACTCTTGCGCTCTCTGATCACTGGAAGGTGATCACAGGCGAAAATAGATTTCAATTTTACTTCGGTAACAGTTTCAATCGCCAGCATGAAACCACCTCCCCGCGCGATACCGGGGTAAATGTATCTTCTCCGTCAAAAATAAATCCGGCCTTTTCGAGCACCCTGCCTGAGGCAGGGTTATCTTTTGCGTGCCCGGCATAAAGCGGACCAAGATGCCCATGACTGCGAGCAAGTTTAACAACAAGCTCCGTTACTTTGGTTGCGATACCTTGTCCCCAAAACGGTCGGGCTATCCAATAACCAACTTCGATATTGCCGTCTTCATTGGTGAAATAACCCGCATTACCGATAAATTCATTGCCAGCATAAATTGCCCTATCAGCAGCACTGCCTTCTACTTCAGCAGCATTCTTCAAGGCAAATCGCTCTATCACCCAAGCCTGATCAACCGGATAGGGAATAGAACCAGTCATCTTTACCACATCATAATCGTTGATATATTTATGAAAGGGTGAAACCTCTGCGTCGGTTAGTATCCGCAATTCCAATGTGTCAATGTCAATCTCTTTCGCCATAAACTTACCGCGACATTAAAATGATCATACGCTTCCGGTTGTCCACTCCGTCAGTGCCCAAGCGATCAAAGTGAATAACCAGATCGCTTTCACCGTCACCATTTAAATCAACGACATCGATCATATCGCCGCTTGAAGGCATCGTAACGCGGAACTTTTCCGCTTTACGGGCAAAAATACGTTTTTCATTTTGCCCACGATATATTTTGATGCCTTTTTTGCCATCATTTATGAGCAAATCCTTAAGGCCGTCACCTGTAACGTCGGTAAGTTCAACAAACGGTATTGATGTATTACCGGAAGACAGGTTGAACTTGACAGACACCCCTTTGGTATAGACCGGTTTCTTAGAGAAAGTTCCATCATCACCGTGCTTGAAAAAGCTAAGTGTTGCATCCGTTGACCCTGATATCAGTGCCCCGATCACCTTACCAATTCCTATCTTCACTGACGCGGCACCAAAATCAGTATCACCGTCATTATCAAGATCGATAAGCCGCGTTTGATAACGCAGGCCTTTCACTTCAAAGGTTGATAAGGGTGTTTGATCAAAAACCAACCTATCGTCAACATTACTTCCCGGATGAATACTATAGATCGTGCGGCGGTTAAAAACTCCGGCGGCATTATCTGTTTCCGTCATAACGTCAACAATGCCGTCACCGTTTAAATCTTCAATAATATGAATACTTGTCTCAACAAGGTTTGTCTGGTCAGCATACCTCTCATTAGCCTTAACCTGTTCAGTCCAACTATTGCCGGTAACTTCAAGGCCCAGCGGTACTATTTCCGCAACATCACTAAAAGTGCCATCGGCATTCTGTAAAAAGCTCAGAAATTCCTGATCTTTCAAAAATAACAAATCGTTCAAACCATCAAAATTAATATCAAAACTGTAGGACGGAAACCTACTGTAGCGCGGGGTATTGCCATTCGGTAATCTTGGATTCGCGTTTCCAATCCGCATTTCAACCTGCATTTTCAAAAGCTGCGAAGAAAAGTTACCCGCTTCATCACGCCTAAAAAGGCGATATCCATCAAACCCGGGAATGACAATATCTGCGATCTCATCACCTGAAATATCACGCGCAAAATCAAGGTTCTGAAGCTGCGGATTAATCCCCTCCAAATAAATAGACGGCGATTGAACAAGCTCTTTAATCGTTTTGTCTTCGAGATCATAATACTGAATGCCAGTATGATCTAAAAACATCAGGGTTTCGATGCCTTTCTCAAACACAGCACCAAAATCATAGAAGAGCGCCCCCTCTGGCATCAAGACTTGATGATCGGCTTCACTGGCAATATTACCGCTCTCATCTACAGCAAATATGGAAAATACTCTTTTGCCATCGTCATTTTGGCCTTTAACAACCAAGTTGGTTTTGCCGACCTCTTGCATGGAAACTGCCAAAGCCTGACCATTAACATCATGGCTTAAATTTATTTCCCGTTGATCAAAACTGATGGCTACATCTTTTTGTAACGCAACAGCCGATGTTCGTCCCCCGCAGATAATTGAAACAATACCTAATCCACACAACAACAAAAACCGCATACGCTCACTCCCAAAAACCCCCTGCACGCATCACAAGATTATAACTGCGCACTTGAACGAACCATGCACTTCAAATTTTATCTTTTGCAAGCATTTAAAAACAAAGCGTATAAATTTAAGCTATCATCCAGTTTCTGATATCACTTACCTTTCATCACTGTATGTTACGATTATGCGATTTGATAAGACTGGAAATAATCCAGCTAAAAAATACGTAAGCACGATTGCAAAGAAACATATATTGCTTTAACGCTGTTCAAACACATAATCACATGCATTAATTTTACCCCTTAAGATTAACCTATGAGCTAGCACCAAAATCGGCCAAAAAATCAACCTCGGCAGCAGCCCCAGAGCCGATCTGTGCCACAGCGTAAGTAAAGGACTGTAATTGAATTATTTATTGTCAATTGGACTACCACTTTCACTTGCATACATTATGTTCTCACTTGGAATTGGTCTGTCGTTGAATGATTTCAAACGTGTTTTTCTCTATCCTCGCGCAGTATTAGCTGGTGCTATTTGTCAGGTCTTGGTTCTACCGATTGTCGCTTTTTTACTGGTTACTTTTATTGCGCTGCCGGCTGAACTCTCTTTCGGAATTATGCTGTTATCCTTTTGCCCAGGCGGCGTATCATCAAATATGATGACAAAATTAGCTGGCGGTGCCGTTGCCCTATCCATTACTCTCACGGGCATCATCAGTCTTCTATCCATCCTGACCATACCCTTCCTGGTCATCTGGGCCGGGCAATATTTTCTTGGGCCAGAGGCCTTAGATGTTGATGTTACCTCCCTTGGTATTACAATGTTTATGATGACTGCGGTCCCGGTATCAATTGGCATATACGTGCGCTATAAATGGCCTGACATTTCAAGGAAAATAGAACCAAAAGCGGTTAATTTATCAACTGCCCTACTCGCAATCATTATCACAGCAAGCCTTATTGGAAACTGGGCTACCTTCAGCGAAAACTTTATCAAATTAGGGCCTTTGCTTGCAGGCATGAATATTATACTCCTCGCACTTGGTATTCTTGTTGGGCGGATACTGAAATTACAAGCCCGTGAATGCATTACAATTGCGATGGAAACCGGTATTCAAAATAGCACTCTTGGAATTACACTTGCTTCGCTATTAGTGATAACCGACGCAGCTATTCCAGCCTATGGCTTGCCATCTGCGGTATATGGGATAGTCTTTTACCTAACAGGCATCCCCTTCATTTTATGGTCAAGACGCTATATGATGCCAAAAAACAAGTAGATAAAATCGGCAGACGTTCCAAATTCGAAACCAACAATTATCTAGGTCGGTGTTTCACAAGGGGAAATACTAACCACCACTAGTAATAAAGGTGCTGCATATGAAGAGAGCTATTGAAAAAGCACAAAATATTAGTGACATCAGAGCCATTGCCAAAAGGCGGGCCTACAAAATGGTTTTTGATTATATCGACGGCGGTGCTGACGACGAAAAAACCCTAAGGCATAATTCCGCAGCTTTTGATGAATACAGGCTCGCTTACAAGGTTCTAACAGGTGTTGATAATATTGATACATCTACCACCTTACTTGGCACCAAAATAGATGTGCCATTTTTCTGCTCGCCTTCTGCCGGCAATCGTTTATTTCATACTGAGGGCGAACGCGCTGTTGCAAAAGCTGCCGATAATATGGGCACAATCTATTCTCTCTCCACACTATCAAGCGTCTCAATTGAAGATATTGCAAACCTTACGTCAGGGCCAAAATGGTTCCAACTTTACGTTTGGAAGGATCGCACACTCGTAAAAGAAATGATTACACGGGCAAAAGCCGCGGGATATAAGGCCCTTATTCTAACCGTTGATTTACCCGTGCACGGCAACCGCGAACGCGACCCTAAAAACGGCTTTACTATTCCACCAACAATCGGCCTCAATCAAATATGGGAAGCAATAAAAAGCCCGGCATGGATATGGGATTACCTAACATCAGAGCCAATCCGCTATGCCAATATCAAAGCTGACCTCGGTGCTATAAGTCTTGCAGAATTTATTGGCCAACAACTTCATGCAGGCTTTACGTGGGATGATGCTGAATGGCTACTCGGCGAATGGAACGGCCCTGCGGTTATCAAGGGCATTGTGCGCAAAGATGACGCCCGCCGTGCGGCAAATATCGGATTTAATGCCATCACTATTTCCAACCACGGCGGGCGACAGCTTGATCACTCACCAGCACCGATTGAAGTATTGGACGAAATTGTTCAAACTGTTGCAGGTGATGCAGAAATTATCCTGGACGGCGGCGTTCGTAGAGGTACAGATATATTGAAAGCATTGGCACTGGGCGCCAAAGCTATCAGCTTTGCAAGGCCCTATTTATTTGGCCTTGCCGCAGGCGGTGAAACTGGCGTGAACAAAGCCCTTGATATCCTTAAAACAGCACTCAGGCGTGATATGGCACTACTCGGTGCGCGCTCAATAGACGAAATTGACCGTTCTTTTATCAAAAAAAGCCAATAAATTCCATAAAACCATTATCAAGGCACCCACAGCCATTGACAGCTGTAAGCTTTTCAGCAAACTACCGACTAGTTTTAAATATCAGTGTTAAACAATAAAAGCGGGGAAATATATCCATGAAAAACCTTCTTATTGCCTTAATGGCATCGACAGCGCTTGTCGCATGCGGCGAAAGCAACACTGCACCCACTGAACAAAGTGAAAGTGCAACGGTTAGCCAAACGGCGGCAACACCGACAGCAGAAGAAATTCAGGCCGAGACTGCGCGCCTTAATGAGTGGTTCGAGAAACAGTTTGAAACCGAGCTGGCTTTCAGCCCCATTCAACAAACATTTCTAGGTCGCAAAACCAATAATGATAAAATCGATAACTTCTCCAACGATGCACAAGATGAGCAGCTTGCATGGAAACTTGCGAGCGTTGAAGAAATGAAAGCTAATTTCGATTATGCGAACCTAACCGATGATGCCAAAACCTCTTGGGATATCTGGGCCTATCAGGCAGAAACAGCCGAAGCCGCTGACCGATTCCGCAAAAATGGTTATGTTTTTAATCAGATGTCAGCAATTCAAGGGTTTTTCCCTCAGCTTCTAATAGCCTTCCACCGCGTAGATGAAGCTGCGGATATGGAAGCTTATATTAGCCGCATCAAAGAAAGTGGCCGCGGCATCAACCAGCTTATCGGGCTATCAAAGGAAAATGCTGCTGCTGGCACTCGTCCACCCAAATTCTCGTTCGAGCTTGTAATTGATAGCGCAGAAAAAATTATCACTGGTGCACCGTTTACAGACGGCGACGATAGTTCAATCTGGGCCGATGCACAGGCTAAGGTAAAAGCCTTACTGGACGCAGAAAAAATTGATCAAGCACAGGCAGATAAATTTCTGGCAGATGCACGAGCTGCATTCCTGAGTGACTGGCAGCCTGCTTATGAAGCGCTGATCACATGGCAAAAAGAAGATATGGTGAATGCCGCAGACGTGGCTCAGGGCGTTGGTGCTCTTCCAAATGGCAAAGATTTCTATAACGAGCGCTTAGCCAACAACACAACAACCAACCTAACGGCAGATGAAATTCATGATATCGGCCTTGGTGAAGTTGCCCGCCTGAAATCAGAAATGATCGCGGTTAAAGAACAGGTTGGTTTTGAAGGCGACCTTCAAGCCTTCTTCAAGGAACTACGTGATAACAAAGAAGATCGCCGTTATTATTTCCCTGATACAGACGAAGGCCGTCAAGGGTATATCGACGGTGCAACTGCTGCGATTGAGGGTATCAAATCTAAATTACCAGATTACTTTGGCATCCTGCCGAAGGCTGATATCGTTGTGAAACGCGTGGAACCATTCCGCGAGCAACCGGGGGCTGCACAGCATTATTTCCCGAGCACACCAGACGGCTCCCGCCCTGGTGTTTATTATGCCCATCTATCTGACATGACAGCCATGCCAAAGCGCGAACTGGAAGTGATTGCCTATCACGAAGGCCTGCCCGGACACCATATGCAGATCGCAATTGCACAGGAACTTAAGGGTGTTCCAACATTTAGAACGCAGGCTAATTTCACAGCCTATGCAGAGGGCTGGGGTCTTTATTCCGAGTTACTCGCCAAAGAAATGGAAGGCACCTATGCTGACCCTTATTCAGAGTTCGGGCGTTTAGGCTCTGAAATCTGGCGTGCCATTCGCCTCGTCCTTGATACAGGCCTCCACTCAAAAGGTTGGACTGAAGATCAAGCGGTTGAGTATTTTAAAGAAAATTCTGCGATCACTGAAGCACAAGCGCGTTCTGAAGTGCGCCGTTATATGGTTCTGCCGGGTCAGGCAACAAGCTATAAAATTGGTATGCTGAAAATCATTGAGCTTCGCAAGAAGGCTGAAGCTGCACTTGGTGACAAGTTTGATATCAAAGGCTTCCACGATACCGTTTTAGGCGGCGGCGGTGTACCGCTCACAATCCTGGAGCGCCGTATTGACCAATGGGTTGCTGGCGTAAAAGCCGGGTAACAAATATTATAGCAATATATGGCTGTTTGTGACGCAGGCAGCCATTTTTATACGATCAAAGAGATTACTGCCCTGCCATTAATCCATTAAACAAATTTACTATTCATCGATATCAAATTGGCCTGCACGGTTCAATCATCCACCAAAAAAGATATGCCACATAGTACGCCCGGGCAAAAAGGTGAAAAGCCCCGCGATTACCATACCACCGAAATACAATCCTTTTACTGTACTGGCATGGGCTTGCACATTACCGCGCCTGATTTCAATGATTGCCTTCGGCACGCTATACAGCGTGAGAATAACAAACAAATGGATAGGTGAAAAACCAAACAAAGTTGGCATGCCAGAGCCTTCAAAGCCCTGAATAAAGACGGCACTCACTGCCGTTATGGTCATCAAGACGAACCAAAGCCAGCCAACGTGCCTGTGGTGCTTAGTGCCTTTTTTTCTAAATAACTGGTAGCCACCAATAAAAAAAGCTGAAAGTGCGGCAAATAAATGAATCAGTATCTCTATTGGTAGCCGCTCTAGTATGTCCAGATTCATATCAGATCCCCATCTTCATTATTCTATCAACTTGATATAAGCGTCATCAGATAAAATTTAAGGGAAGAATGCGAAAGTGCTGCTTTCGTACTCAGCAAAAGCCGGATACAATCATTAAAGCATCAGCCATATAAACTCTGTCATGGATATCCTGTTATGATTGCTACACTAATGCATGCGCCCCTCACGTGCTCTCTTGCGGTTCGATTTACCGCTGCGGAAGGCGGGGTTGACCTGGACATTGAATGCCTAAGTCTGCGCACCAAAGAGTTTGAGAATGGTCGCTCATTACTTGATGTTAATCCACTTGGGCAGGTATCAGCGCTTAAACTGGCATCAGGCGAACTACTCACTGAAACATCAGCCTGCCTTATGTGGGTTCAATCTCAGTCACAGAACACTGCTTTCAAGCGAGCGCCAAACGACCCTGCATATTTCCAAATGTTACGATGGATCGGGTTTTGTGCAACCGAACTACACAAACAAATCTTTCGTATTGTTTTTTACCCAGAGGCAACAGATGAAGTGAAAGACCGTATCCGCGGCCTAGCACCACAGCGCTTTAAAATTCTGGATCAGCATCTGGAGACGCATGAGTTTTTATTAGGCGAACATTTTTCCGCAGCCGATGCTTACCTTACTTGGTTTTTTATATTGGCCGATAAAGCGCAGTTGAATACCTCTGACTTTAAAAACCTCACACTATACAAAGCAAAGGTGCTTAATCGACCAATAATCAAAGCGTTAATTGAGAGTGACAGAGCAAAAGATCAGGCGCTAGGCCAGCAAATACTCCCCACTATAAAACGGGCGCCATAGTGATTGTAAGATTGAGATATAGAGCCCGAAACACGAAAAACTAGCGTTCTTAAAAGTTGATATGTTACATTCTATATCGAGCTATAAAGTTCTATAGCTGGTCGCGGTAATCAGCCATATTCTTGCGGCGACCGTATTGTAGCTTCTTCACTGGTGCTCTATGAGAGCGCTCAACAGTGCTATTATCGGCAAACTTCAGGCGTAATTTCTGTAAAAAAGTCATAGTTTCCTCGCATTCCATCATATCGTGTCGTTTATTCAGCCTCTTTGGGCTTTTGTTATTAGTATGATATAATTCTGAAATAATAGAATACAAGGGTAAAATCACTCTGCTTATTATCGCATAGGATTATCAATGACCTGTTATGGGTGTAACATCGCACTAAGGCTGTGTTTTTCTTTGATATTTACCACAGATTAATAAAACAGAACTATACGTATAGATGATATCCATGAAGTGTTTAAGGCATTAGAAACGCCCCTTATGTATAGAAAATTGTTCAATCTATCAAAACCGATGTCAATCGCTATCTCCTCTGCGAGCAGCGTTGCAATTTTCGCTTATTATATCCTTGGATTGACCCACGATTTCATGACGCCACTTCAAAGTTTTTTGGTACCAGTTTATTCCTTCATAAGTATTACCCTGACAATCGCGTTTATCTTTAGCAGCCCTAAACACCTCATTCCCCTACAGGTGTTTTTCAAACTGTTCGCCGGCGTTATGATTTTTTTCAGCCTGATCGAAGGCGCTGTTATCCCGGATAACAATATCGAACTGATTTTTGTCTGGTTACCCATCTATTACCTTGCCCTAATATTTGGCGCTGAAACAAGAAAAACACGTAAGATCGGGCTAAATTTTATCATCTTTTGCTCCATATCTGTCGTTATCGCGCTTGCCTTTAGTGATAGATCCTTCCTGGACCCCGATGTAATTTTATTGCTTGTTGGCCTTGCAGGCCAAGCGGTCATCATATGGATTTTCTATCAACTTGCGAAAGCAATGCGGCGCAACACAGCCATCGAAACAGAGTTGGAAGTATCTCAGAAAAACGAAGAAAAATTCAGGCACCTTGCAGAAGAAGCAAGACAAGCACAACTAACAGCCGAAGCCGCAAGAGAAAGTGCTGTGCAAGCCAATGCTGCGAAATCGAATTTTGTAGCCAATATGAGCCATGAACTGAGAACCCCCTTAAATGCTGTCATTGGTTTTGCACAACTCCTCAGGAAATCAAGCGGTATCAAGCTTTCTGAAGAAACAGTCGAGGATTACGCAAAAAATATAGAAGAAGCAGGCGAGCACCTTCTATCCCTTATCAATGATATTTTAGATATTGCTAAAATCGAAGCGGGAAAATCTGAGCTGTATGAAGACAGTATCGATGTTAGCGCGCTCATTGAGGAAATGACACTATATACCAAACCTCTCGCCGAAACCGCTGACCTTGAATTTATTCTACAAGCCAAGGATGATTTGCCTCCTTTGCGCGGTGACCCTGTAAAAGTGAAGCAAATTTTGATCAATCTATTATCGAACGCTGTTAAATTTACCCCAAAAGGTGGGGCCGTAACCCTAAGTGCAAAAATGAGTAAGGCAAGCGGCATTCAATTTTGCGCTATCGATAATGGTATCGGAATGGAAACCGACCAGATTGATCGATTGATGCAGCCATTTGAACAAGCAGAGAATTCATATGTAAAAAGCACTGGCGGCACAGGCCTTGGGCTCGCGCTTGTCAATAAATTATGCAAACTGCACAACGCCAGATTTGAGATTTCAAGCGCACCTAATAAAGGCACGCGTGCGTCTGTTATTTTCCCTGAAGAGCGCTCTATAACAAACGATAACCCGTTGATATAACCGCCTCGGGAATAGGTTTTAGACATATGTGGAGTGTGTCTTCGCTAAAACACACTCATATTCAAGATTATACAAAGATATTAAATTCCTGCCCTCACGCTACGTTCGGTACTGGGCAGCCTTCTAATTGTAGGATGTAATACCCTTCACTTTCGATTGCAGCCTCTACCGTAGGGTTTGACATTTGCGAATGGCAAAATCGACAATGTTTCTGCTCCAATGAAACGTCTGTTGCATTAATACTCTTTAACCAGCTTTGGGCATATTCATAAGCTAGCTCACCAGATGTCCCATGGGGAACAAGCACATCAAAATGCATTATTTCACCTGATTTTTTATCAGCATATGTGTCAAAAACATCTATCTTAATCATAACAATTATCACTTTCCAATTCTAATAAAAGCTATCACAGGGGAAATTTCTGTGAGCTATCTGAGTTGTTACTTATATAAAAATATCCTAAGCGCAGGCATAACAGGCTTAATCATCGTTTCAATCATCATTCATAATCGAGCAAACCTGCTAATATTTTTCTCAACGCTTGTTATATTTCTATTCCAATATAAATTGGTATCGAATCTAAACTATATATTCTTTACGAATTTGATTTTCGCTTGTCAATATAGTTTTGAATCTATACCAAATAATAAAATAAGGATGGATTTAACATGACACTTGCAATCATAGCAAAACTCGAAAGAGTCTTAGCATTAAAGAATTATTTCGTTCGCCAAGGCGCTAGTGAATTTGGTCTGCAACAAAATCATGCTGAAATTCTCATTTATCTTTCGCAAGCAAACAAATATTCTGATAATGCCCGCGCATTAACAAAATACCTCGGCATTACCAAGGGAAGTGTATCCCAAAGCCTTGCTCTTCTTGAAAAGAAAACGATGATCGAACGCACAATAAATCCGCGTGATAAAAGGTCATCAAAACTTAAATTAACCCTGAGTGGCAGAGCAGCACTTAAACATATCGAAAATATCATCCCGGAAACGTTTGAAAAACTAGAGGCAGTGATACCAACTTCTGATCCAATGCTTGAAACGATCCTGCATGAATTACAAATCGAACAGGGGCTTAAAAGCTTTGGCATATGCTCCGGCTGTAAATTTCATACACTGTTAAAAGGCGGTAACCTTCGCTGTGGCTTAACAGAAGAGGTCTTATCTCAGAATGATGCTCAAAAAATCTGTGCGGAATATGAAGCTGCCGTATAAAAATATTCAATAGTAAATATGAGTATTCTTCATAACTTAATTTCCCGGCTTAATTTCCCGGCTTAATTTCCCGGAGGTTGAGCAATACCCTAATCAAAAACCTGTATGCCTTAATCAGCTTTTACTCTCGCCATTCATGGAATATCAACCAATAAAACCAAATAGCTCGGTTTCAGTTTCGCAAAGAAAAGCCGGGCTTTGCCCGGCTTTCTGTATTTTATTCACTAACGGTTACTTCTTGAACTGCGGCGAACGGGTAATCTCTAAATACCGGTCACGTAATTTCGTCTGACGGCTAACAAGTTCGATCTGATCACCTTTAATAAGAACAGCCGTAGGGCTTGTCATTATTTCTATCGGGTCACCATCCCAAACAACGATATCTGCGTCTTTGCCTGCTTCTAACGTGCCATAGCTGTCAGAAAGGCCAAATATCTCAGCAGGGCCAACAGTCATGGCGTCCATCGCAGCCTCCCACGACAGGCCATTAGAGACAGCGTTACCAGCATTCTGCGGCATAAGGCGTGCGTTATGGCTACCCTTACCTGTAATCGCGATCGTAACACCTGCCGCAACCAGTCTGCCAGCATTCGTCTGTGTTGCTCCAAGTGTTTCAAAGCTTTGCGGTAACGACTCTAATGCATCGAGAACAACCGGGATATCAGCCTTTGCAAGCTCATCAGCAACGCGCCATGCCTCAACAGCACCCGTCAGAATAACCTTAAAACCAAAATGCTTTTTAAGGCGAATAACCTGAAGAATATCAGCAGCACGGTTCGCCGTTACCATCAAACTGGTTTCGCCTTTAAACAAACGCTCCAAGGCTTTCTTTTCAGCCGATGGCTTCTTCTTTTTATCGGCTTTTTTCTCGTCCTTATCCTTGTCTTTATCATCGGTTTCCGGCTCAGGTTGGGCGTCTTCAAGTTTGGCATACACCTCTTGCCACAGTGCCGCGCGGCTACCGCCAGCTTTAGTTGCTGCACCCTCACCGATCTGAAGGCCAATATAAGCCCCTTGTTTTTCAACAAGGTCAAAACCATCCCCGAGATGGATAACAGCCCCCTGACCCAGCCAGTAATCCTTCGTACTAGTAAGGCCGGTGACAGCGCGCGTGATACCCTCAATCCGGGTTACAGGAATAAGCGTGCTAGACGGATCAATGGCATAGGTCACGTCAAGGCCAATTGTGTTCTTTGCCTTACTCGCTGTTGCATCATTCAGGCTACCTGAAAGTGGCACTTCAGTCAGGCCAAGTGTTGTACCTGTAGCCATCAAGCCAACAGTAACCCACTGATCTGATGCATCGATAACACGATACCCGGATGGCACATCGCCGCCTGCGTTAACAGATGAAATTTTTCCATCAGAAACAAGAATAGTCGCGTTTTCAACCTTGCCTTTACCGCCGTTAGTGAAGGCCGTACCACCAGTGATCGCTATATCTTCGGCGTAAGCTGTAGAGAGCGAAGCGCCAACAATTGCAACAGCAACAGAAGCACCCTTTAATTTTGCGAGAATACTCATTCTACATCTCCTTCACCGGGCTGACCAAGCTCAAAGTCCATAACAGGGTTAAAGGCTGGGTTAGTACGGTCATAAACTGGCGCACCGTCCACAAAGGTGATTTCAGCATTTGTATAAACGCTAAACGGGTCACCCGACCACAGAACAACATCTGCGTCCTTGCCCTTCTCTAAAGTACCCGTCATTTTATCGATACCGAGCGATTTGGCTGGATTCAGCGATAGCCATTGCCACGCTTCGGCCTTGGAGATATCAACGCCAACTTTTCGGCCATCAGCGAGCGCTTTTGCTGCCTCCTGATTCAGGCGCTGGATGCCTTCTTCACTATCAGAATGCACGATTGCGCAGGCACCCGCCTTATGCACAAACGGGATATTTTCACGGATACCATCATAGGCCTCCATCTTGAAACCCCACCAATCAGCCCACATGGCCGAACATACGTTATCTTCAGCAAGTTTGTCAGCGATTTTATAGCTCTCCACCGCATGCTGGAAGCTCGTAATCTGGTAATTAAACTCTTTCATCACATCGAGCATGGTGCCCATATCATCAGCACGGTAACAGTGCATATGAACAAGTATTTCACCCGCAAGGATACCAGCCATTGTTTCCATATTAATATCGCGCTGCGGCGGCAAAACATCCTTACCCGCTTTAAAATCACGCTCATATTTATCCCACGCACGCTGATAGGCCTGCGCATCGGCAAACGCCTGACGGTAGCCCGCGACGTTACCCATTCGGGTATAGGGGCGGTGAAGTGTTGGGTTATTTTCGCCTGTTCCATAAACGCGTTTCGGGTTTTCACCGCACGCCATTTTTACACCGTAAGGCGCACCCGGAAATTTCATATCCTGCGCAACACGGCCCGGTACGTTCTTAAGTGTTACCGAGCGTCCGCCGACAAGGTTCGCAGAACCCGGCAAAAGCTGAAGCGCCGTAATACCACCAGCCGCCGCGCGGATAAAGCCCGGATCCTGCGGCCAGTTTGAATGCTCTACCCACACATCTGCGGTAACAGGTTCACCAATTTCATTACCGTCCGCATGGGACTGCGTCCCGGGGCTTGGATAAACACCCAGATGGCTATGCACATCAATAATGCCCGGTGTCACCCATTTACCCGTGCCATCAATCAAACGCGCACCCTTTGGTGCCTTCAAGCTTTTACCAACGCGCTTGACCTTACCGTCTTGCATCAAAATGTCAGCACCTTCCATAATGCCACCCTTACCATCAAGAACGGTGGCATTTGTGATCAGGATTGGTGCGCTCTCCAAGCGTGTATAGCTTGAAGGAAACGGATCCTTATTGATTGTAACAAGCTCGCGCTTTTGTGCCCCGGCTTCGCCAGCGATACCCGCAGCAAACAGTGCTGCCGTGAGTACCGACACAGCAAAGCGGCTGCGTGGTTTCTTTAATACCGTCATGAAATGACCTCCCAAATATACCCCATCGTTAATCAGAACAAATTGTTGATAAGTCTTGCCCCGAATTTTCTTCGCTACGCTATCAATGAATATGGGTAATGTCACGCATGAGAATCAGGAAATTACCCGTCGATTTGAATCTTGCTTGATAGAAAGAGCTTCGTTAAAGTTCCTGTCAGTTAGCGTATTTATGGGGGATTTTATGCCAATATTGTTTATTTTGACACTTATTGCACAGATTTTCTGTGCTGTGCACGTTGTACGCACTGGCCGTGAAAAATACTGGATTGGGCTTATTATTATGGTGCCCGGTATAGGCTGTCTTGTGTATTTTCTAACGCAGATATTACCAGAGCTTGGGCAATCAAGAACGGCAACCAAAGCACTTGATGGGGCCGTAAAAATTCTGGACCCAAATAGAGAATTTCGCGAGGCAAAGAACGAGTTAGAAAAAGTTGAAAGTGTCCAAAACCGTATTCGACTTATTGATGCAGCTATGGCATTGGAAAATTTTGACGTAGCAGAGCATCAACTCAGTATCGCAATGCAGGGATATTATGAACATGATCCGCACATGCTGATGCGCCTTGCAGAAATTAAATTAAAACAGAACGAACCGTCATATACTATCGGCCTGCTAGACCGCCTTCAGAAGCACAATAAAGACTTTCATAGCCAAGCAGGACACTTATTATACGCCACCGCGCATGAAAAAGCAGGTAATATTGATACAGCACTTGATGCTTATGAAAGCCTTACAGCATATGCGACCGGCGAAGAAGCACGTATACGATATGGCTTATTGCTTCAACATACTGGCCATATTAATGAGGCTAAAACCGTATTTTTAGAAACGTTGAGACGCATTAAACACGGCAATAAATTTTACCGTAAATCAGAACGCGAATGGGGAAATATCGCACGAGACCAACTGAATAAAACTACTTCGTAATTTAGTTTACCCCAAAAGCACCGCACCACCCTTCACTCACCTCCCAAAGGCGTCCTGCAACATCAGGGTTTTCTGCCTCTTTTGTCATTTTCTTTGGCGCGCAATCGGAGAAATAAACACCGCCGATATCACCAACTTCTGCATAAGCCGCACAGTAAACTGTGGTCGCGGCGCCCTGATTTGGGTTCTTCGTGAACGGAGATAGAAGCTTCATGGCTATTGTGCCAAGCACCGTATTACGCGCAATCCCGGTTGTGATCATAGTGCCCGGATGCAAGGAACAAGCGGTGATACCTTCACTCGCATAGCGGCGATTAAGTTCGTTCGCAAATAATACATTACATAATTTGGCCTGCCCGTAGGCCGTCATGAAAGCATAACTACCTTGTGAGAGCGGAAGCTTATCAAAGTTTAGTTTTGCCGGCTGTCTGTGGCTTTCGCTCGACACCATAACAACCCGTGCTGCGTCGTTTTTTTGAACGGCGGCCTGTAATTTTGGCAACAGGAGGCTGGTCAAGAGAAAATGACCGATATGACAAACCCCAACGGTCATCTCAAAACCTTCGGCTGTCTCACGGTAATCATTATGGATCACACCTGCATTACAGATAAGCGTATCTACTTTGTTGACATCAAGGGTGGTGGCAAATGCCTTGATACTGTCAAATGATGTCAGGTCGAGAGTGCCTACGCTGATCTGCGCATCTTTGTATCGCTGGCGGATTACGGATGCAGCAACTTCGCCCTTTTCAGTATTCCGGCACGCCATAATCACATGCGCCCCTTTCATAGCAAGCGACCGCGCCGCCTCAAAGCCAATGCCCGTGTTCGCACCCGTTACAATCATTGTTTTACCAGTTAGGTCTTTGCCCGCTAACACCTCATCTGCGCTTGTCCGACGATTAAACGAGTGCTGTATCATTGTTAAACTCTCTTGTTATTTTGTGGGCATGCCATATTCACGCAAAAAATAGATCAGTCACCGATGAGCCTGTAAACAAAGGTGAGCCTGTAAACAAAAAAGCGGGCTAAAAGCCCGCTTTCCCATATTTAATGTTGTATTAAAATCTAATGCACACCATGCATATACTTTTTCATTAATGGTGTTAGAGCCAATAAGACTATGCCAACGCCGACTGATAGTAATCCAACGCTATTAAATACATCGATTGTTGCAGACATATCTAGCAAAGCACCATCTTCAACACTATGAGTTTCACCCCCAGCAATTTTTCCGATTACACCGGATGCATAATTACCTAGTGATGTAAACAAAAACCATGTGCCCATTACCATGCCTACAATCTTTGGTACACTTAACTTTGTTACCATCGATAAACCTACCGGACTTAAACAGAGTTCTGCAGTTGTTAAGAAGAAATATATCACAACCATCCAGAAAAAACTTTTATTAGTACTGTCATCCAGCCCTATACCAAAAGCAAATAATACATACCCAATCCCAATCAATAGCATTGCAATACCAAATTTAGCTGGTGTCGGAGGTTCAACCCCTTTATTTGCCAGTTTCACCCACATCCATGCGAAAACTGGAGCCAGTATAAAGACAAAACCAGCATTTAGTGTCTGAACTTGAGCAGGAAGTATTTCCAAGCCAAAAACATTCAAATCAAATTGCTGCTTTGCTAATAATGAGAGTGATGAGCCTTGTTGTTCAAAAAGTGCCCAAAAAATTGATTGGACCATAATTAAAAATGAAGCAACCATTAGTCGATCTCTCTCGAATGGCTGACACTTTATAAAACCAAAAATCAAAATAATAGCAATCATTACCAGGCCCGTGATCCCCAGTAAGCGGCCAACTAGTTCTTGATACTGCATCATTAACCACATTAAGCCTACTAGTCCGAAACCCAGTAAATAAATACTATATTCTTTATTTAGACCAATTGGCGATTTTTCCTTAAGAATATCTGGATTACTTGGTTCTGCACGTCCATCAAGATATTTTTGACCCCATAGAAAAACAGCCAAACCAGCCAACATACCAATACCAGCAAGACCGAAGCCCCAATTCCAACCGTATTTTGCTCCAACAGCAGCCACACCCGTAGTTGCTAGAATGCTACCAAGGTTAATTCCCATGTAAAAAATTGTGAAACCGCCATCTCTACGTGGATCATTTGGGCCATATAATGAGCCAACAATGGTTGAGATATTTGCCTTAAGGAAGCCAACTCCTGTTATAATAAGAGCTAATGATAAATAGAATATATTTAAGTAATTTTCATCTCTGACAATAGCTCCATCTACAATAGAAGCCGTCGGACCTTCAAATGCCAACGATATATGCCCAGCTACAAGTAATAACGCACCATATGTTACTGCTTTACGGCTACCCAAGTAGCGATCTGCGAATAAACCACCTAAAATTGGCAGCAAATACGCTAAACCAATATATGTTCCATATATGAGATTTGCTTCGCCAGCAGGAAATAAGAAATGCTCAGTAAGGTAAAAAATTAGCAGAGCACGCATCCCATAGTAGGAAAACCGTTCCCACATTTCGGTGAGGAAACAAATGGACAGGCCGATTGGATGGCCTAATAATTCGCGCTTTTGTGACCCTTCGCGCATTTCATCATTAACTGTGTCGGTCATAGATACCCCTTGTTGATCTTAACAACCCTATCAACAGCCCTTTCGCTGGACAGTGTTATACTCTTAACTTGTCTGTTTTTACGATCCCACAATCGCCAAAAACATCCCCCTTATCTTCGCAGCACCCATTTGAGCGCCAAGTAAGCGGCTAACAAAGCATAGATATGCTTATCGGCAAAGTAAAAATAGCTTAATGGTTTAGTGTAGGCTGCCAACGCTTCTTTAAAGCCCCGATAGAAATATATATTTTCACTATATTACTGAGGTTTATCGCCTATATTCTGTTCCAGAAATCGAAGCGCGTTTTCATAATATGTTTTACGAAACCGTGGGTGTTTCAATTGATGCTCTGCCCCCGGCAGAACAATAAATTCATAGTCACTGCGATTCTGCTTCAACACAGCCGCCATTAGCTGACCATGCTCAAAAGGCACATTTGCATCATTGGTCGCATGTAATAAAAGAACCGGACGCTTTAGCTTCCGCGCTATATAGAGTGGTGACCGTCTTCGCAAAGTGCGCTCCGAGAGGTTACCTTTGATACGCGGTGTGGTCAAAAGCGAAAACCGACGGTTTGACAGGTAATTCACCAAATGTGGGACCGATGTAACACCGTTCAGACTAACAGCACATTGGAAAAGCTTTTTATCTTTAATAACCCCAAGCAAAGATGCATACCCGCCGTAAGAGCCACCAATCGCACATAATTGATCCTTTTTAACATACCCTTCTTTGATCAACCATTTGGCAGCGCGGGAGATATCATCCTGCATGTCATTGCCCCATTCTCGGTACCCTGCTCTACGCCACATATCACCAAATCCGCTTGATCCCCTAAAATTTGGTTGCAAAACCACATACCCGTTTGAGGTCAGCCAATTTAAAAGCGTACTATATTGCTGTTTGGACCGCCTGACAGGGCCACCGTGAATTAACAGAACCCCCTTACCCGATAATGCCAACCGGCCATTCGCAGCCTTTGGCACACTAAGAATTCCTTGCATCTCTGGCACGCTGGGCTTTCGGGAAACAGGTATATTTACTGCTGTCGTCCTATGAAAATCATCATAAATTCCGCCTTGGATGCCCTTACCATCAAGCGCAATCAAACCGTCGACTGATCGGTCGTAAAGAAAATATCTGATGGGGTGATGCTCACTTCGTAACTGAAACAAGGACCTGTTTTGATATTTGCTATTACCAGCAAACCATACCCGCGCTGTTTCATCAACTGGTCGGCGTTTCAATCGCTCTAAAACAGCATCATGATCAGCTTCGAATGCTTCATCCAAAAAAATCTGTTCATTTTGTACGCCCGTGTATGTCGCAGCGATCAGCCTTTGCCCCAACATATCCAAAACCGCCCCCGCAATATCATAATTGTCGGTACTTGCCAGCTTTTCAATCAGCCGCCCGGAATTTATATCACTATACCAAAGCGCTCGCTTGTCTTGTTCATGGCCATCTTGATCCGCATTTGAGATAACCAACGCGCGGCCATCATCAGACTGAAGCCCCAAAATAATATAGGCAGGGTCTTTAAACACATCATTTTCATAAACTTTGCGCCAACCCGCTTCGATGTCTCGGCTATACACCTGATGCCTGCGGGCCCTGTACCCCTCACCAGCAAGAACCTTCCCCTTAGGCGTCGCCCACCAACGAATTATAGGTTTCCATGCCCCTACTATCTTGGTTGAGACACCATTTTTCACATCAACTTCGTAAACCGCAGGATATCCCTCAACATCTGGGTCTTCCCACTGCATCAAAATACGGGAAGGGTCATCAACGATAGTGCTCAACAAAGTTGGCGGTAACTGATCCGGCCTTGGCCCACCACCAACCAGTGGATCAATCAACGGCCTTAAGCGCGCATTTGCGGCGTCATACAGCACCAAGCCTTTTTCCTTAAGCGACAATATGAGATGATTACCGCCCACCCAAGCGAGCCAGTTAATTTCGCTGCGTAAATAAGGCAGGATTTCTGCGGTTTTATTATCCCCAGGGTTTTCAGGTTTTAGAACAGGTTGCTCGGCTGACCACACGTAAATTTGCTGCTCTTCGCTGTCTGCAATCAATCCAACCAGATACTCCCCTGTCAGTGAAAGCGAGATACCAGAAAGCGGGCGATGGGCACTGAGGCGTGACAGCAAATCAACATTTCGATCTGCTGATAGCGGAGAGGCAAACAACACCAGCGTAATAAAAACAGACCCAAACACAGGAAGACACAATTGAAAAAAAATCTGCATTAAAAACAAACGTCTAATCATACTTATACCCTAGCACGCCTTAGACCACCTTGGAAATAAAGCTTTGGTTGAGCCTATCATTTTATCTCTGAACCGTGGATGTACCGATTAAATGATCAACTTTCGTAGACCATACAGGAAAAGCGTCAGCATCTTGCCACTCGATAGACGGCCACCATTTCTCTGGAACCCCTGTCATGCCGGGTTCATACGAACCACCAACCTTGGGGACAAATATTGTTGTTCCGCTTTTCTCTGCCGCCTGTAAAACACGCTCAACAGGCTCGGTCCAACTGTGAAATGCCAGATCAAACATACCCCAGTGAACCGGGATCATGACTTTTCCCTGTACTAACCGGTTCGCAATAACCGCCTGTTCTGGGCCTAAATGATTATCACGCCATATTGGATTATAAGCCCCCGCCTCGATAATAGACACATCGAACGGGCCTAATCTTTCGCCAATTTCACGAAACTCATCATGCATCGATGTATCACCACTATAAAACACTGAGTGGGTATCGCCGTTTATTGCCCACCCACTCCAGAGTGTTTTCTTGGTATCGCCTCTTGTGAGCGCCCGCCCGGAAGAATGCCGTGCCGGCACGGATGTAACCTTAACATTGCCCAGTGTTACTTCATCCCACCAGTCAAATTCCTGAATATTTTGCTAGGGAACGCCCCAATAACGAAGATGCGCCCCCACCCCCAAAGGAACAAACCATTTTATATTTTGCCTTTGTAACGCCTTAACTGTTTCCATATCCAGATGATCATAGTGATCATGGGAAATTAATACGAAATCAAGCTATGGCAGGTCATCAAGTGCAATAGCAGGCTGAAAAAACCGTTTCACACCAAGAGGAAGCGGTGAAGCATGTTCCCCCCATACAGGGTCAATTAAAATACGTTTACCTTCAATTTCGATCAATAGACTGGAATGGCCAAACCATGTCACTCTAAGACCCGAAGCCGGGGTATGCTGAAAGTCTGACTTTTGTCGCACTTCAAATGGAATTGGTGTATCTGGGCTGCCAAGTGGGGAGGCATCAAAAAATGCTCCTTTCAGCATTTTCATCACACTAACAGGTTCTTGTGCCAGCCGATTCTTGAACCGCCCATTTTCCCATTGAGCTGACGCAGTGATTGTCTGTAGATGAGAGGCTTTGGGGATTGTCCCTGTCGCTTCAAACGAATACCAATACGCTAATCCAAAGACCGATAAACCAAGTATCCCAAGAACTAGTAAGACACGTAAAAAAATAACAAACGTGCTTTTCAAAAAAGCCATAGAGCCGTGTTTTCCCTCAACTAAAAATCTCGTAAATTAACTATTTAAGGTAACTTACGAGATTTACCAGCCCTATCTATCCAGCTTTTTTATTTGACGATCTAGGCTACATCCATTTTACATTACACCAAGACTTTAGCATGCTGACAAAAGCTCATATTCATGGAAATAACCCTAATCACTCAAAACTGCCTTGCTGAAATTGGAATAGGTTTGCTCACTATCCTGATCGATTGACACCAGAAGATACGCCTTCCCATCCAGCATGACAGCGTTCTTACTCAGAAAGACCATATTTTCATTAACAGCTGTAAACTCAATATGAAATCTGGCTTCTTTTATCTTGGCAGGGCCTTTAGAAAATTTTTCAATACTGAACATTTCTAATGATTTAATAATCGGCTCGGTTTTACTAACCCGCATTTCACCGCGAACATGCGGATTAATATCTTCATCAATTTCCGGAGCAAAGCTATAGACATAATCCTCACTTTCCTCTCGTGAGAATTCTATACTATCTCTATCGATACCGGCGTTCACTTCACCATTTTCTTTTGCATTCCCTTCAGCGCTTTCATCAACCGTGTCGTCTTTAGCTGCTGCTTCAGCGAGGCGTTCCTTGCGCCTTTCAAGCTCTTCCGCTTTTCGCTTTCTGTATTTACTAATATCTTTCTTCTTCGGGTTTTTGCCCTTCACTCTTACGAGGGTCCAACGCTCACCTTCCGGCTTTGAGGCATCATAACGCTCAATATTGATATTTTTCCCGTCGCGGCTCTCCAAATCAAACGACCAGCCCTCATTAATTGGGCTTTTGATCTTATCAAGAGCCCGTTCAGCCCACTTTTTATGATCAAACTCACCGCCCTCAGCAAAAGCCAGTGATGAAACAAAAGAAAAGGTAAACACCCCAAGGAACCCAATAAATAAGCGCTTCATAATAACCCTAGTCATATATGTAATATAGTTGCCCCGAAAATTTGAATATTTACGTTCGAGCAAGATTAAGGCGGCATTGAGGCAAAAGGCATAATACCCTCATAGCGCCTGTAAATATTATTGCTGGAAGCAAATGGCGAAATCTGTAATAATGCATGTAATTAATTCCTGAAAAATATTGGAATATTAGACATGGTTGAAATGCAGCAAAAATCAGAGAAAACCAGAACTATCTCTGGCTCAACGCAGTGGCAGACTATCAAACCAACTGATATTGTAACCAGCGGACAATCCCAGGCACTTCGTCAACGATCAAACCTATGGGGCTTTTATTTACTTGGGCACGCATGGTTGATAATTATTGCTTCGGTCCTGCTGTTTGCTTTCTTTCCAAACATTTTTACCTTTTTATTCTCGGTCATTGTTATTGGTGGCCGGCAACTGGGCTTATCCATTTTAATGCATGAAGGCAGCCATGCGTTATTATTCAAATCACGTACACTGAATGATCGCCTAACAGTATGGTTTGCAGCCTGGCCAATGATTATTAATATGCAGGAATACCGCAAACGCCATATGGCGCACCATCGTTTCACCCGCACGGATAAAGACCCGGAAAATTTTCTCTACACTCCTTTTCCGGTTAAACCTGATAGCATGATCCGCAAGATACTGCGTGACCTAACTGGTATCGCATTCATTCGCGGCCAGATTGGCCTTTACAAAGCGATTGCAGGCAACAAAGAAGGCAGGATAGAGCGGCTTAAAACTTATTATACCGGTCCGGTCCTCGCCAATACCCTTCTGCTCGCGGTTGCTACCGCCTTTGGCCGCGCTGATCTTTTTCTTCTGATGTGGGTCCTGCCTATGGCAACCACCCATCAACTGTTTATTCGTGTCCGTAACATCGCGGAACATTCAACCATGCCCGACCTTGAAGACCCTTTAAAAAACAGCCGCACAACCTTAACCAATTTCATTGGTCGTGCGACCTTTGCCCCTTACTGGGTGAACTATCATATTGAACACCATATGATGCCCTATGTCCCTTGTTATCGCCTGAAAAATGTTCATCATATTCTACTTGAAAAAGGCTTTGGGGAACGCATGGAAATTCAAAAAGGATACTGGACTGTTTTGAAGCTGAACACTTCTGCGTAATAATACAGTTAGCATACGCTTTAACACAGCTAACATTTCACTTATTGCTTCAGGCTAATATTTCTCTGGGGAGGGAAAATTATGAAAAAAGTCATCATCGGTATATTGGTTGCCCTCATAGTTGGCGGCGGTTACTTCCTTTACCGTGGATATGATACACTCAGCCAGCTTGCAGCTTTCTATGCACCTGAAAATATCACAACCAATTTTCGTGCAGTTCACAAAGCCTTTCCCCACAGCGTTGTACGAGCAGGCAATGCACCCTACATATTCAGATATGCAAAAACCGATATCCCGGAAACATTCAATTTTAACGGCGAAATGATAAATATCGCTGACTTTCTAACAACCACAGGTACAACCGGCTTTTTGGTGATGAAAGACGACACCATTCTTTTTGAAAACTATTATCAGGGGGAAAAAGAAGATGACCGCCATATCCTGTTCTCGGTAACGAAATCCTTCATTTCCGCGCTGATAGGCATTGCGCTTGAGGAAGGCAGGTTCGAAAGCATCGAAGACCCGGTCACCAAATATGTACCAGAACTTAACGGGTCAGCATTTGACGGTGTAAGCATCAAAAATATCCTGCATATGTCATCGGGCGTTGCCTTTAATGAAGACTACGGTGACCTGACATCGGATGTGAACCGCATGAGTGCGGTTATCGGCCTTGGCGGCTCGCTTGATGATTTCACCGCAGAACTAACCAAAACAACCTTCGAGCCGGGCACCTATAATGATTACGTAAGTGTAAACACCCACGTGCTAGGCATGCTATTATCGCGCATAACCGGCGAGAGCGTAACTGATTACCTGACCCGCAAAATCTGGCAGCCAATCGGCATGGAATATGATGGATATTTCTCGGTTGACGGCAAAAATGTCGAAGTCACTATGGGTGGCTTGCAGGCAAGCTTGCGGGACATTGCCAAAATGGGTCGTCTTTATCTTCACAAAGGTAACTGGAACGGCAACCAGATTGTACCAACGGCATGGGTTGAGGCCTCTATGGATGTAAGCGCCCCGCATCTGATACCAGGGCATAATAACCCAAAATCAGGCTCACCGTTCGGCTATGGATACCAATGGTGGATACCCGTAAACCCACGCGGTGATTTTTATGCCGCCGGAATTTACCATCAGTTTATCTATGTAGACCCTGTAAATAATATTGTGATTGCCAAAACATCTGCCAATAAGGCGTTCAATGACCCAGCCAACAAAACTCAGAAAGAAATGCATTCTGTAATGTTCCAGCAAATCGCGGAAGCTATGGGTGGAAATACTGGGGCAGAAATATCAAGGTAGAATAAAGTGAATAAATAGCAAGCCCGGTCAAGTATCTTTCCGTTCTATGTGGCATATCATGGGCGTCAGGATAAAAGGACAGGATTTGCTATGAAATCTGAAAATGAAAAACACCTCATTACAACCGCTGTGCAGACAAATGAGCAACTAAATCTGGATGATTTAGCAAAAAACGCTGGCCTATCAAAATATCATTTTCATCGTTTGTTTTCAGGTCTAACGGGCATCGCTGTACAGCGCTATATGCGGCTTCCCCGAATGAAGCGTGCTTCATTTCAGCTCGCCTTCAGGAAATGGCAAAGTGTGACTGATATCGCTTTTGATACCGGCTATGAAAATGCTGAATCCTTTTCCCGTGCCTTCAAACGTGAATACGGACAAACACCATCTAGTTTTCGTAAATCACCCGATTGGCATACCTGGCACACGCTCCACGCAACAATCAAAGAACTGTCAGGACAAGATATGCAGGCCCATATACTAGAACATGTAGAAATCATCGATTTCACAGAAATTCAAATCGCAGTATTTGAGCATCGCGGTGACCCAAGCTTGCTAAAAAACTCAATCGCCAAATTTATCAACTGGCGGCGCGCCAACAAATTACCCCCCAAAGGGCATGCCACCTTTAACATCCTCTATGACGACCCGGCAATCACCGCCGATAGCGAATATCGCTTTGACCTCTGCTGTGCGGTAAAGAGAGATTTAAGTGATACCGAGCATAATATCGTTATGAAATCCATACCAACAGGCAAATGCGCGAAAATCCGTCATATTGGCCCCGATCACCTTTTAGACGATAAGATAAGATACCTGATCGGTGACTGGTTCACCGCGTCAAATGAAACCCTACGGGATTTTCCAATCTTTTTAGAGCGCGTAAGTTTTTTCCCGGAAGTACCAGAGCACGAAATGATAACCGATATCTATCTACCGCTTGAATAAAACAGGCGTACACACCTCCAGCATGAAATATAGATCGTCCTTAAAAGCTCATCGGCATTACAAATTAATTCTTTACACGTGTTATTAAATAACATTACATATTTAATATTGAGAAATAGAATAAGGGATTATGATCATGAAGGCGATACTTTCAATATTATTTGTAGTTCTATGTTATCAGTCAATAAAAGCTAATGATGGTATATCCGAGAAGATCAGAGAAAAGCTGATTATCAACAGCAAAATCCTCAGCGAACGAAGAGAAATAATAATTCATCTACCCGCCGACTATCATACAACACAACAATCGTACCCCGTAGTTTATATTACAGATGCAGAGATACAGATGGATCATACAAGCGCCAGCGCAAATTTCCTGTATGGCCAACATAGAATGCCGCAGGCAATCATCGTTGGGATTGTTAATACCGATCGTAATCGAGACCTAAGGCCGACAAATCTAAAAAGCGCAAAGAACAGTTCCGAGGGTGCGAGCAGGTTTCTAAATTTCATTGAAGCAGAATTAATCACGACTATCAATCAGCAGTATCGCACCATACCTTACAAGGTTTTGTCTGGAACGTCATTCGGTGGTTTATTCGCTGTGCACACGCTCGCAACCAAGCCTGATCTTTTCAACGCCTATATTGCTATCAGTCCCTCACTTTGGTGGGATAATAGTATCACGCTGGAACGGATAAAGGCATTTTTGACAACTCAATTACCCGGTCAATCTGATTTCCCCCCTAGGAAACTGTATCTATCACTCGCTAATGAAGAACAAACAATGAGTGCCCCATATGATGGATTACTCGCAATATTAACCGATGCATCGGCGGATTTACTCGCTTGGAACGAGCGACGGTTCACGGCAGAAAACCATAACAGCGGTGTAATGCTTAGCCAGTATTATGGCCTTTCAGATATATTCAAAGTCTGGACAATACCCGACAGCCCTCAAACGTTGAATGACCTGCTAACGAGATATCAGGCCATGTCTGACCAGTTACAAACACCGCTAACACTTCCTGAGGACCGAGCAATAGGATACGGTACTTGGCTCTATTATCTCAACCAGCAAGAAGACGCGGAAGATATGTTTATCTGGGTTACCAATACTTATCCAAAGTCCACAACTGGACACCATAGCCTCGGCCTAGTCTATGAAAAATCAGGGAAGTTCAAGAAAGCTTATGAAAGTTTCCGAAGAGCGTACGAGTTAAGCAAAACATATAACGCCGAGTCCTTATCAAATTTTGAACAAAGTCTACGTCGCATAGAAGAAGTCTTGAAGTGAATATATGGCCCCCTTCAATCTACTGGATCATATACAATCACTTCGATTTCCACAAAACCTTTATCTGCATATAGGGCTGTTGTTCCAATGGCGGTCCAGGCAGGATATGGCTCACCTATAAACTCGTTTTTATTTCAGCAAAGGCTGCCACTTGATCATGCTTATCCATTGAAAGTCGGGCAAAACCCGACTTTCATTAAATGCAAATTATACCGCTAATAATACAAACAGCGCTGAGAATTATTTTTTCACTTCCGGCACAGGTACATTGGCTGTACGACAGCCATAAACCGCATAGCCTTCGTCATCATCGCTTGTTACCACAAAAGCCGTCATATCAGATGGGCAACCAAACGAAACAGATTCGCCGCTTGGCAATGAAGCGGTAACATTATCGCCGTTCCAATCGTTGTTATGGCGGCGATAGTGATCGCGCCCTTCATCAACCCGAATAGAGCATGCCCCAAGGGCCAATACTGTTGCAGTAAGCACTGCAAGCTTAACAAGTTTCATCGATTTCTCCTGTCGTCATAAACTTTTGTTTTTATGACGACAGAAATATCATGACCTAAACTCTATATCAAGATGAAATATATCGATTTGATATAATTATTTCTCAGCGAGGGCCGCTTTAATCTCTTCAGCTTTTTTGTTCGCGGCGGCAATCACCGCTGCCTCATCCAGCACCGTAACCTCACCATTCTCCATCAACACACTGCCCTCAACAATAGTTGTCACAACGTCTGTTGCATTTGCTGCATAAACAAGGTGCGAAATTACATTATAGAGCGGGGTCAGATGCGGCCTGTCAATCGTTAGCTGGATCATATCCGCACGTTTACCAGACGTCAGTGTTCCAATATCGCTTTCCATATCAATGGCTGCTGCCCCCATGGATGTCGCCATCCGCAGCACATCACCAGCGGGCATAGCAGTAGGATCTCCGCTTGTCACCTTGTGCAAAAGTGCTGTCATGCGTATTTCTTCCCACATGTTCAGATCATTATTGGACGCGGCACCATCAGTACCAAGACCTACCTTTACCCCGGCCTTAATCATGGCAGGCACTGGTGCCACACCAGAGGCAAGCTTCATATTCGAAGTCGGATTGTGAACAGCACTGATTTTACTTCCTGCAAGCATGGTAATCTCGGCCTCATCAGGATGTACAACATGCGCAGCCGCCATCGGGTGATCAAGCATACCAAGGCTTGCCACATGCTCCACTGGCCGCTTGCCGTAACGGTCTTTAATGTCTGCGACTTCAGTTTCGCTTTCAGCAACATGCATCAGGATCGGTACATTTTCTTGGCTGGCAACCTCCAGCACCTCAACCAGATGCTCTGGTGACACTGTATACGGTGCATGCGGCGCAAAAGCGGGTGTGATACGCGGATGGGCATTCGCCTTCATGTCGCGCACAAATTTAACGCCTGCCTGCATACTGTCATCCCAACCATCAAACCCGGGACTAGGGAAATCAATCATGGGTGCACCGATAATCGCGCGCATACCGCACTGATCAATCGTATCAACTGCTGTTTTGGGGTGGAAATACATATCAGCAAAGGTTGTTGTGCCGCCCTTAATCATTTCAAGGCAGGCAAGGCGAACACCGATTTCAACAAATTCCTTATCAACAAAACGGCCTTCCATCGGGAAAATATAATTCTGGAGCCATTCCATTAACGGTAAATCATCTGCAAGACCGCGCAAGAGTGTCATCGCGGAATGAGTATGGCCATTAATAAGGCCCGGCATTAAAATGCGGCCCTCACCCGAAATGGTTTTGATCGCATCATAACTGATTTCGATCTCTTTAGCAGGTCCAACGGCAACGATTTTTCCGTCAGATACCGCAACAGCCCCCTTTTCAATGATGCCTCTGCCTTCGGTATCCATATTTTCCATTGTCAGGACGTAATCGCCGTAAACAATTAGGTCTACTGGTGGGTTTTCAATAGAATTTTCCACTTTATTTTCCTCTGCTATCAAAAGAGACGACATCACAAATATTAAACCGAAACTGATCAGGCTTTTGAGTATATTTTCCAGTGTCACTGTCATCTCTCCATCGGCGGTCAATTGTTGTATATTCAATCTTTATACTAAAATTGTGCCTCTAGCCCAACCCGCCAGAAACGCCGTTGTGCTATTGTTTCCAACCCACTCGTCGTCACTGCTGAAATAACTTCAGCGTCAAACAGGTTTTCAACCGCCCCCGTTAAAGTAATTTTATCTGTTAGTCTAAACCCAAGGCTGGCATTCACCGTAAAAATATCATCCAGTCGGCGTTCGTTCAGATCATCATCAAACTGACCGGAACTATACCGCGCTTCCAACGTCAACCAACCTTTCCAGATCGTATGACGTGCAGCGCCGTAAATCACATGGCGAGGTGTCTGTACTGGTCGATTACCAATTAAATCAGGGTTATCGGCAAAGCGAGTGATTTCCGCATCCGAATATTGATACCGTCCAATCAATGTCCAATTGGTATGGATATCAATCTCACCGTTTACTTCGAAACCATCGATGCGCGTTCGGTCAATGTTTGCGCGTTGGCGCAGCACACCGCCCGCTGGTACAAACCCACCAAGTGGGAAAAAGCCCGGACCAAAAGCAACAGTCACATTGCCCACACCGTCCTCTAACCAGTTACGGTAATAGGCAAAACTACCGCGTACAGTATTAAGCGGCTCATAAGCCAACCCAATTTCAAACCCATATAATTTTTCAGGGACAAGATTTGGATTAGCTTCCGTAATGTCATTTACAACCCGAAACGGTCGGTAAAATTCATTAATTGTTGGCAAACGCCAGCTTCTATAGGCCGAGGCCTTCAGATCAACCGCCGGGCTAATTTCATGGCGTAGGCCAACGCGGCCAGAGAATTGAAAATCACCCTGATTAGGCACATCATCGTTTCTGACCTCACTACCATCAGTAAGGTCGGTTTCTACGCGTGAGCCATTATAGGTACGATAACGGTCAAGGCGTGTTGAAACTGACAATTCACCCCAGCTTGCCTCATGCAGATAATCTGCAAAGACACCAATTGTCCATTGATCCCCGCCCGCAACACGCAGGCGCGTAAATCCATCGCCGAGGTTTCTGAACCGCTCATTGGTCTCGCCGCTGGCGCGTCGTCCTTCAATACCAACCTCAAGTGCATCAAATTTTAGCCGCGCCAGAACACCACCGCCCGACCCAGGCACATCAAACTGATCAAGAACAGGGCGCTCTGTTGTGCGCTCATCACGGGCACTGGAGAAAACATTTTCAAAATCATTCGTGCGATAATAAGCAACAACTTCCCAGTCAGGGCCACTTGTAGCATCGTGAACAAAACGAACCGAAGCATCCAAACCATCCGTCTCATTCAATGCGGTTGAAAGGCCATTTGTGCGCTCTTCGCCGTAATAACGTACAGTAAAAAAGGCGTCTGTCGCCTCTGATAATTCATAAGCACCACGAACACCTATTCGCTCTGCATCACTTGCCGCACGCGCATCAATGGGGCCCCGTTGTTCTTCAGATAAAAGAAAAGCACCATCGCTTTCAAAATACCCTCCTTCAACCGTGATATAACCCTTATCGCCTACAATACTCGCCGCACCATTAAGCGAATACGTTTCAAAAGAACCATATTCAGCGGACACATATCCACCCGTTTCTTCTGGCACAGAAGATGTAAGAGAAACAGTTCCCGCCAAGGCTTGTGGGCCAAACGCACTTGCAGACCCACCCTTGAGAACGCGGGCTTCGCCGATAGAACGCGGATCAATTGATGACCAATAAATCCAACCACCAAAGGGGTTATTTAAAGGAACCCCGTCAAGTGTTACGAGCACACGGCCAGCCGCGTTCGCCCCCACACCCCTGAGTGAAAGCCCTTGTGTAGTTGGGTGCGCGGTTAAACTATTGGCCCGCCGGAACAAACTAACACCCGGCACCTGTTTCAATGCCTCATCCAGCCGAAGCGCCGGCTGAAACTGGGTATCAATAACCGTAACCGACTGGCCAACTTCCAAAATAGGAAGCCTGCCGCCAGTCACATTAATTTCTTCGATATCTACATCTGCGGATAAACCAGCAGGTGCGAGGAATGGGCTAGTTACGCTTGCGCTCACGAGCAACGTCTTCAGAAGTGACCTCGCCGCCCGTGTTTTCAAAATTTGTACGTACATATGTTGCTATCAACGCTATCTGTTCATCTGTTAAATACTCAAACCCTGGCATTTCGTTTTCAAATTCACTTGTGCCCGGCTCTACAGCCTTACTGCCCTTAAGTATCATTTGTATAACGCCGCCCTTATCCCCGTTTGCACGGGGGCTTGTATATAATTCTGGCTGCATAAAAGGTACACCACTACCGTCAAGCTGGTGACAAACACCGCAATTTTCCTCGTATAGCGCCTTACCCGGATCAACTGTAGCCTCACCTTCGGCACGAACATAAGAGGTTAACGTGGTGAGGGCTATTGCAAAAGCCCCCATCCCAATACCAAGGCATGCCACTGTTTTTTGATTCCTGTTACTTTCCTTCATACGTCACCCGCCATACGCGCCCGCCTGACATCAGGCTTGTGATATAAAGCGCACCGTCAGCACCTTCGGCCAAGCCCATTGGCCGGTGCTTAGCATTTCTGGGGGATCTAATTGGCCCCTCGCCTGCGAAACCATCAGCAAATGTAACCCAGTCACCTGAAATATTGCCTGCCTCATCAAGTGGCACATAAACAATACGGTATCCCTGTTGCGGCTCTGGTGCGCGGTTCCAGGAACCGTGAAAGCCGATAAACGCACCCGTTTTATATTCTGCGGGCAGACCACTGCCTTTAACGAAAATCAGGTCGTTCGGTGCCCAATGCCCCGGGAAACCTATCAGGGGTTTTTTGCCCTCAGTAGCAACTTTTTGACCATCGCCGCCATATTCAGGGCTTACCATTCGCTCACCTTTAAACTGATCATAATAGCTATAGGGCCAACCAAGATTATCGCCTTCTTCGATCCGGTGAAATTCTTCAGCAGGAAGTTCAGCGCTTACTTTTGCATCAAATAATTCAGGGTAAAAACTGTTTAACTGATCACGCCCGTGCTGCGCAATATAGAGTGCATCAGCATATGGGTTCCAATCGAGCGCATTTACATTCCGGTGGCCTGTTGAGTAACGGTAACCATCTTTCATCTGATCCTGACCGACTTTATCAGCATCAAACCGCCAGATACCACCGTGGCGCGCCAATTCCGGGCATGGCTGTTGGCCGGGCGAACCTTTCTTGCGTGTTTCAACCATGCAGTTGTTGGATGGAACACCCACATTTACATACATGTTACCTTTGCCATCGAACGCCATCGGCTTGTTCGCGTGCGCCCGCTGTTCAGGAAAGCCACTAACGACTACTTCCGGCTCACCTTTTGGAACAGGGCCATCATTAAGGTTCCAGCGTACAATCTGAAGGTCCTCACCGTAATACAGCCAGTTATCAACAATATGGATGGCCGTTGCCACACGGCCTTCAGCAAAATAGTGAATTTGGTCAGCCTTGCCGTCGCCGTCGTCATCTTTCATGGCAACACCGCCCATTCCATCCTTTGAACGGAACATCGGCGCATAAACCCACCCGTCTTTGCTTACTGTAATATGACGCGGTGTTCCAACACCGTCTGCAAATACGCTCGCCTTGAAACCAACAGGAAGTCGAATACCAACATCAGTGTCAATAGCTGTATTTTTATCTACACCTATTCCTTGGGTCTCAGTGTCTTTACCTGCTGCTTTATCAAAAACTTTACCTGCCGCATGGGACATTGTACCTGCCAGCATGGTTCCTGAAATAAGTGCCGTTATCAAAGCATATCTTTTGAGGGTCATGGTTGCTCTCCCGAACAGACTGATTGAATTATTTTCAATTCGACAATTTAAATTAGCTCTATCCCTTTTTGCCCTTGTCAGGCAAGTTAAGAACGCTAAATGAATGTAGAGTATCCAATGAAAGTGATAACAAAGGCGTGATTATGGTCAACGAAAACGAGAAAAATGATTTCACCCTCAATCAAGGTAATCAGAAAACGCTGGATGTATTGATGTCACGCCGGTCCGTTAAGGCTCGGGATATGGTTGGCCCAGGCCCGGATGAAGAAACACTCAGAAAAATCCTAAAAACTGCTCTCAGAGTTCCAGATCACGGCAAGTTAACACCGTGGCGTTTCATTGTCCTTAAAGGAGAGGACCGCGAAAAGCTGGGCTGTTTGATAGCAGACGCGCTCATTGCAGAAAATAATACCAGCGAAAAAATTGCAGAAAAAATGAAAGGCTATGCCACACAAGGGCCAACACTTGTTATTGCGATCTTTAGCCCTTCAAATGAACGTCCAATCCCTGTTTGGGAACAATGGTTATCTATGGGGGCTGCATGTCAAAACATGCTGATTGCCGCTACTGCACTCAATATAGCGAGCCAGTGGTTAACGGGTTGGGCCTCTACTTCACGCACGGTCGCTACTGGATTAGGTTTAGATGAAGAAGAACAAATCGCAGGATTTATTTTCTTCGGCACACAAAAAAGTCCACCAGAAGAACGCCCCCGACCCACATTTGAAGACCAAGTTACCTTTGGAATACCAACTCCGCCCAAGGCAAACGAATGCCAATAAGCGATAATTATAAGGGTGAAACCGCTTTTCTAGATTTAAGCGAAGGTTTTGCAGATGAAGTTAAAGCAGCTAACTTCCCAAAGACCTTGCTAAGGTTCCGCAACGATAGAGCAGCAGCGTCCGTTGGGTTATATGAACTCAGCGACGACGAATGGATTGACCATTTTGGCCGCTTTACCCCCCTACCCAACACCATACAAACCCCACTTGCCCAGCGATATCACGGCCACCAATTTAGAAACTATAATCCAGATATTGGTGATGGGCGCGGATTTTTGTTTGCACAGATGCGGGATACGCAAGGTCGATTAATGGACCTTGGCACCAAAGGGTCTGGCACCACACCGTACAGCAGGTCTGGTGATGGACGACTAACCCTAAAAGGCGGTGTACGGGAAATCATGGCGAGTGAGATGCTCAATGCGCTCGGCACATACACATCAGATACATTTTCATTAATCGAAACTGGTGAGCAGTTAGTTAGAGGTGATGAACCATCGCCCACGCGGTCAGCCGTTATGGTACGTTTAACCCACAGTCATATCAGGATTGGAACATTCCAGCGTCACGCCTATTTTTCAGATACCGAACGCCTTAACAAACTCGTGGAATACTGTCTTAAATATTATTATGATGAAATGCCCTTCGGCAGCGCCGCTGATAGAGCACTTTTATTTCTTGAACGTGTTATGGAACGAGTTGCGGAGCAAGCGGCTGACCTGATGGCGGCTGGTTACGTTCACGGCGTACTGAATACGGATAATATCAATATTACCGGAGAAATCTTTGACTTTGGCCCTTGGCGGCTATTATCGCATATGGACCTAAATTTCACAGCAGCCTATTTTGACGAACAAGGGCTTTATGCGTTTGGGCGGCAAGCTGATGCCCTACACTGGAATATATATCAATTAGCCGGCGCCTTAGCTGATATCGCAGAAGAGAAAGCCCTCAAAGAAGTGCTTTCTGCGTTCCCTTCGCAATATTTTTCAGCTCTAAGAACAAGACTTTTACGACGATTGGGCGTGAAAGAAAAAGGGCAAAAAATTGATGACGCTGTATTAAAACTCGTCAATGATTATATGATTACAGAAAAAGCACCCTATGAGCGGTTTTTCTATGACTGGTACGGCGGCCAACTTGCAGAAACACGTTTCCGCAAAAGCCCGGAGGAAGCAAAATACCTTGGTGATCAGTATAATGATATGCGAGCAGCCCTGTTATCATACGACCCTGTTAAGCCAGACTTTGGAGATCACCAATATTTCCAGGCTGGCAGGCCATGCACCTTACTAATTGAAGAGGTGGAACAGATCTGGGCCGAAATCGCCCATCATGATAATTGGCAACTATTTCATAACAAGCTCAGCCAAATCAATAACATGGCAAGCGCCTTGAAAGCACCATCCATTTAACCATAGAAAAACCCCCGCCAAAGCGGGGGTTAAAGGTGACTGACGTTCTACTCTTTTTTATAGGAGGTTTATCGCAACTAGCCATAGCAACGATTCATAGTCGCCAGTTCACTTTATCTTCAATACCTAGGCTAAAAGGTGCTGTGTCATTCTACGGCGCTTGATCTGAAGCCCAATCAAACAAAACCCAGAAAGCATCATTAACCAGGTTGCAGGCTCAGGAATGGCAACAACAGACACATTATCAACAAAACCACCAAGTGTGTTTTCAAGCCCGAATGCACCAAACGTCAATTCGACATCACCCGCTGACTGTAAAACAAAATCGAGTGTATAGTTTTGCCATGCGTTACCACCCGGCTGATTGCGCCTTGTATCAACAAAAAGCTCCTCACCGCCGATTGCAGCACGAATACCGTTGTCAGATCCTAGATTATTCGTTCGAGCATGATAATAAAATGATAACTGATAACTTCCAGCGCCCAAACCACTAAGAGTTTGCCCCATCAGAGTATTAGACCCGTCATTTTTAGGGCCAGCGAAATTGTGGCTATCGAGCTCAACGTAAAAATTTCCATCCTGAGCGTTTACAACAGTACCACTACGCTGAATTTCGATACCAGCGCCATCAATTGTGTACCAACCCGGATTTACATTTTGAAAAACACCCCATTTTTGGTTAGGGCGCAGGCCGTTTTGTTCAAAACTTCCATTCATTACAAAATTAGTGGCGGCTTGGACAGAAGGCGTTATTGCAGCAGTAGCAACCAAAAAACTTGTAACAACTACACTGAGTTTGCCGATAAATTTTAACATACCTTACTCCTTAAACGCATCACACACCTCGTTAGTCAGCGCGTATTTTATTCTTCACACAACTACCGCTATTGAATTCGTTACAGCAGAAGTTTTCATTCCGTTAAAAATAAATTACTTAAAATTTTAGATATGATCAATTTATGTTCTAATAATATTGCTATTTAGTAGTTTATTGTTTCAACAGGCGTTTCAAAATGAGAAACCGTATCAAAATGAAACACCACAAACAGCTATAAATTGAATATTTCGCGCAAACATTCAAAAGGCAACATAACCGACCCTTTTCTACCCGGGTGATTCTGTACAGGGCGCAGTAAATCAAGATCACGCCATTTTTCAGGGAAATCAACATCCTGCCCAGCAACCATATCTGTGAACAAAGCTTGAATATTAGAGAATTCTTGTGCATCCAATCCAATCACATGCTGTCCAACAATAGCCGCCGTTGCCTGCCCCAAGGCACATGCTTTCACTTCCTGGGCAAACTCTTTGATATGGCCACCCTGGAAATTTACATCGACCGTTAAGCGGCTCCCACATATCCGGCTAGTTTTTACAACCGTTCCATCAGCACCTTGCAATCTGCCTTGATGTGGAATCTTTGTTGTCCATCTAAGGATATCAGTTGTGTAGAGTTCACCCATTAATCAAAGATACCTTTATATGAATTTGAATTATTAACGGTTGAATACGAAAATATTCATAATCTGCCAAGGTCGAAACAAGTATTTCTGTCAGTCTCATCAAATTTTTATGATTTTCAATTTCAGCGATGTATCAGTAACATTGATTTTATATTTTGCGATTACCATATAAATTCTACATCCCTAAGCTAATTTAAGTCAGTAGCAAGAGGATGTAATTCCTCATCCGATAGGGATTACCCCCCGTAGAGAGGAATACCAAACGGCTTTCAGTACGCTTGCCTGTGAATGAATGCAGGCAGCAACTACGCTAACAAAGCCATAAAATATGAAAGGACATCCCCATGGATGCCGTACTTGAAAAAGCCAGAAACAATGGCTTTGAACTGAAGGTGTCTGGTCAGGACGATGCACCTCTATCTAATCAAGATAATGACCAGAAAACAACAAAGCGCCCAAGCCGCGCTGACGCAGAAGCTGCTGTACGAACTCTAATACAGTGGGCAGGTGATGATCCTACACGCGAAGGACTACTCGATACACCAAAACGCGTTGTAAAAGCCTATGAAGAATTTTTTGATGGGTATCAAAAAGATCCGGCTGATATTCTCTCTCGCACATTTGAGGAAGTTGAAGGCTATGATGATATGGTTGTCCTGCGCGGCATTAAGGTCCAAAGTCACTGTGAGCACCATATGGTACCAGTTGAAGGTATTGCCCACGTAGGTTATATGCCGAACGGAAGTGTTGTAGGCATTTCAAAGCTGGCTCGTATTGTTGAAGCATTCGGTAAACGTCTACAAACACAAGAAACCATGACAGCACAAATCGCTGGCGCTTTAGAAGAACATCTAAACCCAAAAGGTGTCGCCGTTGTTATTGACGCAACCCACCAATGCATGAGTTGCCGGGGCGTTAAACATGATGGTGTTTATACCCTTACCCGTCAATTCCGAGGTGTCTTCAAGGACGTTGATCAAGAACGTCGTTTCTGGGACCTGATCCGCGCAAGCGATATGGGAAACGGTTACCGCTAGGCAACTAACGATAGCAGGGACATAGAAGCATCATCGAGGCTATCTATGTCCAAAGCTTCTAGTGAAAAACCAACTGAAAATAAGATAATAAGATTAAAAGCGATACTCTATGTACCGCCTTTGATTTGATGATACATTAAAAGAAAACTGGTTGAACAAATGTAAAATCAAACCGGATGCAATTTATGAAGGCCGGGCACTTATATAGTTGCCATGCTTTGAAAAAATGACCTACCTTGTTTTCAGGTCGCCAACGACGATTATTAAATTTATTACTGATATATAGTTTGGACGGGCAATGAACAAAATTAAATTCGCCAGCCGCAAAGACCGTAGCGCCGTTGAAAACGGCAATGAACTAGCCCTTAAGTTTGATGATCGCGGCCTTATTCCGGTTGTCACAACATGCGCAAACACTGGCTCTGTTTTAATGCAAGCCTGGATGAATGCTGAAGCAGTGGAAAAAACCATTGAAACAGGCGAAGCCCATTATTTTAGCCGCTCACGCTCAGAGTTATGGCACAAGGGCGCAACATCAGGTGAGTTCCAGATTGTTCAAGATTTCAGAACTGATTGTGACCAGGATAGTCTTTGGCTTATTGTTGAGCAAAAAGGTGGGAAGTGCTGCCATGTTGGCCATCCAAGCTGTTTTTATCGCCAGATTTCAGTGAATAAAAGCGTTGACGGTATAGTCGAATTAACCCAACCATCGAACAGACCCAATGGCTAATTGAATTAATCAATAGAACTGATGGCTTTAGCAAATACCATACTACCCCAGTAGTACCCCAGTGTGCGCCTCAAATACCTGCTGTGCTTCCTCGTAAGACACATCATAATTGAAAGCCACAGCCCAAAGGTCGTGTTTATCTTGCCTGCGTTTTGTCAAATATTTCGGAAACCCGGCGCGGCCTAAAAATTCGCCGAGTAATTTCAGGCTGAAACCCATTTTATGCGCCATATATTCATGCCCGTTTCGCAAACTTGCAATATGGCCATAAGCTATATCAAGCGCAGAAATCGGCCCTGACACAGAATGATATATCGGATCATCAAATTTACCATCAGCCATATACTGAGCGACAGTTTGCATATCCGGACAAGTAATCACGCAAAACCCGTCAGGTTTGGTGACGCGCCTGAATTCTTTTAAAACATCAAGCACTTGGTGATAATAAACATGCTCAATATTATGCGAGGAATAAAGTGCATCAACATGGGCATCTTCAACACCACTCATATCGGTGATAGTGCCCAGAATATCGGCGCCAATTTCCGGCGCATCATCAATATCAAAGCGCACTTCCTGCCAATTACCATCATTGAAACCTTGAGGTAATTTCTCTAACGTTGCCACTCCGCAACCAACATGCAGCAATTTTTTCATCATTGTTTCCCACCGATAAATACTTTAAAATTGATACCCATGTTACCTCATAAATGCAATCAAGGATTCCCCTTCACCTATCGAAAATTGCTCGTTATAGTCCTAATAATTTTTGAAAAGGCGTGAAAGAATAATAGTGATGCTAGAGATTGTTCAAATACCGGTTTTAAATGATAATTACCTCTACTTGCTTCATGATGCAGGTACAGGTGACACAGTGATTGTTGATCCAGCAGTTGATGAACCTGTGATCGAAGAACTTGAAAAACGTGGCTGGAAACTTACCCACATTATCAATACTCATCATCACTGGGATCACACAGGTGCCAACATGGCCCTTAAGGAAAAATACGGCCTTCAAATCATTGGCCCAAAAGCAGAAGCAGAACGTATTCCAGGTATTGACCAATCAGTTGGTGACGGCGACACCATTAAAATTGGCAACAGCATTGCAACGGTTTTTGATACTCCGGGTCATACAAGCGGGCATATTGTTTATTATTTTAACGAAGCGCATGCTCTGTTCGCGGGGGATACTATTTTCGCTATGGGATGCGGCCGTCTGTTTGAAGGCACGCCTGCCGACATGTGGACAAGTCTGCAAAAAATCATGGCATTACCCGACACAACCAAAATTTACTGCGCGCACGAATACACAATGGCAAATGCCAAATTTGCCCTGTCGGTAGAACCAGAGAATAGAGAGCTGATCAAACGCGTCCACGAAGTTGAACATAAACGTGCTGCAAACCTGCCCACTATTCCAACATCGATTGGCATTGAGAAGGAAACCAATCCGTTTCTGCGCCCCATGAGCGCACATTTACAGGATACAATCGGGATGACAGGACGTGATATCGTTGATATTTTCGCAGAAACACGGCGCCTGAAAGATAACTTCTAAATCCGATATTATAAGAATTTATCAAGTGGTTGATATTGGGGAAAATAAACAACCATGCTTTTTACTTTTCATCACACCAATTCCTTTGGAGGGGAACACATGAAAAAACTGACACGAGGAGCAATGATTGTGGCAACATTGATGAGCACCACAACAGCAAATATTTCTGCACAGGATGAAGACCCTTATCTTTGGCTCGAAGAGGTTGAAGGTAAGCGTGCGCTTGAATGGGTCGAAGAACGCAACAAGCATTCTCTCAATATTCTTGAAGGCGACAAGCGCTTTAAAGGCCTGATGGAGCGAGCACTCAAAGATTATAACGCTAAAGACAAAATCGCCTATGGCTCCATTGAAGGCGGTGAAATTCATAATTTCTGGCAGGATGAGAAAAACGTACGCGGTGTATGGCGTAAAACGACACTTAACTCTTATTCAAGTGACACCCCTGAATGGACAACAGTTCTGGACTATGACGCCCTTGCAAAAGCCGAAGGAGAGAACTGGGTGTATAAGGGCCGCAACTGCCTGCATGGTACAACTCGCTGTATGATCAGCTTATCGCGGGGCGGCGGCGACGCTGTTGTTGTTCGTGAATTTGACACAGCAACCGGTGAATTTGTTGAGGGCGGTTTCTCAAGCCCTGAAGCAAAACAAAACACAGCATGGTTGGATGAAAACACACTCTTGATCGGCACCGATTTCGGTGAAGGCACCATGAACGAAAGTGGTTATGCGCGTCAGGTTCGCGTATGGAAACGCGGCACTGATTTGATGAGCGCTGAGAAAATTCATGACAGCTCCCCAGAGGTTGTCTTTAATTTTCCGGTAGCCAGCAACCGTCATGATGGAACCTACGCCGGTGTGCTTCAGGGGCCAGATTTCTTTACCCGCATCATCTATTTGATGAATGAAGGCAAGCTACAAAAACTTGATCTGCCGCTCGATATCGAAATGGAAGGTTTTTTCGGCGATGCCATGATCATCCTTATGCGCAAAGATTGGAGCGTAGGCGACAAAACTGCAACAGCAGGGTCACTGGTTTCAGTTAAAGTTGCAGACCTCCTCAACGGCGAACCTGAAAATAGCCTGACATCCATCTTCACCCCCGGTGACCGAAATTCAATCGACGGCGTATCTATCGGCAAAGACCGTATTTTCCTGAGCGTTCTTGATGAGGTAACAGGCCAGCTTATATCGGCAACACCGTCAGACAGTGGCTGGAACATCACGAACATGGGCATGCCGAAAAATGGCACCCTTGCGGTCACAAGTGCTGATGAATGGTCAGATATGGCCATGGTTAATTTCGAGAGCTTCCTTCAGCCGGACACACTTTATATGGTATCAGGCGATAGCGCACCAAAGGCTCTTAAATCGCTTCCTGCCCGCTTTAATGCGGCAGCACTTACGACAACACAAAAGTTTGCAACGTCAAAGGATGGTACAAAAGTTCCATATTTCCTCGTCCATCATAAGGATGTGAAAATGGACGGTACAACACCCACTGTTCTTTATGGTTACGGTGGGTTCGAAATTTCTCTTAGTCCCGGTTACCTCTCAGGCTTCTCAAAATTATGGGTCGAAAACGGCGGCGCCTATGCGGTTGCAAATATCCGCGGCGGCGGCGAATTTGGCCCCAAATGGCATCAGGCGGCCTTAAAGCCAAACCGCCAACGCGCCTTTGATGATTTTATCGCAGTCGCAGAAGACCTGATCGCTTCCAAACTTACATCGCCCAAGCATCTGGGCATCCGGGGTGGTTCAAACGGTGGCCTTTTAATGGGTGCTACGTTTACACAGCGCCCAGAACTCTTTAACGCGGCGATCACAGCCGTGCCGCTTCTTGATATGCTGCGCTATCACAAACTGCTAGCAGGTGCCTCATGGGTCGGGGAATACGGTGACCCGGATATCGCGGAAGAGCGTGCCTATATAGAAAAATACTCGCCGTATCAGAATGTAAAAGCGGACGGAAAATACCCAGAAATTTTCTTTTATACATCAACAAAGGATGACCGTGTGCATCCGGGTCATGCCCGTAAAATGGCCGCCCGTATGATAGAACAAGGGCACCCTGTGATCTATTATGAAAACACCGAGGGCGGGCACGCAGCCGCAGCCAATCTGAAGCAGCGCGCTTATACAGATGCACTGCAAACAATCTATGTATTAAAAAAACTGGCTGACTAAACAAACCACAAGTCCCTAACTCAGATAAAAGCCCGTTAACCAGATAAAAGCCCGGCGACCCCGTCGGGCTTTTAACATTCAGGCCAGCCCCCTATTTCGCATTCCATAAAATTTGATAGACCCCGAAAGGTTTTAAAAACTTGGGTCCTATACAATATAATCTTGGATAAAACAGGGTGGAGATTAATGAATGGGTTTGTTAAGTTTTCTAGGAAAAACCTTAGAAAGTACCCATAAATATTCAGACGAAGAACACCATCTCCCTGAGCCTAAAACCAAATTTGGCAAAACAATTTATGTTGTTCTCAGTATCATTGCCCTCGGTGTGAGCGCCAATATATTGCTAGCTGAAATAGACCGTCAAACAGCCTATCTCGACCATAGTCGCAAAGCCCGAGGGACAATAGTGGAAAGCCCCAGAAGGGTGCTGATCAACATCACAGAAGCATGCTTATTAAGCAACCATGCCGGCGGAACACAGGGCAATAGTTCTGCATTTCCAGAACAATTAACCATCCAATTCAGAACCCACACAGGGCAAAGTCAGATATCAAAAACGCCTTACTGCCCAGATAGGCGCACCAAACTACTCCCCGGGCAACAAGTAACCTTACATTACCTGCCGGAAAACCCGAATGATATTATTCGCGGCAACAAAGATCATGTCGAACTCAAATTCCGCTCTTATATTTTCAGGCTTGGGATAGTGGTTTTAATGGTCGGCTTGACCTTTTTGCATGCACTCTATCGCTGGATTTGACGAGCTTTGCGTTGCTTTCCAGTTGATCAAATTATAATCATAGAGTTTTCAGCATGCTTATAACCATTCGTTTATTTATATTGTTATGTCATAACGTTCTAACTTTCTCTTTACACATTTTATCGCAATATTGTTGTTTATTTCCCAATGTATGCAGATCGTAATTTCCTCGGATGAGGGGAAAGTTATGAAGCGAAGCTTGGTCATAATTCTATTGATTTTACTGCCGCAATTTTATGCGAATGCCAGCAAACAAACGGCATATGTAATGCCAAGAACACAGGTTATTCCTATCAAGGATAGCAAGGCCAACAGGCAATATGAGCTATTTATTCGATTGCCCGAGGGCTATTCAAAAAATGCCAACACCAAATATCCGGTAATTTATTCAACCGATGCGGTCTGGCACATGGAGACACTTGCTGGCGTTACCGAGTATTTGATGCCCAATGTGATCATTGCCGGGATTTCATGGCAAACAGACCTCAAGGATGACACGCCGAACGCCAGCCGATTCCGGGATTATACACTGATAAAATCTACAGACCCAACCAACCCGGAAGGTGAAGCAGCTAACCATCTGTCATTCATCCGTAATGACGTTATCAAATATGTCGAAAACAACTACCGAACAGACCCTAATGAACGCACGTATTTAGGCTACTCATTAGGAGGGCTTTTCGGGGCTTATATTTTATTTTCCAAGCCAGATACCTTCAAACATTATATTTTAGGCAGCCCGTATTTCAGTGAACAACGCGTGCGATATATCGATGACTTTGAAGCCCAAATGAGACCCTTGCAAAAAGATTTCAACGCAAACGTTTTTGTATCAATAGGTGAACAGGAAACACCCAGACTTAGCCTCACACAGGACTATATTACAGTGCTACAGCGGCGAAGCAAGCTGGGCCTGTCAATTACCGGCCTCGAAATTATTAGAGGCACAAATCACGCGACGGCATTTCCCGAAACCACAATTCGCGCGGTTAAATGGCTGTCGCAGCAAGTAAGTAAATAATCATGACAGTGATCAGGAGGCAAAATATGAAACGCATTTCAACAACCGTTGTTCTTTTAGCGATGTCGCTTGCAATGGGCAATGAAATCAACGCCGAAGACCTCGCCCCAGTTCTTGAAGGCCCCTATCTCGGCCAAACACCGCCAAACCTAACACCCAAACGCTTTGCACCAGATATTATTTCAACAGACGGTTGGGAATACGGCGTTTTCTTTGCCCCTGGAATGCAGAAACTTTACTGGATACGGGAAACAAAAACAGACACGGAACCAAAACAGGAATTTGTTGTTTTAGAGCAAAAAGACAACAAATGGCATGAGCGTATTATATCCGCTCGGCGCGGCACCCCCACACTTTCAACCGATGGCAAAACCATGTTTTTTGGTCGTAGCTATAGCGTACAAACAAACGAAGGATGGTCTGAACCCAAGCGGCTAGGCCCTGAGTTTGAAGATATTCGTATCATGCGGGTCACAGCGTCCAGTGAAGGCACTATCGTCATAGACGAAGCACAAGAGCAAAGCACTCTTCGGTATTCACGATTGATCGATGGAAAACGGGGGGCACCCGCCCCTTTCCCAAAGGAAATCAACACTGGCAAATATAACGCCCACCCTTTCATCGCACCAGATGAAAGCTATCTTATTTGGGATGGTCAACGAAACAGCCCAGTCCGCAATGCTGATCTTTTCATTAGTTTCAAGAAAAAAGATGGCACGTGGGGCGAGGCGATAAAATTTGGGAGCGAGATTAATACAAACACTTCCGAATTTGCGGCCTCAGTAACGCCTGATGGCAAGTATCTATTTTTCAACCGTAACATGGGGCCCGATAACGTAGATACTTTTTGGGTCAGTGCTCAGGTCATTGAAAACCTTAGACCCAAGGAATGATTCAAGATCAAAGCAGTCCAAAATCAATCCATACCAAAAGTGAGGTAGTATGAAACCTGTTTATCTTTCATGGCTATTGCTTTCAGCCATAGCAACACATACAGCAAGCTATGCACAGAATAGCGATACGATTAGCACCCAAGAAGACGATACACCAATCCTTACTGGCCCTTACCTTGGGCAAACACCGCCGGGCCTGACGCCTAAACCTTTTGCGTCTGGCATCGTGAACACCACTGAATGGGGCGACGCCGGCGGTTTTTCCCTCGATATGAATGAGTTTTATGTCACGAGATGGCGGCATACGCGAGACGCGAAGGAACCAGAATTTGCCACCTTTAAAAGGGTCGGCAATCGATGGCGTAAATCTGTCATTAAAGGCAGGTTTGATAGACCTTTCCATGCACCGGACGGCAAAACCTTACATTATGATAGCAAATATAAAGAACGGACAGAAAATGGCTGGTCAGAGCTGAAAAGCCTTGGCCCTGCATTTGAAGAAATCCAAATTATGGGCCTTACCTCCTCAGCCAAGGGTACATTGGTTCTGGACGAGCGCGGCGGGCCAGAAGGCGACGGCATTCTGCGTTATTCAAGGCTCATAGACGGCAAGCGCGAAGACCCAAAACCATTTGGTAAAACGATAAATACCGGCACCTGGAATGCCCATCCGTTTATCGCACCCGACGAATCTTATATCATGTGGGACGGCGAACGCGAAAGCGGCTACGGCGACAATGACATTTATATCAGTTTCAGACAGAGCGATGGCTCATGGGGCGAAGCGATCAATCTCGGCGATACAATTAATACAGCATCAGAGGAAGGTGGACCGCAGGTCACTCCAGACGGAAAATATCTCTTTTTCAATCGAATGGTGCCACGGGCCACGGGGGATCCAAACCTCCAGTCTGATCTTTACTGGGTTGATGCACAGATCATTGAAGACCTGAGACCTAAGGAATAAGCGAAAAAAGCACGCCCTCACAATATCATCTGATCAAGAAAGCCCAGTATCTGGGATAAAAATATTATGTTCAAAACCAGTATATACACGCTAAAGGCTTTAATAGTTTCGGTTATTTTTGCGGCAGCTATTACATCAATCGGCCATGCACAACAGGATATCAGCATACAGTCTGAAATTATGTCAGAAAACCGCGAAATAGTCGTTCATCTGCCCAAGGATTACGCCCCTAATAGCGAAACGGGATATCCGGTTATTTACATGCTGGATGCTGGTTCAAAAGATAAGTTTACGGCTGAACTAGCCAGTTATTATAACTGGGGAGAAATAATGCCCAAAGTGATTATCGTTGCCCTAAAGAATGTACGGCGTGGTATCGATTTCCTGCCGCATTACTACAGTGTTGAGCGTGATGGTAAGCAGATATCTGGTAACGGCGGCAAATTATTATCATATATCCAGAATGAGCTTATTCCTTCTGTGGATAAACAATTCAATACCAACGACCAGAAAGTGTTTGCAGGCCATTCATGGGCCGGGCAATTTCTGGCGTATGCCCTAAGTCAATCACCCGGCTTGTTTGATGCCTATTTTATTACCAGCCCAGACATCGGAGACGGTGAGCGATGGAGCGCAAAAACTTTTGATGCTTTGAAAAGCGCCCTAAAACAAGACCATACATTTCCAAAATTCATTTATGTCAGTGTCGGCGGCGGTGAGGACAAAAGCCTGCTGGCTGATTATTACCGACTAACGGCCTTGTTAAAACAGTATCTGCCGGAAACAGTGAAACTATATCATGAAATTCATGACAGCGCCGTTCATGAAAGCAACGGTGCAATATCTATCCCTAAAGCCTTACAGCTATATTTCACCGCTAACACAGCCCCTGAGTAACACTGAGGCAAGATATAACACTGGAACCAAGTACAGCATTGGGACAAGATGATGAAACCCCTATCAACACTATTAACAGCAGGCGTATTTTTAGCCCTTTCTGCCTATGACACCACTATTTCAAAAACTCGGGCATCGGGCCCGATTATCATCAACACTACTGATACAGCCGCGCTACTGGATGGCCGCTGCGGCGGTGATGAATGGGACATTGCAACAAAGATCAACTTGCCGGCACAGGCTTCTGTTTATCTTATGCACGACAAACATTATTTCTACCTTTGCGCCACAGGCAAAGCAGAGGATTTTACAGCCTTAAACCTTTACATCGAACACGGAGAAACCGGCCACCTTCATCAGTTTCATCTGTCTGCTCAAATGGGCGAACGGGTTCGTACTGATGAAGGCTGGGGGCCGTCAGCAACATGGGATATCAAAGATTATGCCGGCTTCTGGGTGCCTTTTTTCGGCACAGAAAAAACCGAAAACGGCAGGCGCCTCAAGTTCGCACTAGGAACCCACCGACAAATTCAAGTATCGCGTAACAAGTTTGTAGGCGACATCTGGAATATGATGATTGGTGTCAGTGGGATTAATCACAAAGGCAGCGATGAAGCCGAATTTTTATATCCCGCAAAGGCCATAGCTGACGATAGATCAACTTGGGCTAAATTTTCATTTTCTAAGTAGAAACACCATTGAAAGAGACCACAATGACTATTAATTCACTGTTCAAAGCCTTAATCATTTTTGTTTTTATCAGCAGTAGCAGCAGTTTCACGATCGTTAACGCCCAAGATAATAGCCAACAAGCGCCGGCGGCAACCGCCGCAGAGGCTCAGCTTTCCTTCTGGGATTTTCCATATCTTGAAAAACCCTTTATCGACACAGCGCCAGCAGGTGGAAAAGATAAGCTTCCCGTTGGTGAACTTGGCATTGACGGTGGCAATAAAACGATGATCATCCAACTGGCCAAGGAAATAGCTGACAAAAAACACGGCCTTTACGATAGCATGCTGATTTCCCACAAGGGCAAACTCTTATTTGAGAGTTATTACTTGCGTGGCCGTATTAACCTACCCCACTTTCAGGCTTCTGCGACAAAAGTTTATACCAGCCTCGCATTGGGCCGCGCCGTCCAGTTAGGGTATCTCACCATGGATGACCTTCATAAACCCCTGATCAATTTTTTGAACGACCTTGATCGTACGAAACTTGCCAAAGGCGTAGAAAACATAACACTCCATAAGGCACTAACTATGCGCTCAGGTATTCGCATCAGTAACGATAAGAGAGAAGAGCTTAAAGAAAACCCTGATCCACTGAAAGGTCAAGGGCTCGTGCAGGCTTGGCTAGAGCATACAGCACCGATTACAGAAGAGTCTCAAAGCTATCTCTATAGCCGGGATCAGGACTTAGTGATGCAGGTTATTGAGGCCGTTGTACCCGGCACCGCCGAAGATTTCATTAAAAACGAGCTTCTTGATAAAATGGATATCACAAACTATAGCTGGCGGCTTGGTGTTAGTGGGCTACCAAACGGAGGCGATCGTGCAAGTATGACATCGCGCGATATGCTCAAGTGGGGTAGTTTAACCATCAACAATGGTAAATGGAACGGCGAGCAGCTTATTTCGCCAGAGTATTTAACAAAAGCTACCAGCAACATTACAGACCCCACCGCAGACTGGCAGCCAGAAATCTATCGTTACGGCTATTTCTGGTATCAAACGAACATATCTGTCGGCGATAAAAACTATCACACCAATATAGCTTGGGGCGGCGGCGGACAACATATAATAGTTGTTCCGGATCTGGAATTAATTGTTACGATCACTGGTCATGACAGTGAAGACACAATCATGACACAGGTTTCAGAGCATATCGTTCCTGCATTTGTTCAATAAGAATCAAACTATGAAGCTAATGGCTTGCTCGGCACTCCAGTGATCGCTTTAATATTTAGCTCTCATGTCTTGATTGGCGTCCAAAATGGTTTTCGCAACAGTGCCACATCAACTGGGCAATTCATAATGTTTGACTGCATCAGTTCCAGAACGGATAATCATATTAATGTCGGTATTTATTGAACTGTCTCGCACGGAAAATTACATATATTTATGTCAGAAATAGCCAGTAAAAAACGATAGTGATAGTATCTGATGTTGTATAAAGTGCCAGTTTAGTAAAACTGGCACAGCCTGCTTTTAACTGGCAAACGCTCGGCCTATACCAATATGTAAACCAACACACTCGCCAGACAAAAGGAGGAACCATGCATTTTATACATAACCAAAGTGCAGCGTTCGCCTGTATCCGGTGCCGCCAAGTTTACTTTTTCCTGTTGGTTTTTCTCTTATCAATACTTGTTGGCATACAATCACCGGGCTTATTAGCAGTAGACACCAAATCACGTGATATTGGCGAGGTAACCCCGACCTGCGAGCAAATCACTTTCATCACATCATTGAATAATGACGATGATGATAACAACAAAAAAACTGACCTGAGGCGCAAGATAACTAAGACAGAAGACAATTTAAGAAAGTTTGTCTTTACACGCGGAGGAGCCAGCAAAGCCTATATCTCGGAACCGATTATGCTTCAGGGCGGTACGAGCGCTATTGGTAAAAAAGGCCGGGTTCGCGCTTATAGGCAAGACAAGAGAACCCGTTTCAAATTCAATCAGGAACACACTCTACCCGTCATTTTATATTTAGAAGGCGTGAAAACCAGCAGCCATAAAAATGATTTTGGTTTTGAATATGATTACCGTACCGACAGTAGCAAAATCATATGCGGCGGCGGTGCACAAGGAACGGTGATTAATATTACCGCCACAATGGCAGTTGCATCTGGTAACGGTAAAAACTTTCAGAAACATAATAAGATGTTAATCACGGCAAATGGTGACGCAGCAGTGCAAATAATACCACAAGGCGCCGCCCAGATATCAGGGTGGGAATATGATGGCACTGCCAAGATAAAAACACCTAACGCCCTGAAAACCAGTTTTACGGCAGGGCAAACAATTACGCCTACCAACCTATTGAATAATCATGAACTAAAGTTTCGTATCAAACATGACAATCAGATTATTGAGAGCCACCTACCTGTTAATATAACAGCCCCCATTCATGCCACCGCTTATGGTGGCTGGACTAATGGAACAGCTGTGCAATCACGTTGGGTCAATGCAGGCAATGGCAATTTCTCCTTATTTCGCAGGTATGTTGCATATACCCTACTGGATCAATTCCGCGACCCTATTAAAAAAAGTGCGTGGGGTAACCGAATGGTACAAATACGTGAAAATATCGGTGCCGTCATGACGAGTCCATTGCCCCGTGTGCGAAACTGGATCAACAATAGTCTTAACTGGACACAAAACTGGAAAAACAAACCATCCGGTAAATTTAGAGATCGTTTGGAAGCAACCAGAATGGCCAAATACATGCTATTGAATGCAAACTCGCCGCCGGGAAGACGGCAGTTCGACCCAAGCCTAGTACAAACAGGCGGCATCATGATGAATTTGGGTGGCCGAACCCACATATGGGAAGCAAGCGTCAACGGCAATTTACCAACCACAGTTACAGAGAACACCTTTAATGTCACGGTTGCTAACACACGGCAGGCTCGTGGCGGGACCGAAATCCAGTTCGAAAGTAGTTATGCGGTCGTCACTCCCTAAGCACTGAGTAAACCCAAAGTACAAACCAAAAGCAAAAAAGCACCAAACAGATAATTTGATGCTTTCGAATGATTGTCTATACGATATCATTATTCAGCGGGGTGTGCATCCCGTGCTTCTTTAACCTCTGCGGTATAGAGGTCTTTATCTGCCATCGACAACACTGTCTTATTGTATCGCTTGGGCGTTCTTATTTTTAACTGTGACCGAACTTCCTCAAGCGGTAAGGGCATAAGAGCCTCCCAATCGGCCCCCAAAAGCCATTCGCTTTTACGTCCATTTCGGTAGCCTTCTATAACTGAACGCCGCACACCGCCATTAGGCGCCAACTTCCTGAAACTTTGTGCGGCCATCAACGCAATCAAGGCAAATCCAATATTTTTTGAATGAGCATATGACATCGCTACAATAGACGCTTCACCAAGTCCGTCACGGCCATAACCAGATATAACATGCCAAAGGTCATGCATTTCACGCGCCCGCATACCATAACGGATCATATCCTCATCGGTTAAACCCATTGAAGTATTTTCACCCTCACTTGCATCAACCAAGCCTTCAGGCGAAATATTTTCGCGCGTGATAAATTCATAATATTCACGCCCTAAAGTGCCCTCAGGAAGGGCTGCAAGTTTTGCGGTATCCTTCAAGGTATCAATAAGATCTATTCTTTTGCGCAGAACATTCGCACCAACAGGGCTTTCAGCAAACCGCTTATATGCCCGCCAAAAAGATTTACCTGATAGCCTGCGAAGGATAATAAAAACCTGTTCAGTATCCTCAGGGTTTGCGATCAATGTCTTAACCGCGCGCCACGCAGCCTTCCAGTCACGCTTTGGAGGTTTGTAATCATGGGGCATAGAGAGTGTGATCAATGTTTTGTCGACAACATTTTCATTTATGTTTGCATTAATAGACATAAGTATATTCCCACAATCGGCATGACACTCTAAGCTAATAAACATTATTGTATATAAAAGTTCGTGATTAATAAAGCATATTTAATAGACTGATGAGTTCAGGCTATTTATTAGTTTACGACTTTGAACTCATCTAGCCATCATCTTACAAGACAAAGGCATATTAAGAATCACCCCTAATATAAAAGTTTTTCTAAGTTAGAACAAAGCGCTGCGGTTAAATACTATGTTAATAAATTTTCACCGCCATTATCAAAATAATAGTATTAAAACCTTTATTTTAACAAATTAATGAAATGAAATTTTCATTTCACAATTTATTTATATGCTTTCAGTATAATTTTTCTATTTTGGTGATATACATCTTCTCGCTTGAAAACATAGCGATTCGTCCATAAATACCATAACCAGACGATAGCTTTTCTTAACTATAGTTGAGTATAACAGGTGGAGGAAACAGGTCTGATAGCAAACTATCTAACTGTTTCAGGGAAAGAAATGAAATCTATTCCGATATTTCTTACGGCTGAGAAGCACCATATTTTAATTGTTGGTGCCGATGCTGCTGCTATGGCGAAAGTTGCCCTGCTGCAAAATGAAGGCGCCATGATCACTGTTATCTCATCTAATGTGGAACCTGCCCTGAAGGAAGCGGGCTTGATTCCCGATAGCACTTCTGAGCATTCCGCCAAATTTCAATTTTTCGATCGTGATTTTAAAAATAACGATATCGATAACAAAACATTGGTTTATGCAACCGCACAAGACGAAGAATTAGCTGACCAGATTGTTGCACTTGCAACAGAACGCGGTATTCCGGTTAATATTATCGATGCCCCAGCAAAAAGTAATTTCATCACGCCTGCGCAGTTTAAGCGCGGCCCATTGCAGGTTGCCTTTTCAAGTGGCGGTGTTGCCCCTGTATTTGTACGCCGCTTAAGGGCAACCTTAGAGCGCATCATGCCGCAATCGCTCGGTATGCTCGCAGAAGCAGCAGGCAAAACAAAAGATACAGTTAAATCACTATTGCCTGACGGTACCAAACGTCGCCTGTTTTGGGACGGGCTTTATGATCGTGCCCAAAGCTTTTCAGGACTTGATGCAGCAAGCATGGAAGCCCGAATTGTTGAGGAAGCAAAGCGAGAAAGCGCAGAAAACACTAACAAAACTGGCCTTGTACAGTTAGTTGGCTCAGGCCCCGGCGACCCGGATTTACTGACAATAAAAGCACACCGCGCGCTCCAACAGGCTGATGTTATCGTTTATGACCGCCTGGTTAGCCGCGAAGTGATTGACCTCGCCCGCCGTGACGCTGAATTGATTTATGTCGGCAAGCAAGAAGGCAACCACGGCATCGGGCAAGACGGTATCAATAAACTGCTCGTTAGAGAGGCAAAAGCTGGCAAACGGGTTGTCCGCCTTAAATCTGGTGACCCTATGGTTTTTGGCCGAATTTCCGAAGAAATGGCTGAACTGCGCGCCAACAATATCGATCTCGAAGTTGTCCCTGGCATAACCGCGCTCACGGGTATTGCATCCAAGACACAAATTCCACTGACAGACCGCGCCCATGCATCATCCATCACATTGGTTACAGCGCACCTCAAAGACGGATCATACAAAGACTGGGCAAACCTTGCAGGTGAGGCTCGCACCCTCGGTATTTACATGGGCGTAAAATCTGCGGCAAACATTTCTGAAGGCCTGCAACGACAAGGCGTGCGTGCTGATATGCCCGTTGCAATTATCCAAAACGGCACACGGGCAAACGAACGTCGCTTTTTTACAACGCTGCAAGCATTACCTGAAACCATTGCGAAATATGATGTAAAAAGCCCTGCACTCCTTTTGATAGGAGATGTCGTAACAAACGCTGCCGATTGGAAACCTACCGAGCTACCTAGCTGGCAACCTTCTGATATTACCGACATTAATATAAACACAGAAACAAGCGACCTGCCCCTGAAGGCAAGCGCATAATTGAACCAAGAATACGTTAAGCCAATATTTTAAGAGAGTATAAAATGGCAAAAAAAATCAAAGGCCCTCAATTGATCATAGCAAACCGGCTCGATGACGGGCGCGTTGTTTTTATGACAGAAAACGGCAACTGGACCCCTGATGTAGCCCGTGCTGCTGTTGCTGATACGCCGGAAGGTGTTGAAGCACTGGAAGTGCAAGCAAGCACCAGTGAAAAAAGCAACCTTGTCGTTGATACACAAGCAGTTCCCGCAGAAACAGGCGATGCAGCCTTTCCTGCTCATATGAAACAAGCCATGCAGGCCAAAGGGCCAAGCGTGCGCCCTGACCTCGGTTATCAGGTTTCTAAAACCTGGGAAACTGATGCACAGGAAGGAAATTAATTATGTACGCATACGATACTTTTGACCGTAATATTATTGATGCCCGGGTTGCCGAATTCCGTGATCAGGTAGAGCGCCGAATGAAAGGCGAGTTAACCGAAGAAGAATTTCGTCCACTTCGGTTAATGAACGGCCTGTATCTTCAGCTACATGCCTATATGCTGCGTGTTGCAGTACCTTACGGCACAATGTCATCCAAGCAGATGCACCGCCTTGCAGACATTGCCACCAAGTATGACAAAGGATACGGCCACTTTACGACACGCCAGAATATCCAGTATAACTGGCCAAAGCTTGTTGAAACACCAGATATTCTAACCGAGCTTGCTGATGTTGAAATGCACGCCCACCAAACAAGTGGTAACTGCATCAGAAACACAACAACAGATCAGTTCGCTGGCGCAACCCGTGATGAAGTTGAAGACCCACGGCCCTACGCAGAATTAATCCGTCAGTGGTCTACATTCCACCCGGAATTTTCATTCCTGCCGCGTAAATTCAAAATCGCGATCACTGGCGCTGGCCAAGACCGCGCCGCTGTAAAATGGCATGATATCGGCCTTATCCTTCGTAAAAATACCGAAGGTGAAATCGGGTTTGAAGTGATCGTTGGGGGCGGCATGGGCCGTACGCCAGTTATCGGCAAAACCATCCGCGAATTCCTGCCAGAGGCAGATCTTCTTAGCTATCTGGAGGCAATTTTGCGCGTTTACAACGAGCAAGGCCGCCGCGATAACAAATATAAGGCACGGATCAAAATTCTTGTTGATGCCTTAGGCGCAGAAGAATATGGCCGTCTGACAGAAGCAGAATGGCATAAAATCAAAGACCAACATATTGATGTACCAGAGGAAGAAGTTGCCCGGATCAAGGCTTTCTTCACACCGCCTCCGCTGCCTGTATTATCAGACGATGTTGAAGAAGTAGATACATTTGCCCGTGAAAACTTTATTTTCAAATCATGGCTTGAGAACAATACAAACCCGCACAAAGTGTTGGGCCACGTAAATGTAACAATCTCGCTGAAGCCTCATGACGGCATACCGGGTGACGCGACAGATGCTCAAATGCACTTTGTTGCTGACCTCGCAGAAAAATATAGTCAAAGCGAAATTCGGGTTAGTCACGAACAAAACCTTATCCTGCCGCACGTTGCCAAAAAAGATTTGCCTGAGATTTGGAAAGCTTTGGACGCGAATGGATTGGGAAGTGCAAATGTTGGCCTGTTGACCGATATGATCGTATGCCCGGGCATGGATTACTGCGCGCTTGCAAATGCACGCTCTATTCCTATCGGACAAGCAATTGCAGACCGCTTTGATGATATTCGCCGCCTTCAGGATATTGGCCCGCTCAAGCTGAAAATTTCTGGCTGTATTAATAGCTGTGGCCACCACCATGCTGGCCATATTGGCATTCTCGGCGTTGATCGCCGCGGCGAGGAAAACTATCAGATATCACTTGGTGGTTCTGGCGCAGAAGACGCGACCAAAGCCGCCCTCCTCGGCCCGGGCTTTGACGAGCACGGTATCGTGGACGCAGTAGAAAAAGTAGTTGCAGTTTATCTGGGTGAACGCGAAGAAGGCGAGGAATTCCTCGCAACCTATCGCCGCTTGGGCCCAACACCCTTTAAGGAGGCGGTTTATGACGCTGATTAATTTATCTGGCATTCATAGCGAAACATATCGGGAATTAGAAAACGATGAATTACCGGCGACAGGTGAGAGCGTTCTTGTTTCCCTTGGTCAGCTTCAGGAAAACAGCACCTCAATTTTTGAGCTGACAAGCTCGGTTGGTGTGATTGTGAATACTGAAACACCTTATGCAGACCTCGAAGAATTTGTCGGCAGAGTTGCCTTTGTGGATATCCGCTTTCCAGTTTTTGGTGATGGGCGTGGTTTTTCACTAGCGGTTCGCCTGCGCAAAGATTTTGGTTTTAAAGGTGAAATTCGCGCAAGCGGCCATGTATTACCGGACCAGGCGCTGTTTTTACTAAGGGCTGGCTTTGACAGTGTTGATGCACCTGATGAACGCCATGAAGCATTTGAAGCTGCTCTCAAGCGGTTTGGAGCCTTCTATCAAACCGATATGATCGGCCATGGTAAGTCCGTTGCCCATCTGCGGCATTCTGCGGACAAAGACAAATCAGCTACACAAAAAGCAGGGTAAGTATCATGACAGTCGCAGCCATTAATTTAACATCGGAAAATACAGGGCATGAACCACCATTTGACGCTGAAAAAACGGTGGCTGCACTAAATGCTCGCTTTGAAGGTATGACACCGGAAGATATCCGCCCTGAAGCTATTATCGAAGCTGCACGTGATTTGCTTGGTGATAAATTTGCTCTTGTTTCTTCCTTTGGTGCAGAATCCGCTGTTCTTCTGGATTTAGCAGCAAAAGTCTCACCTGATATTCCTGTATTGTTTTTGGATACCGGAAAATTATTTGGCGAGACAAAACGCTACCGTGACACACTTATTGAAAAGTTGGGCTTGATGGCTGTTAAAACCCTGACACCTGATGATCAAGATATACAAACCCATGACCCAAAAGGCATTTTATGGAACAGCAATAATAACGGGTGTTGCTATATTCGTAAGGTCGTGCCGTTAAATACAGTCCTTGAAGGATATAATGCCTGGGCCTCAGGCCGGAAGCGCTTTCACGGTGCTGGTCGGGCAGCTCTGCCGCATTTTGAAGCTAGCGAAAATCGTATCAAAGTTAATCCGCTTGCTTTCTGGAACAAGGAACAGGTTTCACAGTATATGAAAGATCATGACCTGCCAGCTCATCCGCTTGTAGCAGAAGGGTTTGCATCGATTGGATGTATGCCTTGTACCGACAGGGTTGCAGACGGTGCTGACGTGCGCTCAGGCCGCTGGAAAGGCAAAGGCAAAACCGAGTGCGGCATTCATCTTACTTTAAGTGAGAATGCCAAACTGGCAAGTTACGAGTCAAGCGGCCTATAAGGTAAGACAAAGCAAATGATTAGCGACGTGGCAACACGTTTCTTTCAGTGTTTGGCTTAGGTTTGAAAAGGATCAGTTATGAAAAGGTCACTGTTACCTCTAAATGCGCTTCGTGCCTTTGATGCTGCTGCCCGCCATATGAGTTTTAAACTGGCGGCTGATGACCTGTCGGTGACACCTGCGGCGATCAGCCAACAAATTCGATCACTAGAAGAGTTTCTGGATGTTGAATTATTTAGACGCACCAACCGATCTTTGGTTCTAACTGATGCTGCCCAACTTTCACTCGCTCCTTTGAAGGAAGCATTTGAAAAAATGGAGCATGCAGTTGATATTATCACCGAAAGCAAAAGCTCTGACATCCTGAAAGTTAGCGTATCCCCGTCCTTTGCCAGCAAATGGTTAGTGCCCCGCCTCGCCAGTTATTATGAGCGACGACCGGATTCAATTGTAAAAATAACAGCTTCAATGACATTGACCGACTTCAAAGCAGAAGACATTGATCTGGCAGTTAGATACGGCAGTGGTGGCTATAACAGTTTGCATTCGGAAGAGATTCTCCGTGAAACTGTATTTCCTGTTTGCAGCCCATCGCTTTTGAGCGGCGCAGAACAATTTGATACTGTTTGCAAGCTCTTGGAAAAGCCACTGATCCATGATGATAGTTTTAGTGAAGATAACAGCGCACCAAGCTGGTCTATGTGGTTAAAGGCAGCCGGTGTTGAAGTGCCTGGTGGCTTGCCTGCCATACATTTCAATACACACTCTTTGGCAATTGAAGCAGCCGTCGCAGGGCGCGGTATTGCACTTGCAAGGTCTGCAATAGCTGAAGAAGACCTTAAGGCTGGGCGGCTGGTTAAACCATTTGGCGACGGTGTTCCTGTTGATTTCGCCCATTATATTGTATGCCCGGAAGAACGATTAGAAAATGAACGCGTCCGCGACTTTATTGAATGGCTTAAAGAAGAAGCCTCTGGCAAAACAACTGAATATCAACCTTGAAACCAAGGCTTGTCTCTTTTACTTAACCAACAGAAAATAAGACAACCCTCTCTTCTGTTGGTTTCGTTATCACACTTGTGATTCTATCTGCAACCCTGCCCGTATATTACTTTTTTATACGGCTGGCAGGCACAGCAAATTCAAGGCGCAAACCAGAAGGATCGCGGATTATCATATGCGTGGATGGGCCATTACCGATAAATTCAGGACCGAATTCAATCGTAACGCCGTCTGTTTGTTTGAACTTTTCATGAAGTGCATGTAAGGCATCAAGATCCCGAACGGTAATCGCCATGTGGTGCAAACCCACATTTTTACGGCGATCGAACGCAACCGCAGTTTCAGGGTCCTCAACGCGCCACAATGTTACGAACATAGAACCATTTGTAACAAATATTGCCGGATAGTCAGGCCGTCCGCCAGCCTTCTTCCAACCCAATGTGTCGATGAAAAAGGATGCCGACTTCTCTAGGTTACTAACAGAAAACCCCATATGATTAAGGCCCAAGGTGACAGGTTCTTCTGCATCCTGAGAAACAGCAGGGTTTAACATTGACGTCAAACTTATTAAGTATGCAAAGGCGATTAGCTTATATAACGACTTCATAATTTTACCTTCTAACGTAAAAGACCGCCCCTCAATCAAGAAGCGGTCCCAAAAATTCTAAGAGCAATCTATAATCTATTAATTGCTTTCACGGAATTCATTTTGTTCCCAGTTTTTATCACCATTTTCGATAAAGCCTGGAACATCTTTTTCCCATTTCTTTTGAACGCCGCCATTATAGTTTACGTAAAGTTTACCGTCTACGATTTTCCAGTATTTACCATTACCCGGCGCAAAACCAGTGGCACTATTGCCAATTGCCCACGCACAGTATCCACCATACTCAGGAATATATTTTTCCGGGTTTGCATCAAATAACGCCTTGTTCTCAGCAGACGCGAAACGGAATTCAGCACCTTTGTATGTTGATGTGATTTTCTTATTGCCTTTTACAGCTTCACCAACAGTCCAGTATGCTACTGTGTCATAGCCTTTAATCGCCGAGCCGCCACGATCACTGATAGGATCGCGCTGTGCATCAGCTGCAAAAGCACCGATAATGATAGACGCCACAAGCGTCAAAGATAATGTAATTGCACGAAGCATGAATAAGCCCTTTCAATTTTAGTTCTGTTCATTTCCTATGATGAACTTTAAAACCATGTATGTTTATGTAAGATAAAATTACAAAATCCCAATAAATCGAGAATAAACTATTTGTGTGAATTGCTTGAACATCAAAACTGACTGCTCGTAATTCACATTTATCAGGCTTCTATCGCTGCAATTACATCTTCGGGGTCCAACCGCACTGTATAGTTAACATCAACATGGGATAAAATGATTGTTCCATCTTGGCCAATAACGTAAGCAGCCGGAATAGGCAGGCGCCAAGCATTATCATTGTTAACTTCAGGCAAATTGATACCAAACCCGCCATATACCTTGGTCAATGTATCCGGCAATGTGAAAGTTAACCCGAACTTATCTGAAACCTCGAGATTGCTGTCGCTTAAAACATCAAACGACAACTCATTCTTTTCAGTTGTTGTCAGGCTATTATCAGGGCTTTCAGGCGTAACCGCCACTAAACTGGCACCCAGTGCTTTTAGCTTCTCAAGATTATCTTCATAGGCTTTCAGTTCCATATTACAATACGGGCACCAACCACCTCGGTAAAACAACAACACAACAGGGCCTTGTTTTAAGCGCTCAGCCAATGAAACTATCTGGCCGTTCGCATTGGCAAGTGAAAAGTCAGGGGCTTTATCACCTTTTTTCAAAGCAGTCTCAACGATACCGGTTTCGATAATCTCCTGATTAGCCTGCAACATAACTTCGCGAACCTCAGCAGGGATCCGGGCTGCAGAACTTTTAACCGCTTCTGCCAATGTTTCCGTTAAACTCATTTCATTGTCCTTATTCTAAAATTTTCAATCAATCATATGGTGGCTAAGGCGAGGTTTGCATGTCACGATCTGGTGAAACTATTCATGACCTATTTATCATTGAGCTTGCATTTATTAAGCGTGGGTTCATTCAAGATAAAATATTTGTGATATTGGCGTGAGGTTTGATATAGTGATGTAAGTAGTTTGAGTTGTGAGGGGCAATATGCACATTCAGGGGATTAAAAGATATTTTCGCACAGTTTCAACAATAGCGTTATGTAGTCTAGTTGTAACGGCGTGCGGTGGTGGTGGAAGTAACAGCAGTATTCAAACACCAACTGCCGTGCCAAATGTTGCACCGCCCCCGCCTCCACCACCACCCCCTCCAGCAAGCGTTACAGCAGCAGACTTTGAAACAGCAGAATACCAGCTCGGCGGTGGGCTTGACCTTATCAATGCCTCAGAGGCCTATGCACAGGGTTTCACAGGCGAAGGGGTTACTATCGGTATTGTTGATTTCAATTTTGATTTCACATCAAATGATGTCAACTTTTCTAATGCTAGCAGAGGGCCAAATGCTGATGCATTGGCGATTTATGAAGCCCAAATAGGTGATACAGCCTCAACAGATGAACATGGTCAGGCCGTTGCCGCTGTTGCGGCAGGCGTCCGCGATGATAGCAACACGCATGGCGTTGCATTCGATGCAAACGTTATAGGGGTTGATTTTTTCTCTAATGTTAATAGCCGGCAAGTGCGTCAAGACGGTGACCTTTTCAACGTTTCAGACCCTTGGACATATCTGGTGCAAAACGGGGCCCGCGTCATTAACAAGTCTTTCGGTTTTGACGAAGGAGATGTACTTGAAAATCCCCCGCCTGTAAGTGAATTTTATGTTCTTGAATTTGATACTACTGCGATAACAGCAGGCGCACTTTTGGTATCCTCGGCTGGTAATAACGCAGGCCCCGAACCATCATTATCAAATATCCGCACATTAGAGCGACTACAAGACCTCGGCCTCGTAGGCCAAACAGCAGATGGCCGAACAACACTGACAGGAGACGGAGGCTTTATCATCGCAGGGGCCGTTGATTCAAACGGTCAAATAGCTTCCTTCTCTGACAGGGCAGGAAACGGTATAGAGCAAAACTTCTTTCTTGTCGCCCCCGGGGTCGATCTTACACTTCCCTGGAATGGACAATTAGGCGTAGGGAGCGGCACCAGTTTTTCCGCCCCGCACATAACTGGGGCAGCAGCTATTCTTTTTCAGGCGTGGCCAAATCTATCAGCCAACGAAGTTACAAACATTCTGTTTGAAACCGCTACAGATTTAGGCTCCCCTGGCATTGACAGCATATACGGGAATGGCCTTTTAAACCTAGAAGCGGCGCTACAACCGATTGGTGAAAGCAGTATTGCCGTTGCCGCAAGCGGCCGAGCAAATGAGGGCACATCAGATACCAATACCAGTGTTACAACAAACGGTATTGTTTTAAGTGGTGCATTTGGTGACGCTGCAAACCTTAAGACAGGCTTATCCTCTTTAACCATTCTTGACAGCTTCAATCGTGATTTTCAGGCCAACTTCGCAGGCTCTGCCATAACAAACACAAACAATATTCCCTTAAACAATCTGATTGAACAGCGCAGAAACTGGCAGAGTTCACAGGCTCGTTTTGGTGCGAGCCAAAGCATCCGCTATGCGGTTAATATCGATCCAGAACGTGAATTTATCGAATTTACACAGGGGCGCGCTGCCCTTGACCTTTTGGATAGCCCGGAAGCAACCTTCGAGGTTGCAGGTACATTTGAAGGTGTAAACTGGATTGTTGGTAACGGACAAAATATTGATACCGCACTTCAAAATCAAAGCGATGGAATAAGGCCAAACACTTTCTCTTTAACTGGCGCGTTTAATAATGGCCTTAACCGTACACAAGGGCACTATGCCGGCGCTGGCATTACCCTCTCAGCGAAAACTGACCTATGGGTTGGGGCAAGCTTCGGTGAACATACTGGCCTGCAAAATAGTAACTTCCTCATCGGGCTAGACCGCGATGCGCCAGTTACTTCAACAGCCGCTCGGGTCAATCATTATGAAAAATGGGGCACGCTTAGTTTCGAAGCAGGCTTCATGCAGGAAGACGGGGCTATTTTAGGGACGAGAGCAACAGATGCCTTCGCTATCACTGATCGCTCGCAGACTATCTGGATAAACGCGGAAGCATCAATCCCACTTGCAAATACACTTGCACTTCATGCAACAGTTACAGGCGGCCAGACAAATGCAGGCAATACATCAAACAGTATTTTTGCTGATGTCGATCGTTTGTTCACAAGTAGCTTTTCAGCAAGCCTGATAAAGTCGAGCACATTCACCAATAATGATCAAATTGCCTTCAGTGTAAACCAACCCTTGCGGCTTGAGCACGGCAGCGTTGGGATAACCACAGGCGCCGGGCGTGATCTTGAAACCACAGTGTTGCTGTTTGATACTAACCGCTTCAGTCTGACACCATCAGGCCGTGAACTTGCCTTTGAAAGCGCCTACAGATCCAAGTTCGGTGATTGGACAATGGAAGCAAACGTGGCCTTTAGAATGGATGCTAACCACGTTAAAGGCCAACAGGACGCGCTTTTATTCTTTGGGCTTTATCGCCCATTTTGAGATCGCGAAATATAACAAACTGGTGAAAGAGGTTCATGAACTATGGACCTCTTCCTCGTATCGGCGTACACCACCAACAATAGTGACCCGTTTAACGAGGAAACCCGATGCAGATTACAGAAAACCCAACCGTCGCAGTTGTTCAAGAAGCCCCCGTTTTCCTTAACCTCAGAGCGAGCGTTGAGAAAGCAATCATCCATATCGAAGAAGCAGCGTCAAAAGGCGCCAACATTGTTTCCTTCGCAGAATGTTGGTTGCCGGGTTATCCGGTTTGGCTGGATTTTGCACCAAATGCTGCCATTTGGGATCATCCGGGCGCTAAGGCACTTTATAGACTTCTTGCCGATAATTCCGTGCAACAGGGTGACGAGCATTTAAAACGTATTCAGGACTGTGCCAACCGCACAGGCGTCTTTATCGTGCTGGGTACACACGAACGTGACGGCAACACTGTCTATAATACAACATTCACCTTTACCCCCGGCGAGTACGAACCTATTCCACACCGCAAACTTGTACCAACTTACACAGAGCGCCTCGTTTGGGGCCGCGGAGACGGATCAACATTAGAGACTGTTGATACACCGTGGGGTGTGCTTGGCAGCCTGATTTGCTGGGAGCACTGGATGCCACTTGCGCGCGCCACCATGCATGCCCAAACTGAAACCGTACATATTGCACAGTGGCCTGTTGCAAAAGATATGCATCAGGTCGCAAGCCGTCATTATGCATTTGAAGGGCGCTGCGTTGTGGCAGCCGCCGGATCAATCAAAACCAAAGGCGAAGTTATGGAAGGCTTTATTTCACTAAATGTGAACGAGCCGGCAGCAAAAGATATGCTGGCGTCCATGCCGGGTGAAAGCAACGATTTCATCCACAATGGTGGTAGTGCCATTATTGCTCCCGACGGATCATACATCACAGAACCTGTATTTGACCAAACGGGGATCATCATGGGAACGGCTGACATGAATATGATCAAGGAACATCGCCAAACGCTTGACACCAATGGCCACTATAGCCGCCCGGATGTGTTTGAATTACATGTGAACACATCCCCGCAACCAGGCGTTAAATTCAAATAGCCTTTAGTAAAGTATAGAATCAAAAGGCGACTCTGTATCAGAGTCGCCTTTTCGTTTATCATGCTCATAAACTTGAAATTAAGCGCACAAATGCTCACCTCTACTGAATAACAATATAAATTCAGTGAGGTAATATCATGCATCAGGCACTCAACCGTGTAATCCATTCAGGGGCTTTATTCTTGCTGACAAGCTTCCTAAACTTGCCTGTCGCAGCTATTACAACGGAAGAACCTGCTAATGCATATGCTGAACAATCCCAACAGCAGAATATCGCTACATTCAGGGAATTTATTCAAGCCTACAGGAAAGAAAAACGCATTGTCAGCCTGTCAGCAACCATCGCTGTTGACGGAAAAATAATTTATTCCGAAGGGCTTGGTTGGCAAGATCACGACGCCGAAGAACCAACCACGACCGATACAAGCTATCTAGTAGCATCAATTAGCAAAACATTTTCCGCGGCTACCCTCTTGAATATGGAAGCTGACGGATTGATCAGTCTGGATGATGACTTTACCGAGCTCAGTGATTGGGATGAGCGCTGTGAAGGGCTAAAAAGTTCAGGCAGTATATTTGGCGGTGGCACACTAGATGACGGGACACTTGTCGAAGCACCACAATGCGATATGCCCATCACGCTGCGTCAGGTATTACAACACCGCGTGCAAGGAAAACCGGGCACATCATTTTTCTATAATCCCGTCGTATTTGGCAGGCTATCAAATTGGGTAGAAGAAAAAACCGGAAAACCCTTTGATTACTGGATTGATACCTATGTCTTGAAACCCGGCCAGTTGAATAATATTGCTGCTGGTTGGCGTGACACAGACAAATCCCATGTATTAACCCACCTTGCCCCGGCCTTCCGCTTTGATAAAGACCGAGGCGGACGGCCGGTTTTATCGGTCTCCCCAAACCCGGAAATGAATGCAAGTTCTGGCATTATTGCCAGTACAGAGAGCCTTGTGCGTTATTCGATAGCACTCGATCAAGGAGACATCCTGACACCAGACTTGCGTGAAAAAATGTGGACCTCCCCCATCGATGAAGCAACAGGAAAACCTGCACCTTACGCCTATGGTTGGTATGTAGAAAACTGGAAAGGCAATCGCCTCGCTTGGCATTCTGGTTGGTGGCCCGGTGCCTATGCCGGCTATCTGGTAAAGGCACCTGATAAAAAGACCACCCTCGCGGTTTTTGCCAATACCGATGGGTTATGGTCATCAACCCCCTTGAATGCAGGGGGTGTTCACAACTCACCTGTTGTGAAAAAATTCCTTGAAATATTTGTCGAATAAAAAAAAGCCCAGCCAAATAGCTGGGCTTTAAATATTCTGCAAACAGTAAGCATATTAAACTTACTCACCTTTCTCCATGTAAATAGAGCGGCAAGGATACGGAATGCTGATGCCTTCCTTATCAAATGCTTCTTTCGTGCTTTTAAGAAGTGACCAGTTAAGGCCCCAATAATCGCCAGACTTACACCAAACGCGAACAAGAATATCAACCGAGCTTTCACCAAGGCTTGTCACTGCAATCACTGGTTCCGGGTCAGAAAAAGAGCGATCATCAGCAGCTATAGTTTTCTTGATCACGTCCATTGCTTTATCGATATCGTCAGCATAACCAATACCAAACACCAAATCGACACGGCGCGTATCATGGAAACTAACATTCACAATCGAACTGCCCCAAACAGCACTGTTCGGGATAATGATCCGCTTGTTATCGCCTGTATCCATTTCGGTAACGAAAAGAGTTACCCCTTTTACAACCCCTGCATGGCCAGCAACATCGACAAATTGGCCAACTTTAAACGGGCGAAAAATAAGAAGCATCACGCCAGCAGCAACATTCGATAGCGTTCCTTGAAGGGCAAGGCCAATAGCAAGGCCAGCAGCACCAACAATGGCAACAAGACTTGTTGCTTCAACACCGAACTGCCCCAGAACCGCGATGATCGTTACGATCATAATCGCATATTTTGCGAGGCTTGCGAGGAAGCTGGATACTGTTTCATCCATCCGATCGCTTCTCGCGAATAATTTCATTAAACGGCCCCGGACGAAACCGGCAAACCAAAAACCAATAATAAGAATGACAAGAGCGCCGGCAACTGCCATGCCATATTCTTTCGCCATTTCAAGATATTGTTGGCTATTTTCCATACTAAAGCCAGCTTGCTCAGCTGCTTGTTGGGCAGCCTGAACTGCCTGTGTTGCTTCTGCGGCTTGTTCTTCAGCCGTTTGAATTAAACGCATTTGTGTTCTCCCTGATCTTCAACCCCCGAGTTTCAAACCATTTGGTTCATACCAGTTACCTGATTCCGTTTCGGGAACATTTAGCCCGCTTGCGACGATATCAGACAATAATAAATTTTTACAGTCTTTATGATTCCTGTAGAATTTTTTTCTATTACATCATTGAATTTAGTATTAACACACCAGCATACAATAACGGATTGTCACAGCCCGATTTGCCAATTAAGTTTCCCTCAATATTTTGAGGAACATTACCAATGATAATTTATTACGCCGATCACCACGCCAAACACAATTGCTCAGGCGAAATCAAAGACGGTGAACTCAAGCCATGTTTTGAAAACCCAACTCGTGCAACTTCTATTGAGACATCCCTGAAGCAGGCTGGATACAATTGGCAACCGCCTGTACATGATTTTGGCACATCCCCTATTCTGGCTGTTCACGAAGCTGACTATATTAACTTTTTAAAATCGGCATGGAACGAATGGCAATCTATTGGGCGTAGCGGTGATATTTTTCCTCTGTGCTGGCCGGGGGCGAATATGCGGCGAGACGTAAGCCCCAGAAATATTGATGGTAAAATCGGCCTCTATGCCTTTGATAGCGGCACACCAATCTGCGAAGGTACATATACTGTCGCCTATCAGGGCGCCCAGTGTGCGCTTAATGCTGCACAGGCTTTACTCGATGGCCATAACAGGTCTTTTGCCTTTTCCCGACCACCGGGGCACCATGCTATGCCCGGTCAATATGGTGGCTATTGTTTCATGAACAATGCTGCGATCGCCGCCCAGCATTTGCGTACACACGGCAAAGAACGCATCGCTATTCTAGATGTTGATTACCACCACGGTAACGGCACCCAAGCCATATTTTATGATCGATCAGATGTGCTTGTTATCAACATCCACAGCGACCCAGTTGATGAGTATCCGTATTTTATGGGCCATGCTGACGAAACTGGTTCAAAAAACGGCGAAGGATATACTTTAAACCTTCCTCTCGCCAAAGGAACAGATTGGCAAGCTTATGAGCCAACCTTGCAAAGCGCCCTTAATCGCATAGAAGACTTTAAAGCTGATGCACTCATTGTTTCCTTCGGTGCAGACACGTATAAAGACGACCCCTTGGGGCACTTTAAGCTGGAACGCGGGGACTTTACAAAAATCGGCAAAATGATCACAGGCCTTCAGCTACCTACCGCCACGATTTTAGAAGGCGGCTATGCAATCAATGATCTTGGGGAAAACGTTGTGGCAATGTTGACGGGGCTGAAAAACGCTTAACCTCAATTTAAGTGCACGAAATAGAAAAGGCACCACAAGGGTGCCTTTCCACATTCTTCATACACTGATAATCAAAATTACCAGATTGATACACGCTCTTCAGGTGCCAGATAAAGCGCATCACCTTCAGTGATACCAAAGGCATCATACCATTCCTGCATATTACGAACGACACCGTTAATACGGTATTGGTTCGGCGCATGCGGATCAGATTTCATGCGTGCGACAAGCGCTTCATCGCGTGTTTTCGATTTCCATACCTGTGCCCATGCAAGGAAGAAACGCTGATCACCAGTAAGGCCATCAATCACAGGGGCTTCTTTACCACCAAGCGACAATTTATAAGCATGATACGCCATTGAAAGGCCACCAAGGTCACCAATATTCTCACCAAGTGTAAATGTACCGTCAACAAATGTACCTTCTACTGGCTCGTATTTATTATACTGAGCAGCAAGTGCTTTTGTTTTCGCATCAAAGTTAGCGCGGTCTTCATCAGTCCACCAGTTACGCTGGATACCAGCATAATCAGACTTGGAACCCTGATCATCAAACCCGTGGCCCATTTCATGACCGATTACTGCACCAATACCGCCGTAGTTAACCGCAGGGTCAGCCGCCAGATCAAAGAACGGTGCTTGCAGGATTGCTGCCGGGAATACAATCTCATTGAAAGATGGATTATAATAGGCATTCACAGTTTGTGGTGTCATGCCCCAACGATTACGGTCAGTTTTCTCGCCAGCGTTATATTTAGCCAGTTGGTCATCACGGAAGAATTTTGCAACGCGTTTGGCGTTACCAACCAAATCACCTGCCACGATCTCAATACCTGAGAGGTCACGCCATACGTCTGGATAGCCAATTTTAGGGAAGAATGAAGCAAGCTTCTTACGTGCCTCCACCTTGGTGTCAGCCCCCATCCAATCAAGGCCGTCAATACGTTGGCCCAGTGCTGTACGTAGATTTTCAACCAAATCCGTCATTTCTGCTTTCGCTGCAGCTGGGAAATGGCGATCTACATAAATCTTTGCAAGGGCAAAGCCAAGGCTGTTTGTACCACCAACACGCGCTACACCGCGTTTCCAGCGTTCCCGCTGCTCTGGTTGTCCGCGTAAAGTTTTATTGAAGAATTCAAAGTTTGCATTGTCGATCTCTTCAGAGAGAAGGCCAGCACGATTTGAAATCAGATGATATGTCAGATACGCTTTCCATGTATCAAGTGGTGTATCATTAACAATGCCAATTGCAGCCATTATAGGCTCTGGGTGAACAACATTGAGGTCAGAAACTGACTCAATACCGTTTGCTGTCATAAAGGCATCCCAGTCAAAGCCCGTGAATTTTGCTTTGAAATCATCATATGATGTCGGGTTATACGTTTTATCGCGGTCACGGCGGTCTGCGCGCTTCCACTGATTTTCAGCTAATTTTGTCTCTAGAGCAATAATAGCATCTGCTTTTGCTTCTGCATCAGCAATATCGGCAAACCCAAGCATCTCAGCAATATGCGCTTTGTAAGCTGCACGGATATTATTGAAGCGCTCGTTGTCTTCGAGATAATAATCGCGGTCAGGAAGGCCAAGGCCACCATAACCAACATTTATCTGAAAGCGGTCAGGGTTCTGACGGTCATTACCAATACCACCAAAAATCGGTGAATTTAATGCTAATTCACCAGCCCGGCCAAGCATTACTGTAAGGTCAGCAATATTGCTTATACCATCAATGGCAGCAATATCACCGCGGATTGGATCAATACCTAACTCGTTCGCTTTGGCAGTATCCATATAACTATTGTAATAATCGCCAACTTTTTGCTCTAATGAACCATTTGCAGATTCTGTTGCTGCAAGTTCATCAATAATATTTTTGATACGCTCTTCTGAGCGCTCAAAGAGTACAGTGAATGCACCATAGCTTGTAAACTGCTTAGGAATTTCAAAATTTGCATCCCATGTGCCGTTTGCAAACATGTTGAAATCATCACCAGGCTTAATTTTTGTATCTTGAGCTGTAAGGTCAATACCAAATGCACCAAGTTCTGGCTTTGCTTTTTCTGCAACAACCGCTGATGCTTCACTCGCTTCATTATTGTTTGTTGTACCAGCATTCCCGCATGCTGCAATCATCAGAACAGACGCCGCTGCTGATAATTTTAAAAGTGATTTTCTTGTCATTTCATCCCCCTAGGGTAACTGTGACTAAACTATGTTCTACTTTTGCGCTTTCGATAACTACCAACCCCAGTAAGCATCATTATCAACGCGGCTATATACCTAACGCTTTAAGGTGCAAAAATCAAAGCGCAAGTAAAGGAAACAGCCATATTAACAGTAATAATAGATAGTATGTTCTGAAAGTACGGTGAGATGATCTTTAGTTTAGAAAAACAGGCCCCAAGCTACGATTTTTATCAGCATAACCAAACGATTAAACATTATTTGTGATTCGCTTCAATTTAGCGCCAAGCTGAATTAATGTTCTTGATTAATGGCAACAGCAGTGGCTTAATACTTTATATAAGAGCTCAGACGGCAACACCACCACCGCCAGATTTATACGAGAGGAAAACAAGCCATGACAAGCCACGCTGTAGATGGTCTATATATTGATCGAACCGATCTTTTTAGAACTGAACAGAAAAAAACCAGTATCGACACCGGCCTTAACGCAGACGAAGTCATTATGGCGGTTGATCACTTCGCTTTAACAGCCAACAATATCACCTACGCAGCCTTTGGCGACCGTATGCAATATTGGGATTTCTTTCCCGTACATGATGGCTATGGCAGCGTACCTGTTTGGGGTTTTGCAAATGTAATCGCATCAAACTCAAATGACGTGAAAGTAGGAGAACGCTTTTACGGCTATTATCCTATGTCTTCACACCTGAAGGTTACTGCTGGTAAATGCTCATCTGCTGGCTTTATGGATGTGGCTAAGCATCGCTCGCACCTCAGCCCGATTTATAACCACTATGTCCGCACAACAAATGACCCGGGTTATAACCCGGATGGTGAAGAGCTACAGATGCTATTCCGGCCTTTATTCATGACATCATTTTTGATTGATGATTTTATGGCTGATAACGAATTTTTCGGCGCGAAACGCATCATCCTCTCGAGCGCGTCGAGTAAAACAGCATACGGCCTTGCTTTCTTATTACACGAGCGCGAAGGTATTGAAGTTATTGGCCTTACATCGCCCGGCAACGTGGATTTTACCAAAAGTCTTAATTGTTATCATTCTGTAGTTACTTATGATGACCTCACGACAATTGATGCATCATCACCGGCTGTTTTCGTCGATATGGCAGGTAACGGCGAACTACGTGAGAAACTTCACCATCATATCAATGACAATCTGAAATATAGCTGTTCTGTTGGTGCTTCACACTGGGATGCACAAGCAGGTGCTGGTGAGCTGCCTGGCGCCAAACCAACGCTTTTCTTTGCGCCAGCACAAGGCCAGAAGCGCACCAAAGAATGGGGCCCGGATGGCCTCAATGAACGTGTTGGCTGTGCGTGGCTGCGTTTCATTAACCGTGCAAGCGGATGGACAAACATTATCGAACATAACGGGTTAGACGCGATGGATGAGATTTACCGCACTATTCTATCCGGTAAGGTAAACCCGAAAGACGGGCATATTCTGAAATTTTAGGATATCGTATTAATCTAGCGTCAAAAAGCCCGAGTATAATCATTCGGGCTTTTTTTGTTACCTATTTGGCCTTGCCTGCGGCAGTGAAAGCCCGGTGACAATAGCAAGCGCCCGTATGGCAAACGCCACGATTACACAAGACCATAGCGTGAGCACAGCATCAAAGCCGTTTGAAATCATCAAGACATAAAGACCTGCACCCGCAAACGCAGCCGTCGCATATATCTCGCTATTAAAGACAAAAGGAATTTCATTACAAATCACGTCACGAACAATACCGCCTGCAACCGCTGTTGCCACGCCCATCATGATCGCAACGAGCGGACTACCTGTGACCATAAAGGCCTTTTCAGCCCCCACCACACAGAAAAGCGCAAGCCCAACAGCATCAGCCCAGCCAAGCCATTTCAGTCTGCTTTCCAAATGCCTTGAGAAAAAGAAAGTTACCACCGCTGCCAAAAGCGCCATCCATATTGCACTTGTACCTTCGACCCAGAAAACCGGCTGATCGAGGATAAGGTCACGCAGCGTTCCCCCGCCCACAGCAGGCATAAGGGCAAGTACGGAAACACCGAAAATGTCCATACCTTTACGCACGCCAGCAAGCGCACCAGATACGGCAAAAACGAACACACCAGCAAGGTCTAAAACTTCAAGAAGGCTGAACACATAACGATCCGTTTCATCAGAAAAAAGTAAAAGTTTAACTATAGTTGCGGCAAATCTAGCAGTCCCGTATGATCCACACAAACAGAAAGCGAACCAAAGGCATAATACAGGTATATGGCAAGCACTCTTATTCTTGGCGGCGCACGATCAGGCAAAAGCGCCCTTGGTGAAAACCTCGCGCTTACGAGCGGCCTGAAGTGTATTTATCTCGCAACAGCGGAAGCACGCGATGCAGAAATGATTGAACGGATTACCCACCACCAAGACCGACGCGGCGCGAACTGGAAACTGCTGGAAGAAACCACTGATATAGCCAATGTTATTAAGCAGCACAGCCAGACTGATACAGTCATGCTTATCGATTGTTTGACCCTCTGGACATCAAATTTGATGGAACAAGATCATAATATTCCTGATGCCATTCTTGCACTCGAACAAGCGATTAATGCGGCACAGGGTGATCTTATTTTTGTCGCCAATGAGGTTGGGCTTGGCATAGTGCCGATGAATAAAATGGCGCGCGATTTCCGTGACCATGCCGGACGCATCAACCAAGCTGTCGCTGCCACAGTTGATACTGTGCATTTCTGCATTGCAGGCCTACCGCTCACATTAAAGAAAAACGGTATAGCAACAGGCGGTGCTTTAAGTGACTTGTTGAGCGCTGAGCAAGCATCATGACCAGCTCGACATTTCAAAGCAAAGCAGCGTTTATCGATGCGCTTAATGATTTACCATCCGCAGATTTGGATGCAATTGCAACTGTTCGTGCCCGTCAAAACGTTCTAACAAAGCCGCAAGGTTCATTAGGCCGCCTTGAAGATTTGGTGGAATGGTTAGCGGGCTGGCAGAGGCGCGCACCAACACTCAACAGCCCTAAATGTATCGTTTTCGCAGGCAATCACGGGATCACCACACAAGGTATTTCAGCTTATCCACCTGATGTAACAAATCAAATGGTTGCGAACTTTGAAGCGGGTGGCGCCGCCATCAATCAACTATGCAACATGTCAGATATCGCACTTGATATCATCCCGATTGACCTCGATAGCCCAACCAACGATATCACCTATGGCCCTGCCATGAGCGAGGCCGAATGCCTTGACGCGATCAACATTGGCTTCAACGCAGTTGATGACACTAGTGATATAATTCTACTCGGTGAAATGGGTATCGGTAATACCAGTGTTGCGGCTGCGCTTTGCCTCGCAAACTTTGGGGGAAATACCGTTGATTGGGTAGGCACTGGTACAGGCGTTAGCAATCAAACCTTAAAGCATAAAATCAATCTAGTGCAACATGCTGCCAATCTGCACCGAGACAATATCGCCGATAGCTTTGATCTGCTGCGCTTCCTTGGCGGGCGGGAGCTTGCAGCAATTGCAGGGGCAGTTCTTAAGGCACGCACAATCAGCGTCCCAATTATTCTGGATGGTTTTATTGCAACAAGTGCTGCCAGCACCCTTATAAAATCCAATCAATCGGCATTACAGCACTGTATAATTTCGCATTTATCTGCGGAACACGGGCACAGAAAACTGTGCGATACCCTTAATATGCAGCCCCTACTTAATCTGGATATGCGCCTCGGTGAGGCAAGCGGCGCAGCAACAGCGTTTCCAATCATCAAAGCCGCACTAGCGGCATATAACGGTATGGCGAGTTTTGAAGCCGCTGGTGTAAGCACTGAAATTTAAACCTTAAAGACGGAGGTAACAACATGGCCGAAGATAAAAAAACGGATCAAGCCACTCCTGAAAAAGCGGATAAAAAACCGGCTGCACGCAAAAAAGCGGCGCCAAAGAAAACAGCGCCTAAAAAGCCTGCGCGTTCGACTACAGCAAAGGAAACTGCGGCAAAAAACAAAGCAGCAGCCAAGAAACCTGCTACACCGAAAAAAACAACTGCTAAAGCAAGTACAAAAACTGCCAAAAAAGCGCCAGCCAGAACCAGAGTAAAAAATACTGCAATCAAGCAAACAAACCAAAACGAAACACCAAAGTCCGGCACATCTTCAAGTGTTACCAACGCACCTAAACATGTTGAAACGAAAGCAACAGCGCTGAAAGCAGGAAGCTTTGGGAAAGCGCCCTCTTCGCCTACGCCGCAATCACTAACCGATACAAACGACAATTCAGATCGAGCATCTCCACCTTCACCTGAAGGTCGCCTGACAATGCCCGAAGAAAATGCACTGATTGAAAAAGAAGAAACAACCGAGCAATCGCAAGAAAACTCAGGCCAGACAAATAGCTTCAATCCCTTCATAATTGTTGAGGATATTGCGGCGGCTATGATGCTTCTCACCCGTATTCCTGTGCCGTGGCGTAAGATATCCAACAAGCCCCCTAATCTTAGCCGCAGCGCATGGGCCTATCCACTTGTGGGGTTAATTATCTCGTTTATCGGTGCGTTTGCTTATGCGGTTGTTGCGTATCTAAATCTATCACCAATGTTGGCTGCCTTGCTCGCAGTATTGGCAATGGTTCTAACGACAGGTGCCTTTCATGAGGATGGCCTAGCCGATATGGCCGACGGTATCGGCGGCGGGATGACCAAGGATAAAAAACTCGAGATCATGCGCGATAGCCGCGTTGGTACATACGGTGCTGTTGCCCTAATTCTCTCAATAATGATCCGCGTTGAAACCTTGGATACATTTTCATACATGGCAGCAATCCTTGCTATCGTTGCAGCAGGCCCCTTAAGCCGCGCGATGATTGTGCTCGCCCTTTATTTATTACCACCGGCTCGTGAAAAAGGGCTTGGTACAGTTGCCGGCGAACCACCACAGGCCGCTATGATTACCGCGCTTTTTTTTGGTATCATTCCGCTCGCTTTGCTATGGTCCCCCCTCAGTATTTTACTCGCTATTATTGCATCTATCCTTGCCCTCATCCTTGTCTCACGCATTGCCATGAAATCAGTTGATGGCTACACAGGTGATATTTTAGGCGCTATCCAACAAGTCAGCGAGGCCGCCATTATGATTGCCCTCTTAATCGCATATAAAAACATTTTATGAATGATCCCATCATAACAGATTGGTATTTGATACGGCATGCACCCGTCGTAGGTGGTAAATCAGGCCTTTATCAATCTGCTGATGAGCCGGCAGACCTAAGTGATAGCGAACGCATAAAATCGCTCGCCAACCACTTACCAAGTGAAGCCAATTGGTACACTAGCCCGCTCACGCGCACAGTTATGACAGCGAATGCGCTTTATGAATACAAATTCGGCCAAAGCAATATCACCCAAGACCCCCGGCTTGTTGAACAAGATTTCGGTGATTGGTTTGGCTTATCAAGCGATGCACTATGGCAAAAAATCAGCCATATGAAAGGCCATAACTGGGCGTGGCTGGATGCAGGCACAGAACCAGAAAACGGCGAAAGCTTTATGGACGTTTGGACACGGACAAAAAATTTTATGGACGAAATGATCAGTTCCCCCACCAAAAGTGACTCACCAAACGGCCAATCCAAAATAATTATTAGCCACGCAGGGGTAATCCGCGCCTTTATCGGGCACGCGCTTGGTCTTGAACCGGATACCGCGCTTGCACTCGGCATAAATACCTTGTCGCTTAGTCATATGCAACATACAACTGGAATGCGAAACGGTGGTGCATGGCGGCTTGTTTGCCAAAACACATAGTTCCACATTATCGTTCACTTACACCAATTTATTGTCAACAAACCGATACAGGCCCCGAAATGTCTACACCTGACTTTAATGCCGACTTCCGCAATACGCTTGATGACCTGCTTGCATGGCGGCGCGACGTTCGGCATTTCAAAACTGACCCAATTGACCGCGAGATTGTGCTCGAGTGCCTGAAAACTGTTTGTATAGGACCATCGGTTGGTAATTCACAGCCGTGGCGATTTGTGATGGTGGATGATGATACACGCCGCACGCAGTTAACCACCCTCTTTGAAGAAACAAATAACGAGGCACTCAGCGCGTTTGCAGGGGAGAGTGCACAATTATATGCAACACTCAAGCTCGCTGGGTTAAAAGAAGCGCCAGTGCAGATAAGTGTATTCGCCGATATAGAAACCACTGTTGGGCGCGGCCTCGGTAGCCGCACAATGCCCGAGACCAAAGCTTATTCAGTTGTCGGTGCCATCCATACGCTTTGGATACTCTTGCGCGCCCATGGTATCGGGATGGGATGGGTTAGTATCCTGCCACCAGACGCCATGACCAGTTTGATGGATGTTAATCCCGCTTATAAATTCATTGGTCATTTATGTGTTGGTTATCCACAAGAACAAACACTCACGCCCGAACTTGTTAAATCCGGTTGGCAAGACCGCCTGCCTTTCAAAGATTTCATTATCGAGCGATAATCAAAACATATAACATGTGTCGAGAAATATCATGAAATATATAACCGCAACGATTATGTTCCTAATACTATCAGGGAATATTTTAGCGGCTAACACAACCCAAAAACAATTTCCACCTCGCCCACCTTGGCAACCATCTTTTTCAATTTCACCTGAACAAGTGCTAGAGCGTATGGTGTATTATTTAGATGATAAAGTAGACATCGCAGTTTTCGAAAACGGCACAGTAGTTATTTTACCTGATGGTCTTGCACTTCCAGAAGCGCAAAAATACGCATATCAAACATTGTCAAATATTTATAGTGCGCATCCAGACTTTAAACCTTCCACTATGGATGATGGTAATATTGTTATTTCGTACAATTACCCTGCATACAATGTAGTGATTAATTCATTCGCTGAGAAGCACTTTGATATTATTGAGAAAAAACACTTAGACGCGCTAACCACAAGTGAAGTGTTGATAACTCCACTAGGGAAAAATAAGTCTAACCCCTTTAGTATGAAAGCCCTGTATGGACGGACTTTCATGTTTATGGATGCACAGAATCCAAAAATAATAAAAATATACCGACATAAAACTACTGAAAATCAGTAATCGATACCCTGCTTGGCTTTGATACCAGCCTCGAACGGATGTTTGATCATCGTCATTTCAGTCACCAAATCAGCTGCATCCATTAGGGCCTGCGGTGCCGTGCGGCCCGTCACGATAACATCTGTATCAACATGCCTGTCGGCCAAACCATCCAGCACTTCTTCCACGCTCAGATAATTATTCCGTAAAACGATATTAAGCTCATCGAGAACCACAAGATCATAATCCCCGCTTGACATCATTGCTTTGCTCTCAATCCACGCCTTGCGGGCAGAGGCAATATCCTGTTCTTTATCCTGTGTGTCCCATGTAAAACCATCACCCATAGTTTTCATGGTGACGAGGTCATCAAAACGCTTGAAAAACTCTTTCTCGCCCGTTTTCCACGTGCCTTTGATATACTGAACAATACCCACATTCCAACCCCAGCCAAGCGCCCTGATAATTGTGCCAAATGCAGCGGTTGATTTACCCTTGCCGTCCCCAGTATGCACCAAAAGAAGGCCACGTTCGGCCTTTTCTTTCTCACGCATTTTGGCGCGGTGTTCGCCTTGCTGGGCTTTCATTTTTTCCTTATGGGCTTCGGCGTCTTCTGCACTGATCGCCGTTTTATTTTTATCCGTCATATCACGTTCCTAATAATGCCTGCTCGACATACTGCCATTCAGTTTCCCCCAAGGGCACGCCAAACCGGAGCCATGTTGGCGCATAATCAAACCTTCGAACATATATCCCGCCATCAAGCAAGCGTTGATACCACTCTGCCGCACTTGTCGAACCTGACACACTGACAAGCTGATATAAATCAGTACCACCAACCAAGGAAAATTCAGAGTGCGAAAGTATGGATTTCATACGCGTTGTTTGTTGCTTGAGATCACGAAGAGTATCATTGATCCAAACCCTATCACCCATGGCAAGGGCCGCCGCCCGCATCGTCAACCCACTCACGGGCCACAAGGTTCCTTCAAACGGCTTGATGTGTGGGCAACCATCAGAAACCCTGACAAAACCAAGCCGCATACCGGCAAGGCCGAAAAACTTCCCGAATGAACGAAAGATAATAATATTTTCTGGTAGGTCATACCCGCAAAGCGACTGATCAGGTGTTAAATCGATAAAAGCTTCATCAACGACAAGAACACCACCCTTCTTCTGCATAGATGCAGCCCACTTCAACAGCACATCAGGCTTAATCAGTTTACCATCTGGGTTGTTTGGGTTCGTTATTACAAGGGCGCTTGCATCCTCTATGTCCTCAGGGTCGAACTGCTCCAGTTTTACAGATGTAACATTATGGCCAGCATTTCGCCATGATACCTCATGCTCAGAATATGTTGGTGATGCAATCCTCACACGCATTGGTTCAAATAAGGTTGGAATCCATTCAATCAGTGCCTGCGTGCCTGGCCCCATGTACCAATCGTTTCTGTCATGTATCTTTGCATATCCATAAAATGCATTCATGCAGGCATTTGTCACCCTAGTTTGCGGCAAATCATGGGATAAGGCTTTAATTTCATGCTGGTCGATATAGTGCCACCATGGATAGGCATTCGGATTAATACCCGTCGAAAGGTCAATGATTGAAGCTGCATTCCTACCAAGATCAGACGTGTCACCGCCGTGTAGCCTTTTCAGCCCCCCATCCTTCATAAATATTCCTTAAACGAAGACACCTTCAAACAACAGGTTTGAGATAAATATGATAACAATGACAATACATAGAATAATCGACCATGCCCGCTCTATAAGGCTCAGTCCCTTGGTTATATCATCGGCGACCAGTGCCTCGCGGCCATCGCCGAGCCAAACACCATCGTGCTGTTGCCCCTTATAGGTGCGCGGACCGCCAAGCTTAACGCCTAAAATACCAGCCATCATCGCCTCCGGCCAACCCGCATTGGGGGATATGTGCTTACCCGCGTCCCGTAGCATTACATGCATCCCGTTACGCGCCTTCGCTACCCCGTCCGGTACTGCTGCAAATGACAATAATAATCCCGTCAGGCGCGCCGGAATAAAATTAACAACATCATCGCCTTTAGCGGCAAAATATCCAAAATCGATATAGCGCTCATTCTTGTGCCCGATCAGGCTATCTGCGGTATTAACCGCCTTATAGAACACAATGCCCGGGAAACCGAAAATGATAAACCAGAAGATAGGTGCAACAACACCGTCTGAGAAATTTTCGGCCAAGCTCTCAAGCGCCGCGCGGATGATACCGTCTTGACCCAACTCACTGGTATCACGGCCAACAATTTTTGATACTTCAAGCCTTGCAGTTTCAACATCACCCATCATGACAGGCATTTGGACCCGTTGCACGTGCTCCATCAGGCTTGTGACTGCAAGTAAACTACTCGCAAGCAAAGCCATAAGTATTGTGCCCATAAAACCGGGTAAAAAATGCAAAACCAGATGCTCAATCAAAAGCGCAATAGCGACAAAACTGATAACATAAAGGCCAAAAACGACACCCCCAAATTGCTTACGCTGCTTGGGTGTAAGCGCTGGCCTGTTAAACCCCCTTTCGCCTGCCATTAAAAACTTGGCCATTAAGCTCACCGGGTGGGGAATACGCGCATATAGCCACGTAGGATCACCAACGATACGATCAATCGCAATCGCCAATAAAACTAAAACAGGTGATGTCATAAACTGGCGATATCCCATAGTTGATCAAGGTCAAGATACTCTTCAAGCGAGTTTGCAAGCGCATCAAGCGCCCCTTCAACCTTCAAATCAAAATTAACGGCTTCTCTGTTTGCGCTGCTGAAACGTTTCAGAAACTCTCTTCTGTATTCACCGCTTTCAAAAAGGCCGTGTAAATACGTGCCAATAATACGCCCGTCATGGCTTTCAACACCAATCACGTCTCCGTTGGTGATATCCAAAAGCGATTTCATATAAGGCCGAACATTATCACCTGCCGTGGTAACGCCGGAATGAATTTCATACCCTGTTGCGGTCACACTCTCTTTGGAAATCATAACTTTGGTTTCCTTAAGCGCCTTCCGGTTTGTAATCGTGCTGACCACATCCAAAAGGCCAAGGCCCTTGCCCTCGCGCTGGCTGCCTTCGATACCGCTAGGGTCAAAGATCATATTACCGAGCATTTGGTACCCACCGCATATACCAAGCACACTACCGCCGTGACGAACATGTGCGATAATATCAATATCCCAACCTTCTTTTCGCATGAAATCAAGATCAGCAATCGTTGCCTTACTACCCGGAATAATGATCAGATCTTGACCAAATGGTATCGGCGTACCGGGTTTCACAACCGCTACTGATACATCAGGCTCTGCGATTAACGGATCAAGATCGTCAAAATTGGCAATACGGGGCAAGAGTGGCACAGCAATTTTAATCTGATTGTCGTCTTTGGTATTACCATTCTCAAGAACAACAGCGTCTTCCGCTGGCAGATCACGAATAGAGCGTAAAAACGGAACAGTACCGAAATGGTGCCATCCGGTTTCCTTCTTGATAACCTCAATACCACCGTCAAAGAGGCTGATATCACCCCTGAATTGATTGACGATAAAACCCTTAATCAATTCCTTTTCAGCAGACGGCAACAGGTGCCATGTACCGACAATCGAAGCGATAACCCCGCCTCTATTGATATCCCCGATCAAAGCAACAGGAACACCCGCTTCAAGTGCAAAACCCATATTGGCAATATCGCCTTTTCTCAGGTTCACCTCAGCAGGGCTTCCTGCGCCCTCAACCAAAATCAAATCAGCACGCCCGGATAAGTATTCAAAGCTTTGCATCACCTTGAACATCAGAAATTTCTTCTTTTCCTGATATTTCACAGCTTCGGAAGTTGAATGCAGCTTACCTTGCACAATAACCTGCGCCCCCGTATCACTTTGAGGTTTCAGCAAAACAGGGTTCATATGAACATTGGGATTAACACATGCAGCCTTGGCCTGTAGCCACTGCGCCCGGCCAATCTCACCACCCTCAGGTGTGACGGCTGCATTATTCGACATATTTTGCGGCTTAAACGGCATCACATTGACACCGCGTTTTTTATAGGCGCGGCATAGCCCAGCTGTTAGAACAGATTTTCCAACATCAGAACCTGTCCCTTGTAACATCAAGGTACGAGGCGCCATGTTATGACGCCTCAGATGCGGGCGTGACACCAGTGCTTGGCATCAAATAATCTGTATTACCGTCACTCCACCTGCTGACACTGATTTGGAATGCTTCCATCAAGTTCTTATCGCTTAGCACCTGCCTTGTATCTCCTTGATCGAGGATTTTACCCTTATGCAATAAAACCAGTTTATCGCAGTAATTTTGGGCAAAACTAAGATCATGCAGAACAATTAAAATACCAGTACCTGCTTTGGCCTGAGCGCGCATAATATCCATCACCTGCAATCGGTGATACGGATCAAGCGCTGCTGTAGGCTCGTCAGCAAGCATATAGGGCGCACCAACAGCGATTGTGCGTGCAAGCATAAGTCTTGCGGTTTCGCCGCCTGACAATGTGGTCGCAATCCGCTCCCGCAGGTGCCAGGTATCAGTTTCAACCATCGCCGCTTTAATAATTTCTTGTTCGGCATTCGATATTTTATCCCACGGGCCTAAATGCGGCGTGCGGCCCAGGGCAACGAGGCGCTCTGCAACCAATGGCCAGTGCACAGGCGTACCTTGCGGCACATACGACATCAATTTCGCACGCTCTTTCAAATTTAGCGATGCAGTATCGACACCGTCCACCGCTATATGACCAGCCGCCAATTTAACAAGATTAAGGGCAGCTCGCACCGCTGTACTTTTACCAGCGCCGTTTGCACCGATTAATCCCACCACTTCACCCGGCTTCACATCAAAGGAAATATCTTCAATAATTTGTTGTCCGCCGAGGGCGACCCCAACACCGTGGAGCGCAAGACCCGCAGTCTCAATTTTACTGCTCATCGCATGGCCTCCCGTGTTTTATACACAATCACCAGAAACACGGGCGCACCAATAAATGCTGTCACAACACCGAGCTGAAGCTGGCCATTACCAAACGGTAAGCGGGTTATAATGTCTGCAAGCGTCAAGAGGATTGCGCCAGCTATTGCACTTGGCAAAAGAATATGCCGAGGTTCGCTACCAACAAAAAAGCGGACAATATGCGGAACGACAAGGCCGACAAATCCAATACCGCCACACACTGAAACCGCCGCCCCGACACTAAGCGCTGTGCCTGCAATAATGCGCCAACGAAGCCGCTTGAGGTTAACCCCCAAAGTGGTGGCCGCATCCTCACCAAGAGCAAGCGCGTTCAGACCCTGCCCGACACCAATCATCAGAAGCCACCCAAGAATAATAAAGGGCACAGCGAGCGAGAGGTCATCTGTTGTACGGTTTTCAAGTGACCCCAGCATCCAAAGCACCATATCCCTTAGAGACATCGGATTTGGTGCAAAATTCATCACAAGCGAAATAAGAGCTGTCGCAAGACTTGAAAGCCCGATACCCGTTAGAATAAGCGTCAAAACGCTCGCATCGCGGGCCGCAACGGCCAGTACCACCATTGTGGCTAATAAAGCGCCAAACATAGAGAAAACCGGAACAGCATATGTACTGAATGCGGTAAGGCCAAAATATATGGCAACAACTGCCCCTAGGCTTGCGCTGGCAGTCACCCCAATAACGCCGGGCTCCGCAAGTGGGTTTCTAAGTAACCCTTGAAGCGCGGCGCCTGAAAAACCAAGTGCAGCACCCACAAACATACCTAGAATAATCCTCGGGAGGCGCAATTCACGAATAATGATCGAGAGGCCACTATCTTCGGGCCCTGATAACCCCTCAAGCACTTGTGCAATCGAAAGCGGTGCCTGCCCGAAAGTTGCCGAAACTAATCCGACACCAATCAAAATGAGAAGTAGTGCAATAACCAAATAGACTTGAGTAAGATGTAAGCCCTTTATCATTCTGCTGTCTCCACAACCGGATATGTGTCATCCGGAATTAAGTTCAGCTTTTGCGCTTCACGGCGAATATATTCAGCGCCGTCGATAAAAAAGAATCCATTACAGGAAAGATATTTGCTGGGCACCAAAATGGTTGGAATATCCCGCATCATTTTATTCAAGAGCGGATGCCGCGTTATTCCCCACTTGGAACGATGCGCTGATGTAAGGTCAAAAAAGCTACCAATAATCACGTCAGGCGGATTTAAAACCAGCGCCTCAAGAGGCACAGCTTGCCAGCTATTGATTTTCATATCGGATGCAACCGTATCAAGCCCCGATAATTTAATGACATTATCAACAAAGGTACCAAGCCCTGCAGTGAACCCACCCGGTGTTACATACGCCGCTTTCAAATTGGATTTGCTAGAGTTCTCAAGCGCTGCCAAACGCGCACGGTACTCAGCAATCATGGTTTCGCCTTCACGCGCCCTACCAAGCGCATCAGCAATTTTACTGACATTTCTGAATACATCATCGGGGCTAAGCGCAAAATCAACCCGCGCCACATCGCTGCCTAATCGCTCAAAAAGTTTATTTGTGGACGCACTGCCACGCCACGACCAGACAACAACATCAGGATTATTTACTAATATTTCCTCTGCGCTGCCACTGAAAGCGGGAACCGTTTTTGCCCGCTCCCGGTGGAAGGAATGTACGTCCAACGCCTCAAACGACACGGCCTTAATCTGCTCGTTATTTGCAAGTGCCAGAACATACTGGTCAGCGCAGTAATCAGTTGAAACCACGGTCTTCAAGCTATCTAGCTGAGGATCGCTTTTAAGGGAAGCGGTTACCGCCGCAGCCACAAAGGCACCAGCAGCCATATGCGCTGATACCCTTAATATTTTTCGTATTGTCAAGTCATGTTGCATGCTTGACCTCTCTCGGTTGCTGCCGATTAAAACGTTGCACGAACCCCGCCAAATACCGACGCGCCCGGTGTACCAAAATCTAAAATCTGCTGATATTCTTCATCGAACAAGTTATCAATACGGCCAAAAATTTCAATCGTCTCATTGAGTTGATAACTAGCACGCAAATCAACCCTGAACCAATCATCCGCAATACCAGATGGTGTATTGGTGCCGAATTCGAAATTGTCTATTTCATTACCATTGTATGTAAGCGAGACATTTGTTTGTAGTTTATCAGTCACCTGCCACTGAATATTGCCAAAGGCCTGATGACGTGGCCTGCGAATAAGGCGTCGATCATTCGTTAGATCGCGTGCTGATGTGTAAGTGTAATTACCGGTAAAGCTGAGTGTTTCACTAAGGCTACCCTCTACCGTAAACTCAAGGCCGCGCAAACGTGCTTCACTTGTATTGGCAAACGCTTCAACAAAAGAAAACTCGATCAAATCCTGTACGTCTTGATCAAAATAGGTAACACCAGCACGGAATTGCCCGTCCAGAAATTCCTGTTCAATACCAACTTCAAAGGCGTCAGATCGCTCAGGGTTAAGCCCAAGGTTTGGACCAGCAATCGGTTCGCCAGTTGTAAAATCATTTAGAACGAAAGTAAGTTGGAAAATTGTTGGTGCCTTGAAACCTTCACCCCAACTTGCCAGAATTCGTGTTCCTGTATCCTCAAATGTATAACTACCACTAACCTGCCCGTTGGTTGTGCTACCAAATGTTTCATGATCATCAACACGTATGCCAGCCGAGAGATTAAGGCCTTCAATGCCATCAAAAGACAAAAGGCCAAAAACGCTATCGATTGACAGATCTTCAACATCTACGCTGGTTTCAATCACTTCGCGCTGTGCACCGCCCGAGATGGTCCAGGCATCATCGATCTCAAATACACCCAAGTAATCAAGGTTAAATCTTTCACCGTCAGCCGCAAAACTTTCAACACCATTCGTTAGGTTTTGACGGTCGATGTGGGAATATTCTATCGAAAATGTATTTGTAAACCTGCCATCAAGCAAATCAACAAACGCACGGCCAGCAATTAAGAACTCTTCTGAATTTCCAACTTCATCGCCGTCAACAACGCCGAAATCACCGTTACTCTGAAGGCCAAAACTATCAAATTCATTTTCGCTATCAACATAGCTTGATGATATTTCTGCCCCAAAAATATCGTTAAACTGTGCCGTTACACGCGCCCGCAGTGTTAGGTTTTCAAACCCGTCATCTTCATTATTGCCGTCTGCACTATCAGCCGCTGAAATACCATCAGTATCCAGATAACTCCCGGCGAGGTTAAAGCCAAACCGATCATCACCGCCGTAAACATTCGCCGCAGTTCTAAAGCTTGAAAACGATCCATATTCACCAAGAACACTTCCGCCAAATCCATCACCACCAGACTTGGTTATAATATTTACAACACCGCCAATGGCATCAGACCCATAAAGTACTGACTGTGGGCCGCGCACAACCTCGACCCGTTTAATTGATACCGGATCAATTGTGCTGAAGTTGAACCCACCGCCCGGTGTTGAGGCATCATTTACCTGAACGCCGTCAATCAGAATAACTGTTTGGTCAGACGAGTTACCGCGAATAGAAACGCTCGCCAATCCACCGAAACTACCGTTTTGGTTAATAGATACACCCGGCACGGTTTGAAGGGCATCAACAACAAAGTTAAATTGCTGAAGTTTGAGCGCTTCTTCAGTAAGCACCGAAATACTCTTGCCGACTTCTGATATTAGCTGTTCACGGCGATTGGCAGAAACGATAATTTCTTCAACATCATCTTCTGCAAACACCACGGCATTAAAAGACACAGGCGAAAAAACAGCACTGGATAGCAAGGCAATTTTGAAACTATTTGTCAGTTTAGACATTATAAAACTCCACTGAACCCATTTGGGGTATTTATTAATTTTTGTGTGGAGTTTGCGTCATGAAACGTCGCCCTCCGTGCACAATCCGAAATATCGCCGGCACGGAATTCCGCTCTGCATGGTTGAACCCGACCATCAGATGGGCGACATGATGGCAGGTCTCCTGACTTCGTGGATCATTGTGCTACTTAATCCTTCCCAAAAAAACCTGCCTAAAAATTAGGTCAAGATTTTCCAGTGGATATATGTAAGTAGCACTCCTCACTTACAGTTGCGGGTACAGTCACGGATTAGGCTTTCATCAATTAGCCGCACCGTGTTCCCTCTTAGCTTCCGAGCATGCCCGGAAGAACCATCTGAGGCATCGCTATACAGCAGGCTTTATAAGAAGGAAAGATTTAAGTTGAAACGCTTGGCTTAATATTCAACTGGGTTGTAGCCTTGACAGACGTAAGGGCAATCGATGAATTAATTTCTCGCACACCTTCAATTCGCGACAAATGATCCCAAAACAGTTTTTCATAACTCTGGATATCACGGACTCTGATTTTGAGAAGAAAATCGACATCCCCCATTAAGGTATGACACTCAATCACCTCAGGGAAACGTCTGACTTGCTCGATAAAATTGGGTAAGTCACTTTGGCCGTGCGCCTGCATTTTCACCTGAGCGAACACCATAACCCCCAAACCAACCTTTTCAGGATCAAGAAGAACAGTGTGCTGCTTGATAATTCCAGCCTCTTCCATACGTTGAATACGCCGCCATACCGCAGAACGCGAGGATGCAAGTTCATCCCCCAAGTCCTGAAGGGAAATTGTTGCATCAGCTTGCAAGCTATTTAAAATTTTCGCATCTAAATCATCAATCATTGATCAAATATTTCATATTATACTTATATAATGATACTTTTTCTCATTATTTATCAAATTCTTGCTAATTTAGGAAGCCTTTCCTGCATAATTTATTGAATACTTCTCATATCAACAGCCAAATACAGGAAAAAGGCACACACAATGGTTTTACAAGGAAGCAAAAGAACTCGTTTTTCACTTAATACAGCACATGACGTGAATACACTCCCAAGGATTCTTGAGATTCTAACCATTCGTGACATTGCCCCTGAAATGATTTCGCTTCGACGCCAAGATGCATTTCAAGTTGTTGAAATTGACATGGTTGACCTCAATGATCACGATATTCTCGTCATGGAAAACAAGATGCGCCAGATCATAACTGTGCAATCGGTCAAGTCGGAAACACTAGTATCATCCAAAGTGCCCGTCCTACAACAGGCAGCATAATCTTACTCTTGAGATACAAAGAACTTACACCCGGCGCTTGATCCCGTCGGGTTTTCTCATTCCCCCCCCCAATTAAGCCAGGTTTTGATAAACAAGGCATGCAATTGCATAATCTTCAATAGCTGTGCCCACAGATTTGAAAAGCGTATTTTCTTTTATTGATCTACGCCCTGAATGCCCACCACAGGCAAGTGTTTTCAAGTCAGTACAAATATCGGCTTCTTCGATAGCATTGGCGCCAATTGCTTGCACAATATCACCGCCTTCAGCCAATACGCCCCGATATGTATCAACAAATATGGAGGACTTTACGACCGCATTATTATCGCATTCACGCATTGTTGGCTTAAACGCACCCACGAGGTCAAGATGGGCACCCTCTTTCAACCACTCACCAAAAACAAGTGGTTCAGTAGAGGTGGTTGCACAGGATATAACATCAGCCTGACGGCAAGCTCTTTCGATATCCTCTGCCACCCGAACAGCAATACTATTAAGCCCTATTCTTTTGCACAGATTATGCGCTTTTTCTAAATCCCGGCCCCATACTATAATCTCTTTATAGCTACGAACAGCCATATGCGCCTCAATCAAGTAAGGCGCAAGCTTGCCAGTACCCACCATTAAAAGCGTTTCAGCGTCACTACGGGCCAGATATTTAGCGGCAAGCGCTGATGCCGCCGCTGTTCGCCTGGCCGTTAACTCAGGTGCATCCATAATCGCAAGCGGCACACCCGTTTTCGCTGACATCAAGACATACATACCTTGTATTGTCTCCAGCCCTTGCTTCGCATTATCTGGCATTACAGTGACCAGCTTTTGTCCGATATACTCTGATGCATTCCACGCCGGCATCGAAAGCAAAGTCGCGCCCGTTTTTGCATCAACCTGATAATGATTGCGCTCAGGCGTTACAGGACCACTTAGGAAGGCATCCGCAATAGCATCGATCAATTGCGGGTATGGGCTTAACCGGGCAATGTCATCGGCATCAATCAGACGTATATCAGATAAGACCATATTAACGAACGAGCGCCCCACCTTTGATAACGTGCTTTACACGGCGCATATCAGACAGATACGTGAGCGGATCACCGTCAATCATGATAATATCAGCGTATTTACCAACCTCAAGCGTACCAAGGTTTTCAAGCTGATTAAGAATAATCGCGTTTGTCTTTGTTGCGGCCATCAGAATTTCCATATTGGTTTTGCCTGTTGCTTCCTGTAGCAGCACCATTTCCTTCCAGAGCGCATCATGATGGGGATTACCGCGTGTGCCGCTGTCGCTTGATACCGCGTAAATGGCTCCCGCATCAGAAAGCTGACGCAATTTTGCCATCCGGCCCGGCCGATCAGTTGTTGCACGTTTATAGAGAGGGTGTTCGCTTAAGTCCGCATCACGGTAAGAGCGACGGACATCCTCATAAATATCCTTGGGCAAGCTCTGCTTCCAACGTGGATCATCAGTTAACTCAGGGTTTTCAATGATTTGCGCAAGACCATCAAGCGCAATAATTGTTGGTGCCATGGCAACTTTATTCTTCGTAATCAACTCAAGAATTTCATTATCGTAAATAGAGGCTTCCCCGTCACCAATATGCTCGATCGTATCGTATGGGCCCATTCCAGCCTTCAGCGCTGTTTTAATCCCTTCCGCAGAATATATGTGTGACGCAACACGCAAGCCCTGTTTGTGCGCCTCGTCATAAATGGCAGCTAATTCAGCACCAGATAAGGCTTCGTCCTGCGTTTTAATTACATCAACACCCATGCCCTTGAGCTTACGCACCTTTTCCCGCGCGTCTTCCGGGCTTTCAATCGGCCATGTATCTTTATAAGTATCAGAAACAAACGCCGTCACTGTTTTGCGGAGAAATGGCCCTGCAATAAATGTTCGCGGCCCAACCATTTGACCACTATTGATTTGATCCCGTATCCAGAAAATATTACTGACATCAGCGCCCAAGTCACGAACACTCGTAACTCCCGCGTTTATCATTGCCTTGGCAGCTGACGGCAGAACATCACTGCGCATACGGTTTTCATAGGTTGCGAACCAATGATTATAATCAGCATGGCCCAAAATATCGAAATGGACATGCACATCAATAAGGCCCGGCATCACGGTCATGCCATCAGCATCAAGTATCACCGCACCATCTGGGATACTAACACTAGCCTCAGGGCCGATAGCTTTAATCTGACCGCCTTCGATCAAGATAACACCGTCATGGATAGGCACCCCACCATTACCATCGATAATACGGCCACCAATGATCGCTGTGATATCCTGAACTGCATATACACCACTAACGAGATCCGCCAACAGTATCATCAAGGTTAATGTGAAAAATCGAACCATATTATTTCTCAAATTCATAATAAAACATGCAGGACATCGTATATACGCCCCAGTTTATCGTATCCTTGATTGAATTCAATCGAAAGGCGTGCAACAAAGCAAGTTAGATTTTGGGAAAGTGTATCTAAGGGATAAAATCGAATGATTTTTCAGTTCACAAACAGAACTAGGGCCATAACACGTAATGTAGTTACGGCAATCGCGGTTACTCTTATAGGGGTTAGCGTACAAGCTGGCGAAGTTGGCAGCGGTGCCAAAAAATTCAAACAATTAGGCACTGAACTACCAACGCCGAATGTTTACCGCGATGCGACGGGTGCACCTGGCCCAAATTACTGGCAGCAATCGGCTGATTATAAAATCAATGTAACTCTTGACGAAGAAAACAAGCGTATCACTGGCTCCGAGACGATTACATATACCAATAATTCTCCGTCTACGCTTCGTTACCTTTGGGTGCAATTAGATCAAAACCGTTTTAATCAAAGCTCGATCGAACGACGCTCTGCCACCGTGTCGCGTGCCAACAGCCGCCCGCGCACGGCTGGCGATAATGATAGATTTAGCTATAATCAGTTACGTGCGCACCAATCGCGTTCAGATACCGAACATGGCTATCAGATAACCGCTGTCAAACGCTCAAATGGCGGTGCCCTTACACATAAAATCGTCGATACGATGATGCGGATTGATCTGCCTGCGCCACTTGCAAGTGGTGCTACAACTAATTTCTCCATCGACTGGGAATATAACATCATCGAAGAGGCAGCCCTTGGCGGGCGCGGTGGTTACGAGCGTTTTGAAGATGATGAAACCTATATCTATTTCCTTGCGCAGTGGTTCCCGCGTATGGCAGCCTTTACCGATTACACTGGCTGGCAGCACAAATCTTTCCTTGGTCGCGGTGAATTTACGCTCGAGTTTGGTGACTATGATGTGTCTATCACAGTACCAGAGGATCATATCGTTTCCGGAACAGGTGTACTACAAAACCCGCGTGACGTGCTAACGGCTGAGCAACGCAGCCGCCTTGATAAGGCAGAGAACTCAAAAACACCTGTATTTATCGTGACACCAGAGGAAGCTGCTGCAAACGAGGCAGAGAAATCAACCGGCAAAAAAACATGGCGTTTCCTTGCAGAAAACGTGCGTGATTTTGCCTGGTCATCATCACGTAAATTTATCTGGGATGCGATGGGCCACAAGCAAGATGATAAGAAAGTTCCGCTTGTAATGGCAATGTCATTCTATCCAAATGAAGCAGAGCCTATCTGGTCTAAATATTCCACGCATTCGGTTGCGCATACCATGAATGTGTATTCAAAAATGTCTTTCGCCTACCCGTATCCAACAGCACAGTCTGTTAACACGTGGGAGCGCGGCGGCATGGAATATCCGATGATTACATTCAACGGATACCGCCCAACAAAACAGGACAATGTTGACGAGCGCACCTACACGCGTAACATCAAATACGGCCTCATCGGCGTGATTATCCACGAAGTTGGACATATCTATTTTCCAATGACGGTCAATTCCGACGAGCGCCAATGGACATGGATGGACGAAGGCCTGAATACCTTCCTGGAATATGTCGCAGAACTGGAATGGGAAGAGAACTATCCCGCATTCACCGGCAAAACCAACTTGCTCGACACGATCACCACCTATATGCGCAGTTCGAATCAGGTGCCAATTATGACTCAGTCTGATTCGATCATTCAATTTGGCCCGAACGCATACTCAAAACCAGCAGCTGCCCTTACAGTGCTACGTGAAACAGTGATGGGCCGCGAGCTATTTGACCATGCATTCCGTGAATATTCACGTCGCTGGAAATTTAAACGTCCGACACCCTCTGATTTCTTCCGTACAATGGAAGACGCATCAGGTGTTGATCTTGATTGGTTCTGGCGTGGTTGGTTCTATACAACTGACCATGTAGATGTGGGCGTTGCCAGCGTTCGCGAATACAAAGTATTTACAGGCGACCCTGACATCGACAACCCGATCAAACGGGCTGAAAGTGCTGCGAACGAACCAGAAGCTATTCAGCAGATCAGAAACCGCGCTGAAGGTATCGAGCCATATATCGATGGTTTTGGGGATGATCTAAAGGATGTCTATAACGAAAATGATCGTTTCACCACATCGAACAAGGATCGCAATTCCTACCAAAGTTACCTTGAGGGCCTTAGCCCTTGGCAAAAGCGCGCACTTGAGCGTGCAATTGAGGAAGATCAATTCATTTACTTTGTTGATTACGAGAACAAAGGCGGCCTTGTGACCCCTCTACCTGTCACACTTACTTTTGCTGATGGTTCAACCGAAGATATGATGGTGCCGGCTGAAATTTGGCGCCGTGACGCTGAATTTGTGACGCAAATGTATATCCGTGACAAGCAGGTAACATCTGTTGAACTAGACCGCGCACATCAAATTGCTGATGCCGACCACAGGAACAACACGTTCCCACAAAAAGTTTCGTCATCACGCCTTAAACTCTTTAAGTCAGACAGAAATTCACGGGATTTGATGGCAGACTTACTCGTGAAATTAAAAACGAAAAAAGAAGCCGAGAAAGCAAGTGAGGGTGAAGAAAATGTTCCCCTCGCGTCTACCCAGTAAACCAACGCGTTCATAGGTAAATTTTATGCGTTTTGGCAAAATATTATCGATTGTGGCCCTAAGCACTCTTGGGGCCACATTTGCGTTCCAGAGCCAAACCGCTGACGCGCATCGCACCAGTTCCAGCCTGACGACAATGATATGGGTTGAAGCAGATCAAAGCTTTGAAATCACCCACCGCCTACATCTGCATGATGTACAACAAGCGCTCAGAAACGTAATTGCAGACCCAAGTACGACCGTTTTTGATATTAAAGGCCAGGCAGAGCTAATACTCTATATGGCGGGCACCTTTATGGCTGAAAGCCCGCAAGGGCCCATCATACTTGACCCTATCGGCGCAGAGGTTGAAGGTGATTATGTCTATGTATATCAGGAGGCAAGGCTGAAAGCGTTGCCCACCGCCGTATCAATCACCGATCTCACGTTTCATGACATTTACAGCGAGCAAGAAAATCAGGTTAATCTGGAATATAAAAACCAAGTTACATCCGTGGTTTTCAACGCATCAGAAAATACAGCCAAAGTCGTTAAACTAACAAAAAAACCATAACAGCATATATTATGGGCTTTTGAGGCATATACCTCAAAACATAGCTATTTTGTAAAAACCTTCTTGAGAATATCTGTTGTCCTTTTGACCGGATTACTGCGAATGGCGGCTTCTTCGATAGCAACATAATGAAAAACACCATCGAGCGCACGTTCCATAACATGCTCGCTCAAGTCAGCTTTCAGGTTAGGTACAAAAGGAATATCCTTATATCGACCAATAAAGGCATCATAGGATTGAACAGCCCCCACTTCTGCAAGACTATCATCAATAACGGGTTTCATTGCCTCAATCAGTGACGGCGTCATCTTTTCCCTGAAATACTGCGTTGCCGCATCCGTTGGGCCATTATAGATAGAGAGCACATCATCAAGGGTCATTGTTTCAACCGCGTTCTGAAAAAGGGCTTTTGCCTTGGGGGTAGCAACCTCAGCCGCACGGTTTAACTTCAATTCCAAATCATCGCCCAGCTTGGACATCCCAATTTTATCAAGCGCAGACTTAGCGCGCTTCAGTTGTTTAGGGAGCGGAATATGGATAGCTTCATCGAGATTAAAACCATCAACAGTCCCAAGATTATTGACCACTGTTTCTGTCCCGACTTTTAAGGCATCACGAAGGCCAGCAGCGATCTCTTCCTCGCTTAAGCCGGTAATATTCTCAGCCGCGTTTGACTTTTTTAAAGTCTTCTTGACCTTATCTAAAAACCCTTGGGCCTCAACACTTCCCCCTATAAAAGAAGCAGAAGGAATTTGGTGCGCCGCTGATAAGGCAACAATCAATATTAAAAAATTCAGATAGCGCATTAGTTTTCCCCTAGTATATTATTATCGGGTATATCTATTATCGGGCATACCGTTAAAATCAACTATGATTAATAGCACGGCAAACAACAACGTTCAAATTGTACAAAAATCAACCATGTTGAACATAATCGATTAAACTACAATAACTATACAGGCAGCCATTTACTGAGTTCGTCACTAAGAGCTTTAAGATTAATCGGCTTTGTCAAAAAGCCGTCTGCACCTGCTTCAATACAAATATTTTGGGCATCCATTTGTGCGTCTGCTGTTAAAATGATAACAGGGACTTTATTTATCTTCTCATCATCATGCGCCTTAAGCATTTTGGTCAGCATAACGCCGTCCATTCGTGGCATGTGAAAATCCGTTAGAACTATACTGAAAAGCTCACGCTCAATCGCCTCATAAGCCTCTTCACCATCAGAAACAATCGAATACGAATAGCCCAGATGATCCAGTGTAGTGGCAATAACTTTTTGATTAATTGGATTGTCTTCAGCAATTAAAATAGAAGCTGTAGATACATTAGCTGTCTCCTGATTATCGTCTTGGACAAGCTTTGAAGAGTGCCTGGTATTTGCGCCCAAATCAGACAGGTCCTTACAGGTAATAATTTGATCCACCAGCGCGAACCGATTAAGCGGCTTTGGTAGAACACCAATCAACCAAGTGTCGGTAAATATTTCTAAATCAGCCATCTGGCTGCGCGGCGCAATAGCAAAGACATCCATATGATAGTCTTTATGCATTGCCTGTATATAAGGTAAATTTTCTGATTTTGGTGCTACATCCACATCAAAGAGGAAAAGATCAGCACTTTCACTGCCTCCTGCCTTTCTAATCATCCCGGCCCATGACTGTGGTGCAGAGGCGTCAAGTGCTATTAGATTATAATGATCACCGGGAAATACAGATGCAATTAATTCCAGCGTTTTCTCATGCTGCACAGCGACATACACATTCGATGCAGGCAAATCTGTAACATGCGTTTTCTCCTCGAGCGCAACAGGATTAAAAGGCACCGTAAAATAAAATACCGAGCCGGTGTCTGGTATGCTTTTCACCCCAATTTCGCCGCCCATCAAATCAACAAGGCGCTTACAAATACTCAACCCCAGACCAGACCCACCAAAACGGCGTACAGTTGATCCATCAGCTTGCTCAAACGCAACGAAAAGGCGCTTAATAGCCTCATCGCTTATACCAATACCGGTATCCTCAACCTTAAACATAAGCGCTTTTTCCTTAGCGCCTTCACTTAGTGCCACTCCAATTTTCACATAACCAGACTCTGTAAATTTAACCGCATTCGAGGCCAAATTAAGCAGTATCTGCCTGATACGGGTCGAATCTCCGACAAGGTTAGAGCTAACAGCAGAGTCAATATCGAAGAACAGCTCCAACCCCTTATCATATGCATCGGAACCACAAAGGGCAGATACACTTGCGACCAGCTCGTGCAGGTCAAACTCAACCTCTTCAATTTCAAGTTTCCCTGCCTCAATACGGGAAAAATCCAATATGTCATTAATGATTGTTAAAAGAGATCCGGCAGACTGCTCCACTATCGCGATGAGTTCTTTTTGACGATGATCAAGCTGTGTTTTGGCAAGCATTTGCGTCATAGATACAACGCCGTTCATCGGTGTACGAATTTCATGGCTCATTGTTGCCAAAAACTCTGACTTAATTCTTGTTGCGTCCTCAGCGTTTGCCTTTGCACTGCGCAGTTCGGTTTGTTGTGCTTCTATCTCGCCAATAAATGAACTGATCGAATTCGCAATTCCTGTGATTTCATCATTACCTGAAACCGTGATGAGGCTTTTATCATTTTCACTATATTCCTGAACTTCACGGTTCAATCTATTCAACCGTGTCACGAATACTTTGTTGATAATTATGGCTATGCCAATAATCGACAGAATAGTAATACCACCAGCCATCAGAGTATAATTAAACTGCGCTTTAAAACCCTGATTTACAGTCCGAACACTATCTTCGACCTCTTTACCGGCACCGCGAAAAACATCATTCGATAACTTTATCACTTCTTCATTAAGGGTCAGGATTTGATTTTCTAGGCCCCGCACCCTCGCTGTCAACTTCAACCCCTCAACGAGACTATCAAAATACCCATTATCACCAACTAAAAGGCCTTCAAGATTACGTTCTTTCTCTTGCAGGTAATCGGAAACAATTGGCGGCAAGTCCGCCTCCAGTTCTTTTAATTCCCGCAATTGACGTGTCAGATTTCTGCGAAGCAACCGCATGCCACGCAAACGGTCAATATTGATGTTTTGAATAGCAAGCGCAACAATACTGGTTATTTTATTTTCCCAGATAAGAAGTTGAGCCTTTTGACGGTCAGATGTACCAGAGAGCTTCGATAAAGGCTCATTAAGTATCGAAGTTAGCTGGATGGAAATTTTCTGATTGGCGGCTTCGACTATTATACGGTTTTCGATATGGACGTTCAATTGATCAACAAGCTGTTTAATCGCCCGTAAAATACCATCGAATGCCACCGTATTTGTTTCATCACTTAGGCCTGCTGCCAAAGTATCTACCGCCGCAAATTCACGCGCTATCTCTTCATAAACAAGCCTACGCTGAGTTTGAGTATCCACAAGCGCCAACCGCCTTACAGTTCCGGTAAGTGAGGATGTTGCGGTAGATAACCTCGAAACATTACCAGCTTGAGGTAAGGTCTCTGCGGTCAGTTCTTCCAACGACAACTGAAATTTTTGCAAGTTGAAAAGACCGTATGACCCAAGAGCCCCAATCACAAGAAACCACAACAACATCCCAAAGGAAAACTTCCCAACAATACTTGAGGAGAACTTAATGATATTCTGCGATATTCTATTCTGTTTTTGTTGATGCTTCATCAAACGCTGGCTCATTGTTCAGGCACAAAATTCTAAATTACGGTTCTATAATAATCCTGTTTTGAAGCTGAGGTTCTATTATCTTACTGTCAATAATATACTGCGATAAAACTTCACGCGTTAACTGCCCTCTTTCGGGGATATCAAGTTTCTTAGCAGCCGCTAACATGACATAACCATCCCCGCCTCCCGAGAGATAATCTGTTGTCGCTAGCGTATATAGTTTGCCTTTATCAATCGGCGTATCGCCAATCAAAAGGGAAATTAATTTATTCTCTGACGCAGAATATCTTGCTTCAATATTTGATACCTGCGGAAAACAACCATCATAATCTATGCGGCATGGTATCGCGTATTCAATTGCATCCCAAATTTGCTGGCCCGACACCTCCAAAAGCGCAATTGTATTGCGGAAAGGTAGTTCAGCCTGCATATCACGGCGCGTCAAACTGTACCCGTCTGGATAATCTCTGTCTCCGCGAATACTTCCTCCATTTATAAGTGCAACATCAGCATCAACCTTCTGCCGAAGACTATCTGCTAACATATTGGCAAACGCGTTTTCACCGCTCCGCAAGCTATTGCGGCTCGTGCTTACCTCACCTTTAACTGTACCAATGGGCGTATTTAAAAGCTCTTCTAACGGCGTCAAATGCAATGATATCGCCGACTTAACAGCCTCGTCTGGAGCATATTGCGCCAAATCCGGATTGATAATTTCAACGTCAGTAATTCTGATCTGATCACCCTCTTGATCAGACGTCCCTTGACCCAGCGAAAGAGTGATATCAGATATATTCCGCCCATCTTCTACTGATCGCACATAGTAGGTATCACCAACTTTTTCTGAGACAAATCCCTCGAAGCTCGCTTCAATCACAAGATCAATAACATGCTCAGAAAATAGCTCCGCATAGCCTTTCACATCAAAGTCAGTTGTTAATATAATAATATTTGCGCCTTGATTTCGTAATATAGTTGCCTGCTTTCGGGCAGAGTCAACCGCATCCAACATGACTGTTCGATGAATTGCATAATCTTTTATTACGGCAGGAGACGTCAAAGCGATCACGCCTATTGATAAACCATTCACAAAAAATATTTCACCTTGTGAAATAGATTCAAATGGCTCTCCGGTTCGTTTATCCGCTGTATTCGATGACACAAAGGGAAACAGTGCCTCTTCGGCTCGCTGGATGAGCATATCTTCACCGTAGGCAAATTCCCGTTTTGCTATGGAAAAAACATCAGGCTCAACTGTATTTAAAATATCAATCATATGTGCACCACGATCCAGCGAAGATAGAATGGCGGGTGATAAAGAATCGCCGCCGTGGATCACAAACTGATTATCGCCCTTATCACGAGACTCGTTGATATAAGCAGACACACGAGCAAGCCCTGGCCTACCATTTGACGCTGAGACTTCAGGCATATTTGAAAAATAAATAATTTTGATCACTTGTTGGGCTTTTAGGGCCTGACCAAAAACCAGCACAAGCAATATACTGAATAGTATCTTTAGCGTTAAAAAGTGAGGCGCTTTTATATGCATTGATTATTCCAATACAGTCAGATTATTTAATCTCAGGATAACTGCAACTAAGTTAATAAAAGCATACTATTGCAGACAATTCACTAGCATAGAAAGAAATTTCTCTCTCAATGCCTAAACCGTCCCCCAAATCACCCTGGTCAGTCCATGAGGAAAGACAACCTCACAGTAACTTCACTGCAATTTGAGTTAGAGTTTAATGTTCATTTTTGACCTTCGATATACTGTTAAATCAGTAGTTTCAATTTTGTCGGGAAAGAAAAACTGTCATGTTTAAGGTCAACATAATAGGAAAGAGCGTTACAGCAGCGATAGCAGCTATTACAATACTTTCCGGTATCGGTATCCAACCATCTCAACCAACCTATGCCGAGGCACCATCAGGTGAGAGTGATAATACTCACTGGGCTGCTTACGACGCTTCATCATCTACCAGTATCGATCATCGTCCAATGACTGCGGTTTTGGAAGCAATTTCCGTTAGAAATAGCGGTAGAGAGGCAATCGCATACTCATCTATTAAAGGACAAACTCTTTCATATATCAAGAGTTACATACGTTACCTTGAGAAGGTCGAAGTTTCAAAACTAAATAGAAATGAGCAACTTGCTTATTGGTTGAACTTACATAATGTGGGCGTGATTAAACTTTTATCAGAAGAGAAAAGAGCGCCGCGCAAGGTTAAAAAATATCGTGGAATTCCTGGCATGCCAGGTAAAAAATGGGCTGAAAAGATTTTCCAGGTTGAAGGAATAGCGCTTTCTTTGGAAGATATCGAACAGGATATTTTATTCGCAAACTGGAAAGACCCCCTCATTCTGTACGGCCTATGCTACGGTACAAAAGGAAGCCCTTCAATTGGCAAGGCAGCCTTCACGGGGCGAACAGTAAAATCACAGCTCGAAGAAAATGCTGCTAAATTTATAAACTCAACCAACAACGTTAAAGTCAGTAAAAAAGGCGCACAAGTATCCAGCTTATATACATGGAATAAAAGCCGTTTATTCAATGATGATGATCAGCTCGTATTAGCGCACTTGAAATCCTATGCTAAACCACGCCTTGGAAAGAAGTTAGCTTCTGCCAGCGGCATCCACAGAGACAAGTTCAACTGGAAATCCAATGCATTCGTTCCCCGTGCCCAAGCACCTGCAACTGGTAGCTATGGCGGCGGCGGTGGCGGCGGCGGCGGTTACGGCGGCGGTAGCTAACGCTCAAACCAGAAAACATATACAATCGCATATATTAGGAGACTAATAGCTGCCTATAATCTAAAAACCACAGATAGTTATCTGTGGTTTTTCGCATAGGGGATTTAGATGAATGGTTAGCACTAGATTAAAACCGCAAAAACCAGCCTTTGTAATTGGCATATTACTGCTCATTACAACGATGATCGGTTTACGGCTCATATCTGATGCATTTGATTATAATATTCACTGGTCTGATCGGCCAAATCTAATAGGCATTGGCCTTATGATACTTGCCGGGGCAGGCTATCTATGCATTATTACCGCATTATCAAAAGCAACATCAATAAAGCATTCTGGCAAAATCATCATTCTTTGCGGTGTCTTTCTTCATATTATCTGGATCAACTCAACCCCAATCTATGAAGACGACTATTACCGTTATTTTTTTGACGGGCAAATGGTCACCCACGGCCTCAATCCTTATGCACACTCACCTGCTGATGCTCTTCCATCAATCTTACCTGCCACCATTGACGCAGACAATGTTACATCTGGCCATAGCAATGATACAATTAATCCACGACTAAAAGAGATAGCACAAAACGGCCCGGTAAACCGAGTTGCATACCCTTATGTTCGAACTATTTATCCAACCGTCGCACAAGCGTTTTTTGCCCTCAGTCAGGCACTTTCCCCTTGGAATATTGATAGCTGGCGTTTGATTCTATTATTCATGAGTTTCACCAGCCTGTTTTTAATTTCCAAACTACTCAAAACTATCAACAAGCCTCAGCACTATACCGCCGTATACTGGTTAAACCCACTCATCATCACAGAAACAATGAATGCCGGACATATGGACATTCTGCTATTGCCGTTTCTGTTAAGCGCTATACTTTTTTTATGTAAGGCAAGGTTGTCGTTTGCTGGTGGTTTCTTAGCCGCCGCTGTTGGCGTAAAAATATGGCCCCTTCTGTTAACGCCTTTATTTTTTGTGAAAAATATCAAAAAACCCAAACAGTTATTTTACACTGCCTTACCGTTTATTGTTCTAAGCTTGGGCTTCTTATTACCTCAAACCCTGACAAAGCTGGATAGTGACGCCGGGTTAGTAACCTATTCACAAAACTGGCAGGTTAATTCCTTCATTTTTAATTGGCTAGACACAGCTGCCGGACAGTTTATCGATGATCCAGTTTATATCTCGCGGGCTATTGTTGGCTTTATTATTATCGCCATTATTGCATGGCAGGCTTATAAAGGCATGACATCTAAAGAGCTTTATACCTCACCCCACATACTAACCCGCTCTATTTTGATCATAACTGCTAGCTTATTCTTATTATCACCAACAGGCTATCCCTGGTATTATATTTGGCTTATTCCGTGGTTGTGTGTTCACCCTGTACGCCCTTTATTGTTACTGACCGTTACTTTGCCTCTTTATGATTTACGCTATCCTTTGTCTCTGAGTGAGGGCGGGGCAGATTTTTTTGATCATATGATTGTTCCACTGGAATTTATACCTACCCTTTTATGGCTGGTTATCGATTTTATAAAAACTCGAATTACTAGAAGACAAGTATATGATTGAGAAAATGCATATTTCGGTCCTGATCCCTGCCCTTAATGAGGCCGAAACTATCTCTTTGCTCCTGGACGCTATTCCAAATTATGTTGATCATATTCTTGTCGTTGATAATGGTTCTACTGACAACACAGCACAAATCGCTAAAACAGCGGGCGCTCAGGTAATTTACGAACCCGTTATGGGATATGGTCAGGCCTGTTTGAGCGGCCTAAAAGAATTACCGCGAACTGACATAATCGTATTTCTAGATGCTGACTTCTGCGAAGATCCATCAAAAATAAAAGACCTGTGCAAACCAATCACCGAAGCAAAAGCGGATATGATGATCGGCAGTAGAATGCATAAAGGTGCTCGCCAATTCCTAACCCCACCGCAAAGATTTGGGAATGCATTTGCTTGCTTGTTAATGAATTTTTTCTGGGGCAGCAATTATACAGACCTTGGCCCATTCAGAGCAATAACGCCTAAAGCACTTGAAAAACTGAACATGCGGGATGCAGACTTTGGTTGGACCGTTGAAATGCAAATCAGCGCCGCTAAACTGGGTCTTAAAGTCGGCGAAATCGATGTGCCTTACCGGCACAGAATTTTTGGCAAATCCAAAATTTCTGGAACTATTAGTGGTGTCTTTAATGCCGGCAGTAAAATACTCTACGTCCTCGGCCGAGAACTTCTAAGAGGTCAACCAAAAGCTGCTGACACAAAAACGAGCAAACCTAACCCTTATCAGTAACAAGCTGGTATTTACTTCATGTTCTAGGTTTCACTGCAAGACGCGCCGTAAGCAAAACAGCTATAACAACGATGATGTCCCAGCATAACCCGGGCCTTCATTGCCTCATCAAGCGTGCCACCAAGATCATAATCCTTATTATCATCCACAAGTGTGCAGGCATACACCCGCATATGACCATCCTGCTTTACGACCATCTTTGAAAAGGCGCACATAAAGTCACGGCGTCCGCCTTCAGTGTGAAATTCCGTCATGCAATTTTCTGTAATCTGCGGAACATCAGCTTCACTAAAAGGCGTACTGAACTCTGGAAAAGCAACAATTTTGGGCGGCTGGGCAAAGCCCATACCATCAACTAAACTATGATAGACAGCATCAACAGCAGCGCTATCTTCACCATCTATCATATGACGTGCTATTGATACATTAAACCCACGTTTCAATAGCTCCTTAATGCCCTTAACAGCAGCATCAAAGCTACCTTTACCGCGCCCCTCATCATGTTTGTCCGCCTCAAAATGATCAAGACTAACTCTGAAAGAAACAGGGTGTTTTGTCTTCAACAACAACTCAACTTGCGCAAGACGCGATAGAAGTGGTGCAGTCGCATTGGTTAACACCATACAGGGCCGATGCTCAGCAGCATATAGAAGGATTTTTACAATATCTTTCGCTATGAAAGGCTCACCCCCAGTAAAGGAAAACTGCTCCACCCCCATAGCAAGTGCTTCATCGATAAAAGGTTTAGCATCATCCAGTGTAACGAGGCCAAGCCTTGTATCACCGGGCTTTGACCCTTCCAGACAAAAAGGGCATGCCAAATTGCACGCCGTTCCGGTATGGAACCAAAGCTCTTTCAAGGCATGCGGTTGAATATAGCCCCGCTTCTCACCCTTTGGTGTGTATAACCATTTTTTCAGATCACTTGGAACTGTTGTGGCTGAACCATCCATCAAATCAAACCTTCTTAGCAACACCCACCGGACGAAGAAACACTCGGGTTGCTCTCACCAAACGGAATATTAGTGCCGCAACCAGAGAAAATACCATAATGAGTTGACTGATCACCAATAAACTCAAAATGCTCTTTAAAACGCGTCTCAGCGAGCATCCGATATGTATTACCGCATACAGGAAACACCTGACCTTTTTCCATATAATGGCGCCCATCAAGCGAGAATGCATCACCTTGATGCGCAATCGTGCCTTTATATATCACTGCCTGGCCATAGTCTTCCCACATCGGCTCAAGGTCCGGCAATTTGAATAATCGGTATGTCGCCGAATAAAACTTGATATCACCAAGCTTGGAAGCTATCGCCGAATTACTGATCCCAAGGGGACGATCAGTAACCAACCGCGGATCAACAAAACCACTTGATTTGGCAATGCGAAGAAAATCATTCCAATAAAGCGCACCACTCAGACATTCACCATGAAGAACCGGGTCTTTCGTGAGTTCATGTGGAACACGGCGATCAGAATATACATCAGAGAAATACATTTCACCACCCGGTTTCAACAACCGATAGGCTTCCTTGAGTACAGCTTCTTTGTCATCACACAGGTTGATCACACAATTTGATACGATCACATCAAAACTGTTGTCATCCAAACCCAACTCATCAAGGCTTTCAAGATAGCCTTTCAAGAAGGTAACATTTGATTTTTCGTATCCAAACTTGTCGCGGTGATAATCGATATGACGGTTAGCCACTTCCAGTTGCTCATCGGTCATATCAACGCCGACTACACGGCCCTTTTCACCAACTAGTTTCGCAAGCGCATAAGCATCACGGCCAGATCCAGACCCCAAATCAAGAATGGAAAGCCCTTCCAAGGCCTCGGGTGCAATCAAACCACACCCATAGTAACGCATCATCACTTCGTCATGAATATCCGCTAGAACAGGTTTTAAATATTCTGGCAAGCCAGCTTCAGTACAACATGCGTCTGTCTGCAAATCATCAGAATTTCGCAAAACCTTACCATAATATTCCTGAACCGTATCATGCATAAGAATACAAACCTTTTTCGTGTCGTAAGTTTATTCTGACCTTATGGTATCTTACTTTTATTTGCGCAAATCACTGTTCTGCGATGTCATTGAAGCGCGATACCATCCAGCAACCTTCTCTGCGGATATACCAAACATGTAGGCGATTGCACACACCCTATTGATAATAGTGCGTTTCCAAAATCCATCGCGTTGCCACCGCCTTGGATCAACCTGAATTTCAGCATCCAATGAAGTAAGTTGATTATACTTTTTCAGCTTACGTATAAGAGCGACTTCTTCAAACAAAGGTAGAGGGTCATACCCTCCGAGGTCATTGTATAAATCAGCTTTTATAAACAATCCCTGATCACCGTAAGCAATTCCGCCAATCTGTGGTCGTATATTAATCCAATATGTCAGAAATCGTGTTATCAATGTTGACGGGCCAGCAAATGCAAACCGGAAATAACCTGCACTAGCTCCGCTTAAACATGCATCCATAATAATCTTTAAACTCAGAGAAGGCACTATAGCATCAGCATGTAGAAACCAGTATAATTGCCCTGTAGCGACCTCAGTACCCTTGATGATTTGCTTTCCCCGGCCAGTCTCCGACCGAAGATAACGACCATCAATATTTTCTACAATTCTTTTACAAACATCTGACTTTGCCCCGTCCACTACAATAATTTCTGTGTCATAATCAGAACCAGCTTCCACCAGTTTGGGTAACAGGTTGGTCAAGGCGGTTTCATCATTATAGCAAGGTATTATGATACTGAGCTTGAGCCTCACCTACTTGAACTCCTCCAACCCCAAAGCATTATAAGTCACACATAATTTTTTACGCATAGGCCGTTCATCATTTTGCAAGTCTTCAATACACTTATGCAAATCATCAATGGTATCAACATCATAATAGCCATCCACAAGATTTACCGAAAGGCCATTGTCTTGGCAAACACGCTCAAGCTCACGCCCAAGGTCACTTGTGCTCCACGGCAAATCAGCCATATTAGGCCAAGGCGCCTGCCCCCCCATCAATGTTACCCCACCGTCACTGGAAGACGCCAGCATAATATGGTGCCGATCTAATTGAGTTTTAATTTTGCGATAAAATTTCTTATCCAGGATCGGCGCGTCGGAACCAATAAAATAAATATCACAGGCACCGGCATCTCGTAATTGGTAATCGGTATAATTCAAACGTTCACCCAGGTTTCCTTCGCTTTGATGAATTAGGTGAAATTCTGTATTTGGCATAACGTGCATGATAAAAGTTCTGGCCCAATCAAGGTCTTGTTCAGACTCTACAGCAAATACGCGTTGTCCATTCCAGTCTTTCATATCCTCTATAGCGCACCGTAACAGACATTCAGCGATTTCGAGCGCTTTTTCAGGCCCGATTGCTGCTGCCAGCCTTTGTTTTCCAAAACCCAATTTAGGACGTTTGAAAAACAATACCAGCGTTGACTCCAAATCTTCCATTCCCAATCACCACAATCAATATTATATCGTCAACCGTAAGCTATCAAATAGCTAAAGCATTGACCTGCTCGGTAGAACATTCCGGCACCCAACTCAAGCGATAAACATTTTTAGTGACACCTTATATGCTCATAACTAATAGATTTTTTGGGTTTCACCGACCTAATAACCAGCTGGTCACTTGAATGTTAGAAAACTGTGTCTGGATATATTGAAGCCTCTCGCCTACCTAGGTATGCATATTATTATCGGCTAGACAAAGGGAACCCCCTCATGAAATTCAAACAATTTGCATACGCAGCATGTATGATATTCCTTACTTGGGATGCAGCATCAGCGCAGTCAGGCCCTAAAGCGATCGAATATTGGACGGCCCATAATCCAAACTCTACCGACGTTATTGACCACAGCGTATGGAACCGTATTCTTCAAAAATACATCAAAACAACCGATAGCGGGCTGAATTTATTCGACTATGGTGGGGTAAGCCCTGAAGATAAAAGCGCCCTAGAGGATTATCTAGATACCTTATCAGAGATTAAGGTAACCGCGCTTAATCGCGGCGAACAGCGCGCATATTGGGTAAATGCCTACAATGCAATCACGGTCAATCTGATCATTGATGAATATCCTGTATCATCAATTCGAAAAATTAACGGTGGCCTCTTTAATCTTGGTCCATGGAAAGACGATATTTTTGTTGTTGAAGACCAGGATATAACACTTGATAACATCGAGCATGGTATCTTACGCCCTATTTGGAATGATCCGCGCACACATTATAGTGTAAACTGCGCGTCATATGGATGCCCTAATCTCGCAAACCGCGCATGGACTGCGGAAAACATGGAAGAAATGCTAGAGGAAGGCGCACGAACCTTTATCAATAGTGATCGTGGCATTCAAAAGATCAGTGGAAATCGCATTGAAGTTTCCTCTATATATAGCTGGTTCAAAGTAGACTTCGGCGATAGCGACAAAGGTGTCATTCAACACCTTAGCAAATATGCTGAAGGTGAAAAGAAAACCCAATTAGAAAAAGTAAACCGTATCAGTGATCATGATTATGATTGGAACTTGAACACTGTAAAATAATTTTAGCGCTCAAAAATAAATCATGTGGCGAGTATTGGGCATCAAGACTTCAAAACAGGAATAACGTTATGACAACGCCGACAGATAATGAAACTACTGACACTGCAAAACCCAAATGGAAGCGTTTTCTCCCTATCGGGGTTATCGTAATTGCGCTTATTGCTTTCTTTGCCACAGGGTTGAACGAATATTTCACTGTTGACGCCATCGCAGAAAATCAAAGCGCGCTAAAAGATTTTGCAAAAGAAAACTTAATATTAGCCATGTTGGCAGTAATTGTAGTTTACGCGATTGCCACGGCTATTTCTGCACCAGTTGGCTCTATTTTCACTTTATTATCCGGGTTCATACTTGGCACGCTTTACGGTGGTATCTCTGTTGTGGTCGGAGCAACAATAGGTGCCACGATTATCTTCTTTGCAGGCAGGGAAGCCGCTGGTGATACCCTTGCCAAACTTGGTGGAAACAAAATGAAAAGCCTGGAAGAAGGCTTTGCAAAAGACGCAATGAGCTATATGTTCATTTTAAGACTTGTTCCTTTGTTCCCATTTTTTGTTGTAAATTTAGCTGCCGCTGCTTTTCGAGTACCAACAAGAAGTTATATTATCGCAACGTTTTTTGGAATCATGCCGGGTACTTTTGTTTTTGCAAGTGTTGGCGCAGGCTTTTCGTCTATCACAGAATCAGAAGATATCGGTCTAAATGTTCTTTTACAGCCAGAGATTATTGGCCCTATTATTGGCCTTATAATTTTATCGCTTGTACCGATTGCATACAAAAAGTTCAAAGGTGAAGACTCTAACGATACAACAAAAAGTGAGGCTTAATCATGACTGAAGAAATCATTAAAACAGATATTTGTATTATTGGTGCAGGTTCAGGCGGCCTCTCAGTAGCTGCTGGTGCTGTTCAAATGGGCGCTGATGTCGTTCTTATTGAAAAACACAAAATGGGAGGCGATTGCCTAAATACAGGTTGCGTCCCTTCCAAGGCACTTCTGGCGGCAGGAAAACGAGCAGAAGCGATGCGCAGCGGCGCCCCTTACGGCATCAAACCTGTTGAGCCCGAAATAGACTTTGCAGCGGCAAACGCCCACGTCAAGAATGTCATCAAAGGTATCGAGCCGCATGATAGCGTTGAGCGATTTGAAGAACTGGGTGTTAACGTTATTCAGGCAGCCGCCAAGTTTACAAGCCCTAATGAAGTTGAAGCGGGCGGCAAACGCATTCAAGCTAAAAAATTTGTTATCGCAACCGGTTCGCGGGCAGCAGTACCGCCAATCCCCGGCATTGAAGAAACCGATTATCTTACGAATGAAGAAATTTTTGATAATACAGTTTGCCCTGAACACTTAATCGTTGTCGGTGCTGGTCCCATTGGCCTTGAAATGGCCGAAGCCCATAAGCGCTTAGGCGCAAAAGTGACCGTACTCGAAAAGTTTCAGGCCATGCCAAAAGATGACCCTGAGCTTACAAAAATCGTTCTCGATAGCCTGCGGGAAGAAGGCATTGATATTCGTGAAGGTGTTGATATTGAAAACGTTGCAGGTAAAACAGGTGACATCACCATCAAACTGGCAGGCGGTGAAGAAATCAAAGGTTCGCACCTTTTAATTGCAGCGGGCCGCGCACCAAATGTTGACAACATTGGCTTGGATGTTGCCGGCATTAAATATAGTAATCGTGGTATAGAGGTTGACGCACGCCTGCGCACATCGAACAAGCGTATTTTCGCGATCGGCGATGTAAAAGGCGGCTTGATGTTCACCCACGTTGCTGGATACGACGCGGGTATTATTATCCAAAATATTCTCTTTAAATTACCAGCAAAGGCGAATTATGCAGCCGTTCCATGGGTTACCTACACAGACCCTGAACTGGCACAAGTTGGCTTAACCGAAGCGCAAGCTAAAGAAAAATTTGGTGACAGCATTAAAGCAGTTACTTGGGAATATGCAGAAAATGACCGAGCCCGGGCAGAGCTTTTAACCAAAGGCCTGATTAAAGTTGTTGTAGATAAAAAGGGCAAAATTCTAGGGGCCGGTATTGTTGGAGCAAGCGCAGGAGAACTCATTCAAACGTGGCAACTTGCACTTACAAAAGGCTTCAAAATGCGTGACATGACAGGAATGATCTCTGCGTACCCAACACTTGCAGAAATCGGTAAACGCGCCGCCGGATCATTTTTCACCCCGGCCCTTTATAGCGAGCGCACACGCAAGATCGTAAAGTTCCTCCTAAAATTCTAATTTTTTAGAAAACTACCCATAGAAAAACTTCTGAATAAGGCCAGCTCTAAAAGGCTGGCCTTATTCAGTTATATTTCACGCCCCTATGGCCCTAATGCATCTGAGCGATATTATATTCTCAGCCAACCGAGCATATATATCACATGCTCTTCTCTAATTTTCGGGCTATCGCTTAAAATACAATGAGCACCAGAGTGTTCATAGGCAACCAATAATATTGCAAATAGCCCTATAAAGAAGCCTGTAGAAAATATTTGCAGCTATGGTTTACCCTTAATTTTATGAAACTATTCAATGATAACAGAATTTTAACGACTTACTGTTATTTATAAAGATGCTTTTTGTGTACGAATTGCAAATCGATTTAGATCATTATTTATTTTATCTAAATCAACTGGGGTCGGTAAGGGAATAAATATGTTTGATGCTATCTTTAATCGTAAAGATACGGCAACCCTTGATATGGGACAAAAAAACAAGGGAATTGCACTACCAAAAAGAACAAATGCTGCCGAAACAGCATCCATCTTAAAGGCACTGGACCGCTCTCAGGCAGTGATTCACTTTAAACCGGATGGAACTATTCTTTTTGCCAATGAAAACTTCCTCAGCGCAATGGGTTACTCGCTTGCAGAGATTCAAGGACAACATCATAAAATGTTTGTCATGTCGAGCTACGCACAATCGCTAGAGTATAAAGAATTCTGGAATAAATTAGCCAAAGGCGAATTTCAATCTGCCGAATATAAACGCCTTGCAAAAGGTGGCCGTGAAGTCTGGATACAGGCAACATATAACCCAATTATTGACAAGAATGGGAATGTTATCAAAGTTGTTAAATACGCAACTGATATCACACAGCAAATTCTTCAGGCTGCTGACTACAGTGGCCAGGTCGATGCTATTAATAAAGTGCAAGCTGTCATACAGTTTGACCTAGACGGCACTATCATAGACGCTAATGAAAACTTTCTGACAACAGTTGGCTATTCAATTGATGAGGTTAAAGGTCGTCATCACCGAATGTTCGTTGGCGACGAGTATGCCGCCAGTGAAGAATACCAGAGTTTCTGGAAAAGCCTTGCTGCTGGTAATTCTCATGCCGCCCAATACAAACGATATGGCAAAGGCGGTAAAGAAATTTGGATACAAGCATCTTACAACCCAATTCTTGACCCGGATGGAAAGCCATTCAAAGTTGTGAAATATGCGACTGATATAACCGAACAGACCATACAGGCTGCTGATTTCAGCGGGCAACTTGACGCGATCCACAAAGCACAGGCTGTAATAGAATTCAACCTTGATGGAACCATCAGGAAAGCGAATGAAAACTTCCTGCAAACCGTTGGTTACGAACTTCACGAGATCAAGGGCAAACACCACAAGATGTTTGTTGCAAAAGACTACGCCACCAGTAGCGAATATCAAAGGTTCTGGGAAGTATTGGCCAATGGTCAATACCAAGCTGCTGAATATAAAAGAATTGTAAAAGGCGGTCAGGAAATATGGATACAAGCCTCATATAACCCAATCTTTGACCCGGAAGGGAAACCGTTCAAGGTTGTTAAATACGCAACAAATATCACAGACCAGGTTTTAGCACGCGACGAAGCAGCCCGCGTAAGCACAGTTGTTGACCAAAATCTTGACAAAATTTTAGCGTCAGTAGGTGATGCCAACGCCCAGACATTATCAGCTACAAATGCCTCAGCGAATACATTGCTGACAGTGCAGTCTGTTGCTTCAGCTTCTGAAGAGTTTCAGGCATCGGCACAGGAAATCGCTCGCAGTATGGAACTATCGCGCATGGAAGTTGAAAAAGCCATGTCTGAGGCGGCTAATGCTGATGGTTCAACCCAACAATTATCTTCAGCAGCCGGAGCTATGAATAACATTGTTGAGGTCATTCAGGATATCGCCGGGCAAATTAACCTTTTGGCACTAAACGCTACAATCGAATCTGCGAGAGCTGGCGAAGCAGGTAAAGGATTTGCTGTCGTTGCATCAGAGGTTAAATCACTTGCCAATCAGGTAGCAAATGCAACAGCCCAAATTTCTACGGAAATTCAAGGCATGCAAAGTATTAGTGGTGATGTGGTTAACCGCCTTGAAAGTATCAAGGGTGCTGTTGTTTCAGTAGAAACCAGCGTTACATCTGTTGCGAGTGCTGTAGAAGAACAAGTAGCAACTTCTTCAGAGATAACATCCAGCATGCAAACTGCGGCCAGTGCTGTGGATGAAATCAATAGTAACCTCGGATCTATTTCCGAAGCCATTGATAGCGCAAACACTTTCGCAGAAGAAGGCAGTCAACTATATCGCTCGATTAAAGTTGCGTAATCTATACCCAACTTGATAACAGCCTTGCAGAAAGCAATCGACCCAATGGTCGGTTGCTTTTTCATTGGACATCACTTCCTGAGTGATTAACAATCCTGCCTATCATTACAATTCACGGAGATAGATAACCATGAAATATGATGTCAGCAAAGTTCGCGAAGAATTTCCGGCATTAAACCGTAAATTCAATGGCAACCCTATTATCTATCTTGATAATCCGGCAGGCACACAGGTACCAAACCGTGTAATCAAATTGATGCAAACTGCGCTTGTTGATTATAATGCCAATCTGGGCGGCTTTTTTAAAACATCTATTGACGCTGAAGCCCTTGTGTTCGATGCCCACAAAATTGCCGCCGAATTTGTGAATGCACGAGACTATCATGAAATATTTTTCGGGCAAAACATGACAAGTTTAACTTTCATGATGACCCGTTCACTGGCACATGAAGTGCAAGAAGGTGACGAGATCGTTTTGACACGTATGGATCATGATGCAAACGTAGCACCCTGGTTATTACTTGCAGAAGATAAAGGCCTTACTGTTAAATGGATTGACCTCAATCCTGAAACTTGTGAACTTGACCTCGAAAACCTTGATACAGTGATCAACGATAAAACAAAAATTGTTGCTGTAAACTATGCGAGCAACCTCACTGGCTCGATTACTGATGTAAAACATATTATAAAAGCAGCCAAAACTGTAGGAGCCCTTACCTATATTGATGCCGTTCAATATGCCCCTCACGGCGTAATTGATGTACAGGATATCGATTGCGATATGCTTGTCTGTTCGTCCTACAAATTTTACGGCCCTCATCACGGAATAATGTGGGCAAAACGCTCTCTACTTGAGAAATTAAAGGCCTATAAAGTTCGAGCCTCGTCAGACACGTTACCGGGAAAGTTTGCAACGGGCACCGAAAGCCGCGAAGCACTGGCAGGTATTATAGGCGCCCTTGAACATTTTGAATGGGTTGGCAGTGTGTTCGGCGGTGATCTGGAAGCCGCATTATCAGCGCGCAGTGAATTACAATCAAACATTCAGGCCGGGGTGCGAGAGATGGCGCAATATGATATAGAACTCGCCAAACACTTGATCAAAGGCATTAAATCTGTACCCGGCACACGAATTATTGGCATCGATAACGAAACAGCTTTTAATCGCAGAGTTCCAACTGTTTCATTCATACAAGAAGGCCACCATCCGGACGAAATTGCAAAATATATGGCGAAACGCGGCATTTCAATTTGGAGCGGCCATAATTATGCCCTGGAACCCGTAAAAAGATTAGGATTAACAGACAAAGGCGGCGTCATAAGAGTTGGCCCGACACACTATAATACTCTTGAAGAAATTGACACTTTCTTGAACGCCCTAGAAGACTTTTTAAAACTGCATTAATCCGCTAACTCGCTGTCAGTAACTCTTTGATTTTTACTTGCATGGTTGGCAACACATCGCTTTCAAACCAGTCATTCTTTTTTAACCAGATATTATTGCGAGGACTAGGATGCGGTAACGGCAGTAATCCGTCACTAAAATAATCTGTCCAATTTCTAACCGTTTCAGTCAGGTTTTTCTTTTGCCTATCGCCCATATGCCATTTCAAAGCATATTGCCCAATCACCAATATAAGCTCGATATTCGGCATAAAATCCAACATTGGTTGACGCCACTTCGCTGCACATTCAGGCCTTGGCGGCAAATCACCGCTTTTACCCGTTCCGGGATAACAAAACCCCATCGGGAGAATGGCTATTTTTTGCTCGTCATAAAACACATCCTTGTCAATTCCCATCCACTGCCGCAGGCGATCTCCACTAGGGTCATTGAACGGAATTCCTGTATTATGAACCCGTACCCCAGGCGCTTGGCCTGCAACCAGTATTTTCGATTTAGGATGAATCTGGAAAACTGGCCTTGGACCCATTGGTAAATTTTCAGAACACAGATCGCATCCTCTTGCCTCAGCTTTTAGATCATCCAACTGATCTGTCATATGTCTCATCCTAACCTATTTCATTATAAGGTATCAATTTTGCCTGAATTCAATCAGTTGTAAAGATATAGGCCCCACCGCAGGGCACGGGAAAGAGGGCGGGGCCATTAAACCAGACACAAAGAGCACATCTGGTTTAAACTTAATAATAGCTAAAGGGCAAACTGTGCCGCAATTGCCAGAATTGCGAACCAAGATACAAGGTAAACCGGCGTTCTCAGAAAAGGGATACCTGTAATATAGACAACAGCATGTGCCAAACGCGCCACAAAGAAAACCTGCGTCCACATACCAACAGCCGCAATTGCATCAGCGTTACCAACCAATAGATTTGCTGCAGCCAGTGTTACGGCGATAAAAGCAGGCATTGTTTCCACCATATTAAGGTGCGCACGCTGCGCCCGTGCTGCCCAAAGAGGCTGAGCCGGTGCTGTCTCCGGAAAGCCCTTCGGATAGTTGTTTAAAAAAGTAGGGATGCCCCAAGCGAACATTCGCGCCACAATATAAGGGGTCCATAAAAGTAGGGTCAAAATTCCGCTTAGACCCAAATACGTATAAATCATTTCCATTATTTCTCTCCACCATTTCTAATTGCGAGAGCAATCAAGCTTATTAATCCCATGGCTATAGCGCCTCGCGTGGAATTAATAGTTACATGGAACCCCACCTTTACTTCAATGTCAGCCAGTCCACATTACTTGCTCATTCGTCCTATGTACTTGATATATCATTATACTTTAGGCCATAAGATAATGGCGCTACCCTTTAATCATCTCGGGGCGTAGTTGGAGGTTATGAAAATGGATGTATTGAGCGATGTTCTGGATGTATTAAAATTCAAAGGATGTTTATATTTCACTACAAATTTCGGTAGCCCTTGGGGTGTCAATGTTCCCCATTATAAAAATACTGCCCGATTTCATCTCGTAACTCAGGGTTCATGCTGGATCACAGTGAATAACTGCCCAGAATCCATCTTTCTCAGGAATGGTGATTTTTTGATTATCCCTCATGGTGCCGCGCATGAAATGCGTGACGAGTTGGGAAATGAAGCCCCCCCACTCGACACACAAGCAGATGGAACATTTGATGACGAAGGAAATTTTTTACTCGGCGACAGTGAATCAGAGCGAATAACCCGTTTGGTATGTGGTCATTTCGAATTTGATAACGGCTTTCAACACCCTCTTTTAGAACAGCTCCCATCATATATTTTAATCAAGAAAGAAGAGTCTGAGCGTATTTCCTGGTTCAATCAAGCCTTGCTTGTAATGGCTAGCGAAGCTGGTGATAACAAGTTAGGTCATGATGAAATTCTTAAAAGAATGTCAGAAATTCTTTTTATTCATACGGTGCGCCTATGGAGCGAGCGCGAAGTTGAAACAGCAAATTTCTTGGCAGCGGTTACCGACCCTAAAATAGGGCGCAGCTTAAATGCATTACACGCTCAACCCAACTGTCGCTGGACAGTAGAGGATCTTGCAAAATCGGCAGGAATGTCACGAACAGCATTTGCTGAACAGTTCTCAAGACTTACAGGCATGACCCCTATGCAATATGTAACAATTTGGCGCGTACAAAAAGCACAACGCCTATTGATTGAGAATGATGTGTCTGTGGAGTGGGTGGCCTCTCAAGTTGGGTACGAGTCTGTTGCAGCTTTCAGCCGTGTATTTAAGAAAGTATCAGGCGAAGGCCCTGGGGCCTTCAGGCGGAATAACAAACTAGCTTCGGAAAGCATTCATTAGACCAACCAACTTTGGCAAAGCTGACAGAGATCAAAAGGGCGCGCAATATCTATTGCTCAGCCTTAATAAAGGCATCAAAGATTTCAACTAATTCTTCTGGCTTATCTTCCTGAATGAAATGTGCTCCATCCTTTACAGTGGTATGAGGTTGCCCCGCAGCGCCAGGGACAACTTTATGCCAAATTTTATCACGGCCTTTTGTAACCGGATCGCTATCACCAAAAGCTGTCAGAAACGGCTTATCCCATTTCGCAAAAACCTCATCCATTACGCGTTGATTCTGGCGCAGCTGTGATGGCACCATCATAGGAAACTTACGAATTGCCGCCATATATTTTTCATCGGGAAACGGGGCAGAATAACCAGCTAATTCAGTGTCGGACAGCTCACGCGTGGTCGATTGTTGAAATAGGTCCGCCAAATCAAACGAAGGGGTATGTTTGGCCCAAGCAACCCACCGTGTAAAACGAAATTCGCCGTTATCACCAATGGACTCAGGTTTACCTTCACGCATAACCATCAATTTAAACAAAGGATACGATAACAAACCTTTAAGACCACCCATCGCAGGTAACCCCGTATTGGAAAGCATAATACGACCGAAACGCTGCGGCGAAGCCGCAACCATACGAAGCCCGATTAAACCACCCCAATCCTGAGCAAAAAGAGATACATCAGTCAGGTCGAGTTCCTTAATAACCTCATTCATAGTATCAATATGCATTTGGTAATTATGGTCATCACGGTTGAGCGGTTTATCAGATTTACCGAATCCGACCAAATCAGGGGCAATCACCCGGTAACCCAAGTTCGCCAGCAATGGAATCATATGGCGATACAGATAACTCCAGGAGGGTTGGCCATGCATTAGCAGAATAGCCTTGCCGCTTTTAGGCCCTTCATCAACATAATGAACACGGTATCCATGTACAGTCACATAATTAGGTGCAAACGGATAATCCGGGATATTTTCAAAGCTCTCGTCCGGGGTTCTAACAACCTCACTTGTCTTCCATGTTGTTGGTGCCTGCATTACAAACACAGCAATGACAACAATCAAGATAATCAGAATTCCAAAACCAACCATTATTTTTCCAACTTTATTTCGTAACAACTTTATAGCGCTTAATTGTCAGGTAATCATGTAAGGCACAATACCGCAATGATAAATAATAAAGCCAGTTCGCCGAACATAAAAAAACACTCACACCAATATCTGATGTGAGTGTTTTAGTTGATCAGTTAATTTTAACTGAAAGGGGTACTTTTAAATCTTATAGATCTTCCGCTGCAACATCAGCGATTGTTTTCCAGTTAGCATCAGCTTTAGAAATGTTACCTGGAATATCTTTGTTCCACAATTTAGAAACATCTTCGTTAAGGTTCAGGTAAAGTGTACCGTCAACAACTTTCCATACAGTTGGATCGCCTACGAATTTTTTACCAACAGCCGCACCATATGCACAGTATCCACCGTATGCAGGAACGAATTTAGCTGGTGATTTTTTGAATTTCTTCATGTTTGCTTCTGTAGAAAACAGGTATGTTGAACCATTGTAGTTATAAGCAAAGTTACCAGAACCACGAACTGGTGAACCAGAGTGGTAAGAAACAGCGTCATAGCCGCCAACAGCAACTGTGTTCACATCAGCAGATGCTGCTGATACGAAACCGAATAAAGCGGTAGCAAGTACCAAAAAGTTACGAATAATTTTCATTTCAAGTCTCCAGTTATAGCCTTACCGATAATAGAAGGCCCGTTTGATGAACAGGTATATGACACCTCAAGTTCATTCTTTCAATGCTTACAACTCCGGGAAAATTGCTCATTCGTCCAGAATGACCATTTTTTACCACAATGCTTAGTATGATTATATTCCACAAATCACTGTAAACACTTTCAGAGTGAGGGAATAATGCGAAGGGATATACTTGTATGGTAAAAAATTGAACCTATTCGTAAATGTGAATTGAAACTATTCGAAAAATTACAAGCCAGTTGCTGCATATCAATTGAAAAAAGTAGAAAATCGCACATAAACACTGGGGTACTTTAAGCAAAGTCCATACAATTCAGTATCACCATCAATAAAAATCCACACTACAATATTAATCGTGTAAAATATTTAAGCCCAGAAAATTACTGTCTTACATCAGGCCAAAACTTAATTGACCTGCCCCCATCTTTGCTTAATAACAACGCCAAACATCAACATTTAACAGGCTGGCCATCACATGCCCTTTGCTGATCTCAGACATAGCCCTTTTGTTCTTTTAGATGATAATCGGCCGCTCTGCGAACCCAACCGGTCCATGCTTTTTTATGACGCTGAGCATATTATAGAAGCGAATAGCATTTCAGAAGTTAACGAAACGCTTGCTAAACTGGATCAACTCACTGCGGAAGGGTATTATCTAGCTGGCTGGGTCGCCTATGAATGTGCATATGCCCTAGAAGAAAAGCTATCACCACCTCCTTGTTCCAGCAAAACAAACGAACCTCTCATTTGGATGATGGCAACAAAAAATCGCCAAATTCTATCCCCTGGCGAAGTTGAAGCATTTTTACATGCCTCGGAACGCGGCAATATTCGGCAAGCACAGATATCAAAGCCTGAACTTAAGGTAACGAAAACCGAATACGCAGCGGCAATCAATCAGATCAAAAATTACATATTATCAGGTGATGTATATCAGGTTAATTATACAATGCCTGTTTCTTTTACCTTATCTGGTGACCCACTATCATTATATCAAAATCTACGGAATTCGCAGCCGGTAGCTTATGGTGCATATATCAACACTGGTTCACATCAGATATTATCGCGTTCTCCTGAACTGTTTATCGAAAAAAACAAAAAGACCCTAACTGCAAAACCTATGAAAGGAACAGCACAGAGAGGGCTAGCTTATGCTGATGATATATCCCGTGCACAAACCTTACATACGGATACAAAATCCAGAGCTGAAAACCTGATGATCGTCGATTTATTGCGAAATGATCTATCCAGAATAGCAGATGCTGGTTCTGTAAAAGTGGAAAAACTTTTCGATATCGAAACCTATCCAACCCTGCACCAAATGACATCCACAATCAGCGCAAGCTCACACAGCGACCTAAAAGTGTCAGATATGCTAAGAGCGATCTTTCCCTGTGGTTCCATAACCGGAGCACCAAAAATCCGCGCAATGGAAATCATTGCAGAAATAGAAAAAGAGGCTCGCGGGGTTTACTGCGGTGCAATTGGTTACATTTCACCTTCACACAATAGCCTTCAAGCGAAAAAGCAACTGAAGGAACTTGATTGGGCCTTCAATGTCCCCATAAGGACACTTGTGATTGAGAATAGCAATGTACGCGAATATAATGACATCCCCAATTATAAAGGGCGCTTTCATATCGGAAGCGGCATCATTGCCGACAGCAATAGCACTGACGAATATGCAGAATGCCTTTTAAAGGCAAATTTCATCACCTGCCCACACTCGGCTCATTCTCTGATTGAAACCTTCAGGCTTCATAACGGAGAATATTTATTTAAATCGGCCCACCTGGACAGGATGGCCGAAAGCGCCGCCTATTTCGGCTATGCTTATGATCACACTCTACTTAATCAACAACTTAACGATCATTGCCTGTCGTTAGAATGCAGTAAAAATGATTACCGCGTCAGGCTTTTACTTGATAAGCATGGTTCTGCATCAATCACTAGCACTATTATAAATCGCCAACCTATCATCACATCGATCAGCGCGCTCGCAGCCACGCCGCGAACCAAACCCCTGTCTAGTGCTATATTTGCCAAAAACACTGTGCATTCGAAAGATACATATCTCTTTCATAAAACAACCAATCGGGCCTTATATAATGATGACTACCGAAATGCTCTCGGCAAGGGGCATATTGATGCGATATACGCCAATGAATTTGGGCACATAACCGAAGGTGCTATTCATAATATATTCTTGCACCTTAATGGAGAATGGATAACACCAACACAATCAAGCGGACTGTTGGACGGTGTCCTCAGACGGCATTTATTAGATACTAACCAAATAACAGAAAAAACAATATATCTAGATGATGTTTTAGCCGCCGACCAAGTCGCCCTTGGAAACAGTGTGAGGGGGTTATCATTGGTGACACTCGGTCATAGCATTAAGATTTAAGAGGAACGACATGAAACTTGCCAACCTCATGATCGATAGCAAGCCAAGATTATGCCTTCTGCGCGAAGAAGCATATATTACTGTATCTCAAGCTGATCCAAGTCTTAGTGATGATATATGCTCGTTCTTGGAAAAAGTGGATTGGAAAGTTCTTACACAGGCGGCTCATAACAACCGAAACTGGCGACCAGTTCCACCTCGTCAATGGCTGCCACCACTAAGCTTACAAAGCCGCATATTCTGTGTTGGCAAGAATTACCGAGATCATGCCAAGGAGATGGGGGTAAGTGAAAAAATACTAGAACAAAGCCGCTCCCCTAACCCAGATATTTTTATTCGATTTCCATCAAGTTTTTCTTCTCATGATTCGGTTGTTTACTACCCCAAAGCAGAAGGAACATTTGATTATGAAGGGGAACTAGCGGTAATCATTGGCAAAGAGGGGAAAAATATCACCCCCGACAATGCTGAAGATCATATATTTGGCTACTCAATCGCAAACGACGGCACAGTTCGACGCGTACAAAAGCAAACCAGCCAGTTTACCCTCGGCAAAAACTTCGACCAGTCTGGCGCACTAGGGCCAATGATAACTCATAAATCAGCATTCGATTTATCCATACCTCATTCAATTATTACCAAAGTCAATCATATTGAAAAACAGAATGGCATTATTACCGAAATGATCTTTTCTGTGACCGAGATAATAACCGCAATTAGTGCGGTTACGAAATTACGTGCTGGTGATATTATATTAACAGGAACACCTGCTGGCGTGGGTGCTGGGCGCATACCGCCAGAGTTTTTACAAGACGGTGATCAAGTCACAATTGAAATTTCAAACCTTGGGATGTTGTCGCTATCAGTTAAAGCATCCTGATTCATAAAGTAGATAAAAATCCCACCTATATTTTAACATGTTTTTAGAGTTTCCTCGATAAAATCTATTCTATCGCAACCAAGCGAAAGTTAGTAAATAATACGATGGAACTTACATGCATAAGCGGACAAATAAACCGGCAAGAATTCAACCTGAATTCAATAACTGCAACGCATCCCCTCACACTAAAATCCTCGCTAGTAAATTATGCGATCACATGGGTCTGGATGGTGCAATGAAAGTTAGTGCAGAGAATCAGTGGCATGGCGTTTTATCCATCTTAAAAGAAATAAAGACACAAAGAGGGTAAACAGTCCCATCTAACTCAATACACACAATGCCGTGACTACCGTTACGGCATACATCGCTAAACATAATATAATCTAGACCAGATATATTTACAGAGCTTTGATTTTTTCTTTTATATCATTGACCTCAATACTATAATGATATATTATTACATAATGAATTAAGCCGACTATACCGCTATATAAATATGGTGTTTTTCAGGCTAATTATTAGAAAAATAAAATTTTCACTTGGCTTTGTGAAAGATTCTTGGATGATAGGCAGCGAGCTTGGCTGCTCGTTACGGACTTATGATTTTATTATATGTGATAAAATCGTGGGAGATATAATAAAAACAACGGTTTGCAAGAAATGTTATTTCGAGCAAATCCATATAATTTGTACGTGAGTAAACGAATCTATGTTTGATTCGCTACTCAGGGTAGTCAACAAATTGGGAGAATTAGGTTTAAAAGCGCATACAATCTACTCAGCACCTTTCACGGTATGAGTATTATGTGCTTGGATCATTTCCTGATTTTTAGGGTAAGGGCCTACTGATATACGCCGTTATTGGTTACAGATCAGGTCTTTGCATGGTTTAACCGCCTTATGTGGCTTGGATTAGCTGCACAGGGCATAAATAAAACCCATGTGGGCAGAAAATGGATAAAGCTAAAGTGAAACGTATAGCTGTCTCAACAATTGCTGTCGCTTCTGTCGTTCTTGGCGCTGGTCTTGCAAATGCACAAGACCCGCGTATCAAGTCCGTTATTGATGAAGTAGACGAAAGCAACAAAATCGCTCAAGCATCACAGCAAACTATTGATGGTATCTCTGATGCAACGTCGAAAATCTTCGGTGATTTTAAAGCTGCACTTAAAGAAAATGCTGGATTGCGGGCTTATAATGCTCAGCAACAACGTGTTATTGATCGTCAGCTAGCTGAAATCGAAAATATCAAAACCTCAATCGGTCAGATCGACGAAATTAAGCGTCAGGTTACGCCGTTGATGCTTCGCATGATTGATCAACTGGAAGATTTCGTTGCAATCGATACACCTTTCCAGGTTGATGATCGTAAAGAACGCATCATGAAACTGCGTGATTACATGGATGATCCAAACATCAGTGATCCAGAACGCTTCCGTCTTGTTCTCGAAGAATATAAGCGTGAAGTTCAGTATGGCCGTACAATTAATGCTTACGAAGGCTCACTTACAGACGACCGTAGCGTAAACTTTGTACGCCTTGGCCGTGTTGGTTTCTATTATCAAACCAAAGACGGTTCTGAAACAGCCGTTTGGGACAAAACCAATGGAACATGGGTCATTAACAACGACTATAAAAGAGCAGTTCGCCAGCTTCGCCGTATGGCAGGTAATACTGTACAAAAAGATATTCTCGTACTGCCTGTAGCAGCGCCGACACGGGGGAATTAAGATGAAACATATTATCGCAACCGCCGCAATCGCCCTTGCAGGTTTTTCAGTGTCCGCACAGGCTCAGCAATCTGACCTTGATGCTCTTCTGAAAAAAGTACAAGACGGTACGATCAACGAAGAAGCTGCACACAAAGCACGTGAAGCTGAATTTCGTGCAGATCAGGCAAGCCAGCAGAACAAGCTGAATGCTGAACGTCGTACAACTACACAGCTAGAGCGTGAAAGTGCACGCCTCGAAGAGCAACGCCGTGTGAACGAGCAAGACATTACGGAACAACTCGAAGTTCGCCGTAACCGCCTTGGTCAGCTACAGGAACTCTTCGGTGTTCTCCAGCAGGCTGCTGGTGATGCACGTGCTGTTATCTCTGGTTCACATGTCACTATCGACAATCCTGGCCGCATGGAGCCGATTAATAACCTTGTTGCCAAAGCCGCTGATGATGCTCAACTTCCTACCATTGAAGATATCGAAGCATGGCCAGCGCAAATGCTGCTTGAAATGATCGGTTCTGGTCAAATCAAAACTTTCCAACACGAAGTTGGCCGTAATGACGGTAACAAAGAAGTTGTAGACCTTACGCGGGTTGGTGACTTTGCTCTTGTTGGTAATGGCAGATACTACACGCTAACGAACGACGGCGCCGTTGAAGAACTAGCACGTCAACCATCTGGTCGCTTTACAAGTACAATTGAAGCTTTCCAAAACGCTAATGCTGGTGAAATCGTAGGATTGGGTATGGACCCAACTCGCGGTCAGCTTCTTAACATCGAAGTTGAAAAAGCAACATTAGAAGATCACTTAGATAACGGTGGACCGATCGGTTGGATCACGCTGGGCCTTGGTGCTATCGGTGTATTGCTTGCTGTTATTCAGTGGCTCTATCTGTTTGTTGTCGGCGGTAAAGTTCGCAGTCAAATCCGCAAGGATACTGCAAATACGAATAACCCGCTTGGCCGTGTACTTGCCGTATACGAAAGCAACAAAAGCGTAGACGTTGAAACTCTCGAGCTGAAACTTGACGAAGCAATTCTGAAAGAAACACCAGCATTAGAGCGTTTCCTAACGATCGTAAAATTGATTTCAGCTGTTGCACCATTGTTTGGTCTTCTCGGTACAGTTACAGGTATGATCGAAACTTTCCAGGCGATCACACTCTTCGGTGCTGGTGACCCACAAGCGATGGCGGGTGGTATTTCTGCCGCTCTTATCACAACAGTGGAAGGTCTCGTTGTAGCGATCCCAACACTTCTCTTGCACAGCTTTGTATCAGGCTCTTCAAAATCCATCATTCATGTGTTGGAAGAACAGTCCGCTGGTATTATTGCTGTCCACGCCGAGAAGGAGGGCGCGAATGCTTAGCGAAGCCCTTAACGCGATCCGGGCTTTTATGGAACAGGGTGGTTCTATCCTGTTCCTACTACTCGGCGTCACGTTCATTATGTGGGTGCTAATCGTTGAGCGTCTTTGGTATTTCTCGCTTGAATATAGAAAGCAGAAAAGCCGGGTTGTGGAAGCGTGGGAATCTCGCAAGGAACGGAGATCATGGTATGCCCATAAAATCCGTACTGCCATGATTTCAGAAGTGAACCACGACCTCAGTAAAAGTGTGAATTTGATCAAAACGCTTGTTGCACTATGCCCGTTAATCGGCCTCTTGGGGACGGTTACAGGGATGATTGAAGTATTTGCCGTACTTGGTAATACAGGATCATCAAGTGCACGAGCAATGGCTGATGGTGTATCAAAAGCCACAATCCCAACTATGTCAGGGATGGTAGCTGCCCTATCAGGTCTGTTCTTAAGCACTTATATTGAACGCCGCGCTAAACGCGAGTCTGAAAGACTTGAAGATAGCCTCACAATGGATCACTAGAAAGTAGCCTGGAGATAAGTACATGCGTAAATTTGCGAAAGGTGATGATGAAGCAGAAGTAAACATGACACCGATGCTCGACATCGTATTCATTATGTTGATTTTCTTCATCGTTACAGCAACGTTTGTCAACGAATCAGGTATTGAAATCAACATCCCGGAGGATAATAATAATTCAAACCCTCCTCCGCCGGATGAAGAAAAACGGGCGATTGCCTTTGTGATTGACGGAAATAACCGGATTTCTCACGATTTCCGTACAATTGATATTTCGTCAGTGACATCAATCATTAAACGCGAAAGCGTCGAACGCCCTGAAGCACCTGTTGTGATCCAATCAGCAGAAAGTGGCTTTTCTGGCAATGCAATTCGTATCTACGATGCAGCGTTAGAAATTGGCATACCTGCTGGAAAGATTGTGTGGACACGTAAAAAATAAATGTTGGGGGCAATGCCCCCATCCCAAATTGGGCACCCATACAGGGTGAAGTGGAGACAAGTAAATGCGTGATCATTCGCAGCAAGATGACGATACTGAAATCAATATGACACCGATGCTCGACATCGTATTCATTATGTTGATTTTCTTCATCGTTACCGCCGTATTTGTTAAGGACTCCGGTGTAGAAGTCGAGAAGCCCGAAGCAATTATGGCAATACCGCAAAAACAAATCAGTGTTCTAGTTGCGGTAACCGATAATGACGAAGTGCATATTAACCGCGAGGCTGTTGATGTTGATGCTATTCGTACAATTATCGAGAAGTTACACTCGGAAAATCCAAAAGGTACAATTGCAATTCAGGCAGATGACAAAGCAAAAGCCGGACTAGTTCTTGATACCTACAAGGCGATTAAAGAGGCAGGTGTAGGTAAAATTGCATTTGCAACGGAGGTGAAATCATGAATGTACGGATCGCGCCAGCACTTGGCTTAGCCGGTGTTGTTACATTTGCTCTTTTTTATATTATGCAGGCACTCGTTGCTCAAGACGATGAGATTGTACTGGATGAAGCAGCGCAAATTCGATTTGTTGACGTTGTGGAAGATATTGAAGATCAGCCACCTCAACGCTTAGAGCGCCAGGTAGAGAAGCCTCCAGAGGTAGAAGCACCTCCCCCAGAGATTGATACGCCTGACGTACAAGTGGACGGCCCGAACCAACTGAATCTGTCTATTGGTCGTGCTAACTCTGGTGCTGGTGTAAACCTTGATTCAATCGACCTAGGACCAAGCCAAGATGGTGATTACTTACCGCTTGTGCGGGTACAACCACAGTTTCCTCGTCGTGCAGCAGAGCGCGGTATTGAAGGGTATGTAGTTGTAGAATTAACTGTTGCCGCTGATGGCACAGTTCCGACAGATTCGATTGTTATCATTGAAGCAGACCCAAAAGGCTATTTTGAACGCGCAGCACGTAAAGCAGCTGCAAAGTTTAAATACAAGCCAAAGGTCGTAAACGGCGTAGGTCAAGAAGTAACTGGTGTTAAATACCGGTTCAGCTTTAACCTGGCAGACAGTTAATACGGGGCATAGAAGGAGACTTGTTATGAGCATAATGAAAGCACTTAAATCCTTACCTGTGGCGATTGCAACGGCTGCGACAATTGCAGTAATTGCACCTGTTGGTACACCAATTTTCGGCCCCGACGTTGCCCAGGCACAAGAAAAGCCCAAAAAGAAGAAAAGCACTCGTAAGGTCCCTGCCCTTTCGCTCGATTTTCACAAGAAAATCACTAAAGGCCAGGAAGCTATGGATGTGAAGAACTTTGCCGAAGCAAAAACAATCATCAATGGCGCTTTGGAACGCAAAGGTGTTAACAACTACGAAAAAGCAGTTGCGTTTCAATACCTAGCAAATATCGCCTTTGAAGAAGAGCAGCCAAGAGAAGCTATCCGCTACTATGAGCAAATTCTCGACGTCCGGGAACAAATTCCTGAACAACTGGAAATTAGCTTACTCTTTAACCTCGCTCAGCTATGGTATGTTCAAGAGGACTTTGATAAATCCCTTCAATATATCAATGAATGGGAGCCTCGTGCCGAGGTTATCAGCGTCAATCAATTGATTTTTATTTCGCAAATCTATTACACAAAATCTGACTATCCCAAAACTATTGAATATGTTGAGCGTGGTATTAGCGAATCCGAGGCTGCTGGTTTAGAAATTAAAGAAAACTGGTATCAATTGATCTTATCCTCCTATTGGGAACTAGGGAACTTCGCGAAAGTTCGTGATACGCTTGAGCTATTACTGATCAACTGGCCAAAGCCATCATACTGGACACAGCTTGCTGGTGTTTACGGTGAACTTGGTCAAGAGCAAACCTCTTTTTCTGTAACAGAAGCTGCCTATAAACAAGGTTTCTTGAATGATAAGCCACAACAGTTGGTAAATCATGCCCAAATCCTTTTATCGCGTAATGCACCGATAAAAGCAGCATGGGTTCTAAGAGACGCTTTCAAAGACGAACTGGTAGAGCAAACTGCTGACAACCAGAAAACACTGGGGCAAGCATATCTTCTGGCTGCTGAATATCAGGATGCTGTTGGTCCTTTATCTGCTGCTGCAAAAGAAGATGCTGATGGATCGCTCTGGTTCCAGATCGGTCAGGTTCTGTCACAATTAGATCGCCATGCTGAAGCTGCTGAAGCTTTTCAAAATGCGATCAATATTGACAGCACAGATTCAGCCGCTGACGCGAAGAAGCGTTTGCTTTCTGCAACTATGCTAAAAGGCACTAGCTACACAGAATTAAAGAAATTCAAAGAAGCTAAGGCTGAGTTTACAAAGGCACGTCGCATAGCAAAAAATGCTAAAGAACGTAGATCTGTAAAACAATGGGAAGATTACTTAAAGATCGAAGAGGAACGTGAAAAAATCCTCGCTGATGCCCGTTAACAGTAAAATAGATATTCCAATCTAATAGAATGGCGCTTTTTTAGGCGCCATTTTTTTTAAGACTACTATCAGGAACAAAAAGACTTCGCTTATCAGTCGTGATAAATAGACCATATGATATTGGCCTTTTTAACAATTTTTGTTTTCTTTCTCGCGTTCATATTTTTATATATTGCTCGCCGTGATATCCCCCTGCAACATTGGCACAGAGTGTACTTTCTGCATGTGCTTTGTATATCTATACCAGTCGCTTTCATCTCTGGCTGGCTTCTAACTCTAAATACTAGTACCTATTCTTTCGGTCTTTGGGTATTGATCACAGCTCTACAAATATTATCCATGATAGCCTATACAATGACCGCCTGGTTGAGTTTGATATTCATTGGTGCCTTACTTATGCGCGGTTTAGCTCCGCGCTACGATTGAAAGCTTTCAGGAAATTTTAGTTCATGTGTTGAAGTTTAAATTTATTTTGTTACGTTATTACTTTACTTTTATAAACGATCGTGTATAGTTATAATATAACAAAATGGAGAAAGGATATGTACTACTCACGATATATTCCAGCAACTGGCTTTGCTTCTGCGGCGACATTCAGCTTATTTTTCGTTATGCAGAGTTTAGTTGCTAATAATAACGTCGAAACCATTACAGACTATCGCCCGGCCCCAAAGATACCCATAGAGAAACTTACCCCACCCGAAGTGGAGCGCGTGGACCGGCTTAAACCCTATGAGCGTGTGGACATTCCTGAAACACCAGACACAGAATTACCAACAGATATTCCAAGCCCAACAGATATAACAATTCAAGGCACCCCACCTCCTGTAAAGATCGGCGACCCAAATCCTGGTTTAAGCCCACTTAGCGACGGAGCAATGGTGCCCATTGTAAGGGTTGAGCCACACTTTCCTCGCAAAGCAGCAGAACGAGGTATCACTGGGTGGACCGTAGTGGAATTCACTGTCACAGCAGCAGGTACGATAGAAAATGCCGTGATTATTGATGCTGAGCCCAAAGGATATTTTGAGACAGCAAGCTTAAAAGCAGTGAAGAAATTCCGTTACAAACCGCAGGTAGTGAACGGCGTATCCATCGACACACCAAATGTATTCACTCGCTTTAATTTCCAGCTAGACGAATGATTTCAAATATTTTGATTGGGGGCAAAGGAGGCCATTATGACACGTAAACATTCAACTGAACACAACGAACCAGACATGACACCTATGTTGGATATCGTTTTTATTCTGTTAATTTTCTTTATCATAACGGCCTCCTTTATTCAGGAAAACGGCGTAGAAATAAACTCACTCCCCTCACCGCGTACCCAGCAAACCGAAAGTGACAATTCCATAACTGTTGCAGTTAAGGAGACGGGAAATTACTACATAGGTGGCCGCTACGTTGAAAAAACATCGCTAATTGCAATCATGAAACAAGCCTTTACGGAAAAGCCTGATATTGCCTTGATTATTAATGCAGCGCCTGAGGCAAACATGGGGGATGTCATCGCGGTTTATGATACTGCCCGTATCGCAGGCCTGGGAATTCACCAAATATTTTCGACAATAAAACGTCCATAATATTGGTGAAGAAGCCGCAATTTTCACGCCCTGTAGGATTGCGGCTTCTCTGTTCCTTTATTTATTCAATAATAGATTGATAGACCATTTGGCGCATTTCTTCACGAAGTGGTAAATCACCTTGATACACCACGTTCGTCATCAAGATGGCAACAACCTCTTCTTCTGGATCAATCCAAAAAATTGTATTTGCCAAACCACCCCAATTATATTCACCAACACTGCCTGAGGTGCCAAGCGTTGTCACATCTTTAACAACCAAAAAATCTAACCCAAACCCTTGGGCATCATCACGCATGCCCTTTACACCATCCGGCAGGTGGTCCAACGTCATTAATTCAATTGTCTTCGGTGAAAGTAAGCGAACGCCATTTAACTCGCCGCCATTTCCCAACATCTGCGCAAACCGCCAATAATCCATTGTGGATGATACAAGGCCGCCACCACCAGAAAGAAAAGCCGGTTTTTCATGCTGTTGGAGATAAAAATCACCGCGATACGGCGCCATCCCACCTTTACCATCAATCCCGTATAGCTCTACAAATCGATCATGTTTATCTTTAGCGACATAAAAGGCTGTGTCTTTCATGCCCAAGGGCTTGAAAATATGATCCTCAAAAAAGACGTCAAGTGTTTTGCCTGATAACACCTCGATCAGGCGACCTTGAATATCAACAGAGAGTGAATATACCCACCGTTCACCCGGTTGATATAAAAGTGGGAATTTCGCCAATTCTTGCGATAACTGTTCCAGGTTTTTCGATGGATCAAATAATCCACCTTCACGATAAGCAACATCAACAGGCGTATTACCAAATACACCATATGTTAGCCCAGAGGTGTGCCGCATAAGGTCCTGTACAGTCATAGGGCGCTTCGTTGGCTCTGTAATCAAAGTGCCATCATCAGCCGTTGATTTATAAACCTGCATATTTTTATATTCAGGTAAATACATGCCAACAGGGTCCGTGAGTTTGAATTTACCCTCTTCATACAACATCATCAAAGCGACGCCGGTTATTGGCTTAGTCATGGAATACAGTCGAAAGATGGCGTCTTCCTCCATATCCTTATTAGCTTCGCGATTCATTTGGCCATATGTCTGAAAATGAACAATACTTCCTTTTCGTGCGACAAGCGTTGTAAGGCCAGGTAAAATGCCTCGGTCCACATAGCCTTGAAAATGCTGTTCTAACCGCTTTAGACGTTCGCTGGACATATCCACCGTTTCCGGAGCAACCGTTTCCTGTGCATGTACCAACAATGATAAATTTAACAATACTGACAAAACCAGTAAACTGACTAATCGCATCACCTATCTCCCTCGCACCCAAATTAATGATTTTCATCATTATGTGGATTTAGGCTTTGTGCAAGTCCTTAATCAATAGAGCAGGCAATAAAAAACCCGGCAAATAGCCGGGCTTTAATTCATTCAATATCTAATATTTTATTCGGAAACCGCCGCCATAGCCCAATCCGCCTCATCATCCATAGCATTATTGTTCGAATTGCTTGTTTGCTGAGTATTGAGCGGTACAACATTGCTTGCTGGCGCGGTATCTGTATCAGTTGTGGCCGGGCCGTTGTCTGCTGACCGGATAGAGGCAACAGCGGTTACCACATCATTGATACCAAGTTCCGTTTCTGCCGTCTCTACGGTATCAAATAATTTAAAGTCTTTAATATCGCCCTCAAAGCCCTTACCGCCAGACGTACCGCCGACAGTTATATCTTTGTTGCTACTTGGATCACGTAAGTCACCAACGATACCCGTTTCACGGCCAATTTCTGTTCCATTGATGAAGGCGGCAAACTCACCACTGGAACTATCAAAGGTGAAAGCCAATGAATAATAATTACCATCAGTTACGCCGCTATTTTCAACGCTTATATTAATGAACTCACCTTCATCGGTAAATAAACTGAAATTGACAGTATCCCCTTTAATTTCCACACCATATCGACCAGTATCCCAGAATACACGCTGGGGGCTGTCGGTTTCGCCGTCAGTGCGGATATCAAAGGAAATTGCAACTTCATCACTTGCAGTAAACTCGTCAGGGCGTCCAAGGTTAATATATCCATCACCTTCGAACGAAAACTCATTACCGTTCTGTGTAACGTCACCAGAAATTTCCGCGTTAGCCCCAACCTCACCGGCTAATGAATAAGCTGCCTCTGTTGGCTCCTCTGGCTCACTGTCACCTTCAGGGGAGGTATTTGGCGCACTTGTGGACGGTTCTTCTTCGGGCTCTTCTGGCGCCGTAGTATTGGGCTCTTCAGGTTCAGAAGGGTTGCCTGCTGGTTCCTGTGGTTCTGGTGTTTGTGGTACAACAGTTCCTGCACTAGGACCACTCAAGATTTCCGTACTCGTCTTTCCTGTCTCAACAGGTTCAGGCGCAGAAAATGCCTCAATATTCTTGATTTCACCAGAAAACCCACGGTTTCCAAAAGCTGTACCACCCACCAAAACATCAAGCACTGGGCTTTGATCAATTTTGCCAGTAACTCCACTTATAGTTCCAACATTTTCACCATTTATAAATGCGCTAAATGTATTGAGTGAACCATCAAAAGAAATCGCTACATTATGGAATTCACCATCAAAAATATCAGCATTGTCGATTTCAATTTCATGAAGTTCGCCATCATCAGTTACAAGAAAAAACACTAATCTATCATCGACCAGAGATATCCCATAACGAGCATGATTATTGAAAAGTAATTGATGTCCACCAGCAGCACTATCTGGGCGAACATCCAGACCTAAATACAAATCATCCAAACCAAACAGACTATCTGGGCGGCCTATATTCAATGGATTAGTCGTATCAAACACCAATATATCATTATCAGATGATACTCGGCTTACTGCTGTTTGACCGCTATTTACTGCCAAAACATCTTCTTGATAGTCTAATATTTCTGGGCTCTCGACAATTACAGTATTTGTAGTTGTGTCACTTTCCCCACCTCTGGTGACCGTCAAAGTGACAACGTAGGTTCCAGGCTCGGCATAAGTGTGGCGAACATTAAACCCTTCAGCCGTAGTTCCATCGCCGAAATCATAAACATATGTTGCGTCATCTTCGTCCAGGAGACCATTATCATTTGCTGTAAATTCTGCGCTAAATTCAGCTGCTAATGCGTTGCTTGTTCCATGGAAAAGCTCACTTGTTACCCTTGCAGTAAGGCTGTCTGGTGCAGAATCAAAAGTGCGCGCACCAATCACCTGTCCACCTGACAGCAATAATCCATCAGGCCTCGGTGTAAAGTCTTCTAAAACAGCACTTTCGCCTGCAAAAGCATCAAAGAACAGATTGTTAATAAATGTTGGGCTGGATGGATCATCGGTTTGAACGATAACATTATTGCTGCCAGTAAAGGTACCACTACCCCGTGTAATAATACTATTTACAACATTATTCTCTACGAGAGCATCTAATGTACCATCAGCAATATTTATACCCGTTGTTACATCAGCCGTTGGCGAGTTAATCACTGTGTTATTACGAATAACGACATCATCACCGTTATTAACCGTGATACTATCAGCGTCTCTAGTATAAATAAGATTATCTTCAATTAAAACATTACTAAAGCGATTGCCACCTGCTTCATCTCTGATAAAAATACCACCAATAGGGAAATTATCTTCTAATCCTTGAAGGCTTGTGTTGCCACGAATCACAATATTCGAACTGCCTTGATCTACATTAGCAGTAAAGAACTGAATAATACCGGCGTGGATTCTGGTATTAGTCGTGTCTGTAACAAACTGGCCAAAATTATTATTTTCAATAACAACATCATCAACTGCACCCAAAATGAAACCATCCTGTCTGATGCCATCAAATCTATTATTTGCAAAAGAAAGATTTTGAGAAAAAGTCGCTGATATACCACCATTAACCTCTAGAAAGTAACTATTTGTAACACTAACATTTTGACTATTAGTAAAAGAGATACCACTAGCATTATTGTCATGGATGCCGTCTAAAGTTCCACGAAATTCTGAATCTGTAAAACTTATATTGCTTGAATCAGATACCCGTACAGCAGCACGAAATGACGTAGACCCTACAGGCACACCAGCCTCAGTAAATATGTTAACAAACGAAACATTATCAACATCTACTATCACTAAGTTTTCAAAAACTGCTTCGCCACCTTCTGCACCTCGAATGATAACGTTTTCAGGAAAACTCTTGAAGCGTAATCTAGCAGACCCATAATCACCAGGAGCCAACTCAATTACTTCTCCACCTGTAGCATTTGCGAAAGCTTGTTCCAACTCCGCTGCATTTCTAACGACGATAACGTCACTGCCTGACATATAATATACTCCACAAACAATATTGCCCGATATATTTTTAATATAAGGATCAAAACTTAAACCTTGGTAAGCAACTTGATCGCATTTTAATAAATCTGACTCTTCTAAGGCAAACTGTTCAAATTCTGTATTCACAAAAATGGCTAAAAACAACGTACTCAAAAGGTAATTGAGGATGAAAAGTGTCTTTTTTGGGGCCATGGTGACGCCTTCACATAGTTAAGGTCATCAGGTCAGTTTAATAACTAGACCTCGATACAACTTGTATAAAAGGAAACTCAAATGATTTAGAATAATTATTCATATCTATTCGTTAATAGCTCAATAGCTTTATCCATGTAGAAACTATAGAATTAACTTAGCGTTTTTTTGTGTTGCGTATATGAGGAGACTACTTTTTGCCAAATATTATCAATCTCTAGCCATAAATCGTGCTTGGTAACAAATAATGCACCGATCCAAAACAAACCATTTACACCAAGAATTATTATTAATGCAAAAATCGAGAGCGTTGTTTCAGGCATTATAAATTGATAAAAAATTATATTAGGAAAAGCCACGAACAGCGCTAATATCATAGAACTTGTTAAACATTTTAAGATATCAAAAAATCCAAGATTTATACTTTTCTTGAGGACTATTGAAATCAGAAACATACTCACAATACTGCTCAACACAATCGCTATTGCGAACACATCAATGCCATAAGTTACAGCTCCCACTAAAAGGGCTAACCTTAATATTTGTGCCACAATCTCAAATTTAAGTTGTCGCCCCACATGCCCTCTAGCGAGTAACAATTTCGTCCCATAAAACGTATAAGGTGCAAACATCAAGCTAACAGCCAATATCTGCGCAACAGGAATACTTTCTGTCCACTGATTGCCCAGCAATATCGGTATCAATGAATCAGCATGAAAAACAAGCATAACCGCAAAGGGCCAAGCAAGCCCTGATGTTAATCGCATAATTTTAATATATACGCGACTTAATTGACTAGAGTCAGCTCTAGAAACCTGTGCAAACCATGACTGTGCCACCTTGCCTGTAGACGTATCTATAGCTTGTCGAAAAATTGTAACAGGGGTTTGGCCACGGCTGAAAAAGCCTAGCTGAGCTACACCCAATATCTTACCTAATAGAAGTGCGGGAAATAGCTCACTAAATTGATTTAAGGTGGTACTCAGCCAAGTAATAGTGCCAAATCGTATAACCTTGTATCCACCGGTTACCTTTGGCCTTAAAAAAAAATATTTTTTCTCAATCAAAGCAACAACAAATATGGCGGAAGCACTAGCAGCGACAAATCCCCAGGCCAAGCTTATTACACCAAAGCCCATGATAATCATAGATAAAGCAACAACTGTCTCTATCAGTGAAGAAACTACCTGTATCTTAGCCAATGAACCAAAATGCATATCACGTTGAAACAACGCTTGAGAAATAACACCAAATGGAAAAATCAGAGCGGCAAATGCCATTAGTTTTAAGACATGGGACAAATCACTAGCACCAAAAAAAAGAGCAAAATAATCTGCACCTAAATAAAGAGCACCCGCAGTGAAAATAGAGATACTAATATTAATCGTATAGCATACTCTAAGATCATTTGTGGTAATAACCTCCCTTGAAACAATGTAATCCCAGGTACCAAAAACTCGAAAGGTGCGAAGAAACAAAAGTAACGGCATAGCAATAGCATAAATACCAACCTCTTCAGGTGATAAATATCTTGATATAACAAGCACCTTAACAAAGGAGAGTATGATTATGATATACTGTGAAATACTTGTTATTGCTACTGCAGTTCTAACCGATGCCATACGCTAAATCGCAATCTTACATATTTGAAATTGTCATCACATGAATTAAATATGATATTAGTATTGTATATCTACTAAATTCTCAAAATTATACTTTACTCGATACACCTGTCACACCTAGATTTATATACAATTTTGTTTAAATAACATTAATCTTTATATTCTATTGATAAACAGATTATAAGTTTCAATCTTAAAATAAGAATTTATCTGATCCATTTTATGGACGACTTAATTAGTTAGTAAATTGCTGCTAATCAGCTATAGCTTAACTATTCTTATATAGTATAATGATAATTTGCATCTTCTGAACTAAAATGAATGAAGTTAAAGTCTTGATATTAAAATGAAAACTCTCTTCAATTATTCGCCGATAAATCGCCCCCTTTACAAGTGGGGGGCTTTGTTAATCGTCACACTTACAAGTGTTTTCGCAGCAATAGGAACCGGACTTTTCATACCTTTTAGCGGATTTTTTGGATTTCAAATTGCCCTTTTACCCACTATTGTGATTATCATATTGGCCATATGGTTAATGCCTAAACTGGACTATTGTTACGAGAGCATAATCGAGAGACTGCTCATCTTCTATGTTATATTTATTTGTATCTGGCCGCCCTATGTTTGCCTTATCCCTCTTCCAGGTAAAATCTGGACTCCACCTGCTAGAATTCTTTCATTCATTTTACTATTCTTCCTTATCATTAACTTCTCAGTCTCAAAATATGCAAAAAGCAGATTAAAAGACCTATATAAAACTCACCCCTTAATAATGTACTCTTTTACAATGTTATTAGGACTACAGGTTCTCAGCATAATTTTTGCACCTTCTCCTGTTACCAGTCTTACTTTTTTTGCGAAATATTTTACTGTAACATCTGCCATATTTCTCGCTGTAATTACCACAATAAGAAACAGCAAAACACTCTTGCTAATGACATATATTGTCGTCCCAATTGTTTGTTATTATGTCGGGATGGCTTTTTTTCAATCAAACGTCGAACAAAATCTATTCGGGCTTTACCTTCCTGATTGGATGATTGGCGGCGGCGAAACTATATCAAGCAGCGTTATGCGGCCCATATATCGCAATGGTGAATACCGGGTTAACGGCATATCAATCACTTCATTGGAATTCGCTGAACTCTTTGTCTATATGACCCCATTTCTTCTTTATTTCATTATGGAAGGGAAAAACTTCTTACTTAAACTGATTGCAACTGTAGTGTTAGCTTTCGCTTTTATAGGGGTTCTAAAAACAGGTTCACGGTTAGGTAATGTTGGACTATTGTTCGGAGCTATGACCTATATTATGATTTGGTCACTGCGTCAGTGGTTGCAGGATGGCAGAAGCATTATTGGACCAGCAATTGTAACAATGTATATCGCTGGCATTGGTGCATTTGTAACAGTATTGGCTGCCAGCACACGTATAAGAGGTATGATTTTTGGTGACTCCTCTACCGCCAACAGTTCAGACGCACGGCTCCATCAGTTAACAGATGGCATTCCAATCATCGCCACTAATCCAATATTTGGATTTGGAATTGGCCAAGGCGCGACAAAGCTGAATTACCGAAATCCAGCAGGATATCTCACAATTGACTCTTACTGGCTATCCGTCGCCATTGAAACAGGACTTACTGGTTTAGTGTGTTTTCTTATATTCTTTGGAAGCTTGATCTGGTACGCAACTAAATTGTATATTTACGATCAACATCTAACCCCTCTTGCAAAATTAGGGGCTGCCCTAGCATCAACAATAGCCTGCTTTTTGCTGATTAAGCTTGTATTATCCCAAACATTTAATAATAGTTTAATTTATTTTCTGGCTGGTGTTACCTTAATAATTGTCCACAAAACTATAAAAATCAAGGAAACGACAGCACCACATACATAAAACAAAAGCCTCGCTACCATTATAACAGCGAGGCTTTTGTTTTAGTATAAATTACAGAGTTTTACTTTTACGTTCTACCAAATATCATGAGCCATACTGGAGATATTAAGATAAAGAAAGTTTCTCGGCTTTTCTGCCGCAGTGATCTCTGTAACACTATGGTAAGAGTTATTAGTGCACATAAAGAATACACCCAGATTATCCTTGGGGCGCAATTCAGCAACTAGTTCTGTATCATCCGGTCTGGGGTGGCGTTCATACTGCGATATTTTTTTATCTTTCTTATGTTTATGAATACCTAAGTCTCCACCAGCTAAACCAATATCCTCAGCATCGCAAAAATATATAATCAATGAAATAAGCCTATTGGGCCGATCACAATGAACTGCCTTGGCATATGCTTCTTTACCCATATGTATATCAAAGCGTGTAAATAGCTCATTTACATTTTTTTCGCCAAAAGACTTCCCTAAAACTCCCTTGCTCAATTTAGAAAGCTTATCGGTCAGTGTTTCATCTACTGTCATAACCTCACGAGGTTCAACATAGTCATTAAAGACAGCTAGCTTTGGATCAACCCTGCATCCTTTGAGCTTCCAATAATCACCAAAGGTCGAAAGTGTATCATTCATAAAATCCTTGGAATTAATGTAATTCGTAAACTCTCGCCACGCTTCAGAGCCTTGAGTCAAAAGATCAAATGCAGGATCCCCCCGATAAATATCTGTACCACTACCAGTCCGGCTACCTTGCAAACCAAAATTATCTTTTTGACTGTTAAAAATATCTTGAGACGGAAAATCTTTCTTCAAGGCATCATAAAGGCTTTGAGGTAATATTCCCTCTTTAATGATATGAGGATATGGATTCTCAGAAACTTGTTCTTTAGAGACATTTAACATTACTAACTCTTCCTATAATGGCTCGATATATAAACTTCTATATCGTATTCATATAAACTTCTATATCGTATTCAGCATAAAAAAAATGATTTCGATCAAAAACCTCTTTCATGCAAATGTGCAGCTATATTGAAATCACCTTAAAAACCGAAATGGTATGAATGTAGCTAAGTATAGCATTTGGTTTTTCAAATTGAACTCCCACGCCCGGGCATCGTTAATAGCCTGCTTTGCTTTATCCATAATATCAGCTTTCATATACAGACGAGCTGTCAAATAAGCATAGCGCGATAGCTGTTTGACAAGTATTTTTTGCTCTGTGTCATTGACTCTTTGATCTGATAACAAAGACAGTAAGCTATCCATATATGATCTATGCGCAATATATGGCTTTCTTCGTGAGGCATCCCCCATAGCTTCAAAGGCTTCTTCATGCCGTATTTCAATAGCGTAAGGAATCGGGGATACCAGCCAAGGTCCTTCGAGACTAATTCTATGCATAATCTCTTCTTCAAAATAAGGATAAGCTGTACTAAACAGACTGGTCGCCGTAATAGCAGAGCGTTTCACTAATGCGCTCTGGACTCTAGAAAAGTTATAGACAGCATTTAAAGCAAGCGGCCTTTCCAGATACAGGCTTTCTTCACCTTTGAACTGCGATAACATATTTCTAAGAGAGAAAATATCCTCGTCATTGGCAAAACTCCGCTGCAATTTTACATTAGTTAAATGCGCTACAGCATCCGGAGACCTCTCTAGTTCTTCCAGTTGAACTTTAAGTTTATTAGGTAACCAAACATCATCCGAGTCTAAAAAACTAATCCAGTCGCCCGAAGATTGACGTATGCCTGTATTTCTGGCTCCTACCAATCCGGTATTCTCCTGATATATGTACCGAATACTGTCGCCATACTTTGCCAGAGTTTGCTCAGTATTATCCGTTGAGCCATCATCAACAACAACAATCTCAACATTATCTACTTGTTGCTGAATTACACTATCAATCGCATTACATACTAATTCAGCTCTATTGTACGTTGGAATGATCACACTTACTAGCGCGGCATTATTTGTCATAGGAACCCTCAGAAGCTCGATATTAAACGCAAGTTCTATTTGTGTTTCTTTACACTCGCGGCAAACATTTTTTCTAAACCATAATTAATTTAAGATTATTAAAGTAAAGTGAATCAATTTCTTAATTTTCTTAAATAGCTACAGTAGCATCTCTCACTGTTTTAACTTTTATATTATACTGAGCAACACAAGCGACCAAGCTTTCAAACTCTTTTGGCGTGCATCCAAATTTCTCAGGCGTCTCGGACACATCATGCGTATAAAAGATTAACCAAGCATTTTCAGCAACTGCTTGTGCAATAATTTGGGTAAAATAATCCAAATTAAAATTACTTGAATAGACACTATAAGACCTTAATGAGTGCAGGCAAACTGTTCCAGTATTCAACCCAGGAAACACTGTACGTGCTGTGTCATATTGTTCTGCTACAGATTTCCGCGAACTTATATCTAGCTTCCCAAAAGGGTAAGCAAAACTAGATACAGCTTCCCCGGTAATGTCCTCAATATACTGTGCATTCTTCTGTAAATCAGCGGCTAATACTGTTTGTGGAGCTTTCTGGCAATCGATATGTGCATACGTATGACATCCTATTTCATGCCCATTTTGACAAATAGACCGGATATCTGCTTCGGTAACTATATGATTTCCATCATGAACAAGGTCAAACAAACCACCACACCCATAAAAAGTCCCTCTATACCCATACTTTTCAAGAATTGAAGCACCTGTTTTCGCTGCAGATTTAGGAAAATCATCAAATGTAAAACTAACCATTGACCGCGTATTATTCATCTTAATAGTTTTGTGCGGCACTAGTTGCGCCAACTTTCGAGATATTTTTTCTCTCAACATATTTTTTCCTGCTTAAGATAAATTCAATAATTACAGTAATATTCTATTTCTAACATTCTAATACATATATAATGTTAGAAATAGATTTAACCTCATACACATTTACTTTAAATTTAACTTACTAATTCTATAATAAATTACGCATATAACGCTTATCAACGCAGTTATATCAAGTTAATTTCCGAGAGATACCATAAGATGTTAGAACCATTTGGATTTACACTACAGACAATAGATAACCAGTCCATAATATCTATTTCAAGTCATTTAAAACACTATCATATCCAAGACATTAGCGGACAAGCTATTGGCGACCTCTATGGCCTAATTCTGCATACATATCACGGCGATGATATCGAAATATATGAAGAAGTTATCAAAGTTACAAAATCACTCGACGACATTAAAGACTTTGAAGAAAACATCCTAAGTCACATTCATGGTAATTTCATTATTCACACACATAGTAACCTGCCCCAAAGGCTTTACCCTGACTGCGGTGGTTCAATTCCATTGGTTTATTGCACGAATTCCAAGCGCGCTGGCTCGTCAACATCAATGTTTCTAAGTGACCAAGAATATCAAGAAAGGTTTGCATCTGAAAGGCATAAAGCAATAGTAGAAAATGAAGTATCCGGCTCATGGATAAGTGGTGACCTAACAGCACATCATGGTATTCTTAGAGTACTCCCTAATTTCTATTTAGACCTTCAGTCATGGCAAACACATAGGTTTTGGCCAATAGTTGAAGAATTTACTTTAGGCCTCAATTTTGACAAAGCCATACAGGACGTTGCGGACTCGTTAAGTGCATTCACAAGCGCCGTGGCTAAAGAATATAAAACAGGTGTTACAGCAACTGCCGGCTTTGATAGCAGATTGTTAATCGCTGCATGCAAAGGCGTAGAAAACGATATAGAATTATTTACATTTGGTTCAGAAGGCCAAGGCTTAGACCAATACTTACCTGCATTAATAGCAGATACACTGAATATGGATCATAAACTTATCCCAGTATTAGAAGCCGATGAAGCGCAAAAAATAGAATGGGATAAGCTTGTCTCAGATGTTGTAAGAGAAAGTACAAGAAACTTTTTTCCAACACTGAAACAGCTAGAGTACGATATTATTCTAACTGGTATGTACGGAGAAACAGGGCGCTGTCGGCTTTACAGGCAAGACTTTGAAATTATAAACAATAAACCAGCAACCGCGGAATTTGTATTATCACGCTTAACGCTTCCTTTACATTCGGATGTAGTTAAAAGTGTTGAAAAATGGCTTGCCCCTATCGCATCACTACCCCGATCAGCAATTCTGGACCTTGCATTCAATGAATTACGTTTTGGTAGCTGGGCTATGGCACAAGCCCCTGTCCAAAAAGCTCAAAAAATCGCATTTATGCCATTTGCACAAAGAAATATACAAGATGCATTCATGAAAGTTCAACCAACTGAAAAAACAACAGATAAACTATTTTCAGAAATAGGGAAAACTCTATGGCTGGAAGCGATGGAGTTTCCTATAAATAAATATGGGGATTATCGTGACTATTTAAGTCCATTACTAAAAAGAATAAATAAAGACAGTTTCATCCGTTTCTGGCGGGATCGTTTCGCCTAAGTAGGTTCAATCGTTATTTTAATTTCTAACAACAAGTGAGAAGCATGGTGTTATCACCCAACAATCACAAGCCCAGAATAGTTATCTTAACAACGGATAATTATGAACAAAGGTATGTTGCAAACAGACTTGCTGACGCCTTTCAAATTCAAGCTATTTTTGTTGATAAAAAAATATACTCACGTAAGAAAAAATCATATTTTCGCCGCGGTATTGTAAGTTTTTTAGGAAAAGCTAGTCGTATATTGTTTCTAAAACTCATCAATACCCACAATACTAGGCGCAAAACACTCGTACACCTTCTTGGTGAGATGTCACTAACATTTCAAGATGACAATCTTATACAACCAATTGATGGCCTCAATACTCCAGAAACATATGCCGCTATCAAGAGTTACAATCCAGACGCTATACTAGTGTATGGAACTCGTATAGTTAAAGACAATATCCTCGATATAGCCAAGGACCTATCTTTTAATATGCACACTGGTATCAGCCCGTATTATAGAGGAACGGCTTGTGCTTTTTGGCCTGTAGTAAATAATGATTTAAACATGATTGGCGCTACTATTCACGAATGTACATCTGCGGTAGACGGCGGAGAAATATATGCAGTTCATCATGCAAAACTCGAGAAAGGAGATAATATTCATTCGGCTTTCGCCCGCAGTGTCAAAGTCGGCGCCGATGCATACGTCAAAGTTGTAGATGACTACATGAATGCTCGACTTAAAGGACAGAAGCAAGATTTATCTATTGGTAAAGAATATCGCGGATACGAACTAACGCTTCTTCCAGAAATGAAAGCAAGACTAAACATTAGAAAGTTTAATCAACAATAAACTACTACTAATTACATCATTACCAGCATGCTAAAAATATTAACTAGTATTTACGGGCTGTAAGCGCTTTAAAAAGTGCAGAAACATGGCCCCATCTGCGCTGTAGTAATCGTTTTAACAACATAACTATAGACAATGCATATACAGAAACAAATGCCAATGGGAAAAACTTACGGGTAAAAGATAGTTTGCTTTTAATTAAGTAATACTCGCTCAAGCTTCCCCTTTGACCTGGAATAGAACTAGTTCCAATGGCTCCACCTTCTTTATGGAAAATCTCTGCCTTATCGGCGAGTGCATGTTTGAATTGATTATTATTTCGGACCGACCAGTCAATCTCTTCATAATAGAGAAAATAGCTCTCTTCCATCAAACCAACTGACGTTAAGAAATCGCGCGTGGTACAGAGCGAAGCACCTACTATAAAATCAATTTTGTCTTCGATCGAATTTCGGTCAAATATGTGAGGATATGAATTATGCGACGCAATTCCTGAACTATTACCACTCCATTTATTAAAGGTGGCACCGCCTAATGCCTGCAATGTAGCGGGAAAATGATAAAACCTTATTATGGTTCCACAAAGCCCTATCATAGAATCTTCTTGCATTCGCAGCACCAGCTCTTGCACAGCATCAACAGCAATCGTTGTATCAGCATTCAGAAGCCAAAAATACTCCACATCCAGCTTCTCAAGTCCGTAACGCAAACCGACATTATTACCGCCTGCAAACCCAAGGTTATCTCCTGTCTCAATAACGATCAACGATGCGCCGTCATCGCCTATTCTGGCACCTTCACTATTGATATGAAGGTAACTATTGGGTTTTTTGCATACATATCCCTCAAACTTTTGTGGTCCATCAAAATCATATGATGCTTTTCCGTCCACCCATTCAAGCAACTTTGAAATTGAACCATCCTGAGATGCGTTATCGCAAACAATAACTTTGAAGCCATAACTATTAGATGAAAATACGCTTTCAACGCATTCAATAAGATCTTCCCAGGAATTATAGTTCACAATTACAATCGCAAGTGAACTGGCATCAAATAAAACATCATTCATCAGAGCATACCTTCAATCAATACGCTTCATCTTGACCAAAAAACACGAGGCCAGTTCTAAGAAGAATATAAATATCAAAGCCCACAGACCAATTATCGATATAATATAAATCATGATGAAGGCGTGCTTCCAGCTTTTCAATCGTATCGGTTTCACCGCGCCAGCCATTAACTTGCGCCCAACCGGTGATGCCGGGTTTTACTCTGTGACGGGATGCATAGCGCCTTACAGCGTCTTCAAACTTAACGCCTGCCGCTTCCGTGGAAGGAGCATGAGGGCGTGGCCCCACAAGGGACATATCACCCGACAGAACATTGAAGAGCTGAGGTAATTCATCAAGGCTGGTTTTTCTGAGAAACCCACCCACTTTAGTAATACGGCTATCCCCTTTGGTAGCCTGCTGAATTTGGTCATTCTGCCCCATATTGTGATACATGGAACGAAACTTCCAAACCTTGAAAGTGCTATTATTAAAGCCTTCACGGTCTTGCCTAAAAAATATTGGCCCAGGACTATCAATTCTAATAGCAAGCGCAACCATCGCTAATATCGGCGAAATTGCGAGCAAGATCAAACTTGTTAAAATCAGATCTTCGGCTTTCTTTAACATCGATCTGGTACCTTTAATAGGACGATCGAATAGATTAACAACAGGTAAGCCACCAAGCGATGAAATCGTTCGGTCGCCAAAATTAAAGATAGCGAGATCGGGGGCTAAACGGATTTTTATTGGTGTTTCCGCAATATCATCAATGATTTCCTGTAAACGTTCAGCGGCTGACCAAGGCAGCGAAATCAAAACCTGATCTACTTTATTTTTCCGTATGAGACGAATAAGGTCCCTACGTCCACCAACCACGGGGATTCCATCAATATTATTCGGGACACGGTCTGCCCGGTCATCAATGAATGCGATCACATTCATCGTAAGCCATTCACTATTTTTAATAAAACGACACAGTCTCTCGCCTTGTTCCCCTGCCCCAACAATGACAATACGCGAGTCAAATACACCTTTTTTGCGCATACGAAGCGCTATCATCCAAACACCAAATCGCCCAACAGCGAGTAAAACAAGCGCGCCTGTAAGCCACCCAGTAGTCCAAAGGCGCGAGAAGGTACCTGTCAATTTAAAGGCAAAACCAGCTACTAACAAAATCGAAACCGTTAGAAAAAAACCGGTCAAAAAGCCTCGATAAGAGTTGCCAAGATTAAAATATGTATCAGTATCGTAGCCACCACATAAAAATATCGACATACTCGACAAAATCACGCCCAGGCCAATGATATTTACATATGTTCCCCTAATGTCACCAATAATACGGCTGTCAAACAAATAAAACGCAAGCACTCCTGCTATCAAAACTGCTAACACATCACTGATATGTAAGAAAATTTCGATAAGTGTGGGATTAACTGGCTTGCTATTTCTACCCTTCAAAGGTTCAATAGATTTGGCTTCCATCGGAACGCTTTTTCCCTGTTTTAATTATTTTTAGCCTACGCAACGTCTAATATATAATGTCTTCAATATGTTAAACATATTTTTCATATTCATTCTCATCATACTGTCTGTAATTGGTTAAAATATTACATATAAAAATTAAATGGCCCATTTCTGATATGAAAACGGCCACCGCATAGAGTGTATGAATAGTGAATTGAAATTAATTCCTAAATATGATGAATGACATAAATTATTAAGTATATTGCGAGTATTCTAATTTAGAACATAGACTGTATCTCATTTAATTATAATAAATTGTAGTAATAATGGAAAATTTTTATCCTGACGTAAGCGTTATTATCCCCCACCTCAATCAACACGAGTGGATCGAGATATGCTTGACATCAATCAAAGAACAATCCTTTCCAATTGACCATATAGAAGTTCTATTGGTTGATAATGGCAGCACACATATGCCAAATAATGAAGTGAAAGAATTTCCATTTGTCAAACTCCTAAAACAAGAAGAGCCTGGCCCTGGCCCTGCGCGTAATTTGGGTGTTAGTAACGCCAAAGGGGAATATCTCTTTTTTATCGATGCGGATTGCCGCGCCGATAAAGATTGGATTAAAAACGGTATTAAAGCATTGCAATCAAATGACAGCGCGCCCTTAATTGGCGGTGATGTCAAAATAGATTGCAAAGACATCAATGCTCTCACACCTCTTGAAGCCTATGAAAGTATATTTGCCTATAGACAAAAAGAATATATCGGGAAAATGGGCTTTTCCGGAAGTGGCAATCTAGCGACAACCCCTGAGACCTTTCAAAAGGTTGGCCCATTTCCAGGCCTGCATGTCGCCGAAGACAGAGCATGGGGCAAAGTTGCAATTCAAAAAGGTCTACGGTTTGACTATGTGGCCGACATGTTAATTTATCACCCTGCACGGACAAGCGCCGATGATATCTATCAAAAGTGGGACAGACATACACGCCATGATTATGAAGAAACAAAAGAGAAATCATTTTCTGGCATAAAATGGGGCATAAGAACAATATTGGTATTAGCGTCCATTCCAGTGCATTCTTTGAAAGTTTTAAGATCAGATAGAATAAGTGGTTTTAGACACAAACTAGGCGCTATCTCAATGCTTAGCCGAATAAGATGGTTCCGTGTCAAAGCAATGCTAGCACTGCAATTTAGCAAATCATACAGAGATCAAGGGGTACGCTGGAACCGACCATAATGGTTTGATCAACGGCCAACACCGTATATATATGGGCTATTAATGAGGGAAATGGGAATTTAAATGAATACGATATACGACTTTGTTTCAGTAGCGATATTTATCGCATTAGTAGGTATGTTCCTACAATTTTCACGCAAGGAAGATCAAGATATCGCCGCTTATATCTGGCCTATGTTAGGGTGTGCAATCGGCAACTTTCTCGGTAACGAACTAGACGGCATTGCAGGTCCAATATCTGCATGGGCAGTATTTATTGCAACAGGTGCTTATATATTTCTTCGTATCCTTAGAAATGATGGTGTTGCAGACCACGTTGACGAAGAATAACTCTCATAAAATGAAAGACTAGGGGAAACATTATGAAGGTGTGTCTTGCAGCATCCGGCGGTGGTCATTTGCGCCAATTATTACAAATGTTACCGTACGCCCAAAAACACGATTATTATTTCCTGACCGAAGCAACCCCGCTCGGCCTTAGCTTAGCAGAAGATCATAAAGTTCGACTGGTACCCCACTTCGCATTTGGGCAACGCAAAACAATTGGCCTCATCAAATTTCTTTGGGCTGGTTTTACAAATGGCCTGATGTCTCTATGGCATTTTATCACTATCAGACCTGATGTTGTCATCAGTACCGGCGCAGGCGCAGCCTTCTTTACCCTCTTTCTTGCTTGGCTTTTCAAACGCAAGGTAATCTATATTGAATCAATAGCGCGGGTAGAAACTATTTCCCTATTCGGTAATTTGGCCGCCCGATACGCCGGCATGTATCTAGTCCAATGGCCTAAACTTGAAAAGCAACACCCCAAAGCCGTTTACTGTAACCCCTTCAAAGAAGCGCCCCTTGCCGACAGCAATCAGAAACAAGATAAAATTTTTCTGACGGTCGGAACTGTGATGCCTTTTGACCGAATGATAAATGATATTGATGCTTTAAAGAACCAAGGCCTCATCAATGAAGAGGTTTTCGCTCAAGTAGGTGAGAGTGATATTGCCCCTTCAACAATGTCTGTGAAACAAACACTGACACAAGAAACATTAAACGGGCATTTGAAAGAAAGCAAAATTGCGATTGTTCATGGTGGGTCTGGGTCAATGTTAGGTGCCATCAGGTTTGGCTGTATTGTAATTGCAATGCCGAGGCGTGCCGACATGGGCGAGCATTACGACGACCACCAATTCGAACTAGTTGGTGCTTTTCGTGATATGGGGTTAGTTATAGAGGCTCGGACACAGGATGAGCTGGCAGCGGCGATTGTCAAGGCTAGATCAATGGAGCCCAAGATGATCGAAATCAATCCTGATAGCTACGCATATCATATCGATCTGTTCATTAATAAGTAAGAACAGGTCTGAATAATATACCCGGATTAATCGCTTCCATACAGATCACGTGAATAGATTTTTGTCCTAACGTCCTCGATTTGAGGCGAAATTCTATTTGCGATAATTAGGTCAGATTTTTCTTTGAAAGTATTCAAATCATTGACAATAGCGCTATTCTCAAAGTGTGGTTCTGAAAGCTGTGGCTCATAAATAATAACCTCAATACCAACAGCCTTTAATCTTTTCATAATACTCTGGATCGAACTTGACCGAAAATTATCCGACCCTGATTTCATTACCAAACGATACACACCAACCGTTTTCGGCTTTTTACGCAAAATGGATTCTGCAACAAAATCCTTTCGGGTACGGTTTGCTTCAACAATCGCCTGGATCATATTATTGGGCACATCCCGATAATTAGCCAAAAGTTGTTTAGTATCCTTTGGCAAACAATAGCCACCGTAACCAAAAGATGGGTTATTATACCCTTGGCCAATTCTGGGGTCTAAACATATCCCCTCAATAATCTGTTTTGTATCTAGCTCCCTTGCCTCAGCAAAACTGTCTAGTTCATTAAAAAACGCAACACGCATGGCAAGGTAGGTATTTGCAAACAGTTTGACGGCTTCGGCTTCTGTAGAGTCAACAAGTAACACCTCTATATTGTCTTTACAGGCGCCGTCTTGCAGCAAATCAGCAACCGATTGCGCGCGTTCACTCTTTTCACCAATTATTATACGTGAAGGATATAAATTATCATAAAGCGCCTTCCCTTCACGTAAGAATTCTGGTGAAAAGACTATATTAGACATACCAAATTGTTCGGCTGTTTTTTGAGTATACCCCACAGGTACCGTTGACTTTATTATCGTCAAAACCTCTGGGCAATATTGCTTTATATCCTCCAAAACACTTTCGATACTTGATGTATCAAAATAATTCGTCACAGGATTATAATTAGTAGGCGTGGCAACAAAGATAAAATCGCAATCTTTATAAGCCAATGCTTTGTCAGTCGTTGCGATCAGATCAAGGTCTTTATTTTCTAAAAAGTCTTCTATTTCGCGGTCCGCAATTGGCGATCTTTTATTATTTATACTGTCAACTTTTTCCTGAGATATATCCAACGCTACAACAGAGTTTTTCTGAGCAAGGAGTAAGGCATTCGCTAAACCAACATAGCCAGTACCAACGATTAGAATTTTTTTCTTCATAACGATCTCAAGCAAATAAAGGAGGGGATATGTTGTTTCGAACTAATGTCTGGCAATCTGAATTAAACATCATGTTCATAACGAAGGCGCAAGTAAAAACCAGTCAACGGATCAGTAAGGCGATAGACTAATTTGTGATCTCGTTCGAATTTAGTAACAAAGGCAACTTCTTCTTTCGCAAGGAGTGAAAGCCTGCTTCCAACTGATAACTTGGAAACTACAGTACCCGTTAATTTTTGATATTCATCCAGCACTTCGGAAACATTGAAATCACCTTTATCATTAGTTTTGACACGCGCAATACTAATTAGGAATGATTTCAGGACGGCATTATCTGCATCTTCTATTAACCGACGATGATACCGTGATAATAAAGGCTTTGTGTCAAACAAAGCCTGTTCTTTCGCATAATCAACATCAATATTCGTTACATTCCAGCGTTCGTTGGCAAGTGCATTTTGTCCAGCATGCAAGCATAAAAGCCGAGTAAAATACGGTACCTGACGTGATAGATTTGCTAACCGTTCCCTGACACCAGTGGGAAATTCAACTCGAGTTTCAGCTTCACCTATATCTAAAAGTTCATCAAATTCAGGGCTTGATAGCAAGCGCATTGGCAGCCCAACAATATTTCTCCTAATTGATTCGTGTGCCCCAAGCATTTCACCGAGCGTATCAGCAACACCAACAATAATAACCGATACACGGACCGCCCGGTCAGAGAAATTCTTGAGCGTTTCAGCCAAGGCTGTCGTCAAGGTTGGGTCTTGGGCACGGTCGTATTCGTCTAGTACAAAAATTGCCCGGGTTGCTGTCATATTAGCTACCGCCTCGGTCAACTCTCTCGGGCCAAAATCTCCTGCAGGTAAATGCTTTGCTAAAGTTTCTTTTGATAATTCACGTGTATGACCAGATATATATCTACTGTCGTGAATTAGGGGAATTTCAGATAAGAAATTCCTGAAAATATCTGAATATTTAATGTCACGACTACAAGATGCGCGACAAACAATATAACCTGCTTCTGATGCAATATTTGAAAGCGTATTTGTAAAGCTTGTCTTACCCCAACCGCGTTTACCGTATATGACAAGATGCATACGCTCATTTTCGATCGAAGAAATAGCCCGTTCTAACTCTTCGGTACGGCCAGCAAAATGTTCCTTATTTAATACAGGTGCACTAGGGGCAAAAATCTCTCTCAATTTCAATCTGGACCGCTCATAATCACTATCGTTCACAGCATTCCGGTTAGGTCGGTCAGAAGCAAGCGTTCTAAATTGGATAGAGTTTATTTTTCGCGTCTTTTTCTCTGAAATATTTTCTGCGGATGTATAATTCTGGGCCTGGTTCTGTGCACTTACAGCAGAAACAATACTACCGCTTTTCAACCCTGTATCATTACCCACGGGGCCTTTAGCCTTTTTAGGCAATAAACCTCGCATATCACGAGGCCCTTCCTTGGTTTCTGGCGTATCCGATGGCTTCGGCGTGACTACATGCGGGGCGGGCTGACCTCCAGTCGTTGTAGACTTAGTCTTGTTCTTAATAGCAGCAATAGTCTCCCGCTCACTAATCGATCGATTAGCAGTTTTGTTTCCCTCCACTGCAGAAACAATACTATCCTTTTTACGCTTGCCAAATAAAAAACCCACGGGTTTTAGTCTCCTCTAATGTCGCGACGGTATCATAAATGATGCCTAATTACCGCGACAGCTTTTTTCGTGTATCACCCTACAACATTCTTAACAGCACTGAAGGCAATTTTAATTTCATGACCATTATGGCCGGCAAAATAAGCAAAATTATGAACAATGATACTTTCTTATATTGATATTTATAAGAATAAAAAAATTACGATAGAATTAATATCATCAGATTTTATCGCTATTATAAGTGTTTAATCAGCTAATGACGGCTGACATTACCTTTGTTTTCCTTATGATTCGCGTTATTAACAGGAATTCACTACGACTAACCGTTCCAAAAAGGGACAGTTCCGTTACGAAATGAAACACCTTTGCAACACATGGCAGTAAATTTGAGCTAAAACATCAGCAAACATGGTTAACAGATTGTTAATATCCATATCCTTTGCTATAACAACAATTCCTAAGGCGGGATCAACCCGATAAGGAACAATTTTAATAAAAAAAGCCCTGGTGCAATTGCTTAATGTCACAGGGATGCTCAGACTGAAAGGAGCGCACTATGAAACGGTTAGTTATGGCCATTACAGCTTGTTTCTTCGTTGCCCTTGGCGCACAAGCTAATACTACTTTTAATCTTCCAGACGGTACAGTTGAAGAAGGTGTTCTTGTTCACGAAAGTACATTTGGTGTAAATGTTGGACCAAATGATCCAGGTTTCGAAGACGAACAAACTTTTGTTTTGGATACAGTTGGTGCACACGTTGCATGGTTGATAAATGTTACAAACATTTCAGGCGTACAATTTAGTGTTTTCCACGGTAACACTCTTCTAGGTACAGGCCTCAGTGATACTGGCCCAGGCAGTGTTGTTCGTTTCAACACAAACGGCCTAGACCTCAGCGAAGACTTCGTTCGTGTAGTATTTGGTGATTCTGCAACACCTAGCGGTGGTACATTCCGCGTTGCATTCATCCCAGAGCCAGCAACATGGTTGATGATGATCCTTGGTTTCGGCCTTGTAGGTCTACAACTTCGCCGCCGCGAGCGCAGTGCAGTAGATTTCGCTTAATCTCAAGCGTAACCAAAAAAGAATAGCAAACCCCCGGAGTAAGAAATTACTCCGGGGGTTTTTGTTATGATTATAGTAGAAATCATTCAATTACATATAACACCAATATTCGCCTTTATAATCATGCATTAGTAACAAGCGAATATGTAGCCATTTTCAGACGCGTTATAGTTTCCAAACGATTAGTTAAGGCTTAAGAGGCATTAACAATCAATAGGCACCAAATAAAATAAGAATTAGTAAAGCATACTTACTAAACCAACCTAATCAGTTAACTTTAACTATGATACCACCTGAGCACCACAACACATTCATAATGGCGAGTGTTTCTATTAAAAGTCTTCACCTATACCTTCTCCTACCCGCTTATCTATATTTAGCATTTTGATAACAAACTAAATCAATACTCTGAATATCTCAGAGCACCCTAGTATTAGATAAACATATTAGAGGATCAGGGTTAGCAAGTACGCAATTTGAAACGAATTAACTGATAAAATATCGGCGCAATCTAAGACATGGCTTTTCTATAATATGCCAACTAATAATAGATAAAGATAACGTAAGAAAAAATGCAGAAACCATCATTTCAGTTGCGGAAATGTCGGTTATTAAAGAAGCCAAGACCTGTTGGGTAGGAAAAGCGATGATATATAGACCATAGGAATAATCGCCTAATTTATTATATGCCCTTAAAAACCCACCCGGAATATACACAATGTAAAAGATCGCCATTGTTAGCCCTGGTAAGAACATAAATTTAAACATATCGGTACCAATAAACGCGCAGGACGATATCAATAGACCAATCATAAGCCAAAAATTAAGGTATATTTTACTACGGTATATATAACAAATTGAGCCAGCCAAAAAGTAAAGAGATAACTCTAAGAATATCCCTAACTTATACCAAATAGCATTGTCGTAACTATTATTAGTGTAATATATCCACACGACACCATAAATTAACAACACCCCAAATAACATAAATCTGGAATGAAATATTCCAACAAGTCCTAGAAACGCTATCATTACATAGCATGCAACTTCATATGGTAACGTCCAAAGTGAGCCATTAATTGCATCTGGATATATATTATTACTGAATACGCCGTCTATTCCAAATTGCAGAGATACAAGCGAGATATTTTTAATTATATATGTATAGACACTTATATTATTAAAGTATGCGCTAAAGGGTAACGAACTCATGATAGGCCCAAGAATCAGAGCTGATAACAAAACGACTAATATCAAAGCTGGAAATATTCTAAGTATCCTAGCCAAAGTATAATCAAGCATACTCTTTCGCTGGCAAAAGCTCTTTGCGATCAGAAAACCACTTATAACAAAGAAAATATAGACACATAATCTGCCCAGCGAAAATCCAAGAGTATCAGATAATGGCTCATGAGTGCCTGGCCCATAACTAAGAGGGAAACTATGTGATACAATAACACCTGCAGCCGCTAAAAACCTCAATAAATTATAGTTATTATCGCGTGTATTGCTTACATCATCCAATGTAATGCTCGAATTAACACTGGCCTTTAAGGAATCGATGCTGAACATACCACAACTCTTCAATATTATTAAAACTAGCTTTATCTCATATACTTACATAAACTGGATAGGGTTTTATCGAGTAAAACAAATAAAACCTATGCTCTTTTCAGAAGAACACGTTTTATCATACCAAGAAAGTTCTTAAAATTCTGCTTCAGCCCAACTTTTCGAGCAGCTTCTAGAAGACGAAGATATCGATATGATGGAATTGGTCGAAAACAACACCGAAGTGCCATGAGCCGTGACATCACAAATTGCTTTCTCAGAACATGATAAGGCTGCATCTTGGCTATTTCTTCAACGGCTAAGCCTTCAGTGTAAATTGCATCCGCTGCCACTGCTTCCTCGACAATCCCTTGCCCACGATCTGTTCGCGCCAATACCAAGCTTCGCCCGTCTTGTTCATCAAATGAAGGCATGCCACCACCGTCATCATACCATGCATCAGCAAAAGTAATATCAGAGAAAACTCCCGTCGCATCCGCACATATTTTACATCTTGGTTGTACTTTGTGCGTTAGAATTTCCCCCCATGAAACCGGGTATGACATCGTTTCAAGCCTACCTTCAGTTGTAAGGGCCTGAACATTTCCTGGCCACCCTTCGCCCCGATACCGAAAAGAAGCAAGTTCATCATGCTTAACATCGAGCCGGGATAATATTTCATCGGTCCCAAACTGGCTTGGTGTCCCTCCGCACATAAAAGCCAACTTCAGTACTACCCGATTTTCAAGCTCAGGATGTTTACGAAGTAAATTTGTTACCCCCGCAATATCACATGGTTTACCAACAATAACGACACGATCATATTGCTCGAGCACTTGAATAACATTCACAAGAGGAGCCGCGGGTGCATAGCGTGACCCCGCCGACTTTATCACCGCATCTTTTGTAGTTGATAACACAGTCGCGTTAATAACAGGGTTAACCTCTGAAGCAGTAGTTTGAATAACCACATCAGCTTTGCCACTCTCAAGCATATGTATGAGGATAGCCGAAAGCCCTCCCCCGGATGAACCAGCATACCTTGCGTCTGTATCTATGGCATACCCGGTATAACTTGTCTTAATCGGGCCCCAGTATAGATGTTGCTCGCTCTCAGGCGTTTCACTTTCCAGAGTTCTTCCTGGGCATACAGAAAAAATTTGCTCATCCAACCGCTTTGAAATTGATTGTTTAAGCTTTGGCCGTAAAAACCCTTCATCGCTAAATTCCATTGTGATGCCTTCTTCGGCACCTAAGGATTCACAGAGGCCGCAGCCTACACAAAGATGGTTTTTAAGGATTATTTTTTCAAGTTTTGACATAAGATGTATATTGAGCAAAAACTATTAAGAAACCTTGACCATCAGGTCACTAACCTCTGAAATATACACTTCCAATTTCTCACTGGCTTTAGAATAAAGCTCTGCAACATCTGAACTTAAAGAAGCAATATTTTCGTATCTAGACGTTAAATATTCAAAGGCTGCATCTGTATCTAGTTCCTTACATTCGAGTGTATGATCATAACCAAATGCACCAAACAACCCTTGAAACTTACGACTATACGCCATGGGAACCACCGGCACACCAGAAGAAGCCGCTGCTATACATGCATGCATTCGTGCTCCCGTGAAAAAATCAAGGCCGGCTATATAACTTTTAGCTTCAACAGGGTCCGTAAATGCTGGTGCCAGAATAACAGATGGAAAGTCTTTCAAAAATGTTTCCGCCGCCCGGTAATCATCCTCGACAACATGCTCTGTAATAACATGGGAGACTAAATGCACTTCAGCGCCTTTATCCAGGAAATACTGGATCGTGCGCCGAATAAGCACTCCATAATCCAGCGTTAGACCGAATTCATTTTGGCCAGTATAACCACCATTCAATAGCAAACCTGAAATATTAATCCCTACACGCGGCTTAGATGTTTGATCAAATTCTTTTTTTTCATAAGGTAGAGCAAAAGCAACATCCGTTGTAAGACGAGACGCTTCTTCTTTAACCTTTAAGTCATTTAATAAATGCGACAAAGACAATCGATCACGAGCAAATGTCAAATACGCCCGCCGAACAGTCAGGCCAGCAAACCATGTTATAAAGCCCTTATTAAAAGGACCAATTGTTTGTGGAGATAAAACCAGTGGGCACCCATTCATTATTGTTCGCCATTTAGACAACAGAAAATAAGTGATCCGTTTCCATCCGTAGATACTGGCAAAACTATCACCACCGCCAATATCAAATACGACATCACATCGCCTAAGTGACTTACCTAAACCATACCAAGGCAAAGCAACTAACTTACCATTCAATGCGATAGTTTCTACATTATCGCCTTTAACATATATTTCGCGATTATCCAGGTAGCCCAAAATTATGAACTTAAGCTGCAAACCAACTCTATCAGCCGCCTTCGTGAGTAATTCAATATTAGCGATCGTTAACGCACCCACACCCAAGTTATCTGAATTTGGCGAGTGCCAAAACAAGCCAATAGTAAGACATTTAGCCATCATTACACCACAGTTTTTTAATTATTAAGCTGGTTAAAAAGCTACTGAACATCATCCGTAGATTGTACAGAGTCATCGATTTCTTGCTGTAACTTGCCTTGAATTAAATTTTCAGGCTTATCCTCTAAATTAGAGAACGAACCAGTATATGTAACATCCGATTCTTCAACAGCATTTAATTCTATCGATGTCAAAAAATCTCGCGATTTTTGACTGGTCAAAGTGCGAATTGCTGCGTCAATAGCCTCTTCTCCAGCAAGAACAGCAGGGCGGCTTTCCTGATACTGCGTAATAAATGTTGTTGCACCTTGAACAAGGAAAAATACCGTGCGGTCGCGCTGCAATTCAGGCATCTTTTCAATCATCGCAGCAGGTAATGTCTCAGAATATATTGTGTAAGGTCTGCGCTGGTGCTGTGTTTCTTTGCTTAGCAAATCGCTTTCAATATCATTTAAGTTACCTGACGCTTCATACTGATCTTTAAGTTCTTCAGTGAGGTCAGTTGTCGGCACAACAATAGAATCAAAAATATAATAGGTTCTATTTGCGAAGAGCACTGGATTATCAAGCACATATTGTTGTGCTTCTCTTCGAGAAACAGCAGGGCGTTCGCCAGATCTGGATCGCAGGTATGCCTGAGCTAACAGTGCTGATCTCGTCCTACGTATGTCCAGTAACACTTCAGGGCTTCTATCCAGTCCGATCGCTTTCGCCTTCTGTTCAAAAATCTTACGCGATACGATTGACCTAAGTACATTTTCTTCTATAGGGCGCCGATCAGCATCAGCAGGAATGTTCAAACGCGCAATCTCTACATTAAGCTCATGAATAGTAATCTCTTCACCATTAACTTGTGCAACAACCTGCCCCTCTAAAACAAGGCCGTCATCCGGCACCTTTGTAGTTTGAGTGCTATCGTCCGTGGCCTGTGGTTCACTATCAGCGCCGCAAGCGGTCAACATCAAACTCAATCCAACAATTGCTGTGCTAAAAATAAATCTCATTTTAAAATCTCCGCCCCACATATAAAGATTAGACTATCTCAACCTAACTCGATTTCCCCAGATTATCGAGACAATTTAAATCAAAAGTCTATATTTCTTGTGTATTTGATAACTTTCCAAGGAATAATGGCAAACTCTCATCAGGAAGTACTGCCAACAGCTCCTGTATAAATGCATCATGAACTTCGAAAGACTTATTATCTAAATCCCCGAAACTTGAAATTCGAACTAAAATACCATCAGGTATCCTACCTGATAAACCATAAAGAAGCTTTCCAATTTGCCTTTCGGCTTGTGATGTTGGAATATCATCGCCAACACGAGTCCAGTAAGTAACCGGCTCACTCCGTGGTCCATTTGTGGTATATAAACGTTTAGCTGGCAAAACAGCTTCACCGTTCTTAATAATCGATAATCTTTCAACGCTTGGATTACCAACCTTAAAACCGTTTGCCGCATAGCATGTTTCAGGCAAATGGAGCTGAAGATTATCGCTTTGATGACGTCCGTACGCTATTACCAGCATAATCAGATCACCGTCAGCATTACGGTAGCTTCTTGAAAGGCTTTGATTATAAATCTTATCCGCTAAAGTACTCTGTTCAAGAGGTTGAATAGCTTTAATATATTGATCTTCATACCATTCGCCAAATTCTGTGGGTACGAGCTCGTCAAGGACAAAATCAGCCTTCACTACCGCAGAAACTTCTGTTGGCTTCAAATATTGTGCCGCAAGTCCCGCAAAAACCAGGGACACACCAATCATAGCTAATTTAAAAGGAGGCCGTTTGATCATAACTTTGCCGCTTCTCTTTTTTTAGACCACATAATCCCAAAGAAAATAACACTATCAATGGCGATAAATAATACCAAGGCCGTTACAAACATTACCAATCCAGCAAAATCATGTAAAAACCCTTGCCCTGCAGCCTCGCCAAAATAATAAGTAATCAGCACCAAGGCAATCACCCGAACAAGGTTAGCCGCATAAGCTGCAGGAACAATAATCAGGAGTAAAAACAACGTGTGTAATATATGGCTTGGTTTTGAGAGATAAATATAGATAATTCCAACAGCTGCCAAACTATGTAATGAATTCAATCCAACACACGCATCTTTCACAAGCAACTGGTATTGCTCGATATATAAAATCACACCGTTCTGCGCTACTGGATAACCAAACCCATAAAGCATATCAACAACTTGGTCAGACAAGGCCAATTTCATCGGTTGAGTTAGCCCGTCCATCAACCATCCAGGCATGGGAACAGCAAAAATCAAAAAACAAAGCGGAAAGATAAGCTCTTTTAATCCTTCTTTACCCTTCGTAATCAAGATCACTCCGGTTAAAACAGGTATTATCGAGCCTGCATCTAACAACATGATCTCTTGGGAATGTCCAACCACATAAAAGAATAAACCAGCCAATAAGAACAACCAGCCTAGAAAACTTGATTGTGGTGGTTCTATTTCTCTTAATTTATGCGCTTTCAGTAAAATGATGAGAGCAACAATCAATAAAATAAACGGCCCATGACTATCCTGATCAGTCTGCCAAGGCCCCTCAATTAATAACGCAGTTGTCCCAGTATAGATTGCAACTAGAGTAATAGCGATAACCCAAAAGCCGGAGCCAAGTATATCTTGCCAAATTTCCTGCCAATCCAGCGTAATGCGCGTATTTGTATTATTAGCCAATTTAACCCCCAATTATCAGTACTTATTCAGTACAGTACCGACCAGCTCAATATCACCTGCCGCAAGCTCTGATGTAGCCGTCTCTATGTCTGGTGCTAACGTTTTATGCTGGCGCGCAACTAAAAGGGCGGTTCCAACACGTGCAGCAACTGTTCTTGCATCTGCGGTAGTATTCATCGCAGGTGTATCAAAAAGTATAACATCAAAATCACTTAGAAGTTGCGATAACATCCACACCAACTCATGACGCCCCAGAAGTTCCTGCGGATTTGGTGGTCTGCGACCTGATGGAATGACACCAAGGTTAGGGAAAAGGTTTCTTAACACTACCTCTTCAACACCATGCTGTCCCAGCAATACATCACTTAAGCCAGGCGTTCTATTCTTTAGACCAAAAACGTTTGCTATACGCGGTTCGCGTAAATTTGCATCAATTAAACATGCCTTAAGGCCAAGCTGAGCAAATGAAATTGCTAAATTAACAGTAAGATACGTTGCGCCGGACCTTTTATTTGGAGACATTATAGTAATCGCCCGACGACCTTGCTCAAGGCAACCAAGCAGTAGCCGACTTCTTAAAACCCTTATTGCTTCAGCCTCAGCTCCAAAGGGTTTATACGCCACATGAATTTCATCGGAAAAACCATCAGCACCAGGCGCTAGAATTGCATAGTTAAATTGCTGAGCGATTGCTTCATCAATATCTTGATTAGTAACCAAATTTAACTTTTGCGCCGCAGCACCAAAAGTGAGTTCCTGGCTTTCTTGCAAGGCAAGAATATCTTGGACCTGTTCTTCATTCAGTTTACCAAGGCCCAATAAAATTTGCCCAATTTTATTATTTTCCCATTGCCCGCTCGAATGATTGCGACCAATATTTTCAATATTCGTATTCATTGATGAATTCTCTATTCTGCAGCAGCTGGAAGCTGTTTGACCTTACTATTAGATCTGCGCTTACGCTCAGATAACCGTTTGCGCCATCCAGACTTGGATGCCTTACCTGCAACTAAAACTGTCAAAACAGGCTTTCCAGTAATCTGTTCAAGATCTTTGTGTGATCTAACTCTGCGGTCAATCATTTCTAACAAAAATGACAGCGCCACGCCTAAAACAATTCCGGCTACTGCTGCTAAACCAAGTGATAGCGGCTTTTTAGGGAAACTGTGCCCAAGTGGCGGTAGCGCCTCTTCCATTACACGGACACCGGATTGAGCAATATTTCCCTCTAATCGTAGAGTTCCAGCACGTCTAAACGCATCATCATATTCAGCTTTACGGATCTCAACTTCACGTCGCAAGAGTTCTAATTGGTCACGGTCTTCGCGCAAAGCTAACATATTAGCTTTTTGTTGGTTCAATTCTGCTTCCAAAACAGAAGACTTTTCCTCTGCGATACGCACGCGTGCTGCCAACGAAGACCTGAGTTTCTTAATTTCCTCAAGGATTTGTGCTTGAGCAATCTCTTTCCTTGCAATGAGTCCTAGTATTTCCGGGTGATTATCTCCAAGCTGCTCTGAGCGCTCAGCAAGCGCACCATCTAGGCGAGTTAATTCATCACGCCACTGCTGTACTCGTCCATTTGTCAAGAACTCAGGTAATTCTTCGCTTTTACCCCCAGCTCTGTCGAAAGCTTCCAATTGTGCAAATAAGGTCTTGGCCTCACTAATATCAGATAAAGAAGCTGTATAACGTTGCGTTAAATCTACAAGTTTGTTGTTTTCAGCATCCACTTCATCAGATACTTCCAAAATACCTTTTGCCTGTTGAAATGAAGTTAACCTACCTTGAGCCAAATCCAAATTTTGCTTTAAAATATTTAACTGACTGGCAAACCATTGAGAGTTTCTTTTGGCCGGCTCTACTCGTAAATCCAGATCTATTCGTATATAAGCATCAACAAATGCATTAGCCAGTTGTGCAGCAATATTTGGCGAGTTTCCAGTATATACAACAGATATAATTTCACTGCCCCCAACATTACGCACATCTAAGTTACCAACCAGTCGTTGACTAATCCAATATTGAAGGTCTTCTCGACGCTGATTAACTTTCGAAAATTCATTGAGAAAGTAGGCTGAATTCATTAATCCCAGATCATCAACAACCATTCTGGCAACACGCTCGGACTTAATGAGGGCAATCTGAGTACGCATGTGTGAACGTGCCAAAGTACCGGACAGTAATTGCCCAGTCACAGGATCAGGGGTAGAAACATCAAGTAAAATTTTTGAGGACGCTTCATATTGCTTTGGTAAAAAACTAACAACAGCAAAAGCTGTTACACCTGCAAACACGCAAGACAGCAGAATGATAAAAAATCGAGCCTTTAAAATACCCAATACCTGCATTAAACTCATTGCGAATTTTCCTTTATTATCTATTCAAGGCGTTTTTATCATTCTCATATTTTAGAATTAGTTAATTGACTAAAATAATCTTTGGGGAACATAAAAGACATCACCGACCTTTATAACTTCAGATAAGTCAACCCCTCTGAGTTTAGCCTTATCTTTCTCGGTCTCACGGCGCTTAACCCCTTTACGAGACCCAAGTTCCGTCGTTCCTCCTGCAATTGCAAGACCTTGTTCAAGTGTCAAACCTTGCTGCACACGATATCTGCCCGGGTTCCGTACTTCCCCGTAAATATAAAAATATTTTGCCTCTGGTACAAATATAATATCGCCGTCACCAATATATCTATCTTGCGGCGAATTACTGCCGCCAAGCAGTTCATCAATCTTTACTAGATGCCTTTGAACTGCACCACTTTGTGGGTCATAATCCGTAAACAATAGTTCATCCGCCCCAGATATTGTTGAACCACCAGCCTGAGCTAATATGCTTGATAATCTGGTAGCCCGATCGAGGGTATAACTACCAGGCCTCGCAACAAAACCCAAAACAGAGACCTTCTGACTGTTAAACTGCGCCACTTGAACGGCAACAGCTGGATTTTTAACAACGCCACCTTCTTGTAACGCCTTCTCAACAATCTTTGCGGCAACTTGCTCGGAATTACCGCCAACGTGAACTTTACCAACAATCGGTATCAAAACACTTTGATCTGACGCTACTCGTAGCTGAACATTTAAATCAGGTTGCCTGAAAACTGATATCGCGATCACATCATTGGGACCAATGAGATAAGCTTGCGGTGCAATATTTTCTTGCTCACCGACAGCATCACTATTCTGTGCCGTGGCCACTGACGTATACCCTGACAACACTGCCCAAATTGGCAATATCCAAATACAAACACGGTAGACAATATTTTCTTTAATTTTTAGGTACATAACGGATACCATATCCCATCATAAAATTGTTAAACATTTCAATAACAACCTGCATACAAATCAGTTAAAATTCACCCGCAATCCAATGATGAAGCGATTTTCCGTAAATTCAAAACTGTCAGCATTTGCCGAACGGTCAGAATACCGATAAGAAAAATTCAGACCAATTAACCGCCCTAAATCATAACTCACCCTTGCTCCAAAACTGTATGTGGTATCGCGATCATTGAAACCTTCAATAGGATCAACGATCGCCTCATCATTTTCCAATAATCTTCTTGTATACCCAAACGTTATTTGGCTGGACAACCTCGATGACCACGATGAATTAACAAATAATGAAATATCGGAAGACCGCGCAAACAGTGCTGTAACACTCTGCAAAGGAATAACAGACCTTGAGCCAGTTAGATTAACATTATGAGCAGTTCCAACTGGAAGTTGGAGATTAATGATACCGCTTACACCTGTTAAACTATCACTAACATTAGTAGTATCCTGAATATCGGTTATACCAACCTGAGCATTCAAACGAATGTCACGTCCAAACACTAAATTTGCTTCACCAGCATACTGAACTAATTCAAAACGATCCACAGCACCTTCAAATGTATCCCTATCGGTAAAGTTCGTTATTGATGTGCTAACCAAAGCACCTAAATAAGAACCACGTCCAAAAGTATATCTAAGGCTGCCGCGATAGAATTGATCTTCACGATTATTCACTTCTCGTGTAGTTGCAGAGTTATCAACATCGCTGTAACTTGCCCCTACAGCCAATTGTATTGGACCAAGAATATTACACTGCGCTTCACCACTACCTGTTAATATTGTCTGATTATTATTTACCAAAACATCGCTTTGTGTTTCAAATTGGCCATTATCGCGCGCCCATTGACCACCAAATGCACCACCACACCGTGCGCCCAATTGCCAGGCAAACACTCCGCGTCCAGAAAATCGTTCGCTATCCAACTGCGTATTGTTGTCATGAAACCTGTACCCAACCGTACTATCAAAACTCAACTGATTTCGTCCGATACGACGACCAAACGCTATGCTCCCCCGTAAATCCAGTGCATAGTCCTCTGCAGTTAGACCGTTCTGCTCAGCAATATCAACATCAGAAAACCGAAGAAAGTTATCTGAATAGGTACCGTCAGCATTAAAATTTAGCTTCAAGCCTTGATCTGACGCTGGCGATTGAAGGAACGAACCTGATTGCTGCTGAGCCATCGCTTCAACACCAACTATCCCTGTCAAACCTGCGCTCAAAAGTAACGTAACAGTATATTTTTTAAAAAATTGCATGCGAGAGTCCACCCATTTCCTCTCATTAAAAAAACAGGATACTACAAATAAAAGATTAACGTCCGATTATCATTCGTATTTTATTTATTGTTAGTATTTTAACAATAACCCTTTGTTAAGTATTGTCCAACAATGCTGATATTACAACATTTATCAACGTAGCCAAACCATCGTGTATCATAATAAAACAAAACAGTTTGGTATAAACAATGATACAATTTGATATTTTTGAGAAAAACATTTATAAATCAGGCATTTCAGGCAAGGTTAATGACTACTAATTTAAGCAAACACAGACAAATTTCGAGGACCATTTAATCATGAAGGATATCCTCGAATCAAAAGCTGTTAAAGATGCGATTGCGGAACAAACATCACCGTTTGTCACAATTACCAATGCTTGTAAGCGCTCACTAAAGTGGGCCGCTATTTTTTCCTTAATCCTGAATTTATTACAATTAACCGTTCCCATTTACATGATGTCCATGCTTGATAAAATTTTGAGCTCGGGAAATGAGAGCAGTCTTTATCTGCTTACACTTATTGCCATTGCAGCCTTAACTGTAGCAGCCCTTCTTGATGTGATTCGAAGTCAGGTTCTCAACCGTGCCGCCAGCTGGTTAGAAACAAAGCTGGGTGTCCATATTTTTGAAGAAGTAGCGCTTGCGCATCATAAAGGCAAAATCAACAATGCAACAGGATTAGAAGAATTGTGGAGGCTACGGTCTTTTATGTCCAGCCCTGCTATTCTTGCGATTTTTGATATTCCATGGATGGTGTTCTATCTAATTGTTTTATTTTTGCTCTCTCCAACAATCGGGATAATCGCAACAATTGGTGCTGGGGCACTGTTTGCCATTGCCATTCTCAGCGAACATTCCATCAGAAAGCATTTAGAAAAGGGCCATGGTCACACTGAAGATTCCCGTGATTACATGCGCGTTGTGCAAAAATCCAGCGACACATTAATATCTATGGGCATGATGGAACCCTTGCGCCGTCGCTGGTTAAAATTAAATATTAAAGCATTACAAGGGCAATATATTAGCGCAGGCCGTGCATCCATCAACTTGGCAGGCTTTCGTTTCTTTAGGATGCTCCTACAAATTTCAGTGCTTTTCGCTGGCGGACTTCTCGTCATAAATGGACAAGCTACCCCAGGCATCATCATCGGGGCCTCTTTAATTATGTCGCGCGCGCTCGCTCCTGTGGAGCAAGCAATCACTGCTTGGAAACAAGCTATGTCAGCCCGCACTGCCTACCATAAACTTAGTCAAATACTACCAAATGCAGTTGAACAAACAACAACAGCACGCAGACCAGATGGTATTGTCGAAATTCGCCTTGAAGATACAAGCTATACTTTCCCTAACACGGAAAACGCTTTTTTGAAAAATATCACCTTAACCGCAAAACCTGGTGAAGTTCTTAGTTTAATTGGCCCCAGCGCCTCTGGTAAATCTACGCTGGCGAAATTAATGGCTGGCGCCCATTCACCAACCGAAGGGTTTGTATATATCGGCGATTACGAAGTATCCCATTTTTCCCGGGACGAATTGGGCCCTATGATTGGCTATGTTCCCCAGCAAGTCGATTTTTTACCAGGAACAATCGAGGAAAATATATCGCGTTTCCGCGGTTTACCGATCGAAGATGTCGTTGAGGCAGCCAGGCGCATCAATGCCCATGAAGATATTATGCAACTACCAATGGGGTATGAAACTTGTATCGGCGGCGATATGGGACACCCCCTATCTGGGGGGCAAATTCAGCGTTTGGCTATTGCACGAGCCCTTTGCGGCGAACCCCGTATCCTTGTAATGGATGAACCAAACCTCAATCTTGATGCAGCTACTGAAGCCAAGCTTCTTGAAGTAATGGAAGAAGAGAAACAACGCGGCACGAACATCATTATCGTTTCACATCATCAGGAATTCATCAAACGATCAGATAAAATCGCCATGATAAATCGTGGTAAACTAAGCCAGTTTGGCAATCGTTCTCAAGTCTTGCGACGCCTTAATGCTCCAACGCTTCCCAAAATCGGTAATACAAATATTACACGTAAAAAGGTTCCGGTGAAAAGCAAACCAGATGACGATAAGCAAACTTCTTCACCCAAACGAGCTAGCCTTGCCAATATGCGAATCCCCAGATCACCAGACAAAGACCCTTTAGCCGGCCGTCATGAGGAGGGTAATCATGACTGATCCACTCGATATTTCACATATGGCAGATGGCAGCAAAAAACAGCCCGAGAATAAAAGCGACAGCAACGCGCTTATGGATCTTGTGTTAGATACTCGCGAACCAATGGTTTCGGATTGGACCCAAAAAGGGATAATCACAATCTGTGTGTTTTTTGGCGCCCTAATTTTCTGGTCAATATTTGCGCCGTTATCAACAGGTGCGGTTGTCAGCGGACGTGTAATCGTAAGCGGTGACCGTGATGCCATCGAACATCTCGAAGGCGGTATCATTAAAAGAGTTCATGTTAAAAATGGTGCGCGTGTAGAAGCAGGAGACACTTTGGTAGAGATCGATCCACGCGAAGCAAATGCACGACTAAGAGATGTACAAACACGGATTTTTGCCCTCAATGCCAGACTGGAAAGACTAAGACACGAATGGAATGGACAAAATACACTCGACCTCAGCCCACTGATACCACAAGGCGTTAGCACAGCGGCACAGGCAGAGATTTTATCTCTAGAGTCTAGTCAATTCAAGATCAGGCAAGGGATGCTGGCTTCACAAGAAAATATTTTGAAAGCCAACATCACAGACCTTAGCAACATAAAAAATTCACTTAGCGAGCAGAAAAATAAAACCACAGCACAGTTGAAATTAATTGAAGAAGAAATTGAAGATGTAGGGGACCTTTTAGCCAAAGGCCTGGCACCAAAATCACGTAGCCTAGCCCTTCGCAGACAACGCGAAGCATTGCTTGCGGATGAATTAAGCCTCGAAAGCAGGTTGGTAGAGCAACAAAATAGAGTAAACGGCGCAAAGGGTGAACTTGAAAACTTCCAATCGTCCACAAGAGGCGAAATCGCCCAGCAGATGCAGGATACACAAATAGAAATGCAATCGGTATCCGGAGCACTTGATCTTGCGAAAAACCAGAAAGACCGCACCGTCATTAAGGCAGGTAAAAACGGGGTTGTCATGAACATGCAAGTGAAGGCGGGCGGTGAAGTTCTTCAACCCGGAGATACTTTATTTGACTTAGTTCCCGATGGGTCCGAACTAATAGTTGACGCACAATTACCTGCGAATGATGCAGCCAATATCGTGCCAGGGTTACCAGCAAAGATTACTGTGGCTGCCTTTAAGGGTAGAAATGCACCAATTGTTGAAGGTACGGTCAGAAGAGTCTCGCCGGATACATTGATTGATGAGCAATCAGGCTTATCTTATTATTCAGTGCAAATTGCCTTCGATAGCAAAAGTATCGCAAACCTAAGCGAAAATTCAAAACTGCAACCTGGCTTTCCTGTTCAGGCAATCATTGAAACAGACAGCCAGCCTATAATCGGATATTTACTGTCACCAATTTTAACAACAGTTAGAAACGCTTTCACGGAACGATGATTACATACAAGACCATTGCATCAGATGATCTTGTATGAATAACCGATGTGCCCAAAACACTTACGCCAAATTGGCCAGTGCTCTATCGATATATTTCTTACGGATTTCTAGGGTTATCGCACCAGGTCTTCCCTGAGCAATCTCTTGATTATTGATCTCTACAACCGGCCATACAAACGTCGATGCACTGGTAATGAATGCCTCTCTGGCATCATAAGCCTCTTCAAGAGTAAAGGGGCGCTCTTCGATAGTTAAATCCATAGCCATTGCAACCGCTAGAATAGCTTCACGTGTAATTCCATGCAAAATATCATGACTAAGTTGACGGGTTACGATCGTATTTTCTTTTGTTAAAATATACGCGTTATTAGACGTTCCCTCGGTAATATAGCCATCTTCTATCATCCAGGCATCTTGCGCGCCCTTACATCTTGCTTCTTCTTTTGCAAGAACAGGCGCCAATAACCCAACCGCCTTCACATCGCGCCGCCGCCAACGAATATCATCAACTGAAATCACCTTAATACCATCAACGACCTGCGGGGGATTCAATAATGCTTTTTCCTGAGTAAACATAATAATAGTAGGCTTCAGCGATTCTGACGGAATAAAATCACGATCCTCTGCCCCCCTTGACACCTGAAGGTAAATCAACCCTTCCTGAAGCTGGTTCAGTTCAATAAGGCGTTTTTGAACTTTTAAGATATCATCGCTTATGAGTTCAAAGGGTATTTGGGCATTTGCGAGTGAACGAGACAAGCGGCGTACATGGCCCTGATGATCAATCAAACCACCATTCAAAACCGATGTTACTTCATAAACACCGTGAGAAAATAGAAAACTACGATCAAAAATTGAAATTTTTGCTTCATTTTCAGGTACAAATTTGCCGTTAATATAAACTGTACGCATATAGAAACCCTATACATTTGAGATTACAAGCACATCCATATCGACAGATTTAGGCAAATACAAGATGATATCAAGAAAGGCTATAGGCAGCGCTATAACGATATAACTCAAAATATAGTCACATAGATAAAGAGAATAGAATGCACATCAGAAACATTGCATTCACTAATCCTCTCTCGCGTGAAAGTTTTATTCCGCAGGTGTCGTAGGCACGCTTTCGGCAGGGTTATTTTTATTTCGGTGTGTTACCATTCGTATGTAAAGGCGATCAATTGCCCGGCTTGCTGATTTTTCAAAGAGAAATGGTAACAAAGCATGAACAAAACATAGCAATCCATAAAATACCATTGAAATGCCAAAAGAAGATGCTGTTAGCAAATGCTCAAAATAACTCTCGTCAACCGATTTTGGATGATCCGTAAAAAGCCTAACCAGCACAAACACTCTCCTGAATTTAACTAACACTGTTTAAAACACTATAATATGATTTTCTGAAATGTATTGTCTTATTTACCCTGATTTTGATATTATATAGGAATATATATTCTTTATTTCTTTAAAAAGAGGAACATATGGACCAAATAGACCTACGTATATTAAATACTCTGCAAAAAGATGCATCTGGTTCCATCGCTGACATAGCCGAACGTTCGGGCACATCGCAAACACCTTGCTGGCGCAGAATCAAACGTATGGAAGAGGAAGGTATCATTAAAAAAAAAGTAGCCTTACTGGACCAGGAAAAACTCAATATGGGCCTTACAGGGTTTATTCTTATTCGCACCGCAGAGCATGATGAAGAATGGTTAGACGGGTTCGCAAAAGGCGTGCAAGAGATGCCCGAAGTGCTTGAATTCCATAGAATGACAGGGGAAGTTGATTATTTACTGCGAGTAGTAACTACAGATCTTAAAAGTTATGATGCAATCTATAAAAAACTTATCAAAGTGGCAAAACTATCAGATGTCAGCGCCTGCTTCTCAATGGAATGCCTCAAAATGACAACAGAGTTACCTCTATCACTAGGATAAAATATTATTTGCGCCTTTTGAGCAAAAATTTTGCTTGAAATTTTATCTTTACTGGAAAATGACAGCGCTATCATTATAGTAAATTATTATATTCTGCTATTATGATTCAAAACACTATAGATTTAGAAAGAATAACAAATGTTGACCGCTACAGACCTATATAAACTCACAGGCACAGCCGATGAAAGCAATAGCTGTCACGGTCAAATGCGAGGTTGCACCAAGCATTATAATGAAATTCTTGATACAGCCTGGTCCCTAAACCAACAAATCAGCAATGACTCCGAGGGCCTCGCTAAAATTGAAAATATACTACACACAGCAGGTAGTGATATCCTCAAACGTCGCCTTACAGCACTAAAGACGTATGTTGGAAACTTGGATAAAGAAACCAATTCAAATCACATCAAACAAGCCTTTACTGCCTTAGCGTTTGAAAATAATCAGAAAATATCTGCCAATAGCTTCAATGCAAAAGCAAAAAGCCAGTTAGCGGGTATTGTAATCACAGCCCACCCCACTTTCTCTCTTTCTAAAGAGGCATGGGCATATGCCACTGCCGTTCTTGCACAAAATGATAGCAACTCTTCAAAACCAGCGGCGTCACCCAGCGGACAAAACGGCCTTAGCCTGCTACCAACCTCCTCCCCTACCCTCGATGACGAACTACATTATGCAAACGCAGCTATCCGAAATATTCGATTAAGCCTCAGAGGGATTTGGCGCATTTTTATGCAAGTCACGATGGAGTTGTATCCTGAAGATTGGCAGAATATTGTTCCGTCCATTGCCACAGTTGCAAGCTGGGTTGGTTTCGACCTTGATGGCAGGACCGATATTGGCTGGGCCCAAAGCCTTTATTTTCGCTACTACACAACCCTGCTTGGCCTTGAAGAATTACAATCCTTCTGGTCCACAATTCAGCAAACACTACCCACAGAGACAAACAGTGATAGCCACGATATCAAAAACGCACTCATCGACCTGCACACATGTTTTGCTGATGGGCTAAAGAATCTGGAAACGGCAGAAAAAAATGATCATTTCGCAGCATTTAACTGCGCCGCTGTAGAACGCAGAGGTGCCAAAGATGAAGCCCGTCAAAAAATACATGATAGCCTGAATTCCCTTATTAAGTCTGATATCGAAAATTCTGTATCTCTCGAGATTGCAACTTTCCGGGCAGAATGGGAAACAATCGGCCTTGGACTATCCCATATTCATTTCAGGCTGAACGCAGCACAATTACACAATGCCATCAGGCCACTTATAAATCTTCAGGAAGCACCCGACCGAAGCGCTTCACGCCGACATTATCTGGATGCAATTGCTAATCTTTTATCAAATGTTGAAGAAGAAACAATTCATTACGGCACTCTTGCAGAAGAACAAACCACCGCCAAACGCGTCTTTATGCTCGCGAAACAGTTTAGAAAACATTTCGATGACAACGGCTCACTCAGAATGCTTGTCGCTGAATCAGACACACCTTTTACTCTGTTGGTCGCTCTTTATTATGCTAAACTTTTTGGTGTTGATGACTATGTGGAAATCTCACCCCTGTTTGAAACCGGCATTGGCCTTCAACGCGGCGACCGAGTTATAAGCGAGCTTATCGATAACAAAGATTTCCGTGAATATATTGAAAAACAGGGTCGTTTCTGCGTCCAGCTTGGATTTTCAGATTCTGGTCGATATGTAGGCCAGGTTGCTGCCTCTCTCGCCATCGAAAGGTTTAAGCTGCGTTTAGTACGCTTATGGAAAGCAAGAGGTCTGGATAATATTGATCTAGTATTTTTTGATACTCATGGGGAATCCATCGGGCGCGGCGCGCACCCCAGAAGTATGATTGACCGTTTTGAATATACGCATTCGCCAGAAGTAAGACGCGCCTTAAATGAAATAGGTAATTCTTATAAACATGAAGTCAGTTTTCAAGGTGGTGATGGATATTTATGGTTCCTCAATCAAGATGTCACTTTCGCCGTAATTACTGATCTTCTGAGCACTCGGCTAAAAACCCCAGATACCGAACCGGATCTACTTTATAAAAATAGCGATTGGTCCCTAGATTTTTTCCTGACGTTAACAGAAACACAGGAAAACCTAACTTTTGATTCTGGTTACCTGCGCCTAATCGATTCTATTGGTCAATCCATGCTGTACCCCACGGGCTCCAGAGCAGTAAAACGGCAAGGTAGAAAAGGTATTGGCAATCACCTTGAAAGCATCGGACAAATTCGGGCAATTCCAAATAATGCAGTATTGCAGCAGTTGGGATATATGGCGAATTCAATTACTGGTGTTGGTGCAGCGGCAAATAGAAATGCCCGGCGCTTCAGCGAAATAATACAAAAATCACCACGGCTTCGCCAGCTTATACGCATGAGTCTTGAGGCGCTGAAACGATCCGATATCAATATTCTTAATGCATATCTGATTGGATTATCGCCTACACACTGGCTTGACCGATGCGAACAAGAGCAACCGTCGAAAAAACGAAGCAAAATGTTACGCTTATCCAGCCTCCTAGAAGAGATATTCGACGGCGCTGAAATGGGAGCAGTTTTACGTAAACTAAGACGGGATAGCTTTCTTTTAGAGGATATGTTGAAAGCAACCCCTGATATTGATGCAACAAAATCACCCCTCAATCAAACGATATTAGCGCTCCATATCGTTCGGATTGGCCTGATTTATTTCGTCTATATGAAAGGTATGGAAGTTCCGAGATTTTCTTCCAGGCAGGATATTTCACTTCATGATTTGATCGACCAGATCTTACACCTGAATATCTTTGATACGGTTGATGAACTAAGGAAAATTTTCCCTGCTCACCTGCATAGTGAAGACGACGCACAATATGGCGAAGAAGCCAGCTATGACATAACAAATACTGGCGGCTATATTAAAGAACACAAAGAAATTTTTGATGAACTTGAACATGCCTACGAACTCATCTTAAAGATCAGCAGCTTGATCGCAAGCGAGATTGGTGCGGTTGGCTAACGATCTGCCACAAACATTGCTTTATCAGATGATGCTCGCACATGCAGTGTGTAGGGCATCACAACTTGGCGATGCTCGTCATTTTCAGTGGCATCGCCTGCCGGGCTTTTGATCAATTCAATTAGCTTTTCACATGCCAATGCTGCCATCGCCTGTACAGGCTGGTCAACAGTAGTGATTGTTGGCCATACTTGGCATGCAATCGGAGAGTTATCAAAGCCAACGACAGCAATTTCATCAGGCACTCGAAAACCACGCCGATGAGCAACTGCTATAACAGCAGCGGCCATATCATCATTCGCTGCAAAAATAGCGCTTGGAGGATCAGAATGATCAAAGAGCGACATAACCGCCCCCAGACTACCTTCATAACTGAAATCACCCGAGACAATCAAACTTGGGTCAACCGCTAAATCATTTGATTTCATTTCTTCATAAAACCCATTCAACCTCAGCTTGGTTGATTGATGTTCCCCTTCGCCTTTTACAAACGCTATTCGGGTATGGCCATGACGAACAAGGTGCCGGGTAAGCTCACGAGCTGCACTGATTTCATCAACAGTCACAGAAGGCAAAAGGCTAACTGGCTTTTCGGATATTGTTACTGCTGGTATATTATTACCTTCCAGTACGTCGATGATCCGTTGATCAGAACCAAATGGCGGCGTTAAAACCACACCGTCAACACGAGAGTGTCTTAACCATGTGCCAAAAGTATCTTCAAGGTTGGTTTTTTTATAACTCATAGGGTTTAAAATCAAACCATAATGAAACTCTTTGCATGTTTGCAAAATACCTTGTTGGACATTGATTAAATATCCAGGACTGAGGTGATCATAGAGCACGCCTACCATATAAGAACGATTGCCTGCCAATTCCCTTGCTGACTGGCTTGGTTGATATTGGAGCGCCTCTACTGCTTCAAGCACACGTTCTCGGGTTTTATTACTAACATTAGCCTCTCGGTTAATAACGCGTGAAACCGTTTTGATGGAAACGCCCGCCAATTTGGCAACATCATTAATCTTGGCCTTGCCCATAATATTTGCACCCCATATCTTCTACAAACAGCAATAGAACACTAGCAAATAAATCTCAACAAACAAGCAACAGTGCAAATCCGGCCAATACCCAATAAGGTGCCCAATATATAATCAACCTATGATAGGGCAATTCAGAATTTGACAGCGCTGTCAAATTTATCTATTAAGATTTCAAGAAAGCGGATGAAAGACAATAAATGTTGCACGCAGATAAAGGCATAAAAATTATTACCGCAGATATTGGTGGCACCAATGGTCGATTTGCGGTTATCAAACTTTCAAACAATCATCTTAGCATGCTGGAGAATGTGACATATTCCTGTGCCGACTTTTCAAGCTTTGCAGAAATGATGAAAACATTCACTGACCGTTTATCTGATCCATCAATACAAAGTGCACATTTAGCCATCGCTGGCCAAACAACCAAAGATACGGCTCAAATCACCAACATTGGCTGGAACTTCTCATCGTCTGAATTGCAACAGGCAACAGGCTTAAAAGCCATAAGCTTCATGAATGACTTTGCTGCTGTAGCACAAGCGGTGCCCTTCCTGAAACCTTCCGAGTTCAAGGTTCTTAAAAGTGGCACCCCTGTTATAGATGCACCACTAAGTATAATGGGGCCCGGCACAGGTTTTGGTGTTGCTCAGTTATTCAAGGTTGATGAAACCTATAAAGTTATCTCTACAGAAGGTGGCCACGCATCATTTGCCCCAACCACACACCTGGAGAGAGACTTGTGGGCGCACCTTAAAAAATCAACCGAGCATATCTGTATCGAATCTGTTCTATCCGGCCGTGGATTAGCCCGAATTCATGATTTTTTAGTGGATTATGCAGGTTCTGGCCCCAAAGGCCTAACGCCGCAAGAAATCAGCGCTTCTGCTGCTGTGGCTGATATCCCGTCGTGCGTTCGCGCTGTTCAACTTTTTCTCTCCATTCTAGGCGGTGTTGCAAGCGATATTGTTCTAACCCAAGGGGGACGAGGCGGCGTCTGGATAGCCGGAGGTATTGTACCCAAATTATATGATCTGATCGATAGCAGTGATTTTTTAAGTCGGTTCGGCACCAAAGGCATCATGTCTTCGTACCTGACGAACATCCCTATTCATGTTATGACAGATACAAATTCTGCGCTTATAGGCGCAGCAGCAGATTGGCGTGCTACTCAAATGCCCCAAGCTGCAAACGCCCAAGAAGGAGCATAGAGTGTCGGCATTTGATCTAGTAATTTTCGGCGGTCTTGGCGATTTATCGCGAAAAAAACTACTGCCAGCCCTATATAGTGGCTTTGTAGCCAACCGGGTTACCAAAGACAGTAAAATTTATCTGACATCCCGCTCTGAGCTCGACAAATCAGTATATGAATGGCTTCAAGATGTCTTTGATGCCACTCCTCCTGCATGCAATGTAGATACGAAAACACTCAAATCTTTTGCTGATAATATTCAAATTGTGCAAATATCATTATCGGATGAAGGCGAAGGCTGGAGCTTCCTTCAAAATTCACTCAAAGAACAAAATCGGCCTCTGGTTCATTTCCTTGCGATTCCGCCTGCATTTTTCACAAGTACATGTGCTCTTCTAGGCCAATACGGCCTCAACAATGATAATGCTTGTGTCGTTTTAGAGAAGCCTCTGGGGCATAACCGCGAAACCGCCGCAGAAATTAACAATGATGTTGCGCAATATTTCTCTGAAGAGCAAACATTTAGAATCGATCACTATCTTGGAAAAGAAGCAGTGCAAAACCTGCTTGCCCTAAGGTTTTCGAACCTCCTGTTTGAGCAATTATGGAACAACCGGACAATTGATCATATCCAAATCACTATCGCCGAAGATTTAGGCGTGGAAGGTCGTGGCGGGTTTTATGAGGGCACTGGCGCGCTTAAGGACATGGTTCAAAACCACCTCCTGCAACTTTTGTGTTTTATTGCTATGGAACCACCAGCACGGCTGGATGCACAAGGTATCCGTGAAGAAAAACTGAAAGTTCTAAAGTCGCTTCGGCCGCTTCAAGGAACTGAAATCGATCAAAATGTTGTACGCGGTCAGTACAAAGCTGGCGCTATGGCAGGAACAGCCGTTAAAAGCTACCTGGATGACCTTGATTTAGATAACAGCGAGACAGATAGCTTTGTTGCGATCAAGGCCCATATTGAAAACTGGCGCTGGGCTGGTGTGCCGTTTTACCTGAGAACTGGTAAACGGTTACCTGAACGCTATGCAGAAATTGTAATTCAATTCAAAAATGTTCCACACGCCTCTGACCCTCGCTGGAACACTAACATGCAACCAAACCGTTTTATTATCCGCCTCCAGCCCGAAGATCATCTGGCTATGCGTATGATGATCAAAGACGATAAAGAAGACCGGGCCGCCCTTCGTGAAGTAGAACTTAATCTTGACGTTTCAGGTGTAGGCGACAGCAAACGCCTCGGCCCTTACCTTAGACTGATGCTGGACGCAGCACGGGGTGATCAGAGCCTGTTTGTCCACCGTGATGAAGTTGATCTGGCGTGGCAATGGATTGACCGTATCGCAGACCATTGGGCATCTAATCCAAACAGCCTAAAGCCTTACCAGTCTGGCACATGGGGGCCATACGAAGCCCATGACCTTATGAAACGTGACCGCCGGGATTGGTATCATGATGCCTCAAATACATAGAAACCTGTTATGATAAAGCATTCGAAAATCAACTTTCAGTCTTTTGACAGTATGACAACAATGGTAGACGCGCTTGCAAGCCGCGTTCTCAAAAGCCTTACTAATGATATAAAGGCGCTTGGTACTGCTTCCTGGGCTGTGTCTGGTGGCTCAACTCCCAAACCCCTTTTCGAAAAACTTTCAAACACTGATTTTGACTGGCCGCAGGTTAATATTGCTCTGGTTGATGAACGCTGGGTCCCAACCTCTCATCCGCGCAGTAATGAGAGCTTTGTCAAAAATAGCCTACTGAGGGATAAAGCTAAATCTGCGCATATCACCGGAATGTTTGTAACAAACAGTGACTATGACACAGCACTAGCCGACATTGAACTTCAATACCAAAAAATACATCAACCCTTTACCAGTGTTTTACTGGGCATGGGAAATGATGGTCATACCGCATCCCTTTTTCTGAATGCAGATGGTTTAGAACATGCACTAAAGCCTGATAATAATAATATCTGTGCAGCGCTCAATGCTGTTAAAAGTGATGTCACAGGCAATGAAACCAAACGCATATCATTGACATTTAATGCAATAAACCATGCGCAAGACTGTGTATTAATGATCACGGGTACAGAGAAATTCCAGACACTCGCTGATGCTTTGGAAAAAAATACACATCTTCCAATTGCCCGTATCATCAATACGATGGATCGCCCTTTAAACGTATTCTGGACCCCCTAGCCCCAGACAATATGGAAACTACTATGCCCCATCCTCGCATACTTGAAGTTACTGACAAAATCCTAGAGCGGTCATTCGCATCACGAAATGCGTATATGGAACGCATTAACGAAATGCGCCGTGCTGGCCCGGCACGCCCATCCATGTCCTGCGGGAATATCGCGCACGCAATTGCTGCTTGCAGTGATACAGAAAAACAAAAGCTTAATGATGAAAAAACTATCAATGTAGCTATCGTCAGTGCCTATAATGATATGCTATCAGCGCACCAGCCTTACCATCATATGCTGGACGAAATTAAAGCCGCCCTTAAAGACGCCGGGGCCGTTGCACAAATGGCAGGCGGTGTTCCTGCAATGTGCGATGGCGTCACTCAAGGTCAGGCCGGTATGGAACTATCGCTCTTCAGCCGTGATGTGATTGCAATGGCAACCGGTGTAGCCCTTTCCCACAATGTGTTCGAGGCAGGCATCTTGTTTGGCCTCTGCGATAAAATCGTTCCCGGATTACTGATGGGTGCGCTCTCGTTTGGGCACTTACCCTTTGTATTCGTCCCGGCAGGTCCCATGCCAACAGGCATTTCGAATGCAGAGAAAGCAAAAGTTCGCCAATTGTACGCTGAGGGCAAAGCAACACGTGATGACCTGCTCGAAAGTGAAAGCAAAGCCTATCATAGCCCGGGCACCTGCACATTTTATGGTACAGCCAATTCAAACCAGATGATGCTGGAAATGATGGGGCTGCAATTACCTGGCTCAAGTTTTATTAATCCGACTGACACGCTTAGAAAACCTATTAATGAGGAAGCAGCAAGATACGCTATCGAGCTTGCAAACAGCGGGCATGCAATGGCCGACCATGTAGATGCCAAAGCAATCGTAAACGCCGCAATAGCTCTGCTGGCAACCGGTGGATCGACAAATCATACCATCCACCTAATTGCTATAGCCCGCGCTGCCGGCATTAAACTTACATGGAAAGACATGTCTGAACTTTCAGCCGTTGTTCCTCTTATTTCCCGCGTGTACCCAAATGGCACTGCTGATATTAATGCCTTTCATAACGCGGGAGGCACCAGCTTTGTAATGCGCCGCCTTCTGGATGAAGGCCGATTACACGGCGACATACCATGCGTGCGCGGTGGTATGTCACTTAGCGACGCTGTTGCGAACCCTGTTCTTAAAAATAATGCCATTATGTGGGAAGACGTGCCTACAGAGCCCGGTGACCCAATGATTGTTCGGCCGGTTACAGATCCTTTTCAGCCAACAGGTGGTCTTGCATTAATGCGCGGCAATATTGGCGAAGGCGTTTTGAAAACATCCGCCGTTAAACCTCAACACCGTGTTATTGAGGCACCCGCAGTTGTGTTTGATGATCAGGATGACATGTTAACAGCGTTTCAAAACGGCGAGTTAGATAAAGACTTTATCGCAGTCATCCGCTTTCAAGGCCCCAAAGCTAACGGCATGCCTGAACTTCATAAGCTAACGCCTTCGCTGGGTGTATTACAAGATCGCGGCTTCAGAGTTGCCTTGGTAACCGATGGCAGAATGTCTGGTGCATCAGGCAAAGTGCCAGCCGCAATCCATATTACCCCAGAAGCCCTAGACGGCGGGAATATCGGCCGGATTAAAACAGGCGATATGATGCGACTAGATGCCCAAACTGGCAACCTCGAAGTCCTAATAGATGAAACAGAATTAGAAGCGCGAAGCATACCTGCTACCCCTTCACGCTCCCTAACGGTAGGGCGGAATATGTTCACACCGTTCCAGCAGTTGGTTGGCCGCGCAAGTGAAGGCGCCTCTGTTTTTGACTTTGATTAAGGAAAATCAAGCAATATGACAAATTCCAATATTAGAACCATGTTAACTGGCACCAAAGCCATCCCTGTTCTTGCGTTTCAAAGCGCAGAGGAAGCCGTAGACATTTGTGCACAGTTAATCGATGAAGGATTACATGTTTTAGAACTCACGATGCGGCACCCAAGCGCCCTCGATGCTCTGAAAGCTGTAAAAGCCGAGCTTGGTGACCGCGCTACGATTGGTATGGGCACAATTACCAAAGCAGAGCAACTTCAAGCGGTCATTGACGCTGGTGCTGATTTTGGTGTTAGCCCGGGCCTAACCAACACTCTCGCCGCTGCGGTTCAAAAAAGTGGGCTACCGTTTTTACCCGGTATTGCAACTATCTCCGAAGCTATGAGCGCCAGAGATTATGGCTTTGATACTCTAAAGTTTTTTCCAGCCGAACAATCAGGCGGTACTCCTTTTTTGAAAAGCCTTGGTGCTGTTTTGCCCGAACTGGTCTTCTGCCCAACAGGAGGCCTGAGTGCCGACAATGCAGAAAACTACCTCAGCCTTGATAATGTGATGTGTTTTGGTGCCAGCGCGTTTACAAAACGCAACAATCAAGGCTTTATTGAAGCAAGTGCTATCAAAGCTGCGGCACAAGCATTCAAAGATAAAGGCTTATTATAAGTGATATTGACTATTGAGGTTTGTAAAACTCTACAGAAAGATATTCAGTACTTCCTGAAAACGTAAGGGTCTGAATATCTCCAAAACCTTCAATATTAACTATATTGATCTGATCGGGCCATATTTCCCGCAAGGCATTATGGCTCAGTATCAATTGGTTTGCCTCAAAAGCAGGCGCTTCCTGATAAACCCAGAAAAACTTCCCTTCGACTTCAAAGCCGAGATATTCAAGCGATATGGGCGTACCATCTTCTTTTAATAAGGCAAATCGCTCCACAACATAATTGGCGAACGTATCTTGTGTATCTTGAGAGCCAATGATATCGGCGTTCCTGCCAAATACCTCACGAACAGCATGCTCTGCGTCATGAATATTAAATCGGTGAACAATCTCTATATTACCAGTCCGTTCGTTGAACAGCACTGTTGAAAGCGCAGTCTTAAGCTCATGCGCGTTGAGTGAAACAGGCGCCCAAACGGCGCCTGCTATTATGAATAAACTGATAAGAAAAGCCCTTATCAATTAATCTTCCTTCTTATCATCATCGGTTTTGAGCTTTGTTGTTGCATCATGCATAATATCACGACTAACCAACGCAGAACCGCCTTTGGATTTAAAGGCCTCGACACGGCTTGGAACAATACGACGTGGATAATGGTTATTTTCAATATCCGTATCTGCGGTTTCCCAATCCGGATCAACAAGAACGCTTACAAGCTCTTTGTCTTTATCAAGCACAAGCAGTTTCTTTACTGCTTTCGGCGTACGGCGCCAAATCTCAGCCGGGATATATTGCTTCTCGGTTGAACCATCAGCAAATGTTAAATTAAGGATAATTGGCATCACAAGGCCACCTTTGTTCGAGAACTCAAGAACATAATAGTTCTTATCTTCACGAACAGCGCGGTCAAATACCTCGCGTTCCCACTCCTTATCAAGGCCTTTGAGAAAGCTCTGATATTTGTTGCGCTCTTTATTTGTGACAGTGAACTGATCATTTTCGTCGTAGAAATCACGGACATCAGAGTTCAAATCCACCCATAGTTTCTTACCTTCTGCCTTATTGCGCTCAACAAACAGGGATGCTGGTTTGTCATTAAATTCAGCACGGCGGCGTGGGTAATCGATATCCGGGTCTTTGGTATCGATACGGAGTTTCGACACTTTATCGAGCGAGATATCAACATGATCCGTTGAATAGAACCACCCCCGCCAAAACCAATCGAGGTCAACACCAGAGGCTTCTTCCATCGTACGGAAGAAATCAGAAGGCGTCGGGCGTTTGAACATCCAGCGCTGTGAATACTCACGGAAGGCAAAGTCAAAAAGCTCACGGCCCAAAATGGTTTCACGCAGAATATTAAGCGCCACCGCAGGCTTGGTGTAAGCGTTCGGGCCAATACGAAGGATGCTATCAGACTGGGTCATGATCGGTACTTGTGTATTGGATTTCATATATCCAACCACATCAGCAGGTTCTACACCCCACGGAATATTTGGATCCCACTCACGGCCAGCAACACCGTCGAGGAAGCTGTTCAAGCCCTCATCCATCCATGTCCACTGGCGCTCGTCAGAGTTTACGATCATCGGGAAATAATTATGGCCAACTTCGTGGATCACAACACCAAGCAAGAAACGTTTTTCCGCGAGCGAATACGTGCGACTTCCATCTTTTTGAAGCTTTGTGCGCGGGCCATTGAAGGTAATCATCGGATATTCCATCCCCCCCACCGGGCCGTTCACCGACTGCGATGTTGGATAGGGATAGTCAAATGAGAAACGGGAATATACTTCCATTGTGTGAACGATGGCCTCAGTAGAGTATTTAGACCAAAGCTCACCGCCCTCCTTCGGATAGAAAGACATAGCCATCACAAACGGCTGGATATTACCACCCTGCTTATAACCCTTGGCGTCCCAGATAAATTTGCGTGAAGAAGCCCAGGCAAAATCACGAACCTTTTCCGCTTTGAAGCGCCATGTTTTCGTGTCGTTGGTTCCTTCTTTCTCGTTCTCAAGCGCTTCCTCTTCGGTCACAATGAAAACAGGGTGTTTCGCTGTTTCTGCGTCCTTCAAACGCTTACGCTGCTCTGCTGTTAAAACAGCATTGGGATTATCCAAAACACCAGTGGAGGAAACGATATGGTCAGATGGGACTGTGATCTCTACATCATAATTACCAAATTCTAGCGTAAATTCACCGCGCCCCAAAAACTCTTTACCCGTCCATGCCTCATAATCTGTATAAGCTGAAAGGCGTGGGAACCACTGTGCAAGAAGGAAAATATCATTGCCGCCTTCACGCGCATCATCAGGAAAATGCTCATATCCGGAGCGTGCAGCCACCGCGTTCTCTTCAACAATATTAAACGCGAAATCTAGGCTGAACTCTGTGCTTGCACCGGGCTTTAACGGAGTCGCTAAATCAATCCGCATCTGAGTGCCAGTTACGATGAAATTGAGATCATTACCGCGAGCATTTTTAATGTTTGTGATCGTGTAACCAAGTTCATGATCTGCCATAAACTGTTGGCGACGAAGTTCATCAAGACTGAGCTGCGCCGGCTTCGAACCATTCCCAGCGCGTGTGACAGGACCACGGCGGCCAATACCTGCGAAGGCTGTTGTTGTTTCCGCCATCGAATCGCTTCGAAAACGATTCTGATCCAGTTGTAACCATAGATACTTCAATGTGTCGGGTGAGTTATTGGTATAGGTTACGTCTTCATGGGCGGTAATTCGGCGTGTTGCTTCATCCAACGACACCTTGATTTTATAGTCAACTTTCTGCTGCCAATATTGATGGCCCGGTTCACCCGCAGCATTACGATATGTATTAGGTGTCGGCAGGACTTCATCTAATTGCCGAAACTTATCCTGAAAATCACCCTTTGTCTGCTGAACACTCTGCGTCAATGCCGATACGGAAAACACCAGAACAGAACCAGCTACAACCAACCCTTTAATCATTCAATGAACCTCTATTATTTAACATCGGCATCACATCCCAAAGCCGATAACCCTCATCACTTTTGCCAGATTAGTCATATAAATCAATTTCACAATGGCTTTTGCGTGAATATAACAAAATTCTTACATCTCATGGTTTGTAAGATGCGTTAAATTAATTTAGTCACATCAAGCAAACACGAAAGAAGATAATCATGACAAAGTCACCCCGTGAAATCGCAGACGAACAATTAACAGCATACAATAATCATGACCTTAACGCTTTCTGTGCCTTATTTCATGAAAAGGCAGAACTGATTGACTTACCCTCAAATACTGTTGTGGCAAAGGGAATGAAGGCAATTCGCACACTATATGCTGACCGTTTTGCCAATCCCGATTTAAAATGTGTCGTGCATACCAAAACAGACCTTGCAGATTTTGCAATCGACCGTGAAACATTGCACGGTCTTCCTACTGGCAAAGTTGAAATTATCGCAATGTACCAAGTGCAAAACAGCCTAATTGACAAGGTCTATTTCATTCGCCAATAGTATAGTTATGACCAAAACGAAAGCTTACTATAAAGGCAAAATGCAGTTTTATTTCTCGGGAAATAGATGATAACAAATATTTATGTGCTTTCCTGTTGTCACATTAGGGAAATATGAGTAGCCTGCAATCAAATTTTAATGATACCCATCAAATTTAGATTATAATACAAGGATATTGTTCATGACATTACCAAAGTCACTAGAGGGCAAACTTCGTATTCCAGTAATTGGTTCACCGTTATTCATTATTTCCAACCCTGACTTGGTGATCGAACAATGTAAGGCAGGTATTATCGGCTCGTTCCCGGCGCTTAATGCACGACCAGGGCCTGTACTTGAAGAGTGGCTGAAACGTATAACTGAAGAACTCGCAGCTTACGATGAAGCAAACCCAGACAACCCTTCTGCGCCTTTTGCCGTTAATCAGATTGTCCACAAATCAAATGACCGTTTGATGCATGATGTTGAAATGTGCGTAAAATACAAAGTGCCTGTCGTGATCACCTCACTCGGTGCTGTTAAGGAAGTGAATGATGCAATTCATTCATACGGCGGTGTTGTTCTCCATGATATTATCAATAACCGCTTTGCGAAAAAAGCCATTGAAAAAGGCGCTGATGGCCTGATCGCTGTCGCTGCAGGCGCAGGCGGGCATGCCGGCACGCTATCGCCTTTCGCGCTTGTTCAAGAAATTCGTGAATGGTTCGACGGGCCGCTTGCGCTTTCCGGCTCCATGGCGTCAGGTGATGCGGTTCTGGCAGCAGAGGCAATGGGGGCTGATATGGGCTATATTGGCTCTGCCTTTATCGCAACAAAAGAAGCAAATGCCGATGAACGCTATAAGCAAATGATCGTCGACAGTAAAGCCGATGATATCGTCTATAGTAACCTCTTCACAGGCATCCACGGTAACTATCTCAAGCCGTCGATTGAGGCCGCAGGTATGGACCCAAATGACCTACCTGAAAGTGATCCGTCTGCAATGAATTTCGGTTCTGGCGGCAACAGCGACGCCAAAGCATGGAAAGACATCTGGGGCTGTGGTCAGGGCATTGGTGCCATCGATAAAATTCAAACTGCCGCAGAGTTCATTAACGACCTCGCTACGCAATATGATGCTGCGCGTGCACGCTTATTAAAATAGTAATTACTATACCGCATGTTATAAAATATCAGTATGGATCGACGCAACTTTAATATGTTGCGTTTCTTCCTCACGTGATAAATCTTTATACTGTTGTGAGTAAATGATGTCATTGTAACTGACTGCATTGCCACGATTTTTATATGTAAAATCTGGCGATGCCGTTAGAAGAAACTGACACATCATATCTAACAACGGCACATCTGTTAATACATGTTCAATCCATAAAAATTGGCCAGCTTCATTAACCTCAAGAAAAACGTACGAACCATCCGGCGTTACAATAAAATCAAAGCACCCAAAAACAATTCCTACAGAACGCATCACTTGGATACAGGCACGGAAAACCCCTTCCGGTAAATCGATACGTTCCAAATTCAAATCAACTAAATCAGCTTGGCGCCAATCGGTTTTTGCTTCATCATATTCCTGTGAATTAATCCTAACTGCCACACAACTTCGCCCCATGATAGTCACCCTGACTTCATAGGCTTTATCAACTTTCTCCTGAAAAATACCCGGTGTTAATCTTAAAACGTCATCGCTGGGTAACTGATTTAATTCAATATCTGTCGTTGGTAATCTTGCAGCTCCCCCACTCTCTAATTCCCAATAGGCAGAATAGAAAGGTTTGTATATGTAACCGCCGTTATCTTTATCAGTAAGAAACTCTTTTATAGCCGATGGTGAGTTAGATATTCGTGTCTTAGGGATTTTAAAACCGACACGCTTAGCAAGCGATAATTGAAGCATCTTATGTCGACTACGTTCGGCACTCTGGAGAGGGTTCACCCAAAAACTGTCTAAACTTAAGAGGTGCCAATGCCCTCGATATGTAGCATTTAAGTTTGTATTTCAAAGTTATTTGAAAGATAAAATCATGAACACACCAGCGATATCCCTTAAAGGTCTGCAAAAGAGCTATGGGCAGGTCAATGCTGTCAAAGGAATTGATCTTACCGTCAATAAAGGTGAATTCATTGCCCTTATCGGTGAAAACGGCGCTGGCAAAACAACAACTCTTGCTATGTTGATGGGATTAATGACGCCGTCAAGCGGCTTTGCAACAATTCTTGGTCATACCCCAGGCACAAAACCAGTACGGCAAAAAATTGGCGCCATGCTACAAAGCACAGAGTTACCACCCGTCTTAAAAGTACATGAACTTATTCAGCTTTTCGCAAGCTATTATGAAAGGCCATACGATTTAGCAAACCTTATCAAGCTTACACAGCTTGATGATATTTTAGACCGTAAATATCAAGCATTGTCTGGCGGTCAACAACGACGTGTTCAATTTGCTATTGCTCTGTGCGGTCAACCGGAAATTCTTTTCCTTGATGAGCCGACCGTAGGGCTGGATATGAATGTCCGCCGGGAATTTTGGCAGATACTTTCGGATTTAAAAAAATCAGGTACTACTATTATTCTAACATCACATTATCTCGATGAAATCGAAGCCTTGTCTGATCGGCTCATTATCTTGAAAAGCGGAGAAATTATTGCTGACGATATGACCAGCAATATTAAAAAACGCGCGCAACACAAAAACATAACCTGTGCAACAAACCTTGACGATATCAAGTTAAAGGCGATCCCAGGCGTTGAAGCGATAACAAAATCAGGGCGGTTAACGACCATTGCAACGCAGCAGGAAAACCAGGTTTTAGCTGAACTGCTGCGTGCAGACCCAAACCTTACTGACCTTAGTGTATATGCAAGTACGCTTGAAGATGCTCTCTCAAACGTTCTAGCCCCAACAACAAAAAACTAGGCGCAGGAAAGGTACTCACATGACAGCCACAACAGATACCAAAACTTTCAAGCCTGCCAATCCTTACTTGCTTGAGTGTAAAATGGAATTCTTAAAGGCACTAAGAACCCCTCAATTTTCCGTACCGACGATCGCAATGCCATTAATATTCTATCTTATTTTCGGCGTTATGCTTGCGGGTGATGACGGCCAGAACCGTGTTCTATACCTGCTTGCGACATTCGGCATGTTCGGTGCCATTGGCCCAGCCATATTCGGTTTTGGTGTTTATGTCGCAACAGAGCGCCATAGCGGCTGGCTTGACCTGAAAAAGATATCCCCGATGCCGCTCAGCGTTTATTTAATCGCCAAACTGTTTATGGCATCTTTATTCGGCTTCATTGTAATTAGTCTCTTAACTACAGTGGCTATTTTTATTGGTGGATTGACGATCAGCATACAGGCTTGGTTGTCGATGGCCCTCATAGAACTTTTGTGCGCAGTGCCCTTTGGCCTGCTTGGTATGGCTATTGGTTTTTCAGTGTCACCGCAAGCTGCCCCCGCTATTGTTAACATCGTCTTCATGGCAATGTCTGTATTTGGTGGCTTATTAATGCCGCTAAACGTCTTTCCAGATAGCCTACAAACGCTTGCATGGGGGCTGCCAACATTTCATGCAGCGCAATTATCCTTAAGTGTGTTTAACTTTAATTCGAGCGATAATTTACTCTTGCACACTCTATTCTTGCTGGGGTTTACAGTTATTATGGCAATCATTGCCAATATCGCACATAAGAAAGACACTTAGAGAATACATTCATACACTCACTCATGCGGAACCTCTCAAAAGAATAAGAGCGATAACATTGACTCTTCGCCCTAAATCCGTATATTGCGCCGATTGATCGAAAGAGCGATTCTCTCGATTGGTTATTATATTTTAAAACAACCAGCGGAAACCGCCCAAAGTGCGGACTATTCACAGGGTTCAGACCCGCCCGGTTTACTGCGGTAAGAAATGAAAAGGTTAAAACCATGTTTGCAGTCGTAAAGACAGGCGGTAAGCAATACCGTGTCCAAGAAGGCGACGTTGTTAGAGTTGAAAAACTCGACGGCGAAGTCGGCAAAAACGTAACCTTAGACGAAGTTCTGATGGTTGGTGATGAAAAAGCAGTTACAGTTGGCGAACCTGTTGTTAAAGGTGCCAAAGTAACAGCAGAAGTTCTTGATCAGCGCAAAGACAAGAAAATTGTCGTTTTCAAGAAAAAACGTCGTCATAACTATCGCCGCAAAAAAGGTCATCGCCAGGAGATTACAGTTCTCCGCGTGACTAAAATTGCTGGTGCAGCAGCTAAGAAAGCTCCTGCAAAGAAAAAAACCGAAGAAGCAGCGGCTGAATAAGCGGCCCGAAGAATAAGGAGATACTAAAATGGCTCATAAAAAAGCTGGTGGTAGTTCCCGTAACGGTCGCGACAGTATTGGTCGCCGTTTGGGTGTAAAGAAATTTGGCGGTGAAAATGTTCTTGCTGGTAACATTCTCGTTCGTCAGCGTGGTACTAAATGGTACGCTGGTGAAAACGTAGGAATGGGCAAAGACCATACACTTTTCGCTCTTGTTGAAGGACAAGTTAAGTTCTCAAAGGGTAAAAATGGCCGTGCGTTTGTTTCTGTTTACGGCGCTGAAGCATAAACAAAACAAATATCTAATATGTTGAAAAAGGGATGCTCTCAGCATCCCTTTTTTATTATCCTAAACTAATGATCACCCAGTTAAGAATTTAGTAAGCAGATCCAGTCTATAAGAAGCTCATACAAATAAAAATCAGTTTTAGCTACAACTGACGTGGGGTCGGCTTAATTGTTACTGGGAATGTGCAAACATGTTAGAATTTTTTAATCGATTTGGATTAGGCCTGCGCATACTTGCCTTATCTCTTATTCCATTATTAATAGCACTCGGATTTGCGGTAGTAAGTATATCTGATACAAATACTATCGCTAATAATTCATCAAAACTAAACAGGCTTGCGCAGTACGCGCCTTTTGTAACAGGTCTGGTTCATGAGCTACAAAAAGAACGTGGCAGATCAGCCGGCTACATTGCCTCACAAGGCGGAAGTGCACAAAATACCGCTCTGAACACTCAAAAAAGCGAGAGCGACAAAGCCTTTAACGCTTTTAAAAAGGCAAGCCAGAGTTTTGACTTTAAAGAATATGGCGAGGAATTCTCTAGTATTGCCGACATGGCCCAGCAAGAACTAAATACCCTATCCAAGGTACGCGGAGAGGTAAATGATTTGGTTCGTAGTGTTCCTCAAATGGCATCGTATTATACACCAACAATCGCAAAATTGCTGGATCTAATTGAAAATATGGCTGTGCTATCCGACGATGTTGCAACAACCAAACGTATTTCAGCTTATATCGGTCTTTTGCAAGCAAAAGAACGTGCAGGTCAGGAACGTGCCTTTGGTAACGGTGGTTACAGCAGCGGCAAATTTGTTGGCGCAGGGCGTCAGCGCTTCATCGAGCTAATTGCCGAACAACGTAGTTTCCTTGACACCTTTGAAATATTCGCAACTAAAGAAGCTCGAGACTATTATAAGAACACAGTGCGCGGTTCTGCGGTTGATAACGTACAGAAAATGCGTGAGTACGCGCTTGCGGCTGAAGGCGGCGATGTTTCAGGCGGCGAGTATGAAAGCGCTTATTGGTTCGGTGAAATCACTAAAAAAATTAACCTTCTTAAAAACGTCGAAGATTATTTAAATCAACAAATTGTTCAAAGTGTTGCCTCAAATTCATCTAGTGCAAACACTGCATTCACGGCTTTGTTGATAAGCATCATCATCATTACAATCCTTATAATTGCTCTTAGTTTCATGGTTTACCGCAGTATTACAACACCTCTCAATAACCTGCGTGGCTCAATGGGCATGCTTGCTGACGGTGATTTGGATACTAATGTTCCATACAGTAATTTCAGTAGTGAAATCGGCGAAATCGCTGCTTCAGTCCAGAATTTCAAAGACAAAGCAAGAGAGGCAAAGATTGTAGAAATCAACTCATTTGCAGATCGATTCCGCCAGGAAATTGCAGACGCTGACCGCGTGGAAGCTGAAGCAGAGGAAGAAAAACAACGTCAGGCTGAAGTTGAGGAAATGAAAGCCCTTGCCGAGCGTGAGCGCGTAGAAAGCCAAATGAAGTTAGCAGATACATTTGAAAACAGTGTTGTTGGTGTTCTTCAGGATGTCGCAAGCGCTGCAACACAATTAAATTCTACCGCTAGTCAAATGACATCTGCTGCATCCAATACACAAACAGAAGCAAGCACAGCCTCAAGCGCCTGTGAACTAGCCGGAGCCAATGTTCAAACTGTTGCAGCCGCCGCAGAGGAAATGTCCGCATCTATCAATGAAGTACAACAGCAGGTCACAACAGCCACAACTATTGCAACAAATGCTGTTAGCACAGCGTCTGAAGCACAGAATCAGGTTTCACAACTTTCTGAGGCAGCCGATAAAATTGGCGAAATTGTTGGACTTATTAACGATATTGCCGAGCAAACAAATCTTTTGGCACTTAACGCAACCATTGAAGCCGCACGGGCGGGTGACGCCGGAAAAGGTTTTGCGGTTGTTGCAAGTGAAGTGAAAAGCCTTGCCAATCAAACCGCGGGGGCAACAAGTGAAATTGAAGCCCAAATAGCCAACATGCAGTCGATTACGAACGGAGCTGTTAAAGCAGTTGGATCAGTCAGTAGCACTGTTGAAGAAATCAATGAAATTGCGCTAGCTCTCTCAACCACCGTTGATGAACAGTCTTCTGCAACTAATGAGATCAGCCGAAGCGCAGCAGAAGCAGCAAGCGGAACGCAGGAAGTCGTCACAAGTGTTACAAGTGTTAATACTGTAGCACAAGAAACTGATGCGGCGGCACATAGCGTACTTCAAGCAGCAGGGGAATTGTCTGGGAATTCAGACACTCTCAAGCAACAAGTTGACCTATTCCTGTCAACAATTCGCGCAGCATAATGAAAACAATGTTTATCAGGGGTGTGTGCCCCTGATAAACCTGCCTATATTCACCTAAATCAAGCGTTATTCCCCTTTCCCCTTTGACGTCAATCTGATACAAGCGCGCCATGAAATTCGTAGATCAAACAAGAATATTTTTAAAAAGCGGCCCCGGTGGTAATGGGATCGTTTCCTTTCGGCGTGAAAAATATGTCGAATTCGGTGGCCCAAATGGCGGCGACGGCGGCAAAGGCGGCGATATAGTCTTTGAGGCAGTCACAGGCCTTAATACACTTGTCGATTACCGATACAAGCGCCATTATAAAGCTCAAAAAGGCCAACACGGCATGGGCAAGAACATGACAGGTGCCGCCGGTCAGGATATGATCCTGAAAGTACCTGTTGGCACCCAGATTTATGACGGTGATCAGGAATTCATTGTCGCTGACCTCGCAAAAGAAGGGGACCGTGTTACCTTGATCGAAGGTGGGCATGGCGGCCTCGGCAACACCCATTTCAAGTCATCAACGAACCGAGCACCAAGGCGTGCAACACCGGGCGGCGAAGGTGATGAGATGTGGGTTGTCCTACGTCTCAAGCTGATTGCAGACGCTGGCTTGCTTGGCCTCCCGAACGCTGGAAAGTCAACATTCCTGAGTGCTGTATCACGCGCAAGGCCCAAAATTGCAGACTATCCTTTTACAACGATCCGCCCACAGCTTGGTGTTGTTGGCTTTGAAAGCAATGAATTCGTCATGGCTGATATCCCGGGTCTTATTGAAGGGGCGAGCGAAGGCGTAGGCCTTGGCCATCGTTTCCTTGGTCATGTAGAGCGCTGCGGTATACTCTTGCATCTGGTTGATGGCACACAGGAAGACGTCGTTGACGCCTATGAAACTATTACGAACGAAGTCAATGAATACGGCGGCGACTTGGTCGGCAAGCCAATCATTATTGGCCTTAATAAATGTGATGCCCTGCTGGACGAAGAAATTGCAGAAAAGAAAGCCTTGCTGGAAGAAGCATCAGGCGCAACTGTTCTAACATTATCGGGGGCAACAGGCGGCGGCGTGCCAGAGGTGCTTGGCGCGCTTTGGAAGGTTATCAACGGCGAACGCGCTAAAGAAACTGAGCGTTTAGCCCGTGAAGCAAAGGCCTTAGAGCAAAAGCTTTCTGGCGACTTTGACGACGATGAAATACCTTCAAACGAATGGTCACCGCTTTCTTGAGGCATATGAATGGAAGATGCCTCAGACATATCCAGTTTAGCAAACGCTAAAAGGGTCATTATCAAAATTGGCTCTGCGCTTCTTGTTGATGCGGACGGCAACCTTCGCAGCAACTGGCTGCGCTCGGTCAGCGATGACATCACCAAACTTACAAAGAACGGCAAAAGCGTTATTGTGGTCTCAAGCGGTGCTATCGCACTTGGTAAAACATCACTTGGCCTAACAGACAAGCCACAGAAACTTGATGATGCACAGGCATCAGCCGCAATCGGGCAAATAAAGCTCGCGCGGGCCTTTGAGGAATGCTTAAGCAAAGACGGCCATACCGTCGCACAACTTCTTCTTACACTAAATGATCTTGAAGATCGCCCGAGACATTTGAATGCCCGAGGTACATTGGAAGCATTGCTCTCGAACAATATCGTTCCGATCATTAACGAAAATGATACCGTCGCCACATCAGAAATTAAATTCGGTGATAATGACCGATTAGCAGCGCGCGTGGCGCAGCTGGCGGGCGCTGATATGCTAATCCTGCTCTCAGATATCGACGGCCTATACAACGCTGACCCGAACAAAGACCCTTCAGCAAAGTTCCTGCCAACCGTTACTGAAATTAGTGACGACATTATCCAAATGGCAGGCCCGACCAAAAGCGCCTTTGGCACTGGTGGCATGGCAACGAAGATAGCAGCAGCACAGATTGCGCTTGCCTCTGGATGCTCAATGATTATTGCAAATGGCCATAAATCTGCGCCCATATCAAGAGTGATGAGCGGTGAACGACATACACTTTTCCAAACCACACAAAAACCGCTTGATGCGCGCAAACAATGGATACGTAGCCTGACAGCGGCAAAAGGCACTATCACACTTGATCAAGGTGCCATTGAAGCCATCAAAAGCGGTGCCAGTATTCTACCTGCGGGTATTACAGCCATTAAGGGCAACTTTAATCGTGGTGATTTGGTCAGCATTATTAATGCTAAAGGCACTATTCTGGGCCAAGGGCTTGTGAGCTACGATGCCACTGAAATCGAGAGTATCAAGGGTAAGAAATTAAGAGACATCGTTGATATTCTTGGATACGCTGGCCGCTCTGCCCTTATTCACCGAGATGACCTGATTTTAGACTAAGAGATACGAGCTGTGCAGGATAAAAATAACATTACCGAACTAATGACTGAAATCGGCAATAAGGCTCATACTGCGACCCGTTCGCTTGCCCTCGCGACAACGGATCAGAAAAATACGGCCCTCAGATTTACAGAAGAATATTTACGCAACAACATCGATACAGTTCTTGCCGCAAACGCCAAAGATATGGCTTCCGGTCAGGAAAAAGGCCTGAGCGATGCCATGCTCGATCGGTTAAAACTCGACGCGGATAGAGTTCATGGAATTGCCGATGGACTGCATTCAATCAGTAAACTTGATGATCCTGTTGGTGAAATTATTACCGAATGGGATAGACCTAACGGCTTAAAAATATCCCGTATTCGCGTCCCACTTGGTGTTATCGGGATTATCTATGAAAGCCGCCCCAATGTTACGGCGGACGCAGGTGCCTTATGCCTAAAGTCAGGCAATGCAGCAATTCTACGGGGCGGTAGTGACAGCCTCCATTCAAGCAAAGCAATACACACCGCGCTACAGCATGGCCTCTTGAAAGCTGGCTTGGATGAAAACGCCGTTCAACTAGTCCCAACCCGTGACCGCGAAGCGGTTGGTGAAATGCTGCGGATGAGCGGGGTTATTGATATTATCGTACCGCGCGGGGGGCGTTCGCTCGTTGAACGCGTTCAAAATGAAAGCCGTGTTCCCGTTTTTGCGCACTTAGAGGGCATATGCCATGTTTATATTGACGAATTGGCCGATCCTCTAAAAGCCAGAGAAGTAACCTTAAATGCAAAAATGCGCCGCACGGGTATTTGCGGCTCTGCGGAAACGTTACTTGTGGATAATAACGCCCTCAATTTTATCGGTGATACACTTGATGCTCTATTGGACGCAGGTTGTGAGCTACGAGGCGATAAAACAATCTCAGGCATGGATAACCGCATTATTCCTGCCAGTGAAAACGATTGGCATACTGAATATTTAGCACCTGTTTTATCCATTAAAACAGTAGGCGGTGTTCAAGGAGCGATTGACCATATCGCCAAATATTCATCGGGCCATACTGAAACTATTATCACAGAGGATAAGGTCATCGCTGATCGCTTCCTTCGTGAAGTCGATAGCGCTATCGTTATGCATAATGCTTCCACACAATTTGCCGATGGCGGCGAGTTTGGCATGGGCGCTGAAATTGGTATTGCCACTGGCCGTATTCATGCACGCGGCCCTGTCGGTCTTGAGCAACTGACCAGCTTTAAATATCAAGTGCGTGGCTCAGGGCAAACCCGGCCATGAAAACGCCGATTACCCAGCGAATAGCCGCAAAATACGCTGGACAAAAGATCGGCTTATACGGCGGTAGCTTCAACCCCTTTCACGATGGCCACATGCATGTAGCCGAACATGCCCTGAAACGACTGCCAATCGATGAGCTTTGGTTTTTAATCAGCCCAGGCAATCCTCAAAAAGACGGGATGCATATGGCATCCTTAAAAAAACGCATGAAGCGAGCACGCAAAACCACCCATGCAAACGGACACATGCAAGTTACAAATATTGAGAAGAAACTCGGCACCCGATTTAGCGTTGATACAATCAACCATCTACAAAGAGGCATGCCTAAAACAGAATTTGCCTGGATTATGGGGGCTGACAATTTAGCAACATTTCACACTTGGATGCGCTGGCAGGACATAGCAAGAGCTATTCCCATTGCGATTTTTGATCGTCCAGGGTATGGTTGGGCAGGATTGAAGAGCAATTTTTGCTTGCGATATGATAAAAATCAGGTCACACCAGAAAAAATTTTCAATTCCGGCAGGCCCGCATGGACATTTGTAACAATTCCACGCCATCCTGCGAATGCTACGGAAATACGCGCCAGAAAAGCACTTAAAAAGCTGAAAATGGCGGATAGCAACAAAACGTAAAGGAGACCTAGTTGCAAATTTCATCGGAGACGCAAAGCGTCACTGACCCTGTATCGGCTGTTATGCCTCAGGACCTTCTCGAATCAGTTGTCAAAAACCTTGATGATAATAAGGCCGAAGACATCGTATCCATCGACCTCTCTGGAAAATCAGCTATCGCAGACCATATGGTTATCGCCAATGGCCGCTCTCAGCGCCAAGTAGCCGCTCTTGCTGATTACGTTCTTAAAGGTATCAAGGAAACTGGTTTCAAGGGAGCATCTGTTCAAGGCCTTGAACAAGCTGACTGGGTATTGATTGATGCTGGAGATGTAATCGTTCATATTTTCAGACCAGAAGTTCGTAACTTCTATAATCTGGATAAATTATGGACCACGGATATCGAAGAACCTGAAACCGTCAATTAAGGCGGTAAGGTTAAAGCGTAACCAGGAAGGTGCGCCCTAAACGTATGGGCGTAACTCAGATGTGAATATCATTATTGTGGCTGTTGGCCGTATGCAACGCGGACCAGAGCAAGATTTGCTTGATGCCTATATCAAGCGCTTGCCGTGGAAAACAACCGTTAAAGAAATCGACATAAAGAAACAAAGCGCCAACACTGATGAGCGTAAAGCCCGCGAGGCAGCGAGCTTGCTTGCAACTATTCCTGACGGCGCTGCCCTTGTCGTGCTTGATGAGCGCGGTAAAGCGCTTTCATCACGTCAACTTGCGAGCAAAATTGATGACTGGCAAATGACAGGCATTAATACCATTGTCTTTATGATTGGCGGCGCAGACGGCCTGGATAAAGCTGTTCTTGAGCGTGCTGACCTCAAACTTGCTTTCGGCGCGCTCACATGGCCGCATATGATGGTACGCGCTATGATCGGTGAGCAAATATACCGCGCCTGGTCAATCCTTGCCGGACACCCTTATCACAGAGACTAATATACTATATATCTTATGCTCACCCTTATATCTAATGTTCACCCTTGCCGCTCTTGATAGTAATCTCTATGCAATTCCATAACTATCAGTTTACCAAACTCAGGTGATATTTGTTCTCTGGTCTCACCACTGATTTCAAAACCAACTTTTCTATAAAGGTGCTGTGCCCGTTTGTTTTCTTCATAGACATCAAGCCATATTTTTTGAGCATCATAACGCTCAAATATATGATCTAATATAGCGCGAATAAATACAGTACCCAACCCCTTGCCTTTTTCGATGATGACGACTCTGCGAAATTCGATTCGCCGCATATCTTCATGGAATAGAATTGCATAGCCGAGTACATCATTTGTTGAAGACTCTGCTATCAGATAAATCATGTCCGGGTTATTCAGAATAGCATCTGTGTGCTCCTTAACTGAATTCCTGTTAACAAAGTTGTTTTCCTGCATATGTTCCAAATTAACAAGTAACTGGACATCGCTTACACTTGCATCGCGCAAATTAGAAAACTCAGACACACGTTTACCTTTCTTCAATCTCACCGCATGCAATTTATAACAGATCATACGTTTAATTTTGCAAGAAGCCTTATTGATCATAACGCACATGCAGAGTAAAAGACCATTAACACTATCTATGTATGATAAATTCTTCATTATGTAACATTGGTATTCATAACTATAAGATTTGAGAGTTCCAGAATGTCTGATCAGGAAAACAAACCCAAAGGCCCTGTTGTTTTATGTATCCTTGATGGTTTTGGATACCGCGAAGACAGCGTTGATAACGCCGTCAAACTTGCAGATACTCCTGTATATGATAACTTGTGGAACACGGTTCCCCGTGCATGGCTTAAAACAAGCGGTCTCGCTGTTGGTTTGCCTGATGGCCAAATGGGCAACTCAGAAGTTGGGCATATGAATATTGGCGGTGGCAGAGTTGTGATGCAGGATTTACCGCGCATCAATCAAGCGATCGAAGATAAAAGCTTAGCAGGTAACACTGAATTACAATCATTTATTTCGAAACTGAAACAATCAGGCGGCACAGCACATATCATGGGCCTTATGTCACCGGGCGGCGTCCACAGCCATCAGGATCACATTGCAGCACTAACGAGTATTCTTGATAAAGAAAACATCCCCGTTCGCATTCACGCCTTTATGGATGGCCGCGATACACCACCGAGAAGTGCTGAAGGTTTCATAGAAAAGTTTGAAAGCGATATTAAAGGCCTAAGGAATTGCAAGATTGCAAGCATGACAGGCAGATATTATGCATTAGACCGCGACCAACGTTGGGAGCGCGTAAAAAACGCCTATGATGTTATGGCGAATGCAACCTCAAAGTATCAAGCACCATCAGCGCTAGAAGCCGTGAAATCAGCCTATATACGAGATGAAAATGATGAATTTATCCAGGCAACGGTTATTGATGATTACCAAGGCATGCAAGACGGTGATGGCTTATTGATGGCAAACTTCCGTGCAGACCGAGCGCGGGAAATTTTAACGGCATTCGTTGACCCTGAATTTAATGAATTTGAGCGCCCAGCATTAAAACTGACTGCTGTTACAGGTATGGTTGAATACTCGACCGATCTCAATAAATTTATACCAGCTCTATTCCCTTCTGTTGATATTAAAAATAGTTACGGCGAAGTAATAGCCGCAGCGGGTAAAAAGCAATTACGGATTTCTGAAACCGAGAAATATGCCCACATTACCTTTTTCTTTAATGGTGGCCTTGAAGATAACTTTGCAGGCGAAGAACGCATTCTTGTACCTTCCCCTGATGTTGCAACCTATGACCTGAAACCGGAAATGTCAGCGCATGAAGTTACCGATAAGCTCGTAGCCGCTATTGAAAGCAACAAATTTGATACGATCATTGTGAACTATGCCAATCCAGACATGGTTGGACATACCGGCGTCTTAAGTGCTGCGATTACAGCCGTTGAAACAGTTGACCAGTGTATTGGCCGCCTAAAAACAGCCATTGAAGCGGTAGAGGGGTCTTTGTTGATCACTGCAGACCACGGTAACGTTGAACTGATGAAAGATCAGGAAACAGGCCAGCCACACACAGCTCATACCAGTTTTGATGTACCACTTTTACTTATTGGCGCGAATGGCGGGAAAAACATTAATAATGGGGCACTTTCCGACATAGCACCAACAATGCTCGAACTGATAAATATAGAACAGCCAGCTGAAATGACCGGCACAAGCTTACTTACCAAGTAAAAGAGTTATAGTTTGCAGACATTTGCTTCAACAAAATCAGCTACGCGCACATTGGATAAATTGTTACCCAATCTAAAAAATGCTATCTACCTGTCGGTCATTACCTGCTTCTTTTCCTTTTCGGTCGCCGCACAAAATAACAACGACGACGAAAAACAGGCACAGGAAAAGCTTGAGAAAATCCAATCCCAAATCGAAGCAACAGCCGCAGAAAAAAACAGCCATCAAGAACAAGTAAATGCAGCAGAAGAAGCCGTCGCTGAGATCACCCAGCAGATGATCAATCTGGGAACAACAATTCAATTAACAGAAGATAATGCCACAAGATTAGAAGCAAGGATTAAAACACTCGAATCGGAAGAGATAGAAAAATCTACCGCGCTCAATAACCGTCAGGAAGAACTGGCAGAACTTTTAGCTGCTTTGGAGCGTCTATCACGAAGACCAGCAGTGCTCGCTTTATTACAGCCCGGTGAAGCAGTTTCAACAGCACGCAGTGCATCCGTTATGAGCACGATCGTACCAGAGGTAAATTCAAAAGCTGACAGCCTCAGGAATGAGTTAAAGGCTCTTACAGTCATCCAAAACACCCTCATTACCGAACGTGCAGACTTGGACCAAAACCTCGCTAACCTTACTGATAATAGACGACAGCTTAGCCAACTTGTTCTCAATAGAGAACGCGAAATACAATCGATCAATCTGGCCCTTCGACGTGATGAGAAAAAGCTACAAGACCTTGGAAATGAAGCAAAATCCTTGCAGGAGCTTTTGGCGAAAATCGATGAACGCAACAAACGATTAAACGCTTTTGCTGCCCCAAATATCAAACCTAACAGACCAGCAAATAACAATTCAACAAGAACACTTCCACGCCCTCCAAGAACAAGTGGGCGAAATTTTGCTGCATCAAAAGGGCTTATCCCCTACCCTGCATCTGGTAGCGTTATAAGCAAATTTGGTGACCAGAATGGTGCTCTCGAAGCACGCGGTATTCAAATTCGCGGACGATCAGGCGGACAAGTGATATCACCTTATGATGGACAAATTGTGTTCACTGGACCCTTTAGAAATTACGGCAACCTCTTGATCATTGAACACGGAGAAGGTTACCATAGTTTGCTTGCTGGCTTAGGCCAGATATACGGCGCTCCTGGCCAGTGGGTATTAACTGGTGAGCCAGTCGGTGTTTTGGAAGACGATAATGCTGATCCTGCGCCCTTGTATCTGGAATTACGGCAACGCGGGGAAGCGATTGATCCTTTACCGTGGCTGCAAAGACAACAGGCAAGCGCACAATAAAAAGGCTTTTAGAGCCAGATAAAATATATAGACAGAAAGGTGTCTGAGAATGTGGAAATTGGTTACGAGTGCAGCACTGGCTTTAATGCTTGTGCTTCCGGCAGTGGCACAGTCAAACAAATCAAATGATCAAGAAGATGTTTACGAACAGCTAGATCGCTTCATGCGCATCTTTCAACTTATGCGCAGCCAGTATGTTGACGATATCGACGATAAAGAGGCTATTGAAGCCGCTATTCAAGGCATGCTCCGCTCACTTGATCCACATTCGACCTATTTCAATACAGATGCATTCGAGCAAGTTCGCATTCAAACCGAAGGCGAATACGGCGGCCTCGGGATTGAGGTTCAAATGGATAAAGGCGTTGTTAAGGTTGTATCCCCTATTGATGATACACCCGCAGACCGCGCAGGTATTCAGGGCGGTGATTACATCACTCACCTGAACGGCGAAGCAATCCTTGGCCAAACCCTAACCGACGCCATCAAGATTATGCGCGGCGGTGTAGGTGAGCCTATTACTGTCACCGTTGTTCGTGAAGGCGAGGACGGCCCGTTTGACGTAGAAATCATCCGTGAAAAAATTCTTGTACGCGCTGTCCGCCACCGTATCGAAGAAGATACAATTGGTTACCTGCGTATCACAACATTTAACCAACAAACTGGTAAGGGCGTTGAAGACGCTGTTCGCAAGATACGCGATGAAGTTGGCCAAGACCTCGATGGCCTTATTATTGACCTTCGCAACAATCCTGGCGGCTTATTGGATGAAGCTATTCGTGTTTCCGATACTTTCCTTGATCGCGGCGAGATTGTCTCTACGCGCGGAAGGCGCCGTGAAAATAATAACCGCTGGTATGCGACAAGCGGCGATATGCTGGACGGTCTACCAATTGTTGTTCTTGTAAACGCATATTCTGCGTCAGCTTCCGAGATTGTTGCAGGTGCCCTTAAAGATCACCGGCGTGCTGTTATCCTTGGGGATAAAACGTTTGGCAAGGGCACTGTACAAAGCGAAATCCGATTAGGTGAAAAACGCGATTATGCCATTCGCCTAACAACGGCGCGATATTTTACACCAAGCGGGCAATCAATTCAGGAACGCGGCGTTGAGCCTGATATTGAAGTGTTGTTCCCGCGCCCTGCCAATGCACGTGGAAACCCGCGCCGGGAGGCTGATTTACGCGGCCATATTGAAAATGACCAAACGACATCTGACCGTGCCGGTGAAGAGAATGCAGAGCCTGCGCCTGAAGCATTAGAGGAAGGTGTTCAACAGGCACCAACCGCGCCCGCACCTGAAGACCGGGTTGATGTTCAATTGAAATATGCTATCAAACTACTCAAGAATATGTCGCAGCTTCCACAAGCACAAATCGCTGAAGCACGATAAAATAATATTACTGGTAGGGTTCACAGGCAAATTGTTCCCTACCTAAAGTCAGGATCAGGTGAATGCCTTCAAATATGAATGCATTATTGATTGCGTGGGCAATCAGCTTAATTATTGTTGTCGGGGGAACTGTATATTTACAGCTTTCCTACGATAACACTGCACACACAGAAGACGAAATCACCGCTGAAAATAGTTTAGAGGCAAGCCCGGATCTAAAAGCCGATAAGTCTTCAGATGATCATAGTGATGGCGGTGAAACAACAAACAATACACCGCATGATATCACTGATCCTGCAACCGAAGACCAGCCCATCTCAACAGCGAACAACAATGCTGATGTTCAATCACAACCACCCGCGCCTGAAGAGCCTGGAACACCATCATCAATCAATTCTATCGATGTAAGCCTTTTGGAAGAAACAAGAGCCGGAAAACTACCAATAATTGCCGCAGATGGCAGGCAGCCATCCCTATTCTATGCGTCACCGGTAAAAGCAGATGAACAGTTACCTAGAATAGCGATCATTATAACCGATATTGGGCGGCGGTCACGGCAAACCCAGCGTGCATTTGATACTCTGCCCCCAAATGTTACAATTGCCTTTTCCCCGTATGGAACAAACCTTGATAAATGGTCAAATATTGCCAGGCAAAAAGGGCACGAAAGTTTGCTAATGATCCCAATGGAATCTACAAACTCGGCACAAAATGATGCAGGCCCTCTTGCGCTCCTCGCGGCAAACAATAGCCGACAAAACCTGAACTTACTGCGCTCATCATTGGCACGCACGCAAGGCTATGTTGGTGTTATAAACCATATGGGATCACGCTTTACAGCCCTAAGTGATGCCCTTAACCCAATTTTGAAAGAGTTTGAAAACAGAGGCTTACTCTTTGTAGATAGCCGCGCCACACAATTTTCCAGAGCGGCATCAATGAGCCGTGCCCTCAATATCCCAACTGCAATCAGCAATAGTTACATAGATGATCAACCAAACCAGTCATCAATTTCAACCGAATTAAATAAACTGGAAGGCCGCGCCCGCACACTCGGTGCGGCAGTTGGTATTATTCATGCCTACCCAATTTCTATTAACGCTATCACCGAATGGGCATCCGGCCTTGAAGCACGAGGCTATCAATTGGTGCCCATTAGCCAAGTCGTAGACCGGCAGCCGTTATCGCGTTAATAACTTTCAAATAGAAAATTAATAAAGAAGCCTATGTCCCCCAATCACCTTCCCCATAATAAACTACCATATCGGCCATGTGTAGGCATTATGTTGCTCAATGACCAAGGCCTGATTTTCACTGGGGAAAGACTGGATAAGCCAAATGCATGGCAAATGCCTCAAGGTGGCATTGATACAGGTGAAACTGAAAAAGTCGCGGCACTCCGGGAACTTGAAGAAGAAATTGGCGTATCGCCTGAACAAGTTGATATTCTTAATCATACAGAGAACTGGGTATATTATGATTTACCCGACGATCTTTTAGGTAAGGTGTGGGGCGGCCAGTTTAGGGGCCAAAAACAAAAATGGTTTTTGATGCAGCTCAAAACTGGCGATGATGCCATTAACATTAACGGTCAACACCCTGAGTTCTCAAAATGGAAATGGTCAAATCATTCCGAGCTTATCGCTGAGATTGTCCCTTTCAAGCGAGACATTTACATCCGGATACTATCAGAGTTTTTTCCAGAATAGATATAGCTACTGATATATAGCCCCAAGTTACAATCTCTTATAAAATTCAGGATGCTCTAAAAGGCCCACTTCGCACACATGGGGCAAAGGCCTGTTCTGATTTTGCGGCCTTCATAGGCTTATGTAACATGCTTTGAGGCAATAATGAGTAGATTAGGTCATTTTTCAACCCTACCTCCCCGATATTGCCTCAAAGCATATTTGTCTTTAGGTCACTGTTATTTCCCTAATTCTGTCGGGTAAGCTGGTGCCTCCTTCAAGCGAATTGGTTTGTATGTTTTCAAGTCACTCAACATTTCTTCAATTGCACGGTCAAGCTGCGCATCTTTACCTGCATTCACATCTTGAGGGAAAAGTTCTACCTCAATATCTGGTGCAGCCCCTTCATTCTCGATGCGCCATTCCCCGTCCGGAGTGAAAAAGCGGAAATAAGGAACTGTAACAACACCGCCGTCAATCAATTGAGGGTTTGTTGAAATACCAATAAGCCCGCCCCATGTTCGTGTACCTATTAATTTCCCTAGGCCCATACGTTTGAAACTGTAAGGCAAGAAATCACCACCTGATCCCGCATCTTGATCAATAAGCATTGCTTTCGGCCCATAAGTGGCAGCACCTGGCGTATCAAAAAGAATGGCATCACGGTCCTTCCAGCCTGCCAGATATTCACGAGATAAGATGTCCGTAATATAATTAGCAGCCTGACCACCGCCATTAGAACGTTCATCAATGATCACAGCTTCCTTATCAAATTGAGCGAAAAACATACGGTTAAAGTAAGTAAATCCAGCACCCGCTGTGTTAGGTACATATACATAACCAACACGGCCATTTGTTTTTTGTTCAACATATTTGCGGTTATCTTCGATCCAGCGCCAGTTACGTAGTCGCCTGTCATTTCTTACCGGCTCAATAACAACGTCACGTGCATCATCACCAGCAGCATTTTCAGCCATAGTTAGCGTTACCTGCTTGCCAACAGTCCCCTCAAAATAAGCGAAGAAATTATCAGCTCCTGTTATGGGGCGGCCATTCACAGCGATGATATAATCGCCAATATTTACATCAATGCCAGGTGCAGACAACGGCGCATTCTGGAACGGATTCCAGTTTTCACCCGAATAGATGTCTTTAATCCGGTAAACGCCCTCTTCAACACGCAAATCTGCCCCCAAAAGGCCAACACTTACAGGGCGTTCATTATGTGTATCCCCGCCAAAAATGCGATTATGACCAACCTGCATTTCCGCAATCATCTCTATCATTAATGTATTGAGGTCTTCACGTCTGCCCACATGGTTCACTAAAGGCCTGAAACGATCATACACAGCCTGCCAATCCAAACCATGCATGTTAGGGTCATAAAAATACTCGGCCTCCATACGCCAAACATCATTAAATATCTGAACCCATTCCTCGCGTGGATTAACAAACATTCGAACATCATTCAGCCGCAGCGTTTTCCCGCTGACTTGCCTACCTGCATTACCAGTAAGCAAACGATTATTTGCGCCCAGCACTAATAAAGTTTTTCCATCGGCGCTCATGGTATAATTCTGTACCAAGTCAAACACACGTGATGCTTTTTGAGATTTAAAATCAAACCGCATCAATTTATGAATAGCACCGCGCGGCGCATTTGGTGGTTCGTTACTGATGCCCGGTTGCACACGCTCAACAAAGAATAAACCACCGTCTTTTGCAACTTCGAGGTTATCATAACTGCGCTCCGCAATTGGAAGGGCAATAATCCGCTCTTTCAACCCATCAACATGAATGCTTGGAACGCTCTTACTTTCGCTGCCCTGTTCATCATTTTGATCCGCTTCCTCTTCGTTATCCTCAGGCTCTCTCTCGGACCTGTCAATCTCATCACCGGCTTCAGGTAATAACGGCGAGCGTCCATCATTATGTAGAACAGCAACATAGATACCCCGGCGAAGAGGACGTTCCTGCGCGCTTAAATCCAACCATACTGATTGGCTTGGGCCAGAGTTAGTTGAGCCCGTAAAATAAAGATATTGTCCATCTTTTGAAAAAGCAGGAGAACCAGCATGAACCATACCATCAGTAAGAGCAGTTGTTTCGCCGCTTTCAAAGCTATACAGCATGATATCATCAAAGAAGTTAGTACGCGGCGCGGTATAAGCCAGCCATTCGCCGTCTTTAGAGAGCGATATGTTCATCGAACTACGACGTCTCATTTTCGCAATTTGCGTACGCTCACCGCTGGTCAGGTCTATAGCAAACAACCCTAAATGATTATCATTATATACAATTCTATTGGCCTTTGCTGACCATTCTAAAAGCGTAAAATACCCCTTTTCACCCAGTGACAATTTACGGATCTCACCGATACCTGTTTGCGGCGCAATGATCAGCGTATGTTTCATACCCTCATCAGAGATATAGGCAATTTCACCACCTTTTGGTGACCACAAAGCAGACCCTTCACGAATTCCGGCTGATTTTGTTAGGTTTCTAGTCGTTCCTTCTTTGACAGGGACTGTAAAAATATCTCCGCGCGCTGACAAAAGAGCGCGCTTGCCCGTAGGTGATAACTCGATACTCTGTAAAGTCTGACTAGCATCTTTCCATTGGGGGCGAAGCTGCGGCAAGTCAGGATTGATTTTTACATCAATATCTTTAATGCGGCCCGATTTAACATTCAGTTCCTTCAGGTTACCGCCTGTGGCATATATAATCCTGTCACCATAAGCACCCGCGCTTCTAACATCCCACACCGTTTCTTTCGTTAACTGTGTTAATTTTTGGTTTTTTGTATTGTAACCATGAATATTCATAGCACCATCAGCGCGGTCTGAAATAAAATAGACCGTATCCTTCAACCACATTGGATTAGTATCGTTCACACGGTCATGTGGAATTTTTTCTAATTCCCCACCTTTTGGCGAATATATCCAGATGGGGGGTTTGCACCGCCCCGATACTGACGCCAACCACTTGCCCCAAAATAGGCTTGACGATGTGGCCGATACGCAAAACGCTCTCCATCAGGAGACCACACTCCCTCATAGGCAAGAGCATCCATCATTTTCTCAGGGTAGCCACCATTTTTCGAGATATGGTATATCTGGTTAGAACGCCCGCTTTTCACTTCACGGCTTGAGGCAAAAACAACTTCCTTACCATCGGGTGTCCAGCCATTAACCATATCCGTACCAGGGTGATATGTCAGCCGCCGGGGTTGCCCACCATCAAGTGAAATAACATAAACATCGTTATTACCATCATAATTTGCTGTAAAGGCAATCTCTTGGCCATTCGGGGAAAACTTTGGATTTATTTCACTGGCAGGATGTGATGTTAACCGTCTGGGCTTTTTACCGTCACGGTCTGCAACCCATATGTCACCAGCATATATAAAAGCGATATTCTTCTTACTGATGTCGGGTTGCCGTAGTAAAAGAGTTTCCTCACTCGCTAATACACTAGTTGAAAAGGCACTAAAACCTCCAACAAATATAGGTAACGCCAAAATATATAGTAACAAAGTTGACCGAATACTACTTGAAAACCTCATGAAAAAACCCCTATTCATGCGAATTACCCCATTTTTCTAGGAACACTATGCGAATAACAGGTGTTCGTCCAGAAAAGTCAGCGTATAGTGATTCAAGCAATGATAATTAGGTCCAAAACTTTATGACTGGCACTCTTGTTCTTTTAAATCATAATTTACGGCTACACGACAATTCGCCCTTGCATGCCGCAGCCAATAAAGGGCCAGTCATCCCGGTATTTGTATTTCAGAATGACACCAAGGCATCATGGCAATTGGGCGCTGCATCAAAATGGTGGCTACATAATAGTTTACAATCTCTATCAAACGACCTTGATTCAATTGGTAGCCGGTTGATTATAAGAGAAGGTAATAGTTATCTCGTTTTGAAGGACTTGATAGAAGAAACTGGGTTTAGAGATATTTATTTTGAACAATCATTATTACCCAGCGCCTATATTCATGAGGATCGTTTACATAAACTTTGCAAGCGCTTTAAAGGCGAGGCTAAAAGATTTCCCGGACAGACTTTATTTCACCCTAGCCAAGTCCTGACAAAAGATAACAAGCCTTACAAAGTGTTCACACCATTCTGGAACAGTTGCCTTAACCACCATGTCGTACCGACGCCGCTGCCTATACCCAACCTTAAATCCCCTGTAAAATGGCCTACTTCACAAAAAACAGAAGAACTCGACCTTTTACCATCAGGCTTTAACTGGACCAAAACTATCGCACAGAAATGGAAGCCGGGAGAAGCAAACGCACGCCTGGCCCTCGACAGCTTCGTTACAGAGCATATGTCAGGATATGAAGATAATCGAAATATTCCAAGCTTAACATCTGGCACATCCAAACTATCACCCCACCTTCATTTCGGTGAAATAAGCCCGGCCACTGTTTGGCATTACGCTAAAAAAGCTATCTTTGATCAACCAAAGAGCGATAATGGCGGGAAAATATTCTTAAAAGAAATTGGATGGCGTGAATTTTCATATCATTTATTGTTTCACTTTAACGATTTAGACACATCACCACTCAATCAAAAATTTCAGAGTTTCCCTTGGGCACAAGACAACAATTCCTTGCTTGCCTGGCAAAAAGGGCAAACAGGCTACCCTATAATCGATGCTGGCATGCGGGAACTTTGGCAAACTGGATGGATGCATAACAGGGTAAGAATGATCGTTGCTTCATTTCTCGTTAAAAATCTCAGAATTCATTGGCTTGAAGGAGCAAAATGGTTCTGGGATACGCTGCTTGATGCGGATTTAGCTAGCAATAGCGCAAGCTGGCAGTGGGTAGCAGGATGCGGCGCTGATGCAGCCCCCTATTTCCGAATTTTCAATCCAATCTTGCAAGGCAAAAAGTTTGATCCAACTGGTGACTATGTTCGCCGTTTCATTCCCGAAATAAAAAATCTGCCTGATCGATATATTCATGAACCCTGGACGGCAAATCAGGATATTCTCACTAACGCCCAAATAGAGCTCGGTAAAACATACCCCAGCCCTATTATTGATCTGAAAACAACACGCGAAGCAGCACTTGCAGCCTATCAGCAAACCAAATCAAGCCAAGCGCTTGTTGTTTAGTTTATTGCGGTGATCGCTTTGCCAAAATACGCTGAAGAGTGCGTCGGTGCATATTAAGGCGTCTGGCTGTTTCAGAAACATTCCGGTCACATAGTTCGTAAACACGTTGGATATGCTCCCACTTAACCCGATCAGCAGACATTGGGTTTTCTGGTGGGGGCGGTGTTTGACCTGCTGGTGTTAAAAGGGCTTTTTCTATTTCATCAGGGTCTGCCGGCTTTGCTAAAAAATCCACCGCACCTGCTTTCACAGCGGATACAGCGCTTGCAATATTACCATAGCCAGACAGCATAACGACCCTGATTTCCGGTAATAATCGCCGAAGTTGTGGCACCAGATCCAATCCATTACCATCCTGTAGTCGCATATCCAGAACTGCATAATCTGGTTTATGCTCGCTCGCTAAAATAGCACCTTCTTCTATTCCGTCCGCTGCAAAAACGGTAAAGCCTTTACGTTCCATACTCAATGTCAATCGATTGCGATACGCTTTGTCATCCTCAACAATCAGCAACTTTTTGCTCTGATTTTCCATTGTTTTTTCCTACGATTATGTCCGTTGTTCATTATCGATCATGCTAATAGGCCATGATATTATAACTTGTGCACCTGACGAGCCGGTTTCTGAACTAGACAGCCCAAATACAAGTTTGGCCCCAGCCTGTTCAAGTAATGTTTTAGCAATAAACAAACCAAGGCCCAAGCCACCATCCTTACCCGGTGTTGGTTGGCGCGTTGAAACATATGGCTCACCAAGGGCTTTTAATATCTGAGGGTCAAACCCCGGGCCATCATCTTCTATTCTAACCCAAAATCTTTCATCGTCTTTGTCTATTGATATTTTCACCATTGCTTTGGCGTAACCAACAGCATTTTCGATTATATTTCGAATCGCATGAATAAGATGCGGTAGCTTGCGAACAACTATATCACGGCCTGCACTGGAAACATGATAATCGATGAAAATACTTCCCCGGCCTTCATGCGGCAATGCTGCTTCATGAATAAGAGCATCCAACGTCACCCGAGTAAAATGCTCGGTATTTCCGGCTCTTCTTTCCTCTCTCAACTGCGATAAAATATTCCTGCACCGTGTTGTTTCTGAATAAATCAGTTCGAGATCTGATTTGGTTAATTCATCACCTTGCCACGTATCAAGAAGCTCTTTTGAAGCTAACATTATCGTACCAAGCGGCGTCCCTAGTTCATGTGCGGCAGCGGCGGCCAATGTTCCCAAGGCCGAGAGCTTTTGCTCTCTTTCCAAGGCTATTTGTGTTGCTGCGAGTGCCCGTGCATGATTACGCCCTTCACTGCTTACTTTCGCCATGTAAACCGCAATGAATACAATGGTAAAAGCAGCGCCTATCCATAACCCCATCTTAATCATCGGATGCAAAACGGGTGGTTCACCGTTCCAAGGCAAATGATACGGGGTAAAAGCAAGCGCTGTAATTGCTGTTATTGCCAGAAAGATTAACGACTTTGTACTACGTTGGCCCAAAATACTCGCGGATACACTGGTAGGTGCCAAAAGCAAAATCGCAAAAGGATTAGCTAACCCACCGGTAAAAAATAAGAGTAAAGCCAGATGCAGCAGATCAAATGCCAACTGGCCAGCGGCCTCTTTATCCGTTAAGCGCCGATTTAAATCAGCCTGAAATGAAAGCCAAAGGTTTAAGGCTGCCGAGATCGCAACGGCCGAAACCGTAAGATATATCGGCACCGAAAAATCCAGCACAAAATATACCAGTAGCAAACTACCAAGCTGCCCAACAACAGCCATCCAACGGATCAATACCAGTGTTCCCAGCCTGACCCTGCCATCTAAATAAACATCGGTAACCGATGCATCAAATTTACTTTGAGTAGCTTTTGCCTGAATGCTGTCCATCGATTGAAAGGAGCCTTGATTTAATATGTTGCACCAGCGTCCTGGAGTGCCCTTATCATCCGCCGGCTACGGCTGATTTTTGCATATTCCAAAGCTGTTTTACCGCTTAGGTCTTGCACATTGGCATCAGCCCCTGCGCCCAATAAAACTTCAACCACCCTAAATTTACGCGCACGAACGGCTTTCATAAGTGCTGTTTCTTGGCCAATGTCAGCCCTGTCAGGGTCAGCATTATTTTCTAAAAGCATTTTCACCTGCGCCAGGTCACCAGCCAATGAGCGAATCATCAAAGCCGTTTCCCCGCGTTGCCTGTCGGTTAAGTTTGGGTTCGCACCGGCATCCAACAACACCTTCATCATATCACCATTTGCATGTCTGGCAGCAATAATAAGCCCGGGCATTCCGTCACTTCTACGACGTGTATCTGGCGACACACCCTTCTTTAAAAGCGATTGCACTTCCTGAATATCATTACGGTCAACTTCTCTTAAAAGCTGATATTGAGACGATTGAGCCATAGCTTCGTTGTATCCACCCACGAACATAAGCATTAAAATACCAATTGTCATGATCGGGAAACTGCGGAGTTGGTTTATCATTATTTCATTTCTTCCCAAATGTTAGCTGCTAAACTGTATACAATGTAATAGAATGATACCCGATGCGGCAAATTATCCCTTTACCGTGACAACAAGCAAACAAATTTCTATAAGAGCGCTTTATGATAGTGGCTCGATTATTTTTTGCGAGCGAAACCTGTTCAAAAAATGGAGAGTAAGGATGAAGTCTATCCGCCTGATCACATGGGGTGCTGTATTTATTGCCTTGGCGTTTCTTGGTATACGGATGCTGACCAATCCAGCAGGGTTAGATCATGGCACAGAAGCACCAATAGCCAGCGGCCCGGGTGGGCCTTTCACCCTCACGTCTCATCTGGGGGAAAAAGTGTCTGATACAGATTTCGAAGGCAAGTATATGATGGTATATTTCGGGTACAGCTATTGCCCTGATGTATGCCCCCTTGAATTACAGAAACTTACAACAAGCCTTTTAGAGCTGGAAAAAGAAGGTTATGACACATCCATCATTCAACCAGTGTTTATTTCGGTTGATCCAGAGCGCGACACCCCGGAAGCACTCAGTGAATACGTACCTTTATTCCATCCGTCCCTTATTGGCTTAACAGGCACGACTGAGGAAATTGAGGCTGTCGCCAAACAGTATAAAGTTTATTATGCAAAACGCGAAAGCGATGACATCGACAGCTACCTCATGGACCATTTATCGGTAATCTTTTTCATGGACACCTCAGGAAACTACCAAAGATTATTCACTACCCGTGATAAACCTGATAATATTGTCGATGCACTCAAACCACTTCTCAAGAGAGTTAGCTAATGACTTCAGGGCCTGATACTCCGTTCTGGAAACAAAAGTCTCTAACGGAGATGAATCGAGAAGAATGGGAATCACTTTGCGATAGCTGTGGAAAATGCTGTTTGCATAAGCTGGAGGATGAAGAGACAGGGGAAATCTATTACACTGACGTAGCCTGTAGGTTTTTGGATAGTAAAACCATTAAATGTAGCAAATATACTGTGCGCAAACGGTATGTGGGGAACTGCGTGGTCATGAATGCCAACCTTCTTGATCAACTACCGTGGATGCCAAGTACCTGCGCATATCGCTTGCTTTATGAAGGAAAAGAGTTACCAGAGTGGCACCCATTAGTCAGCGGCGACCCTGACAGTGTCCATAAAGCTGGTGTTTCCGTTAAAGGGCGCTATGTCGATGAACGTGAAGCCGGTGACTTTGAAGACCATTTAGTTGATTGGCCAGCTTAATATTTCGAGCATAATAAACACTCTAAGGCATATGGACATATGAGATTTGCTGGTTTCAAACCAAAGAACCATCCCATAGATACTATTATCCTCGATACAGAAACAGGGCCTGTTTCTGTGAAACAGCGTATTAACTATCGAGCTAAAAAGCTTATCCTGCGTATAGATATAAAAACAGGCGAGCCTGTCGTAACTGTTCCGAAAGGTATCTCACAAAAGCAGGTCGTTCAGTTTGTCACTCAACATCAGAGTTGGATTTTAGAACAATACACTAAAACATTACAGTCCCACATTGGTGACGGCGATATTGCCCTCTTTCAAGGGCAGCAATACCGCCTAATATATACAGACACTCCACCGAGAATGATAACATTGACAGGCCAAAGCCATGAAAAAACTATTTCTGTGGGTGGGCCCGAAGATCAGGCAGGCAAACGTTTGGAAAAATGGTTAAAACAAGAAGCACGTATCAAACTAATTAAAGCTTGCGATCACTATTCTAAATTGCTCGGTGTCGAATATAATAAAATCAGTATCGGTGACATGAAAAGCCGTTGGGGCAGTTGCTCTTCTCAAAAAATACTCCGGTTCAACTGGCGCCTAATTATGGCCCCGCCGCAAATTCTTCATTATGTTGCTGCGCACGAAGTATGTCATTTATTAGAAATGAACCATTCTGATCGCTTCTGGTCTCATGTGAACTCTTGCATGCCTGACTATTATAGTCACAGAAAATGGCTCCGTACATCTGGGCAAAATTTAATGTCGGTCAAATTTTTAACTTAATCATTGCCGCCAAATATCCGTCCCCAAAGCCCACGTTTCTTTTTTTTCTTCTCAGGTTCATACTCTAAATTTGCAGCATTCTCATACAAGGTAGCATCAGCTAGTAATGGTCTTGCTCCCCGTCCCACGTGCGCATCAACCATAAAGTCAGCCCATATTCGCGCAGGCAAACCACCGCCAGTAACGCCTTTCATAGGAGCGCCATCATCATTTCCAACCCATACAGCCGCCGACAGATCACTTGTAAACCCAGCAAATAAGGCATCACGACTATCCTGCGACGTACCCGATTTGCCAGCAGCGGGCCGGTCAATTTTTGCATTCTTTCCAGACCCCCAACTGATAACCGCCGTCAACATATTCGTCATATCGTTAACAATATCATTACCAAGAATAGAAATGGGCGGTTCCGCCTGACGCCGATATAATACTTCCCCTTCAAGTGACGTGATTTCAATAACGCCGTAAGGGTTTGCCCTGTGACCACCGTTTGCTAACACTGCATACGCTCCAGCAAGCTCGATTAACCTGACTTCCTCAGTGCCGAGTGGTAAACTAGCGACAGGCGAAACATTTGTAGTGATACCTAATCGTTTCGCCATATTAACAACATTCTCACGTCCTGCTTCTTCTGCAACTTGAACCGCAATTGTATTGATCGAACGTGCAAATGCCTCCCGAACCGTCATCGAACCATTAAAAACCCCGGTATAATTCTTGGGGGACCATCCATCGACAGTTATCTTTTCATCATAATATTGATCTGAAATCGAAACCCCTTGCTCCATAGCAGCCAAATAAGAAATCAACTTGAAAGCCGAACCAGGTTGCCTCTTGGCTTGGGCCGCCCGATTATACTGACTTTTCGCATAATTAGCGCCGCCAACCATTGCCCTTACTGCGCCGTCATGGTCAATCGCAACGAGCGCAGCTTGGCTTGCATCACGTGTTTGACCTTCTTTCTTCAAACCACGTTTTACAGCCAAGGAACCCGCCCGCTGGATTGAAGGATCTAACGTCGTGTAAATCACTAAAGACCGGGGCGCATCTTTACCTAAATAGCCTCTGGAACGCTGAATGGCCCAATCGGTAAAGTATCGAACATCATTACCAACTGAAGACGTTTTAATTGCGGGTGGTTGACTGGAAATTTTATTAGCGGCTGCCTGGTTAATTGCTCCAGCGTCAATCATTGCACCCAACACAACCTTAGCCCGCTCCCACGCACCATCAGGATTAATATGCGGAGCCAATGTAGAAGGCGATTTGACAAGACCTGCCAACAAGGCCGCTTCAGCAACAGACAAACTTCTGGCACTATGGCCAAAGAATTTTTGAGAGGCAGCATCGATGCCATATGCTCCACCGCCGAAATACGCTCGATTGAGGTACAAGGACAAAATTTGTTTTTTCGTAAATTTTTGTTCTAACCAAAACGCCAAAAGTAATTCTTGCGCCTTACGCTTGAAAGATCGCACATTTGTTAGAAATGTATTTTTCGCGAGCTGCTGCGTAATAGTGCTGCCTCCTGCCCGCACGCGGCCAGCACGTATATTAGTATAGGCTGCGCGCAAGAACCCTCGGCCATCAAAGCCATTATGCGTAAAGAAATACCGATCTTCTACCGATGTTAGGGCCATAACCAGCGCATCTGGCACTTCTTGATACCGAATCCAATCACCGTAAATTGGACCTTGCCGCACAAGCGTTACACCATTGGCCGCTTTAACAATAAGCGCTGGGTCATCAGCGCCAGGATGCGGGAGATTATCTAAATCAGGCAGGTCATGGGCTAAATACCCAAGGACAACAACACCAACAATCATTGCCCAGACAGAAACAACAGCGCCATAATAAAACAGCTTTCTGAGCCACGACCTATCACGATCATGTTTTGATTTAGAGTTTTTAGGAGTTTTGCCTGACTTGCCATTCTTTGATGCTTTTGAATTGGCAGGGCGTTGCCGCTTTTCAGCCCGTAAAACAGTCTTAGTTTTTGGCTTTGCTCGCTGACTCGTGTGTTTTTTCTTCTTATCTGTCACTCATTCATCTCATGCATTGTTTACAAGAACCAAACATTTCACAATCCTTCGTTCAAAATAGGGCAAGAAATACCTTTCCCACAAGCACCTTAAAGAAGTCCTTGCATCTTAAAACCTATAGCCTCAATATAACCGAACGATTGGTATAATATACACTTTTATCACTATTGGATTTGCAAATGCCTCGCCCAGCACAATTGTCAAAAAATCAACTTGCCCAAAGTATAATACCTATTTTTCAAAACTTTGGGTACGAAGGGGCAACCTTAAGCAAACTATCAAGTGCCACTAACCTTTCTAAAGCAAGCCTATATCATCACTACCCTAAAGGTAAAGAAGACATGGGACGACATGCGCTTGCCTATACTGGCACTCGCCTGCAAAAACATATTCTGAACCCACTCAAACAAGAAAATGCCCTCAAAGCCATAACAACAAGCATGGATGGAATTGTAAAATTTTATGATGACCCCATACCTGTGTGCCTTATGAATAGCCTTACAGTCGGGGAAGGTAAGGGTTTATTCGGTGCAGAAATCAGATCAACTGTAGCAATATGGATTAATTTACTTACCACAGCTTTTTCCAAGCTAGGCTTAGCTGATAAACATGCCACCGACCAGGCCAGGTCGCTGATACAATCTATCCAGGGTTCCTTAATTATTTGCCGGCTTGAAGAAAGCGCACAACCGCTTCATCAAACCATAGAAAGAATTAAAAATAGCTTGATCAAAGATTAAGCATCTACCCGGATAATCAATTATTTTCTTATTCTAGGCTTGACCTTTCATCATTTTACCCCCAATTGAAGGTAAAACCTGAAGGATTTAGTCATGTTTATAGAAACAGATGTTACACCTAACCCTGATACATTGAAATTTCTGCCCGGAAGGACGTTACTTGAGGAAGGCACAGCCAACTTTTCTGACGTCGATGCTGCTGACAACTCTCCACTCGCCCAAGCACTCTTTGCAATTGACGGGGTAAGCGGCGTTTTTATCGGCTATGACTTTGTATCAGTTACCAAAGCAACAGAAATGGACTGGACCAGCGTCAAACCGCTGGTATTAGCTGGCTTAATGCAGTTTTTCTCCACTGGGGCCCCTGTTATCACTGGCGAAGCTAATGACAATATAGCTGTCGAAGAAAACGAAGAAGACGCTGATATTATCGAGCAGATAAAAACGCTTCTTGATGAAAAAGTACGACCAGCTGTCGCTGGTGACGGCGGTGACATTATATACCGTGGTTTCAAAGAAGGCGTTGTATATCTTCAAATGCAAGGGGCATGCGCAGGTTGCCCAAGCTCAACAATTACACTCAAGCACGGTATTGAAAACTTGTTAAAATACTATGTTCCCGAAGTTGTTGATGTTCAACCAGTTGAAATGTAGCCACTTACATATTTTTCAGGGGGATTAATCAGGAATTCCCCCTGAAACCAAAAAGTACCTGCCCAGCCAATACCACCGACCGTCACCAGCAGGCATAGTGCAGTTAATCCTATTTCGCCCAGCTGGAAATGGCTTATCAAATCTTACCTCTACTCTGTTTCCATCCAGTTTAATCAATTTAGCCGCCTTACCAAGGTGACTAGGATAACACGCCAAATTTGCCAGACTTTTCACTTTCACATCCACAGTAAACCCAAAAGACGGTGGGTTTTGTGTATTCAATAACGTTGGCTCGCGTGGAATTACATCACTTACCGGCAGCGCAATCGAATTGCTAATTAGCTTAAACCTGTCCAAATTACCAAATCGTTCATTAACCGGGAAACGCGGTATGGAATACATATCACTTTGAATAGGTGCAGCACCTGAATACTGTGCAAACGCAGCTTTGAACCCCAAACGTTGAACCAGATTAATTAACCCTTGATCATATTCACCGTAAGGATAAGCAAACACCTCAGGTACAAAACCAAGCTCTTCCTGAAACCGACGCGACGCCCGTTCTATATCTTCCTGGGCTCCGGCCCCTTCTTCATACAGTAAATGGCTATGTGCAGCACCATGATGTCCTATTTCAACGCCTTCCTTTTGAAGTTGTCGGATTTCATCCCACGACAGATAGCCAGGAGTGTTTTTATCAACCAAATCCGTAGAAACAAAGAGCGCAAGCGGTATACCAGCGGCTTTTAATCTCGGCCACGCCTCGGTTAATACACTGTCAAAGGCATCATCCACCGTTAAGACAACCGTTTTTTCCTGAAAATTCTGCCCTGCCTTAAGGTGTTCTATAGCAGTCGACATTTTCATGAAATGATACCCCCCACTTTTTAGCTCTGCAATTTGCGCATCAAATTGATCAAGCCTAACATTTGTGGTGGGATAACGATCTTCTCCGAAACGATGATAAATCAAGAATACCGCAGAAGCATCATTCTGAGCGTACAAACTATCAATAGGTGTAGTTAGTAAACCGATTAACAATATTATAATTTTAAAAACAATCTTATTCATCATTCACCGCAATATCTTTACAGGTTCTCCCTTGCTATTGCGTGAACAAACTGGCAAGAGTTTCGACATTATTGATAATTTTCTGCTCGAATGTCCATAAAATGGAGCTAAATATGAAAAATAAGTTGAACCAACAGTCAATGAATCAGCTTTTCAATACAGCGCGATCAATAAATGTATGGACAGACAAACCTGTATCCGAAGAGCAGATAACAGAGCTTTACGACCTACTAAAGATGGCACCTACAAGCGCTAATTGCTCACCAGCCAGGTTTTTGTTCCTTAAAAGCCCTGAGGCAAAAGAGCGTTTAAAACCTTATCTAATGGAAAGTAATGTCCCAAAGGTCATTGAAGCACCGGTTTGTGTCATTATCGGTTTCGATATGGACTTTGCCTCCAAACTACCCGAGCTTTTTCCGCATGACCTGAGCGCCTCCAGTTGGTTTGCTGATGAGCAGGTTGCATATGACACCGCTTTTAGAAACGGAACTTTACAAGGTGCATATCTGATGATGGCTGCCCGCAGCCTGGGATTAGACTGTGGGCCGATGTCAGGTTTTGACCTCGCAGGCGTTGATGCTGAATTTTTTAAGGATACAAAGGTAAAGTCAAACTTTATCTGCTCAATAGGGTATGGGGCATCCGAAGGTATTTTCCCTCGCAGCCCACGACTAAAATTTGATGAGGCTGCCAAGATACTATAATAGGCACATAGTCCATAAACTCTGGAGTAAACTAGTTTCATCATGATTATTCTGACCATAGATACATGTGAATCATATTGCTCGACCGCCCTTGTTAATAACGGTGTTATCCTTGAATGTTACTCTGAAAATATTGGCCGCGGCCATGCGGAAAAACTATTGCCCGCAATCGAAAGAATACTAGGTAACGCACAAAAAAATTGGGCGGATATCGACAAGATAGCTGTAATAACTGGCCCAGGCACATTCACAGGGTTACGGATAGGGCTATCTGTTGCGAGAGGGCTCGCCATTAGTTTGAATGTACCGTGTGTAGGAATAAGCGCCCTTGAATGCCTTGCATCACAAGCAAAAGAGGCCGGCATTATTCACGCATGTATCCTTGGCCGGGGGGAAACCAGTTATCATCAGAAATTCATGAAGTCTGATGACGGAACATTAAAAAGCCTTTCAACCGCCGCTTCATTACCAAATATTGATATTGCTCAAATGATTGATCAAGAAAACCCGACAATACAGATTATCGGCAGTGGCGCCGCGATTTTCGCCGAGAACACTGGTAAACCTGAACGCACCATCAATTGCGAACCTTGCGACATGAGTACACTTGGCACATTAGCGCAGTCACTTAATAAAATCACAAATCCAGCTACACCGCATTATTTGCGAGCACCAGACGCCGCAAAAGCAAAATCAATATTTCCAGTTCTTGGGAAATAAGCGGCTAATGAACCAAACACCCAATACAATTTCCTTGTTTGAAGTTAATGCTACCAACACGCCCGCCGTTCAAATATTTGCTTCATTGCACCACAAAGCTTTCCAAAATATAGGGCAAAAAAGCTGGAGTGAAAGCGAAGTAACATCGTTACTATCATCAGAGTCTATTCACGGCTTTCTTCTGCAAGAGAATCAGGTTCCTTATGGATTTGTTATGATAAGGTTAGTCGATATTGAGGCTGAAGTTATTACTCTAGGCCTCGACCCGCATTACCAACAACTCGGCTATGGCCGATTTCTCTTATACGAAACCTTGAAAATATTAAGATTATTTAAAGTTAAAAAAGTATTTCTTGAAGTTAGGGAAGACAATATCAAGGCAATCCATTTGTACAAAACGTTCAAATTTAGAAAAATTGGTGTTCGAAGTAAATATTATCAAACTTTAGATAGAAAACTGATTGATGCTTTAACGTTTAAGTTAGAAATATAACTTTGAATTGCACTTAAATAATATCAAAACTATTTTTTTTTACTTCTTTACTTGAACTTTTATTAGTAATAGATTTAAACTTGCTTCAGGAAATAGGCTGGAATCAAGTAGGTACAATTCTTGAATTTCCTCAAGAGTGCCAACGTGATTAATAGATAGTATTACATGACCAAGTGCTTCGATAGACCGAGGCAATGGATCATTTGATTTTGTCTGATCCAGTAAAATAACAGCCGTTTCTTCGTTGGCGCATTTGTCGAGAAATAGTCTCGCTTTGACAAATGCCATTGGACAAAGAAAACCTCTGAGGTCAATAAATTGGTCGAAAGACAATAATGGCATTGGAATTACTACTGATTAAAAATAAACAAGTAAATTTATAATACTTGTGATTTAGATCAAGTATATTTTCAACGTATATTATTGTACATACTAAATTGGAACATGAAAACGATGGAAGACAAGCAAGTTAACAGAGACGAAGTATTGGCACTAACTGTGGATATAGTATCATCTCATGTTGCTAATAATTCTGTTGCTGTTGGTGAACTACCAAACTTAATCGAACAAGTCTTTAACACTCTTCTACATTTGCATATTGGCAATACCGCGAACAAAGAGATTCTGGAACCTGCTGTCCCCATCAAGAAATCGATCACGCCTGATTTCATCATTTGCTTGGAAGACGGCAAGAAACTCAAAATGTTAAAACGCCATATCAAGACACGGTATGACCTTACGCCGGATGAATATAGAGAACGCTGGGGCTTACCTGCTGATTATCCAATGGTTGCTCCAAACTATGCAAACCAACGCCGTTTACTTGCGCAAAAAATTGGTCTGGGCCGAGGCAAATAAAACCCGGAGGTTTAGTCAGCTTTATAGGGTATATATCTCGAATCCTTGATGAAGGATAACTTGCCCTAATAGGCTGCTTATGGCATATGAAGCCAAACCATTTCGCATCAGCCATTAGAGTATGGGATATATACATATGCCTAACAGTTCAAAGGATATAGAAGCGCTCTGCCTCGAAAAAGGCATGCGCATGACAGACCAAAGACGAGTTATCGCCAGAGTCTTAAGCGATGCGACAGACCACCCAGATGTTGATGAAGTTTACAGACGGGCAACATCTATTGACTCTGGAATTAGCATAGCCACCGTATACCGGACTGTACGTTTATTTGAAGAAGCAGGCATTTTAGAGCGGCATGACTTTAGAGATGGCAGGTCACGTTATGAACCTGTTAGCGATGAACATCACGATCACTTAATCAATGTTGAAACTGGCGAAGTGCTTGAATTCCACAATGATGAAATTGAAAAACTTCAAGAAGAAATCGCACGCAAGCTAGGCTTTAAACTCATTGATCACCGGATGGAACTCTACGGCGTACCGCTTGACGAAACGGACTAAAATCAAGAGTATCCGTGATGAGCGTTGAGTATGCAGGGTTAAAGTCAAGCGTTACTGGAAAAGGATGGACTTTTCGAAGCCTTTTTCGCACCTTTCTCATACTGGGTATGTCAATTCCGGTATTATCACTTCAATTCTTAATGGTTCGATTATCAAAGAAGTACTGGTGGTCTTTTGCTGGTGTCTGGCACAGGCTCGCTTGCCGAATTACAGGCCTTAAAATTCATGAAATAGGTACACCACCTACGAACAAAGCCACCTTATACGTCTCTAATCATATTTCATGGGTCGATATTCTTGTGCTTGGTGGCATCTTGAAAAACGCCAGTTTTGTAGCAAAATCAGAAATCGCCGGATGGGGCATGATTGGGAGCGTGTGTGCACTTCAAAAAACATTATTCATAAACAGATCAAGACGTAGCGACAGCGTAAAGCAACGCGATGAATTAACCAATCGGGTAAAAGAAGGTAACAGCTTAATTCTATTTCCAGAAGGCACCTCCACTGATGGCATGCAGGTTGCTCCTTTTAAATCTTCATTATTCTCTGTCGCAGAAATGGCTAACCATGATCTCGATGAAAGCCTATGCATTCAACCAGTTACACTGTCTTACACAGAAGTAAATGGTATGCCACTGGTAAGATCTCAGAAACCATGGGTGGCCTGGATTGGAGATATGGAATTGCTTCTGCATCTGAAACAGTTCTTTGGTAAGGCAAAAATTGTTGCTACTGTCGAATATCATCCCCCTATTCTCCTCGAAGAAGTAGGGTCACGGAAAAACGCTGCTCAAATCAGCGAGAAGGCGGTACGCGAAGGTTTGGAACGCGCTCACCGGGCAGAATATTCGATGGGCAAACGCTCGCATGATATAGAAAACCCCTAGATTAAAATCTGTATCCGGGCATTTTCTATTAGTTTTACTCTTAGTGCGTCTACACCATTTATCAGACATATTATTTAGACTGGTGATTTATGATTAAATAGCGTAAGAAGCGCGTAAATTATACAAAAATGATCAATTTACGGGCATGATCCCGAGCAAGCCTAAGGAGTATGGCCTTGACCAAGAAGCTATTTATCAAGACCTACGGGTGCCAAATGAATGTTTATGATTCTAAGCGGATGGCTGATGTTTTAAAGCCGCATGGTTACAGCCTATCTGAAACTCCTGATGAAGCTAATCTTGTTGTGTTAAACACCTGCCACATCCGGGAAAAAGCAGCAGAAAAAGTGTACTCTGAAATTGGCAGGCTCAGGCAGATTAAAGAGGCAAAAGCCGCCAGTGGTGAAGATATGTATATCGCTGTTGCTGGCTGTGTTGCACAGGCAGAGGGCCCAGAAATGATGCGCCGGGCACCGGCGATTGATCTTGTGCTTGGCCCGCAAACATATCACCGCCTGCCCGATATGCTTAAATCAGCAGAAGAACAAAGACAATCAGGGCGGCGATCATCACGTGTACTGGATACAGAGTTTCCAGTAGAAACAAAATTTGATCACTTGCCCCAAGATAGCGATTTTGAAGGCCCTGCCGCATTTTTAACGGTGCAGGAAGGCTGCGACAAATTCTGTACATTCTGTGTTGTGCCTTACACACGCGGTGCAGAGTATAGCCGCCCGGTTCAAGACATTCTTGATGAAGCGAAGCTCCTGATCAATAAAGGCGTTCTTGAAATCACCTTATTAGGCCAAAATGTAAACGCTTATCACGGTGACTTAGCAAGCGGGAAAACAGCATCACTCGGCGAACTAATCCGCAGGTTGGCAGACCTGGACGGACTAGAGCGCATTCGCTATACCACGTCTCACCCAAGAGACATGGACGGTGAACTCATTGCAGCACACCGTGACATCCCTCAATGCATGCCATATTTACACCTCCCGGTACAAAGCGGGTCGGATAAAATTCTTGAGGCTATGAACCGAAAGCATACGGCTGAACGCTATTTTGAAATTATCGATGAATTACGTGTTGGACGGCCAGACATCGCCCTTTCGTCCGATTTTATCGTGGGTTTCCCTGGGGAAAGCGATGAAGACTTTGAAGCAACAATGGAACTTGTACGTAAAGTTGATTACGCACAGGCATATAGCTTCAAATATAGCCCTCGCCCGGGAACACCAGCTTCTGTAATGAACACACAAGTTGAAGAGCATGTTAAATCAGAGCGCTTAACCGCCTTACAGGCACTTCTCGGCGAGCAACAGATTAATTTCAACAACAAATCTGTCGGAAAAACAATGGATGTGCTCCTCGAACGAGAAGGTAAAGAAGCTGGCCAACTGGTTGGTCGAAGCCCCTACCTTCAAGCCGTTCATGTAGATGTAACAAATACCATGCAATCTAACAATTCATCCGACGCAGTTAGTCACATGATGAATAAACTCGCCAAAGTTGAAATAGTTGAAGCAGGCCCAAGAAGTTTAAAGGGCAAATTAGCTGGACATTAATTGCGGGCTATGAAAGCATATGATAGATTGATTACTTATTTTATTGCTTACAACACCGCATACTGGAGAAAGCTGTTACTTGAATATGTACGCTAAAGAGCGCCCTAACCGGGACAAAAAGAAACCATCAAATCATAATCGCAAAGTGATAGAGTTTGATGATAATCGCTTAGCGGCGATTGTATTCGGGGAACATGACAGAAACCTTGCCAGAATTGAACAACGAATTGGTGTTGTTCTTATTAACAGAGGCAATAGAATAGCGATAGAAGCGAACAATGATCGCGCTCATTTAGCTGAAAATATTTTGTCTGAATTATACGAGCAAGCCAAAGCTGGCGAAACGGTCGATATTGGCCTTGTTGACGGTGCTATAAGAATGGCAGAAGGCATCCCTTCTGACACACAGACAGAAGCGCCATCATCCAATAGAATCACAAATCATATGGAAACCTCATCTCTCTCAAAAGATATGAAGATCACGACACGTAACCGCGTGATTATGCCCAGATCACCAGGGCAGGCTGATTACATATCAAACTTGTCAAAAACCGAAATGGTTTTTGGTGTTGGGCCTGCCGGAACAGGAAAAACTTATCTTGCCGTCGCTATGGCTGTCGCTCGAATGCTGGCAGGAGAAATTGATCGTATTATTCTATCCAGACCTGCGGTCGAAGCCGGGGAAAACCTTGGCTTCCTTCCTGGTGACCTCAAGGATAAAGTAGATCCATACCTCCGCCCCCTTTATGATGCCCTTTACGATATGATGCCAGCCGAACAGGTTGAAAAACGCCTGGCCAGCAATCAAATTGAAATTGCACCGCTCGCTTACATGCGTGGAAGAACACTTGCAAATGCATTCGTGATATTAGACGAAGCACAAAACACCACCCCAATGCAGATGAAGATGTTTTTGACGCGGTTTGGTGAAAATAGCCGAATGGTAATTTGCGGTGACCCAAGCCAGGTTGATTTACCGCGCGGTACGAAATCCGGTCTTGTTCATGCGCTAGATTTACTGAGTAATGTTAAAGGTATCGCTGTTACTCGCTTCCAAAACAAGGATGTGGTTAGACATCCTCTTGTAGGGCGTATTGTAGATGCTTACGACGATGATGATGGCCATCCGTAAAGATATCAACCATGAATGACCCCGATTTTTCTTGTGACTCAGCTCCTGCTTCTCAGGAAAACGTTAGCCTAAACATAGGCGGATTAAACGTTGACATAGAGATCCATTCACCGGAACATCCGGGGCATACCACAGAGTTGGGAAATCAATCTGGCTGGATACCACATCAACAATGGGGTTTAATAATCGAAAAGACCTTGTCAGCAGTTCTCTTAACAGAATTAGACATTGATGCCGTCTCGAATATCCCAAATTGTGAGCTATCGATTGTACTCAGTAACAACAATTCAGTGCAGCAATATAACCGGGATTACAGGGGTAAGGACAAGCCAACAAATATTTTGTCATTTCCTGGCATTGATGACCAAGAGCTTGAAATATTTCTGTCCCCCCCAAAGCAACAAGTGTCTCTGCCACCTTTTATGCTCGGAGATTTAATTATTGCTTATGAAACAATTGATTTTGAAGCATTAAACCAAAATAAACCGATCACTGATCACTTCACACATCTTGTTACTCACGGTTTATTGCATTTACTTGGATATGATCATATCAATGATGAAGATGCGGAAATTATGGAAAATAGAGAGCGTCAAATCCTCTCAACACTGAATATTCGCGACCCTTATGTGGACTATACTCACGGGATAAACAGTGACTGACACAAAAAATCGATCAGAAAATTTAGGTTTTTTCGCATCGCTAAAAAGAACCCTTACCGGAAAACCAGTTGAAACAAGTTTACGGGAAAGCCTCGAAGAAGCGATCGAAGAACATGAAGAAGAAACACGGGCGCCTGCACTTGGTGTCGAAGAGCGCACCATGCTGTTCAACATTCTCGAATACGGGGAACTGCGTGTTAATGATGTCATGGTCCCCAGAGCTGATATAACGGCAGTTGACCAACAAAATGAATTTGAAGAGTTGTTAAAGGTCTTTTCCGAAGCTGCTCATTCCAGAATGCCTGTTTACCGTGAAACGCTCGATGACGTTATTGGCATGGTACACGTGAAAGATATGCTAAAGGCCATAGCGGACGGCGCTAACAGTGAAAGCTTTAAGATTGAAACCATTCAACGCCCTGTATTATTTGTACCTCCATCCATGAAAGTTATCGACCTGCTGGCCAAAATGCGCGCAAGTAGAACCCATATGGCCATTGTCGTTGATGAATACGGCGGTACAGACGGTCTTGTTACTGTAGAAGATATGGTAGAAGAAATTGTCGGCGAGATCGAAGACGAACACGATACGGAACAGGAACCTGAAATAAGCATCAGTACAGACGGTTATTACGATGCGGATGCCAGAGCAGAAATTGAACTTGTAGAAGAGACACTGGGTGCTGATCTTCTTCCTCATGACAAAGAAGAGGATGTCGATACATTAGGAGGGCTTGTTTTTTCGCTTGCAGGACATATCCCTGAAATTGGAGAGATTATTCGCCATAGTTCAGGCTATGACTTTGAAGTATTGGATGCCGACCCGCGCCGAATCCACAAAATACGTATATACACAAATGCTGTTTCAGCAAAAAATACCCGTCAAAAATAAATCTCATGCGCATGAATAATGCACAATAAAAAGAATGACAGCTTTATGCCTTCCAACGCTCAACAAAACCTAGAAAACAGTTACCTGGATCTTATTTTTGCGTGGATTGAGGCAAAGGGCTCAATGGCCTATTGGTTATTTGCCTTCATTCTCGGCGCTGCAATATCTCGTATTTTTGCGCCAAACGATTTTTTCCCCCTCCTTTTCATTATCGTACCCTTATGGCTTACGGCAATTAACAGATCACCTTCTGGAAAGCAGATATTCAGTTTCGGATGGTGGACAGGGTTTGGTTTATTTGCCTTCGGTTTAAACTGGATAGGGTATTCTTTCACCCAACAAGAAGCTGTTCCGGCCTTTTTGGCGCCATTTGCTATTCTCGGTCTTGCTGGAATTCTATCCCTTTATATTGGGTTAGCATTTTGGCTAACATGGCTTATCAAAGGCAATATGGTAGCTCGCATCTTCGTATTTGCAGCGATCTGGACATTACTTGAAATTGCCCGTGGCATTCTTTTCAGTGGCTTTCCCTGGCACCTGATTGGTGCAATGTGGGCCAACTGGCTACCCATTGCACAATCTGCAAGCTTTATTACCGTCTATGGCCTGTCACTCGTGTCGCTAATCGTTGCAGGGTCATACATCTGTATATTTCGAAAAGCCGCAAAACCCGTTTGGCTTTTGTTTCCCTTAGCCTCCACACTGGTAAGTATTATTATCGGTTCGGCAGGCTACTTGCGACTAGAAACAGCCGAAGTGAAATTCCATACCGGCGTATCAATCAGGCTGGTTCAAGCAAATGTTAAACAACGCGAAAAATGGATTTCCTATCTGATTGAAAACCATTTCGACAAACATATAGGGTTATCGCGCTCATCCTCTCCACAAGGAAAAGCAGACGGCGTTAAATTATTAATTTGGCCAGAAACAGCCGTACAACGACAAAATTTTGACCGTGAAGGTTCAATCCCCCGCTGGCGGCTCTCTCGCCTGCTTGACAGAGGGTCATATGCCTTAGTAGGGGCCCCCAGATATCAAGCAAACGATAATAAGTATGATTTTTATAATAGCTTGTTTGCAGTGAACTATAAGGGCGATATTCACGCCAGATACGACAAAAAACATCTAGTTCCTTTCGGTGAATATTTACCATTCGAAGGCATACTGAATGCTGTAGGCTTATCGCAATTAACAGGTGGTTCTGCCTTCCAGGGCGGGCAACAAAATGAAACTCTTTCGCTGCCTGGTGTTCCACCTTTTTCACCGTTGATTTGTTATGAAGTTATCTTCCCTGGTAATGTGCTTGCTCCTTCAAGCAAAGAGGCACCGCGCCCAGAGTGGATTCTAAATATAACAAATGATGGATGGTTTGGATTAACAGATGGCCCATACCAACATCTAGCGCTGGCGCGCTTTAGAGCTATTGAAGAGGGCTTACCATTGGTGCGTAATGCAGGCGGCGGCATAAGCGCAGTTATTGACCCTTATGGGCGTACACTCAGCCAGCTAGAACTCAACCGGCAAGGCGTTATTGATAGCGTTTTACCGCGCGCAATCGAAGCCCCGAGGGTACCCGTAAGAGTAAAAATACTGCTGGTTATCCTTACCTCGCTGATTATCCTAGCGCTGACATATTTAATACAAAAAAGAAAACGTTAGGATAATAATCACATATCAAAGGATTAATCGGGCCTATTGATTGGCTTACAAAGTGCGATCGAATCTTTATTCACCAGCAATAGTTCACGGCTGGTAAGTTCAAGTGGTAAGAATCTACGCTCAGAATTCAGCATATCAGAAACGCGCTCCCCCTCACTCAGGAAAACATACCCTTCAATATTAGATCCATCGGGCATTATGATTGAAACCTCTACACGCTCTTTATGAACCAAAAGGCTTTTTTTCCCCGAAGTTGATTGTACCGTCATCGGTAGAGTTCCTTAATATTATCGCCCAAGCCTGCTTCAACAAAGCGTTTTTCATTGTGCAGTCTTGTTGCCTTGCGGACAAAATCACCCTCTATTTTATCTGCTGTCGGATTATCATTATAATCAAAATTATAGAGCGTCTGCGAAGTAACAACCGTTCCTTCCATACCAACAAGTTCTTCAATCGAGATTACTTTTCTTGAGCCATCTCTCAGTCGTTTCACCTGAACAATGATATCAACAGCATCCAAAATTTGACGCCTCAAAGCTGCGATAGGGAACTGCGAACCTGAAGCCTGAAGCAAGTTCTCCATACGTGTAATTGCGTCACGAGGGCTATTAGAGTGTATTGTACACATGCCCCCATCATGCCCTGTATTAAATGCCTGAAGCATTTCGGCACATTCATCACCGCGAACCTCACCAAGGATAATACGGTCCGGTCGCATCCGAAGAGAGTTAATCAAAAGATCACGAATAGTTATTGCCCCCTGCCCTTCCAGATTGGCTGGACGAGTTTCAAGTGGCAGAACATGAGGTTGTTTAAGTTGTAACTCTGCCGCATCCTCAATTGTAACAATACGTTCACCAGGGTGAATAAACTGTGACAACGCATTCAACATAGTTGTTTTACCAGAACCTGTTCCCCCGGAAACCACAATATTCATCCGAGCCAACGTTGCAATTTTAAGAAAACGCGCCATATCCACTGACAGCGAATCACGATCAACCAAATCATCCAGTTGCATACGATCCTGACGAAATTTACGAATCGAAATCGCAGTTCCTTTTAACGAGAGCGGCGGTAAGATAACATTCACCCGGCTACCATCTGGTAAGCGAGCATCAGCAATGGGCGAAGAAATATTCACATTTCTTCCAACTTTATTACAAATCCGGGTAGCGATTTCCTGCACATGTTCATTATTGCGAAATGTTAGATCCGACTGGACGAGTTTACCGCCTTTTTCAGTGTAAATTTGCTTCGGCCCATTCACCAGAATATCACTAACAGCCTCATCAGCCAGTAATCTTTCGAGCGGGCCAAACCCAACCATTTCATCCAAGATAAGAGGAATTAACTCATTAAACTCTTGCCTGTTCAGGGTCAATTTTAGCGCACCTATTACATCATGAATAACAGGTTCTAATTCAACCTCCAATTCATCGCGCTCAAGTAAAGAGGCGGGTTCCACATCAATACGGCTAAGTAAAATAGGTAAAACCTGATCCTTAACTTTAAACAACCAATCTTGCTTATCGCGCTGAGAAATAGTGTTGGTCAGAATGCGCTTTTGCGGTTTAGCTTTGTCAACAGTTTCATTATTTACATCCGTTTCAGAAGCTTGCTCATCATCCTCGTCAGAATCAAAATCGATCTTATCGTCCAAATATTTGGCAGGGGGCGACTGTGCCAGTGCGCTTGCAATTAAACCAGATGGCTTGCGCCCAAATGTTCCAAATGCTTTTTTCTTAGTCATAATATTCCTAAAAAATAATCTAAAATATAAGTAAAACTACCGCATAAATATTAGCTTAGAGTTAATAGCTGAGAAATATTCCAGTTATAAAACCAATCAGGCTGAAACCTTTTTTGAAGCGCTCGGCAAATCAAAACACTCAAGGTAAAAAATTGAATAATTGCTCATCGCAAAAAATTAGTTTAACAGGTCACCCATGACCGATACTGATACAAAAGACATTGAATACTTAAGGCCAGAACAGCGTTTTTTCGGCCGACGCAAGGGCCCTACGCTGTCAGCACGTCAACAAAAACTTATTGACGAATGCCTGCCTTCTCTATTGATAGAAGCATCAAATCAACGAAAACCGCAGCAATTCATTGATACTGAAAGTTATTTCAAAAACTATGAAGAAGTCTGGCTAGAGATAGGGTTTGGCAAAGGCGAACATTTGGCATGGCAAGCGCACAAGAACCCACATGTTGGGTTAATTGGCTGCGAGCCTTATATGAACGGTGTTGCCAGTCTATTGGATAAAATTGATGCGAGCGGGCAAAAGAACATCCGGTTATATAGTGATGATGCCCGGCATATTTTATGGCACCTGCCTGATGAAGCTGTCACAAAAGTCTTTTTGATTCACCCCGACCCTTGGCCTAAAAAGCGCCACGCCCGCAGACGATTTGTTAACCCCGACAATCTTAACGATATTTCACGTATTTTAAAACCCGGCGGAGAATTACGCATCGGTACTGATCATCCAATTTACCGAGAGTGGACAATGATTCAGATGGCGAATCGCAATGACTTTATTTGGACAGCCGAAACACCTGAAGACTGGCAAAACCGCCCCGCAGACTGGCCTGAGACAAGATATGAAGCTAAAGCCATGGAAGGAAAAGCAACATATCTGGTCTTTACCAAATGTGAATAACGGCAATTATCTCCCCGAAATCTCACAAAAATACCCAAATTAGTGACATAGCAGGCTTAATATATGGCAAATGAGTCATTTGTAGCTTGCGGCAATGCTTGCATCCCTGTATATAAAACGCGCTTCTCCCAGAGTATTGTTAATTATTCGGGAGTGGGTTTTTACCCACTTTGCGATATTCTATACCTGAAACCCAAGGAAGCGAGTGACGAAAGGAATAGGATTGAGCGATCCTGCTGAACATATTGCTGATTTGATTGAACCTACTGTAGAGGCACTAGGCTACGAGCTTATACGTGTCAGCTATGGTGGCGGCCGCAAGCCAACATTGCAAATAATGGCAGAGAAACCTGACGGAACGATGGGTGTCGATGATTGCGCGAAATTATCTCGCGAACTATCTGCCCTGATGGACGTTGAAGACCCGTTGCCAGATGAATACCTCCTTGAAGTAAGCTCGCCAGGAGTTGACCGCCCTCTAACACGCCCTAAAGATTTCAAACGCTGGATTGGGTTTGATGCTAAAATAGAACTAAAAGGCCAGATTGAAGGTCGCCGTCGTTTTAGAGGAAGACTAGTGTCATTTGAAAATGACACATTGAATATGTATACCGACGAAGGCCATATTTCGCTAAACTTTGATGAAATTAGTAAGGCGAAGCTTTTGTTAACTGATGAGTTATTGGACGCTGTACAAAAACAGCGCGAAATGGAGCAGGCAGATAATTAATCTGCCGGTTGAATGAAACTGGTTTGTAGGGTATTTGACCCACAAAGCAACTGGAGTGAATGTAATGACACCTGCTGTCAGCGCAAATAGACTGGAACTTCTGCAAATAGCTGATGCAGTCGCACGTGAAAAATCGATCGATAAAACCATCGTTCTTGAAGCGATGGAAGAAGCGATTCAAAAGGCGGCTCGTTCCAAGTATGGAATAGAAAATGAAATTCGCGCCCAGATTGATAAAAACACCGGTGACATCCGTCTATTCAGAGTGCTTGAAGTCGTTGAGGAAGTTGAAAACCCTGCAATACAAATCAGCGTTGAAGATGCTAAAGAGAGTAAAGCTGATGCAGTTCCTGGTGATTACTTAGCCTCTTCACTTCCGCCTATGGATTTTGGTCGTATCGCAGCACAAACTGCTAAACAAGTTATTGTTCAAAAAGTCCGCGATGCTGAACGTCAGCGTCAGTATGAGGAATACAAAGACCGGGTTGGTGAAGTTGTTACCGGCATGGTCAAACGTGTTGAATATGGAAATGTTATTATTGATCTTGGCCGCGCCGAGGCAATCATGCGCCGCGATCAGGTAATTCCACGTGAACATATTCGCCAAAACGAGCGTATGCGTGGTTTTATCTATGAAGTACGCCGCGAAAACCGTGGACCACAGATTTTTATATCTCGCACACGGCCTGAATTTATGGGGTCGCTCTTTTCACAAGAAGTTCCCGAAATTTACGATAATATTATTGAATTACGCTCTATCGCTCGTGATCCGGGTAGCCGTGCGAAAATTGCAGTAATTTCAAACGATCCATCGATTGATCCCGTTGGTGCATGCGTTGGGATGCGCGGTAGCCGTGTTCAAGCCGTTGTTAACGAATTGCAAGGCGAAAAGATCGACATTATTCCCTGGTCCCCTGACGTGGCGAGCTTCATAGTAAATGCTCTACAGCCTGCGGAAGTTGCCAAAGTTGTTATGGATGAAGAACGTTCAAGGGTTGAGGTTGTTGTTCCTGATGATCAGCTATCACTCGCTATTGGACGCCGGGGGCAAAATGTTCGTCTTGCCAGCCAATTGACCGGCTGGACTATCGACATAATGACAGAAGCAGAGGAAAGCGAGCGCCGTCAGGAAGAATTTATGGCGCAGAGCCAACGCTTCATTGAAGCACTGGATGTTGATGATACACTTGCGCACCTTCTTGTTGCAGAAGGTTTCACCGAAGTCGAAGAAATCGGGTATGTGGAACCTGAAGAACTTCTAGGTGTAGAAGGTTTCGATGACGATTTGGTTGCAGAATTACAGCGACGGGCCCGTGATTTCCTTGAGGCAGAAGCAAAAGCAGCGGATAAAAAGCGTGTAGAGCTCGGTGTCCAGGATGACTTGGCCGACATGGAAGGCTTAACCCCGCAAATGTTGGTTGCACTTGGTGAAGACGAAATCAAAACACTCGAAGACTTTGCTGGTTGTGCTGCAGACGAATTAACAAGCAAAGAAGATGGTATCCTGCGCAAATTCTCGATTACTGAAGAAGACGCAAGCGATATGATTATGTCTGCGCGTGTTGCTCTTGGCTGGATTACAGCGGAAGAACTCATGGCTAGTGAAGAGCCAGAAACAACCGAAGACAGTGACACTGCTGAAAGCGAAGAAGAATAATTCACTTGTTTAATCAGGTGAATAACAAAGGAGATTAGCGGGTTAGAAACCGTCATGACTGAATATGTCCAAAACCGATGAACAAAATACAACGCATCTGGCGGGCGATACATTCAAAAATGCAAAACGATCAAATAATCGTATTTGCATTATAACTGGCGAAGATAATCCCAGAGATACAATGATCCGCTTGGTCATGGGGCCAAATGGATCACTTGTTCCGGATTTGGCAAAGAAACTGCCAGGACGGGGCATATGGATTAGCGTTAATCGTGCTATATTAGAAAATAATATAGCATCAGGTAAATTTAAAAAAGCTGTCGCCAGGTCTTTAAAGGCACCTTTTGGGGATGACAGCAGTGATTTACCATCGCTAATAGAAAGATTATTGATTAGGCGTTGCCTTGATAGGCTGGGTCTGGAACAAAAGGCTGGCCACATAGTTACCGGATTTGATAAAATCAAAGCGGAAATTATGGGCAAGTCAGTAAAAAATATTGTTGGGTATATCACCGCGACCGACAGCAGCGATGATGGCCGAACTAAACTGAGTGCAGCTTTGCCCGAAAAAGTAATGATATCATCGCTTTTCAATCGGGAACAACTTAGCAAGGCACTTGGAAAAGACAATGTGGTGCATGTCGTTGTTTTCAATAGCGGTGGTGCCAAAATATTAAAGGCTGAACTTGACCGCCTACAAAACTTTCAGGCAAGCGCTGAATAGTTAGTAGGCTAAAGGAACGAAGAGTAGCATGAGCGACGAAAAAAAACTCACACTGACTGGACGCACAACACTGGGTGTTGGTAAAGGCGTGGAAACTGGCCAAGTTCGCCAGAACTTTAGCCATGGGCGCAGCAAGGCAGTTGTAGTTGAGCGTAAAAAGAAACGTGTCTTAACCAAAAGTGGCACGTCACCTAGCCCTGCGCAAACAGAAGCTAAACCGGTCCCCCCTCAACAACCTAAAGGGTTCAAGCCGAAAAAGCCTTCTAAATCATCAGGCACAACGCTTACAGACGCCGAAATGGAAAAGCGTGCAAAAGTTTTAGGTGAAGCAAAAATTCGCGCCGAAGAAGAAGCGAAAGAAAAAGCTGCAATCGAAGCGAAACGCGCTAAAGATGAAGCTGAACGTAAAAAACGCGAAGCAGCGGAAGCGGCAGCACGCAGCGAAGAAGAAACCGCACGGGCGCTAGCTGAAGCTGATGCAAAGAAAAAAGCTGAAACTGATGCAAAGAAAAAAGCTGATGTAGAAGCTGAAAAACGTTTGGCGGAACAAAAAGCTGCGAAAGACAAAGCGGAAGCAGAAGCCAAGAAAAAAGCGGACCTTGAAGCAAGAGCTGTACAGTTGCGTAAGGCAAGTGAAGCCCGCCAAGCATCCGGCGGCGACAAGCCCGAAGAACGCAAAGGCAAACCTAAGCGTACCAAGGACCGTAAAAACCAGAATAATGAGCAGCAAGCGCGCCGGGGCCGCGGCGATGATCGCCGCAAAGGTGGCCGTCTCAGCATTTCAAATGTAGGCGGTGAAGAGCGTCAACGCTCACTCGCATCATACAAACGGATGCAAGCGAAAAAGATGGGCCTAGCTTCTAATGCAAGCTCAGCACAACCAAAACAATCGCGTGAAATTACTGTTCCTGAGGCAATTAGCGTTCAGGAACTAGCCAACCGTATGGCTGAAAAAGCTACTGGTGTTCTAAAAACACTTATGAAGCTTGGTGTTATTGCAACTATTAATGAAACACTGGACCAAGATACGGCTGAACTCGTAATAGAAGAATTTGGCCACACTGCCAAACGCGTCAGTGAAGCTGATGTAGAAATTGGCCTTGTTGGTGACGATGATAAGACCGAAGATTTACAATCACGCGCTCCCATTGTAACTGTTATGGGTCATGTGGATCACGGTAAAACATCACTTCTTGATGCCCTAAGAAAAGCAAATGTTGTGTCTGGTGAAGCTGGTGGTATCACGCAGCATATCGGCGCATATCAAGTGCCAATCGACGGCGATAATAAAATCACTTTTCTTGATACACCCGGCCACGCCGCCTTTACACAAATGCGCGCACGCGGTGCCAGCGTAACAGATATTGTTGTCCTTGTTGTTGCAGGTGATGACGGCGTAATGCCTCAGACAATTGAAGCAATCAATCACGCAAAAGCAGCAGGGGTTCCGTTAATTGTTGCAATTAACAAAATGGACCGTGAAGGCGCTAACCCCGACCGTGTCCGTCAAGAACTATTGCAACATGAAGTTGTTGTGGAGACATTCCAGGGTGATACCCAGGAAGTTGAAGTGTCTGCGATTACAGGCATGGGCCTTGATAAATTGAGAGAAGCGCTCGGCCTGCAAGCTGAAATTCTAGAATTGAAAGCAAATCCTGAGCGTGCTGCCGAAGGCGTTGTGGTTGAAGCCAAGCTCGATAAAGGACGCGGCCCTGTTGCCACTGTCCTTGTTCAACGCGGTACTCTTAAAGTTGGTGATATATTTGTTGCTGGCGCCGAATGGGGTAAAGTACGTGCGCTTATCAACGATAAAGGCTCACAGGTTAAAGAAGCAGGGCCAAGTGTTCCCGTAGAAGTTCTGGGCCTTAACGGTACACCAGGTGCCGGTGATGACTTTGCTGTTGTGGAAAACGAAGCCCGCGCAAGAGAAGTCACTGCATATCGTCAGGATCAAGCGCTCAAGAAACGTCAGGCTGCAATGGCGGCGCCAAAAACACTCGAATCTATCTTCTCCAAAATCAAGGATGATGAAGGTACACAACATTTCGATGTTGTTTTAAAAGGCGATGTACAAGGCTCTGTAGAAGCGATTACACAGGCCCTTCAAAAGGCTGGTAATGATGACATCCAGTGCCGTGTAATTCACGGTGCAGTTGGTGGTATTACTGAAACTGATATCGCACTTGCACAAGCATCAAACGCTTTGATTATGGGCTTTAATGTTCGCCCAAGCCGTCAGGCACGCGAAGCCGCAGAAGCAGAAGGCGTGACGATCAAATACTATTCGATTATCTATGATCTTATCGACGAAGTTAAGGCAGCAATGATCGGCCAGCTTGGCCCTGAGTTCAAAGAAAACGTCATTGGTCAGGCGGAAATCAAAGAAGCCTTTACTGCAGGTAAAGCTGGTAAAGCAGCAGGTTGTTTCGTTATTGAAGGTTCAATCCGCAGCGACTGTAAAGCCCGTATCCTTCGTGATGATGTCATCATCTATGAAGGCGAGATCAATAACCTGCGTCGCTTTAAGGACGACGTTAAGGAAGTACGCTCTGGTCAAGATTGTGGTATGACATTTGAGAATTATCATGATTTCCGTGCTGGTGATGTCGTTGAAGTGTATGAATTGTTGGAAGTTGAGCGTAAATTATAACGCGCTCAACGCTAACCAACTAATACAGTAAGGACTATTGGGAATAAGGCTCTTATCTTATGGGTAAATCTGATCAAAATGGATCGGGCGGACCAAGTCTACGCCTTTTACGGGTAGGTGAAAATATCCGCCATGCCATCTCTACGATTTTGATGCGCGGCGACGTACAAGACACAGACCTTAATGGAACTTCTATTTCTGTGTCAGAAGTGCGTGTAAGCCCTGATCTACGGAACGCAACAGTATTTGTTATGCCTTTAGGCGGTGACCCGGACACAAAAATCACCAAAGCCCTCAATCGCAATAGCGCCCATATTCGCGGCCTCATGAGTAAAATGGTGCATATGAAATATATGCCACGGCTTAAGTTTCTATTGGATGAAAGCTTTGATGAAGCCAGCCATATCGAAACATTACTGCGTGACCCGCGTGTAAGCCGTGATCTTGATCAACCTGATGAGACTTCATCAGAAAACGAATAAGAATATCATGGCGCGTAAACGCAAAGGCGATAAAGTTAATGGCTGGCTAGTCATTGACAAACCACTCGGTATCACAAGTGCAAAAGTTGTCGGTGCCATTAAGCGCGCAACCAACGCACAGAAGGTTGGCCACGGCGGCACTCTAGACCCACTGGCGAGTGGCATTTTACCCATAGGCCTTGGTGAAGCGACCAAGACAATGCCCTATATTGTGGACGCAACCAAAGGCTATGATTTTACGGTAAAATGGGGCATTGAAACCGATTCGCTTGATAGCGAAGGCACTGCCATCCATGAAAATGGGGCCATTCCCACGCAATCAGCTATTCAAGCTATCCTCTCCGAGTTTACTGGAACAATTTCACAGATACCACCCGCCTATAGCGCAATTAAAATAGATGGTAAGCGCGCCTATGCTCTTGCCCGCGAAGGTAAAGATGTTGAAATAAAGCCAAGAAATATTGAAATTCAATCACTTAGCATTATTGACAATACCCCTGAAACTCATGAAACAACTTTCCGCGTTCAATGCGGCAAAGGCACATATGTGCGCTCTCTCGCCCGTGATTTGGCCTACAAACTCGGCACATATGGCTATGTAACTATGCTTCGCCGCACGAAAGTAGGGCCATTTACACTGGGCCATGCGATTTCACTGGAAAATTTAAATGACTTAAGCCATAGTGCGCGCGCTGTGGATTACGTACTTCCGATCACGACAGCGCTGGACGACATCCCGGCGGTTGCCGTAACGGAAAAGGAAGCAGACGACATAAGATTTGGTCGTTCAATCCAACACTCTACAGCCAAGCAGGGCACAATTGTGCTGATAGTGAATGACACGCCTCTGGCGATGGCACATTCAGAAGAAGGGCAAATACGCCCCCTGCGGGTCTTCAACATATAAACAACAGGAGAAGACGATGTCGATTACTGCTGAAGAAAAGCAAAGTGTAATTAGCGAATACGCAACTAAAGAAGGCGACACAGGTTCCCCAGAGGTTCAGGTAGCTATTCTTTCAAAGCGCATTGCAAACCTTACAGACCACTTCAAAGAGCACAAAAAAGACAACCACTCTCGTCGTGGCCTATTGAAGCTTGTTAACCAGCGCCGCAGTCTGCTGGATTATTTGAAGCGCAAGGACGTATCACGTTACCAAACGTTGATCAGCAGCCTTGGCCTCAGAAAATAAAATACTGATAAGAAAGGCCGATCCCTGTGATCGGCCTTTCTACTTTGGGGACCTCAGTCATAACCACTGACATTCGATTGTCACGTACCTGACAACAGGTTTACTCAGTTCTAAAACTGAACGCCTGAACATAATGTTCAGGATTATTTGAAAGCGGGACATGCCCATAGGGGGTCATGTCAGAACCATATCGGCAAAGATAGAATATGACCGATGGGTTCACGAAAGGTATTAAATGTTTGATATACATAAACGAGAAATAGAATGGGGCGGTCGCACGCTCACACTGGAAACAGGCCATATTGCAAGACAGGCAGACGGCGCTGTTATGGCAACTTACGGCGACACAACTGTTTTATGTACAGTTGTTGGCGCACGCTCAGTTAAGCCGGGGCAGGATTTCTTCCCATTAACTGTAAACTATACAGAAAAATATTATGCGGCAGGTAAAATTCCTGGTGGCTTCTTCAAACGCGAAGGCCGCCCTACTGAAAAAGAAACACTGGTTTCACGCCTGATTGACCGCCCTATCCGTCCGCTTTTCCCAGACGGGTTTAAAAACGAAGTACAAGTGATCTGTACTGTTGTTAGCCACGACCTTGAGAACGATTCAGACATCGTTGCAATGATCGGCGCATCAGCGGCCCTTACACTATCTGGTATCCCGTTCCTTGGCCCAATTGGTGCAGCCAAAGTTGGTTACAAAGACGGCGAATATATTCTTAACCCGACGATTGAAGAGATTAAGGAAAGCGAACTTGAGCTTTCTGTTGCCGGTACACATGACGCTGTTCTTATGGTGGAATCAGAAGCGAAAGAGCTTTCTGAAGATATCATGCTCGGTGCTGTTATGTTCGGCCATGATGAAATGCAAAAAGTAATTGGCGCGATCATCGATTTGGCTGAAGTTGCCGCAAAAGATCCTTGGGAACTTCCTGAAGGCCCAGACTTTAGCGCAACAAAAGCAAAAATTGCCGAAATCGCTGAAGCTGATCTGCGTAATGCATACGGCCTTGTGGTAAAACAAGAACGTTCCAAGAAAATCGCTGAAGTTAAAGAAAAAGTTTTCGAAGCACTCGCAACTGACCTTGAAGAAAATGATGATCTAAGCACAACTGTTGTTGGTGATTTGATTAAAAAGCTCGAAAGCTCAATCGTTCGCGGCAATATCCTCTCTACAAGCAAACGTATTGACGGCAGATCGCTTGATCAAGTTCGCTCGATCGTTTCAGAAGTTGGAACACTACCGCGCTCGCACGGTTCATCACTCTTTACACGCGGTGAAACACAAGCCCTTGTCGTAGCAACGCTTGGTACAGCAGAAGACGAGCAGATCATTGATAACCTCGATGGTAGCTACCGTTCGAACTTCATGTTGCATTATAACTTCCCGCCATTCTCTGTTGGCGAATGTGGCCGTGTAGGCTTTACAGGCCGCCGCGAAGTTGGCCACGGTAAACTTGCTTGGCGTGCAGTAAACGCAGTTCTTCCAACCAAAGAAGATTTCCCATATACAATCCGTATTGTTTCTGAAATTACAGAATCAAATGGTTCGTCATCAATGGCGAGCGTATGTGGTTCATCACTTGCAATGATGGATGCTGGTGTTCCAATCAGTCGCCCTGTTTCTGGTATTGCTATGGGCCTTATCAAAGAAGGCGATGATTTCGCTGTTCTTTCTGATATCCTCGGCGACGAAGATCATCTTGGTGACATGGACTTTAAAGTGGCTGGCACATCTGAGGGTATCACTGCTCTTCAAATGGATATCAAAATTACTGGTATCACACGCGAGATTATGGAAACTGCGCTCGAGCAAGCCAGTGGTGGCCGCGCGCACATCCTTGATGAGATGAACAAAGCCCTTACAGGTGCACGGACTGAACTTTCAGCTCACGCACCACGTATCGAAAGCTTTAAAATCCCATCAGACAAAATCCGTGAAGTTATCGGTACTGGTGGTAAAGTTATCCGTGAAATCGTCGAAAAAACTGGTGCAAAAGTTAATATCGACGATGACGGTACTATCAATATTGCTTCAAGCGATGGCGCACAAATCGAAGCCGCTAAAGAGTGGATCATGGGCATCGTTGCAGAACCAGAAGTTGGCGTAATCTATAAAGGTAAAGTTGTTCGTATTATGGACTTTGGCGCCTTTGTTAACTTCATGGGATCACGTGACGGTCTCGTGCATATCTCTGAACTTGTTGAAGAGCGCGTTGAGAAAGTAACTGATGTCGTTAAAGAAGGCGACGAAGTCTTTGTTAAATGCCTGGAGATTGATGGACGCGGTAAAGTACGCCTTTCAATGCGTGTTGTTGATCAGGAAACAGGTGAAGAAAACCCAGATGCACGCCCGCCAAAATCAGGCCCATCAGGCGGCGGTAAAGGCAAGGGTAAACCTCGCGATTAAAATATCGTAAAACAACAGAAGCAGGATTTATTCAGCTTCTGTTCAAGTTCGATATAATATTAAATTAACCATATACTAAGTCGACATGGTGTAATATCGTGTCGACATAGTTATATATATAGTACTGAGTATTTCTATAAAAGCATCGCTAGCTTAATGTGTGGGAGATTTTAATGAGTTTCAGCTTAAACTCTATCAAGCTTGGCGGCAAAGATGTTTTACCCCTGATTGAAGGTGGTAAAGGTGTAGCAATTTCAACTGGCGCGTCATCGGGACCATGGGCGGCAGCTGGCGGAATTGGTACCATATCAGCAGTTATTGCAGATAGTTATGATGCACACGGCAATACCATTGAACACGAGTACAATGGCCGTACCCGCCGTGACCGCCACGATGAAATGGTTGATTATTCGATCAAAGGGACAATTGATCAAGTACGCAAAGCATGGGAAATTTCTCGTGGTGAGGGCTTGATTAACATTAACATGCTTTGGGAACTGGGCGGTGCACAACGCATCTTGCATGAAGTTCTAGCGAAAACCAAAGATATGGTACACGGCGTAACTTGCGGTGCCGGCATGCCATATAAGCTCGCTGAACTAGCGCAGAAATACGGTGTTCATTATTACCCAATCGTATCCTCTGGCCGTGCTTTCAATGCTCTTTGGCGGCGTGCCTATAAAAACACCGCTGAGCTATTAGGCGGCGTTGTATATGAAGATCCGTGGCTTGCCGGCGGTCATAACGGCCTTTCAAACGCTGAAGACCCTACCAAGCCAGGCGATCCATACCCGCGTGTTCTTGAACTGCGCAATATCATGCGCAAGCTTGGCCTTGACCATGTACCTATTATTATGGCGGGCGGTGTCTGGAACCTGAAGGAATGGAAGGACTGGATTGATAATAAGGAACTTGGACCAATTGTCTTTCAGTTTGGCACACGCCCTCTTGTCACCAAAGAAAGCCCTATTTCAGAGAAGTGGAAACAAAAACTCCTGAATCTGAAAAAAGGTGATGTTCTCTTACAGAACTTTAGCCCAACAGGCTTCTTTTCAAGCGCTGTTAAAAACAGTTTCCTCGGTGAACTTCTCAATCGTTCTGAACGTCAGGTTGATTTCAGAAGCAAACAGGATGAAGAGTTCAATACTGAGGTAACTTTAGAGCGCAAAAAATATTTTGTTCGCGGCGAAGCCGTTGCCCGCATTCAGGAATGGGTGAAGACTGGCTTTGAAAAAGCGATGAAAACACCCGACGATACATTGGTTTTTGTTGGCGCTGAAAAAGGTGCTGAAATCCGCAAGGATCAAGCTGACTGCGTTGGGTGCTTAAGCCAGTGTCGTTTTTCAAGCTGGGCCGATAATGAGAAAAACTCAACTGGCCGCCTTGCTGACCCTCGTAGCTTCTGCATTCAGAAGACACTGGATGACGTTGCTCATGATGGCAGCGTGAATGAAAATCTTTTGTTTGCTGGTCACAATGTATTCCGTTTTGGCAGCGATCCATTTTATTCAAACGGATTTGTACCAACGGTCAAACAGCTCGTTAATCGTATCGCATCAGGCGATTAATACACACTGAATACTGATAAAATAATTAAGCCCCGCAATTCAATTGTGGGGCTTTTACTTTGAAACTTTCGTTCCTTGATGAAAAATAATCTGCCACTTGTTTCCAGTATATAGCCAAAGTGATGAGCGCAGTGAACCAGCGTAGGCTTCACCACCGGGAGACACTCTAGCGGGAATTCGGTATACTATCTGGATCACATCGTCACTTATATAAATCGCCTGAAAGTCTTCAATTACATAAGCTTCATACTCTTTTTCGCTCTTTAATAAGCGGATGATATCCATCTTACTGAAATAACGCCCCGAAGCTCCAATCTCTTGAAAATCATCATGGAGTATTTCAGCTAGCGCTTCAGGATTACTTCGAATATCTGGATCACTTAAACGTTGTTCTAACGCGAAAAGCTTTTGTGCATCACCTTCATCTATAATTTTGCGCATAATAAAGCGAGATCCGTGGCTATTTAAATGGTAATTCCATATAAATTACATCCTCTTCAGGGTTATAATTATATGGTTCTATCTCAATGAATCCTAATTTCTGATACAGGGCAACAGCAGGCTTTAACCTTCGCAAACTATCAAGCAGCATCTTTTTAAAACCGTATTTTTTTGCCTCAGCTATCAAACGAACGCTGAGAGCTTCACCAACACCAGAACGCTGGATGTTAGGATCAACAAACAAACGTTTCATTTCACATATATCATTCGAATGTTTTTTTAGGCCAACTGCGCCGATAGGCTCACCCATATTTTTAGCTAATAATAAAAATTCATAGCCAGCTGGAAAATTGGCAAATTCATCTTTAAGGCCCTGAAACTCCAAATCAATAGGAAGCCACTGCGAATATGTTTGAAAAAGGGTTTTTACTGCTTCGATATCCGCTTTACTTACCGCATAATCAATAACGATTGCCATTATGCCTTATCCTTGCCATTCCATATAGAAATTAGAGCGTTCATATGGGCTGTCCATAGGGTTTGGTAATTCTTTAAACCCTATTTTTTTATATAAACGAATTGCATTTTCTAAACGCGTATTGGTTTCAAGATAAAGCAATTTACCGCCCCGGGCATTGAAACGTTCAATCACTTTCATACACAAAGCTTTGCCAACACCACCTCTACGCACCTCCGAGTCTACAGCAAGCTTTGTAAGTTCAAATACGTTATTTCCGTTCAACTTCATCGCCACCACACCCAAAACTTTTGTGCCTTGTAACGCAAAAAATATTTCCCCGCCTTTGCCAAGAATGTGACCTTCTGGATTGGAAAGAACCAATTCATCAATCGGTTCAACTGTAAAATATTTTTCAAGCCAAGATATATTTAAATCGTAGAATGCCTTTTGATATTGCCTGTCATAGGCGACAATATCGACATCTGGAATTGTTCGCCTGTTATGCAAATCGGCCATCTGTGTTTTTGCACGGTCATAAAAACTCTTATGTTCCAGTGCAGCCTCAACATCCGTTAATGCCGTCATAAAATTATTTGGCGATTCTGCTAAAATCTGTTTCATAGCAGTCTCAAAAGCCTTCCAAAGCGGGCTAAGCGACTGAAGCATTGAGACACCAACGGGGGTTAATTTTACGAGTTTTTGCCTACCATCCTTAGCGCCGTCAAACTGCACATACCCCAGTGTAACCAGCTTTTTAACCGTTTGACTAACCGCAGAGTGACTAAACCCGGCTAACGTTGATATTGCTGATATAGGCAAGCTATCATTTTTTGATAGAGCATACATCACATAGAAATAACTAACTTTAAAATTTAAATTCTGCTCAGAATACAAACGATCAGTATCCGCGCTTAAAGTTTCATACAGGCGCCTTATCCGTGTTCCAATACCAAGTTCAAAATATATTTCAGTCGGTTCCATACTTCCTCAAAGTGATAGTATTTATATAAGTTTTTATATAAATACTATCACTTCTTTACTCAACTAATCAACTATAGATTCGTAAAAGTTATTCTATGACTTCAGAAGGATATACACCCCACAAATATTTACGCTCCGCCCAACCACTTGTGCCATCAATATTGATCTTGCACCAAACATCTTTACAAAATTCAATAGAACCAATCACACCTCGGTCAGCAATAATAGTTACTTCAGATGCCTGAGAGGCCTCTTCAAAAAGGCGTAGCTTTTCATCGGCAATCATCGCTGTGCGTTTATTATCCAGTAAAATCACATGCATCCAGCCAACGGTACCTACATTATCTCGTACCTGCCGCCACGGGCCAAATTCATCAATCACCTCCAAAGGAAGATCCCGGCGCGCATAAACCCATTCGATAGGATATTGCCTACCCGGCCCAGTACGCATATTTGCCTCATCCGCTGAAAGCGATACAAAGCGAGGTAAAACACCGCCGCTTGGGCCAACTTTCTGCCCTTCTTCTGTTACACAAGCAGCAACAGAACCCGCCGTCAAAAAAAGCACAATAAAATTCACTAAGACACTTGAAACAATTTTATTTAGACCTGATCTCACCATCTATCCTCAATAAGCCCTGAAAATAATTGCATTGCACTACCTTCAGATTTGAAACTATAGCGCGCTTCTGTTACATAGCCTGATCAAGGCGTCAGCGACAATGCCAAGATTAATATTTTCAGTGTCTATTAGGCAATAACTTTCCATAATTGCCTCATCAGTCACAGTTTTACTGTCCATAAGGATCATGAGTATGAACGAAAAAGCTTCGCAAAACAGGCCAAAGGTTGTCGTAACTCGAAAATTACCTGACGCTATCGAAACACGTATGGCAGAATTGTTCGATATTCAATTAAATCTGGCTGATAATCCGATGGATCAAGCCGCCTTGGAAGAAGCCGCAAGAACAGCAGATGTTCTGGTGCCTACCGTAACCGACGATATTAACGCTGATGTAATTCGTGCCGGAAAAAATACACTCAAGCTAATTGCAAACTTTGGCGCAGGCGTAAATCATATTGACGCAGTTGCCGCAAAAGAGGCTGGCATAACGATCACAAATACGCCTGGTGTTCTCACTGACGACACCGCCGACCTAGCCATGTCACTTTTATTATCAGTACCCCGGCGTATCTTCGAAGGGGAAAAGATCCTCCGCGCTGGCGAATGGTCAGGCTGGGCACCAACATTTTTAATGGGCCGTAGAATCCAAGGAAAACGCTTGGGCATCATTGGTATGGGGCGTATTGGCCAAGCCATTGCCAAGCGGGCAAAAGCGTTCAATATTGCTGTGCATTATCACAAGAGATCACGCCTTCCCAATGAAATAGAAAATGAGCTAGAGGCAACTTACTGGGATAACCTTGATGAAATGTTGACCCGGATGGACTTTGTCTCAGTCAATTGCCCGCTTACAGAAGAAACCCATCACCTTCTTAACAGGGATCGTCTGAAAAAATTGCAACCGCATGCAGTTTTGATAAACACGGCACGCGGTGAAATTATCGATGAACACGCCCTTGCTGACCTGATCGAAGTAGGCCGAATTGCTGGTGCTGGTCTTGACGTTTTTGAGCAAGAACCAACCATAAATCCAAAACTCTTGGAATTGGACAATGTTGTACTTTTACCGCACATGGGATCTGCAACAATAGAGGCACGTGTCGCTATGGGGGAAAAGGTTCTCATAAATATTAGAGCCTTTGTTGATGGCCACAAAGCGCCAGATAGAGTACTTCCTTTTTAGTAAACAAAAACAGTACGGCTTTAATCGTACAAATTGAGAATATATTGAAATGACAGAGCAAAAGAATATCCGCAATTTCTCCATTATTGCGCATATTGACCACGGAAAGTCTACATTGGCAGACCGGCTGATTCAGGTTACTGGCGCCCTTTCTGATCGGGAAATGAAACAACAAGTTCTTGACAGCATGGAAATAGAGCGCGAACGTGGTATCACAATCAAAGCCCAAACCGTGCGATTGGAATACAAAGCCCAAAATGGTGAGAAATATATTCTCAACCTTATGGATACTCCTGGTCACGTTGATTTTGCCTATGAAGTTAGCCGCTGCTTATCGGCGTGCGAAGGTTCATTGCTTGTAGTAGACGCCAGCCAAGGCGTAGAAGCTCAAACTCTGGCTAATGTCTATCAAGCTATTGAAAACGATCATGACATTGTTCCGGTACTTAATAAGATTGACTTACCTGCTGCCGAGCCAGACCGTGTTCGAACGCAAATCGAAGATGTGATCGGGCTTGATGCATCTGATGCAGTGGAATGTTCAGCAAAATCAGGTATTGGTATCGAAGAAGTTCTGGAAAGCGTCGTTGAACGCCTGCCAGCGCCGGTTGGTGATCCAAATGCGCCCTTAAAGGCTATGCTGGTAGATAGTTGGTACGATAGTTACCTCGGTGTGATGGTTTTGCTCCGCGTGATCGATGGCACTATCAAAAAAGGGCAAACGGTAAAAATGATGGCCGCCGATAGCGAGCATCTTGTTGACCGTGTAGGTATCTTCACGCCAAAAGGTGTCATGGTGCCTGAACTAGGTCCCGGTGAAGTTGGTTTTATTACCGCATCGATTAAAGAGGTTGCTGATACCCATGTTGGAGATACCATAACTGACGCTAAAAAACCGTGTGCAGAGGCATTGCCCGGCTTCCAACCTAGTCGCTCTGTCGTTTTCTGCGGATTATTCCCTGCCGATACCTCAGAATTTGAGCGCCTGCGCGATGCATTGGAAAAACTTCGTCTAAATGATGCCAGTTTCGAATTTGAAACCGAAACGTCAGCCGCTCTCGGTTTCGGTTTCCGGTGTGGCTTCCTTGGTATGTTACATCTTGAAATTATTCAAGAACGCCTTAACCGTGAATTCGACCTTGAGCTAATCACGACAAGTCCAAGTGTAATCTATGAGATATCCATGAATGATGGCTCTATGCTCGAACTTCATAACCCTGCTGATATGCCGGACGTGACTCGTATCGACCATATTAAAGAGCCTTGGATCGACGCTACAATCCTAGTTCCTGACGATCATTTGGGTGCGGTGCTGAAATTATGTGAAGATAAACGCGGAATTCAATCTGACCTCACATATGCCGGCACGCGCGCAATGCTAAAATACCGTCTACCGCTTAACGAGGTTGTTTATGATTTCTACGATCGCTTGAAATCTATCAGTCGCGGATATGCCAGTTTTGATTATGACATGGCAGGATACGAGCAATCAGACCTAGTTAAAATGTCAATTCTTGTTAATGCAGAACCTGTTGACGCTCTCTCAATGCTAGTCCACCGCAGTCAAGCAGCGGGCCGGGGAAAAGCACTTTGCGAAAGGTTAAAAGACCTAATCCCTCGCCAATTGTTTAAGATCCCTATCCAGGCAGCAATTGGCGGTAAGGTCATCGCACGCGAAACCATATCTGCAATGCGCAAGGATGTGACAGCCAAATGCTACGGCGGTGACGTAACCCGTAAGAAGAAGCTGTTAGAAAAACAGAAAAAAGGAAAAGCAAAAATGCGTATGTATGGGAAAGTGGAAATCCCTCACAATGCATTCATCGCAGCACTAAAAATGCGAGAAAATTAACCTCTTTCAACTAGAGGTCTCAAACATTTCTATTTCTTATAAAGAAGTATAAGAAGCTACTAAAGTGACAAAACTTGCAAAAATATTCACAAAAAATGGATATTTTTGTATTTTGTTTACTAGTTATTAACATGAAGTGAGCTATTGTTGCATTGTTGATGCAGCCTATTAGCTCCCTTGATCTGACTGTATCATTTGCGGAACCGACATCTTCCCCCGATGACGGTTCCGCTTTTTATTTTCATTCCGCCGCGATAAATTCTTGTATAATATTAACCTATTGAGAATATTATTTTGCTACCAATAGGATTTAATAGTGAAATACTAATGCGGGAAGACCTAAACTGTTACATTCATTCCATAGACTTGTGCTTTTATGCTTGTATGTAATCTTGCTGCCAATAAATGTTGGTTTTGCACAAGATAGAAATCAACAGCAAACAGGTAATGACCTCAGAACGCTCGCCGTTGATATCCATTTAAGCCTCAATAGAGAGAGCACTCCCGAAGCTATAGCGCTAAAACTAACCAACGCAATTCAATTGTTTCGTAGTGAATGTAGCGAAGTAACTGATTTTCAGATTTATTCGAAAAATCAAAACCTCTCAACACTAAAAGTAAAATGCAGCACCTCGCCGCTATACGGTGTTAGTGTTGGGTCAAACGGTTATATGTCTGTTTATGGCGGCGACGGAATTATTGCAGGCCTAGATCGCCGTGATGGTGTTATCTACAGCTTTGGTGTAGATGGTAAACTGGAACCGACCGAGGGCTTAACGGTTGATAGCGTTCTTAATGAAACTGCTGCCCGATTACAAAATAATGATAAATTCAGCCCTATATATATTTTATTATTCATTCTTATGGTTTTAATCATTATCGCGTTAAGCATTATCTTGTCACTAGGCTTATGGCGCCGTAGTACGTCAAGAAAAGATGCAGATGCCCAATTATTCAGTCGTCGTGTTAGCAAAGAAACCAAAGACCAACTAACGAACGAGAGTAAGGCATTATTTGCTGGTATATTCCGCCACCCGACAGGCATTTATATTGTCCGGGGAAAAAGTGGGCACAGACGGTTTTTTGCATCAATATTTTGGGCTTTATCCTATCGTTATTTACGGTCCAGAATATTTGAGGTCAGCCCACCTGCCCCAATTACCCAAAAAGAAGAAACTTCAGACCATCATTCACTTTAGATTGATGGTCGAAACGGTGATTGCCATTCAACACCTGTAACAAGCGCGATCAAATGTGCGAGAAATACTAAAATAGCCAAAATCGCAGTAAATTGGATATAAACATGGGGAATTAACGCTGGTTGCCCAAGTTTACGTTTCTTTTCACGCCATTTGGAAATCAATAACAAACAGATAAATGCTATAAGACCAACAATAGTCTGTAATATTGTCACACAGTTTTCCAATCGATATAGAAGCTTGCTCGAAGGGTCTATATAAGAAGATTTAGGCAATAAAAAAGGGGGTAAATTGCCCCCTTTTTCACAATAGTATTTAAAATACTAATCAGCGGACGCTTGATCAATGAAGATCACTTTTCCATCAACCATGGTCAAGATAGCACGCCCTTTCGGAATATCCGTTTCATCTACACTCATGATATCAATATCAAACGCCGTTAAATCGGCCTTTTTTCCAACAGTGATGCTCCCCTGTTCGGCTTCAGCAAAAGCTGCAACCGCAGGCCAAAGAGTAAACATTTTAAGAGCGTCTTCACGGCTTACCGCCTCTTCAGCATGCCAGTTTTCTCCTTGAAAGCCGCTCAAATCCCGGCGCGCTGTTGCTGCATAGAATTCGATCAATGGGTCACCCCGCTCAACAGGTGCGTCTGAACCACCAGGCACAATAACGCCGCTTGCAATCAAGCTTTGCCATGCGTACGCCCCGACCAAACGCTCATCGCCTAATCTATCGGGAGCAAAATGCAAATCACCAATAGCATGAGAGGGTTGCATAGATGGAATAACGCCAAGGCTTTGAAAGCGAGGTATATCACCGGGATGCACAATTTGCGCATGCTCAATTCGCCAACGTGGCTCAACGATTGCCCGGTCAGCACTATCAACCTTATTAAATATCTGCTCGTACCAATCTAAAAGTTGTCGGTTACCCCGATCCCCAATCGCGTGAATATTCATCTGAATACCACTTCTAAGCGCTTGCTCCATAACCGGCAGTGCTTCGGCTTCTTTTATTGTGATTAATCCATGGGTATCAGCATCAGAATACGGTGCCAACAGTGCGGCGCCGCGCGAACCAAGTGCACCATCCACATACATTTTAATAGCCCGCGTAACAATAGTTCCAGAACTACTCGACCGCGCACCACCGTCAAAGAGGTTTTGCGCATCCCCCGGGTTTACTGAATTATATACACGAATCCCCAAATCACCAGTTTCAGACAGGCTTTCCATAGCCAGAACTTCATTCCAACCAACAGACATACTGTGTAAGCCAGCCCAGCCATAGCGGGCATACACTTCACCACCAACCTTGATAGCCTCGGATATGCGTGATGCATCAGCCTCAGGAATCAAACCAGAAACCATATCCATCGCGGCATCAATTAATATTCCGGTAGGTTCATTCAAAGCATTCTTAATTATTTCGCCTCCGAAAGGGGCCTCCGTATCACCGGTAATACCTGCAAGCTCTAATGCTCTTGAATTCGCAACCAGGGCATGTCCGTCCGAGCGACCCAGAATAACCGGAATGTCGGCCACTACGTCATCGATATCCCAACGAGTAGGAAACCGTTTTTCAGGCCAATGTGTCTCAATCCATCCACGCCCAACCATAACATCATCATTATGGGCTTCACGCCATGCGCTTACTCTGGCAGCAAAGTCACTCACTGACAATGTACCTTCCAGATTAAGCGTCAACTCCCGCTCGCCGATACCACTTAAGTGCGCATGCGCATCAACGAACCCCGGAAATAAGGCTGCGCCATCAAGTGAAAGCACGGTTGTATCCTCACCTACAAGCGACTGTGCACCGCCCCGGGGCCCTGCATAAACAAACAGGCCATCTTTGATCGCTACTGCCTCAACTTCAGGATTGGCATCATCTGCGGTATATATTGGGCCGCCCCAAATAACAGTATCAGCAAACTCATCTTGTGCATTTACCCCCGTTACTATCACCGCGATAGCAAGGTAAATTGCCATCAGTTTGGCTGTGAATCTCATCTGTGCCCTCCCTGTCGAAATATCATTAGACCGACATTTATAAAGTCTAACCCTAGCCATATGGCTATATATGCTAGGGAAACTAACACCCCTGTCAAGCAAGCGGGTTGCACTTTCCTATCATTATCGTGCAAACTCTCAAAAGAGTGATGGTTTAATAAGAATAAGAGCAAATTTGTGCGCGGATTATTTCTATTTGTTTTGGCTGCTCCATGGATAGCATTTGCCCTTTTTAAGCCTCATGTAGGTGTGCTCATTTGGAATTGGTTTTCCCACATGAACCCTCATCTGGAAGTGGGGGGCTGGGTAAGAACATTCCCATTTCTGGATTTTGCTGCTGGCTGCACCATTATTGGCATCATACTTGGCCGAGATAAAAAGAGCTTCCCATCCCATCCTATTATGCTCGCGCTGATTCTATATTTTATTTGGGTTCTTTTTACAACAATCGCTGCTTTTAATGTCGATCTTGCCATCCCGAAATTAACACATTTTTTGAAGGTTCTTTTATTTGCTTTTGTTGCAATCATTGTAATGCAAAGCCCTATGCGCCTGAAGGCTTTTGTATGGATCATGGCGTTATCGTTGGCATATGTCGCGGTAAAAGGGGGTTTATTTACAATTCTCACTGGCGGCGGTGCCCGCGTTCAAGGTGCAGGTGGTATGATTGAAGATAATAACCAGCTCGCGATGGCACTATCTATGTTTTTACCTGTAGCTTATTGGCACTTTCAGCACCCGCCACACCCGCTTTTAAAATGGCCTATGCTCGGTGCTACAGCACTCGTGGCGATTTCCATACTTGGCACACAGTCCCGTGGCGGTTTTGTTGCTTTTGCGGCGGTAATGGCTATGACCTTACTAAAAAGCAACAAAAAGTTCGTTTATATTGCACTTGTTGTTCCCTTGGTGATCGGCGCAGTAACCTTCATGCCTGATAGTTGGAAAAACAGAATCCAAAGCACTGAAAACGCCACCGAGGATGATAGTTTTGTAGGCCGGGTTTCTATGTGGAAATTTTCCACTAACTTAGCTGGTGACAATATTCTTGAGGGAGGAGGATTTGATGTATTTTATGATGACAAAGCCCGCGAACTATATATGCCATCAGGCTTTAAACCCCGCGCCCCTCACTCAATATATTTCGAAGTGTTAGCTGAACACGGATATGTCGGGCTTATTCTCTTCCTAAGTATCTTGTTCACTGGCTGGTATTCCGCTGGCAGTGCTGCAAAACGCTTCCGACCATACGATCAAACGAAATGGCTTTCAGACTTATGTGCTGCCATACAACTCAGTCTCGTTGGGTATGCAGTAGGTGGATTAACCGTGAATATAGCAACATTTGACTTTTTCTACCATTTATTGGCTGTTGTAGTTATGGCGAACGTTGTTGGTGAGAAAATAATTATAAAAGGCGTTACTATTGACGGAAAAGACACCAAGGTAACAACAGTGTTAGAAAAATGGTCCCCTCATAAAGCTTAAGTGAGGAACTTTACATCACTGACCATCATCTGAGGGATTTGTTTCGTTTTCTTGTACTGCTTTTTCTATCACCTGTGCAAATGGTGACTTATAATCTGACGCAGACCGGCGCCTCATAAACCCAACAAAAGCACCCAGCAAAGCACCTGCACCAATAACTGCGGCAAACATAAGTGCAATTGCAAGTACCCAGGTAACAATACTTATACTGGGCTCACATTCTCCAACGCATTCAATATTATTCGGATTACCGATAAACTGCGTAAACGCCATCCATACAAGGAGCGAAATTGACACTAAGCTGAGGACTACCTTTACTGAAAAGGAAAGAGCATACCTTCGGCGGCTACGTTTGCGTTTTTCTAAAAATACATGTTCTGGCATTGCGCGACTATGACCAAAAGCACCAACACACGCAAGTCACGATGGTGATAATATCAACATCACTCACCAAATAGTTCATGCTTTTTCATTAAATGGCGAAATTGGTCATAACTGAGCGAAAGGTGCCGAGCAGCTTGGCGCTGGTTATAGCGAAACTTAATCAAAACCTGTTTAAGTATATTACGCTCTTGTTGTGCGACACATGCCTTAAAGTCAAAAGGGGCATCAACATCAACTGCACCAGCGTCAGCCTTATCAAGATCAACAGTTACTTCCTTGCTCCCACCCTGTGCAGACTTTTTGCGTATATTAGATTTTGGCCGATACGGGCTCTCAAAAGGGTCAAACACGATATCACCAATAGGTTCCTCACCGTCCCACGCCCTATAGACTGCGCGTTCAACAACATTTTTAAGTTCCCGGACATTCCCTGGCCAATCATATGCCAACATTGCATCAATCGCATCATCGGTATAGCCAGGAAATTGAAGCCATTCCTGCTCTAGTGCCATCTGCCTACCAAAATTTTCAGCAAGCAAAAGAATATCATCATGCCGCTCACGCAAAGGGGGCACCGTGATAACATCAAAGGCCAACCGGTCCAGCAGGTCATGGCGAAAATCACCTACGTCAGCCGCTGCTGGTAAGTCGATATTGGTCGCACCGATAATACGCACATTTACATGTACCGTTTCGTTGCCACCAACACGTTCGAATTCGCCGTATTCGATAACGCGCAGCAATTTCTCCTGTGCTGTCATACTCATGGTACCAATCTCATCGAGAAATAGGCTACCTTTGTGTGCAATCTCAAACCGACCCTTGCGTTTTTTATTCGCGCCTGTAAATGCACCAGGCTCGTACCCAAACAATTCACTTTCCAGCAGCGTATCAGGCAAGGCTGCGCAATTCATTTTCTGAAAATTACGGTCCCAGCGGTTTGATAAATAATGAAGCCGCGCCGCGATCAACTCTTTACCTGTGCCGCGTTCACCAATCACCAACATCGGGCGGTCAAGCGGTGCAGCACGGCTGATCTGATCGGTTAATTCAAAAAAAGCGGCTGAGGTGCCGAGCATTTGATCATTACTTTTTTTCATATAACTAATATATAGTAAAAATTACTAATTATAAGTATTTTTTTCACATATTATCTTGAATACATTTAGCCGAATATTTTTTATCTTTTATTTTCAATGCATTAACGGATAACAAAAAACTGGCACACTACATGCTAACTATAGGCTATCGATCCGGAGAGGTCGAAAAAATGACAGCGAAACTATAAAAACTAACTTTAAGACAGCTCAAGAAACTGAGGACCAACAAATGAACCCGATGATGCAGTTAAATCCAGTATTTAAAAACATTCACCAGGCAGACCGGGACCTAGATAGCGTAATGGCTTGCATGGCAATCCTAAAACGCACTTCCCGGCAGTATAATGAAACTGTGTTTGAACCAACTTCATCGACAATAAAAAACCAACGTTTTTCTTGAATAACGCAAACCTGAATAAAATCAGGTTCCCAAAAAGTGGCAACCAGCCCGGGACACAAGCGAGGAAACAATAAGAAAGGATAACCTAATGGGTATTTTCTCCCGTCTGACCGATATTATCAATTCAAACATCAACGCAATTCTGGATAAAGCTGAAGATCCAGACAAAATTATCCGTATGGTCATCCAGGAGATGGAAGAAACACTGATTGAGGTGCGCTCAAGTGCAGCGAAAGCAATTGCTGACCAAAAAGATGTCGAACGTCGCCTGAAACGCCTTGATACAGCACAGGCTGATTGGGAAAAGAAAGCCGAGCTTGCTATTTCCAAGGGCCGTGAAGATTTGGCAAAAGGCGCCTTGATTGAAAAATCAAAAGTTGCAGACATGGCCGACCATTTGAAAGCCGAGCTTGATCAATTAAAAGAAGCGCTAGGCCGCCACGAAGAAGACGTTATTAAACTTGACGCAAAACTTCGCGAAGCACGCGCTAAAAAAGCGACATTACAAGCGCGTCAGAAAACAGCGACCAACCATGTTCGTGTTCGCAAAAACCTCTATGACAACCGTATTCAGGATGCTTTTGAGCGATTTGACAAAGTTGAGCAACGTCTTGACCGTATCGAGGGTGAAGCCGAAGCATACGAGTTAGGTAAAGGCGAATCACTCGCTGATACAATCCAGTCTTTGGAAACAACTGACGAGATCGAAAAAGAACTGGAAGCCTTGAAGGAAAAAGCTGCAGCCAGTGCAAATGATAATAAGGCGGAAAAGAAAACGTCAAAGAAATCTGCTTCTAAATAAATAATAAGAAACTTAAGGAGAGGATAGTAAAAATGGATGAAGCAGTTCCGATATTATTAGTCATCATAGTTATTCCAATGTGGATCATCTTTCACTATGTGACCAAATGGAAAACCATGAAGGGCCTGACGGCTGAGGATGAAGAATCCTTCAACGACCTTCGTCGTGCCTCAGACCGCCTGGAAGATCGCCTGCGATCAATGGAACGTATTTTGGATAATGAAGTACCTGACTGGAGAAGTCGCCATGACACGTAATAGCGCCACAAAATTATACAAAAATCCACGCGATGGTATGTTGATGGGTGTATGTGCTGGCCTTGCAGATTATTTCGGTATCAATGCAACAGCTGTCAGGCTTCTGGTTGTTTTCGGCGCTATCTTCACAGGCATTGGTGTTTTCGTAATTGGCTATATTATCCTGGGTTTTATTTTAGACCCTAAACCAGCCGATTTATATGAAGACGAGGAAGAAGAGACTTTCTGGCGTGAAACACGAAAGGCACCTGAATATAGTGCCGCTGAATTAAGACGTCGTTTCAGGGATATTGAGCGCCGCACAACCGAAATGGAATCTTATATGACAAGTAAAAGATTTCGCCTGGAGAGGGAACTTAAAGCACTCGAAGACTAATAACAGAAGTACAAAGATACTCAGCGAGGAAACAAAGAAAAGGGCGGTTCTACCGCCCTTTTTTACATAAACCTAAGGCGTCCTTGGCTCCAGATAGTGAATAGTATAACTGGTTTTACCTTCTACACCCACTGTAACAATATAGACATGATCATACTGATGCTCGTCCAAATCAGCGTGATTCAGCCCTGTCAGCAGATTGAACAATCGCGGGGTCGTGTTGCTGTGTCCAACAACTAATGTGGCACCCTCTTTCAGAGATAATTTTTCTTTCATCAATGGTAAATTACGCGGATCATATTTGTCCACCTCAATGCCTGCCTGCTTCGCTGTTGGCTCGGCTGTCTCAATTGTGCGTTTATAATTGGTAGAGAAAACAGCATTTACGTTTTTATCTTTAAGGAACTCCGCAAGCGCAGCAGCGCGCTTTATCCCGCCTTGGGTGAGTGAGGGGTTTGATCCTTTTTCTTTTTCCGCATGCCGAACAAGATATATGACATGCTCTGCATTCAGCGAAGCTGTTGTAAACACCAGCATCAGTGATGTGAGCATAGCCATCATCATTTGTTTTAAATAAACCATTTCTTCTCCCTCCGTATCATTCCAAAGGAAATACTACAGAAATAAATACACTAAAGAAAGGCCTGCGCTGCTTATATAAAAAGCGAGCTCAATGCATGTAACCCCCTACAGTATTAACTTAAAATGGCCGTCATCTAAAATGGTACTGGCGCTTCAAATGTGACCATTTCTTTCGTACCCGGATGCCTGATTGTTAGAAGTTTAGCATGCAACATCAACCGCGGCGCCCGCGCCAATGCTTCACCTTCACCGTAAAATCGATCCCCTAAAATAGGGTGACCAAGAGCTAACATATGCACCCTCAACTGATGCGAACGCCCTGTAACTGGCGTAAGCTTAACCCGTGTTTCATTATCTCCGCGGTCAATAACCTCATAATGCGTTTGGGCAGACCTGCCCACCTCGTGATCAACCTTTTGTTTTGGCCGATTGGGCCAATCACAAATCAGGGGCAAATCAACAGTACCCTGGTCATCTTTAACAATACCCAAAACACAGGCTATATAGGTCTTCGCTGTCAATCGCCGTTCAAATTGATATCCGATATAACGATGTGCCTCTTTGTGACGTGCCATCACCAGCAGGCCAGACGTATCCATATCAAGTCGATGAATGGTACTGGCACCAGCAAAAGAATCTTGAACTCTGGACTCTAAGCAGTCTTTGTGGTCTTCATGCTTACCTGGAACCGACAACAGGCCAGATGGTTTATTAAGGACGATAATCTCATCATCCTCATGCACGATATCCAGTATCGGATCAATTGGCGGGTTATAGATAAACATGATTAATGAACTCATTTGATCTTTTGATGCTTATACCCTTTGCATAAATTTATGCATCAATTATTCTGCGGCCATATCTTAATTCAAAGAGACCTTATGAACGACAACCTTAAACCATCCTCAAAAACACTGCACGCCCCCAATAGCAACCGCAAACAAGGTGCAGCCATAACACCCGGCCCAGTGTTTTCAAGTACATTTCACACCCACGGCATGCCGGAAAACGCCCCTTACCAATATGGCCGCTTCCATCATCCAACTTGGGAGCATTTAGAGAGCAAACTTGGTGAGCTTGAAGGCGGTGAAACGGTCATATTCCCATCAGGTATGGGCGCGATAGCGTCAGTTCTGACCACAATATTGGAAAGTGGTGATACTGTTATCATGCCAAATGATGGCTATTATCCTTCGCGTGCATACGTGGAACAGTTTTTAATACGCTATGGCATCAAAATGCGCTTAAGCGCCACTACAGATATGGCTAATATCAGCTTTACTGATGTGAAACTGGTTTTTATTGAGAGCCCCAGCAATCCAATGCTGGATGTGTGCGATATTTCAGATATATGCGCAAAAGCGCACAAAGCAGGTGCCTTAGTTGCAATCGACAATACAACAGCAACCATTCTTGGCCAAAACCCACTAAATCTTGGGGCAGATTTTTCCATTGCATCAGATACCAAAGCCTTAAACGGCCACAGTGATATGCTTTTTGGTCATGTCGCATCCCGCCACACAGACGCAATTAACAGAATTCGTGATTGGCGCAAACTTTCTGGCAATATTCCTGGCCCCATGGAAACATGGCTCGTTGACCGTGGGTTGCAAACACTGGATGTTCGGTTAGAACGACAAGTAAAAAACGCACATAAAATTGCCGAGTTTCTAGTTAGCCATACAGCCGTTAAATCACTTAGGTATCCGGGGTTAAAAGATGACCCATCGCACGAACTTGCCTCCAAACAGATGACTCACTTCGGCTTTATTGTGACGTTTGACCTTGGAGGTACAGAGGCCGCTGATCACTTTATGGCAAACCTAAAGATGATCACTGATGCCACCAGCTTTGGCGGAACACATACAATCGCGGAACGTCGCAAACGCTGGGGAACTGATGATATCCCTGACGGTACAATTCGCCTAAGCGCAGGGATTGAACATATTGACGATATCCTGCGTGATATTGATCAAGCGCTTGATAAGCTATAGCCTTCATAAGACAAAACCAAACTCAAAACATCAAAAAGACTCACAAATTTGCAACGAGGGAAATAAACATATGAAATGGATAAAAAATGCGGCAGTTGTAACAAGCCTCGTTGCTTTGGTAACAGCATGCGGTGCAGAAACGGCAGAGAACACGCAAGATCAAAGCAACACAGTCGAGCAAATCGAAACCAGTACAAGCTCAGAATTAGTTAGCTTTGAGAAATTCACCCTTGATAACGGGCTTAAGGTCGTCATGCATGTTGACCAGTCAGACCCTGTAGTTGCTGTTGCCCTCACAAGCCATGTAGGGTCTGCACGCGAAAAACCAGGCCGAACTGGCTTTGCACATCTGTTTGAACATTTATTATTCCTGGAATCAGAAAACCTTGGCAAAGGTGGTCTTGATAAACTCAGCGCGCGGATTGGTGGATCCGGCGCCAACGGGTCCACAAGCCGCGATAGAACCAATTACTTTCAAACAGTCCCTAACGATGCATTAGAAAAAATGATCTGGGCCGAAGCTGACAAACTTGGTTTTTTTATCAATACCGTCACGGAACCAGTTCTCGCCAAAGAGAAACAAGTCGTAAAAAATGAAAAACGCCAAGGGATTGATAACCGCCCCTATGGCCATTCATTTTATATTGTCGATAAAAACCTCTATCCCGAAGGCCATCCATATAACTGGCAAGTCATCGGCTCGCTCGAAGACCTTCAAAATGCTACATTAGACGACGTGAAAGAATTTTTCCGTCGTTGGTATGTTCCAAACAATGTCACCCTGACAATTGCTGGCGACTTTGATCCAAAACAGGCAAAAGTTTGGGTAGAAAAATATTTTGGCGAGATCAAACCCGGCGATAACATTGCCCGGCAAGAGAAACAACCGATTACCCTTAATGAAACCAAAAAACGCTTTTACGAAGATAACTTTGCTCGAACACCGCAACTATCACTAACATGGCCAGGTGTTTATCAGTATCACGATGATAGTTATGCGCTGGAAGTTTTAATCTCTTATCTTTCAGAAGGTAAAGACGCCCCCCTTAACAGAGTGCTAATCGACGATAAGAAACTAACCACAACAGTGTTTATGTATAATCAAAACTCAGAACTCGCCGGCCAGACAACACTGGGCGTTCGGGCTCTGGATGGTATCAGCCTTGATGAGGTGCGAGCAGGCATAGATGAAGCCCTATTATCATTCGAAGAAACAGGCATTTCCGAAAGCGATCTGGCTCGGGTTAAGGCAACCACGGAGGTAGGATTCTATAGCGGCATTGAAAGTGTACTCGGCAAAGCATTCCAGCTAGCACAATATGATATCTTCGCTGGTGATCCAGGTTTTATCAACAAAGACATTAAAAACATTCAAGCCGTAACGCGTGAGGATGTGATGCGAGTCTATGAAACCTACATCAAAGGAAAAAACCATATAGCAGTCAGCATAGTACCAAAAGGGCAAATCGATCTGGTTCTATCAGGCTCAACACAGGCTCAAATAGTCGAAGAGAGCATCGTTCAAGGAGCAGAAGAAAGCTTTGATGCCTCTATAAAGGCCGAATATGAGCCCACACCTTCATCCTTTGATAGATCTGTCGAACCTGAATACGGCCCAGAACCAATACTTCGTATTCCCACCATCTGGGAAGATACATTCTCAAATGGATTGCGCGTTTTCGGCATTGAAGACACCGAGCTTCCTCTGGTACGCTTTGACCTGACTATAGAAGGTGGGCAACTTCAAGATAACATCAACAAGGTTGGAGTCGCTAATCTGGTTGGTGAAATGATGATGCAAGGTACGCTCAATCGTACTACATCTGAACTTGAACAGGCTATCGAGGCACTCGGTGCAAACATTAACGTCAACACCGGTTCAGAAACCATTCGAATAACTGGTAATACACTTGCCAAGAACCTTGATGAAACAATCGCAATTTTAGAAGAAATCATTCTGGAACCACGATGGGATGCGGAAGAGTTTGCGTTAGCAAAACTAAGAATTAAGAACCAATTAGAGCAAGAAAAATCCAATCCTGATGCGATTGCTGATACTCTATATGCAAGGCTTTCATATGGAGCCGAGCATATTTTAGCTCAGAACATTTTAGGTAGCGGCGAAAGTGTGGATACGATTACACTTGATGACCTAAAGGCATATTATACTAAAAATTTCGCGCCAAACATATCCCGGTTGCATGTGGTAGGTGCGGTTAAAAAAGCGGAAATACTCGAAAAATTTGCCAGCCTTAACCAGCGTTGGAAAGAAAAAGAAGTAGAAATCGCTGAGGTTTCCTTACCGGCCCCACCATCAAAATCAAAAGTTTATTTTTATGATATACCTGACGCAAAACAATCAGTCATACGATTTGGCCACCCAGCACTTCGGCAAACAGAAACAGATTATTATCCTGCAACACTGATGAATTACAGACTGGGCGGAGGAGGCTTTGCCTCACGCCTTACACAGGAATTGAGGGAAGGCAAAGGATACACATATGGTATAGGCTCAGGCTTTTCTGGAACAGCAATACAAGGTAATTTTACAGTATTCTCAAGCGTGCGGAGTAATATAACACTCGAGGCCTCGGAACTGATCAAAGAAATTTTGATGAATTATGGCCCTACCTTCACAGAACAAGACCTAGCGGTTACTAAGGGCTTTCAGTTAAAAAGCAAGGCGCGAGCTTTTGAGACCCTTAATGCTAAACTGGGTCTTTTAAGAAACATTAGTTCATATGGATTACCCTATGACTATATAATCGCCCAAAACATGATTATCCGCAACTTAACCGTTGAAGATGTGCAAAAACTAGCGAAAAAACATATCAAAGCAGATCAAATGAATTATCTCATCGTTGGTGACGCGGCAACGCAGCTAGAGCGGCTTTCAGCCTTAGGTTTCGGCGAGCCAATATTGCTAACAAATCAATAATAAATAGATAGACCGTGCCGAAACATTAAATTTGGCACGGTCTATAAAATTAACGGAAAATGACAAAGTGACTTCACTCGATTTAAATCCACTACTCGCTCGAATAGATGAACTTGAAACAAAAGCAACATTTCAACAAGAATCTATAGATAACCTAAACGACGTTATAACTGACCAATGGAAGATCATCGACCACTTAAAACTACAAATTAGTAAACTTGATGATCAATTATACGAATTGGAAATATCTTCTTCAAATGGTTCTGCAAATCAAAAACCGCCCCACTACTAAAACAAAACTACGCGGCGCCTGAATTATATTCATCAACCGACTCTAAAATTTTAGTAACCAATTCTTTTTCTACAGAATTTAACTCAGGGCGCCATACCTCAAATAATAAAATATATCGGTCTTCGTTACTATTATTCCAAGCTTCATGTTCGATCGTATCATCAAACAACCAAACTTTACCTTCTTTCCACTCTCTGACATCATTGCCAACACGGAAACCGCAACCATCAGGTACTATTAACGGCAAATGACATATTAACCGTGTATTTATTAATCCCGTATGAGGAGGGATTTTTGCACCAGGCCTTAACAATGAAAACAGAATATTTGGTGCTCGCCCTTCCATAACCGGGAAAGGAATATCACGCATTGCCGCGACAGTCTCAGGGCAAAGTTCTTCAGCGCCGTCAACCAGCACTCCTTCTTTCCACAAATAATACGCGCTCCAACTGTCATCATCTTTCATTCCATGAAAATCATTTTGCGGCCTGTCTTCACTTGATTTTAGATAGGCTGAAAACTCCTGCGGTGCTGACTTAATCGCCTGCTTTAGTTCTTTCCTGATACTATCTGTTTTTGCTTCCAAACCAGCAACCCAGGGGAAGTCTTCTGAGTTATAAAATTGAATATTGGGAAGTTCGGGAAAGAAATAATTTTGCGGTTGCTGCGTATACGCCTGTTTTTTCCCAGTCATCATAGCAACCGAGTCCTTGGCTCGCCGACCCGCTTCTCCTGCAAATTTGCTTTCATTTTCCAGAAGGTTTTCCAAATAGTGCGTGTATCTTCCTAGAATTTCCTCACATCTATGCTGCGAGCGCGATAAAAGTGTCTTAAGATCATTGGGTATTTGCGCATACGGCGGCGCGTTATTCAATGCAACTCTATAGTATGCCACAGCAGATTGATGATCACCGCGATCATAGTATAGATCTGCTTTTAAAATATATGCCCGTGGGTTACGGGATTCTAGCTCGATTGATTTATCTGCAGCTTTCTGAGCTTCGACGGTTTCTTTAAGATCACGGTGTGCAAAACCAAGCGCAAGCCAAATGGATGCGTTCTGTATTCCATTATTTATCAGTTTTTGAAATATCTGCTTGGCTTCTGAGGGGTTACCCTGCTGCAACGCTTGTAAGCCAGCTTGAATTAATTGATTAACATCATTTTGCTGCACAGACGTTCCCCTACCACCATCAAGTATCAAAAGATAGGATAATTACCTTGCAAAATAAACTGTAAAACACCAGCTATTTAATTTAATCTTTTCTTAGAAACTAAATTATAAATAGCTAGATTTATTAAATTTTAAATTATTATGCACCCCTTTATTAAGAGGTGCATAATAATTTCTAGTTATTTATTTTTACATAGAAATGGAAAAATCAAACATATGGCCTGATCACTATCAGCTGAAGCCACATGAGAACCTGCGAAAACGCTTGATGTTACAAAAGCAGTTAATACAACCTTACGAATAGTTTTTTTCATTATACACTCCTTAAGTTGACTTTAGAATGCACATTATAAACCTAAAGTTTATTACCAAGCAAGCAAATTTATCGCATAAAAAATATGGGCCCGAAGGCCCATATCTTTATAACTTCAACGATATCAATTAAAACTTAGAGGCTAAAGTTAACCGCTAGGAAGAATTGACGACCTGTATCAAATACTGTCGGGAATGTATTACCATTACCAAGTGGTGGGCCAGAAGACAGGCTCACAGGCGCTTGAACATTAAAGATGTTCAAGATACCAGCACGTACGTTGATATTCTCATTGATCGAATAGTTACCTGCCCAGTCAACATAGTTGATTGTTCTCAGGCGCTGATCAATTTCAGGCGCTGTTGCAGACTGGTTGTCTGTTCCAGCGAAATAACGCCAAGTAACCGTTGTAGAGAAGTCCCACGGTGTATCCCATGATGTCTGCAATACATGACGATAGTCTGGATTAACTGGCTGCACACATGCATTACCAAACTCTCCAGCACAATCGATTTCATCGCCGCCAGGGAATGGTGTGAACCCAAAACTATCAAGCCACGTAGCAGAATAATCAAATCTGATTTGACCAATGTCACCAGCACCAATATCAGCAAGGTCAAAGCCATAGTTTACCTGGAAGTCGATACCAGATGTTGTCAGCTCTGCAATGTTGAGGTTTGTTGATGTGAAACCAAAACCCGGTCCACCTGATGCAAGCGAGCCTGCTGGGCTACGATTGATCAGGTCACAGAAAATCGGATCACCAGATGCAAGACAGTTATCAAGTGTTACCTGTGCGCCAACACCTGCTGCAACCGCGTCATCAACCGAGATGTCGAAATAGTCAACAGAAACTGTTAAGCCAGGAACTACTTCTGGTGTGATCACAACACCAACAGTGTATGTGTCTGATGTTTCTGGAGTAAGAAGCGGGTTACCACCAGTGATAATCTGTGTTTGACCAGAGATCACGTCAAGGATTGTACCGAACTGAGCCGCTGTAACGCCAGTGTTTGCACAAGCAGCCGCAGAAGCGATCGGAGCATCGGTCGCACATGGATCAAATACACCAATGCCGTTTGCGTTTGTGCCAGCCTGGTTAAGGTTCGCAAGGTTTTGATTTTGGCCAGTGAAGAGCTCGATAACGTTCGGTGCACGAACCGCACGCTGATACTGAGCGCGGAAACGGATATCATCAATCGGTGCCCAAGTTGCGGAGAAACCATAAGCATCAGTACTGAAATCGTTTGTTACGCCGTTACCAGAAACATTGTAATCAGAGTAACGATACTCAGCGCTTACTGTAAGTTCTTTGAAGAAATCTTTGTCTGTCACAAGTGGTACTTGTAACTCACCGAAGAATTCAACCACATCAAGTGAACCTGATACTGGTAGTGTTGCACCACCAACGCCTGTGAAACCACCGCCAGCAACTTGGCTAATTTCATCAGGAGTAGATTCAAGAATATCTTCGCGGTATTCAACACCAACGAGGAAACCAACATTCGCGTCACTCCAAGGTGACTGGATGCCATATTCACTGAGGTTTGTCTGTACGTTACCGCCAACTACGATCTGCTCCGTCATACCAGTAACAATGCCAACGCCTTGAATGAAATCAAGCGCTTCTTGTGTTACAAGCGACTCGCCGTTCGCACCGCGCTGGAAGATGTTGTAAGGTACACAACCGCTAGATTGGTCACGACATACGATATTTCCATCTGCATCTTCTACAGCAAACAATGCTTGTTGAAGGTTTGCAACAACGAAGTCATTTGTTGAACGGCTCTCGTCATTCGTACGAGAGAATTGACCGAAGACCTCAAAGTCCCAGTTTTCAACAAGCGTACCACGCAAGCCACCAACAAGGCGCCATGCTGTGTTGTTCAAGAATGAATTACGCGGGCCACCTTCAACGTTACGGTGTGAAGCAGTAATACCGCTCACGTCACCAGGAAGAGCGCCAGTAGCATCAGCTGTATTACAACCAAACGTGTCACGTAGCGAAATACCTGATCCATCTGGGCCAGAACCGCCTTGAATGAACGGGTTATCACAGTTGATAGAATAAGCACCGATACCAAATGAAGCTGTTGGCGCTATCTGTGCATCAGATGAGTTGTTTGTGAAAGAGAAATCAGCAAATGCTGTAATATCTTCCGTGATGTCATAGTGACCGCGTGCATAAATCTGGAAACGCTCGCTCGGGCGCTGGAAGAAGTTAAACGGGCCAAAGTTAAATGTTTGTGTCGGGCCACCAGCAAATGGGATAACTGTACCATCTTCTTCTTGGAAACCAAATCCACCAGAACCACCGAAGAGACGGAAGTTAGCGGAACCTACACAACCAAAACCGCCAAAGCTTGCTGGACCTGAGTCTGCACCAAGGGCACAGGCAGAGATAGAACGGTTATCTTGTGTGATTTCATCATTAACCTGGTATGATGCATAGATCACTGCATTACCACGGCCATCTTCAGTATTTGCACCAATAGTAAGCGCTAGGTTTAATTCTTCACCGTCTGTTGATGAACCAGGAACCGGCTGACCGCCTGCTGCAAGAACATTGTCAAAGAAATCAACGCCGTTGCCGTTTTGAGAGAAACCGCCCTGTGCGTCCAGCTCGATACCCTCAAAGTCGTTCCGAAGAATGAAGTTAGCAACACCGCCTACCGCATCAGAACCGTAAACCGCAGATTTACCACCAGTTACAACGTCAACACGTTCGATAAGCTGTGGTGGGATAAGGTCAAGGTTTGCTGCAATCGTGCCAGATGAACCATATGGTAGACGGCGACCATCAATAAGAACGAGCGTACGCTGTGCACCCAGACCACGAAGGTTAAGTGTCGCTGTACCTGACGCACCATTTGATACCTCACCAGCCTGACCAGCAAACACCTGAGGAAGTACGTTTACGAAATCTTCAATGCGTGTATTACCGCGAATGTTGATCTCTTCTTTACTCACCGTCAAGATTGGCGCAGCCGCCGTCAAGTTTTTGTTAACGTTAAGGCGTGAACCGGTTACAACAACCTCTTCCACTTCTTCATCAGATGAAGCGTCGTCTTGGGCCATTGTTGCGGTTGTAACGCCGAGACACATGCTCGCTACCACCGATGCACTACAAAGCAAATTTGCCCGTAAGTGCTTTTTGAATTCTAATCCCACTTTTATTCCTCCTGAGTGATTTCTAAAAATTCTTTTCAGAGTGCCGACATCATTTTACAAATTAAACATAAGGAATAGATGAAACTGCTTATATCGCGATATAAATTAGAACTTTATTAATAAACTGTTGCACTTGGGTGACAGAAATAGCCCTATTTTTCATGGTTTTATATATGTACATAATCTAAAGGCATAAATATAAATATATTATTGAAGTTACATGCAAAATCGGCACTCAAAAAGCCTATGTAGAATCGGGCAACTCTGCGAGTCACTGGCTACATTGCAAGGATTAGCTCACGGACAACTTTGGCGGCAAAAACCGCACTATTACCTGTGCTATCAATATCTGGAGCAAGTTCAACAACGTCTGCCCCTACCAGATTTTTTTCGACTAAAATCTTTATCAAACTTATATAAGAATGAAAGTCTTCGCCGCCGGGTTCCGGCGTTCCTGTTCCCGGGAAAAAACTGGGATCGAAATAATCCAAATCTAACGTAACATATATAGGTTGGTCGGCGGCAATAACAGCAATACGATCAAGAAACTCTTTGCGGGATTGCATGACGGTATTATTAGTCATCATCCACTCATATTCCTCGCGAGTGCCAGATCGAATTCCATATTGTATTAATTCATGCTTGGGCCCAAAATGATCGACAACCCGTCTAATGATCGATGCATGAGAATAATGAAAGCCCTCATACCCATCACGTAAATCAGCATGTGCATCCATATGTATTAAAACAAGATCAGGATAAGCATCCAGGTATTTTTTTATGGGTGCATAAGAAATCGAATGTTCGCCCCCAAGCGTAATGAGTTTCACCCCATTCTTTTGTATATCCAAATCACCAAACTGGTGCTCAAAATCCCGAGTTGCTGAAAGCCATTGACTTTCAACATCGCCGCTTCCCAGTTTCAAATTGCCAATATCATACAAATTACACTCGGCTGTATCCGCGTGCTGATAGGGAGAGTATGATTCTATACCATCAGATACTTCGCGTAAGCTATTCGGCCCTTTAACAGCCCCTTTTCGAAAGCATGCTGTCCCATCAAATCCAAAACCTAGCAGATGAACAGCATTTTTCTGAATAGCCTGCGCAGGCTCAGCACAGTAATAAAGCGTTGCAGGGCTTTCCAAATCAATAACGATATTTTTTGCATTGTTCGACAAAATGCGAACTCCCGTATTTGATACTGACTGTGCTTGCAGAGCGTAGTTAAAGATAACCCTTAAAATCAGCCTTCTTCTATGGTAAATGGCTTCTTATATCGAGTAAAAAACGAAGTGAATAAATTCCTTAAGCGTATTTTGTTAGATAAATAGCCTCAACAAAGCACAAAAACCTTATCTACTTGAGTTCATCAAGCACTTCCCGGCATCTTGCATATTCCCCAACTCTACGCTCTAAATTTTGACATAGAGAAACCGCCTGCACTGTATCACCATTTGTATTCAAAAGAACAGCCAGCCGTGATGTCGCCTCTGGTTGCAGCGGCGCTTTCTTCAACACCTTTCTGTACCAAAGTTCGGCATGCTGATAATGACCCAGTCCTTCATTGATTTTACCAATGATTGCACCAAGTGCAGCTTGCCACGGCCCTACGCGATGTGGTTCCAGCTCGTAATTTCGGTCCATTGCCTCAAAGGCATTTTCAAATATGCGTAATGCCTCAATATCATCACCTTGAATTTGATATATTTCACCAAGATTGATCATCGACTCCCAGGCATTTTCGTCAACCAATATCGCTTGTTGGTATATTGCTTTGGCCCGCTCCAACTCACCTTTCGCCGCATAGGTTAAACCAAGAGCTTTCAAAACATCCGGGTCATCAGGGGTAAGCCTTGTGGCCTGCTCTGCCATAGATAACGCACGGTCCAGAATATCCTTGGCAACAACCGAACGATGTAAGCCTTTTTCCAGCGCTTCGCGCACACTTGTTGCCCCGTGTGATGGTTCAGAAGGCAGACCCGGCCATCTTATAACTCGCTGAACAAGTGCATTGGCGAGCCCCGCTTGTGCTCTTGCATTATCATTGTCATCCGCCAAAATCTGCTCATATAAAGCAATGGCAGTTTCATTATCAGCGCGTGTAAAGCGCATGTATAAATCATCAGCTCTGGACGTTAACGATGTATCCGCAGCTGGTAAAAAATCGGCCCTTAAGGAAATTAAAAAATACACCCCAACAAAGAGAAACAGTAAAATAACAGCAACATATTGATATGATAAAACCCGCTTCTTTGGCGCTTCGCCTTCAAGCGCTTCTTTCTGTGCACTTACATTGGCAATCAGGCGGTACCCTCGTTTCGGTATGGTTTCGATAAAGACAGGGCTTTGTGCCTTATCCCCCAAAGCTTTGCGTAACTTGGAAATCAAACGAGCAACTGTATCATCGCCAACGATTATGTTGCCCCAAAGGGCCATTTCAATATCACTGCGATGCAACACTTCATTTGGATTTTGAGCCATTAAAACAAGTAAAGCCATCACTTTAGGCTCCAATGAAACCACATCAGAGTTTCGATGGAGTCGGTTAGTTTCTGGAACTACATACCAATCTGCAACATAAAAAGGGGCAGAAATGTTGTTTTCTTCTCGAGCTTCTTTCGGCATGTGTAAAATATAAATGGGATTATGGCCCATTGCACGCAAATAAATAGTCGTCAGGTTTTCGTCAGGAAAAAAAGAATACCCCGACATGGCCTCATACCCTCAAAAACTTACATTCTGTTTCTCAACGTTGAATTGACAAACCAGGAGGATAGAAATGCGGATAATTCGCATCATAATGAAACTAACAAGTATAATTATTACAACATGTTGGGTTTGTAACGCCGAGACTGACAACTCACAGAAACTCGTACCAGTGGAAGATTTAAAGTCAGACTTTGAAAGCTTGTATTCCAACCTAAAGCACGCTCATGCAAATCTATATGCGCATCGCAGCAAACAAGAATACGATGCCTTGTATCAATCAATGCTAAGCGGTTTCAAAAAGCCGATAAGTTTATTTGAGGCTAAAGTCTCATTTCAGAAATTTACCGCTTACGGCAACGTTGCACATGCTCGCATTGATTTTCCAACCGACCACTACACAAATTTCAGAGATAACGACGGCCGCAGTTTCCCGATTTATCTTAGAATTGCAAATGGCCGAGCGTATGTTGGTGAGAATTATTCTGATAATACACAAATAAGATCCGGTGATGAAATCCTTACCTTGCAAGACAAACCAATGCCTGAATGGCTATCAAGTACAGCACAACACATTTCAGCCGACACGCCTTATATTGCTCATTCCTTACTTGAGTTTACTTTCCCCCAATATCTATGGCTAGAAATCGGTGAAATAGAGATGTTCAAACTGTCACTACAACAACGTGACGGTACAATATTTCATACAACAGTGCATGCCAAAACACGACAAGAACAACAGGAAATTGCTCAAAACCTGCCAGCTCGTTTCGCACTTACGTCAAACAAACGCTCTGCCACCATGCTTGATGATAAAATTGCATATTTGAGGCCCGGACCATTCTACAATTTCGAAAATCCGGAAAATATTTGGGATAATACAGCCTCGAACGCATTTATCGATGCCGCATTTAACAGCTTTCAAGAAGCAAACGCGGATACATTAATAATTGACCTTAGAGGAAACCCTGGCGGGAACAACTCGTTCAGTGATCCTATGTTATCCTGGATCGCCGATCAAAAGTTCCGATTTGCTTCAAAGTTTCTAATTCGTTCAAGCGCAGAAGCAGCACAGGCAAACCAAAAACGTCTGGATAGTAACCCGGACGGTGATAATAGTGTCTCTGCATTACTTGCCCAAAAATACTCTGAAACGCCGTTCAATCAAGTTTTCGAGTTCGATATACCTTATACAGAACCAAGAGCAGAAAATCGATTTAACGGGCAAGTCTATGCCCTTATAAACCGGCATTCATATTCCAACGCCGTTAATGTTGCCTCGATAATTAAAGATTATAATTTCGGCATCATTGTTGGTGAAAAAACATCAGATATGGCAACAACTTATGGCGCAATGGAAACGTTTACTTTACCACACACAAAGATATCAGTCGGTTTTCCCAAAGCACACATAATCCGGCCCTCAGGTAATCCGGAATCCGATGGTGTCACGCCAGACTTAGTCATTGCATCACCAATTCTTCCTTCAGAAACCGATATCGTATTGGAAAAGCTATTAGATATGATCAACGCTGATAACTAAGATATCAAACAGTATATGACAAACCATAGCTGTAGTAAGCTTAACGGATGCCGTGATATTTAGCTTCAAAAGCTCATAGCGTCCGTACAATTTACAAGCAACCTTTACGCGCTCATATTGTTATTTCCTTTAGATTCCAAAATTTCCCAAAATTTTTCTTAAAATCCACAACACACAATCAAAAACTTAATACAAAAACTCAAGATAGTGTTTGATATGCATTATTGTTGCAATTTTGTTACTTTATATCGATCAAACAACAAAAACTAATCAAAAATAACAAGAAAATGTTAACTAAATACTTGAATATTTCACTGAGACAGTAACACTGATTGGCATCGAGTAACAATCGGAAATAATTTATGATTGTCTTTGCACAACTTAAAGAAACATCAATTATTTCCTCCTCGATACCAAATACTTGAGTGTCGTATTTGGTGTCATCCGTGCATGAGGGCAGTGTTTGTACCGAGTTTCTGTTTTACAACACTAAGTCAACGGTGTTGATATTAAGTATGGCCTAACTTGCCACCAGATATTGACGATATGTAATCGTGAAAGCTGGTCAGGATGACAAAGCATAAATTTGCCGGTTGGGGGCAATAAACAAACGTGTTGATGCGTATCATTCAATACACCAAAACATGGGGAAACCTCTTTATTATGCAAAAATCATCCAAAAGTCGTTACGTCAACTTAATGGCCTCGACCGCTATCTTATCCAGTATTGCAGCAATTCCAACGTTAGCTCAAACACCTGATACAGACAAAGAAGATGCAACCGAAGTTGAAGAAATTGTCAGTATAGGAACCCGGCGAAAAGGCCGCTCCGCCGCAGATACACCTGCCCCTGTAGACGTCGTAGGCGTGGCAGAATTTAGACAGAGTTCTGCAAATGATGTACAGGATTTACTTCGCACATCAGTGCCATCTTTCAACATCAATGCCCAACCCATTTCTGACGCTGCCAGTATCGTCCGACCAGCGAACCTCCGCGGTCTTTCACCCGACAACACCCTCGTCCTTGTAAATGGTAAACGGCGACACCGTGGTTCTGTAATCTCATTCCTTGGCGGCGGCATTTCAGATGGTGCTCAAGGTGTTGATATTTCGTCAATTCCCTCTATAGCATTGAAACGCGTAGAAGTGTTACGGGACGGAGCTTCATCACAATACGGATCAGATGCCATTGCCGGTGTTATTAATTTCGTCCTTCAAGACAGATCAGAAGGCGGGCAAGTTGAAGTAAATTATGGCTCCACATACGACGGAGACGGCGATAATTACAGAATTTCTGCAAACTTTGGCCTTCCACTGGGCGACGCAGGCTTTGTCAATTTATCCGCTGAATATGGAGATACCGACGGAACCGTTCGCTCAATTGTACGTGATGATGTCCAAGCATTGATTGCAGCAGGTAATACCGCTGCTGCTGACTTCCTGACAATCAATACCTTCACAGATGAAGTACCACAATATTGGGGCCAGCCCGATGTTGAAGATGACCTCAAATTATTTGTTAACTCAGCACTAACACTTAACGAGTCAGTCGAGTTATATGCATTTGGAAGTTATGCGGAAAGAACAGTCACAGGTGGCTTTTTCTATCGCAACCCAACAAACCGCGGCGGTGTTTACCGCGGACCATTGGTTGACCCAACCACAGGAGCACTAGACCCGGATAACGGCGTTGCGTCTGTTTTAGTTGGTGATTTGGACGGCGTAGGTGTTGGAGAGGCATGCCCTGCTGGCATCCCCCTTACTGGCAATAATGGATTAATTCCCGACGCGACTATTCTTGCGCAAGTTAGCGCCAGCGCAAATTGTTTCTCGTTTGTAGAGACAATTCCAGGAGGCTTTGTACCACGTTTCGGCGGCGATAACCGTGATTACAGCATTGCTGGTGGTATTCGAGGCCAGATTGAAATTGGGCAAGGGCTGGAATATGACTTAAGCGTAGTTTACGGCTCCAATAAAACAGACTTTTTCATTCAAAATACTGTAAACGCTTCACTTGGGCCAAACACACCGAGAGACTTCATCCCCGGCGGTCAAGAACAAAGCGAAACTATTGTGAATGCTAACTTCTCTTACGCTATACCAAGTGATTTAGCATCGGATATTAACGTAGCCTTTGGCGGCGAATATAGAGAGGAAACGTTTGATCTTTTCGCAGGTGATCCACAATCATTCGTCCTTGGGCCACTAGCTGATCAAGGATTTTCATCCAGTTCGAACGGCTTTGGTGGTTTTCCAAACAGCTCATCAAATTCGCAAGACAGTTATGCAATCTATGTAGATATAGAAACCGATGTTACCGAACGCCTTACATTTCAGGGGGCCATTCGATATGAAGATTACAGCGCATTTGGTGATACGCTGGATTATAAGCTCGCGGCACTCTACGCAGTCACAGATAATTTCCGTCTACGCGGTACTTTTTCTACAGGCTTCCATGCGCCAACGGCTGGGCAAGCAAATATAACGAACGTTACAACCCAAAACGTGGGCGGTGTTCTCATTGATCAGGGTACACTTCCTTTGTCATCAGCGGCCGGGCAGCTGGCAGCCGATTTCATCGAAGCTCAAGGTAACGGACGCCCAACACTAGGCACAGAAGACGCGAGAAACATATCGGTTGGGTTTGCCTTTGACCTTGGTGGGTCAACATGGACAGTCGATTTCTTTGATATTGATGTAGAGGACAGGGTTGCCTTGGGAGCAAATGTTGACTTTCTTGCTGCGCTGAACTTTGCAGGAAATTCCAGTTTTGGTAGTGTCTCAGAAGCATTAACTGGCCTTGACGCAGCCGGTGTCATTAACCGCCAAGACTTCCTAGGCCTTGATGACCTGTCACAATTTCGCTTTTTCTCAAACAGCTTTGATACTAACACCCAAGGTATAGATGTAGTGGGTCGTTACGGTTTTGATTTGGGCGATGGATACTCCAACCTCGTGTTTGCACTTAACTACACGGATACTGAAGTAACTGACGTTGGTACATAATCCCAATCAGTGCTGGCCGCGTACGCGCCCTTGAAGACTTGTTACCTAACGTAAGAAGCAGTCTGACTTGGTCGCATAACCAAGGCCCCTGGACTACATTACTACGGGTCAATTACTATGGCGGCTGGGATGACACCGGTAACGGTGTTGATGACATAGGATCAGAGTTCCTGTTCGACGCACAAATTGCCTATGAATTTTTCGAAGGCTTCCAACTGGTTGCAGGGGTTGATAATCTCTTTGACACCTTCCCTGACGAAAATCCGTTCGCAGGTAGCCTGGGCCAATTATATCCAGAATCAAGCCCTTTTGGCTTTAATGGTGGGCAGTATTACATAACAGCACGCTACCAGTTCTAATAACTCTTGATCAGGAGAGGCTCCCTCTCCTGATCCACCTTCCCTACCGTACACATCGTATAACACTTACTCAAACTAAAAACCAAGACCTGCAAAGCCAAACAGCATGCTATGTAATAAGTTATTATCGACAGTGATATTCAGCTTAAACACAATAAAAAATCAATCGATAAACTGATCACAACCACCGGGCCATTACGGACGTTAATGAGTGCACAAAATCTACCACAACGTACGCGGATTATAACTGAGCTTAAAAATCAAGGCTCATAACTAAATAATTTTACTAAGGAAATGGTGCCCGGGGGCGGATTTGAACCACCGACACGCGGATTTTCAATCCGCTGCTCTACCCCTGAGCTACCCGGGCTTAAAGGATGAGGGTTAACTAATGTCCTTCAGCGATTGGGCTTTTAGCCAATATTCGCGGCGCTGTCCAGCGCTGATTTCAGTTTTCTTATCATTTTGTTGAATGCTATACTCTTAATCACGAGAAATAAGGGCTAAGTCTCCGCTTCGTCACCGAAATCATCATTTATTTCAGTGTCTCCTGCTAGCACATATTCACCATTAAACCAGTGACCAAGGTCAATATCCGCACATCGTTTCGAACAAAAAGGACGATATGATTGTACTGTTGCTTTACCGCATTCGGGGCATTTTGTTTGTGATACCATTTCCAGCCTACCTATACTTTTTCCTTAATAAACACATCTGCTGCCCCGCTATTCAGATGAATTGATCGGTGCACCGTGTTTTGAAGCTCTTTGAGCGCATCTGGATTATGGTGGAACCAGTGTTCAACAGTTTGTTCACACTGAATAATCAAATCGCCTGGTTGATTGGCTGTACCGAGCTTTAATGCTTTTCTAAGGAGCCTGAACGCTACTTCAGAGGCTCTTTCAGAGGAACTGCGTTTTACATGGTAACGATCCTTAAGCGATAAGCCTTTGCGCTGGCGTGACATTTCAACCAAACCAAAAGCTGAAATTCCACTTCGCCGGACAGGCACTGGATCATCTTTGAGCGCCTTATCGAATAATTCGAGTAGCTTTGCCGCTGTTCCCTTACCCGACATATCAATAAAATCCACAATGATCAGGCCGCCAATATCCTGAAATCGTATATGATGGGCAACTGCAAGTGCGGCTTCCATGTTAACCGTTAATTTTGCTTGTGCTGCCGACATTTCCCGAAGTGCCCCTCCCATATTGACATCAATAGCGGTGAGAGCTGGTGTTTCATGAATAGATATCCACCCGCCTGATGGCAGATGAATGCGCTCACTCAAGGCCTCATCGATTGCATCTTCAATACCAAATTCCTCAAAGGCTGCAGCTTGATCATTATAGAGTCTGACTTTGTCTTTAAGGTCAGGCCATTTTTGTTGAATAATAGTTCGTACTTTTGCGAACTCGCTGCCCCCGTCAACATAAATTGGATCATTACCATCGGGCATGGAAATCAGAGTTTTTTCCATCGGGGAAAAAGCGAAATTCACATTGGCAGTAATGGCCTTAATTAACCATCTGGCTTCTTCAAGCACATTATGTGCGGGAACAGTAGCAGCCCTCGCGCGAACAATAAGCGCTACATTGTCGACAAGTTCAGAAAGTGGTTGTTTTAATGATTTAATGGCTTTCGGACCAAGGTCTTTGGAAAAATTCAGGCGGCTTGATCCCAATTCAACCGATACATATCTACCATCCAGCCTTGGTTTGGCGGTGACAGAGACGGATTTATTCTCTAACGATGGTGGTTCCGATAAAACCTGTACCATTAGTTTTTGGCCTTCATGCAAACAGTCACTGATAGAAGTAACCTGCCCCTTTACCAGTTGTTTTGCCCGCCGCAAGTTCATAATCCCCGTCATAGGGTTATCACCGTGATCTTTACCAAGTGATAAAAAGGCAATGTCTGAATTGGTGTCTAGGTTTTTAACCACTGCGGAGTAAATTGAGCCAACTCGACCAAATCGTATATCATCATGGATGGTTAAATTTTGAGGGAAGCCATCTTCGTCAATTTGGCTAGACCGCCAATAGCCAATGCCGGGTTCGATTAATATTGCCGGTAAATCAATCATGCTTTGATCCATTATAAAAATGAGCTTCAAGCCAGCCGCTTACTTCAAAAAGTGGCAACCCAACAACATTGCTATAAGAACCCGCAATGAATCTAATGAGGCTGGCTGCTTGGCCCTGAATAGCATAACCACCTGCTTTACCCATCCAGTCATTGCTTGCCAGGTACTGGTCAATATTTTCTACTGATAACTTTTTAAATGTGACTGTTGTTTCAACAGATTTTTGTAATTTCTTGCCATCAATCAGTGTTAGAGCCATACCGGTTATCACCCGGTGGCGTCGTCCCGATAGGATTTTAAGGCATTTCAGAGCGGTTTCAGGGCTTTCTGCTTTCGGTAAAATTCGTTTACCACATGCAACCACAGTATCAGCACTTAAAACTAAAGCACCCGGATGCCGCATTGCGACTGCGTTTCCTTTTTCCAATGAAACTCTGAGGGCATACGCCTTAGGGCTTTCACGGTCACAGGGGGTTTCATCAATATCCGCAGGATCAATCAGATCGGGCTTAACATTAATCTGTGCAAGCAACTCACGCCTACGCGGAGATCCTGACGCAAGAACAAGTTTGGGTCTTTTCAATACTGTCAATGGAACCGCTTTATCTTCAGTCAAATCAAAAGGTGAGGTGGTCATGCCACCACCAATTATTTAAAGCGGTAAGTAATACGACCTTTAGTGAGGTCATAAGGGGTAAGCTCCACTAAAACATCATCACCGGCTAATACACGAATACGGTTTTTCCGCATTTTTCCGGCTGTGTGGCCAAGAATTTCATGACCATTTTCAAGTTTAACCCTGAACATTGCATTGGGCAGCAACTCACTGATTGTGCCGCGCATTTCAAGTACTTCTTCTTTTGCCATTATGGCTCCTTATTGTGGCTTACGCTTTGAACGCGCCAATAAATGCCGTGTGAATACCAAAAAAGCAAGGTTTTTGGCGATTTTGACTGTAATTTTTATTCACGATAAGCAAAAGGTGGTGTTTTTGTGTGACGGAATGTTCATCTATCCATGACCACATAAGGCTATCTGGTAAGTAGCCAAATTATATCTTGAGAAAGTCTGCGATTTGGCATTCCAAGTGATCACGAACAAGACGATAACTCTCGATAACCTGATCCCGGTTACCTTCTTCTTCTGCCGGGTCTGGTGTTTGCCAATATTCAAATACTATCCCTAGTTCTTCAGTTAGTTTTTGGATTTTATCTCGGCTTTCAGCAGTTAAGGCAATGACTGCATCAAATTTATCTATTGGGATAGAGTTTAAAACTTTAGGTTTGTGGTCGCTAATATCAATGTTGATTTCCTTCATGACGGCAATTGAAAAACCATCCAGATTGCCGGCAATCAACCCTGCTGACTCGCAAAATATTCTGCGTTTGGTGAGTCGGTCCATCAACCCTTTCGCTATCGGGCTTCTAACTGCATTTTGATTACAGAGGAACAGGATACTTTTGATTTTAGTATTTTCCATCACATCGGTCCCCGTCCATCTTTAAGATGAAGGACACAGACCAATGTAAAAAGGCGCCTTGCTGTTTGATGATCAATTTTGATTTTATCATTCAAACGTTCACGTAATAACTCGCTACCTTCATTATGAATCCCGCGCCGTCCCATATCTATCGCTTCAATTTGCGAAGGACTAGCGCTTTTAATGGCATCATAATAACTGTCGCAAATGGCAAAATATTCACGAATTATGCGCCGAAAGGGCGACATGGCGAGCCTGAAGCTCATAAGCTGGTCATCACTATTACTTTTAACGTCAAATACAAGGCGCCCTTCCAGATTGGACAAAACAAGCTTGTAAGGGCCGCTGTACCCAGCGTCTTGAGACTTCAAAAGCTCAAAACTGTTTTCTTCCAACAGATCATAAATGGCAATACGGCGTTCATGCTCAACATCTGCGCTCCACTTAACTACAGTGGAGGCATCCAGGGATACATGAACGAGACGATGATCTTGTGTCATACAGCTATTCTTGCCCACCATTTAAACGAATAGCAACCGAAAGCGCATGTGCACCTAACCCTTCTTCATGGGCAAGGCGAATAGCCGCTGGGCCGATTTTATTAAGGCTTTCCTGCGTACACCCAACAAATGTGGTTCGCTTCATAAAATCATAGACACTCAAGCCCGAGGAAAATCTTGCTGCGCGCGCTGTTGGTAATACGTGATTTGGTCCTGCAACATAATCCCCAATTGCTTCAGGCGTATAGCGGCCAAGGAAAACAGCGCCAGCATGTTTGACCTTTTGCATCATCGCATCTGCATCATCAACGGCAAGTTCAAGGTGTTCAGGGGCCAACCTGTCTGATAAGGCAATGGCATCATCAAGCTGATCAACAATAATTACAGCGCCAAAATTAGTCCAGCTTTCCAGAGCAATATCGCGGCGCTCAAGGCTTGCTAGATGGTCTTCAACTGCGTCCATGACCATTTTTGCGTACTTTGCATCATCTGTGATCAAAATAGACTGTGCCACGCTATCATGCTCGGCTTGGCTTAAGAGGTCGGCAGCAATCCAGCGCGGATTATTTTGATTATCGGCAATCACTAAAATCTCACTCGGGCCTGCTATAGTATCAATACCGATTTTGCCAAAAACCTGCCGTTTCGCCTCCGCAACAAATGCATTGCCAGGGCCAACAATTTTATCAATCGGTTCAATAGTATCAGTGCCATATGCAAGCGCTGCTACAGCCTGCGCACCACCAATCCGGTATATTTCATGAACGCCCGCCAGTTTGGCTGCTGCCATTACAAGGGGATTAATAATGCCATCCGGCGTTGGTACAACCATTACGATGCGTTCAACACCTGCGACGCCTGCGGGGATAGCGTTCATTAATACAGATGATGGATAACTGGCGAGGCCTCCCGGCACATACAGCCCAACCGAGGAAACGGGTTTCCATGTTTGGCCAAGGCGCGTGCCTGTATCGTCAATATAATCTATATTATTCGGCAATTGTTTCGCATGAAACGCGCGAATACGATCTGCGGCAACAGTTAACGCTTGATAGGTTTCTTCTGAAACCTTGGCAACGGCAGTCTCGATTTCTGCTTCGGTTACCAAAAGGCCGCTTTGACGAGCATCAAACCGATCAAATTTTTCCGTTAGATCAAAAAGTGCTTCATCGCCGCGTGTAATAACATCTTCGATGATTGATGCAACACTCTCACGTACATCCGAAGACATTTCCCGTTTTGCACCCAGCAGGCCCAGAAATTTTTCTTCAAAGTCAATGTCGCCTGTTTTTAAAAGCTGTGCCATTATTCTACGCCTCTGGTTGTGCTTAAAGCATCACGGAAACGGTCGATCCAATAGGTCATTTCCCGTGGCCTCGTTTTGAAAGCGGGCCTACTGACAACAAGCCTTGAAGTAATCTCGGTTAGAACTTCAACTTCCTTAAGGCCATTGGCTTTGAGGGTTCCACCAGTTGAAACCAGATCAACAATTCGTTCTGAAAGGCCAAGGCTTGGCGCAAGTTCCATCGCACCGTTTAGCTTAATACATTCTGCCTGAACGCCGCGGCGGGCAAAATATTCACGCGTGAGATTTGGATACTTGGTAGCAACGCGGATATGCGATGAAGTATTCAGGTTTTCTTCCACCATTTCGTTTGGAACGGCAAGAGATAGGCGGCAATAACCGATACCAAGATCTATAGGTGCATATATATCGCTGTATCCAAACTCCTGAAGTACATCATTACCAACTACACCGATATGAGCTGCACCAAATGCTACAAACGTTGCCGCATCAAAGGCTCGAACCCTTATAATGGTTAAATTATTAATGTTGGTTTTGAACTCTAATTGCCTAGACTTTGGATCATCAAACGCCGCCTCTGGCTCAATGCCAGCAGCCCGCACCAACGGCATTACTTCACCCAATATACGGCCTTTAGGTAATGCCAGAACCAACTTATCACTCAATTGCATAACATAATCCTATATGCATTATCACCAATCGGCTTTAACCGTTTGGCTCTATCTTGATGCCGTTTTACGCCAATATGTTTGTATACGGAACGGCTTTTTTAAAGATGAACATGTTTGTGATATTTAACGGGACTTATGGGGCCATGCGCGCCCACAAATCCCTAGGTATGATCATGATCCGGGCGAGAAAGTGCATCCCATGTTTCACTAAGATCGCTTGCGGTGGCATCAATACACTCAACTGTTAAACGAATCACAGCGCCGCCAGAAAATGTCAACTGAATACACTCGTCATTCACTGCTTCAATTGCCAATAAAGCGAGTACGGTATCTTTTTTGCTTAAATCAATGCCGTGAAATTGTACTTTTTGGACCGCGTTAAAGTGGATTGCAGCACGTAGCCTTTCCCCTTTCGGTTTTTTAAACCAACGCTTCTTCTCCCAGACAAACCGATTAGCGAGAAAAACAAAACGATTATCATCTTGAAGCCAGGCAATATCAGCTACCTTTAGGGCTGCATCCTGAAACAATGCTGAGATTACAGCTATGTCTTCTTCGGCAGTAGCATATAGCTTCAATACGCTGGTCATCAAATTAGCCCATTTTGGTTTTTAGATAATAAAGCAATTCAAGTCATAGCATATAGGCCTAACCGGGCACACGATCAACCTCTGCGCCAACAAATCTTAGTTTTTCTTCTAAATGCTCATATCCACGGTCTAAATGGTATAGTCGATTAATATGGGTTTCGCCTTCTGCAACCAGCCCAGCGAGAACAAGGCACATACTGGCCCGGAGGTCTGTTGCCATAACTTGCGCCCCCTTCAGCTGGTTAACGCCTGTTATAATTGCTTCTGACCCGGATACGGCAATATCGGCACCTAACCGGCATAATTCCGGCACATGCATAAAACGATTTTCAAATATGGCTTCCATGATAGAGCTTTTGCCCTCTACAACCGCAGCAAGCGCCATAAACTGAGCCTGCATGTCAGTTGGAAAACCGGGAAAAGGTTCGGTTTTAAGGCCAAAACAATTTAGATGACCATTTGATTTCACACGAACTCCAGATTTTTCCTCGCTTACAACACCCCCAATTTCACTGATTAAATCTAATGCTGCCTGCATATCGTGAGCCCGGGCACCTTCAAGGAGCAAATTACCTTTGGTCATTAATGCAGCTACCGCATAGGAACCTGCTTCCACCCGGTCCGGCATCACAGCGTGCGTTGCACCGTGCAAATGATCGACGCCTTCAATAGTGATTTTATCTGAACCATCGCCTTCGATCTGTGCGCCCATAGCGCGCAAGCAATCAGCAAGGTCGACAATTTCCGGTTCGCGTGCAGGGTTATTGATTACAGTTGTTCCCTTAGCGAGCGCGGCTGCCATAAGCGCATTCTCGGTCGCACCTACTGAAGGTATCGGAAAATCAATTATCCCGCCTCGCAAGCCCTTTGGGGCGCTGGCACGAACGTACCCCTGTTCAAGGTCAATGTTGGCACCGAGCGCCTCCAATGCCTTTAAATGTAAATCAATTGGCCTGTTACCAATTGCGCAACCACCAGGCAGCGATACGATCGCTTCACCCACACGGGCAACAAGTGGACCAAGCACTAAAATAGAGGCCCGCATTTTCCGCACAATGTCATAAGGGGCAACTGTGTCGGTAATATTAGAGGCATCGAATGTTAATGACCGGCCTTTCATCCGGCTACCATTAGCACCCGCGATCATAATACCTACGCCCATATGGTTCAAAAGATCAGAAAGCGTTGTGATGTCAGCAAGGCGCGGGAGATTCGTAAGAGTTACAGGTTCACCCGTTAATAACGGGGTGCACATTAGGGGGAGCGCCGCATTTTTCGCCCCGCTTATTGGAACCGTGCCCTCAAGCCTATTGCCGCCTGTGATGATTAATTTTTCCATTAAAATGCCTTCTGACCATCAATTCTTTATTTGCTATTACACGAATGAAACTGTTTGCCAATAGCGGCTTTAATAGGGCGATGTTTTGGCGAGATTATTTTTTGATATTCCCTGCCACCTGCTATTCGATATGTGAATTATTTGTTTATTGGTTCAACCTTGTAAAACAGTTTATTGTAAATCCATGAAATGTGCATTCATACAATTTAAAATAGCTATTAGTATAGCGGTCATGGTGCTTTTCACCGCTTGCGCAGAAACTGTTAAGGCACCAGTTATCGTCAGTGATTTACCTATCTCTTTACAAAAGAATATTGAGCACCCAAGCCCTAGCATCTGGCAAGTTGAAGGCAGACAAGGGGCCAAGGTCTATATACTGGGTAGTATTCACGCACTCCCCAGAGATACAAAGTGGCAAACGCCGTTGTTAGGAAAAATTATAGAAAGTGTTGATCAGCTAGTATTAGAGCGTGTTCCCGTAAGGTCTTCGCATGAAGGCTTACAAATATTGCAATATATTTTAGACTATGGATATTCGAAAACCGAGAAAAATAGCCTGTTAGATGAATTACCCAGAAAAAATCACGCACAGGCCCGCAATCTTTGGCTATCCAGCGCCCCGGATATAGATGGTGACGGCATTACTGATGCATTTTACCGCGTGCGACCATGGTATTATTTCCTGATAACTGCGGCGAGTCCGGATATACCAATTAAAGGTTTAGAGGTTGCCAGCGATCTTGAAGTAACGACGACAGCAGGTGTAGAGGCATATTTAAAACGCAAGTTTTCACCATTAAAAACAAAAGCCATCGTAAGCAATTTTGAAACCCTGTCGCTATTGGCACAGGTGGGCGATAAGGCCGCGCTCGACCTTATCAAATACAGAATGGAAAATATCGCCAAGACGCGCAGGCAATTGATCAAGCGGCTCAGTCATGAAATTGAAATCAGACAGGCCTGGCTAAAAGGAGATGACGGCAGGTTTTGGCAGGCGTATTTAGCAAGAGAAGCAAATACGCCGCAGGAACAACATGAAACTTTGATCAACAAACGCAATGTAAAATGGTTAAAACCGATTGAAGAGTATATTAATGGTAATGAGGATATCTTATTAACCGTTGGTGCTGCCCACCTATACGGGACCCAGGGTATTCTTAATCAACTGAAAACGAGGGGGTACGATATTTCAAAAGTTCAAGGCAAAAATCACCTTAAAGATGCGTCTTTAATATTGAACTAAATGTGTGCCCTTTAGTATCAAGTTAACACCAAAGTTGCTCTTCTACCAACAGGCTAACAATAGCCGTTTACGCTAATGCATAGGCAATTTTACATCTGAGATAGTGTTACATTCGGGGCAGTTTTACATTCGGGGCAGTGTTACACCTTTCTGTCCCTGATATTTACCAGCTTTATCCTTGTAGGATGTCTCGCACGGTTCATTACCCTCTAAAAAAAGAAACTGACAGGCCCCTTCATTTGCGTAAATCTTAGCCGGTAACGGGGTTGTATTCGAGAATTCCAAAGTCACATGGCCTTCCCAGCCTGGCTCAAGCGGCGTTACGTTTACAATAATACCACAGCGCGCATATGTTGATTTACCGAGGCAAATAACAAGAACATTTTCCGGAATGCGGAAATATTCAACGGTGCGAGCCAGCGCAAAACTATTCGGTGGGATAATACAAACATCGGTATCACGGTCCACAAAGCTTTTAGGTGAGAAATCTTTAGGGTCAACTATTGCGGAGTCCACATTGGTAAAAATCTTGAACTCTGGCGAAACTCTGGCGTCATACCCATACGATGACAATCCATATGACACGCAATCATCACGCACCTGACCATCAACAAACGGTTCAATCATGCCATGATCTTCTGACATTTTTCTGATCCATTTATCTGACATAATTGACATGATGGAACTCCCTTAATTTAGAATAACTTAATGGATACACTGAGAGTTTGTAAGATATGTAAAGAGAAGTGGCAAGGAGGATTATTTCAAGGCTTTGAAGAAGATACTCCAAGCCTGAGTAAATATTAACCTCGCTCCCGGTTTTGTGTTTTACGCCGCCTGAGGTTTGCCCGAAGCGCTTCCGCTAACCGTTCCTGTTTCTGATCTGATTTCAACTTCTCACTCGTGTTATCAAGTGACTTCGCTGATTTTTTTGTAGCGTCTTGCTCGGTCATGGCATTGTTTCTCTATTATGGAATTGCTTTAGTTTTTGACGGGTTAAAAGAAAAATGCAAGCGATTTTGCACACTTGACCCGGTGCACATATCCAATGACAGGTTAGAAAGTATGGAAGTGCAAATGTATGATCTTTTATCTTGCAAGTTTGATTATGCTATGGCAATAGGCCCTTGATCCAGTGTGAAGATAGAGTAAGAACACTGGTATAGCCCTTCTTGGGCCGCTGTAGCTCAGTGGTAGAGCGCACCCTTGGTAAGGGTGAGGCCGGGAGTTCAATTCTCCCCAGCGGCACCATTTGGTTTTCCAATATATAATTTCCCCCTCAAATCCACACAGATTACGGGGTTTTGCTAAGATAGAACTACGGAAAATGTTATTTAGATTAATGTTGGGTGATGTCCACTTTTCTACAACAGGAACATAAACAGTTTGAACGGCAATAAGTCTTTCATATTCAACCGTTAAGGGAAAAATATATTGGAAAATGAAATGGTGCCCGGGGGCGGTATATATCAACTTAGTATTATCAATACCTTATAGTATAGTGGGATACTAAAATAATTTCATACCTTCATGGTGAGTTCTATCTTGGTGTCCCACTATGTTAATAATTTTATACAGTTAATGCTAATTGGCTGGATTAAACGAAACAGCCATTTTATTGCCTGACCAATATCCTGCTGCCATACAGGCAGTCCAAAATAAATCAACTGTATCACCCTCATTTATAAACGTAGATATTTTTTCTGTTAAACTGTTAAGAGTGATTTCTTCATCATCGTCAAGCTGGACAAGCCAGACTAGATCTGCTTTTGCTGAGTCATAATAACATAAACCGCATTTATCGCCCAAATTGTCCGCACCAAATAATGAAAGGTTAGGAACGCCAGGATAATCCATATTGTTTCGGTTAATTACCGGCTGTGTATAAATCGGCCTACCACCATATTGTCGATATTGTTGCCTGGCATTATGTGTCCAATAAATAATTTCATCATCAGACGCCTTATCCTGTAGTCCAGCAACCGACCAATGTTGGTAGATGATAGTATCTGCCACATCGCCTTGCATAGTGCATCCGACAGCTCCAACGGTTATTAGGTCAATATTCTCATTTTTGTTTATTAAGTGAGCTTTTAAGACACTGCCGTGTCCCCTTGTATAACATTTATAGTGTGCCATACTTTTATCCCTTTTTGATAAAGGGCGATTGTTTTACTATTCAACCACCCCTTGAGTTATTTCATTTCAGAATCTCAGAAAACCGTATCAATTGGACTAACCATAACACCCAAAACTGTTGGGTTGCCTGTTGGAGATTCCGATGTAATCGAGAAAGTACCATCGTCATTGAAATGAGTTTCATGGCTCCAGCCACCACTAGCACTTGCACTAAAGAACGGCCAAAAACCACCGCTCACAGCGGCTGAAAAGTCATCTCGCTCAGATTGTGCAACCGTTGCAGATGAAGTAAGTGTGCTCTTGATACCATCAACCACAACAATAGCATTTGCTAGTCGTAAAAGATTACCGTTTGGACCAAAAGCTTGCTCCCATGTAGGTGCAGTATGCTTCCACACAGTATTATTATTATTTTCTTTTGCAGTTTGTAGTGTTGAGCCATTCCACCATGGTGAATAGTTTTCTAAATTCACATTTGTTGGTGCTTTGTTTGCGTATGGCCCCCCAACGAGCGTTGTTTGGTTAGCAAATTCAACATCAATACCCACTGTTGAACCGCTGAAATCGGCAGTAAACCTATCCCAACTAGTACTGGCACTAGCTGAAAAGAAATCAAATGCACCAGAAGCACTGGCCTTCGCCCATGAGTTTGATACATTTGATGATGTTGTCACACTATTCAGCGTAGCATTTTTAGGGTGGCCAGTCTGAAGCGCAATACTTAATGAATTTTGTGATGCCGTATAGGCATAGACACCGTTTGCAGCAGTCCACTTTGTAATGGCAGCAGATACGACATCCACTTGTTTGATAAGCGTAACACCAGCATTGATAGTGCTGGAGTCTATCCCATTGGTCAGCCCCCATGTTTGAAACTGTGTTACTTGAATACCAACAACATCTAACTCACCATTAGCTGTTTTTGGGAGTGGGTTAGGTAAATTTGATACATCTTTTGCAAAGTTCAACCAACTCATATAGTTGTTCTTTAACAAAACCTGCATATCATTTTCGTTTTGTGGGATTAAATTATTGATCACACCGCCGTAGGCTTGTGCAAGGCTGTTTGCTGTGGATGGATTATAATAGTTATTTACAGAAACTGGCGGAATAGAATCAAAAAATCGCCAGATTTCATCATCAGATGTTCCAAGGGATGTGGTTCCCTGAAAGAGCTGGAACTCACTTTGGTCAAGCCCTAACCCTGTAACCAAAGCATTATACCATTGCTCAGTCAATTTTTTCATAGCGTCATCTACTGCAGACATGTGTCATCTCCTATTTGATTGTATATGTGTTCGTTGTCTAAACGACACCTTACATAGGGCAGAAACCATGCCAGTAAATTATATATAAATATCAATTAGTTAAGGGGCCGTCACATGTATCCGACACTTTTTGGACATGTCAGGAAAGTGTCGGACACATGCGGTATTCCAAGAAATATGGTTTTCGATGAATAGCTTTTAAATGTTCCAGGGCCTACCTGTTCCAGAGTCGATAATAATTTCTGGATCAAAGTAAAGAACGGGCTCTTTATTATCAAACTGCCCATGCTTTCTGTCAAAAGCTAATAACCCAGACATATTCCAACTATAGTATGGCAGGGATTTTTCTGGAAATTCTGTAATCGCTTTCAAGTTTCCGGAACTTTTATGGGGCAAAAAAATTAGATCATCTGAGAGTTTTGCAAGCTCTAACAGTTCAGTAGGTATTTCATCAGTTCCCAAATCTAATGGCCTAAAGTCAGAAAACGATGTCGATAGTTGACGTGATGTAAACGGTGAGCATGGCTGCATGCTAAACTGCCCATTTGGGTTCACTATAATGACCAAATGTGTGTTGCCAAGATCAGGACAAGATAGATCAATATCTGGCAGGCTTCCCATACCACCTACCATTAAAACAGGAATGATAGTATCTCCCCTTTTTAACTCATAAGCTCCGCAAAAACGCCCTGTATCACAAAAACGATCTTTTAGTTCAAATACAAGCGGGTTGGTTTCTTGTCGGTAATCCAACATAAGTTTTAGATAAACAATATTAGTCACTATTCGCTCCCTGTTTTGACAATAAGATATGATATGAACGTGATAACCGCAGGTCAGATAGCTCGGGCGTTGCTTCAATTTCTTCTTGTGGAAAATTAAGATTAAGCGATTGTTTTAAATACGAAATAGCTGAATCACGGTCACCGGATATTTCAGATGTAATAGCTGCACGGAATACCACCCGAGCATTTTCCGGGCTTAAGGATGTTGCATTAAGGGCATGTTGCTTTGCTTTCTCGTATTCGCCTATTTTAGCATAATAAAGCCCCGTCTTACTTTGCTTATCAATGTTATCTTGCCACTTTGGAAACTGTGTATGCATAAGGTCAATGGCTCTATTATAAGCAACTATTGCATCCTGCTTTCTGCCCTCGAGTAACCAATAGCTATCTGCGAGGTTCGCCCATAACTGATAGCGATGAACTCCTCCCAATATATCGATAGCTTTTTCGAAAGCGTCGGTTGCCTGTGCATACTGTTTTTCAAAAAATAAATAGGTTCCCAAATTACTGTATAGTAATGAATGTGGTTTAATCATTAGGCCAGCTTGTAAAGTCTTAATGGCTTCCTGTTTTTTCCCCAATAAATACTCGCAACCGGCTAAATTAGAATAATTATGAATATGATATGGGTTTAAATCGATTGCCTGTTTATAGTTCTCAATTGCATCAGAATATTGTTGACTGTTTGCCTGAATAGTCGCCAATTCTTGATAATAAGATGGCCGTTTATCAGCAGTTTTTATGGCATTGATAAGAATCGCCTGGCCTTCTTTAACATCCCCGAGGCGTACATTCGTCCAGGCCAACCCAATCAAAGCCCCTTCATTTTCAGGTTCCAAAACCAAAGCAGTTTTATATGCTGTGAGAGCTTGTTCATAGTGACCATCAAACTCTAATGAAGTTGCATATGCCAAATTGGAGATTGCTAATTTATCATCAAGAGTGATTGAATGTCTGGCTGTTGATTTGGCCCGTGCCAATATTGCAGGGTCTTTATTCTCTTGAGCATAGACCTTGAAAAGGCTGAGAGCCAGACCGGCAGTTGCCGCGGCATTATCAGGGTTTTGCATTAGTATTTGTTCAAATATTTTTTTTGCTTGAAAAGAACTTCCTGCCGGATTTGAAGGAGAAAGTTCTTGTGTAGCTTTTTCGATAGAGGCGGGAATACTATTCAATAAATTGATATTATGGCGATTATTTAAAAAGAATAAAATGGTTAAAAAAATTAGACTACTTGATATAGCTACAATTAACTTACTATGCGCAGCTTGATATAATCGGTTAATAAAACTTCGATCTCTGTGAGATGAGTGCCGAATATCAACACGATATTCTTTTTTCTTTATTTTATGTTCAGCAAGATACTTTGCTAAAGGCTCAAGTGTATGTAATCGTTGTGCAGGATCTTTAACCAGCATTGCCTCAATGAAATTAGAAATTTCACTATCTACTCGTTCAATAGCTGGAAGTTTGCTGTATAGAATTTTATGAAGTGTATGAGCGCTAGTTTCGCCTAAAAAAGCTGGTATCCCAGAAAAAATTTCATAAAAAATTGCACCTAGCGCGAATATATCGCTCCTTTTATCAGGGCTGTTTCCGTGAATTATTTCAGGTGCTAAATACGGTAAAGTTCCACTTATGTTTTGTGAACTATTTATTGTTTCAATTAATGTGCTTTGGTCATATGTGACAAGTTTAGCCAAGCCAAAGTCAATAACCTTTGGGAATTTATTATCAGAAAAAACAATATTTGCGGGCTTCAAATCACCATGAATTATATTTTTACTGTGTGCCTCGATGAGCGCTTCAGTAATACCTAACATAATATCGCTTGTGTTATCTGGTAAACAATGGTTCTGAATATATTCTTGGAGCGTAGCTCCTTTTAACAATTCGAGCACATATATGAGATGATCATTATATCTGAAGATATCGTATATGCTGACAATATATTTGTTATTTAACTTAGCGAGCAGCTTAGCTTCTCGCAGCAAATAATCTATACTTTCAGTTGAATATTGTGCGGCAACACTAACAACTTTAAGCGCAACATTACGCTCTAATATATTATCGTAACACTCATAAACACGACTGAATGTTCCTTGCCCAAGCTCGGAAACAACTTCATATCGTTCAGAAAATTTTTGCCCCTCAAACATCCGGTACCTGACCAGTAATCAAAAGTAGGAAATTATATTTTTTTTAAACAAAACTAATGATAGATATGTCTTATGGAAAAACAACCTAAGAATTTATTATCAACTTTAGGTCCCCATCATAAACAAAATATGGCGATCAAAGATCAACAGATGCTGTATCTCATTATCTTATGGGAACAATCTCAAAGTCGTATTGGTGAGCATGCCGTTATCGACACCAGTAAATCGACTTCTTTTAATGTGTCACGTTTTGCGCCTCTCTTTTCTAGACATAATGAGACTAGTAAGCTAGCGCTTAGTGATTTAGCGATATCCCGCTCGCCAATTCAAATACAGAAAATAACACAAAGTAACTACAAAATCACTGTCCCTGAAAGCCCTATGAAAGTGTGGGTAAATGGATTAGCTGTAAATTCATGCGTTGATGTTGATCTTACGGTAGATGACATCATTACGTTAAATATATCTAATAGGCTACTGCTAGGGATCAGTTTATTACCGCTAGACCAAGTTGGTGATACAACGAGTATTATTGGTATCAGTCCTGCCATCAATATAAGTCGAAGAAAGATTCTCGAGGTTGCACGATCGGATGTGACCGTAATGATAAGGGGGGAGACGGGCACAGGAAAAGAACTATGCGCTCGCTCAATTCATAATCATAGCTATCGTCAATCCAGTCAGTTTATCCCGCTGAACATGGCGGTTATTCCACATAATCTGGCTGCGTCAGAATTGTTTGGGGCAAAAAAAGGGGCATATACTGGCCTAACTAAAACAAAGACAGGTTTTTTTGAACAAGCGTCAGGCGGGACACTGTTTTGTGACGAAATTGGGGATACTCCGGCCACTATACAACCAATGATCTTACGCGCAATCGAAGAGCAAGAAATTACCCCTTTGGGTAATATGGGTGTCACCAAAATTAATGTTCGCTTTGTTTCAGCAACAGATAGAAACATAGAAGACATGAATAATTTTAATCAGCCATTATATCACCGCCTGGCAGCCTTTGAAATTATAATGCCTCCTTTGCGGAATCGTAAAATTGATATTCCAATATTACTTGACCACTTCTTAAAACAAAGCCGTAATGTACAAGTTGAAAATGCAGGTAAAAATCTTGATATAAAAACAATTGAGAATTTAATTTGCTATGAATGGCCTGGGAATGTTCGTGAGTTGAAAAATATTGCAGATCGAATAGCACTGGGTATGTTCACTATCGATGATATAGTAAGTAAATCTGAAAAATATCCCGTTTTACAAACTCGGCTAAGATCTGCATCCAGCGTTAGTGATACAGAATTATTAGAGGCATTTGAAGTATGCGAATGGTTGATAAAGCCAACAGCAAAAAGATTAAATGTATCAAGAACAGCACTCTATGAAAGGTTAAAATCTACATCTGTTATTAAACAGATTAATGAGCTTTCCGATCAGGAAATTCATATGGCAAAACCTGATGATGATAATGATTACAAAACATGGGCATCAAACCTAAAAACCCCTCAAGGAGCCCTAAAAAGACGACTTAAACGCTTAAGTGATATATCATAAACTCAAACTAAAAATATTTATACGGCGTCACTGATAAATGATAAAGCGTGCTGATTGTGATAAAGTTGAACGCTATAATTAAGTTAAAATATTGATAATAAAAAAATACCTCTAGAGAGAGTTCGAGCTCCCGCTCTGGATTCATAGTATCATCGTTATTCTCTGCTTGAGCTATCAACAACCGCAACCTGCAAATTTTCAAGGGCTTCAGCATGGCTATCCATAATTTCATCAATTAGTTTTAACGCTGTGACGGGGGCATGCTCTATCTGACGTTCAATATTTTTGATATCTTCTTCTATTTCTTCCACTTGCTTTTTTTGCCGTTGGTAACGAACCTCGGCCTCTTTAGTTGCCAGTTTACTCTCATACAAGCTTGTCATCGCTTCGTCTCTATCTGAACGCGCCTGATCTACTTGCTGGATTATGGATTGCCGCTGAATAGAGCATTTAGTAACATCTGTACAGTTGGCTTTATGATTGTTAAGAACCGCTTCCTGTTGTTCATATGTTGCAAGCAATCGATCATAATGTTGTTGATCCGTGTTCTCATTCGCTTGAGCTTCACTATAACGTGCTTCAAGCATCGTAAGTTCAGTCTGCTCCCGAGTTCTCTCCGCTATTTGAGCCTGTTTTTTCTGTGACAGGATTGCAACAAATGCATCTAAATCAGTTGAAACCTTCTGTAGTCTGCCAGTTGTACGGGCTTCCAGTGCGTCAACGGATTTGTGAGTTAATGTCGGATCACCACTTGTACCAAGCAAGATATCATTAGCGGCACTGTTAGCCTGCTGAATACCCGAAAGATTATTAAGTATATCGGTACCACTGACGCCTCCTGTCGCTAGTTTGGAAGCTGTACTGACAAGGGTTGTGCCCAGTTTGAAATAGGAATTCAGAAGTTCCGAAGGGTCATTATCATATGATTTGAGATTCCAGTTACCAATATCATCTTTGGCAAACACCATATTAACTTTACCACGGCCTTGTGCAAAAGCTTCATTTACCTTTGACCAATTTGCATCAGCGATTAGGCGCTCTACCATACGGGTACGGTCCGTCGCAGACCATTTCTGTTCAACCCGTGGGCGGGCATTCATCCATTCTACCAAATTCAGATAATCGGAACCTTCCGAATTGCGCAGATATAAGCTGGTTGCCAGTATTTCTCTGCCGTGCTCACCTTGCTCCTGTCGTTTAATAGCATCTGCTCGAGCGTTTAATTCCGTACCCAGTTCAACACCACTGATAGATGCACGAGCAACCGCAATTTTCATACGCGTAGATTCTGGTAGGATTGCCATCTGTGCAGATGCCCACTGCTCGGCGCCTTCAGTTAATGTTGCTCCATAGCGCGCGGCACTATCCAAATAATCTGAATCAACAATTTTTGACCCACTTGATGACGGCGGTAAAAGGTCTTTTTTAATACCTGCATATAAATCAATCATTGCAGTTTTAATGTCACTCAACACAGGGCAAACCTGCCGAGGCTCGTCTTCAACAGAAACAGGTAAACTATAATTTTTATCCCCCCAAAATAGCCACTTTTTATATGATTTAACAGGAAACATTTGAGGATATTGATCAACAATACTTGTGCCAAAAACATCCTTAACATCTAATCCAGTCTTGTTTATTTGCGTCTTTAGCGCATCCTCGAGCGAATTTTCCCAACTAGTGTGTTCCGAGCGCCTTTTTTTAGCTAAACTCTCGGGCGTATTGCCACCTGCCACTTCTGAAGATACGTAAGGGAACTTTATCATTGCACAATAATTTACAGCGGCACGATCCGTATGCTTAGTATCAAGATCCTCACCAAAACAGCCAAGACGGCATTGGCTCAGATGAAACTCCCGTATTAGCAATGCCAATGTTTCTGAGGTTACATCAACGACCCCCTTCAATTCTGCTTTCTGTACATCCAGTGTTTTACTTAGAGGTCCATTATATACCTCTACTTCGATACGCATGGAACCGCTTTGGCCATATGCAGGTAGTGCGATAAGGCCTGTAAAGAGAAAAGCGCTGACTTTGTGTATAAGCTTCATCAGTATTACTCCCCGCATTTTAATTCATCAGAATTTTCATTGCTTGCATTTTCTGCAAGCATAAGCGCTTCTTTCTCCCTAACCAATGTTTTGGTCAGGGTATTCACAAGCTTGCATACGCCTACTGTTGGTGACTTAGTTCCACTACTTTCTTCCGCATCCCCAAAAGCGCTCGTTTGTTCAAGCGAACGCTGTGCGTCACTTGTACGCAGGCGCGCTTCCACAAGCGGCATTATATCTGTTTTTTTTGCCTCATGAGATTTAAGAACTCGCTGTGACAACTGATTGAGAACACCTGTAAGTGGTTCAGCCGAAGAGCGCATGGCCATAATCAATCGATCATCCGGGTTAAAGGTTCGCCAACCTTCTGGCCCTAGAATCTGAAACCCTCGTCGCTGCGTTACATTTGTACAGTCAATTGCAGTGTTGACACCTTTATCAGATTGTATTTTAAGGCCAGGCTTTGTGCTCAAAGGTTTTGGTGTACCCGTTGCGAGCCGTAATTTATCATTAATAGCCTGCTGCAGCGTTAACAACGTAGATTGAGGGACACGTGCTAACTTTATTTTTCCAAGCTGGTCCGCCACAGCTTGTTCGACAACCCTAGTAACCTCAGTGATTAATATAGCTTTCACAAGCATTCTATAATCGCTATCAAGTTGTGTAGTATCCTTGATAACCTTAGACAGACTACCTGTCATGTCAGGGTCTTTATCTTTGTCGAATTGTGCGACGGCAGTGGTTGCACTAGCTACAATACTATCGTGTTTTGTAGTATCTGCTTCATTTTGTAACTCTTGATAAAGCGCCTTCAATTGATTTGAGTTCAGTAAAAACAAATGTGGGCTGGTTGTGATTGTATTTTGCAATGAAAATGGAGACGCATTGCCAAAGACTGAGTTAAAAAAATTCTGTGCAATTGGCACTGCTGCATTTTCATCTGCACCAGAAACCACAGATGCAATCGTCTCTTTAAATCCAGTGTTGGATGCCGATGAAAAGTCATTAGGCATCATTTGTGGAAAGTGATTAAGCCACGCGTTTTCATCAGGTATTGCAGCAACACCACCACTTGCTTTGATATTTGCCCATTGCGCTGCTATATATTCTGCCCGCAACGCAACAATTTGATTATGCACCCATTCTTGCGCCGATTTTAGAACCTTAGATTTTGTTTCCTCGGTAATTTCCCTAATTTTTGAATCAGCAACACTGGTTACTTTATTCTTTGTAGCACGATGCAAGCCCTCGTTTAAATTATCGAGATATTTTTCTTGTGCATCAACATGTCCTGCTAATTTGCTCGTTAACATCGATACGTTATTATTTGTGATATCCCCATTATTTTGAATTTCGTCGTGCAATAAAATACTAAGGGCACCTCCAACAATTTCAATTTGGCGCGGCGTATCTTTCTCACTGATTGTAGATAACTCCTCATACTCTTTCAGTAATCGTTTATAATCCGCCCATGCGCGTTTTTGTTTAGCTTCCAGGTCGGCTTCGGCCTTACTCTGAAAACGAAAACGCCCTGTATTTTCATCAAAAATTACATTCGCTCCTAAGGGATCCAATTCCCAGCTTTTCAGGGAGCCGGATTCAAAATGAATTTTGTTACGAAGAGTATTTGATTTCCCAGTCATGCGAAAACGATAAAGTGAGTCAATTTCAGGAATGCCTTCATACTTTGCTTTATCTGTAGCGGAAGCATGTTCGCCCCGTGCTTGCGTTGCACAATAATCAAACACTCTGAAATAATAGGTAGTACGAAAGGCGACATCCTCGTCCTGATAACGTGGATCTGTTCCTTTCCTGACATGGTGTTGGTTACCTAGCGAACACGCTGATACAACAACCATGCATGTAGTACTAACAAGAAATCGTCGAAGATGTGCACTTTTTACAGATAACAGTTTCATTGTCACCCTCCCGTATTTAGCGTTTCCATCGAATTGACTAGGCGTTTGGAAGATTTAATGCCGCCCTTAATTTACCGATATGATCGGGAACTTTATCTTTATATTTTTTCGACCAAGTCCAATAAGCTGTGTGTGTGAATATCCGCCGTAAAAAACGCTGAGAAATTGTGACATTTACATCCTGGACTGATGAAAATCCTTCCTCACCATACTTGACGGTTCTAAAATGAGGCGCAATTGGTCCTGAGATAATATCCCCGAGTATGATAAAACTCGATTTATCGTATATATTTGTCCATCGGGTAGGAGCAAAAACAGCGCCATGATGAAGGTGTTTTGAATCTCCTTCCTTATACCAAAAATGCCCACCTTCAAGTACAGGGGGTGCTGTTGGAATCTCACGATCTTTTTTTCGTTCAGTAAAAACACTTTCATTTGCGAACATCAGAAAGTCGGCATGTGTTAAAGGACTACCAAGCGTAATGAAATGTGAAATTGGCCAAGCGAGTTGATCACTGCATTGTCTATTAATTTCCTTAAACAGCTCTTCCTGTTTCTTCCTGTATTTTTTATTTGTTTCCTCGCGCTCACATTGAGTAGAAGCTATATTCTCAAGGCCTTGAAGGGTTTGGATCGCTTTATCTGTTAAGTCTTGTCCATTAAGCTTGTTATGGCGCGCCCACAAATGGTTCAATATATCGTAGGCAACGATGGTTCCAAGACTGTGACCAACCAGAATAATTTGATCGTACTTCCCAGTTGCATTCAAATCTTCCAGCAATTTTATGCCATTTTCACGTATAGCTTGACGTACCTTGATGTTGCCTGGTTTTGCCTGAACATAACGAGCAACGTCACCAAAGTATCTAGTAACGAATTTCATCCCCACACCACCAAAAATCAAAGCCAAGACATTTAGAATTTGATCGCTAAGAATGCTCAGCACGGAGTTAACTGCATGCTGTATAAAGCGCCACATTGGGTCTATCTCAAGTACAAACATACTTGCTACTGAATGTTTGAATTCCTTCAGAGCACAACTATAGCAAATATTATTCAATCCTTTTGCGCTATCATCTGCCGCTGTATTCCAAACAAGAAACAAGATGGTGAAGGTTGCAATCCACAAAAGAACCCACAAGGCCTGCATCCAACCTCTAAAATGCCAAGGGCGGCGTAGCAAAAGAGAAAAAATCCAACTTTTGAAATGCTCCCATTTTGTGCCAACAGTTTGATGAGCCCAATAGTATTCATAGAAATCTGTTCGAGGGGCTTTAGTTTGAGAATTATTGACTTTAGGGCTATTAGTTGTCAGGCGACGTTGTTCGAAGCTATTGCCGATGGATGTGGGTTTACTCCAGACTTTAGGGTTACAGAGTGTATTGTCTTTCTCCCATACACTTTCGACAAAACTGACGAACGAGCATAAACAGCAGCGCCAACACCTTAAAGAACGTCAACATCATAGAAACCTATTCGAGGTCAGGCAGAGACAAACACGTCTCAGCACTGGTTTAAAGGGTGTCTGGGACTGGCTATCAGGTAAAGCGAAGGAGGCCATAAGGCAACAGAACCAGCTTGATGCACGGGAAGCCCTAAAGCGTGACCAGTTACAAAAAGACAATCTTATTCATGCCCAGCTAAAGGAAAGGCAGAGACTGCAACAGGAAATCAAACACCTAAAAACCCAACACAAACAAGAGCAAAAAAACCTTAATCACATCATAGGTCAAGTGCTCAAAGTTGAAGGCAGAAAGGCACTCAACATCAAACGAACTAAAGCTATGGTGGAAAGACAAACAAGAGATAAAGGGATAAGGTTGGAACGATAGCTTGCTATCGACATGGCGAATACAAAAGAAAATGTAGTTTTATGGATGAATTATCGTGACATTAACCAGTTTGACGAACCCAGTCTCTTATATTTACCCCAATTCTTTCTATGTCTTGTCTTGCTAAGCTACCACCATGCATTACTATATTTCTAGACCTTTCCAGGATGCTCAATAACGATTTTGCCCATTCTCTGTCAGCAAGGATTTCATCAAAAAGATCCCAGTTTGTCGTTATGATCGAAGATAAATCCCCAAAGTCGCAATATTCAATTTCCGACCCTCCCCTAACGCCATGCCAACGAAACTTAGCTTCTTCTTCCATTCTACTCTTTGATTTCTTCTGAATTCTTTCAGGAACTTTTGACCACCAATCTTCCTTATGTTCTTCAGTCATTGCCTTTTTTACAAGATCTCTTACCATGTTTTCAAAAGCATGAATTGCTGTGTATGTAATAGACATTCGTTGCGCATTAACTAAAGCTTCTTCATCCAACATATTATAGCTTAATAATGTTCGGATAGCCTCAGCTTCTTGTGTTCCCAAGTTATGTTTCGTCTTTCTTCCGCACTTGTCTAGACTTTCATCAGTTAATATGCCCTTGTAGACAAAATTATAGATTTCATCCATCAACTTATCCTAAATGATCGCGTAAACTTTTAAATATAGCATCATATACGGCTTGGTCTCTGCTTTCTGGGAGAACTATGTTTATATGATATTGTAATGAGTTCAGAGGAGTTATTCGATTTTCATTAGTATTAATGTCAGTTTCTCTTGCCGATTCTGGGGAGGTTTTATTAGATTTTTGTGTATCCGTATCTCTTTCTTCTACTTTCTTTTTTATAACAGAAGAAAAGTCTGCATACTCACATAAGTTAGTAAAAGTTGAAGAAATTTTGGAAATTACATTATCAGATTTTGAACCAGCATATAACGTTCGTAGCTTATTTTTTACATCATCGGTAGATAGAGTATTAGCTTTTTTGTTTACTTCAAAAAGATCGGAATATGTTTCTCTAATAGCTTCAGCCAAAACAGTCCTAGACTGAGTTCTGTCGTGAAACTGATAGTATCTTTCTTTTGGGACACCATCTGTGTCTAAAAACCCTAAGTCTTTTAATATTCCAATGAATAATCTATCGTTGGTACTTTTAAATTCTAGGTTTACAAGAAATTTATTGGTAAAGCGTTCAGGAGCTTCAGCATTCAATATAGCATCAAAGTATGCTGGTATAGCGCCCGGCTTTTGAGTATAGCTATCTGGTAGTGCCATAAAATCCCCCTCTATTCTTTAGGTTACTTTCAATATCAACCTTAGATCAAAAACTGATATAAAGTTCTTTATAAGAAAACAATCTATTGAATAAAAATTAAGTAAACAAGATACTTTAGGTAGCATTTCAACAGAATTATCGATAAATACCACAATTAAGTGATTAGCATTATTGCGAGGTCTATAATTATCTTTCCCTCATGGGTTGATCTTATAAGGGTTTTTGATGATGGATGATAAGAAGTTCAAGCGGCAAGATGAAATCTACCGCGAGCAGCGTGCTGAAGTTGATAAGCGCGAAGATCACAAAGACTTCCTGAATGACAAATCCACTGGTGGTGGCCCGAACATGATGCGGCCTACGGATGATTATATCGAGCGTTCTCTTGGTAAACAAACGGACGCGATGGAACGCCACGATATGGCGGCAGAACGTACTGACAAGCAATTTGCCCAAGAAGAACGGGTTGAAGCGCGCCAGCAAGAAATTAAAGACAGTATCGACAAACACCGTGGATCATTGGGCTTGGAACCCAATAAGGAACAGTCGCAACCTGAGAAGGCGCAGGAGCCACAAGAAAAGGCACCACAACAAACAAACTCAAACGTTGATAAGGCTTTCAATGACAAGGCACGTGAAGGTCAGGCCGAAAAAGAGCTTATTCGCAACACTGTCAACAACCAGCAATCATCAGATAAACCCAAAGAAGCGTTTAACGATAAATCACTTGATGGTGAGTTAGACAGGCAAGAGAGACAAGAAGCCGTCCAGGCTATTACGTCGAAGCTGCCTGAAAAGGATGTTTCAAACGATAACGTCAAAGAAACTGACGAAAAGGCTAAGGGCGATAAAGACCGTCGAATGGAACGCGCCCGCGCCATGATGGACAGACAGGCACAAGAGCGCGAACGCGGTGGGCGGGAAAGGTGAGAGGGAAAGCCCCTCTCAAGATGCTTGCAATCTATCATGCCCCATACCTTTTGGCCTGTTGCTGCCGTATTTCTCCCTGATATCATCCATTGAAGATTGACCACGCCCTTTGCTGCGATATTGCTCCGGCCTGAAATACCATGCTTTCTTTTTATGCGCCCACTTGAAACCAGATGCTTTCAAGATGTTTTTATGAGCTATCGTGTTTCCTGATACCCAAATCCATGCCCCGCATATTTCAATGAATAGACCTGACAGGTTCAGGATTGCATTGAGGGCATCGTTTAACTGTTCGCCGTATTCGGTTTGTTGTTCCCTGACATTGCCTGTGAAGTCTTGCAGGATGCTGTAGGCTTCATTCACCAGCTTCATCATTTCTTCTCCTGCGGGGTTAATATCTGGATGATATTTCTTACAGGCTTTCCGGTGTGCCTGTTTGGCTAACTCTGGGGTAATCTCACCGCTCAAACCAAGGATTTTTGCTGCGTCATATGGGGTCATTTTCTTTTCCTTCTTAAATCAATAATGGGTTGCGTCTGTAACCCTTGGCCTCGCCGAGACGTGGGGGTGCAAACGGAAGGAAAAAGCTGCGCAAGATCATCTTCGTAATTGGGGGAAACCTTTTGGGGGAACCGATTACGAAATGATCTGTGATGTATGGTTTTTTATGAAGTGCGCTCGGGGCAATGCCCCAAGTATCAGGACAATAAAAGCGGCTATTCATAGCCATTCATCCGTATTGTACTGGCTAACGGCTTTGTGTTTTCTATCTCATTACGCACATTCTTATAGAGAGTATTCATACTCGTTATAAGGATATTACTCTATGGAATTTATAGAAAACCGCCGTGTACAGGTTGGCGGTATAACGGCTCTATTACTTAGCATTGTCATCCTATTTGGTTTTAAGGGTGAATATGGTCAACCAATTGCGGCTTCCGTCCCAACCCTAACGTCACTATTGACCAACTTCCTGATCGGCATGAGCATTGCCGGACTGTATTTTGTGATGCGTCATCTCTTTTCCCGCTACGGTAAATGGGCACTTTTAGGGATTACTATATTTTTAATATTGATCGGTGACGGAAGCAGGGAAAGCTCTGGGGTTGCTATCGTTACAAGCTCAATAACAGGCATTATGGGCTTCGCAACTGGCATCATCATTGTTGCTTATCTCTTCAATAAGGCCACCTTCAAGATCATTCCTAAAACAGTATTGCCGAATGTCTTTGGTACGTCCCGATGGGCAACCCGCGATGATCTCAAGGAATGGGAACTGTTAGGTGATAAAGAAGCTGGCAACGGCCTGTTCCTTGGCCTTACACATGACAAGCAGGAAGATGCTGTTATCTATGACGGTGACATGCACGCTCTTACCGTTGCACCAACGCGGCGAGGTAAAGGTGCGACCGCTATTATCCCGAACCTGCTGCGTTCCAATTCATCCATTCTGGTAATTGACCCCAAAGGCGAGAATGCCCGCCGAACAGTTGCGAAACGAATAGAGTTAGGTCAGCAGGTTTATATGGTCGACCCATGGGCGGTATCCTGTGAAGCGGATAAATACGGTGACGGTGTTGATGCAAAATACCTTGCTGGCTTTAATCCTCTTGATTTCCTGAAAGCTGATGATCCTGACCTTACCAGCGATGCCATGCTGCTCGCGGATGCTTTGATTATCCCTGCTGGTAAAGACACATTCTGGTCGGATGAGGCCAAGGCTGTTATTCAGGGCATTATTCTGCATGTTGTCACTGATCCTGATGAAGCAGAGAACAGGCATCTTGGTAGGGTACGGGATATACTATCTCTACCTCGCAAGAACCCTGACGATGATGATCTTGACGGAACACTTGATGAAATCCTGTTGAAAATGACGGTAAGCGATAACCTTGCTATTGAAGGAGCTGCACAGCGTATCCTGCAAAAGCATGGCAAAGAACTATCGAGCATCATGTCGACAGCACAGAGTAACACGCACTTCCTTGATAGTCCCAAGATCAGGGAAAGCCTGAAACAATCAGACTTCCAGTTCAAAGACCTCAAAACCAGTGACAAAGGCATTACCGTTTACCTGACACTGCCGCTTGACCGGATACCAACCTTTCACCGCTTGCTGCGCCTGATGGTGACATCTGCACTAATTGACCTAACCAGAACACCAATCCAGCATGATAAGCCACCTGTTCGGGTGATATTGGATGAGTTTGCCTCTCTCAAGAAACTGGAACTGATTGAGACAGCCTACGGCACAATGGCAGGGCTTGGGGTACAGCTTTGGATACTGACACAAGACCTCGGGCAATTGATGCGGCTATATGGTGACAAGGCTTGGCAGACGTTTGTATCGAATGCCGGTGTATTTCAGTATTTTGGCTCAAGGGATTATGAGACGGCTAAATATGCTGAGCATCTTTGTGGTATGACCACCATGAAAAAGCGGTCATTCAGTTTTGGCAAAAACATGGGGTATCGCTTTAGACTACATAGAAATGATCTACCTGGAAAACCCGATATATGCTTACCAAAATATAAAACAATAATTTTCGTCCATGGTTGCTTTTGGCATCACCATGATTGTAGAAAAGGAACCATACCTAGTAGCAATAGAGAATTCTGGCGCCTTAAAATTAAGAAGAATATTAATAGAGACCTTGAAAATCAAAAGCAATTAATAGACCTAGGTTGGAAAGTAAAAACAGTTTGGGAGTGTGAACTTAAAGACTCTGCAGTTCTTTATAAAAAATTGCAAAATCTAGATAAGAAACAAAACATTTAGCTTAAATATTTATCTAAGTGGTCAGCGATATTCTTGGATTGGCAATAGCTAAATTTGGGAGGTAATGCATTCCCTATCATCAAAGCTATCGCCTGCTTAGGCATGTCTAGGGGGAATTTATAATCATTTGGAAAAGATTGTAAAAGTGCTGCTTCTCTAGGTGTGATAACTCTGTCTTGTTCTGGGTGTAAAAAACGCCCTTTCGATGGGTTCAAACATCCGCCAGTAATCGTCGTAGAATAATCATCCCAACGCAACCGGCCATAAATATCATTGAACCCTACATTCTTACCTTTATGACACTCTAAAATATAATTTTCAGGTAAATCTTTCCAACTCCCACCATTCTTAGGCGTTAATTTAATACGCTCCATAACTGCTGGAGTATGTCGGGCAACAATTTTATGAGCTTCGTCCTTGGTTTTACTTGGTCTTTCAAGGTGTTCAATTGTTTGTCTCACAGTCACACCTTGTTCATTACCATCGGCAACCTGAATATCACCCAACAATGAACCGACCATTACCAAACGACGTCTGCGTTGTGGAACACCATAATCCTTCACATTAACAATTTTAACTTTGGGGTTATAGCCTAGCTCTGCCAGTTGATCGACAATCCCTTGGAATAGGTAATAATCCTTCAAACCTGGTACATTTTCCATCATAATGGTTAAAGGCTTTAATTCTTTTACCATTCTAAAATATTCTCGAACTAAGTTGTTACGAGCATCACGAACATTTCTCTTTTTGTTCAAACGCCGAACTGAAGAAAAGCCCTGACAAGGCGGACAGCCAGCTAACAAATGAATTTGTTGATCACCGACCTTTTCACGTATTTCAGATACATCAATAGCACGAATATCTTTTTGAATAACTTCTGTATCTGGGTGATTTAAACGATATGCCCTAGCAGCATCGTGTTCTAACTCAACCGCAATACCAGTATTAAAACCAGCATCATGCATACCCTGAGTTAGACCACCACACCCAGCAAAAAGATCAATACTATTATACACTTGACTACGCACTAAATATACCTTGAGCTTTCTTTGCTAAACTTTCATGTAGATCTGGAGAGAAGTCCGGCACTCCCCAACCAAACAAATCACTTATAACTGTACCTACCAACGGACTAAGAAATGGGTCACTTACCGCACATACAAGGTCATAGTCAAATTGATCATATTTTAGTGGTATATCTTTTCTCTTCTTCGGCGGCATATCTTGTAATGCATCTGGAATATCAATTTGAATGTTATTTATACTTTTAGGGAATAGTAAAAAATCTTTTTTGGATGCCCCTTCATCAAAAGGGACATATGGAACAAATACAGGCCCCCCATTAATCATACTCAGACTTGATCTATTAGTTAGTGAACTTACAGAGGCAATTTTTTTTCGATAATCACTATTAAGATTATTTGTAGTCGCAGCAATCTGCTTAATTCGTTCTTTATGAACATCGACATCTAACAACTCAACAACATTAAGTCTTAGGCCAGTATTTTTCCAAAACCTATGTAGATCACATGGTCCAGTTAAAACTAAGTATAAAACCCCATCATAAACTCCAGACTTTCTGATCAAGTCGCCAGGCCTTACAAAACCATCATCTGTATGGTGATACAGTCTATATGACCACAACTTCTCTAGAAGGTTAATATCACCACCATCACCATCACCATCACTATCACCAGTGATATCATGCGGGAGCTGAGACTTAATAATGTCGTTTTTAATCTTCTCAGAAATAGTTTCAGCGAATTGGCCAACTTTAGAATAGGTTGCAAGCTTTGCTTTTTTTAAAAAGCCTTGAAAGTTTTTCGATTCCGCAACTTTGTCTTTTATCTTAACCCCGATCATCTCCTTCATGCCAGTATCCACGGGCTCGTCAGCATTCTCGCCAAAATGTTTTATTATTTTCTCGATATCCATTTCACTTAAATGAAGCAACACATCATCTAAGCTTTGGTTTGTTATTTTCCTGAGTTCTTTTCCAAATTTAAATGAAAAATTATTATCCTGTTTCTCAGAAATCTTACTATGTAATTTTCTAGCAGCTTCATCATAACTGTCTTCATTATCTTTATTCAGGAAAGATAATCGTTTTTCCTTATATTCTGATAACTCATCCTCAAGTAATTTCTCTATCTTTTCTTCTGCATCCTGACCCGAGAAAATAAATATATGCATATGGGTTTTCTTAAGCATGTCTCGTAAAAATGTAATTTGGTCAAAATCAGGAAGTTGATTATATTCCCAATCAAAAATCAGAACATCAGACCGAAAGTTTTCTTCTTCAAAAGTTTCTTTAAAAAATTCAGGGTTAGAAAAAGCTGTTAAATTCCACTTTTTTTGGGCCGCTTCATCCTCATCGGTCAATAATTTTTCACATAATGATCTTAGTGCCCGTTCATTATCCCATTTCTCTTTTAAATCTTTTTCTAAAGCGAAAAGCTCAATTGTTGAGCTTGAGAAATATTTGTGTTGTTCCAACTGAGCCGCGGTAGCTGGCTTCATGAAGCCATCATCAATGATGCAAAGACTGTTCCCCATCAAACTTTACTTTCTTTAACTTTCTGAAAATCTAATAAAAATTGTGCTCCAGGCATATCTTCGATTCTAAACTTAGGGTTTGCTAGAAGTTGCAAATCCCCTTTCATGTCCTGCATATAGTGCTTGCTAATGTACAACCCGAGGCCACTAGGCGGGATCTTCATGCTATAGCCAGGCTTAAATAAGTGCGGCATCATTGAATCATGAATACCTGGGCCAGTATCTGCAAAAACAACAGTCCGATACTTAGAATCTATCTTAATAGTGATACGTCTTTCAGTATCAACCGTATCTATCCAGTAATATGCATTATCAATTAAGTTTGTGAAAATCTGAACTATAGCCCCATAACGAGCATATATCTGAAAATCTTGTTGTTTATCAAATTCAATTTTAACATTTAGTTTAGTTAGCCGGCTTCTATACACATCTAATGCATAACTAATTGGCCTAGATATCTTCATTTCTTGTTTTTGTTCGTTTCTTAGAGCTCTTAAAGGAGCAAGTCTTTTCAACTCAGATCTTAAAGATGATGAAGAATCCCGCAGCGCTATTAATCTATCTGGATCAAACTTTTCCTTTTTAAGGACTTCGTTAATTCCATGATAAAAATTTGATGTAATTTTATTAATTTCATGCACGGAGGACGCGATTGCCAAGCCATATCCAGCTTGCTCTGTAAGCATTTCTTGAGATTCCTCAATCAACTTCAAACTATCTTGCATAGCCTTAAGAGAACGATTCAGGTTTATTATTTGCTCTTCTCTTACAACAGGGTCATTTCCAAGAGGCCCTAAAATATCAAAAGGATCTTTTTCTACTGGGTAATTCTCTTGAATCTTAGTAGTGATACCTAAAGACTGTTTAGCGTATTCTTTTAAAACCTTAGGATCTCTTACAATATCTTTTGTAAGCTTAGTATGCTCATCTCTCTTCCCTCTCCATTTTTGTAGAACGATAGTGCCGAGCATAACTTTCAGAAGCTCTTGCATATCCCGGTAAGCTTTATTTTCAATTAAGCCTTCGCGATTAGTCTTATCTGTAAGGTTTAGATTATTGCCTTGATCAATTTCAATATTTCCAAGCATATTGTAATAAGAAAAGCGGTCTCCTTGTTTTACATGCTCCTTAGAAAGCCCTAGCCAATCATTTTGAGCGCCCCATTCAGCTGGAAAAATATTTATTCCATCGCGATATATTGCGATACCACCAAAACTTTCCAGTAAATTGAGAAAGTCTTTGCTTTCTGGTCCAGATACCCAAGGTTTTCTCCGATACCATAACTTTAAATGTATATAAAAAGGACCGCATTCAGTTCTCTGAACACTACGTTCATTCCAATACAGCTTATTTCCAGATTTCAGATCAAAAGTGTCACTAGTCTCCTCTGCAGTCATAGGTTCACTTCTAGGAGGAGTAAAACTGAGAGTATAATCCATTACACCTTGTTCATCGACCAGACCAAAAAACTCAAAAGAAGGTGTAAACGCATTATCAATCGAAGTCTGTAGGTCTAGAACTTGAGGGGCTTCTAATTTTGCATGAAAAACATTCTTAATTGCTTCAGGGTTTGGGTTTGGAGAATTTAATTGAAGAATAGACCTATTCAGGTCTCTAATTTGTCGCTCATTCCACTCAAACTCTTCTTTGCCACCATAAATAATAATTTGCGTTCCAGAATTTGTGGGGCCGTAGCTTCTCGAAGGGGCTTGACGTTTTAAACTGACTCCAATCGATTGAAGGTCGATACCTTTATCTGAATATTTATCAAATAAATTCCAATCTATTTCCAACAAGTATTCATAATCTAAATCCGCTATTTTTGTTTTAATGATTAGATACTGGCCAAGTCGGTGAGTAGCAAATCTACCAACACCTTTCTCCCCTAAAGGTATGCGGTTGTGATTTGCTTTTTTTAACTCTTTTACAAGACTCTCATACGATGCTAATGATCCCTTTTCTAGGGCTTTTTTTCTTTCCTCTTTAAGCTGCTCTTTAATATTTGTTTTGATCGTTGAAGCAGGGCGCAACCACCCTTTTTCAAGAGCCTCCCGTGACATCCCTGTTCCATTGTCTTCAATTAAAATGACAGGCCCTGGCAATTCTGGGTAGGTATAATAAACGTCATCAATCTTAGGTAAGTCAGGAGATTTCTCAATCTTAACTACACATTCAGTCGCATGAGCGTCATATGCATTCTTTATTAGTTCAAGAACACCAACTTTTTCGGAAGCTATAAGCTGTTCACCAAGAACTTTAATTAGATGTGCATCAGCTTTAAAATTTAATTGGATCTCTCCATCCAAACAAACCTCCTCTAACAACTTTGGAGGAATTTTTCTAACTGCATTTTGAGAATTGTAGTGCGGGTTATCTTTCTCTATTAGTTCGCCCGACGTATCTTTATACGGTACTGGTTTTGCGAACGGCTTGTACTCATCAACCTCAACAAAATAGAAACCTTCTTCGCGTTTATCAGCGAATGGTTTTTTATTAATTATGCCATATCCGAAATATTCACCCTGCCCACCATTAGATGTTGGCTCATAATACACAAATTCAATTGGTAGTTTATCAAACTGTCTGAGATACGATTTAGATTGATTTCCCGGAAAATGATAAAACTTCCCTACAAAATCATTGTACGAACTTTTTTCATCTCGATGCTGTACTAAAACCAAACAATTTTTCATATGCTAAAACGCTATTAATTTTTGATTCATAAATGTTAAACTTCTTTGGAACATTTTTACACCCTATAGATTATTTTTTTAATTTACTCATAGTTAATTGTATGATTCCTATCAGTTTTAATTACAAAAATATTGTTTTATAATCGTTTAGCAATATTTTAGCATGGGGGATGAAACGGGGGACAGCATGTCCCTCTTTCCAAGAGGTGCTGGTACTACCAGCACACATCTTGCGCTCTTCTTTAAGCGAAGCTTATTCAAAATACACGAAGCAAGGTCATTGACCTTTCAACTCGCGCCAGTGACCTTGAATAAAAGATCACTGCGCCTATCGTCATAATTCAGGATGATGATTTCTTACGATATTCCTCAATCTCGTAATTCAATCTACGGATAGCATTGTCGCCGTTCGGTAATGTCTTTAACCCTTCAAACAATCGCTTTCTGAACTTGACCTCTTCATCTGACTCAAAAATGATTGGATCAGTCCATTCCGCATAATCGATTGGATAACCCCACACTTTATAGGCATGCTGCCTGATCTTCCAATCGAGAAAGTCCAGGCTGTATCTCCATTCCCCGTTGGTACGTTGCTTAACTCGAATAACGGATTGCTTTTCTTCCACTGTACCCTCTTCTGCGACAAAGGCCACAACAGAGTGATCCTTATCAGTGTACACAACGTCATAACTATCATAAGGCAACGAAGCGGTGATATTGATACGGATATCGTAAACAGGTTCGGTCTCGCTACCTGTGTTTTCGACGGCTAATACGTCAATATCTTCAACTTCAAAAGCTGGCAGGTTATCATAATAATCTTCATAGTATTTTTGCAGTTCTTTCTTAATCGCGGATGGCTGTATTGCGTCCGGTCCTTCCTGTCCGCAAGCGCTTAAGGCAAGCAGGATAAAGCCTGTAAAAAGGCGTTTCATTGATATTCTCCGATATGTTTAGGTTATGCGTTTTGTGTTCTGATCAGAACAAAGCGTCCTGCGACTGTGACAAGGCCGAGCCAGAAAACGATAGCGGGAAAGCTGCTGGCTTCAAACTGAGGCGGCAAGCCAAAGGTCAGCGCCTGAAACATCAATTCGCCAAAAGAAGGTTTTTGAAAACCCAGTGCATTTAAAAACTGTGTACCTGACTGGTCACCAGCCAAAGCATTGGCTTGCCCGAATGCCTGTTCGATGGATGAAAGCTGGTTATTGACTTGTACCGCCACCAATATGAGGCCAAGCACGGTAAGAACGAGGCCTGCTTGTAGTAAGAGTTTGGGAAGTTTTGATGTACTCATTTGTATATCCTTTTGTCTGAGCGCGAAGCATGATGAATTCGAACAGCAAAAGGGTTCCTATATGCATGATTGTCATAATTGTTATTTGACAAATTACAGCTATGGATTTAGTCCCTGTTTCAGGCGTTTTTGAAAGAAAATGCTCAAACTTGCATGGTTAAAGGGTTCCACGCTAAAAGGAACCTTTATGCATAAATCCCTACTATCATTGGATTCATATTCCTTGCTGCTTACCTGATCAGGCAGTAATTTTGGCCCTATGAAAATAGGTTATATACGGGTCTCAACAATTGACCAGAATCCAGCACTACAACTCAAAGCTTTAAGAGAAGCTGGATGCAGTGCTTTATATGAAGACCTTGGCATCAGCGGTGCTCAGGATGAACGCCCAGCGCTTGATAAAGCGTTAAACAGGATCAAGGCTGGTGACGTTCTCGTGGTCTGGAAACTGGATCGCCTAGGGCGCTCCCTCGGGTTTCTTATTCGCCTGGTGGAAGAACTCAGGCGTAAGAAAGCTGGTTTCTGTTCCCTGACAGACGGCATTGATACCACCACCTCTGCCGGAAAGTTGATCTTTCATATTATGGGTGCACTTGCCGAGTTCGAGCGTGATTTGATATCCGAGCGAACAAAGGCGGGCATGTCTGCCGCCAAAGCCAAAGGTGTCAGATTGGGCAGGCCACGCAAGCTGAACCACAATCAGATTATTGAAGTTAATCAGATGGCGGAGAATGGTGACAATTTCACCATGATTGCCAAGCACTTCAACGTTAGCCCTTCGACTATCTCAAGAACACTGTCTTATTATGGTCGTTTACAGCGCCGTTCTTTATGAAATTCCGCACCTGCTATGCAGGCGCGGGAATGTAGCCCTAATGCTTCTCTTCAAGCATGGACTGGGTATACTCAATAACCTGTTCTTGCTCCTCAAGAGTTTCCAGTTGGGCAAATGAACGTAATAAGCGCTCACACTGGGATGACCCTATAAATTCCATATGCTCTAATACTGATTTTAATCTGTCGCTGGCCATGTTGTCGTCCTTTCTTTTTCTGGTAGGTCGGACGTTAACAACTGCGTACATGAGCAGCACGATGTATTAGACCAAGTTGCCTTGGTCCTATTTCATCGTCATCCGACCCTCAAGAAAGGTCGTGATCATGTACTTGGGTTGTTAAGCCCATATTTAATTTCAGTTAATCAGATAGGGTTGAGGCATGCCATATCGTTGAGACGGATATGCACAGGTTTACAGGTGAATTATTTCAATAATTAGTTGTTGACGAAAATCACAAATGATTGTCTTTATACTCTGTATAGTTGATAGTTTATCATTATTAAAAACAACTTCTTTAAATCACTTTGAGCTCTAAATAAACATTCAAATACAATGAAACTGCTATTACACCATATAAGACAAACTGTAGAAAGTACTTAGATAGCATACGGTAAAAGGAAATAAGTATGGCTGAATTACGCCAATTCGAAATGAGGTTTGATCCCAGAACTATTGAACATTTAGGCGTCAAAATGTACTCTACCCTTCCTCCCGCTTTAGCCGAACTAATTTCCAATGCATACGACGCTGATGCTTCTAATGTAGAACTATTGTTCCATGAAGAAAACAGTTCTCCGCAATCCATTCAAATAGTCGATAATGGGGAGGGCATGTCGTCTGACGAAATTCAACAAAAATTTTTAGTGATTGGTAGAAACAGGCGATCGGAAAACGACGATGCAACTACAGGCAGGTTCCGTCGCTTACCAACTGGTAAAAAAGGGCTAGGAAAACTAGCTTTATTTGGACTAGCGAGGACTATTCAAATAAATACATGCCATGAAGGGAAAGAAAGCCAATTTGAGCTTGATTGGAATGATTTATTAAGTTCGGAAAACGTGTACCAACCTAAAACGATATTTGTTGATCATGTCTCTGAAAAACCAAATGGTACAACAATTACTCTTTTAAATTTGAAACGAAAAACCCCATTCGATCTTGAAAGTATAGCTAACAGCTTATCTAAAATATTTATTGTTAATGATGACTTTAACATACTACTAAAATCACCTAATGGAGAAGTCCTTATCGTTAATAACTCCCGAAGATACACTCTTCTAGAAAAACAATTTGAATGGGATGATGGTAACTTTGTCCCAAAAGGCTCTGAGTATGAAGGAAAAATATCAGGGGAACTATACACTGGAGAAACACCAATTAAACCATCTTCTGGCTTAAGGGGAATAACTCTATTTTCTAGAGGAAAACTTGTTAATCTTCCTGAATATTTCTCAAGCAGCACATCTAGTCATTTTTTCCAATATCTTACAGGTTGGTTGTCTGTAGATTTTATTGATCTCTTAGATGAAGACGTCATTTCTACTAATCGACAGTCTATTAATTGGGAACACCCTGAGATGGAGAAACTAAGGTCTTTTTTGGCTGGCGTAGTATCTCAAGTAAACTCGGAGTGGAGAAGTAAACGGAAAGCACTAAAAGACGAAGAATTGAAAAATACTACGGGAATTGATACGGAAAAATGGTTTTCAACATTACCGGACGATATCAAAGATCATACAAGTCAAATTGTTGAAACACTGGGAGGAGAAGACGCTCTTGAAAAATTTACACCAGTTATTAAGGCTCTTCATGAGATCGTACCTGAGTACCCCTCTTTACATTGGAGGCATTTACACCCGGAGATTCAGGCAGCATCAGAAACAGGCTATATTAGTGCAAATTATTATAATGCTTTTCTGGAAGCAGCGAAGAGATACGCAAATAGAGTCAGAGATTACTCTGGTAATACCAATGAACATGATCTTAACTTAATGGGGCAAGTTTTTGGGCCAGAGGATGAAAAGGTGCTTAAAGTGGCACTTGGTTATTTAAGAGAAAATGGCACTCACTTCGCAAGTAATACCCGTCAAAATATTGAAGGTGCCCAAAGAAAGTTGTCGCAAGGTGTGATTGAGGGTGGAAGGAACATTGTGGCTCATGAGGAGCAGCTTGATTTAGCACATTCAGAATTGTTTTCCGAGAAAGATTGTTTGGATTTGCTTAGTCTCATATCTCATCTGATGTGTCGAATTGAGCATGCAAAGAATCATGCCGATGCAACAACCGAAACAGGATCTGTATAAAAATTAATATCTGGTATTTTATCGGAAGACGGTACTTTAAATTCTATGATCCTATATCTTTGTCATGCTCTGTACCTCTTAAGCGCGGTAACATACCCATGTCCTTTGCCATAAATTTTTCATCAAAAACAGGACTAGTATCTGGATTGCCAAGCATTTTGCGCTTGGCGTTAAAGGCCGCCAGAGTATCGGACGGTACTGGCCCATCTTTTTCTTACCTGAATAGCTGTGGATAGGTTATCCGCTCCAACCTGTCACCTATTTGATGGTTACCTGCTTCTCGCGTGATGTCGAGTGGTAAACGTCCATGTTTATCCTGTGCCCATGGTGCAGCACTTGGTGATTGTGTGAGAATCTCTGTGATATTCCGCGCACCATTAGCCGCAGCATAATGCAAGGGCGTCATACCGTGTTTGTCGGTGATATCTGGCTCAATGCCATTCCGCATGGCAATGGCAACACCAACCGTATCGCCTTGCTTCACCAGATCAAAGATCGCTTCAGGGTTATCTGAAGTCTTGGCTTCCTGTTGTTCCAGTGCTTTCGGACTTAAAGTATCAATAAACGCATTAATCTCTCCAATCATACGTCACCTTTCAATCGCCTGAGGTTGCCTTTAAGATTATCATCATTCAAAGGAGCAAGTGTATCAGGTGTAATTTCAAATGATTGTGGCTCTCTGGTATCCAGCGCCCATACCATACCTGTCAAGTCTTTAGACCGTTCAACCGCAGCACCTTGGTAAGCCATGACGATTTCATCAGCAAAAGGCTCGTCGCTCTTGTAACGATAGATCATATTGATCCTGTGGTAGGCTTTGCCTTCATCATGATTGATGGATACCCCTTGATTATTGCCAAGCTGGTAACTGGCGTTTTTAAAACTAATTGGTTCCTTCTTTGAAAATACCTTGGTTAATGTTTGTCCAAGATATCCATATCCGTGTTAGCCTGTTTGGATATACCAACGTCGCCGTATTTCTTGGTAAGATACAAGTGAAGGCATGCCCAGAATTCATAACGCGGTGCATAAATGCGTTTGAGCATTGTATCCATTGTCTGATGCCTGAGTTTGGAGAGCCAAAGTTCCGGCACACCTGTTTTCTCAATATAACGAGCAACAAGTTTCATATAAGTAGGAAGTTTAACGCCTGCTGCTTTCCAGTCTTCCAGCATCAAACGCCTGATCTTTTCCTGTTGTATTGTGGAATAATGGCTATCGATCCCATACTCAGCCGGATCAAAACTCATGATGCTTCCCGTTTTATGAGTGAGGCAGTTGCCAATTGGTCGCCGATCAGGTCTTGGATCAACTGGATGATATTATGGCTTCCGATGGCAGATATTTCATCTTGTAAGGGTAGAATACCTTTATCTTTGAAACGATAATTGAGGTTGAATGTATAACATTCCTGATCTTTATCGAGTGTGAGTGAAATAGCACTGTCATCGCCAATGCGTGTGACATTGGAGATAAGGTTTTTGGCAGAAGCTCCGTTTGTATATTCTTCAAGCTCCCTATCAAAGTCACCGATATCGACAGTACTCTCTTTAGAAAGATCAACAACCTCATATTTCTTCATCAAGTATAAATGGATACATGCCCAGAGCTCATGACGTGAAATAATGTTGTCTCTAAGCACTCTGTTCATTGTTTGATAACTGAGCTTTGCCAACCACTCTTCAGGTACACCCGTCCTTTCAATATATCGCCCGACAAGCTTCATATAAGTTGGCAACTTAACACCAGACTTTCTCCAATCCGCAAAAATCAATTTGCGTAATCGCTGGCAATGGTCGGGATGGTAATGGCTATATAAGCCAAGGCTGGCAGGATCGAATGTCATTGATATATCTTCTTTCGTTCATGCAGGCGTATGATTTGTAAATTGTTGTAAACTTTACAAATCCTGACAGGCAATTGGTAGTGCCGTCAGTCCCCTTTATGTCAGTCTTTCACCATCACCTTTGCAATCACAAGCAAAATAATTGTGATCATTGAGTGTGTTTCTCCTTGAATAGAGAACAAGCATTATGATACAAATGTTCATGAAATGTTCTTATTTTGAAAAAGGAGAAAGAACACGAAATAAACAATAACTATATGGAGTGTGTCATGGAAACATTAACGCCAAACCCCGATTATCCCCCACCGCCAAAGCTAAACCTTGAAGACTATAATTCTGATCTTGAAGGTTTTGACCTTACTCCCGAGCAACAAAAAGAACTTCTTGAAACCCTATGGAATATAATGGTCAGTTTCACTGATCTTGGTTTCGGTTCAGATACAGTATCCCTCGCTCTAAGAGCCATCTGTGGAGAAGAATTAGCTGACTTCCCACTTGATGAGCAAAATGAGTTATACTCACCTCATCCAACACAAAACGAATTCAACAACCAAAACCTTGAAGCGTCATTAGCTTTGAGGCAACAGGAGGAGTCATGAAAACAAAAAGAAAGAGCCTCAAAAAAGCTGTCATCTATTGCCGAGTATCGAGCACAAAACAAACGACACAAGGCCACGGCTTAAATTCACAAGAAACCCGTTGCCGTGAGTATGCCAAGTACAAGCATTATGACGTTGTAAAAATATTCGGTGATGACATGTCAGGTTCCCTGACAGCACGTCCAGGCATGCTAGCCATGTTGAGTTTTCTCAAGCAGCATAAAAAACAGGAGGAACATGTTGTTATCATCGACGATATTTCACGTCTTGCGCGTGGATTGGAAGCCCACCTTCAATTGAGGGCTGACATATCCGCCGCAGGCGGTGTACTCGAAAGTCCCTCCATTGAATTCGGTGAAGACTCTGACTCCATTCTTGTCGAAAACCTGCTCGCGTCCGTATCACAACACCAGCGCCAAAAGAATGCCGAGCAAGTCGTTAATCGAATGAAAGCTCGCCTCATGAATGGGTACTGGGTATTCCATGCACCTGTCGGCTATAAATACGAACGCAAAACAGGGCAAGGGAAAGTGCTTGTTCGCGACGAGCCGAACGCTTCAATTATGCAAGAGGCATTTGAAGGATACGCTTCAAATCGTTTTGTTACTCAAATGCAGATGAAGCGTTTCCTTGATATGCATCCCACCTATCCCAAGGATAAGAACGGTGAGGTGAACTCTGGCAGGATCAAAGAGCTATTAACTCGCCCGATATATGCTGGCTATGTTGAGGCACCGAATTGGGGCGTTGGACTAACCAAAGGCAATCATGACCCCATCATCAGTTTTGAAACCTACCAGCGTATCCAGAAGAAACTGGAAGATAAGGGCTATATCGTTACCCAGAACGATTATAGCGATGATTTCCCGTTACGAGGTTTTGTAAACTGTGGTCACTGTGAACGCCCCCTTACTTCTGGATGGTCTAAAGGTCGTTCAAAATATTACGCTTATTACCTTTGCGGCACAAAAGGCTGCCCTGACTCGCGTAAATCGATTAAACGCGAAGTCATAGAAAGCGAATTTGAAGAACTGCTAGCAAGCCTGACGCCAACCGACAATCTATTCAATATAGCGCATAAAATGCCCAAGAAGATTTAGAACCAGCGGCTGGAATTTCTGTCTCAATCAATCAAAGCAGTTAAAAATAACATTAAGCAGCTCGATAAGAAGATCGTACAGTTGCTTGATAGAATTGTGGATAGTGACAACCCAAAAGTCATTAACGCCTACGAGAAGCGCTTAGAGGAGCTTGAAACAGAAAAACTGTTACTCGAAGAAAAAGCGACTGAAAAAGCCCAACCACGCTTGGACTTTGACAAAGCTTATCGAACCGCCTGCATATTTCTCGCGAACCCTCATAAAATATGGCGTTTGGGAAACCTTGCACATAAACAAATGGTGCTAAAACTGGCTTTTAAGGACAAACCAAGTTACATCAGAGGGGAAGGCTATCGAACCGCTAATTTATCCATGCTTTTCAGGGCGTTAGCAGGTGTTTGCGGGTCAAATAATGAAATGGTGCCCCCGGTCGGGTAGAAAAATTTTAAACTAAATAGAGACTTAACAAAAGTGGGACTTGTATTTCATACTTCAGTCTACCTATCTTTCTTACATCATAATCCCACTTAAGGTGCTGCCTTGCAAACAAAAATAGGCAGTTCAATTTAACTGTTCCCCTTCAGGGCCTATGGCACAGGTTTGATGTTGTGAATAAATGAGCCTGGATAAACTGCTTTTAGCATTTCATATTATCTCTGATATGAAATCATGTGCCCAGATAAAACAATGCCAAACTAATCAAACAAAGGAAAATCGGAAGGGGTAAAAGCGCCTTCGGCTGATTTGCAGTGTTGTATTATCGCAATGATTTGAGCGTTGAAGTCATT
>CANLMI010000002.1 GCA_947492375.1 uncultured Kordiimonas sp. | reverse complement strand
CCGTTGAAGATAAGATAATAGTCAATCAGACTACCGTCCTCATCTCCCTTCCATCCAACTATGTCAAAGATCAAAATGATTTGCCCAGCCAAATGACCAGTAAATCAACTTACCAATTTCAGGTAACACCGGACCGGACTTTCGTCAGCGTGCGGCAGGGCGATCTGTATATCGATTTTTAGTTCGATATGTCAAGCATTTATTATTAAAATACTTGAAGATCTTTCCGTCGGTTAACCTTGTTCGGTGTCTGCGTTCTCGTTAGTGAGAAGCGTTAACTGAGCAGTGTGCCCCGTCGGTGGAGCGGTTTCTAGGCCCCTCGCCTAATAAACGCAAGCGCTTTTTTCGTTTTTTTGCAGTTTTTTTACACAAAGCCCGTCAAACCCGCACAACGCCTTACATTTAGATAGAGGGTACCATCTACCCGATCTGTATCTGTTGATTATCCGGAAGAGCTTTGTTGCTATATATATATAAAGTATGTAGAGACAAAGAAATACATGTAAATTACATGAATCAGGTAGTTGCGATAGATAAACAACGGGCACAAAATGGACTGGCATAGTTTTTTTCAAACATTCCAAAATAATAGATTCTTCAGTAAATTCAGGCAGAGATTATACAAAACTCTTTCGCTTAGCGAATCGCCAATAGGCTTTGTCGTGATTGCAGCAATTGGCCTAATATCTTTAGGGCTATTTAATTTGAACAATTTAATAGAACCAATTGAGCAATCTGACTCAGACAACGATATCGTTTCATCCACTGCCTCAGCAGATAAAGCTAATTCAGGTCAGCTCGATTCTTTAGAGACCGAACTTTCCGGAAGCACGACTATTGAAAATCAAGCTGTAATAAAGAACCAGCAGGAAGAGACATTATCATTAAAGAGAAATGAAACCTTAATTGATTTGTTAGTTAAACGTAGCAAAATTGAGCGCCAGAACGCACATGCCGCTGTTAACGCTATTGGAAAAATCGCAGACCTCAGAAAAATCAGGCCAAACCAATCCATTCGCCTAAAAAAACAAACCGAAGCCCCGGAGAAATTAGCATCACTGAAACTGAGAACTGCATTCGATCAAGAAGCTACCGTCAATTGGCAAGATGAGAAGTTTGAGGCCCACGAGGAAACAATCGATATTATCCATGTAAATCATCTGGTTGAGGGAACTATCGATGATAGCCTATATTTATCAGCGAAACGGGCCGGTGCTTCGGATAAAATTATAGTCGATCTGATTCGCCTGATGAGTTTTGACGTAGACTTTCAGCGTGACATTCGAAAAGGCGATGGATTTACAATATATTATCAACGGTCTTATGCACCGATGTTTAATGACGTAAGAGAAGATGAAATCATAAGTGCATCTTTGACGCTGCGCAGCAATAAACTTGAAGCTATATCTTTTACGACAGACGATGGTGAAACTAGTTATTATGACACTCAAGGTAAAAGCACACAGAAAGCCCTGATGAAGACACCTGTTGAAGGGGCACGACTAAGCTCGAGATTTGGGCGCCGTAAACACCCTATTCTCGGATACACACGCCTACACAAAGGGCTGGACTTTGCAGCCCCTAGAGGCACACCAATAATGGCCGCAGGCAGCGGAACCATCGAAATGGCCACACGGAATGGCAGTTTTGGCAACTATATTCGTATTCGGCACGGCAATAGCTATAAGACGGCCTATGCTCATTTAAAATCCTATGCGCGAGGGATAAAAAAAGGCAAGAAAGTCAAACAAGGTCAGATTATCGGTTATATCGGTACGACAGGGCGTTCCACAGGCCCACACTTGCATTATGAAGTGCTATTGTCAGGCAAACAGGTTAATCCACAGAGCTTGAAACTACCGACAGCAAGAACGCTGAAGGCAAATAATCTACAGGCGTTCCAAACGCACCTGCAAACTCTTAGTACAGAAATCGAGCAAGTTCGTATTTATGCAGCTCAACAAAATCAAACCAATATAGCGCTTAATATAGCGCCAAATAGCGATGATAGCTCAACACTTGATACACAATAAAATCGCGTATGGTTATAAATCTTCAGGCTACCTAATAATATCCAAGCATAAATACATGCCGAGGAATACCCGAGAATTTAAAGTGGCAAATTACATATTTGCCTACTGCTCAACTACCAAGTTTCTGTAAACGATTTAACGAAGAACATACCTAATAAATTACTTAGTCTATTAGGTATGTTCAAAACTCAATAGTCTATATTTGAGCTTCAAAAACAGCTTGGTAAATCATTTGATGCTCTAGAAAGGGCAATATATATCATTATCACTGTTGCAGTGCGGGGATGATATGCCCACCAATAATCTCTTGCTTCCAGCGGCCCCATATGCCCCCCATTTGATAGTTACCACCAGTAAAAACAGCGACAAGCTCAAGCTCTGGCACAACAAGCACAACTTGACCACCATTTCCCGCCGCTTGATAAGAACGATAATTCTTATCGTCCACAATGATCGTATCAACCTGCCATTCATATGCCTGTTCGGCGGCAAAATAATTGTTTGAAAATTCATCCGGAGACAGACCGGTCGTTTCTGGAGAAATGGCTATTTTTGCTGTTGTGGCTTCTTCAACCCAAGATTTAGGCATAATTTGTTTGCCATTCCACTTACCGCCAGAGGCAAACATTACACCGATCTTTAAAATATCACGAGGGTGCATATAAACACCGCCACCAAGATAGGCAGCTCCATTAGGTGCGAGGTTCCAGTGGTAAGAACGAAACTGCAAAGGCTTCGCAATGAGCCTGTCAAACAAATCAATGATAGGGGCACCACCGATTGACCGTAAACTTGCTCCAACAAGATTTATGCTTCCAGAACAATAAGCATATCGTTGCCCCGGATCATAAAGAGCCGGTAGCGCTGCCGTGTATACCCAAAAATCATCTTCTTCTATTTGCCCCCACATACGATCTTCTGAACCAAGCGAATCGCGGTTCACATCGCAATCTAAACCACTTGAAAAGGTCATTAAATTGGCAAGCGTAATCTCTGCCTTTCTTGGATCATCAAGCGTTTTATTAGCTTTTTTAAGGACATCCGGAATGGGCCGAATATTTGCGTTAATAGGATAACCTTGTTGTTGTAACGCGCCGATCAACACTGGTGAGAAAACTTTTGATAGAGACCTTGTATCGTGAACGATAGTATGATCATAACCGTTGAAATATTCCTCAAAAACAAGATGCCCCTTATATGCAACAAGAACTGAATGAATCATTTTTGGGCGCGAACTGCGGGGATCAGAGGATGCCAGTTCGGTGACCAAAGCATCGAGTGCTACTCGATCAAACCCAACCTCTTCGGCTCTTACTGTTGTCCAACCATCATTAAGTTTTTTCGGAGGCACATAGCGCACACGCCTTTGATCACTTTCCAAAACACGGCTGTAATAACGTACTCTATCTATATCTGTTGTTGGCCTCATGGTAAGCGGCGTTTCAAACCAATCATGATCAAACAACCTGAGTTCTGTTTCATTTATCCGCTCCAAGCACAATCGACGTTCACGGTTTCCACGTTTTGTAAACAATGTCCATCTGTTGTTACCGTCAGAGCTCACTTGAAACGGTGCTGCGCTGAGTATTGCGTTACGTTCAGGGTTTCGTAAAACGGCAAAGGTGCCGTTTTCTTCTTTTTCAAAAATATCTAGGAACATATTGAAAGGCCGTGGCTGAGCCACAACGCCTCCCTGCCATGAAGAAACACCACTTGCTTTGAGCGATAAAGGTGTAACCATATGACTATAATCCAATACAGTTTCAGGCTGGTGCCAGTAGCCTACAATTTTAGCTCCGTCTGTGGTGATTTCGCCAACAAACTTATGGCCATCGTCGCCTTTCACTGTAACTATTTGTTGGGTTTTGGATACCCCCGCAGCAATCCCATTGACTGTTGCCGTCCAGGTATCATTGTTGACGACAATAGAGATAGAAACGAGATTATCAGCCTGCTCGATATTCCAGACCCATAACCCCAAGGGTGGATCATCATTACTGTGTGAGATCGACCTATTTGATGAACATGCAATACCTAAAAAGGCCAGTGTCAAAAGTTGGGATGCTATAAATAGTTTCTTCACGAGTTTTCCAATATCTGATTATGATCAAAGCCTAGAAAATAGCGTTGAAACACTTTAGACATCACTTGAAGAAAGTTGAATTTTCTTGAAGCAGGCACCTTCAAAATCATTTAAGCTCTTTCATTATGCTTTATATCTTAAAAGATTTGACTATTGACACCGATGCCCGTTCAGTTTGCCGCGGCGACGTTGTGATTAAAGTACCAGACTTGAGCTTTGACGTTTTAATCGCACTAATTGAGGCCGCTCCGGCACCAATGAATAACGCAGATCTTTGCAGGAAGGTTTGGCAGGTCAAGTATGTTAATGACGAAACCATCGCCCAAAGACTTACTCTGATACGGAAAGCCCTCGGCGATAATACAAAAGACCCCAAATACATTCGAACTGTTAGAGGTTCAGGATACGCCATTGTAGGGTCAGTTATTCAGAAAGAATATAAAGCGCCACCGAAAACCATTAAACTTTACAGTATCAAACCAACGCTGGCCATCACATTGGGGCTTTCTGCCCTACTTTTCATATCAGTTTTTCACATTGGCAATTCAGGTTTCAAATTTAAAACCGAACCCGGGAACGACCCCAAGCAGGAAGATATTCAGCAAAAAACCACTGGTGCGATTCAGATTAAACGGGCTCAGGAACAACTGCGACTTCATCAGGCGACGGAAACTGATCGAGCGATTGCTATGTTGCGTGACGTTCTAAGGCATGATCCAAAGAACTTTGACGCCCGCCTGACATTAAGCTTTGCCCTTTCTACCAAAGCTACTAAATTTGGCGGCGACATAGATCAAAAAAAAGAAGCTGAATTAATTGCTCTTGCCTTAATCAACGAACAACCGAATAACAGCGATGCACGATCTGCTCTTGGTTATACATTAAGCTCTCAAGGCCGCCCCACTGAAGCTCTTTCAGCTTACCAATATGCGTACCAGCTGGACCCTGAAAATGCCCCTGCACTCTCTAGCGCAGCGTATATACTTCTTCTTCGCGGAGACCTGCAACAAGCACTACTTCTTGAGGCTCAGGCGAAAAAGTCAGGCGGTACTTCTCGCTACTCAGAAATTCAGATAGCTCAAATCCTGGAACTCATTGGCCACTCTTCGGCGTCAACATGGCGAACACGAGCACTCGCATTTAACCCGGAACAAGTTGTTGTATTAGGTGAAATCGCAAGACATCATTTACGGCAGGGAAATCCAAACGCAGCGCTTGATATTTTAAAGCAAACGAAGGGGGCAGACCAATATGCGCCAAACATATTGCAACTACAGGGAAGAGCAGCTATAGCACTTGGCAAATCTGAAGAAGCTCAAACCGTTCTTGAAAAAGCAGGATGGATAGGTCAGTACGAACTGGCAGCTCTGCATGCAGCCATGGGAGATAGGTCACTTGCCACCGAGCTACTACCTCCTTCAAAGCAAACAGATATTGAATCAGACCCTGACCCTGCGCTTCGGGTCCAATTAGCTGAAATTGCATCCGCTCTTAATCAAGAAGAAAAAGCGCTGATGCTTCTTATACAAGCTGTCAATCTTGGATGGCGGGATATAAAATGGCTGAAACAATCCCCCTACCTTAAAACCTTAATGGCATCAAAAAACGGTCGCAGCTTAGAAGATAGGATCAAAAGAGAGATCGAGGCACAGCGTCAACTAATCCAGAACACTAAAGAGCTTGCATTCATTATTGACAGTTAAAGCTCACATGCATGCGCCTTTAAAAATGCTTGAGTTTTATTTTAAAGCATTAATATGGGGGAAATTCAGATATCGCATTGAGCAAACTATCGATCTAATTAGTGTAGTTTCATTGATACCTAAGGGCTAAAAGCCTGATTTTAGATTTGACCTTTCGCTATTAACCTGTCACCAAATTAGGCTAGTCTTTATTCGTGAGGAAATAATGCGCACAATCCTATTTTTATTTTTAGCCCTTATAATCAGCTATAATGTCAACGCAGAGGATAAAAAGCCTCCTATGCTGACACATGCGGTCTTCTTTGATTTAAAAGAAAATGATGAGGCCTCTATCAAGGAATTAGTCGACGGTTGTTATAAATATTTAGCCCCCCATGAAGGTATTATCTATTTCTCCGCCGGACCAAGGCACACAGATTATAAGCGCGATGTAAATGATCTGAGTTTTGACGTCGCACTCACGGTTGTTTTTGAAAGCATCGAAGCGCAAGACGCCTATCAAGTTACTAAACCGCACAAGCAGTTTATCGCAGAATTTAGCAAAAACTGGGCCAGTGTTCGCGTTTTTGATAGCCAGGCCAAGGCCCGATAGACATAATTTTACGCATCGGCAACAGCTAGGCCCGCAGCGTTACCGCTCGCCCATGCCCACTGAAAATTGTAGCCACCTAGCCAACCTGTTACATCTATCGCTTCACCAATAAAATAAAGCCCGGATACTGGCTTGCATTCCATAGTTCGGGAATTCAGCAGGTCAGTATCTATCCCCCCCTTAGTCACTTCTGCTTTCGCATACCCTTCTGTTCCTGATGGTGTCAATTTCCACTGAGAAAGCAAAAGCGCAAATTCGCCAAGATTTTTATTAGAGATCTCACCAAGGGGGCGTAGCTCATATTCGGCCCGTTGTTTAATTAAAGCTTCAACTAGCCTTGCTGGTATATGCTGTTCGAGTATGGGTTTTAAGCGTTGTTTCCCATTTGTCTTTTTCTGATCGACCAGCCACTCAATTACACTTTTAATATTAGGGAGTAAGTTAATGTTGAATGCCTCACTTTCATGCCAATAAGATGATATTTGCAAAATTGCCGGGCCGCTCAGTCCCCGATGTGTGAATAAAATATTTTCTCGAAATTCTGCACGGGCATTAGTAACACGCGTATCAACGGCCACCCCAGCCAAAGCCTTCATAAAATCCCGGTCTCTGTCAGTAAAAACAAAAGGAACGAGTGCTGGTTCTGGTTTTATAACCGGGATACCAAACTGATGTGCAATATCATAGGCAAAGCCTGTCGCACCCATTTTGGGGATAGAAGGACCGCCAGTCGCAATAACAATATTCTTTGCGGCTAAAACCCCCATTGATGTTTCAAGATTAAAAATATTATCGTCATTACGAGTTAAGGATCGTACCGTAACCTCTGTTCTCAATGTAACATTGGCTTTATGACATTCATCCAATAACACCTGTAGAACTCTTTTAGCGCCTTGATCACAGAATAATTGACCAAGCTTCTTTTCATGCCACGTCACGCTGTGAGCGCTCAGTAATCCCATAAAATCCCACGGTGTGTACCGTGCCAGTGCAGACTTGGCAAAATGAGGGTTATTACTAATATAGTTCTCGGGTTTTACGTCTTCATTTGTAAAATTACACCTACCACCGCCTGAAATAAGGATTTTAGCTCCCGCTTTTTTACCATGTTCAATTAGCAAAACGGTTTTGCCCCGCTGCCCGGCTGTAAACGCACACATAAGGCCAGCAGCGCCTGCACCAATAACAATCACATCATACTCACTCATCAGCGCCTATCCTCACAAACCCCTGTCTACCGTGTAACTTAAAAACCAGACTGCGACTGATAATCAACTTTATTCTCGTAAATTTTATAGAAAAGCCGACCTTTTTTAGGTTTCGTTAACTGCCATATGCGAAACATAAGGAAATTCACTATTAGTGAGTCAACTTTTTAATTGAATTAGCACACGGGGTTTTCAACCATGTCGTCCACCGGGAATGCAAACAACAAGACGATTTTTAGCATCCAGAACTTTTTGATCGGTATAACATTATTTTTGTCCATAATTATTGGAGCTATGACTGTACTTCAAATTGATGAAGCGCTAGAGCAAAGTAATGCCGCAGAGCAATCATTCGCCATCAATTCGGCGATTGATGAGTTAACACAGTTAAAAAACTCAATTGCTCTAGAGCGAACAGCGATTGCTACAGCTTATGGCTTTGAAAATACAGCTCCTAATAGTTTTATCGCTGCTGTAGAAGATAATCGGCGTTCAGCAAACGGCGCTTATACAGCGTTCTTACAATCTATTCAAAACCTTGGCGACTTTACTGGCCGCGGTAATATGTTAAAAGCTTTCAGAGAATCATACACAACATATAATGAAATTGGTGATACGCTTTTGCGCGAAATCAGATCACCATCAGATTCGAGAGAGCTACGTGCGCGTAATGCCCTAGCACCTTTAAATAATCTCATAATAAGTGCCGCTGAACTTCGCGGTGCTATCGAAAATGGCTTCGACCTTGGTAACAACAAGCTATACTCAATCACCCGGTTAAAACAAAACCTTTGGGTTATGACTGAATATGCCGCCCAAGAGTCAGCTTCAATCGGTGCTAACATTGCTGCAAAACAAGGAATCGACCCGTTCAAACTGCAAGCAATTTCTCGATATGGTGGATACGTTGAAAGTGCATGGACTCAAGCAAAATCAATTGTTGCATCAGAATGGGTAAACAATGACATCAAAGCACAGGTCGGAACGATCCAGAGTGAATTCTTTGAGAACTTTATTGAAGCAAAAGATGAAATATATGGTGCTGGCGAAGTCGAAGATGACGAGGAACCAGAGTATGAACTGTCAGCAGAACAGTGGGTTGATACAGCAGCAACTGCAGCAGCCTCAATACAACGAATGGGTCAAATGGCTGACCAACTTGGTACAGCCTTAAATGAAAAGGCTGTTTCTGATGCAACAGCCAGTTTAACAACTGCCTTTATCATTTTAGTTGTTGTTATATTGATTGCAGCTGGGTCAATTTATATTGTCCTGTCACGCGTTACCAAACCTATCAACGCGATTTCAGACACAATGATTATTTTGGCAGATGGTAATCTGGAAGTTGAAGTTCCTTACGGTGACCGTACTGATGAAGTTGGTACAATGGCAGGCTCTGTGCAAATATTTAAGGAAAATGCACTCGAACGCCGCCGCCTTGAAGCAGAACAACGTGAACGCGAGGAAACGGAACGTGCTCGCAAAGCCGAAGAAGAGCGCTCAGCCCGTGAAGCTGAAGAAGAGCGTCGTATTCGTGAAGAACAACAAGCGGAAGAAGCCAGAAAAGAACGACGCGATGCCATGCTTTCACTTGCGGACCAGTTCGAGGCGTCTGTTATGGAAGTTGTTGAAAGCGTAGGCCAATCAGCTAGCGATATGGAACATGCGGCCACAGGTCTTACACAAACTGCGGACGACACATCCAAGCAATCCGAGATCGTTTCTATGGCGGCGCAGCAAGCTAGTGGTAACGCACAGATGGTAGCAAGTGCCGCTGAAGAGCTTTCGGCTTCTGTTCGTGAAATTACAGGCCAAACCAACCAGTCCAGCGCCGCAGCCCGCAATGCAGTTACACGAACTGAAGAAGCAGGCAAAGATATTGCCGAACTCGTTAATGCCGCACAGAAAATTGGCGATGTTGTCAATCTTATCAATGATATCGCAGAACAGACCAACCTGCTTGCATTGAACGCGACTATCGAGGCAGCACGTGCAGGCGATGCAGGCAAAGGATTTGCTGTTGTCGCAAGCGAAGTGAAAAGCCTTGCCAATCAAACCGCAAATGCAACACAGGAAATCAGCGATCAAGTTAGCGGAATGCAAACAGCGACCAATACAGCTGTCGACGCAATCGATCAGATTAAATCGATCATTAGCGAAATTGATTCAACAGCCGTATCTATCGCATCTGCCGTCGAAGAGCAGGATGCATCGACACAAGAAATTGCAAGGAACGTTGCAGAAGTATCAACCGGTACAGAAGAAGTAACCTCTAATATCAATGAAGTAAGTTCAGGTGCTAGTTCAACAGGTGCTGCTGCAACACAAGTTCTATCCGCAGCACAGCTTTTGACACAGCAGTCCGGTGATTTACGTGGTCAGGTAGAGAATTTCCTCGATACAATTCGCAAATAACCTATCGGTAAAAAATATACACGCGCTCAAAGGGATCATTTACTGGTCCCTTTTTTCTTGCGTCTTGCTACGGGATAGCTATATTGCCCGGCACTTAGCCCAATCGGGCAAACATTCTGATCCGGAGCGGTGGCCGAGCGGTTTAAGGCGCACGCCTGGAAAGCGTGTTGGGCGCAAGCCCTCCAGGGTTCGAATCCCTGTCGCTCCGCCATCAGAATATTTACCCCTGACCAATTTCAGCATCAGAACCATTGATAGATATTTAGCCGACAATTGGGAGCTTCTTCATTCTTTCTGTTTTACACGAACAAAAAAAACACCTTTATCTAAACATTTGCTTGACCTTACGCCGACTTTCGGCTGCTATCGTGGCTGAATAATCAATGTTATGTGACCTAGGGGACGAAATAATGGTATTGGCGCAGCTTAAAAATGTATTCCGCTTTTTTGAGGGAAGTGAAGTACCTTCTAGTGAAGAAAAAGAAGAGTTAATCAAAGAAGTATTGTTGATGGTACTCGCGAGGGCGACAAGTAGTGATTCAAATATCGACAATTTGGAAGTTGAAACTGTGCAAAAGATTTTCAAGGCCAGAACGGGCGAAGATGTTAGCACAAAAGATGTCCGGGTAGCTGCATTATCAGAATTATACGAATCTGCACCGCTACCACGTTATCTATCCAAGATGAGCAACAAGCTAGAACAAGATGATTGTATCATGATTGTCGAATCACTCGCGGACGTTATTAAAACAGACGGTGAAGTTAGACCAACTGAGATTGAATTCTTCAATAGCGTAGTAAAAGCACTCGGCCTCAGTTCAGCCCAAGTTGCAGGCCTGGAATAAAACTAGATTGATTTAATTGGCAGTAAGGCACCGCAAGCTTGAAAGCTAACGGTGCCTTATTTTTAACAAGCCACCTAAACCCAATCAGCCAATCAATAAGAAAAAGTACAAAGCCATGCCACATTGGATGACAAGCATCGCAGGAATAGGATTGATCCTTTTTATTGCGTTTCTCGCTTCTACGAACCGAAAGTCAATTAGTATTCGGGTAGTTGGAAGCGCATTTGCACTACAAATAGCAATAGCGGTATTTGTATTCTATGTGCCTTTTGGTCGAACTGTTATCGAGAGCATGTCAAGCGGTGTATCTGCTTTGCTCGGATATTCACAAGCCGGCATAAATATGGTTTTTGGCCCTCTCGCAAGCGATAATATGGGGGTTATTTTTGCTGTCCGTGTCTTACCTATATTAATATTTTTCTCTTCACTTGTCGCAGTTCTTTACCACCTTGGTATCATGCAAAGAATTGTAGCCTGGGTCGGCGGCGCACTACAAAAAATTCTCGGAACTGCTCCCGTTGAATCGCTTAATGCCACCGCAAATGTTTTTGTCAGTCAAACCGAAGCCCCTTTCGTTATCAAACCTTATTTAGCAAGCCTGAGTAAACCACAGCTTTTTGCTATTATGGTTTCAGGCATGGCTTCAGTATCCGGCTCTGTCTTGGCGGCTTACGCGCAATTTGGAATTAACATCGAATATCTGTTAATCGCCAGCTTTATGGCAGCACCAGGCGGCTTGTTAATGGCAAAAATCATTATGCCTGATGAAGCATCTGCACCAAAAAGTTCAGAAGGATTGATTAACCTAAAAGATACAAAAACAGAACATTCAAACGTTATTATGGCAGCGGCTGTTGGCGCACAGGACGGCCTTATGCTGGCCGTCAACATTGGCGGTATGCTGATAGCTTTTGTTTCACTAATAGCCCTTTTAAACGGGATTGTTGGTTTTCTTGGCGGCATTGTAGGCATTGAAGGCCTTAGTATAGAGATGATTCTTGGTTATATTTTTTCGCCCGTTATGTTCATGTTGGATATACCCTGGAGCGAAGCACAAACCGCTGGCGCAATTTTTGGCGAAAAGCTGATCTTAAATGAATTTGTCGCCTATATAAGCCTTGGCGAAATACAAGATACCTTAAGCCCCAGAACAGCGGCTATTACAACATTCGCACTATGTGGGTTTGCAAATCTCAGTTCAATTGCAATTATGCTGGGAGCCCTTGGTACGCTCATAAAAGATCGAATGCCTGATATAGCAGCATTAGGGTTACGCGCTGTACTAGCGGCATCCTTATCGAATCTAATGAGCGCCGCGCTCGCGGGGTTATTGCTTTCTCCTAACTAAACAAAGCCCTTAGCCAACAGCACTACCCTGGAACATTGTAAAACCAAGCGATTGCCCACGAGCAATCGTTTTTTGATCTCCACATCCTTCCAGAATAAATTTGGCAATGCCCATATCCTTTAACCGGGTTTTCAAGACAAGTATGCGCTTACTATCCAACCAGTAATTAGACACACCTTCTGGATAGCGGACTTTTACAAAATCGGCAGCCAGCAATTCTTTATTAGCCCAGCCAAGTGAAACTAAATCCAGATTACTGATAGAATACTTAAAACCTAATTCTTTAATTTTGTCACGTGCCGACAAAAACATAACCGTATTAGCAAACATGTCATTCAAGGCAAAGTCCAAGACAACCTTAGAGCGGGCAATATCTCCTAGCGAACGGTTAAAGTTATCAAATGCTTCGCTCATAACAGAATTTACAGTAACCTTGAGACTCGACGCTAACGATTGTGCATTTGTCATACTTAGATCTGAACGCAACATTCTATCAGCAATAAAATCAGCCAAATACCCATCGAACCAAGGATTTGCTCTTAATTCAGTTTTTTTCAACAAATGATCGAAAATCATACTGTTAGGAATATACTGATGGAGCATAACTGGGACAGAACCATGGCCTTCAACAATCGCCGTGATTGCCGTTTGTTCTATAAAACTTGTCACATCAGCGCTATTTAAAACTTTGGTAAGCGCAAGTAACATTTCAGGATCCAAGTCACGACTAACTTTTGTCGCCTTTGGCACATTAACATCAACATACTGAACACGAGACATGCTCTTTTTTGGCTGTTTACTGCTCTGTGATGAGGGCGCAGCAACAGTTGTATTGGGGGCTACTACTCCCAATTCTTCAAGGGTTTCAACATCGTTGACCAAAGGTTGATAATCATTTTCCAGATCATACCACGTAGTAAAATCGTCATTCACACCCGGCAAGACAGTAAGGCCCGCAACAATCACTGAAGAATTTAATTCTCTATACACCTTGGAGAGTACCGCCCCTATATCTTCTAGATTAGCGGTTTTTGTCACAATAATAATATCACTGTTTGGTAAAGGAAATATAACAGCGCCATGTTTCTCAACCAATGGCCTCAACGCAGCTGCACTGGCTCGCCGGAAATGCCCCTCTTGTAAGTGCTTTTCAAGGCGCGACATCTTAATGTGGAGCGCACGCCGTCCATCAGTATGGCGTTCTAACTGATGCAAAAAGTCTTTCAGTTTATTGAATGTATCCTGTGTGGACGGCATAAAGGGATATCCTTTGTTACAGGTGCCCCACCACCTATTTTAATATGACCAGTTAAAACATACTTATTCTAAAAAAATAGTAAAAATGACCAGAATCAATAATTAACGTAAGATCGCTCTTTGATGTAGCCACCAACCATCTTGATTGATTGAATATACAGGTCGGTAGTGGAGAATATGATCATGTGTCACTACCTGATCAATTTGGTTATCTAAGATATATTGTTTACCATCAACCAAAACAGCTAAAACAGCGTGTGCAGCTCGAAGGTTTTCATCCTGTAAGATAACCAGTCGCATTTGCTTTGCATCAAAACCTAGCCTTAACAAAGTTACATATTTACTTATTGCGTAATCTTCACAATCACCATCTTTGAAGAAAAACTCCTGCGGTGTTGCCCAATAATCTGGAACACCCCAGTTAACAGGGTCCACAATATAAGGGGACCGATTCATATATCGATTAACTTTCGCAAGTATTTCAAAGGATGGTTCATCTGATGTATCTTGAATAAACACTTCCCAAGCTTGACGATTACACCTAGCTCTCATCAATCCAATACATCTAACATTTTCCGGGAGTGTTGGTTCGATAATACTTTCGGGTTTCAAATTATGACGTCGCCAAAGATCAACCCACTTGGTAAACCGTTTAATATTTTTTGAGTATATTTCCTTGCTCTGAAACAATCCCGCCGAGAGCTTCAGAAAAGGTGATTCAGTTATCTCCGGCGAAGTGATTACAGTATTTTGCTGATCAACAGACTGTATAGTGCCACTTGGCGCCTCACCACCCATGATCAGGAGTGAAACAGACATTTGGATAAAAATTTTCATTGAGCGAACCATCATTATGTTTCAACATAGCATGACTGGCTAAGCAAAAAAGAGAATTCATTGCCCAACAATAGAATTTTCGTCTCCAGCGACAAGGGACTACCAAATGACTGAACAAACCTCACGTCAATCTTTTATTATTGCCGGTATTATAATAATTACAGTTGCCATTTTTGGTTTCATATTGATTTCAGGGTTTGCAGAGAACGAGTCCCAGCGCAATCTACAACAATGGAAAGATCGTCTGGGCCTTATAGCAGATAGTCGCGCTTCAGAAGCGTCCGCATGGCTCAACAGGCATCTAAAAACCATTGAGGATTTATCGGCAGATGCATCACTTCAACTATATGCATCGCAAATAATATCTGATGATGATGATATCCTGGCCGAAGCTCAACGTGGCTTTGTATTTTCTCTTTTATCCGCAGAGGCCGAACGATCAGGTTTTCATGAAGTGCGTTCAATTGACCCGATTGGAGCCAATATTCGCCGTCCCCGGCGTGCTGGTATTGCTTTAATCCACAATGACGGGCATGCATTTGTAACCACTACCGGCATGCCAGAACTTACATCTAAAAACTGGTTAAAGGAACAACCAAGAAAACCCTTCATACAGCTTGGCCCTAAACTGAATGATAAGACCACACTTGTTCTTTTTGGTGCCCCTGTCGGAGAAAGCGGCTTGGTATGGTTAATTGGTGCAAAACCATTAGACGGAGCATTTCTGGATACTTTGACACAACCCGGTGCTGTCAGCATTACTTCAAAAACCTATGTTGTATCACCTAGCACACCAAATAAGGATCAGATACTTGCTATCACCCCCGCAAGTAATAATTCAACCCCAACCAATCCGTTACAAGACCCTGCAGCCATGTTTTCCGTTAAAACACCGGGGGCATATGACTTTCAATTGGATTCTAACAACACCGAGGTACTCGTAACGGGACGCGAATTTACAGCCCCAGTACCATGGATATTAGTTCGTTCTGTGAATTCTTCAGAAGTATTTGCTGATGTTAATGGCCGCTATAACAATTTGATTGTGACACTTTCGCTTTTTATCATCGTTATTATTATTGCTGTCATTTTGATCTGGCGGATAAGCGTATCCAGAAAACTGGAGGTTGCCTTTGAAGAGCAATCACGCTTAAGCGCAACTAACGCATCGTTAAATACTTTTCTCAAAACATTAAGTGACAACCAACCAACAGCAATCGCCGCCCTTAACGATGAATTAAAAATACGTTTTGCTAATAAGAAGATGTGTGACCTTTTGGATATTGCGCCAAACGACGTATTGAATAGTCGGTTCGATACCAGTTTTCCTATTGAAACAGCAGAAAAGTTTCGATCGGCAATTCATAACACCCAGACTGAAGGCCACGGCGAGTTTACGCTATCTTTAGGGGCAAACAACGAACGGTTATACCAAGTTCAATCACTGCCCCTAGATACACAAGATGAACGTAATGTTTCAGTTTTACTCGTTTTGCAAGATGTGACAGACCTTATAGAAGCACAAGAAAAAACTGAAACGCTTTTACGTCAACTGATTGCCAGCCTTACAGATATCATTGATGCCCGTGACCCCTGGAGCAAACATCATTCATCGCGCGTCTCTGATGTTGCACAAACGATTGCTAACGAGATTGGCTGGCAAGACGACGATATCGAAACACTTGCAATAGCAGGCCAATTAGTCAATTTGGGCAAGATTTTTGTGCCTTCGTTAATCCTCACAAAAGAAACACCATTAAGCAATGAAGAATTAGACTTGGTCAGGCAGAGTATGCAACGCGCGGCTAACCTGATAAATAATATCGATTTTGATGGGCCTGTCGCTGCAATATTATCACAAATTCAAGAGAACTGGGATGGCTCTGGTGAACCAAACGGACTACAAGGTCATGATATTGAACCAGGTGCACGTATACTTACTGTCGCAAACGCATTCGTTGGTATGATTTCATCTCGTGCTCACAGAGAAAGCCTTGGTTTCGATCAGTCTATAAATATCTTACAACAGGAAAGTGGTTCAAAATTTGACCGACGAGCTGTTGCTGCATTACAGAATATTTTGGAAAATAGAAATGGCCGCGACCTATGGGAAAGTTATACCAAAACAATTCCTCCAAAAGACTAAAAGGAAATGACATATCAGAAAGAACGACCTGTAATCTATAATCCTAACACGACACTTCCTGATCGATTATAGTTTCCAGCCGCTTTAAGAGCGCTGTACCTTTAGGCCCCGCATCGCCAATAATACGGTTTTCCAAAACAACTTCGAATGTTCGTATATGAGCGTTCAGAACCTTCTTGGATAATGCTACCTTGCTTTCAGCCCGCTTTAAATAATCACACAAGGAAGCCCCCACCTGTGTCATTAGCGAAAAATTAAAGCTTGCCCCCATGCCTTTTATATTATGGGCCAAACCATATAACTGATCTGAGACTTGTTTATCAGTAGAATCAGATAGACCAACTGTATCATACAAAGACTTCATGTCTTTGATCGCATCAGCCGTCCAATCCAAATACTGGCTAAACAACTCTTTATCCGCGTACATATCGTTATCTTGAAAATCAATCATAGCGTTATATATATCTGTCTAAATATAAAGATTTAGTAACTTTCTTATACCTTGCCTATAACTTGATTATAGCGTGTCTGGAAATAGATATTATTCACTGTATGTAATTTCAGTTTATTTTTCAAAATCACGCTTTATAAACTGATGCATATTTCTGCAATAAAATAAACAAGGAACGAAACATGAGCCCAAGTGAGATTGTCAAGGTACAAGCCTATCTGCAAAGCACCTTTAACAATAACATGATAAAATTAATGCGGCGCCCTAAAGCAACTGATTCCTTGGAAGTTATGTTGGATGATGAATTTATTGGCATTGTCTATAGAGACGAGGATGAAGGTGAAATATCATATCAATTTCATATGACCATTCTTGAAGAAGACCTTCCACAAGAATAAAAACAGCCGGCTTTCGCCGGCTTTTTAAATCTTATTTGTCGCCTTCCGCCAGCATACACTGGTTTCGACCATTCTCTTTGGCTTTATACAAAGCTATATCCGCTCTTTGGATAAACTTTTCTGTCGGTTCATCGCCTCTTAATTCGGCAATACCAAATGACATGGTCACTGCCCCGAAGTCGGTATCGGTCTGACGATTACGAATTTTCTTGGACGCGATAGACTTACGAATTTGTTCTGTCAGTAACAATGCATTACTTATTTTAGTATTCGGCAAAACAATTGCGAACTCTTCACCGCCATACCTTGCCGCCAAATCCTGACCTTTAACGTTATTACTCAAATCTGCTGCAACCAGCTTTAGAACCTGATCACCAATTTGGTGACCATACGTATCATTGAACTTTTTAAAATGATCAATATCAGCAATCACTAAACATAATGGAGTATCATCGGCAACGGCTTCTTTTGAGACATGCGACAAGAAAGAATCAAACATTTTACGATTAGAAATTCCCGTAAGCGCATCAGTAAGCGATTCTTTTCGTGTTTCTTCGAGCGATTCTCGTAAATTCGTAATTTCACTAGATGATTTATGCAACTGCGACTGCAATTGCTCGTTGGTATCCTGCATTTTCCAGGTTTCTTTGACAATATTTTGTATAAATTCCTCAAAATCAACTGGTTTATCTACGGATGAGATGTCTTGCAAATTTGTTTTAATCGTATTTTGGAAACCAGCAAACTCATCTGATGCCGTACCAAGAATATCAAGAACTCCAGATACTTCGTCTTCTATTTTTAAACTTGTCTCATTGATCATTTCCGCATTTTCAATATTACTAAAAAATCGACGGTAAATTTCTGACGAAACATCAATAGTAAAGCTACCATTTTCAGCGATAATTTTATCTAATGTCTTGTTCAATTTGGGCATTTGATCACTAGCGTACCCAAACCAAATCTCATAATTTTGCGGTATGGGAGGTACATTCAACTCCTCCATCAATCCAAATGCTTTTTTTGCGTAAACGCTTGCTTGATTATCTGAAGCAGTGAACTGCATTATTAACTCCCTTATGGACTCAACTATAAACTGTCACCCATGTGATGAGCGAAAACTAAATCCAAACCCGCCCCCAGTTAATTAGTAGTAATTTCTGACTAAAGCGTTCAAAAGCAATTGTAAATATAGTTAACGAAAATTAACCATATACATTAACTAAATACCTCAAATTACAACTATTGAGTTTTTTTTGAAGCCGGCAGAACAATACTCTCTCTTCCACTTTCAATTATTCAGGCTGTTTTTTCTTTCTGAGAATAAAAAGCAAGGTATAATATAGTATTAATCTGTAGATATATTTTTAAGTAACAGAGGGTAACTCGATGCGTAACTGGTTCTTTGAGCAAATGGCAATGTATTCAGCGTATCACCGGGATACTAGAAACCAGGTAACACATCATATCGGTGTTCCTTTAATTGTATTTTCTCTTTTAGTTCTCGCCGCTCAACTCCCTGTAGCAGAGTTTACCATCGGTACATTGACCTTAGCAGGGGTATTGCTTTCAATATTATTGGTTGTCTATATCATCGCGGTCCCAATGATAGGAATTATCGCAACTTTCGTTTATATGGCTTTGCTATATATCGCCGAACAAATTGGCCCAAATACTTCACCTTACATCGTATTTGCAATATGCTTTATTGGTGGATGGGTTATCCAGTTTATAGGACATGGCTTTGAAGGGCGAAAACCAGCACTATTCGATAATCTGCTCCAAATATTTATGGCGCCGTCGTTTTTGATAGCGGAAGTATTATTCAGCCTTCGCCTTCAAGACAATTTAAAGAACGAAATCGCAAACCGTATTCACAAATATTTACCTGCTGAACAAAAAAGCCTTTAATATTAAAGGCCTTTACCTACAAATACGGCGTTGCTAGCCAAAGAACACGACTAAACAAACGTTTTATGAAACTTCGTTTGTTTAACATAGCGATTGTTACAGATTTTGACTGCACAAATTTTTGCGATGCCCAATCATGCATATGATTTGCAAATGCATCGTCGTAACACTCAATATTGAATTCAAAATTCAGCTTGAGCGACCTTGCATCCCAATTGCTAGACCCCAACATCACCCAATTGCTATCAACAACCATCAATTTAGTATGGTCAAATGGTGGCTTTCCGACAAAAATTTGACATCCTGCACGGATAAGCGGTTTCAGCGCAGCAAAAGCAGCTAAACTAAACAACGGCAAATTACTTTTCTCAGGTAATAGTATTTCGACCTTTACCCCCTTGAGAGCCGCTTGTTCGAGTGCTGCCAACAAAGCTTCATCAGGCAGAAAGTAAGGAGTGATAATTTTAATATTTTCTCTTGCAGCACCCAAGGCGCTTTCAATGATCATCGCACTTTTCTGACGCGGTTCATCAGGTCCGTCAGCAATAGCACGAGCAACAATTTTCGAGCTACTAGCAGCACCAACATTGTCAAGTGAACCAAACCATGTTCTGCCTTTCAGAACCTCGCTTGTTGTAAAAACCCAATCGTCAGCGAATGTATCCATCATTTGGTGAACAATTGGTCCAGTAATGCTAAAGTGTGTATCCTGAACTATAGGCGATCCATCACTGCGTTCTAAATGGTGTTTGCGAATATTCATACCACCAGCAAAACCATGAATTCCATCAACGACAAGTAATTTTCGGTGTGTTCTTAGATTAAAAAAGGCTAACCGCCATGAAAGTTTGGCCGGATTAAAAACCCCAACAGGAATATCATGGCGTCGCAATAAATTAGAAACCGGCTTAAGGCCGTATAAGTTTCCGACGGCATCAACCAAAACCCTTACTTCCACCCCCCGTTCTTTCGCCCTGACCAAAGCCTTTATAAAGCGCCTTCCAGCCTGATCAGCTTGAAAAATATACGTCGTAAGGGCAATAGAATATTTGGCAGCCTCGATCGCATGTATCATAGCGTCATACGCCTGACGACCACCGCGTAGCGGTGCTATCGTATTATCAGCCGTAACTGGCATACCAGTTAAGCGCCCTGCCAAACGATCATGGGCAAGCCATCGGTACGAAACATTATCAGCACATACATCAGCTAAACAGTTACCATCAGGGTCCGCAAGGGCACCTGTACGTGGCGGCAAGCCCCGCTTTTCACGAGCGAGCTTGGCTCTACGCCGAATTCTACTAATCCCAAAAAGAAAATAAGCAAACAAACCAAACACCGGTGCAAGCCAAACAAGGCCAATCCAGGCAATGGCAGAGCGAACCTGATCCTTCGTAGATAAAATATGAATACTGGTTAAAAGTTGAGCGCATAGAACGATAAAAGCCAGAATCACCCCATCCGGCAAAATCAAACCAAAAAAATTGTCATGTGGCTCCTGCAAGTTTCCCCCTTCATGAACTATTTACCGACACTCTAATATAGAATTGTTTTCAAACGCTTTTAGTATAGTGGTAGACTCTAAGACTAAATCAAGAGACCATAGCACTTTCTATACTTGTGCGCCTCTGCGTCTTTTACTAGCTTGCTAACATGATGAATAAAATAAAAAAAATACAGTCAAATTACCCCCGTTTGGTTTTTGAAGCAGCAAACCTCGGTGTAAAACGAGGGGGCCGGCATGTTTTCGGCGGTATTTCGCTTGCATTGACAAACAGAACACTTCTGTATCTACACGGCGCCAATGGCACCGGAAAATCCACATTACTAAGAACATTAAGCGGTAGATTAGGCCCTGCAACTGGTAATATATCTCTTCAAATAGATACTGAAGATGCCATATTGAATGACAATCTAATGGTCTTGGATCACTTAAATGGCTTAAAAAACACTTTCACACTTCTGGAGCATTGCAATTATTTTGTCCGTATTATCAATGGCACTCCACCGGAACCTCAAAAGGTAATGCACAGTCTCGAAGTGTTAAAACTGCATCACTTGGCAACACAACCAATTAAATATTTCTCTAGTGGTCAAAGAAGGCGCGCTGCACTCTTAAAATTTTTGCTCATTGATCGCCCAATCTGGTTAATGGATGAACCCACCGTTGGTGTTGATGCAGAGAACAGAAAAACACTTGCTATGATGCTTGAGCAGCATATCAAGAAAGGCGGAGCCGCTATCGTTGCAACCCATGATGATATTGGTCTTAAAGGGGAAATATTAAGCCTCGATCATTATACACCTAAACAAAAAGATATGGGCTACTGGTCATGACAAATATTTCTGTATCTTCTGTTTTTTGGTCTCTTATAAAGCGCGACATAAAACTTGCATGGTCCCAAGGCGGCGCTGCGGGTATGACTTTGGGGTTTTTTCTAATTGCTGTAACACTCTTTCCCCTTGGTATTGGGCCTGAGGCCTCCACACTCGCCCGCATAGGTCCCGGTACCATATGGGTTATTTCTTTATTAGCATGCCTGCTCAGCCTTGATCGACTATTCCAGGCAGATTTCGAAGATGGCTCATTGGATGATCTGGCATTTTCTCCGCTTAGCCTGGAATTAATTGTGACAGCAAAAGCGATTGCTCATTGGATCGCAACAATTTTACCCGTCATACTGATATCCCCTCTTTTAGCTGCCCTCTTAAACATGCCAAACCTAGGATATAAAATGCTGATCCTTTCACTGCTGATCGGCACACCGGCCCTAAGTTTCGTCGGCAGCATTGGCGCTGCCTTAACGGTCGCCTTGAGACGGGGAGGCGTTTTGTTAACCCTTTTGGTTTTGCCTCTGTATATACCAACGTTAATATTTGGTGTGGGCGCCGTCGAAGCTGCTATTTCACTCACTGACCCTTTCCCACACCTCGCGCTTACGGGGGCGGTCAGTATGATATCATTGATCATATCACCGCTTGCATCAGCGGCGGCAATAAGGTTAGCCCTGGAATAACTATTCAAATTACCACACATGAGAATCATAACATGAGACACAAGGCCACACTTGCCGTATCAGCATGATTGATATAGGAAATGCACATGCATATTTTCGCAAACCCAGCGCGTTTTGTACGCCTTGCTAATAAAATTTTACCTTGGGCAATCGGGGTATTGGCTCTCTGTCTCCCTTACGGGCTTTATCTTGCTATTGTCGCAAGCCCACCTGATTATCAACAGGGGGACAGTGTTCGCATCATGTATATCCATGTACCCAGTGCCTGGATGGCTATGTTTACGTACATGGTGATGGCGTCAGCCAGCCTTGCTGCCATTGTCTGGCGACATCCGCTCGCCCTGATAGCCGGCAAGGCCGCAGCCCCGATCGGAGCAACCTTTACTGCACTGGCGTTAATAACAGGCGCTCTGTGGGGAAAACCTATGTGGGGCACTTATTGGGTATGGGACGGCAGATTAACTTCTGTTTTGATTCTGTTTTTCCTATACCTCGGGTATATGGCAATCTGGCAAGCAATGGATGACGAGGAAACGGCTGGCAGAGCAGCATCAATTCTGGCTCTTGTTGGCGTTGTAAATTTACCCATCATCAAATTCTCGGTAGACTGGTGGAATACCCTCCATCAACCTGCCAGTGTCATTCGCCTAGACGGTCCAACAATTCATGCTGACCTTCTTGGCCCTTTATTATGGATGGCTGTTGCAATGAAAGCGTATTTCATCATTGTTTTTCTATGGCGGATGAAACTTGAGATTAACAAGCGTAAGCTTGCAGTCTTGCAAATGTCAGTGGTGAACGCACATGGCTGATTTTTTTGCAATGGGTGGGCACGGTACTTTTATTTGGCTGTCCTACGGTATCGTCTTTTTAGCCCTCATTATTATCGCTATTATGTCTTTTATTGAATTGCGGTCATTAGAAGCCAAGCTTAATAAACTGAAACGTAATAATAAACGTAGTTCAAAAACAACTGATACTCCTGAAAACAACTCGACTGGAAAGGTCTAAAATGCAAAAAGGCCTCAAGACGCGAAAAAGCCAGAGATTTGTTATTCTTGTTGGAGCGCTCGCAAGTTTGTCCGTCGCTATATTTCTTGTGTTATTTGCACTCGGCGGTGATAGCCTTAGCCTGTTTTTACAGCCATCATCCGTAAAAGAAAAACAAGCCCTCGGTGAGCTAAAGGCTAACCAAAAATTTCGCTTAGGGGGATTGGTCGAAAGCGGATCATTCACTCGCTTAGAAGATGGTTTAACATACACATTTAAAATTACAGATTGTGCCTCAACAATCAATGTCAGCTATAAAGGGATATTGCCAGACCTCTTCCGCGAAGGGCAGGGTGTTGTAACCGAAGGGGCATTAACGGCAGACAATATTTTCATTGCTGAAACAGTTCTTGCCAAACATGATGAAAATTATGCCCCACCAGGCACAATACCAGTAAATGCAGAGGCTTGTTCACACCCTGCTACTGAGGCATACAGCTCATGATTGCTGAGATTGGACACTTTGCGCTTATTTTAGCGCTCGTTTTTGCTTGTTCAGGGGTTATTGTCTCACACCTCGGTGCTATGGCTAATAACGAAGCTATAATGCAGCGAACCGTTGGATTTTCATTCGCACAATTTATCATGGCTTTAGCATCATTTGCTGCTTTAATGTATTCCTACATTATTTCTGACTTTTCAGTTTTAAATGTTGCAGCAAACTCGCATTCACTAAAACCCCTTCTTTATAAAATATCAGGCACTTGGGGCAACCACGAAGGCAGTATGCTGTTTTGGGTTTTAATTCTAACTTTATTCGGGGCAGCGGTTGCTTTTGGTAAAAGTCTACCTCTTCGCTTTAAAGCACGTGTACTTGGTGTACAAAGCCTACTTATCCTAGGTTTTTTGCTGTTTATTTTATTAACAAGCAATCCATTTGAACGCTTGTTGCCAGCCGCATTGGAAGGCAACGGCCTCAATCCATTGCTGCAAGATCCCGGGCTCGCATTTCACCCGCCTATGCTATACATGGGCTATGTCGGTTTAAGTGTTGCCTTTTCATTTTCTATCGCCGCTTTAATAGAAGGTGAGATAACCCCTATGTGGGCACGCTGGGTAAGGCCCTGGACATTGGTTGCCTGGACTTTCCTTACAGGTGGCATCGCTCTTGGCTCCTGGTGGGCTTATTACGAGCTTGGCTGGGGCGGTTGGTGGTTCTGGGATCCCGCTGAAAACGCAAGCTTTATGCCTTGGCTGGCTGCAACTGCTCTTCTGCATTCAGCAATTGTTGTCGAAAAACGTGATGCACTGAAAAGCTGGACAATTTTACTTGCGATAGTTGCCTTCTCTTTGAGCCTTCTCGGCACATTTTTAATCCGCTCAGGCGTAATGACATCTGTTCATGCGTTTGCAGTTGATCCGGAACGCGGTATATTTATTCTCGGTTTCCTTGCGTTCGTTATAGGCGGTGCCTTCAGCCTTTATGCCTGGAGAGCCCCCAAATTAGCACCGAGCGGACTGTTTGGCCTCGTAAGCCGAGAAAGTGCGCTTATTTTAAATAATATACTGCTATCAACATTTACTGCGGTTGTCTTAATTGGGACATTGTATCCTTTATTCTATGAAGCCTCAACTGGTAGCCAAATTTCGGTCGGCCCGCCTTTCTTTGAATTTGGAACCAGACTGCTGATGACGCCGTTGATTGTCGCGCTTGGCATGGCCCCCATTCTTGCATGGAAGCGTGGACGCCTATCAAAGGCTTTTCAAATCACAATACCCGCAGCAATTGTTGCCCTTGCGGTCTTTGTTTTAACAATCTGGTCAGATATTAACGGGTTAATCATGACAGGGCTTGGGCTTGGACTTGCAAGCTGGCTGGTTGTGGCAATCTTTCTTGATCTAGCCCAAAAAACACAGCTTTTTAAAACACCATCCCGTGCATTCAAACGATTGTGGAACTTGCCGCGCGCAACATTCGGTATGCATTTCGCACACTTTGGACTAGCGATTATATTGTTCGGCATTACGATCAGCGAAGCTTGGACCTCGGAAAAGCTTGCATTTATGGCACCCGGGCAATCTGAACAGGTTGGTCCTTTTACTTATCAATTCGATAGCGTTATGCCTTTTGCAGGCCCGAACTATACAGGTATTCGTGCACAGTTCACAGTTATAAAGGACGGGGTAACAATAGCAACTTTACTACCCGAAGACAGAGTTTATACAGACCCGGTAACCAACACGACAGAAGCAGGAATATACCCTCTTCCATCCGGTGATCTATATGCAGTTATCGGCGAGTCCGGCAGTGGTGGCAGATGGTCTGTCAGGTTATATTTTAAACCCTTCATCTCTGGCTTGTGGCTTGGTGCTGGCCTAATGATGATAGGGGGAATATTGTCTTTATCTGACCGTAGGTTGCGCCTTGGTGCGCCTGCTGGTAAAAAACAATCAGCGCCCAAAATACAGAAACCCGCAAAAGCAGAGGTATAGAAATGCAGCGCTTCTTCCCTCTTTTAATCGTAATATTTCTGGTTATTTTATTTGCTTACATGCTTCGGGATGGCCGTAATCCAAGCGAAATTAAAAATGTACATGTAGGGGAAGCTATACCCCAGTTCTCATTAACGGATATTAGCAATACAGGAGAGATATCAGATCAATCCATCCGTAACGAGAAAACACCAATACTTGTGAATTTTTTTGCCAGTTGGTGCGTACCTTGCCGTGCTGAACACGACAACCTTATGGCACTAGCCAATACACATAATGTACGTATTCTCGGTATTGCTTACAAAGACCAACCTGAAGACTCGCGTGCATTTCTAGAAGAACTAGGAAATCCTTTTTATAAGTACGGCGGGGATATTGATGGTAGTGTTGGGTTCGAATGGGGCGTAACCGGTGTTCCAGAAACATTTCTGATCGATAGTAATGGGCGCGTCCGATACCATCACTATGGCCCTATCGTTGGTGATGCACTGCACACAAAAATTTTGCCGCAATTGGAAGACCTCTCCCAATGAACAGACTGAATCTTCTAGCAATATTGGCTCTATTCAGCTTAATTTTGATTACCGGCAACCCGGCAAAATTACATGCCAATGATGAACCGTTACCAGACCCTCAGAAAGAACAAATTGCCCGCGACCTCATGAAAGAAATTCGCTGTCTTGTATGCCAAAATCAATCAATTGAAGATTCAAATGCTGACCTCGCGAAAGACCTGAGGCGCATTGTGCGAGAGCAGATTAATAATGACCGCACCCCTGAGCAAACAAAGGCATATCTTGTAGCCCGTTACGGTGATTGGGTTTTATTAAAACCACCTGTGAACACAGGAACCTTTTTGTTATGGGCATCGCCTTTTATCTTAATACTACCGGGAATTTGGCTATTGTTTAGGCGCTCGCAATCAGCAACATCAGCCCCTCAAGAGCTTACAAGTGCTGAAAAAGAACAATTAAATACAATCATAAAAGCTGATGCAGAAACAAACGACGAGCAGGAGACACGTCGATGATATGGAGTATATTTTTTCTGCTCGCGGTTATTAGCCTTGCAGTTACTAAATTTTTTGCGCGGCAAAACAAACCAACCGGCCCCCTAGATTATTATAAAAATCAACTTACAGAACTTGATAATGATATTAAAAGAGGTTTGGTCACAGAAGAGTCCGTTAAATCAGCCCAATTAGAAATCGAAAGACGTATATTAAAAACTAATGCAAAACTGGCAAGCCAGCCAAGCGCGACTTTAACCAAAAAAAGCTTACCGTTATGGCAAGAAATACTGGCTGCTTTCACAATAACGCTTAGTGCCTTTCTGATTTATAAATATTTTGGCTCTCCGAATATAGATGCATCACCCGCTGCCCGTTCCAACCTCGAAAATCAACGAGTCTCAGAGGATGGACCGACCTTTAAGGTAGCGATTGCAACAATTGAAAGTCACCTGGCGACCAATCCAGATGACCCTGAAGGCTGGGAAGTATTGTCTACATCGACACGCGCCATCGGCAATTATGCGAAAACAATTCATGCCTATGATCAGTTGATTCGGTTGCAACCCGATAAGATTGACTGGGACATAAGGCGATTAGAAGCATACATCAGCATGGCAAATGGGAAGGTTACACCAGCAGCAAACCTACTTATTGGAACTATTGTTGAGAAATCGCCAAATCATCCGGCTGGGCAATTCTATCTTGGCCTTGCCCATAAACAATATGGCAACCCGGAACTAGCGTTTGAAATCTGGCAAGACCTTCTAAATCAATCAGCCCCAAACGCACCTTGGTACGCAGTACTAGACAGCCAGCTAAAAGAACTTCGTCCCCAAGTAAGCGAATTTACAACACAAGGCCCTTCAAAAAGTGATATCGAAGCGGTTGCCAACTTGTCACCAGAAGAACGCTAGGCATTCATTAATTCAATGACTGACCGCCTCAAAGAAAAACTTGACGCAGATCCAGATAATCTGGATGGATGGCGTATGTTAACTAAATCGCTGCTTCAACAAGAAAAAAAACAAGAGGCTATTAGTAGCTTGAACATAGCGCTTGATCGTGTAAACACAGAAAATAAAGAAAAAGTGCGTCAAATCCTTGACAACGTGATTGGAAATAACGACTTTTAAATACATATAAAGTAATAAGAGTTGCGTTTCCACAGGAACCAATTCCCTGGTGGCTAGGGGACACGAAGAAAATCGTAGTTCTTGGCAAAGCCGAAAATCGGCACAATTTTTAACTAGGGTCTTTGGGTTATGACTAATATCAATCCCAATGCCAACCCGCTACAGAGTCAAATTCAGGCTCAGTTGCAGGCAGGTAGACAATCGAATAGGAATGATGCGACGCGCCTAAACGATGCGGTACGTCAGCCCAACCCTGCTATTGAAGAGCAGGATGAAGCTTTTGAGGCACCCAGTGTTGCAGCGGATCGCCGAAACCGATTACTTGCGCGCAACGCCCGTTCAAATAACGATGTATCCTCTACAGATGAACTAGAAGAAGCTCAGGAACGTGTTGCAGCATTTAATAATAACCTTAGGGAAGCACCTGTTGGAAGATTATCTACACAGCAAGCGAGCACGCGTGACGTTCCTTTAGGGCAGATCGTCGACATTCGGGTTTAAAGTCACAATAGGTTAAATTATTACTGGACGCTCATGCTATATCAAGACACACTGCCCTCATGAGCGCCGTTATGTATCCACAGAACTTTTCCAATCAAATCCCGGAAGGCGATGATCACACCCGTGCCGTTTGCGGTGATTGTGGGTTTATCGCGTATGAAAACCCTAAAATTATCACTGGCAGCGTTATAGAATATGACGGTAAAATCATGCTTTGCCGTCGCGCTATTGAACCGCGTATAAATTTCTGGACTATTCCCGCTGGTTTTATGGAACTTGGTGAAACCCCAGAGGAAGGAGCCAAACGTGAGGCATGGGAAGAAGCGCGGGCTAAAATCGAAATTCACGATTTACTATCAATTTATACTGTAAAACGTATTTCACAGGTACATATGATGTTCAGGGCAACACTCTCAGACCCAGTTTTTGAAGCAGGACCTGAAAGCCTGGAAGTAAAACTATTTACCTGGGATGAAATCCCACGCGATGAGCTTGCGTTCCCAAGCGTCCACTGGGCACTTGATCATTATAGAGAGAGTTTGGGGCACGGTACAATCGCACCTCACACAAACCCTGAACAATGGAAAGATGTTTGATAGTAATCAGCCCCCCTCAGGCAGCCTGCGTTTTCTGTTGGGCCTGGGTGTATGCCTCTGTTAAATTCCCTAATTCCACAATTGATTCAGAGAAAACCGGATCTTTCAAAACCTCTAAAAATTCATGAAATTCAGGGTGAGTTTCTTTCCAGATACATTTTGTTTCATACACCTCTTTGGGCCATGTTCCCCAATCAGTTACCATTGAAAAAGATGCGCAATCAGCCCCGAGGGACTTTGCCAATTTTACAAAGGCTGGCATTTCACGATAATTATCCAACTGTACAACAAAATCTAATCTCAAGAGCTTAAACAGCCCTTCCTGACGACGCTCGGATAAAAACTGAATGTTCTCTATAAGCATGTCCCAGTTACCACCGCGGCGGGTAATAGCGTATGTATCAGCGGTCGCAGCATCAAAGGAAATAAACATTGCCTGTAAATTACTATGTATCTTGTGAAGTTTTTCCCAATTTTTCTTGGTAAATAAAACACCATTTGTTTGCAGGTTAACCAACATATTTGGAAAGTCCGCACCATCAAGGTCAAACAGAAAATCTCTGAATATTTTAGACGCAAACGGATCACCTGAACCCGTCACATTAATAGTGAATGCCTTATCACTTGGCTCAGAAATAAACCCATCAACAACTTTGTTCTGGATTTCCTGCCTAGCATCAAACTCAGGGCCTGTACGCAAAATAAGCTTCTCAATCCGGCAACTCGGGCAAGAGAGGTTGCAAGATGGATCATTACAGAAATTAATTAATGCCGGATCAGTGTTCAAGATGGTTTTTTGTTCTTCAATAATAGGTTTTAAGAATGGATCTACTTTTGCACTAGCCAGAGTCGGCAACGTGTCATTTTGAATAAGCGGGCATAATTTATGATCGCAATATTTGAAGCTTCCATCAAAAATAGACGCTCGAATATCTTGAGCGATTTCAGAATTCCAAATATCTTTAACTGGCTGTTTGTTAACATTGCCAAGCGGGGTGGTAATCCAGCTAGAACAACAACAATGTGCATCTCCATATTCATAGATATCGAACTGAGTAAAGGGTTTTGGGCAAAATCGACCTTTTAGGCTTTTTACTTGATTTAAACTCTGGCTTGAATCACGACGATAAATACTATCTGCCTCACGTGTGCCAGATGCATCAGAAGTGCCTGTATTAAATTTTTGCATGATTCTACTGAATCGCTGTCGAATCGACTTCGATATAAACATAATTTCCCCCATGTGCATTACCACACCATAAGGTAAAATTACTGCATGCAAAAGTATTAATTTTATACCCTATTCAGCGACCTTCATCTTCAGGCATATACCGCATAAACAAAGGTGCATGGCCAATCATGAATACCATAGTAGCCCCTATATATCCGAATGTCTTAAAATTCACCCAGAATTCCGTTGTCTGCGTTCGCCAAACAATCTCATTTACACCAGCCATAACAAGCATATAAATGATCCAGTTTCTGGAAAATGTTTTCCATCCAGCATCATCCATATCAATCGCCATTTCCATTACCATCTTGAGATAGAGCTTCCCGCGCAGCAGGCCAAACAACAGGATTGTTGCCATCACACTATTGATGATCGTTAGTTTCATTTTAACGAAAGTTTCGTCCTGCAAATATAACGTCAATCCACCCATCACCACCACAACAACAACCGTAAACTTAAGCATTGCTGCAATTTTCCCAAGAACCAATTTGGATATGACCATCGCTGCAATGCTCGCTGCCATAAACACACCTGTTGCTACAAACAGGTCACCCAATTTGAAAGCGACAAAGAACACAATCAACGGGCCAAAATCGAGTGCTACCTTGATCCAAACCGGTGGGTTTGAGGTAGAGTTTGTTGTAATCCCGTCACTTTGATCGGATTCGTGCGTCATATAACCCTGCTTTGTCATCAGTTTAATAGTATTCCGTAGCGTTTGCTGATACGGACTTATTATCTTAGGTACGTCTTTACTATCTATATTTTTTTCATCGGTGTTCCAAGCGCAATGCTACAACTTTTTAAAGATCGCAACTTTTTCCTCTTCTGGATTGGGGAATGTGTCTCTGTAATCGGGGATCATATTTCTATTATTGCGTTTCCGTGGCTTGTCTTAAAAATGACAGGTAGTGCAGCAATGACAGGGTTCGTTCTAGCAGTACAGGGCATACCAAGGGCTATCCTTATGTTATGGGGCGGTGCAATCGTTGATCGCTACAGTCCGCGCGGCGTTATGATTAATACCAATATCATACGGCTTTTACTGGTTATCGTACTCGGCTTTTTGCTATTGTTCGATAGCGTAAATATCGTCGGCGTGTTTGCGCTCGCCGCTGCATTTGGTATTGCGGATGCTTTCTTTTATCCAGCAACTACATCGTTCTTACCGAGTATCGTTAAAGAAAAAGACCTACAGGGCGGTAATGCGATCGTTCAAAGCACTAATCAGCTTGCCATTATTTTTGGCCCGATGATCGCTGGCCTCGTCATTGCTGGTGAAATCAGTGTATCAGGGCATAGCGACCCCGGTGCCATTACTTCAACCTTTGAAAGCGACAGAATAGGCCTTGCGCGCGCGTTTTTTGCGGATGCCGCGACATTTGCTTTATCAATTTTAACTCTTAGCCTTGTCAAAGTACGATCGCTAAAAACTGAAGATAGCGAAGAGAAAGAGAATTTTTTAAAAGAATTCAAAAAGGCCATCACTTTTATCTGGTCAATACCCGCCTTCAAACTATGTTTTATCGCTATCGCTATTTTAAATTTCTTTTATATGGCGCCGGTGTTTGTCGGATTGCCTGTACTTGCAGATATGCGGTATGCAAATGGATCATTTGTTTATGGTATCATCGTTGGGGCATACGGTATCGGTGCATTGGTTGGCGGCATTACGGCTGGCATTTCAAATCCAATCAAGCCAGAGAAAATTGCACGCATTATGTTTTTGGTTTTCGCCTATTCCGGCCTTTGCCTTGGTCTTGTAGCAATCTCAGAATCATATTGGCTCGCAATGTTTTTCTTCATAACAGCAGGGCTCGGCGATAGCTTTGTCTGGGTTCACTTTATGGCATGGCTACAAAAGGTAACACCGGATCATATGATGGGCAGGGTTATGAGCCTATTGATGCTACTCGCCATTGGCCTGTTGCCTATAGCAAACGCTGTCATGGGGCTGCTTTTTGAATGGAATATCATCGCTTCAATGCTCGGGGCATCCGCGTTCATTATTATTTCCTGCTTGATCACGGCCTTGCACCCAGACACCAAACGGGTTACAGCAACAATAAAGTAATCGTTAGACAAGGATAATTGATCACGATGCGCGGATATTTTGGTATCGGAATCGATGGTATTTCTAAAACAGGTAATATGGGTAATCTGATTCGCACAGGTCATGCCTTTGGCGCCAGTTTTGCCTTTGCCGTTAACCCCAAAATTGTTGCGCATACTGGCGAGCCGGTCACAAAGCCTTTTTTAACTGATACCAGTAATTCGACCGACCAAATCCCCTTTTATCAGTATGACACAGTGAAAGATCTTGTTGTACCAAAGGGGTGTCAGTTAGTCGGCGTTGAAATAAGCGATGATGCGATTGACCTGCCAAGTTTTCGCCACCCAACCCGCGCCGTTTATGTACTCGGCGGCGAACGTACATCACTCAGCACTGAAACGGCTGAACGTTGTGACATGATGATCAAAATACCGACAAAATTTTCTCTTAATGTTGCCACCGCTGGTGCTATTGTTATGTATGATAGACAGCGACTATTAGGCGGGTTTCCAGACCGCCCTCTAATGGCCGGACAAAAGCCAGAAGAAAAACAAGCGCATGTACATGGCCCCCCACGTAATCGCCGGACATCAAAAGCGAAGAAACTTAAAAGTTAGACAACAGGATTAAATTTATGACAGTGAAGCTAGGGACAACACCTACAACGGGCATCCAAAATTTTGCAACGAAACTAACGCTTGTACTATTTGCAGTTTGCATATTTGCACCGATAGCTTCAGCACAAAAGCGCGATATTATTGGTAGTTTCCGCGACTGGGATGCTTTGATCATCAAAGAAGGCAACACCAAAACCTGTTATATGATTTCAACACCAAAACGCAGTACGGCAAATAAAAAGAATGTTCGCCGCGGCGATATTTATATCACTGTCACCAACCGCCCGAGCGTAGGCGTAAAAAGTGAGGTAAACGCCGTTATGGGCTATCCGCTAAGGCCAAATAGTGAGGTTCGCTTTCAGGTAGACGGTAAACGCGCCCAAGGCCTTTTCACTGAAGGCAGTACCGCTTGGGCATATGATGGTAGTGATGATGCCAAGTTAGCAGCGTCAATGAAAGCAGGCAGTAATCTCGTCGTTACGGGCACATCAGCACGCGGTACCCAAACAACAGATACCTATTCACTATCAGGCTTTACCGCTGCCCTCAATGCGATCAACAAAGCATGCCGATAAGCATACATTACAAACCTTTACATTTAGGCCAAATCAGACTAAAGACCGCATCAAATTAACCAACCACTGGGTGGAACGCCCATGGCTATTAAAGAACCTGGCATGCATTTCACACGAAAGCGTAAAAGGGAAAGGTCACACATATGCAAATTACCCCATCAGGCCAAGAGCCTATTATTCAACCACGCCTTGACCCAGCGCTTTCGAGCGGCAAAACAAACTTGCTTGGCCTTGATCGCACAGAGCTTAAGGAGGCGCTTCGTGAAATTGGCGTCGCTGAAAAGCAGCTAAAAATGCGGACGCAGCAGCTTTGGAACTGGGTATACCACCGCGGCGTTTCATCCTTTGATGATATGTCCAACATTTCAAAGGATGTGCGTGCGAAGCTGGAACAGCATTTTATTATCGAACGCCCTGAAATCACCGAAGCACAATATTCAGAAGATGGCACCCGCAAATATTTGATTAAGTTCGAAGATGGCAGCGAAGCAGAAGCCGTTTATATACCAGAGGATGACCGCGGTACACTTTGTGTATCCAGTCAAGTGGGTTGCACACTTAATTGCAAGTTCTGCCATACTGGCACCATGCGATTAGTACGGAATTTAACAGCGGCTGAAATCGTTGCCCAGATGATGATCGCCCGCGATGACCTTGGTGAATGGGAAAACCCAACAGTTGGTCGCAGTGTCACTAATATCGTTATGATGGGAATGGGCGAACCTCTATATAATTTTGATAATGTCAAAAAGGCACTAGAAATTATCATGGACGAAGAAGGCATTCAGCTTTCACGGCGCCGAATTACCTTATCAACAAGCGGGGTCGTGCCACACATGGAACGCTGCGGCGAAGAAATCGGCGTTAACCTTGCGGTTTCCCTACACTCGGTTCGCGATGACGTGCGTTCAGAAATTATGCCGATCAACAAAAAGTATAACCTCGAACAAGTCTTGAAAGCATGCGCGAACTACCCCGGCGCCCATAACGCACGCCGGATCACGTTTGAATATACGATGCTTAAAAATGTGAACGATAGCGATGATGACGCGCATGAATTGGTGCGTATGATCCGTAAATACAAATTGCCGGCCAAAGTGAACCTAATCCCGTTCAACCCATGGCCGGGCACTCCGTATGAGTGCAGTGAGTGGAACCAGATTAAAAAATTCTCAGATATCGTATATAAGGGCGGTATTTCTGCGCCAATTAGAACACCGCGTGGGCGCGATATTATGGCTGCGTGTGGCCAATTAAAATCTGCCTCGGAAAAGAAATCAAAAGCACAGATTTTACGCGAAACAGAACAGGCTACGGCATAAAATACTTCATTCTATTCTCTAGGCAGATTTTATCATGAAACAGGCAAACTTTGCCTATTTTGGTATTTTCTGCCTATTATATATGATTCTTTAGGAGTCGATTATGTGATTCTTTGTTTTAAACTGGAACAGTTTTTGCTGATACAGCACATAAGGCAAAACAAGGAAAATTACATCATGGCATTTAACGGTATTTCATTTGGTCCGCTTACAAACGCTCCTTTAATTAATGTTACAAATGTTTCGTTTCCGAATCTAAATCAAGACCCCGTCGAAGAAGAAGCTATCGCTGATACACCAGAAACTTCACCGGCAGTTATTATTTCGCTATCTGAAGACGCACAATCTTTGGTTACAGAAGGGGCAAATACAGCAGCACCGGCACAACAGCCCGCTGATGAACCAACTACAGCAGGTATCGGAAATGAACAGAGCGGTGCAATTGCAGCACCTCTTGAAAATAATGACCCCCTCATCAATGTAACAGAAACCGAAAGTGAACCGTCACGATTTGACTTACTTCGTACTGAAATTGCCAGTATTGTGGAATCGAACAATCTTTCAAGACCAGAGCGAACTGTCTTAAATCGTGCCCTTGAAGGCACAGGGCTGGAAAACATAACCGCTCAAGATACACCGCAAGACCTTGAAACCGGGAGCGGCCAAACGGTTGATATTGAACGCAATTTGATAGATCTTTTTCAAAGTAACTTGAATCTTAGCCCAAGTAACAGTTTCAACAACCTATCTGCTTTATTCTCGAACTTAGCCACTTCTATTCAAGAATAACAACACTCAATAGACTCGACCTATCCCACCTTAAAGCCTGACAACCATACGGCTGTCAGGCTTTTTGTATCAATAAACCCGGCATTAAGCCGTCTGCTTAGCAGCCTTACTCGCTGCTTGTATGAACTCCCAAACCTCTTTAGAAAATGGTTTTTCTGGCCCGTCTTCTGGCCAGTTATCCAGATTATCGTACATTTTACTAACACTCCCTGCGAGAGATGGATCAATGTCGTAAATAGGCTGAGATAAAGCAGTCCATTCTTTCAAAAGCGCTTGTGCTTCAGATGAGGCCGGGTCAGTACCCACAAGCTTTTCTGTTCTCGCAAGCACATCCGGCCAGGCTCGCTCAACCTCTTTCCAGTTATCCACGGGCAAACTTTCCTTGGCCGCTGCCCATTTTGCATTTTCTTCAGGTGTATAATAGGTATCCCATACTTTTTGCCATTCTTCCTCATTGCTCATTGACTGTTCTCCTAACTTGATATGGTTACAAAGTGTGGAAAGGTCAGTCTCACTGCGCCCATGCAGGCTTTTTATTGCCTCATCAAGAACTGAAATAGCGTTATCAAGGCGATCTCGTTCCTTCACTAAAAGCGCATGATTAACTCTCAAAAGGCTTTCGCTATCAATGGTTTCTTTTCGTATCATTTCTGCGATCTGATTAAGCGAAAACCCGGCACGTTTCAAAAGCTGAATGTGCCCTAGTCGCACTATATCATTATAGGAATAAAATCGCTGCCCTGCCTCGGACCTTACAGGGTTTAAGAGCCCACGTGCATCATAATATCTAAGTGTGCGCACACTTACCCCAGCCTTCTTTGCAAGATCACCAATCGCTAGCATTTTCATACCCTTTTCCTTTCCACGAAATGATGTCTAGGGGCTGACGTTACGTAAGGGGCAAGAAGTTTTTATAATGCATAAACTCCATATTCATAAAGCTTATACTCTTGTTAACCAAAACAATATCTGTATTAAATTCAAACATTTAACTATTGCTTGAATGGCAATAACACTAGTAAGCTACTAACGTGCTGTATTAATGGGGGCAATTATTATGGGATTAAGTACTTTTTTCAGTCATATCAAATTTTCATTGACGAATAATTATTATTTTGGGGCGCCTCAAAGCTATTCACCTTTAAGCAAGGGTCTAGAACTTGCTATGCAAAGCAATGAATGGAAAGGGTTTGAAAATTTTTATGTGAACCTACCTCATGGAGAAAAGCATTTAGCTCTTCAAGCTATTTCTCAGAAATACAACAATAAAGAAGGTGTCTTTGACCCTTGGATACAAGACCATAAGGAAGAACACATCCCCAACTTGTTCAATGGTGCACACCTCATGGCTTTAGCCTGGGAGTACAGAGGATATGGCAAAGGAGAAGAAGTAACAGAAGATCGTTTCGAATTGTTTTTTGAGACCTTAAACAGAGCATATGATGCACTCGCAAAAGCTAAAGTAAATGGACCTCAAAACTCTGAAGTAATATCCAGAATGATAAGGGTATTAATGGGTTTACAAGCAACTTGGGAGGATATTGACTGGGGCTTAAGTCAACTGGATTCTTACGAGAAACCAAATTTATATGGTTATTTAAATTATCTTATAGCTAGTTGCGAAAAATGGCATGGGTCACATGATAAAATGTTTGAATTTGCAAAACAATATAGCAGCAAAAACATAGGGTATGGCTACATGTTAGCATTGATACCGTCAGCGCATATTGAAAGATGGCTGTATATGAGTTGGTGGGAAAACATTCCTGCGCAAGCTGACACATACTTTCAACGACCAGAAGTAAAAGAAGAATTATTATCCGCAGATGAAATGTTTGCAAATAATTACAGCCATACCGATATAAGCTTTAACCTATATGCACATAATCTGTTCGCTTACAGTTTATACAGAGCTGGCGAATACAAATTAGCTCAAGAACACATCAAAGCGTCAGCTAAACGCTTAACACCATATCCATGGGATTTTCTTGGGCTAGAAGAATATACGTTCATGCTACAATCTTGCAAGTAAAGCTAATGTAGGGGTGTTTTAAAATTATTTTTCATGAAAAATTGCAAACTCATCTATGGAAGAGCGAGTTGTTCTAAAACTATTGATAGGATGGCTGGTATCTTCATACCCGAGCGCCATGCCTGCATAGAGCATCTGCTCTTTCGGTAAGCCAAGAAGCTCATCTACTGTTTTATGCATCATGGTCCAAGCCTCTTGCGGGCAAGTAGCCAAACCCTCTTCATGTGCAAGCAACATGAATGTTTGCATAAACATGCCCATATGGGCCCACTGCGGCCGCCCCATATTGCGATCAATCGTGAAAAACAATCCAACGGGCGCACCAAAAAATTCAAAGTTTCGCGCAACCTGCATCAAACGACCAAATTTATTATCGCGTTCAATTCCTATTGTTTTATATAATGCTTCACCGCACTCATAACGACGTGTACGGTAAGGTTCTTTCAGGTTTTCAGGGTAAATATTATACTCCATTCCGTCACCCATAGGGCTCTCTTGCAATTTTGACTGTACTGTAATTTTCAATGCCTGAAGCTTTTCGCCTGTTAGCACATGAACAAACCAAGGCTGAACATTGCCCCCTGAAGGGCTCTGCTTCGCTTTTTCCAACAACTCTCTCAACACCCCTTTTGGTACGGGTTTGTCAAGGTATGCACGAACTGATTTTCGGTTTTGAATACAATCTGAAACAATCATATTGATTACCCTTTTGAAACAATTGTTATGCTTTACACATACGTTAAATCGCGGCAAACCGTTTGGATATAGCTTTTTTGTTAGATCATGCTTAAGCATTTGACGTTCTTCAGACTTCTCCTATACTCGCGCGGCTTCTGGCATTGGAAGCGTTACCAGCTTTGAAAATTATTTTTTATGTGGAGACATCATGTCGGCTGATATTAAAAAAGTAGTGCTTGCCTACTCTGGCGGCCTTGACACCTCGATCATTCTAAAATGGTTGCAGGAAGAATATAACTGTGAAGTAGTTACATTCACAGCAGACCTCGGTCAGGGAGAAGAGTTAGAGCCAGCACGACGAAAAGCCGAAATGCTGGGTATCAAGGAAATCTTTATCGAAGATCTTCGCGAAGAATTCGTTCGCGATTATGTTTTCCCAATGTTTCGCGCCAACACAGTATATGAAGGCCAATATTTGCTTGGCACTTCAATCGCGCGGCCATTAATCGCCAAACGTCAGATAGAAATCGCACGCAAAGTCGGAGCTGAGGCAGTTTGCCACGGCGCGACCGGAAAAGGCAATGATCAGGTTCGTTTCGAACTTGGCTATTATGCCTTAAACCCAGAAATTAAAGTTATTGCACCATGGCGTGAATGGGATCTTTCAAGCCGCACAAAATTGATTGAATTCGCAGAAAAGCATCAAATTCCAATTCCAAAAGATAAACGCGGCGAATCCCCCTTTAGTGTTGATGCAAACCTTCTGCATACATCCAGTGAAGGCAAGGCGCTTGAGGACCCGTGGGAAATGGCTGAAGAGTATGTCTACTCACGAACCGATAGCCCACTCAACGCCCCTGATGAGCCAGAGTATATCGACGTTGAATTTGAAAAAGGCGATCCAGTTGCCATCAACGGCGAAGTCATGTCGCCAGCGACTCTTTTGGAAGCGTTGAACACATACGGTAAACGCCATGGCATTGGCCGTCTTGATCTTTTGGAAAACCGTTTTGTTGGTATGAAATCACGCGGCATCTATGAAACACCAGGAGGTACAATCCTGCTGGCTGCTCACCGTGGTATAGAGCAGGTCACTCTTGATAAAGGCGCGATGCACCTCAAGGATGAGATCATGCCGAAATACGCTGAAGTTATTTATAATGGCTTCTGGTTCTCGCCAGAGCGCGAAATGATGCAAGCACTTATCGATACAAGTCAGGAATTTGTGGCTGGTACTGTGCGCTTGATGCTCTTTAAAGGCGGTGTTCATGTAGTTGGCCGTAAGAGCCAACAAAGTCTGTATTCAATGGAACATGTTACTTTTGAGGAGGACAGCGTTTACGACCAGCGCGACGCACAAGGCTTTATTAAACTTAATGCCCTTCGTTTACAGCTTCTCAAGCAGCGCGGCAAGATTACAGAACCACCAAGCCACGATTGAGCTTGATTATACATTTAATAAACTGGTGCGATCAAAAAAGATGATTGAAATTCTAACCATAATCGCACCAGTATTTATGTTAATGACACTAGGCTTTGGCCTTGGCCGAACAAACCTGTTCCCTGAGGGGTCGTCAAACATTCTCATCACTTTCGTATGGTGGATTGGTATTCCGGCTCTTTTATTTCAAGCGATTGCCAGTAGTGAACTTCCAAAATCAAACGAGTTAACACTTGTTGCGGGCTATTATTCAGCCCTCTATATCATTTATTTTACCGCCTTTTATATTGGTAAATTTATCTTCTCTCAAACGAGCGCAGAATCCGGTGTCTTTGGACTGTCCACCTGTTTTGCTAATGGCGCCTTTGTCGGTATTCCAATAATAAACAGCGCTTTTGGCGATGAAGGCGTTCGACTATTATTAGTGCTTCTGTCATTTCACACACTCACGCTTATTCCAATCACAACCTTCATTGTTGAACGTGCAAAGCATAATACTGATGGGTCTGCGCTCTTGAAACGTACATTTGCCAGTGTGAGGCAGAACCCTATTCTGATTGCCTTGATCATTGGCCTTATTTGGTCAGCCTTTAAGATATCTATTCCTGAATGGCTGGATCGTTTTCTCACCTTTCCAGCACAAGCAGCAGCCCCCGTTGGTTTATTTGCAGCAGGCATGGCACTCAGTTATGTCAAAATATCAGGAGACATTATTCAGGCATCCACATCAACAGCCCTAAAACTTATTCTCTTGCCAGTAGGTGTTTATTTTATCACTAAATATCTTTTAGACCTGCCAGAAATTTGGGTGGGCACAGCAACCTTAATGGGTGCACTACCCACAGGGATGATTGCCTATAGTTTTGCAGACAAGCAAGATGTTGCCCCAAGACGGGCAGCAACTACTGTTCTATTATCCACAATTCTGTCAGCTTTTAGCCTGAGTTTCATCCTCTATCTATTAAAAGCCAACCACATCTGAAACGGGATGAAAAAAGGGCCGAAAACGGCCCTTATGACTTTTAACGATTAGGTCAATCACTTATTAGCACGCTGTTTATCGCGCGCAGCCTTAAACTCTGTTCCTTCGTTCCAGTTCGGCCAATCACCTGAATTGATAACCATTAACCCTGTTGCTTTATATAGCTCCAAGTCTTCAATAGCACCGGATAAGTCCCAGTCGGGGTCATATTCATCCGATGGGCCATGATAGTGCTTTTTAACATATTCTGCCGCTTTAGCGTCACCGTATTCACGCCCCAGTTCGCGGTGATCATAGCCCGCATTAGGATAAAGCATCGGCACGCCGAGCTTAGATAACTCAAAATGATCAGAACGATAGAAATATCCCTTTTCAGGTTCCTGATCCGCCACCAAAATACGGTCCTGCAATTTCGCCGCTTTTTCAAGATAGCCATCAAGCTCTGAATTACCAAGGCCGATAACCGTCACATCCTTTGTACGACCAATAATATTAAGGCCGTCCATATTGATGCCGCCAACTGTTTGTGCAAGCGGTAACAATGGATTCGTCGCATAATAAGCTGAACCCAAGAGGCCTTGTTCTTCAGCTGTAACTGCTAAAAACAGAATAGAACGCTTTGGCTTTTCACCCATTGTTGAAAAGGATTTTGCAAGCTCGATTAACGCAGCAGTACCTGTGGCGTTATCAAGCGCACCGTTATAAATGCCATCGCCTTCTGCCGTTAGGTCAGTTCCAATATGATCCCAGTGCGCCATGTAAACAAACACTTCATTAGGTGCCTCGCTACCCCGCAGAATACCTGCCACGTTACGCGACTGGACCGTTGTAACCTCGTTCGTAATTTCGACCGACGCCTTAAGTGGCATTGGCACCGCCTTAAAATCAGGCTTTGTCGCCGCGTTTGATAGTGCCTTTAGGTCCATCCCGCTCGCCGTAAATAATTTTTCAGCATTTTTGTTGGTAATCCATGCTTCAAAACCGGCAAGGTCTGCACCACCATCTGCACGTACAGTATCAAACTGGGCCCCGGTCCAGCTTGCATCAACCGTTGGCCAACCATATGCCGCTGCTTTTGTTTCATGGATCATGATAGCGCCAGCAGCACCCTGCCTTGATGCCTCATCAAATTTGTAATCCCAGCGGCCATAATATGTCATGGTATTACCCGAAAAGAGCTCAGGGTTCTGCGTTGCATATCCCGGATCATTGATCAGCATCACAACAGTTTTGCCGCGCACATCAATGCCTTCATAGTCATTCCAGCCACGCTCGGGCGCGTTAATGCCATACCCCACGAAAACCAAATCACTGTCAGAAACATTTGATGAAGTTTCCTGCCTGCGGGTCCAAACAACCTGATCACTTCTGTAAGCAAGGTCAAATGATTGACCTTCACCCGAAATATTAAGTGAAGGGTTACCTGTTGCTGTGATAGAGACAAGCGGTACTTGCTGTGCATAACTTGTACCATTGACAGGGGCAAGTCCTGCTTCAGCAAAAGTTTTAGAGAGATATGCGACCGTTAAGTCTTCACCGGGTGAGCCTGGTGCACGGCCACCAAACTCGTCAGAAGCAAGTATTTTGACATGCTCAGATAATGCCGTAGCATTTAGTATATATTCGCTTGTTTCACTGGACTGACTTTGCCCTGTGGTATCACTGCAAGCGCTAATAAGCGCGGCTGCCAAACCAAGGCATGCTAGATTTTTCATAACTACTCCCTCAAAACCTAATAGGTTATTTAGCTGAAATTTATGAAAGAGTGTCCGACAATCGCTGTTGCTGTCAACAGCTTAAACGTCATGAATTATGTACAAGTATACTTGAGTAAAAATCAGCTCGGGAAGAAAGTCCCTTTAATACCATCGAGGATATACTGTGCCGCTAATGCGGCTAATACAACACCGAGGACTCTTGTCAGAACAGCATTAACCGACGGCCCCATCCATTGCATTACTTTACCTGCCATGAAAAATGTAATCACAGTAATAAGCATAACAAGCACCAATGCACCGATAACAGCACCTTGGGCTGCATAATCCCCTTTATAATTTGCCATAATAAGCATGATTGTAGCAATAGCGCCAGGGCCAGCCAAGAGCGGCAAAGCAATGGGGAAGACCGAAATATCTTCGAAATGCTCATCAAGCTTTTCTGCTGTTTCCTGTTTCCGTTCAGTGCGTTTTTCAAATACCATTTCACCCGCAATGATAAAAAGCATCACACCGCCTGCAACACGCAAGGCATCAAGCGAAATTCCAAGTACCTTAAAAAACGGCTGCCCCGCTAAGGCAAAGAAAATCAGGATAAGGATACCAATAATTGTACCCTTGATCGCCATTGATTTTTGATGCGACCTGGGCGAGCCCTGTGTAAGGCCGGCAAAAACAGGTGCGATCCCTATCGGATCAACAATGACAAAAAGCGCAATGAATGCTGCGATAAAAGCGTCATACATCATACATCCCCATCAACTATTTATTTATCAAAGCTCTATTTCTTCAATACTAGCCTGCCTGCAAGCAGCTGTCACAGTATTCCTGAGTAAACATGCAATCGTCATTGGCCCAACGCCGCCCGGCACAGGGGTGATATAAGCAGCTTTTTCTATAACTTCATCGAATGCTACATCACCTGTTAAGCGAACCTTTCCCTCGCCGCGCTCTGGCGCTGCGATACGGTTCATACCAACATCAATCACTGTCGCACCGTCCTTGACCCAGTCACCTTTAACAAGTTCAGACACGCCAACAGCCGCGACAACAATATCAGCTTGCTTCACCTCTGAAGCCAAGTCTTTGGTACGGCTATGTGCTAACGTTACAGTGCAATTTTCCTGTAATAAAAGCTGTGCCATAGGTTTGCCTACAATATTCGACCGACCGATCACAACGGCTTTTTTGCCGCTCATATCGCCGAGCGTATCCTGAAGCATCAAAAGGCACCCAAGCGGTGTACAAGGTACCATACCCTTACCACCTGTGGCCAAGAGACCTGAATTAATCACATGAAAACCGTCAACATCCTTTTCAGGGGCGATTGCCTCTATAACGGCAGCTTCTTTAATATGTTTAGGTAATGGGAGTTGAACCAAGATACCATTCACACGATTATCAACATTTAATTCTTTAACTTTTGCAACAAGATCAGCTTCTGAAATTGTATCCGGAAGAGCGAAATGGAAACTTTTCATTCCAACTTCAACAGTTTGTTTTATTTTACTGTTCACATAAATCGTGCTTGCAGGGTCTTCCCCTACGATAACAACAGCAAGCCCCGGTGTAACCGCATATTTTGATTTTAATGTTGATACATTCTCTGCAACCTTTGCCCTGATTTCAGCCGCAAAAGCCTTACCATCAATAATTTGAGCCGTCATTATTTGCCCCTTAACGGTTCCAAGAAGGATAAAATATCGCCTTCAAAAATAAATTGATAATCAATATAGGTCATAAAGCCTGATACCAATATGAGCGAAATACAGATTTATCCCTTCATCCACTTGTTAACCATCGCCCTCAAAGAAAACTATTTTAAGCCACGATTATTCGCCAGCTATAAGACGGATAGAGCTTTTGGGCAACCTCAGTTTTTTCGATAGCAAACCTGTTAGATGTCGATAGGCTTTTTCACCCTAAATACCACCACACAAATGATACATAATAACTGATTATCTTAATCAGCAACATGAGTGTCACAATAGCATTTTAACGGATTTTAATATTAGATAAACTTATAAAACATCAACTGTATCGCTCACTTCATACTATCAGTACCCATACACCCCGAACACAGGTGCGATTGATGTTCTCAATAATATACGGATAAAATGTATACACAGTAACAATACAAGCGGTGATAAATCCACGCCGCCCAAATCAGGCATAAAACGACGGATCTTGCCAATGATAGGCTCTGTGGCATTATGGAGAAACCTGGAAACTGTTTGTACAAAAGGTTGATATGTATTGATGACGTTAAATGCAACAAGCCAACTCAGTATGACACTCGCGATTACAAAAAACCAATAAATACCAAGCGCCGTGTCAAGTAACCAAAAAATCGCAAACATTATTCTTATTCCTTATCGCCAAACCTTTATACCTTCGTAAAGTTATAGCTCTATCATTTGTCATGATCCTTGCAGTGTATGTAGAGAGTATAAACAATAATTGCAATTGTTTGGCAATTATTGCCGAGTAAATATGAGTCGAATCAAGGTGATGGTTCGCATGATAGGCAATATGTGCCCAAATAGGTAACTATTGCCTATCGCATGAATTGTTTTAACAATGGCCTTATAGATTAGGTGCAAATTAGATGGCCTTTTTTGGTGTATCAGGTGGAGGCGGACTCCTTGGTGGTCTCGGTGGCAATAATAATGCCCCTGCACCCCGCCCTATTGTCGGAATTGGTGCTAATCTTTTAGGCTTAAGTATAAACGCAGATATCCTGAGTGCTGCGGTCCGCTTTAGTAACACCACAACACCCGCAGTTAACCTCGACATTTCCGAAGAAAATATCGAAACACCTTTTGATCAAGAAGACACACGTTCCCTAAACCAACGAATTCGAGAAGTTCGCGACCTAAGAGAATTTATTGACCTCAATGATAACCGTCTAGAAAGTGTCGAGAACAACCCCGACAGGCAGGCGACTTTCGCTACATTCATAGGCCTCGACCGCTTGAGAACACTTGCAGAGTTTGCTGCCGACGAAGATACACCTGAGGTAACCTTAGCGAGATTAGATGAACAATTCCAAAGAGGCCTTCAAGAAGTTCGTGAATTTATCAATGCAGCCGAATTAGATCAACTGGACCTATTTGTTGGTGACCGTGAATTTCAAGCAGATAGCACGGCAAGATTAGGCACAGACAATCGTGACTTTACAGGCGGGTTTGCAGCGAGTGATCCTGATGCTGCCATTGATACCCTAACAGGAAGCGAAGTCTTTACAGTTTCAATAAGCACGCGCAACGCTGTTAACAATTCAGTTATTGATACAAACGATATTGAAATTGACCTTGCCAATATTTCGGGTCCTTTATCACTCAATAATGTTGTCAGCTTTATTAACCAGCAGATTGAAGCCATCCCACAACTTGATAGTAGCGGAAACCCCGCATTTGATAGTGATGGCAATCCAATATCGGATAATCGCACCCGCTTCAGCGTCAGTGGCAGCGGTGAACGCTTTGCAATCCAAGTTGACGGTACTTTATTAGAGGATGTCAACTTCAGTGCATCCACAAGCTCACCTAGCGTATTTGTGAGCTCTACCAATACTCGATCAACTGGTGACGCTCCCTCTACTGCTCGTATTACTGAGTTCACAAATTTAGACTCTACAATTTCTGTCGATGGTACCATATTATTTGCCGCAACGGATATTGGCGCTACTCAGATTGCTGAACTATCCGGCGAATTTGAGGAAGAAAATGACGATGACATTGATCCTGGCGTAGCCGCACGCCGTGATGAAATTCTAGCGCAAGCCCGTATCGATGTTCTTGGCCAAGACGAAGTAGACCGACTGGATGAAGAAGCAGAAACCGCTGGCGAAGAAGCTGATAACTTTGATATTACAAACATTAACAACACAACCCGCGTTCTCGCAGACACATCCGCCAATAACATTGCCGTAGATAGTGAAGGTAATATTTTTACCATCGGCGCGTCACGCGGTAGCTTTAGTAATCAAATAAACACCTCATCCGAAAATGACGTTTTCCTGAACAGATTTGACCAGCAGGGCAATCTGGTTTTCTCTCGCTTATTAGGTGCGTCCGATGACGCTTCGGCATTTGCAATTACGATTGATAGTAACGATAATGTAATTGTTGCAGGTCAAACCAATAGCGCATTACGTTCAAATGATATTTTAGAAGGTCCCGGTGACGCATTCGTTGTCAAATTTGATAATAGAGGTGAAGAAGCATTCAGGTTTCAACTCGATACATTTAGTGAAACAAGCGGATTGACCCTAACAACCGATGCAGACGGCGATATTCTCCTCGGTGGATTTGCGCGATCAAGTATAAATGCTTCAACGACATTTGGCGGCGGACGAGATGGTCTGTTACTACGCCTTGACGGTGATACAGGCACTCTAACAGACTCGAACCTTATAGGCGGTGCAACAAATGAGCAAATCCGAGGTATAGAACTTGCCTCAAATGGTGACGTTATTGTAGCACTTGAAGAAAACGGCGAAGCTGTTATTCGCCGCTTTGACGCCGCTGACCTTACAAACGAGATTAGCTCAACAAACCTAGGCTCACTCGGTGCAGGCGGTTCAATTTCAAATATATCAATTGACGGCAATAATATTGTTGTTTCAGGGACAACACGAGGAAACGGTATTACTGCTGGCACCGTTAATGGCAATAATTCTGGTGGCTTGGATGGTTTTGTTGTTAGCTTAACGGACAATGGCTCAGCACTAAACGCAAACTTTACAACATTCTTTGGCTCGTCAGACACCGACAACATTGCTGATATCACTATTTCTGGCGGCAATATCTTTATCGCAGGTACAACTGGCGGCACGATTGACGGTGAAACATCCGTAGGCGCTGATGACGGATTTATAGCACGCTTAAATGCCACAACCGGCCAAGTAGAAGACCAACAACAGTTTGGCGCTTCGGCTGGCATAAATACCGACGTGAGCGGCATAGCATTCACATCAAGAGGTAATTCTGTATTAGACACCTTGGGGCTTACACAAGGTACAGTTAATATCCGCCAAGAGCGTGATATTATTAATCAGACCTCAGCCCGCGATGGTGACTTTTTCTTTCTACAAGTAGACGGAGAAAGAAGACGCAGAATCACTATCGATGAAGGCGATACTTTTAGCGATCTTGCGAGGCAAATCCGAATAGCTGCCTTCCGCGACGTTGATGTAACTGTTCGCAGAGGCACAGAAGGCGAAGGGCTTCGCATTTCAACCGTCAGAGACGCCAGAGCTGTCACCCTTATCCCTGGCGGTGATGGTCAAGACGCCCTTAGCCGGCTCGGTATCCCAGCAGGCCGCCTCATTCCTCAAAATGAATTATTTGATTCGGTTGACCCAGAAGATGATGAGCGTTCACCGGAAGAACGCCTGGGCGGAGCATTCGGACTTGGCCTGGACGGAGCGCTGAACCTTAATGATCGCACCACCGCTCGTTTTGTACTTAACCAGTTAGATAACGCCATCAATGAAATACAACGTGCCGATCGATCGCTCGAATTCAACCCATTCCGCGACTTATTAACAAATGGGAATGCTGGAAACACCGACGGCCCAGTTAATCCAAGAACACTAAGCAGAATCGCTGATTTTCAAACAGCGCTTTCGCGGCTACAGGCAGGTAATCCCAGTTCGGGCTTGATAATCTGACCTAAAACAACACTTTAGACTTTATGTTAAAACATAAAAAAAGCCGCTTACTATTGTAAGCGGCTTTTATCTTAAGCAGAAGGTCTGCGGGAATAGGTGCACGATTGGGGGTCGAGTAAAATAATAACCTATCCCCGCACCCCTGCTCGAGAGGTATAAATGTATTTACAAATACTATGCCAGAAATTTTAGTTTTATTTTTTTGTTATATAACAACAGGTTATAAAATATAACTACTTGTACACACCATTCAAAACATTAAATATTGCATATTGCATCAAATATTATTGCATATTAAGACAAGATGCATTTTGCAACAAAAGTCTTACCTTGTCATTTCACACACAATCTATCATCATAAAAGTCATGAAATATATCTTTTACATTATAGTCATTACACTCATGCCAATAACCTTGAATATTCAGGTTGCTTCAGCACAGAGTGCAGAAGAGCTTTCTACTGAAATTCAAATCGATCCAATTCAGTTTTCTCTTTACCAACGCGGCCGAATACGTGGACAAGTAACAATTCAACTGGTTCTGGAGGTAAAAGACCCCCAAGATACTGAATCAATCAAGGAACGAACTCCCCAAATTAAATCTGATTTTGTATCAGCGCTTATTGCACTCTCGAAACATTATTTTGACGTTAATCAACCCTTACAAGCCGACTTAATCGCCGGCTATCTGAAACCTTTTGCAGACAAGCGACTAGGCGTCGACAAGGTGAATATATTTGTTGTTCGAGCAACTATCAACCCAACCTAAAATACGACCGACTGTTGTTCTGTAACAACAACTATTATGATTTCGGATTAACCAAATGCGATAAACCCTTGACCTCAAGGTGAAAAATCTGTCCTATAATTAATGGGGAGTATTAATGGAGGCGTGACAGGTGTCACGACAGGAGGATTTTTATGCGAATATCAAAATTTCTAACTTCTACCGCACTAACACTAGGCAGCATTTCACTGTTATCATCGACAAGTGCCTTGGCACAACAAACGGATACTGAAGAAACAATCGAAGAAGTGGTGGTCACGGGTTCTTATATCCGAGGCAAATCACAAGAAAACAGTGCGTCGCCAATTTCGGTAGTAAATTCAACAGATTTAAATGCTATCGGTGCAACACAGATCGCAGACCTAGTCCAAACGTTAACAATCAACAACGGATCTGAAAACAATCCCGACGCTTTCACACAAGGCTCGACAACTGGTACAGCAAACTTCAACTTGCGCGGCCTCGGTGTTGCTTCAACATTGGTTTTATTAAATGGTAGACGCCAAGTTACAACCGCTGCCGTTACTAACGATGGTCTTCAATTCGTTGATACAAACTCTTTAGTCCCACAAATCGCCATACAACGCGTTGAGATTTTAAAAGACGGCGCGGCCGCTATCTATGGTTCTGATGCAGTAGCTGGTGTTGTAAACCTATATACAGACGATGATTTTGAAGGCTTTGCAACATCAGGTCGGTATGGATTTGTAACAGATGAAGGTAGCCAAAACGATTTTCTAGTTCAAGCAAAGTTTGGCTGGACAAACAGTGACGATACACTCCATTTCCTACTTGCAGGCAGTTACTTCGATCGCACGTCGCTAACCACCTCAGAGAGACGACTTAGCCTACCGCAAAACGATACCTCTTCCCTTGGCAACCCAGGCGCATTCATTGGCCTTGGTGCTGGTGCATTACCTGCTGGTGTTCCAATTGTTGACCCTACAGGTTGTGAGCAATTTGGTGGCGGTATAGTCGCACTAGCCCCTCCTGTCGGCGGACTTCAACCGGGATTATGTAGTTTTGATTTTGGTGAATTCTTTAATTTAGTACCAGAAGAAGAACGAATTCAGGTTTATGCATCTCTAGATTATCAAATTAATGATACTACTGATTTCCACTTGGAAGCAGCCTACGCAGATAATGAAGCCATTCGCGGAAACTCCCCAACATTTCCGTTCCTTCAAGCCGGCAGTGCGATTGTACCAGCAACTAATCCAAACAATGTATTTGGCGAACCCGTCGTTTTCTTTGGCCGGGCAATTGGTAATGGCGGAGGTGTTTCGCCGCAGCTCAGCGAAAATGAAACATACCGTATTTCAGGCTCCATTAGAGGTGACTTGGATTATGGACTAGGGTGGAATTATGATGTTGCAGTAACATATGCAGAAAACAATCATTTCCGTAGCACTGAAGATACGATCACAGCAAACTTTTCCGCTGCACTTGCTGGCGGTGCTCCTGGCGGCGAGTTCTTCAATCCTTTTGCAACCAGCTTTACAACATCGCCGAATAGCGCAAGCGTAATTGATTTCATAATCGGTGAGCAAACAAATGATGCTGAGTCTGAACTCTTTGTCGTTGACGCAGTTTTATCCGGTACTATTGCAGAAACAGATGCTGGTGAAATTGGCTTAGCACTCGGTTTCCAATACAGAGACGAGTCAACAAGTTCCGATCTTGACCCCATCTCAAATGCTGACGGTTTTGGCTTCCTGATTGGCGGCCCGGATTTCGATGCTTCACGAACACCTTATGCTTTTTTTGCTGAAGTGCTTGTACCACTAACCGAAACACTCGAACTTTCTGGTGCCCTTCGCTTTGAAGACTATGGTGGCACAATCGGAGACACACTCGATCCTAAAGTGTCATTACTATGGACACCAACATCAGAAATTACTCTGCGTGGTTCATACTCTACCAGCTTCCGTGCACCATCTGTATTCCAACAGTTTGGAACCAACACCAGCCTTAACCAAGTGAATGATCCATTAACAGGTGGAAACACATTTGCCGCAGTACGGACAAACACGCCAGCTGAAGGCGGCCGAGACCTTGCACCGGAAGAATCTGAAGCCTTCAACTTTGGTGCGTCTTTCCGCCCAATCGACGGCCTTAGCATCGATGTTGACTATTTCAACTATTCGTTCACGGATGCCATTATCACAACCAGTTTCCAAGAAATCGTCAATGCTGACCCCAATGGCCCTGCTGTTATTCGCTCAGGCGGGCAAATTGTTCAGGTCTTGAACGATTTTGTGAACGCTTCCAATATTGATACTGACGGTATTGATTTAAGTATCAAATATGACATTGATAGCGATTATGGTACATTCCAGCCTTTCTTCGAAGGTACATGGGTTTTAGGGTATGACTTTGTAACTGGCGCAGGTACTGAAGTAGATGGCCTAGGAGAGAGAAACTTTGCCCTCCTCGGCGTCGGTAGCCGTCCAACTCCTGAGTTTAGATTTAACACCGGTATCTCATTCGTAAATGAGACGCATGAAGCAAGGGTATTTGTAAGATACATTGATGGTATCAACGATAACCAAAACCCAGGCTCTACAGTTGGCGATTTCACAACCGTAGACGTTCAATACGCACTAAACCTAGGTCAAATATTTGAAAGCCTTGGCGATACACGTTTAACCGTTGGAGCGATCAATCTGTTCGATCAAGACCCACCATTTGTTGCAACTAATGGCGGTTTTGAATCCAGACTACATGACCCACGGGGCCGCGTTGTTTACTTTGAATTAGGTCTAAATTTCTAGTCTTTAACAGATGTAATTCTGAACCATCAAAAGGGAGAGTTTTACTCTCCCTTTTTCTTTTACACACATAATCGTGAATCATTACATACGTTTTGTGTACAAAGTATCTTGCTGAAATTGGCCTATATTTTAAAATATTCAATATTTTTTCTCAAAAATACTGAAATATATGTATCGTAAATTTCCATAAGGTTTCGTAACGTAAATTTACCACACTCCCAAAAAGATCAAATCAACACAGTTGCGTAAAGCAATGATTTCCTTGACGTCTTTGATTTCCCAAGAGAAGGTAAAGGTGGAGAGTTATAAGATCAACAATACTGATCTAGGGAGAGAAACATGAAAGCTACCTTATTAGCGGGTACCGCTTTGACCGCATTAATGGTCTCTGCGCCTGCGATGGCACAAATCGAAGAAATTGTAATTACAGCCCAAAAACGTGAAAGCACACTATTGGATACCCCCATTGCGGTATCAGCTGTTGGCGCTGAAACCATTGAACGCGCGCAAGCAAGAGATATTAGAGATATTCAAACGCTTGTACCTTCACTTCAGGTATCGTCCTTCGCATCGTCAACAAATACTAGTTTTGCCATTCGCTCAATTGGTTCATCTACTTTCAATTTTGGTATTGAGCCTGCTGTTGGCGTTTTTGTTGATGGCGTTTACAGGGCACGTAATGGCGCATCAATTAATGACTTCCTAGGCTTGGAACGTGTTGAAGTTCTTCGCGGCCCTCAATCAACACTGTTTGGTAAAAACACCACGGCTGGTGTTATCAACTTCGTCACGAAACGGCCAAATACGGATGAATGGGAATTTGAAGGCGAAGCAACATACGGCAACTTGGATGCACGTATTTTCAAGGCCGGTGTCTCAGGTCCGCTTGTTGAAGATACATTAGCAGTTCGCTTTGACGCCAATCTCAACAGACGAGATGGCTTTGTTGAAAATACTGATGGTAGGGATTTGAACGACAGAGACAGATACGGTTTCCGTGGTCAATTATACTACACACCTAGTGACGATGTCTCTTTCCGCTTGATAGCAGATTATAATAACGTCGACGAAGAATGTTGTGCAGCACCATTCTCTCTAATACCAGATGCTCAAGCAGCAGTACTTCAAAGTTTGGGAGCAACAGTCTTCACACCTGCTGATCCCAATAGTGGCCAAACAGCAATTGACGGCGATATATTTGCAGAAGTTGAAGCCTATGGTTTCTCGGGAACACTGGAATGGGAATTTGAAAATTTTGCGTTCACTTCGATCACAGCTTACCGTGAATTACGTGACTTCCAAAATTTTGATGCTGATTTCACAGATATCCCACTCAATGGTCAACGTACATTAGATCAAGGGTATGATACCTTCACCCAAGAAATTCGTTTTGCTTCAACAAGCGGCGATACGATTGATTGGCAGTTTGGCGCATACTATTTTAATCAGGATCTATTCACGAACAATCGCACGGTTCAAGGCCCGTTTTTACGTCCATTCATTGATGGTGTATCCAGCGGCGCAATTACATTAATCGAAGGCGCGTTTGGCTTTACACCAGGCAGTTTATTAGCAACAGGCTCAGGGCAACAACAAAGCCTCTTTAATCAAGACAATGAAACATATGGTTTGTTTGCGCAGATTGATTGGCACATTACAGACCGCCTGACACTAACAGGTGGTATCCGTTATACAGATGACAGTAAAGACCTCGACACTGACATCATAATCGATGATCCATTCTCTGCTCTTAACCTAATTGAAGTTGGTGCTGCTCTTGGCCTTGCACCAGCTCTTCAAATTACACCTGCACAGGCATTAGGCCTAATTCAACAAAATGCGGCATTGCCTGCTGATCAGCAAAATCCAGCTATTTCCGGTGCTGTTGCAGCATCTGGTGATCCAGCGGTCAACCCGCTTCTCGGCCTTGCAGGCTTTCAGTTCTTTCCACCTGCACCTAACTTGATTGGCGAAGAATTTAATGACGACGACATAACAGGTAATGTTATCATCAGTTATGATGTTTCTGACGAAATCAATGTATATGCCAGTTGGTCGCGCGGTTACAAAGCTGGCGGTTTTGCTCTTGATTCGTCCGCGGCTCGTGTTGGCGACTTTACCTTTGACCCTGAAACTGCGACCGCTTGGGAATTAGGTTTCAAAGCACGTGCTTTTGAAAATACATTAAGTATTGATCTGGCACTTTTCGATCAGGAAGTCGAAGACTTCCAGGCAAATATTTTCACAGGTACAGCATTTGTGCCGGATAACGCAGGTTCCATTGATATTCGTGGCCTCGAATTTGAAGGCGTATATCAGCCTAATCAAAACTTCCAATTTACAGCTGGCTTTACATGGTTGTTCGATAGCGATTACGGTGAGTTTCCAAATGGCCCTTGCCCAACATCTAACAACCCACCTCCAGGTTGCTCATTCCTTCCCGGGACAACAGTTCTGGTGCAAGACCTTGCCGGGCAACGCCAATCTGGTGCAGCAACATTTGCAGGTGTAACCACCGCAACATACACAACCGCTATCACTGATGATCTGGAAGTGTTTGTTCGCGGCGAACTTAGCTATACATCTGATGTCTTTTTGCAAACCAGTCTTGACCCGAATCAGGTTCAAGAATCTTTCGCACTTGTTGGTGCGTCAGCCGGCATTGGTGCTGCTGATGGCCAGTGGCAGTTGCAGTTTTGGGCAAGAAACCTGTTTGACGAAGATTTTATCCAAGGATCTTTTGATGCGACACTTGGTGGCGGAGCAATTAACGCCTATCCGGGTGATCCACAAACTTATGGTGTAACTCTGCGCTTTAAATACTAAGCCTTAATAACCATACTCAATAAAAACGGGGCTTTGCCCCGTTTTTTTATACCCGAAATATTCCTACACATTATCCCGTTCAAAATGACCTTAAGTGATAAATTACATTTTTATGACAGATGTGAATTATACTTCGCTCTTTTCATAAAAACGGCTATTGCTACGCAACGTATATTTAAGTACTGACAAACATACATTTACTAAATGTGTGAAACTTGCTGGGAAGACATTGCGTATGCAAAAGCATAAAGTTGATGGCGATTTAAAGAAAATCACTAAATTTTCTGATGGGCTAGTCGGCAACAACAAAACCTATACCAACCTTGGTATCGCTTTTGTGTTTATGATCGCTGTTTTTCTTTACACATATATCGCCCAAAGCGGTGCACCCGTTAATATGTACGTCGTTGTCGCGGCTGTCATCGGTGCTTACATGGCCATGAATATCGGCGCGAATGATGTTGCCAACAATATCGGCCCTGCTGTTGGCTCGAAAGCCCTGACGATGTTTGGCGCGCTCATAATTGCTGCCACCTTTGAAGCAGCAGGTGCGTTAATCGCAGGCGGTGATGTTGTATCCACCATACGCAAGGGTATTATTGACCCATCAACAATAACCGATGCCAACACATTCATATGGGTTATGATGTCTGCTCTATTATCTGCAGCATTATGGCTAAACCTGGCCACATGGCTTGGTGCCCCTGTTTCAACAACACACTCGGTTGTGGGCGGTATTGTGGGCGCCGGTATTACAGCAGCGGGAACATCAAGTGTAAATTGGCCCGGCCTTTTTGCCATAACCGGCAGTTGGGTTATCTCCCCCATTATGGGCGGCCTCATCGCGGCAGGGTTCTTATTTTTTATCCATAAAAAAATTCTTTACGCAGACGATAGAATTGCAGCTTCCAATAAATGGGTTCCTGTTCTCGTTGGCATTATGGCAGCAGCCTTTAGCATGTACCTTGGGATCAAGGGAGTTTCTAAAGTTATTAAACTGGACCTGATTTCGGTTATTGGAATAGGTATTGTTTTCGGCTTCTTATTCTGGCTTTTGACAAAACCATTTGTGTTTAAAGCATCTCAAAAGCTTGGAAATAGCAAACAAGCTGTCGCGAAGCTATTCACCATTCCACTGATTTGCTCTGCTGCTCTCTTATCATTTGCGCATGGTGCCAATGATGTTGCCAATGCAGTTGGCCCCCTTGCCGCAATCGTTAGCGTTGCCAGTGAAAATGGCATCTCTGAAGGCAAAATTGCTCTTCCGCTGTGGGTAATGATTATAGGCGCCATCGGTATTTCAATTGGGTTGATGCTATTTGGTCCAAAACTAATCAAAACAGTAGGCAGTCAAATCACCAAGCTTAATCAAGCACGCGCGTTTTGCGTTGCACTCAGCGCAGCTATAACTGTCATTGCGGCAAGCTGGCTCGGGCAACCTGTCTCTTCGACACATATTGCAGTCGGCGGTGTTTTCGGTGTGGGCTTTTTACGCGAATATTTGACACACAAATCCAATGAAACCAGAAGGAAACAACGTTTCCCTGAAGACCCTGGCAGTCTGCCAGCAATAGCAAGGCGCAGGCTTGTTCGCCGTCAAGCGTTTCTAACCATCATAGCAGCATGGGTTATTACCGTTCCAGCTTCTGGCCTTTTATCTGCTATTGTGTTTACGATTTTTAACGGCCTTTGATAAAATCACCCGTTTACACCTTAGTGAGCATCGTCCCAGTTTTTGCCTGTACCACAATCGACAATCAATGGAACACTAAGTTCAAGTGCCGGACTACATGCTTCTTCCATACAGTTACGGATAACCGGGATAGCTTTTTCAACAAACTCATCCTGTACCTCAAACACCAATTCATCATGTACTTGCAGTAACATATGCATATTATCCAATTCATTATCAGCCAAAACCTGTGGCATTTTAATCATGGCACGGCGGATAATATCAGCTGCTGTTCCCTGTATAGGTGCATTAATGGCCGCGCGTTCTCCAAATGAACGCTTCATTGGATTTTTATCTTTGATGCTACGCATATGGCATTTACGGCCAAATAATGTTTCAACATAGCCATGTTCTTTTGCGAACTCTATGGTTCTGTCCATATAAGCCCTGATACCGGGGAACCGCTCAAAATATGCATCAATATAATTTTGTGCTTCTTTACGGCCTATATCCAACTGACGGGCAAGGCCAAATGCAGAAATACCATAGATAATTCCAAAGTTAATGGCTTTGGCCTGACGGCGTATTATTGGGTCCATACCTTCAATTGGAACACCAAATACTTCGCTCGCTGTCATCGCGTGAATATCAATACCATTCGCAAATGCGTCCTTAAGCGCATCAATTTCGGCCATGTGAGCGAGAACACGAAGTTCAATCTGGCTATAATCTGCTGCGATCAGTGTATTACCCGCTTCAGAGATAAAAGCGCGTCTTATTTTTCGGCCTTCCTCTGTTCGAATAGGAATATTTTGTAAGTTTGGGTCATTCGATGACAAACGTCCGGTAGATGTAGACGCCATATGATAGCTTGTATGAACACGGCCCGTATTGACATTGACTTGACCAACCAGAGCATCTGTATATGTACTCTTCAGCTTGGAAAACTGGCGGAATTCGATTACCTTTTTCGGCAGTTCATGCCCTTCCGCTGCTAACTTCTCGAGCACATCTACATTTGTTGTCCATGCACCTGTTTTACTGGATTTTTTCCCACCTTTTAACTCAAGGTCTTCAAAAAGGATTTCACCTAACTGTTTCGGAGACGCAACATTAAACGGCCGCCCAGCAAGGTCCTGAATTTCCTTATCTAACCGTGCAATACCCGAAGCAAACTCGTTTGAGAGTTTTTGCAAGATACCAACATCTACCTTAATGCCGTTACGCTCCATCTGAGAAAGAATAGGAGCGAGTGGGCGCTCCAGTGTTTCATAGACAGTTGTCGCGCGCTCACTCGCCAACCTTGGCTTTAAAACACGAGCCAAACGCCCAGTCAAATCCGCATCTTCCGCGGCATATTCAGTTGCTCGGTCCAGAGCTATTTTATCAAAAGTAAGTTGATTTTTGCCCGTACCTGCAATGTCTTTGAAAGCAATTGGTGTAATATCCAGATGAATTCCTGAAAGTTCATCCATGCCGTGTCCGTGATTACCTGCATCAAGTGCGTAAGACATCAACATAGTGTCTTCTATAGGTGACAACTCAATACCCACGCGAGCCAAGATTGACATATCATATTTGAGGTTTTGGCCTATTTTAAGAACACTGGGATCTTCAAACAGAGGCTTCAAGGCTTGAATGACAACATCTTTGTCTAGTTGATCTGGCCGTTCTGCCAACAATCCATCGCCGTCACCCGTATGCCCCACAGGGATATAACAAGCATGGCCCGGCTTTATCGATAAACATACCCCAACAAGATCAGCCGCTGTTGCATCAAGCCCTGTTGTTTCTGTATCAACTGTTACCTGCCCCGCCTTATAAGCATCCTCAATCCAGCGATTTAGCAAATCTATATCTGTTACACATTCATATTTGCGCTCTTTGACTTCTACCGCTTCACTCACCGGGTCAGGTTCATCCAAAACAACATTATAATGATGAACAAGTTTTACCTTCAATGATCTGAATTGCTGCTCCTCAACAAAAGCAATCAAGTCAGAAGTGTTTGGGTCTTTTAATCCCATTTCATCCAATGCAACAGATACTGGTGCATCTTGTGCTAATCGAACAAGGTCACGGCTGATGCGGGCCATATCCGCATGTTCTATCAGGTTTTCCCGACGCTTTGGTTGCTTAATCTCATGCGCACGTTCCAAGAGGCTATCAAGATCGCCGTATTCATTAATTAACTGAGCCGCAGTCTTAATCCCGATTCCGGGAACGCCAGGCACATTATCAACACTATCACCCGCAAGTGATTGCACATCAACAACACGCTCGGGGCCCACACCAAATTTTTCAAAAACACCGTCTGGCCCTATACGGCGGTTTTTCATGGAATCAAACATGTTAGTTTTGTCGTCGACAAGCTGCATAAGGTCTTTATCAGAACTTACAATCGTGACCTGCCAGTTTTTCTCACTTGCCTGCCTTGCATAAGTTGCGATCAGGTCATCGGCCTCATACCCATCCATTTCAATTGAAGGTAACCCAAACGCTCTCACCGCATCCCTGATCAGGGAAAACTGAGGAACAAGGTCCTCTGGTGCAGGTGGTCGGTGCGCTTTATATTCAGGATAAAAGTCATTGCGAAAGGTCTTGCGCGCTGTATCAAATATAACGGCTAAATGCGTCGGCTTATCAGTGTCGGCAAGGTCTTGCAGCAACTTGAACAACATATTTGAGAAACCATAAACCGCATTCACGGGTGTCCCATCACCGCGCGACATCGGTGGTAGAGCGTGGTATGCGCGAAAGATATAGCCTGATCCATCGATTAAATATAGGTGCGGCGCCGCCGAATCAGATTCAGACATGAGGATTCCTTCGAGTTTCTATTGATATTGGCCCAGAGGGTTTTCAGATTAGTTGAGAGCTTTATCAGCCGCACTACCTATAAGTATAAATAACCGATCACAATAACCGCACTCAACCTTCCCTTCTTGGTCCATAGTTAAATAAACACGTGGATGACCAAGCGCCCCTTCATCACCATCACAAGCGACTTTTTTGGTGTTCACACGTAAAATTTCTGGTGCTTCAACAGACATTGCTTTTCCTCACAAATAATAGATTGTTCCTTATATAGCCGAGGCTCTCGACTACCACAAGCAGCACGATTTGACTTTCTGTAACCGGAAGTGTTACCCGTTCCTTAAATGCGCATGAAAGGATAATATGTGAGCAAATATGCAATCGAAATATCCGGCCTTAGAAAGGTCTACAAATGCCAAAAAGGTGTGCCAGACAAGTTAGCGCTAAATAACATCGATCTGGCTATACCACAAGGGTCCATGTTTGGCCTGCTAGGCCCAAACGGCGCCGGAAAATCAACAACAATTAATATTCTTGCTGGCCTCGTGAATAAAACAGCTGGTCGTGCGTCAATATGGGGCTTTGATATTGACCAAAACCCCCGTAACGCCAGCGCAAATATTGGTGTTGTTCCGCAAGAGTTGATGTTTGATGCTTTCTTTACACCACGAGAAATGCTGGAAGTACAAGCTGGCATGTACGGTGTACCTAAAGGCGAACGCAAAACAGATGAACTGTTAAAAGCTGTCCATTTATATGATAAGGCCGACGCATATTCACGTACATTATCTGGCGGCATGAAACGTCGCTTATTAGTTGCCAAAGCAATGGTTCATACACCACCAATCCTTATTCTGGATGAGCCCACAGCCGGCGTTGATATCGAGCTTAGGCAGCAGCTTTGGGAATATGTCCGTGAACTGCATTCACGCGGAACAACGATTGTACTGACAACTCATTATTTGGAAGAAGCCGAAGAACTTTGTGATACAATAGCAATTATAAACCACGGTGAGGTGGTTGCATGCGAACCAACAGACCAATTGTTAAAGCGAATTGACGAGAAGGAAATCCTAATCGAGGTATCAGAAACATTAGATGCAGTGCCGGACGGTCTTAAGGTTTTCACATGTAACTTAAAGGCCCCCAATCAACTGTCTATCCAGATTTCGAAAGAATCATCTAATGTTGCTCAGGTACTTACTGCTGTGAACAATGAAAAATTAACGATAACAGACATTTCTACTACCGAAACTGATCTGGAAGATATTTTCCTACAACTTACCAGTAGTCAATAACAGGAGAACTGGCGGTGCGGCGTACATATGATATTGTTATAGTAGGAAGCGGCGCCGCAGGCCTAACGGCTGCCCTAAAAATGGCACAACATGCCAGAATAGCCGTTTTATCTAAGGGGGCTATGGATAGTGGATCAACAAAATGGGCACAAGGTGGTATCGCTGCTGTGCTGGAGGCTACTGATTCACTAAACAGTCATATTGAAGACACCTTAATCGCTGGCGCAGGTATGTGTAACAAAGCCGCCGTACAATTTGTTGTAGAACGCGGCAAGGAAGCCATCGATGACCTGATTAGCCTGGGCGTCGCCTTTGACAAAGCCTCACAACAAAAGGAAGAGGGCTATGATTATCACCTGACCCGCGAAGGTGGGCATAGCCATCGGCGAATCATTCATTCAGCCGACGCCACAGGAATGGCTGTTCAAAAAACACTGAATGAACGCGTCAAGGAAGAGCCCAATATTGATGTTTTTGAACATCATGCCGCTATCGATATTATCACCAATAAACACCTAACCAAGCCAGGGTCCTATAATGATCATGCACACGGCGTATATGCCCTGAATATCAAAAAAAACCGAGTAGAAACCTTTTCCGCACGAGCAACAATTATCGCAACTGGCGGCTCAAGCAGAGTATATCTTTACAGCTCTAATCCAGATGCCAGCACAGGGGATGGAATTGCTCTCGCCTGGCGGGCTGGATGCCGTGTTACCAATATGGAATTTAATCAATTTCACCCGACATGCTTATATCACCCCGAAGCAAAAACATTCCTGATTACTGAAGCAATGCGCGGTGAAGGAGCATACCTTACCCACAAAGATGGTACGCGCTTTATGACTGAATATGACGACCGCGCTGAACTTGCGCCGCGTGATATTGTTGCTCGCGCTATCGATAATGAAATGAAGCGCCGTGGGGTTGACTGCGTCTGGCTCGATATTACCCATAAAAATGCCGATTTTATTATCTCTCACTTTCCAAACATTTACCGTCACTGCTTAAAATTGGGTATTGATATTACCACACAGCCTATCCCTGTTGTGCCAGCAGCACATTATACATGCGGTGGTATACAGGTAGACCTAAAGGCTCGAACAGACCTCAATGGACTTTATGCTATTGGTGAATGTGCGCATACTGGCCTGCACGGTGCCAATCGTATGGCTTCAAACAGCTTGCTGGAATGTTTGGTATTTGGCCGTGCTGCCGCAGAAGATATCCTTGAAACTATCGAAGACCTGCCGCCTGCCGCAATAGCCCAAAACTGGGATGACAGCCAGGTAACCGATTCCGATGAAGAGGTTGTCGTCAGCCACAACTGGAAAGAACTACGTCAGTTTATGTGGGATTATGTAGGAATTGTGCGCACTGATAAACGGTTAGAACGCGCTAAACGCCGGGTAGACTTACTGAATGCGGAAATTCAGGAATACTATGGAAATTTCAGGGTTACCCCTAATTTGCTCGAAATGCGCAATCTGTTAACCGTTGCTGACCTAATCGTTAGATCTGCTTTAATACGTAAGGAATCACGCGGTCTTCACTACACAGCCGATTATCCAGAAGCATTATCTAATGGTCAGGATACAGTTCTGGTACCATTCGGGCGCGCAATATCTGAGCGAGTAGCCTAATTAGTTACTATTACTTTCATAATACAAAACCGGCCCACACATAGTGCAGGCCGGTTGGTACTCAAAACAAATTACTCAATACTTTAGATAAACTCTTAGTCGAGGCGCCAATTCAAAGGCAGAAGGAAAGAAAATTCCGCCTGGCCAGCAGGAAGCGCTGGTAGTGGGTTCAATCTGTTCACAAGCTTTGGAATTTCACGGTCCAGAACTTTTTCACCTGTCGGCTCTACGATTTCATGTGCTGTAATGGCACCATCAGCTGAAACCGTAAGGCGAACCTTCGCACGGCCTTCAATTTCTTTACTAATCGCTGAGCGAGGATATTTTTGCTTCTTCGCTACTTTTTTCGCCACAGCTTTTTTCCAACCTGACATTTCGTCAGCACTTACCGAAGTTGAAGCAATGCCAAATGCAAATGAACATGCAATAGCTGCGGCAATAATTGTATTTACTTTTTTAAACATGGTTCCCATCCACCTAATCTATGTTACTACTCCGTACGCGGTAGCTCTTGAACACTTGACTACGCTGCGTCGTTGAACAATTTATAAGCGGCTCGCTATTAATGGCTGGTAATCAACTCAGTAAAATTTTAACCATTTCACCATAAAATAGCTTAAACTATTGATTTATATAAATTAAATTTTTTAATTTTTATTATTTTCCCTAGATATTCTTAGTATCCAACTACATACATCATGAATAATTAGAAAAAACATTAACAAATTAAGAAGCAAGATCTGTTCTCTCTTGCGAGAATCATCACATATGTGTAATGTCCGCGCTAATTACATGGAATCAATAGGTCCCTTAGCTCAGCTGGATAGAGCGCTGCCCTCCGAAGGCGGATGTCAAGCGGTGATTTAGGAGACAAAGGAAGGTAAAAAGGAGTTCTGTTTCAAAGATTTACTGAAAGTCAAAATTTCGGATATGACTTGCGATGAATCAAAAGGTAACACATAGGTAACACCAGATACCATACGGTCCCTTAGCTCAGCTGGATAGAGCGCCACCCTCCGAAGGTGGAGGCCGAACGTTCGAATCGTTCAGGGACCGCCATTTCCTAAGTAAAAATCATTGCTGAGATTGGACGTTCGATTACACTAAAAAGCTAGTTCGGTTTTATTTTGCTTTGACGTTCTGTCACAGCCGCCAACCACTTCTCAAGTGCTTCTAATTCTACTTCTATTGTATCCGGCGTCGGTGCGGATGGATTCAGTGCATCCGAGGCTTTGTGTAACATCGAGGAACATTGCCCATAGTGCTTTCGCATACTTTCGGCATCTTCAAGAGTGATGGCAGAAAGTTTGACAAATCCTTTTGTATCAACCTTGCTAGAGAAAGTCCGAAGAACTGGAGAAATTGAATCCTCTACTGCCGCTTCCCAAGTTTGGCGGAGGCTGTCTATTAGCCCGCGCGCGGTAATTAACCAACTGGTTCCATCCGGGTCTTGGTCATATTGGACACGTGTATTAGTGAGGTGACTACGCATAGAAGTTAATCTTGATGTTGCATCCTTAGCCTTCTCTGGTGCTTCGTTTCTGCAATGACCAGGTATGTTCTGTTTTTTCTGAACGTGGCGAAGAGCGACTTCGGTCTTTTCTGCCGGATCGTCGACCTGCGCACAGGCATTCCTCAGTAAAAAAAGAAATGGGAGATCATGCGTAAAAACTATCACTTGTCGTTTTCGCCCTTCTTGAGCAAGGCGCTTTGCAATAACTTCCCTATGCAGATGATCCAATGAAGATACGGGATCATCAAAAATGATGCCCGAATCACTGTTGTTAGTCGCTAATTCCGCCATGAATCCCGCTAATGCAACACAGCGAAACTCCCCTTCGCTTAGAACGTCGCCAGCATTGCTAGATGAACCTTGGATCAAGCTAACCTGAAAACGAGAAACGCCGTGTTGTGATCCTGCTTGTTTCAATTCTATAGCAAGGCCCGCCAAATTGAGATGGTCAACCTCTTGAGTAAACCGTCCGCGAAGACGGTCTGTAATCAGAGATTCCGACAGACCTGTGTTTTTCGAGGTAACAGTGTTTGGCCGAGTATCTTTCAGTGCGGTTTGCAATTTTGCAATCGACTTTAAACGAGAAATTTCTGCGAGGACATCATCTTTGATTCCAACAAGCCACTGGCGGTCCTGCAACTCTTGAAGTTCCGCTCGTAACTTCTTTCTCTCTTCGGTATCATCACTAGCCAGCAATGCTATCGCGCGAGTTTCAAGGGATGCTATGGCGGCATCAAGCCCTACATCAGCAAGAACTGGTGCTGTTTGCTCGACATCGCTATTGGCTTTGAGCATAGCACGCAAACGCCACTTAGCGCGCACGACGAATTTTCGCGCGGCAGATGCAAGATCAGAATTTCCTAGTTCATCGCTTAGAAACAGCATTTCTTTTAGGAAATCTGCTCGATTAAGCCCTCTACCTGAAAGGTCAATTCTAAACTCATCAAAGGCTTGTTGTGCAGCATTTTTCTCTTGTTGGGTTTTATCCTGTACGAATGCCTCAAATCTCTGTAGCCGACTTGCCACTTCTTGATCCAACTCCTGTTGGCAAAGCACGCAATGGGAGCCTTCAGAAGTATTCGGAAACTCCAATTCAGGGTAAACCTCAGTCGTGGAATACGCCCGCGCAGCCTTCCAAAGTGCTTGCCAGGTTTCGGTGCCAACACCGGGTAGCGGTTCATCTTTAGACAAATCTAGGGCTGCAAGTTTGGCTGCTGATCGTTTTGTTTCAAGTTCAGTCTGTAGAGAAATAAGTCGGTCAACACTTTCTTTTGAAACTGCCGATGCAAGTTCCTCAAGGTTAGAACGCAGAGTGTCCAACCTCGACTTCTGTGCGCGCAGCCGCTTTGCTGTTGCCTGTGGGTCTTGTGCAAAGTCCAATGCTAATTCAGCAAGGCGCTCTGTTTCTGTCTCGGTCAGCGAGGCCAGTGTGATGACAGCTTCATCTTTGGTCTTTTTGTTTAGCTGGCTTATCAGTTTGCCCGTTGCCGTGTCTGGGCTGCAATTCGGTTCAGAAATGCTTTTGGGCGTTTGTGCTTGGATTGTGGCAATTTCAGAATCTAACTTCGTCTTGACCTCTTTGCAGGCGTTCACAAGCCGCTCTAGCAACTTCATAGGGTAAGGCGTGTAGGCTAAATCATTAGTTTCTTCTACATGCACGTTTGCTGTGCGGGAGTCGAATACACTAATCTCTGATAACAAATCATCGGATGGTTTACCGTTTTCCCACTTCGCTTTTTGGATTTGAGCGCCCGCGTGATACTCAAGCTCAGCCTTTTGTAGACCAGGTTCGCTTTCATAGATGTTTGGAAGAATTTGCTCTTGCTTGCCTCGCACTGTCCTTGCCCGGCAAGCACTCTTCAAGATTCGGACATATCCGGATTTACCAGCGCCATTGTCACCATAAATGATGGTTACGCCCTTTGGTATAAAAGTCAGCGATTGACCTTCGGCTAAAGCGTTTACATTTTCTGTTCCCGATAGCTTTTTAAGAGCGACCGTTGGTGCGGCTGTTGTTTGGCCTCCAAGATGCTCTTGCGCCAAAGATTCACTGGCAAGAGAGTTATCTTTGCAGAGTGCAGTCAACTCATTGATATTATCGTCAGTAAGCTCCCCATGCACAACAAGACGCCGAAGAGCATCGCGTTGCCATGCAGGGCGGTTCTCTGACCATTGCAGAATATCTTTAAGGGCGTCTGCTTCAGTTTGAATCGAAACTTGACCACCACTCACATCGCCACCTCAGAAAGTTTGGTGACAACATCAAAGTCCACTTCAAGCGCCTCGAAGTGCCGTTCCCCGCATTTGATCTTCTGGTTTTCTTTTGTGCGGCGTTCCTCACTGTCGAGTGAACCCTTAGTCTCGCGTACAAAATAGAGGCGTTCTTCTCTCTCTGTTACAAACGCCCAGTCAGGATTGTAAGGACCGATTGGCGTGTCAATTTTGAACCAGCGCGGTAGCTTGACGAATAGCTTTACGTTTTCATTGTTGTCCAAGTCTTTGGCGAATTGCTTCTCGACCTCAGAATCAAACTCGACAAAATCGAACAGGCTTTTGTCCTTGTTCTGGACTTCATAAAGGTTGTTGAGATAGCGCGTCAGCTCGGTTTCGCTTTGCGGTTCAATCCGGCTCATTTCCCATTCCTGGGAAGCCAATTTCTCATACTGTATGCCTTCCAGCATGAGGTCATGGAGCGCGCGGCCTATCTCCCGGCCTACAGAGGTCATAAATGCTTGCGGATTGATCTTAAACTCGGAAAGCTTTCCCGATTGTTTGAGGATTTCCACCAAAGTGTGACGTGTTAGCTCCGTTTCTTTCTGCAAATAAGCGAGCAAGTCCGGCAATACTCTGACTGGTACTGCTTCCCGTGTGCGCTGTTCCAGCGTGCGGTCGGCTTCAACACCAGCTTCCGTAATATCAACGCCAACACGAGTCATAGAAAGTCGTATGGGCTGAATCGCTTCCAACTCACCAATCCGCTTGACAGCTTTTTCAATCAATTCCGCCGTATCAAATTGCACGCGGTAGCGTGTGCGATGTTTGATGCGTGACCAGAGTTCTTCAAATTCCGGGCTAAGCTGCACCTGCTTATTAAACTTGATTGTATGCCGGTCCCGTGCATTGACAACGCGGTTCTTGAATAGGCGTGCTTGAATTGTATCAATGATTGCCGGACGCAATTCCGTGTGTTCTTCGGGCAAACTCAGTTCAAAATGCGGGTTTTTCGGATCGAATTTATCCGTAATCTCCCCATCTGCCGTGAGATAACCATTTGCAACAAGAGACTCCCAAATTATCTTTGAGACATCCTGTCCCAGCGGATTCTCCGCCGCGTCGGACGGACGAATAAGCCCTGAGAAGGCAATCGCATCCACCTTGCCGAATGAAATACCGTAATCCTGCTCAAACTCGGTTTGCAGCGATCGGGCAAAGTCTTCATAGGACTCATTGGCGATAATCGTTAGCCGGTTGATATGCTCATCATGCACACGTTCGCCTTTTCGGTTGACCGGTAGACGCAAGCCACGTCCAATTTCCTGACGCTTCTTATCCTGAGATTTAGTTTCATTGAGCGTGCAAATCTGGAAGACATTGGGATTATCCCATCCCTCACGCAAAGCACTGTGCGAGAAGATAAAACGAAGCGGCTCTTGCGGATCGAGCAGACGCTCTTTTTCGCGCATGATAAGCTCGTATGTATCCTCATCCGCCTTGGTGGAGCCGTTTGTATCTTTTGCGCGCTTTTGCTTGTCCTGTGAGAAATATCCATCATGAAGGGCTTCAACAGGATGATCTAATAAGCCTTTGTAAAGCGGTTTGGCGGACAATTCGGCAAAGGCTTCCTCGAACCACTCCCCAATTTTGCCAAGACCTGTTGAGCCATCTTCATTATAGACCCGATAATTGGCAACCTTGTCGATGAAGAAGAGCGATAGCACCTTAATACCTTTGCCCTTGAGCGAGCGTTCTTTCTTTAAATGCTGCTCAACGGCTTCAAAGACCTGGGCCTTCATAATATCATCGCCCATACCACCCATTTCCTGACCTAACTCAAGAAATTTGCCCTGATTAAATTCGAGATATTCCGCATCCGGCGTACAGTCGATATTCTGGACGATATAGCCTTCACGATAGAGTTCGATCTCGCCTGACTTGATAAACAGATCGTCGGTTTGCTTAACCCAGACCTTTGCTGTGCCAACTTCTCCGCCGCGCTTTATTTTGTGAATCTCGACCTGTGCCTTGATACCGTTTTTATTGTCAGTCTGGAGAAGTTTTACATAGGCATCATTGAAACTGTCATCGGACCGGATTGAGGCCACTTCAATCTGCTTCACCAGCCGCAAATCATAGGCTCGCACCGGATCGAGTTTATAAAGCAGGTTATAGAAGTTCTTGTGTGTCGCTGAATAACGCAATGTGGCCACAGCCTCCAGATTGCGGATAGCTTCTGCGGAGCGCTCACCTTCCATATTTTGAGGCTCATCAATAATCAGGATCGGCCGCGCCGCTTTGACCAGATCACTTGGACGATAGCCATAAGAGCGCTCATGCTCCTGATTGAAAATATTGGCTTCGCGCTGGAACGACTGAATGTTGATTATCATAATCTGGAGCGAATTATCCTTGGCAAAGGCATTCACTTTTTCCAGTTTCTTAGAATCATAAACGAACGGCTTGAACGGCACATTGTCATAGAGCGTGCGGAAATGTTCCCCCATCATTTCAATGCTTTTCAGAACGCCTTCGCGGATCGCAATGCTCGGCACCACGATGATGAATTTCTTAAACCCATAAATCTTGTTCAGCTCAAAGATCGTGCGTAGATAAACATAGGTTTTGCCGGTGCCGGTCTCCATCTCGATGGAGAAATTCATTTTGTCACCGTCCGTTCCCTGAAGTTCCGGCACCATTTCAATGTCATTGCGTTCCTGAATGGCGCGAACATTTTCCAGAATTTTTTCAGGCGCAAGCGTGACCGCATTGCCGACCGCCAGCTCTGTTTGAACAAGGCCAAGCCCGCCCGTGGTCTGGCTAATCTCAAAACTGGATTGCGCAATGGGCTGGCCATCAAACACATCCACCACAGCGTCAATGGCGTGGCGTTGATAATCTAGAGAAGGGTCGAATTTGAGCTTCATACTGCATCCGCAATGTTTGGATCAGGTTTATTGCTCTTAACCAAGTTACATGGCCCACACGCCACCTGTCCGTTTGATACGACCGTCTTTCCTCCTTGTGAATGAGCGAGAATATGATCGGCGTGCCAGTCTGCCCAGGCCAGTTTTTCGCCATCGCACTTAATCTTCAGCTGACAATGACCGTCGTTCTTTCGATAGATTGCGAGCCTTTGCTCAGGCGTAAAACTTCGTATCTCATCGAGTGGTTCTATATCCGGGCAAGCAAGAAAGAAGCGTTTTTCAATAAACTCAAGCCGCGCTCGGATAGATTCTTCACCATCCGTAGATTGGCTTGTGAGTCGTCGATATTCGATCAGTTGTGGATCACGCTCGTCTTCTTCAAGATTCTCATTTTGTCTTCGTTCTGTCTCAAAATTGATGAACCAAGACGCAAGTTGCTCGTCTGTACCGGTATGCGCATAGTTCCCGATTAACTTCGATGCGAGACAATAAAGAACAATAGCATTGTAGCGCTCCAGCTCAGGCGTTTTCTCAGGGAATGCACGCAGCAAATAATCCAATACACGGCGTACTTTCTTTGCAGTCTTGCCCGTCGGATCAAACGATTTGTTCTGCGCATACATCTTATTGAGATCACCATCACGCACACTCACAGGCTCACCTGCCGTTTCAAGACGAACCATCTGTGCGGCAATGTGATCGAAAGCAAATCGAGAATTGGAGAACTTACAGTTTTCAAAAAACTTGTGTTCAGCAATGTCCTTAATGAAGTCCCGCATTTGTCCGGGCATTGCATTTCGTTTCTCTTGCGCCTTCAAAGTGGTGCCATTCTGAAGGCGGAGAAACATATCTCGGACTTCATCTTCCTCATCCGTTTGAATGGCATCATCGACGATTACAACATCGACCGGATAAGCATCAAAAATCGTGCTAATATCCAAATCCAAGTCCGCATATTTCAACCCGCCGCAACTGATACCATTTACAGGATCGATGTTCTTTGCGAGGGCAAAGCCGCCTGATTGATATTCCCAAATAGTTCGAAGGCGCTGCTGACCGTCAATCACTTCAAATTTAATTCCATCATCTCTATCGACTGCGCGCCAATACATCTTTGGAATGTCGTATTCCCGAAGAATTGAATCTATCAAAAGCTGTTTCTGTTTTCTCGACCACGCTGGTGGCCGCTGGTAATCTGGTGTCGGATCAATCCTAGCTTTCCACGCGCAAATGGTTGAAATCGGCAAGGGCTTTTTGCTCATTTTCATTGTTTTTCTCCCCCTAAACCGTGCGGAAGACGATGGGTTCTTCGTCTTCCTTGGCGCGTGATTTGAAGGTCTGAACGGCATTGGTCTTGAGTTGGTCATTACCTTTGAAGCCTTCATCAAGGCAGATGACTTGAAGCGGGTTGGCGTCCGCCAGCGCGTCAATCAGTTCCGGCGTGATCTCTTTATCGAGGCAGATCAGCATGGCGCCGTCTGACACGGCATACACATCCTTGCCCGCCATTGTCTTTTTCTCGACTTTTGTGGTCAGCTCAAAGCCGGCTTTCAAAAGCAATTCATAGAGAATGTCTTCTGGGCTGCTTTCCTGGTCGATATGATCGACATGGAGTTCGAGTTGCTTGGCGAGGTCTTCGGTCTTTTCTGCGTCTCCGTCCCATAGGTTGAAATTGGATTGGTCGAGTTTGAAAACTTTGAAACCTAGATCTTGTTTAGCTGAACCATCCAGATTCAACTTCCCATTTCCTTGATTTGCGATTTTGTTGGCCGCACGACGCATGCGTTCCTTCGATAAATCGGATACAGTTTTATATCCATTTTTGTGAGCTTCGCTGCCTTCCTCCACATGCTCAGGAAGTTGGACCATAATATATTTGCGCCTCACATCGTCTTCTGCGGACATATCCATAAGCGCGTGCGCCGTGGTTGCTGATCCAGCAAAAAAATCTAAAAATATATCTTCGTCGTTTGCTTCTTGAGATGATAGGAGTGTTTTAATTAAGTGAGTTGGTTTTGGATATGAAAAGAAGTTTTTCCCCTCGAATAAGTTTTCTACCTCTACACCCCCATCGCTTTTCGTGGAAATTATAGACCGCAACAAAAAATTGTTCACATCGTCAAAGTACGTTATTGAGCTTGGCTGTGTTTGTTCATCTTTTGAAAACCAGATTTTTCCGCACATAAAACTTCCGTCATGGAGTTCTATTACATTTTGGTAAACGCCATCTACTCTGTTCGCTGCTTCATTGAATGTTTCTTCTTTCCAACGCCAACCCCGATCGGGCATTTTTACAGGCTTATTAGTTCTCGGGTGTAAGACCTCGTAGTCTGGACCAAATGTATTTGCATTTGGCCAACTCATGTTAATCTTCCCCCATAAGCGATACTCAAAATCAAGAGAGTTATAGAGGGTTATACCACGGTCATAGTCATTCTTTTTGTATAGCCTTTTTATTTGAAGCTCTGCTTCTGGAATGCTTGTTCGATCTCGTTTTAATTTTCCGACTAATTCGTAGACATCATCTAAGCCATCTTTACGCATATTAAATTCTGGCTTTAGCGAGGCATCTTTTACGTAAAGCAATATGTATTCATGAATATTGCCTATGCCTTTATCATTTTTTGGAACTCTTTTGTTCCAAGTTAGGCATTCGATAAAATTTTCTTCGCCGAATATTAAGTGGCAAAGCCGCACTAAATTTTCAAATTCGTCATTGCCAATAGAAATAAAAATTACGCCATCTTCACGTAGTAAATTTCTAGCTAAATAAAGACGTGGAAACATCATATTGAGCCAGTTGGAATGAAAGCGCCCACTTGAATCTGTATTGGTCGCAAATTTCTTGCCTTCATCATCAACCTGCTCCGTATAGGCGAGATAGGTGTCGAGGTTTTCCTGATATTTGTCCGGGTAGATAAATTCCTTACCCGTATTATAGGGCGGGTCGATATAGATCATCTTGATCTTGCCGAAATAGGCTTTCTGGAGAAGTTTCAGGACTTCCAGATTATCGCCTTCGATAAAGAGGTTTTCCGTCTCATAGAAATTGACGCTTTCGTCACGCGCAGGTTTCAGTGTGGCGATACTCGGCGCTTGAATGACCTTCATACACTCGGCCTTGCCCGGCCAGTTCAGGCCATAGCGTTCCTTGCCCGGCTCCACCCAGTCACCCATGACACGGCGAAGCTGTTCAAAGTCGATTGTGTCTTCGGTGAACACTTCGGGGAACAATTGCTTGAGCGCATCGCGCTTTTCCTGCGCCACGTCCGCACTCAAGAGACCTTTTTCAGCGGCTTCCTCTATCGTCATTTTCTTATCAGCGCTCATCAGCGGCCCCCTTATTCAATCGTCCACCGGATGGTGAATAAATGTTCTTCTGACACATCCTGTTGCATCCGGCTTTCCACCACGTCCAGAAATGTGTCCTTTTGTTTTTCAATATCTTTGGCCGCGTCATCATAGGCGCGCCATGCTTCTTCGCGTTTTTGTTCCAGAGTGCGGACCTGTTTTTGCAGCGCCAGCTTATCCGGCAGATTACCGGTCTGGCGCACCTGCTTTTTCAGGTCTTTGATCTGGTCATCATAATCTTTGAGGTCCGCTTTTAACCCTGCGCGTTTGTCCCGCGCCCAGTTGTCGAGCTTTTCCATTTCATCATCAAACCATTCGCTTTGCGTTGCCGCCAGGTCTTCAAGGATTGTCTGCTTGCGCGCCTTGATGCCGTCTAGCAGCTTTTCATCGGGGTGGGTGGCACTGGCGTCATGCAATTTCACCGGCAACTCAAATAGTCTTGCCGCCACGCGCGGTTTCACCTTCGTGCCATCATCAGCAAAGCCGGAATAGATGATATGGTCCTGCGCATCGACGCCGGTAATGGACAGCTTATGCACGGTCAGCGTGCCTGACTTTCCGACCAGCGGATCAATATTGGCCGCCGTTTGTGGCCATGCTGAATAATCAAAAGTGATATGAGCGCCATTTAGTTTGCGCGCGCCTGCCTGCCCAACCGCGAATTGCGCCAGCGGATGACCAAGGCGGTAACGATGTCCTTCCAGCCCTTTCTTCGTGAGGTGATAGGCCCCGGTTGGCGAGTCCACACCACCCACAGGCTTTTTCAGAAGGAAGCTGAGATACCCGTCGTCAAAATCGGCATGGGCTTTCAATTCATGCTTGGTGACGGTCCACAGCATACGTTCATAGCGGTTCACATATTCGGTCGCCTCATCAAGATTGACCTTGAGCCGGTCGTGAACCTCTGCGTCAAAATTCTCCAAGAGTTTCTTGCGCGTGTCCTGCATGGTTTCATCAATGCGGGCGGCCATTTCCTCCTGCAAGCGCTCGAAAGCGGATTCAATCTCTTCGGAGCTTCGGCAAGTTTGATAAATGCCAACAATCCGCTTCTCAAACTCCACGCCGGACTCAACTGCGCCAAGCACTTCGTCGCTTGCGCCGAACACACCGGAAAACAACTGGAATTTTTCCGACAGCAATTCATACACCCGCTGATCGGCAGCGTTGTTTTTGTTGAGGAAGTTAATCACCACAACATCATGTAGCTGACCATAACGGTGGCAGCGGCCAATACGCTGTTCAATCCGTTGCGGGTTCCATGGCAGATCATAGTTCACGACAATCGAACAGAATTGAAGATTGATGCCTTCGGCAGCCGCTTCCGTCGCAATCATGATCTCGGCTTTATTACGGAAGTGATCGACAAGGGCAGCGCGCATATCCGCCGTGCGAGAACCTGTGACCTTATCGGTGTTTTTGTTCTCATGGACCCATTGCTGATAAATCGCCTTGGATTGCGCATCCGAGTTTGAGCCATTGAACAGAACCAGCTTGCCTTCAAACCCATTATTGGAAAGCAGCGTTTGCAAATAGTCCTGTGTCCGGCGGGATTCTGTAAAGATGATAGCTTTGCGCGGCGCTTCCAGTTCTTCCGCCTTTTCAAAGCCCGCTTTCAGAGCTTCCAACAGCGCGAGACCTTTGGCGTTCTCGGAGATGGAGACGGCAAGATCACGAAACGAGCGCAGATCGTCGATTTCCTGTTCAATCGCAACAATGTCTTCTTCGTTGAGAAGTTCAGGGTCATCCTCATCATCTACCCATTCTTCTGCTTCCTCCTCGAAACTGTCAAAATCGGCGGTGATCTCAACGTCTTCGGCTTCTTCGAGATTCCTTTTAAGCTCCCGATCCTCTTTCAGACTGCGTTCCAGTTTTCGGGCGAGACTATCGAGCGCGCCGGCAATGGCAAATGACGATGACGCCAATAGCTTGCGCATTATCAGCGTCATAAGTGTCCGTTGGCTGCTTGGCAGCGCATTCAGCGACGGACGCTGGAGATAATCCGACACCATATCGTAAAGAACCTGTTCTTCCTCTGTCGGAACAAATTCCTGCGTGATCGGAATCCGGTTGGTGTAGCGGATATATTCCAAAACCTGCCGCCGCAGTGTGCGGTGACAAATTGGTTTCAAACGCTCCTGAAGCTGGGTGAACTGATGTTCGCCCGTAATGCGTGCATACTGTGCGCGGAAGCTCTTTGCATCTCCGAAAGCGTAATCATCAATGATGCTGACAAGGCCATAAAGCTCCATCAGCGAGTTTTGTAGAGGGGTTGCGGTCAGTAAAACCTTCGGCGCATTGGATAAAGCGGATTTCAGCGCTTTGCCGATCTTGTTATCGGTTCGATAGACATTTCTAAGCCTGTGCGCTTCGTCGATAACGGCCAGATCCCACGGCGTTATCATCAAATCTTCTGCGTGCCGAGCCGCAAATTGAAACGAGCAAATTACAATGACGTTCTGGTCAAACGGGTTGCGAACCCCATCTTTGACCATGCGATTATAGTTTTTGGCTTCAAGGATCATGGTTGGAAGATAGAATTTTTCCTCTATCTCTTGTGACCATTGCTTCCGCAGGTTCGCCGGGCCAATGATAATGATCCGGCGCTTGCCTTCTATCCATTTTTGCGAAAGCAGCAGGCCAGCTTCAATCGTTTTGCCCAAGCCAACTTCATCGGCGAGGATCGCTCCCTTTGAAAAAGGCGACTTGAACGCGAAAAGTGCGGCCTCTACCTGATGCGGGTTCAAATCCACTTGAGCATCAAGAAGCGTGCTGGCGAGTTTTTCTGAATCGCCAACGGAATGCCGACGGCTCAGCTCATGCGCAAACAGTTTTGCGTGATACTCAGTCGTCATGTTTTTTCGCTCCTTCGTCTATCCATTTATCAATGTCCGCCTGCCGGAAACGCCAGCTTCCGCCCACTTTGAACCCTGGCAATTCGCCTTCTGCCGCAAGGCGATAAGCTGTCTTCTCCGCGATCTTGAGATACTCAGCGACTTCGCGGATCGTCATGATGTCGGTTGTCATGAATCACCTCTAAAAGGATTCGTGAGAAAATACGGGAAAATTAGCCAAGCTACAAGTTTGAATTGCTTTTGTTTAAACAATTCATCTGTGAATACTTATCCGTTGAATAGAAGATATGTATTTTGAAATAATAAGCAGACTGATGGTTTGTGCTTATGAGAGGGAAAAAGATTGTTTCCAGTAGTATTGGGGGCAGGGAAATACCCCCAAATACCCAATAATACCCGATTTATTATCTGGGCGCATCGCGGCAGGCCGCGACCGGGCTCTACTCGGCGTTTCAAACGCCTCCCCAAGCCCCGTAAACGGGTCTTGGCCATCCGGTGACGATCCTTCCCTCGGCTACGCCTCGGCTTGCGCGGTCCTTGTCGTATCTAATCAGCAGACGCGCTGACGCGCGACTTTTTTGAGGTTTCCCTAGGCGGTCGGGTGTGGGCGTCAGCCACGCTGGCGCGGGGCGGCCCATGCGCAAGCATCTTGGCTATTCATCCGTATAAGTCGTCAAAGGTCTCCTACCAAGAAACTTGCCCACCGGCAGCAAGCTGCCTTGGCCCTGATGCCCCACGCCTGCGCGGCGTTCCTGCCGCCCACCCCCTCCCGCCGGGGGAAACTGGTGACGGGGGCAGAACAGGAGACGAGACATGGCCACCAAGAACCGCGACCAAAGCGCAAGAGGCAAATGCAGCAGCACACCGCGCCGCGACCTATACCAAGACGTTACAGACAAGATTATTGCACAGCTTGAGGCTGGCGCAGTGCCTTGGGTCCAGCCTTGGGGACGCGACCATATCAAGACCCCGATGGGACTCCCGAAAAATGCCGCCACCGGCAACACCTATTCCGGCATCAACATCTTGTTGCTGTGGGGCGCGGCTATCGAAACCGCAAGAACTACCCAACACTGGCTCACCTTCAAACAAGCCTTGTCGCTAGGCGGATGCGTCAGAAAAGGTGAACGCGGCACCGCCATTTGTTACGCCGATACATTCATACCCAAAGCCGAGGCAGAAAAGGCGCAGCAAACAGGAGACGACCCGCAGCGCGTGGGCTTTTTGAAACGCTACACCGTGTTTAACGCCGACCAGTGCGAAGGCTTGCCCGATGAATTTTTAGCTAACCCGCAACCTTTGCCGGAACGGGAAATCATCCCCCACGCTGAACAGCTTATTCAAGCTACCGGAGCCGATTTTAGGATTGGCGGCGACAGGGCTTTTTTCGTGCCAAGCGAAGATTTTATTCAGGTGCCGCCGCAACCGGCTTTCCGCGACCAGATAAATTATTACCGAACCTGCTTTCACGAGCTTGGCCACTGGACGGGACACACATCACGCCTTGACCGGAGCCTGACCACCAGCAAAGGCACAAAGGATTATGCCCGTGAGGAACTTGTCGCAGAAATGGCGAGCGCCTTTGTTTGCGCTGCCCAAAACATTATCCCAACCGTACGCCATGCGGACTATATCGCAGATTGGCTGACCGTGCTGCGTAATGACAAGCGGGCAATCTTCAAAGCTGCATCCCTCGCCAGCAAAGCCGCCGATTTCATTCTGGCTTTTGAAACCGACACAACACCCGCAGCCCCCATCATGGAGGTTGCGGCATGAGTGTTTCCCAACCATTCCAAATAGACGCGGAAGAAGTCGAGCGCACCAGCCTTGCCCCCTCAGACATAGGCCGATGGGCAATCCTCATAACTGGCTGTTACCAGCTTTTTGAAAGTGAAGACGCTGCGAGGCGGGCTTACGTCTTTCTTATGCAGGACGTGACCGTCCGATGACCCGCTCAACAGAGGCCACCGAACAAGGCGAACAAATTCTGGTTGATGGCGTTCGCCCCATCACGCTCGCTGACCGGCTCGCAGTGCTGGCAGAGCAGCCCATGCGCCCGAAGCGGAACCCGACCGCCATTCAGAAATCTTGTGACCACGGCCTGTTTGATGAGGTCGGCCGTGCGCAAATCGACTTGCTCGACCTCATCACCCCAACCACAAAGGAGACATAACCATGTCAAAATCAGTGAACAACCCAAAACAACAAACCTGCTTTTTGCCCATTGCCGATATGCACGTCAGCAAGCTGAATATGCGCCACGGCAAACAACCGCCGGAGATTGACGATATTTATCCGAGCATCTTCAAAAGCGGCGTTCATCAATCCTTGCTTGTGCGTCAGGAAGGAATAGGATGGGGTATTATCGCCGGACGCCGCCGCTTCTTTGCGCTCAAAAAGAAAGCAAAGGAAACCGGCAAAGCCGTGAAAGCGCCTTGCCTGATTATGGAAAGTGGCAATGTGAAAGCCGCCCGCGAAGCCTCGCTCTTGGAGAATGTGGCGCGACTGCCCGCTACGGCAACAGAGCGTTTTGCAGCGTTCAAGGCGCTGGCTGATAGCGGGCAGACCCCGACAGATATTGCTGAAAGTTTTGGAGTTAGTTTGCTTTCAGTGACGCAGACCCTCGCACTGGCGGCGCTTAAACCTGAAATCATCGCGCTTTATGAAAGCGACAACATCGGTAGCGATACATTGCGGGCGCTGACCTTGGCGACCGCCGACCAGCAGGCCGACTGGTTGAAACTTTATCACGGCGATGATTACGCACCGCAAGGCGAGCAGCTAAAAGCGTGGCTGACAGGCGGCGCACGGATTAAAACCGATGCCGCGCTTTTTGACATCGACAGCTATTCCGGCACCATCATCACCGACCTTTTTGGCGAGACTGGATATTTTCAAGACCCCGATTTATTTTGGGAGCATCAAAATACGGCGATTGCCGAGCGCGTTGAGGAATTGAAAACCCAAGGCTGGTCCGATGTTGTCCTGCTGGAACGCGGCGAGCATTTCTTGCGATGGGAATATGGCGAGCGTAGCCAAGAGCAAGTCGGCAAAGTGTTTATCACCACTGGCCATGATGGCAGTGTTGAGATTCATCAAGGGTATCTTTCCAATACTGACATCAAGAAGATTGAGGCCATTTTGGGCGGGAATGATGACGAGAAAGCTAAACCACAGGCCAAGCCGGAATTATCTGGCCCACTTGCCGAATATGTCAGCTTACATCGCCATGCCGCTATTCGCGCCAGCCTGATTGACCATCCCGCAGTCGCCTTGCGTCTGGCGGTTGCCCATATGCTGACAAGTGCGGACAATTGGTGGATTGATGCGCAAAAAACGACCTCTCGCAAAGAAACAACCAGCGAAAGCGTTGCAACAAGTGCGGGTTCAATCCGTTTTGAGAAGGAACGTGCAGAGGTTTATGCGCTTCTGGACCTGTCTTTGCCAAGCCATGAAAACGGCTCTGCGAAACGTCTCACCAGCGATGACGTAATCACTGTGTTTTCAACCTTGATACAGGTCGATGACGCAACCGTCATGCGGACCCTGACTTTGGCAATGGGCATGAGCCTTGCCACAGGAAGCCGTTCTGTAGAAGCCCTAACTTATGCCATTCCGGTTAAGATGGATGCGCTCTGGCAACCTGATGACGCATTCTTTGACCTGTTGCGCGACAAGAAAGTCATCAATGCGCTGGTGAAAGATATTGCCGGAAAACCCTGCGCTGATGGCGTTCTGACAGATACTGGAAAATCACAAAAAGAGATTATCCGCAATCGCATGGCGGGGCATGGTGTTAAGAAGGCTTTGCCCGACTGGCGACCACGCTGGATGCAAATTCCAGCACGGCATTATCTGGACGTTGAAGGATGCTTACCCGCCAAGCTGGACAGTGAGGTCGCTGAAATGATGACCCTTGCCGAAGAAGCGAAAGCCGCTTGAGAGTTTATCTTTGCGGTCTGGCGGTCATCGTCTCCGCACTCGCCAGACTGCTTTTGAGGTCGTCCACCAGCGATCTCCTCCGCTGCGCTCCCAAAAAGGGCGTGGCGGAGTCATTTTTTGCCGCTCATTCCGCAACGGTGTCCAAGCCATCTCATCGGTTCCCCTGTTTGTTTGCTGTTTAATTCAGTGTTTGGTCGTGGTGCTCAACGTCAATCCGAGCAAGGCGGATAAAAAATCCAAGAAGCGGGAACTGCTATAGTTTCCGTGATTTCGATAACCTAATCCTGTGACCTGTGCCGATTGATATCTCCAGATCAGGGTGATGCGCAACGGGGCCAATACCCCGAACAGACACCTTTGAAGCCCTAAACAGGAAGCCGCCGGACTGGAAACTCGTCCGCCGATCTTTTTTCCCCGGCGTGTGCCACGCCTCCTCGCGCAGCAAAAAAGACCGGCTACCGAGTGCTCCGGCAAGCCTGCGCCCCGAAAGGGTTCAAGTCCGTCTGTCCCCTGTTTTTACGGGCGGCGTCAGCCGGGGGATTGGCTCCTGGCGACACAATAAATGGAGACTGAAACAATGGCACAAGCACTTGGATATGTATCACAAAATGAAGACGGAAACTTTGAAGGCGTTCTCGCTATGGGTCTTAACACCCGTGTTCGGATTGCTCCGAATGAAGCAAAAACGCACGACAAACAGCCTGACTTTCGCATCTATGCAGGAAACCACGGCGAGATTGGAGGCGGCTGGACACGCGTCGGAAAAGCAAGCGGTAAGGAATATATCTCACTCACACTTGCCCATCCAATGATCGGACCGCGCAAGGTTTATGCAAATCTCGGACGGGTCAATGATACCGATGGCGAAGAGTTTGCGATCCTCTGGAACCCGCAAGATTAAACAGGATAATCTCTGCCCGGACCTCTACCGGGCAGAGAATTATTAATATTCAATTCACATCAATCACTTATTTGTAGGCGATTTTTATTTATTTACTACTTTACTGCAAAGTATAAGGGTTATGGGTGGTGCAAGTGAACATACTTTACCAGAACGCATGCCCAACGCAGCCTGGGCATGGGAATTTCTGAGGCGAAACGCTGAGTATCAGCGTGACTGTTTGCGTGCATCCGACATTCTGCCATCGCCATTCATTCTCTCAAGTGGCGCATCTTTTCTGCGGCTGACACAATCCATTCCCAAGGCAGAAAAATGGGGATTACTCACCTTCGCCGACCCTGAAAAACCAGCAATCGACGCCAATGTTTTCTGGTCTCCACGACTGCTGGCAGGGGCGGTTCGCGTGCGCCTTACCGAGATTGGCAACAGTCAAGCGAACCTTCCCAGACAGGAAGAAACAATCATTCTGTCCGCCTTGAATACGCGGCGTATCATCCTCGACACGGCAGACGGTGTTCGCCACATCGTTCTCAATGGACACCGCTTCTGGATTCAATTGTATTGCGATACGGACCTGCCTCCTGGCGAGAATGCTGAGATCGGTATTCGCATTGATAATGCTCGATATATGCGCAGACGGCTTGATACTGCCGCGCAGCTTCTCTCACTTTACCGCTCCAATAACGGCCAGCTTTCCTTGATCGGGCGACGACATAATTCCAATTCACTCATCAATGCTCTGACTGCTTTCGACATCCAAAACGGTTTTGAACGCCCCAAGGGTGATCTAAGAGACATAGCAGAAGCGATTGTCGGCAAGGCACGTGTGGACGCTGATTGGGGTGTCAATGACCGTGCCTTGAAAGCGCAGATAAAACGCACGCTTGCCCGCGCAGATCGCCTGATTAGTGGTGATTACAAGTCGTTTTTGACCAAGAAAAACCTTTAATATCAGGTTTAATATTGCGTCACGAAAACCCAACGTTGTGTTTTTGTGTCTTCATAAATCCCCGTAATTCCGGCTCAATTTACCCCGCAGCGTCGCAATTTCGCGTCGATTAACTCAATGCGTGGGGGTTTATGCCATGTCACAATCAATAGAAAGTCCATATCTCACAGCAGCCGAAGCCGCCAAATATCTACGGCTCGAAGAACGCACCTTAAACAATATGAGATGGCGGGAAGAAGGCCCGCATTGGCGCAAACATGGCGGCAAGGTGATCTACCATATCAAGGATTTGGAAGGCTGGTCGCGCAGCCGCGATTGCGGCCATGGCCCGTCTTTCGATCAGGACAAAGACGATGACGCAGAGGCGTAATCTTACCGCCGTCCAGATCGTCTATCGCAAGAACCGCATCAATCACCGCCTGCGATTTGGCATACCAACTATCGAAGCAAGGCTGGACTGGCGGCGCAAATTGGTGGCTTTCGCGCCCGGTTCGGTCTTTGGATATATCCGCTGGCGGGCCAATCGGTTCGGAACACAGGACTGGCGATTATACGTTTTGCGCAGTGTTGAGAGCGGCGCACTGGCGACAGTTCCCGGCGTGATGCCCGGTGCAGACATCTTACTCGCCACACGCGGGACAACCCGAACCCAGCGGGCGCTTGGGGTTCTGGACATGCTCGAACAGGGCGCAGGCGGACTGTCCCAAGTGACGGATGCCTATTGGCGGCACTTACATAACCGCCTCGCTGTCAGCCTCGCCCCCCATGAATTTTCGCCTCTCCAAGCCGCATCTTTCGCAGGAGATTTGACATGAAATCGCGCATCATTGGAGCCATTGCCGGACTGGTTTGTGTCTTTGCTCTGGCCGATATTTTCAAACCCGCAACGCCCTATATCTTCTACAATAAGAGCGAAAGCGTACCCATTGGATGGTATCGTTTAACCCCCAACAGGACCGTGAAACGGGATGTGATGGTCGCAGCATTTGCGCCAGAAAAAGCGCGAAACATGGCCGCGACACGGGATTATTTGCCTGCCCATGTGCCACTTCTCAAAACGGTTTGGGCAGCAGCGGGAGATGAAATATGCTCAGAAAATGGGCGTGTGACAGCCCCAAATCGTCCTGTCATCAAAGCCCAGGCGCAGGACGCATTTGGGCGGAACATGCCAAGTTGGTCAGGCTGTATCACGCTATCTGATAATCAGTATTTCCTTGTATCCCCCCATGTGCAGAACTCTTGGGACAGTCGATATTTTGGACCAGTTGAGAGACAACATCCTCGGTGTTGTCCACTATTTGGGACAATCGGCGCGCTCGGAAGAATTGGGAGATGGCAGGGCGCGGGGAGAAGGCGCGGATGGCAAGATAAAAGCGAGAAGCGCCCCTTTGGGGCTATTCCCTTGTCTGCACATCTTTTTTGGGAGCGCCATGCGCTTATGTGGGGGCGCTTCGGTTTTTGCGGAAAGGCCCGGTATCACTGCGGTTTTGGGGGGCGCTCCTTACCCGGAAAATCCCGCAACGTCACGGAACCCCGCATGAGCAAGGGAGGATCAGAACCGCCCTTTGAGGTGAAGCTGGGACGTATCCGATCGGCGTCTGGTCACACGCGGATGAAGTCATTCTTCAAGAAAGTCGGCAAAGGCGCGCGTCGCATCTCACGCGCCAGCGGATCGGGTCGGGGCAGCAGCGGACGAGCGCAGCGCAGCGCGGCCCGCCACTATCATCGCCGGGTGGTGGTCAAAGCCTCCATTCATAAGATGACCGTGCATGGCACAGCGCCTTTGCGTCGCCACTTGAATTACATTGAACGTGACGGAGCGGGTGAAGAAGGACGCGAGGCCCAACTTTACACCGATGCGAGCCGTGATTTGGATGCGGAGGATTTGATCGCGCGAGCGGAAGATGACCGTCACCATTTTCGCTTTATCGTCTCGCCAGAAGATGCCGACCAGATGAACGATCTGAAAGCCTTCACGCGGGATCTTATGGGACAGATGGAAAAGGATTTGGAAACGCGCCTCGAATGGGTGGCGGCCAACCATTATGATACCGGCCAGCCGCATGTGCATATCGTCATGCGCGGCGAACGCGAAGATGGCAAAGACCTCGTAATCCCTCGCGATTATATTTCACGCGGGCTGCGCGAACGTGCCCAAGAGCTTGTCTCGCTTGAACTTGGGCCAGTGAGCGAGCTGGAACACCGCCAGCGGATGCAGCGCATGGTGCAGGTCGAACGCCTCACCGATCTTGACCGAGGCTTGTTGCGGCGGTCGCGAGACGGAACGCTCGATCTCGCCAAGCCCGTTCCCAGCGGGCAGGTCTGGCAGCGCCAGCTTGAAAAAGCGCGCATGGGGCAGCTTGCCAAATTGGGGTTGGCCGAACCTTTGGGCGGGTCAGAATGGCGAATTGATCCGAATGCGGCGGATGCGCTCAAACGCATGGGCGAACGCGGCGACATCATCAAAGCCATGCACAGGGCCATGAATGAGACGGGCCATGACCGCTTGATGACCAGCGCCAGCCTGTTTGATCCGGGTGACCCAAATGCCAAAGCCCTGACAGGCAAAATAATCGCGCAAGGCGTCGCGGACGATGTGCGCGACCAAGCCTATGTGGTGATCGACGCCACGGACGGCAAAGTTGCCTATGTGAACATCGGGCCAAGCGACCGACTGACCGGATTTGAAAAGGGTATGATTGTGACAGCGCATCCCGCGTCTCACACCGAGCGTCCGTCAGATCGCACCATCCATGAGATCGCGGGCAAGCATGGCGGGATTTACAGCCCCACCCGCCATCTTGAGGAAGCCCCGCGCACCAATCCCGAATTTATCAAGGCGCATGTCCGCCGCTTGGAAGCCATGCGCAAGGCGGGCGTGTCGGTTGCCAGAAACACCGATGGCGCATGGCGCATTCCACCGGATTTTCTCGACAAGGCCGCCGCGTATGAATTTGAGACGACGCGCCGCAAACCCGTTCAGCTTGAAATGGCTTCGCGCCTTAATCTGCCTGCCATGCGCAACGCCATTGGCGCGACCTGGCTGGACGAACATTTGCGCGACCATGCGGACACGTCGCAGACGCGCGGGTTTGGCAGCGAGATTGAAGAGGCACGGGCTGCACGGCGCGCCTTTCTCCAGCGCCAAGGCATTTTGAAAGAGGCGGGCCAAAAGATTGACGACAAAGTGCTCGCCACATTGGAACGGCGTGACCTTGAGGACGCGGCCAAAACCCTTGCGCAGAAACTTGGCAAACCTTTCACCTACGCCGCGCAATCAGGCCGGATCAGCGGTCAGTACGTAGAGCGGATCGACCGGGCGAGCGGACGTTATGCGGTGATTGAAAGGGCCAAGGACTTTTCCCTCGTGCCATGGCGGGAGGTGATGGACCGCAACATCGGCAAACAGATTAGCGGGATGATCCGGGGACGGCAGATTTCTTGGACGCTCACACGCGGACGCGGAATTGAATGATAAGAGTGACCATCAGTGCGACAATGACTTTTGGGAAGTTTATGGTTCAACCACATAAACTTGTTAGAAGTCTGCCCCGCCTGCCCGATAGCTGGGTTTTATGAAGCCTATGACCAGGACAGGCGAAGGGTGCGCAAGATGTGTTCCTGCAACGTCTTGGGTATATCAAGCTCTTTTGCTGTTTGATGCCATGTTGAGAACGCATCAACGGTCTGTTCAAGAACAATTTTTTCGCGATTGCGCGGCAACCGCGCAAACTTAGCGAGATGTTTCAAGTCTTCGACGGTGAAGTCGCTTGTTTTGCTGTTGATACTCAATTGGTGGAACCTTGTGAAATCACTGCCTTCGGCATGACAAAGATCATAGGCAGGAGTGATGTCCCAATTGCCTTGTCGGTCCATCATGAAACCAAAGTTTTTTACATGGTCATCCTGATTGCATCCGACCACATTGAAAACCACACGGCGAAACTGCTCTTCAATCGCACTTTGCGGCATGTCCAACTCACGCATCGTTGTGAAGAGCTGTTCATAGGAATAAGAGCCACTTTCATAATAATCAAAATGCGCAACAGCGGCGAACGTCTGAACAAATTTCTTGCTGCCCTGTTCATCGCGATCAAACCGCCTTGTCATGAAATGATTGCGGCCATTCTCACTGAACAGGCGGCTTTCCATCATGTCGATGCCGCAGGCTTTCGCCATAAGATGATAGCTATATTCCAGAAGGCCATAGCCGGACGGGTCAGCCACGCCCCAGTCTCCACTGAAAGCAACGCCGTCAAACTTAATCAGCCAATGTTCAAAGTCGGGTGGCAGGTCTAACTGCCCTGATCGAACTTCTGTTGTCTCCGGGTTGTAGGCAATGACAGCTTTCGCCCGAGCGCCGCCCGCAGATGTCCCGACACTGAGAATATCCAGTAAAGCGGTTTCTTCCTTACCCGGTATAAGTTTAGTGTTGAGTGTTTCTCTGTCTGCAAAGGCCATTGATGCGAGATTGATGAGATCACGGATTTCAAGGCGCTTGTCTTTTGTTGCTTCGGTTTCAATGACAGGCTCAAATTCCAGCGCGCCCATGCCGCGTGTACCAGTGTAACAAAGGCGATCAACGGCGTTGAACGCCGTTCTGTCTCTTCCGGTCTGGTTGAGCCAGACATCAATAAGTTTGTTGCCGTATTTGTCGGGCAGACTGTCGGCGATCATACCGGGCAGTCCGTGAAATGATCTGGGGTGCAGTCCTTCAAATTGATAAATATGACCCTTGCGAACAGGCATGTGCAGTGGAGCTGGCTCTATGCCGAAGTCCACAAATGCAGGATCATATTCAAATCGGGCATAGCGTTCACCATAATCCATTGAAATATATCCGATGGTCGTGCCCCATAGTTTGACAGTCGCTGTACTCATTGGGCTTCATCTCCCCATACGATGCCAAAGGAGGGAGATGGCTTTTTGCGTTTTCGAGATTTTCCAGCGAGAGCTTCCGCCATTGGAGAATTGAATGTTTCCGGCAAGAGCGCATCAAGGGCCGCCACCCGGTTCAAGGCTTTGAGAATTTTCAGCCATGTTTCAAATTGGCTGTCCTGGCCACCTTCGATGCGGCGCAGTGTGGCAACGCCGATGCCGGCTTCCTTCGCAAACTCGGTTTGAGAATAGCCTTGCGCCTTGCGTATCCTTGCAAGACGCTTTGCAAACTCTTTGAGAATTTCATCCTCTGGTACAAATTTGGAAAGCTTCATCATATCACCTGTGATAGCTTTTAGTATGTTTTATCATTTTTCATATCACTTATGATATTAATTTAGCGATAAGATTTCAAGAGTGTTTATGAAAAAACTATCACATATGATATTTTCTCGAGTGATAACGTGATTTCATATCACTTATGATATTTTCGTGCGCAAGTCTCTTACAGAAGAGATTCGCAGGAAAAGACGAGCCAAAAGATAAGCTGTCAAAACCAATCTGGCGACATGATCTCCAGAAAACCTCAGATTTTTACCTCAGGTTTCACAATTCCGTACCATCAGACTTTCCATAGATCACACCAGCACTCTGTATATCCCGCCTGCCTGTAATTCAGACCAAACCCACTGATTTCATTCAGATTTCTACCCGCTTTCCTCACTATACGGAACGCTTGATCTTGGCTCATCCTGACCTCATCGAAATAGAGGTCAGTCCATGTCGCCACAGGGCATATTATACGGTCACATACTTTCAGTGCTTGCCACTATCGCGGGTGGCATCTGGCTTGCGACGCAATGGGTGGCCGCGCAGTTCAGCTATGACCCGTATCTTGGAACGGCATGGTTCTATGTCCTCGATACACCAGTCTACTATCCGTGGCGTCTCTTTGAATGGTGGTATGCCTTTCACGCTTATGCGCCAGAGATTTTCAGAACAGGCGGTAGGATTGTTGTTGGCGCCACCTTCGCTAGCATTGTTATCGCGGCTTTGCTGTCTGTTTGGCGTGGACGCCGAGCCAAAAAGCTAACAACCTTTGGGTCGTCGGAGTGGGCCACAAAGCGCACGATGAAACGCGCTGGCTTGCTCACCAAAACAGGTGTGTTCCTCGGCAAGCTGAAAAACACTTACATTCGCCATGCTGGACCAGAACATATTATGGCATTTGCGCCCACACGTTCGGGCAAGGGTGTAGGTCTTGTCGTGCCAACGCTTTTGAGCTGGGGTGAAAGCGCTGTCATTCACGACATCAAAGGTGAGAACTGGCAATTGACGGCAGGCTGGCGCTCGGCCTTCTCTCATTGCCTTCTATTCAATCCAACCGATCCTCTCAGCGCAAAATACAATCCGCTTCTGGAGGTACGCAAAGGCCGTAACGAAGTCCGCGATGTCCAGAACATTGCTGACATTCTGGTCGATCCCGAAGGCGCATTGGAACGCCGAAACCATTGGGAAAAAACCGGACATGCTCTTCTAGTCGGCGCGATCCTTCACGTTCTCTATGCAGAGAAAGAAAAGACGCTCGCCCGCGTCGCCAGTTTCTTGTCTGATCCCAGCCGCTCATTTGAGCGCACTTTATGGGTGATGATGAGTACCAACCACCTCGGCCCCAAAGGGGACGATCCCCAAACTCATCCAGTTGTCGCGCAAGCAGCGCGTGAACTCTTGAACAAGTCTGAAAATGAGCGCTCAGGCGTCCTGTCAACGGCGATGAGTTTCTTGGGGCTTTACCGTGATCCAACGGTGGCCGAGGTGACCTCTTCCTGCGATTGGCGTATTGCCGACCTGATCGAAGGCGAAAAGCCAATCTCACTTTATCTGGTTGTTCCGCCCTCTGACATATCACGCACCAAGCCGCTTGTCCGACTAATCCTCAATCAGATTGGCCGTCGCCTAACAGAAAAGCTGGATGATGACGCTGCCACAGAGAAGCGCCGCCGCGTCTTGCTGATGCTTGACGAGTTTCCAGCACTTGGACGGCTCGACTTTTTTGAAAGCGCGCTCGCTTTCATGGCGGGGTATGGGTTGCGGGCCTTCTTGATTGCGCAATCGCTCAATCAGATTGAGAAAGCCTACGGTCCGAACAATTCCATTCTCGATAACTGTCATGTGCGCGTCGCCTTTGCGACCAATGACGAACGAACAGCCAAACGTATTTCCGATGCCCTCGGATCAATGACCGAGATGCGCGCGATGCGTAACTATGCAGGCCACAGGCTGGCTCCGTGGCTCGGTCACGTCATGGTCTCGCGTCAAGAGTCCGCCCGACAACTCCTAACCCCCGGTGAGATCATGCAACTCCCGCCAGATGATGAGATCATTCTTGTCTCTGGTTCTTCGCCAGTCCGCGCAAAGAAGCTGCGCTACTTTGAGGACCAAAATTTTGTCAGCCGCGTTTTATCCCCACCCGCGCTGACAGGCCCCGATCATCCATACGGCGACCGTCCTCCCTCCCGCCTGGATGATTGGGGTCAAGATACCCGAGCCGTCGATGATCGCTTGTTTGGCAAATTGGATGAAGCCACTGCCAGCGGGAATGATGGCGGCAAAGACCTCAAGCGCGAAATCGACACTCCACAGCAAGAAACAAACAAACCTGCCGAGCACGATCAAACCATCGAGCCAGATGACGCTGACGAAGTTGCTGCGAAACGCGCAGCCGGTCTCGCACGCCGCGCCACCATCGCAAACAAAACTTATGGGCTGGATCGCGGCACGCCCGATTTTGACCTGTTGGATTTCTAAGCATGGCGTCATCAAACCCCCGCATACACCCTTATTTGAAGCCCTCGGTATTCGCTCACCTACAGGCCGCGAAACTCAAACCGGGACGCACGGAATCCGACATCGTAAATCAAGCATTGGCTGTGTTCTTCAGCCATGAGCACGATGATAAACGCGATGCTGCGCTCATCCGGCGTCTCGACCGGCTGTCTCGTCAGATCGAAGGGCTAGAGCGTAAGCAGATCATTGCAGCAGAAGCGTTTGCCTTATTCGTTCGTTATTTTCTTACCGTCATTCCGCAGGTGTCGGAAGCAGACCGGAAAGCCGCACAAGCCGAAGGTCATGCGCGCTTCGAAACCTATTTGAACAGCTTGCAATCCATACTCCAAGACGGCGAACCCATTCTGTTCAACAGGATGGAAGATCAGCTTGCGGATGACTCTAAATTTTTCACCGAAGATGAGTTAGCTCGCCTGCATGAGTCAAGGCCGGAGCGTCCTGCAAAAACGGAGGATGCCGATGCCACAGCGTAATCAAGAATCTCTTCTGCGCACCCAATCTATGCTCAAAACGGCAATGGGCGAGACCATTCAAACCGCTCTAGCCGATCCTGCTGTTGTGGAGATTATGGTCAATCCCGATGGATGGCTTTGGCTCGACCGCCACGGAACAGGTCGTCAATGCACTGAGACCCGTTTGTCTCCCGAAAAGGGCGAACGGATCATACGGTTGGTTGCCAGTCATATTGGAGCTGAGGTTACAGCAACAACACCAATTGTGAGCGCAGAACTACCCGGCGCAGGCGAGCGGTTCGAGGGCGTCCTGCCTCCTGTGACCACCGCGCCTTGCTTCTCAATCCGCAAAGCCGCCGCGAAGATTTTCTCGCTCGATGATTATGTGAGCGCGAAAACGCTTTCGGCGGTTCAACTTCATCACCTTCAAACCGCCGTGCGCGAGCGAAAGAATGTCCTAATCGTTGGTGGCACAGGCTCAGGCAAAACAACACTAGCCAATGCCTTGTTGAATGAGGTTGCAGAAACCGGCGACCGCGTTCTTATCATCGAAGACACCCGAGAATTGCAATGTGCGACGCCAGATCAAGTCGCCCTGCGCACGCGCCTTCCGCATGTTTCGATGGCCGATCTTGTGAAATCGACCTTGCGGCTGCGACCAGACCGGATCGTGGTTGGCGAAGTGCGGGGTCCAGAAGCCTTAGATATGCTGAAGGCATGGAATACGGGGCATCCGGGCGGGATCAGCACCATTCACGCTAATGACGCCATTGGCGGACTTTATCGCCTTGAACAATTGGTCGGAGAAGTCGCGGCCAACATACCGCGCAAACTGATCGCACAAGCCATTGACCTCGTGGTCTTCATTTCAGGGCGCGGGAATGCGCGGCGCATTGAGTCCATCCGACATGTCACCGGCATCGAGGACAACGGGCAAGGCTACGCCACATGCGATGTCGCTGACGCCCCAACAAACATTCTCTCTCTTCAATCATCATCAAACAACGGAGCCTAGCTATGTCTCGCACCTACGATACCATCCGATCTCTTCACTACATCGCGTTTACGTTTTTAGTGTTTCTCCTGTTCTCAGGACAAGCTTTCGCAGCGGGTTCGGGAATGCCCTGGGAGGGGCCAATCCAGCAAATCGTCACGTCCATTGAGGGTGATGTTGCAAAAGGGATCGGCGTTATTGCCATCGTTGTTACCGGGCTTGGCATTGCCTTCGGCGATATGGGCAGCGGCATGCGCAATCTGTTGAAGATCGTCTTTGGGCTGTCGATTGCGTTCACCGCCACCAGCTTCTTCCTGTCCTTCTTTTCCTTCGGCGGCGGGGCCGTCATCTAATGAGCCTCCAAAGAGACATTAGCGGCTTCTCCATCCCGGTCCATCGCTCCTTGACCGAACCTATTCTCATGGGTGGTGCACCTCGTGCCGCAACCATCATGAATGGAACCATTGCCGCTGCCATAGGGCTTGGTCTCCACCTTTGGCACTTCGGCATCCTCTATTGGGTGGTCGCGCATAGCGCCTGCGTTTTTGCAGCCAAGCGCGATTACCAATTCGTCGAAGTCCTGATCCGCCATGTTCGTCACAAGGGGTATCTCGCATGATGAATCTCTCTGAATATCAAGCTGCTCCACAGTGCCTTGCCGACTATCTGCCGTGGGCCTGCCTCATCGCGCCCGGCGTAGTTTTGAATAAGGATGGAAGTTTTCAACGCACCGCTGAGTTTCGCGGTCCAGATTTGGACAGTTCCACAGGGGAAGAGCTGGTCTCGATTTGTGCCCGGATCAACAATGCCCTCAAACGTTTTGGCTCATCTTGGGCGATTTACTTTGAGGCGTCCCGCGCCCCAGCACTTGAGTATCCGACAAGCGAATGGCGCGATAAGGTTGCATGGATCATTGATGAAGAACGCCGCTCACTTTTCGAAGGCAGACATGCAAGTGACTTACTCTTTGAAAGCCGTTTTTATCTCACCTTTTCATATCTGCCTCCCGCAGACTCCGTTGGGAAAATTGAAGAGGCCCTAATTGAACGCCCAGATGATGAAGAGCAAATCGGAGCGGGCGACTATCTTGCCCGGTTCCTGCAAGAGACGGACAAAGCCCTTTCTCTTTTTGAAACCATCTTTCCAGATGCGAGGTTTCTGACCGACGAACAAACTTTGACGTATCTCCAACACTGTGTGTCGGGTCGTCGTCATCCTGTCAAAGCGCCACAATCCCCATGCTATCTGGATGCCGTTCTAGGCGGTGCGTCTTTAATAGGGGGCCTTGAACCCGTTTTGGATGACCAGCATTTGCGCGTCGTCACCATTCAGGGTTTTCCACCCATGACCGAACCCGGTCTCTTGGATGATCTCAACAATCTCGGCTTTTCGTACCGTTGGGTGACGCGCTACCTACCTATGGACAAGCTTGCGGCCACCAAAGTCTTGACCCGTTATCGGCGGCAATGGTTCGCCAAAAGAAAATCCATCATGTCGCTTCTGCGCGAGATGATGACGAATGAAGCCTCGCCTTTGGTTGATACCGATGCGGACAATAAAGCCGCAGATGCGGACGCAGCCCTGCAAACCCTTGGCGCAGATCACGTTGGATTTGGGTATCTGACCACAGCCATTGTCGTTCAGTCGCCATCTGCGACCGTTGCAGATGATATGATCCGCGAAGTTGAGCGGATTGTGAATGGTCGGGGCTATGTGACCATCAAGGAAACAGTCAACGCGATTGATGCCTGGCTCGGGACGATTCCCGGTCACGCCTACGCAAATGTTCGCCAACCCATCGTCCACACGCTCAATCTCGCGCACATGATGCCGCTATCGGCTGTATGGGCGGGTCCAGCTCAGAACAAGCACCTTCAAGGGCCACCGCTTCTTTATGCGACGACCGCCTCGCAAACGCCATTCCGTGTAGTGCTCCATCAAGGTGATGTCGGACATACTTTGATTGTCGGGCCAACGGGCGCGGGCAAATCTGTTTTGCTCTCGATGCTGGCCTTGCAGTTCCGACGCTATACGGATGCGCAGATTTTCATATTCGACAAGGGCGGATCGGCCACTGCTGCGACTTTGGGCGTTGGCGGAGAGCACTTCCAATTGGGAGGCGATCACGGATTGTGCTTCCAGCCGCTCGCTCGAATTGACTCTGAAACCGAACGGGCTTGGGCACTTGAATGGCTGTGCGGCCTTCTTGCCCATGAAGGGCTGACCATTGAACCTGACATCAAAGAGGCGATTTGGACGGCGCTAACTTCGCTCGCAAGCGCCCCGCAGGTTGAACGCACCATGACGGGGTTGAGTGCCTTGTTGCAATCAAATCGTCTTCGACAAGCCATCGAACCATACACGCTAAAAGGCGCGCATGGATCACTGCTGGATGCTGACCACGAAAGCATTGGATCGAATGATTGGCAGTGCTTTGAGATGGAAGAGTTGATGCACCAGAAGTCTCTAGTGCCGCCCGTTCTCTCCTATCTCTTTCATCGTTTGGAGGATCGGTTTGACGGAAAGCCAAGCCTACTCATTCTTGATGAAGCTTGGGTCTTTCTTGACGATCCATTGTTTGCAGACCGTATCCGCGAATGGCTCAAGGTCTTGCGGAAGAAGAACGTCTCTGTGGTCTTCGCTACGCAATCTCTCAGTGACATCGCCACAAGCAAAATTGCTCCTGCAATCATTGAATCGTGCCCGTCGCGTATTTTCCTGCCCAATAACCGAGCCTTGGAGCCGCAACAGCGCAAAGCCTATACAGGGTTTGGTCTTAATGACCGGCAGGTCGAGATCATCGCGCAATCAACACCAAAGCGCGATTACTACTTCCAGTCCCGAAACGGCAACCGCCTATTCGATCTGTCCTTGGGACCAGTCGCGCTCGCGTTTTGCGGTGCATCTTCCAAAGACGATCTGAACGCCATCGCCGAGATTGCGTCAACGAATCCGAACGGCGCGTTTGCCGAACGCTGGCTGGAAGCACGCGGACTGAATTGGGCCGCTGACCTCATTTCTGAAGACACCCAACAAGAGAAAGGAGATGCGCTATGCGCCGAAGACTAATTTCAATACTCATGATCGTTTTAATGGGGGTCGCACCCCTTCAACCTGCCCACGCCTTCTTTGGATTTGGTGGGGTGGTATTTGACCCGACCAATTACGGGCAAAACTTGCTGACTGCTGCGCGAACCCTGCAAACCGTCAACAATCAGATTCAGCAGCTTCAAAATGAAGCTGACATGATCGTCAATCAGGTCAAGGATTTGACCAAGCTGGATTTTGACTCCCGCCAGCATTTGAACAGGCTGTTGCAAGAAATATCGACTTTGACGGACCAGGCGAAGGCCATGTCGTTTGAGGTGCAGAAAGCCGATCAAGTCTTCAAAACAAAGTACCCGGAAGATTACGCGAACCTCTCAAGTCAGCAAATCATTCAAAATGCTGAAAGCCTCTGGAAGACGTCGCGTTCTTCTCTGCATGACGCCCTGTTGATGCAATCCAAAATTGCGGAAACGGTGCGCGCAGATACTTCCGTGCTCGACACTCTAATGCGCGAAAGCCAAGGTGCAGGAGGCAATCTCGCGGCGGCCCAAGCGGGCAATCAGATTTTGGCGCTCTCTGCAAAACAAACCATGCAACTGCAGGAATTGACCGCATCGCAATTCCGGGCGGAGACGCTTGAACGCGCCCGTCGCTTGCAGATCGAACGGGCCGCCAAAGTTCGACATTCGCGCTTTGTCGGCGGTTCAACTGCCTATTCCGGCAACTAAGACTTTCAGGAGCGAGCGGCCATGAATGACCTCGGTATTATAGATCAATTCCTCCAAACATTCTCGACCTATATCGACAGTGGCTTTGGGCTGCTTGCTCCTGATATTGCATTCCTGACAACCGCGCTTGTTACCATCGACATTGTGCTTGCAGGACTGTTTTGGGCTTTTGGAAATCTCGACAATATCGTGGTCGGGTTTTTGAAGAAGGTTTTGTATATTGGTTTCTTCGCTCTGCTCCTGAACCAGTTTCCATTGCTGGCGAATATTATATTTGAAAGTTTCGCCCAGCTTGGATTGAACGCCACAGGCGGTACGATCACGGCAGCCGATCTTTTGCGTCCTGGCTTTGTCGCTAGCACGGGGTTTACCGCCGCGCATCCATTGCTGGATGAAATTGCCGATTTGTCCGGTCCCGTCGCATTCTTCGTCAACATCGTCACCATTGCGATCCTTGCACTCGCTTGGCTGATTACGCTTTTCGCTTTCTTTTTCCTCGCCATACAGATTTTCGTTACGATCATTGAGTTCAAGTTGACGACACTAGCTGGATTTGTCCTCGTGCCATTCGCACTCTGGAACAAAACGTCGTTCCTTGCTGAAAGGGTGTTGGGCAACGTCATTTCTTCTGGCATCAAACTTATGGTGTTGGCCATAATTGTCGGCATCGGATCGACGCTCTTTGGCAATGTCACTTCTGGCTTCACACCGGGTAATATTACACTGGAGGACGCCGCCGCTGTCATACTAGCATCATTGGCACTTCTTGCGCTTGGAATCTTCGGCCCAGCTATAGCAACGGGCCTCGTTTCGGGAGCGCCGCAATTGGGTGCAGGCGCGGCAGTTGGAACCGCTGTAGGCGCAGGTGCGGCAGGCTTCGCAGCAGCAAGCGTTGGCGGTGCGGCTGCTTCGGCGGCATCGCGCGGTGCGGTTGGTGCGGTGAAGGCCGGGTCTTCAATGGCAGGCGGCGCAGCCATGTCTTACTCAATGGGTAAAGCTGCATCCGGTCAAGGCGGCATCAAGGGCGCGGCGTCCGGTGTCAGCGCGGTTGCAAAGGCTGGAGCAGGATCGGTCGCCAATGCCGCTAAATCCGCCGCTGCCAAAGTGACCGATCCCGTCAAACAATCGTTCAAGTCTGGAAGTCGCGGGGCGATAAGCGCAACCGGCGGCAAAATCTCCGGCGGTGATTCCAGTTCGTCCTCCGCTACCCCGACTAATGGACAGCCCGATTGGGCCAAGAAAGCCACCCGCAACCAATTGCAACGCGATGCCGGCCTCGCCGCCACCTCCACTCTACGCGACGGAGACAGAGGCGGTTCAGGAGACGGCCCGCGACTGAAACAAGATGAGGAGTAATTTTATGTGGAAACGCAACCAAACCGCATACGGACGAACGGAAGCCCCGGTAACACCTTATCAGAAGGCAGCGCAGACCTGGGATGACCGGATCGGATCAGCTCGTGTTCAAGCCAAGAATTGGCGGATCATCGCTATTCTGTCTCTCTTGTTTGCTATTGCCATGTCCGCTGCCTTTGTCTGGCGGTCATCTCAGAGCATCATCACGCCTTATGTAGTGGAACTCGAACAGAACGGATCGGTTCGCGCTGTTGCTCCGAGCGTCGCCAAATACAAGCCAACGGACGCGCAGATCGGCTACCAGCTTGCCGAATTTATCAAGAAGGTTCGCTCCGTCTCGATTGACCCAATCGTTCTGCGTCAGAATTGGACGACTGCCTATCACTTCGCGACCGATCAAGCGGCGCTAACACTCAACGAATACGCTCGCGACAATGATCCGTTTCAAGACGTTGGGCATCGCTCCGTTTCTGTTCAAATCGCCAGCGTTGTTCGGTCTTCAGATAACAGCTTTGATTTGCGCTGGCGTGAGACCGCTTTTCGCGATGGCGTGAAGCTGAGCACCAATACCTACACCGCCAACCTATCCATCATTCTTAAAACGCCAACGGATGAGCAAACGCTGCATCAGAACCCGCTCGGTATCTACGTCCACGGCATCAACTGGTCGAAAGACCTCATCCGAGGAGAATAATCATGTACAAGAACTTTATAGTCTTATCGCTAACCACGGCGCTCGGCGCATGTACAACGCTTGGTGCCAAAACCGTAGCCGACTTCAAACTCGATGACGCAGACTTTATCGAAGCCGTCTATTCGCCGAGTGAGATAAACGTTGACACCGCACCGCTTGAGCGGATTGAGCCACTGGCATTACCCGGACAGCTAAAGCCAATCGAAGACCGCAAAGTTGCATCCGTCCCAAAGCTCCGACCAGACCTCGCCATTGACCGCGCCAATGCGACCGCTGCGATCGAACCCGATCAGGACAGCTTTATAAACGCCATCCAGATTTACCCTTACACCGTTGGAGCACTTTATCAGGTTTACTCTGCGCCCAAACAGGTAACGGATATAGCCCTCCAACCTGGCGAAGAACTCATGTCTGTTTCGGCAGGCGATACCGTTAATTGGATATTGGGAGACACGGTATCGGGTATCGGCGACAAAGAGCAGGTGCATATTCTCATTAAGCCAATTGCACCAAGTCTCACGACCAATCTGATAATCACGACATCCAAGCGAACCTATCATGTGGAACTGAAATCATTCCGCGAAACCTATATGGCTGCTGTGTCGTGGCGTTATCCGCATGAGGAATTGGTGCGGCAACGCGCTCAGTCTTCCAAGCGTGCCAAAGACGCTGCACAAACCATAGAACGGCGTTTGCAAGTTGATCGATTGAACTTCCGATATGAGATCAAAGGCGACCGCCCGCATTGGCGGCCATTGCGTGCCTTCGATGATGGTCGGAAAGTGTTCATCCAATTTCCAGCACGTTTGGATCAAGGAGAGGCTCCACCGCTCTTCGTTGTCGGACGCAACGGTCAAAGCCAGCTCGTCAATTATCGTATCAACGGTTCCTACTATGTCGTGGATCGGCTCTTCGGTGCGGCGGAATTGAGGTTGGGTGAAAAAGACCAGAGCGTTGTTCGTATCATTCGAAAAGAACCCAACAGCACGCGCAGAGCACGCGCAGCAAAGGATGACGCATGAATCAGGACAAGGAAGAGGTAGACCGCCTTGTTATTCGTGCAAAGCCAAGGCCCGTCAGACGTTTCAACCGCAGAGCGCTCATTGCGATATGCGGTGTCACCGGAATTTTCATTTTGAGCGCCGCAGCAATTGCCTTTCGCGATGACAGCGGATCGAACGGAGGCTCGTCACCGGAACTTTTCAAGACGAGCAGGAACATATTGCCCGACCAAATTACGGCAATGCCCGCAGACTATTCGGACATCAAACCGAAACTTGGCCCGCCTTTGCCCGGCGATCTTGGCCCTGCCTTTATTGGCCAACCGTCTTCCTTGGACACACCACAGGAAAATCCATTCCAGTATCAAGGCGCGCCAACGCAAACCACTGCCCAACCCGCGCCTGTTGATGCGGCTTTAGGCGCACCGCTTTTCTTTGTGCAGCATGACAACAATCGGGCGGGTCAAACGCAGGCAGCAATCACGCCGCCATTTACACCGTCCCTTGACCAATTCAACGCACTACCGTTGCAAGCGCAAGCTCAGGGCGGCGCAGTATCTCAGACACCGTTTGACCAAAACCGACAGGATCGGAAAGAGGCATTTTTAACGCGCGACGCTGATAGCGACATTTACAATCCCAACCGATTGCAAACCCCAATCTCTCCTTATCAGGTCATGGCGGGGACGATCATTCCAGCCAGTCTGGTTACGGGTCTCAATTCGGATTTACCGGGGCAGATCATCGCTCAGGTCATACAGAATGTTTATGACACAACATCAGGACAACATTTGCTCATTCCCCAAGGGTCGCGCCTCATTGGTCAGTATGACAGCGTAATAGCCTTCGGTCAGTCGCGTGCACTGGTCACATGGCGTCGTATCATCAGGCCGGATGGAACATCCTTGGTTCTGGAAAATCTTCCCGGCACTGACCTATCGGGATTTGCAGGGTTGAAGGACCGTGTGGACAATCACACGCTTCGTCTGTTTGGAGCCGCTGCACTGTCAACCGTTCTCTCCGTGGGTAGCGAGCTTGGCCGCGACTCTAATGATAGCGACATCATCGAAGCCATCCGTGACGGCGGCCAGCGCACATTCAATCAAGCCGGCCAACGTATCGTCAATCGCCAACTCAATGTTCAACCCACGATCCGGGTGCGTCCTGGGTGGCGGCTTAATGTCATCGTGAACAAGGATCTTGTTCTGCAACCCTATGAAGGCTGACCCATGACCCAATCTCTCAAAATCGGGAAACTGCCCGACACCACACCTGTCAAACATACAATCAGCGTAGAGCCGGACTTAGACAATGACCTGAAAACCTACGCTGCAATCTATGAACAAACCTACGGCGAAAAAGCGAGCGTTCCGGCTCTCATTCCATTCATGCTGCGAGCCTTCATCGCATCCGATAGCGGGTTCAAAAAAGCCGTCAAAGCAGCGCAATCATCCTAACTTGTCAGCAGTAACAGGAGCAGACCTATGGCAACCATCGGACAGTTTCGACCCGTCAATGACGGCTACGAGGGGACTATTTCCACAACCCTGATCGCAAGGAAAGTACGTTTTGTTGTTAATGACGACAAGAAAGGCAAAGGGTCGCCAGATTTTTTTATCAAGACCGGGCAATGCGATCTTGGTGTCGCGTGGCATGATGAATCTAAAGGCGAGAACCCAAAACCTTATATCCGCGTCCTTTTAGACGACCCATGTTTCCCCGCACCAGTGAATGCCGCTTTGTTTGAGCATGATGGTCGCGCGGATTTGGTTTGGTCACGTCTCAAACGCGAGTAACTTAAAATATCGTCCACTCCAATAACGAAACCTCCGCACCCAATAGGTGGAGGTTTTTTATGTTCAGCTCGGTTTTTCTGAACTACGTTCCCTCAGCAATTCCGCAGCCTGTTCAGCCAAATCTGAAAGCGTGTGATTGGTCAGATGGGCATAGCGTGCCGTAGTTTCCGCCTGAGTGTGACCGAGCATGGCTCCGATCATCGGTAGGCTTGCGCCGTTTGATGCAAGGATGCTGGCAAAGTTATGCCGGAGGTCATGAATACGGACATCGTGGAGGCCGGTGCGGTTTCTAACTTCAGCCCAGATTTTAGCCAAACCCTTATACCAGTCATTTATCTTGAGCGATGGGAACACATAATCGCAATTCATCAGACGGGGCTGCGCGGCGATTATGTCAAGCGCAGCACTGGAAAAAGGTATCACCTTGGCCCCGGTTTTCGATTTTCCGAAGGAAACAAAGCCGCGTTCAAAGTCGATCTCCGACCATTTCAGCGATTCAATTTCATTGCGACGGCAACCGGTCAGCATCAGCACCCGTATGATGGCGCAACCCTTCTGATATTTTGCTTCCTGTTCCATATTGCACAGCACGGCTTCAAGTCTGGCCTGTTCAGCTTTGGTCAGATAACGCTCTATTTTGCGGCAGGAGGGTATGCGCACACCGGCAGCCGGATTGACTGCAAGCAGCTCTTCCCGAATGGCATAGTTTAAGATACTGCAAAGGGTGCGAACGGATTTGCCTGCTGTTCCTTCGCCACCGGTCACCCTGGCGCGACCATGTTTCTTTGTTTTCACATCCACCGCTGTTTTACCGACCGAGACGTCATCGCGCATACGTTCAACATCTTTTCTCGTCAGCTTGCTGATCTTGATGCGGCCAACGGTCGGTTTGATGTGTCGTTCAACCTGCGAAATACTGTATTTGAGATTGGCTTCACTGCGCAGCGTGCCGAAACGGGGGCCACGCATTCGCGAACGTTTAGCATCAGTCTCAAGCCAGAGGTCGCAGAGTTCAGCAACTGTCAGCTCTCCAATTTTTGCCGCTTCCTCCGCTTCGATGCGGTCGCGTTCCTGTTTTACAACATCATTGCCGAATTGCATCTTGGCAATGGCATCAAGCGCCATCTTACGGGCCTGGACAAGACTGACTTCCGGATAACGCCCGATGGTGATTTTGCGTTGCTTTGCGCCACGCCCAGACCCGATGCGACGCTGCACGATAAAAGCGATTTTACCATTCGCATAAAACCGCGCTCCAAACCCTTTTGGGGACTCATCCCACAGGATGAGGTCTGAGGTATTAGGTTGGTATGTATTTAAGACCTTAGACGTCAGCCTAACAGTACGCTTCATTTTGCAATCCTCCAATTTCGCTGATAAATCAACGCCTTGTGGAAGATGTGTTACCTTTTTCAAATAACACGCTCTGACTCGACTGTCCGATTCCAAAAAGGTAACACATAGGTAACACCATACAGTGAAAACCCAGTATGCGGACAGTTGGAAATACAAAGAAATTATTTCTGAATCAGAGACTTAGTGACTTTGCGTGACTTACCGTGACTCAGTACTTACTGACTCCGAAGGCAGAGGCCAGAGGTTCGAATCCTCTAGGGACCGCCATTATTTCTTTAATGAAATCATGCACTTACTAAAAACCCTCCCCTAACGAGGAATGCCAAATTTGAGATTTGGCACACTTTCGGCACACTCAAGATATGGAGCGTGCTAGAATAGCAAGCATTCGTGAAAAATCAAAAGGTCAGTGGCATGCGCAAATCAGACTCAAAGGATGGCCCGTTCAATCAAAAACTCTGCGCACAAAAAAACAAGCCCAAGCATGGGCCAGAGACGTCGAAGCTAAAATGGGTCAAAGCCTTTTCAAAGATATAAGGCCAGCGCAGAGCATGGCCTTTAAAGAATTGATCATACTTTACTGTGATCAAGTCACGGCCAACAGACCGAGCAAAGACTCTTGTAAATCGGAAACCTTGCGACTCAATCGTTTGATGTGAACAGGCCAAAGCAATTATTCTCAGAAAATGGAACCACTGAACCTAGCAATAGCTACTTTTTCACACTGCCTGAGCCAAAAACCGTCAACAATTCAAGCAATATTTCATTAGACCTAAGAAATAGGTAAACCTGATTATTTAAGATAATAGACAGATACTCAGCCACCACTTCATATAGGGGGGTAATTCATTCTGCACATTAAACGTTTAGAAGAGGAACACCCCAAAAGCGGCGGTTTTTTGCGGTTTTTGTTTATGGGTTGAAATTTTTCCGGGATTTATTTTTTGCACATTTTTTGACGTTTATTTGAAATATTTGCGCTATTTTCTGCACAAAACCGAATTTTATTCGTTCTTTCTTGAATATAAGTAGTTTACTGATTGTTCAAACTGCGAAACCGTTATTTCATCTAAGTTTTCCACATCAAGGAATACCGTTAGAGCTTGGCTGATTGCAGCATGTTTTTTCATATTACCTTTTGATATATATAAGAAAATTGCGTCTATTATAAAATGATGCCTCTTTGTAGCTTTACTCTGTAGATAATGTTTACCCGCTAAATCTGAATATCCAGTTTTGAAGGTGTAATTGTCGTTTTCCGGTTCGCTAATGATTAGATTATTTTCTATTTTACTAATCAACGACCCCAATCGTTTATTCATAAAAATCCTACTCGCATTTACTAACTAACAACTGCCTGTCTCTTAATAATAGCCGCCTGAAAGAGGTGAAAATACGGTGGTTTTTTAATAAAATTATGTCAACTAGCAATAGCTTCAATAACTTTAAGGTGTTGATTTATATTGATAACTTTTTCTTGATCTTCATATGCTTCTTCAGCCAATGCAATCGCAAGTTTAATCTTATATCGGCTATCTGGTATTGACCTTTTCAAACGCTTAAGTAGTGATTCGAGTTGCTCAAAGGCATCCGCCACTAAATCAATAAAATCGTCGGACAATATATGTTTATCGACTTTATTTGCGTCAATACCTGTGCATAGCCAAATAAAATCTATATTTCCGCGCTCTGAATATGACTGCAAACCTTGAATTGGAACCTTTGGCCCTCCAGAAATCCAACTGCTGAATGTTTCCGTTGTAACGCCCGCAGCCCTAGCAGCAGCCGCCTTACTGCCAAACTTAACATATGTTTCATTTAACCGCTGTCCCAGTTCACGGCTATAAGTGCGATTTTCGTTAACCATCGAGAAAATCCATCCCATTTAACTGTAAGTCGTTGAAATATCGAAAATTCTAGCGACTTAAGACCTCAATACCGAAAAAATTAAGTGAGATGCAGTCATTTTTAATTGACTATATCGAATTTTTTCGTATGTTCATTCAACAAGTTGAAAATAAACACCCAAAAAAATCGGCATAGCGCCGTTCAAGTGAGTGACTATGACCAGAGCAATAAGATTAAAAAATCCGAATATTGGAATGCATGTTGAGGAAATCAAAGCAGCTATTCGCATGAAGGGCCATACAATAACAAGCTTATCCAAGTCATGGAACCTTGACCGTACAGCAATCAGCAAAACACTTGCTCAACCATGGCCAGAAGTAGAGCTTCGTATCGCGAATTTTCTCGACATGAAGCCTCAAGACATTTGGCCAACTAGATACAACCTCAACGGCTCTCCAAAAACTGGTCACCGTTTTCGCAAGAAGAATACCACGATTGTTCATGTCCGCAATAACCAACTTCGGAAAGCTGCATGAACATACGTGTTCCAGAAGTCCTTCAGGACTGTTCACGGCTTCGTTTCAACGTGAACATTGGCCCTGTGGCCAAAACTAACCTCCCAAACTTTGCCGGGGGAATTCTCCCCGGCACCTTTTGGGAAGAAGATACTTGGGAGATTATAAAATGAGTAAGCGAAAAGCTTCAGCAACACAGAGCCATCCTGATCAAATCGATTTTCTTACAATCCTTGAAGGAAAGCACACTGTTGTAACAGTTCCAGATGAGCCAGCCGAAGAAATTGGCGCTCTCAATCAAAAGCAAAAAATTAAAATTTGGCTCAATGATGCGATCAAAAGGTCGCCCTATAATCGCGAACAAATTGCATTAATGATTTCACACGAAACTGGTGAAGACATTTCGGAAACGCAAATCAACACATGGACTGGTTCAAGTCGCCCCAACATGCTTCCCGCATGTGTGTTAGCTGCATTGACGAAAATTCTTGGACCTGATCTAGCAAATAATATTTTTGGCCCCGCTGGATGTGTAGTGCTTGAAAGGTCGGATGCCGTTTTTGCAAGAGCCGGGCAATTAATCTTGATTTCCAATGCGGCGAAAGAACAAGCCTATCAAATTATCAATGAGACCCCATTATTCGGGAGTATCAATAATGGATAATTGGTTCTCAGCATCAGAGTTGGCTGATCAAGGTTTAACTGGATGGCCACAATCTAAGCGAAACATTCAAGTTAAGCTCAACCAAATTGCACAGCCCAAAAAGAGAAAACGCGCATCAAGAGGTGGTGGGTATGAATACCATATCTCTTGCCTGCCGAAAGAGATACGGGGCCAGCTAGTGAACAACACTGCGAAATCACTGGTTCAAAGCTCAAACACCAACATTGAACAAGTTCAATCACCAACTCCGCTAACTTCAATAGCCTCATTGACCGGGGACCAAAGAGCAACCCGCGATGCGCGAGCAACATTTGTGCAACAGGTAAATCAACTCGCTCTACATATGGGCAGATCAAAGGCAGTTGATGCAGTAGTATTAATGGTGAAAGAAAAATCACTGCCAGAAGGCTTGGAAAACCTTTTACCTATCGCAAACGCAAGATCAGGAACAAAGGTTACTGGATCGCAAAAATGCCAACGCCTTGCACGGCGTACACTGTATTCTTGGGTATCAACCTTCGAAAAGGAAGGTGTTGATGCACTAGCCCCAAAAAACAAGGAAGCTGACTGGAGTTTGCCTGACTGGGTTCCATTCCTTATGAACCTATGGGCCGACCCTCGCCAACCAGACTTAAAATCATGCATTGAAGATTTGGAAAAAACCCTTCCTGAAGACATTACCTGCCCAAGCTATCATCAAGCAAACAGGTTTATAAAAAACAAGCTTAATATCGTTGAACGCAATCGTGGTCGCATGGGGCCACAAGAACTGAAAAGCATTAAAGCGTTCACAAGAAGAGACACTTCAGAACTGTGGCCCGGTGCTATTATGTCATCGGACGGCCACACCTTTAAAGCAAAGGTTGAACATCCATTTCATGGCCGCCCGTTCAAGCCAGAAATTACCATGGTGATTGATGTTTATACACGGTATGTGACTGGCTTCTCTCTTGGCCTTGCCGAGAATAGCATGGGCGTATTGGAAGCTCTATCTGACAGCATAGTTGAACGCCATGATGGCCGCAAAAAAGCATTACCTGCTATCTGGTACACTGATAATGGTAAAGGTTTCCGAGCCAATATATTTGAAGATGAGCACACTGGCTTTTATGCGCGTTGGGGGATTACTCCGAAAAACTCACTCCCATATAATTCGCAGGCCCGTGGGATAATAGAAAATCCCAATAAAACTATCCTGCACAAGCTGGCCAAGACTTTACCAACATATGACGGCCCAGCTTTGGACAAACAAGCCAAGAGAGCGATTGACCGCGAACGTGCGATCAAAGGCCGCAAAGGCCAGCGAGCTTCATTTGAGGTAACTTGGGCCGAATTCTATGAGCTTGTACAAGAAGCAATAGATCAGAAAAATAATTCACCACATCGTGGATTGCCAAGGGTACGTGACCCAGAAACCAAAAAGTACAGGCACCTAACTCCACTTGAAATGTGGGAAAACTGGGAAGCTGAAGGCGGTAAAACAACAACTATATCACTCGAACAAGCCGCCGATCTGGTCAGACCTGTTGAGAAACGCAAGATCATTCGCGGTGAAGTTCAATTACCATGGGGTAAGTATTTCAGCTTTGATTTGGAACCGTTTCACGGTGAATGGGCATCTGTCTCATATGACATCAATAACGCTAGTCAAGTATGGGTGCGATCCATCGAAGATGACAGGCTTTTGGCTGTTGCAAAACGTGATGGCAACAAAAAAGCATACTTTGATCATGACACGTTGCGCACAGCGGTTTCCAAACAAGAATATGTACTTGAGCAAAGAACCAAAGGCCGCCTTAAACGGGTTGATGAGAAGCGCGAAGAAATTCTTGCGGAAGCTGAAGGCCCTGCACTCGAAATGGAGCCTATCGCGCCCCTCGCTCTTACATCTGATCAAGAAAACCAAGCAAACGAAATAATAGCAGAATTTACCCGGATTGAACCAGTTCAAAACGCGGTAACCGGACGCCCGAATTTTATGGATGATCTGGAATATGTGATCTGGCTTCACCAAAACCCGCAAGAGGTTACGGAGCAAGATCGCGGGACGGTGGCAAAGTTGGTTCAAAGCCAAACTTTTGCGCAACTTCTGAAAATGGAAGGAATTGACCCCAAGCCAATGATGCAAACGGCGGCTTGAGGTCACTTAAAGTTAGAAACGAAAGGATACACATGAAACCGAATTTTGTCACCACCGAAAATGTAAAGAAACTTATGCTGGGATATTCTGCGCTCAAGGAACGCGGTGCAGCTGAAGCTTGTTTGATGGTAGTGGACGGCGTACCGGGACTTGGCAAAACGCACGCTACAGCATGGCTTTCAACTCAATCTGAAAGTATCTATGTCAGAGCAAGAAAAGGCTGGACGCCAGCAACTGCAATGGGTGATATTGCGAAAGCATTGCAGGGTGGAGAAGAACGAGAATTCAAAATTTCCCGGTTCTTCGAAACAAATTATAGCTATGTTTATAAAGCACTGGAAAAACGATCAATTGAAGCCCAAAGAGAAGGGCTGGAATTCTCGGTTTTTATTGATGAAGTTGACTACTTCATTAATGACGGAAAAATCCTAGAAAGCATTCGTGATCTATCAGACTTTTTGGAAATCCCGATCATCCTGATAGGCATGGGCAAAATCAGAAAAAGCCTTGTTCGCTTCCCGCAAGTTGCATCCAGAATAAGTCAAATGGTGGAATTCCAACCACTGAAGCAAAATGATGTCGCAGCTGTTGTTAACGCGCTTTGTGACTTTCAGGTTGCCGATGACTTATTGGCACATATCGCCGAAACCACTCGCGGATATATGCGTGAATTAAAAGAGGCAATTGCATCAATTGAAAAGTTCGGCCACAGGCAAGGCCAAGCAACCACCATCACTAAAGAAATGATGATCAATCAGACGCTTTTCTTTGATCGTAGCAAAAACGCTGCATCGATTGTGAGGGGGTAAAATCATGAACACCAACACAATTTCAGCAAATTGTTACAGATCAGGCGAAATCATTTTTCTGTCTGAAGGTGAAGATGTTCCTGACGGGGTTGCCTTAATCGCATCTGGCCCAGCCGATGAAGTCAGGGCCGCTGTCGAAGTGATGGCGCGCCATTCAAGATATGATGAAACATTACTGGTTCCGGGGCTGCCTGAAGCTGAAGATAACGAACAGGCTTTAACAGCCCTGCGCTTATTCATTGGTGAGGTTGAAAAGCGTCTGGAGTTGCAGTTATGACAGTAGAAGTTTCACAAAACACAATTATGGACAGCCTCGCTCCGGGCGTATGCCTGACAGTGCAGCAACTATACAATTCAATTGGCGGTCAACGGAACCGGATAACAAAATCAGTCGGGAAGCTTATCACAAGGGGATATGTCGAACGTGTTGAAAAAGGATGCTACCAGCTAACCAGCAAAGGCATCGAATTCAAGGCCACTGGCAAGACTATCAAAAGCGGCCCCTACACACCAAAGACTGGTGTTGTTCGTAACAGTGTTAAACCAACCCTTAAACGCAAGGTCTGGAGGGCATTGCCTGCGCTCCAGAAGTTCACAATCCCTGAATTGATTGCAATCGCAGCTGATGGGACTGAGAAAGATGCATATGGCTCTATTCAGCGGTTCTTGTATGTCCTTTGTTGTGCTGGTTACTTGCGCGAAATGCCAAGGCGTTCACCGGGAACGAAACTAACTTCAAATGGCAATAAACGCTATGCACTTGTTCGCCACACTGGCAGGTCAGCGCCGCGCTCACGTGGTGCCAAAAAGCTCTTTGACCCCAACACAAAGGAGCTTCACACATGGTAACCGCTCCGTTGTGGCTAAGGCTACTAGAGAAAGAATATGAAACACTCGGCACCAAGCAGGCAGTCGCAGATAAAATCGGAATTTCACGGTCAACTGTGACAACTGCTTTGGCTGGGAAATATCCAGCAAGAACTGAAAAGCTGGAAAAGCTTGTTCTCGAAAAGCTTGGTACTGGCGTTCATTGCCCATACCTCCGCGACCTGATCACGCAACCAGATTGTATCAGGTTTCAATCCCAACCTTTAACAACCCCGAACCCAATGGCGCGCAGGCACCGCAGGGCTTGCAATGACTGCGAACATTTGAAGCAAGAAGGAATGAAACATGCTGCATGAAGATTTGAACAACACTGTAACCACGTTTCTATCCAGCTTCAGAAAGGGCGATGTAAATGTTCGCATGTTGCATCAGTTCGAAATGAAGATGAAGGAAATCGGATGGCGGACCCGTTCACTTGAAGAAAGCCTGATTAGTGAAGCCGACAAAAAACCCGAACCATCCAATGTTGTGCAGTTCGCTCAGAGGGCCAACCAGCGCCCTCATAAGGCCGACACGGTATTGCCCCGACCCAACCGGGCGGGGATGCAGCCTAATGGCAATCCTACCGTCATCAGATGAAGCCGACAAAGTGGCGTGTGAACATATCCTTTATCTAGTGGATCGTGGTTATACGCCCATTCAGGCTCTTGAAAGCGTTGGCTGCATCTGGACGGCTAAGTTCAAGCCTATATGGAAGGCGGTTCAATACAAGTTCGCAACCATATGGCGCTCACTCGATACATCAAATGAGGCTCAACTCCATGATGACACTAACCCGATTTATACGCCGTCTTGTTCGCCCGTTAAGGCAACAGGTTCGGTGGCTCAAAAACACTAGAAAGAAAGGTAATTAATTTATGACTACTGAATATGAAATCCCGAAAGGCTATCGCAAAAATGCCGATGGTCATTTGGTTCCTGAAGCAGCTATCAAGCCCATTGATGCTCTCCGCGACTTACTTGTGCAAAATATAGTGCAAAACGCAAAAGTGGCCTCTAACGAATTGGCGCAGCTTCGCGATGATGCGTTATCTGAAATTGATGATTTCGTTGGTCAATCGGCTTCTGAATACGGCGTTCAGTTAGGGGGCAATAAAGGCAACCTAGAATTAATTAGTTTTGATGGTTGCAAGAAAGTGACACGCCATGTTGCTGATCACATCACTTTTGATGAACAACTTCAAATCGCCAAAGAGCTAATTGACCGCTGCATTATCCGATGGTCAGAAACCAGCGATGTCAACCTTGCTGTAGTCGCTCAAGATGCATTCCAAGTGGATAAATCTGGCAAGGTAAGTACGAGCCGTGTTTTGGGACTTCGCAAGCATAATATCGATGACGACGAATGGAAAAAAGCCATGGAAGCTATTTCCAATAGCGTCACCAAGACTGGCTCAAAGGTTTATGTGCGTATCTATGAACGCAAGACGCCGCAGGATGAATGGCAGCCTGTCTCATTGAATATCGCCAATGTTGCGGATCAAAAGCAGGAAGTTCCAGAACCTGCAAAGAAGGCGGCTTAATCATGGATGTGTTTGCAAAAATTATTGAGATTGAGGGCCTGAAAGCCCTCTTTCACCTCATGCCTTTGGATGCGCATGATGCTGCTGAATTTGGCGACAAAATGGGAGAAACATCATGACCAACCTGTCACCCGGCGTTGAAGCTATTGAGCATGAACGTATCCGACAAATTAGAATAGAAAAGTTCTCTTTAAGGTCTGACAAGTCATATCAAAATTTTGAGTTGATTTTTGCCGCAAAGTGTTATCTGTCTGCTGCTGTTGATTCTTCAAAGGGTGAAGAAATCCACAAGCCGTCTGATTGGCCGTTCTCTGATGATTGGTGGAAACCGTCATCGGACCCGGCTCGAAATTTGGAAAAGGCAGGCGCTTTAATAGCGGCGGAATTTGACCGTCAAGTTACTGAGTAAGGATGCGTAATGAGTAATGTTGTCAACCTACCTGTCGAGTTTAAGCCAGCCTTGGCCCATGAGCGTGAAAATGTCGGTGTTGACAACAACTGGATTTCACCCTGCTGCGATGAGCCTCTTGGCAATGTAGGTCGCGGCGAACACAACTGCCCTTCATGCGGAAGAATTGTTCTTTGTTGGAATGAAACGATCCCCGTTTGCAAGGCCGAGTTGGCAGAGGATCAATCATCATGCGAAAGAAAAACGAGTTAATAGACACAATTAAGCAGATTGCTATTTGCGAATGGGATGAAAAAGCAGGTGCTGCTTTTCTTGATAACCCTGAAGAAGTGCTAACCGCAATCACAGATGGGCTTTGGGTTGGTTTTAACCCCGATAGTATCCGCATTATCCCTTCTGGAAGGCTAACACCATCATTGAAGCCTTGGCTTGTGCTCTTGGCCGATGGCAGGATAGCTGAAGCCCTATATGAACGATCAGGAAACAAGTTTGTATTGTTCACAACCGGATTGTTCGTTTACCCGGAAAAATTCATGGACCCGACTTTGCTTCACCCTTCTGATTTTGAGGTGGCAGCATGAACGGTTCAGACTACGGAAAAATCATCAATAGGATAGAAGCTAAACTGGAAGGATATTCCAAAACCAATTTAGTTATCTCTTTCGGCAACTATATTTTTATTGAGGGGTTATTGGCTGGCGACACAGATGAGGCAATGGATAAGGCGCTTGATAAAGCCATTGACCGCCTCGAAAAGAATAAAGACCAAGCCCTTTGCCGTAATCGTCATGCACGTTTATTGAGCGATCTTGAACGTATCAATAACGGTACTTACAAACCTCGCAAACAACGCCGAAAAAAACACAAAACCACTTCTCAAAAAAGAAGGATGGCAGCATGAAAAAAGAATGGCAAAAATTGAACCGTTCCATCCGTGCTGCATGTGCCGACAAAGCTATCGCTGATGATGACCGCAAAGCCATTATCAAACGCATCAGTGGCCATGACAGCAGCACCAAATGCACAGTCGCACAGATGCAGGCAGTGCTTATGGAAATCAATTCAGGTGGTTCAAACAATACCTTCGTCAAAACTGACAAAAAGTATGTACGAAAAATATTCGCTCTTTGGAATGAATTGAAGATGCGAGGCGCTTTGAATGATAGTTCCTTTGATGCACTGTTGGCATTCGTAAACAATAATTGTTCCCGTTCTTTCACTAACGTGCGGCAACTTGCATGGCTAACCTATGATCAAGCCACTCCAGTTCTGGAAGCGCTTAAGGGTTGGGTTAAACGCACACCTTTGAAAGAGGTGCAAAATGTCGGATAACATACTTGTAGAAATCGAAGAAATGTTCGGGCGCGCCGTTATGGAACGCATACAATTGGAGTTTCCGGGTATCCAAGTTTATTTTGGCCCACACCCAAAAGAAAATTCGCCTTTGGTTGATGCTGTCGGAATGGAAATGGCAAAAGTCATGGGCGAATATTTTGGTGGTTCATGGATTGCTATTCCTTCCAACAAAATCGCAGCCAAAATCAAGGCAGGTAAGGAAACAACCCGCCGCATATTGGATTTGGTTGAAAATGATGAAATGTCGCATGCCGAAATCGCATTGCATTGCGGGGTTTCAACTCGCTGGGTTTACAAGGTGATTGAAAAGTCAAAACCAAAGGTTGACCCCAATCAGTTGGATATGTTCGCAGGAATTATTGACGAAGAAGCCGCATGAGCGGCATTGAACCACTTCACCGCTCGAAACTTCATAAAACCACATAACCTTATCTGTAAATATGCAGATGAGGTTTTTTTATGCTCGATAACAAAGCTAATCCCGGCCTGAAGCTTTCACCAAACTTCACCCTCAAAGAAGCTTGCTATAGTCAAACAGCCGTTCGTCGCAACATTGATAACATGCCCCCAACAAATTACGTGGCAAGTATCATCCGGGTTGCCGAAAACATCCTTCAGCCGTGCCGCGAATTTTTTAACATTCCTTTTTCACCTTCCAGTTGGTTCAGGAGCATAGAGCTTAATCATCATCTGGGTGGTAGTATCATGAGCCAGCACATTAAAGGTCAAGCTGTAGACTTTGAAATTCCCGGCATCAGCAATCTGACATTGGCACAATTCATCCAAAACAATCTCGATTTTGATCAACTCATTCTTGAGCATCATGATCCTGCGCATCCAAACTCTGGATGGGTTCATTGTTCGTATGTATCTGCAAGTGAAAATCGCCGTGAAGTGCTTCACACGCACGGCCAAGGTTATTTCCCCGGTTTAGGAGTATAGAGTTATGGGAATTTTTTCTTCAATATCCGCCATTCTTTCCGACACACCTATCGGCAAGGTTGTTGACCGTGCGGTTGACAGTATCTTTCCTGAAAAGCTTTCAGAAGGTGAACGCCTAAAATTGCAAATGGAAATCCAAAAAGCAGAACATGCGCAGATGCTGGAAGTCCAAAAGGCAGCAGCTGAAGTTGAAGCTGAATTCAATGATCGCATAAAATCCATGGAAGGAACCGCAGGTGACCTTAAGGCAGTTCCCATTGTTGGCCCGATTGTTTTATTCCTTCGCGGCCTGCAACGTCCAATGTGGGGTTTTGCTACATTATGGATTGATTTTCAGTGGTTCTCCAGTGGCTTTAAAGACATGTCAGAGCGACAGGAAGCAACAATGCTAACCATAAACATCCTAGTTCTTGGTTTCCTGTTTGGTGAACGCGCCATCAAAAATGTAATGCCTTTCATTGCCCAAGTTTGGGGCCGTGGCCAGACTGGTGACGAGGTTAAAAAATGAGCGGCGATCATTCAGAATTATACAAGGAAATGGGCCACCTTCGGCAACAGGTCGGCGAGCTTTCTGGAAAACTGGAAACCGAAAGCAAGAATGCAGCGGAAGCCCGTTCCGAAGTTTCAAAAACTCTTAAAAGCATTGATGACCGATTACGTGCTAACGAACTTAAAGGGGCCAAGAATGGCCTTATAGCTGGCGGTGTTATGTCAATCGCCATTTCAGTAATTGCCAATGCATTGAAAGGCACACCCGGCTAATGGCACATGATGCGGATAAACGTGCGGAAGTGAGGGCGCTTTATGTTTTCAAGCGGCTGAACTTGAAACAGATTGCAAGTGAAACAGGAGTTTCGCCCGGCACTATCCGCATCTGGAAAAACAAAGGTGCAGATGAAGGCGATGACTGGGATGCGGCGCGCACCGTTGCGTCACTTGCAGGTCAAGGGTTCCAGAGCATTACTTCCGTCATTCTGGAAAGTTACCTCACAACCCACTATCACGTGCTTGAACAAATACAATCGGCACCGCCTGAAGAAATACCTTTCTTGAAAAAAGCGCAAATGTTGGCATCACTTGCTGATGCTTTCACAAAGACTATGAAAGCGGCTGGAACTGCTGGGCCAGAATTGAACAGATTAGCTATCGCACAAGACATCATTAAACGTTTTGCCGATTTCATCTTTTCTGAATACCCGGAGCACACACACGCCTTCACAGAGATTTTGGAACCGTTCGGTAAAATAGTGGCGCGTGAATATGGCTGATGATCTTCAATCCCTGCTGCAAACTAAAATCTCGCCAAAGGAATTCCTTAAGCAGCTGGCTGAAATGCGCGAACAGCTGGAAGCTAGTATTGAGGCAACCAGTGGCGGCTTTGATACCAGTAAGGATGCGGTAAAAGAGCGCAAGAAATACCATGATGATTTTTTATGGTTTGCCCGGACATACTTCCCGCACTGGATACGCGGAAAGAAGCGAAACGGCATCACATTGCCAGTGGAGCCATCAGAGCTTCACAAGTGGATCGGAACCGAATTCCCCAAGATCATCAGAGATGAAGAAAGTCACAATCTTGCAATGGCCGCACCGCGTGGTGAAGCAAAATCAACCTACCTTTTGATATTTGTAATCTGGTGTATTGTTCGCGACCTCAAAAAGTTCATGATCTATATCATGGATGTTTATGAGCAATCAGCGATGGTTGTTGAAAGTGTCGCTATTGAACTTGAAATCAATCCTCGTTTGGCATGTGATTTCCCGCACGCAACTGGGAAAGGCCGGACTTGGAAGCAAGGCGAGATTGTAACGAACAATAATGTTAAGCTGCTTGCGCGCGGCGCTGGCCAGCGCGTTCGCGGCCTTCGCTTCGGGGCATTCAGGCCCGACCTGGCATTGCTTGACGATATTGAAAATGACGACAATGTTCGAAGCCCCGCACAACGTGATAAATTAACTGACTGGGTAAATTCAGCAGTTGAAAACTTGGGTGAAGCGGGTGAAAAATTTGATATTCTCTATGTGGGAACGATGTTGCATTATGATAGCACCCTCGCTCGCACGCAGGCGAACCCGCTTTGGAAGGCAGTAACTTTCAGCGCAATCATTGAATGGCCTCATAACCTCGCACTATGGGATAAGTGGGAAGAAATTCTGCACAATGATGGCATGGACGCTGCCCAGCTTTTTTATACAATCAACAAGGCTGAAATGCTTGATGGCTGCGTTGTCAGCTGGCCAGATAAACGGCCACTATATGAGCTAATGAAAATCAGGGTTAAAGTTGGCCATGCCAGCTTCGACAAAGAATATCAAAATGACCCTGTTGCCAGTGACGCCAATTTCAAGGAATTCACATTTTGGGTAGATCAGGTTGACCGCTGGGTGATGTTTGGATCAATCGATCCGTCATTGGGCAAGAAAAATACTGGCCGCGATCCATCAGCGATTTTGATCGGTGGCTTGGACCGCGAAACAATGACATTGGATGTTGTAGTTGCCGATATTCAAAGGCGCTTGCCAACCAAGATCATTCAGGATGTTATCAATCTGCAAATCTCATATCAATGCGTGATGTGGTTCTGTGAAGCAGTTCAATTTCAGGAATTCTTGCGAACGCAGTTAATTGATGCTGCCCTTAAAAAAGGCATCAGCATGCCTTGTACGGGTATTATCCCGCATACGGATAAAGACCTTCGTATCGCATCGCTTCAGCCTTTTGTAGAAGATGGCAGAATTCGATTTCATCCGCGCCATAAAACCTTAATGGACCAGATGAAACATTGGCCATCGGGTGATCATGATGATGGCCCTGACTGCCTTGAACAACTTCACAAAAATGCAATCGAATATGCCGGGCCAAATGCTGTTCGCACTTCTGGCGCAAGGCGAACTGCGCACATCGGTAACGGTTATAGAATAGGTGCCTAATGAACAAAGAAGAAGAAAAGAAGAAAGCAGCTGTCACACCAGCTCTTAAGCATGTAATAGCAACCGCACAGCGTGATCATACATATCCCCTGTATGCTCACAAGATGTTTAAGCTGATTGATGCCACCCTGCTTTATCGTGGCCATTCATATTCAAGTGATGCGCTGAAGCTCTATGATGAAATCGAGCGTGATAACTTTGCTTACTCGCTCATACAAAAACGTAAAAACGCCGTCATTGCGCGCGACTGGGTTGTCGATCCCGCAAGTGATGACCCGCAGGATGTGGCAGCCGCAGAATTCGTTGAAGAATGCCTGAAGGCAATAAATTTCGATAAACTTTGCGAAGATTTGATGGATGCGATTGTTAAAGGTTTCGCCACTGTTGAACTGATCTGGGGAGTTAGGGACGGCAAGATTATCATTGAACGATACCTGCCTATCAATCAGCGCAGAATTATGTTTGATGCTGACCGAAAACCCCGACTTGTAACAATGACAAACAGGCTGGACGGAGAAGAATTGCCGGACCGGAAATTCGTTGTGCATCGCTTTGGTGATAAAATTGGCAACCCTTATGGCCTCGGAATGGGAACCCGGCTTTTCTGGCCAGTATTCTTCAAGCGCGAAGGAATTGCTTCATGGATGGTGTTTCTTGAAAAGTTTGCAAGCCCTACTGCAATGGGCGAATACAAGCCCGGCATGGCTCCAGCTGATCAGGATACCTTACTTGATAGCTTGTCAGCCATTGCCCAGCAAACAGCCATCACTGTTCCCGAAGGTTCCAATGTTTCTTTACTTGAGGCGGCCCGATCCGGTGGGGCCGACACATATAAGTTGAACCTAGATTTCATGAACATGGAAATGTCTGTTGCCATGCTCGGTGAAACGCTATCAACAACCATGGGCGAAAATGGTGCGCGCGCCGCAAGTGAAACGCATAATGATGTCAGGCAGGAACTGACAGACGGCGACTGTGATTTGCTTAGTGATACATTAAGCGAAACGGTAATCAGATGGTTGCTTGACTTTAATATGCCTTCTGCCCGGACGCCCCGTGTTCGGCGGCCTCAAATTGAAAACGAACAGGCAAAAACCGATCTTGAAAAATCCAAGGCAGATGTTGTCAAAACCATGGGTGAAGCTGGATACCAGCCAACTGAAGAAAAAATGGAAGCAATGTTCGGTGAAGGCTGGGAACGCAAAGCCAAGCCCAGTACGCCGTCATTATCGCCTGATCAACCTTCATTCGCAGATAGAGGTGATCAATCGCCGCTAGATAATGCAGGGCAGCTGGAAGCCTTCGCGAGTAAGTTAACAGATCAATTCATCAATGATATTAAACTCAAAATCACCCGCGCAAATTCACCGGAGGAAGTTCAGAAAATTTTAGCTGTCGCCTATGCTGAAAATCCGCTTGATACATTTGCGGAATATATTGCACAAGGAATGGCACTGTCAGAGTTGGAAGGCATGAGTGAGGTTGAAGAAGATGCAGCCTGATCCGCTCGCAGCTGAATTTTCTGAAGGGCTTCCATTTGATGAAGCAGTTCAATTTTTCCAGCAAAAAGTGAATGTTCCAACCAAGCGCTGGAATGATATTCGAAAGGGCGCGCATGCCCGTGCCTTTATGATTGCCGGAGCAATGAAGGCCGATCTTTTATCAGATTTGCGTGCTGCTGTTGACCAGTCAATCGCAACAGGTAATTTCCGTCAATTCCAAAAGGGTTTTGATGGCATTGTCGCGAAGCATGGCTGGTCATATAATGGTTCACGTGGCTGGCGTACAAATGTAATTTACAGCACCAATATGCGCTCGGCTTATCAGGCTGGGCGCTATAATCAGTTGACGGACCCGGATTTATTAAAGGTGCGGCCCTATTGGAAATATGTTCACGGCGATAGTCAAAAACCTCGCCCGGAACATCTTTCATGGGATGGCCTAGTTCTTTCGCATGATGATATTTTCTGGCAGACCCATTTTCCTGCGAATGGCTGGGGATGTTCATGTCGTGTGACATCACTTTCAAAACGGGGATTAAGGAAGCTTGGCAAATCTGGCCCGGATAAAGCCCCGGCGCTTAATCTGGTTAGTCATCAGGATAAGGCAACCAGTGAAATATTTAAGGTTCCGAAAGGTATTGATCCCGGCTTTGATTTCAATATTGGCGAAGCCGCCCAAGGCCGGCCCATGGCGAAAAAGGTCATAGATGAGGCGCGGGGTGGCAAATGGACATCAGTTGATGCAAAAGGGCCATCTGAATTTGCACGTGGCTCTGTGCCTCAAGACAAGCCGAAAGCGGCGCTTGGTAAACGCGCGCGCAACCCCAGCGAAATAGATGGCTTGTTTTCAAAGGCTATCGGCGGCGAAACCACAAGCATACGTGACAGGGCTGGCGAGGTTATCCGGCTTGATCAAGCGATCACAGATCATATCAAATCTGGCCGCCTTGATGGCCGCGAAAGATACTTTCCACTGATACGGGAAGTTATTGAAGACCCATATGAGATATGGGCAAACTTTGCGAAAAATGACCTAACAGGGAAATATGGAATTCGCCGGAACTATGTAAAGTTTTTTGATCTTGGCCGCGAGAATGGAAAGCCGAAGATAGTTGGCATTGTTGCAGAAGCAGTAAAAGGCGTTTGGACAGGGGTGACAGTATTCAGGGGCAAGCCTGATGCGCTCAAGAACTTGCGTAAAGGTCATCTGGTTTATGGTCGGGAAGACTAGGGATGCGGGGGATAGATTGGGGGTATATCTCCCGCATAACCTAGTGACAAAAAGGCTTATACAGCGTCTTGCATTCTGTATGCCGCGTTCCGTGAAAATAAGCTGCAAGGCAATTCATAAACGCATCGGGTTACCCCTACATACAACGTGTCAGGTTGTATCAATAACAACCTAATATCAGGAATTAGAAACCATGTCAGTAAAAATCACCAAAAAATTGTCAGGCATTTCATTGGATGAAGGTATCGAAAGACTGATACAGAATGTGGCATCTGCCAAAGTCGCATTACTGGAAATTGCTGAAGACTGGCTGAAAAGCACAAAAGACAGGTTCAAGGATGAAACTGGCCCTGATGGTAAACGCTGGGTAAAGAATGCCCCAATCACCAAAGCCCGAAAACGTAACCCTAAAATTCTTCAGGAAAAGGGCGAGCGAGGCGGCCTGCTTGGTACGCTAAATTATTCTGTAAGCAATAATATGGTTTCATTAGGTTCACCCAGTCCGCATGCTCGAATTCATCAACTTGGTGGGAAAGCTGGGCGAGGCCGCAAGGTAAAAATCCCAGCCCGTCCATATCTTGGGGTGTCAAAAGCGGACGCTGAAAACTTTCAGGAAATCATCAGCGATCATATTCTATCGCTTTAAAGGTCTAATTCCTTCAGCATTGAAAACGAAGGGATGCCCAGACTGTTATCGGGAATGACAAAATCGTTCAGCTTTTGTTGCACAGGTTCAATCTGCCAAATGTGATTGTTGGTGATGCTGACACTTGCTAGAACTTTGCCTTTATATGATTTACCTTTATTCGTCAGACCGTCACTGACAAAACTGCCATTAGCGACATAGACTTCGAAATCTTGTGATGCGAGTTTGTCATCAACATATATAGAAACACCAAGTTTGGTTCCGTCTGGTAAATTTGTTTTTCCTGTTATCAGTGTTTTTTCTTTTATTTGAAGGTGGCCGATCTTCATTGTTATGACTGTCTTGTCCAATTGCGCGAAAGCCATCAGAAAAAATACTGCCAAAAAGGATGCTACAAACTTCATTTTTATTACTCGCCCTATAAATGCTTTTCTTCAATTTTGGGTGTATCGGACCTGCCTGAATTTGCAATAGTTATTTTTACGTCAAAAATGAACAGCAGGGGATACTTGGCTATCATTCCATCAAAAAAACCCTAATAAAGCGTTAGAGGCGCGTTAGAAACGAGCCTAGCATAATATCCGCTGCATATTTCAGGCTGGAAATGCGACATCAACCCAATTTAAAGCCTTCATGCACCCAAGTCGGCATTGAACCACTTCACCGTTAATTCCTTCCGTTTTTCCATGAAACTGTATCTCGACTAAAAAATTCGAGGTGCAAACAGTGGCAAATACACTCCAGAAACAAATCGAGATTTTTCGGGCTGGCACATTCTCTCCAATGGAAGGGAATTCAATAAGCTTTACCGAAAGTGATGTTCAGACAATCGCTGATAACTATGACCCTGACAAATATATGGCTCCGCTTGTTATCGGCCACCCAAAACATGATGCTCCAGCTTTCGGTTGGGTGAAGGCGCTATCCTTTTCCGATGAAAAACGATTAGTGGCAACGAATGATGATGTTGACCCGGCCTTCGCGGCCATGGTTGAAGATGGCAAGTTCCGCAAGGTTTCAGCAAGCTTCTTTGGCCCGAACGCGAAGAACAACCCAACTCCCGGATCATTTTCATTAAAGCATGTCGGCATGTTGGGTGCGGCGGCCCCCGCAGTGTCGGGATTGAAAACCATCACTGAGGCGGCATTCGCTGACAACGATGATGATGTCACCTTTGAATTCACTTCAGAAGGTGCGCTCGCTCGTGCAATTGGCACGATTGGTGAAATCCTTCAGTCCCTGCGTGATGGCAAGATCGACAGTGACGGTCTGGATGAAGCCGATAAAATCATTCCATCCTACAAAATCAAATGGATCGAAGAAGCTGTCAGTGAAGGCAGCTCGCAAGCATTTTCCGAAGCTGAAGAAGCTGAAGAAGAAAACCAACCCTCAGACAACCCACAAGCAAAGGAAACTTCAATGAATGAAGATGAGCTTAATGCGCGTGCGCGCGCACTTGATGAGCGTGAAAAGGAATTGCGCAATCAGGAAAATCGAAGCTTTGTTGATGGCCAAATAGCCAAAGGCAAGCTCGTTGCTGGAACAACTGGTGACATGATTACGTCTTTCATGAACTCACTAACGGATGATACCGAAAGTGTTTCCTTCGCTGATGGCGTACCTCAAACCCAGCTAGGTGCTTTCAAGGCTATCATCGAAGCGTTCCCTGAAAATGTCAGCTTTGGCGAACACAACAAAGGTGATGACCCGACCCATGTAGAAGGCGATACCGCTTCATTCGCGACTGTGAACGGGAAAAACATCAACCTAAGTCGCCAAGACCTACATAACCGCGCCGTGGCGTTCCAGTCACAAAACCCCGGAACCGAATATCTAGCAGCCGTCAAGGCGGTTGGTGGCCAGTAAGGAAAGGAAAACCGATGTCAAATATTGCAATTGATGTCTTGCCGCTCACTATCACAGCGGCAACTGCTGTCGAAGCTAATCACTTCGTGAACATCACAGGTTCACAAGTGTCAGTCGCAGGCGGCGAAGTTGATGGGATCGCTCAATATGATGCCGAACCCGGTGAAGATTTTTACGCCACTATTATCGGTATGAATACCGTAATCGCTGGCGGCCCTATCGCGAAAGGTGACCGTGTTGCCTCGGATGCAGAGGGCCGGGCAATCACCGATCCGGGCGGCGGCGCTGCCATCGCTGGAAAGGCGCTGTCTGATACGACAGGGCCGAATGAACTCGTTCAAGTTTTGATTAAGTAGAGGTAAATCAATGTCAGTACAGTCAAACAATCTGGGGCAGGTTCGTGTAGTTGATCCTGTTCTAACAAATCACATGATCGGATATCGCAATAGCGAATTTATCGGTCATTGCTTGTTTCCATTCGCGAATATTATGCAGCGTGGTGGCCGCGTTATTCGCTTCGGGAAAGAAGATTTCCGCCAAGTTATCGCGCGCCGTGCGCCGGGTGCGACAACCACAAGTATTCAATTCGGTTATGAAAGTGATCCTGTCGCTCTCATTCAGGAAGCACTGGATGTCTTGATCCCCCGTGAATTTATTCAGGATGCTACGCAGGTTCCACATATCGATCTTTCGATAAAATATCTCAACAAGACCATGAAGAAACTCTTGTTGAACCTTGAAATCGAACATGCAGCACTTGCGACAAACCGCGATAGTTATACCGCTGGCGGTGTTGAAGTGGTTTCCGGTTCGGACAAATGGTCCGATCCAGCGAGCGACCCGTATCAAATGTTCCTCGATTGGATGGAAACTGTTCGTCGCCGTATTGGTGTTTATCCGAATGTGGCAGAGATGGGCGCAAATGTTTTCAATGCCATCCGTAGCCACCCAAAAATCGTTAATCGCTACCAACACACCACGCCTGACGCAATCACCGAAGATATTTTGGCGAAATTGTTTGGCTTGCGTGAAATCAAGGTTGGCCGCGCGGTTTATATCCCTGCGAATGCACCGCTTGATGCCAACCCTGTTGATATATGGCCTGATACTCTAACCCTTGCTTACGTTCCTGAAAGTGGTGACACAGGCGATATGGAAGAACCAAGCTTTGGTTACACGTATCGCTATATGAACCACCCAGAAGTCGAAATGGCTGAATGGAACCGTGACCGCAAATCTTGGCAGCACGGCCTTACTTATGAACGCAATCCATATATTACGGCATCCGATGCCGGATATCTGGTTGAAGGTCTGGTGTAGGGAGAATGACGATGCAAACATTTCCATGTCTTACAGTCGTTCGCCATAAAGGTAAGCGCTACAATCCGGGCGATAGCATCAAGCTTGATGATCAAGATGTCATTGATGGCCTGACTGATCTCCGGGCTATTGGTGAAGCTGTCGAAGGCGAACCTGAAAAGGCTCCGGCCAAGAAGGCGGCTGCAAAGAAGTCTTCAGACAAAAAAGCCGCGCCAGACAAAAAAGCAGCTCCAGCCAAAAAAGCTGATGCAAAAGGTTCTGGCGATACCAAGGCCCCAGCTAAAGGCGAGGCCAAGTAATGAGTTACGCGAGCATTGATGATCTGATTGCACGATTTGGCGAGGATGAGCTTATCCAGTCAACAGGCACGCGCCTTTCAAACAATGCTCGCGTGCTTGATGAAGAAAAAGTGGCAAGGGCACTTAATGATGCAGATGCCCTTATCAACACCTATTTACAGAAACGATACGTTATTCCTGTGGTTCCTGTCCCGGACTTGTTGGTTGCTATTGCGAGCAACCTAGCGCGGTATTACCTGCGAACACGCTCGGAAAATAGTGGCAAAATATCTGAAACTGTCAAAGACCGCTTTGACGAAGCTATGCGGCAATTGCGCGAACTGCGTGATGGTAAAATCCTGCTTACGGATGTTCCGACAAACGCAAATGAAAGTGGCAGTCGGGTTCTGACGAATAAAGGCCCACAGGTTTTCTCTGGTTCGGGTTGCGGCCTATCTGGTTTTCGTGGGCGTTTGGACCCTCGTTATATCGGCAGCCGGAGGCGCAGACAGTGGTAAACCATCTGGACAGTGAAGCACGCGAAGAAACAATCATTGAAGAAATGATTGCGCGGCTGAAATCCCAATTGCCTCATATCGATGTGACGCATTTTCCCGATAATAGCGAACACTTCGAATTCATTGGCGACTGCGTGTTACTGGTTCGATACGTTGATACTGATTTCAACAACCCTCTAACCTTGGGTGAATTAAGCCAGCAAGATACCAGCTCGTATGAAATCACAGTTCTGACCCGCTCTTTATATGGCAACTTTGGCGCGCTCCGGCTTTTAAAGGCAGTCGCCAATATTATCCAAGGCCATCAATTTTTCGGCAGCCTTCAGGCACAGGCTAAAAAAGCAGGCTTTGTCCAGCAAGAACCGAATGCTTGGCGTCATGAAATCTTATTCGAACTATCTGGCTTCACCACCCAGCCCGTCACACAAGAACCAAATTATGAAATTGATCAATTTACCTTAGAAGGAGTAAACTGCTGATGACAAAATCATCCAGTAAGCCAAAGAGTAAAAAGGCTACAACGCCGCCCCCTGAAATCAAGACGGCTAAATACCGTTACTCAGGAACCACCACGAGCATTGTTGTTCCGACAAAACAAGAAGTGACGCTTGTGGATGGTGGTGTCTATGACCTGCCCCCAGATCATGCCCTTGTTGTGCGCCTTCAGTCGCGCGGCATGCTGACCGACATTTCCGACAACTCAAAATCTGAGGAGATTTGATTATGGATGATTTTTTCCATGGTTCCGAAACCAATCGTACCAGCAACAGCACTGCGACAGCGAGCTTTGTACGCACTGGTGTGATTGGCCTTGTATGTACTGCGGCGGTTCATTTGCTTCCGGCCCCGTTTGATACACAGATCAACAAACAGCGGCTTATCAATGGCGATGTTGATGCAGCAACCTTTGCAGGCCCGGATGTCGATGGTTTTACCGCACGCCAAGCCTTAAATGGAATTTATGCAGAAGGTGGCGGCACAGTCATCATGGTGAATGTCTTTGATCCGAACCGCCATAAAAATTCCGTTGTCGCAGAAGTGAAGCAGTTCCAAGACAGCGAAATCGCTCTTGATAATGGTCAGGTGTTTAATGTCATCGTCCGATCAAGTGATGGTTCAACCACCTTCGCAAACGGTACAGATTACACCGTTGATCAAATCACCGGTTCGATTTCCCGGCTGGCGGATGGTGATATCGGCATCAATCAAACTGTTAATGTTGATTATGATGTCGCCGATCCTTCACAGGTGACAGCAGCGGATATAATTGGCACTGTTACTGCTAGTGGTGATCGTACAGGGATGCAGGCTTGGCTTGGTGCAAGGCAAGCATTTGGTTACGGCCCTCGCCAGCTTGTGGCACTTGGTTATTCGTCCCTGCCATCTGTCGCAACTGCCATGAACACCCTTGCTGTGAACCTCAAGGCCCGCGCATATATTGATGTTCCGATTGGCACAACCGTTCAGGAAGCTATCGAAGGGCGCGGCCCAACAGGAGCAATCGACCTACGGATCGCGAGTGCGAATGTGGTTTACCTGTTCAATCATATTTATGTCGCTGGCCCCAATGGCACCCGCCTTGAAGGCCAATCGGCTCGCAGGGCTGGCCTACGCGCACGTGTTGACCGGGAAAGCGGTTTCAATTTCTCTGCCAGCAATCAACAATATTTAAGCGTTATTGGTTTGGAACGGGAACTTGACGATGCTGATATTCAACAATTGAACGCAGCTGGTATTGAAACCATCAAAAATGATTTTGGGCGGGGATTTAAGGCATTCGGCAACAGGGTTTCCATTTTCCCCGGTAAAGGTGGAATTGAAACATTTGAAGCCACTGTCCGCAGTTTCGATACGCACGATGAACAGCTGGAAATGATCAGTGATAATGTCTCACTTGATAAGCCTATCAATGGCGGCACATTCCTTCGGCGTTTAAATCGTTCCCTTCAGCAATATATCAATGATGAAATTACGGCAGAACGCTTGGTTGCGGGTTCACGTGCTTTCATTGATCCAAGTAAAAATCCGGCTTCACAGCTTGAAGATGGCCACATCAGGATTGGCCGTAAATATGTGGTGGGGCCGCCAGCCGAACGCATCACCCACGAAGCTGAAGTCGATGTCACCCTTCTTTCTAACATCTTTGCATAAGGAGTATTGATAATGGCTATTGATACTATCACCAACGCTAATGTCTATCTTGCTGGCAGCGCAAAGCTTGTCGGGAAAATCGGGAAAATCGAACTTCCTAAACTCAAAATTATCAAGGAAGAGGTTGACCCAATTGGAACCCGGAGCAAGTCGAAAGTTCCAACTGGGTTCGAACACCCGCAAGCGAAAACCATGTGGACTTCATTTTATCCAGATGCCTATCGCAGTCGGCTAAGTGTCAAAAACGCTGTCGATCTACAGATTGAAAGCGTGGTTCAAACTTGGACCAACGGCGTTCGCTCCGGTGATCAGCCTGTTGCCATGCTTTTCAGTTTAAGCCCTGAAGAAATTGGCCTTGGCACACTCGAAGGCAACAAGATGATCGCTGATCTTGAAGACACATATGATGTGCCATTCATGACAGTTGATGTTGCTGGCACTCGCCATATCGAAATCGACATCGATAATGACATTTTCAACATCGATGGTGTTTCACAATTCTAATTGAACAACCCCGGCTTGATTAAAGGAGAAAAAGCCATGTCAAAGAAAGTTACCAACATCAATGCAGTCAAACTTCCTTCTGGTGCCGAAGCTGTATTTGAACCCGCTAAAGGCAAGCATATCCGAAATGCTGGTCGGGTAGCAGGGCCAGAAGTTGGTGAAAACCCTATGCTGCTTGCACAGGCTCTTATCACACAAGTGGCAACCGTTGACGGGAAACCTGTCACAATGGAAACCTTGGATGAAATGCCTGCTGCTGATGTTATCAAGCTTCAGGGTATAGCAATGGGGAAGCTCGTTTAGTCCAGCTTGATTGGTTCGAAGCCCTGCGAATTGACGGTGGTTACAGTTCGCAGCAACTAGATGAAATGGAACCAATAGAGCTTTTCAATGCGGTTAATGATTTTGCGGGGTATCGAAAACGCCAGAATGAAGCAATCGCAAAAGCACAAGCTGGAAATAAATAACATAGGAATGGCGGCTCGTTTGGGCCGCCTTTCTTTTTATCTATCTTGATTGAACCACTTCACCGCTAATCACAATGCCCTTTCTGCCAGTATTAGGGCATGAGTAATGTAGTTTCACATATTTATCGTTTGATCGATCAGGTAACTCGCCCAGCACGCGCCATGGCTCAAAGTGTTCGTGGTTTGGGGGCTATGGTTTCCCGTAATGCCAAAACAATGCGGCAATGGGGCCAGTCTGCCACGATTGCAGGCGGCATTCTAAGTGCTGCCTCGCTGGGTATAGCCAGCCAGCTTGCCAAACCGATCAATGCAAGTATCGAATTTAATGCAGCCATGTCCAAGGTGGCTGCAATCACCCGGTCAACTGGGCCGGAAATGGCCGCATTAACTAAACGCGCAAAGGAACTGGGGGCAACAACCGCCTTCACCGCAACACAGGTTGCTGATGCGCAGGGCTTTTTAGGCTTGGCAGGCTTTACATCCAATGAAATCCTAAAAGGGTTACCTGCCACCCTCAATCTCGCACGTGCCGGGGCGCTGGAGCTGGGCCAAGCATCTGATATTGCATCTGACATCATGACAGGTTTTGGCCTTGAGGCTGCAAACCTAACGGATGTTACTGATGTACTCGCAGCAACTTTCACCCGGTCAAATACCAGCTTGCCGCAATTATATGAAGCAATGAAGATCGGTGCGCCAATTGCAAAAATTGCAGGCATATCACTCAGGGAAACGGCTGTTGCCATGGGGATACTCGCTGATGCTGGCCTGAAGGGCAGTGTTGGCGGCACGGGTTTCGCCGCTGCTGTTTCAAGGCTGTCAGCTCCAACAGGTGAAGCGGCATCTGCACTCGCTGCACTGGGTATCCAAACACGTGACAGTGAACATAATTTAAGGCCGCTTCCTGTAATCTTTAAGGAATTAAAGCAATCTCTTGATGGTTTTGGTAATGCCCAACAGTTGGGCTTTCTGAATGAAATATTCGGACAAGAGCACGCAAAGGCCGCAGGTAATTTTGCTGATGCTGCTGCAAGTCCGAAATGGCGGGAAGCCTTGAAGGCAATGACTGATGTTTCCGGCATTGCCAAGCAAACTTCGGATACTATGGGTAATAACCTGAAGGGCGATATTACCCAACTGAATAGCGCCATGGAAGGCTTGTTTATCACTATTGGTGATAGCGTTGAACCTGTTCTTCGAACGCTTGCGCAAGTTGTCACACCAATCATTCAGGGTTTCAATGAATTTGCTGCTGCAAACCCGGAGCTTGCGAAATGGCTCACAGTCACCGCGCTTGCACTTGCTGGTGTGCTCGCTGTTGTCGCAACAACAACGCTTGCTGTCGGGATTATGTCATCAGGCTTTGGAACGATGGCTTCGGGGGCGTCTGTCATTTCTTCTGGGATGGCTCGCTTTGGCGGCGTACTGGCTCGTTTGCTGCTGCCTGCAATTCAAACTGTAACGCTGGCTGTTCGCGCGTTTGGTTTGGCATTTGCTGCAACGGGTATCGGGTTGATTTTGATTGCTATCGCTACAGCTGCTTTATTGATTTATAAATATTGGGAACCGATCAAAGGTTTCTTTTCCGGGCTTTTCACTGGCATCGTGGAAGCGCTTGGCCCGGTCATTGATATTTGGTCAAATGTCTTTTCGGCCATTGCCCCGGTACTCGCACCTGTAAAAGAATTGTTTGTATGGATCGGCAATTTGCTTGCCCCAGTCGAAGATGTTGGCGGTGCAGCTGAAAGCATGGGATTGCGCTTTGGCCGTGTTATTGGTGGCATCTTGAATACCATTGTGACCCTGCCATTCAAGATCATCGGAGTTGGCAACAAAATCATTCAGACAATTGTTGACGGTATGCTGGCAGTTGCCGACAAGCCTGCAAAGGTGATGGCTGATATTGTTTCAAAAGTCCGCGAGTATTTGCCCTTCAGTCCTGCCAAGGTTGGCCCACTGCGCGATTTGAACCGTATCAAACTTGTTGAAACCGTTGCATCCAGTATGTCGCCTGCCCCTATGGTAAAGGCCATGAAGCAGGTAACTGCTGCAACAGGGGCTGTCTTGATCGCTGGGGCCTCACCACTTGCCCCAGTAAGTGCATCCGTGCCGATATTGCCGCCCCCGCCGCCAGCACAGGGCGCTTCGGTATCCGGTGCATCCGGGCCAGTATTTCAGATTAATGATAACCGCACAATTGAACTCAACGTTGGCAGCAATGTTGCTGCTGATGATTTGCGCCAAGCCGTACTTGAAGCACTCCGTGAAGAACGTGACGAACTTCTGGAAGAAATCAAACGGGCAATTGAATTTGATGAAAGGTCTGATCTCTAATGGCTGATATTGCAACATGGGGTGCGCTTGCTTTCAACCTGTTATCGGTTTCGGGTTTCAAGACTGAAGCAGTTCAATCCTACGCAGTTCACAAGGTAGTTAAAGGCAAGCCAACCCTTCATAATATGGGGCCTGAAAACATCGAAGGGACATTAAAGGTTCGACTGTTTGAAAGTATCGGCGATGTTCAGGTTCAATATGATGCATTGATTGCCGCAAAGGATGAAGGGCAATCAGAAAGCCTAATCTGGTCAAATGGCATTAGTGAGGGCCGTTTTGTCATCAAAGGGCTTAAAAAACTGCCTATTCGAACTAAAACCGATGGCACGCTTGAATTTGCTGACGTTGAAATTAAATTTCTTGAAGATCCTCGGATCTCGCAATCATCTAACACTCGGCCCCGTTTATCACGGGCAACCGCACGGATAAGAGCGCCCCAAGGTTTGGGCCGTGCAGCCGTCACCAGTCCGCTTACTTTAGCAGCGAGCTTGAATACAAGCAGCGGTATCGGTGGTGCAGCTGGCGCAATTGATGCCGCCCGGAATGCTTTTGGTGTATCTAGTGCTGAAGCTGCACAGGTTATTGTTGGTGCAGCAGCTGGTACGGCTTCTGTCGTAAGCCGCCTTCGTGAAGCATTGCCACTGATAGGGCCAGTTGCTCAGGCCGCAGGCTTGGATATCCGGCAAGCAACATCGGTGGCGCTACCTGTCTTGAATGCTATTGATGGCAGGCAGGCCGGACGCGAAGTTGCAGGAATTGTTCGATCATTCAGCCAGCCTGATGCAGATAGAACATCGGCTTTTAATAATTTGAATGTCATGCCGGACACTCGCAACCTAGTTGGCACCATGAACGCATTAAGTGCGGCACTTGATATATTGCCACCTGAAGACAGTACAGAAAGCCTTAACCGTGTTTTCAGGGGCAGTGTGGCCGCAGGTGCATTGATAATGGATGCGGCTGGCCGTGATGACCTGTCTGGCACCCTGTCCGCCATTAATCGGCAGCAAGTACAACCACCAATCAGTCGCGGGGTAAGGGGTTGATATGTCAGACCGCCAACAAGAATTCCTGACCCACGTAACGATTGACGGTGACCGTTATGAGGCCCTTAGCCAACGATACTTCGGCACTCCGCTTCGTGGCTCGCGCATCATCGCTGCTAACCCCGATGCCCCTATTGCTTCATTCTTGCCCGGTGGGATCGCTTTGTTGATCCCTATTCCTGATGATGGTGAAATAATTGACGATAGTGAATTGCCGCCTTGGCGCAGATCGGCACTAAGATGAACGCACGCACTCCAGATTTTCGTTTGATCTTTGAAGGCACAGACATCACTGAGGATGTTTCCGATTATCTTATTGAAGCAACCTATGTCGATTTCCTACACGGCAAATCAGATACCCTGAATATTAAGCTGGAAGATGTTGAAGGATTATGGCGGGGGGCTTGGTCACCGGCACGCGGAAACACCTTTAGTTTCGAATTGGGGTATGTTGATGAAGGTCGTATGCCATCTGGCAGTTTCCGGGTTGATGATATTGCTTATGACGGGCCGCCTGATACGGTTTCTATAAGCGGCCTTGCTGCGGCTATCACACTCGACCTTAGAACCAAACGCACGCGCGCTTTTGAAAACAAGAGTTTTGAGGAAATCGCCAACACAATCGCTGGTGAACATGGTCTTGTATTATTCGGCGATGTACCAAACATTCGCTATGATCGCAAAACCCAGAATGATGAAAGCGATGTGGAGTTTTTAAAGCGCCTTGCAACGGATTATGGCTTGGCTTTCTCTGTTCGTGATCGCTCTGTTGTTTTTCATGACCTTGATGTGCTTGAACGCGAAACGCCTGTCATGTCTTTTGCCCGGTCTGGTTTGAAACGGTATGGCCTGCGGGAAAAATCCCGCCGCATATACCGGGCCGCAGAAATTCAATACAGATCACCGCAAACAGGTGAATTGATAACGCACCGCGAAGAGGTTGAAGACATCATAAACGGTGACACGCTTGTCATCAGGGAACGGGTTGAAAACCTTGGCCAAGCTGAAGCCCGATCCCGTGCGGCGCTAGAGCAAGCCAATCGGCAATTGAACCGGGGCTTCATTGTGCTTGAGGGCGAACAGCGCGCACTATCAGGTAATATCATTGAAATTACTGAATTAGGCCGAAAGTCAGGCAATTTCCTGATTGAAAAAGCTACTCATACTTATAAGCGCCCCGGTGGATATATAACAAGATGTGAGGTGCGCCGTGTCTCTTAGGGGGATTTATAAAACTGGTATAGTGCAAGAGGTGAATGACAGCCTTGTTGTGGCGCGGGTGCTATTGCCTGATGAAGATAATATGGTGACATGGTGGCTCCAGATAATGCAGCCAAAAACCTTTGGCGATCAGTATTTATGGTTGCCTGATGTTGGGCAGGAAGTCGCCGTTATGATGGATGAGCAATTCGAAGCTGGTATTGTTATTGGCTCGTTCTACTCTGAAAAAAACCCCCCGCCTAAAAGTGGTGCTGGGATTTTCCATGTGACGTTCAAGGATGGTGCTGTCATTGAATATGATCGTTCAGCTCACTTGTTGAAAGCAATATTACCTGAAGGCGGCAAGGGTGAATTAACCTGCCCGGCTGGCCTGACAATCACCGCCGATAAAACCACAATCAACGGCGACTTGGCTGTAAATGGGGTGCAAACAAACTCAGAAACGATCACAGCACAGGGTAATATTGAAAGCAAGAACGACATCCTGGACAAAACATCAAGCCTCGATAAACTCAGGTCTGATTATAATGATCATCCGGGCCATGGCAGTACACCTACAAAACCGCCATCTTCTCCAACTTGATTGAACCACTTCACCGTTCGCAATAACTGATTATGGCTCATTCTATTATCCATGGTTCGGATATTAGAAAATATTGATGCGGTAAATTGGCAAATGTCCCTTGATAGCTTCGGGGAAGTTGTCGAAGGCATTGCCGATATTAATCAGCAAATCGGTTTGATTGTTACAACACTGCGTGGCTCGGTGCCACTGCTGCCAGAATTTGGCTCAGACATCCCCTTATTCGTTGACCTGCCAATCAGGCAGGCTGCACCTAAAATTCGTGAAGAAGCTTTCAGAGCGCTTGCGCAGGAACCGCGCATCAGGGTTCTTGATGTTGTCGTAACCCACGAAGTTCCCAAACCTGCAAAACTTTGCGTGCGGACACGCTGGACCCTCGCAGACGGTGTTGAGCTTGGTCAAAACTTTGGTGATCAGGACTTCACTGGCGACCCTGTAGAAATCGAGATATTGATATGACTGACCGCCCTCAATTTGTTGATACAAATGTCGAGACACTACTTGCTGAAAAACGCCAGCAATTCTTTGACCTGACAGGCCGAACAACCATTCCGGGCCAAGTTGAAGATGTACTTATTCGTATGGCCACAAACGAAGGTAACCTTCAGCGTGAAGCCATTCAGGATGCGGCGGAGCAAAACTTTATTTTATTTGCGCGCGAACCTGCCTTGGTAATCCATGGGGCGCGTCGCGAGGTTTTCCGTTTCGAAGCTCAGAGCGCTCGCACTACCCTGCGATTTGTATTGCTGGCTGCACAAGCGGTTCCTGTTACAATCGAAGCAGGCACCCGCGCACAGTCACAAGATGGCAGCTTTACATTCGCAACAGCTGAAGAGTTGATTATCCCAGCTGGAGAACTCGAAGGCGAGGTTCTTGCCCTGTCATCAGTCGCCAGCACAACGGCAAACGGTATCGCTATCGGCCAAATTTCAAGGCTTGTGGATGCAGTGCCTTTTGTAACCAGCGTTACCAACATTGATGAAACGGCTGATGGTGCAGAGCGCGAACCGCTGGAAGATTTTAGAGAGCGTGTCCTAACAGCCCCTAACCGCCGCGCGGTTGGCGGCCCACGTGAACTTTACCGGACACGCGCGAAAGACGCATCACCCCTTATCACAGACGTTGATGTCCAGAACTATACTGTTCACGGCCTTGACGGCGTTATTCGCCTATTTATTTTAACACAAAGCGGTGTCCTGTCTGCGGAGGTTATGAGCTTAGTCAATGCAGCTGTGAATGAACGGTTTAACAGGCCAACAGGTGACAAGGTTGAAATCTTGGCTGCCGAAGGGGTTGGTGTTCCTGTTGTTGCAGCCATCCAGTTAGATAAGGGCCGTACCGTTGAAGTGGTTCGCCCTTTAATCGAAAGCGCTTTACAAACGTTCGCACTAAGTCTTCGAAGCCAACTGGGTGTTGACCTTTCAGCCAGTCAGGTATCAGCCATAATTCAGGCGGTTGATGGTGTCTTTTCTGTAGACATCACCAGCCCAAATATTTTGACTAACATTTCATCCAGCCAGTTCGCAGACCTGAATATTGATACCCTGAATATTACGGTGCGCGCCGATGGCTGATATTCGTCTATTACCGGAAAGTTATTCGAATGACCGCAACAAAGCGCTTGTAAGTGTCTTTGATGGGCCGGGCGATCTTAATCTTGATTTGATCTTTGTAAATCCTTTGACCGTTGATAAGGGGGCTTTCCCGGCTCTCATTCGCGAAGAAGGTCTGGAAGCCATCATAGATGATAGCACACCCGAACAGGCTGTCCGCCGCACGCTCTTTTTCGCCCCGATCCTACATGATCTGCGTGGTTCTCCGGTTGCTGTTGAACTGGGGTTGTTTTCATATGGCATTACGGCCCGTGTCATAGAATGGTTCGAAGAAGATGCAGACCCGCACACATACAGGATCGTGGCATCATTGAATGAAAACATCGCCGATGAAGGCGAGCCGATAATATCTGACGAAAACCTGATCCAAGCCGAAGCGTCAATCGAGTTTTGGGGGCGTTATAGTCAGCGTTACAGCATAGAGCTTTCAAGCGAGCATTCTGCTGAAATGTCTATGGGGGCTGCAATGTTTGTATCCCCTGCATTAAGCCTCGAAGCTGAAGTTGCTGGTTCCGTTTCCTACCTTTCATCCATCCAGATGGGGGCTGCCTTCGGGGCATCCCCAGCCCTATTTATGAAGGCTGAATTATGAGTGATACTTTTTTCAAACCTGTCCTAACCGCCGCAGGCCAAACCGCAGCCTTAAACGCTGTCCAAGGTGGCTTTCAAGTTCGTGTAACCGAAATCCGTTTCGGGCGTGGTCAATACGATACCCGCCTTGCAGATGGTACACCAAACCCGGATGCTGTTGCTGCAACTGATCTTATTGACCCGGTTGTTACTGTGCAAGCCAACGGCGTTGCCCCAACCGCCTCCAGTCTTGTTGTTGTTGGCACACTGGAACGAGGTGAACCATTTGATGTCTCAGAAATTGGTTTTTACCTTGAAGATGGTACTTTGCTTGCTGTTGCTTCAGCTGCTGGGCAAGTGTTCTACAGTCGCAGCCAGTTTATTGATTTACCCACATTCTTTTCACTGGGCTTCAGTGTGTTACCAGCTGGCAGTATTACGATTGAAGCGCCGCAAGATGCCACATTCGCGGCCTTGCTTGCGCGCCTTGTATTGGTGGAAGCCACTTTTCAGCAGACTATCATTGATGCTGGTATCATTTACGACCCAAGCGACATCAATCAATTATCACAGGCTATTCAAGCCCAGATCGCATCCGGCCTCAGTGATGTTGAATTAAGTGAGATTGACGGCCTTCAAGTCGCACTTGATGAAAAGGCAGATGCGGCCAATGTAACTGGTTTGATCAATCAGTTGATGAATGACATCAATGGTAAAGCAGATGCAAATCATCAGCACTTTACCACCCGCACATTCCAGACTGTAAATGCTAACCCTGTTGCGCTCTTGACTATTCCGGTTCAGGAAGCCGCTTTCCTTAGTCTTGAGGGTATCGGGGATGCCTTCGTTCCAGCTGATAATGACGCAAATCCTGCTTTACCGCCAGACGGCACCTTCTTTCATATCCAAACAGCTGCCAGCCGTCATCTGGGTGTTTCCAGCCGCAAGGGGTTAAGCGGTGTTTATCTTCACGAAGAAAGCTCGCACCCGCTTGGCCTCGCCCTCGATGTCGCAATCGATCAAGACAACAACACGCTCCAGATCATTGCAACGGGTATTGATGGCCGTGCTGTTGACTGGATGTTTGATTACACACTCCGCGAAAGGACTTCATCATGAATACAATTTTAGGGGGCGGTGGTTCTGCAATTCTTAGCGGCATTGCAGGCGCTCATACAGGCAAACCAACCATTTACCAATCGGGTAAGCTATACGGCCCGCCATATGACAATTTTGACGAGGTGCAAGTCGTCAATATCAACAACACTCAAAGTGTTTCAGTGCCATTCTTTTCACAGGGGCAGGATTTTGATGCCGTGCGTATATCTGGTGGCACCAGTGGGCGGCCCGGTCAGATCAAAATCTTCAAGGATAACCCTAACGGGTTGTTGGTGGGAGAGAAGGTGTTCGAAAGCGCGCCAGTGAATTTTAGCAATACAACCGTTTTGTTTGATGATCCAATTTTCTTCGAACCCGGTTGGTACAACATCATGATTGGCGTCCATAGCTCAAGCGGTATCACTACAAACTCCGTGACAGGTCCGCAATATCATGTGTCTTCCGGCTCAGGTCGATATGGCGGCCCACTCGCAGGCGAACGGGGCATGCCGCCCAACTTCACAAGTTCCTCCACACACTTTAATAGCGCGCCGCTTGTTAATCAGAACATTGCGGATGTGGAGGAAGGTTCAGCATTTAATACCACAACGGCAGGCGTGCCATTCTTTACATTCTTGAGGGCAGCATAATGGGAAATATCATAGTAAAAGCAACAGGCGAACTGGTATCCGAAACCTTTGGAACGCTGGAACAAGAACAGGAAATTAAGGTTAACCTGATTAAGCGTGAAGCGCGTGAAATCATCTTTGATCTGGAGGGCGAAAACAACCGCCTGAAGGCACAAGAACAGGATGCAATGAATGGGGGCTTTCGATACCAGCGCCTTATCCATGAAATTGAACTGGTTCGCCAAAGGTCAAATGATCTTGAAGCACAGGTTCTGGCACTCACTGAGCCGCGTGAAGTTGTTGAACTGGAATATTTGGCACCACTCAATGCACCCCTTGAAATTGGGGATGTCCCTGCTGTCCTTACCAAGCGCCAATTTCAGGGGCTGGTTGTCACAGTATTCGAACTTGGAAAGCTTGGCGGTGTGATCAACGCCGCCGAAGCTGTCATGACAGCAAACAACGCCGTTCGCGATGTCATAGAGGCATACCGCGAAGCACAGGATATGGACAAGCAAGACGCCCAAAACCTTATCGGCGTTTTGATTGCGCAAAGTGTCGAAGGCTTCACCCAAGATGATCTAACCGCCGTGCTTGCTGCATGGCCAACCCTGTAAACTAGAGGTAAAATTATGTCTAAATCTCTTATTGTAAAACATATTGCTCCGCGCTCTTGGTGGCGTAAAACCTGCTGGCAGCTTTATCAGGATTTGGATACTGGTCATGGTATTGTTCCAGTTGGCTTCGAAACTGATGGTGCCAGTGTTCCCCGTATCCTTTGGTGGCTTTTCAACCCGATGGGGATTTATGCAAAAGCTGCTGTTCTGCATGATTATCGCCTGACAGAGTTCGATAGTCATAAAGGGGTAAAAGGATATTCAATCCTTCGTAAAGCCGCAGATGTCGAATTTCGCGACTACATGATCGAATTGGGTGTTGGCAAGTGGCGTGCCTATCCGATGTTCTGGGCCGTTCGTGCCTTCTCACTAGGTGTGGTTCTGATTGAACGCATCAAATCCATCTTTAAAAAGAAAGGCAAATAACATGGCCAATCGTGTATATCTTCAGGCAGTAATCGCACTCTTGCGGGATAATGCCAATCTCTTAACCGGAACTGTTCGCGGTGTGTTGGTTGATGGCGACTATGCCCCCGATACCCGGAACGATCAAACACTTGCTGATGTTCCAGCAGCTGCGCGCATGGCAACCAGCCAACCGTTTACCGGGAAGACATTTGCTGACAATACGTTTGACGCGGCGGATGCTGAATTCGGTGCAATTCCTGATGCAGGCGGTGACCAGTCAACAGCAATGGTTATCTATCTTGATACGGGGAATGAAGGAACATCAACTCTGTTGGCCATTCAGGACGTTGTATTCAGACCAAATGGCGGCACCTTCTCCGTATCCTTCAGCACGAACCCCGACCATGTATTCAGAATTCAAGGGGATATTTAATGCTGACTTCTGATTTTGAGCAATTCACAAACGGTATCAAAAAGGCTGATGACCTTAACCGTGAAACAATTGCCTTATTGTCACAGCTGGAAAACGTAGCCAGCCGTATCCAGTCTGGCGAACTGGGCATTATATCCAGTGTGCAAGCTGGTGAAGATGTTTTCCCAGCTGAGATACTTGGTCACTTGCGGGTTCAAATCATTAATCAGGTGGACCGCCTTGAAGCTGTTGCCACCATTATGAATGGCTTTGCAGCTGCATTGCCTGAATTACCTGCGGAAACACCGGAGGCATAAATCAAATGGCAACCAACCTTCGCATCATTCACATTGGCGCAGGCCAGACCACTGTATCAGGTGGGAATACTTATGCCACCATGCGTGACTATCTTGATGATTTGACGGTTGGTTTGCCTGCTGACATTTCAGCAGCTGGTGCAGATGAAGACTGGCTGGTTCTATTTTACGGTGATGGTTCAAACCCGCTGCAAACGGTCAACAGACAATCTGTTGATCGTGATACAATAATGGATATTACGAACAAGATCACATATCGCCCAGCTGTTGGCCATGCGTGGTTTGATAATATAGATATTGAAAACGAGAAGCTGACTTATTATGGGCCTTCGAAGGGTGTAACAATTGAAATTCTATCATTTGATACTTTCGGCGAGCTAACCAATTCTGAAGCCCAGCTTGTCGTCGATCCGGGCTTCCAGTTCCTGATCTCTGGGCCGTCAAACATCATTGCAGCAGGGACGGGGCCACAAATAACATGTTCCGGCGCGATTGTATGGTATGCCCGTGCGGCGAGTTACAGAAACGCAATCATTTGCCGTGGCCGTCAAAATGGCATTACTGCCAGAGTTGAAAACAATCTTTTGATAGTGCCTGATACCAATTCAACATCAGAAATAATGAATATTGGTAGCGTAAATGGTGCGGCATCCATATCAAATAATATCTTAATCAACCGCGATGATAATGCATCAATCACACCTGCGTTTGAACTGACATTTACCAGTCGTGATAATCGCGTTTTTAACAATATTATTTTCGGTTTTCAAACCGCATTTCAAGTCCGTAGAAGCGACCTCTATCATGGCAATGTCACTGATGGGGCTGCCGATCCTGCCTTCGTTGACCCTGCTGGGTTGGTGGCTGGTACGATTGCAACGGTTTTCCGGGAATTCACACCGGGCAGTGATAATCCATTGGATTTTGATTTCAGGCTTCTGGATAGTCCAACCAACCCCGCCGTAGGGATTGCAAATTTTGTTGACGGTGACCCAACTGGCCCCGCAACTGACTTTTACGGCGTTGACCGCTCCAGTGACGGTTTTGCGGCGGGTATTCTTGAACCTGTTGTCAGTGCTGTTATCCAACCAACAACATTGACAGTTTCGGGCGTAACTGCATCTGCAAATGTAGCGCCCGCCCAAGCCATTCCCGGTTCATTCAGTATTATTGCGGCTGATATTGGAATCAGCGGCGATATAGCCCCAGCGATCATCCAGCCGGGTTCTTTTTCATCAACCACAGTTGCCGTGGTTGCCGGGGTTTCCCTCTCAAACCCGGCACCTACTCCGGGCGCATTGAATAGTGTTGCCGCCGCACTATCAATGCAATCGGATTTGGCGAGCATCGAGGGCGTTAGGACAGGTTTCACATCAGGTTTTCTCCCCGCGTTAGAAATCGCGGCTGATGCTGGTTCTCTAACGCTCTCAAGCTCACTTGTGCAAAATATGCCTGCACTGGAACTCGCGTTCAATGTTGCAGCATTAGGCCCATTCAATCATGCTCACAAGATAGCCACCGGATCGCTCGCAATTTCGGCTAGTGTCCCGTTTGTTATCCCCAGTTCAACTGATGGCCAATCAACAACACTATCAGTTTCACCATTATCAGTTGCTGCATCGACAGGGGCAATCGCATTGAGTGTTGGTGCGGTTAAAGAAAGCGTTGCAGGGCTTCAAACCTCTTTTAATAGCAGCGTATCAAATCTTAATCCGGGCGCGGTTATGGCCAACACCGCCGCCATTGATGCAAGCGCACATACACTCCCCGTTTCTGGCATCCCCGGATCGTTTAATATTGACGTTACCAGCCTTGATATTCTGATCGACTTTGGTGATGCCGCCCAAGCTCCACAGGGAACTCGCGTGGCCGTTTCTTCTGTCAGTATAAACATAGATGCCGCCACAGTGCTCAAACGTGCTGGCGGCGTCACAAAGTTTGCTGATGCTGCCACCGTTGACCTCACTGCCCATGCAACTGATATTGATGGCCGTGCCGGAATGGCCCGTTTGAATTTGCAAGCTTTCAATGTGATTTCCAGTGTTCCAATGCCTATGTTGAACCGTGAAGTCATTATCACATTCCCACCAATCACAGACAGCGCCATGTCATTTGAAATGACTGCACGCCCAACCCTTCCTATTAAATTTGAGGTGCTATGATGGTTATCCTTCAGCAAAATTCTGACAACACGGTAACGCTTAAAATCACAGATACGAACCAAGATGAATTATTCACTGGCGCAACCGTCACACTGACAATTGAAGCCTTTAACCGTGTCGTGATTTTCGCAGGGGTAATGGCAGAAGGAAACCCCGGCGAATACAGCGCCAAGGTGCCTGCAAGCAATCTCGAAAAGGCGGGGCGTATAAGCCTTATGGTAACAGCAACTGACGGCGACAACACACGTTCGGAACGTTTTGATGGAAGGGTTGAATAAGATGCGTACAACAACCTTTAAAGGCTTGATGCCTGCCACTGTTCGCGAGCGCCTTGGCCTTACTGTTGAAGAATGCGCCCACTGGGCTGATGTTAAACCGCGCACCTACCGAAAATGGGAACGCCAAGGCTACCCGGTACGCCGCATGATGGCGTCAATGAATATGGCAATGACTAAGGTTTTTGCAGTACCTGATTTCAAAGAATAACCCTTCCAGCCTCATTGAACCACTTCACCGTTTCTGATCTCCAACGCTTTCTTAAAAAGGAAAGCGAAGGAGATAGAACATGGATCACATAGTTGTTTTCAAACACCAAATTCCACAAGTTAAAGAACACCGCAAAGCATTCTTCGAAAACCTCAAAACAATTGAGCCTGAAGCATATATTAAGGGCCGTAGGCCAGCTGACATCTTTGCTCAGTCACTGGGTTATAAATCAAGCCCTCACTTGGCACGTACCGCCCCCACAGCCCTGTCGCCTGTACCGGGACTTAATCTGTTTGGTGGCATGCAGGCTCCGGGTATCGCAAAGAAGCTTGCTTACGCGCTCGATATAACTGTCATCACTGCCCTTCAGGCAATGCATATGGCTCATAACGATTTAAAGCATGCTTCGCTTAAATCGCAAGGCGCGGAGGTTTCTGATGCTTCGTGACCTCAAGAAAATCGCTTCAGATTTTGTGCTTTTCCTAACGCTTATGATCCTTGGTTTTTTACTGGCCGGATCAGCATTGATACTGGTGTTTTCCCGTATGCCATGGGGGGTGTCATGACTATTATCATTCCTGACAAAATCATGGTGATTTTTTACTTTGCCTTATTTTGTCTTTCCGTTCTGGCCATGCGTGTTCTCGCAGTTGTTCGAAGCTTATCATCCCCAACATCATATGACCGCAAGCTGATGAACATTGTTCTTATAGTGGCGCTCTTGATGATGGGGTTCTCAGTCTATGGCTTCGTGAGTATATGACATGACCTTACCTGCGGGCGCTCACCACTATTTTGAAACCTGTTTTGATCCAGAACAGCCGGGGTTTGTTGATCGCTGGTGTTACGCATCGGAAATGGCGAAGCGGCTAAAGATAAGGGGCATGGAAAACCATCGCGCACATCGTCACCGTCATGCGGTTGCTTGGGCGTTGATGCAAGTGGGCGTGGCTCGCTCAATATCTGAAGCCCTGTTCATTGCCATAAAAACCCAAGGGGCAAGGCCGCAAATGTCGGCGTACTGGGCCACGTGGGAAACATTGAACGGGATGGGGTTGGACCCCGAAACAGCAACCCCTGAACAGCTCAAAACACGTATGGATATTAAGGAGGGATGGTGATGGCAAATACACCGGATGAAAACTGCCAATTCTATCAAGAAGGTGTTGCAGACGCCCAGAGAGGACTTGCAAAGGATTTAGAGGGATTACCACCCAAACAGGCTCGTTCATACTGTGCTGGATACGAGCGCGAATACGCTGAAATGATGTGCTTTGATTATGGCTTCTGGGAACTTGATTGATGCGCGGTAGCCATAAGTTGGGCATAGAGGCGGATTGTTTGGTTCGCAAATGCTTTGACGTTTACGATGATGGTTATGGTGGGCGCTGGGCGCGGTGCGAGGCAAAGCGTAAGGAACGCAGTGTTCCTGAAGGTGACCAGCTCGCAGATTTTCGCCACAACTGGTCAGTTTTCTGGGCTTTGAACACAATGGGGATGTCTGAAGAATGGCTGGGTATTGAATACAGGCGCATGCGCGAAGCGGACAAAACCCGGCTTTGTGTCTATGGCATTATCGATCATTTTTTTACCAATCATGGCATTGATCATGAAACCGCCACAGCTGCTGACCTGATCAATCCGAAGGCGAAAGATGGGTTTAAATCGCCGCCCAAAATCACTGATTATGAGAAGCGGTTATTCCGCCGCCTTTCTGGTGATGGCCGTGATCTGTATTCGGCCATTATTGATATGGCTAACTTTTACCTGAAACTAACAAACTGGACTATGGATCACGCCCAAGCAGCTGCGTATTTCCTTGGATATATAGGTGAAACTGTTGGCTACCCAAAACAAGAATTCGAAGTTGATGCCGATGTCATCATGGGGATGTTGCGCGAATACAAAAGCCGCGCATTTCAACAACTAAAGGAACTTAGGAAATGATTGAAACAATAGCCACGTGGGTGGGGTATTTTATACTTAGTGCTTGGTGTTTGGGCTTTGCTGTCATCCTTGCTTATGACTTCGTAAACCGCAACGAAAAGGGCAAATGATGGCACGATATGTCGTAAGCGTTGCTGGTCACAAGATTGAAGGCAATACGCATACAGTAGCTAATGAAGTTCTTGTATGTACCCGCGATCACCAATTGGCAGCTGAAGGAGCTGGGTTATCCGCTTTTCATCATTCTTATAAGGGCTTTGCGATAGATACTTTGGTTGTTCTTGATATTACCGAAAACCATTGAACCACTTCACCGTGCGCCATCTTCTGGATGGCGTACAATAAGGGCATGAATATTGACGAAGTGCGTGGCCGCAATGATTTGTTCCAGAGTTGTAACGCGGTATCGATAGCCACCCCGCCGCCTGTGGCTTGGGAAGGTGGACTTAGCGCCCCACCCTCGCACTTCGTGAATATTTAGAATTTGCGCGTCCTGCCTTGTGCCGTCCAGCCCCAAGGGAGACAAAAACCCCACCTCGTAGGTGCGCAAGCGCGGTTTTTTATAAGTTTTTCCGTGTCATTTTAACCGTGAAAGGTGGGGAGCTGGACAAATTAAAGGAGAGAATGAATGTCAATAAGTGAACCACATACAGATGTATGCTCAAATTCAGGCTATGGCGCACGTTTTACAACGCCGTGCTGTTATTATGACCTTGATGTTGACGCGCAGGGTGAGGGGGAAGCTACCTGCCCGGAGTGTGGCCGCAAAGTTGTTTGTTCGTATGAACAAGAGCCAAAATCAGTTTGCAGGCTCGCCAGTGAGGATGATGAGTAGATGCAAAATTTCAAACGAAAGACCCTAGATCGCTTAGAGAAAGAGAGAACTATGTCCAAAACGGTTGATGGCACCAGTGAGGAACGCACAGTCAACAATACAATGCGCCATCAATACAAGGTGCTCAGTGAAGAAGATAAGGCGGCAATGAGCAGCATTAAGGATATGGGCTTAGACTTCCATGAACTGGTGAATGGTTTGGGAAATAGCCGCGAACTATCCATAGCGAAAACAAAGATTGAAGAAGCTGTTATGTGGGCCGTGAAGCACATAACAGCCTAAAGAATACCCCTGTCTGGTTGATCTATTTTTTTAATCTTTGCCTGATTGACCAAGATGGCCAGATGGGGGTTACCCTCAAAATCGCCGAAATATGGCTATAAAACCACCAATTCAGGCGAGGTTACGCGACAATCAGGACGATGATTGATATTTAGCGCGTTAGAAATCGGGGTTTTTTACCCCATTTTGCTCATTGAAATCGTGAAAACAGCCGAAACGGCTAAAAACTTTGTGCAAAATATGCGCGAAAGTGTGCAAAAAATCGCGCGCCGCTATATTCAACATTGAATACTCATGCAATAGTCATATGCGAAATGTGGTGATCCCGGGTGGATTCGAACCACCGGCCCCCAGATTAGGAATCTGGTGCTCTATCCGACTGAGCTACGGGACCACTAGATAGTGTTCATAACTGATCCTAGTATAGTGTCAAGCTGTGCTGATATAGGTAAAAGATTAACCAAAGTTTCTAACACCATAATCAAAATCATGAATGATATTATATTTCAGCAATAATATCATTACAGGCCTTGATGTTTGATAGGTGATTTTAATATTTTATAATACACTCACGTCATGATCACACGTACTGTCATGACATTTTTCCTGATAAATGAATTTTCTGGCTTTATTGCCAGTGCCCAGTCCTTTCAACAAGGCCCACTGTTACCATGCGGAAGCGGGCGTGTGAACGTCGTGATAAGCGGTGATCAAATAGAACTAGCAGATAATAGTAAAATCAAATTAGATTTAATTCTGGCGCCAAAATTATGGCAGACAGAAAGCCCTTATCGCTCATGGCCATACGCCCGAGAAGCCAAGGTATACTTGGAGGGTTTAATCAACGATAAAATAACGAACTTTTACTGCGATAAAAAAATCAGGAATTTCCTATCAATACAGAAAAGTCACCTAATCCTGCAAAATAATATCTGGATTCAGCATGAAATGATTAAATCCGGGCACGCAATATTATATCCCAACTCCTCATCGCATTATACCGGATCAGACGGCTACAAAACATTACAAAAACTGGAACAAATAGCCCGGATTGAAAATAAAGGCCTCTGGGCATTGAAATCATATCAAACTATCCCTGCTGATGATATCGATACTCTCTCAAAACGAACCGGACAGTTTCTATTTGTACAAGGGAAGGTTTTGCGTGCAGAGGCCGTTGGAAAGGTCATATACCTAAACTTTGGCAAAAACTGGCGAAAAGATTTCACCGTCGAAATTACCAGCAAAATCAAAGAGCAACTTCAGAAAATTAATATCGCCCCCCTAACCTTGCATAATAAAACCATCGAGGTGCGCGGCTGGATTGATTATAAAGCAGGGCCAAGATTAGAGTTATTATCCTCTTCTCATCTGAATATAATTTCGGAAGGTACGCAACAAAAAACCCCGCCTTAGAACTAAGTTTTCCTTAGGGCGAGGTTTTAATATTTCTAATCTTCGCTATCTGACTTTCAAGCAGCGAGTTCTGCCTCAAGCTTGACAATAGCAGCTTCTTCGTCAATTTCTTCAACAGCAGCGAGCTCGCGCGCCAAACGGCCAAGTGCTGCCTCATAAATCTGACGTTCACTATATGATTGCTCTGGTTGATCCGAACTTCTATGAAGGTCACGAACAACTTCAGCAATAGAAACTAAATCACCCGAATTGATCTTTGCCTCATATTCCTGTGCACGACGTGACCACATTGTACGTTTAATACGAGCTTTCCCCTTAAGCGTTGTGAACGCTTCCTTTAATGTCGCCGCAGATGAAAGGCGGCGCATTCCACTTGATTCTGCTTTATTAGTTGGAACCCGAAGAGTCATACGTTCTTTCTCAAAACGAATGACATATAATTCCAATGAAATTCCTGCGATATCCTGGGTTTCTAATTCGATAATACGGCCAACACCGTGTTTTGGGTAAACAATATAATCATCAACTGCAAAAAGATGGTTATCTGATTTACTTGCCATAATATTCTTATATCCTTCTTGGTTTGCCAGAGGTGAAAAACACCTTAAATAATCACCATAACCAGCAAGTACGCCGACATAGCTACCATAAAAAAGCGAACCTGCGTGTGCCCTAAAAAGAAACACAATACGGCTCGCCATCTGGCTTTATCTGATGAATAGTTTCATCATTTTAAGCATACTAAGTAGAAAAACTTATGTTATTTGCTTAAATCAATATGGATTGTAACATAATTTTAACCTTTTTTACAGTCAAAATGCTTAAAGAGCATAATTTTCCTTATATTTCTGCCTAAAATACAAAAAGGACTGATGGTTCAACATCAATCCTTTTATAAAGATAAATAAAATACTAGATATATCTGATACTTAACTTCCAGCGCCAGGGCTAGCAGAGAAGTGCTCCATTTTGCCTTCTTTGTCTTTCCAGTCGTCTGCATCAGCAGGTTGTTCGCCTTTAACGGTGATATTTGGCCATTCCTCAGAATATTTGGTGTTGAGTTCCAACATTTCTTCCAGACCATCTTCTGTATCAGGAAGAATTGCCTCTGCCGGGCATTCAGGTTCACAAACACCGCAATCAATACATTCGTTCGGATTGATAACGAGCATATTTTCGCCCTCATAGAAACAATCAACAGGGCATACCTCGACACAGTCCATATACTTACATTTGATGCAAGCTTCGGTTACAATATAGGTCATGGCCGTTTCCTCATATCCATTGAATAATATTATTTGCCAACAGGCTTTCATGCCTTATGCCTAAAATCGCAGAGGACGACAATATATTTTTTCTAACTATCTTGTTATTAATTTCTCTTTTAAGCCTTTGAATTTGCGAATAATTCTTATTATCTAAACACTAATAAGCACGCAAAAATTCTGCTCCCGACTAATAGTGACCATTATGATGGTTATACGCCGTTGAAACCCATCATCATTAAAGTCCGATTACAGCCAGAAGCTTCTTTATTATTTCTATAAAGCTCTCTGAAGCGACGATGATAAAATCAAGAGAGGATACTTTGTAATGATATCAAACCTATTTCATAATTTGCATACAAAAGCTGAGCCCTTAATTCTTTATAATATATGGGATGCAGGCAGCGCAAAAGCTGTTGCATCAGCAGGCGCCGCAGCCATAGCGACAGGTAGCTGGAGCGTTGCAGCAGCTAATGGATTTACAGATGGTGAAATGATGCCAATTGATGCAATCATTGAAAACATACACCGTATTACTGCTGCAACAGAACTACCTGTATCCTTGGATTTTGAGGGCGGATATGCAGATAATAACGAGAAACTTGCCAACAATATTAAAAAAATACTGGCAACAAATATTGCAGGCATCAACTTTGAAGATCAGATAGTCGGCTCAAACAATATTTATCCAATAGATATTCAATCAGAGCGAATTAAAATAATAAGAAAAACTGCAGATACAGTATCAAATCCTCTTTTTATAAATGCACGAACAGATTTATTTCTAAAGGAAACAAACAGCGGTAACCATTACCATCATATCAATAATGCGATTGAAAGAAGTAAACTCTATCATCAGGCAGGCGCTAATGGCTTTTTTGTGCCAGGCCTTATAGAACCCAGCTTAATTCAGAGACTGTGCGCAGAAAGCCCTATACCTATAAATATTATGATAACTCAGAATACACCAGATATCGATACACTTAAAAAGCTCGGCGTAGCGCGCATCAGCTACGGCCCGGTACCATACCTTGATATGATGGCCACTCTTCAAGAAAAAGCAAAGCGAGTATTTTCGCAAATATAACTAGTCGAATTTTTGCATCAATTTATCTATTGCGCGCCGTTCCGATTTAGTAGGGCGGCCCGCGCCCTTTTCTCTCACCGGAACACCGTATTCTGTCGCATTAACTTTACCATCAGCGGACTGCTTCTGAGTATCAACACTCAGATCTTTATAAAGTAACTGAGCTTCACTTGCTGGCCCCCGACGCTCACCAACAGCTAAAACCTCAATAGTCTTAATCATATCAGCTTTTGGAAAGGTAAGCACATCGCCCACTTTCACAGTTGCACTTGCTTTTGAAGAAATGGTGCCATTGATACGTATTTTACGGGCCCGACAAGTTTTTGATGCAAGCGAACGGGTTTTAAAAAAACGGGCGTGCCACAACCATTTATCAAGCCTGATCTGGTTTACTGGCTCACCCGTTTCCATACGTGTTACTTCTTGCTAGAAAGCGCGTCCTTTAAGCCTGCAAGGGCTGCAAACGGCGAATCAGGATCAGCAACTTTTTCTTTTTTCGGCTTATAGTTCTGGCCAGAACGATTGTTTTTATTCGGGCCATTGCCTTTAGCGCTACGGGGTTTACCACCCTTATTACCTTTACCAGAAAATTTCTGATTTGGCTTACCAGAACGCTGCTGTGCACGGCGCTTTACAATCCACTTAAAGAAATACCGCTCAACAGGTTCTTCGCTTGTTTCCGCGCTATCATCTGATGAACCAGCTGCTTCGTCCGGCGCTACCGCGTCAGTGGTTTCTTCTTCTGTTACTTCCACACTAACGTCAGTGTCAGGTTTAACTGCCTCAACATCTGCCTTAGTATCCTCAGCTACTTCCGCAGGCGTTTCAGTAGGTGCTTCTTCTGCGTCATTATTAGCGACTTGAGCAGCGTTTGTATCAACCGCAGGGGTTTCTGCCGTTTCCACTTTCTCAGGCTTCACCATACGAACTTCATGGTTATAGCCAGCAGCTTTCATCACATTTGCAAAGTCTTCACCTGATAAACCAACAAGGCCCATAATCTCAGGTGTTACTTCAAACCAGTCATGGCCTTGCCCAAGTGGTCTAACAGTATCAGCAAGCCGCTCTAACATATCCATGCGAACTGCTTTTTTACCAGCAACGCGGAAACCAGCAAGTTCGTAGAAAGTGTCAGGTGCTGTTTCTTCTGTCTCTGTCCAGACCATCCCTGGCGTTGGAATACCCGGAAGCGATGACATTTCCTTTTCCATTGCCCACATCATCAACCGTAGCTCAGTTGCGTGCGGTTTCAAAAGAATTGGGATGTAGAGGCTGGATGCTCCGATTCTGATGCCAAAACGGCGCAAACCTTTACGTGCTTCCTGATCAATTTGACGGAGATCATTATCAATGTCCGTACGCGCCATTGCGCCGTAATTCTCAAGGAGCCGATATGCGATACCACGCGCAAGGCCCGTAAGCGGCGCCGCACCCTCAGGGGTTTCAATCTCGCCGTTTAGTTCTTGAGCAAGACGTACAATAGGATCAAGCTTTTCTGTAATACGTGTATCAAGCCATTCCTGTACTTTGCTCTGAACAAGCTCCGCATTCTCGCCTTCTAAAAGCGTGTTTGCAACAAGCTTAACTCGCGGGCCAAACAGCGCACCAGAATGATGAACTGTTGCAACAGGTGCGCCTTCCCAAACAACCTTAGGAAACGCAAGCCCTTCCGAGAAATCAAATTCAAGCGTTTTAAATCCGACGTTTGCAAACAATTTAGCTCGGCGTGTCAACTCCGCCCGAAGCGCTGTTTCAGCCGCCGCTTTTAGTGTTTTTTGATCATCGCGTGCAGCTCCTGCTTCCACACGGAAGGAAAAGCCATTTAATTCACCGATTTCATGGCCTTCAACAGAGACCTGATTTGTATTTTCATCTATGCTCACGCTGAGTTCACCCTTTTGCCTGAGCGAGCGCATGAGAACGGCTGTTCGCCTATCCACAAAACGCTGTGTTAATCTTTCATGCAATGCGTCAGATAACTTATCTTCTACACTGCGGGTTACATGGGCCCAATGTGCTGCATCTTCAAGCCAGCCTTTCCGATGCGAAACATAGGTCCAGATGCGGATACTCGCAATCCGCGCCGCCAAGGTATCTATGTCGCCGTGCGTATTGTCAAGCCGCTTCACCTGTCTTGTGAACCAATCGTGCGAAATAACGCCTCGTTTGCCCATCAAATCCATAAAAATGCGTTTTAAAAGGCTAATGTGTTCATCAAGTGACAATTTTTTAAAATCTGGAATCTGACAAACATCCCATAATTGTTGAACCTGGGCAGGCGTTGTCACACAGTCAACGATTTCATCATCATCAACCAGCTTTTTAAGCGCCAGCAAATCCACCGAGTCGCGGGATCTGTGAAGCCCTTCTGTTGTTGCTGGCATCTCTAGTGATCGTATCAACCGGCTAATGGTATTAAAATCAAGCCGGTGATTACGCCAATAGATATGTTTAACAGGCTGAAATTGATGATCTTCGATTTGCGCAATCATCATCGGGTCCATTGGCTCTGTTCCACCGCCAAGTGTGGAAAAGGTGCCGTCACGTTTAAAACGCCCGGCACGGCCAGCGATTTGCGCCGCCTCAGACGCCCGCAAATCACGGAACAACCGACCATCAAACTTTTGGAGTGAGCCAAAAGCAACATGACCAATATCCATATTTAGGCCCATGCCGATAGCGTCAGTCGCAATCAAATAGTCAACCTCACCAGACTGGTACATCTCAACCTGCGAATTTCGTGTGCGCGGCGACAAGGCACCCATCACAATCGCAGCACCGCCCTTTTGCCGCCGCATCAATTCCGCCATTCCATATACTTCTGCGGCTGAAAACCCAACGATTGCACTGCGGCGTGGCAGACGATGCAGCTTGGCTGGTTTGATATGGGTCAGGCTTGAAAAACGTGGTCGCGTTAGAATTTCGACCTCGGGCACCAACCTTAGGATAAGCGAACGCATAGTTTCCGCGCCCAAAAGGAGCGTTTCATTGCGACCGCGCGTATGCAACATATGCTCGGTAAATACATGACCGCGCTGCGGATCGGCGGCCATTTGAACTTCGTCAACCGCGACAAAATCTACGGCTGCATGACGCGGCATGGCCTCTGCTGTACATAAAAAATACCGCGCGCCCTCGGGAACTATGCGTTCTTCACCTGTTAAAAGCGCTACTTGGCGTTCGCCTTTTGCACGAACAACTTTATCATATACTTCACGTGCTAAAAGACGCAGTGGAAAGCCCATAACACCACTTGAATACGCCAGCATGCGCTCAACTGCATAATGAGTTTTACCAGTATTTGTTGGCCCAAGAACCGCTTTGACAACACCAACCATAAAGAGATGCACTTTAGAACATTAATAGAAAGTCTATCTCTATATAGCTTACCGTCTTTAACACCAAGCTTGAACTATAAAATTAGATTAGAAAGGCTCGAAATTATTTACATGCTTACTTGCATTCGCTTAATTTTGGTCATCAGGCTTAATGAACAGGGAGGATAAAATGCGTTTTTACCATATACTGTTTCTTGGTTTAATAATGCTTTCAACATCCAAGATTTCAGCAAACGCACAGGATTGTCTGAATGATTGCCAACCCAGATTAATCCAGTCTTACTATCATAAACTTGATAAATTAACCATGCGCGGTTCTACAGAACAAGACGTAACACTATTTCTAGATAGCCTGCATGAAAACGTAAAATATATTCATTCGCAGTATGAAGCAGACTTCGATAAAAACACTTGGCGGACAGCATTTCTTAGAGGGGTTAATAGTGGCAGATACCAAGATTCAATAGACGCAAAGACAACGATCAACAAAATAATCCACGGTCATAATGTTGCAGCAGTAGAGTTTGTTTCCCGAAATAATGACAAAGACGGTAACCTAATCGTTGCACCTCCGCGCCTTGCTATGTTCAAATTTCAAGATGGAAAAATTTCATTCATCCAGGAACATTGGTATCACCTAATTGAATAGTTATACGGCTGTATGTATACCATTCTTTGCTTAATCCCCTTGACCCATCCACACGAATCGCATATACGCGCGGTTCTGCAATCAAATAAGCGATGCAGATTAACGATCAAAAAGATTCTCGGGGCTAAACGCTCTGATAGAAAAAACAAGGATAACGATCATGGCTCGTGTATGCGAATTAACTGGTAAGCGTGTAATGACTGGTAACAACGTCTCTCACGCAAACAACAGAACTCGTCGCCGTTTCTTACCAAACCTGACTAAAGCGACACTTATCTCTGAAACTCTTGGCCGCTCCGTAAGCTTCCGTCTGTCTACACACGCACTGCGCAGCGTTGAGCACAATAATGGTCTAGACGGTTTCCTTCTTAAAGCACGTGATGCAAACCTTTCTGCAAACGCACTTAAGATCAAAAAAGAGATCAAGAAAAAACAAGCTGCTGCAAAATAAGCAAACGCTTTATATATAGAATTTGAGAAACGCTGGCGGTTTTCGCTGGCGTTTTTTATTGCCGAGCAGTTTTACTGCTCAGTATTTTTTTACTGCGATAAATTTACAGATTAACCTTTGAGCTCAAAAGCCATCAAAATTGTTCGTTGCACTGCATTGAAATTATCGTCTGACAGCATAAATACAAACGTGCGACCATCCGATGTTTCAACAACATCCAGGCCTTCCATATTATCAACCGTTAGTGGTGGCCTGAATGTCGCGAGCTCCTCACCAACCAGTGTTGCACCTTCTTTAATATCCGCCGCTTTAATCCGCACCAGTTTCCCTGCAACCCCGTCAAGGAACGAAAAAAACCGTGTCATAACCAGCACATCACCATTTTTAAGTGTTGTCGCATCCGTTGCATGAAAGTTTTGTTCGGGCTTGAAATATAGCTTTTTCGAGGATGTTTCTGTTGCCAAAAATGCCTTGTATCTGCCAGCACGGTCACGCCCGTGCTCCATAAAAGCAAGCACCTCACCGTTTGGCATTAATGTCATGGCTTCAACACCGCCGTTCTTACCAACACCCGCGAAGTCAATCTGATCAGTGATCGGCGATCGCTTGGTATCGATTGCCGGTGCACTAACATGTAAAATTCGGTGGTCTTGCTCAAAACCTACAAGCCAACCATCGTCAACCTTTACAATGCTTTCAGAATCTTGCTTCTCTTTTGTATCCCGGCCTTCAAACTTGGGGTCTTGCCACCGAAGTGTTGCATTAGAAAATGGCGCCTTGGCATCCATATCAAAATCAGCACGAAGCCAAAGGCCAATATCACTGATTGAAAAAAACTCAAATGTATCACTATCTTCGGCTTGAAAAATCCGGAGCGCAGAAAAGCCACCAAACTGCTCATGATCGCTTGTTAGTGCCCAGCCCTTAACAAATTTCAGTTTTCCGACCGTCATTTGCTGAAGGTTATCTTCATTTAAGGAAACCGGCGTGGCAGTAATAATATGTTTTTGACCGTCCCAAGCTGGCTTAACTGGCTCTTCAGCATATACCAATGATGCAATAAGAGAGCTTAATAGAATTAGGAAAAGGAAAATTTTTTTCATATTGCTATCTGTCACGCCCCGCTCTTTTTTGTGGCCTGAATTCTTCTTCAAATAGTTCAGCAAGTTGATCTGTCATCGCACCGCCCAATTGCTCAGCATCTAAAATAGTTACCGCACGCTCATAATAACGCGTTACATCATGGCCGATGCCAATGGCGATTAACTCTACAGGCGAACGCTTTTCAATCCAATCAATAACTTGTCTCAGATGATTTTCGAGATACGTCCCTGTATTAACCGATAATGTACTATCATCAACTGGTGCACCGTCTGAAATAACCATCAAAATTCGGCGCTCTTCAGGGCGTGCAATAAGGCGCTGGTGCGCCCATAGCAATGCCTCACCATCGATATTCTCTTTAAGCAACCCTTCCCGCATCATTAGGCCAAGATTACGGCGCGCACGGCGCCACGGGTTATCCGCGGTTTTATATACAATATGACGAAGGTCATTCAACCGACCAGGCCCTTTTGGCCTGCCTGCCTGTAACCATTGATCTCTTGAGAGGCCACCCTTCCATGCTTTGGTTGTAAACCCAAGGATCTCAACCTTCACACCGCACCGTTCTAACGTGCGCGCAAGAATATCCGCTGAAATCGCAGCGATCGAAATAGGGCGCCCCCGCATTGAGCCTGAATTATCCAAAAGAAGTGTCACGACTGTATCTTTGAAATCTGTGTCTGATTCCAGTTTGTAAGATAAAGGATACATCGGATTTGTGACAACCCGCGAAAGTCGTCCGGCATCAAGAACACCTTCTTCAAGATCAAAGTTCCAATGGCGGCGTTGCTGTGCCAATAGTCTGCGTTGCAAGCGGTTAGCAAGCTTGGAAACCGCGCCTGATAGATGCGCCATTTGCTGATCAAGATATTTGCGCAAACGATCAAGTTCTTCAGTGTCGCAAAGCTCTTCTGCGCGCACAATTTCATCAAACTCTTCCGTAAAGGTTTGATAAAACGGCGTATTGGGCATCTGATCCATAGGCCGATTTGGACGCCAAGGTGTTGTGCCCTCTTGTTTGCCTTCACCCGCTTCGGCCTCAGTGTCATCAAGGTCATCTACAGCGGTTTCGCTGCTATTTTCGTCCTCTGCATCGGGTCCATCACTTGATTCGCCGCCATCAGCACCGTCAGCCTCATCATCACCGCCTTCGTCGCTGTCCGGCTCGCCCTCAGGAGTTTGCGGTGCATCGCCCTGAGCATCATCGGATTCGTTTTCATCTTCACTTTCAAGTTCATTACCCGGTTCGTTGCCAATCAAGGTTTCAATGATTGTTCGGCTAATGATAGAAAGAGCCTTTTGGTCATCAATTTTATCTTCAAGTTGATCGAGGAAATGGCCGATACTGTCTTCGATCCACTTCCGCTGGCTTTCGACAACACTTAAGGCACTGTCTGGTACCTGCTCGCCTGTCAGGCGTTCGCGTACCAAAAGCCCCAATACCGCTGATAACCGTGTGCGCTCTTCGGCCTCAGGCCGATTGATGCCGGATTCTGAGATACGTTTTTCAACCAGTGTCCTGAGGTTATTTTTGATGCCATCCATTTGCCGAGCGCCAATAGCCTCGACGCGGGCCTCCTCAACGGCATCATAGATATCACGTGCAAGCGTACCACCGGGCGCAAGTTTCCGGTGCAAGGTGCTATTGTGATAGCGATGCCGTAACGCAAGCGTATCAGCCTGACCACGCAGTTCAGCAATGTCACGAGTATTTGGCTTGTGCGGTAAATGCGCCAACCGAATTTGATTAGCAGCAAGGCCGGAAACATCAGCGGTAAAAGTTACCTCTAAATCACGATCAGCCGTAATGGCACGCGTGGCTGCGGCCACCGCATTCGTAAAACTTTCTTTATCCTTCTGACCATTTTTATCGGTCATATTCATTCCTGACACATGGCAGTGCAAATACTTGATTAAGCGGTTAAGCTATTTGCAGCAGATTCAGGTAAATCCTTGCCAAAAGCACGCTGAAAATATTCAGCAACAACAGGGCGCTCTGCCTCATCACACTTGTTCAGAAATGTTAACCTGAAAGCAAATCCAACATCACCAATTATACGTGCATTCTGCGCCCAGGATAAAACGGTACGCGGGCTCATAACGGTTGAAATATCACCTGCCATAAAACCGGTTCGCGACATGTCCGCAACATGCACCATCTGCGCAATTGTTTTCTGGCCTTCTTCAGTGTCATATTCAGGCTCTTTTGCTACAATGATCTTACTTTCCGTTTCGTGGGATAAATAATTTAATGTTGCAACAATATTCCAACGGTCCATCTGGCCTTGGTTAATCTGCTGCGTGCCGTGATAAAGGCCTGTTGTATCACCAAGACCCACAGTATTTGCCGTGGCAAAAATACGAAATGCAGGATGCGGGTGAATGACACGGTTCTGATCAAGAAGCGTCAACTTACCTTCAATTTCAAGTATACGCTGGATCACAAACATTACGTCAGGGCGGCCAGCATCATATTCATCGAAAACAATTGCCGTCGGGCTTTGCAGCGCCCAAGGAAGAATCCCTTCTTTAAATTCAGTAACCTGCTTACCATCTTTCAAAACAATCGCATCTTTACCAACAAGATCGATTCGGCTGATATGGCTATCAAGGTTGACCCGAACTGTTGGCCAATTAAGCCGCGCAGCAACCTGTTCGATATGTGTTGACTTACCCGTACCATGATACCCCTGGATCATTACACGGCGGTTATGAGCAAAGCCCATGAGTACCGCAAGAGTTGTATCATGATCAAAGACATACGCGGGATCAATATCCGGGACATGCTCTGTTGGTGCTGCAAAGGCAGGTACTTGCATGTCAATATCAATGCCAAATGTATCTCTTACATTTACTGTTGCATCAGGCATTGAAATGCCCGCTATTTTTTCTGCCGCAGGTGCGGTCATAGGAATTCCTCTTGTCAATTGATTTGAAATCGTCAATTTAGCAGTGATTGTTGGACCTTCATACGCTTATGGTCAATAGCCAGTTTGGTTTTTTAGCGCTTTCTATATTTATAGTCGCTACGAAACCCTAATATTCGGGAGATACTGATATGGCACGCGTTGCTGAAATAATTGAAACAAAACTTAAGGAAGCGCTTCAGCCAACACATCTGGAAGTCCTTGACGAATCAGAAAAACACAGAGGCCACACTGGTTACCGTGATGGAGGCGAAAGCCATTTTCATGTGATCATAAAAAGTAATATATTTGAAGGAAAGAGCAGAGTAGCACGGCAGCGACTTGTCATGCATGCTCTTAAGGACGAATTGAAAGGGCCAATTCATGCCCTTTCAATGGAAACAAAAACACCAAACGAATAATCAGTATCTGCGTCACAAAGCGCTAAAGTAGCGCAGATTCTTTATAAATTATTATGCGATACTTGAAGACAACCCCTGATAAGCTGGGTGTTTCTTTCGCGTGTCAAATTTTGGTTTTAACCTGATAAGCTTTTCAATCATGGTGCCTTTAAATGATTGAAATAGCATAACAATACGGCTCATGCTCGATAGTCTTAGGTTATTCTGATGTAACCACGGCGCATCGTCTTCCATCAACAGTGAAAAATGCAGATATAGACAAAATACTGATGCCAGTATTAAACAAAAAAACGGTATTAAATAAATCATTATTAGTCTCAATTAGTAAAAGATTGCCTGATGCCTTAGGGTCTTAAAGCCCTTCAGCTCTTTATCTATTGATGACTGTAAAATACAAATCACTAAAATTTTAATAAAATAGCTTTTTATATTGGTACTTACTAAAAACTAGCCCACCTATGGCTATTGTCCCGAGTAAGATAGTTGTCACCAATTCTGCTGCCGTCATATCAATCATGGTTCGCTCCCATTTCATTTTTATGGAACCAACATCGCTACGTAATTTGGCAAGAATGTGATCAAAAAAAGGACTCTTTGTTGCAATTCGACATGCTCTACGCGATAAGAATTGTCAGAACACTCGCTTCGGGTAAACACTTAGAGCGCACAGCCCTGTACCCCCTTTATCCTAGGAAGGCCTTTTTATGTCATCACTGCCAAAAGATACGTTAAACACACGCCGTACCCTTAATGTTGGCGACACTGAGTATGATTATTTCAGCCTAAAAGCCGCAGAAAACAGCATTGGTGATATTTCCCGTCTTCCATATACATTAAAGGTTTTACTTGAAAACCTACTCCGGTTTGAAGACGCTGAAAGCGTTACAACCGAGGACATTAAGGCAATAGCTGACTGGCAAAAAGAACAACGTTCTTCGAATGAGATTGCCTATCGCCCAGCACGTGTTTTAATGCAGGACTTTACTGGCGTTCCGGCTGTTGTAGACTTGGCAGCAATGCGGTCAGCAATGGCTGAACTGGGCGGCGACCCTGAGCTCATTAACCCACTTGCACAGTGCGACCTTGTGATCGACCACTCAGTTATGGTTGATAAATTTGGAACTGAGCACGCATTTAAGCAAAATGTTGACCTTGAAATGGAACGTAATGCAGAGCGATATGAATTTTTGAAATGGGGTCAAAATAGCCTGGATAACTTTAATGCTGTTCCACCGGGTACGGGTATCTGCCATCAGGTTAATCTGGAATATATCGCTAATACTGTCTGGACCAATGAACAAGATGGCCGCACCATCGCATATCCTGACACTTGCGTTGGTACAGACAGCCACACAACCATGATTAATGGGCTTGCCGTTCTTGGGTGGGGTGTTGGTGGAATTGAGGCAGAGGCCGCAATGCTCGGCCAGCCGGTTTCAATGCTTATCCCTGAAGTGGTAGGCTTTAAGCTTACCGGTAAATTAAATGAAGGTATTACAGCAACCGACCTTGTGCTCCGTGTCGTTGAAATGCTCCGCGAACTGGGTGTGGTTGGAAAATTTGTTGAGTTTTACGGTGACGGGCTTGACGAACTAACGCTCGCAGATCAAGCGACAATCGCAAACATGGCGCCCGAATACGGTGCAACATGTGGCTTTTTCCCAGTATCTCAACAAACGCTGGATTATATGGCGTTCACTGGACGTGACCAAACAACTGTTGATCTTGTAAGAGCCTATGCCCAAGAACAAGGGATGTGGCGTGACACAAATAGCGTAGACCCGGTTTACACAACAACGCTTGAGCTTGACATCACAACTGTCAAAGCAGCTCTTGCGGGTCCAAGTCGACCACAAGACCGTGTTGATCTTGATAACGCAAAAAATGCCTTCATTAATGATGTTCTTACAAAAGCAGGTAAAAGAGACGACCTAAATGACTATAGCGTTGAAGATGCAGAGTATAAATTAACCCACGGTGATATTTGTATCGCCGCAATCACAAGCTGCACCAACACATCAAACCCCAGCGTTCTCATTGCGGCAGGCTTGGTTGCAAAAAAAGCGAACGAACTTGGACTGAATTCACAGCCATGGGTCAAAACGTCGCTTGCACCCGGCTCACAGGTTGTAACTGATTATCTTGACCGCGCTGGCCTAACTGAGCACCTCGACGCACTAGGTTTCAATCTGGTTGGATACGGCTGCACGACGTGTATCGGCAACTCCGGGCCTTTGGCGGCACCCATTTCAAAGACAATCAATGATAATGATCTTGTTTGTGCAAGCGTGCTTTCCGGCAACAGAAACTTTGAAGGTCGCGTAAGCCAAGACCTGAAAGCATCCTATCTCGCTTCGCCCCCGCTTGTGGTTGCTTTCGCGATCGCTGGTTCCATGAAAGTTGATATCACCACTGAACCACTCGGTCAGGACCAAAATGGAACAGATATTTATTTAAAAGACTTATGGCCAACCAATCAGGAAATTCAGGAGGCAATAAATGCCAGCCTGAGCCGTGAAATGTTCATTGATCGGTACGCAAATGTATTTGACGGCACTCCTGAATGGCAGGCCGTTCCCGTATCCGAGGGCAAAACATATGATTGGAATGAAAAAAGCACCTATATCCAGCACCCTCCATACTTTCAAGGCATGAGCCATGCTGTTGCGGCAACCGCTAACATAATGGGGGCACGCCCACTCGCGCTCCTCGGTGATAGCATCACAACAGACCATATAAGCCCTGCTGGTGCCATTAAAGCCGACAGCCCTGCCGGTAAATACCTTCAGGAAAAAGGCGTACAACGTGTTGACTTTAATTCATATGGATCACGCCGCGGTAATCACGAGGTCATGATGCGTGGTACATTTGCCAATGTACGCCTGCGCAATCTAATGGCGCCAGGTACCGAAGGCGGCTGGACAGCGCACCAACCATCTGGCGAAGTGATGAGCATCTATGATGCCTCCATGCAATATCAAGAAGCTCAAATTCCATTAGTAGTGATTGGCGGTAAAGAGTACGGTACTGGTTCGTCAAGAGACTGGGCAGCAAAAGGAACGAACTTACTGGGCGTCAAGGCTGTTCTCGTCGAAAGTTTTGAGCGTATCCACCGATCTAATCTTGTTGGGATGGGGGTCTTACCTCTGCAATTTAAAAATGGCGATAACAGAGAAAGCCTCGGTTTAACCGGAACGGAGACTTTTGATATTACAGGAATCGAAGGTAATATTGACCCACGCCAAGACGTAAATGTTACTATTCATTATTCTGATGGCTCTTCAAAAAACATCATCACTCTCTGCCGCATTGATACCGAGAACGAGGTTCAATATTATGAAAACGGGGGTATATTACATTATGTACTTCGCCGCCTCGCAGATGACAGGTAATATTTTTCTCAAGGACCAGTTGAATAAAGTTTCCAAGATTAAAAGAAAGAAACTTTATTCAACTTCTTATGCTAGAAATCAAAACCTTAAGACAAATTACATAAAATTCACGTAGAGGTGATTGGCATGTTCACTAACAGATTAATATCATCAAAAAATGGTACATAGATTCTTAAATTTTATTTCCAGCATATTGATTGCCTGCGGTATGATTTGCTTAACTCCTGTGAGTGCACAGGAAAGCGATAGATTAACCGTTGTTGAGCTTTTCACAAGTCAGGGATGCAGTAGCTGCCCCCCTGCCGATGCTGCCTTAAAGTCCATGCGAAACCGCCCAAATATCCTAACATTATCGTGGGCTGTAGACTATTGGGATCGTTTGGGATGGGAAGATACATATGCTTCCCCTAGCAATACAAAACGACAAGTTGCCTATAATCGGCGCTTCGGACGCGGCGGTGTTTATACCCCACAAATGGTTTTTGATGGTACTTTTCAGGCAATTGGCTCAAAAAATTCTTCTATTCGTGATGCTATTAAGCAGTCACGTTCAGCAGATAGGATAGATGTAAAACCAACATTAACACCTGCCGGAGATAATATTCAGCTCTCTTTACCTTCTACACCCGGGTTACCTGACATGCTATCCATCCGCGTTGTTTGGTATCTAAGCGATGCAGAAGTAGAAATCGGCCACGGCGAAAATGAAGGCCGAGTATTGCATTATACAAATGTTGTCCGGGCATCAGAAATGATAATGGACTGGGATGGGTCTGAAAAAACAGTTTCGCTAAAAGTTGCTGACGGATTAAGTGTCGGGGCTGATCACGTTGCTGTTCTTCTCCAAGAAGGCTATCTGCACGGAAAGATTATTGGAGCAGCTTCAATTCCCCTTACTGAGAGCGATAGCTTGGCTAACAATGATTCTTAAACCTGTCAGAATTTAATTGATTGACAATATAGGTAAAAGACTTCAAAAACCGCGCCTTCGCAGAAGGGGCGGTTTTGTGTTAGAATCTAATATACACAATAAAAACTGCTAGTATTCATCCTGTTGGTGCAAAGGAACCTTAATGGCAACGTTCGAAGACCTTGGACTTGGTAAATCATTATTGAAGGCTATTGAAGCTCTCGAATATGAAAACCCAACAGCCATTCAAACATCAGCAATTCCCTTTTTAATCAGTGGGCATGATCTAATCGGGGTTGCACAAACAGGTGGCGGAAAGTCTGCGGCATTTATCTTGCCTTTATTGGAAAAACTCTCACATATGGAAGAGCGTCCAAAACCCGGTATGCCCCGGGCTTTGATTTTGGCACCGACTCGTGAACTTGCTCAACAAATTTCAACGAACGTTCGCGATTTATCACTAGGTCAAAAAGTACGACAATGTGTAATATTCGGCGGATCACCCTATAAAACACAAACACACATCCTACAACGCGGTGTGGATATCGTTATTGCAACTCCAGGGCGGCTAATTGATCACCTTAAGAAGGGCAATATCTATCTCGACGAAACGGAGTATTTCGTTCTCGATGAGGCAGATAGGATGCTCGACATGGGTTTTATTGATGATGTCAGAAGTGTAGCCCGTAAACTACCGCAACCGCATCAATCGATAATGTTTTCGGCTACTTTTAGCGAAGCGATAAGAGAGCTTTCTTCTACCATCTTAAATGAGCCGGAATTTATTGAAGTCGCAAGGCAAGCAACAATAGCGGATAATTTAATCCATAAAATCCTCTATACACCACGCGAAAAAAAGAACGAGCTTCTTCTCTACCTTATTGAGCGCGAGAGTGCAGAGCGAGCTCTTATATTTACCCGAACCAAAGCACAAGCCGATGCTTTGTCAGATTACCTGCAAAGCACCGGATTGAATGCACGGTCAATTCACGGCGACAAACCCCAGCGTATGCGTGAACGCATTATCCGCCAGTTTCGCACTGACCAGATTAGTTTTCTGGTAGCAACAGATGTAGCAGCGCGCGGCATTGACGTACCGGACATCACCCATGTGTTCAATACAGACGTACCATTAGACGCAGAAAATTATGTCCATAGAATCGGGAGAACCGCAAGAGGCGGCGCAAGCGGTAAGGCTTTCACATTATGTGACAAAGCAGAGTTTAAATTAGTCCGTGCTATCGAGAATATTATTAAACAGGCGATCGAAACTGAAAGCGATCACCCTTACCCGTTAGAGATAAAAAAATACAAACCAAAATCGCGGAAAGCTAACACTGGTAATGCAAAAACAACCAAGAAAAAGCCTGGTAAAAAGTTAACCCAGGGCAAGAAAAAAGCATTGGCGAAAAAAGCAAAAAAAGCCAGCAATCACTCAGACAAATCAAAATCAAACTCTAATACTAAAAAGTCGTCCAGCACTCAGGTTACAACAAGGAAACCAAAAGCCAAAACAGGCACAAAACGACCACAGAACATCAAAAATAGTGGCAATAGCCCAATGCGGCGTAAACCACGCTAAGATAAAGAAATTAATTGTTTTTCTGCCCAGCACGCAGCATCACGAACAATATCAGCTTCATCGTCACATCGCTTTAATGCTCGTACATCATCAATAAAAGATATATCGGCACTGTTGCCAATTGCGATCAAAACATTTCTCACGAACCGGTCACGGCCAATCCGTTTTATGGGACTTCCGGAAAATACTTCGCGGAATGTTTTATCATCAAGCTTTACTAACTCTTCTAGTGGTGGTGAGTGAAGTTCGGCCCTTGCATGGAAATGACTTTCACTGGCGACACGTGCAAACTTATTCCACGGGCAAGCCGCCAAACAGTCATCACAACCATAAATACGGTTGCCCATAAGTGCTCTGAACTCTTCAGGGATCGGGCCTTTATGTTCAATGGTAAGGTATGAAATGCACCTTCTGGCATCAAGCTTATATGGTTCAGGGAATGCATTTGTAGGGCATGCCGTTATACATGCATTACACGTTCCACATTGATTACGGTGTGATAGATCAGGTGCGAGATCAAGCGTCGTGTATATTGCCCCCAAAAACAGCCAGCTACCAAAGTTGTTTGAAACAACATTGGTATGTTTTCCCTGCCATCCAATGCCAGCTAGCTCTGCCAATGGCTTTTCAGGTACTGGAGCTGTATCAACAAACACCTTTAACTCACATCCATAGGTTTGCGCCATCCAGCGCCCTAATGCCTTGAGGCGTTTTTTGACGATATCATGATAATCTTTACCACGAGCATAAACAGATATATTACCAGCTCTTTGTTCTTCGAGAAGGTATCGTGGATCTTCACCTGGCCCATAGTTAGACGCTAGTACAATCACTGTTTTAGCGTCAGGCCATAATGCTTTGGGGTGTGAACGTTCATATAACCGATCGGCCATCCACGCCATGGAGCCATGTCGCCCCTCATTTACGAAAGACTTTAAATCATCAGCGATAGCATTAGCATCAACCGAAGATAAATCGGCGTTTAAAAATCCAACTTCATCAAAACCGATAGATTTGGCTTCATCAAAAATAGCCTTTTTAATTGGGTCTTGTTGCCCCATTCGTTAAAAATCCAGCTGGCTGTAATGCTTAGGCGGAGCAAGACCTGTAATACGATCTTTCAAAAGGCTACGAACTGACTTTCGCGATTTAACGCGTACATACCATTCTTTTACCTCGGGCCATTCTTCCCAAAGAATATCGCCAAAATAATCCGCAACAGAAATATGTGACGCCGCAGCAGCGTCAGCCATAGTGAACATACTGCCAGCCAGATAATGCCGACGGCTCATTAAAAACGTTATATATTTTAAGTGAATTTTTAGGTTATGCGATGCACATCTAATCGATTCTGAATCTGGTTCACCCATACCAAGAAACCGTTTAAACAGCTTTTCAGAAACCAAATGACGAGTGACCTCACTGCCTAATTTGGTATGGAACCAACCGGATAAACGCCGAGCTTCGTATCTGTCTTCAATAGAGCCAAGTAAAAGTGCTGGTTCTGGTACAATTTCTTCCAAATATTCAGCAATCGCCATAACACCTGAAAAAGCCTTACCATCATCCATAACCAAAACAGGTACTTCACCCGCAGGGTTAAGCGTTAAAAAAGCGGGGCGACGCTCCCATTCTTTTTCGATACGCAACGTAAAATCCATACGCTTCTCAACCATGAGAACACGGACAAAACGAGCGGCAGGACTGAGCCAATGATGATATAAAACAGGCATACAGGCCTTTTACCTTAAGAACAGAAGCCCGCCAACAATAATGACGAGCTTCAATATTTTTTTAGGAGTAAACTATCAATCTATGCCGATATTGCGGCTTCCTCATCATCAAAAACTGGATGTTCAAGCTTCGTAAGCATCTCTTTTGGTACAACCTGAACAAACTGATCACTACGGGTTTCCCAATTTGCAAGTAGCATCCTCGCCCACCGTGAATTTGTCTCTTCCGCATGTTCACCAATCAACGATTTAAGAGTATTTTCCCAATATTGGGTCATTTTTTCCACGGTAATAACCGATTCGTTATTTAAATTATGCTCAAAGGATTGATTTTTAAGTACAAAAGCAATACCGCCCGTCATACCAGCAGCAAAATTGTGACCGACTTCACCCAGAATTACGGCAATACCGCCCGTCATATACTCACAGCCATTAGCCCCGCACCCCTCAACAACAGCAACCGCACCAGAATTTCGGACAGCAAACCGTTCCCCAGCCTGACCCGCTGCAAACAACTTCCCGCTTGTTGCTCCGTACAAAACTGTATTACCAATAATAGTATTATCCTGACTGTTGAAAGAAGCACGATTGGAAGGTTTGACAATAACCGTACCACCAGACAGCCCTTTACCAACATAATCGTTAGCGTCACCAGATACGACAAGCTTAAGCCCTTGGACGGCAAAAGCACCAAGCGATTGGCCTGCTGAGCCACGAAGCCCTACGGTCACATGGTCAGGTTTCAAACCTGTCATGCCAAACGTACGCACAATATGGCTTGAAAAACGTGTACCAACAGCTCGGTGTGTATTTTGGACCGTATAATTCAGCTGCATTTTCTCACCACGATTGAAAACAGCCTTAGCATCTTCGGTCATTTGTGCATCCAATGTATCAGGTACTGGATTGCGCTCTGTTAATGTACATATTGATCGATTATTACGCCCCCCCACTTGCACTAGCAGAGGGTTCAAATCAAGGTCGTCAAGGTGATCGGCGCCCCGGCTCACTTGGTGTAATAAGTCTGTCCGGCCAACTATGTCATGTAAGCTTTCAAAACCAAGACCCGCAAGAATTTCCCGAACCTCTTCAGCAATGAAACTGAATAAGTTAACAACTTTCTCTGGCGATCCATCAAATTTTTCACGCAGCTTTTCATCTTGAGTACATATACCAACAGGGCACGTATTTGAATGGCACTGACGAACCATAATACACCCCATCGCAATCAAGGAAGCCGTTCCAACACCGTATTCTTCAGCGCCGAGCATGGCGGCAATTACCACATCACGGCCTGTTCGAATACCACCATCTGTTCGAAGCGTTACACGGTGCCGCAGATTATTTAGTGTCAGAACCTGATTTACTTCTGCCAAGCCAATTTCCCACGGTGTACCAGCATATTTAATACTGGTTTGAGGGCTCGCTCCCGTACCACCAGAATGGCCAGAAACCAGAATAACATCTGCATGGGCTTTGGCTACCCCGGCAGCGATTGTGCCAATTCCGGCAGACGCCACCAATTTCACACAGACCTTGGCATCAGGGTTGATTTGCTTAAGGTCATAAATCAATTGCGCTAAATCTTCGATCGAATAGATATCATGATGCGGCGGCGGGCTAATAAGCGTAACACCTGGTGTCGCATGGCGAAGCCGCGCAATCATTTTCGTCACTTTAAACCCAGGCAATTGACCGCCTTCACCAGGCTTCGCCCCTTGGGCCACTTTTATTTCCAATTCTTCGCAGGCATTGAGGTATTCAGCTGTAACCCCGAAACGGCCCGAGGCAATTTGCTTGATCGGGCTATTGGCATTATCGCCGTTTTCATAGGGGCTATACCGCTTTTGGTCCTCGCCTCCCTCGCCCGACACAGACTTGGCACCAATACGGTTCATAGCTATAGCCAGAGTTTCATGCGCCTCTTCAGAGAGCGCACCTAAAGACATACCCGGTGTTATAAAACGTTTACGAATTTGTGTGATTGATTCTACATTTTCCAGTGGAACTTCCATCTCAGGCTTTTTAAAGCCAAGAAGGTCACGCAGATTTATAGGTGGCAGGTTATAAAGCCCCTTCGCATAGCTTAAATACTTGGCGTAATTATTAGTTGTTACTGCATTTTGCAAGATATGGATCAACTGACCATCAAAGGCATGCGTTTCGCCGCCATTGCGGTAGCGATAAAGTCCACCAATTGGCAAGGCTGAAACATTGCCTGATCCATATGCTTTTTTATGCTGCGCCAGAACTTGTTGTTGAATACCTGCAAGGCCAATTCCTGAGATCTTGGTTGGCATACCGGGGAAAAATTCAGCAACCAAGGCACGAGATAAGCCAAGTGCTTCAAAATTTACACCGCCACGATAACTGGAAATTACTGAAATCCCCATTTTGGAAATTATTTTTAATAGACCTTGATCAATAGCCTCACATGCACGAACAATGCAGTCATCAAGCGACATATCCCCGAAAAGGCCTTTTGCATGGCGGTCCGCCAAGGCATCAAGGCTTAGATAAGCATTTACTGTAGTTGCACCAACGCCAACTAAAACAGCAAAATAATGCGTGTCCATACATTCCGCAGACCTGACATTCAAACTGGTAAATGTCCGAAGCCCTTCAGCAATAAGGTGCGTATGCAGCCCACCAGCCGCTAAAATCATGGGAATTGACGCTCGGTTTTCACCAATATTTTCATCTGTTAGAAAAAGGTGCCCGCGCCCAGCGCGAACAGCGTCTTCTGCTTCTCTTTTGATACGTTCCAGAGCGTCAGCAAGCGCGCTCGCCCCCTCTCTAACATCAAATGTACAGTCAATGATCTGGGCAGCATCACCAAAATAGCTGATAATTGCTTTCCATTCGCGGTTTGTAATAACTGGGCTTTCCAACACTAATGCGCCCATTTGGGTATGGCCTTCATCAAGCACATTTGCAAAATTCCCAAACCGCGTTTTTAAGCTCATGACACCATGCTCACGAAGGCTATCGATTGGCGGATTAGTAACCTGTGAAAAATTCTGCCGAAAATAATGAGACAAATTGCGATATTTGTCAGACAGTACCGCCAGCGGTGTATCATCCCCCATTGAACCGATGGCTTCTTTGCCCGTAAACGCCTGAGGGTGTAAGATAAGCTCGAGGTCTTCAAATGAGATACCGGCCATTTTCTGCCGGGCTTTTAAGTCATCACCAATATACTCAACCTGTTCGGGGCCAACATAATCAGGTAAATCCCTGATAGAAATTATGTCTTCAACCCAATCCTCAAATGGCTGCGATGACGCAAGTTTATCTTTGATCGCAGCATCATGGAAAAACTCACCCTTTTCAAGATTAAGTGCCAGCATTTCACCGGGGCCAAGCCGGCCTTTCTCACGTACGTCCTCTTCCTCAACACTAACCATACCTGTTTCTGAACCCACCAGTAGAAAACCGTCATGAGTAATAGTGAAACGCATTGGGCGTAACCCGTGCCGGTCCAAACCTGCAACAACCCATTTGCCGTCTGTTGCGGCAAGGGCCGCAGGGCCATCCCATGGTTCCATTACAGAATTTGTATAGGCATACATCGCTTTATGGGCATCAGGCATGGCATCCTTTTTTGACCACGCCTCTGGAACCAGCATAGTTTTTACCATAGGAACCGAACGACCAGCATGAATCATAACTTCAAAAACGGCATCCAACGCCGCCGAATCAGAGGCACCATTCGGGATAACAGGCTTGATATCTTCTGAATTTTCACCAAAAGCAATCGAAGCCATTCGGATTTGATGGCTTTTCATCCAATTGACATTTCCCCGAATTGTATTGATTTCACCATTATGCGCCAACGTTCTAAAGGGTTGAGCAAGCCACCACTGCGGAAATGTATTTGTAGAATATCTTTGATGATAAACTGCAAAGGATGAAACAAAGCGATCATCTTGTAAGTCTGGATAAAATACTGAAAGTTGTTCGGCAAGAAATAATCCTTTATAGATTACTGACCGACAAGAAAGCGAGCACATATAAAAATCGCTTATCTGGGATGCGATAACTGCTTTTTCAATTTTCCGGCGAATTATATAGAGTTCACGTTCAAAAGTGTCATCATCAACACCTTTTGAGTTCGTAATCATCACCTGTTCAATCTCAGGCCTTGTTGCCTCTGCCTTTTCACCGATTACATCAATATCAACAGGTACCTGACGCCAACCATAAATAGTATAGCCAAAGGCAATAATTTCTGTTTCGACAATTGCGCGGCAAGTTTCCTGCGCTGCTAAATCCACACGAGGTAGAAAAACCATACCAACCGCCAACCGGCGATCATCAGGTTCATGGCCTGTTGCACGCACGTGCTCCTTGAAAAACTCTTGTGTGATTTCAAGGTTAATTCCAGCGCCGTCACCGGTTTTTCCATCAGCATCAACCGCGCCGCGGTGCCAAATTGCCTTAAGGGCTTCAATCGCTTTTAAAACAACACCGCGACTGGCCTGTCCATTCATGGCTGCCACTAATCCAACACCACAGGATGAATGTTCTTCAGCAGGGTTATATAAACCTATCGGCCCAGGAACAGCAGTTTTAGCAACATCAGACTGCGAAGTTTGATCATATTTAGATATCATAGCCTGCTCCTTACGCCGCTTTTTCTTTATTTATATCTGCACTGAGATACCGGGCGATCGCCACCGCCGCATCGCGGCCATCACGAATGGCCCATACAACAAGCGAAGCACCGCGAACAATATCACCTGCGGCAAACACACCTGGCAAATTTGTCATCATTGTAGAATGATCAACTGTTACAGTGCCCCATCTTGTAATCCGAAGCTCGGGCGCATCAAATAATGTCGGAAGGTCCTCTGGCTCAAAGCCAAGCGCCATAATCGCAAGGTCACACGGGAGGTCAAAAGACGAATCAGGAACAGGTTCCGGGGCTTGCCTTCCTGTTATATCAGGCGCTCCAAGTTTCATCCGATATGCCCTAACGGCATCTATGGATTTATCGCCTAAAAAAGCTTCAGGACCAGACAGCCAGACAAATTCAACGCCTTCTTCTTCAGCATTCTTAACCTCTCTTGCAGAGCCTGGCATATTATTACGATCACGCCTATATAAGCATTTTACTGACTTTGCGCCTTGGCGAACTGCTGTTCTCACACAGTCCATAGCCGTATCACCGCCTCCAATGACAACAACATGCTTACCACTCGCATCAAATTTTTTCGCGTCTTCACCCGTAACCTTGTCGCCAAAATCCTGCCGATTTGAAGCTGTTAAATAATCCAACGCTTCTTCAATATTATCTAAGCCAACTCCCGGCGCTTTTAGATCACGGCTTTTATATACCCCGGTTGCAATCAATAGCGCATCATGGCATTCACGCAGTTCCTGCAAACTGGCATCACGGCCAACCTCAAAATTCATATGAAAAATAACACCTGAACTGATTAAATGTTCAATTCTACGACCAACAACGTCCTTTTCTAGTTTGAAAGACGGTATGCCATAAACCAACAAGCCACCTGCCCGGTCATAACGATCATAAACATGAACCTGAAACCCTTCTTTACGAAGTTCCTCAGCAGCAGCAAGGCCCGCAGGGCCAGAGCCAATAATACCCACCGTCTGTTCACTTTCCTTGACAGGCTTAATTGGTTTTATCCAGCCATTATCCCAAGCTGTATCTGTAATATATTTTTCTACACTTCCAATAGTTACAGAAGAAAAGTCCTTTTCAATAACACAGTTACCTTCACACAACCGATCTTGTGGGCAGATACGCCCACAAATTTCAGGCATATTATTAGTAGCACTGGAAATTTCATAAGCTTCTTCTAATCGCCCCTCGGCGGTCAAGCGTAACCAATCGGGAATATTATTGCCAAGAGGGCAGTGGATTTGACAATAAGGCACACCACACTGCGAACAACGGCTTGCTTGTGTTTCCGCGTTCCTAACATCAAACTGCGCATAGATTTCTTGAAAATCTTGTCGGCGAATATTTGCCGCACGTTTTTCTGGCATCGTTTGTTCAATATCAACAAATTGCAACATTTTTTCAGTCATGCCGACTCCCAATACAAAAAACGGTCCCCAACAAGTTATATTGTGGCACCGCTTCGCTTAAAATCATGTAATTTAATTACGTATTTACGAATATATTTGTCAGTATATATCTAAAAAAATAAAAATCATCCTAAAATCAACAAATATGACAGTATTGCTGACATATTTTGAATTGATTTAAAAAATATATTCAAGAAATTCGCCTCAATATAGCATATTTAGTACAATAATGGTATCAAATATAATTACTTCCCTAATTCATAAACCTGATATAGAGAGAATCAACAGCATCATTACACATAAAAACGGGGAAACTTATGAGCCTTGTCCAACTAATTGTGCTTGCACTAATACAGGGCATTACTGAGTTTCTGCCCATTAGCTCATCTGGCCACCTCGCGCTTGTTCCGGCTTTAACCGGATGGCACGATCAGGGAAATTTAATTGATGTCGCTGCTCATATCGGAACACTGGCTGCCGTTTTAATGTACTTTCGCACAGACACCAAAGGCTTAACACTTGCGGCTATGGGTTCAATTGGTATTTCGCCCGCACGCCAGGCTGTTAATGGCACAATTTACAGCAAGCTTTTTTGGTATTTGGTGATTGCAACTATTCCTACCGTCATTATTGGCTTGGCGTTTAAAGCTACAGGCTTTGATGATATGATCCGATTACCACATATCATTGCGGCTTCTTCGATCATATTCGGCATTATTCTCTATATCGCAGACAAACGCGGCACGACCCATAAAACGATCGATAATATGGCAATTAAACCAGCTTTACTAATTGGTATCGCACAAATATTAGCGCTTATACCAGGAACAAGCAGGGCAGGAATAACCATGACAGCAGGCCGCTGGCTGGGGTTTACGCGCATAGATGCAGCAAGGTTTTCAATGCTTTTATCAATTCCAACCATTTTTGCAGCCGGCATATTAGGTCTTAGAGATATTATCGAAAGCGAAAATGCCATCATCTGGCAAGATGCTGCAATTGTTGCGACCTTATCTTGTATAACGGCGATGGCTGCCATTCATATTTTGATGAAATGGCTGGAACATGCCACAATGACATTGTTTGTCATATACAGGGTATTGCTGGGTATATTCCTTTTTACCCTTATTTGTGTTGGCATTATTTAAAAAACCCAACACCCGCCTTAAAAACTATGTTTTAGTAAATTGACCCTGTGGTTTATAATGGGTGCAATATTTTGGTAAAATACCTTCGATAGACTTTGGAGTAATATTTAAGGGCTTGAATCCCTTCGCCCCTTTCATAACTACATTATCATCGTTCAGCAATTTTAACTGATCAAGCGTTAAAGGAGGATTTGGCAGCAACCCCATAAAAAACGCCTGAAACTTGGCAATACCCAATGGCATGGAAATCAGAGGGCGATGTACATCAATATGATCCATCATGAAAGTAAGCATCTCACGCATTGTCATAACCTGCGGACCACCAAGCTCGAAGGTTTTTCCTTCCACCGCCTTACCACCTGCCAGACATTTGACAATAGCGTCAGCAACATCCCCCACATATACAGGCTGAAATTTCGTCTCAAGCCCGGGTAGCGGCAAAACTGGCAAGACCTTAGCCATTGCTGCAAACCGGTTAAAGAAGCCGTCTTCGTGCCCAATTACAATACTTGGTCGCAATATTGATGCTTTTGAAAAGGCGGCTTTGACAGCATTTTCGCCCCGCGCCTTTGTGCGGGCATACTGCGCTTCTGCGTCTTCATTAGCGCCAATAGCGGAGATATGAACAAGGTTTTTAACACCAGCCTCAGCCGCAATTTTTGCAATCCGCCCCGCGCCTTCTGATTGGAGAGCCTCAAACGTCTGACCGCCATTATTATATAAAATTCCTACCAGATTTACAGCCACATCCGCACCGTGCATAGCACGCCTTACAGAAGCTTCATCCTTCACATTTGCAGCAATAACCTGTATCTGACCGACATCGCCAAGAGGTTTAAGGAACAAGGCTTCATTTGGTCTGCGCACAGCAACCCGAACCATATGCCCCTCAGAGGCAAGACGCTGAACCACATACCTGCCAATAAAACCCGAGCCACCGAAAATTGTGATTAATCGTTTTGCCATGATTCATAACTCCCTCGGGAACGATAATAGATTAAAACTGTTATAGCTTATCGCCTGATAGCAAGCCAAATCAAATTACGAAAGCCTTAAATTATCTTTTAATAGACATATGGCCAAACTTGACAGCGAAGAAGCGAGCGCGCTAAATCACACCATTCTAATGTGCCCTGATGGCGGAATTGGTAGACGCGCTAGCTTCAGGTGCTAGTGACCTTATGGTCGTGGAAGTTCGAGTCTTCTTCAGGGCACCATACATCTTATATTGTACCCTTATTTTCTGCTTCCTATAATGGCCTGGTTATTGTCCCATAAGGTGCAAAGCACAGATTTTATTACCAGCCGGGTCGCGCAAGTAAGCTAAATACATCTGCGTAGTATCATTACCACGTACACCTGGCGGGTCTTCTATAGCAGCCCCGCCATTAGCCAAACCTGCAGCATGCCATTCATTTATAAGTTCAGGAGTATCAGCTGAAAACCCGACAGTACTTCCATTAGCACCTGTTGCAGGTTTTCCATCAATAGGTTTGCTTAAAGAGAAAATGCCCGTTTTCTCATAATAAAAACAACGGCCTTTCTCATCCATAACACCTGGTTTATAACCAAGAACGCCAAGGATAGCATCATAGAACTTCTTTGATGCTTCCATGTCATTCACGCCTAACATAATATGACTAAACATAAATTTATATCTTTCTTTGTTAAAACATCTATGACGTGTAAACTGAGGAATAAATCATTGAAAGAATATGAAGCAACCTCACTACTAAATCAAGCTGCGCTAACGACTATGGCAAAAGACACAAGAATTTTTGATTTTCGAGAAACACCATGGAATCCCTGAAAGACATCAAAATATATCATCTATCCGACGTTGCGCCAAATCATCCAGCCCATGTATTTTATAAACATTGGAAAGCGATTAAGGACGATAGTGGCATTTATAATAGAACTTCATTAAATCCGATGAAATTTCCCAAGCTACTACCCTGGATGACAATTCTGGAAAAAGAATATTCAGGATCAAATCCAGCTAACCATAAATGCCACGAGACAGGTCAAGACTATCAAATGCGATACCGCTTATGTGGCTCAGGATATGTATCATTAGTCGGCAGAGACCTGACCAACGAATATCTAGGCCAACAACAAACCATCGAAGAAGCAATACGGTCATATGACATATTAGAACTATGTCTCAGCAATAATTTTGCCAGAGCCTCAATAGTTGCCATGCCTGTAAAAAATAGAGAGTTTATAAAGGTTGTTAGAGCAGCGTTCCCTATTTGCAGCAACAGCAAAACCTTGAACCAAGTTATCTTGATTGTTGCCCCAATAGAAACAACTGTGAATCAATAAATACATTCCTGCAAACGGAAAATATAAACTAAAACTAAAATCTTGTTGCCTAAATAAGTCAAACATAGCTGTTAAGCTATGTAGTATTTAACTTATTTATTATGAATAATGGAGCGGGCGATGAGATTCGAACTCACGACCCCAACCTTGGCAAGGTTGTGCTCTACCCCTGAGCTACGCCCGCTCAACACGTAAGGGGTACAAACCATTTGGCTTGTGTGGCGCGGATAATAGCTATCGGTATTTGCTTTGCAAGATTTATTTTTATTTTTTTACAAATTCCACATAAGCCATTAATATTAATACAAAAATTACCTAATATATTTAAACAATAACTCAATATGGAATTCTTAATGCCCTATCCTGCTTGTGAATCTAATCTGATAAGGTTTTTGGAAAAACTGAAAATCACGACCACTACGGTATATCACCCCCCTGTACACACAGTAGAAGATGCCAAGAAAATACGCGGTAATATTATAGGGGGGCACTGCAAATGCCTATTCGTCCGAGACAAGAAAAAGCAACGCGCGCTGATTATTATGGATGAAGATAAAAAAGCAGACTTGAAATCAATTGCAGCAACACTCAATATAGGACGATTATCGTTCGCAAGCGCGGATAGCCTTATGGAAATATTGGGGGTAAAGCCCGGTTCTGTTACCCCTTTCGGGTTGTTCAATGCACTAGAACGTTATCCAGATATCATTATCGCAATAGATAAAGATATGATCAAAAACACATACTTAAATTATCATCCACTCCATAACGCTGCGACTACAACGATTCAATCTTTAGACTTACTCAAATTTATTAAAGCCTGTGGTTTCATACCCAAAATGATAGAAATTTAAATTTTTTCCATATTTCATTAGTTTTTCATACTTCTATACTGGCGAAATACCAAAAGAGTCAGTATGGTCACCTCATCAATAACAAGCCATACTATACTCATTCAATTTACGATACGGAACCTCAAGAATGGAACATTTATCCCAAGAGACCAATGCTGCTGGCAGCACCGATACACTTATTAGGGATACTGACCTGAAAAACTTTGGTGAAGATGTAATCACCGCATCCATGAACCGCCCTGTTATCGTCGATTTTTGGGCCGACTGGTGTGGCCCATGCAAACAGCTAATGCCTGCGTTAGAAGCGGCCGTTCGCGAAGCACAAGGCGCTGTTGCTCTTGTCAAAGTAAATGCCGATCAAAATCAGGCGCTTTGCGGCCAATTACAAGTTCAAAGCCTGCCAACAGTCCTGGCCTTCTGGCAAGGCCAGCCAGTAGACGGGTTTCAAGGTGCTGTTCCTCCTTCACAGATCAAAGTTTTCATTGAGAATCTTCTTAAAGTCAGTGGTGGCGGCCAACCCGCCAATCCAATTGACGGTGCACTTGAACAAATAGATAGCCTCTTTGATGCTGGTGAATATATGCAGGTTGTTCAAGGTTGTCAGCAAGTTCTAGGGCATGAAGCAGGTCATACAGGGACTCTGGTGCGCCTAGCCGATGCACTTATAAAAATGCAGGAAAACGAGCAAGCAAAAACAATCATTGAGCAACTGGACCTGAATTCAATCGAAGACAAAGACCTGAAAGCACGCGCCAATCGCATAATCACTACAATTGAATTATCTGCGCAAGCTGAAAACGCCGGCGACATTCAAGAGCTAGAACGCAAAATCGAGGCTAACAGCACGGATTATCAAGCACGTTATGATCTCGCGCTTGCGCATCAGGCTAAAGGTCATTTGGACGCAAGCGCCGAAGCTTTGCTTGGCATAATCATGCGCGATAGAGAATGGGAAGATGACACCGCAAGAAAGCAGCTCCTCAAACTATTTGAAGCTGAAGGACCCGACAGTCCATTTACATTAAAATACCGTAGAAGGTTATCATCCGTCTTGTTCAGTTAGAGGTAATCGAATGGAAGAAACAATCAATATTTCAGCGCTCCCTTCGACGCTGCCTTTATTCCCTCTTCCTGGCGCAACACTATTGCCTCGCTGTAGTTTACCGCTGAATATATTCGAACCACGTTATCTAAAAATGGTGGGTGACGTTTCCGTAAGCCATAAATTAATTGGCATGATCCAGCCCTTGAATGGATCATTAGAGGGGGATAAACCTGAATTATTCTTGGTAGGTTGCACTGGCCGCATCGAACACATACAAAAAACTGATGATGGCCGTATTGAATTAATGTTGCGGGGAATATCCCGTTTTACTATTGAGGCAGAACTCCAAACTACTACGCCGTACAGACAAGCACTCGTCAATTATCAAAAATTTGAAGATGACTTACAAACACCAGAACATAAGTGCAATATTGATCGCTCGTTCTTATTACAATCACTTTCAAATTATTTAGACAAACGTGGACTAAGCGCAAATTATGAGGGTATCGAGGGCGCACCCGATGAAATATTAGTGAATACACTGTCCATGATTATTCCATTTCTTCCAGCAGAAAAGCAAGCTTTGATAGAATCAGATACAGTGTGTTCGCGCTGTGAAATGCTGCTCAGTCTACTGGAAATGGCTACAGCAAACTATTCATCCAGCACCGACAATGAACGGCACTAAGGATATGTCAAATGAATGAAAAAATAAAAGGGGGTTCGGACCCAAAACTATTAGAAATTCTGATTTGCCCTGTATCCCGTCAAACGCTCGAATATAATGCAAATTCACAAGAATTAATTAGCAAAGCAGCTGGGCTTGCGTATCCTGTTCGTGACGGAATTCCTATTTTACTTATCGAAGAAGCTCGCGAGCTTTCAGACTGAATATTAAAAAGTTTGATCCAGCATTGGGCCTAGTGGCTTGCCCCCCAAAATATGAATATGCAGATGCGGTACTTCCTGATGAGAGTTCGGGCCAGCATTTGATATGGTTCGGTAACCCGGCCCATCGAGGCCAAGGTCGCGAGCAACCTTGCCGACAGCCCGCATAAAGCCAACAACTAAATCTGCTGGCGCATTCGCTGTAAAATCCGCCATAGAAATATATTCACCTTTTGGAATCACAAGCACATGCACAGGGGCCTGCGGATTGATATCATGAAATGCAAGCGCATGATCATCTTCATAAACCTTATTGCACGGTATTTCGCCGCATAAGATTTTTGCAAAAACATTATTTTGATCATAAGCCATTTTATCACTCCACAGGCATAGCTCTTATTATAAAATAAACTTGCTTAAATCACTTTCACCAGTGTTAAGTTGTTCACCCATGTTGGTTTTAACATACTCTGCATCAATTTTAACCACAGAGTCAGGCTGATCAGATGCTTTAAACGATATCTCTTCCAACACTTTTTCAAGAACTGTATGAAGGCGCCTTGCCCCAATATTCTCAACTGTTTCATTAAAATACGCTGAAATACGGGCAATTTCATCAATACCGTCTTCAGTAAACTCAAGCGTCACATTCTCAGTTTTCATTAGAGCTTCATATTGCCTGATTAAACTATAGTCCGGCTCTTTCAGAATGCGTTTGAAGTCTTCTTCAGCGAGCGCACGTAATTCAACACGAATAGGAAGGCGTCCCTGTAATTCTGGTAGTAAATCAGACGGCTTTGCCAAATGAAAGGCCCCTGATGCGATAAAGAGAATGTGGTCTGTTTTAATCGCACCGTGCTTTGTAGAAACCGTTGTTCCCTCTATAAGGGGTAAAAGATCTCTTTGGACACCTTCACGGCTCACATCACCGCCTCGCACGTCTTGACGAGCGCAAATTTTATCTACTTCATCCAAAAACACGATACCATTTTGTTCAACAAGTTCAATGGCTTCCCGTGTCATGCTTTCTTCATCAACAAGTTTATCAGCCTCTTCCGCCATAAGAACGTCATAAGCTTCATTAACTTTCAGTTTCTTTTTAACGGATCGCGCGCCCATCGACTTACCAAACATATCACCAATATTCAGCATACCTACACTTGCGCCTGGCATACCAGGGATATCGAATTGCGGGAATGGATTAGAAGTGTCCGCCACCTCAAGCTCAATTTCTTTCTCCGCTAATTCACCGTCCCGGAGCATTTCGCGAAATTTTTGCCGTGTTGTATCACCCGCATTATCACCGACAAGTGCATCCAAAACACGGTCTTCCGCATGAAGCTCTGCTTTGGCAGCCACTTCCTTGCGTTTCTTTTCTTTCATCAATAAAAGCGCGTTTTCAATAAGGTCACGAATAATCTGCTCTACATCGCGGCCAACATAGCCAACCTCGGTAAACTTGGTTGCTTCAACCTTAATAAAAGGGGCCTCTGCAAGCTTTGCAAGCCTACGTGAAATTTCTGTTTTACCAACACCAGTTGGCCCAATCATTAAGATATTTTTAGGGAGTACCTCATCACGCATTTGACCTTCAATTTGCTGACGCCGCCAACGGTTTCTGAGCGCTACAGCAACAGCACGCTTGGCATCTGCTTGGCCAATAATAAAGCGATCAAGTTCGGAGACAATCTCACGCGGGGAAAAACTTGTCATGATAATTTACTCCTGGTTTTCTTGTGCGCCGTTTTTGGCATTATTATCTTCTTCTACGACATCTAAGGTCTCAACGATCAAATTATCATTGGTATATACACAAATATCAGCAGCAATACCCATCGCACGCCTCGCCACTTCCTCAGCAGTTAAGTCCTGATCATAAAGCCCGCGCGCCGCTGCCAGTGCATAATTACCGCCAGAGCCAATTGCGACCACACCGTGCTCAGGTTCGAGCACATCACCGTTCCCTGTGACAACAAGGCTTGTGGATTTATCAACAACAATCATCATGGCCTGAAGTTGGCGAAGATATTTGTCAGTACGCCAATCCTTTGCAAGCTCCACACATGCACGTGCCAACTGACCAGGATGTCGTTCCAGTTTCGCTTCCAATCGCTCAAACAATGTAAAGGCATCGGCTGTAGCTCCAGCAAAACCAGCAATTACACCACCGCCCGCCAGGTGCCGTACCTTACGGGCATTTGCCTTCATTACTGTATCACCGACAGAAACCTGACCATCACCTGCAATTACGACCTTACCATCTTTACGCACACTACAAATCGTTGTTGCATGCCAGGTAGGGAGCTTTTCATTGAACTGAGTCATTAAGACATGTCCTTTGTATAATTATTAATCAGGACTGCATATATGGTGAACGCACCCCCGATACAAGATTAAGCAATCAAGAATGACTTATTATGATCTCGAAAGCGATCATTTAATAGTGAAAGCATTTTTTTACAGATACACTGGTATATCAGGGTGTTGAATGCTATGTAGCGAGCGAATTTTAATCGTCTGGTATCTGTAAAGCGTATGGTTTCTATAGACATCAGGTTAAGGAGATATGTTCATGCGAACCGCAATGATTGAACGCAGAACAAATGAAACAGATATTTCTGTTGAATTAAATATTGATGGTACAGGCACCTATTCCGTTGAAACAGGCATTGGGTTTCTAGACCATATGCTTGAGCAGCTATCACGTCACTCTCTAATCGATCTGACGGTTAAAGCGAAAGGTGATTTGCATATTGATGGACACCATACCACCGAAGACTGCGGCATTGCGATCGGTACAGCCCTAAAAAAAGCACTAGGTGACCTTAAGGGTATAACACGCTATGCAAACGCCTATATCCCGATGGATGAAACACTAAGCCGTGCAGCCGTTGATATATCTGGTCGCCCTTTCATTATATGGAATGTAGAGTTCACACGTGATAAAATCGGTGAGTATGATACAGAGCTTTTCGAAGAATTTTTCCGCGGCTTTGCCTTTGCTGCTGGCATGACATTGCATGTAGAAAACCTTTACGGCAAAAATAATCACCATATTATCGAATCCTGCTTTAAGGCCGTTGCACGCAGCCTAAAAGCAGCCTGTGAAATCGACCCACGCAAAGCAGACGCAATCCCTTCGACTAAGGGTACGCTAGGCGGTAGCTTGTAATTTAATTTTCTGGAGTAAACCTTATGTCAGAAACCGTTGCCATTGTTGATTATGGCTCCGGCAATTTGCGTTCGGCAGAGAAAGCATTGGCGCGTGCCGCAAGTGATAACAATATCGATGCCAAAGTCACGGTAACCGATAAGCCTGAAATCGTAGCGTCTGCTGACCGGGTTATCTTACCGGGTGTCGGCGCCTTTGCCGATTGCAGGGCTGGCTTACACGCACTTGACGGTATGGTTGAGACAATTACTGAACAGGTAATCAAGAAAGCTAAACCCTTTTTAGGTATCTGCGTTGGTATGCAATTGATGGCAAAAGAGGGCCATGAATTTGGCATTCACTCTGGCTTTGGCTGGGTTAACGGTAATGTAACAGCGCTTGAACCCAAAAAATCCAACCTGAAGATACCTCACATGGGTTGGAATGAAATTACTGTAAGCGATACCGGTAAAAATCACCCGGTAACGAAAGTTCTGGAAACGGGCGACCATGCCTATTTCGTGCACAGCTATCATATGAAAATGAATGACCTATCAATGAGGTACGCAACAAGCGAGTACGGTGAAACCGTGACAGCAATAGTTGGCCGGGACAATATGATCGGAACACAGTTCCACCCTGAAAAAAGCCAAGCAGTTGGCCTTAAATTCCTGAGAGCCTTTTTGGAGTGGAAACCATGATTACGCTTTATCCTGCAATTGACCTTAAGGACGATAACTGTGTGCGCCTTTTCAAAGGTGATATGAACGAAGCAACCGTTTTCAATGATAATCCTGCGGCACAGGCACAAGAGTTTGTGAAGGCAGGGTGCCCGTGGCTTCACCTTGTTGATCTAAACGGTGCCTTCGCTGGTGAACCGGTTAACGCCGGTGCTGTAAAATCGATCCTTAATACCGTAAATGTACCTGTTCAATTAGGCGGTGGCATTCGCAACATTCAAACAATGGAGCAATGGTTAGACGCTGGTATTTCACGGCTTATCCTCGGTACACTTGCGGTTAAAAACCCAGCTCTCGTAATTGAAGCATGCAAATTGTTTCCCGGCAAAATCGCCGTAGGGATTGATGCACTCAAGGGCATGGTTGCCGTTGAAGGATGGGCTGAGGCAAGCGATATTGAGGTTGAAGAACTTGCAAAAAAGTTCGAAGATGTTGGTGTTGCAGCAATTATCCATACGGATATTGACCGCGATGGAACCTTATCCGGTGTTAACGCAGAAGCATCATCAAAGCTCGCAGAGGCTGTTTCCATTCCAGTGATTGCCTCTGGTGGTGTCAAAGACATTAGTGACATCCAGAAAGTCTATAATATGGGTAACCTCGAAGGTGTTATTACAGGCCGCGCCATCTATGACGGCGGCATGGACCTTAATGAGGCACTACGCATTTCGAAAGGCAGTCAATAATGTTGAAAGCCCGAATCATCCCATGCCTCGATGTGAAAGACGGCCGTGTTGTAAAGGGTGTTAACTTTGTTGACCTGAAAGATGCCGGTGACCCTGTAGAACAAGCTCGTGTTTACGATGCAGCAGGTGCCGACGAACTTACATTTCTTGATATTACTGCCAGCCATGAGCGTAGAGGCATCTTACTTGATGTAGTGAAACGCACAGCAGAAGCCTGCTTTATGCCGCTAACCGTTGGTGGCGGTGTGCGCACAGAAGAAGATGTCCGCAAACTTTTACTCGCGGGAGCAGATAAAGTATCCTTAATGACCGCTGCTGTTAACAATCCAACGGTTATCAAGGAACTTGCAGAAAAATTTGGTTCACAGTGTATCGTTGTTGCAGTGGATGCAAAGGAAGTCAGTACAGGGAAATGGGAAGTTTTCACCCATGGTGGCCGTACACCAACAGGCCTTGATGCTGTCGACTATGCGCGTCAAGCAGCTGAACTAGGCGCCGGTGAGATATTGCTCACCAGCATGGACCGCGACGGCACCCGCGAAGGCTTTAATATTGACCTCACAAAGGCAGTCAGCCAAGCTGTACCTGTACCCGTTATCGCATCTGGCGGCGTTGGTAATCTCGATCATTTAGTCGAGGGAATACGCGACGGTGAAGCTTCAGCTGTGCTTGCTGCATCAATATTCCACTTCGGCGAATACACAATCGCAGAAGCCAAACAGCACATGGCAAAGTACAGCGTGCCCGTCCGAGAGGTATCATAATGACTAGTTTACGTACCCTAGAAGCTTTAGAAGCCCTTTTAACAGAACGTAAATCAGGAAATGCTGACGAAAGTTATGTAGCGCGACTTTATAAAAAAGGTAGTGATAAAATTGCCCAAAAAGTTGGTGAAGAAGCAGTTGAAACCGCGATGGCAGCTGCTAAGGGCGATGATGATGAGCTAATAAAAGAAGCTGCAGACCTTCTGTTTCATTTGATGGTTCTATTGAAATCGAAAGACATGAGCCTGGATGACGTATGCACCGAACTTGCCCGACGTGAAGGTATTTCTGGGTTAGAAGAAAAAGCCTCCCGCTCAATATAAATACCGCTCACATGATAAGGCGATCAATACTTATCCATAATAGGCGCACTGACAAAATAACAAGCAAGACATTCAGGGCAATTTTAAACTGCTGATTATTAACGCTAAACAATATGGTTTTGCCAAGATATGTACCCACAAAACCAAAGGCCATCATTGCAATCATCAATATGAGATAATCTGCAAATACAAACCCAAGCGATATAAAAACTAGCACTTTTAAAAGGTGCTGGACAACCATACAAGCCGCCATCGTAGTAACATGACGCTCTTTCGAATAATCACGCGGTTTTAAAAGCGCGGCAACAAATGGCCCGGTCGCACCAACAAACATTGTCAATATTGTTGAAATCAAGCCGCCAGCAGCAACAACAGGCAATGTCACTAATTTCACTGATATTTTAGGGCTCCAAACCGAAAATAAAATAAATAAAGCAATGATAATCTTCAAATACTCTGCGTTTAAGCCAAATATTACTTGTCCGCCAATAAGGGCGCCAATTGCGCTTCCCAGGATAAAATAAACGCATGCTTTAAAATCAATAAACTTGCGCATCAGCATTACGCGTCCGGAATTTGACCCAAGCTGAACAACACCGTGAACAGGGATAACCGCCACTGCAGGAAGGAACTGTGCAATTACTGCAATCAACATCACACCGCCGCCCAAGCCAATAGCAGCCGACATCAAGGAACCAGCAAAACTGCTTATCAATAGTAATATGATTTCTACTAGCGACAAGCTTTCAGGAATTAATGACAAATTATCATCCTTTTTTCCTAACGCGCTAAAATAGCAAGCTCCTCATGATCTGCAATCCAGGCTTTTAAGGCAGAAACATTCTTGATATCGACCATGCCATATTTACGGACAAGCATGCCTGTGGCTTCTAATGATTTGAGAGAGTTATGAACCGATAACCTTGTAACACCCAGACTTTCAGCAATAACCGTTTGGGTAAGAGATATGTTGAAATTGCCGCTTCTATTGCCGACATAACTCAACAATAATTTTGCAACACGAACAATAATTGGCTGTCGCCGAACATCATCAAGAGTTTCCAAGGCTGTATGCAGGTTTTCTGCAAGTGCAATCAAAAGATAATCTTTAATTTCTGGATGTTTTGTTGATAGTTGATGAAAAGATGATTTTGAGATTTGGTCAATTTCGGTATCTCTGCATGCCTCCGCGTTGTGCGTGCGTGGTAAATCAGCAAACAATGTAAATTCACCAAACGTTTCCCCTAGTGTCAGTATGCGGGTTAAAAAATATTGTCCGTCACGGCCATAATTTCCAACCTTCACCGAGCCCGAGCGAATAATTGACAATCCGGGCTTGCGATCACCACGTGCCTGTATTTGTTCACCGTCACGGTATAGCCTGCGCACAGCATAGGTTTCACATATATCAATGATATTCGCAGGTAACATCCAACACTCCAATATAAAATTAATTGTATAATAACATACAATTAATTCAAGACTGAGCGCATATAATGGCTTGGGTGAAAAGATAAACAGGTGGTGTCAGTATGTCTGCACAAGTATTAATAATGCTAGTATTCGTTGCATTCACAGTGTTGGAAATAATAACCGATCGCTTTTTTAATAAAGCTGGCGAAGTACGCGACGATGGTTTTGTTGAAATTATCGGGACACTGGTTTTGCTTGGTTTAACGCAGCCATTTATTTTCTTTTTAGCACATAGTGGCATGACCACCGTATTCCCAGAAACTCAGGATATACTGCTAAACGCACCAATCTTAATACAAATCAGCCTTTTAATTATTCTAGATGATATGATGCAATATTGGTGGCACCGCGCATCACATACCTTTCCATTTTTATATAACCTCCACCGCGCCCACCATAACGGCGAATATTTAAGCGTACGAACCGTTTATCGTAACAATGTTTTCTATTATTTCCTTATGCCATCAATCTGGTTTTCCGGCATATTGATTTATATGGGTCTTGGATGGGTTTACGCCGGATACCTAACACTGAAAATGACCATAATTATCGGAGCACATTCCAGCTGGCGCTGGGATACGGCACTTTATAAGATCAGTTGGCTTCAGCCAATAATGTGGGTTGTTGAACGTACTATTTCGACACCAGCAACTCATTCAGCGCATCACGGTAAACATGCAGACGATAATATCACCAATTATAAAGGCAATTTTGGCAACATGCTGTTCTTTTGGGATGTTTTATTTGGAACCGCAAAAATTACACGGAAATATCCAGAAAAATTTGGTGTTGAAAATTTATCTACATCAAATTGGCCTGAGCAACTTTTTTGGCCCTTAATTAAAACCAAACAAAAATAAATATCACTATGCAGTCTGTTTGAAGTTTGCCCCCAAACTGACACGGCGATATGATATTGCCTCTGCAATATGCGAACTGGAAATACCAGACACTCCCTCCAGGTCAGCAAGCGTACGGGCAACGCGCAGCACGCGGTGATATCCGCGTGCAGAAAGCCGCATGCGATCAACTGCCTGCTCTAAAAGTGCTTTACCCACCGCATCCGGTTGAGCAATTTTTGCCAATAGTTCACCGTCAGCATGTGCGTTTACTAATATACCTGTATTTGGCGCGAGTTCATTAAACCTTGCCTGTTGGATATCACGGGCATTTTGCACACGCGCCCTGACAATTTCAGACGTTTCACCAGAATGCATAGCCGTTAAATCATTCGGTGATACGGCAGCAACGTCAACATGCAGATCAATCCGGTCATAGAGGGGCCCAGAAATTTTTGACTGGTAATCTGCCCCACATCGTGGTGCACGATTGCACGCAAGGCCTTCATCATCAAGATAACCACATTTACAAGGATTCATAGCAGCTATTAATTGAAACCGTGCCGGATAACTTATGTGTGCTTGCGCACGTGCGATAATAGCCTTCCCGCTTTCAAGCGGCTGCCTGAGTGCTTCCAATGTAACTCTAGAGAACTCTGGTAATTCATCAAGAAACAACACCCCACCATTTGCGAGCGAGACCTCACCCGGCTTGGCTTTCGCACCACCACCAATAATCGCAGGTTGACTAGCGCTATGGTGCGGCGCCCTGAATGGCCTAGACTTTGAAATAACACCATTTTCCAATAGACCAGAAACTGAAGCAACCATGCTGGTCTCTAATGCCTCCATCGACGTCATAGGTGGTAAAATCGACGGTAACCTTGCTGCCAACATTGACTTGCCTGAACCTGGCGGCCCGCTCATAAGCATATTGTGCCCACCAGACGCAGCAATTTCTAATGCACGTTTTGCGCTCACTTGGCCCTTTATGTCACGCAAGTCAGGATAAGATATAATGGGCATTTCAGTATTAGTCTTAGGGTTTGATAAAACCTGAGTGCCTTTAAAATGATTTATAAGTGCCAAAAGCGTTTTAGGTGCGATAATATCTACAGCGCCAGACCATGCCGCCTCAGGACCACACTCATAAGGGCAAATCAGCCCGCAGTTTGACGCATTCGCAAAAACGGCCGCAGGTAAAGCCCCATTTACTCGCCGGACACTTCCATCAAGGCCCAGTTCACCCATAATATAATATTGAGCATGACTATCTGCTGCCAATACGCCCATTGCTGTTAAAATTGCCAATGCAATTGGTAAATCGTAGTGCGAGCCAACTTTTGGCTGGTCCGCAGGTGATAAGTTCACCGTAATGCGCTCTGCTGGTAAACCAAGACCAATCGAAGATAAGGCTGAACGCACACGTTCACGTGCTTCTGACACTGCTTTATCCGGCAGGCCAACGATTGTAAAAGCAGGCAACCCATTTGCGATTTGAACCTGCACCTCAACCGGGCAAGCTTCAATCCCCTCAAAAGCTAAGGTTTTGATTGTCGCAATCATTATCACCCTCTCAATAGCAAGGCATGCTCAAAGAAACACAACTATAACGATTTAAAACTATGAAAAATTTTTACGGAAGAGTCCAGAAAAAAGAACAAAACAAAAACAAAGGCCTATGATTATTATATATAATACTCAATTTACAGCTCAATTATCCCGATACATACTGGCTATCTCCCTAAATACAGAGGTATTGACCATATTGCTTTAGATTCGTTATAATCAAATGGCAGCGCTGTCATTATGCGTTTGGGGAGGAAAAAATGAAGTCAATATTTCAAAAGTGCCTGATCACAAGCCTTTTATTAGGGTTTTCTATACCAACAACAGCAGATACCTTTAATACAAAACGCTGTATAAATATGGGCAACGCACTCGATGCACCTAATGAAGGTGACTGGCGGCATACTATTGAAGCCAAGTCCTTTGAACGGATTGCAAAAGCGGGATTTGACACAGTTCGTATTCCAGTGCGTTGGAGCGCACACACTGGCAATGCCCCAAACTATATAATCGATGAAAAGTTTTTCCAAAGAGTCTCAGATGTAATCCAGCAGGCCCTTACACATGACCTACACGTAATTTTAAACATCCATCATTTCGATGAATTAAACGCGGCACCTAAAGAAAACCATACAAAATTTATCGCGCTATGGTCTCAGATCGCCTCGCGGTATCAAAGCCTTCCAGATACTGTCTATTTTGAAATTATCAATGAACCAACCGATAACTTCAAAGGCGATTTAATGCGCCAAACTGTAAAGGCCGGCTTTGCAAAAATACGCGAGACCAACCCTACGCGTATTTTGATTATGGGTGGTGATAATTGGTCTGGCCTTAAAAGTTTACCATCCATCCCCAAGATCAACGATACCAATCAAGTTTACACATTCCATTATTATGACCCATTCAAGTTTACCCACCAAAAGACCAGCTGGACTCATTTAAAAAATAGCCCGACAGTTACTTGGGCGAGCGCATCAGATAAAAAAGCCCTGGAAGGCGCCGCTCAATACGCTGCAAACATACAAAAGACAACTGGTATCCCTGTTTTTCTCGGTGAATTTGGAGCATATGAAAAGGCCCCATATAAAGATATCGTTTCTTATACAAACGCAACTCGCAAAGCATTTGAAAACGTTGGAATATCATGGTGTGCGTGGAACTATACCGCAACATTTCCCTTTTATAATACAACAGAAAACAAATGGGATTTGGAAAAACTGGAAGCTTTAGGGCTCTCTCCGAACGGTATTATTAAAAAGTAATAATAATTACCACTTATCAGAATTACTCAATTATGGACCCCTGCTAGGGCGCTCGCCAACCAAAGCCAGTATTTGGTCTAGCACTCGGTCGTCCAACCTTGCAATACGGTTAGCAAACAAGTTTGCAGCCTTTGTCGCTTTGGGGTTTAATCCAGACGTTTCAATGGTTACCTTGGGTTTCGATATATCCGCAATATCTTTCAAGTCTTCTGCTTCATCCCATACCAGACCAAAATAATGCGTTATTCCCTGAAGCAGTTGCCAAGATGGCTGGCCTTTCTTACCGTGCTCTAACGCCGAGAGATAAGCCGCACTAACACCAAGGTCAGCCGCCATTTCTGCCTGACTAACACCTTTAATTGCTCTCAAAGCCCTAAGTTTTTCACCAAACGGGGTCATACTATATTCTTATTTATTAAACTTCTTTTGGCCAGGGGCACGCTTGCGCAGTAATACATAAAGTGCGCCGTCACCTCCATGATCTTGTGCTGCGGAATCGAAACTTTCAACAAATGGCCGGAACTCCATAGACTGTAACCATATTGGTACCATGCGTTTTAAAATACCGCCGTGCTGATCGAAGTCTTCTCTGGTTCGATAAGCTATCGAAATATCTGCCCCTAACTGTGAAAACCGCTTACCGCCTTTTCCAGTAACAACAAGTAATGTTTTATCGCCGCGCCTGATGCCCCCTTCAATCGCATTTTTTAAAAGTCGGTAGGCCTGATCTTGTGTCAACCCATGCAAATCAATCGATCGATCTACATCTTTAATTCCACTTGCTATCCGTCGTTTGGTTTTCCTGTCAATTCGTGTTTCTGGTACAGGGCTTTGGCCGCCATACCATTCATGCGGCAAAGCACGAGCTTCTTGTTTTCGCTCAATCATTCGTCTAGGCTTTACTTCCGGTTTTACGGCAGATAAAGCACTGGGCCTTAAAGGTTTAACCGTTTTTTTAACGTCATTCCACAAACGTATGTCTTCTTCGCTCAAATGTTTTTTGTTAGGTTTTTCTGGTTTCCCGTCCATCAATCAAAACCTGCTTCAACACGCTTTGCCAATTCGTTAGGAAGCAACAACCAGTATTGACCGCTATTCTGCATTTTTCCCGCAATAGCAGATGCCTTTTCGCCAAAACCCCAAAAAACATCACCCCGTATTTCGCCGCGAATAGCGCCACCAGTATCTTGGGCTACCATCAGTCTATTCATCACTATATCCTGACCAGGAACAGCCGGATCAGGATAACTGCTACTTAACCAAATTGGTGCATGCATCGGCAAATGGCGTAGATCAACAGCCAATGAATGGCCAGCGGTCAATGCAACACCAGCAGAGCCAAAAGGGCCCTCACCCCCTTCAATAAGCCGGAAAAAAATATAAGAACGATTTCGCTGCATCATAGAAGGTGCAGCATCAGGATTATCCGTTAACCAGGTACGAATAGATTGCATAGAAATATCTTCGCGTGCTATCGCTCCCATATCGATTAAATCACGCCCTATCGCCCGGTAACTATGGCCGTTTTGTGCAGCATATCCAACACTTTGAAGATTGCCACCAGGTAATTTAACACGCCCGGAACCTTGAATATGAAGAAAGAAAACATCAACAGGGTCATCAACCCATAACAGAATATCTGCTTTGTTTCTTAGACCAGCCGTATCAATTTCAGCACGGTCTTCATAGGGCACCAATCGGTTTTGATTAATTTTGCCCGCTATTCTCTCACCTTTTAAAGCAGGTCGAAACTGGCCAAGGTCAACGGAAACCAAATCCTTTGGCGGACCATATAAAGGGTATTGGAATTGATCTGATCGTTCGAAACTTCCATTTAACAATGGTTCAAAATAGCCAGTGAACAGCCCTTCAGAGTTATCGTTCAAAGATACAGAAAAAGCTGTAAAGTTGGCCTCATAAAATGCACGGATGTTTTGCTCATTATCAAGGGAAACCTGATTGGCTTTTATACAAACAGGCTTCCAGTCACCAGCAACACCGCCAACCGCAGCGCCTTGCATTTTGACCTGCGAGGGCTTGTTAAGTATGCTGGCACAACTTTTTTGAAAAGCTGAAAAAGCTATTGAAAAATCAGTATTTTCAGACCAATTCGGCAAACCAGCAAACGATACAGCCTTTAGAACAATATTTTCAGGTGGTTTCGCAGGTTTCGGCGTCAAAAGATAGAGCGCAAGTACGATGACAAGTATGAGCGCAATCAATGCGCTAATATAACTTACTACCCGTCCCATTTTTAAAAACATTCTGCCATACTGTATTAAAACCCATTACGGCATATCTAACCTGCCCGGGTTGCCACAAGAATCCATTTTGGGTCGCGCGAACTTAGATCCCGGGCAAAAGTCCACTGATCATTAACAATAACAGCGTCTGACACGTCACCTTCTATCACAACCCCATCACTATCACGGGTAACTGCCAGAATTTCCGATGTAAACTGCACCGTAAGCTCGGCATTTTTTTTATCTAATCTAGCCTCAATAATTTTGGCATCGTCAATATCAAGCAAACGATTATCCAGAGTTTGCCCTGCATCAACCCGGGCATCAACGGCGCCTACAAATTGCCCACAAATATCGTCAGCTAAAAATTCCTTAAGGATTTTACTATCACCCGACCAGAAAGCTTCCAAGATCATTCTATAGGCACCTTCAGCGCCGTTTAAGAATTGTGGAACATTAAACGATCGATCAATACGCCGAATATCCTGAAAGGCCCGGCGAAGCACCGGATCACCTTCAAGTTCGACAATACTATCCTCTTTGGTGCCAACATCCGAGAGTTGCGTGTTTTCCGTATTACCTTGCTGATTAGCATGCGGCGACCTGTTCGCAGCTGGCGGCAAATGTTCTGTCCCAGACTTATTTCCTAGTTCTGAACGAAGCCTAAGAAAAATAAAAACCCCAAGAGCTGCTATTATAATTATGTCTATGATCGCCATGTTTTCTCTTAATATTCCAATGTAATATTATATTTCTTTCATACGGCCTATTGAAGCCATACAGATTGATCCCCTAATAAATAGGACGAATTAACAGAAAGAACAAGCGATGGCGTGGATCATATTACTTATTTTAGCTGCTTTTCCTCTGTTGGAGCTATCAGTGCTAATCGACGTTGGTAGTTCGATAGGTGGCCTGCAAACAATTTTCTTGTGCCTTTTGACCGCGGGCACCGGCATGTATTTGGTTAGACTCCAAGGATTACAAATATTTGCCAAAATGCAATCTGCCACGCTTAAAGGCGAAGAAGTAGGCGAAAACCTTATTCATGGTTTTTTTCTGATGATAGCAGGGGTCTTTCTTTTCATTCCAGGATTTATAACCGACATATTTGGTGGCCTACTGTTAATTCCTGTCGTTAGGATAGGCATCGCTAAAGCTGGCATTCTAAACATTATGCTGCACCGCAATCGAACAAGTAATAACCCAAACACTCATAACCAAAAACCCTCTGAACCAACAACAATCATTGAGGGTGAATATTCCGAGAAGCCCGATAATAACCCGCATAAACAAAACCAAGAGAGATAATACACATAATTCATAAGTTTTCTGGCCAAATCGCAACCATCAACATGATTTGCTGTTGTCCCTAAGGTCAAAGCATGCTAGCGCTTTGCGCAAGTTTGCCTGAGCTGGGTATGTTATTTGCCGCGCAGCCAGAGACGACAAAAGTTTAACGTTAAAACCAAATAACATATTTAAGAGTGAAAACATGGCTGAGAATGATTTCAAAAACGACCAAACACCTGTAGGCGGACCAGCACCTGAAGGCGCAGAAGCCCCTCAAGCAGGTGTGCTTGCACAGTATATTAAAGATCTATCGTTCGAAAATCCGAATGCACCAACAAGCCTTCAAAACCTCAACGGCAAAAACCCTGCTATTGATGTCAATGTCAATGTCGGCGTTCGTCAAATGAACGAAGAAGTATATGAAGTAGATTTGAAAATTTCTGCCAAAGCAATGGCCCCTGCTGCTGAAGAAGGTGGTGAACCAACAGTTGCTTTCGTTGTAGAACTTTCTTACGGTTCAATATTTGGTATCCGCAATGTACCACAAGAAGCACTTCGCGGCTTTTTACTTGTTCAGGCACCAATGTTGATGTTCCCGTTCGCACGTCGAATCATTGCAGATGCATCACGTGATGGCGGTTTCCCACCATTATTACTGGAGCCAATTAACTTTGACGCGCTTTACCGGTCTCAATTGGCACAAGAAGCTCAAAATGCAAACGGTGAAGCGGCTGCATCAGCAAACGCTGATGCTCCTGCGCCGATTAACCTTAACTAGGTTAGCTCAAAGAGCGTAAAAAATAACAAAAGCCGACCTATTCTCAGGTTGGCTTTTTTATTTCAGTAGATTATTTCGCCGCTTTGGCAAGACGCAATAATGTACGAGCACATATGACATCTGCTGGATTTCCAGTCGTTTTACAATCCAACTCTGCTTCCATCAAAATCGATAGCGCTTGCTCAATCTTTTTAGCTGACCATTTGGTTACTTCCATTTGAAACCGGTCTTTTTCGCCAAAAAATACAGGTGGCCGTAATTTCCCAATAGCATCAGGTGCTGACATACCCTGATCCATATACCCACGTGCAAGATGAAATCTCATAAGTCGGTTTTGTAGCGTCCGCAAAATTGCAATTGAATTTTCACCTGCCGTCCAGGCACGTTCCAACAATCGCTCCAACGCATTCATATTGCCCGAGGTTACCGCTTCAGCAATCTGATTAAGGCCTATTGCTGCCGTATCGCCAACACATGCCTTAGCGTCTTCCAAGGTTACCTGCCCGCCGCTTGATCCTTTATAAAGAACTAGTTTTTCTAACTCGCCGCGTGAAACCATACGGTCACCACCCAGATTATCAGCAAGATAATGCACCGCATCCTGACTGGCTGTTAATGATGCGCCGGAAAGGATACTTTGAATTAACCCCATCAAATCTCGAGCACTATCCTCATAGCAAGCAATAGCAAGAGATTGCTTTGAGCCTTCCGCAGCCTTTCTAAGCGCAGAAGACGGTTTCAAATCTCCAGCCGTTACAATTACAAGACCTTCAACATTTTCAGCGTCCAATAACAGTTTAAAGGGCGCAGCAGCTTCTTGCCCTGCTCCATCATAACGAATGAGACGCCTCCCACCCATCATCGATATCGCATTCGCCTCATCCAAAAGTATAGACGGAGTTTGTTTTAGGTCTTCGGTTGACGGTCTGGCAACTTGAAAAGGGTCAGAAAGGTCAGGCGCTATTTGTTTGCCTATCACTTCAGCACGCTCTCGCACTAACCCATCATCACGGCCATAAATTAAAACGGCGCGTATATTGGAAGGAACCTCTTTAACATAACGGGCAATATCGCGCGGCGGTACCTTTACCATTAGCGTGACCCAGCAGGCTTCACAGATGTATCAGGGTTATTTCTAAAATAAAGCGCAAGACGCCGATGAATGCGCTCACTAATTTCTATAGCAAGGCGTTCTGCACTATCTTCGCGTTGTACAACGTTTGAAAAGTCCGAAAGCACCAGATCAAAAGAAGTTCTGGAAAACATACTATCACTGAAAACAAGCGTTTCTGTTGTAATATCCACAAGCTGGATATCTGCCGTGATAGTAAGTTGTTCCTGTGTTGCTGCTGCGTCTGGTCGTGTACCGTACCCTAAACTATCCTGACTCAATTGTACGCGGAGTTCATACCTCGAATCACTACCTGTATTCAGTGTCGTCAAAAGATGATTACGCATCACCTGGCCCAATCGGTCAGAGATTGGAGCAACATTAACAAACGATAATTCATTACCGATTTCAGCGCCATTATCAGTAGTTTGGTATAATGGTGTAAACCCACAACCTGTTAAAATACATACGGCCAACAAGAGCACTGAAAATCTCATAATCTATCCCACTACAATATTAACGATCCGCCCAGGTACAACGATAACCTTACGAATCGTTTTATCATCCGTAAATTTAATGACCTTCTCGTTCGCAAGCGCAATCTTTTCAATGTCTTCTTTAGACATGTCTTTTGCAACTTCAATTGTATCACGAACCTTACCATTAACCTGAACAGCTAGTTTAACACTATTATCAACCGTCAAACTTTCATCAAACTGTGGCCACGGCGTATTAGCAACCAATGTTGCATGGCCCAGTTCAGACCATAACTCTTCCGCAAGATGAGGCATCATAGGACCAATTAACAGAACCAGCGCTTCCAAAGCCTCGCGCTTGACTTCTGGTGCACCGTCGCCTTCCAAAGTACCACCAACCGCATTGGCATATTCATAAAGGCGTGCAACAGCCTTATTAAAATGCAAAGCATCAATATCGGCCGTAACTGCCTTTATTGTTTTATGAACAGTTTTACGAAGCGCTATTGCAGAATCAGATAAAGACTGAGGCAAAACAGAGCCTATTGGTGCTATTGCTGCAAGCCCTTCCAAAACAAGCCGATTTACCCGCTGTGTGAACCGCCAAGCACCTTCAATACCTGATTCTGTCCACAAAAGGTCACGTTCGGGAGGGCTATCTGAAAGAACAAACCAACGCGCAGTATCCGCACCATATTGATCGATAATGTCATCGGGGTCGACGACATTTTTCTTGGATTTTGACATCTTTTCAATACGGCCTTCAAATACCTCAAGTCCATTATCATTGCGGTACATGCTACCATCTTCACGTGTGCGAATAAGCTCTGGGAAAACCCATTGATTATCACTGTCACGGTACGTCATATGATTAACCATACCTTGGGTGAATAACCCTTCGAATGGTTCTGTAACTGATGTTTTGCCAATTTTATTCAGTGCGCGTGTAAAAAACCGGGCGTACAATAAATGTAGGATAGCGTGTTCAACACCACCAATATATTGATTAACTGGCATCCATTCGTTGACGGTGTCACCATCAAAAGGCGTCTCTTCATCTGGCGTAATGAACCGCAGAAAATACCAAGACGAATCGACAAATGTATCCATGGTATCAGTTTCGCGTGTCGCTGCTTTACCACAATCCGGACAAACAGTTTTCTTCCATTCTGGGTGGTGTTCCAGAGGATTACCTGGTGTATCAAAAGATACGTCTTCAGGTAGTTTAATTGGTAATTGGTCACTTGGTACAGGAACAACACCGCAATCATCACAGTGTACAAACGGAATTGGAGTACCCCAATACCGTTGCCGTGAAACACCCCAATCCCGCAGGCGAAAATTAACCGTCCGCTCGCCCCAACCATCTTTCTCGGCGAGCTCAATAACAGCTTTTTTTGCGTCATCAACGCTCATACCATCAAGGCTACCAGAGTTGGCGATTAGCCCAGCGCCTGTGTAAGCTTCGTTTTCAATAGTAAAGCCCGCAGCGTCTTCACCTTCTGGCACAACAACTGCCTGCACAGAAAGATCATATTTCCGAGCAAAATCAAGATCACGTTGATCATGAGCTGGGCAGCCGAAAACAGCACCCGTGCCATAGTCCATCAAAACAAAATTAGCGACATATACCGGAAGTTTCCAAGAAGCATCAAAAGGGTGTTCCACATACAAACCGGTTGCAAACCCTTCCTTATCAGCTTTTTCAATTGCTTCCTGGCTAGTGCCCATCTTGCGGCATTTTTCAATAAATGTTGTAAGATCAGGGTTACTTTCAGCAATTTTGAGCGACAAAGGGTGATCTGCGGCAATCGCGCAGAAGCTTGCGCCAAAAATGGTATCAGGTCGTGTTGTGTAAACAGTCAGCTTTTCATCGCTATCTGCGATCTTGAAATCAAACTTCAAGCCTTCAGAGCGGCCTATCCAGTTTTCCTGCATCAAGCGCACTTTCTCAGGCCAACGATCAAGTGAACCAAGCCCTTCCAGCAGTTCATCAGCAAAATCGGTGATTTTCAAGAACCACTGTGAAAGTTTACGGCGCTCTACCGGGGCACCGGAGCGCCAACCTTTACCATCAATAACTTGTTCATTAGCAAGAACAGTATGATCAACAGGGTCCCAATTAACCCAGGATTCTTTGCGATAAATCAGCCCAGCCTTATAAAAATCAATAAAGATTTGCTGTTCTTTACCGTAATACTCTGGGTCACAGGTGGCAAACTCACGGTCCCAATCAATCGCAAAACCAACTTGCTGTAACTGACCTCGCATATTGGCAATATTATCATACGTCCAATCAGCAGGATGAACCTTATGCTCCATCGCTGCATTTTCGGCAGGCATTCCAAATGCGTCCCACCCCATAGGATGTAGAACTTCATATCCATTTGCCCGACGAAAACGAGCTACCACATCACCGAGGGTATAGTTTCTGACGTGCCCCATATGAATACGGCCTGAAGGGTACGGAAACATTTCTAAAACATAATATTTCGGTTTGTCCGATTTATTATCTGTTTTAAACGTGGCTAAATCTTGCCATTTTTTCTGCCATTTCGCCTCAGTTGTTTTGGCATTATACCGTGACATTTTCTTCTCTTAAATCATCTAAAGGGCTCACACAAATGCGGGCCCTTTATAATTAAAACAAATTATCTCTATCCAGCTATTTGAAGTCATTCAATAGCATGAACTTAAAAATTATTACCGTTCTTCACCAGATTTGATAGCGCGGGCACGGGCCAATATAGCCTCTTCAATCTGCAAAACCGTTGATGCCTGAACAGGTACTGTTACCCAATCCGTTCCTTGCCGCTGTTGTCTGATAACAGTTACTTTAATCCCGTCAGAGCGCAGTCTTTCAGAAAAAAACCTAACCGCAACTTTAACACGTTCGTTATCAACATCGGGGGTAAGCTGCCAATCCGTCAGAATTACGCCGCCCGCAGGTTCCGCTTGATCAATTGGCATGAAGGAAAGCGTATCAAGCGTTGCTTGCCAAAGGTAGCCATTCACACCAATCGCTGTTGTTCTTGGGGCAATACTATCGTTGCTGCCACCGCCAAAAATACTACATGCGCCAAGTACCAAACTTAGCATAACCACAAATAATGGCCGGGTAAAACGTGTCATAATACATCCCGTTGAGTCGTTATCATTCTTCGTTTTTCCATCATACAAATCTGACAAAAAAACGACTTAGTGAGGTTTATAGACGCCCAGAACAACTATGACCAGCCAGAAAACGCTATAATCGTGACTATTGAGACACAATTAAAGATTTTTAAAGACTCTATATTGTAATCTACTGGGTAGTCGCTTTAATGTGAGTGAGAGGTTACCCTAATTAGTTAATAGAGTTTGTCATGAATCGATCGTGGAAAGTAAGCATTATTGCTGTTATCTACGCATTATCACTGAATGGGTTTAGCGCATATGCTTCCATTGATGATGACCAAAAAGACGATTCCAAAAAAAGTGAAAACTCTTCTGTTTTGGCAACACTCGATAAAATGATCGCTGAAATAAAAACCTCACCCAAAACAAATAAAGCTTCAACCAATGAGCCTATCATTGAAAGCCTTGAATTAAGCCTCCGGAATCCTGAAGAAAATCAAGATGATGGTTTTCTGTATTTACGCGATAAATCTCCAATCGCAACTCTGACATCTAAAAACTCTTCAGAAAGACCCGGGTTTTCATCGCTCTTATCACCAAATAGCTCTTTAAGAGGCAGTACCCCTAATATTTTTGATGGGTCATCAAGAATTGGCTTATCTTTCGGCAATAATGATGACCTCGACCATAAAGGTTTAGAGCTTGCTATTGAGAGTGCATATTCTCTTTCAGGGTTAAATCCAAATATTAGCGGCCATATCAATGATGCAAACAATCCGTTTACAGATCGTTCATATAATGTTGGGCTGTCTGTGGGATATTCTGGGTTTAACCTTAACGCGTCAGTGATTAGAGAACAAAGCTTATGGAACGGTGGCACTGAAGGGTTTGGTTTTGGCTTTTCCTATACAGGCACTCGCTGGGCAGCACAGCTTTCACTAAGCGAATACAAAGAAGGCATTGACTTACAGGGCATCAACAACGAGGTACGGAATTTTGTTTCTGTAGAACTTGGAGCCTCCTATCAGTTAAGTAATAGCCTTGGTATTCTAGGCGGAATAAGATATTTCGACCAACGCAATAGCTATCTTAACAAATCTGACTTTGGTAGTGCTCGCGCATTTTTCCTTGGTGGCCGCCTGAAATTCTAAAACCAGCAAACGTTTTACAACGCTTGTTCCGCTATTCCGTCAATGCCAGCAATAGCAACAATATCTAATCTCTTTAACTGACCGACATTTTGAAATGAAATACCGCCGAGGGCAACAACCGGCAATCCACACCTGTTGATAAGCCGGCTGAAAACATGAACCCCTATACCTGCAATCCCCACGTGGCTGTTCGTTTTAAAAACAGGAGAAACGATCGCCGCATCAACACCTATAATAATAGCTCGGTGTAAGGACTTTCGATTATGACATGCCGCAGTTATCAACGAAAATTTTTTTAACTGCCTGCAAGTACGATATTCAAACAACATATGTTCCGGCAAATGAACACCGTCTGCCCTAACCTTTGTTGCTAAATCAAAATCACCTGCAATTAAAAGAAGTAATCCTTGTTTTTTACAAATTTTCTTTAAGGTTACTGCTAAGGCTTTTCTGCCCGAAAAATCATAGTCTCTTAAGATAACAATCGAACCCCGCGGTAATGCCAAGCATATTTCATCCGGATTAGGGGCACGAGTACGGTCGGTCATAAAAACAAGTGTTTCAACCCCTGCTTTCCTTTTCATGATATTCAAGACTGACATGTTATTTCGCATACTGTTCTTGACCTCTGTATAATCTTGCCACATACGAAGAACCAAAGACCGCTCTCATATCAAGGGACCATCATGACTGATATATCAGCTAACTTAGCCGACATTACAACGTCAATCAAAGCGATGTACGATCATACAGGCACAGGCAATATTAATCCGAAGCTAATTGCGGTATCAAAGCGTCAACCGGATGAGAGAATTCAAGCGGCCCTTAACACCGGGCAGCGTATATTCGGTGAAAACCGTGTTCAGGAGGCTATCGGTCATTGGTCAGAAAAACGTAGCCTCTATCCCGATTTAGAACTCCACCTTATTGGTAGCTTGCAAACCAACAAAGCAAAAGAAGCCATTGAGTTATTTGACTGCATTCAAAGTGTAGACCGTTTAAAGCTTGCAAAGGCGATTGCAAGAGAAGCAGAGAAACAAAATAAGCATCCTGATATTTTCATTCAGGTTAATACAGGAAATGAAACACAAAAGGGCGGATGCTTGTTACATGAATTAGATGCATTAGTTCAAGAGTGCAAAGCCCAAAACCTAAATCTAATTGGGTTAATGTGTATTCCTCCTGTTGGTGATGATCCGTCCCTGCATTTTGCATTATTGAAAAAATTGGCAAAGCGTCACGCCCTTACAAACCTGTCAATGGGCATGAGCAACGATTACGCTTTAGCAGCCTCAATGGGTGCTACACATATCAGAGTTGGCACTGCCATCTTCGGCGAGCGGACAATTTAAGCAGCGATAATTTTAATTTCATCACCCCTCTCTATCAACCCTACAAGTCGCTGAAGGTTTGATAACTCAAGGGCAATGCATCCTGCCGTGGGCAAAAAACCATGCCGCGCAACATGGATAAAAACAGCGCTTCCTTTATCTGAAACAACAGGGTCATCATTATGCCCCATCACGATAATCAGGTCATATATATCGTCACTACGCCATAACTGCTCGTGCGACACCTCAAAAGGCAAGTTAACATATTGATTATAAGAAGAATTCGTCGGCTCATCGCACCACCCACAATTTTGAGTTATTACGTGCGCGGGAAATTTTGTTTCTGGGGGTGAGACTTTATCGGCACGGTAATAAATCCGGCGAAACGGATAAACACCAAGCGGGGTTTTAAAGTCGCCTTCGCACATATCTCGCTGTGTCGCGGTGCCTTCACGGCCCAAGGCACATTTGGCTTTATAGTTTGGCCCTTCTATCAACCCCATCGATTGATTATCGGGCGATTGTTTTACAATCCACCTTACGGTCACAACATATGGCCTGTACGCGATTTTTTGGTTTCCAAATATTGATGATTATGCGGATTGGTTGGAAACTTATGTTTTACTCTTTCAACAACATTAATTCCAAATCGTTCCAAAGCATCAATTTTGTTAGGGTTATTGGTCATTAGCCGGACTGATTTAACACTGAGCGCCCTTAACATTTCAGCGGCAGGGGCAAAAACACGTTCATCTACATCAAAGCCAAGCCGTATATTAGCGTCAACTGTATCATACCCCTGATCCTGTAAACTATAAGCCTTCAACTTTGATATCAAACCAATGCCCCGGCCTTCCTGTGCCAGATAAAGTACAATACCACCGCCAGCATTATCTATTGTCTTGATTGCGCCTTTCAGTTGATCACCGCAATCACATTTGAGCGACCCCAGTAAATCACCCGTAAAACACTCGCTATGGATGCGCATCAACACCGGTTTATTTCGGTCAAAGTCACCAATAACGATGGCAATATGTTCAAGCCCACCCACCTCAGGCCGAAACGCGACAAATTTTGTTTTAGTCGCCCCCTCTAGCGGGATATTGGCTGATACAACCTGCCGAAGCCTCGACTTGTCGCCAATATCAGTACCCAAAATATCAACTGCATTCAGAACCATTGAATATTCCACATTGATATCCGGGCATTCTGCAAATATTGCGGCAGGTAATAACCGCGCAAACTTTAGTAATTTAATGATAGCCTGATCAAGCTGGGGTTCATCACTATCCAGGCGTGAAAACGGCCCTTTAAGCGGACTTGATAAATCAGCCGAAGGATCAGCAAGAGCCAAAAAGTCACCTGTAGAAAGCCATGAGGTCCGCTTTAACCGAACAGTATCACATCCTTTATGTGCTACTTTTAAAGTAAGCGCACGATTATCAGTAATCAGTAGATTACTGTTTTGAAATCGTTCATCAAACGCCGGGAGTGAAACGTCATTGACCATTTCAAGTGGTAAAATCGCATACTTTCTGCCCGGCTGTTTATCCCCTGTTGTTATGATAACAGGATATCCACGCCGTAAATCATCAGCCGCACGTTCTATGGATAAAGATATTTTCGCTTTGTCGTCCATAATAAACTGTATAATAGTTGTTATTTACAAATGATATCATTTGTGTTTTGTCATATGCTCACAAAACTATCAAACAAATGTGAAACTGATTTATGGTAAATCCACAAAATTTTTCCTATATAGGCGCTAATAATGCCTTATGGACAGAAATAGTTTAATATAACCCCCGGAGATAGCTTTTATGGCTGTGCGTAAATTATTACTTGTAGATGATGATACTGACCTTCGCGAAATGCTAGCCGAACAGCTTGCACTTTGTGATGAATTTTCTACAACTGAGCAAGAAAATGCTTCTGGTGCTCTGTCCTTTCTTTCTGATAACCAAGTTGACATGATCATTTTGGATGTCGGCCTTCCAGATATGGATGGGCGCGAACTGTGTAAACGTATCCGTAAAATGGGCGTTTCTGTTCCAATTATCATGTTAACTGGTATGCAATCTGATGCAGATACTGTTTTAGGCTTAGATTCTGGTGCAAACGACTATGTAACAAAGCCGTTTAGCTTTACAGTTTTACTGGCTAGAATTCGTGCACACTTCCGTCAATATGAACAAAGCGAAGACGCTGTTTTCGATATTGGCCCATATCAGTTCCGTCCATCGGGAAAAATTCTTGATGAACGCGAAAGCGGTAAGAAAGTTCGTTTGACGGAAAAGGAAACCGCCATCCTCAAATATCTATACAGAGCAGGTGGAAAAGCAGTAGGCCGCGAAGAATTATTAGCAGAAGTTTGGGGCTATAATTCAGGTGTTACTACTCATACCCTTGAAACACATGTTTACCGCCTGAGGCAGAAAATTGAACCGGAACCAGGCATGGCCCGCTTGCTGGTTACAGAGCCTGGGGGCTATAGCCTTCAAGGTTTAAACAAATAAAAATATAAAAACCCGCCCTGATTTGGCGGGTTTTTTATTAGAGATCAAAGTCAACCAAAACGGGGGCATGATCAGATGGTTTCTCCCAGCCTCGCGCGTCCCGAATAACCTCCATATGCTTAGTGTTTGCCTTTAAGCTTTGGCTGGTCCAAATATGGTCGAGTCGACGACCTTTATCGGCCTTTGACCAATCGCGAGCACGATAAGACCACCAACTATACAAACGTTCAGGTAATGGTGTAAATTCCCGCATAACATCAACCCAATTATGTGCTTTCATCAACTCTAACATCGCGTCGGTTTCAATTGGTGTATGCGAGACAACTTTTAAAAGCTGTTTGTGGTTCCAAACATCATCCTCATAAGGGGCGATATTCAGATCGCCTACAAGAATACTTGGATCTTCGATTTTCTTCGACCATTCGGTCATTTCATCGATGAATTTAAGCTTATGGGCAAACTTGTCATTAGTTTCAGGGTTTGGCTCGTCACCACCTGCCGGCACATAAAAATTATGGATAACCTGACCACTCGTCAATTTAATTGAAATATGGCGAGCATCCCCCATGTCACACCAATCTGTATAGTCTTGGCTTTCAAAAGGCTGTTTTGAGAGCGTTGCAACACCATGATGGCTTTTTTGACCACGAATTGCCATATGCGGCATTCCCATATCTTCAAAGAAACTGGTCGGAAACATATGATCCTGCACCTTTGTTTCCTGAAGGCATAGGACATCAGGATTATATTCTTTAATAAGTTGTTCAACGATATTCAGGCGGGCACGAACAGAATTAATGTTCCACGTTATAAGACGCATAAAATTTCTTTCTAAGAGGGCAGGCGCCCAAATATGATGATCAGTAGATTAGAAAACTATTACCTAGCACACCAATAGGCAAGCGGCCTTGTTCAAAAAGCTGAAAACGTATGGCAAAGGGATGTGTATCCTCTTCAGCCGCCATCCCGACAAGCGCGGCATGATAACATGCCTGTATCGCAGCCCCTGTAACAGCGTTAACAAAGCCCTCATCCTGAATACCCAAGTGCGTTGACACCTCTAATGCTGCTTCACCGATAGCTTCGCCAACAGTACCAGAAACATGCGCCATCACCATTTCAAGGGTATCTTCATCAATTATCGAGAGCACATCATTTGTAAGTGCCGCACGGAGCTGCTCCTCCGCTTCCCATGCAGGGCTATTGAAATCAAGGCTTTCCGCGGCCTCTGCCGCCTCTTCCCAGTCTCCCAGAAATCCCGGTTCCGCCTCGGGAAACCCAAGCATTTCAACATAATCACGTGCAATATCAACAATCGGCCCTAAAGGGTCCTCCCCCAATGTACTGAACCAGCGAATATCACTTGCAAGTGCGAGGAAAGGTGCAACAGATTTAAGCGAAGGGTATTCTTCCAAAATATCTTCTGCAATTTCAGATTCAGGCAATATACCAACGTTTTCATCCGTTAATACATCTTGGTTTCCCAACTCTGTTTCCATATTCATTTTACCTCATTAATTCACCGGAGCTAATGTTAGATATAGGCTAAAACATACGGTAAAATAAAGAATAAAGACGTGTAGAGTTACCTAACGCGGCGCCTACGTTTTGCAAGGCCTCTCGGATCTTCAAACGTCCAGAGAGAGTTTGCAAGCTCGATATTTGTCTCTGTATCAGAGATTTCGACAATCGTTGTTTCACCCTGTGCATCAACAACAGCCCAACTAACCAAGTTTAACATGCCAACTTCATTCTCACGGAAATATACAGTTATAGTTCCAAGTTCTGAACGTTCCGGGTCAACAGCGTGGAGCGCAACAACATTATCAATACCACCAGGTGCCACCTCAACTCGTGCACCGTAAGCGGCTAAATCAACGGCATTACCTAATAATACGCGAAGCGGAGTATCTTGAACCGGCCACTTGGTTACCTGTTCAATTTCTTCATCAACAAGGTTCAATGTTTTCCCGTCGCTAACAACTAAAATTGGCGTTTCATCAGAATAATCAAAGCGAATACGCCCCGGCCTTTCAAGGTACAACTTACCTTCAGCAACCAAACCACCGGGCGAACGCTGGGTAAAATCAGCCTGCAAGCTATTAACCGTATTCATGTAGGTTTGAATTTTTTGAAACGCTGCAAACCGTTGATTTTGATCGACAACGGCCTCTTCTAAGGCTGGTAATTGTTTAGTATCTTGAGCCGATACGCCAATATTTACACAAGCAAATACTGCAACAGCGATGTTTATTGGGGCAAATTTATTCATACTATCCTCAAAACCTTTTATTTATTAAAACTCATCTTCACGTTCTGGCACCAAAATTTCCCGTTGCCCCTTATGGTTTGGCGCACTGATAACCCCTTGTTCTTCCATTTCTTCGATAAGCGTAGCAGCCTTATTATAGCCTATTTTCAATCGGCGCTGAATATAACTTGTCGATGCACGGCGGTCACGAAGCACAATATCAACCGCCTTATCGTATAAACTAGCTTCTTTATCACCTCCTGATGGCCCCGGGATGAACGGGCTATCAAAACCCTCTTCAGGCTCCTCAGTAACGCTGGACAAATAATCAGGTGCCCCTTGGCGTTTCAAATGCCCAACAACTGTCTCAACCTCTTTATCTGCCACAAAGGCACCGTGCACCCGCGTGATACGGCCGCCACCTGCCATATAGAGCATATCCCCCATGCCAAGAAGTTGCTCCGCCCCCTGTTCACCAAGGATTGTCCGGCTATCGATTTTCGATGTTACCTGAAAACTAATTCGGGTCGGGAAGTTTGCTTTAATAGTACCTGTTATCACATCCACACTTGGGCGCTGTGTCGCCATAATAAGGTGAATGCCTGCCGCCCGTGCCATTTGTGCTAGCCGCTGAACTGTTGCCTCGACATCTTTACCTGCCACCAGCATTAAGTCGGCCATCTCATCAATAACAATGACAATATATGGCAGGGCTTCAAAATCAAACTCTTGCTCTTCGATAAGCGGCTGGCCCGTTTCCTTATCAAATCCTGTTTGAACCTGACGTGTCAGCGTTTCGCCTTTATCGCTGGCTTCTGCAACCCGTTTGTTGAATGCAGCCAAATTACGAACGCCGAGTTTGGACATATTCCGATAGCGTTCTTCCATTTCACGCACCGCCCACTTCAAGGCAACAACAGCTTTTTTCGGTTCCGTCACAACCGGCGTCAACAAATGCGGAATACCATCATATACTGACAGTTCAAGCATCTTCGGATCAACCATGATAAACCGCAAGTTATCTGGGCTATGGCGATAAAGAAGCGATAGGATCATGGTATTAATGCCAACCGACTTACCAGAACCTGTTGTACCTGCAACAAGCAAATGTGGCATGGTAGACAAATCTGCAACAACCGGGGCGCCGCCAATATCCTTACCTAAAACAACAGGCAAACGCGCTTTATTGCGTTCATAATCCCTTGAAGCCAACAGTTCCCTGAGAAAAACAGTTTGCCTACTTGTATTAGGAAGCTCGATACCAATCGCATTTCTACCAGCCACAACGGCAACACGGGCAGAAATTGCACTCATGGAACGGGCAATATCGTCAGCAAGCCCAATAACCCGTGCTGATTTAGTGCCCCGCGCCGGTTCTAGCTCATAAAGTGTTACAACAGGGCCCGGGCGCACATCCTGAATTTCACCTTTAACGCCAAAGTCGTCCAAAACGCCCTCTAACATTCGCGCATTTTGTTCAAGCGCTTCCTCACTAATTTTATCAAGCGTTGATGCAGGTGGTGGTGCTTCCAATAGCTCAAGTGCCGGCAACGTAAAATCACCCACATCACCGAAATTCAAGGTTGTCTGAGCTTCTTTCACTTCACGTTTGCCGAGGATAGCCTTTTTCGGTGCCTTAACTCGTTTGCGAACAGGCACTTCTTTTTCAGGAATAATCTCATCTTCAACATTATTGCGTGAGTTTTCAGGTAAAACACCAAAATCACGCTTTTTCAGCCGCGACCCCTTAATAGGGTCAGGCTTTTTAATCATTGCCCCAATAGCGACACATATATTCCAAACCAGCGTAAGCAGATATGCACCGAAGCGAACAATCGCTCGACCCACTTTTTGCATAAACTCCCACACGAGGGCCCACTCATCACGGTTAAGCGCAAGCGAATAAAGAAAAACAGGCGTCGCCAAAAGACCAAAAACAGCGCCGTAAACCCATGCAGGGATAATAAGGTCTGAAAATAAACTTACGAGATATAAATATAATTGCTGTCCAAGTGCTCCGCCGTATCCTGCCTGCACAGAAAACTCAGGGTTGGGTGCTGAGACGCTGAAAGCAACAGCTAACAGGACAAGCGATAGTGGCACACTCGCTAAATTTAACCAAAAGCGCCTTAACCAACGAAGCCTTGCAAGCTTTACACCCCAGAATAAAATCGGAACGACAAGAAAATAAGCAACAAGCCCAAGCGATTGCATCAATATATCAGCTACATTCGCACCCAAACCGCCGAGCGCATTTGTAATCGGCGCATTCGTTTCATTGTTAATACCCGGGTCTGAAGGGTTATACGTGAATAACGAAACAGCAATCGCAATACCAAGCAGAAAAACCGAAGTGCCGAAAAGACGCCACGAACTGCTTTTTAAAAACAATACCAGCCCCGGCGGCAACAAAGGCGGTGCATCAGTTGCCTTCACACGTTTTGTTGCAGCTTTGGCCTTAGTCTTGTTTTTTACCGCTTTGGTAGCTGTTTTACTTTTAGCTGCCACTGTGTCCCCATCTCCAATAAAATACTGTTTATTTTTTATTGCCAGTTTTTAGACTGGATGTTCCCTTAGTGTTCACGCCACCTTAATGCTTAATACCCCTATTCGACAAGAGCGGCTTTTTCATGGCATGCATTTTTATAAATATCATATAACCTATGCGACACAAGCGCGCTGGACAAGCTATGTGCTTCATTCTAGATAGAATATATGGAGTAAGCATATGAGCAACAATATCAAAACTGACATTTCCATTATTGGTGGCAGCCTGGCAGGGTTAACAGCAGCAATAGGCATCGCCGAACTTGGCCTTAATGTTACAGTTGTTGATATTATCCCCATCAACGATCAGGTGAAACCATCTTTTGACGGACGTTCAAGCGCCATTGCCTTTGCATCATGCGAAATGCTGAAAACGCTAGGTATCTGGAAATACCTGGAAGGCCATGCACAGCCCATACTTGATATCAGAGTGTCTGACGGCCCATCATTGATGCACTTGCACTTTGACAATGAAAGCCTGGGGCAAGGCCCTTTAGGAAACATGTTGGAAAACCGACATATCCGTGAAGCACTGGCAAAACGCGTTGAAGAGTTAGACAATATTACTGTTCTGACACCAGAGCATGTTGAAAGTATTGATCGAAACAAATCATCTGCAACACTATCCCTTAAAAGCGGGAAAACAATAACATCCAAATTACTTTTGGGTATTGATGGCCGCAAAAGCTTAGCCCGCACTGACGCAAACATTCCGACATCAAATTTTTCTTACGGACAAATCGGTATTGTTTGCTCAATCGAACATGAACACAGCCACTGTGGTATCGCACATGAGCGGTTCCTACCATCAGGGCCTTTTGCTATTTTACCCCTAACTGGCAACAGGTCTTCACTCGTCTGGACCGAAAAGGAGCATTTAGGCGACACGATCATGAATTTATCTGACAGGGCATTTGAAGCCGAAGTGCAGAGACGTGTCGGTGACTTTCTCGGTGATGTGAAAGTAATCGGTGGTCGATGGGCTTATCCACTCACGCTTCAATATACTGATACCTATGTAAGCACACGAATGGCCTTAATCGGTGATGCGGCCCACGCTATTCATCCAATAGCCGGCCAAGGGCTTAATATGGGATTGCGTGATGTTGCTGCTTTTGTTGAAATACTCTCAGATAGCATGCACGTAGGCCTTGATATTGGTTCCGAGCAAACACTCATGAAATATCAAGAATGGCGTCGTTTTGACAATGCTAGCCTTATTGGTGTTACCGATATTTTAAATCGCTTATTCTCAAATGACATCGGCCCGATCAAAACAGCGCGCGATATTGGCCTTAGTGTTGTCGATAAAATTCCACCACTGAAAAACTTTTTTATGTCACATGCCCGGGGTACAGTTGGCGAATTACCAAAACTTTTAAGAGGCGAACCACTGCGCGAGTGAAAGCGTAAAAATATTTATGTCAGGAAATAGCGACAGTATTTTAGAACCAGATTCCATTCGCTATGCGAATCCTTCAGCTCTTCCTGAATTAAACGCCTCTGAATTATTATTTAATGCCACACTTTTCCCACATCGATCGATGACACCAAAAGGTGCAAGAACGATCATAACAATCGTTGGCATTATATGCGCTCTGGCTGGTTTACGCTTCATCATAGTGGGTGCGTGGCCTGTCGTTTTATTTGTTATGTTTGATATTATCGCGCTCTGGCTCGCCTTTTATTTTAACTTTCGTGCTGCACGACTTTTTGAAACGATACAATTAACACAGCAATCATTAATTATTTGTCGGATACATCCAAACAGACAAGTCGAAACCTGGAATTTGGAGCCGTACTGGCTACGTATCTTTATTGAGAAAAACAATGACAATGATGCGCTTCAAATCATCTCACACGGTAAGAAGCTAGAAATTGGTGAATTTTTAACGAGTTATGAAAAACAAGATATCGCTGTATCTCTACAAAGTGCCTTACGGAAATGGCATCGTCAGGGTTTTGATATCACCTGACAATATACCTGCGTTATAGTTTTAGCCCCCCTTAGTTCACGGCCAATATTAGCATAATTATCAGACGTTATTGGGCGCCATACTTCTTCATCTTTTTTAAAGTGTAACCTGTCACCAAGATCACCGTTTCGAAAAACACGGGGGTGCGTCGTATAAACGCGGCCACGGCGCGGCGCACCAGCGACGACAGTACCAACCACAATACCGTCACTATCAAAAACAGGCCCTCCGGATATCCCGCCCAATGCCCCGCTAAAAACTGGTAGGCGTTCACGTTCTACCCATGCAACAACAGGTTCACGCGCGCGGTAACTACCAGATGATCGCATATCATTACGGCCAATAACCGTTGCCCGAACATCAGCAGGCTTTCCTTGTGGATACCCCATCATATACCCATCATCACCGCGTGTTGGCGCCGTTGAAGCAAGATAAACCGATCCTGCCTTCACGTGATTTGACCGTAAAACAGCAAAATCACGATGATTATCAACCTTAATAGTAGAAATAGGGCTAAACCGACCAGACTGATGCGCGATATAAACGCGGTCACAACCATCAACAACATGACGCGCTGTTACATATGTTCCCGCATCATCAACAGCAAACGCTGTCCCAACACTATTTGAGGCTTTATTATCCACATTCACAAGAACGTCACCGCCAATATTATTAGGCAATTTTTCTCTGTCCGGTAAAAGGGTGACAGGTTGCTGTGGCTGTTTTTTTACACCACGGCGATCGGCACCATCAGACGCATCACCTACATAACGGATGATGACAATTATTATAATTGCAGCATATGTAAAGAATTCGATAAACCGACGCATCGTTTAACCCGATATTGCAGCCGCATTAATGAAAGCTGTGCTGAGCTTCACAGACACCAACATAACAGCGGCACTCATCTCACCGTCCTCGATACGCTTTGAAACACCCTTCATAAATAAATCTGCCAGACGAAAGGCAATAATTTGAAAGACAAGGGCAATAATACCCCAAAAAACAATATCCCACACAGAGACCGAAGCTGAAAGACAAAAGGCAAGCGGTAACGCCAAACCCACGATAGCCCCGCCATAAGAAAGCGACGCCGCAACGTTCCCGTCACGAATCAATGCAATCTCGTCATGGCGCGTGACTTTAGTATAAATAAATGCCCCAAAAACGAGGATCAAAAGGCTAACACCAGAATGAACCATAAAAACAGGTAACCCAGCCCATATTGATAACAATACTTCCTGCATTTTTTGCTCCCTTACATCCTAAAGCTTAGGCACCAAAATCAGTTAGCTCTAATACGTCCATCATATTATAACGCCCTTTAACATGAGAGGCCGCCCAATGAGCTGCACGCACAGCGCCTGATGCAAACAAACCTCTGTTTTCTGCACGATGTGACAATGTTAAACGCTCATTTTCACTTGCAAAAATAATCTCATGTTCGCCAATAACTGAACCGCCCCGAAGCGTTGCAAACCCAATATCACCAGATTTACGCTCGCCCGTAATGCCATCACGCGCACGAACAGCTTTCTCATCCAAATTAACCCTGCGGCCTTCGGCTGCTGCTTCACCGATCATTACAGCAGTACCAGACGGGGCATCAACCTTATGCTTATGATGCATTTCAAGGATTTCAATATCCCATTCATCACCCAAAACTTCAGCCATTTTTTTTGAAAATGCTGTCATTAAGTTAACACCGAGCGAAAAGTTACCTGCTTGAACTACACATGCAGATTGGCCCGCAACGTCAAGCGCCTGATGATCAGCTTCAGTTAAGCCTGTCGTTCCGACAATATAAGCCGTTTTAAATGTTTTCGCATATTCTGCATGGGTTTGCGTATTACCGGGCGGTGTAAAGTCAATAACAACATCAGACGCCTCAAAAACACTTTGGCTATTGGTACTCAATGAAACACCTGTACCTAGATAACATTCCTTACCGATCATCGGGTGTGTTTCTATATCGCTCGCTGCCGAAAAACGAAGGACTGAATGGCCTTGTAACGCCGCAATAATTGCCTGCCCCATTCGCCCCATAGCGCCCACAATACCAACTTTAAATTCATTACCTGACATGCTTTTGCCTTTATCGAATATAAACACCCTTTTACATAAGGGCTCTATAATATGTTTGACTAACATAGAGACGGCAAATAGCACCACAAGAAAGTCACACAGAACCAAGCTTCAGCATCGATTGAAATTATTTGAGCTTTTCAATCCATTCATGAATAAGCCGCAAACCTTCTTTGTGAACAATTGTTCGACCTGTCTCAGGCATCATGATGCCAGGGTCTGTTGAGTGCATACGAAAATGGATGATTGAATTCTCTGGCTTACCAGGGTCAATATCAAAAAGCAAACCGCCTGATCCACGCCCGGCAGCAATGGGGCGTTTTTTGTATCCCCAATGAACAGGGTTATCCTCACCGTTTGTTAAAAACAAACCCGAGGTAGAAGCAGGCCCCTCTCTTCGGTGACAATGGGCGCAGTTGATATCAAGATAGGCACGTGCACGTTTATTTAAATCAGCCTTTTCATCATCAATCGCGGGAACATTTTGAACTTTTTCAAGGTCAGGAACCCCTTCCAGCATTCCACGACGGCTCCAGTTAATCAGCTGATTTTCCGGCCCTGACATATAGTGATACTCTTTATTTAAATGTCTTGCCTTAGGGCCAATAGGCGAAAATACCTTGCCTAAAATATGGCAGCCCTTACATTGATTTTTATTGGGTACATTGTAGCGAATTTGCCGAAGATTACCTTTATGGTCGATCCAGTCCACATCCATCCGCGCCCCGGCGACTTTTAGCACAGCCTCGGTTTGCTCTTCATTCCAAACATATGCCCATGCATTCCAGCCCTTTTCCTGATGGATCAAAAGCCGTGTTTCCAAAAGGCGTATATTTTGATCCGACTTTCGAAAATCTGCCGGATACGCAAATGTTTTAATTAAAACCGAGCCAACCGGAAACTGTAGCACTTCGTTTTCATCGTATTTCGCCTTTTCACCCTCTGGCACATACACAAACCGATACTTATGAGCGTAATCAGTAAATAGCGATACCTGAAGGTCATAAGGCACAACACCAACAGCAGGCTTTTGTGCCTTCATATCTGCAAATAAACGATATTCAGAAAGAGTACGGGCAGGCCTAGCCGTTAACAAAGCATCTTGATTGATTGGCGCTATCTTTTCTACACTTTCTTGCGCAAATGCAACATTCTCTATGATTTGGAAAAGGGCAAGAATGCTGATCGCGATACTTAAAAACCTGACATTCACCGTTTTCTACCTTCTGATATTGATAACCATGAATTAAGACAGCTAATCACTGGCACCATCACTATCCTGCGGCAAGGTAATTGCAGCGCGAGCAGGAATACTTCCCGCATAATCGCTTTTATCTGTATCAATGGAAGCACCCCAAGGTAAAATCACATCGAGCATAAGCTGCAAGTTCACAAAAGTCGTATCATCCGACTCTTTAACATAAATGGCATCATCGCTATCCGGGCCAAACATCGCCGCCCAAACACCATCAACAACACCGTCCCAAACAATATCAGGTACAGGCATACCTGTTAGAGGTGCCACAATAGTTTTCACTTCTTTATCGGGGTTAAAACCGCCATCACCATATGTATTATCGTGAATATACACATTCTGCGGTAAGGGGTTATAATCAGGGTCATCATATTCCTGCTGGAAAGAGGCAAGCAAAATGTTGGCCGAACCATTTCCTGCAATTTCATTTTCAAAAATTTCGATATCACGGTTCGATAGCACCATAATACCTGTACCGCGCGGCACAGTACCAACAATATTACCAGCAGGTGCAAAATTATCCGTATCATTATTAATTGATTTATTATTAAAAACGCGGATTGAATGGCCACCCTTTTGTGGCAAATTTGGCATATCAAACACGAGAATACCGCCTGTATTATGCTCTGCTACATTGTTATAAACATCAGCATAGTAACAGTTTTCAATTTCAATCCCTGCAACATTATATTCAACAAGACTATTGCGAACAATAATCTGTTGGCTTTGTCCAACATAAATACCAGCGTCAGATGCACCGCGTACAACAACACCGTCTACAAGAACGTTCTTGGACTGAACAGGGTAAAGGCCATATGCACCATTTGTTTCTTTGGGTCCGCCTGTCCATTCAACACGCATATCAATGAACGAAATCGTATCAGCACCTTTTGCCTTAACGCCGTCGCCGGGCATATCCTCAATAGCAAGCTTTTCAATTACGACATTGTTTGATGTAATCAACAATCCTTCAGAGCCTGATTCTTGCCCTTTAAACGACAAAACCGTAGCATTCTTACCCGCCCCTCTAAGGGTAATACCTTCGACTTCAATCGAAAGAGCACCCAAAAACTGATAATTGCCCGCCGCCAGCTCAATAATACTTCCCGGTTCTGCCAGAATTAATGCTTCTTGAAGTTGCTCTTCAACATTTTCACCCGGTACAATCTGAATGGTTTGTCCTGATTGCGCCCATATATTTCCGCTTACTAAAAAAACAGAAATATAAGCCATTATGGTCTTTAGCTGCATGATGTATTCTCCCCATTATATTCGTCAATCACTGACATTTTGCGATCAGAGTTGCCAACATATGAGTTCCAGATTACATAAATTTATACCGCAGTCAATAAATGTGAAACCTATTCACTTAATGAAAGCTTATCATTTTGCCCAATTGGCCAGAAAAAATTAAGAAAATCCCGAAACAAGTGCGTGCCATTGAACGAGTGGAAAAAATATTATCCATAAGTAAAACAATTGTAGAAACGGAAGGGGTTGATGCTTTAACGACAACAAAACTATCAGCAACAGCGGGCATTCCAGTGGGTTCAATTTACCAATATTTTGATTGCCGCGAGGATATTCTGGAATTCCTCTATGCCAATGCTTACAATGAAGTGCTTGATAAAGTTCAAAGTGCTTTGGAAAAGACGGATATAAAACCCGACTTTCAAAGCCTGAATAATGAAATTATCACTGTTTTCTGGACCACAGCAAAAACCCACAAAAGCTTTAATCAATTAACGCGGTGGGCAAACAGCTTAAGCACAATCTGGGAATCAACCACACACAATAATAGCCAAATCCCATTGATGGTAGAACAAGTATTAGACCGTTCAAATATGCTCCCAAATCAAATGAGAAAACAAGCGGTCATAACTACACTCTCTACTGTTATTTCAGTTCTTATTGATCAAGCCATTGAAAATGAAGCAGAAGCAGAAAGCTTAATAGACGAATTAAGAATATTGTTGGAAGCCTATGTCGGCACCTTAAACGACCAATAAAAAAGAGAGATAAATACCCCTCTTAATCCTATTTCTATGCAGTCAAAAACTACTATTCCGTCAGATCATCCCAGAGATCTTTAACTTTGGTAAAAAAGCCTTCTGACCTCGGCGAAATATTATCGCCGCCTTCTTGTGCAAATTCTTCCATCAGTTCGCGCTGACGTTTAGTTAAGTTAACAGGTGTTTCAACGGCTGTTTCAAGGATCATATCCCCAACATACCCACCGTTTAACTCCGGCATACCTTTCCCGCGCAACCGGAATTGACGGCCGCTTTGCGTGCCTTCCGGTATTTTAACCCGTGCACGACCACCACCGATTGTTGGCACCTCAATTTGTCCGCCCATAACTGCTGTGGTCATTGGTATAGGTACCTGACAGAACAACATTTCTGAATCGCGCTTAAAAATTGAATGTGGTTTAATCGTGAGGAAAATATAAAGGTCACCCGCTGGACCACCGCGAACGCCTGCTTCACCTTCACCAGACAATCTAATGCGTTGGCCCTCGTCAACACCCTGCGGAATTTTAACCTCAAGGGTCTTCTCTTTTTCTACACGACCTGCACCCCGGCATACTTTACATGGGTTTTTGATCGTGTGGCCGGCGCCTTGGCATGTTGGACACGTGCGCTCCACCATAAAGAAACCCTGATTGGCCCGAACTTTACCGTGGCCACCGCAAGTACCACAAACCTCAGGGCTGGAACCTTTTTCTGCGCCAGAACCATTACAAGGCTCACACGAAACCGATGTCGGTACTTTAATAGTATCCGATTTACCGTTGAATGCCTCTTCAAGCGTGATTTCCAGATTAAAGCGGAGGTCGTTTCCACGGGTAGCGCTATTACCACCACCACGGCGACGGCGACCGCCGCCCATACCACCAAAAAATTCTTCGAAAACATCAGAGAAATCAAACCCGCCAGCACCGCCACCAGGATGGCCGCCACCGCCCATACCGCCTTCAAAGGCTGCATGGCCGTATCGGTCATAAGCTGCACGTTTTTCAGGATCCTTTAAAACATCATATGCTTCGCCGATTTCCTTGAATTTCTTTTCAGCTGCTTCGTCGCCCGGATTACGGTCCGGATGATATTGCATCGCCTGCTTTCTGAAAGCTTTTTTGAGTGTGCCTTCATCAGCGTCTTTACCGACACCCAAAAGGTCATAATAGTTTTGTTTTGCCACGAACAGGGTATCCTATTTCCAGCGATACTATCTATAATACACACCATAAAGTGCGAGAGACAAAAGGCGCTGCATACCAGTGTGTGCAACGCCCATTATCATTAAATAGACGATATCATCTTATTTCTTGTCTTCGTCAACTTCTTCAAAGTCAACATCGACAACATCGTCATTATCGCCGCTTTCAGCTTCGCGGGCTGCAGCGTCCGCTGCTTGCTCATCAGTTGGGCCTGCTTCACCTTGGCTATCTTTATAGATTTGCTCACCAAGTTTCATTGATACCTGACCAAGCGCCTCTGTTTTTTGCGCGATATCTTCAAGGTCTTCACCTTCAAGTGCTGTACGAAGAGCAACGATTGCATCTTCGATAGCTTTCTTATCATCGTCGCCAACTTTATCGCCGTGCTCTGAAAGATTTTTCTCAGCGCCGTGAATTAGTGCTTCACCTTGGTTGCGGGCTTCAACGAGTTCTTTACGCTTTTTGTCAGAATCAGCGTTTGCTTCTGCGTCCTTAACCATTTTTTCGATATCATCATCAGAAAGGCCACCAGATGCCTGAATACGGATCTGCTGTTCTTTGCCTGTACCTTTGTCTTTCGCGGATACGTTAACGATACCATTGGCATCGATATCAAACGTAACTTCAATCTGCGGCACACCGCGCGGTGCTGACGGAATACCAACAAGGTCAAACTGACCAAGTAGCTTGTTATCCGCCGCCATCTCGCGTTCACCTTGGAATACGCGAATTGTAACAGCGCCCTGATTATCTTCTGCCGTTGAGAAAACCTGGCTTTTCTTGGTTGGGATCGTTGTATTACGCTCAATCAGGCGTGTGAAGACACCGCCGAGTGTTTCAATACCAAGCGATAGAGGCGTCACATCAAGAAGAAGAACATCTTTCACATCACCTTGAAGGACACCAGCCTGAATAGCAGCACCCATCGCAACAACTTCATCCGGATTAACACCCTTGTGTGGTTCACGACCAAAGAATTCTTTTACGATTTCTTGAACCTTCGGCATACGTGTCATGCCACCAACGAGAACAACGTCGTTAATTTCACCGGCTGCAAGCCCTGCATCCTTGAGTGCCTTACGACATGGCTCAAGTGTGCGTTGAACGAGATCGTCAACAAGGCTCTCAAACTTAGCGCGTGTAAGCTTCATTTGAAGGTGCTTAGGGCCAGATGCATCTGCCGTGATAAACGGCAAGTTCACTTCTGTTTGCTGTGAAGAGGACAGCTCGATTTTTGCTTTCTCTGCTGCTTCTTTAAGGCGTTGAAGCGCCATACGGTCACCGCGGAGGTCGATACCATTTTCTTTTTTGAATTCGTCTGCAAAATAATCAACAAGACGCATGTCGAAATCTTCACCGCCGAGGAACGTATCACCGTTAGTTGATTTCACTTCAAAGACACCATCGCCGATTTCAAGAACTGATACATCGAATGTACCACCGCCGAGGTCAAATACCGCAATTGTGTGGCCATCTTCTTTTTCAAGGCCATAAGAAAGCGCTGCTGCTGTTGGCTCGTTGATAATGCGGAGAACTTCAAGGCCTGCGATCTTACCAGCATCTTTTGTCGCCTGACGCTGAGCATCATTAAAGTATGCAGGAACCGTAATAACAGCTTGTGTTACGTCTTCACCGAGGTATCCTTCTGCTGTTTCCTTCATTTTCTGAAGGATCATTGCAGATACCTGACTTGGTGAATATTTTTCTTCTTTGGCTTCTACCCACGCATCACCGTTATCGGCTTTAACGATGTTGTAAGGAACCATTTCCAAATCTTTTTGTGTTGTCGGGTCATCAAATGTACGACCAATCAAGCGCTTGATTGCAAAAAGCGTATCTGACGGGTTTGTAACCGCCTGACGTTTTGCCGGCATACCAACAAGGCGCTCGCCTTCGTCTGTAAACCCAACAATCGAAGGTGTTGTCCGTGCACCTTCAGCATTTTCAATAACCTTCGGTTTTGAACCGTCCATGATAGATACACAGCTATTTGTGGTACCTAAGTCAATGCCAATTACTTTACCCATTGTATCTTTTGTCCTTGTTACAGCCGACTAAAAGAGCCCTATCGGCACACTCTTAGCCTCTTAAAGATTGTACTTCTAATCAGGCCATTTCATAGTATGACCTTGTTTCACGGCCTATATAGTGACCAAAACCTTGTGCCGCAAGGGATGAGATAAAGAAATATTGTAAGAAAATATTGATTAATCCGTCTTATGTTTATGTTCTCTGTGAACAGAAGAAAAAAACTGTATTGTTTATATGCACCAATTATTGATTGCATATTGTTATAAAGCCAATAAATTGAGCCGCTAACAGACTAATTAAATTAACCGCGACAGCGATAAGGTCAGGAAAACAATGGCTGAGAAAAAAACAAATAATTCTATAAAGCAATTTGTAAAAGATGTTCTCTTTGTTGCTGTCTTTTATATTCTTTTTACTACATTCGCATGGGGTAGTTTCCATATACCCTCAGGCAGTATGGAACCAACGCTTGAAGTTGGTGACCGTATTTTTGTTTCCAAATTTGCCTATGGATATAACCAATATTCTTTTTACTTTGACCCCCCTATCTTAAAAGAGCGCGTTTTATCCAGTAACCCTCAAAGGGGTGATGTTGCTGTTTTCACACTCGACCGTAGAGGAGAAAGCACAGATTTCATCAAACGGGTTATTGGTCTACCAGGTGATAAAATCATGATGCGCAATGGTCGTTTATTCATTAACGACAAACTGATAGAACGAAATTTAATAAGAAAAGTAACTTACACATCATATCTTGGTGGTGAACGCAGGGTAAATGAATATGAAGAAACCCTGCCTAATGGTGTTAAACACCGTATTTACGAAGAAACCGACCAGGGTAGATATGATAATACCCGATTGTTTGTAGTTCCCGAGAATCATTATTTTATGATGGGTGACAACCGCGATGGATCAAACGACAGCCGTGGTACATTGGGTTTTATTGGTCTAAACAATTTTGTTGGCGAAGCAAATATCACAACCTTCAGTCTTTACGATTGTGACCAAGGAAAAGAAATTGGATGCTTAGGGCCAATACCATATGGCAGATTTTTCAATAGTATCGATTAACTTTGGTTTGAGGATAATTTTCAGCCCTCAGGAATTCCAGATAGGATCATTCAATTTAGCAATAAATTCACTGTGAGTTGAAACTTCAACATCATCGATAGGGAAAGAGCGGCGCTCTCTTTCCTTTTTTGCACCAACGAAGGCATATGTTTTCTTTTCAACCGCGAGATCGAGGCCTGCCTGACGCCCACCCATCAATTCAATATAGACATCCGCAAGGATTTCAGAGTCCAATAAAGCGCCGTGGAGGGTACGGTGCCCATTTTCAACACCAAACCGTTTACAAAGCGCATCAAGAGAATTTGCCTGTCCGGGAAACTTTGTACGGGCGATTGCCAAAGTGTCCTTAAACCGCATTGCTGGAATGATTGGATAACCAGCCTTTTCAAGTTCGAAATTAATGAATTTCATATCGAACTCAGCATTATGAGCAACAAGAATGCTGTCATCCCCCACAAAGTCGAGAAACTTTTGTGCTGTTTCAGCAAATAATTGTTTATCACGCAGAAACTCTGTCGTAAGGCCGTGAACTTTAACCGCAGATTCCGGTACCTCACGTTCAGGGTTTACATATTCGTGAAACGGTGTTGTATCCGTTAAGCGCATATCAACCATTTCAAGACAACCAATTTCAATAAGGCGGTCACCAGATAATGGATCAAACCCTGTTGTTTCGGTATCAAATATGATCTCACGCATGGTTATGCTTTCCTCGAGTGTTATGTTTGTGAGTTAACGGCTTCAATGATTGCCTTCACCTGTGCTTTAGCATGATCAAAGCCCTTGTCGGTTTCAACAATAAAGTCTGCCTTCTCACGTTTAATCTTATCTGGTGTTTGTTTAGAGAGAATATCTTCAAATTTTTGCGGCGTCATATTGCTGCGCTCAAGTACACGATTTTTCTGAACGTCATAAGGAGCTGATACAACGACCGTTTTATGGCAGGCATTATTACCACCTGTTTCAAAAAGTAACGGGATATCTAAAACAACAATTTTATGGTTATCTCGCTCTGCATTTTCAAAAAACTTTATACGCTCATCCTGCACCATTGGGTGCATGATTGCTTCCAACCGTTTAAGCGCTGTTTTATCCGCAAAAACCTCTTTGCCTAAAAGGACACGGTCCAAAACTCCATTGGTAACAACACCGGGAAAAGCATTTTCAATAAATGAGACTGCTTTGCCATTTTTGCTTTGAAGATTATGAACAACCGCATCTGCATCGAAAACTGGCACACCAAATTCACGGAACATGTTGGCTGTTGCGCTTTTCCCCATTCCAATGGAGCCAGTTAGCCCAATAATAATCACGTTAATTTTTCCAATAATTTCGAAACCAACTCATCATCATATTCAACGTCTCGGTCAAACCAGATTTTAAATGATGCAACGGCTTGATAAACGAGCATACCTAAACCATCAACCGTTCTAAGGCCTCGTTCTTTAGCTGCTTTCAAAAGCGCTGTTTCAAGTGGTTTGAATACAATATCATATATCACTGTATCGCTCGCCGCCTGATCAAGTGATATATCAAGCGTCGGTTGGCCAACCATTCCAAGGCTTGTTGTATTAACAACCAGTCCAGCCGCAGCAACTGCTGTTGATCGGTCATCCCAGTCCACAACAGTGATACGGCCACGGCCTATTTCATCTGCAATAATTTCAGCTTTTTTACGCGTTCGATTGGCTATCATCACCATCGGTATTTTTTCATTTAAAAGCCCTAATGCTGATGCACGTGCAGCGCCGCCCGCTCCAAGAATAAAAGCAGGTTTATCTTTTGGCCAATCTGGAACGCTTTTTTTCAAGTGAGTAACCAAGCCAATACCATCAGTGTTAAAGCCAACACATGATCCGTCATCCATAATTTTAACTGTATTAACGGCGCCCATTTGGCGGGCAATTGGGGCCAACCGATCCAAAAACGGGATAATGTTGGTTTTATGCGGTATCGTTATATTAAATCCTTTTAAACCGCTGTTTTTTGCAATTTCGACAAATCCAGCCAATTCAGAAGAGTGCACATCCACAGAATTATAATGCCCAAATATATCAGAAGTTTCAAACCAGTAATTATGAATAAGCGGTGATAAAGATTGACTTATTGGGTGGCCAATTACAGCCGTATTATTTTCATTGATCAATGGCATTTTAAATCTCAATCAATTTATGTAATCGCAGAAAATCAAGTAATGGCAATAACGGCATCCCTAAGACCGTAAAGTGACTGCCATCAATTTTAGAAAATAATTGAATACCCAAACATTCAATCTGATAACATCCAACCGAAGAAAAAACACTATCACCAGCTTTGATTAAATATTGATCTATAAACTCGTCACTAAGAGGCAGCATCGTCAATATAGCCTTATCAACAAACCGCCATATTGGCTTACCTTCATAATAGACGACAGCAGCAGAAAACAGAGAATGTTTGCTATTTTGCAGTATTTTCAACTTTTCTTTCGCATCCGAAACATTATTAACTTTAGCGAATATTTTGCCGTTATTTTCCAAGATTTGATCAGAACCAATTATATAAGCATCAGGATAAACTTGGGATAATGACCGTGCCTTCATATCTGCCAGCTGGTCAGCAAGGTCACGGGCAGATATTCCTTCTTGCAGTAAGCTGTCTTTGATTGCTTCTTCATCAATCATCGCGCTCATTGCTTCAAAAGATACACCAGCATTCATCAACATATTTCTGCGTGTCACGCTATTTGATGCAAGAATTAAGTCAGGCATTTTAAGATACTCAAGTTTCTATACTATTATTTCGAACTTCCACGTGCTTCAAGCCAGCTATTATACCTGTTCATAATTGATGCCGCAGTTTCTTCGATTGACCTGCGAGTAACATCAATTGTTGACCAACCACGTTCATTGCAATAACGCCTGCATTGTTTGGTCTCGTCCTTGATAAGCTCGATATCAGTATAATCTGCTTCTTCCGCCTCGTTAATTGAACGCAATCTATTAGTACGTATTTGAACCAGGCGCTCTGGACTCGCTGTTAAACCAATAACGAATTTATCGGGTAGATTATCAAGCTCTACCGGCATCGGGCAATTCGGCACAAATGGCACATTCGCTGTTTTAAAACCTTTGTTTGCAAGATAAATGCTTGTAGGTGTTTTTGAAGATCGTGACACCCCAACAAGAACAATATCCGCAAGCGGTAAATCCTCCGCTAATTGGCCATCATCATGCGCCATCGTAAAATGCACAGCGTCAATCCGGTCAAAATAGTTCGCATCCATAATATGCTGCCCACCAGGATTATGGCTAGCCTGCATACCAAAATATGACCCTAAAAGACTGATAACAGGGTCAAGAATAGAAAGTACCGGAAGGTTAGCTTCCGTACAGTTTTTTTCTAAGGTTGCCTGTATTTCAGGGTTTACAAGCGTATACATAACCAACCCTGGCTGCTCTTTAATATCAGCCATCAACCTTTCCATCTGGGCAGCTGTTCTTATCAAAGGCCAGAAATGTTTGGAAACATTAACCCCTTCAAACTGAACAAGCGCTGCCGCAATAATGGCCTCCAAAGTTTCACCTGTAGAATCAGAAACTAAATGAAGGTGAAATTTCCGATTATTTGTTTGCAGATCTACTAAATTTTCAGTCACTATTTCGAACTTTTCTTTTGATTAACATCTGTATCCACAGCCTATTGATAATATACTGGATTAGCCTGTGGATAACTTTATCAAAACTTGTGAATATTAAAGCTACGCTGATTATCCTCATTTTGTGAAGTGTTATTCATTGTAACTATGCTTTTTATCCAAACACTTTTTATTATAGGGATAAATTTTAACAATAGGCATGTTTTCCCAAACTTTTCCACATTATATATTTTATTAAACTATTGTTTTTAATAAACTAATTAATTTTATACTCAGTTTTATACAATCTTATACACATCTAAAAATGATATAATTTAATTGTGGATAATATCTGTAAAACTAGTTATCCACGTTTTTCACAGGGAACTACTACAATCACAATATTATTATTAAATAATATATATATAGATAGGTAGCCTTGTATTATGCTTTTAAGATAAATATTTGAAAGTTCATAGAATGACAAAAATCTTACTTGAGACTCTCAAGGGAAACCCGGCAGAGAAAGTCCCGTTCTGGTTTATGCGTCAAGCAGGTAGATACTTACCAGAATATCGTGAAATTCGTAAGAATGCTCCATCTTTTATGGATTTTTGTTACAATCCTGATCAAGCTACTGAAGTAACATTGCAGCCTATTCGCCGGTATGGAATGGACGGCGCTATTCTTTTCGCTGATATTCTTGTTGTCCCAGATGGATTAGGTCAAAAGGTTTGGTTTGAGGCTGGTCACGGGCCAAAGCTTACCCCTGTGAACAACAAAAAAACATACGCTGACCTAAGTCTAAAAGGTTTTCATGATAAGGTTGGTAATGTTTATGAAACAGTATCAAGACTTTCAAAAGAACTACCTGAAAATGTTACATTAATTGGTTTTGCAGGTGCGCCCTGGACCGTTGCAACCTACATGATTGAAGGCATGGGAAGTAAAGATCATGCTGCTGCACGTCAGCTTGGTTACGGTAACCCGGAATTGTTTGGCAAAATTCTTGATATTCTTGTCGATGCAACGTCAGAATATTTATGTGCACAAATTGATGCAGGTGCCGATGTGGTTCAAATATTCGATAGTTGGTCTGCAGCTATCCCTGAGCCTTATTTTTATAAATGGGTTATTGAGCCAACGAAGGAAATTGTCTCACGTGTAAGAGCAAAACACGCTGAAACACCCATAATTGGTTTTCCGCGGCTTTCTGGTGCAATGTTGGAAAAATATGTATTAGAGACAAAAGTTGATGGTGTATCTCTGGATACAGGCGTTCCTCTGGATTGGGCATGCGATACTATTCAAAGACATGTTTGTGTTCAGGGTAATATGGACCCGCATCTTGTTGTTTCAGGTGGCGATGCTATGGTTAAGGAAGCAACGCGAATTCTGGAAACACTAAAAGGTGGTAGTCATATATTTAACTTGGGACATGGCTTTGTTCCGCAAACACCGCCAGAAAATGTAGCATTACTCGCTGAGACTATTCAGAATTTCAGACGTTAAGTATCCAGCAAACTAGGAAAAATGATGGAAGACTTTTTAAATAGTGCTTATCTGTGGATAAAGTCATTCCATATTATTTTTGTGATTTTCTGGATGGCGGGCCTTTTTATGATGCCACGCTTTTTCGCCTATCATATGCAATATGATGTTGACAGCGAAGAAGACAAACGTTGGCAAGAACGGGAAATCAGATTGCTTCGTATCATCATGAACCCGGCAATGATGATTGCGTGGGCTTTAGGTTTAACCCTTGTTATTACTATCGGGTTGAATAATGGTGGATGGTTGCACACAAAGCTGTTTTTGGTCTTTTTGCTTACTGGATTTCACATGATGCTTGCTAAAACACGTCGTCATTTAGCGAGCGGTGAACGGCCACACAGCGAGAAGTATTTTCGCCTGATTAATGAAGTTCCTGCTCTATTCATTATTGCGATTGTGATTTTGGCGGTTGCCAAGCCGTTTTAATTTTGATACACCGCCAAAAATCTTGACAGTTTGTAGGTTTGATCTACAATCAAACTGTTCAAAATTGATAAATATCTCTTCACACAAATTCCTCGTTTAAGCCCATTTCTGCGCATATTATATGAAAAAATAGAGATGAATTTAACGAGTCATCCGGAATCACCATATAAAAATTGGTAAAACCCATGCATTTACAAGACCTTAAGAAAAAAAGCCCCGCTGATCTTTTAACCCTTGCTGAAGAAGTAGGTGTTGAAAACGCAAACAGTATGCGCAAGCAGGATATGATGTTTGCTATCCTGAAGCATCTCGCGGATGATGATATTGAAATCATGGGCGGCGGCGTTATCGAGATATTATCTGATGGTTTCGGTTTTTTGAGAAGCCCAGAAGCAAACTACCTTCCAGGCCCTGATGATATTTATGTTAGCCCAAGCCAAATCAGACGCTTTGGTCTTCGCACAGGCGATACAGTTGAAGGGCAGATCCGGGCACCAAAGGACGGTGAGCGGTATTTTGCTCTTTTGAAAGTTTCAAAATTAAATTTTGAAGAACCAGAAAAAACCCGCCATAAAGTTCACTTTGATAACCTTACACCGTTATATCCTGATGAGCGTCTAAAGCTTGACCCGGATGATCCAACAGTAAAAGATAAATCACCGAGGGTTATCGATCTTGTTGCACCTATTGGTAAGGGCCAGCGTGCGCTTATCGTTGCGCCGCCGCGCACGGGTAAAACAGTTCTTCTTCAAAATATTGCACAGAGTATCACCCGCAATCATCCTGAGTGTTATGTTATTGTCCTTTTAATTGATGAACGCCCTGAGGAAGTGACTGACATGCAACGCAGTGTTAACGGTGAAGTGGTATCATCCACGTTTGATGAACCAGCATCGCGCCACGTACAAGTGTCAGAGATGGTCATTGAGAAGGCAAAGCGACTTGTTGAGCACGGCAAGGACGTTGTAATCCTACTTGATAGTATCACGCGCCTCGCACGGGCATATAACACGGTTGTTCCATCGTCAGGTAAGGTTCTAACGGGCGGTGTAGACGCAAATGCGCTCCAGCGACCTAAACGTTTCTTTGGTGCAGCGCGTAATATCGAGGAAGGTGGATCACTTTCTATCATTGCAACAGCACTGATTGAAACTGGTAGCCGTATGGATGAAGTTATCTTTGAAGAATTTAAAGGTACGGGCAACAGTGAGATTGTTCTGGACCGTAAAGTTGCTGATAAGCGTGTCTTCCCTGCGATTGATATTCTCAAATCTGGTACACGGAAAGAAGAACTTCTTGTGGATCAGGGAACCCTTGCGAAAATGTGGGTACTTCGCCGTATTCTGACTCCAATGGGAACAGTGGATGCGATGGAATTCTTGCTTTCTAAACTCAAGGATGCACCAAATAACGAAGATTTCTTCTCTCAGATGAATAATTAAAACTGTTTAGTATGGAATAGTTGAAAGGCCTGCATTTTATGTGGGCCTTTTTCGCTTTATCTATTGATTAATCAAGAAGGTTTAATTGTTCTTCCAGTATTTCTTCCTTGTATTCCATCGCTCCCTCAAGGATTAGAAGCGCTCTTTTGGTATGAACACCGCCCTCACCTGAAAAACCACCCATTTTATTACCTGATGCAAGTACGCGGTGACATGGTACAATAATAGGTACTGGGTTAGTACCGCATGCAGTTCCAACAGGCTGTGCTGCTGACCCGATTTTTTTGGCAAGTTCGCCGTAAGTAACTGTTTCACCAAATGGGATTTCCAGCATGGCTTGCCAGACGTTTCTTTGATGTTTGCTGCCATCAAGGTCCAGTGGCAAGTCGAAATTATTCAGTAAATCGCCGTCAAAGTAGGCATCTAATTGTTTTTTTGCTTCCTTCAAAAAAGGTGTCGGTTCCTGAAAAGGAGACCAACCCCAATCAAGTGAGACTATCTTTTCATCAAATTCAGTGATCGTGATATCCATGATGGGTGTGTGAAGCGAAAGTTGTGGCATTGCATTAATCTTTTTACTTTGAATTTGAAGGAAATACATTTCCCTCTTACAGTCCTATTGCTACAAGACATGATCAGCAAGGAAATTCATACGATCTATTGTGGTAAAGGTAAGTTTTTTAATGATATGTCAGGATACAATTTTTGCTTTAGCAAGCGGTACGGGGACAGCAGGTGTCGCTGTTATTCGTATCAGTGGCCCTTCTGCACTTAATGTATTGAAATTACTGACTAAAAAACCATTACCAAAGCCTAGATATGCATCACTGCGTGAACTTATGGACGCTAATGGTAACAGACTTGATCAGGCGTTGGTGCTAAGTTTTCCAGCACCGAATAGTTTTACAGGTGAAGATGTTATAGAACTACACTTGCATGGTGGCCGTGCGGTTATTGAAGGTGTGTCTACTGCATTAAATTCAATTGATGGCCTGCGTATGGCAGAACCGGGTGAGTTTTCAAGGCGTGCATTTGAAAATAATAAAATGGATTTAACAGCGGCCGAAGGGCTGAATGATTTAATCCATGCGCAAACGTTAGCGCAGCGGAGTCAAGCTTTATCGCAAATGGATGGTAGCCTTCGTGATATTTATGAAGGATGGCGTAGTAAACTATTGGGTCATTTGGGTCATTTAGAAGCTGATATTGATTTTCCTGATGAGGATTTACCTGAAGGCGTAGCTGGCGCAGTAAAACCCAATATGTTGAAATTTAAAAATGAAATTATACAGTATTTAGATGATAATCGCCGTGGTCAGGCAATTCGAGACGGTTTTAGAGTTGTTATTCTTGGCGAACCAAATGTTGGTAAATCGACGCTGTTGAACGCGCTAGCAAAATCTGATGTGGCAATAGTTTCTGAAGAAGCTGGTACGACCCGTGATACAATTGAAGTGCAACTTGATTTAGCTGGCTATCCAGTTCGCTTGATTGATACGGCTGGTATCAGGTCTGCAACAAATGCCATTGAGAAAGAAGGTATCAGACGTGCATTTGAAAAAGCAAACGATGCAGACTTAAAACTTGTTTTAGTACGAGCTGATAACTGGCCATATGTACCAGATAGTCTAACAGCAATATTAGATAACAAGTCTATCGTTATAGTTACACAATCTGATCGTATGAACGATGATCAGATGTTTCACGTGAAACATTTAAAGTCTGAAGTATCAATAGTTGATATAATAGGCGTGTCAGTAAAAGAAAATTTTGGGCTTGATCATTTATTTCAAGCTATCTCAGCATATATCTTAGATGTTATGGATGGACGTGATTTACCATCCCTAACTCGTGTTCGTCATAGAAAAGCATTAGAAGATTGTATCGGTCACATTGAACGATTTGAAACGAATGCTGGTTTTGACGCGGTTTTAGCAGCTGAAGATATCAGAATGGCGGTAAGGTCACTTGGTGAGATAACAGGCCGTGTTGATGTTGAGGATATGCTCGATATTGTTTTTTCTGATTTTTGTATCGGGAAATAAGTGTTTCACGTGAAACATCATGGTTTAATCTCTTCAGAATATTTAGGTTCTATATAGATTATCGTCTTTCATTTTTGACTCGTGGTATAAACAAGGCTATATCAAGCCGCTTTATTATACGGTATATTCGGACTATATGTTCAATCATTCAAGCTTCATTATATAGATAGAGTAGCTTAAATTTTACAGATAGGTTTTAAATATGACAGAAAATTATGATGTCATTGTAATTGGCGGAGGTCATGCAGGCTGTGAGGCAGCAGCAGCTTCTGCACGTGTTGGAGCTAAAACTCTACTCGTTACACATAAAGTAGAAACCATTGGTGAAATGTCATGTAACCCTGCAATTGGTGGATTAGGTAAAGGGCATTTAGTTCGCGAAATTGATGCACTTGACGGTATTATGGGTAAGGTTGCTGATGCTTCTGGTATCCAATTTCGTCTTTTGAATAAAAGAAAGGGACCTGCTGTTCAGGGGCCTCGCGCGCAATCAGATCGTAAACTTTACCGTGAAGCCATGCAAAGTATCTTAAATGATTATAAGAATTTGGATATTCTTGGCGCTGCTGTTGAGGATTTAATTGTTTCACGTGAAACATCGAAGCCTTGTATTGAAGGTGTGATTACTGCTGGGGGGCAAAAAATTACGTCAAAAGCAGTCATCTTAACAACCGGTACGTTTTTGCGCGGTATGATTCATATTGGTGAAAAGCAAATACCAGCGGGCCGTGTTGACGAAGCGCCAGCTCTCGGCCTCTCTGATACATTGATGAATTTAGGTTTCGAGTTAGGTCGATTAAAAACAGGTACGCCAGCGCGCCTTGATGGGCGAACTATTGATTGGGATAAATGCGAAGAACAACCTGGTGATAACCCACCGGTACCATTTTCATTTATGACTGATGAAGTAACAGTTCCACAAATAAGCTGTTATATGACGCGAACGACATCTGAAACACATAAAATCATTGAGGAAAATATTAATCGATCCCCAATGTATTCAGGTCAGATTGAAAGTAGCGGGCCGCGTTATTGCCCATCGATTGAGGATAAAATTGTTCGATTTGCAGATAAAGAAAGCCATCAGGTTTTTCTTGAACCTGAAGGGTTAGACGATCATACAGTTTATCCAAATGGTATTTCAACAAGCCTGCCCGAAGATGTTCAGGAAAAGATGATTGCATCCATACCCGGGCTTGAAAATACTATAATAATTCAACACGGATATGCGATTGAATATGATTTTGTCGATCCGCGTGAATTGCATGTGACTTTGGAAACCAGAAAAGCTGAAGGGCTTTATTTAGCTGGTCAAATTAATGGTACAACCGGATATGAAGAAGCAGCGGCTCAAGGTTTGATCGCTGGTACTAATGCTGCAATTAAATCATGTGGTCAGCTTGATGAAAAGGGCGCTTTTATTCTTGATCGTGCTGATGCATATATCGGTGTTATGATTGATGATTTGTTGACACAAGGTACTCGTGAGCCATATAGAATGTTTACAAGCCGGGCAGAATATCGATTGTCGCTCCGTGCTGATAATGCAGATCAAAGGCTAACACCTAAGGGTATTGAATTTGGTTTAGTTGAACAGCAGCGTGAGAAAGCTTTTTCTGAAAAACTAACTGAGCTGGAAAAAGGACGTAATATCCTGAGGTCATTAAATATTACTCCTAATGAATTGATAAAATATGGTTTAAAAGTAAAGCAAGATGGTGTTCGCCGTACCGCTGAAATACTTCTTGGTTTTAATGATTTTGACTTTGATGACCTTTTGAAAATATGGCCCGATGAACTTGGAAATATTTCAAAGGATAGCATTGAACAGTTAGCGATTGATGCGTCTTATAAAAGTTATCTTGACCGTCAGCAGGAAGATGTGAATGCCTTCCGTAAGGATGAAGCTCTGATAATTCCTGATGAACTTGATTTTGACGATGTTATTGGTCTTTCAAATGAAATGCGTGAGAAATTTAAAACTGCGCGGCCAGCAACATTAGGTGCTGCAGCAAGAATTGCAGGTGTTACACCTGCTGCCCTCTCGCTTCTTCTGCGGTATGTTAAACGCCGTAAAGCCGCTTAAGAGTATTATTTACTATGATATTTAGTGCTGCCCAGTTTCAAAAAGAAACTAATGTTTCACGTGAAACATTGGATAAACTTGTGGAATACTCAGAGCTCCTTATAAAGTGGCAAAAAGCCAAAAACCTTGTATCTAACAGTACTCTTGATGATATGTGGCTTCGCCATTTTTATGATTCTGCACAAATTTATAATCATCTTGAAAAAGTATTGGCAACAATGCCACAAACCTTACTGGATATTGGCTCTGGTGCAGGTTTTCCCGGGTTAGTTCTTGGAGCTATGGGGGTTAATAAAGTTCATATGGTCGAGTCGAACGGCAAGAAATGCAGCTTTATGAGCCAAGTTGCTCGGATGATAGGGGTTGATACAACAATTCATAATGAGCGCATTGAAAAAATAACACCTTTTGATGTTGATTTAATTACGTCACGTGCGTGTGCAAAAATCAGCCAACTCCTTGAATGGAGTGAACCTTTTCTGAAAAACCCTAAAATAGAGCTGTGGCTTTTAAAAGGTCAAACCGCAGAAGAAGAATTGACCGAAGCGCAAACATATTGGACAATGAAATCATCTAGTTTTGAAAGCAAAACAGAAAAAGGTGCCAGTATTATTCGCCTTTGGGACATAAAAAGAAAATAATCGTTAGATAAAAGCCATAATAATTTAGTCTAATGATGAACTAAGGAAATTGTAGGGAGTTCTTTTGGGATGGGGACGGATACACATATTATTGCGATTGCTAACCAAAAGGGCGGTGTCGGCAAAACCACAACAGCGATAAATTTAGCCACTGCAATGGCAGCTGTTGGCAACAAGGTTTTGATCCTTGACCTTGATCCACAAGGTAATGCAAGTACAGGCTTTGGTATCGACCGAAATGCCCGTGAAGTAACATCATATGATGTTGTTTTGGGTGCTGCCCCGATTAAACAATCGGCTATGGACACGGAAATTCCCGGCCTCTCAATTATCCCATCTACTGTTGACTTATCAGGTGCCGATCTAGAGTTGGCAGAATTACCACAACGTAATTTCAGGCTGGCACAAGCTTTTGAAAAAAATATGGCTGATAGTGACTATGATTATATCCTTATTGATTGCCCGCCATCACTTTCCCTGCTTACGATTAATGCACTTGTTGCTGCAAATTCGGTTCTTGTTCCCTTACAATGTGAATTTTTCGCCCTCGAAGGGTTAAGTTTACTCCTTAAAACTATCGAACAAGTTAGGGTTTCGCTTAATCCTGCGCTTACAATTAATGGTGTTTTACTGACAATGTTCGATAAAAGAAACAACTTGTCAGAACAGGTAGCTGATGATGTTCGTGAGTATTTAGGTGACAAAGTTTTTGAAACTGTTATCCCCCGGAATGTAAGAATGTCAGAGGCGCCAAGCCACGGTAAGCCTGCTCTTTTATATGATCATCGGTGTGTGGGTAGTCAAGCATATATAAAATTGGCCCGTGAAATTCTAGGGCGACAAGAAATACTGGCAGCGTAAAAAATATGTGCCGGATAACAATAATAAGTAATTAGTTAGGATACCAATGGTTAGAAAAGGATTAGGAAAAGGTCTTTCTGCATTGCTCGGCGATGACAGGCCAGTTGTTGATGTGGTGGTAGATACATCAAACACAGGTATGGCAGGTCCTGCAAGCGGCAGGCGGATGCTTCCTATCGAATTTCTTGAGCGCAATAAAGAACAGCCACGCCATCATTTTAATCAAGAACATCTTGATGAACTTACAAGTTCAGTGAAGGAAAAAGGTGTTCTTCAACCTATTTTAGTGCGGTCAATTGGTATTGATAAATATCAGATTGTTGCTGGTGAACGCCGCTGGCGTGCAGCACAAAAAGCCGGTATTCATGAAGTTCCTGTTGTTGTTCGTGATCTTGATGATGGAGAGGTCTTACAAGTTGCTATCATCGAAAATATCCAACGACAAGACCTGTCTTCGGTTGAGGAAGCTGTTGCTTTTCGCCGGTTAATGGATGAGTTTGGGCATACTCAGGAAGGTGTTGCTGAAGTTGTTGGGAAAAGCAGAAGCCACGTTGCAAACCTTTTACGGCTTTTAAGTTTACCCCAGGATGTCCAACAGCTTGTTGATGAAGGTAAGCTTTCTATGGGGCATGCTAGGGCATTGATTGGAGCTGAAAACCCAAGTGCAATTGCAAAACGAATTGTTGCTGAGGGCCTTAGCGTTCGCCAAGTGGAAGAAATAATTCGCGGGCTAAAAGGTAGACCCAAACGTCAATCAACTAATAAAGGCTCTTTGTCTGGTAATTCAAAGGATGCTGACACAATTGCTCTAGAAAAAGATCTTACAGCAGCGATGGGAATGAAAACATCAATTTCACATGAAGGCCAAGGTGGCTCAGTGACTATTCGTTATGAAGATCTGGAGCAGCTTGATGAATTATGCAGCAAACTTGGTGTCTGTGGGTTTTAAGGTGCTATTGAAGCACCTTAATTGCTTTTAAAATAAAGGTTTTAGCTAACTTTTCCCTCAATTGCTTTCCATATATCTGCTTCCAATTTAACGCCGTCAAAGGCATTAATTGATTGTAGGCCGGTTGGTGATGTTACGTTAATTTCTGTAAGCCAATCACCGATAACATCAATACCCACAAATATAAGGCCTCGTTTTTTCAATTCTGGGCCAAGCCGTGCACAAATCTCTTGCTCGCGCTCTGTTAGAACAGACTTTGCTGCCTCACCGCCTGCAACCAGATTGGAGCGGATTTCACCTTTGGCAGGAATACGGTTAACCGCCCCTGCTGGCTCGCCGTCGATCAATACGATACGTTTATCGCCGCCAACCACATCAGGCAAAAACTTTTGTACCATGACGGGCTCGCGGTTCAGCCCCAAGAACATTTCCATCAAACTACCCAGGTTTGAATCGTTTTCTCGTAAATGAAACACGCCAGCGCCGCCGTTACCATACAGGGGCTTTACAATAATCTCGCCGTGCTTTTCACGGAAAGCTTTAACTTCATCTTCATTACGCGTGATCATGGTCGGGGGCATTAAATCCAGAAACTGTGTGACAAATAGTTTTTCTGGTGCGTTTCTAACTTCTGTCGGGTTGTTTACAACAAGTGTTTCAGGGTGCACTAAATCAAGTAAATGCGTGGCAGTGATATATGCCATATCGAATGGCGGGTCCTGGCGCATTAAGATAACGTCGATATCTTCTTTGAGGTTGATGGTTTGCTCATCGCCGAAGGTGAAATGGTTACCCTCTTCCCTACGAACAGTTACTGGCCGTGCTCTGGTGCGAACCTGACCTTGATCATATGTTAGGTCTTCGACAAGGTAATGCCACAGTTGGTGGCCGCGTGCTTGTGCTTCCAGCATCAAAACAAAGGTGCTGTCACCGTTGATATTAACAGTTTCCATCGGGTCCATTTGAACGGCAACTTTGAGTGATTTTGCAGCCATTTAAGCTTCCTTTTGTTTTGCTACTGATATGTGTGCTGTAGAGGATTTAATGTATTTTTTCTCATTCGCCAAGCCTCCACGCGTCCTTGATATGGATAGGAAAACGTTTGGGCACAATCGCTATTATATCAAACCTTGGTGATATCGTGTGGATGTACCCTGATTTTTTAAGCCAAAGCTCTGTGCTTCGTTCGATGCGCCGGCGCTGTTTGGTGTTAATTGATTCTAGCGCTGTTGTTTCTAATTTACGTGCCTTAACCTCTACAATCGCAATAGTTTTGCCTTTTTTGGCAATGATGTCTATTTCACCAACTTTCGTTTTAAAACGCGTGTTGAGTATACGATAGCCTTTGATCATTAACCAAAGTCGGGCAATCAACTCAGCGTTTCTGCCTTTTCTTTCGGCTCTTTGTCGGGAGTGGGCTGCCATTGATACTTATGTATCTTTCTGGTCTTGAGTTAATTCCAACGCGCGCGCATATAGTTCCTTTTTTTTGCTACCGGTTAGTTCTGCAATAAATTGTGATGCAGATTTAACGCTCATGTATTTTAAAGCGAGTTTCAGGGCATTTTCTTTATCGATTGAATGTGATGCTTCGCTCTCTTTGGTTGGAGGGCCGATAATTACCACTGCCTCTCCTTTTGGTGCACCGTTATTTTGGTAATGGTCAGTTAATTTTATTAAATTGTCCCGCCTGACTTCTTCAAATTTCTTTGTTAATTCTCTGCAAACAGCGGCTTCTCTATTTCCAAAAATCGATAATGCATCATTAATACACTCAGGTAATCTGCGTGTACTTTCGTAAAAAACCAGCGTTGCTTTGATTTTCGCCACATCTTCGAACCAGGACAGACGAGCTTGGTGTTTGTTAGGAGGAAAACCCATAAACATAAACCTGTCCGTAGGCATACCTGCTATTGATAGCGCTGTAGCAACAGCTGAGGGACCGGGAACGGCAACAACATTGATATCAAGGCTCTGTGCTTCCTCAACCAGTTTGTAACCGGGGTCTGAAATTAACGGTGTGCCTGCGTCAGAAATTAGGGCAACTTTAGCGCCGCCCTGAAGTTTCTCAAGAATAGTGTTGCGGTCTTTATTACTGCTATGATCATGATAGTTGATTAGCGGTTTTTTGATCAGGAAAGCATTTAAAAGCTTACCGCTAATTCGGGTATCTTCACATGCTATGTAATCAACATCCTGTAATGTTTGTTTTGCTCGGTTTGATAAATCCCCTAAATTGCCAATGGGGGTTGCAACAACATACAATCCGGCTTGTAGTTGTGCTGTTTTGTTTATGCGTTGGCTATCGGACGGTTTAACTGTTTTCTTTATGTCATTATTTAACCTAATTTCGGTCATCTTTACCGTCCAAACTATTATAATTCGTGATTATTATGTAGAGTGTTATTTTAGTTTTACTCATTTAATTTAATGAGGCTAATATTGCTTTGATAAAATAAACAATCAACAAATAAGATAAGCTGGTTAAACTTATGGAAAAAATGGCACATAGAGAGAAGCCTATTGGTAAAATAATTGTGCTGTTTGTATTTTTTATCCTCTCTGCTTGTAGCGCTCAAATACCAACTGACCTAGTTAAGTCGGAAACAGAATCCAATGAGCCACAACTAATAGCTCCAGATCAAGATGCCCAAGTTGAAACTAATTTGGAATTGCCAAATACACCGCAATCTCAAGAAAGAAAAATTAAGATAGCGATTTTGCTGCCCTTAAGCGGGGAAGTAAGCGAAACAGGTAAAGCACTTTTAAATGCTGCTACTATGGCATTGTTTGATGCATATGATCCCCGGTTACAACTCTTACCTTATGATACCAAAGCTGATAGCCGGCAAACAGAAATTGTCTCCAATGAGGCTATAAGCGATGGTGTTGATATAATTATTGGCCCGCTTTTGAGTGCAAATGTTAAGATAGCTGGTCGTATTGCTGGAAAAGCTGGTGTACCTCTTTTAGGGTTTTCAAATGATTATTCAGCGGCGTCTCAGGATAATTTTATATTAGGTTTCTTACCGGAAAATGAAGTTCGGCGTGTAGTTAATTATGCGGTAGAACAAGGTTATAAAAGCTTTGCTGGTTTGTTCCCTGAAGGGCAATATGGAGATCAGGTTCGTTCCGCTTATGGTATAGCTGTGAACAATAGCCACGCAAATATTTCTACGATTGAAACATATGAAAATAATGCTGAACAGGTTTTTGACCCTGTAAAAAGCTTGGCAGATTATGATCGACGTCGCCGGGCCCATAGAAATGAAGTTCGATTTTTAAAGTCATTAAATGACGATATGACGGATGAAATCGTTCAAAAGATGAATGATACTGAGGTTCTCGGCGACCTTTTATTTGATGCGGTTATTGTACCAGAAGGTGGGGCTCTTCTTAGAACACTTGCACCACTCCTTCCTTTTTATGAAGTTGATACAGAAAAAGTGAAGGTCTTGGGAACAGGGTTATGGAATGATATAACTCTTACAAATGAACCTCCATTATATGGTGCGTGGTTTGCTGCACCTGATCCCACCTCATCTGAGGCGTTTTTTAATCGGTACGAAGAGTTGTATGGAGAAACACCAGTAAGGATAACAACCTTGGCATATGATGCGGTTGGTATGATTGCTGTGTTAGCACGCGAAGGTATTCAACAACAGGAAACCAGCGAAAGTGTTGAAGTAAATTATTTCACTCGGAAGGCTTTAACCGACCCACGTGGTTTTAAGGGCGTTGACGGGCTTTTTAGGCTATTACCAGATGGTACAAACGAACGCGCATTGGCAGTATTAGAAATTCAGAAAGGTAAGTTCTCTATAGTATCACCTGTGCCAGATGCTTTTCCTGCTTTTGGATACAGCCTTATGCGAGCAGCTTTGCCAGAATAGTGTTTAGAAGAGGCAGCCCTGCTGTTGTAAGTTTAAAATATGTTTGGCTGTTTTCAATGAACTTTCCATTGATTAATTCCTGCAGTGAGGTGCTATCCATAAAGTGTTCAATGTTTTTGCCAGTTTTGTGGGTGAAAGCTTCTTTATCGATACCGGTATTAAGCCTTAAACCCATCATAATCATTTCAACGGCACGGTCTTCGGCATTAATATGATCACTACTTTCAAGTCCTGTTTTTCTATTACCTATCGCTTTAAGCCAATCTTCAGGACGTTTGATTTGGTTATGAGCAATTGCTGTATATGGCGCTTCGCCGGGTAATCGTCCATGGGCACCAGGCCCTATTCCCAGATAATAATCACCCTGCCAATAACACAAGTTATGTTTGCTTTCTTCACCTGTTTTAGCATGGTTGGAAATCTCATAAGCTGGCAGGCCTGCATGCGTTGTCATATCCTGTGTTAAAGTATAAAGCTGTGCAGCTTCATCCTCGTCAGGCAGGGTAAATTTCCCTCTGTGGAATTGATGATAAAATGCAGTTCCCTCCTCGATCGTGAGTTGGTAAAGCGATAAATGGCTCGGCTCAAAGGCTAATGCTTCTGATAATTCTTTTTCCCAGGCAGCGGTTGTTTGTTCTGGTCTTGTGTAAATCAGGTCAAAGCTAACTCGGTCGAATGTTTCACGCGCAATACCCAAGGCATTTATTGCTTCTTTAGCGCTATGTAGGCGGCCAAGAAATTTGAGCGCATCATCCCGCAGTGATTGAATGCCGACCGATATACGGTTAACACCTGCGGCTCTGTATTCTCTGAAACGCCCCGCTTCGATACTAGATGGGTTTGCTTCCAATGTTATTTCAATATTGTCTGACGATTGTGGCCATTTTTTTTTGATCGTATCAATAACAAGTTCAACAGTTTCTGCTTCCATCAGGCTTGGTGTACCACCTCCAAAAAAGATAGACTTTGTTTTTAAATTTGGAAAGCGATCGGCAAAATGGGTTATTTCCTGAACAAGCGCAGTTTGCCAGTTTTTATGATTAACAGTATCGCGGACATGACTATTAAAATCGCAGTAAGGGCATTTTTTTAAGCAAAAAGGCCAATGAACATATATCGCAGCAGGAGCAGTGATTTCATTCGATTTTAAAAAAGTTGCCTCAGACATAATTATTTTTGAAAGCAAGCAGCGATTAACTGCTTAAAGGCATCAGCCCTGTGACTCATGGCATGTTTTTGTGTCGGGTCCATTTCGCCAAATGTTATCTTAAAACCATCAGGAATAAAGAATGGATCATACCCAAAACCCTGATCACCGCGCATTGGCCATGTGATATTACCGAAAACTTTACCTTCAAAGCTTTCCGTATGCCCATCTGGCCAAGCGAGCGTTAGCGCACAAGTGAAGTTTGCTGTGCGATCTTCCTTATCTCCAATGGCCTCATTCACTTTTGTCATTGCAAGTGTAAAGTCTTTTTCAGGGCCCCCCCAACGTGCGCTATAAATTCCGGGCTCACCGTCCAGAGCAGATACCTCTAAGCCGCTGTCGTCTGAAAGCGCGGGTAAGTTAGCAGCCTTTGCTGCTGCTAGGGCTTTGATTTCTGCATTAGCGATAAAGTTATCGCCGTCTTCAACAGGTTCCGGTAGGTCAAGATCACCAGCAGAAACGGTTTTAACCCCGAACGGTGCTAAAAGTTCGCCGATTTCCCGCACCTTGCCTTTATTATGGCTTGCAATAATGAGGGTGTCGCCGTCAAAGTGCCGATGATCTGTCATTGTTATTTCCTCTATATTTTCAGCGCTGCTGCTTGGGCAGTTTTAATACCGTCACAGCCAATGCGGGCAAGACGTAGAAGACGTAAAAATTCTTCTTCTGAAAAAGGCTCTTCCTCCGCAGTTGATTGTATTTCAACAATACCGCCTGTGCCTGTCAGAACAAAGTTTGCATCGGTTTCTGCTGCACTATCTTCATCATAATCAAGGTCTAGCACTGCAGTGCCATTATGGATACCACACGAAATTGCAGCAATACTATCAATGAAGGGCATTTCTTTAATGTGTCCGTTTTCTAACATCCATGTGAAGCATTGATGCAGAGCAACATACGCTCCAGAGATAGAGGCTGTACGTGTCCCGCCGTCTGCTTGAATAACATCGCAGTCTAACCGTACCTGGCGTTCGCCGAGTAATTCCAAGTTTACAACAGCACGCATTGCACGCCCGATCAATCGCTGGATTTCCTGTGTGCGACCAGATTGTTTTCCTTTTGCAGCCTCGCGCGCCATTCTACCGTGCGTGGAACGTGGTAACATACCATATTCTGCTGTGATCCAGCCCTTTCCTGTATCACGAAGCCAGCTTGGAGCGCGCTCTTCAAATGTTGCTGTTACCAGTACATGCGTATTTCCAAACTTAATCATGCAGCTACCCTCCGCATGTTTTGAAAACCCTGGAATCATCTCAATGGAGCGCATTTCGTCGTTGGCACGTCCGCTTGGTCGCATAGTTTTGCCCTTTTTATTTAAATAATAAGTGTTGGCTTCTTTTACTCGGGGGATGACAATCAGTCAAAGAAGAAAGCTGTGTCCTTGAATGCTTGATTGACGATAGGATAGTGCGGCAATAAAATCGATCTTTAAAGGGAGTAGAGATGGATATTGCGCAGTTAAATGAACGATCACGAGAAATCTTTCGGCTTGTTGTTGAGACGTATCTTGATACTGGTGATCCTGTCGGGTCTCGTACGATCAGTAAGGCAGGTGGTATAGACCTTTCTGCGGCGACTATCAGAAATGTAATGGCAGACCTTGAGCAAACAGGTCTTTTGGCGGCACCGCACACATCAGCAGGCCGTATCCCAACGGATACAGGGCTTCGCCTGTTTGTTGATGGGATGATGGAGGTCGGTAACCTTACGCGTTCAGAGCGCGAGTCAATTCAGGGAACATGTTCTGCAACAGGCCGTATTTTTGAGGATGTTTTAAGTGATGCAACAAAGGCCTTATCTGGGCTTTCCAGGTGTACATCGCTTGTGATGGTGCCGAAGCAAGATCAAGCTATTCAGCATATTGAATTTGTCTCAATCGCGCCAGATAAAGCGCTGGTTGTTATGGTGGGGCAGAATGGTACGGTCGAAAACCGGGTGGTCTCACTTCCGCCGGGCTTGCCTGCTAGCACATTAGTGCAAGCAAGTAATTATTTAAACGCGAGATTAGCAGGTAAAAACCTTGATGATGCAAAGGATCACATTACGTGTGAGTTGCAAGCCCATCAGGTGGAACTTGATGGATTAACAACCAAAGTTATTGAAGCTGGGTTGGCTGTTTGGTCGGGGGCAAGCTCTGAAGCTCCGGCATCCTTAATTGTCTCGGGTCAGGCAAATCTTCTTGAAAATTTGGAAGCTGCGGAGGATTTAGATCGAATTCGCGGCCTTTTTGAGGCGTTAGAGCAAAAAAAAGAGTTGATTCGTTTGCTAGATTTGGCAAAAGACGGTCGCGGTGTGCGCATGTTTATTGGGGCTGAAAATAATTTATTTTCGCTTTCGGGTTCATCTCTCGTGGTTTCTCCCTATATGAACGGTGCAAACAATGTTGTTGGTGTGATTGGTGTTATTGGCCCTACACGGTTAAATTATGCCAGAATCATCCCGATGGTTGATTATACGGCGCAGGTGGTTAGCCGCCTGCTGTAGGTAAAGCAGGCGTAAACCCTGTAAATATAAAGGTTAAGCTGTAATGAGCGAGCAGGAAAAATTTGAAGAAGAGCAAACACCAGAACTTGATGCTGCTAACGATGAAGCAGAGCAACATGAAGAAGCTGCTGTAAGTGAGGAAAATGAAGAGTCGCTTGTTGAAAAGCTGCAGGGCGAAGTTGGTGAATTAAAAGATCGATTACTGCGTACGATGGCTGAAATGGAAAATGTTCGCCGCCGTGCAGAGAAAGATAAAGCTGATGCAAACGCATATGCTGTTACAGGATTTGCACGTGATATGTTGAATGTATCAGATAATCTTCGCCGTGCGCTTGATAGTATGCCGGAAGAAGTAGCGGATGATATAAAGGCATTTAGCGAAGGCGTTGAAATGACAGAGCGAGAGCTTTTGAACACGCTAGAGCGTCATGGCATTACTAAAGTATCTCCAGAAGTTGGTGAAAAGTTTGATCATAAGCTGCATCAGGCAATGTTTGAAGTGCCGACAGATGATCATCCAACAGGTACTGTTATGCAGGTTGTTGCACCAGGATATGTTATTAAGGACCGATTGCTTCGCCCTGCGATGGTTGGTGTTGCAAAAGGTGGCACACCAAAAGTCGATACAGAAGCTTAATATTCTATAAGGTATAAAATTAATTCAAGGCCCCGCAGGAGTTGTGGGGCTTTTTTTATAACAAGAAAAGACAAGCAAACTTGACAAAATATCAAATAAGCTTATATGTAAAGCACGCTTTACTATATGAAAACTAAACTTGATTGGGGATTTAATATGCGGAAACAGGTACTACAAATGATTGTTCTGTTTTTGGTCATGATAGTCACTGCAACCCATACCCGAGCTTTTGATATTGAGGAATACGGCCTTGAAGGTGGCCCGGTACTAATCTTTATTCCGGGGTTGGCATCGCATGGTGAACTTTGGAAACCGTGGGTTAGTCAATATCAAAAAACCCATCGTGTTTTTGTTATGACGGCGCCGGGCTTTGCTGCTAGCAAGCCAAAAGAAACTGCATCTGGTTTTTTACAGGCCCGGATTGACGAGGTTTCTGTCTTTCTGAAAAACAAAAATGTTAAAGAGGTATCTGTTGTTGGGCATTCTATTGGTGGTTTAATGTCTTTAATGTTGGCGGGGCAGCACCCAGATCTGGTGAAACGAGTGTTGGTTGTCGATAGCCTGCCATATATGGCTGGCTTATTTGCACCGGGCCTGACACCTGAACAAGCGGAAGTGCAGGCAAAGTTTGTGAAAGATCAAATGAAGGCAATGCCACATGATGCTTTTGTTGCTCAGCAAAAACAAGGTGCTTACATTTTATCAAAGACACCAGAATTTATTCCAACCTTAAACCGCTGGGCAGAGACATCGGACCAAGAAACGATCGCTAACGCTTTTGGTGATGCCTTTGCAATGGATTACAGGCGAAACTTAAAGGGTATTAAAGCTCAAGTGACAGTTATGGCGGCCCATGATCCACAAATGCCGATCACCAGATCCGCGATGGAAGCACTTTATAAAGAGCAATATGCTGATCTGGATAACAAACAACTAATGATCGTTGACGATAGTTTTCATTTTATCATGATCGATCAGCCGAGAGTGTTTGCTCAGGCATTGGGCAATTTTATTAAATAGGGGGCATTATGAAACTTGCAGCTAAAACCTACTTGAAAAATTTTACTATCGCTATGGGCCTATATATTATTACCCTGATTATGGTAAAAACAGCGTTGATATCATGGGATTTCCCATTAGTCGTCAAAGTTATATTAGCGTTGGCCTGCGCGGTGCCGGTGCTTCTCATAATTAGAGCGGTTTTGACTTTCGCAAAGTCGTTTGATGAGTTACAGCGTAAAAAGCAAATGGAAGCAACGCTTATTGCTTTCGTGTTTGTTGGTATGGGAACATTTACCTATGGTTTTTTGGAAATGATTGGGTTTCCGAGACTACCAATCATTTGGATTTTCCCAATGCTCTATGCAACGCAGGGGTTGGCGATGGTGTATGTGACAAGGAAATACGGATGAAGAACCGTATTAAGGTTTTAAGAGCGGAAAGAGATTGGAGCCAACAGGTTTTGGCAGATAATCTTAATGTTTCACGTCAAACGATTAATTCAATTGAACGAGGCAAATACGACCCGAGTTTGCCGCTTGCTTTTAGTATTGCTATGGTTTTTCAGTGTTCAATCGAAGATATTTTCCAACCAGAATAACAAAAACAGATACTATAATGAAGCTTTGATGAGCTATGGAATATCTCATCAAAGCCTTTGCCTCGAGCCAGAACTTAGAGTTCGAACTTATTAATTCCGCGCTAATTGATCTCTCGGTACATAATTTCAGTTAGGTAGAATAATGTTATCGATGACGTGAATGACACTATTTGATGTTCCAATGTCTGCTTCTGCTGTTACAAGGTTAGCATCATTAATGGCAACTCCGTTTATAGCCTCAATCTTTATATTTTGCCCTTGTACTGTTGTGGCCTTCATCTTTTTGCCAATTAAGTTGCGCGACATAACTTTTATAGGTGCAACATGATATGTAAGAATAGCTGCAAAACTTATCTTTGTTTTCAGTTTACAGCCTACAGCCGGCTTTCAATTGTATCTGCAGGTAATTTTGCAAACGCCGTGTCCGTTGGTGCAAAACCAGTGATGAGCCATCGCTTTTCAACATTTCTACAAGTCCAACAGCTTTGACCGCGGCAACCAGTGTATTGAAGCTAACCACACTAACAGCAGTATCAACAATGTCGGCTTTTTTGCCGTGATGGTTCTGCTGTTAGCGGTGCAGTAATCAGTGCAACAAACGGAATGAAAGTAAATCCAGTTTTATTTAGTGGTGTTATGGTTTTATCCTCGTTTGTTATGGATAAAGCTACCCACGCCCACTTTCTAAAACTGGATCAAAGGCTTTTTACGATAGTTTTTTGCCAGATAGTATTTTATCAATCATTTCAAGTGTTTGTGGAATACCATATAAAGCAATAAATCCGCCCATCCGCGGGCCTTGGCTTTGCCCCAGAAGCACTTCGTAACACGCTTTAAACCAATCACGCAGGTTTTCAAATGCAGCGTCCTTGCCGGCAGAATATACCTCTGTCATAATTTTTTCAGCGTCGTTTTCGGATTGCTCAAGTGCTTCTAATCTCGTTTTTAAACTATCAAATGCCTTGGCTTCTTGTTCATCCGGAAGGCGGTAGGATTTTGATGGTTTGACAAAATCTTCGAAATATTTAAGTGCATAATCCATCAAACGATCAAGCGCTGGATATTTTTCAGCATTTGCACCTGCTGCATATTTTTCGACAAAACCCCAAAGGGTTTCTTTGTCTTCGGCATTAGCAGCAGACACCAAGTTTAGAAGAAGTGCAAAACTGATCGGTAGTTTCTCTGAAGGAACATTACCGCCGTGGATGTGCCATGCTGGATTTTTATATTGGTCGCTAAGGTCTTGCCCAGTATATTTATCCGCAAAGGTATAATATTCATCAACAGCTTTTGGAATAACGTCAAAATATAGGCGTTTTGCTTTTCTTGGGCTTTGATACATGTAAAGCGATAGGCTCTCAGGGCTCGCGTAAGCAAGCCACTCTTCAATCGATATGCCGTTGCCTTTTGATTTAGAGATTTTTTGGCCTTTTTCATCAAGAAATAACTCATAGCTAAGCGCTTCTGGTGGTTGGCCACCAAGAATACGGCGAATGATGGAAGAGAGTTTCACGCTTTCGTCCAGATCTTTACCGGCCATTTCATAATCAACATCAAGCGCGTCCCAACGCATTGCCCAATCAACCTTCCATTGGCATTTTACATTCCCGCCTGTCACCAATGTTTCGACACGGTCACCGTCGCTGTCATTGAATGAAATTAAGCCGCTTTCAGCGTCTTCAATTGTTACAGGAACCTGAAGGACAATACCTGTTTTAGGGCAAATTGGTAAAAACGGGCTATATGTTTGGCGGCGTTCTTCACCAAGTGTCGGTAAAATAACTTTTATTACTTTGTCATAGCGTTGACAGATTTTAAGCAAAGTATCATCAAAGCGTCCAGATTTGTAACAGTCGGTTGATGATAAAAACTCATAGTCAAACCCAAATTGATCGAGAAATGCCTGTAGTCGCGCATTATTGTGTTCGCCAAAACTTGGGTGCGTGCCGAAAGGGTCGGGAACTTGTGTCAAAGGCTTTCCGATAGCTTCCTCAAGCAAGTCTTGGTTCGGAACATTTGTTGGTACTTTGCGCAGGCCGTCCATGTCATCGGAAAAACAAATCAGTTTTGTTGGAATGTCTGATATTTCCTGAAAAGCACGCATAACCATTGTGGTCCGCGCTACCTCACCAAATGTACCAAGATGCGGCAAGCCTGATGGACCATAACCTGTTTCAAAAAGAATATATCCCTTTTCTGGTGCGCCTGATTTATAACGTTTGACCAGCTTTTCAGCCTCTTTGAAGGGCCAAGCGTTACTAGCTAGAGCAAGGTCAATGTCTTTTGTCATAATCTGCACCTTTTCTGAAACGATATGATCAGTTGGTTTATCATTAAATTGGTTGCGGACACTAGGGTTTCTGCCGCCCTGCGTCAAGTTGTGCCTAATAGATAATATTTATTTTTGATATAATCATTATTCGGGCTGTTTTTTGAGGCTTTAGCTTATTATGGTTCGGCCATGGAAGACCTAGTATTAAATGCTGAAGCTGCTGACGCTGATTTATATGCAATACCTGTGATGATCGTGGGTGTCCGCGATGCATATACATTAACAGTAGACGGTGTTTTTGAAGCTTTATCAATTGATGAAGCAAGCGAGCGTATTAGCCATCAGCCACATATTCTGGTTAACCGGGTTTTATCGGCAAGACGCTTGGGTTTGCCGCGTATTATCGCATTTGATGTTTTAGAACTTTATGCGTTCGTTCGGCCCGCCCGCTTTTGTCTTCCAACTTTATCGGGTTTATTGAGTGCCTTAACTATTGCTGAAAATATCGATAGTGACGATGACGCGTGTTTAGCTATTCAAAAAATTGCTGAGAGGCTTTTGGATGATATGGCCTCAGAAACATATCGATACAAGGAAGGGGCACTTGCTGTTGCAACAATGATGGCCCGTGCTGGTTGGCCGTGGGGTGTTTTTGTAATGAGCGCCTTAAATCAGGAGACAACACACAGCCAAAAGCGAGAGCGTGACGGGCTGGCCGTTTGGCATTTGTTAGACGAATGGGAAGATAATATACCACCGCCCCCTCCTGGTGATGACGCTGTCTTACCCGAACAGGCCAAAAGTCGCCTTAAACAAATACTGGGCGATAACGCTGAAAACCGTGAGGCACAAACACGGTATGCTGCTGCTGCTACCCACGCTTTCAAGCCGAGAGAGTTATCGGACGGTGCCAACGTGCAAGTGTTGGAAGCGGGAACCGGGACCGGTAAAACACTGGGCTATATTGCACCTGCGAGTGTTTGGGCAGAACAAAATGATGCACCTGTTTGGCTTGCCACCTATACTAAAAACCTCCAGCGCCAGCTTGATCAGGAATTATCAAAATTATTTCCTGACCCAAAAATAAAAGCTAAACGCGCTGTTATCAGGAAAGGGCGCGAAAATTATGCATGTCTTTTAAATGTTGAAGAAACATTGCGTGCTGTGATGATGCGTGCAGTTGCGGGGGGCAATAATGCACCTGTTATCGACAGTGATAAAATCCTAATGGGGCTTGTTGTGCGGTGGGCGCGTTATAGCCATGATGGAGACATGATTGGCGGTGACTTCCCAAGTTGGCTTGGAGGACATTTTGGCCTTGGTCGTATTGCTGGCTTAACGGACCGACGCAGCGAATGCCTTTATTCTGGATGCCAGCATTTCAGAAAATGTTTTATCGAAAAGGCAACACGTAAAGCGAAGCATGCTGATTTGGTTGTAGCAAATCATGCGCTTGTTATGGCGCAGGCTGCAATGGGTGGTGCCGACCCCGAAAGCCCAAAACGTTTTGTATTTGATGAGGGCCATCATATTTTTGATGCAGCAGATAGCGCGTTTTCGACACATTTATCTGGATTAGAAGGAGCGGAGCTTCGCCGTTGGCTTAGAGGAAAAGAAAGCGGCGGCTCGACGCGTGCGCGCGGCATTAAAAACCGCTTGGAAGAATTGGTTGCAGATGATGCGGAAGCGCAAGAGTTGATTAAAGCCGTAATTTCAGCTGCACACGTTTTACCAACTGATAATTGGCTTGGCCGTGTGGCAAATGCGGCCGCTAGCTCGCGCTTTGAAACATTTTTAATGAAAGTGCGGGAACAAGTGATGGCCCGCAGCGACGCAATGGGGCCATATGGCCTTGAAGTTAGTACCGCAGACCCTGTTGATGGGCTTGTTGATGCTGGTGTGGATCTAAATGAAGCTCTTTTAGGGCTGGCAAGGCCGATGTTAGGGCTTGCAGCAAAACTGATGAATAAGCTTGATGAAGAGGCTGATATTCTTGATAGCGCTGCCCGTGGTCGATTGGAATCCAGTGCTCGTTCCCTAAAGCTACGCGCTGAAATGGTTGCCTTGTGGGCTTCAATGGCTGAAGGAATTGGTAAAAAAATTCCAGACGACTTTTGTGATTGGTTTGCTGTAGAGCGATTTGATGGCCGCGAGCGTGATATAGGCATGCACCGACATTTTGTTGATCCCAGTAAACCTTTTGCGGAAACTGTTTTGGAACATGCGCATGGTGTTGTAATCACTTCGGCGACGCTTCGGGATAAGGCATTTAAGATAGAAGCTGAGCCTGAAGGCCGCGATGAAGCTTGGAAAAGCGCGGATAGCCGTGTTGGCCTGCATCATATATCTGTTGCACCCAAACGTTTGATGGTTCCCTCTCCGTTTGATTATCAAAAACAAACCAAATTCTTAATTGTGACAGATGTTAACAAGATGGATGCTGATCAAGTGGCCAGCGCGTACCGTGCGCTTTTTCTGGCGTCCAAAGGTGGTGCCCTAGGACTTTTTACTGCCATATCCAGATTGCGTGCTACATATGAACGCCTCATCGCACCGCTTGATGATGTTGGAATAGACCTTTACGGACAGCATGTTGATCCTATTGATACTGCAACACTGGTTGATATTTTCCGAGAGAATACAGATAGCTGTCTTTTGGGTACTGATGCTGTTCGTGACGGTGTCGATGTTCCTGGGAATAGCCTTCGCTTAATTGTTTTTGACCGTGTCCCTTGGCCACGCCCGACTATCCTGCACCGGGCCCGCCGGGCGCACTTTGGTGGCCGTCATTATGATGAAATGTTGACAAGGCTTAAGATATCTCAGGCTTTTGGCAGGCTAATCAGGCGCGAGAATGATCAAGGGGTATTTGTTATGTTAGATGGTCAAACGCCAAGCAGGATTCTGGAGGGTTTACCCGATGGTATTGAACCGGTTCGGCTGGGTTTAAAAGATGCGGTATCGCTTATAATCAACATGCAAGAGGATTAAATATATAAATATCAATATTTTAACTTGAGCGATTTTTGCCAACAGTTTAGCTTGCCAAAAAAAGGAGTATATGATGTCTACAATCACCCCTGAAACGGCGCTTGTTTATACAATGGTTGTTGTGTCTGCATCAGATGACGAAATGACCGATAGCGAATTAACACGAATGACTGGCTTAGTTGGATATTTGCCGGCATTTCGCAATTATAATGTTGAACGCCTCCGTGTGGATACAGCAAGTTGTATTGAAATTTTACAAAGCGAGGAAGGTTTAGATGCTGTGCTTGGCCTTATTGAGGAAGCAATTGAAGGTACGCATACAGACCTTGTTTATGCACTTGCCTGTGAGATTGCAGCGTCGGATGGATCATTAAGTCAGGAAGAACTTAGGCTTTTGGAAATGTTCCGTCATTATCTGAATATTGATCGCTTAACGGCAGCCGCAATTGAGCGGGGTATCGCAGCGCGGCAAAAAACATTTCTAGCTTAATTTAATTGTAATTGGAGGCTGGTGTTTTAATCAGCCTCTTTATCAAATTTATACGCAGGCTGTTTTTTCCCCCATTTTGTGATGCCAAAGAACGGGCTTAGCTCGTTGAGCATTTTTTTGATTGCTTTTGACTTCCCTGTTTCGATAACTGGACGTAAGCGTTTTGCTCGCTCTTGCACCATTTCTTCAAATGCGAACCCCGGTTCTAATTCCAGTAAGGCATCAATTTCTTGGATTGCTTGTGCACGCTCTGCTTTTTTACCTCTAGCCAGGTATCGGATATATTCAAATTTCAAAGGAATATCGAGGGACCCTGCTTCGATTGCTTTATTGAATTGTGTTTTGGCTTTCCCGCGTTTGGCCCCTAAGGCAATCCGTGCTAAAAAACCTGCTGCGGCAACTTCAGAGTGCCACCCGCCAAGAGCACCGTTAGCTAAAGCGTGGTCTGGGTTTTTTTCCAGTATTTTTTCAATTTGTTTACGTGACTTTGTCGCTAACGATGGACTGTTTAGCCGCTTACCTTCAAATCCTAATGCCATCGCATAACTCATTCGGGCGATCACATGGTCTGGATCTTTTTCTATCGCTTTCTGACATGACGTAAGGGCATTATGAAGTGCGGAAATTGCTTCGTCCCCTTTCGTTTGAAAGCCACCTATTACCAGGTTTGATCTACAATTGAGGGTTAAGCTATCTGCGCTATCATCCGATGCCGAAGCAGTAACAGCTGCTTCAAAATTGCCTTCTTTAAATTCGTTCCAGCCAACTGCTTTTTCCTGTGCAAAGGCAGGAAAAGAGAAAAGCCCAATCATTGATGCAGCGATGATAAGTTTCATTACTTATACCCCGAATTATATCTGTTGGGTTGAGGATACGCGAAAAAACATGAACCTGATCATAACGAAACGGTATATCGCATAACAATTTTGTTAGGAATTAACCGCGCCAAAAAGTCGGGGTGAATAATACTAGTACGGCGAAAAGCTCTAATCTTCCAATTAGCATTGTGAACGATAGTAACCATTTGGCGCTATCGGGCAAAGGTTTGAATGTGCCGGCAGGGCCAATAATATCACCAAGTCCGGGGCCAACATTGGCAAGCGCGGTTCCAACACCGGAAAAGGCAGTTACCCAATCAACTCCTGTTAATGATATCAGGAAAGTGAGGGCAATCAAAATCGTAAAAAATAGAATAAGGAAACTAAGTACCGAACCTTGAACGTCACGAGATATTGGGCTTCCATTGTATCGTGGAATAAACACGCCGTTAGGCTGAATTGTTTTATTTATCCAGGCTTTCATCGATTTGAAGAGAACCTGAAACCGGAATATTTTAATGCCGCAGCTTGTTGAACCGGCGCAGCCGCCGATAAACATAACAAAGAAAAATAGTGTAACGGAAAAGCTGCCCCATTGGCCATAATCGGTGCTTGCATAACCTGTTCCGGTCATAATGGATATAATGTTAAACCCACCGTAACGCAGTGCCTCTGCAAGCGTAAAGCCCTTGAAAACCATTAACCATGAGGCAACAAGAGCAATTAAGGATAATAGCGCTATAAAGAAGGTTTTTACCTGCTGATCACGCCAAATCGCTAATGTACGCCCCCTAAGCGCCTGCAAATAAAGAATAAATGGTAAGGATCCGATTAAAATGAAGGTAAGTGATACCATTTCCACAGCGACACTATCATATTGCCCGATAGAGGCGTCGGACGTAGAGAAACCCCCTGTTGCGATTGAGGTCATGGCATGAATAATTGCGTCAAATGGGGTTAAGCCTGCCAGCATCATCAGGATTGCGCATAAGGCAGTGAAAGCTACATATAGACCCGAAATTGCACCAGAAATTTGCCCTGCGCGGGGAAGGATTTTTTCTGATGTATCGAAACTTTCGGTTTTGAAAAGTTGCATACCACCAATCTGAAGCATAGGTAAGATTGCAATGGCCATTACGACTACACCTATACCCCCAAGCCATTGGAGGATGGCCCGCCAAAGTAAAACACCCGGTGGTGCGTTATCCAGCCCGACAATAACTGTAGAGCCTGTCGTGGTAAGGCCGCTCATAGCTTCGAAATATGCATCTGTGTAACTGAGGTCAAGAATAGAAAATGCCATCGGTAATGCAGCGATACCAGGAAGGATGACCCAGACAAAAATTGTGAGCAAAAAGGCTTGGCGCAGGTTTAACTGTTTGTTACTGCCCTGTGTTGCCAACATCATCATGATGCCAAAAGATCCACTTACAAACATGGCAATTAAAAATGTTGGCCAATCAGGGTGACCGAAATATAAGTCAACAAGCGCTGGGATAAGCATACTGGTTGCCAGCATCGATATAAATGCGCCAAGAGCATAAAAGACGGGTCTTAAATCCAGCAACTATTGTTTCCTAGTTGATATTCATCTCATAGTGGGGACTATCCAGTGAAAATGTTGGAACTGCAACATCAAAAAGTTCCCGTTCGCCGCGGCGCATTTGATAACTTCCCTTCATAAAGCCAGTTGGTGTTTCAAGAGGAGTGCCGCTTGTATAAATAAATTGTTGGCTTGGCTCCAGATAAGGTTGCTCACCGATAACTCCGGGGCCTTGCACTTCCTTTGTTATGCCTTGCCCATCTGTAATGATCCAGTGTCGATTAAGGAGTTGCACCGTATCTTCACTTTCGTTGATTACTTTTATACGGTAAGCCCAGAAAAATTCGTTTTTTTCCGGCTTGGAATGTTCATTTAAAAAATAGGACTGAACAGATACCCGGATATTTTCTGTTACTTCTTCAAAGGTTAGTACACCTTCAATATGGTCTTCAGAGTCCACACTGTCTCTCCACTATACAATTACAGTCCGGCTTGATTAAGTGCTTGCATAACATCATTAACCAAATCATCACCATCTTCAAGGCCGCATGAAAAGCGGATTAGCCCTGGCGTTATTCCCAGTTCCAATCTGGCTTCTTCGGCGAGAGCCTTGTGTGTTGTGCTCCATGGGTGTGTTGCAATAGAGCGTGCTTCACCCAAATTGTTAGAAATATCTACAATTTCAAGGCTATTCATAAATTTAAATGCCTGATCACGGCCTTTTGGGAGTTTAAAGGCAATCATTGTACCCCCGCGGGCCATTTGTTTGTCGGCGATTATTTTATCTTTAAAGTTGGCAAGTGAAGGGTGGCGAACATCACTGAGCTTTCCCTGAATTGCATGAGCAAGCTTTTCAGCGTTATCATTCATTGCATGCACACGCAGGCCCAATGTTTCCAATCCTTTGAGCATGATCCACGCGTTAAACGGTGACATAGCGCAACCTGTATGCCGATAGAAAGGATAAAGAAACTCTTCATCAAAATGTTTATCAGTTAAAATCATGCCGCCGAGGCAACGCCCCTGACCATCAATATGCTTGGTAGTTGAATAGCAGACAATATCAGCACCAAAATCCATTGGGCGCTGTAAAATGGGTGTTGCAAAGACATTATCAACAATCAGGCGTGCACCGTTTTCATGCGCGATATTGGCAACAGCTTTCAGGTCGACAATTTCTAATGTTGGGTTTGCAGGTGTTTCCAGAAACAGGACTTTTGTATTCGCCTTTACGCCAGTTTTCCATGCATTAAGGTCTGTTCCGTCTATGACGGTTGTTTCTATACCGTAGCGAGGCAGCAATTCATCCATTAACCAGCGACATGACCCAAAAAGTGCGCGGGCAGCAAGCACATGATCACCGGCTTTGAGTTGACATAGCAATGAAGCTGTCATTGCGGCCATGCCGGTTGCGGTTGCACGGCCAATATCGGCGCCCTCAAGCAGGGCCATCCGTTCTTCAAACATGCTAACAGTTGGGTTTGTTTGCCGTGAATATGTAAAACCCTCTGCTCTACCATCGAAACGGGCTTCAGCTTCTTCTGCGGTTTCATATGCAAATGCTGATGTCAAAAATAGAGCCTCTCCCATTTCATCAAAATTAGAACGCATAGACCCGGCCCGGACCAACTGAGTTTGCTGAGCCCATTTTGATGTGATGGTGCGGTCTGTTCCCGAGCGGTGTTTCATTGGGGTATTCCCTTGCGTATTTCTCTAAGTATGATGCATGGTTTTTGCCAGACTAAGTGGACTTAGTAGGGGGGATTCGTCAAGCATTGTTATTTGCTTTTTTTATGATTATATCCAAGCCATAGCAATTTAATTGGGATAAAGAAAATGAGTTTAACAATCTGGCATAATCCGCGTTGTAGTAAATCGCGTCAAACGCTTGCCCTCATTGAAGAAAAAGGCCTTTCGCCGGAAATCAGACTATATTTGGATTCAGCGCCAAGCGTTGAAGACATTAAAAATGTTTTGGATATGCTCGGCATTGAACCGCGTGCTTTAATGCGAAAAGGAGAGGCGGATTATAAAGATCAAGGTTTGGCAAATGTCTCTGACCATGATGCTCTGATTGAAGCAATGGTAAAGACACCAAAGTTGATTGAACGACCCGTTGTAATAAAGGATGGTCAGGCACGGCTTGGGCGACCACCTGAGAGTGTTTTGGAAATTTTGTAATAGCGAATAATGTCAAAGCGCTTTTGTATTCAAGACATCTGTACTTTTAATTTTGGATAATAAAGCGCTTGGCCTGCCCCTCGGGCCAGCATGAAAATTGCTGCAGCAAACCATATTCCTTTCAGTCCATATAAGGTTGATAGCGGCCCCAAAATGATAAGAAAAATAAAAAAAGCTAACGTCATGGTAACCATCATGGCTTTACTTGCGGTTACGCCTATATAAATCCCATCAAATTGAAAACACCAAACAGCGGCAATAGGTAATATTATAATTGCTGAAAGCGCTTGATGTGCCTGAGCTTTGATTGCCTGAATATTAGTTAGGGTATTAATAATTACGGGGCCAAAAAGCCAGAAGGCAAATGAATACGTGATAGCTGCGAGTATAGCCCAGTAAAATCCATATTTTACCCATGTTTCAAATGCCGGCTTGTTTTTAGCGCCATAAGCTGCACCAGCTAATGCTTCTGCTGAATATGCAAACCCATCTAGCCCAAGACTGATAAGCATAAAAAAGGTTGATAAAACTTGGCTTGCTGCCAAGGCATCTTCGCCAAATTTCGCTGCTTCTCTGGTTAACAGAGAGAGTGCTGTCATTAATAACAAGGTCCGAATGAGCAAATAGAAATTTGTACTTATCAATGGTTTGAAAGCATTTATCTTCCATGTAATGCCAGATTTAATTTGTTTTAATAAAGACTTGGAATCAATTTGTTTGATAATGAGCCAGAAGGCAATTAGAGCCGCAATTATCTCTGCGATGAGAGTGCCTAATGCGACACCCGTAACCCCCATCCCTAATCCAATAACAAAGATTAAATTCAAACACATATTACAGGTATTTAAAATCAATTGTAACACAAGAACAGATTTTGCTCTTGATACACCAATCAAGAAACCATTTGCTGTATATAAAAACAACGTAAACGGTGCTGCCCATATACGTGTATTAAAATAAGCGGTTAAAGAGGCTAATGTGGATTGAGGGGGAGATAATATCTGAAGGGCACTATCAAGAATAAATGTTTGTAAAATAAGAATTAAACCAGATATTGTCAGACCAATAAAACTGGAGCGAACTAAAAGTTGTGCTAAACGATTATGGTTTTTCTGGCCATAAGCTTGTGCAGCATGACCGGTTGTTCCCATTCTTAGAAACCCAAACGCCCAGAAAATATAAGTGAAAATTGTAGAGCCCACAGCGATTGCCGCTAAATACTCTGCTTTAGGTAAATGGCCGATTGCCCAAGTATCAACAAGGCCGACAATAGGCGCAGAAGAATTTGCTATAATCGCCGGGCCAGCAATTGCCCAAATTTGCCTGTTAGGGTTTTTTACAGTATCCAACAGTTTATCGCCCTACCCATTATGCTGTTGTAATATCATATTTAAATAAGTTTTACTGGTTTATTCTGGCGGGTACAATTTATAAATTTGTTTGAGATTAGACAGTTCATATCCCATAAGTATCTAAACCGTTGGACAGAGAGGTAAGTGTGCTTAGAATTGTTCATCATGATGGTTACAGGGTTTCACTGTCCCGCACTGGCTCATCTCAGGAAAGTAAATATGCTGCGCTCATTGATTTACTGGTTCAGAGTAAACTGAAACATTCGATTGATCTATATGAACCTGAAATGATCGCCGTTGAGGCGATTAAACTGGTGCATGATTTAACATATGTGCAACAGGTTTTGGGGCTTTCGCTTGAACCTGCCGCGCTTAGGCGGATCGGGCTTGCTGCGACAGAGCAATTGCATATTCGGCCCCGACTTGGTTCAGGGGGGACTTTACTAACCGCTAAGCTCGCGCTTGAACACGGCATTGCCTGTAATACCGCAGGGGGAAGCCACCATGCCCATGCTGGGTTCGGTTCGGGGTTTTGTGTCTTTAATGATGTAGCGATCGCTACTGCGTCGTTAAAACATATAGGTGCAGTAAAGACAGCTATGGTCATCGACCTTGATGTTCATCAAGGTGATGGTACCGCGTCTATTTTTGCAGATGATCCTGATGTTTTCACATTTTCCATGCACTGCGAAAAAAATTTCCCGTTCCGTAAATCCATGAGTAACCTTGATATTGGCTTGGCACGCGGGGCAACAGATCATCAATATCTAGGCAAGTTAAGGGAAATATTACCTGATATATTAGACCAACATTTGCCTGATATTGTTTTTTATAATGCAGGTGTTGATCCGCATATTAATGATAAACTCGGTCATTTGGCATTAACGGACGAAGGTTTGCGCACCCGTGAACAAATAGTACTTCAATCTGTTACTCGGCGGTCTATTCCTATCGCTATTGTTATGGGTGGGGGGTACGGCGATGATCGGTTTGAGGTTGCGCGTCGGCATTTGATGGTTTTTGAGGAAGCTGTGAAATGTGTCTAAAAAATTATAAGTACAGCGAAGGGTTATAATAAACGAGAACGTATAGTCTCTTAATAATAGCATTGAGATGCAAATAATATGGCGGCAAACGCTTCAAAAACTACAGATGAAGAATTAGTAAAGGCTGTGGCCTTTGGTGATAAACGCGCGTACGCTCAGATTGTTAACACCTATGCACGTCAGTTTCGGATGATAGCCTTCAGGGTAGTGGGTGATATGTCGATCGCTGAAGATATTGTACAAGAATCCTTTATAAAGCTTTGGACCAACGCCCATAGTTTTGATGCAGAGCGTGCCAAGTTTTCAACGTGGTTCTACCGGATTGTGGTGAATAAATGCCTCGATGAAAAACGAAAGAAACGACCATACTCCTTACCTGATGATTATGACAGTATGGATACTGGCGAACGTGTTGATAGGGCTTTGGAAAAACAGCAAAGAAATCAAACCTTACAGACTGCATTGAGGGAATTATCTGATCGACAGCGCCTTGCTGTGACGCTCAGTTATCTTGATCAGCTCAGCAATTTAGAGGCTGCCGATATCATGGAATTGAATATTAAAGCTTACGAATCTTTATTAGTTAGATCACGCGCAGCATTGCGGAAAGTTTTGACAGTAGAAAAAGAAGAGCTTTTGGAGACCATAGGGTAGAAGTAAGATGGTAAAGAAAATGGATGCAGAAGAATTTGAAGAGCTTGAATCCAGGTATGGAGTGGACCTGGACGCGTGGCCTGATGATATACAGTTGGTTGCCAGAACTTTTCTGAACTCTTCTAATGGTAAACGCTTTTCGGCAGAACGGGAAAGGCTGGATAAGCTTTGGAATGAGAGCGATCAGGCTTTCATAACGAATGAAGGCCCTTTTCTTGATACCCTATACAATATTCCGGAAAACTATGCTCAAGACGTTTCTTATACCGGTGTAATCAATCAAAGCTTTTGGCAAATACTATTAGATATGAAATTTTTATTTTCGCCAAAAGGTTTTGCCGCTCAGGCGGCCTTTGCGATTGCTATTCTCATGGTTGGTGTAATTGCTGGTGCACAAGGCCTTTTTGACAGTAGCTATGGTGGTGAAGTGGATATCAGTACCGAATATTTTGCTAGCTGGGATTATGAAAGTGATTGGGATGTTGGGGATAGTCTATGGAACTGAAAATGAAATGGGTTTATGTAGCTTTGCTGCTATCTATTGCGTTAAATATATTTGTTTTTGGTGTTTGGATAGGTAGAGACGCGAAAGAGCTAAAATCTAGCCCACCAGTTGGGCGGATAGAATTTAATCTGCGCGAGATTAGCCGTTATTTACCACCTGAAGAACGAGATACTGTTCGTGACTTTATGCGTAAAAAGCGACCGCTTTTACGTGAAACATTAACCGCCCGACGTTCTACTGAGCAAAGAATCCGCGAAATTTTGACGACTGAGATAGTGAATAAAGAAGTGTTACGGGCTGCATTGGATGAACATATGACGCATTCAATGCGGTTGCAGTCTCCTGTGCGGGATGTTTTGCTCGGTACTGTTGCTGATCTGGATCTGGAAACACGCCAGCAGATTGCAAAAAATATTTTTAGAGGTCGGGCAAGGCGGTCACCTGGCGATAGGCCCCCAGCGTTTGACGATCGACCACCACGCCGTAGACCCCTTCCTCATTAAGGAAAGAACTACGCTTGCTAATAAGCTAGAGGGTTAGTTTGTAGCATTGGAGCCAACGGCACTGGCAATGGATTTGAAGTTATATTGGCGTAAGAGAGTAGCCAGTTCCCGGTTGATTTGATTTACAAGGCCTGGTCCTGAATAAACGAGTGCAGAATAGAGTTGTACAAGCGAGGCCCCGGCGCAAATCTTCTCAAAAGCATCCATGCCATTTGATATACCACCCACGCCAATGAGGGGGACATTTCCGCCCGTAGCCTGATATATTCTTTTCAACATTATTGTAGAGGGTTGCATTAAGGGTTTACCTGATAACCCGCCTGTTTCTTCTTTCAAGGGCGATTGCAGACTATTTGGCCTAGTAATGGTTGTGTTGCTTACTATCAGTCCATCAATATCCATTGATGTTGCAACATCTGCTATATCATCCACATCATCATGTGTCAGGTCAGGGGCAATTTTTACTAATATGGGTGTGTGTTTTGCTCCCTTTGATATTTTTTGAGAGCGAACTTCCAGAACGCGGTTAATCAGGTCAATAAGAGATGCTTTGGACTGAAGAGCTCTGAGACTCGGTGTGTTTGGGCTGGAAATATTTACCGTAAAATAAGAGCAAAAGCCGTATAGAGTTTCAATCCCTTTGACATAGTCTTCTGTTCGATCAGAAGCATCTTTGTTTGCACCAACATTTGCCCCAATGATCCCTTTTTTGTGCGCTGATTTTAATTTGTGGGTAAAAAAGTTTAAACCCTTATTATTAAAGCCAAATCTGTTAATCACGGCTTGATCTTTGGTAAGGCGGAATAGTCGCGGTTTATCGTTGCCTGTTTGTGGTTTTGGTGTAACGGTACCCGCTTCTACGAAGCCAAAGCCCATTTTTAGCATCGCATGCATAACTTCAGCATTTTTGTCAAAACCAGCAGCGAGACCTACTGGGTTATCGAACGTCAGGCCAAACGCTGTTGTTTTTAAAATATCATCTTTAAAGCATGCGTTACTAAAAAGCCCCCCCAGCCCTGCTTTAAGTGATTTGATGGTAAGGTTATGCGCCTGCTCGGGGTCCATGGAATGGATAATTGGCTTAAGCGAATTAAAAATGAACGACATCACATATCTCAGTATTGTGGGTTAATTGATTTAGTAAGAAATGAAAAGTCGTGCTGACCGCTTTCTTGGTATATTAAAGGCCAAACCTGAGAGATCAGGTCGATTTGTAAAGTATCATAGAGGTGAGGGAATAGTTGATTACCGCGAGATTTTTCCCATTTTAAACACGTATCACTTAAATCATTTTCATCCACTTCCAGAAGAAAAAGATTTGTTTCATTTTTGAAGTGTTTTTGGGCTGTTTCTTCTACTTGATCGCGACTGGAAAAATGAATGAAACCGTCTTGAATATCAATGGGGGCACCAACCAAAACACCGCTTTCAAGCGCTGTTGACCATTCCTCTTGGCGGAGGATTTTGTATATCTTTTTTCCCATAGCTGTTCAATACGGCGGATTAGAGCAGGTTTCAAGATATATAGGGCATGAAACTACTATCATATATACCTTTCCTCTTGTTTTTTTGATGAATATACCGACATGATATATAATCACTGCTGATAAACAGCGGGAAATATGAAGCTGACAATGCTTTGGTCAGGGACGAGGAAACAAGTATGTTAAAAGAGCTTTCATTATGGATTGGTGAGCGAGTTGGTGCTCTGATGGTTTTTCTGAAAGCAAAGCTATTGGCCTTTTGGCATTGGTTTACAGGTTGGCTCAGAACGGTTTCTGGTAGTACTTGGCGTAAACTGTTAATCGCTGTCCCTGTTGTTTTCGTAGTTTATATTCTTATTGGAATGGCGTTTGTTAATCGTATTGATGATGATTTGGCGCCGGCGATAGCACCGCCGCCCGGAGGCTCTAACGCGGTGGCTTTAATGGCGCATTTAATCACCCGGGAAACTGTAGAGCATAATTGGACACCAAATGATCCAGCATTTTTACCGGGGTGGTGGGTTGATAATACCCCTGCGTTTCAAAAGGGTATGTTTGGTGCTTTTTCACGTTTCTCACTAGAATTAAGAGATCAACTGGGTAGGTCCCGTGGTTCAAGTGCAGTAGATAGAGATTTGGAAAAAGCGGCTGGAAATTTGGCGATAGAACCTGAACGTTGGGTTATTGAATCTTGGCTACCGACAAAATCTTCTGATCATTTTTACAGAGATGCTGCCAAAGATTTCCGTGCCTATAATAATCGTGTCAGTATTGGTGACGCTGTATATGAACGGCGTGCTGATAATTTGAGAATGACATTGGAGCGCATTGCCTCTGACCTCGGTGCATCATCTGCAAAGCTTGAGAAATATATCGGTGATAATGCTGGTGGCTTTGTTCCTGACTTTGGGGTTGATAATGTCTTTTATGAAGTGAAGGGCCAAGTCTATGCCTATACACTTCTTTTGAAGTCACTGCGTGTCGATTTTACCAGTGTTGTAGAAGACCGTGAGCTTGCGAAAGTTTATGATGAACTTTTAAGATCGCTGGAAGCAGCTGCTACATTAAACCCCACTTTGGTTACTAATGGGGCAGTCGATGGAATAATTGCTAACCATTTGTCTATACAAGGGTTTTATTTGCTTCGGGCGAGAACGCAATTAAAAGAAGTGACTAATATTCTATTGAATTAAAAACGAGATTAAAGATTCTGGAATTATAATTAATACTTGTCAGCAATTAAAACTGCTGCCAAGCTGACATTATGACAGAAGAAACTCTCATGAATGATGATATTAAGGCACCCGCAAGACCGATACAAAAGCGCAGCCGCAAACTTTTGGTTGTGGTTGACGATTCACCTGAATCGAAGGTCGCTATCAGGTTTGCAGCAGCACGAGCTGGTCATATTACGGGTGGTGGATTAATTCTGTTTCACTGCATACGGCCCGGTGAATTCCAGCACTGGGTAGCGGTGGCTGATCGTATGCGTGAAGAAGCTTACGATGAAGCAAGAACCCTTCTCGGTGATATGGCAAGCCGGCTGGAAACTTATTGCGGTGTAAAACCAGAAACGATTATTGTTGAAGGTGAGCCCAAAGATGCTTTGCGCGACTTTATTGAAGACCGTGACGACTTATTCGGCTTAGTATTAGGGGCAGGTTCTGAGGGTGACCCCGGGCCACTTGTGGATTACTTTGCGGGTGAATTTGTCGGTAATATGCGGTGTCCGGTTATGCTAGTGCCTGGTTCGATGACTTATGATCAGGTTGATGCAATCGCTTAACCGTTTGTTTGGTCCATTTCATATTTCAATAAGCTATTCAGGCCAACTTTATATGTTGGATATTTAAGCGTTATATCCAGAATAGATTTGATCTTATCATTTTTAACGCGTTTGCTCTCCAGATAAAAACTACGGGCCATAGGGCTTAAGTCTGCTGTTTCCCAGTCTTGGGCTGTTGGTGCTGAAACGCCTAATAAATTTGCGGCTTCCACAATCACATCTTGTGGTGGACAGGCATAATCATCAGCAAGGTTGAAAATATTAGTTTCATAAGTACCTGTTGCAGCTTTAACTACTACTTGGCAAATATCCTCCACATGAATACGGCTAAAAATCTGGCCTTCTTTGATAATTCTTTTAGCTCTACCTGCCATCATTGTGCGTATGGCGTTTCGGTCTGGGCCGTATATGCCAGCCAGTCTGAAAATATGGTACCGGGCATTAATGAGGTTGGAAAAGTCCCTCCAATCATCTTCGGCCTTTAGCCGCCTTTTTCCTCGGTCTAATGAGGGGGTACACTGGGTTAATTCGTCTACCCATGCACCATCATGATTGCCATATACATTTGTACTAGATAAATACCCTATCCATTCAATGTCAGGCATTTCGGGCTGCCATTCTTTCAAGATTGGTAGAATCGGGTCGTTTTCATTTTTGGGCGCAATAGAGGTTAGAATGTGTGTAACGTCGGTTAAGTCATGATTTTTTGGGTCACTATCTCTATTAAGAGCGATAGGTTGATACCCTAAATGTTCCAGTTCCTGTTTAGCTTCGCTTCGCCGCCAAGATGCGCTGACTTTCCAGCCTTTATCTTTGAAGTGTTTCATGATAGGCCGCGCTGTGTAACCGGGGCCGAACACAAGTAGATGTGGTGTTTTTTGTATCATAAAATTGTCAGCTTTTTATTTATGTCTTGAAATTGCCACACCGATTATAGAGGGTAGCCGCCATGATGAAAGAAATACTATCTCTTTTTAATAAAATAAGTGTCAGCATACTATGCGTCTCGCTTCATTTGGTCGCTCAGCAGAGCGAATTTCAATCTGATGAGCAACGGTATGCCAATTGCCTTGACCTGACATCAAAGGCTCCTGATAGCGCTATTAATGAAGCATTGATTTGGAAAGGTGAAGGAGGCGGGGTGCCTGCACGGCACTGTGAAGCACTTGGCTTATTTTACCTTGGTGAACATGAAGAAGCGGCTATCCGTTTGGAACGATTGGTTGATGATATGCGTGTCGGGCGGGATATGCCTGTGCGCCTTGGGAAACGGTTGGTTGCCAATGCTTTTTTATTAGCAGAAATTTATGGTCAAGCTGCGAACGCTTGGTTAGTCGCGGATGAAATCGTACGTGCAGAAGAGGCGATTGATAATGCTTTATCTCTGACAGCCGAGGGGAGTTCGCAAGAGCGTGAACTTTTGATAGATAGATCGCGTATTGCTGCCGCTGATGATAATTTTGAACAGGCCTATACCGACCTTAAGGCCGTTTCAAAAGCTGAACCGGGGCGAATTGATATATTGCTCTTGCTTGCCTCTGCTGCACGAGGCGCCGGCCAGTTTGATGATGCTGCGCAGGCACTTTCACTTTATGAGCAAGTTTATCCAAATGATCCGTCAGCCCGGTTAGAGTTTGGTAATTTGATGCATGCTCAAAATAACTTCAAAGAAGCAAGGCAAGCCTGGCTAGATGTATTATTGTTGCAGAGCGAAGGGGTAGATGCTGTGGCAGCACGAGCAAACCTCGAAGCACTTGATCTCAAGCGTGACGGAAAACCTTGAATATATAGGCTGTCAAAGTTTTACATCACTTTCATAAATGTCGGGTAGATTGTTTTCGAATAACACAACATCTTCATTTTTCCAGTTTTTCCGCGCCCAGTTTTCCGCTGATTCTTGTGTATCAAATGTCATAACGGTTACATTGCCATCATTTTTTTGCTCTAGCCCTTTTAAGAAAGAGGGAATTCGGGCCGGTGTAACAACAAGAACAATATCACAATGTTTTGCCGCAATTTCACCGAGACGTTCGTGTTCTGCGTCGTGTTTTTCCCCGAGCTCAACCATCCCCGGGGTGATTAATATCCGCCTACCATTCTCTTGCTTTAGAATGTCAAGGCATTCGAGAGCCGCGGCAAAGCCAATGGGGTTGGAATTGTATGCATCGTCAATAACTGTAGGTGCATTGGGTGATTTTGTAACTTCGAGCCTATGCCTGATCTGCGGCGTGGATAACAAAGCCCCTTTTATGGCTGTCCAAGGCATTCCAATTGCATGGGCGCAGGCTGCTGCAAGCGCAATATTTTCACCTTGATGGTTACCAAAAAGCGGTGCTTTTAAAATATGATTTTCACCACTTTCTCTTATTTCTACGCTAAGACCACTGGCACCCATGGTGATTTGCTTAATTGATATATCACTATTGATACCGCCAACTTTGATATAAGGGCCTTGGATATGCCCTAATCTCTCTGACAATAGATGCTCAGGGATGCCGTTTTGATTAATGATAGCCTTACCGCCGTTTGCAAAGCTGGCTTCGGCGATCTCAAATTTTGCTTTTGCGACAGTCTCTAGCGATTTAAACCGTTCATAATGAGCCGCACCCACGGCAGATATCATAGCAATATTAGGAGGGGTGAGCTGGCATAGCCGGGCGATTGACCCTGGGCCATACGCACCCATTTCAACAATAAAATATTGATGTTCTGGTGTCAGGCTTTCACGAATAACACGTGTTATTCCCATGTCTGTATTAACACTTCCCGGAGTGGCGAGCGTTGGTGCAGCGTTGGATAAAATATGGCTAAGTATATGTTTGGTGGATGTTTTGCCAAAAGAACCTGTGATTGCTATCACGGTTGGTTTGAGAGTGGTAAATTTATCAATAGCTTCCTGTCGAAACTTGGCTTTCACTCGCTCTTCTGCGGGTTCTAATAATTTGTTTGCAGTAACTAGAACGAAAGGTAAAATTTGGATGAGAGCTATCAATAAACCTGCAAAGGCAGCAACGCGCCAGTCGTATGCAATGATGCCAAAATCGAAATTATCAATGCTCATGCTTATAGTAAAGTGACTACCTGCTGGTGCCAAACTGGTAAGTAAAATAATGAAGATTGTTAGGCCGAGTGTTAACAGCATGTAAGTGCTAAGGATACGCTTTACACGTGTTGTGACAACAAGTTTTTTCTTTGATATGCTTCTGTTGCGCCGTGAAGTGAGGATGCCATGGAAAAGGCCAATTAAGATAAATGGCCAAACCATATAAGATAAATCAGCTAGCAAAGTATTTTGTGAGAGGCCGCCAGCTAACAGGGCTAAAAGCAACCAAAGGCTAGTTCGTCTATCATAGGCTTTTTTATGGTGGAGCCATTTTATAAAGCGTGGGCTATCGTATTCTTCTTGTTGAAAAAATTTGGATAGTGTCAGGCCCCTTTCGATAAGAAACCATATTAATAGAGGGCTACCGATTGCGATTATAACAAGGCTAAAAGGTAGGCTGTCGAGGGTGGTCATGAATTAAGGTCCTGAAAAAATTTCCTTATAAGAGCCTCACACTGATAGGCACCTCGATCAAGAATATCCCAATGATTGAAACCTTCAAGTTCTTCGTAGCGTGCAATGGTTATGGCGTCTTCATATTTTTGGCCGATCTCGGGTGGTGTTTCAGTATCATCGCTACCATAGATTAACAAAGTGGGTGCTTTTACCTGTTTGGCGACAATGGTTAGGTTCTCTGTTACCGCTTTTACAAACGTGGTGCGTAACTCACCTGCGTTTCGGTAATCATTGCTGCCAAATCGATTAGAGTATTGTTCGCGAAGATTGCTATTGAATATTGAATCAGCTAATCGGGCACACTGGCCAATAGAACGAAGCACAAAAGCGCGCACTTTAAATTTTATACTGCGTTTACGCGGAATGCCAGCCCCGCTAATTAAAATAATTGCTTTTACTTTCTCCGGATGACGTGCAGCCATTTGAATAGCTACTCTACCGCCATAACTATGCCCAATGATTATATGCGATTTGCCGTTTTCCAATTGGGGAGCAAGAGCATCTGCATACTCTTCTGTTCCGCCGTTTTCGATAATCGGTGTTTCGCCAAAGCCTGGTTGATCAAAAAGCCTGTTTTTATGATCGGCTTTGAACAACCCGGCTATGCGGTGCATTGCTGTATGATTTTGGCCCCAGCCATGTAACCATATCAATGTTTGCTCACCATCACCAAAGCCTTGATGGTGCCATTTGATCGGGTTTTGTTTTTGGCTGTTTTGCATAGTCATGGATGAAATTAGCTTTCCATAAAAATCGTAGCGCCGCTAACGTTTGTGTCTGTTTCTCCAAGCCGCTGAGCCGATAATACAAACCCTTCTTCAATTATGTCGGATGTTAGCGTGAGAAAGCTTGTCGCTTCTTCTGCTGCTTCCCATAAGAAATAAGCAAATGAGCCTGGTATCGTATTAATTTCATTTAGCCACAGCTCGCCAGTTTCACCGTTACAGAGGAAATCAATTCTAACACTCCCGGCCAAGCTCATATCATCGAAAACCTTGATGCTGCTCTCCCGGATGAAACGTATTTGTTTGTCATTTAATTCTTCAGGATTGAGCTTACGATTAAGGGACGCCATTCCTTCGCTATTGCCTGATTTTGCTTTTGGCGAGCCAGGTTCACTACCGCCCAGATATTTATTTTTAAAATCCAATAATTCAGCGCTGCGAAGTGGGCGTTCAATCGCGGATGTTATAATTGTCCCATCCAACTTTCTTCTGGCGGCAACATTATATTCAACAAGGTTATCGACAAATGGCTCAATTATAAGCTCATTATCCAGCTTAAATGCCGACATTAAGGCACCGATTAAACCTTCAGTATCATCTGCTTTTCCAACACCAACGCTAGACCCTAAGTTGCAAGGTTTTACAATATATGGATATGTAATCGACCCGAAAGCACTGCGTAACTGATCTTCGATTTGGTCAGGATCAATAAAATCACCTTGTTTTGGCCGTGAAATAATAAGGTCATTAAGGACGTTTATATTGGCATTTCGAGCTTGTTTTTTGGCAAATGGTTTATTCATAGTGGCAGCAGCGCCAAGGGTTCTGCAACCCGAATAAGGAACATTAGCAAATTCGAGCAAGCCCTGAATTGTTCCATCTTCGCCGTTTGAGCCATGAATAGCGGGAACCATTAAATCAAAGGGGATATATTCCCGCTTTTCACCCATTAACCCTTTTTTTATTGTTGTTAGCGTGGGTTTTCCAACGGCGTTTGTTGCAAGTTCAAGCTTCACCTCGGTCAGAGCTTTGCGTTTGCTATCATTGAGGGGGTAATGTGTGCGTTTTTTTAAGGTATCACCTGTCCACCACTGGCCGAGCGGGTCAACATAAATCGGTAAACCGCTATATTGCCTTGGGTCTAATGCTTCAAGAAATTGAAGCCCGGTTAAAATGCTGACATCATGTTCTACACTTCGTCCGCCAAATATGACGGCAATGACCTTCTTTTCGGCCATAAGGCCCCCTTAATAGTAAATTTTTTCCATTAGCTCTGTATCATACAGATTTCAACAATTCTCAAGTCTACATTACAGTTAGAAGAATAAAAGTTTTAAGCATGACCATATCATGGCAACATCGTGCAGTTTGTTATATAGGGCATATTATGTTGCCTTAACTATATCATATTCACCACCTTGTCATTTGCTGGTGTTTTTGTTTGGTGTATTTTGCTGTGGGGTATACGGGTAATTTATAATGGGGAAGGGACACTGCATTGAAACAAATATTAAATTCGCTGATTGCAGCCACTATGCTTTCAACGGTTGTTGGGGCGCAAGATGATCGTTTTGCTAATGTTGAGATTACAACAGAACATGTAAGAGGCAATATTCATGTATTATTTGGCGCTGGAGGTAATATTGGTGTCTCATTAGGTGATGACGGTATTTATATCGTTGATGATCAGTTTGCCCCTTTGTCTGACAAAATTCGTGCTGCCATTAAAGCGCTTTCTGACAAGCCGATTAGGTATGTTATCAATACGCATTTTCACGGTGACCACACTGGTGGTAATGAAAGCTTTGGTAAAACAGGTTCGGTTATCGTTGCCCACGATAATGTACGGGTTCGTATGGCACCAAGGGTTTTTCAAGCAACAGAGAATAAATTGGGTGAAAAATCGCTGCCTGTTGTGACGTTTAACGATGAGATGTCATTACATTTAAATGGTGAAGAAGCGCGGATTGTTCATGTATCGCGTGCCCACACTGACGGTGATAGCTTAGTATATTTTAAAGGTAATAATGTTTTGCATATGGGGGATACCTTTTTTGCGAATAGATTCCCATTCATTGATACAAAAAACGGTGGCACCATTGGCGGTTTGATAGAAACAATTGCAGAAGCCATAGAAATTTCTAATAGTGATACTTTAATTATTCCTGGTCATGGGCCACTTTCGGATAAGCAATTGTTGATAGAATACTATCAAATGTTAATTGAAAGCCGAGACAGGGTGATCAAATTGAAAACCGAAGGTAAAACACTGGAAGAAATTGTAGCGTTGAAACCACTTGCGGATATGGATGCGCGCTGGCAGACAGATAACGCTGAATGGCCGGACCGATATGTCGGTTTTATCTTTGAAAGCCTTTAGCGCGGTATCTTTATAGGTATCTGTAGAAACGAAAAGCCCAAAAAATATTTTGGGCTTTTTTAATTGATAAATCCATACAGTGTTGAATTTATCCTTCTTCTTTAGGTTCGAGAACAATTTTGCGCGTTATACCACTTTCACCGGGAAAGTCAGCGAAAAGGGCTTCTGCCAGCAGAGGTAATGTTGTTGGAAGGTCTTTTTTACGTGTTTCAGTTTCTGCCCGACCTTCAAATAATTTTTCACCGTCTTTGGTGCGAACTTCCATTGTTAAAGTTGCTTTATAGACAGTTCGTGCGATTATTCTGTCGCCGCCAAATCCCCCGAATGCGCCAAAGCCACCATATGCTCCAAAACCGCCGCCAAAACCAAACCCTCGACCAACGAAACCGCGGCGAAACCGTGCTCTATGGAAACCCCAATAACCAAATCTGCTGTAACCCGCCCAATATGGAAAGCCGCCATAAACACCGTAAGGCCCTGGCCGTGTTATTATTTTTTCGCGGCCATCATCGATTGTTACATCGAAACCAACAATTAAATCTGGTTCGCTATCTCCGGCTTCTGTATAACCTTGGCTTGCAAGGTGGTCACCTATTACGCTTGCATATTGTGCAAATTCAAGGCTGTCCTGTTTTTCTTCCAGCATGGGAATAAGTGCCAGCTTTTCCCCTTGCGGTGTAGGAAGGGCGTGAAAAGTAGCAACGTCACTTTTAAATTTGGATGCGCAAGCACTCAACAATACAATAGTGGATAAAATGATAATTTTTTTCAGCATGCGACCAGCTCCTACTCGACACGTTTCCTAAAGAAACCCAAATCTATTATTCCTCGCCGACATTAATATTTCCAGATGTAAACTTAACATAGGCTGAACATATATAAAGGAGTAATTATTTTCACCGATTAGCCAAGAAAACCAACGGTATCTTTGATATTTGCTAAAATTGGGGCTGCAATAGCTTCTGCCTTCTCTGACCCATCTCGTAGAACTGAATCGATGTAAGCAGGATCGTTCTGCAATCTGGCCATCTTTTCTGTGATAGGGGCAAGTTTTTCAACAGCGAGGTCTGTAAGGCCACGTTTGAAGTCACCGAAACCTTTACCTTCATACTCTGCACAAACAGCGTCACGGCTCATATCCGCAAGGGCGGCATATATTCCAACAAGGTTAATTGCTTCAGGGCGGCCCTCTAACTGATCAGCGGTTGCTGGTAAAAGCTCTGCGTCAGTTTTGGCTTTACGGATCTTTTGTTGGATCATATCAGCGTCATCATTAAGGTTTATACGGCTATATTCTGATGGATCAGATTTTGACATCTTGGCGCTACCGTTTCTTAAACTCATCACCCGAGCGCCTTCACCTTGAATGATTGGTTCAACTTCTGGAAACAGCTCTGTTTTGAAATCGTTATTGAACTTTTGCGCAATATCCCGCGTTAATTCCAGATGTTGTTTTTGATCTTCACCCACTGGAACATGTGTTGCTTGATATAAAAGAATATCCGCAGCCATCAGGTTTGGGTAAACATATAAACCAACTGATGCTTTCTCTCTGTTTTTGCCTGCTTTGTCTTTAAACTGTGTCATACGGTTCAACCAGCCTAGCCTTGATACACAGTTGAAAATCCATGCGAGCTCTGCATGGCCGGATACCTGACTTTGATTAAACAGGATAGATTTTTCAGGGTCTACGCCGGCAGCGATATAAGCCGCTGCCGCTTCGCGAATTTGCATGCGTAATGTTTCAGGTTCTTGCCATACGGTAATAGCATGCATGTCTACGACACAATAAATACACTCATATATATCCTGAAGTTTTACCCAATTTCTAAAAGCGCCTAAATAGTTTCCAAGATGCATGTTGCCACTTGGTTGTGCGCCAGAGAAAACTCGGCCATTTTTCGTTGCTTTATTGTTTTTAGTGTCACTCACAATATAGTCTCCGGATGTTACAGCGAATGAGAGGTCGTTATTGTAATTTCTCGCTACTTGCATTGCCTTATGACAATAGTCCCCTAACGGGTCAAGCGCTATGCGGTGGCTACCGACGATTTGAAAGAACTTTTCGAATATCATTTACTCTAAGAGTTCCGCTAATAATGAGGGCAGAAAAATAGAATATACAGCCGATCATGATTAGTATGGAAAGCCCAAGTATACGGTTGAGTTCACTATCAGCGAAATAAAGGCTATGATATCGTGTCATAAAGGAAAGACTTCCACCCATTAGGGCCGCAAAAAACAGGTATTTTATGATAGTAAGGCCGGTTGTTTTTTTGATATGAAAATGGGACCGCCGCCTTAAACCAAAATATAGTAGTGTAACATTTACCCATGCTGAAATTGCGGTCGCTGCCGCAAGGCCTACGTGGGCAAAAGGCCCAATTAAAGCGAAGTTCAAGCTGGTATTAATAATAAGAGCGATTGTTGCGATTTTGACAGGTGTTTTTGTGTCACCGCGAGCAAAATACCCGGGAATAAGGACCTTGGTGAGAATATAGGCAGGCAGGCCAAATGCATAGGCAACAAGGGCATTTGCACTTGCTTTTGTTGCTGAAGGTGTGAAGTCACCGCGCTCAAACAAGGTGGAAATAAGGGGGTCGGATATAGTGATGAAAGCAATCGCGGCTGGTAAGGTAATCAGCATGGAAAATTGTAGGGCGCTATTTTGCTCTTTAATTGCGCTTTCATCGTCATTTACAGCAAGTGCTCTTGAAATAGTTGGAAGTAAAACTGTGCCAACAGCTACACCAATGATGCCTATAGGTAATTGATTAAGGCGGTCAGCGAAAAACAACCAGGAAACTGAGCCCTCTGGCAAAAGTCGTGCAGCAAGAATTGTATCAATGAGCAAATTTATTTGCATTATGCCAGCCCCTATGGCTGCGGGCCCAAGCATCTTCATAAAATGTTTGAAATCATTGCTAACATGGGGTTTGGGTAATTTTAATTTAATGCCTGCTTTTCGGGCTGCAATGTATAGCCAAAAAAATTGGGCAATACCTGATAGGGAAATACTAATTGCCAGATACTTTGCTGTTGCTACATCATTATCAGGTGCAATCAATAATACGCCAATCATGAAGATATTCAATAGCACAGGTACGAAAGCTGCTGCGGCAAAGCGCCCGTAAGCATTCAACATACCCCCGTAAAGTGCAACGAGAGAGATTAAAGACAAATAAGGGAATGTGTAGCGACCAAGCTCAACAAGCAGCTCAAATTTAACCGTATTGCCTTTAAACCCCCCTGAAAGCCCAAACATAACCGGCACCATGGCAAATTCCATGATAACAAGAAAAATCAATAAAACCGGTAAAAACCAAGCCAATACATTAGCTGCAAATGCCTTGGCCTGGGCTTCGTTTTCTGGTGTAATTTCTTTTCCGAGCAGTTTTGAGAAAACCGGTATAAATCCTGCTGAAAATGCACCCTCTGCAAAAAGTCGCCTGAAAAAGTTTGGTAGTTTAAAAGCTATAAAAAAAGCGTCAGATGCCATTCCTGCGCCCAGAAACCTGGCCATGAAAATATCGCGAATAAAGCCAAGAATTCGGCTAACGAGTGTCAGGCCACCAACTTCTGAAACGCGTTTTATAAGTCTCACGCGGCCGATTCCTTTGTTTTTAATTTGGTGGATTTGGTTTTTTGTTTGAAAATGGGTTCGTTGCGTGCTGCCTTCAGAAGCTTATCTTCGATGTTTCGCAGTCGAATTTTATTACTAACCTTTTGGCCTGTCAGGTCTTTTATATAAAATACATCAACTGCGCGTTCGCCGTATGTTGCAATATGGGCGGAAAAAAGTGATAGTTTTAGATGATAAAGCGTGTACGCCAAATCGTATAAAAGGCCCGGACGGTCCTTTGCATTTACTTCTATTACGGTAAACTGATTAGAAGCATTGTTATCAATTAACACAACAGGCTCAATCGTAAAGGCATCTTGTTTGGCTGCAAAAACGGGTTTTTTATCCAGTTCTTGCTTGGATTTGATTGAGCCATTCAGTGTACCAAGAATTGTTTCTTCCAGACGATCTAAAGAGCGCCGACTATCAAAGGCGGAGCCATCCAACGCCTGAATAGTAAAGTTTTCAATCGCCATACCATCAAGAGACGTGTGGATTTTTGCATCAACAATGCTTGCCCCTGAAACACGTAGCGCACCGGCAACACGAGCAAATAGACCTGGGTGATCGGCCATGTACACTGAGAGACGAGTCATGTCCTTCTCTGTTTCAATACGTGCTGTTACACCAAGTAAGTCATTATTTTCGTCAATGCGCCGAACTAATCTGGCGTTCTGGATATGTGTACTTGTGCTTTCAGCTATCCAGTAGGCATCTGCCATTCGTTCAGTAAATTGATTTATCGTTGTTTTATCCCAATTCGGCAAGTTATCTGCCAATGCTTGTTTTTTAATTTTAACGCGTTCGGTACGGTTGGTATTAACATGCCCTGCAACCAGTATCTCTTCGGAGGCAGAATATAAATCACGGAGTAATTGGCCTTTCCAAGCATTCCATACACCTGGGCCTACTGCGCGTATATCAACTACGGTAAGCACGAGCAGTAACCTTAACCTCTCAGGGCTTTTTACAATCTCGCAAAAATCAAGAATTGTTTTATGGTCTGAAAGATCACGTTTGAAGGCGGTGTGGCTCATGAGTAAATGGTGGCGCACGAGCCATGCCACTGTTTCAGTTTCACCTGCATTTAACCCAAGCCGAGGGCATAGATTTTCGGCAATTTCAGCGCCCAAAATAGAATGGTCACCACCTCGTCCTTTAGCAATATCATGCAGAAGGACTGCTACATATAAAACTCGTCTTGAGACAACTTTTTTAATAATCCTAGACGATAAAGGGTGGTCTTCATGCAACAGACCTGCTTCGATTTTTGCAGTTAAGCCAATGGCTCGAATTGTATGTTCATCCACAGTATAGTGATGATACATGTCATATTGCATTTGAGCGACTACACGGCCAAAGTCTGGAATAAACTGGCCAAAAACACCGGCCTCATTCATGCGTCGTAAGGTAATTTCTGCGGAGTTTCTTGACGTCAGGATATTGATAAAGTCCTGATTAACAGAAGGTTCTTTTCTGATCTTGTTGTTAAGGCGGTTTAAATTTTGCTTTATTATGCGCAGTGCCCCGGGATGAATATCAAGATTATGTTTATCTGCAACCGCGAATATCCTGATCATATTTTCAGGCTTATCAATCAAATGAGAGTCTTTGGCTATTGTCAGGCGCCCTTTTTGATTAATGAAGCCCGCTACTCGAACTTTTCTTTTGAAACGGTCAAGAAATGCTGGCTTTTTTTGTCGTTCTTCGAGAACAGCGCAGAAAATACGTGTTAAATCCCCCACTTGTTTTGCGACCAAAAAATAATGTTTCATGAAACGTTCAACACCGGAAGTGCCTGGGTGGTCTTTGTAATTTAGCTTTTTAGATAGTTGCTGTTGCATATCAAAACTCAGGCGTTCTTCTGCCCTGTTTGATAAGAAGTGCATGGCGACACGAACTGTCCAAAGAAACGAGGTGGCTTTATTATATTGTCTGTTCTCATCAGAAGTAAGAATATTACTCTCAACGGCTCTATCTTCTGCGTTAGCACCGTATAAAAAGATTGCAATCCACCACATAGTTTGCAGATCACGTAATCCGCCCTTGCCCTCTTTTATATTGGGTTCAACAACATAGCGACTATCGCCGAGTTTTTGGTGTCGGCTGTCGCGTTCAGCTAACTTATCTTCAACAAATTGTTTGCCATTAGGGGCGACAACTCGCCGGATGAATTTTTTTTCTGCCTCTTTGAAGAGTTTATGATCACCCCAGAGGTATCTTGCTTCCAATAAAGATGTTTGGATTGTGAGATCTTCTTTTGCCAGTCTGACACAGTCGTTCGGTGTCCTCGTGGCATGGCCAACTTTAAGCCCAAGGTCCCACAAAACGTAAAGCATGTATTCGATAACACTTTCGGCCCATGCTGTTGATTTATAAGGAATAATAAACAGTAAATCGATATCTGAAAAGGGCGCTAATTCACCGCGCCCATAGCCCCCGGTTGCAACAAGACAAAGGCGCTCAGACGCTGTTGCGTTAGCGAGTGGATATACTTTTTCTGCGGTAAAGTCATAAAGAGTACGTAAAATTTGATCTGTCAAATATGATAGCGATGCCGCAGCTTTACGGCCGTTTTCGGCGTCCTCATCAAACCGACGCTTAACTTCGTTCCATCCCGTTTGATAGGCTGATTTTAAGAGTTTTGTTACCTCAACCTGCCATTGGTGTGGTGAAAGTTTTTTACACAAAGTATCAAGTTCAACAACAAGTTGCTTGCGGTTTATAATTGCGCGTCGATTACGAATATCCACCATGTTAGCCTTATTCCTTTATGCTAACCGCCATCTGACAGGTTGATCAAACTATACAACACATCAAGTGCTTCCCGTGGTGACAGATTATCTGGGTTAATCTCGGCAAGGGCCTGTTTAAGAGGGTCGTGATCAGATTGTGGTCTTTCGTCTGACGCTGTAATAGTTTGAAATAGTGGCAGGTCTGTGACTAGTCCGCGAACTTTATCGCCTTTATCACTGACTTCAAGGTGGGATAAAACTTGGCGTGCGCGTTCAATAACACGTGGGGGAAGGCCTGCAAGTTTTGCAACCTGAATGCCGTAAGATCGATCAGCTGCACCTTTTCCAACCTCATGAAGAAAAATGACCTCACCTTTCCACTCACGCACCTGCATACTATGGAGGGATAGCGCCTCAAGAGTTTCCTTAAGGGCTGTAAGCTCATGGTAATGTGTCGCAAATAATGCACGTGACTGGTTAATATTATGTAGATTTTCAACGGCTGCCCATGCGATCGACAGACCATCATATGTAGCTGTTCCCCGGCCAATTTCGTCTAATATCACGAGCGACCTTGGCCCCGCCTGATTAAGGATTGCTGCTGTTTCTACCATTTCTACCATAAATGTAGAGCGGCCATGGGCAAGGTCGTCGGCGGCACCAACCCGGCTGAATAGTTTATCGATTACACCAATATGTGCTTTTTTTGCAGGAACATAAGACCCCATTTGTGCTGTAATAGCAATCAATGCATTTTGCCTCAGAAAGGTACTTTTACCTGCCATATTGGGCCCGGTAATTAACCAGAGACGTTCATCAGCATTGAGATCACAATCGTTAGCGATAAATTGGCTATTACTGGTCTTTGCCAATGCATTTTCAACGACAGGGTGCCGGCCATTTTGAATATTGAATGCCAATCCATCGTCAATATCTGGGCGGGCGTAATTATTGATATCTGCCAAGTGCGCAAGCGCTGACAAAACATCAAGATTTGCTAGTGCCTCAGCGGCAAGAGAAATGGAATAGGAAGCCTCAATAATTTTGTTAGTGAGTGCTTTGAATATTTCTTGTTCAAGTGCTTGGGATCGATCACCAGCTTCAGAAATCTTGCCGGCCAACTTTGATAGATCTGTCGTAGAAAACCGTACGGCATTTGCTAATGTCTGACGGTGAATGAATGTTTCATTCAGGGGCGGTGCCATTAGTTTGTCAGCTTGCTTTGCAGGTAAATCAACATGATAGCCTAATACGTTATTATGCTTGATTTTTAATGAGTTGATACTTGTTGTTCGTTGATATTCGCCTTCTAGGTTTGCAATTAATTGCCGACTTTCATCACGGAGTGTACGAAACTCGTCAAGTGCTGCATTGTAACCCGGTGCAATAAAGCCGCCATCGCGTATTATAAGCGGTGGATCGCTTGCTAAGGCGTGATCAAGCTCATCGGTGAGGGAGTGATGTATACCAAGGTCTTCCTCAATCGTCGAAATGATGGTTGGAGTTTCATCTAAATTGTTTCCACTGCTGCGCAAAAGAGTACCAAACTGATGCGCAGCTTCCAGGCCGCTTTTAATAGCAAGTAGGTCGCGGGGGCCAGCCCTTTCCATTGCGATACGAGCGAGGGCTCGTTCCATATCTGGTGTAGATTTCAATATATCTCTAACATTCTGCACCAGTGGGAGACGTTCAAGAAAATATTGTACAGCATCAAGGCGCTCGTTAATGCGAACAGGGTCAGTTAATGGCGCAGATAGACGTTTGCTCAGTAAACGGGCCCCTGGCCCTGTTACGGTTTTATCGATGGTTGAAAGTAAACTGCCGGTAGTGTCGCCAATTTGCGTTCTCGTAAGCTCCAGGCTTCTGCGCGTTGCAACATCAATGAGCATTGTACCGTCGCTTGAAAGGTGCTTGGGCGGATACAGTTTTGGTAAGTTACCTTTTTGCGTATCTTCCAGATATTCCAATAAGCCGGACGCTGCTGTAAGGTCAGCACGGGTGAATGATGCAAATCCGTCAAGTGTTGCAACATCAAATATATGCTCTAGTTTTTGTGCGCCATTTTGGCTATTGAAATGTGCAGGGTTGTATGGGCTAACACTTGAGCGCCAGTCAAATAGTGCATTGTTGACTTGATCTACTGTAAGCATTGCCTCGCTCACAATTACTTCACCAGGGTTTAAGCGTGCTAGGTCTCCGTCTAGGCGTGATATTTTAGTCGGTAAGATAAAAAATTCGCCTGTTGAAATGTCTGCAACGGCTAGGCTAATAAAGTCTTGTGCTTGTCCAACAGCAACCAAGTAATTGTGACTGCGCGCATCAAGTAAGTTATCTTCTGTTAGTGTTCCTGGTGTTACAAGGCGAATAACTTCACGGCGAACGACAGATTTTGATCCGCGTTTCTTTGCCTCTGATGGGTCTTCAGTTTGTTCACATACGGCGACTTTATAAGATTTTTTTATAAGTCGTGCCAAATAATTTTCGGCAGCATGAACAGGAACTCCCGCCATCGGAATATCATTACCCGAATGTTTGCCTCTTTTCGTCAGGGTGATATCAAGTGCGCTGGCAGCTTGTTCCGCGTCTTCGAAAAAAAGTTCATAAAAATCACCCATTCGGTAAAATAGCAAGCAATCAGGATAGTCAGCCTTGATCCTCATATACTGTGCCATCATCGGCGTTGCACTGGGGTCTTCGGCGCCAATGTGCCATTTATTTTTTTTGCTGTTTTCACCATCGGAAATAGGCGTAGTATGTGCGGCAACGGTCATATTTTTGATTATCTCACAGATCAAAATTATCTGATCATTCCGCTTAATAGTGCGAAATGACGTGTATTTTTTCAGACTATTAACTATGGTGCCCCCATGATAACAATCAATATATTTTATTTTAAAGCATTCTTTTGTAGATCACCAGCCCGGATACTTGGATTTCACAGATAGAATGTAAATGTGTGTGTAATTTAAGGATAAACCATGGCAGATAAATCGTCTAAATTTACCGATGCGGAGGCTCTTCGCTTTCACAGTTCCGGGCGACCTGGCAAGTTGGAAGTAACGCCTTCCAAGCCGATGGCAACACAGCGTGATCTCTCGCTGGCATATAGCCCAGGTGTTGCTGTACCTGTCAAAGAAATCGCTGCTGATCCTGATACTGCATATGATTATACAAGTAAGGGAAATTTAGTTGCAGTAATTTCTAATGGGACCGCCATTTTGGGGTTGGGAAATTTGGGGGCGCAGGCGTCTAAGCCTGTAATGGAAGGAAAGGCTGTTCTTTTTAAGCGTTTCGCTGATGTCGATTCTATTGATCTGGAAGTGGACAGCGAAGATATTGATGAATTTATTAATTGTGTAAAGCTTTTGGGGCCAAGTTTTGGCGGCATTAACCTCGAAGATATTGGAGCACCAGCCTGCTTTATCATTGAGCAGCGCTTACGAGAGCTAATGGATATCCCTGTTTTTCATGATGACCAACATGGCACGGCAATCATTACGGCGGCAGGTTTTATAAATGCCCTGGATTTAACTGACCGGGATATCAAAGCGACCAAAATTGTTGCGGTTGGTGCAGGCGCTGCTTGTATTGCCTGTATTGAATTGATCAAGGCAATGGGGGTGCCCCACGAGAATGTCACCATTATAGACCGTACAGGTGTTATTTATGAAGGCCGAAGTGAGGGTATGAACCAATGGAAGTCTGCGCATGCTATCAAAACAGAAGCGCGGACACTTAATGATGCGATCGAAGGCGCTGATGTCTTGATTGGTTTATCTGCAGCGGGCGCGATTTCGCAGGAAATGGTTCTAAAAATGGCGGAAAAGCCAATTATTTTTGCTATGGCAAACCCGGACCCTGAAATTACACCAGAAGATGTTAAGGCTGTACGCCCTGATGCAATTGTTGCGACCGGTCGGTCTGATTACCCAAATCAAGTTAATAATGTGCTTGGCTTTCCTTACATCTTTAGGGGTGCTTTGGACGTTCGGGCCCGTACAATCAATGAAGAAATGAAAATTGCGGCTGCAAATGCCCTTGCTGAGCTGGCGCGTGAAGATGTGCCGGATGAAGTTGCTGTTGCTTATGGTGCCCGGCCGCACTATGGCCCTGATTATATTATTCCAGCGCCGTTTGATCCGCGCTTAATCCGTGCCGTACCATTGAAAGTTGCTAAGGCTGCAATGGACACCGGGGTTGCGAGGAAGCCGATTGAAGATCTGGATGCATATGCACGTTCTCTTTCAGCCAGACTGGACCCAACCGTTGATACACTGTCATCAATGTTTGAGGATTTAAAGCGTAAGCCAGCGCGGCGTGTTGTGTTTGCTGAAGCCGAGGAAGATAAAGTTTTACGGGCTGCGGTTAGTTTTAAAAATGAAGGATACGGTATTCCCGTACTCGTGGGTTATGAAGCCCCTATCCGCGAAAAGCTTCGTGATATGGGAGTTGATGCAAGCGACTTTGAAATTCGAAATGCTGCGAATACTAGCCGCAGTGCCGCATATATAGAACTTTTATATGAGCGCTTGAATAGGCGTGGATTTTTACTGCGTGATATAAAGCGTTTGGTTAACCGTGACAGAAATGTATTTTCTGCCTGTATGGTTGCTACAGGTGATGCTGACGCTATGGTAACAGGGGTTACCAGACATTACTGGCGTGCGTTGAAGAATATACGCCGTGTCGTTGATCCGCTTCCGGGCAAAAGGCCGTTTGGTATGTCGATCATTGTAACCAAAGGCCGCACAGTTTTCATGGCGGATACTACTGTGAATGAAAACCCAACAGCAGAAGATTTAGCTGAAATAGCTGAAGTTGCGGCTGATTATGTTTGCCGTCTTGGTCATGATCCTCGGGTTGCTTTCCTATCGTTCTCGAACTTTGGCAATCCCCCTTCAAAGAAAACCAAGCATATTCAGCGTGCTGTGGAGATACTTGATGAAAAGGGTGTTGGTTTTGAATATGACGGTGAAATGCAGGCGGATGTTGCTTTAAATGAAGAGTTACGGGAATTATATCCTTTCAGCAAACTGTCGGGGCCCGCTAATTTATTGATTATGCCAGCACTGCATTCGGCGAATATTGCCTATAAACTACTTGCCGAACTTGGCGGTGGTAAGGTTATAGGGCCTGTATTGCTGGGGATGAGCCACTCAATTCAGATCGCCAGAGTGCAGTCCACCGCTTCGGATTTGGTTAATATTGCGGGCTTTGCCGCAAGTACGGCAGGTGTGTTAGAGCAACTACGTGAAGATATTTAAACAAATGGCGTCTGGTGATTATTCCCAGGATTTAATTTTTCGATAAAGCGTTGACGGATTTACATCTAGTTTTTTTGCGGCAAGTCTTACTTTGCCGCCACAAACTTCAATAGCGTTTTCGATGATTTTTTTCTCGGACAAGGCGAGAGGCCAAATATCATCAGCGTTTTTGGGTGACGCTATAATATCTGTGCTTGCTTTTGTGATATTTGAGTGCGCAGCGCGAATGTAATTGTTAGCAGTTGGCCTAGAAGGGCCGATAAGAGGGTTAAGCATTTCGCCAGTCAAAAGTGGGCCATTATTTAATACTACTGCGCTTTGGATAACATTGCCTAACTCGCGCACATTGCCGGGCCAGGAATGTTCCTTCAGCCGTCTTTTTGCACTTTTATGAATACCATCGAAGGTTTTGTTTTCTTCAGTTGAGTATCGTTTCAAAAGGTTTTCTGCGATAATGATAATATCATCTTCTCGTTCTCGCAAAGGAGGTAGATGAATAGGAATGACATGGAGCCGGTAATAAAGGTCTTCACGAAAGCGTCCTGCTAAAACCTCTTCCCAGGGAAGCCTGTTGGTAGCGCAGATAAATCTGACATTCACGGTCTGGGTTATATTACTACCGACAGGTACTATTTGTCCTGTTTGAATGAAACGCAGCAGTTTGGCCTGTAGGTCCATAGGCATTTCGCATATTTCATCCAAAAACAGGGTTCCGCCATTGGCCCTTAATGCAGCGCCTTCGCGGTCTTCCGTTGCACCTGTAAACGCGCCGCGCTTATGGCCAAATATTTCACTTTCGATTAAGTTTGCAGGAATGGCAGCGCAGTTAAGTGCAACAAAATTTTTATCTGCTCTAGGGCTTGTCTGATGAATGGCCTCTGCGCATAGTTCTTTGCCGGTACCGGATTCGCCGACCACAAACACACTGGCTTTAGAAGGGGCAGCGTCATTGATCATCCGGTAGACCGCTTTCATGGCGGAGCTGTCGCCTATAAAGCGGCCCAGGTTTTTGGGCTTTTGGCCTTCATACTTTTCAACGAGTGAGGCAAGGCGATATATTTCAAGAGCGTTTTTGGCTGTTGTGCTTAAACGGTCTGCGTTGAAGGGCTTTAAAATAAAGTCACTGGCCCCTTCTTGCATTGCTTCAACGGCAATAGCGACAGAACCGTGGGCAGTGATAACAATTATCTGTGCTTTACTGCCTTCTTTTTTTAATAATCGTAGAATATCGAGCCCATCCATATCGGGTAATTTAAGGTCGAGAAAGATAATTGGTGGGTCAAATTTCGCAATTTTGTCGAGGGCATCACTGCCTGTTTCAGCAATCAGGACTTCATGCCCAAGGGGCTTTAAATATGCCTGATATGTTAATGCCAGAGTTGGGCTATCTTCTACGATTAAAATAGTGGCGTCTTGATTGTTCACAAAACTAGATCTCTTTAGCAGATAAAGGTTTCTTATACATAGCAGCGATGGTGAAGATGGGGCTCCAATCTTTCAGATGCAAATATTTACACGTTTCATTTACATTTTCCAGTTATCTTGTTTTCAGCTAATAAAAATTAATACGTTACAGGTGGTTATGGTTGATAAAGACGGGCCAGATATAGAATCTGTTTTAAATGACGATGATGACTCTCTCAATCGGCGTATTTTTCGTCGTAGGTCGGTATTATGGCCTGCGAAAATTATTGTCGGTAATTATGAGTTTTCGTGTCAGGTTTGGAACTTATCACTAGGTGGTGCCCGTGTGCGCGTTGATATTCCTCTTCGTGTGGGAGTTGACGTATCATTATCTGTAATGTCACGTACAGCGATTCCCGCGATTATTGCCTGGACAGAAGAAGAAGCGCTAGGGCTGGAATTTTGCACTGAAGCAGATGAAATTCGTACATTGTTTGAAGATCGTTTGCATATTCTCGGAATTGATGATTAGTACCTCTATTCAGGTTTGGAGGGTTTTCTTATTCGTTTAGCTTCAAAATTATGGATTGATGCTCATATCCGTGCTTGCTTCGGCAAGGATATGCCGGCGTTTGTCATTCACAAGGGTGATGAGGAACGCGGAGGTATCATTATAAAGGTTGATCGTTTTGAGAAAGGCATCATGATTTTTGAGCGTACGACAACCTTTGAAGGGGATACTGTTTGGGCAAGACGTGGTGAACAAACCGGTATGGAACCAAATACTGCGCAAGAAATTATCAACAAACGGCTTAAGTTTGATAGCGATTGCTGGGTTATTGAAGTGGAAGATATGAAGGGCGTCTATAGCCTCGAGTAAGCCGGGGTTTATTACCAGAAAACTTGACTAATTGCTTTCTGATACCTAGGTACAGCCATGTAGTTTTAGTAAATTTGGAAATTCAATGTCGAAGCTTGATATTATCTCTGTACCGGACCCGCTCCTTAAAACTGTATCTGACCCTGTTGGTACAGTTGACGATGACTTGCGCAAGTTCATGGATAATATGCTAGAGACAATGTACGGTGCCCCTGGTATTGGCCTTGCGGCTATTCAGGTTGCTGTGCCAAAGCGTGTTATTGTTGTTGATACGGAAGGTGATAACGAAAACCCGCAGCCGCTATTCTTGGTAAACCCTGAAATTACGTGGTCTTCGCCTGAATTCAACACGTATAATGAGGGATGCTTATCAGTTCCCGAGCATTACGCTGAGGTTGAACGGCCTGAAAGCGTAAAGGTGCGTTATTTAGACTATAATGGTAAGGAACAGGAACAATTGTTGGGTGGCCTTACTGCTACATGTGTGCAGCATGAAATTGATCACTTAAACGGTGTTGTTTTTATCGATTATCTATCACGCCTGCGCAGAAACATGATTATTAAAAAAGTTGCGAAAGCAACGAAAGAAACAATAGCACTGTAACGCATATAATTTTGATAAAGGGGCAATTTGATGCGCATCGCCTTTATGGGAACGCCTGATTTTGCTGTACCTACGCTTAAAGCCCTTATCGATGCCGGGCACGATGTTGTTGCGGTTTATTCGCAACCACCAAGACCTGCCGGCCGTGGTAAACGCGACCGAAAAAGTGCTGTGCATACTTTTGCTGATCAGCATGATATTACTGTTTATACGCCTTTAAGCATGCGTGATGCTGACGAACAGGCCAAACTAAAAGCTCTTGATCTCGATATTGCTGTTGTTGTTGCTTATGGTCAAATTTTACCGCAGGTGGTTCTGGATGCGCCCAAATTTGGCTGTGTGAATGTTCACGCATCGTTGCTGCCACGCTGGCGGGGCGCTGCACCAATTCACCGTGCTATTATGGCGGGCGATAAGGAAACGGGTGTTTGCATAATGATGATGGAAGTTGGACTGGATACCGGGCCTGTTATCCAGCGTGTTACAACACTGATTGCGCCTTCGGATACGACAGCCCAATTACACGATAGACTTGCAGAAATGGGTGCAGGCGTTATCGATGAGGCGATAACAGCCTATGCAACGGGTAAAGTGACACCAGAAGGTCAGCCGACTGAGGGTGTGACATATGCCCATAAAATCGATAAAGCGGAAGCCAAAATTGATTGGACCCAATCCGCAGAAGTTATCGACCGTCAAATACGTGGTTTGTCACCGTTTCCTGGTGCCTGGTGCGAACTAGGCGGTAATCGCCTTAAGTTTCTTGATAGTGAAGTATGTGAAGGCTCTGGCCAAGCTGGTACGACTTTGGATGACGATTTGACAATTGCATGCGGCGAGGGGTCTATCAGACCAAAGATTATACAAAAGGCCGGAAAGGCAGCTAGTGACCGTACTGCTTTCTTGCTTGGTAACCCGGTCTCTCTCGGTGTGAAATTGTAACTGGTCAATATGTAGCTATGCAGCGTTTTAAACTGACAATTGAATATGATGGAAGGCCCTTTGCTGGATGGCAACGGCAGAAAGATGTTTTGTCAGTTCAGGAGGTGTTGGAAGCGGGGTTAAAAGCTTTTTTACCCCATGAAGCATGTGCGGTAACTGGCTCTGGCCGTACGGACGCAGGGGTTCATGCGATTGGTCAGGTAGCTCACGTAGATATTGAGCGCCCAATGAGTGCGGATGAAGTTCAGGGAGCGTTAAATTATCACTGTAAAACACATCCCGTTTCGGTACTTTCTGTAGAGGCGGTTGATGATGAATTTCACGCACGGTTTTCTGCAAAACGACGGCATTATATTTATAAAATTTTGAATCGTCGTGCACCGCTTACTTTTCAAAATGGCCTAATCTGGCATGTTAAGGCACTGCTTGATGTAGCGAAAATGCATGAGGCTGCGCAATTTTTAGTTGGTCAGCATGACTTTACTACATTTAGGCATGTTCATTGCCAAGCGCAAAGCCCTGTGAAAACCGTTGATTATGTGAAGGTTAAAGCAGTGGGTGACGAAGTTCACATCCATGCCGGTGCTCGCTCTTTTTTGCATCATCAAATCCGCTCTTTTACGGGGACTTTGCAGCAAGTGGGTATCGGTAAATATGATGTAGCGGATGTTAAGGCTATACTCGGCGCCTGTGATAGAAGCGCGCTTCCCTTTAATGCACCACCTGACGGATTATATTTTAAAAATGTTGAATATTAATAATGCTTTAGGTGTAGTTGTATTCTAGGTACTTTATTTATTGAAATATTTTCAAAATTTCTGCTGAATCTTTCGCATTTTTGAGTTTTTCTCTAACGATTTGCTGCCGTAAATATTTTGACACTTTCGCTAAGACCTTCAGATTGTTGGCACCAGCCCCTTCAGGCATCAAGAGCATGAAAATCAAATCTACATCACTGTTATCTATTGAATCAAACGGAATTGGTGTCTTAAGGCGAACAAATAAGCCGGTAGTATTGTCTATACCTTGAAGGCGAGCATGAGGTATGGCAACACCGCTGCCCACACCTGTGCTGCCAAGGCGTTCGCGCTGATGAAGCGCTATCAGTAGTTCATGATGGTTTATGTTTGTTTCTTTTACAAGGTGGGTTGCAAGTGTTTCGAGTGTTTGCTTCTTACTTGTTGTAATAAAGTCTACAAGCACATTGGCTGGTTTTAGAAAGTTGTCTATTTCCATTGTGATATAAGTGCCGTTTAAATTATTACCCTAGATCACTAATCTACTAATGATAGTGCCATTTTAAAAGCACTATCATTAGCTGCTTGGCCTAAAAGCCAGTGGTTTGTTTGATGTGAAGCGAAATCTGCTTCACTTACTGGTTAACTGCCAGGGCTTATCCATCCAATATTTCCGTCTGGTCTGCGATAGACAACTTCGAGCGAATCGCTACGATCATTACGGAACATAAAAGCGCTGGCATCTGCTAAATCCATAAGCATGACAGCATCTCCTACGCTGACACTGGGAATTGCCTTTTTTGACTCGGCGATAATGATTGGTTGGTCATCGCTCGTGTTGCCTGAATCGTTGCTTTGATCTTCTGGTGCAATAACTGTATCGCTCGCTAGTTCAACGGCAGCTTCTCTACTGGGGGAGTTGTGATGATTTTTTATTCGTCGCTTATATCGCCTCAGTTGTTTTTCAACTTTTTCCGCTGCTGTATCAAAAGCGACATAAGGGTCTTCGGCTTCACCGCGACTTTGTAGGTTGATACCTTGGTTTGCGTGGAGAGATACATCGCACCGACAGGTATGTCCTTCTTTTGAGAATGTGGTTGAAGCATCAATGGAGCGGGTAAAGTATTTGTCTGCAATAGCGTATAGCTGTGTTTCCACATGCGTTGTTAAAGCTTCGCCAACATTCATTTTTCTTCCGGTAACATTGATTTCCATAAGGGCCATTCTTCCTTTCTTTGATGGTAGAACGTATCGTCCTACCAAATACTAGGGACGCGTGATATCCCTGGGGAGGCATGGGATAGCGCACGTTTTAGAATGGTGCACTATCCGTGCAGGCTAATCTTTGCGATTAGTCAAAAACAGCCTAGCATATATATGTGTGCCTATGCCTTATTAGAAATATCACTACTAATAATGTATTGATATTAAATGATATTTCAATATTGATTAGAAATTAAAAGAAGTTAAAATACTTGCGACTCGGGTAATTAGCCCATGTTTTTCTGACGACGTCTTTGTACAGATGATGGAATTTTCATTGCTTCGCGGTATTTGGCAACGGTACGCCGCGCAATATCAATACCTTCTGCCTTCATTAACGCAACTAACTTATCGTCAGATAAAATTTTCTTGGGCTCTTCTGCGTCGATTAGTTCTTTAAGGCGGTATTTAACAGACTCAGCGGAATGGGCATCACCACCGGATGCAGAAGAGATAGCAGATGTGAAGAAGTATTTTAATTCAAACATCCCTCTTGAACATGACATGAATTTGTTATTGGTAACACGCGACACGGTGGATTCGTGCATATCAATTTCTTCAGCGATGTCTTTCAAAATTAAGGGCTTCATGTAACGAACGCCGTACTCAAAAAACATCTCTTGTTTTTTTACAAGCGCGGTTGCCACTTTTAAAATAGTTTTTGCCCGCTGATCCAAGGCTTTGACGAGCCAGTTAGCATTTGCAACGCAGTCAGATACAAAGGTTTTGGCTTCTTTACCTCCTGAAATATCTTCAAGTTCTGCGAGATAATGGCTGTTCATAAGTACCTTGGGGAGTGTGTCTGTGTTAAGCTCCACAATCCAGACGCCTGCTTTGTTTTTGGAAATAAAAATGTCTGGCACCACTGGCTGTACAGACTCAGAACCGTATATCAACCCTGGTTTAGGGTTTAAGGTTCTGATCTCTTGGATCATATCTGTGAGGTCTTCCTGGTCTGTACCGCATACCCGTTTTAATCCTGCCATGTCACGTTTGCCGAGCAAATCCAGGTTGGCGATAAATTTCTGCATTATTGGATCTAATCGGTCCTGTTCAGCTAACTGGATAGCGAGGCATTCCGAGAGATCTCTGGCAAATACGCCGGAGGGTTCCATTTTTTGAAGTTGTAATAGAACAGCTTCGACGTCTTCCTGGTCACATCCTAGTCGCGGCGCTATTTCCTGAACTTGTTCCTGATCAACATACCCTGCTTCATCCACCATATCGATCAGGTGGGTTGCTATCAAACGGTCGCCCTGTGTTTTTAATAAAACAGCCATTTGTCGGGTTAAAAAATCGTGGAGGTTTTCGTTTTCTTCCAGTGTTTGTTCAAAACTGCGATCATCGCTAAAGCCACCTGCTGAGGAAGACTGGCTGGAGCCATCATATGACAAGGAACCAGAGGCATTGGTTTCTGCGATGCTTGTGGCAGTGTCAGAACCAGCGTCGTTATTAAAAACATTGTCTTGGAAATCAGTATCAAGTGCTGTGTCATTGCCTGTTGTGGTGTCAACCGCAGCGTTCATACTGGTATCGGCAGCAATCATGCCGTCATTATTGTCATTTCCAGTTCCCTCTTCACGGATATAGGTGTCGTCTGCGGTGCCGCCCCCTTCACCCGTCTCGCCGGAAATCTCTACTTGCCCTGGTAACTCTGAAGCAGTTTCCAAAAGCGGGTTGCGTTCGATCTCTTCAGCTACATAGTCTGCGAGTTCCAGATTGCTTAATTGGAGTAATTTAATGGCTTGTTGCAACTGGGGCGTCATCACCAGTTGCTGGCTCTGTCGTAAGTCTAATCTGGGGGTAAGGGCCATTTTAATTACCTATAGACTAAATGATTCACCAAGATACACCCGTCGTACATCAGGGCTTTTGAGTACTTCGTCAGCAGTGCCTTCAAATAGAACGTGGCCATCATAGATGATATAAGCCCTGTCAATAATATCGAGTGTCTCGCGTACATTATGGTCAGTTATTAAAACGCCAATACCGCGATCTTTAAGATGATAGGTAAGGTCGCGAATATCTGATATTGCAATAGGGTCAATTCCTGCAAATGGTTCGTCTAATAAAACAAAACTGGGCCGAACAGCCAGTGCACGGGCTATTTCACAGCGGCGTCGCTCACCACCGGACAGTGCAAGCGCCTGTGTGTTTCTAAGATGTGTAATTGAAAACTCTTCCAAAAGCTCATTAAGCATCGCATCTCTTAGCGTTCTGTCATCCTCAACGATTTCAAGAACGGCGCGGATATTTTCTTCCACAGTCATCCCGCGAAAGATTGACGTTTCTTGCGGTAAATATCCAATGCCTAATCTTGCTCTGCGGTACATTGGAAGGTGTGTAATTTCCCGCCCATTGAGAGAAACATGACCATGATCTGGCGCAATCAGGCCTGTAATACTATAGAATGTTGTGGTTTTGCCGGCGCCGTTGGGGCCAAGAAGGCCAACAACTTCACCTTTATTAACTGAAATTGATACGTCACGTAATACAGGGCGGCCGTTGTAAGACTTTCCAATGCTATCGACCTGTAAGCCTTCTATTTTATTATGCTTGGCATTCTTAATAGGTTGCTCATCATTTGCCGAAGTTTTTGTACTATGTGAAGTGTTGTTCATTTATGATTCTTACTAATTTTTTGTGGCTATAGCTGAAATTAAAATAATCAAAATATACTTTGGCTCATTTTATGCATGCGTAATACCAATAAACCACCAATAATGGTTAACAGCTAGTTAAAATGATAAAATTTTGACAATTTTCTTAATGCCTAATCCGGAAGGCACTGCAAAAAGCTTTATTGATTGCTTTTGTCATTCTCAGGAACGTTAAAGGTCCCACTAACCCGGCCATTGTTTTTACCGCTTTCCCCATCGAGTTTGGTAAGGCCGCTTACAAGATCAAGCTCTAACCTTTCGCCGTTTAAAGTATTGTCACCTTGTGTAAGGATAACATTGCCCCCAAAGGTAACAAGGCGCCGATTAACGTCGTAAACACTCCAGTCACTCACGACCTGTTCGGTGGAAGAGAATAACTTAACACCGCCTCGGGCATCCAGCCTATCGATGGATGGGTTGGTATTTTTGCTGGAGGATGCATAGAAGACAGTTAACGAATCAGAAGAGAGTATCAGCTTGCCTTGCGTTACTTTTACGGTGCCTGAAAAGACGGCTTGGCCGTCGCGTTGCCGTAACTCAAATCGTTCAGCATCAATATCAAGTGGTTGATATGTATCATGATCTTTTAGGTCTGACTGAGCGTTCACAGTAAACCCGAGAACAGAGGCTGAAAATATCGTGATAAATAGAAAAACAGCTATGCGGATCATATTTTAGCTTCCTGAATTTGGCTTGGTAGCTTGTGAAGTTTGTTTCTTTATTGGTCTCTGGGGGATTATACGCATTTTAACGCCGCCCTCAAATAGGCCTATTTGCTCTGTGACCTGAATAGTCATTCGATTTGCGCGAATGTCCCCCAAATCAGATGTGCCGCGTATGGAACCCTGTCCTTCTGCGGACCGTGTTTTGAGATCAACGTCAGCACCTAACATATCGAGGGTATAACCATTACGGGTTTCAAGATGGACACCCCCAATCAGGGATAATGTCCGATCCTTCATTCGGTAGATGCCGGTTCGTGCGTTAACAGTTGCTGGAACGTCGGGTTCGATTTCCATTTCTGCTGTTATACCTGATAATTTAACACGCTCTGCATTGGGATCGTCTTGCTCGCCATTATCAGCTGTGACGGTAAATAAACGATTGTCATTATCGGTACCTACATATTGTAGGTTTGTCATGCGAACGCTGCCATCGCCTTGAGTAACATCATCTTTTGATAGTGTGAAGCTGACTTCTTTTTCATTGATGAAGGGCCATAATAGAGTAACTATACCAAGAAATAGAGCAACAATGGGTAATGTAATCCGCATAAAAGAGACAAATTTGTCCCATTTGATACTTTCTATGACCGTTTGTCTTGGTAACAACGCATTACGAGCGTCACTGCGTGCTCGCTCTTCGCTATCATAATGCTGTGTGGATGTGTCGGCCATAATCGTTTATCTGTTCTTTGTCTGGTTAGTGTGAAAAAATATCCAGTGAATTAAAACCCATCAAATCCAGATTTGCCCGTGTCGGTAAAAACTCAAAGGCTGCTTTTGCTTCCAAAGTTCTGTTTTCGCGCTCTAACATAATATCCAGTTTTTCTTTTAATGTATGGAGATACAGAACGTCAGATGCTGCGTATTCTTGTTGCGCTTTGCTTAACGTAGGTCCGCCCCAGTCGCTACTCTGTTGTTGTTTGTCTAGCTCTATTCCAGCTAGCTCTCTGCAAAGGTCTTTGAGCCCATGTCTGTCAGTATATGTGCGGACGAGTTTAGAAGCAATTTTTGTACAGTAAATCGGGTTAACCTGAACATCTAGATAGTGAGACAGAACAGCAATATCAAACCGAGCAAAATGGAATAGCTTTGTAACCGTCTCATCAGCCATTAGTTTTTTCAAATTAGGGGCATGATATGAATTGCCATCAAATTTCACTAAATGAGCATTACCATCCCCCGCAGATAACTGGACCACACATAATCGGTCACGATGTGGGTTTAAGCCCATTGTTTCGCTGTCCACTGCGACAGTGTTACCAAAATCTAAAGTATCTGGCAGGTCATTATTATGGACAAAAATTGGCATATTGTCTCCAGTCGTGTTTGAAGAAAATGAATATTATAACATGCTTGTGGCAGAAAAAAGGGAAGCTTGCGAGATTTTATTTAGTCTCAGGTAGTTAGTAGGATATATTTTTGATAATCTAGCGATAGATATGACGAATACTTATTATGTTATATTTTTAGTTTACCCTGCCCTAACATTCTATTAACACTATTAATTATATTAATGTATTGCATTATTTCAAGGGATATAGTTGATGCAGTCGATCCAAGAAATTTTCGATGACGCAAATGATAACAACGGGCTTGAAGTCACTATACCTGAAGGGTGGTCACAAGGCCGTGCTGCTTACGGAGGATTGATTGGTGCGGTAGCTGCTTCCGCAATGTGTAAGATGGTCGGTGATGATGCACCCCCTATTCGGTCGTTTATGGGGTCCTTTGTGGCGCCAGTCGCCCCTGGTCACTGTCAAATTATCCCCAAGCTTGTTCGAAGTGGTAAGAATGTAACGCATATGGCTGCTGATGTAAGGTCTGGGGGCCAAACCAGTTTCCAGTCGATAGCACTGTTTGGCTCCAGTAGAGACACGAAGTGCGTGGAACCGTGTTTCCCTTTTAATCCTGAGCCACGAGAGAGTGTTCCACCGTTAATAGCTAATTCAATGATGCCGCCGTTTTTGACAAATTTTGATTGTCACTGGACAGGTGGCGGTATCCCTTTAACAGGTAATAAAGATCGCCGCTTGGGTCTTTGGGTTAGGCATGGCTCGGATGTAAGTGACTATCCTGTTGAGAAAATTATTTCGATTTGTGATTTTCCACCGCCAATTATGATGTCGCATTATACTAGCCCTGTTCGGGTAAGTTCGCTTAGTTGGTCATTGGAATTTTTATTGCCGCCTTGTGATGTTGATACTGATTGGTTTTATCTGGATTTTAATTTGGACGCAGCGGCAAATGGGTACTCTCAGCAATCAGGATATATATTTACTGAAGATGGCCGCCTTTGTGCCCTATCACGGCAGTGTATGGTATATTTTGAATAATCTCTGATTTAATTCTTAGAATACTAACCGGTACGCCAATTGGAATATATTTTCGTTGAAGGTTGCCGGTTGGTTTGATGTCGCTCCTTCCCTGTCGGAACTGACATGAAGGTATTCCCCGATAAAACGATGATGGTCTCCCAGTCTGTATGTTGCGGCAATAGTTAAGGCTTCGCCGTCTTCTCCGAGGAATGGGCATGGGCAATTGGAGGTGTCGTTTTGATCAAACAATTCTCCTCTAACTGCGACCTGTAGATCGGAAAACTCCTTTGCAAATAATAATGAAACAGTTGAAAAGTTTGTTCCAAGAGGTCCACCCATCGCAATGGTTTCTGCGGTTCCGATTAGTCCTTGCAGGTTTACAAAAATACCTCCTGGCAAGTCATGATTATAAGATGCTGTTAAAAAGCGGGTATCCCATGCGCGGTCATTATCATTAAAAAAATCGCCAGCGGTGGCACGGTTGTCAGAATAATATGCTAAAAATTCACCGTAATCTTGACTTGTAAGTCTCGCAGAAATGGCAAATCCGGGTCTGTCGTCTCCTTCTCTAAAAGGGTCCCGGGTCTGTCCAACACGCAATCCAACATCTGGTATTCTGAGTTCGCCGAAAATGCCGACGGTTTGATCATTTAATACAAAGCCCCTTAGCGCTAACCCTGCGCCTGAATTATCATTATTAATAAACAGAGTGGCCCCAATTTCTGCATCAAATGTATCGCCGCGCCATTCAGCTGATACATCTAACCCAATTGGCCTAACTTCTTCTGCGATCCACGTATTTGCAGCGGAATTTGTCAACGTGAACAGGTTTGACCATGCTCGTCCTTTATTTTCAGCCGAAACGTGAGGAATCATAGCTCCTAATTTAGCGGTATATCGTATTCGACCGGTTGAAACAGGGCGGTAACGAAGGAAAGCTTCAAAAACATCAACTTCACTATCCAGATCTGGATTATGTTGAACATGCGCTACTGCTGATAAGCTTGGAGTCAGTTGGGCAAAGCCAATAAGAGCAATCTGGCTTATTCGAAAATTGGTGCCGTCCCCTTCACGCGTTTTACCAAAGCCACCGTCGAAAGTGCTTAATTCAGTGTCGCCAAAAGTTAATTTTGCGTCAGCAAGACCAGAAATATCAAAAAATGGTTTAAAATCATCCGCGTATAAAACCGATGAGGACAGGTATAAAATTCCAGCCGAACACGCAATTCGAAGTTTTTGCGACCTCTTGCTCATGTATAGTTTCCACCTACTTATGATTTAGACTGTGAAATTCCATATTTACTGATATTCATAAAGTTATTGAAATCAGTTTCGTTGACTGGTTTGCTAATATGATATCCTTGTGCAGTATCGCAACCTAATTGATGTAAAATATCCAGTGTATCACCATCTTCTACACCTTCAGCCGTAACCTTCATACCTAACCCATGCGCTAAATCAATAGCTGCTTTTACAATCACTTTATCATCATTATTTTCTGGTAAATGTTGAATGAATGAACGATCAATTTTAATCTCGTTAACAGGTAATTCCCGCAGATATTCAAGGGAAGAGTAACCAGTTCCAAAGTCATCAATGGATAAATCAACTTTGATATCTCTTAGGTGGTTTAAGACGCGCAGTGCCTGAGCCGGATCTTCCATCAGAGCACTTTCTGTGATCTCCATGATAAAGTCTTCAGCTCGCAGGTTATATTTTTTCAACAAATTGGTAAATCGCCCAGGTAGTGTGCCATCGGTTAGGTCCTTAACGGAAAGATTGATAGCAAGCCGTGTATCAATATTATTATCGCGCCAGTTTTTAACAATTTCACATGCTCTAACCAATACCCAACTTGTTAACAAATGAATCTTGCCTGTTTGTTCCGCAATTAAAACAAATTGGTCCGGTGGCATGAAGCCCCTTGTGGGGTGGAACCAGCGAATAAGCCCTTCCGCTTGAACGGTTTTCCCGCTTTTTATGTCTATTTTAGGTTGGACATATAATTGGAATTCATCAGCCTGCAGGCCACGGCGCATTTCACCCATCAGGGTCAACGAGTCTTCGTTAGGTTCATCTTTTTCCGGGTCATACTCGGCGATTTCAATGTTGTTTTCTTCCGCGCGGTATAAGGCTGCTCTCGCCCGTTGTAATGCCACTTCGGGTGATGTGTGTTGGTCGTTTTCAGACACGCCAACTGTAAAATTGATATCTATTTCATAGTCATCATGGGTAAGTGGTATAGATAGAGTATCCTGAATTATCTGTGTGGTGATTTGATCACGGTTATGCATAACAGCAAACAATGTATCACCGAGGCGGGAGCACTCTATTCCGTTGGGTAGTTTTTTAAGCCGGGCTGCAACCATTGACGTTACGTCGCGTGCAATATCATTACCAAGTATATAGTTTACCTGACGAATAGTTGATATCTGAATAACTGTTATTGAGTAAGTTTTTGGCTTTTCAGAAAATAATTTTTCTAATCGGCTCAAAAACTCGCTTCTGTTGGTCAGGCCAGTGTTTGCATCATATTTTACACGGTATGATAATTCGGCTTCGCGCTTTTGGATGCGTGATATCATGGTTGCAAAAGATAGAGATAATTCACCAAACTCGTCTTTACGCACATCATGCGGTACTGCTGAATAGTCGCCTTCCTGGACGCGTCTGGCAAGCACAGTAAGGTTGGTGATGGGCTTACTAAGGCCGGCTGAAAAGAAAACAGCCCCTAAAACAGCAAGTAATAATGCGCCAATTAATAATATCGCCAGTGATGTAAATAGAGTGCTTTCCTGATCTAAGGCATTGTCTAGAGAATATGATAAGAGTAAATAAATTTTTGGTTCGTCATCCCCTGCTTCTGGAAGAGGTAAATAGGCTACAGCATATTTGATGCCATTTGATGTTATTTGCTGAATTACTTGAGAGTTTACTTCGTTAGCCGAGGATAAATTCAGCATCTCAGTAATGTCACCATCTGCAATCTGACTTTCGATCACTTGCTGTGTGGCAGGCACAACCAGAGCCGCTTTTACATTGATCGACATTTGTTGTGATACATTTTCGATGAATTTATAATCAAGAGTAAAACCACCTACAAAGTAGCCAATGGTTCTGGGGGTGTCGACGGCTACAAGTGTTAATAAATGTGCAGTGTCACCGACTAAACCCACGCCGTATGTTGTGCCATCATTTGCCAACTCTGCCTGATCGATTAAGCTAACAAATGGAAAAGGTGAGTTTTCAGGTATTGGGGCATTGTAAGTTGTTATTTCTGTATCCAGGTCAAGCGTTAAATATGCACTCCAGTCAGTCTGAATTCGGTTTGTAACATTGTTGATGACGGATGTTTTGGTTGCAAGGTCGGTTTTAGGGTCGGCCAAATATTGTTTAATCGCAAAGTCGCGCAAGGATACGGCGCTGGTATTAGATGCCAAAATGGCAGTATGGTTGACGAAACGTTCAACATTTAACTGTGCTAGTCGCAGGTCTTCTTCTGCGTTTTCAAGGATGCGCTGACGGGTGGAGCTGGCAACTGTTAAAAAGTTTATTGCTTGCACGATAGCAAGCAATATTCCTGTAAACAGTATCAGTTTTGAACGGTGGCTGAGATTACACATTAATATGGCCGCTCATCTCTTCGTCTGCTTTTTGAGCCTCGGTTTTCTCTGCGGATAGACATTTATATATTAACGTCTGTATTACCGTGAACTGAAACCTGTTGGCTTTTTGTTTTTGATCGGGGCACACGGTGGTGCCAATAGGATACTGTATAATCGCCTTTAGGCAGGTTTGCGAAGATTACTTTACCGTTTTTGTCGCTAACTGCTTTGATTGGCGACGGAGCAATATATATAAAGGCTGCCATATGGTCATGGATGTTACAACCTAGCGCAACAACACCTTGTGCATCAAATGTAAACGCCTCAGAGTTTTGACGAGCAGGAACTATAATGTTGATGGGTTTTACTTTTGAAAATGAATATACATGGTGTGTAATTGGATCAGTATTGTGAAACTCCAATTTGTCGCCTAGGCTCAGCGCTGTGACGAATGGAAAAAATGCTTCGCCTTTCTGGTCGATAATTTTTATGCTTTCATCGCGCTGTTGCTTAATGGGTTTTCCATCAATACGCTCAACATATACAACAGCACCTTCCAGGTTTTCGCCAGTTTGATCAGTAACTGTAATAATAACATCGTTTGCGGTAACAACATTCCAGTTTGCAATGGCTACACAAAAACATGTTGCAATCAGTTTCAATACATTAACGTATTTCAACATTATACTCGACCCTCTAACTATAGACCAACTTGAATAAAGCGTGGAGTTATCTGAACCGCAGGTTAACTAACAGCACTTTATGTTGGTTTATCCACACGATAAAAATAGTCCTTATTTACTTAAGGCAATAAAATATCATAGAACTTTGCACATATGTGCATGGTAAAACCTGAGCGATTATTTTAATAGAGTGCCTCTAGTTGGCCCCCATAAACACTATTAACCGCATGTCTGCGAACTTTTAGCGTCGGAGTCATTTGTTCATTTTCAATTGAAAATTGCTCATTAGCAATTGTGAATTTTCGAATTTTTTCAACATTCGCCAAACGATTGTTTATTCTGTCAACCGCTTTGGCAAGCGCCTTTTTCAGGTCGGGGTCGTCTGCTAATTCAGATAGCCGTACTGGTTTGTTGTTTTGTTTAGCCCATTCGACTAACCATTCATTATCTGGCACTATCAAACCTACCAAGTGTGGTTTTCTGTCGCCGTAAACCATTGCTTGCGCGATTTCGGTTTCTAACGCAAGCAAACCTTCGATCCGCTGAGGGGAGATATTATCGCCTTTATCATTGACGAGAATATCTTTTTTCCTGTCGGTAATTTCTAAATAACCGTCTTCAATTTTACCAATGTCGCCGGTATGGAGCCAGTTATCAATAATCGTTTTTTCGGTTGCCGCGTCGTTTTGCCAATACCCCTTCATGACAAGTTCACCGCGGATAAGAATTTCACCGTCATCTGCGATCTTTACAGTTGTTTCGTCGAGTATTTTCCCAACAGTGTGCATGCGAGCGGCACCTGGTGGGTTCACGGAGACGACAGGCCCTGACTCAGTTTGACCATACCCTTGAAGTAAGGGTAGCCCAAGAGCCGTGAAGAAATACCCAACGTCAGGTGATAAAGGGGCGCCGCCCGAGACGAGCGCTTTAACTTTCCCGCCAAATTTTTTCTGAACTTTCCTGCGTACAGTAAAATTAAGAAAGCTATTAAGGATAGTTTCTAAAATGCTAAGCTTTTCTTCGCCTTTTGCTTTTTTGGTGCCGAGCTCGATGCATCGATTAAAGAGCTTCTGTTTCAGCTTACTCTCTTTTTCCATCTGCCGTGTCAGGCGTGTGCGCAGCATTTCAAAGAGTCTGGGCACCACAACCATAATTGTTGGGGCGGCTTCTTCCATATTGCTCGCTAGTTTTTCGATGCCTTCTGCATACCAAATCTGCGCGCCGAGCGCGATGGGTAAGAACTGGCCAGCTGTATGCTCGTATGCGTGACTTAAGGGTAAAAAGGACAGAAACACATTATTTTTCAGTCCGATGTGTTCAATAATTTTAGTAGCGCCTTCACAGTTATGCAAAATAGCACCGTGGTGTATTTTTACACCTTTTGGGGCCCCGCCTGTACCGCTTGTGTAGATCAGGCATGCAATATCATCGCGGTCAATTGCTTTTGCTTCCGCTTGCCATGTTTCCAAAGTTGGTTCGGAGTTCTCCAGCAATGCGCCCCAGCAATGGACTTCTACATTCAGTCCCTGCTCCAGCTTAAAGTCATCAATAATGATCGCATTTTTTAATTCGTCCGATTGATGAGCAGCTTTTAGAAATGTGTTCGCAAGCCCTTTGGTAGAAATAATAGCAAGTGATGCTCGGCTATTATCAATTATATGAAGATAATCTCTGGCTGTATATGTGGTGTAGGTTGGAACCGAAATGGCGCCTGTAGCCATTATCGCCAAGTCAGCAATGAGCCATTCAGGCCTGTTCTCGCTAACCAAAACCACCCGATCGCCTCTTTTGACGCCAAGATTTTGAAGGGCAGTAGCAAGTTTACCTACTTTTTCTGCGACGGATTTCCATGATTGTCCGTGCCACTCTTTATCTTGTTTACTGAATAAAAAATCTTTTTCTGCATTGACTTCTGCTTGCTCGAAAAACATCGAGGTCAGACTTTCCCACCGCTTGATTGGCATTGTGGTGACTCTCCCACACTATTATTTTCTTAACGAGTTGAACGTAAAATAGACTGGCTTCGTGCCGCTGACAAATGTTTCCTGCATCTTTCGTGAACCTTAGTGAAAATTGCTGTGATATTAGCAGTGGAATTTGGTAACGATTTAGTAAAAAGTTGTCTTTATTGTTATAGTTGTCTCGAGTATGTATTAGATGATTAGCAGAAGTAAATCCTTAAGCTGAAAAAGTTAAAGGAATATTTGAGAATGAGTGAAGAGACAAATTCTGACAATGACCCACAACGTGGCAATCCGGTCATGCGTGAACGACGATTGCATCTACGTGCTTTTGATTATTGGGAAAACCTAAGGGGAGAACGGCAGTTCCCTGACTTTGAGGATCTCAAGTCAAGTGACTTGGATCCGTTTAAAGAGAATTGCCTATTACTTGATGTTTCCAGCAATCGTGGAGGGATTATCCGGTTTATTGGTGACCGTGTTGATCAACTGATCGATGCTCCGGCTATGGTTGGTGCGCCGCTTTCCGCATTTCCTCATGCCTCATTTGCTGCTGCTCTTGTTGATCAGCTTAGCGATGAGCAGGGCCAATACAGAGCCGTAGAGTTTGAATTTATTGAAGATCTGACAGATTGCCGCGGTATTCTTCTTCCATTTGTACGGTACGGTGATGGCCAGGATCACGTTCACTTTGTTCTTGTGGTTGCAAATTTCAGAAACAGAGTACCTGATGTTATTATCCCGATTGATGAGGTGGGGAAAGTTGAAAACGAGACTGAGTTAGCGCCGCAGCTTTCGCAAAGCTCTGATTCGATGTTTGAAAATCAACTGATTCAGGTTCAGGGTTTTGCTGATACTATTGTGCACCCTGACGGTAGTTCGCGGGAAAGCTTGTACCGAGCATTAGGTCGGGTTTACACGCTATATTTTGAATCGAAAAATAATAGTGAGCACTATAAAGCAATCCTCAATTCTCATGGGTTAAAAATTCAGGAACGTGCGCCCTTTACACCCCTTTTAAAACTAACCTTTGGCAAGACTTACGATAAAACCAGGTTAACCGAGTATGCTTCAGCACTTGCGTGGGCATTAAGGCAAGGTGTTCTGGTCGATGAGTTTGATGAGTTTTTAATCAATCAGCCTGGTGGTATTAAAGGATGTGTAAAAGCGGAACGAGCTGCCAAGCGCGGCGAAAGCGGGAATAAAGCATTCGACCGACAGGAAAAGGCTTTAGATATTGTTCGCCGTTCAAAGGCTATCGCTCAAGTTCAGCTGACTGAAACCCAAAATACAGACGAGTTTATATTGATTTTGGCCCGGAAAAAATCAGAAGGCCAATATGACCTTCTCGGACCAACAGATGTTAGTGGCGAAACGTTAGATGCTGCCATCAGGCGAGAAGCAGCAAAGTTGGACCTAAATTAAATTTTACAGATATTCAAAAGTGAAAAGGCATTCACAGTGACTAATAATGAACATAGAAAACAGGCATTAGCAGAAATTTCCCAATTGGCAAACGAGAGTTTGAAAGGGGATAAGCTTAAGGCATTCCTAACTTTTATGGAGGATTTTCTCTCGGTTTCAACGCCTGATGACTTTTTTGATCGTGAGCCGATGTCTTTGTTTGCTATTACAAAAGGTTTTTGGGAAGCATCTTCCAAGCGCACTCTTGGTAAGCCGATTGTAAAAGTTATCAATCCACGTTTCCCTAAGGAAGGGTGGACTAGTCATCATAGTGTGTTGATGATTATCACTGACGATATGCCGTTTTTGGTTGATTCGATTACAGGGGGCCTAACATCAACGCTTAAAAGTCGAATTCATATGATGCATCACCCTATCTTATCTACGATCAGGGATAAGAAAGGCGCGCGTGTTAAAGTTGACGGGGATGAAGTCCGCGAATCCTTTATGTTCATTGAAATTGATACTGTTTCTGATAAAGCACAGATCAAAGAGCATGAAGGGGTGATTAAATCAATTTTGGGCGATGTTCGCTCAGCGGTAAGCGACTGGCGGGGTATGCTCGCTAAAATCGATGAAACAGTTGCTTCTTTAACCGTTAATCCGCCACCGATTGATAATGAAGAAGTTGATGAGGCGATTAGGTTCCTGCGGTGGTTAGGGGCCGATCATTTTACCTTCCTTGGGTTCCGTGAATATCGTTTTGATTCTCAGAAAAAGTCTTTCAAGTTTACTCAGGTTGATGGTTCTGGGCTCGGTATATTGAGAGACGTTGATAGAAATGTTCTGCGTAACCGTGACGGTTTGACACCCATGTCAGATGAAATTCGTCATTTCCTTGCCCAGCCTGAGCCAGTTATCATAACCAAGGCCAATGTGAAATCGACAGTTCACCGCGTTTCGCATCTTGATTATATCGGCGTTAAAATCTTTGACGCCGATGGTAAGGCTATTGGCGAACGCCGTTTTGTCGGTTTGTTCACGTCATTATCATATAGTCAATTTGCACATGATGTTCCGCTTTTACGAACTAAAGTAGCCAACATTCAATCCCGTAGTGGCTTTGCAGAGAAAAGCCATGCAGGCAAAGCCATCGCTCATATTATGGAAACGTTCCCCCGGGATGAACTTTTCCAGATTGCAGAAGACAATTTATTTGAAACTGCTATGGGTATTTTGCAGCTTACAGAGCGCCCTCGGCCACGTGCTTTTATTCGTAAAGATAAATTTGAGCGCTTTGTTTCAGCGTTGGTTTACGTTCCCCGTGAAAATTATAATTCAAGTTTGCGTTCTGCGGCAGCCCGTATTTTATGCGAAGCCTTCAACGGTGAAGTATCGGTTTATTATGCCATGCTGAGTGAGGAATCTCTTGCTCGTTGGCATTTTATCATCCGGACAAAGCCGGGGCAGGTGCCTAATGTTGATGAAGGCGATATCAATCAACAGATTGCAGAAGCGGCACAGGGGTGGTCTGACCGTCTTCACTTTGACCTTGTGGCTCGTTACGGCGAAGAGCACGGAAATCAATTAAATCATGATTATCGTGGTCGCTTTTCTGTCGCTTACCGTGCGGCCTTTACGCCAGCACAGGCAGCGTATGATATTGCAAAATTGGAAGAACTGGCTGGAGCAGATGACCTCCGGGTTGATTTTTATCATCATCTTGGTGACGGTGATAATAGATACCGGCTTAAAATACATCATGGTTGCCGCCTGGTTCCGCTCTCAAGTTGTATGCCGGTGTTGGAAAATATGGGGTTTCGGGTTTTAAGCGAACACTCATATGAAGTTAGATCAAAACTACCCAGTTATATCCATGATTTTGCACTTGAACTTGAAGGTGGCTGTGCGTTTTCAATGGAGCGAATTAAACCAGTTATCGAAGACCTTTTCCTTATGGTTTGGAAAAATGTAGTTGAAGATGATGATTTTAATCAGTTGGTACTTGCAAGTGCTATGGCTTGGGACGAGATTGTTGTTTTGCGAGCATATGGTAAGTATCTAAGGCAACTTGGATTAGGGTATTCGCCAGATTATATCGCTGATTGTATGGTTGAACATCCCCAGATTGCCAGCCAGCTTGTTGCATTGTTTGCTGTTCAGTTTGATCCTGAATATTCCGGTGATAACCGTGAAGGCATCGCTGAAACGATTGTTAGTGACCTTAAAAAATTAATGGAGAGCGTTTCAAGCCTTGATCAGGATAGAATATTCCGTGCGTATGTAAATGTTATTCGGTCAACACTTAGAACAAACTTCTATCAAACAGGTGTTAAAGTTGGCGCAGATGAACGAGCGCTTGCCTTTAAAATTCGTTCTAATGAAGTCGAAGAGGCACCGCTACCCCGGCCGCATGCAGAAATCTGGGTATATTCACCGCGCGTTGAAGGGGTACACCTTAGAGGTGGGCCGGTTGCACGTGGTGGCTTGCGCTGGTCTGACCGTAGGGAAGATTTCCGTACTGAGGTGTTAGGGCTCGTAAAAGCGCAACAGGTAAAAAATGCTGTTATTGTACCACAAGGTGCAAAAGGTGGGTTTTTCCCGAAACAATTGACACCTTCTATGGACAGAGATGCCTTTATGGGCGAAGGGGTCGCATCCTATCGCTCTTTTATATCCAGTTTGTTATCTGTGACAGACAACCTGGTCAAAGGTAAGGTAAAACCGCCACAAGAAGTCGTGCGGCGAGACAGTGATGACCCGTATCTTGTTGTAGCCGCAGATAAAGGCACGGCGACATTCTCTGATATATCAAATGGTATTTCTGAAGGACAAGGCTTCTGGCTTGATGACGCGTTCGCATCGGGTGGTTCAAACGGTTATGACCATAAGAAAATGGGTATAACAGCCAAAGGCGCCTGGATCAGTGTACAACGTCATTTCCGGGAGATGGGTGTAAATGTTCAGGAAGATGTTTTCTCAGTTGTTGGTGTTGGTGATATGGCTGGCGACGTATTTGGGAACGGTATGTTGCTCTCAAAAACGCTGCATTTGAAGGCTGCATTTAACCATATGCATATTTTTATCGACCCTGAAGCAGGCGACAGCAAAGCCAAATGGAAAGAGCGCAAGCGTCTCTTTGATTTGCCGCGCTCTAGCTGGGAAGACTATAATGCTAAACTTATTTCAAAGGGCGGTGGTATATTCTCCCGTGCAGCGAAATCAATTGACTTGTCTCCTGAAATGCAAGCCTGGCTTGGAACTGATGAGCAAGCAATGGCCCCGAACGTGCTCATCAATGCAATCTTGAAAGCAGAAGCAGACCTGTTGTGGTTTGGTGGCATTGGCACTTATATCCGGTCGACACATGAAACGGATGCCGATGCTGGTGACCGCGCCAATGACCCACTCCGGGTAACAGCGCCAGAAGTTAAAGTGAAGGTTATTGGTGAAGGCGGTAACTTGGGTATGACACAAGAAGCCAGAATTGAATATGGACGTATGGGTGGTCGTTCAAATACAGACTTTATTGATAATTCGGCTGGTGTGGATTGCTCTGATAAAGAGGTGAATATCAAAATTCTCCTAACGGATGTTATATCCAAGAAAAAACTGACGCGGGAAGCGCGAGATAGTTTATTGGTTGAAATGACCGGTGAGGTATCAGACATTGTCCTCTCAGATAACTATTTACAGACACAAGCGATTTCGTTGGCTGAGGCAGAGAGTGTGAGCGCAAGGCAATATCATCTTGGTCTTATCCGTACCCTAGAGCGTGACGGCGGCCTGAAGCGGGAAATTGAAAATTTACCGTCCGATGAAGGTTTTCTGGAATTAGAAGCAAATGAAAAAGGTCTAAGCAGGCCTGAAATTTCAACACTCCTTGCATACGCAAAAATGTCACTTGTAGATATTTTGATGAAAGGTCAATTAATTGACGATCCTGTGCTTGAACCAGAGTTGGAATGGGGTTTCCCGAGTACGCTACGAGAACGTTTCCCTGATGAAATCCGGAGCCATCGTTTGCGCCGTGAAATTGTTGCAACTGTTTTGGCAAACGAGGTTGTTAACTGGGGTGGCTTGACGTTTGTTTATGAAGTGAAGGAAGAAACTGGCCTTGGTGTTGAGGATATCGTTGCCGCGTTTGTTGCCGTTCGGGGTATTTACGATTTGCAAAATATGTGGGATGCGGTCAATGCACTCGATTATAAAGTAGATGCATCGCTTCAGTATGATATGCACCGTTCATTATCGAACTCGCTGAAAGATCAAGTTTTATGGGTTCTGAGAAACCTTCCACGACCTTATAATATTATTGATTTGATAGATCGATTTGCAGCGCCAGTGAAAGCACTGTTTGATATCAAACAGGAAATACTCAGTAAACCAGCCCAGGATGCGTTTAAAACACGGAAGTCGTCTTTAAAAAATGCCGGTGTTAGCCACAAATTGGCGACATTCATTGCTGGGTTTGAGGTATTAAGTTCTGGTGCAGATATTATTGCTGTTGCAGAAACAGAGAAGAAGAAGGTTGATTTTGTTGCGACAATTCATTTTGCTCTTGGTGATATGTTAGGTTTTGACTGGTTACGTCAGCGGGCAGACCGGATTGTTCCCGATGATCACTGGGAAGTGCTTGCTATACGGTCGCTTAAAGAGGACTTGGCTGATCAACAAACCGAACTTGTAAAACGGGTTTGTGCGGGTGCAGGTAAAAAGCCTGCTTTGAAAGCAACGTCCGATTGGCAATCAGCTCAGCAAACTTCAATCATCAGGGCGCAGCGTTTGATTGATGATTTACGCTCGGCAGGAACATTAACAGTTGCCAAGTTGAGCTTTGCCACGCGGCACCTTCGGTCAATACTGGGATAACTACGGGTATAAAGAACGATAATGGCAAAATCAGAACATCGCAGAAGAATTAGCAAAGACACCCTCAATTTAGTTATTGCTGTATGTGCTGTTCTGATTTCAGGTGCCAGTTTTTATGCAACGTATTTGCAAGCGCAATCAGAAGAAAAACAGGTAAAGGCCGCAACATGGCCTTATCTTCAGATATCGAGTGGTAATTATAATCTTGAAGATGAAGAACACAGAATTTCTATATTACTTGAAAATGTTGGTGTTGGCCCCGCGATTGTGAAAAGTTTTACAATGTCATATGAAGATGCCGAGAGCAGCGACATATATGAAATTCTTACTGAATGCTGTATTCCTGAAGGTGAAGGGCGATCATGGCTGGTAAAGCCTGAAAGCCATGCAGAGGTTGGGTCTATCTTAACTAATAGTGTGACGAATAAAATTCTCCCCAATGGCAGCGCCATTGCAATTGTCCAAATCAAGAAAACAGATACTAACTCACAGTTTTGGGAGCTTATCGATGTTAGTCGCTGGAAAATGAAGGGCAAAGCTTGTTATTGCTCTTTACTTGATGATTGTTACCGAACGGATTTTGTAAATGAGCCTGTTCTCGTAAACTCTTGTAAGTCCAATTAAATACCCTGACATATGTTCTATATTTACCGCAAGATATTGATATCAAGCCTAGTTTGATAATTTTACTGTTCTTCCACTCGTTTTAATCTTTGAGTTTGTGAGGTGCGGTAATGGATCAAAAAAGTAACCGGCAGAAATTGATGTATGGCACGAGTTTTCTGTGCCTCTTTATTCTTCTTGCCCTCCGCGAGTCTGAAAGTTTTAGGCATATATATGAGTTTCTACCCATTATGGGTACCGCTGTACCCTTTATCGTTTTTGCCCTCATGCTAACGTTTGCCCATATATCTAGCGGCCGGAAATTGAGTGACGTTGGCTTAAAGTATCCGGATTGGGGTAAGCCGGCTTTGCAAGTAATATTGATTGTTATAGTGGTGGCGATCATGCTTGCAATTGCGCGAATTGGTAGTGCGGCAATGCTTAGTCCCTTGTTCAATATCTTGGGGGTAGAAGGGCAAAATGCAAATAGGATGGCTCAGTTAGCTGGCAATACTGGGTTATTGATGTTGGTATTGCCTATTATGTGGATGGTAGTTGTATGTGAAGAGCTGGTTATCCGAGGCTATTTGATGAATTATATAGCTGATCGTTTGGGTGGAAAAAAGAGCGCATGGATTGCTGCTATTATAATATCAGCCCTTATTTTTGGCCTTGGGCACTTTCCAAATGGAATTAGAGGGATGATAGGCTCGGGCATTGGTGGGTTAATTTATGGATTAGCGTATGTATTATGTAAGCGTAATCTTTGGCCCGGAATTATCGGGCACGCGGCAGTCAATACACTTGGGTTTTTATCTGCATACTATCAGGTATAGTCTGGATAAGGTTTAATGTTACTAGCCTATAGGCTGTTTTGTTCAGATCAAACCTTGTATCAGCCTGAACAATAGATGTTGGGCTGATGGTATAATAATGGGTCTTGATATACTCCGTGTTACATGTGGTTACAACGTCGGGTATTAATCATCTCGGTCCCGTCTCTAATATCCTCGAGCTAATAGTCACTATCTGTTACATTAATATCGTTAAAGAGTGCTGTAATTTAAACAATAAAAAACCCGCTCTATAATAGATCGGGTTCTGAAATTTTACTTTTTATTTCCAGCGGTAACTGATGAAAAAACAGCCAAAACTTCCAGCAAGAAACATTAAGGCTGGTGCAAGAAGCCATTTTAGAGGCGAGTCGATTTTGTAGGCACGATCATCAAATAGTTGGAAACGACGTTGTCCGTGTAGGGTTGGTTTAACATATTCTGCGCCTTTATATCTATTTGATCTCTCGAAGGTTTCACGTATACGTTCAGTCATTTCCTGTTGTAGTTTCCGTAATTTTTCTGCATCAGGGTGACTATTAATTTCAAGGCTGCTTTCTCGAACAATATCAAAAACATCAAGAGGTTCACCTGGTAGAATAACCCCTAATGATCTATAACGAAATTCCTGCTGGCTTTTGGCTGGGCCATTTCCAGCTATTGCGAAGCCTAGACATGCACCCCCAAGCATTAACAGAGTTAGGCCTGCAACCATCCAGCCTCGGGTAAACCTTATTTCATTTGTCTGCCGTTCTAACACTACTGAACGCACTTCTTTTATTTCGCGAAGTTTATCTAGCTCTGCCGAGAAGATAGATTGGCTTAAATCGCTCGCGTCTATATCATAAGTTTTTAATAATCTGTTGAAAATATCCTCAGAGGGATACGACTTGCCTGTTTCCAGTTTTGACAAGTATGATTGTTCGATATCCATCTTCGCCGCGGCCCCGGGCTGGGTCCAACCATTTGCCTCTCGCTTCTGTCTTATATAATCGCCAAACTTCATGTTGGTCTCCTAACACATTGTTTTTATGCGCTTCTGTTCTTGGAAGCAGGCACAGTCTTCAGAAGTCTTGATGGGAATGCTAGATGAATATACGTGAATATCACCCTATTTTCATGAATATTTTGAACATGACAGCAAAATATGCTGCCATGTTCTATCGTTATAGGTTTGATGCCTTATTTCTTTCTAAAATAGTGATGACGGTTTACGCCTTCATATTTTTTTGTTTTCATGCAGCATCGCTTGAAACCGATGGCCTGACCCGCAAGGGCAAGGGTCATTGCGGCCAAGTTTTTCAACAAGTTCAATATCGCCGTGAACATACCGTTCACCGCGTTTGACATGTGTTTCAGATGGATATGATTTTCGGCGTTTGCTCGTAACCTCAAAAGGACGGCAGGTTTGTATATTTTTTGAACGTAGGCATTGTTCTTCTCCTTACGTTTAGATGATAGAAAGGCGTGATTTATAAGATTAATTTCTGGAATGCAATAAAAAAGCCGCGTCAGTTATCTGTGCGGCTTCATCATATAATTTGTAAATCTGATAGCTTCGACTATTTTGGCGCAACAACCATAATCATCTGGCGGCCTTCCAGTTTTGGGCGTGCTTCGATTTTTGCATCTTCTTTAACGTCTTCAACCACACGGTTTAGAACCTGCATGCCGAGTTCCTGGTGTGCCATTTCACGGCCACGGAAACGAATAGTCAGCTTAACTTTATCACCGTTTTCGATGAACTGATGAACTTTCTTAAGCTTCACGTTATAATCATGCACATCAATATTGGGGCGCATCTTGATTTCTTTAACGTCTTGGGTTTTCTGCTTTTTCCGAGCAAGGTTGGCTTTCTTTTGTTGCTCGTACTTGTATTTGCCGTAATCAAGAACCTTACATACAGGGGGTTCAGCATTTGGTGAAATTTCAACCAGATCTAGGCCGGAATCTTTTGCAATTCCAATAGCTTTGTCAATTGATACTACACCGTGGTTTTCACCTTCTGCTCCTATTAAACGAACCTGATTCACTCTAATTGATCCGTTGACGCGTGGTCCTTCCTGTTTGGGTGGACCCGCAAATTGCCCTCTACCTATGTTCGGTCTCCTATTGTTTGTTAAACATATTATGGCGTGGTTTTATCAGCTTATTCTTCAAAAACCATTAATAGCTTTAGTATAGCGCCTTAAAGCCCTGCTGGCGAGGGCTTTTTGACGCTATATTAGTCATCTATTCGTTATCAGCCGCACTACCGTCAGGCATTTTACCTTCAAGTGCGAGTGATTTAATCGCTTCATCAAGATCCATAACGGTTTGATCTTTGCTACCAATACGGCGAATACTAACTTTATTTTCGTCCGCTTCTTTTTGGCCAACAACTAGTATAGCTGGCACTTTCGCATGGCTATGCTCACGAACCTTATAGTTGATTTTCTCGTTGCGGCTATCCAGTTTTGCACGAAGACCAGCGGCTTCAAGTTTTTCAACAACAGCCTGTGCATACTCTTCAGTGCTTGTTGTAATTGTTGCAACAACTGCCTGTGTCGGCGCGAGCCAAAGCGGCAGGCGCCCCGCATAATGCTCGATCATGATACCGAGAAAGCGTTCCAATGTTCCAAGGATTGCACGGTGCAACATAACTGGGCGGTGCTTGGCGCCGTCTTCGCCGATATAATGTGCGTCCAGGCGTTCAGGTAGCACGAAATCGAGCTGAAGTGTGCCACATTGCCATGTCCGGCCAATGGCATCAGACAGGTGGAACTCAAGCTTGGGCCCGTAAAAAGCCCCTTCGCCCGGCGCATAATCAAAGTCAATGCCAGCTTGATTAAGTGCTTTTTCAAGGCCTTGTTCAGCGCGGTCCCAAACATCGTCGTCGCCTGCACGCATCTCTGGGCGTGTGGCAAGTAGAACTTTAAACTCAGGGAAGCCCAAGTCACGGTAAACTGATGATAAAAGTGCGCAGAAAGCAACGCTTTCTTCTGTAATCTGGTCTTCACGGCAGAAGATATGAGCGTCATCCTGCGTCATTTGGCGAACACGCATCAGGCCGTGAAGCGCACCATGTGCTTCGTTCCGGTGGCAACAACCAAACTCCGCAAAGCGGATGGGCAGGTCACGGTAACTTTTGATGCCTTGCTTGAAAACCTGAACATGCGCAGGGCAATTCATTGGTTTCAATGCCATCAATTTTGCGTCTGCCGGAATGATTGGTGCATCTTCTTCTGTTGAAGGAACCTCGTCCGGGACGACAAACATGTTTTCCCTGAATTTGGACCAGTGCCCTGATTGTTCCCAAAACTTACTGTCTAAAAGCTGTGGTGTTTTAATCTCGTTATATCCGGCACCGTTCAAACGGTTACGGATATAAGCTTCTAACTGAAGCCAAACTTTATAGCCTTGTGGGTGCCAGAAAACAGAGCCTTGCGCTTCTTCCTGTAGGTGGAACAGGTCCATCTCGCGGCCAAGCTTGCGGTGATCGCGTTTTTCTGCTTCTTCAAGTCGGTGAAGATATCCCTTCAACTCTTTTTTATCGCGCCAGCATGTGCCGTAAATGCGTGTGAGCATTTCGTTTTTGCTATCGCCGCGCCAATAAGCGCCCGCGACTTTCATCAGTTTGAACGCTTCGCCAAGTTTGCCTGTTGAAGGTAGGTGTGGGCCACGGCAAAGGTCCATCCATTCACCTTGGCGGTAGACGGTAATTGTTTCACCGGTTGGCAAGTCAGAAATGATTTCTGCTTTGTATTCTTCACCGATAGATTTGAAATGCTTGATCGCTTCATCGCGGTCCCAAACTTCGCGAATGATTTCCTCATCACGGGCAACAATCTCGTGCATGCGTTTTTCAATCACTTCCAGATCGTCTTCTGAAAAAGGTTTGTCGCGTGCGAAATCATAAAAGAAACCGTCTTCGATAACGGGGCCAATGGTTACTTGTGTGCCAGGGAACAATTCCTGCACAGCTTCGGCCATAATATGGGCAGCGTCGTGGCGCATTAATTCAAGGCCACCTTCATCACGTTTAGTAATGATAGATACGTCAGCATCCGCTTCAATCGGGCGTGATAAATCCCACATGTCGCCGTCAACAGTGATCGCAAGTGCTGCTTTGGCAAGACCAGGGCCAATATCCATGGCGAGCGTGGTGCCCGTCACCGGTCCATCAAACGTGCGAACGCTACCATCTGGCAGGCGCAGGTTGACCGGGGCATTTTCCACTTTAGTATCGCTCATGATATAGCTTCCTGTTAACAATAAAACATAGATAGAAGCGGGTTAACTGTCTGCGAGGTTGGAGTCAAGGGACGCGCGGTAAATTGCTGCAAAAAGGCATAAATTCTGATTACTTACGCACTGGATTGTGGCATCAAAGCCATGATTACTCGAAAAGGCCTGTGAATGGATGATGGAAATGCAGAAACCCCAGTATTTAGAACCCCAGTATTTAGAAACTGATCATGGAACACGAATTGCTTATCATAAAACTCCTGTTGGTTGCGGCCAGGCGCCAGGGGTAGTTTTCCTTGGTGGTTTTATGAGTGATATGGAGGGGTCGAAAGCGCTGGCTCTGGAGGCGATGTGTCTTCGCGAAAATCGTTCCTTTATTCGATTTGATTACGCAGGCCACGGTCAATCATCAGGTAAGTTTGAAGACGGAACAATTGGCTTGTGGCTTAAGGATGCACTGGCGGTGATTGACCATTTGGCAAAGGGCCCGCAAATATTAGTTGGCTCGTCGATGGGGGGCTGGATTTCTTTGTTGGCAGCAAAGGTGCGCAGGGCCAGAGTTACCGCACTTGTTGGCATTGCTGCGGCACCTGATTTTACTGTTCGGATGTGGCATGAGGAATTTTCCGAGGATCAAAGGCGCGCCATTTTGAGCAATGGTTTCGTGAAAATTCCTACAGAGTATGGTGATGAACCATACACAATTATTAAAGCTCTGATCGATGATGGCTGGCAAAACCGTGTTGCGCACGGCCCTATTCATTTGGATATTCCTGTCCGGCTAATTCAGGGTCTGGCAGACGCAGACGTTCCCTGGCAGACGGCCTTGACTATTGCAGATAAGATAACAGGCAGTGATGTTGATATCACATTGGTACCTGGCGGTGATCACCGACTATCGACGGATCAAGATCTGGAGCGATTAATGAATATTGTGCAATTACTTACCAAAAAGCTGACCTGACACTTTGTACCAGATCAGCTTTCGGCAGCTTGGTGGATAGGAAGTCTACCAAGTTATTTTTTCAATACCTTCAAAATCAATCGAACTACCATCATCAAAATCGATGGTGCCTGAGGCATCTTGTGTCAGGTCAAGGTAATTGTCGTTCTGACTAACAATTTCAGACCCGTCATCAAGACTAATAGTCCAGCTATCAGTGGAGCCGTGAGTACGGTAGGAAACATCGATATTATCAGTCCAGCCAGCGCCGCCATCAACTACGTCATTGCCACTGCCTGAGGTAAATGTGAACAGGTCATTGCCGTCACCTCCGGAGAGGGTATCATCACCGCTACCGCCGTGGATGCGGTCATCACCGTCTCCGCCGTCAACCACGTCATCGCCGCTGCCACCAATAAGTGTATCGTTGCCATCACCGCCATCAACAGTGTCGTTACCATAACTTGCGCTTACAAGGTCATCCCCGTCGCCGGCCGAAACACTATCATGGCCAGTACCAGCGTAAACAGTGTCATCACCGTCCCCTGCATCAACGGTATCATTACCCCAGCTTGCATTAACACGGTCATTGCCGGCACCAGCGGATACGCTGTCATTGCCGGAACCTGCATCAATAGTATCATCGCCATCCCCTGCATCAACGGTATCGTTGCCTGAGCTACTATTTACATAATCATTCCCGGAACCAGCCGTAACACTATCGTTGCCGCTACCTGAGTTTACTTTGTCATTACCGTCACCAGCATCAACCGTGTCATCACCGCCTCCGGCAGATACAACATCGTTACCAGCCATACTATTGATTTCTTCACCGTGGCCACTCCCAACGATAGTGTCATCGCCTTCGCCGCCATTATAACCAGAAAATGATTGTAACCCTTCAGTTTCTGACGTGCTTTCAATACCACTTTCCAACTTGATGTTATCGACAGTGTAAGACTCACCTGAAAGTGTTGTTTTTGCTTCTACTTGAATTACAGCGACGTCACCTTCTGGAAGGCCTGTAACTTGAACAGATACGGAGCCGTCAGTATTTGGTGAACCGTCTATATCAACAACCTGTTGTTGATTGCCGTCTATAGTTACATAAACATTCACATAATCTGCTACGCTGCCGCCAGCTTCCAGGCCACCACTAGCGCTGATATCAATACTAAGTGCCAGGTCTGTTTCACCACTAATGTCAATTTCGCTACTGGTTAATGTAACGGCTCCGTCAGGTGCACTCTGATTTGTTGTACCATCGAATGTATATGCCCCGTCAGTTACTCCATGACTATCTGTGTTAACATTTTCACCTTCGGTTGCGGTTAAATCAGAATTGCCATCATTGAAGTCTTCTTCATAGAGTGTTTTGGGTTCCGTAGTTTCGCCATTTTCTTCTTCTGTATCGCTATCTTCAGTCGAAATAGCGGCTGTTGCGCTTACCGTTTCTTCTTCGGTTTCAGAATTAGTTGTCTCCGCCTCAGGCGCTGGGTCAGATGTTTCTGCCTCAGGCGCTGGATCAGTTGTTTCTGCCTCAGGCTCTGGATCAGTTGTCTCCGCCTCAGGCGCTGGATCAGTTGTTTCTGCCTCAGGCTCTGGATCAGTTGTCTCCGCCTCAGGCTCTGGATCAGTTGTCTCCGCCTCAGGCGCTGGATCAGTAGTTTCCGCCTCTGGCTCTGGATCAGTAGTTTCCGCCTCTGGCGCTGGATCAGTTGTCTCCGCCTCTGGCTCTGGATCAGTTGTCTCCGCCTCTGGCGCTGGATCAGTAGTTTCCGCCTCTGGCTCTGGATCAGTTGCTTCCGCCTCTGGCTCTGGATCAGTTGCTTCCGCCTCAGGCTCTGGATCAGTTGCTTCCGCCTCTGGCTCTGGATCAGTTGTTTCTGCCTCTGGCGCTGGGTCAGTTGTTTCTGCCTCTGGCGCTGGGTCAGTTGTTTCTGCCTCTGGCGCTGGGTCAGTAGTTTCTGCCTCTGGCGCTGGGTCAGTTGTTTCTGCCTCTGGCGCTGGGTCAGTAGTTTCTGCCTCTGGCGCTGGGTCAGTTGTTTCTGCCTCTGGCGCTGGGTCAGTAGTTTCCGCCTCTGGCGCTGGATCAGATGTTTCCGCCTCTGGCGCTGGATCAGATGTTTCCGCCTCTGGCGCTGGGTCAGATGTTTCTGCCTCTGGCGCTGGGTCAGTTGTCTCCGCCTCTGGCGCTGGGTCAGTTGTCTCCGCCTCTGGCTCTGGGGCAGTTGCCTCTGCCTCAGGCTCTGGGTCAGATGTTTCCGCCTCTGGAGCAGGATCAGTTGTTTCGGCCTCAGGCGCTGGGTCTGTTGTTTCGGCCTCAGGCGCTGGATCAGTTGTTTCGGCTTCAGGCGCTGGATCAGTTGTCTCAGCTTCAGGCGCTGGGTCAGTAGTTTCCGCCTCTGGAGCAGGATCAGTTGTTTCAGAGTCACTTGATCTATCGGCTGTCGCTGTTGGTATTTCACTGTCGTTATTTTCAGTAGTTTCTACGACATTATCACCTTCTGGCTGTTCTGAATTGGTATTTTCAGGAATAGCATTAAAATCGTCGCCGATTGTAGAATCGGCTGATGTATCATCTAAATCTAATACATTGCCGCTTAGAGCATCGTTAATTTCGCTATTACTTTCGTCAACTAGATCAAAGGAAACGCTTTTTATCAAAAAGTCAGAACTTTCTGTCCGGCCTTCATGCACTGTAACGTCGTTGCCATTTTCATCCTTATGGTCAAATGAACCATCATCGGCAAGGCCGTCATTGTTTGTGTCTTCTGTTGTAGAGTCTGCCCCGTTTGTATAGTCAACGGCAGAGAATACAACTTTGTCGAATGCTTCCTCAGATTGAATTGAGTATGAACCATTCGATTGACCGCCGAAGCGCCCACCACTATTGCCAGTATTTGCCGAAAACTGACCACTACCGACAACTTCACCGTCTCTTATTAGGGTGTACTGGCCTGTTTCGTCAGTATTATCGAACCCATTTAGGCCTTCATCTTCAAAAAGCCTGCTTACTTCAAACGATACGCCTTCTGCAAGTCGGTCTAGTTCGACGACTACAGTTTCGCTGTTACCAGTTGTTGGATCAAATTCTACCTGATTAAGTCTATCACCATCTGTGTCAACACCTACACCGTTTTTCGTGTGCTTCAAACTAACAACATTACCATCTAGGCCTGTGCCGTAAATATTAACGTTTAATGTATCATCAGTCTGTGCCTCGGGCTCTGGGTCAGTTGTTTCCGCCTCGGGCTCTGGGTCAGTTGTTTCCGCCTCGGGCTCTGGGTCAGTTGTTTCCGCCTCGGGCTCTGGGTCAGTTGTTTCCGCCTCAGGCTCTGGGTCAGTAGTTTCCGCCTCAGGCTCTGGGTCAGTTGTCTCCGCCTCAGGCTCTGGGTCAGTTGTCTCCGCCTCAGGCTCTGGGTCAGTTGTCTCCGCCTCAGGCTCTGGGTCTGTAGTTTCTGCCTCAGGCGCTGGGTCAGTAGTTTCCGCCTCTGGCGCTGGATCAGTAGTTTCCGCCTCTGGCGCTGGATCAGTAGTTTCTGCCTCTGGCTCTGGGTCAGTTGTCTCGGCCTCTGGCTCTGGGTCAGTTGTCTCGGCCTCTGGCTCTGGGTCAGTTGTCTCGGCCTCTGGCGCTGGATCAGTTGTCTCGGCCTCAGGCGCTGGGTCAGTAGTTTCCGCCTCTGGCTCTGGATCAGTAGTTTCTGCCTCTGGCGCTGGGTCTGTTGTTTCGGCCTCTGGCGCTGGGTCAGTAGTTTCTGCCTCTGGCTCTGGGTCAGTTGTCTCGGCCTCTGGCGCTGGATCAGTTGTTTCTGTTTCTGGCTGTGGCTCACTGGTTTCATTATTGGTTTCAGTTAAGCCTGATCGGAGGATATCATCACCCGTAATGATATCTGAAGCATTTTCCTCGGTTGTGTCGACTGGGTTTGTTTCTGGCAAAACGACCTGAGTATCTGCAGATAGGTCGATATTTACGGCATTTATAGTATTTGAGCCTTGGTCGCTGTCATTAATTGGTAGAGTTGATGTAGGGCCTGATGTTGATTGAATAGGGGTGCTTGTATTAACTGTGTCGTTGTCATGATTATTAGCGTTATGATTATCAGCATTTGCATTTGTGCCAGCATCTTCTGAAATAAATGGTGTGTTGGTGTTTAAGTCGGTTGTTTGAAAATCGTCACCAGAGGTTGTTGAACCTGTATGCAGGTTGGGTGCCGTAAGGTTATCGGAACCCTCTAACTCGATATTGCTTGCGAGCTTTGCTTTTTCGCTTTGATTATTGTCAACTCGCGACAGCGCTAACTCATCATGCGCTTGATCGGTATTTTGTGTCTCGCGTGTTGTTTCTTTGTCGGTCACAATATCATTCCTTGCGTTCTAATTGGTGCAAACTCATCAGTTGTGTGTTTGAATTAATTGTCGACCCGCCTGAACAACCAATTCACCAAGAACCAATTCGTTTAAATTGGCTCACAGTTATTATTGATCAGATTGAGTTAAAAAAAATGCAAAGGTTAGCTAAAATTTTAATAGAAATTAACGAAAATTATAGGTGCTGGACATATAGTGATAAGTATGCTTCAAATAGGTTTAAAGGTATTGAAGAATCATGATTTTTTGTAATTTTTGTACTAAAAATTCTTGAGTATCGATTGTGAAATGTTGATCATAAGGTGTCAGATTTTTTTGATGACAGGGTTGTTGCCTTTTAATGTTTAAGCAAAAAAAAGCTCGTTTTATGCCTGAAGATACCGAATCGGGGCAATTTGGTAGCAATATCTCTGATCTTTGGAAATATTACATGCCTTTGGCACGTGTAGATATTCTTGTATGTTCATTTATCATCAATATTCTGTCGCTCGGGTTGCCCATGCTGAGTTTACAGGTTTATGACCGTATTATCCCTAATAATGCATTGGATACATTTTCTTATTTATTGGCTGGCCTCTTTGTTGTTTTGATATTTGAGACTGTTTTGAAGGTTGGCCGATCGTGGCTGGCTGGATGGGCGGGGGCTAGGTATGAACATCAAGCAGGCACGAAAGCATTAAACAGATTACTCAAAAGTAATTTGGAAAAAGTTGAATCTATACCAGCTGGCATACATTTGGATCGGATTGCCAGCATTGAAAATATTAGGGACTTTTACGCAAGCCAAGCTTCGCTTGCGATGGTGGATTTGCCTTTTGTATTTCTTTTCCTCGGGCTGATTTTTTATATCGGTGGTGTGATTGTAATTGTACCAATAATTATGTTGGTTTTGGCTTTCATCGTGGGTATGTGGCTTGCCAAAGGCCTTAAGCAGGCGGTGGAAGGCCGAAGTGTTTGGGATGATAGGCGTTATAACTTTATAATTGAGACCTTGGGGGGTATTCACACTGTAAAAGGCTTGGCAATGGAAGCCCTCATGCAACGACGATATGAGCGTTTGATGGTGAGCAGTGTGGAGAGTGGGCATAAAGTCACTATGTTGGCCTCTGTCAGTCAAGCGGTTGGTGGTTTTTTCTCTCAGGCAACTCTTGTTTCGGTTGTTGCTGTTGGCGCTTACGGTGTTATTGCTGCTGAAGATAGTTTGTTCTCTCTCTCTGTTGGTGGGTTAGCGGCATGTATGTTGCTGTCGGGTCGTACAGTGCAGCCTGTTATGCGTGCACTTTCTTTATGGACTCAGTATCAATCTGTATTGGTCGCTGAACAAAAATTATCAGAAGTTGATGCTTTACCTTTAGAAGATACGTTTACAGGTGAGAAAGTTGAGGTTGATACACTAGAATTAAAAGATGCAGCCTTTCGTTTTAATAAAGATATGCCGTTTGTTTTTGAGGATCTGAATTTATCAGTAAAGCGCGGTGAGATTATTGGGATTCAAGGGGATAACGGATCGGGAAAAACTGCTTTACTGCACAGTCTGATGGGGCGTTTGAAACTGGAAAGTGGTTCGTTATTAATTAATGACCGAACTGCCTCTGAATTTTCAATGGATTATGTAAGGCCTCAGATCGCGTATTTGCCGCAACGACCAATTTTGATGCAAGGAACAGTGCTTGAAAACCTCACGTTCTTTCGTGGGCGTGAGCATCTTGATGTTGCATTGGAATATGCCGCTAGACTTGGGCTTGATGCTATTTTCGCGCGTATGCCTGATGGGTATGACACACAGGTCGGTGAGGCCTCGGCGAACAGCTTACCCAGTGGTGTTGCACAGCGGATTGTGATCGCGCGGGCATTGGCGCTTAATCCTAAGTTTATCCTGTTTGACGAAGCAAATGCTTCTCTCGATCATAGCGGGGAAACTCTTTTGAAAGGCTTGGTTCATAGCTTGAGAGATGATACCGGTATCGTTCTTGTGACATACAGGCCTTCGATGCTTTCAATGGCGGATCGGCGGTATGTACTGGGGGCAGGAAAACTGGAGCCATATATTTCTTCTCATTCTCAAGCTATACCACCGAAAACTGAACCCCAACATGATAAGGGGTCAACGTCATGACTGATGCAACGTCGCAAGACAAGCCTGTTGATACAGTAAGGAAAAGGTCTGGCCCCAGGCTTTCAGCAGGAGGCTTTGATGATCTGGCAGGTGCATTAGAACGCGGAAGCTATGGATCGTTTGAAGCACATTCACCGATTGCGGGCCTTTTATTTCCTGTGCTTCAAGCGCTTGGTTGGAGAGGGAATTTACGCGAATTATTCGAATCCTTGCCGCATTTTGCCGACTCTCTGGATATCTCTGATCTTCGCAATGTGCTGGCGACGTTGGGATTTAATAGTCATTTAAAAACTATCAAGGCATTAAATGAGGTAGATGAGCGGCTTTTTCCGTGCATTATGATCATGGAAAGTGAGAAACCCTATGTGTTGCTGGAGCGACAAACTGAGGGTGTATCTGCATATAGCGGAGATGACGGGCAACAAGTTGTCCTGAAAAACATTGATAAGCCGGCACGCGTTTATTTAATTGAGAACCCTGACAGTAAAGCGCAGGAAAAAGCCCCTAAGCCTGTTGATGACGGGCATTGGTTTGTCGCAGTTATACGGCGATTTGACAGTGCGATCTGGCGGCTTTTATTTTTAACATTTTTTATTAACATACTAGCCCTTGCTGTCCCGTTATTCACCTTATCAGTATATGATCAGGTGATACCCATACGAGCTACTAATATATTAGCAGGCCTCGGTATTGGAATGTTGTTGGTGCTTGGGTTTGATTTGGCGCTTAAACTGGTGCGAAGCCGATTGATCGCTTTTATTGGGGCGAGAATTGAACATATCGTTGCTGTTAGTACATTTCAGAAAATTCTTCGATTACCTGCCAGTATGACAGAATCTGCGCCGCTGGGTGATCAGGTTGCCAAAGTTCGTAGTTTTGATTCATTACGGGATATTTTTACCAGTGTCTTAGTAACCATTGGGCTTGAATTACCCTTTGTCGTTATTTTTCTGGCAGTTATCGGTATTTTGGCTTTACCGCTCTTATCTGTTCCGTTGGTTATGATAGGCGTTTACGGCGTTGTATGGTTTATTTTAGCACCAAAGCTGCGTGAAACGGTTAAAGGGGCCAGTCAGGTAAAAGCACGTAAACACAGTTTCCTTGTAGAAACTATATCAAATATGCGCACTATTCGGGAAGCTTCAGTTGAAGATATATGGACGGATAGATACCGTAATATCTCTGCTGATAGTGCGCTGGCCCACCATTCAACTGCCCAGATATCGTTTCTGTTTCAAACGATCGGTCAGTCAGTTATGTTTGCGGCTGGTTTATCAACGCTGGCGCTGGGTGTAAATTTAGCTATCACGGGTGTTTTGTCTATCGGTGAATTAATCGCGTCGATGGCATTGGTTTGGAAGGTGCTGTCTCCTATTCAAAACTTATTCCTTACTTTCGCACGAGCGGAACAAATTAGAGTTTCGGTTGATCAGGTTAATTCACTGATGAAAATTCGTGAGGAGCAAAGCAGGGCCAAGCAGTCTTCAGGGGTGGTGCGCGCCTGGCAAGGTGGTTTGAGATTTAATAGGGTTTCTTTGCGGTATAATGCCCAAGCAGAACCAGCCTTATTGGGTGTAAATTTTGAAGTTGCACCGGGCGAGTTTCTGGCAGTGTCAGGCTCTAATGGGTCAGGTAAGAGTTCTGTATTGCGTGTTTTTCTGGGCCTTCAATCGCCGCAGGGTGGGCAGGTAACTTTAGATGATGTTGATATCCGTCAAATTGCCCCGCCTGAACTTAGAACTGCTATGAGTTATGTGCCGCAGCAAACTAAGTTATTCCACGGTACAATCGCCCAAAACTTGCGGTTAGGTAACCCAACTGCGCGCAATAGTGAAATGTATGAAGCATGCGAGTTGGCCGGTGTGTTGGAAGATATTGAAGCCTTGCAAAATGGATTTGAAACACGTGTTGGTGATCAAAATATTTGGCAAATGAATTCTGGTCTGAGGCAGCGGCTGTCACTGGCGCGTGCTTATATTGCTGATGCGCCAGTGCTTTTAATGGATGAACCCGCGCATGCCTTGGATGATAAGGGTGACGCTATTTTCATGGAGACATTAAAAAGTTTAAAGCATAAGAAAACGATTGTAATGGTGTCTCACAGACCTAGCCACTTACGTTTGGCGGATAAACTGGTGCTTTTAAATCAGGGAACGGTTACTGATATTGGCTCTCCAGATAAGGTTATGGCGTCATAATGATGATAAAATATATTGGAGAAGAAAATGGCTGAAAAGGTAGAAACGACAGAAAAGCTACCTGTTTCCTGGACAGCTACTAATCTGGCAAAATCATTAAGCCGAGATGATGCAAAACTTTTAACCAGAGCTGTTCAACTAGAAGAAACAGACCCACCCCGTGCGCTCAGGTTGGCAGTACAATTGATTACGGCTGTTGTTATTGTATTTATTATTTGGGCCTCATTTACGTCTTTCGCAGAAAAGGCAATCACTCAGGGTGAAGTTTTGCCTGTTGGACGCGTTGAACCTATCCAGCATTTAGAGGGGGGATTGGTTCAAGAGGTTTTGGTTCAAGAGGGGCAGGCAGTTAAAGCCGGTGAGGTGTTGATGCGCATTAATGCGTCTGCGCTTAATAATGAGCTTAATTCTGCTGCTGCACGCACCGCCAGCTTGGCGCTTGAACTGGAACGATTAAGGGCGTTTGTGGAAGAAAGAGAGCCTGATTTCGGCGTTTACACCACTACATTTGCGGATATCACCAGTGACCAACAAGCGGTCTTTGATAGTGCTGTGACTAATCGCAAGGCGAGAAGAGAAGCACTTGATGCTCAGGTTAGCGCGCGTCAACGTGAGATTGCTGGTATCCAAAGCGAAACTGCCAGTTTTGAAGAACAGGTTTCCATTCTTGAGAAAACGGTACGTATTCGTGATGACTTGGCTGGTAGTGGTTCTGGTTCCAGGCTCGCACTCTTGCAAGCGCAAGAGCAGTTAGCGGTTGCTAATTCTTCACTTGCTTCCAGACAAACAGCGCTTGGCCGCGCTCAAGCTGCGCTTGCTGATGCACAGGCTACTCGCCTTGAGCTTGATGAAGAGTTATCTAATGAAGCGCTTGAGAATATAAGTCGTATTAATACAGAGTATCTAACCGCAAAAGAGCGGCTCGACCTTTTGGAAGAACGCCTCGAACGAACAGCAATCCGTGCTGGTGTCGATGGTATTGTAACAGGCCTTGTCGCTCAAAGGCCTGGTTTAGTGGTTGGGGCCGGAGATACATTGATGAATATTGTTCCTTCAAATGAAAACCTGGTTGCCGAGGTGAAGCTATCCCCAAAAGATGTTGGTCATATTGATGTAGGTGTTTCAGTTTTTGTTAGAATTGATAGTTATAAATTTGGCCGTTACGGCGGTATTAATGGTGTGGTAGATAGAGTTTCCGCTGATACGTTTGATGATGATCCAGAGTTTGGGCCATATTTTAAAACTTTGATCAGGCTTGAACAAGATCATGTTGGCCCTGATCCAGATTCTAACCGTATCGTACCAGGTATGACTTTAACGGCTGATATTAAAACCGGTGAAAAGAGTTTGCTATCGTATCTGGCCCGACCAGTTCGAAATTCGTTAGAGAGCGCGTTCAGCGAACGCTAATAGATACATAATTATGAAGAAAGCCGATATTCAAACCTTTTTTTCGCGTTTACGGGATGATAACCCAAATCCTGAAGGCGAACTTGATTATGTCAACGATTTTACTTTGTTGGTAGCTGTTGTGTTATCCGCTCAGGCGACTGATAATGGTGTTAATAAAGCCACGAAAAAGCTCTTTCAAATTGCTGAAACACCCGAAAAAATGGCTGCGCTCGGGTTGGGTGGTATCACTGCGCACGTCAAAACTATTGGCCTTTATAATGCCAAGGCTAAAAATGTCTTGGCTTTAAGTGAAATGTTAGTAGCTGAACATAATTCTGAAGTACCTCAAACACGAGAAGCGCTGGAAAAACTGCCGGGGGTGGGGCGTAAAACGGCAAATGTCGTTTTAAATCTCGCGTTTGGTCAGCCGACATGTGCGGTTGATACTCATATATTCCGGGTATCTAACCGAACAGGGTTGGCGCCAGGTAAAACAGTATTGGCTGTTGAAAAGAAATTGATGAAAGCAATTCCTGCTGAATTTGCTGTGGATGCACATCATTGGCTTATTCTACATGGCCGTTATATTTGTAAGGCGCGCAAACCTGAATGCGCCAACTGTAAAGTGAGTGATGTCTGTCGCTTTAAGGGTAAAACAATTTAAATTAAGAAGATAAAAGAGGACTGAGATGGCCAAGAGGTATGGACTATTAATTGCTGGTCTTTTTTTGATTGTTCTTTCGATAATTTTTATCCGAACCGCATTTTTACCGGATGCGACAGACCCATCAAAAATAAGCAAGGTTGATAGCGGTGATGCCTTGGGTTTGGAAGTTGCTGAAAATCTCGCAAAAGCAATTCGGTATAAGACAATCAGTACCTCTTACGAAGCACCATTGGCGAAAGCAGAATTCGATGGGTTTCATCAGTTTCTAACTGAAACATATCCTAATGTTCATAAAACTCTTAATCGTGAAATTGTCGGGCCTGCGTCACTTTTGTATCATTGGCAAGGCACAGATAGCGCGGTTGGAAAACCCATTGCTTTTTTAGCACATATGGATGTTGTACCGGTAGAAGCTGCAACAACAACGGAATGGAGCTACCCTCCGTTTGCTGGCACAATAAAAGAAGGGCATGTTTGGGGGCGCGGTGCTTCTGATAATAAAATGTCAGTTATAACATTGATGGAAACGATTGAGCGGCTAATTAAGTCAGACTTTAGGCCATCAAGGGATATATATTTTGCTTTCGGACATGATGAGGAACTGGGCGGCGTCTTGGGAGCGAAGGCAATTGTTGACGTATTAGATGAACGCGGTGTGCGCCTTGCATGGACACTTGATGAAGGGTCCGGGGTCGCTGATGGTATTATTGCAGGGCTGGATATTCCTGTTGCTTTGGTTTCTCTTGCTGAAAAAGGGTCTGTAACCCTGCGTTTGTCTGCAACTGCTTCAGGCGGGCATTCTTCAACACCTTCAATGGATACGGCCATTTCAATTGTCTCAAAGGCAGTGAGTAAATTGACCGAAAACCAATTCCCTTTAGAAATGACAGACGCAGTGCGTGAAATGTTGGAAACACTTGCGCCAGATTATCCTTTTAGTCAGAAAGTTGTTTTAGCCAATTTATGGGCATTTGAATCCCTCGTTGTTGATCAGATGGGAGATAACCGGGTTACTGCTGCGAGCCTTAGGACGACAACAGCACCTACAATTTTCAACGCCGGCACGAAAAGCAATATTCTTCCCCAAAAAGCAGAAGCATTTGTGAATTTTCGTATTCATCCGCGCGATAGTGTAGAGAGTGTACTGCTGCGTGCAAAGATGATTATCGGCGATGACCGGGTTACAATTAGCGCAGATAATACAGGTACTGAGCCAACCAAACAGTCTTCTTTTGAAACGGATGGTTTTAAAAATATTAAATCGTCAATTATTGATGTGTTTGGTGAGATACCTGTGGTTCCTTCCTTAACGGTTGTAGGTACAGACAGCAAACATTATGCGTCTATTGCCGATAATACTTATCGGTTTAATCCCTACTATGTTACAACTGATGATCTAAAGCGTATTCATGGTACAGATGAACGTATCAGTATTGCTAATTTAGCTTTTTCAGTTCGATTTTATCAGGATATCATTAGACGTTCTGCGTCATAAAGAATTACACTCTGGCAGTGCTAGATACTATTAAAGAAAGTATAGAATGAGTTCTGGTGTATCGATAACTGATAGTGATAAGGCATTTGTATATCCGTTAAAGATTTATCTAATAGCGATTGCTTTATTTGTAGCAATTATTGCGACTTTTTTGGTTTTGGCGTCTAGTTTTGATCGGGCGCCCAAGCAATTGGATTTATCAATACCTTGGGCCGAGAGTGAATTTCATACTCAGAATGCTATCCATTTTGCAAATGAAGTTAAACGGTTAACAGACGGCCGGGTGCAGATAACGGTTCATCCGGGTGCAATACTCGGTATTAAGGGGCCGGATAGTCTACGGGCTGTATCCACGGGTATTGTACCGATGGCTGAAATGGCGGGTTTTCAACAAGTTGGTAGTGAGCCAATCTTAGGGTTTGAATCGCTACCATTTTTGGTTGATACGCAGGATGAATTAAAAGCGCTATATTCAATTTTACGTCCAGTTGTTGAAGCGGCATATGCCAGACATGGGTTGAAAGTTCTTTACATAGTTCCCTGGCCTAATCAAAATTTATTCAGTGATGTATCACCCGCTAAACTTGAAGACCTATCGACATTAAAAATTCGAACACTGGATGCAAACACCACTGAATTGATGGATAGATTAGGAGTGGTGCCAATTCAAATGCCTTATGCTGATGTAGTACCATCGCTTGCAGCTGGAACTCTGGACGGCGTATTGACCTCTACATCAACAGCGACAGCACAAAAATATTGGGAATTTGTATCAACCGTTTTGCGTACAAATCATCATTGGATTTCCAATATGATGGTAATTAACAAAGATGTCTGGGAAGAAATACCAAAACCTGACCAGATCGCTATTGATACTATTGCAAAACAATTAGAACCAAAGTTTTGGGAAATATCAGCAAGAGATGATAAAGAAAAGCTCCAGATACTCGTTGATAATGGCATAAAAACTGTTCAATTGAGTGCTGAATTATCTAACAGTATCAAGGCAGTATCCCATGAAATGTGGTATGAATTTATTGACCGCGTACCCGAGAGTAAGCCAATTTTGGAGAGATATCTCAAAATAACTGGCAGGCCTCCGTTAGAGGTAGAAATAGAGAAATGATGCCTAATAGTATTCAATATATCCTAAAGGTTTTGGATAGAGTTTGCCTGTGGTCGGCATATTTAGCGGCTATTCTATTGTCTGGGCTATTACTTCTTGGAACTGCCGAGATTATTATGCGGAATATATTTAGCACGAGTATCAGTTTTAGTGTGGAATATAGCGGCTATCTTGTGGCGGGTGTTTTACTTTTGGGCAGTGGAGAGGCACTAAGAGATGGAACACATGTCCGGGTTAAACTTCTGGAAGAATTTTTAAGCGGTAATGTTCAGGCGGTTATAAAGCTTCTTGCTGGAATGTTGTCGCTTGTTGTTGTTGGGTATTGGGGGTTTGCTGCTATTAGGTTTGCTTTTGATACATTTACGGCAGGAACTGTATCTTATTTTCCGAGTCAAACACCGCTATGGATACCACAAGTGCTTGTAGCGTCGGGCCCTGTTGTATTTATGTGTGGTTTAGCCGCCAAATCCTTACGCTTTGTTTGGAGTGATGCCATGTCTGAGGGACAATCATGATTGGGGTGGTTGTCAGCGGCGTTTTTCTCCTTTGTGTGATGCTGGGCGTTGGCGTTTGGATTGGCTTGGCGTTGATGGCTGTAGGCACTGGTACACTATTGGTGTTTAGAGATATTGATGTCGCTACATTTCTGGCAGGTGATATTTGGCGAGGTCTTAATTCGCCTGAGTTGGCTGCTCTGCCGCTTTTCATTTTGATGGGTGAGATTTTGTTTCGCACACGCGTTGCAAGTGACATGGTAACAGCCCTCGCTCGTTTTATGCGGCCAATCCCTGGCCAACTATTACATATTAATATTATTGGGTGTACGATGTTTGCGGCTGTTTCAGGGTCTTCGGTCGCAACTACAGCAACTGTGGGCAGGATCACGTTAAATGAATTGGATGCGCGAGGGTATGATCGTAATTTGTCGATTGGTTCGTTGTGTGGTGCAGGAACGCTTGGTTTTTTAATTCCGCCTAGCTTGATACTAATCATATATGGTGTTTTGTCTAATACTTCAATTCTCGATCTTTTTATAGCTGGTGTTATTCCAGGTGTCATGCTTGCAGGTGCATATATTCTTTATATTGCGGTCCGGTTATCTTTGAACCCTGCGCTTGGCCCTAAAGTTGTTCCAAACGATAGTGAGAGCGAAAATGTACCTATTCTGGTATCAGCGCTAAGGCTATTGCCTGTGTTTGGGTTAATTCTAGCAGTTATTGGTTCTATGTATACAGGGTTAGTTGGGCCAAGTGAAGCTGCGACTGTTGGTGTGCTAGGTAGTTTTATAATTGCGTTTGCTCAGAAAAGTTTAAATGTATCCTCGGTTATAGATGCGTTCATGGGCACAGTTAAAACCTCGGCAATGATTGGGTTGATTATTGCGGGAGCGTTTTTCCTTTCAAAAGCAATGGCTATATTTACAATACCACAGGCTATTGCTGCCGGTATCGCATCGCTTGATCTATCGCCGTTTCTATTAATCCTCTTTTTATTACTCTTCTACGTGGTTTTGGGCATGTTTCTCGATGGCTTGTCGATAATTGTCATGACACTTCCAATTGCCTTACCTTTAGTCACAGGGGCAGGGTTTGATCCCGTTTGGTTTGGTATCTTTTTAGTAATTGTGGTTGAAATGTCGCAGATTACGCCGCCAATAGGTTTCAATCTATTTGTTGTTCAGGGACTTACGGGTGAACCAATAGCCAAGATTGCAAAAGCAAGTTTGCCTTTCTTTTTAATTCTTGCAGCAATGGTTGTTTTAATTACCTTATTGCCAGAAATTATCTTGGCTCCTATTGGGTAATAAGCATATTCGCCGTCATGCGCGTAAGGCTTCGTCATATTCAGTTTCGGCTATTCGTAATTGAACTGAGCGAATTGCTTCTCCCGCTAAATCAATATGCTTACGTGCAATTGACAATGTGATCTCTGCACTGTTTTGGCCAGGAATGGTGCGGATGAGATCAAGTCGGTTAAGGCGGAGTTCAATTTTGTTGCCCCAGATACTTTTTTTGAAGCCAATCTCATCGATCGTATCAAAAGGGATAGTGATGCTTTTGACGCCTGATTTGAACATGCCTAAAAGAGCATCTTGTGTTTCAAAGTCCAGGCGGATTTCATCACGTTTGATAATCATCAAACCGATACTTTCAGCAAACCCTTCATAGCTATCAGTAATTTTAAAAGGGACAGTATTTCGTGACATTCTATTTTCCTCGCATGATTTTTTGTTACATTATATAGATATGAATTCAGTTGCGTGTTTCAAGAAAACCTTACAATGGAAATGCAATGTCAGCTTTTGAATTACATGCCAGACTCGCAGCGGATTGCGAAATTCTTGGTGATTTAGTGTTATGCCAAATTCTTTTGATGCATGATGCTAACTATCCGTGGGCTATAATGGTTCCCAAGGTTAATGATATCCAGGAAATATATCAGTTATCTTACGATGATCAGCAGTTGTTGATAAAAGAAATGGCATATGTTGGCGAGAAAATGCAGTTATTATTCAAGGCGGATAAAATGAATATAGCTGCCCTGGGTAACATGGTTCCACAATTGCATGTGCACGTTATTGCCCGTTATTCGGATGATATAGCCTGGCCAAACCCAGTATGGGGTGCGGTTGACCCTTTACCTTACAAAGAAAGAGAGCTTGATAATAGGGTCCGGGCTTTAAGGGAAGTTATGTCGTTCGCTTAAAACTTCCCTTAGGGGGCGTTTAGTGTTTGAAGTGCCGCATGCCTGTAAAGACCATTGCAAGTCCAGCCTCATTAGCGGCGTCAATCACTTCCTGATCTCTCATTGAACCACCTGGCTGTATTACTGCGGTTGCTCCGGCCTCAGCAGCAGCAAGCAAGCCATCAGCGAAGGGAAAGAATGCATCTGATGCCACAACAGACCCTTTTGCAAGGCTTATGGTGTCCCCTGCCATTTCCGCAGCTTCACCAGCTCTGATTGCGGCAATTCGTGAACTATCTCTGCGGTTCATCTGGCCCGCGCCAATTCCAACAGTCATACCATCACGTACATATACAATGGCATTTGATTTCACATGCTTTCCAACCTTAAAGGCAAATAACATATCGGAAAGTTCTACTTCGGTTGGTTGCCGTTTGGTGACAACTGTTAAATCATTCAGTGTGACATTACCAATATCGCGGTTTTGCACCAGATAACCACCGGCAATAGACTTTATCATTTTGGCTGCTTGCATCGGGTCAGCAAGGCCGCCTGTGGTTAGAAGGCGAAGGTTCTTCTTGGCTGCGATAATTTCTTTTGCGTCATCGCTTGCATCAGGTGCGATAATAACCTCTGTAAATACTTTGATAATTTCTTTTGCAGTGGCGGCGTCTAACTTTTGATTAAGTGCAACGATGCCGCCAAACGCAGAAACTGGATCACATTTAAGCGCTTTCTCATAGGCTTCTGGTAGTGAATTACCCGTTGCGACACCGCATGGGTTTGCATGCTTGATGATAGCTACTGTAGGTGTTTGCGGGTCAAATTCACTGACTAGCTCGAAAGCGGCATCAGTATCATTCAGATTATTATAAGAAAGCTCTTTTCCTTGATGTTGTTTTGCTGTTGCAATGCCTGGCCTGTTTTCTGAGTTTTTATAAAATGCAGCACTTTGATGTGGGTTTTCACCGTAACGGCATTCTTGTATTTTATGCCCTGCATATGTGAGTTGATCAGGATAAACATTACCTGTTTGATTAGCAAACCACGCTGAAATAGCCGCATCATATGATGCGGTGCGACTGTAGGCTTTAGCCGCTAATTTTTTTCTTGTTTCCAGTGATGTACCGCCATTTTCTCTTATGTCGACAATGATGGCAGTGTAATCAGTTGGGTCGGTTATGATGGTAACAAACCGGTGGTTTTTGGCGGCTGAACGTACCATAGCCGGGCCGCCAATATCGATATTTTCAATACAGGTATCAAAATCTGCACCTGATGCAACAGTTGCTTCAAATGGATAAAGGTTGATCGCAACAAGGTCTATTGGGCCAATGGAATGCTCAGTCATTGAACCTGTGTGGTTTTCATTGTCACGCAAAGCAAGCAATCCACCATGAATTTTGGGATGTAATGTTTTTACACGTCCATCCATCATTTCCGGAAAGCCTGTGTAGTCTGCAACTTCGGTTACAGCAATGCCTGCGTCCCTGATTGTTTTTGCTGATCCGCCAGTTGAAAGAATTTCAACGTTGGCATTTTCGAGGGCTTTGGCTAAGTCGATAAGGTCAGTTTTATCAGATACAGAAAGAAGGGCACGCTTAATAGGTACGATATCAGTCACAGTGAGATCCTTGCCTTGATGCGGTGGTGACAAAATATAAGTGTATTAGTTAGCGAGTGTTTATGCGTTCCAGAAACCATTTGCAAGACAATGCAGCCTCATCAGATGGCGAAATGCGAATTACTATTTGCTTAGTGGCGCTGATTTCATCTGGTCTTGGTATATACAGGCTGTCTTCCAGGCGTGAAGTGCCGCCGATAACATCGAAAATCCAAAGTTTTCCGCTCTGAGTTTCAAGTGTAATGCGACCGTCTGGTGTTGAAGCAGGCGTAACTAACGGGTGAATGTGAAACCGTATTAGCGCCTCAGCCCCATTCAAACGACGTTTATCAACCCCGTCCAGACAATCAATACCTGAAACTTTGAGGCCATCATGACGAAGTGTTATGATGCGTTCGTGTATCACACCAAAGCGGCTTAAATACCCATCATGTTGAACATTCAGTTTAACAGACCCATCGACATGATCACGTCGGAATGTTGTTTCTGTAACACCTTTACCCAATGATCCATCATCATTGATTTTGGTGGAGTTTCTATCAGCAATAATAAGGGTTGAGTGTGCTGCGGTTGTTCGGCACATGTGTGTTAATTCGGGTATCGGCCCATGGGGTGCGGCACTCCCCATATTAACGATGATATGTTCATTCCCACTGGAAAATTCAAAGGCACCTGTACTGGCATGCGCATGTTTTGATATGTTTTGTGCAGGTGGGGGGCCAACATCAACAATAGTGTGACCATTGCCGGCTTTTAAACTTTGATATCCGGTATGGGGTGCGCTTTCTAATGCTCTGCCTTTTGCTTCGCTAGCGGCAAGCACAGCATCGGTTCCATGGCCCCCTTCCGCAGAGGCACCGGAGAAGTGTGCAAGATTACCATTGCCATGCCGCATAGCTTTAATGAAAGGGCCCATGCGGTCTATTGCTGGTTGTAACCACACTGGCTGTTCTTTCTTTACGTCATGGTGCGCATTTCGAATGAGAATTAAAACCTGCATGGAGCGAATGGCATCCGCTGGATTTCTGCTCGCAGGTCCACCATCAGGCAAAATGAAGTCTTGAACAATATTTTCAAGTCCCTTGATGCCGCGTAAATACCAGTTTGCTCCACCCGGAAGTAATAATCCTGACAGCGTTAAGGCCGATGTCGTGTAGATTTGAGCAAGCCCTGCGTCGGTGTCAATATGCACACGCAGTAAATGCCGCGCCTGTTTTGCCATCGATAGCAACACCGTAGAACGATATACCAAGTCACTTGATGATAATATAAGCGGTGCGTGGGCTAACCAGTTTATAAGTCGTTTGGCCAGAATTTCAGCATTCCAAACATCGCTGCGCCAATTATTACCATACATATTAAGCCATAAGCGTGTTAGGAACTCAGCCGTTTCCCTAGCCTGTGGTTGATCTGTAACTTGGCCAAGGTCTTGCAGCCAATGAAATCGATGACCATAAGAAAAAAAACTATGATTTTTCTCATCCAGGCGTGTCCAAAAGCGTTCATTGATGGAAATGCTTTCACTGCCAAACAGCATATCACCGCCTAAGAGTGCTGATCCTAAAGTTGAATTTCCTGGTGCTGGGTCATCTGGACTGGCAAGTAATTGTACGGGGTGCCTACCTGTTAACCGATGCTTGTAAAAATCACTACCATACCCCCATTCACGGACCATACGACCAGCAGCAGTAATTCCGTTTGACGATGATTTGCTTTCAGCACGTTTTATCGTCTTGGATTGAGCGGGGCTGTTTTGCGGAGCAACAGATATTTCATTATAGGCTGCGGTCATGGTTTGGTCTGCTTTTCGAGGTTGCTGAGATTTATTCATTGCCTCTTAGGGTTTTGATGTTAGTGGCATATGCATTTGCACCGCCTTTAAAAGTCGCGCTGCCGGCTACAAGTACGGTGGCTCCGGCGTTTATAACTTGTGGGGCAGTGGCAAAGTTAACACCGCCGTCTACTTCCAGTTCGGTTTTAAGGCCGAGGGTGTCAATTCTTTTGCGAATAGCTTCTAGTTTACGGAGCTGGCTTGATATAAAAGACTGACCGCCAAAGCCTGGATTAACGGACATCACCAAAATTAGATCAAGCTCTTCATATAAATACTCCAGAACACTTTCAGGAGTTGAAGGGTTTAGTGAAATCCCTGCTTTTTTACCTGTCGCTTTGATTGCTTGAATTGTTCGGTGTGTGTGATGCCCTGCTTCCTCGTGTATAGTAATAATATCCGCGCCTGCATCAGCAAAAGCTTCGATATAAGGATCAACGGGCGCCACCATTAGATGCACATCGAAAGGTTTATCAGTATAAGGCCTTATGGCTTTCACAACATCCGGGCCGATTGTGATGTTAGGCACATAATGGCCGTCCATAACATCAATATGGATATAGTCAGCGCCGGCAGTATCTATTGCCTTAATTTCTTCACCTAATCGGGCAAAATCTGCCGAAAGAATAGAAGGTGCGATTTTGATAGTGTTTTGCATTTTATTTTCTTAACAGTTTGCTCGATTCGCTTCAAGTATCAGAGTAAGGTGATTTGCGAAAAATTTGCTATTATTTCTTGATTAAGCGCGAAATATAAAACCCATCCATCCCACCCTGGTCTGTCAGATAATGAGGTAAGCATAAAACATCACCTTCCGATGTTATGATTTCCTCAATATTGCCAACCTCATCTGGGGTGACAGGCGCTCTCTCGGCCGTGGGGGTTTTATCGATGAAATGCGTGATCTGACTGACGCCTTCATCTGGTTCTATGGAGCATACGCAGTAAATCAAGGTGCCTCCGACCGGTAACAATGTAAAAGCATGCTCAAGTATTCTTTGTTGAAGGTTCGTCAGCTTTTCAATGTCATATGCTGTTTTGTGTAACATAACATCCGGGTTGCGGCGAAATGTTCCGGTTGCACTACAAGGGGCATCCACAAGGATATGATCAACAGGCTTACTTGGCGTAAAGTTACTTGCGTCTGCTGTAATAACCTGTGCGTTAAGGCCGGTTCTGCTTAAATTATCTTTAAGCCGTTTTAGACGATTTTGTGATCTGTCAACGGCTGTCACATCGGCCTGTTTGCTGGCTAGCTGGAGTGTTTTCCCGCCTGGGGCAGAGCACATATCTAATACATGTTTTCCCTTTATATCAGGAAAGAGTTTTGCTGGCAGCGAAGCTGAAAAGTCCTGAATCCACCAATCGCCTTTATCATAGCCTTCTAGGGCTTTGATGTCTGTGAATGAGCGCCTTAAAACGCCGGTTGGTAAAACTTGCGCTTCCAACTTGTCTGCATATTCTGATTGGATAGCTGTATTTTGTAGACTGATGTCTAGCATTGGTTCGCTTTGGAGTGCCATTGCAAGCTTCTTGGTTATTTCTTCGCCGTAAGCTGTAACCCAGCGACTTCTGAGCCAGATTGGAATATCGATAAGTGGTTGATTAACTAGTGACTGTAACAACGTTTCTTTTTCACGTCCTGCCCGGCGTAAAATTGCATTTACCAGGCCTTTAAAGCCACTTTCTTTCCCGGGCAGGTTTTTTATTAGTTCGACCATTTGATGTGCGCTTGCAAAATCAGCAGTCCGCATAAAGAGAATTTGCGCCAAACCGATAATAATAGCAGCTTTGGTCCAGGTTGCGTTTTTTGGCAAACCACGCTCAAGTAGCTTTTCCATTAAATAATTAAGGCTGCCATAACGCCTTAAACTAAGCATAACAATATGCATGGTAAACGCGCGGTCTCTGCTATCTAGTCCGGCGTCGCTCGCCATATCGTCGAATGCGAGATCGAGAGGTCTGTTTTTAAGGGTGACGGCCATTAAGACACGAACAGCTGTTTCGCGTGCAGCCATCCCTGTTGCCATCTTGGGTTTAGGTTTGTTTTTATTTTCAGGTTTCATGGCGTCTTTTGACCATAATTTCCGTCATTATGAAAGCAGTTACTTGCAAATCTTTTGTTGGTGCCAGTAGGGTATGGAAAAAGAGGATACATAATCAACATGGCTATTGGTGAAAAATTAGAAGATATTATCATTGATCAACGTTTTAATGGCCCCCCAACAAGCGGTAACGGCGGCTATGTATCCGGACTAATTGGGCAGCATATCGATGGTGCAGCCGAGGTTTCGCTTAAACTGCCGCCGCCGCTTGGCACACCGCTCAACATCTCAAAAATAGATGGTGATGTTGTCCTCCACAGCGGGGAAACGGTTTATGGTATAGGTAAAGAGGCTTCACTTGATGTGACTGTGCCAAATATCGAACATGATAGTGTGTTTGATGACCATCCTGAGAACGTAAAATTCACTCCTTTCGATACATGCTTTGTTTGCGGTGACGCCAGGAAAATTGGCGATGGGTTATGTATTCATGCCAGGCCTGTCAGAGGGCATCAAGGGCATGTCGGTGCTGACTGGGAACTTCATAATAGTCTGGCGGACGCAAGGAGCTGTGTTGATCCGGTTTATATCTGGTCGGCGCTTGATTGCCCTGGCTACGCAGCTTGTGCATACGGCGAGCCTGCGTTGCTCGCACGTATGACCACAAAAATTATCCGCACCCTCAAATGCAGTGGTAAAGCATTTGTTCTCGGTTGGAATGCCGGTGGAAGTGGTCGTAAACGGTTTTGTGGTACGGCCGTTTATGATCAGAATTGTAACCTAGTTGCTTTTTCTAACGCCCTATGGGTTGTGGTGAAACCAGAACAGATTGCTGTGTGATGACGAGATTGAGTATTCAACAATTTCAGTCCGGTTTAAAGCAATACAGTGATCCAAAAGTTGTCGCGACATTTGGTCTTGGGATGTCGAGCGGATTTCCATTGTCATTCGTTATTGCGCTTTTAGGGATTTGGCTATCACGGTATAATGTCAGCAAGAGTGACGTTGGTTTATTTGCTCTAATTACAACATTTTATACGTGGAAATTCTTGTGGTCACCGGCAATTGACCGATTGTCATTGGGGCCAATTACAAGGTATTTTGGTCAACGTCGTGGCTGGTTATGGCTTATACAAGTGGTTATGGCAATTGCGTTGATTTTCATTGCCCAACTTTCGCCGGATAAAGATTTATACGCAATTGCAGTATTGGCTGCCTTTATCGCATTTTTATCTGCCAGTCAGGATATTGTTATTGATGCCTATCGTATTGAAATAGTTGATGGTGATGATCAAGGATATAGTGCGGCTTCTTATGTATTTGGTTATCGCACATCAAACTTTATTGCAAATATTGGTGTTCTTGCACTTGCAGAGTTTTATGGTTGGTCAATAGCCATTATGGCATTGACGTTCTTACTCTTGCCTGGTGCTATCGCGGCGCTTTTGATTGGAGAACCTGAGGCTAAAGATGAAACAGATTTTTTAAGGCAGGAACGCCAATCACAAACTTCCTCTATTTTTATTGAAAAATTTCGTGAAGCAGTGGTTTTGCCTTTTAAAGAATTTATTCGCCGCCCTAACTGGTGGCTGATACTATTATTTATATTTTTATATAAAGCTGGCGATGCTGTTACTGCGATTATGACATCGCCGCTTATTGTCGAGATGGGATACTCAAATATAGATATTGCGTGGGCCAACAAAACCGTTGGCTTTATTTCATTGATGTTGGGTGTTGGCATCGGTGCAATGCTCTATAAGAAAATTGGTATGTATCAAGCCTTGTTGTTAACAGGTGTTTTGATGATGCTTACTAATCTTGTGTTTGCTTGGCTATCTGCGGGAGAAGCCGAGGATTGGCGACTAGCAGTTACAATTGGTGCAGAAAACTTTGCAACTGGTCTGGGGACGACAGTTATTATCGCTTATTATGCCAACTTGTGTAATGTGAATTTTACAGCGACACAATTTGCACTTTTATCATCTCTTGGAAATCAAGCCAGAACACTGCTTGGTGCACCGAGCGGGTTTGTAGCTGAAGCTATTGGTTGGGTTGAATTCTTTATTTATGCTACCATGTTAGCTATTCCGGGCCTGATTTTGCTCGGAATATTATGGAAGCTGGATATTCGTGCTCAAAAAGAGTAGAAAGAAGCGAATTTGTAATAAAAGCCTGTTAAAGCTGACTATCACGCGCTCATAACCTGTTTGTCACTTGAATGCATAAGTGAGGGCGTTTAGGAGGGAATACATGAAAAAATATGCTCTTATTCGCCCGAAGGTGGCTGCGGCACAGGCTATGGCAGGTGCACCAACTTATGTACGTCAAGGTAGTCTTGAGGTTCGTCTTGCTCGGTCTTTCAAAGAAATAAAAGCGGCTCAAAAGCTACGCTATGATATTTTCTATAATGAAATGGAAGCGAAGCCAGATTGGCGGATGCGCATGACCAAACGCGATATTGACCCCTATGACGCTGTTTGTGATCATTTGCTTGTGATTGATCATGACCTTCCTAAGGGTAAACGCATTGTAGGTACATACAGATTACTCCGACAGGAGATCGCGGATCAACATAGTGGTTTTTATTCATCTGGTGAATATGATCTCTCACCGCTTAATAGCGATAGTTTCAGAAAACATATGGGTGAAGGTCGGCAATTGCTTGAACTTGGACGCAGTTGTGTTCATCCCAATTACCGAGCTAATTCAACCATTAACATGCTCTGGAAGGGTATTGCCGAGTATCTAAAAGAACACAATATAGCCTACATGTTTGGTTGCGCTAGTTTTGAGGGTGTCAACCCTGAAGAGTTTGAAGAAGCGCTTGCTTATCTTTATCACAATCATCTGGTTGCGGATGATTTTAAAGTACGCGCCCTTGAAGACCAGTTGGTTGATATGAATACTATGTCAGCTGATGACGTTGATGCGCGTAAGGCTCGGCGCGCGCTTCCTCCGTTGATCAAAGGGTATCTGCGTCTTGGTTGCTTTATTGGTGATGGGGCAGTGGTTGACGCGCAGTTTGGGACAACAGACGTTTTTATTTTGTTACCGGTTGAGCGGATCGCCAAGCGCTATTCCAAGCATTATGATGTTGGAGCACAGGCGAATGACAGTGATACGGTAGTCGCAGCAGTACAGTAAAACTCTTTAAAGCTTTTTGAAAATAAGCGAAAGTTATTGGCTGGCATTGCAAGAATTTCTGGTTCTTGGAAGTTGTGATTTAGTGCAAACTCTGTGACGAACTCTAAATCCCTTACTCCCCACGCTTGGTTGCGAGACCGAAGCGACTGGTCAAAATCTGCATTTGATTTTGAGGTGTGTTCGCCGCCGCGTTTATAGGGGCCATATAAAAATAGTATCCCACTATGTGAAAGGTTTTTTTCTGCCTGCACAATAAGCGCTTTAGTTACCTCGATTGGGGCAATATGAATCAGGTTAATTGCACAAATGGCAGAGACTGGATCACTATTGGCCTGTTTCTCAATACCTTTTAGGATATCCAGATTTATCGCTGGCAAAATATTGATATTGTTATCCTGAGCTTCAGATATAGCATAATTGCGCCAGGCATCAATACTCGCCAGGTGTTTGCCTTCAATATCTGTTGGTTGCCAGCGCAGTGGTTTCAGCGATGGTGCGATATGGTACGCATGCTCGCCGGTGCCGCTGGCGATTTCAATCAACGTGCCATTGGACGGCATGTATTTTATAAAAACTTCTTTCAGGATATCTTTGTTGCGTGCTGTTGCTGGCGCATGCAGGCGATTATCACCCGCATCATCCGGGTTGAAAAATGTTGCCATTTGTCTAATTTTTTCTGCGGTTGCGTAGGTGGGATATTAAAAATATAGGTACAACGATTGCGGCTCCAAGCATCATATATTCAAGGCCTGAACCAACTAGCCATGACCATATTCCAGCAATTTTGTTTGCAACCCACCCATATATATCGCCAGGACTAGCCTTGAATTGGTATAAAACGAATCCGACGGCCAGGCTCCATAAAGCTAATTTGATTATCGTTCCGGTATCGATACGTTTAGAAGCCATATAATTATCCAGCAAAAAGAATTTCTGGCAGGATAGACTGATTAATCAATTCTGCCAACCATCAGGTGAAAGGCTTTTCAGGCATGTGGATTTATCTACTGTATTCCCCTGCCTGTCCCGTGTCTTTAAGCTTTCGGATTTCAACTCTCCGCTTGCGTTTTCTCGTAGAATAACCTCAAGAACACATGCTGAGCTTTCATATAAAAATACTTGTATGTTGCCGTCTGTGCGCTTTAAGTCCGGGGCGCCCATAAGGTTTTCGATACTTCTTGGATCAAGGCCAGCCAGTGTATTGATGTCGGGCAATGTTGAATTTTCTTCTATTATCGGCTGTGTCACGACGTCATTAATGATGGGTGTATCTTCCGTGTTTTTGTTGCTGTCAGGGGGAGTGGTTACTTCTCGTTTGCTGGTGTCAGGCGTATTTTTGGTCAGTGTACCAGTGGTATTGCTACAGGCACCGAGGAGCAAAAGACATAGAGCGGTAAATAAGGCGTGCGACGTAGACCGGGTATTGCCCGAGACAACAGGTAGCATCATTAGAAGGCTTCCTTGTTAAGGTTCAATTTTTTTTCATCAGCCAGAAACTGAAATATATGTGTCATTAACGCTGCACCGACGATAGGTGCAAGCAAATTAAGAAAAGGGATAGTAAACATTCCGGCAATTGCGAAGCCAGTAATAAATATTTTGCCGCTGTTTTGTCTGCGAAATATATGTAAGGGCTTGCGTGTCATATGGCGCATGCCGACCATTTCATAATATTCACGCCCCAATAAGAAGCCGTTCAAAGTTAAAAACAGCAAGAGTGTACCGACGCCTGCGGTGGCGAAGAACAAGATTGTATATGGTATAATCGCCAAAATATTAAAGACAATTATGATAAGCGTCAGCTTCAGACCTGAAACAATAGCTTCAGAAATGGGCACTTGTCTTGTTGCTTTGCGGTGGGGATAATATTCCTCTTCTACAGCATCGGCAATTTGATCTGCCATTAATGACATTACTGTAGTGGCGATTGGAGGGAAAAGTACATAGCTTGCGATCGTTGCTACGAGAACAAAGCCTGCGTTCGAGAGCCAGCTAATGGCATCATCAATCCATTCAAACCAACTGGTATCTGTTTGATATTCTTTGGGCCAAAATTCGTAGAGGCCGTAAATTAATCCAGCCAATACTATTAGAGCACTGATAATACCAATCAAAAAAACGCTTCTAAATTTGGGATGTAATAGTTGGGCCCATGTGCGGTTAAAAGCAGTGGCAAGCATTAATTTCCTCCGTCGTTTAAGCCCGTCGTTAGTATAATTTGCGGGCTTTATCATCACACATAGGTATTTTTTATCAAACTTACAATGATAGGCTGGTAGTTCGTTCATCTTCGATCAGTTGCCATTACGAGTTTAACACTTTAGATATAGCGATAATGTAAGATATTTTACCAAAAATAAGGATATTCTATGGCGATGAAAACGGATGGTAGTGCAGCCGGTGCACAAACAAGTGTGCTGTGTATCGGTAACGCTATTGTGGATATCATTGCTCGTGTTGACGATGCTTTTCTGGAAAAACACGAACGAGTTAAAGGCTCTATGATGCTTGTAGATGCTGAAACATCGACGCGTATATATGATGATATGCCGCCTGCTGTCGAGCATTCTGGCGGGTCTGCTGGTAATACTGCGGCAGGTATTGCGTCTTTTGGTGGTAGTGTTTCCTATATTGGAAAAGTTCATGATGACCAATTGGGAGCCGTGTTTACCCATGATATCCGTGCAATTGGTGTTTCTTATGATACTAAACCATTAAATGAGGGACTACCAACAGCAACCAGCATGATTTTGGTCACTCCTGATGCAGAACGCACAATGAGCACCTTCCTTGGCGCATGCGGCCAGCTCATGGTTGATGATATTGATGAGGCAACCGTTGCAGCAGCGTCTGTGACCTATTTCGAAGGGTATATGTGGGATACTGATAACCAGAAGGCCGCCATTTTAAAAGCGATGGACCTCGCCCACGCTTATGGTGGCCTAGTTTCTATTTCCCTGTCAGACAGCTTTTGTGTTGATCGTTTTCGTGCAGAGTTTTTAGACCTTATTCGTGACCGTGTTGATATTTTGTTTGCAAACGAAGACGAGATAAAGTCGCTCTATGAAGTTGACAACTTTGATGAAGCAGTCGAATTGCTGCGCCCACATGTTAAAGTTGGTGCATTGACACGGAGCGAGAGAGGGTCTGTGATTATATCTGATGATACGTCCTATAAAGTGCCTGCTGATACAGTAAATGTTATTGATACAACAGGGGCCGGTGATATGTATGCGGCTGGTTTTTTGTATGGATATACTAATGGCCGCGGTCTTGAGGCTTGTGGAAAGTTGGGAAGTTTGGCTGCGGCTGAAGTTATTTCTCATTTGGGGGCTCGGCCTGAGACGTCGCTCGCAGGTCTAGCAAGCAAGAACAATCTGTGAGATATTGAATTTGATGGTTTAAGCCCAAGGGTTCTTGGTCTTTGTTTCTTGGCTAGTGCTATGTTTCCCAGTGCTGTGTTTCCCAGCGCCGCTTTCTGGAATACCGGATTTTCCGTATCGTTTATTATAACTTTGTTTTGTGACTGATCGATATTGTGCTTTGATGCTATCATCATGACTGTAGATGGAAGCTTCAGTCATCGCTGTCAGGCGTCTGATGCGCTCATTCATGTTTGGGTGGGTGGAAAACAGGCTATCAAGCGATTTTCCTTTCAGTGGGTTTACAATAAACATGTGCGCGGTCGCTGGGTTGTTTTCAGCTCGTGGGTTTTGTGTTCGGGCGGTACTATCATGTAATTTTTCAAGCGCGCTCGCGAGGCCCATTGGGTTCCCGCATATCTCTGCCCCTGTTTTATCGGCCTCAAATTCGCGCGCTCGTGAAATTGCCATTTGAACAAGCATCGCAGCAACCGGTGCAAGGAACATAATCAATAGTGTTCCTATAATACCTAACGGATTATTACGGTTTCCGCCGAAAAAGAGAGCGAAATTTGCCAACATTGAAATGGCACCGGCGATTGTGGCTGTGATTGTCATGGTAAGAGTGTCACGGTTTTTAATGTGTGCCAGTTCGTGCGCCATGACGCCTTCGATCTCGTTATAATTTAATCGTTCTAGCAAGCCTGTAGTTGCAGCAACGGCTGCATTTTCAGGGTTGCGCCCTGTTGCAAAGGCATTTGGTTGATTGCTATCTATTATATAAATTTTAGGTTCGGGAATGTTTGCTTTGAGAGCAAGCGATTTGACCATTTGGAAAAGCTCAGGCACGGTTTGTGGCGTTGCCGGGCGTGCACCATGCATTTTCAACACCATTTTATCAGAATTCCAATATGCAAAGATATTCATACCAGCGGCAATTATAAATGCTATTAAAACACCACTGCCGCCGCCGAGTAAAAAGCCTATTCCTAGAAACAGGGCAGTCATGGCAGCCATTAATAGAGCGGTGCGAAAGAAATTCATTGATATCCTCATTCAGTCAAAACAAAGGTTGGTTTGTTATTATATGGATATAGGTTTTCTTTTTGTGAATTCCAGCGATGGGGCAACTGTTGGTCGCCTTCCAGGCACAACTAGTCTGTTTTTCTGTAGGTTTTAAAATTGAATATGGTAATTGTAAAATATTCGCTTCACTAAATAATAAAGCTGTGCAGGTATTTGCGTAAGAGATCATAAATGGCGTTGGCTTCCAAAGATAAAACAATCCAGCTTGTCGTAACCTTTATCGTCTTGACGGGGGTATTTGCATTACTGCCTTATTATTTTACGATAGAACTTGGACTTCGGCGCTATTATGTTGCCCTCCTGATGTGGACTCCTGCGTTTGGTGCATTCGCTACATGTAAACTGTTCAAAATTAACATGTTCGAATTGGGTTGGAAGTGGCCTGAAATGCGGTGGAACTTAAAAGCATATACCCTGCCTGCATTCTATGGCCTTGCAGCGTACAGTATAATTTGGCTTGGTGGTTTTGGTGGGTTATTTGATCATGGTTTTGTAAAAGAGGTTGGTAGTGTTCTAGCGCTTTACGGCTGGAGCCAAACATGGACTATTGTATTTGGTATAGTGATGTTGAGCACGGTTGGCATGCTCTGGAACCTTGCGACGTCTCTCGGCGAAGAAATTGGATGGCGCGGGTTTTTAACACCTTTATTATTAGACAGGTTTTCGTTTCCTATGGTGTCGTTGATAACTGGACTGGTTTGGTCAGTTTGGCATTATCCGATCATTTTATATACAAATTATAATGCCGGCCCTTATGATATGCATATCCAACTCATCAATTTTACCATTGGATATGTCGCTTTATCATTCATCATGACATATTTTAGAATACAGTCTAAAAGTATTTGGCCTGCAACTGTCTTACATGCAGCGCATAATACTTTCATATTATATCTATTGCAGCCTATGACTATAAAATACAAAGGTACTTCATTCTATGCAGGTGAATTTGGAATTATTTTGCCTGGTGTATTACTGGTATTTGCTGGCTATTTTTGGTACCGATACAGCCGTAAAAGTAACGCAGCATCATGAGGAGTAAAGCGATGATTGATAATAAGAAAACAGAGCAAGAAGTCGTTGAAAAAGTAGATAAAGAATATGCAAGTACTGATGCTAAGTCAGTAACGGAAAAAGAAGTTGGCAGACGTGATGGACTAGAGCCAACGCGCTATGGGGATTGGGAAAAAAATGGCATTATTTCTGATTTTTGACCTGTAACCAGTTATTCATCATCTGGCTTATTTATACCTGCCTGTTCCAGTAAGGCTCTGAAGTCTAAAAGAGCAATCGGTCTTTCAGGTGCTGGCAAGTCAATGATCAGACCTTCAGTAAAGTTTGGTTGTTTCATGTAGAGGCGAACTTGCTTTTCAGCCTGGTCACGGCAATCACCATCAGTGAAATAATTGTCGGCTAGCATATTTAGTAATTTAATAGCTTTATCCTGAATTTTTATATTCAGTTGATGAACTTTTTTCAGGATTTGTGTGTTGTCCATGATTGTCTGACAAAACATATCAAGTTTTTCAGATATTTTACGTCGATGCATTTCCGAAAAGTCTGTTTTGAGAACCTGGGTTTGTAGCCTTGTTAATTTGGGCATACATAATAATGGATTTTCATTTAATCCCATAAAGGTCGCTTCATAGTCAGGGCGTGACAGAATTGGAAATATGAAGTTGGCGATGGTTCTTTTATTGCTGGCACCGAGTGAATGTTCTTCCAATTCTAAAAGCATATGTATTTGCTCAAAAGGGCATTCAATTTCATATAATAACTCGCCGATAATCTGACTGTTGATTAATCGACCCATACGTATATTGATAACCTCTTCAAAGTCTTCCAGAATATGCTCTTCTGTTTCAAGCGATTCTAAAAGTGTTTGAATAGATTTCAACTTTTCTAACTGGATGCTTAAACCTTTGTCGCTGATTGGTTTGGGTTCATCGATTTCTTTCTTCAGCCTATTTATTAATACATGGCGGGTTGCAGGTAATTTTTTATCAGATATGAAGCTGTTTAACCTCAATACATCATCGGAAAACTTTGCTGAATGGTTAGATGCATCGACCAGATTTAGGCTTCCATTTTGCAAATATGTTAACTGGCTTAGAAACTGACCTCGATCACTATCAGAACGAACGCCCAGTAATTGTATGAGCAAGCTTGGGTGCAATAAAAATTCAGCTAATAGCTGATCCAATGCCTGCATAGCCCAATTTGGTCGGGATACAGATAACAGGACAATTATTCTTCCGAATTTGTCGCTTAATGTCAGGGTTGGTTTAATATAGTTTGCAATGGATGATAACAAAAGGAAGGTACGATTAGATTTTTCCGAGAGCGATTGGATAACGGGATTTAATTTTCCGGCTTCTAGTGCCGGGATAGTTTCTTGTGTCTGTTTCAAGATAGTTACGGCAAGTTCAACAACTTTGTATAACTTTTGCATTCTGCTTTGAATTGAGTTTTGTTCATCTTCAAAAGTAACAGCAGTGCGCTGAACAGCGTCTTGCAGTTTTGTAGTGTCATTATAAAGTTTGTAATAATGCTCCAGATTATGAAGTAGCTCTGTTGGTGTAATTTGCCATGTGATCAGGGTATTACTTAGCAAATCCCAAATAGATTTTCTGCCGTCTATACTATATAGATCATTGGGGCCGAGACACGGTGTTATGGAGCCTGATTTGTCGTATTTTGATTCTTTTCGGTTCATGCCGCGATTAAAGATTTCTACGGATGAAAATTCGTTTGTTTCTTGATCAAACTGTTCTTTGATTACGCGAAGCCCAATATATTTTTCTGACTTCCATATTTCTTCAGCGAGTTTTAACGCGTCAGCGCGTGCATTTCTGACTTCAAGAATAGCCCATGTACGAACCTCTTTAACAAGAATTTCATAATGTGTTCGTTGGGTAATAGACAACCCTGTCTCCTGCGGTACACGAAAATATAATCAACGTACGCCTTTGCGCCACCTGAGAATAGTATCTTTGACCAATTCCTCAGGGCAATCGATATCTTGTCGCCAGCTATCAAGGAAACTAGGGTCATTGCTCGCTGGTCTTAAATGTTCTTCTAAAAAGTCTAGTTGTAAGCGAATAGGGCACCCGACACCTTCACCTGCAACAATACACTCCCGGTTTTGCAATGTTGGTAATGCAGAGAGAAGGCTGCTTGTGCCCTCTGGCATAGCATTTTCAACGAATGCGCGGTCTTGCTCATTATTCATACGCATGGAAAGGATTGTACCACACTGAGATAATACTGCTTCGGAAAGGTCGGAGGGGCGTTGTGATACTAAACCCAGCGAAACGCCGTACTTCCGGCCTTCTTTGGCGATGCGTTCTAGCGATTTTCTCGCTGCTTGAATTCGGCCATTTCCATCAAATCGTGCATTTGGGACATATCTGTGAGCCTCTTCACATACCAGTAAAATTGGATTGGTGGAGCTGTGTTTTTGACTCCACATGGCAAAGTCAAAGATCACACGCGATAAAAGGGAAACAACGACATCTACAATTTCGATGGGTACCCCGGATAAATCAAGTGTCGTTACTGGTCGGCCATTTGTTGGGAACCGCATGAATTTAGCAACGGTATCAGCAAGGGTATCCTGTACTAATAACCCTGAAAACATAAAAGCAAATCGTTGGTCGGAACGAAGCTCTTCAATTTTGTTTTTCAATCGGAAAAAAGGGCTTAAGTCTTCGGCTTTATCAAGTTTGCCCATCTCATCATCAATGATTTGTACAAGCTCGGTTAATTTATAGGGAATTGGCGTATCTACAGTGAAACGTGAAAGCGATAAACTGGGGGCAGAGCGCTTTCTTGCACCAAAAAGGCATCGTTTTAAAATATCGATATCACTTTCGCGCCCTTCAGTATTACTACCGATTAACAATTCTATATGTTCTTCGAAATTCATCAACCAGTATGGCAGGGAAAAATTTTCAGTAGATAGATGAACGCCTGTATCGAGGAATGCTCGCTCATACTCATTATGTGGATCTAAAATTATAATGTGGGCTGCGGGTGAAATATCAGTGAGGCGATGCATCAATAAAGCAACGGTGCTTGATTTACCTGTTCCAGTACTTCCAAGTACTGCAAAATGCCGTGATAATAATGTTTCTGCGTTAAGGCCTCCGGGGGTGTTTTCACTTGGAAAAACCGTTCCTATCTTGATGGTTCCTTCATGTTGTGGGGCAAAAGAAGCATCGAGGTCGGCGTCGTTTGCTGCATGTACCTGACTACCGGGCATAGGGAAATGTCGAACCCCGCGTGAAAAACCGCTGTTGCTCAATTCACCTAGCAAATCCACGGTTAGAAGGATTTGACTGAGATTTTCCATATTTGTTTGTACTGTTTGAACAGTGCCGTAAATATGGCATTCTTCAACAGGCACTTTAATGACAGAGCCAATCCGGCATGATTTTGCAAGGTGGCGTGCTTCGATTTGATCAGAATTTACGGCAACAATAAGCGATGACGTGCCGACATTAATGATAGTGCCCAAATGTCCAAGAGTATTCTCAGGGTCATTATTACTGGTATTATTGTTAACTGTATCCTGCAAATGCAAAGAATCCATTTTTCCTGATCTCCAAACGAAGAGTAGTTAGGGGCTATTTGAACACTTTGCTTCGGGTAGGTTTAAAAAGTCTTTAAATTCGTTATATTTTGTTGTTTTTATCTCTATTTCGAAGCTTTTATCTATAGATATTAGGCTTTTATGCCATGATGTGTGTATTCGGGGGTGCGTAGCCACCTGAATAATATTGTGAGAAAACATCACTTTTAAATTGTTTTTTATAAAACGCTTTGTCATGATGAGAAGGGGTAATCTGTATACATATATAATTTGAATTATACTGTAGGTTATCACCATAGCTATCTTCCGTGTAAAACTAAGCAAAACTTAGGGTTTCTTTTCTAGAAAAGTCTGGCTATATGCATGCCGGAAAAATAAAAATCAATGTATAGTAAAAAATGAGACTCTTTGAGAAATGGGAAGGAACGCGGATAATGGGTTATTTAGAGTTCAAGAAAAGAGGTTGGTTTGCGGCCTCGTTATTATTGACAGTGCTCACTTCGACCACAGCTATGGCGGATGTTCCTGATGGAATTAAAGATTTGTTATCCACGGCAGCCAGTAAGGGTGATAAAGCAACATTTGATGTTGTTTTCAAGACGGCGATGGATACATATCCTGATGACCGTATCGGTTTACTGGAGCTTGTAAAGGCTATCAACCCTGAATGGTTAACCAAAGATCAATCAGAAGAACTGGAAGTTATTGAAGCAACTGCGGTTGCTGCGGAAAAGGCTTCTAGAGCTCGTGGTATCTGGTATTATCTTGATCCGGTTCTTTGGGATAGTCAGGTACAGGTGGGTGCAAATATTAGTTCTGGTGATACTTCCCAGCAGGCAGGAAATGTCGGGCTGAGTTTTAACAGAAAATTTGGGCCTGACTGGGAACATGGTCTTCGTTTCAATTTTGATTTTGCGCGCCGCGAAGGTGAAACCGTACAAGAGCGTTTTGTAGGGCAATATGACGGCGTTTGGCGTGCATGGGAAAAGGGTTTTATCGCAAACTTTACCCAGCTTGAAATTGATCGTTTCTCAGGGTTTGATTACCGGTTAACAGAAACAATCAGTATTGGTTATCAGTTACTTGATAATGATCGTCATAAGCTCCGTGTCGAAGCGGGCCCAGGTTTCAGGTTAAATCAAGAACTGGATATTGAAACGTTTGATCCTATCACTGGTGAAACAATCATTACGCCTGGTGAAGACCTATCCGAAGTGATTGGCCGATTGTCTTTTACCTATGACTTTAATATCAGCGATAATGTTACATTTACTAATCAGGGCGCGGCAATTTTTGGTAGTGAGTTCACCTCGCTTAGAAATGTTGCTCAGTTGTCAACAAAGTTAACGGAACGGTTGGCGCTGCGTCTTTCGTTTGAAGCGAATTATGACTCGCCAGTACCTGAGAATACATCATCATTTGATACAATTAGCCGGATTAATATATCCTACGACTTTTAAAAGATATTACTCACCGGCCAAATGACAGATTATACTGCGTGTGTGGCGGTTTTTTCTGTGTTCAACTATATATATTCCTTGCCATGTACCGAGAGCCAAACGGCTTTCGGTGACAGGAATATTCAGTGAAACATCTGTTATCGCAGTTTTGATATGTGCGGGCATATCATCTGGCCCTTCGGCGTTATGGCGATAGAGTGTTTTGTTTTCGGGAGCTAATCGGTTAAGTGCTTTTATAAGGTCATACTGCACATCAGGATCAGCATTTTCCTGAATTGTGAGCGAAGCGCTCGTGTGTTGGATAAATATTGTTATCAAGCCGGTATTTATTTTATGTGACTGCACCCAGTTTTGAACGTCACGAGTAATATCATAAAGTCCCTGACCGCAGGTTTCTATCATCAATTTGGTTTGCATTTGTTTCATATTGATGCGCTCTCATTTCATATACCGGATGAGACTTTATGATCGGATTTTAATAGTTCTTATCGAAGTCTCTGGTTCTGGGCGCAGCAGGTTGATATGTAAAAGCCCATTTTCAAGATAAGCATCATCCACATCCATACCGTCAGCTAGAACAAATTTTCGCATAAACTGGCGTGACGCAATACCGCGGTGTAAGTAGGCGCGGTCTGGTTCTGATTGGCGTTTACCACGGATAAGCATTTGGTTATTTTCAATCGTGATTTCCAGATCTTGTTCGGAAAAGCCAGCGACAGCGAGTGAAATTCTGATGATATTTTCACTGATATGTTCAATGTTATACGGGGGATAGCCTTCGCTAGCGTTTTTACTGACGCTGTCCATTAATTCTTCTAGTTGATCAAAACCTAGTAAAAATGGACTGTTAAACACAGAAACACGTGTCATTTTTCTCTCCCCAAAGTTGGCGGCGATCACAGGGTAATATTATAGATCCAAGCGTTCCAACATTGGCAACGCGGTCTATGATGTGGTGATTAACCAAACATGTTCAAGAGAAAATGGGAATATTTCACAATATCCCCATCAGTATTTACACTTTTTAATTTTCCGCAGTTTCAGGTAATTTACCTTCTACGGGTTCTGGTGGTCTGATCCAACAATCAGTACCACGTTCTTTTAAGGCAGAACATAAATCCTTGGCTTGAGATAAGGACTTCAGGGGGCCAGCGTTTAATCTGTAGTAAAACCCTTTCGGGCCTGTTTCTGAATTTCCGTGATCCACTTCTGATCTTCGTGGCGGAATGTCTTGGAGTAGGTCACCGCTTTGGCGGTATAAAATTGTCCAGCCGCGCATGAGGTTTTTGATTGTCCGGTATGCGCCGATTTGTAATGCCCACCCATCAGGTTCAACGAGTGGAGGGATGGTTGTCAGCTCATAATTTGAACGATCTTCTTCTGGTTTTGATTCGGGTTTCGGGGCAGGCTTCGGCTCTGGCTCGGGCTCTGGCTCAGGTGTTGGTGTTGCTTCTGGTTCTTTTTCTTCAGCTATAATGCGTTTTGCTGCTTCTTGTCTGGTGACGGTATCAACAACAACAAGGTTGCCTGCTTCACTGCTGGTCCATTCAGGGTCGACTGTGCCTGTCACTAAAGCGCGCATTCTTTGATCGGCTGGTATGCTCATGATTGTACGGTAGAATGTGAAAGTTTCCTGAACCGTTGCTGGGTCAAGGTCTAGCCGGGCTAGTCTAAATGCATCACCTTCCCGGTCGGCCATCAAATATGCCATCGCAAGGTTTTGGCGATCTCTTGGTCCCCCGCCATTTGCAGTGATTGGTTCCAATAATGTAATCGCTGCATCGGTTTCCCCTGTTGCAGCAAGGACCAGCGCTTTGTTTGATATGCTGGTTGTGTCAGCATCATAATCAAAAGCGGTTAATGCCTGATCAGTGTGCCCTAGTGCTGCAAGGGCGATTCCCCGCCCGGAGTTTGCTCGTGTTTCGCCGTAATTACTGGCTTCGCTAAAGGCTGCGAGCGCTTCGTCAAACCGTCCTAATGATAACCATGAACGCCCAACGCCGTACCAAGACGGGCCGTGAGATGCATCTTTATCGAGTGCCTTTGCATATACTTTGGCCGCTTCTTCGTGGGCGCCAATTTTTGATAATGTTTCACCCAAAGTATATAAATCACCGGGCGTGCCAGACCTTGAGGCGAGTGAGCGATAAAGTGGTATTGCGGCTTCTACCTGCCCGCTTTCAACTAAATTATCTGCTACTGCTTTTATACCGCCATCAGGGTTTTGACTGTCTTGAAATGTGAGGGATTTTGAGTAAGGCAGTTTCAGATTATCCAAATTTTTACTGTTGTTAAAGCTGCATGCTGTCATCGCTAATATGCTAACGCTCAGAAGTGATACGCGTACACTCTTTGTTGGTAATAATGTAATCATAATGCCTGTCTTGCCTGTTATCTGGTCATACTTCAGGACCAGATTTTTGATCGCCTTTCATACAGAATAGACGGTAGTTATGAATGAAACTTTAATTGCCGGAGGGTGTTTTATTGGCATTTGATTAATTTTAGCGTAAAATTAGCCATAGCAAGGAGGGAAGTGGTGCGAATTGTTAAAGTCTGCAAACTGGTTATGCTTTCGGTTGTGGTGTTTGCTATGCAGCTTTCTCTATCATTATTTGCAGCAGCATCAGTTTATACTCAACAACAAACGGGTGACCAGTCACCTTCGCTTCAACAGGTTTTATCACTGGTTCAGCAAGGCGCTTTTTATGAAGGGATGGACAGTCTTCGTCAATTAGGTGATGCCGGTGATAGTAATGCATATTTTCATCTTGCTCAGATTCATCGCTTGGGTATTCATGGCGAAAAGTCACCTGAGGTTGCCGCAATGTATTACAGGCTTGCTTCTGAAATGGGGCATGTTGAAGCCAGCGCAAAATTAGCCAATCTATTATTTTTCAGTGAAAATGCGACAATTGCGGCTGAAAAGGAAGCAATTAGCCTTTGGCAGAAATTGGCATTAAATGATGATGTTGAAGCTCTGTACATTCTTGGGACATTATATTGGAACGGTGACGGCGGGCTGGTTGCTGATCCGGTTCGCGGGTATGGTTTGATTTGGCGAGCTAGCGAACAAGGATATGCGGATGCAATTGCAAGTGAAGTGATAATGGCTACTGATTTATCGTTTGATGCCAGGAACCGATCCCGGTCGTATGCAGATAATCTTATTCAAGAAGCTTTTGTAGAGGCACCATTAGAGATTGAATTGATTTTTGATACTATAGTAACCGCAGCAGGTGGGGGTGAGCAGCTTGAGCATACTGAGAATAAATGGCAAATTCAGGTTGGTTTTGCACAAAACCAAGACAGGCTAAATGATTACACGAAAAATATTCAAAGCGACATTGGTAGTTATCTAAATGACCTGACTGTAGGGTTTGAAGAAACAGATAATGGGCTTTATTTGGTAACCTTTGGTCAATTAGCATCATTGGACCAAGCCGTTACTCGTTGTGTTTATCTTAAGAAAAAAGGCTATGATTGCGGTGCTATTGCAATAAAAAACCCTGATCGTTGATATCAGGGTTTTTTATTTGATTTAGGAATGTTTACAGTTCATCTGCGCCGCAAATGCAATCGAATTCCTGACGCTTTTCTTCCAGATAGTTTGCAAGCGCCGTTTCAATAATATCTTTTTGTGACATGCCTGTGCGTGCGGCTAATACTTTTAATGTAACATTTAAATCCTGACGAATTCTAATTGTCTTACGGGCAACTGGAGCGTTATCAGTTGATGCAACATTTTTTGTGTCCGCAACAACCTCAGACTTAATTGGTTTGGTGTCTTTAGGTTTTGCGTTTTGAACAGCCGATAAGGTCGAAATTTTCTTTTTAGGCTGTAATTTAGTTGTGTTGAATGAAGATGTTTGGGCAGCCGCCAGGCGTTGATTTTCTTCCAGTAATTCAACAGCATCGTCATTTTCGAAACGAAACGTTTTCGAGCTTGGTTTGAATGAACTCGGCCTTGCATGTCCTTTGCGAACGAGCAAACCTGATGTTAGGGAAGCCATAGCCATAATCTTAACTCCTTACTCAAATACTATTAACCAGCGTAACGAGGCTCTGTATTTTCCTCTGCATGTAATTCATGAGAGGTAATACGACGACCAAAGTTGGCTTTTGGTAGTGCCGCTGCTTTGAAGGTTGCTTTCACAGGAAGTCTGCGTACCCTACTTTCGACATAACCCCATAACTTTTCAACTTCTTCAGCGCTTTTGCCATTTTCACTGACTTCCATAACAGTCCGTCCATCGATCATGCTGGCTGCAAAATCTTGGCGATTATGAATAACAATTGGTGCAACCGTTCCGTGTTGTGATAGTGCGATTGCTGCTTCGCCAGTGAGGCGTGCACGTGCAGTTGCGCCGTTCACAACAAAAATAAGCGGTTTGCCTGCACGCTCAACGAGGTCTACGGTGGCACCAGCCGCCCGAAGATCATGAGGGCTTGGGCGGGTCGGAATAACAACCAAGTCTGCTTTGCTGACAACGGCCTGTATTGAGCGTGTAATAGCGGGGGGGGTATCGATGACAACCAACCGAATACCTTGTTCTTTCAGGTGCTGGAGGTCTTCAGCTAGCGAGGCAATTGTTGTTTGAACGAAGGCAGGGCTTGGATTCTCTCTTTCGTTCCACCAGTCAGCGAGTGAGCCTTGAGGGTCTGTGTCAATCAATGCAACTGGCCCGACGCCTGCACGGTCTGCTGCGACTGCCAAATGCCCAGAAAGAGTGGTTTTGCCTGATCCACCTTTTTGCGATGTAACTGCTATTATACGCATTTATTTTCTCCATTAGCCTCACTATTGTGCTGTTCTTTTTGAACATACGGCTTTTCATTACGAATCATTATGCGACTATTGGTTAAAAAATACCTTAAGGCTCATATAAAATTTTATGTAATTCGAAAAAATGGTATACTTTAGAGGGTATTATGGCATGTATTCCTTTGTTTTGACCTGCCGTAGTAATAGCCATATTTTTGACATCTGGGTTGGTTTATAGTGTTGAAATATGTGATGGTAAATTTGAGTAAGCTCACGTAGTAGTTCGTATTTTAGGGAAATGGTTAATTATGCGAAAGACCGCATTTCATATTCTTGTTGGACTGACATTTATAATGGCATTAGGCGTTGCAGTTTGTCATGCACAGGGCGAAGTACCGCGCTATGGTTATAAAGTTGTCAACTCATACCCGCATGATGCAACAGCCTTTACCCAAGGTTTGTTATTCGACAATGGATCTTTGTATGAAAGCACAGGATTAAACGGCGCTTCCTCTGTTCGTAAGGTTGATTTGGAAGGTGGTCAGGTCGTCAAGAAGCACAATATTTCCCGGCGGTATTTCGGCGAGGGATTAGTGAACTGGAACGGGAAGCTATATGTGTTGACGTGGCGCAAACAAACAGGATTTGTGCTGGATCAGAACACTTTTCGTGTAGAGCGCCAATTTTATTACCGCGGTGAAGGCTGGGGTATTACCAAAAACAGCGATCATTTAATTATGTCGGATGGTACGGATAAGCTTCGTTTTCTTGATCCGGAAAGTTTTAATGAAGTTAAAGAAGTTTCTGTTACTTTAAATGGGAATCCTGTGCCGCGTATCAATGAACTCGAATGGGTTAACGGGGAAATTTTTGCCAATGTCTGGCAAAGTGATTTGATCATTCGGATTAATCCAGAGTCTGGTGCAGTTGTTGGTATTATCGACCTAACTGGTATTTTACCAGACGGCACTATACCTGATCGACGTAATAATGTTTTGAACGGTATCGCGTACGATAAAGAATTAGACCGTCTTTTTGTAACAGGTAAAAAATGGCCAACGCTTTTCGAGATTGAGATAACAGGCACGCAGTAAACCCAAACACCTAATGAGGCGTGCACACGCTGATACTTTTGCGCCTATGCTGTGTTATGACAAGATGTCACAGCCAGCAAATTTTTGACAAAAGTCAAATTATTGAATTACCCGACCCTTTATTATTAGCCCTTAAGTTTATCAGTTTCGAGATGATAAAAAGGGCTATCGGGTGGAATTTTTTATTCAACATTGCAGAGTGGCGTTTGAGAATAATGGCAGCATTATTTTCTCGTTATTTCTGGGTGGTTTGATCGGAAGCTTGACCCATTGCACAGTGATGTGTGGCCCTATTGTTTTTGCGCAAACTAAATCTACATCAAAACCTATTGGGTCTATGTTGCTGCCATACCATCTGGGCCGTGTTGTAACATATGTAATTTTGGGCGTGGTTGCGGCTGGTTTTTCCCAGTTTCTCATTGGAACAGCAATACAGAGATATTTTGCGGCTCTGTTGCTTACGTTAGCGGGCGGTATTTTCCTTTTACATGCGCTACCGTTTTTGAAAGAGCGATATGCGCTCAGGTTGCCGAATGCTTACGTTGTATTATTTCAAAAAATTACAGGTCGGTTTTTTCCTGCATTGCTGAACAATGCCGGAACACCGTCTCGGTTCTTAACCGGAATTTTGCTTGGCTTTTTGCCTTGCGGCCTTGTGGTAGCAGCTGTGATGGCAGTCGCTGCAACGGGTGACATGATTACTGCTGCTATTGGTATGGCAGCATTTGGACTGAGTACAATACCAGTTCTTCTTTCTATTGGCTTGGGCGCGGAAGCAGTGAAGTCGCGTTGGCCAAATCAAACAAAAATAGCATCCACCTGGACAATGGCTTTAAGCGGCCTTGCTTTAATGGTGACAGGCTATGGTCTTCTTACCTCGGGGTTAACATTATGACCAATACTTTGGACAAACCGATTTATAACGATGACATTGTTAAGCTATTTACGCTTGCTACTGTCTTTTGGGGCGTTGTTGGTTTTGCTGCTGGTGTGTTTATTGCACTTCAGATGGCATTTCCCGCGCTTAATATTGGGGAATATTTAACATTTGGGCGCTTGCGCCCACTCCATACATCGGCAGTGATTTTTGCCTTTGGTGGTAATGCATTGTTTGCAACCAGTTATTACTCTGTACAGCGAACATGCCGAACGCGGCTTTGGAGTGATGGATTATCCAAATTTACCTTCTGGGGCTATCAGTTCTTTATCGTTATTGCAGCGATTGGATATGTAACGGGTGTTACACAGGCTAAGGAGTATGCAGAGCCGGAATGGTATGCAGACCTTTGGTTAACAATCGTTTGGGTTGCTTATCTGATAATTTTCCTAATGACGCTGAAAAACCGCCGCGAACCCCATATCTATGTTGGTAACTGGTTCTTTCTTGCCTTCATTGTAACGGTTGCGGTTCTGCATCTCGCGAACAATGTATCCATTCCTGTGTCGCTTACTGATACAAAAAGCTATCCGCTTTGGGGTGGTGTTCAATCGGCGCTTATTCAGTGGTGGTACGGCCATAATGCAGTGGGCTTTTTCCTGACGGCAGGGTTTCTGGGTATCATGTATTATTTCGTACCAAAACGTGCAGAACGCCCGGTGTATAGCTATCGTCTCTCAATCCTTCACTTTTGGTCATTGATTTTCATTTATATCTGGGCAGGTCCGCACCACTTGCATTATACCGCGTTGCCGGATTGGGCGCAGACCTTGGGTGCAACTTTCTCAATCATGCTTTGGATGCCATCATGGGGTGGTATGATCAATGGTATGATGACGCTGTCAGGCGCATGGCACAAGCTCCGCGAAGACCCTGTATTGCGCTTCATGATTATCTCGCTCGCGTTCTACGGTATGAGTACATTTGAAGGCCCGCTGATGTCTATCAAGACAGTGAACGCCCTTAGCCATTATACTGATTGGACGATTGGACACGTTCACTCTGGTGCGCTTGGTTGGGTTGCTTTCATTACGTTTGGTGCAGTTTATCACCTTGTGCCAGCGCTTTGGAAACGCAATGAGTTATATTCAATGCGGCTCGTCAACATGCATCTCTGGATCGCAACAACCGGGATCGTGCTTTATATCGCGGCGATGTGGGTCTCTGGTATTTTGCAAGGTTTAATGTGGCGCAAGTACGACAGCATGGGTTTCCTTGAGCACAGTTTTGTCGAGACCGTGATGGCGATGCATCCTTTTTATCTAATCCGTGTTGGCGGTGGGCTCTTGTTCCTCATCGGTGCATTGATCATGGTTTACAATATCTACCGCACTATCAAGGGCGACTATGAGCACGCAGAAATTAAAACTGCCGATAAAAAGTCAGATGCAACAAACACTCAGGAGGTCGCTCATGCTTAAGCACCATGAAAAACTTGAGAAAAACTCTATCTTCTTATTAATTTGTATTGTGATTGTTGTTTCAATCGGCGGGCTTATTGAAATTCTGCCGCTCTTTAAGGTTGAGACCACAATAGAACCTGTAAAAGGGGTGCGGCCTTATACACCGCTTGAGCTTGCTGGCTATAATGTCTATCTGCGTGAGGGCTGCTATAATTGCCATAGCCAGCAAATTCGCCCGCTCCGTGATGAGGTTGAGCGTTATGGTCACTACTCACTCGCGGCAGAAAGTATGTATGATCACCCATTCCAGTGGGGCTCAAAACGAACAGGGCCGGACCTTGCGCGTGTCGGTGGTAAATATTCTGACGAGTGGCATATCGAGCACATGATCAAGCCTCAGAATTTGGTGCCAGAGAGTATCATGCCGCCCTATCCACATTTGGCGGAACGTATTCTCGATCTTAGCGATATAGGTACTGATATGAAGGTACTGCGTATGGTTGGAGTTCCTTACACTGATGATATGATCACTAACGCGGAAAGTGATGCATACGCGCAAGCAAGTGTTGATAGCGATAATATTGATGGCCTTCTCGATCGTTACAATAAGGTGAATTACCGTAACTTCGATAATCAGGGTGTCACCACTGAACTCGATGCATTGATCGCCTATTTACAAGTGCTTGGTACGATGGCGGAACTGCAAGACTATAAGCCCCTTAAGCCGGGCGAGTTAGTTGATCAAGTTGCGGACCAGAAAGCGGAGGTTTCTGATGATTGATTGGTTAACAGCAAACGCCGGTGTCACTGGCCTCATGTTTTTTTTCACGGTCTTTATCTTCATTGCTGTTTGGGCCTTTCGCCCCTCAGTAAAAGAGCAAATTGAAGACTATAAAAATATTCCTCTTACAGGGGACGAGAAATGAGCACTGAAAACAGAAAAATTGACGAAGCAACAGGGACTGAAACAACAGGTCATGAATGGGATGGTATCACCGAGCTTGATACTCCGATGCCAAGATGGTGGTTGATTGTCTTCTATATTTCAATCGTATGGGCAATAGGGTACTGGGTAGTTTATCCAGCGTGGCCAACCTTTTCAAATACGAATGAACGTGGCGGTACTATTGGGACTTCTGAGTGGACCCAGTATAAGCAGCTTAGCGAAAGTCAGGCAGAGATTGTTGCACGTCGGGCTGAATATCAAGGCCGTTTTGACGAGGCAAGTTTCGATGAAATCCTGAAAAGTGAAGATCTTTATGCCTTTGCGCTTGCGGGCGGTAATTCGGCTTTTAAAGATAACTGTGCCACATGTCACGGCACAGGCGGTGCTGGTGCGCCTGGGTATCCTAATCTTAATGATGACGAATGGTTATGGGGTGGGTCGGTTGACGATATTCACACAACTATTCGCTATGGCATTCGTTCAGGAAATGATGATGGGCGTTTTTCTGAAATGCCATCATTCGCTGAATTGTTGAGCGGCGAAGAAATCGAAAGTATTGCAGATTTTGTTGTCGCAAAAGCGGCAAAGCAATCCCCTGTAGAGGCAGGGCAACAACTTTATCTGGACAATTGTGCAAGTTGCCACGGTGATAATACAGAAGGTAGCCGTGATTTTGGTGCACCAAACCTGTCGGATGCAATTTGGCTTTACGCTGACGACCGTGCGGCAATTATGCGCCAGATTAAAAACCCCAAGCATGGTATCATGCCAGCATGGGATCACCGCCTAAGTCCAGGTACAGTGCGTCAGCTTGCGATTTATGTGCATTCCCTTGGTGGCGGCGAGTAAAGTTCGAGGATAGTCATGGCTGATAATGCAGCACCATTAAAACTTTTTGAGAAGAAAGAAAGAATTTTCCCCAAGCGTGTTTGGGGAAAGTTTCGCCAGTTAAAATGGATCGCCATGATTGTTCTTTTGGGGATTTATTATCTAGCGCCTTTCCTGCGGTGGGACCGCGGTGAACATGCCCCTGATCAGGCAATCCTGATTGATATGTCAGCTCAGCGTGCCTACTTTTTCTTTATCGAAATATGGCCGCAGGAAATATATTATATCACGGGTATTTTGGTGGCAGCCGCCATTGGCTTGTTTATGGTTACATCGTTGTTTGGGCGCGTGTGGTGCGGATACGGTTGCCCGCAGACGGTTTGGACTGATCTGTTCGTCTGGGTGGAGCGCATCATTCAAGGGGACAGAGCCAAACGTGCCAAACTTTATAAAGCATCATGGTCGCTGGAAAAGTTATGGAAGCTTGGCCTAACCCATTTTATTTGGATTATTATTGGCCTCTTTACTGGGGGTGCCTGGGTTTTCTATTTTAATGATGCGCCAACGCTGATCGAACAGATTATTCATTTTGATGTGCCTATGGCTGTTCTTACTTGGATTATCGCCCTTACTTTTTCAACATATATAATGGCTGGTTTTGCGCGCGAGCAGGTGTGTACATATATGTGCCCATATGCCCGTTTCCAGTCTGCGATGTTTGACAAAAGCACTTTGATTATTAGTTATGATGATGATCGCGGTGAAAAACGCGGCAAACATAAAAAGGGCGATAGTTGGGAAGGGCGCGGCCACTGTATTGATTGCACTGCATGCGTTCAGGTTTGCCCAATGGGTATTGATATCCGTGATGGCTTGCAAATGGAATGTATTGCATGCGGCCTTTGTATCGATGCCTGTGACGACATTATGGAAAAGATTGATCTGCCAAAAGGTCTTATCCGTTATGACACAACCGAGAATAAGGAAAACCGCCTGAAAGGCTGGGCAGAACGAGTAACGCTTATGCGCCCTCGTACTTTTTATTATGGTATCGTTCTTTTGCTTGTTTGTGGTGCAATCGCTTATGGGTTAACCCATCGAAGTGAGAGCGAATTGCATGTTTTGCATGACCGTAACCCATTATTTGTTAAGCTTGCGGACGGTGAAATACGCAATGGATATGATATCAAAGTCTTGAACAAAACTCATGAGGACATGACGTTTAAACTGGAGGCTCGCGGTATCGAGGGATTGAGCATTCGTGTTCAGGGAACAGGGAATTTAAGCCCTGATGCCTTGCCTGTTTTTGCGGATAGCATTGGTCATTTCCGTGTATTTGTAACAGCGCCAAAACAGGAGAAAGTACGTGAAAATATTATCTTCACGGCGACTGAAGTGGGCAACACGCGTAACGGTGAGCCAGTTCACACAAGATATGAAAGCACTTTTGTGAGTGACAGGAAATGACAGATATAGCAGATAAGACGATAGTAAATGCCGCGACGGGCCCACGTCCATCAGACAAGTGGATACCGTGGTATTTCGTTGCCTTTTTTGTGGGGCTTGCGGTTGTAAATGCAATTTTCATCTATATTGCAACCAGCACTCACAGTGGTGTGGTAACAGAGAATGCATACTCTGAAGGTTTAAGTTACAATGAAACAATTGCCGCTGTTGAAGCTCAGGAAGCTTTGGGCTGGCAGAGCAATATTCAAATCGAAGGCAACATGCTGAAATTTGAACTAAACGATGGCCGTGATAAAATAAAATCTGCATCAGTTATTGCAGAGTTTGTTAACCCAACACGTGAAGGTATGGATTTTATAATCGATCTTACAGAGACTGATCAAGGCTTCTATGAAGGCGTTATTCCCGGCGATATTATTGGCCAGTGGGATATTAGGGTAAAAACAGTATGGCAACAGACGCAGTATCAAACCAGCAAACGCATCATTATACCGACGTAAAGTCTTGTCAGCATTGCGGTACACCAGTTAAATCTGGTGATTTCTGCTGTGCTGGGTGCGAAAGTGCATTTAATGTTTTAAGCGGAAGCGATACCACGCTTGATACGGCGATTTATTCACCGTTTGCTGTTGAAACTTCTGGTGTATATGAGCTCGAATTAAATGTTGAGGGCGTTCACTGTGCTTCCTGTATTCGTTTGATTGAAAATGCTTTATTGGAAGAAGATGATATTCATTCTGCTCGTGTGAACATGACGACAGAACGGGTGCGCTTTTCATGGCAAGGGGAGGCGGCGCTAGCGGATAAATATGCCCGGAAAATTATTGATTTAGGCTACATGTTAAAGCCGCTTGCCACTGAGCAAGAGCACGCAAATGATAGTTCTGAAAAAAGGCTATTGAAGGCAATAGCTGTCGCCGGTTTCGCGGCTGGTAACCTGATGCTTTTGTCGGTTGGCCTTTGGACCAGCACCACGGAAATTATGGGCGCTGCGACCAAAGACTTTTTGCACTGGGTTTCGGCGTTAATTGCCTTGCCTGCTGTGATTTATTCGGGGCTTCCGTTCTTTAAGTCGGCCTTTCGTGTTATTCGTGCAGGCTATACCAATATGGATGTGCCAATTTCGCTCGCGGTTTTGCTTGCATCTATTATGAGTGTTTCTGAGACATTCCGTGGCGGTGATCATGTGTATTTTGACTCTGCTGCTATGTTGTTGTTTTTTCTGCTTATAGGCAGGTATTTGGATATGCGCGCCAAAGGGCGTGCACGGCAATCCGCATCAAAATTACTATCACGGCTATCTGGCTCTGCGCTTGTTAAAGAAAGGGACGGAACCGTCAAAGATATAGCGTTGAAGGACTTACAGGCGGGCATGCATGTCATTGTTGCTTCGGGTGAAAACATACCTGCAGATGGTATTGTTATCAGTGGTGCAAGCCAAATAGATATGTCGTTGATTTCTGGCGAAACTGTTCCGGAAACTATTGAAAAAAATGCGCGGGTATTTGCCGGAACTGTTAATATTGATGCGCCATTAGAGATTGAAGTTACTAAAGCCAACGACAAAAGCCTCTTGAGCGAAATTGTGAAAATGATGGAAGTTGCAGAGCAAGGTTCCGCAAAGTATGTAAGATTGGCCGACCGGGCAGCAGCATTATATACGCCAGTTGTTCACACATTCGGGTTGCTGACATTTGTGGGTTGGTGGTTGCTTGCAGGTAGTGAGTGGCAGGTTGCCCTTTTGCATGCGGTAACGGTTTTGATTATAACTTGTCCGTGCGCGCTTGGCCTTGCGGTTCCTGTGGTTCAGGTGCTTGCGAGCAGTAGGTTAATGCGAAATGGTATTCTGCTAAAATCAGGGGATGCGCTGGAGCGACTTGCAGGTGTTGACGCTATTGTTTTTGATAAAACGGGTACTTTAACGCTTGGGCATCCAACCCTTGTCTCGAACTTTCATGATGGGGAAACACTAAAGTTTGCAGCGTCATTGGCAGCCACCAGTAAGCACCCTTTGTCGCGTGCAATTGTAAGGGCATATGATGGGCCGCTCTTAGCCCTTGATAATGACGTTCGAGAGATTCCGGGCAAAGGCCTTGAATATATTTGGAATAATAAAACCGTAAGGTTAGGTAAACAAAGTTGGTGCGCAGTAGGTGTAGAACAAGCCGACGGTGAATTGAATAACCTTGAGCTTTGGTTTGCTGTCGAAGGTGAAAAACCCATTGCCTTTATTTTTGAAGACCAGTTACGATTAGATGCGCAAAGTGTCGTTGATAAAATTCATGAGTTAGGTCTCAAAACCCATTTGGTTTCTGGTGACCGGGAACCCATTGTCCGTAAAATGGCTGATATTTTGAATATTGATACTGCATACGGTCAAGTATCTCCGATAGATAAAACAAATTATATTCAGGCATTAAAAGATAAAGGTTTAAAGGTTGCAATGATTGGTGACGGGTTAAACGATGCGCCAGCGCTTGCAAGCGCTGATGTATCCCTATCTCCTTCAAGTGCGGTTGATATCAGTCAAAACACTGCCGATATTGTTTTTCAGGGAAATGAACTGGCTCCGATTGTAGAAGCAATTCAAACAGCACGGTTTTCAACAAAATTAGTGCATCAGAACTTTGGTCTTGCCGTTCTATATAATATTGTCGCTATTCCACTTGCAGTATTGGGATATGTTACACCCCTTGTGGCAGCGATTGCGATGTCAGGCTCTTCGCTTGTTGTGATTTTCAATGCTTTCCGGCTTAATTTTTTGCGCTCATTTAAAGGAAATCAATAATGGATGCTTTGATATATTTGATCCCGATTGCGCTTGGCCTTGGGGGGCTTGGGCTGGGTGCATTTTTGTGGAGCATGAAAAACGGTCAGTATGATGACTTGGACGGCGCAGCCCACCGAATTTTATTGGATGATGATGAATAAGGTTGCTTTAGACGTGACCATCGCAAGGGAATTCGCCTGCGCACGCTGTGCATGTGTATGCTGATAACGCTGTAACACTTGGTACAGAAACGGTTTTCCCTGATACATCTATGCCTGTTTCTTTCTTTAGTGTTTTTAAGGCTCGGGAAAAGGTTTCCCCTTTCATGCTTAAGTTTGAGGCAATTAGGGATTTGTCGTACGGTAGTATAATATCTTGTTCGTCAGGTGCGGTTTGGTCGCATAATTTTAGCATAAAACACCCGATACGCTGTGATGCGGATTGGAAATTAATATGCTCTTTTTCAGATAATTGCGCTTGATAGCGCGTGGACATCGCATTGATGACATTAAGAGCGGTTTGATGGTCATTTTTTATAATGTCCAACCAGATGTCATTGGGTAGTCTGACAAGTTCAGTATCGCTGGTGGTTGTTGCAGAGAAATTATAGCTATCAGTTTTAAGGCTTGTTATATCGCCGAAGATATTATTCTCACCAACCATATCAAGCGTAGCTTCGTCGCCGTCTTCAGTAACACGGCTTAGGCGGACCCAGCCTTTCAATACATAATAAAAATTTTCGGCTTTTTCACCATGCAGGAAAAGCGTTTCACCTTTTTTTGCTTTGATCCCAACACAGGATACCCATAGGCGTTGAAAGGCATCATCGTTTAAATCCTTAAACAAAACCTGCTTTGATAACTTCCCTCGGATATCATGGGTAAGTGATTGTAGTTGCATGCCAAAAGCTTTCGTTTCAAACCACAAAATCTATATTTTAATTTGTGAGCATATTCATTCTATCAAATATTGGTGAAAATATCCATGTGACAAAAAGGAATGCATCCTTCTATTATGTTCAAAGTTTTAGGAGGCGAGGAAATGAGCACAGCGTCAAATGCATTTATCTGTGATGGTATCAGAACGCCGATTGGCCGATATGGGGGTAGTTTGGCAACTATTCGCGCTGACGATTTGGCCGCGCTTCCAATTCGTGAACTGATGAAACGTAACCCTGATGTTGATTGGGCTGTTGTTGATGATGTGATTTTTGGGGCTGCCAATCAGTCTGGAGAGGATAACAGAAACGTTGCGCGAATGGCAGCGCTTCTCGCTGGTATGGACCCTGCTGTTACAGGGTGCACGATCAACAGGCTGTGCGGATCAGGGATGGATGCTGTATCGATCGCTGCCAGAGCGATTAAAGCAGGCGAAGGGAATTTGTTTGTTGTAGGTGGCGCTGAAAGCATGTCTCGGGCGCCGTTTGTGCTTGGTAAGGCAGCAAGCGCCTTTGGCCGCGATCCCAAGATGTATGATACAACAATGGGATGGCGGTTTGTTAATCAGCTGTTGCAGGCACAGTATGGTACTGAAAGCATGCCTGAAACGGCGGAAAATGTTGCGGAAGAGTTTGGAATTGCACGGGAAGACCAGGACATGTTTGCCCTAAGAAGCCAAGACCGTGCAGCAGCAGCGCAGACGCGAGGGTTTTTTGATGGTGAGATTATGCCGGTTGAAGTATCAATCAACCGAAAAGAAACGCGTATCTTTAATCAAGATGAGCATCCCCGGCCCGGTTCCAGTTTGAAGAAAATGTTATCCTTGCCAGCACCTTTTAGGGATGGTGGTACTGTTACTGCGGGTAATGCATCAGGTATTAATGATGGCGCTTGTGCATTGCTCATTGCATCTGATCAAGCAGCAAAAATACATAATCTTAATCCGATAGCGCGAATTGTAGGCACAGCAGTTGCGGGCGTGCCGCCGCGTTTAATGGGCATTGGCCCTGCACCAGCAACCTTAAAATGGAATTGTCAGATTAAAATTTGCTCTGACAGAGTTTGCCATCTAGCATAGCGGAATGAACATTTCATTTCGCTATTTTAAATCTTCACCAGAAATTATTCAATCAACCGTTTTGCTGTATGTGAGATATTCGCTCTCACTCCGAAACGTAGAGGAAATTCTGGCCGAACGAGGTATCAACATTTGCCATGAAACGGTGCGATTTTGGTGGAATAGATTTGGACCAATTATCGCAAATAATTTAAGAAAAAGACGATATTTAAAAGCGCAAAATCACTCAAATTGGCGTTGGCATATCGACGAAGTCTTTGTCAAAATCAATGGACAAACTCGGTATTTATGGCGTGCTGTTGACCATGAAGGTGAAGTTCTTGATGTGCTTGTGACCGAGAAACGTGATAAAAATGCGGCTCGTAAAGTATTGAAAAGGCTGATGAAACGTTTTGGACGTCCCTACTCTATCGTCACTGACAGATTAAAGTCATACGGTGCAGCGATGAAAGAATTAGGGTGTAAGCATATTCAATCAGTTGGTCGCTGGATGAATAATCGAGCAGAGAACTCTCACTTGGTTTTCCGACGACGAGAAAGCGCGATGAACAAATTCCGAAGCGACAAATCACTTCAGAAATTCACTTCAATCCAGTCCCAAATTCAAAATCATTTTAATGGAGAACGACATCTCATTACACGACATGATTATCTTAGTTTTCGCACTCAGGCATTTCTTGAGTGGCGGCAAATTATAAACTAGACTATCGCCCTATGCGTGTAAGTTGAGACTGGTTAGCTTTAAACTGACAGCACCTTCCAGATCAAGACGCTACCTATGATAAAAACGGTAACCTGACGAGTTATGATGGTTGGACCTATAAGTATGATATGTTCAACCAGCTTGTTAAGGCTGAGGATAAACAGAAGACGGTGTATTATTTTTATGATGCGCTTGGTCGTCGGTTCAAGCAGCTTGTTGACGCAGGGGAAGGTGATAAAAAACAAACCACGTTTAACTATTATGATTTTGAACCTATTCAGGATGGTAACCATTATTCTCAGCCTTTCCGTCGGTATATCAACGGAGCAGGCGTTGATGAACGTGTTGCCTTTATCAATTATGTTGTTAAGCGCCCTGATGGCTCGACATCCCTGACGACAAATCCTAAGATCAGTTATTATCACACTGATTATCTGGGTACGACGGTTGCGATGTCTTCGCATAGTTCGGGCCAGCGGACATCGGCGTTTACCTATAACGAGTTTGGTATTTCTGGTGAGGAAGATAGTCAACCATTCCGCTTTACGGGTCGCCGGCTGGCTGCTGCAACCTGGCTTTACTATTTATTACCATCCTGCTCTTGGAAGGTTTATGCAGACGGGCCCCATAGGATACTACTAGACGGATTAATCTTACGCAGGGGTGTTTTCTTTATCTGGATATGAAGCGATCTATTGAAAATAGTAAAAACGCGAGGCTGGGTAATGATTACCTAGCCTCGCGTTTTTTTTGATGCTGCCAGGACACCAGTAAATAGGGGCAAGAGTGACGTTCGTGCAAATATCAAGGCAGCATCAAAAGTAAGAAACATGTTTTTCATTCTTCATTATATGCGATTTAAACTTTATGTATAAGCATAGCACATAGGAGTAACGACACCGCGTCTATGTGTCCTCATCCCGGTGGTTTAATTATTAAAATAAAATATATTAGTTAAGTGAAAGCGATGCATGTCGTGCCATTCCATGTAAGATACATGACTGTTGCTTATTGATAATTGCAAGCCACATTGAATGCGACGTGATAAAATCATATATTGCAATTTGCAATGTGTCTGTTCTGTAAAATGATAAAGTCAAACCAAGGTTTTTTTCGGTGCCTTGATATACTTCCTGAGTGCTTAACTTAGGTGATCTAGGTGATTTGCTGTCAATTAAGTTTTCAAAAAAGAACTTACCTTGTGACCACAAAATAGCGAGGTTATCCTGATTGCGTTGAATATGCATGCTTTCAAGAGGCACATCAAATCGGCTAACCTTCATGGATGAGGATGCTAGCTGACATTGTTCAGAGGGTAAAACCTCATCACTTTGAAAAGCCCATGTTTGTTTTTTCTCATGTAACAGTTCAGCACCAATGCTCAAAGGATTTGCTGTCGTTGTTGACTTCATTTTAAGCATATCCAGTGCCCCTTTTAATGCATCGCCAATATCTGCCCAATTATTTTTATGACGACACAAAGTCAATTTGACCGCATGTTTTATTTGAGAAATTTAATACTGCCAGTTAATGGCAACACCAATGGTACGCGGTGTCAGAGGGGTGATCTGTCTGCTTTTAAAGCCACTGTCGGCAACTTCTAAATTAAAAGGATTTGAGAACGGAAATGTATTAGCCTGTGAATTGAACAGGTTGTTAGCAAAAAGTGTGACATTAATTGATTGGAAGCTTGTACTTACTTCAAGGTTAGTTAAATGATATTGATCGGCACGAGGCGTTGCTTCTGTCTCAAAAAGAAGGCGTGTTGGGCCAACATAATTATATGACGTGCTGAGGCTAAAAGGCTGGTTAGAAAGAGTAAAGTCTTTTTGAAGGGAGATGCCTGCGGTAAAGGCAGGAGCGCCAGGCAGCCGATCACCAGCTTGAGCGCCAAAACGATTTGTTGTATTTGTGATTTCTGACCTATTCCACGCAATATTCGTATCAATTTTTAGGGTGTCCTTGACAGTGTAAGAGATTTCAGCGTCAAATCCATAGATTATGGCATCTCCTACATTATCGATATCAGGTATACCATCTGGCGAAAATTGATAAGATTGAATATCTTGCCATGAGGAGAAGAAGCTGGCAAAGCTGGCATGAAGGGTATTATCTGGTGAAATATATTTCGCACCAATTTCATAGTTTAAAAGTGAGTCAGAGGCGAAATTATCGAGAATGTTGTTTTCGTCGATGAACCCGACATTAGCGAAATTGATTGAAGACCCTAAAAGGTTTGTACCGCCGAGGCGCCATCCGACAGAAAATTGACTATAAAGGGTTAAGTTGTCCGAAGCATAGTAAGAGAGTGATATTTTTGGGATGAAATCATTATCTAACTGTGATCCTGTAAGCCCTATTGTATCATTACTGCCTAGTGATCGTACGCGAGAGAAAGCATCACCGTTATAGTTAAACCAGCGTAGTCCGGAAGTTACTGACACTTTATCGGACAGGTAATATGTTGCTTCGCCAAAAATTGCTAGTTCGGTTAGCGTTTCGAAACGACCTTCAAAAAAAATTGCACCGAGCGGTATATCGGGTACTTGAGTAAAATCGATCAACGATAAAATATCAGCTTGTGCGAATAATGCAGAGTCGTTGCTTTCTCTCCTATGGGAGAAGAATGTTCCGAGTACCCATTCTAATCGTTCGCCTAATGGTGATGTTAGATGTGTTTCGTTTGATATGGTTTCTACATTTTGTATGCTCTCAAAAGTGCCTGTAGCATTGTCATCAGAGAAACGCCGGATGATTGTAGTTGAAGCATCTAGAACACTGTTAATATCGCGGTTTAACCATGTTGTACTTGAGGTTAGCGTAGCCCAGCCAAGGTTTGCGTCTATTGTTAGGTTGGGTTGAACCAATTCATCTTCAAAGGGTTCTTGAAAATTATTGTCTACACTGAAAGGTGAGAGGCCTTCGATGAAATAGTTATTATCGTCAGACCTAAAGTCTTGATAATTAAGGCCAAGAGTGAGGCTCAGGTTGTTATTAAATCGATAAGACACTGCGATACGAGTTGCGGTGGTTTTACTGGAATTGATATCTTCAAGATTAAGTTGAGTATTGTCGATATACCCCCCTTTGTCGCGGTAAAGTACAACGGCTCTTAATGCTAATTTATCTTTCACAAATGGCAGATTTATAATGCCTGAAAGGTTATATGATGGATCACCACCGTTTGTTGTGCTTAGTGATGACGCCAATTGGATATCAAAACCTTCAAAATCAGGCTTTCGTGTTGTGATTCGATACAGGCCACTTAGAGCGCCGGACCCATATAATGTACCTTGTGGTCCTCTAAGAACTTCTACCTGATCAATATCTGTCAGGCCCAAACCTGGGTCAGGTGTATTATATATGATACGTGAATTATCGATGTATGTACTTACCAGAGATTGTGCACGGCCATTGAAAGCCCCGTCAGAAAGCCCGCGTAAAATAAGTTTATTTTGCCCCGGGTTTTGTAAACTATTATGCGAACCGGATACTTTGCGCGTAAGCTCAAGTGTGTCTAGGCTACCAAATTGTTCATTTGGTTTCGGGCTAAAGATACTTACTGATGTAGGCACAGAAAAAATAGTTTCAGTTCTTCTGGCAGAGGTAACGAGAATTTCTTCGATTGAATCTACTTCAACATCATAGTCAATTTGACTGGCCAGTAACTGTTTGGGCTGATGCGGTGTTGATTGCTTTGGCTTATATATTTTGATCGCACGAGAAGACAGTATTTTATAGGTAAATGGTGAGTTTTGCAGAAGGCGTTCGAGCCCGGTTTTGATGGTAAACCGGCCTTGTAATAATTTACTTTTTCCATCTTTGTAGGTTAAATGAGGCGTGCTGATGGCTATATTGGCTTGTTGGGCGAACGTCTGTAAAGCTTTGGCTAGGGGCTGGTCGTCGATATTAAAGTCATGTTTGTCGGTGTTGATTTCCCCAGCGACTTCCGCCCAGGCTTCATCAGGAGCACTAAGTAGAATCATGGAAACAACGATATTTACTAATATTCGACAGGCCATACCTAGAGTTTAAATTTATTGAGGGTTAACGGCAATCAGCGTGTTTGAAGATGAAACTTTGATAGGTAAGCTGCTCTCAAGAACCAGAAAACTTGCTTCGATGTCATCCGTTAATAGTACGCCAGAGAATGATAAGCTGCTAAGTGATGCAGCAACATCAACTGGTTTGTTAAGGTATCGACCTAAATCGCTCATAACTTGCTGTAAATCTGCTTCCTCATAAATTAACTGCCCTTTTCTCCATGCTAATATATTCTCAGCTTCAATATTACGCACAATAGGTCTGTTGTCTTCATTTTTTAACTGAAATTGTTGTCCAGCATTTAAAATTTTATTAGGGAATTGACGGTTGGAAACATTATTTGTCTCTCGTGAGGATGGCATGACTTCTACAATTCCCTCAGAGACAGTCACCGATAGGCCAGTTTGCTCCTTTAAAACGTTAAAAACAGTACCAACAACTCTGATATCAGTATCGGCAACTGTTATAATGAACGGTCTGGCGGGGTCTTTACTGACATCAAAAATTGCTTCACCTTTTGTCATGGTAATCCGTCGTTCTTTTTCAGTTAATAGCGCTGTTATTTCACTATTCACATTCAGATTAACTATGGAACCATCAGCTAAGGTTACTTGATTGGATTTGTTGCCAGCAACATAATACTGCGGCATAAATTCTGATGTTTCAGGGCCTGTTAAATTAGGAGCATACATCATACCGGCTATCAGAAAGCCTAATAAAATGAAAAAGCCAGCGGTTTTATTAAATGCTAAATGCTGTGTTTTTGCAAAAAAGCCAGGATGTACCGTTGGTGCAGGTTCATTGATATTTGTATTTGTTGAAATATCATCAAAAATATTTTCGCTAAACTTGGAAGCAGGCAATAACTCTGCATCAAAAGCGATATTCTCAACCGCATCATATGCTTTTGCGTGATCTGGGGTCTTTTCCAGCCAAGCTGTTAACGATAACCAGTCCTCGGTTATGGCTTGGTCGCTGTTTACCCGCGCATGCCAATCAGCCGCTTCCTCGAGCAGTTTCGGCTCTATTTTATTGTTATTTTGCGGGCTCATCTATGGTTCCTGATAAAGCGACTAGGGGCAAACGATATACTACTATAACAATAGACGCCGCAGAATTGACAATACCTCATGTTGTGATTGTTTTGTTGCATTTTTAGTCACGATCAATATTTGTAGCTAAGTATTTCAGGGCCCTAGCCATATGTTTTTCAATAGCGCTGCGAGAGATATTTAGTTTTTCCGCAATTTCTTTATGGCTTGCCCCCTGTATTTTGTGAGCAATGAATACTCTCTTACACTGAGGTGGTAGTTCTTCTATCAGCTGCTCTAATTTTGCAAATTTTTGTTGTCCATTAATTGACTCGAGAGCATTCGGTTGGTCATGAACTGGTTCCCCTTTTATTGTATGAGTACTTAATTCGTTCCAGGTAAGCTCTCTTTTATGTCGTCTAAGGACCGATTTTCTGAAGTCTAATGCTAAATTATTTGCTATTTTGAATAAATAAGCATCAATATTTTCAATATTTAACTCTCCGGAAAGTCTGTCTAGTTTGAAATATATTTCCTGGACAATGTCTTCTGCAATTGCGTCATCTCTGAAACGTGCCACCAAGAATCTGATCAGAACTGGCCTCAGTTTAAGATATGCTTCAATTAATTCTTTTTTGCCCAAAATACTCAACTAAATACTTCCCCAGGTACCTTATAGGTCAGTATTTGTAGTAAATGCATTTTAATAAAGTCAATTAATTTATATATTTAAAAATATTTACTTTTTTGCAGGCGAACTAAAGCATACTTAATATCAATGGTGAAAGTTGTGGCGATAGCTGCTATTTTTCTATTGTCAGCGAGATAAGCTCAGATATGCGCCATTGTTTTCCCGGGCTACAGCGTTCATTAAGATTGAAAAGGTGTAAGCACCATTATCAACACCTCGGTACTTGGTTGGGTTTCCGGTAAAGCCAATTCCATGAATTCTTGCTTTCTTTTTCCCAGAGCTAGATGTGTTTAGTGTAGCAATTGCATTGACGGTATTATCGAAGTTGCGGCTCGCAAAATCATCGCCAAAAACGTAAATCGCTAATTTACCGTTGCGGTTGCCGTATGTTTTCAATGCTTCTGCTATACCTTCATAAGGATTACTGTTAGAGTTTGGGGACCATCTATTTGTTTGACGAAGAGCAAGTTGTCTTTGGCTGGGTGTATCTGTGATCCATCTGCCGCGGTTTTTTAGGTAAAACCCATTGTCATTGACGATTTGAAACCCTTTGACTTGTGGGTGCATTGTCAAAACTCTGTCGATGACACTTTTCACAAATTGCCATTTGTCGCGCATGCTGCCAGATGTATCGATCACAAAGACAACATAATCGCTGTCAATCGGAATGCCCCCAACTTCCTCTGTTGGTTCAGCAACCGGTGTGGCGTCTGTTACTTGCGCTAATTTTTCCAGTTCCACTTTGCGCGCTTCAATTTGGGCGCGGCTTTTTGCGAGTTCTGCTGCTCTAGATTCTTCTAGGTGGGTACGTTCTTTGAGGGCTTGCAGTTGTTCCGCCAAGTCGCGATTTTTATTTTTTAAGCCTTCTAGGTTAACTTTCTCTTGTTCGCCAAGGTCGGCAAGCTGTGCATTTTCTGCTTCTGATCTAAAGAGTTGCCTTAAGAGGTCTTTGCTTTCACTGCCGCTTCCTTCAGGTGCTACTTCAGGGCGCGATATGATAAGAAGTAGAACAACAGCACCAAAGGCGCAGGAAACAATATCCAGAAAGGAAAGGCTGAAAATATCAGTTTCTCGGTCTCTACGTCTCATGGCCAACTCTTCGTTGGTGAAAGAACGGTGCCTTTTGATGCATTCGCCCAGCCCCAAAATAATGCTTGTGCATCCGGGTCTCCGGTCATGGGTAATAGAATTGTATTTATGGGAACATTGCCTCGTGGGAAGGTCGAAGCGAGGGTTTTGGAAATATCTGTCATCAGGGCTCTACGGCACTGCGGCGTAACAGAGGATTTCTTTGCGCATGATACGTCACCGTTTGTCGGAAGCCCGTCCGTTACAATATAGATACTCGTTGGTTTAGGTGAGAGTTTTAGAGCCTCTTCGATACCAGCCTGTAAATTGGTGCCATTTGATGGTGAGAGGGTGGATATAGTTCCAATAGTTGCTGCAATGTCTGCGGTGTTTGATGCGGACAACCAGGTGTTTTGGGGTGACAAGAAACTGGCCTGATTATTAAATCCAATGACAGTATACTGTGACTGTTCTGGTATGCGCGCTAATAGCCATTTGGCGACCCTGACTGTGCGTTGCCATTTTGGTGCTGTTTGCCGTTGGCTCTGGCTGTCAAATTTAGCAAGTACTGCTTGCTCAAGTGTTGGATATGTCATGGATGTGCTATGATCAATCAGTATGGCTATGCGGTCTCCTTCTACCTTCATGCCAACAATATAATTTGCCTGGCCTGCGCCAGTTAATTCAACACGGTCTACGGGTATTTCAACTTCGATTTTTTCTAGTTCACCTTCAGCAACTTTATTTCGTTTTTCTTTGGATATATTTTGTTGCTTAAGAGCTGTAAGCTTGCCATCTGAATTGATAAGTTGGTCTTCCAAAGACTGGCTCGCTTGTTCAATATCAGCGTTTTGCCTTTTTAATTTTTCAGCTTCGCTCGCTAGTCGCTCTGCCTCTTGTTCAAGTGCAGCCAACTCGGCTTTTAAAGCATCAGTTTGCTCTGATCCGATATCAACATTATGCTTGATGATGAGGAAGATCAAAATAACTGCCCCGAGGCCACAGGAAATAATATCCAGAAAAGCGAGTGTTGAGCTCTCAGTTTTACGTTTTGCGGCCACGCATTTATGCTCCTACAGGATCTATTTGATTACAAGTTTTCAGGCAGTTTGGCTAATACGTTCCAGCAGCGTTTTTTCGCAATATGTCTGTGTTTTTACTAATAATTCATCCTGCATTTTCTGAAGTGCATGTAACAAGAACATCAGGATTATACTGATAAATAATGCGACTAAAGTTGAGTTGAAGGCAACACCAAGGGCTCCGGTCATTCCAACAATGTCTCCAGCGAGAGCTTCGTCAGCTTTTGCAAGCGCAACGCCAATACCGCGTACTGTGCCAATGAATCCAATCGATGGAATTGCCCAAATAAGATACCGGATCATAGAATTACCTGCTTCAATACGTACAGCGAGAGCATCGACACTCGTTGTTACGGCATCTGAGGCATTTTGCACATTGTTAGTGATCAAATAACGCCTCAAGCTGGCAGATAATGTTTGGACAAGTGGGGTTGATTTAATTTTTTCGTCTAATCCGCTAAGGTCTTTCAAGATTTCACCGAGGCTGTGATTTTCCGCGTCTGCTTCTTCCAATAAATCCACATCAAATAGATAATTGTCTGACCAGAGACGATACATGCCAAGCCCAAGTAAATACATGCCGTAAAACATCAGTATGAAACAAACTTCTTGTTCTCCGTCTTGTAAAATAACCCAAAGGCTGCGTGAAACTGACTGCCCATTTTGAATAGCTGTTAATGTTGATTGTTCCGCCTGCGGTATGATTACGCCGATATAAACGAGATGTACGACGATAACGATCCCAAAAAAGACAGCAAAGGATATAAGTGAATTCTTCATGTTTCTGTTCCTCTTTTATTGTCTCTAGGCTTATATATCATTGGGAAAGTTTACGGCTTGGCTTACGGATATACGTTGTTTGGCAGCTTGCTGGGCTACAAGGCTATGTGAGTAGACGCATGCCAGCAAAAGTAGCCCTGCACATATCAGACTTTTATGTATTCGTATCTCGTGACGAGTAGGCGAATTGGCCATTATGCCTGATGCATTGGGGTCTGATGGGGTATATGAGTGTTTAATTTCTTTAACTTTGCTGTTCTTCATATCGGCCCTTTTATTTATCTTCTGCACCGTAAACATATCTTACAACTCTGAAACCGATATCATCAGCGCTTATTCCTTCTTTTTGTCGGCTTGCGGCACGAAGGTTGGTAAGGTTTGCCGTTCTATAACTTGAGCCTTTGACAACATGGCCGTCACCCGATTGAGGGCCGAAATAATTTACGGCAATAGTTCCCCGCGCAGGGACATTTAACGCATAGCGGTCATTAACCCATTCCCGTACGTTACCCGACATATCATGAAGGCCAGATATTTCTGTAGGAAAACTTCCTACAGGTGCTAACGTCGCGTAGCCATCGGTATAATTTGGGATATATTTAGGTACCGAGCTTTTTGCTGCTTCATCTGCCAAGTTGCCCGCAGTTGATGTAACTGTGCTTCGGCTTCCCCATGTAAAGGGCGTGATTTGTTGCCGGCGTGATTTACGGGCGAGCCATTCCCATTCTGATTCTGATGGCAATCTGTATCCATCTGCGTATGGATCATATCCTACTACCTGCCCGGATCGAATGGTGTAAAACGGATTTAGTTTTTCCTGGTTACTTAGCCAATTACAAAACTGTGCTGCTTCAAGCCATGTTACCTGTGTAGCAGGCATGTTATTTGCTCCAGTATTGGTATAGGAAGGCGCAAACTTCCTAAACTGGTTGGCGGTTACTTCATATTTGCTGGCATAGAAATATTTAGTAAGCTGCACCTGGCGATATATTTCATTCGCCATTTGGCCCGGGTCGCCGCGTTGGGCCCCAATGAAAAACGCCTGCCGGTCAGGTTTAAACCTTACAAGTTCAATACCTGCACTATCCGTCATGACCCTTGGTAACTCTTGCAGTCGTGCATCAAGTTCAGTTAATAGGCGTGCGTTGACTGTGGTTGTTTTATTCAAAACGGGCGTTATGTTTTCAACTACCGCCCTGTAGCCTATGCGCCTATATTCTACCTTAGTTGGAAGGACTTGTAAGTTGGTCGTTAAGGGTGTTTTCCCCTTATTTTGGCCATTTATAAATATATCGGCGCCGCGGGGTTCTGTACTGAATGTAATAGTACCATACGCAGGCTTTAGTGTGAAAGAGAGTTGTTCCGTTTGCCCGGGCGGGATACGAACTGTGCGTCGTTCAGGCACATACCCTTGGTAAGAAACTTCAATGCGGTAGCTTTGGTTGGCATTAACAGGTGTTATCTTGGCACTGTTAACCGATTTGCCATCAATTGTAATTCGTGCAGATTGAGGTTGGACATTGATTTGTACCCCTGCCTGCATTGGTTCCAGGCGGTAGTTTCTTTGTATGACTTTTTGTGTGTTAGTAATCTCAATTTGGTCTATAATTGGGGTATAACCGTTTGCGTTAATTTGTATGCTGTGTTTACCGCCGTCTATCAGCCCCGAGTATGGCAAGATAATTGGTGTTACACCATCAAGAACGGCAGAAGCGCCTGATGGTATTGACTGCAATGAAATTTGGCCTTGTGTTTTATTCAAAGGAATAACCCGGTTCACATTTTCTGCACGGTTTAGGGTTAGCGTTTGATTGATTGGATCAAAATAAGGGTGGTCCACGATCAGTTGGTAATCGCCGGGCGGAAGTTCTGTATCTAATTGTTTGTTAGTAGTGACCTGCTTACCATCAATTAGCCATTTTGTGCCCTCTTTTACTGGATCTGTTTTAATATGAAGCGTTGCTGGTTTTGGTTGTAACACGACTTCGATAAAACTGGTTTTTTGATCATTTGTAATGTCAATTGTCTGGCTGATAAAGTCGGCTGCATGAACACTGATCTGGTAGGATGACCCTAATACAAATACTTCCTGATCGTCAGATACCCAGCCAAGGCCTGATTCCAAGGTTACATAGCCATTTGTCAAGGCATCTTCGGGTTTTATCAGGACTGCTAAGCCCTTTGAAAACATGTAGAATGTTGACATGGCAACCAACAATATAAAGACGACAATACTACCGACAATCAGTGCTTTAATCTGATTACCTTTGGCATTTCCAATTGCTGCGTGGATGTTTTGCGAAGTTTTCTTGGGCGTTGCGTCAGGGCCAACAGTCTCGGTTGCTTTTTTTAAGTCTTTTAAAGATTTTGGCTTTTTTGACATGATTGACTTCAACAGTATTAAAAATCGATTGGCCTAAACAGGGACATCACAAATAATAGTAACGGAGCCAATTTTGCCCTGCGGTGGGATATGATGTTTTACAATATTGGAACGATAACCTTTGCGAGTGCATTCGAATTCATAGCTGCCGGGCTTCAGGTTAATATCTTTCGACTTTATCTTCCCCACATTGCCAACCCGGCGAACTTTTATATCTGATTTTCCATCTGATAGCACCGTTACTTTTCTGGTTTGTGCCCATAATAACAGAGTTTCTTCTAACGAATTTATGGTAGTTGCTAATGTGGGGCTGTCTGTCGCAAGTGGTTTGATCTGTTCAACAAATTCTACAATGCGTTGGTGAATACGAGTATCCTGCATACGACTTTGCCGATTTAACATATCAACCCCTCTGTTGTTAGCTTGAATAATTGTATTGGCTTTCTCACGGCCGTTTTCTGCTATTTGATTTGTATTGTCTTCTGTTAAAACTTGATTATAGTTACGCATGGCCGTAGGCCAATCATCATTCGTTTCAGCAAATTTTGCGTCATCCAGTAGTCTGGTGATCAGGCGTTGTTTTTCTATTGAGGCAATTTTCTGTAACAGCGCGGCACTATCGTGTCTGTTTGGAAAGAGACTGTTTGCTTCAGCTAGTGTATTTCTGGCGCGGTCAAGTTCGTCGTTGTCAATAAATCCGCCTGCTTGCCTCAGAAAGTTATCATATTGGATCTCTTTAATTTGTTTACCAAGAACTGGTAATTCGGACGCGATATCTTGCCTCATAGGGTCAAGTGCCAGAATTTTTTTCATATATCTGAACTTATCCAGTAACTGGTTTTGTACTTCTGCCTCAGCAACTTTTTGATATAAGTTTAATACATCTGGTAAAACGGCGATACGCTCTTGAAGGGTGGCAGAATTAGCATCAGAAGGGTTTAACCTCAGGGACTTTTCAATATAACTTTTTGCTGTTTGGTAGTCATTATATTGAAATGCCTGCGACGCCTTAAAATAGGTTTCTTTAAAAGTGTTATTAATATTCGTTTTTAAAGCCTCGGATGCATTTATTGCCGTTTCTATGAGAGTAATAGCAGCCGTGAAATCAGATTTGTCGAATGCTTCGATGGCATTACTTTCTGTTTCTTGTATTTTCGTAAGCTCAATTTGAACAAATTTCTCTTTTGCAGAGTTTTCTAGGTCGGGCAGATGCTGTGCCGTGAAAATACGGTATATTTCATGGAAACGGTCTTTCAAGTTACAAGGGTGCTCAGTATCAGCAGGTGATACCGTAATTATTTCGCAGTCTATGGCTTCTTGATCCGAAGGTACTGTGTTGTCAGTGGTGTTTGATAAGTTAGAAGGCGAGATATTCTGAAACGAGAATACGGTAAAAATACCGCCTGCAATAATTACACAGATAGCAAAAGCAATGAGCGCGCGTTTACCGTGCCCAACCATATTGTTGCGGCGTTCACGCGCTGCATTGAGGGTTTGAAACTTAGAATCGGCACTTTCAGTATGCCCATTTTGTTCAGCTTTATCCTTCATCTTCAAGCCCAATTTTTTATAGACCGGGCTCTATAATTGAACATCAGGTGTATATTCGCTTTCATATATTTTCAGGAGATGAACACGGTAAGCCACAAATTGATCAATGGCATCGCCTTCAAGTTTGGTTTGAATTCCTTCAAATTCTACAACCTGTACACCTAAGTCCAAATTTAATGTGCGACCCATCTCATCGAGTACACTAGCGCTTGCTTTGGCGTCACCAAACTTTTTGAACGCAACCAAGCCTCCACCAACGGCTGTAACGACGCCAACTGTTTGGACTGTTTTATTATCGCTAGTTGCCGCAACAACAGTACCGCCAATTGCAGCTATTGTGCCCCACATGGCAGCATTTTTTTGTTTCCGACGTTCACGTGCAATTGGCAAGGCATGTTCTTGCCAGGCAAAGTAATGTGGGTTCATGCGTGTGCTAAAGTCTTCATAGTGTGGCTGTAATTGGTCGATGAAAAGTTGTTCTTGAATGCGCATGGCCCGAATTTTTGCATAAACTTGGTCATTTTCATCGGGCAAACCTACCAGTTTATACGTTCCCCTCTTTGATTTTAGATACTTGCCAAAATACTCAGATCCAAACATATTAGCGAACCGCATTTCTGTAATGGCAGGCAATTTCTGAAGATCTTTTGCTTTCTTGCGGGATAGTTTTTTAACAATTTCCTGTGCAATCATATCAAAAATAGGCGCGTAAGAATCACTTCCTTTAGTTCTTGTGCTTTTGTGAAAACTCTCTTGTACGCGGTATTTAAATTTTTTGGCTTTGATCCATGTTTTCTTTTTACCGCGAATATCATTAACGGTAATTTCGAGTCTGATGTCTTCCCCGTTTGCTCTGAGAATTTTGCCGTGTACATATATTTCGCCAAATCCAGAATCGTTCGGGCTCACTCTCACTGCACCAAAAGCCTGTGATCGCTCTAAGGCCTTTTTCATCATCCAGGCAAAGCGATTTGCTTCTGCCCGTCTTACTTCAGGCCAAACATCATCTTTGTCTTTTTTCGGAATATTTGGATCAAAAACTGGGATAATGACATCAAGTTTAGGTAGGTGGCTGGTGTCAGCATATTGGATGGTTTTATGTGTAGTAGCAACTGGTGGTGTATTTTGTTTTTTTAACCGTTTGTCGAGATCAAAATCCTGAGCAGACGCATTTGCACCCATCAGCGTTATTGTCAGTAAAATCAATGATCTAAATAAATATTGATTTAAATTTATAAAAGATTGTCTCACGTTAGCCCCTTAAATATTCTGCATATGTGTTTGCCAAGTATTCTTCATTCTGGTGGCTTATAATTATTATTATTTTATTTCTTTTTATATCGATCAATTTCGGCTTGAATTTCTTTTCTTTTCTCTGGGTCTTTTTCATGTGCTAAGCGCTTTTTTAGCGCTGCTAAAACAGCTTTATCGGCACTAATAGTTGTTGCCTGATCAGTATTTCTTTGTGGATCAGAATAGTTTGGTGTTTGGGTGTTAGACCCTGTGTTGCCTGGCGTGCCAAATCCATATTGACTGCGGTTTTTATGTTGGTCAGCGATATCTTCAATGCTTTGAGATGATGGTTGCGTTGAGGCACCGTACTTCTTTAAAAATTCTGACTCAACTTTGGCTGTGGTGGGTGGTGTCGCCTTTGTTCTTTGTTGTTTGCCGTCGGCGCCAGAAATACTGGATGATGGAAGCGATTGTTTTGTGTCGCTATTGATAGTCTCAACAGGAGCTTGTGATTGTGAACCGAATGCTGACGCTGAACTGTCTTGTGGAGTATTCGTTTCCATTGGTTCTAAAGCGATAGACTGTTGGTCATTATTTTTCGTTGAATGGTTAGCCCAAGGTGAGGAATAAGTGTCTTCATTGATTTTAGGGGCATTATTATTCGTTGATGTAACGGACGGTAAATCCGGTTCTGATGACACCTTGGTGCTCTCTTGGGGGTTGGTTTGTGTAGCCTGTGGTGCGCTTTTTTGTTCGCCTTTTTGATTATCGGTCTGACTTTGAGAAGGAGTAGAAGCCGTTGCTGGTGCCTGTGAAGGTTTACTCTGTTTTTCGGTAGGGTCGCATGGAGCGTTGTGCTGCGCGAGTTTACGGTCGAGGTCTTTGTGTAATTCTGCGCGTTTTTCGTCATCGCTCAAGAGGTCATCAAAACCAGAAAATGGGTCGTCTGTTTTTATCGGTTTGGGGCATGCATTTGGTAATGAAAGAACAGTCGTTGATGCAAGAGTAGACAGCATGAGTGTGATTGTCAGGCAAGCAATGTTTTGTTTGCCTGAATTGATCAAGTACTTCTTATAACATTTCAATGCATGCATTTTAACGTACCTTCAGAAAATTCAGATAGTACTTATAAGGTCCTAAAGTAATATGGGCACAAAATTATGTCAATAAATTGGCCCGTCTCCAGTTATTGCCAGTCATAGGTAGTACCGTCTTGCTTTATATTCAGGTGTGTCTTGTCGTGAGTATTATCTAATTTATGCTGCGGCCTCAATTTATTGAAGTTTTGTCGCTCCTGCGACATTTTCACCGATAAAGAGCCTTGGTGACTATCTTTGACATTTATCAAAGATTGAGCGCAGTGGTGTTTGTATTCAGTCGTTTATGAAAGAACACCTAATAAAAAAATATGCAAAGCCTGTACCTCGGTACACAAGCTACCCGACTGCTCCGCACTTTCACAGCGGTATCACACCATCAGTTTTTAAAGGGTGGTTAGGCACAATTGATAGTGCAAAACCGATTTCCTTGTATTTGCATGTACCTTTTTGTGAGGAATTATGCTGGTTCTGTGGTTGTAATACCAAAATCACTAAACAATACACACCAGTTAAAAAATATGTCGCCTTACTTCTGAAAGAGATCGAATTGGTGAGTGATACACTCGGTAAAAGGGTTGATGTTAGCCATATCCATTGGGGTGGCGGGTCGCCAACGCTTTTAAAGCCAGAAGATTTTACTGAGATCATGAATGCGCTGCGGGCGCGGTTTAATGTCTTGCCAGATGCAGAAGTGGCGGTTGAGATAGATCCGCGTACTTTAAGTACAGGTTTAACCGAAACATTTGGTTTGGCAGGTGTTACCCGTGCGAGCCTTGGTGTTCAGGATTTTAACCTTGATGTTCAAAGGGCTATTAATCGGTATCAGCCGTTTGACATGGTTGAAAAGGCCGTCACGGCGCTCCGTGGTGTTGGTATCAAGGCGATTAACTTTGATCTTATTTACGGCCTTCCTAATCAGTCAACAACGAATGTGATTGAAACAGCAAAACTGGCTGTAAAACTAGACCCTGACCGCCTATCTGTTTTTGGGTATGCTCATGTTCCATGGATGAAAAAGCATATGCGTTTAATCGATGAAGCAACCTTGCCTGATGTGCATGAGCGATATGCGCAATCACAGGCGATTACTGCAACGCTTGAAAATTCAGGGTATCACCATATTGGTTTGGACCACTTCGCCAAACCAAATGATAGTTTAACACATGCCGCGAAATCGGGCGAACTAAAGCGGAACTTTCAGGGATACACAACGGATACAGCCGAGGGTCTAATCGGCTTGGGCGTGTCGTCAATCAGTAGCCTGCCGACAGGGTATAGCCAAAACCATAGTTCAATGGGGCAATATGCGGCAGCAATTGAAGCAGGTGAATTTGCGGTCGCTCGAGGTGTTGAGCTCCAGGCATCAGATATTTTTGATCGCAAAATTATCGAGCGATTAATGTGTGATCTAAGTGTTGACATCATTACAGCACGTCTGAGCGGCGATATTCCATGTGCCGCATTACGGCTATTAGAGCAAGATGGCCTTATTAAAATTACGGCAGAGTGTATTGAAATTACGCCTACCGGCCGACCTTTTATGCGGCACGTATGTGCGGCCTTCGATAAATATTTGGTAGAGCAGAAAGCTCAGCATTCTGTAGCTGTATAGGCTGTGGTGAATAAAAATGACTGATATTGAAACAATAGACTTTCCATTAAAGGAAGCACGTCGTTTAACGCGTGATCTGATGAAACCTGATCCTGTAATATATTGGTCTGATTTTCTTATAACTATCCTCATAGGTTGGGGGGCTTTTATTTATATATATCAAGCAACAGCTTTATCTATTGCAAGCTTTGCCGCCTTTCTGGTCTCGGTTTTTGCGTTATACCGCGCTGTAATTTTCACTCATGAAATATCTCATTTCAAAAAGGGTAAATTTCGTTTATTTCGACTGGCTTGGAATCTGTTTGCGGGTATGCCTTTAATGGCGCCGTCTTTTATGTATCAAGGTGTACATAATGAGCACCACGCACGCGACATATATGGCACAAGAGAGGATGGTGAATATCTTCCGTTTGCCAAGGAAAGCCGACTTAAAATTGTCGGATATATGTTCCTGATATTCATATTGCCAGCTTTTTTTCTGATTAGATTTGCGGTTTTAGCGCCGTTATCGTGGCTTATTCCTGCTGTGCGAAATTTCGTTTGGGCGAGGGCGTCCTCGTTAACGATTGACCTCACGTACAAAAGGCCGTCCGAGAGTCGCCGGGATGATCCAACATGGAAATTACAGGAGTTAGGGTCTACGTTATATTGTTGGGCTGCTGTATTTCTGATGACATTTGATTTGCTGTCCATCAAATTATTTTTGTTGTGGTATGCGGTTGTGACGGTGATCTTTTTATTGAATTCTCTTAGAACACTTGCCGCGCATAAGTACCGAAACCCGGGTGATCAGAAGATGACTGTTCCAGAGCAGTTTCTTGATTCTGTTGATATCCCAGGACATAAGTTGATAACTGGTCTTTGGGCACCTGTTGGCCTTCGTTACCATGCAACGCATCATCTGTTTCCCAATATGCCGTATCATTCACTCGGTAAAGCGCATCGACGGTTGGTGACAGACCTCTCGGATAATCGGTTATATCTTGACGCGAAACGGGATAGCTTATGGCATGCTTTGAAAGTTTTGTGGAATGAAGCAAACTAACTTACAGGCTGAAGTAAATAACAATATATAACTGTAATAATCCGCCCCGCATATTGGCCTTAAGAGGTAAAATATTTAAAATTAATGTTTGTCATTGAATTGCAGGCGATATTTCGTCACACTCTCATGAGGAGTGGGAGCCGTTATGACAGAATATTTTGAAGTATTGATCGTGGGTGCTGGTCTTTCAGGAATAGGGGCAGCATGCCACCTACAGCGGAAATGTCCTGAGAAATCATATTTGATACTTGAAAGCCGTGAAACCAAGGGCGGAACATGGGATCTGTTTCGTTACCCTGGTGTCAGGTCAGATTCGGATATGTACACACTAGGGTATGCCTTCAAACCGTGGACAGAACAGAAGGCAATTGCCGACGGCCCTTCAATTTTGAAATACATCCATGAAACAGCGCGTGATCATCATGTGGACGATAATATTCGGTATAGTCACAAGGTAGTAAAGGCTTCTTGGTCATCGAAAGACGCGCGGTGGACTGTATATGCTGAACGTAGTGACACAGGTGAAACCGTGCGCTTTTTCTGTCGTTTCTTTTTTGTCTGTGCTGGTTACTATGATTATGAAAGAGGGCATGACCCAGTTTTTGAAGGCCGTGATGATTTTAAGGGGCAAATTGCACATCCGCAAAAATGGACTGATGACATAAATTACGATGGAAAGAATGTAGTTATTATCGGCTCTGGTGCAACGGCGGTTACGCTCGTACCAGCGATGGCAGAGAAAGCAGCCCATGTTACGATGTTGCAGCGCTCGCCAACCTATATTGTTTCAAGACCAGCAGAAGATAAGTTTGCTAATTTTCTTCAGCGTATCCTTCCTGCCATGTGGGCATATGGCATTATACGGTGGCGCAATGTTATTATGCAGCAATTTGTGTTCCGCCGTGCTCGCAGTGCCCCGCATAAGGTAAAAGAGTTTCTGCTGGGAATGGTCCGTGATGAACTGGGGCCAGATTATGATATCGATAAGCATTTTACGCCTAAATATAATCCGTGGGAAGAGCGGTTATGTTTGGTGCCCGACAGCGACCTTTTTGAAGCGATCAAAAATGAAGATGCGTCTGTTGTAACTGACCATATCGATCGTTTTGTTGAAGATGGTATTCTTCTCAAGTCCGGTGATATGTTGCCTGCTGATTTAATTGTCACGGCAACGGGGCTTAAAATTAAAGCGATTGGTGGCCTTGGCATAGAAGTTGATGGCAAGCCTGTTAAAATGGGCGATACGCTTAATTATAAAGGCCTAATGTTCTCAAGTGTGCCGAATTTTGCTTCGGTCTTTGGCTATACGAACGCTTCTTGGACACTAAAATCTGATCTTTGCTGCGAATATGTTTGCAGGCTTCTTAAGCATATGGATAAAATTGACGCTGATTATTGTACGCCTGTACAAGATGATCCTGACATGGGCGTTGAGCCGGGCTTGGATTTCTCTTCAGGGTATATTCAGCGCGCTATTGATGAGATACCAAAGCAAGGCGCCAAGAAACCGTGGCGTTTAAATCAAAATTATCCGCTTGATCTGGTTACGCTTCGGCATAAAAAAATTGATGATGGCTTTCTGGAATTTGCAAAAGCAAAAGGATAGGAAAGGTATAGCGAGCAGAGCTCGTGCACGGCTCGCTATAAATTGTATTATGCAAAGGCTTGTAGACCTGTGATGGCACGGCCAAGGATCAACGCATGTACGTCATGCGCGCCTTCGTATGTGTTAACCGTCTCAAGATTACATAAGTGACGCATCACATGATATTCCTCTGAAATACCATTACCGCCGTGGATGTCGCGTGATGCACGCGCAATATCAAGTGCTTTGCCGCAGTTATTCCGTTTCATCAGGCTAATAAGTTCCGGTGCGATCTCGCCGTTATCGAACATGCGGCCAGCGCGAAGGCTACCGTTAAGGCCGAGCGAAATTTCTGTACTCATGTCTGCGAGCTTCTTTTGTACAAGCTGGGTTGCTGCAAGCGGGCGGTTAAACTGCTTGCGGTCAAGTGCGTATTCACGTGCTCTTAAATAGCAATCTTCTGCGGCCCCCATCGCACCCCACGAAATGCCGTAACGGGCGCGGTTCAAACATCCGAATGGTCCTTTAAGACCCTCTACGTTTGGTAAAAGGTTTTCTTCGGGAATTTCAACACTGTCCATCATGATCATACCAGTGATGGATGCACGCAAACTTAGTTTGCCATTGATCTTTGGAGCGTCAAGACCAGCCATACCTTTTTCGAGGATAAAGCCGCGAATTTTGCCGCCGTGGGCTTCGGACTTGGCCCATACAACAAATATATCTGCAAACGGCGCGTTAGAGATCCATGTTTTGGAGCCACTTAAGATGTATCCACTGTCAGTTTTCTTTGCGACAGTTTTCATGCCAGCAGGGTCTGAACCAGCGTCAGGCTCTGTAAGGCCAAAACAGCCTACATATTCACCGCTTGCAAGTTTTGGTAGGTATTTTTCACGCTGTTCTTCGCTGCCATAAGCATAAATAGGATACATGACGAGAGAAGATTGCACCGACATCATAGAGCGATATCCGCTGTCTACTCGCTCAACAGCACGAGCAACAAGGCCGTAAGCGACATAGCTGGTTTCTGCGCAACCATATTTGGCAGGTAATGTGCTGCCCAACAGGCCTAGCTCACCCATTTCGTTGAAGATGGCGCGGTCTGTGTGTTCATTAGCATAGGCGTCAATCACACGCGGTAAAAGTTTATCCTGTGCATAGTTATTGGCCATTTCATTGATCAGGCGTTCGTCTTCGGTTAATTCGCTCTCTAATAGAAAAGGGTCATCCCATTTATAAGATGCAAGTTCAGGGCGTGATTTAGCAGGTAATGTTGAAGTCATTTATTATGTCTCCTGACCAACTCCAAATGATGGACATCAACCCCACACAGGGTTGTTAAACAATATTATGTTCTTTCATGACTGATACGGGTTCTCTTTTCAAGCAGAAGCTATCGATATTTGATCACCAATATATGATCAGTTTTCCACTATTAAAGAATTTGAAATCTTGTATATGGGAATTAAAATTGATAATAGAGTGGAAATTCTAGTTTATTGGAATTCAGTATTTTGGCCAATTATATCGGCCTCTGAATAAAGGATAGTGTCATGAAAGCGCTTGTGAAACGTGAAGCTGAAGTTGGTTTGTGGTTAGAGGATGTACCGGAGCCGGATCTTGGGATCAATGACGTGATGATCAAAGTCAAACGCACAGCGATTTGCGGCACTGATATGCATATTTACAATTGGGATGAATGGGCGCAGAAAACTATTCCGGTACCGATGGTGGTGGGCCATGAATTTGTCGGGGAGATTGTAAAAGTTGGCTCCAACGTCAATGACTTTCATCCTGGTCAGATTGTTTCGGGCGAAGGTCATGTAGTGTGTGGTCGTTGCCGTAATTGTATGGCTGGCCGACGCCATCTTTGTGCACAAACAAGCGGGATTGGTGTTAACCGCCCGGGTGCATTCGCAGAATATGTCTCGCTACCTATGTCGAATGTGTGGGAACACCGCCCAGGTATCGACCTCGATGTAGCATCGCTTTTTGACCCGCTTGGTAATGCTGTGCACACAGCGCTTCAGTGGGACTTACTTGGTGAGGATGTGCTGATCACAGGGGCTGGCCCAATTGGTGCGATGGCCGCAGCGGTTTGTAAGCATGCAGGGGCTCGCCATGTGGTGATTACCGATGTTGTGCCAGAACGCCTTGAGCTTGCAGCTAAGTTGGGTGCAACGCGCACTGTTGATGTTCGCAGTGAAACACTGGAAGAGGTGCAGGCGAGCCTTGGCATGAGTGAAGGGTTTGATATTGGCTTAGAGATGTCAGGTAATGACCGTGCATTCAGCGATATGATTGATAATATGTGCCACGGGGGTAAGGTTTCTATCCTTGGTATTCCTGCTGACGGCGCGAACATTAACTGGGATAAGGTTATCTTTAATATGCTGACGCTTAAAGGTATCTATGGGCGCGAGATGTATGAAACCTGGTACAAGATGTCGGTCATGATTGACAATGGTCTTGATATATCACCAGTAATCACACACCGGCTGTCCTATAAGGATTTCCAGCAGGGGTTTGATCTCATTAATGCAGGCAAGGCTAGCAAAGTCATATTGAATTGGGAGGCGTAAATATGTTTGGGAAGTTTCAGGAGCATTTGGCCGGGCAGATCGATGCAATTAGGTCTGACGGTCTCTATAAAAATGAGCGTCAAATAACGACACCGCAAGGGTCATCGGTTGGTATTAATGATGGTTCAACGGTGATTAACCTGTGTGCTAATAACTACCTCGGTCTCGCGCAGCACCCAGAGGTTAACAAGGCTGCGATGAAAGGACTTGAAGATTGGGGATATGGGATGGCGTCGGTGCGCTTTATCTGTGGAACTCAGTCGTTACACAAGCAGCTCGAAGATCAGATCAGCGACTTTTTAGGCGTTGAGGATACAATTCTTTATCCAAGTTGTTTTGATGCTAATGGTGGATTATTTGAAACAATTTTGGGACCTGAAGACGCGGTTATTTCCGATGAACTGAACCACGCCAGCATCATTGACGGTGTGCGGCTCTCAAAAGCAAAAAGATATCGCTATAAAAATAACGATATGGCTTCGCTTGAAGAACAATTGAAGGCAGCCGACGCAGCAGGGGCGCGTTTTAAATTAATCACCACTGACGGTGTTTTCTCTATGGATGGGTATATTGCCCGCCTTGATGAAGTTTGCGATCTTGCGGATAAATATAACGCGCTTGTGCATTTTGATGATTGCCACGCAACGGGTTTTGTTGGCGCTGGCGGCAAGGGCACTCATGAATATCATGGATGTATGGACCGGGTGGATATTATTACGGGAACACTTGGTAAAGCGCTTGGCGGAGCCAGCGGTGGGTACACAAGCGGGCGTAAGGAAGTTATTGATTTACTGCGTCAGCGATCGCGTCCGTATTTGTTCTCTAATACGGTTGCTCCGCCTGTAGTTGCGGGTGCGATTAAGGCGATTGAACTTGTGACGACGTCAAATGACCTGAGGAATAAGCTGAATTATAACGCATCTTATTTCCGTGAAGGTATGGCCCGTCATGGCTTTGATTTGTTGCCGGGCGAGCATCCGATTATCCCTGTTATGTTGTATGATGCAGCGCTTGCTTCCAAATTTGCTGATGAGATGTTGAAGCGAGGCGTTTATGTGGTTGCGTTTTCTTACCCTGTTGTACCAAACGGTAAAGCGCGCATCAGAACACAAATGTCCGCAGCGATTTCGCAAGACGAACTTGATCATGCAATTGATGCTTTTGCTCAAGTAAAGAAGTTGTTGATCGACTAGCTAACAACAACCAATATACCTCGGGCGGTTTCTTGCCCGGGGTTGGCAATTATATGATTCACATCACTTGCATAGCGCGCGGTGCCACCGGTTGGCACCTCTGAAACAGATTTGCCGCTTGTAACCTCAAAGCTACCATTCAGTGCTGTCAGATGTTCCATTGATCCATTAGTGTGCGGGTCGGATACCAACTTGCCACCTGCTTCGATAACAATCTCATACCATTCGACCCGGCCCACCTGATCGGTAGGGCTTAGGATTTTCAGATCACACAGACCATCTTCGCTTTTGATCTCAGGCGTAAAATTGGGCATCATCACCTCAATTGCTTGATGATGTACTTCGGAGACACTGCCTGTAAGGTCAGAAATTTCGAGGCCAAGCGCTTGCGTCAGGCTCCAGAGTGTTGCGAAGGTTGGATTTGCTTGACCCCGTTCAATTTGAGACAGCATTGAGCGGGATACGCCAGAGTGCGAAGCAAGCTGCTCCAGCGTAAAGCCTTTCTGCTTTCGGATACCTTGAATCCGCGGGCCAATTTGTGGTGGTGTATTTTTTTCCATCATAATGGAATATTAGCCCGAGTGACTAAGGGTTTCAATTAGCTAATTTATTTATCCCACCAAGGATAAAAGGGTGGCATATCGCTTGATGATTTATCATCAAATTCGGGTGCACGTTTTTCAAGGAATGATTTCACGCCTTCTTTGCCACTTTTAAGGCTGGTATAAAATACTGCAAGGCTGTCAATTTTGTGTGCTTCAACAGGATGGTTGGCCACACTGTTTCGGTACATCATCTGGCGGGTAAGCGTGATGGCGACGGAGCTATGTTCTGCGATTTTACGGGCAATTTTATACGCTTCTTCCAAAAGCTCTTCGGGGGGAACAACGGCTTTGACAAACCTACCTTCTTTGGCTGATTGCGCGTCCAATATTTCACCAGTATAGGACCACTCGAGTGCTTGCGATATACCGACAATGGCAGGAAGGAAAAAGCTGGAGCATGCTTCGGGCACGATACCGATTTTATTGAACACGAAACCGATGCGGGCCTTTTCTGATGCCAGGCGAATATCCATGGCACATGTCATAGTGGCACCGATGCCAACCGCAGCACCGTTAATAGCAGCGATAATAGGTTTTTTGCAGTCGTATATTGCAAGTGTTACCTGACCGCCGGTATCTCTGACACCGTTCAATATCTCTGGGTCGTCAAATCGATTTTCCATATCACCAAGTGACGGCGATAAATCTTCATTAAGGCCGAACACATTACCGCCAACTGATAAATCCATACCTGCACAAAATGCTTTACCGTTGCCAGTAACAACAATCGCACGTACGTTATCGTCATCGCTTGCACGGTTAAAAGCATCAATTAATTCGTTTGCCATCTGGACAGTGAAGGCATTCATATGTTCAGGACGATTAAGGGTTAAAGTTAGTATATGCTCTTTGACGTCATATATTAGCGTTTCATAAGACATTAGTGCGGCCCCTTGATTAATCATAAAGAATATAGTTTCAGCCTAGCGCAGATGTTTGGTGGTCTGATAGTAAAATTTTAATCGACCTTTATGCCTGATAGACCTGTTTAATAATTTCAACAATCTTTTCATAGGAGTTAGATTTTGCAGCCCCTTTGCGCCAAACAAGCCCGATAGAGCGGTAGATATGTTTGTTAAAGAGTGGCCTGACCACAACATCACTATTTTCTCGAATTTCTGATTTAGCATACAGTTCTGGCAGGAAGGTAATCCCCATCCCCATGCCAACCATTTGGCGTAGCGCATCCAAACTGGTACCTTCATAGTCTTTTAAAATCTTTGCGCCAAAATCTTCGCACAAATATCCGATTTGATCATGAAGATGGTAGCGCGGATTTAAGGACAACACTTGTTCGCCTTTTAAGTCTTTAGCTGTGATTTTCTCATAGGAGGCAAGCTTATGGTCATTTGCCAGCGCAAGTAATAAAGGTTCTCTGAATAATTCAATTGTTTTAAGTTGTTCGTTGTTAATTGGAAGCTGCGCTAAAATAACATCGTGGTCACCGTGCAATAATTCTGCTTCCATCTCTCGCGGGTCACATTCACGGATGTAAAGTTTTAAGTCGGGATAATGTTTATGCAGGGACTGTACGACTTTGGGTAAGAGGTAAGGCCCCAAAGTTGATTTTGTACCTAGTCTGATAGTGCCAGAAAGTGAATGTTTGCCAACTTCCGCGATATCAAAAATATTCTGGACAGAGCTTAACATTTCTCTAGCTTTTTCAAGAACCTCGCGGCCAATGGGCGTGAAAAATACCCCGCTACGGCTGCGTTCAATCAATTGAACTCCAAGAGAACTTTCCAGGTTTTGTAGCTGAATACTAAGCGAAGGCTGACTGATTCCACAGAGTTGGGCAGCTTTGCGGTAATTATGTTCCTCGTCTAGTGCCACCAGATACTTAAGCTGCTTGAGTGTAATGTTTTGATGTTTCATGAATTTCCATTCGATAGTTTTTTTCTATCAAAATATATAAATTGTTTGTATTGATTTATCAAAACTACATCTTATTTTCAAGCTCAAGATGTTTCGCACATTGGTCATGTACAAAGTCAGTGCCAATATTTGCAAGAGATTGCTCGTGAACTATCTTAAGAAAATAAAAATTATAATTATAAATGGTAGTAATGATGGCGAATGAGACAGCACAAAAAGTAAACGAGTTTTCGCTTAGCGATTTATATCGGTTTATTAAAACAATATTACGCGGTGAAACCAATTACTATTGGCTCGCGATTATATATGGTATTGGCATAAGCTTACTCACACTTGCAGTCCCTATATCTGTGCAAATGTTGATTAATACTGTTGCGAATACCGGCCTGACTACACCGCTTGTTGTTTTATCAGTTACTTTGTTTGTTCTGTTGATTTTTTCTGGGCTGTTGAATGCTTTGCGATTGTATTTGATGGAACTGTTTGGGCGACGTTTTTATGCTCGGATGTTGTCGGAAATCTCGCTTCGTACCTTGTATGCACAAAATCCATTTTTTGCTGATAGTGGTAAAAGCACTCTCTTTAATCGTTATTTCGATATTGTCATCGTGCAGAAATCAGTTCCTTACCTTTTGGTCGGCGGCTTTACTGTAATTCTTCAGGCCTTGGTTGGGTTTGTAATCGTTTCGCTTTATCATCCGGTTTTTCTTGGTTTCAATATTGCTCTCGTCCTTATGCTTTGGCTGGTATGGGGAATTTGGGGTAAAGGGGCTATGATGAGTGCCGTTAGTTTGTCCCATACGAAGCATAATGTTGCGGGCTGGGTTGAAGGTTTAGGCGCTTCTAATGGTTACTATAAATCCAGGCGTCATATTGAACGCGCACTAAAAGAGACCGATAAAAAAACGGCTGAATATATTGAAAGTAGTAAGCAGCATTTTAAATATACTTTTTCCCAATCAATTGCTTACTTATTTATCTATGCGTTGGCGAGCGCGCTATTGCTTGGCCTTGGTGGTTGGCTTGTTATTATCGGCGAATTGTCCCTTGGTCAGCTTGTCGCCGCAGAATTAATTTTATCAGCGGTTTTTTATGGGATTTCACAGCTTGGTATATACTATACCAGCTTCTATGACCTTACTGCTGCTGCCGAAGAACTGTCGCATTTTTATCATGTTCCACAGGAGGTGCCTGCTGGCACATTAGAGCCACGTAAAGGCTCTCATAATCTTATTTTTGAAAATGTAAAAGGCTGTGCGCGTAACGTACCGGTTACTCTTAATCTGAAAATTGAAGCCGGTGAACGTATTATGTGTTGTGCCTCCAATCATGGGGCACAGCGAATGTTCACTAATCTATTAAAGCATCATGCAAAGCCAGATGGTGGCTTGGTGAGTTTCGCAGGAACAGATGTTCTTGATATCGAAGTTCATGAACTTCGCCAGTTAGTGACCATTCTGGATAGGCCAACTTTGGTCGAAGGTAGTATGCGTGATTTCTTAAAGACTTCGTATGATGAAAGTGATTCTAGTGCAGTTTTATCTGCATTGCGACTGACTGGGCTTGATAGTGTTGTCAAGTATCTGCCGGATGGACTTGATACACACCTTTCAGCTACTGGGGCGCCGTTATCATTAGTAGAAGTGTTGAAACTCAAGCTGGCAGCAGCAGTTTTATCAAAACCTAGTGTGCTCGTTCTCAATCAGCTTTTTGATATGCTTCCTGCTCATGCCCTCAAGCAAGTTATTGATATTTTGAATTTTGAACAAGGAATAACAATTATTTATTTTTCAAACCGAGAGCAAGACCTCGGGTTTGAAAAATTCATGCATCTCGATGCCGATAAGCAAATGATAATCAGTGATTTTAAGACGTTTAAGAACAAGACACAGCCAATTACTGATGAAAATAACACGGAGGGAAAGTAAATGCCGTTTCGTGAAATGCATATTCAGTATTTTAAAACATTAGACTCGTTAAAGCCTCCTCGTGTTATGAGGTCCGTTGCCTGGTTTTTAACAATTGCACTCATAGCTATCATTTTATTTATGATTTTTGTGCCGTGGGTACAAACCACATCAGGGCCAGGCAATGTGACAGCGCTTAGTCCCAATGACCGCCTGCAAGAAATAAATGCATTAGTCTCGGGGCGTATACAGAAATGGTTTGTTCGAGACGGCAGTTATGTCAAGGAAAACGACCCTATCGTTCAACTTATTGATAATGATCCTAATTTTCTTGACCGCCTTCGAGCAGAGCGGGCTCAGGTGTTGGCAAAATTAAGTGCTGCTGAAACCGCGATGGAAACCGCAGAGCTTGATTTGACGCGAACAAAAAATCTTTTTGATCAAGGATTGGCATCCCGCCGTGAATACGAGCAAAGCCGCATTCGTGTTGAAGGGCTTCGTGGCAGCGTTGCCGAGGCTTCTGCGGAATTAAACCGGGTTGATGTATCGTTATCCCGTAGTTCAATTCAAACGGTTAGAGCTCCTCGAAATGGTGTGATTTTGCGCGTAAATGCGGGGGATACATCCACACTGGTAAATGCAGGTGATGTTGTAGCAACTTTTATACCTGATGACGCTGAGCGTGCGGTGGAACTTTTTATTGATGGCCGTGATATAGCGCTTGCTAGAGTAGGGGACAAAGTCCGCTTGCAATTTGAAGGATGGCCTGTTGTGCAGTTTAGTGGTTGGCCATCAGTTGCTATTGGCACGTTTGGCGGTGAAGTAGTTGCTATTGACCCGTCTGCTCAGGCCAATGGGCTTTTTAGGATATTGGTTAGCGAAGATAAATCTGATCTTCATCCTTGGCCTGATAGTGCTTATGTCCGCTTTGGCTCAAAGGCGAGGGGGTGGGTAACGTTTGAGACAGTTCCTGTTGGTTATGAGGTTTGGCGACAGTTAAATAATTTCCCACCAGAGTTTAGAAATAACCTTGAGGGCAGCAGTGTTCTTACAAGTGGTGAAGCAAAATGAAACCGACAAAAGTATCGCTGATTTGGATGATAGCCTTATTTCTGATTTTAGAGGCCTTTGGTCTATCCTCATGGTTATATGCTGATGATGATATTACTGATTTGGTATTGTCGCCGCGTGAGCATGCTGCGCCACTATCCAAGGAAAGCAAAGTTCTGGCACTCGAGGATGTGTTGAGTAGTTCTAGCCAGTTTGCCCCAAGTATTCTCGAAGCGTTTGCAAAGGTAAACGGCGCTGACGGTACTCGGTTGGCAGCAGAGGGTGCCTTTGATGTTAATATTAGTGCGAATGGGTTTAGCCGTGTTTCCGGGTTTTGGGATGGTCAGGTAATCAATGGGGAAGCCAGACAAAATTTGGGTATATTAGGTAGCTCCGTTTATGCAGGATATCGAATATCTGACGGTGAATTCCCAATTTATGAAGACATAAATTTTACAAATACGTTCGGTGAGGCAAAAATTGGCGCTTTATTTTCGTTGCTCAGAAACCGTGACATTGATGGCAATAGGTTTGCTCTTAGGGACACCCGTCTTGCTTTGGAGCAAGCGGAGTTAGATGTTCTCCTCTCGCAAGTGACAGTTCAACGACAAGCTATGATCGCTTATTGGGCGTGGGTTACAGCAGGCCAGCAACAAAAGGTATATTCAAAACTTTTAGATATTGCACTGGAGCGTGAAAAGGCACTTCAGATTCAAGTGAATGAAGGCGCAATCGCTAAGATTTTTCTCCTAGAAAATCGGCAAAATATAACGCGTCGGCAGACGTTGTTGGTTAGCGCAAAACAGACTTTTAAAAATGCAAGCATAAGGCTAGGGTTTTATCTACGAGATGTGAATGGCCAAATGCGAATCCCCGGCTTTGATGAGTTGCCAAGTTGGGAAGACCAATTTGAAGTTGATGTTAGGGCTGTGAAATCGACAACAGAGTTATCTTCTATTTTGCGTGACCGGCCTGAATTACGCCGATTACGTTTGGGGTTGGAGAGGCTGCGCCAGAAAATATCACTCCGCCAAAACGACTTAAAGCCACGGTTGGATTTTAATGTCGAAGTTTCACATGACTTTGGCAATGTGGCTGAAGGGGGTATCTCACGTGATTCCACTGATACAATTGTTGGTTTCCAGTTTTCGGTACCCATAGGGCAGCGTGCTGCAAAAGGGCGCTTAAGGGCGGCTAAAGCTGAGCGTGCTGCAATGATCTATCGTGAACGTCGCATTCAAGATCAAATATCAACTGAATTGGAGGCAATTGTTGTTGATATTTCTGCGGCTAATGATTTGTTGGCATTAGCAAATGTTGATGTTGAGCAATCACGTGCGATGCAACAGGCAGAAGAAAAGCGCTTTGAAAATGGCGCAAGTGATTTCTTTCTCCTTAATATTCGTGAAGAAACCGCGGCAAATGCGGAAATTCGCAAGATGACAGCAAACCTTCAGGTGCACCGCGCTTACGCTAATTATGCTGCTGCGACAATGAATACTGAAGCGCTAGGTATGGATAATTGATTTCATAGAATGAGAGGATAGAGCACTTAGTTGTCTTGGGAATATCATTAGAAAGACTGAATTCTTATATTTGTTCATGGGAAGCGCAAATGATTTACACTTCCCATACATTTTTGTGGCGTGCAGCGAAGTCTTTCATCCATTGCTCTTTTTCTGTTTTTTGCACGAGAGCAACCATACATCCGCCAAAGCCGCCACCGGTAAGGCGTGCGCCCAAAGCCCCCATGGTTAACGCGCTTTCAATGAGTAAATCTATTTCATGTGTTGAAGCCTCAAAATCATGGCTATATGATTTATGGCTTTCCACCATCAACTGCCCGAATAAAGCCATGTTATTCATACGCATTGCTTCAATAGCGCGCAGAACCCGTTTGTGTTCACTAGTAACATGGGTAACTCTTTTTTGGAGTATTTCTGGAAGTGATGTTAGTTCTGCTTCTTCTTCAGGCGTAATATGGCAGAGGTCGTTTTGTTTTAGTAACTCTTTGGCTTCCTGACATTCTATTGCCCGTTCTTTGTATCTGCCATCTGAAAGTTTGCGGTGAATGCCAGTATGAATTGTTATAAAAGACCAAGTGTCGGGTATGTCAATTGTTTGAGTGTCATTATTTAGGGTGTCTAGAATAAGTGCTTGCCCGGGGTTGATAAGGCTCGTTGCCATTTGATCCATAATACCACATGGAACGCCGATAAAGTCTGTTTCTACTTCACGTGCCAGTATAGCGACATCTTTAGGGTCTTTGCTTTCACCATTTAATGCCAGACAAGCTCTAAATATTGCAATAATCAGGGCTGCTGACGAAGAAACTCCGGCACCGTCCGGGATATTACTATCTATAACGATATTCATACCCGATTGTATCCAGCCCTTTTTATGCGCTAATGACAGGGCACCTACTATATAATCTGACCAATGTGAATTTGCTGGCTCAGTTAAAGACCGACTAACTGTATCGTCAAACCGGCTTGATGATATTTCAAGCAAGTCGTCAGCGCGGGGTGTTAACCCAACGGTTACCTCTCTTGAAATAGAGGCAGGTAACACGGTTCCGCCATTATAATCGATATGTTCACCGATCAAGTTAACACGCCCTCTTGCTGAACCAGTTGCAACAGAGGCTTTGAAAAGACTGTTTTTATTTTGTCCTTTCATATTCATAGTGCCCCCTTAAGGTCTGCTGCGGTGGTTTCTGGCATTACATCAACGGTAAATATGTTGGTGGCTTGTTCTACGGCAGCTAGATATTTAAGTCGGTTTGCACTGCGGAGTAGAGGGTAAAATTGTGCAGAAAACTGGAATTTATTGTCGTGACCATAAGGCGAGGCGTGCAGAGTTAACATATAAGGTGTTTCACGCCCGAAGAAAGCATCGTAGCGTTGAGACATTTCGCCCAGTAAATGGCAAAATCCATCAGCCTGTTCTGCATTAAAAGCCCAAGGGCCGGAATGGTGATCACTTCCTGATATCCATACTTCATAAGGGAAGCGGGCAAATGGTGGTGCATACGCGACCATTCCTCCAGCTTTTGCGATGATAAGCTCTTGCGGCCAGATGGCAAGCTCTGCTGCCAGATTATAACCCTCTTCAAAAGCTTTTAAGGCGCGTTGCTGAGGCTCTGGCACAACGGGAAAAGCGTATATTTGACCATGCGGATGATGCAATGTGACACCAACCGCTTCCCCTCGATTTTCAAATGGAAGGACAAAGGCATTGCCTGTTGAATATAAGTCTTGGTAACGATCAATCCAAGCGGCCAGTAAGAGCTTTCTTTTATCTTGTCCAATAGTTGCAAGAGAGCCTTCTTCTTTCGGTGAATAGACAAGAACTTCACAAACACCTTGTGCTGTTTTGGTTTCAAGAGGTTGGTCAGAAGATATGTTCGCGCCTCTGTACATGCCAGGAAAGCGATTTTCGAATACAGCTAAATCATAATCTTCAAAGGGAATTTCAGTTATGGGGGCGCCAACTTTGCTCGGTGCTAGAGGGTTGTTTGCGGTTGAAGGTTTAAAAGTTCTATGTTGGCGTTTTGCTGCATAAATGGACCAATCACCGCGCAGAGGGTGTTGTCGTAATTCTGATCCAACAACCTGATCCAGGTTTTCTCCTGTGATTACTGGCAATTTATGTTCTTGGTATCCGTATAGATAAAGATTACGCCCGTCGGGTTTAACATGATGGCGTTTAAAAATATCTTTTCCCTTGAATGGATGCTGTAGATTAGCCAAACTTTTTTCCTTTTTGTGCCATGCAATGCCATTTGTTCGAATACGAACAAAAATATGAGAAATAATATACAAAATCACTTAAAGCATATAGTATATTATCTCTAAACCAAAATTTATTTTCGAATTCGATCAAATTTATATGTTGAACGCATAAAAAGGAATGTTTTGTGGAACGGTTGGATGACTTCATTACTTTGACAGCAGGCAATACCAGTCTGGTTTTGGCTTGTGGGATCGGTTCACGTCCAAGTATTTTATATTGGGGGTCGCGTCTTAAAAATACAGATCCTGCGCTTTTGCAGTTGATGAATACTCGGCAAAGCGCGCAAGGAGGTACGGACACTGTTGTATCTGCATCTTTATTAAATGAAACAGGGTCCGGTTTACCAGGTTTGTCTGGTTTCTCAGCGCACCGGGATGGTCGGAGTTGGGCGAGCTTGTTTAAAGTTGTATCTGTTGAGCAACCGTCAGAAAGTGAAGTTGTCATTACTTGTGATGATGAGGTAACCGACGTTCGTGCCATTCATCTTATCGGGTTTAATCCCGATAGTAATCTTATGACGTGTCAAACAAAAATCATCAACAGAGGTGATGATGCACTTTCCATTGACTGGTGTGCAGCCGCAAGTTTACCATTGAACCCTAAGGCTTCACGGTTGTTTGGTTTTACTGGTCGGTGGTCTGATGAATTCCATATTGAAGAAGTTGAGCCATTCATGGGGAGCTATGTTCGGGAGAACAAGAGTGGCCGCACGAGCCATGATAGTTTTCCTGCATTACTTGCTTGTGGAACGGAAACGATTGAGCAGAGCGGGCCAAGTTTTGGGTTCCATCTAGGCTGGAGCGGAAATCATCGGGTCAGGGTTGATCGGTTAAGTGATGGTCGTGCTTTTGTGCAGCTTGGGGAATATTTTTACCCAGGTGAAATGCAATTGGCGCCCGGTGATATGTATACCTCTCCGGTATTGTATGCAGGTTTTACCACACGGGGTTTGAGCGCTCTTTCACGTAAATTCCATTACCATCTAAGGCATTTTGTAATGGATGGCCGCATCAATGAGAAGCCGCGACCTATACATTATAATACATGGGAAGCTGTGTATTTTGACCATGACCTGGGCCATCTAAAAAAACTTGCAGATGCAGCGGCTCATGTTGGTGCTGAGCGTTTTATTTTAGATGATGGCTGGTTTGGCGGACGCCGTGATGACAAAACAGGCTTGGGTGATTGGTGGCCGTCTTTGGATCAGTATCCGGAAGGTTTGGGGCCATTAGTTGATCATGTTCGGCAATTGGGTATGGAATTTGGTATCTGGTTCGAGCCTGAAATGGTTAATCCTGATAGTGAGCTATATCGGGCTCATCCTGATTGGATTTTACAGGCAGATGGTGTTGAGCAGGTGCCATTCAGAAACCAGTATGTATTGGACCTGACAAGAAAAGAGGTCACCGATTATCTCTTTGAGCATATAAATAAAATTTTGTCAGATCATGATATTACCTACGTAAAGTGGGATATGAACCGGGATATCAATCATCCGGGCAGTAGGGGGCGGCCCGCTGTTTATAAGCAAACGCGTGTTCTATATGACTTGATTGATAGATTACGGCAAGAACACCCTGCTGTTGAAATAGAAAGCTGTTCTTCAGGTGGTGCGCGCGCGGATTATGGTGTTTTACGATACACAGACAGGATATGGACGTCGGATAGTAATGATGCCCTTGACCGGCAAAGAATTCAGCGAGGTGCATCTCATTTCTTTCCTTTAGAGGTTATGGGGGCGCATGTTGGGCCTGAAACCTGCCATATTACAGGGCGCCGTCTTACAATGAAGCTTCGTGTAGCGACGGCGTTTTTTGGTCATATGGGTATGGAGCTTAACCTTTTAGAAGAGGTGCCTCAGGACATTGAGGTGTTGAAAAAAGGTTTAGAGCTGCATAAAAAGCATCGGGCATTATTGCATGGAGGTGATTTTCATCGCCTGGATACACCTCAGCATGTGAATGCCATTGGTGTTGTCGCTTCTAATATGGATGAAGGGTTGTTTTCCTGGTGTAACATGACCGGACACCGGGAAACATTGCCCGGGCGTATCTTTTTCACCGGATTGGCTCAAGATTATAAATATAGGGTTCGTATTATTTGGCCAGCACCGGTTGTCTCTACAACATCGCCTTCTATTATTGAAGCTGCTGACCTGATTGATGGGGGCTGTGTAATCCCGGGTGAAGCGCTTATGCGAGTTGGGATGCAAGTACCATTGATGAAACCGGAAACATGTTTAATATACCATTTGGAAAAAGTGTAATTTTTCCACGTGACCCTTTAGCCATACAGGACGAGTGATGGATAAATTTGATTTAGAGAATCTATCGTATCGCCAGCGTGAAATTCTTGAACTGGTCCATGAGCATAGTTTCATGGCAACAGACAAGCTGGTAGAGCATTTTGGTGTTACGCCGCAAACGATCCGGAGAGATATCAATAGTCTAACGGATATGAAACTTTTAAAGCGGTTTCATGGTGGTGCCAGTATACCAACGAGCGCCCGCAATGATAGTTACCGTGAAAGGCAGGAAAAGGGTTCAGCGGCCAAGCAACGAATTGCGAAAATGGCCGCTGAGAAAATCCCTGACGGGGCTTCGTTATTTCTTAATATAGGAACGACCCCAGAAGCACTCGCTATTGAGCTTCGGCATAAAAAAGATCTTAGAATAGTTACTAACAATATCAATATTGCTAATTTACTTCGTCAAAACGAGAGCTTTGATGTCATGATTGCCGGAGGATTGGTAAGGCATTCTGATGGCGGTATTGTTGGTGAGGCAACAACGGATTTTGTACAACAGTTCCGGCTGGATATTGGTGTTATTGGTATTAGTGGCATAGATGTTGACGGAACGTTACTTGATTTTGATTATCAGGAAATTCGAAGTGCTCAGGCAATTGTGAAAAATTCGAAGTCAGTATTTTTAGTGGCAGATAGTTCAAAGTTCGGTCGTCGGGCGATGATTAAAATGGGCGATTATTCTGATATTGATCATATGTTCACAGATCAGCAACCTCCAGAAGACTTTCTGGAGGCTATCAATGTGTCTGATATGAAGTTACATGTAGCTGATAGCTAAAATTGTACTATCCTGTTGAAGCCCGGCCAAATGCTAGTGATGCTTTTTGCCCAAAGAGTAAGCGGTTAGCGAGAAGCGCCACAGTAATACAAAGTACCAAGGTAATGGCCATCCCGTGGATATAATGGAATGGTTCCCAGTCAAAGATGAAAAAGGCATAGAAGGCCACGCCAGTTATCACCCCGATAATTGCGGCTTTTGCGTTTACGTTATTGAAGACCAAGCATACGATAAATGCCGATAAAATTGGCATTGAAAGTAATCCGAATAAAGTTTGAATGGTTGTAAAGAGGCTTTCTCGTGTTGCATAAACCGGCACAAGGATAATTGCGAATGCCGCGAGGCTAGCACATATTATGCCACTGAAAGCGGGGACATTTTTGATTTTCTTGAAGTATGCTTCGTGAATATCACAAACATAAAGTGCTGCTGAAGCGTTCAGTATACTATTAAATGATGTTAACACAGCAGCGGCCAGTGCGGCTGCAAAAGCGCCGGAAAGATATGGTGGTAGAACTTCAGAGACTATTCTTCCATAGGCTTCATCATTAATATCACCGTATAATTTAAACGCTACTATGCCAGGGATAGTGATAATAACAGGGACAATCATAAGTCTTATAAAGGCGGCTGCCATAACCCCCTTTTGTGCTTCGCGAATATTCGGGGCTGCCATTGCTCGTTGGGTAATAACTTGATTTGTACTCCAGTAAAACATCTGGATAAAGGCCATACCTGTTAATAATGTATGCCATGGTATTTCAGAATTGTTATCACCAATTAATGTTAAGCGCTCTGCTGGAATACCGCTTAGATCAAAATCGATTGCATTAAGGGCCAAGTAGGTAACAATAAGCGCCATCGCAAGTAAGAGAACACCGCTATATGTATCGGAAACAGCAACGGCTCTCAGGCCACCTAAAATTGCATATAATGCGCCAACTACGGCAAAACAGCTTGCAATCAATACCAGTGGCAAGTCAGTCCCTGTTAAGGATTGCATGAACAAAGACCCGCTGTACAGCACAACGGGAAGAAAAATAAAAATATTTCCGAATAAGAACAATAATGAAATCAAGGCTCGTATATGTTTATCGCCGTATTTCTTTTGTAAAAGCTCTGTGGTTGTTGTGCATTGGTTGCGATAATATATTGGCAGAAAGACAAATGCCAAAATACCTAAGCCGACAACGGCCGCTAGTTCCCATAAGGCAACTAATAGCATTTGATTTCCATTAGCTCCTACAAGTTGGTCTGTAGATAGGTTTGTAAGTGTAATAGAGCCAGCAATGAAATACCAAGATAGCCCGCCGTTTGCTAAAAAATAATCATGGTCGGATGAGGCGCTTCCTTGATCTGCCTTACGGCAATTCATATAGGTCAGAAACCCGATGAGGGCTGTCAAAAAGATAAAAACGCCCACTTGTGAATAATCTAACATGTTGTTCTCTCTATATTAAATTGCAAAGATTGCGAAAGCTTTCTTATATAATGCTGTTGTCTCTAATGGTTCGCACGGACTTGGTAATCAACATTCAGGGTTTCTGGCATTAAGTTAAACGATAATGTTAGCCGCCCTGGCGTTTGGTTTTTACTATATCCATGTTTAAGGTGTGCTGGCCAAAATAAACAGTCGCCTGTTTTTAAGCCGATTTGAGCTATTCTCTGATGAAACTTAAGGCCAAATTGATTGGGTTGGTCAGATGGCCTGTCGTATAGTTCTGCATGTGATGCTGGATTGGCTTGAGGGTGTTCAAATTGTATTTTTGTATTCGGGTCAGCATGAAGATAGATTGTACCACACAATAGGCAGTTTACATGGTTATGCATCGGCTGGGTTCCGCCAACTTCACACAAATTATACCATGCGTTGGTCATTTTTAGGGGGCCGGAATCTTGATAATTAAGCAGTTGTTGATATACGAATGTTCCTGCACGTTCTAATTGGTCACCGAGGGCCTTTAGTTCGGGATAGGTATTAAAAACATTCGACCGTGAATGGTAATGCGATAATTCGCCCTGTTCATACCTTTCCGTGTCATTAACCTCGTGGCGTATCTTTTCAAAGAAAAAATCTTTCGCATCTTGTGTGTTTGCAAATTGAAACTTGAATACAGGTGATTCAAAAAATGTTGCTGCTTGCCATTCCATTTAACAAATCCGGCATCTTGTCATTTTGAAGTTCATAATATCTATTCGACTGGTCATGCCATTTGTCCTCAATACTGTTCTTCCGGGGCTATTGGGTTGAGTTGAAAATGATAATAACGATTATACTGTGTTAAAACCTGATACTTGGTATTATTTTGTACATTAGTCGTTTGTAAAAGCACTTGGCAAACTTGTCGCCAATGTTGATGGGGTTCTATTCTTTCGGTCGAAAATACAATGTCACTGGTTAAGTGCAAATCAAACCACAGAACTATAGAATCGGCCACACCGTCTTTTGTTACTAAGGCATCTGAATATTCTTGAAAGTTAAGTGCCGGAGAGCTTGTAAAATCAAATGACTTAACAATAAAGGGGTCGCTTAAAACCTGATTGGCACCATCATTAAAAAAGCTGGGTTCTATATCTTTATAGCTCATTGGGTGAGCAAGTGCACTCATGGCACTCAAGTCAAATTGGCTTACTCGTGTAACAGTATGAAACCTGTTCATAGTTGGGGCACTCGCCAAAACAGCCTTCAAAGTAGCACCGTGTGGAATTATTCGGGCGTCTGATTTCAATAGATGTGACCATGCGTGGTTTATGGATGGTAGTACACCTTCGCCGACTAGGGCATTATCAAATATTTCTGTCACTAATACATCTGCGTGAACAGGCATATCTATGCCAACTGCCATTTGAGAGGAGTGTTTTGATATTATGGTTATCGCATGATCCATGCCGTTTTGGGCTATTACTTTATTTGCTAAGTCTGCAAGTATTGGATTGCTCTCACATGCATATACATGTTCGGCACCAGCTTCTACTGACATCATCGCGAGAAGCCCACTGCCAGTTCCAATATCCAATACAATGTCACCGGTTCTGATGGTTTGTTGAATGGCTTGTTGGTATGCATGATTGCGTGCATCATCTGCCAGCATTGGTAAATGCCATGCTGATGTATAGCCAGCAGCCATCCTGCCTCTCATGTAAATAATATCCGGGTCTTCTGGGAATGCTTTTTCAGCAGCGATGAGAACGTTTAAAGCGCCGGCTTTGTTGTCACTACGACTGTATAGCGCGGCTAGTTGTAAATAAGCCTGTTTGGGGCAATCTGCGTGTTCAATTGCCTTCGTATAATAATTTATTGAGGACCCAATCTCATTTTTACGTTCGTGCAAGAGGCCTAACTCAAAAAGTACATGCGCATTATCAGGCGCAATTTGTATGGCGTGTGATAAAATGTTGCCAGCTTCTAATGCGCGGCCACTGAGACGTAAGCATTCGATGTATTTTAAAAGAGCTACGACGTTGTTCGAATATAGTTGAGCGCCTTGTTGTGCCTGAAATGTTGCTTTCTGAATTTGGCCTAAACCAATCAGGGTATCAACTGCAGTAAGGTGCTCGTTTATTTCTACTGATGCAGATATGTGAAGGGTCTCCGTTTCGGACAATATAGCGGTCAATGTTCCGGTGAACCAGTTTTATAGGTTATAAAGTCTATTTAGTCGAATTGTATGGAGCAGGTGGTGCCTTTAGAGCACCACCTGAGAGGACTTTTATGTGCGCTTAGAACGAGTATCTAGCACCGAATAACCAACGTGCGCCGTTGTCAATGAATGACTCAAGTACAGCAGGTTGCTCAGAGAAGTTGAAGAACTGTTCGTTGAACACGTTAATACCTTCAACAAAGAGAGAAACATTGTGCCCTGTCAGCTCTTCCAAACTATAAGATACTGATAGATCAACCTGTGTGAAGTCTGCGGTGAATTCTGCAAATCCACCTTCTCCCTCTGTCGATGATAGGAATTCACCACGGTGATTGAGTGAAACACGGGCTTGCAGGCCGTGGTTTTCATAGAAAACAGAAGCGTTGGCAGAGAAGTCTGAAATATTTTCAAACTGCCCAGGATTGCCGCCGAATGTAGCGTTCGAATCAGCGAGTGTCAGGTTACCAGCAACACCAAAGCCTGATGAATGCAAATACTGAGCACCAAGTTCTAAGCCAAAAATTTCTGCATCATCGCCGTTTAGTGGGCCTGAGTTTTCGAATGTAACTGTGACTGGCCCGTCAGACTGACCTGTTTGTACATTGAGTGAATCAGGTATGGTAATCGTAAGGTCTGAATTACCATTGGCAATGAAGTTATTGATATCTTTATAGAAACCAGCAAGCGTCAAGGTTAATCCATTCTCCCCATAATATTCTACTGAGAAGTCCAGGTTGTTGGACCTTACAGCTTCCAGATTAGGGTTGCCGCCCGATGTAGCTTCGGTGCCTTCGTTAATTTGTGTAACTGCAAATACAGTAGACAAATCATTAAAGGTTGGCCGCGCGAGTGATTGCGAAAAGCCGGTTCTAAAGATCAGATCATCTCTCAGGTCGAACGAGATATTAAAAGATGGCAAAACATCTACGTATTGATTCTGCACCTCTAAAACACCTGTGTTATCGACGGTAATTGGATTATTACCTGAGCCGCCTGTTGCAAGAGGGTCAATTGTAATGAAGGTCAGGTTTGAAGATGCGCCTGTTGACGTGACATCAGTAATTGCAACCCTAACACCTGCGTTTGCTCTGAACGGAATTGAGGCAAACTCACCTTGGAAGTCAGCTTGAACATAAGAACTAAAGATTTCTTCTTCAATAGTGTTTGATTGAACTTGGTTAAGAGCTGGATTTAGGAAGCTTGCTACGCCGGAGAGAGAGGCAACTGTGCCAGACTCAGTGATATTGCCGTCAGCATCCCTACGAACGCCTGGCAATTGACCTAAGGCTAAAAATGCTGCTTCAACTACTTCCTGATTAACGGTTAAGAAGTTACGCGGTATGTTTGCGTCAGTACTGCTTAAAAAGCCTTCGCTTTCACCATCAAACAAAGTGAGAAGATTAGCAAGCTGATCGGCTGGTAGCAGGTCTGCAAACCCGATTGAGCGGTCACAGACGAATGCTGTTTGTTCGTTACCAGCAGGGTCAGTTAAAGATGGAATTGCTATGGTTGCATCGCCGCAGAAACCATTAGCGTTATCAAATAATTGATTGGATTTTTCACGATCAATATAATCAAAGCCAAATTTTAATGTTGCGTCTTCCCCTACATCCCAAGTTGCATCGCCGCGAACAGTGAAGATTTCGTCTTCTACAAAATTGGATGAGTTACGTGAGAAGTGTAATCGTGAGTTCTCTGCGGAAAGTTCATCAATGCCAACAAGTAACGGATCTACATTTACTGACGGATCAAGGCTTGTAACAGGATTAGCTCCGCCAAATGGTCCTGTATTAAAGGAAGGCAGGATACCGAATACCGCATCCGGAACAGGGCCCCCATTTGCAGTTTGTGAGAAATTTAACCCAGGAAATCCAACCACGAAGAATGAACCTGAGCCATTACCTGTAAAGATATTGTCACGAACACCATCAGCGTTAGAATATGAGGCATCAAATTTTACTGTAAAATTATCAGTGAAACGTTGTTCGTAGTTTAAACCAACCTGATACGTTTCTGTATCAGTTTGTGCCTGCCGCGCAATAACATCAAAGATGTTTGTGAAAGCAACGCCAAAGTTATTTGATGTTCCGTTGGCGCCAAAGTTGGTGTTTTGGGATACTACATTATTAAATTCGTCTACAACAGCATCTGTAACGTTAGGTGGCTGAGTGAATACTGAAAACGAGTCTGAATTACTGGGGCTTTCGAAACTTGTATACAAGCCGTCGATAACAACTTTCGTGTCGTCGCTTGGTTGCCATTCCAGTGCCAAGGTTGCCCCTAGTCGTTCCCGTTCCTCAAAGTTTACGTTTCCGTTGAAAGAGTTCAAGCGGTCATTGACACCGTCACCGTTAAAGTCTGTAGAAGAGTCAATATTGATCGATTCTGCTGTATCTGTTCTAAAGTCGCGTTCCTGGAAAGCGATCGAGCCAATAATACCAAATGTATCGTCGGCGAATGTATCGGATAAAATTAAGGCGCCCTTAAATCCAAACTCATCATTTAGGCTTTCTAGTTGAGTGCCTGCTGAAGCGGTAATATGAAAACCAGGGCGAGCGAGTGCGCTAGCTGTTTCGATATTTACCAAACCACCAATCGATCCATCGGTTTGGCTTGCAGCTACAGTTTTGAAAACTTGTGCTGCACTAATCAGTTCTGATGGCACTACGTCAAACGAAAATTCGCGCCCAGGATTTTCCGTTGCGAGTTCCCGACCTTTATAGGTGAGCGTATTAAATTCCTGACCAAGGCCACGAACTGTTACAAATTGCCCTTCACCGCCACGTGACCGTGTAATAGCAACGCCTGTGATTCGTTGAAGCGACTCTGCGACGTTTTGATCTGGGAATTTACCAACATCTTCTGCTGAGATTGCATCTACAACAACACTTGCATTACGTTTTGTATCCAAACCACGTTGTAAAGATGCGCGGATGCCTGTAACTACAACTTCCTCGATTACTTCATCATCGTTATCTTGCGTTGCGCTCTGGGCAGATGCTGCACCAGAACAAAAAATGGCTAATGTACTAGCGCCCAATAATAATCGTTTTCTACTACTCATGCTTCCCTCCGTTGAATTTTACATAGTAAAATATCTGGCTTTTCAGCCGTTCTCTCTTCGATTTGCTGAAACTTCCCGCGCTTCGAACATATCAATTTTGTATTTGTTAGAGTTGAGGTGCTCACAAGTGTGATTTCAGGTTGGCATCAATATTACACTTTATGAAATTGTGAATATATTCAGCACAACCCCTCAACTCAATTCCACTCTCCTAAATATATTATGACAAGCAAAATAATGTCCGTAAACGAAAATTTTAATTAATTTTACGTTCAATTTCGAACATAAGCGAACATTTTAAGAGGTTAAATGCTGTTTTGATATAAAATGTGGTACACTATTATCGTGTAAAATATTATTGTCGGTGGAGATGTTAATGCATTTAATGGATTGTGTGACAGAAAATTTGTAGCCGAACGCTTAGCCTTTAATATGTTCGATATAGGAACCGAGGCTTGATATCTGATGAATTTATAAAGTTGGTATTGCTCAGTTCTATGATTTGCACTGTGTCGATAATTATACATAAAAATCCCCGGGCAATTGAAAATAACGGCCCAGGGATAATGATGCTTATAGTTCTAAAAGCGTGCGAACTACTGGCACGCTAAGCATTCTTCATAATCAGTTGAATTACTAGCAGCGGCTAATGGTAGTTGAACTTCTTCAGGTTGGGGAACCCCGTTTTCTGACTTTGTGCCAGAACCCGTTGCAACAACCTCAGCCCTTTGAATAGATTTAGAACGGCAATAATAAAGGCTTTTTAGGCCCTTTTTCCATGCCTGATAATGCACTTGGTGTAGCTCACGCTTATGTACATCAGCCGGTAGAAAAATGTTCACAGATTGTGCTTGTGAAATATATTGAGCTCTATCTGCTGCCAATTCCACGACCCAGCGTTGGTCTAGTTCAAACGCGGTTTTGAAAACATCTTTCTCATCCTGTGTGAGGAAATCCAAGTGTTGAACTGATCCTTCATTAACAGTGATTGATGTCCAGACTTCTTCCGTATTTTGCCCGCGTTCTTCCAAAAGGCGTGTCAGGGCACGGTTATGAACAATAAAGTTCCCTGATAGTGTTTTTTGATTATAACTATTTGCAGCAATTGGCTCGATCCCAGGGCTAGCACCACCACAAATTGTGGAAATAGATGCTGTTGGAGCAATCGCCGTTTTGTTGGAGAAGCGCTCCATCATACCATAATCGGCGGCATCAGGGCATGGACCACGTTCGCGCGCTAGAATGTCAGAGGCTCGATCAACTTCAGCTTTGACATGCGAAAAGATTTTGTGGTTCCAGCTTTTTGCAAGTGCAGATTCGAAAGGCACCATATTATCCTGTAGGAAGCTATGGAAGCCCATCACGCCCAAGCCAACAGAGCGTTCACGCATAGCGGCGTAACGTGCTTTTGCCATGGTATCAGGGGCTCGGTCGATAAAATCTTGTAATACATTGTCAAGGAAACGCATAACATCAGGAATGAATTGCTTATGATCTTTCCATTCCTTGTAATGCTCAAGGTTTAGAGAAGACAGGCAACATACTGCGGTTCGTTCGTTACCCAAATGGTCAAGGCCAGTTGGTAATGTGATTTCTGCGCACAGGTTAGATGTTTTGACAGTTAATCCCGCTAGTTTGTGATGTTCTGGCATCTGGCGATTTACGGTATCTGAATAGATGATGTAAGGTTCACCGGTTTCAACACGGGCTGTTAAAATTCTAATCCACAAGTTGCGGGCAGAGACTGTGCGCACTGCATGGCCATCTTTGGGGCTGGTGAGCGCCCACTCTTCATCGTTTTCGACCGCGCGCATGAAAGCGTCTGTAACTAGAATTCCATGATGAAGATTAGGGGTTTTGCGGTTTGGGTCTCCGCCGGTTGGGCGGCGTAATTCGGTGAATTCTTCGATCTCAGGGTGTGATACTGGCAGGTAAATAGCTGCAGACCCCCGACGGAGCGACCCTTGTGAGATAGCGAGTGTGAGGCTATCCATAACTCGAACAAAGGGCACGATGCCGCTGGTTTTGCCAACGCCGCCAACTGTTTCACCAATAGAGCGCAGATTACCCCAATAACTGCCGATCCCACCGCCGCGCGATGCGAGCCACACATTTTCTGTCCATAAATCTACGATTGAATCAAGTTTATCCTGTGCTTCATTTAAAAAGCAGGAAATTGGCAAGCCACGACTTGTTCCACCATTTGATAGAACAGGAGTGGCAGGCATAAACCAGAGATTGGAGATATATTCGTAGAGACGCTGAGAGTGGTGTTTATCATCACCATAATAACTGGCGACACGGGCAAAAAGGTCTTGAAAGCTCTCACCAGGCATCAGGTATCTATCGATCAGAGTGGCTTTGCCAAACTCTGTTAATAAATCATCTTTAGAACGATCAACCTCAACTGCACCCCCATGCTCAAAATGAGTAACTTCAAACATTATTTTGGTCTCTCCCTACCCATGTAATTATGTCAGAATCAAACTGTGTCTCGAGAAACATAATATTGCAATCGAAACAGGAACAAATGTCGAACATTCGACTTTTGTGTTTAATTTTAAATTAGCTCATTACGAAATAAAGTTTGCCCCAAGAGAATTTCGTATGTTCCGTTACAAGCAAGATAAGAATAAGCCCAGCTTTAGGTTACAGTCAAGATAAAGTATCAAGCTATTGCGTTTCCTACTATATCTTGTGAGGAAAATATAAACAGCAAATCATTAAAGCTACCAGACTTGTTTCTAAACCTAGTAAAATCAATGATTCGCTTCGTGTATCAAGAAATCGGTTTTGGGGATGTTTTTAAGCGAGGCCAGAATTACCGATGGCTAAAAATTTATCACGGCGTAATTCGCGTAAGCGCGTACCATCGATCCCGGCCATTTCACGTAAACTGGACTGAACGGCATCCCCTAATGCATTTAGAGCGCGTTCCGGATCTCTGTGAGCACCGCCTAAAGGCTCGTCAACAATACCATCAATAACTCCAAGGTTAAGAAGGTCCTGAGCTGTAATTTTAAGTGCGTTTGCTGCGTCTTCAGCTTTATCGTTGGTGCGCCATAGTATAGAAGCGCACCCTTCGGGCGAAATAACAGAATATAATGAGTGTTCCATCATCAGAACGCGGTTTGCCGCAGCGATAGCAACTGCACCGCCTGAACCGCCTTCTCCGACAATGCAAGTTACCATTGGAACTTGAATTGATAAACACATATCAGTTGAGCGCGCTATAGCTTCTGCCTGACCGCGCTCTTCTGCACCAACACCTGGGTATGCACCCGGGGTATCCACCAAAGTGATGACAGGTAATCCAAAACGATCGGCCATTTCCATCAAGCGAATAGCTTTTCTATATCCTTCTGGCCGAGCCATACCAAAATTATGTTTGATACGAGATTGTGTGTCTGACCCTTTTTCGTGCCCGATCACGATGCACGCGTCACCACGAAAACGGGCCAGGCCGCCGGTGATTGCGCTATCTTCACCGAATGCACGATCTCCAGCCAGAGGGGTAAAATTGTCAAACAGATGATTGATTATATCAGGAAAATGTGGGCGCTCAGGATGCCGGGCAACTTGCATTTTTTGCCAAGGTGATAAACCTTCATAGGTTTCCTTGAGCAGTTTGCCAAGCTTCGTTTCCAATTGTCCGACTTCAACAGAAATATCAACGTCACCGCCATTGCCGGAGAAACTACGCAGTTCACGTATTTTACCTTCAAGCTCAGCAATGGGTTTTTCAAACTCAAGAAAAGTCATCATGTTGGTTGTATCCTGATTTTGTTTCTTCATCGGACTATATCTTTCATCCGAGACAATAATATCCGCTCAATTAGCACTTATAGATATAAGATATCAAGTATAGTAAGACAAGAGAGGTAACAATTTTACGGTTAAATCGTTATGTTTCCGTAAGGTATTAATTATTAGCTAGAGGGTGCTTATCAAAGACCAATGATTTTAGTCTTTCGTCCAGAACATGTGTGTAGATCTGTGTAGTAGAAATATCTGCGTGTCCCAGCATTTGTTGTACGGCACGCAAATCAGCGCCGTTTGTAAGTAAATGCGTTGCAAACGCATGACGTAACTTATGCGGACTGAGCATATCCGCTGGAACCTGTGCCCGGCCTGCAAGTTCTTTAAGGAGTTGACCAACACGCCGCCTGGTTAAATGGCCTGTTTTTCCTCGTGACGGAAACAAGTAATACGGCGTTGACTGTTTTTTCTTCAGTGTCTCTTGATCGACAACTGCTGTATATTGTTTAAGTGCGGCACGTGCTTTAGCACCTAACGGTACCATGCGTTCTCGGTCTCCTTTGCCTTTTATCATTAAAATAACTGTGTCGGGCCCAATTGACTGTCTTGGCAAGGTTACCAGTTCGCTTATCCTCATACCTGTCGCATATAATGTTTCTAGGAGGGCATGTAATCGAATAGCTGAGGGAGTTCCGGTTTTTGCTTCGGTTTCGGCTGTATTCAATAATGTATTAACATGGCTTTGCTGTAGAAACTTAGGTAAAAGCCTTTGCGTTTTTGGGCTTGCTATTTTAGCTGCGGGATTATCACTGCGGAGCCCCTCTCGAAACAGAAATAGATAAAATTGCTTAATGGTAGAAATTTTCCGAGAGATTGTTGTATTTTTTAACCCTGCCTCGTGAAGGGAACGGATATAATCTTGGATATCTTCAGTGGACGCACATGATATTTGCTCTGACAGTGATTCTGTATAACCTAACAAGTCGCGTGTATACGCTTCTTGGCTATTTTGAGAATGTCCTCTTTCAGCAGCGAGCATTTCGAGAAACAGGTCTATATCGTGCTGATCATGCATGGCTCTTTTCAATCATAAAAGAACTTACCCCTGAAAAACTACAGTCCTTGAGCGATCAAGATTTCGGTTGCTAGCATCTTGGTTTCTTGTTCAAATCCCATTTCTCTCAAGTTGCCAAGAATTGAGCCGATAAGTGAGGGTGATAAGACGCCATTTTGTTTTGGAGAAAGTAATCGAAAGCCATGCAGAAGTGCTAGCGGTTTGTCATTGTTTTGCACAGCCAAGAGAAAGGCGCGCCAAATAGCGGGTGAAGGTACTTCCCCATTAAGTGTCGCCGGGCCTTTTTCTAAAACATTCCACATTTCTTCCGGAACCAAAATGCCCTGAGCCTCCATCGTAGATAGTAACAGGCTAGCACGCTCAAACCGATCACTTCTTTCTGTTTGAATGTTCCACCATATATTAAACTGTTCGGGCTTTGGTTTATTACCCATGACTGTAACCATTAAAGGCCACATATTTTGGAGAGCAATATCGATTGTTGGGTCATTATTAATTGATTGTGCCCGCAGTGTTCTAAGCCACTCTAAACTACGTTCCAAATTACCTTCGAGAAGATTAATTCTAACGAATAAGGCTGCTTTATCTCCTAATGATGAAGAAGGTGATATATCCGTGGTTAATTTCGCAAAAACAGGGCCAGATGTATTGGTGGTTTGGGCCTGCGCTGCTCTAAGCCATGCATTTTCCAGCGCATTCAGGCGAATAGTTTCATCAGTGCCTGTTGCTACCAAATTTGTCAGCGTTGCATCAACCTTTTCTGAATTATCGTCTACTGCCGCGAAAGAGATTGCCGCTGTTTTATCATCATCGCTAGGATTTAAAGCAGAATAAAATTGCCCTAATTCTGCGGCTGTTAACCAATCTTGCTGAGTAGCTATTTGGATCAACGTTGCCTTGGCATCTTGGCTGACCGAAGGGATTGATAACATCATTCCAACAGCCATAGGGTTGACATTCTCCAATTTGAATTCATTAATTTGAACGCGAGCCAGGCGGGCCATAGCTGCTTCAAGTATGTTCAGTTCAAGAGCACCTTCCAAGGTTTCGAGTTGTGATGTTTCTCTAAGATTACCAGCGGAGTTTTCTTCCGCTTCTATTAATATATGATCTATCAGCCGGTAAAATGTAGGTTCGATGGATGTCGCTTCTTCCAATATACCAAGTTGAAAATCTACCGCGCTTCTATTTCCGCGAGCGGCTTCGCAAAATGCCGACATTCTTAACCAATAAGGTGAGTTATCAGATTTTCTCTGTGTTTCAGCGATTTCACATGCATGGCTAAGACGGCTGGCAAGTAAGTGGGCTTGTGTAAATTCTTTAGCGAGAGTTGACCAGTCCCGATCTTTGGGCAAGTTTTCAATCAAGTTTTGATAATCGTTTGCTTTCCCTTTGGCGGACAATACAGATAATTGTGCTTTGATGGTATTATCTATATCTAATTCGCTAACGGTTTCTGGAATATCAGAAGAGGATAAAACAATTTTACGAACAATTGCGTCCATAGCCGGAGAGCCAGCAATATCTTTGAAGCTTATTAGTCTAGCAATAAAGGCTTCGCGGTCGTAACCATTCCAGAATGTCGTCTCTAATCCTTCTTTGTTGTCGAGTATTGATAGGCTTGATGGATCAAATGCCCCCAAGGCACCTTCTTCATAAAAAGAGGAAGTTTCTTGCTCGTTATGGCCATCAGGATTTACAGGGTTTTCATCGCCGTCATATTGATTTGTTAAATCCTGATTCTGAAATAAATTGTCATTTTGCTCAGTATTCAGGCTATTTTGAGCGCCATCACCTGTTTCCCCAGTTGTTAGTTCAAGGTTATCACCCGTTTGATCGTTTGAAGTTGGTGCAGGTATCTTGATGCTTTTTGAGGAAATGAAGGGTTCGGGGATAATTGATTTAGGGCTCCCAAGTTTTGGGCCTTTTTGTTTAGCCGCTCTTTTTTTTTGTTGCGCTAAATAAAATCTTTTTGTTGTTGAAGGCTTTAAGGCAGATTGCTGTTCATCATCAACTTGCTCAGCTAGGTTCGGGTCTGTTTGCTCTTGCATAGCGCTGGCTGGAGCCAGCCCGGTTAGCATGATCAGAAGTGAAGCCATTGAATATCGATTGATTTTCAGCATCTTTCTGCCTTTTGTTCGGTAGGGAAGTACACTTTATTGAGGGAAACGGTCATTGCTTATGGTTTTGGTAACTTCTTCAGCAGGGGCTGGAATGTCCCAGAACATTAAAAAGACACCGCCACCAATGATTAAGATTGCTATTAAACCGATAATAAATTGTGTCACTTTAGACATGCATAACCTTTATATCTTGAGTAATTTCTATTCTTATATGACGAGCTTACTGCCAAGTCCAGAAACAGCGTAAGTCTTTACTCTATATTTGTCACAGAACTGGTAAATTGACCTGATGCTGCACATAAAATAACAGATAAACAAAATTTACGGCTGAATTATGAATTTGCTAACTGAAAATAGTTTGCAGGTCAGTTCTATGGCGTATAAATATTTTATAAGTAATATAAAAATATGAATGATCAGATGGTTAAATGAGTTTGTTGAAAAATATAACAGTGGATCGGTCGATTGTGCTCGTCGGGTTAATGGGGGCTGGAAAAACCACCGTAGGCCGTCGATTAGCAAAAAAATTAAAGCTGGAATTCGTCGATTCCGATCATGAAATTGAAAAAGCTGCCTGTATGTCAGTAGCTGAAATTTTTGAGAGTTTTGGCGAAAACGAATTTCGAGCTGGCGAGCGACGCGTGATCGGTCGGTTAATGGATGGATTTCCTAAAATAATAGCAACCGGTGGTGGGGCCTTCATTAATGAAGAAACCAGAAGGTTGATCCTTGAACAAGGGCTATCGATTTGGCTTGATGCTGATATTGATGTTCTTGTTGAAAGAACGGCCAGACGTGATACCAGGCCGTTATTACGAAATGGGGATCCAAAAGTGATTTTAACGGACTTGGCCAAGAAGCGAGCCCCTTTTTACGCTCAGGCAGATTTGAAAGTATATTCGGGTGATGGGCCGCATGAAGATGTCGTTGGGGATATTATCAAAGTGATGAATAAGTTTAGTGGTAAGTTATCTGATAATATAATGAAGGTAATATAATGTCTCATTTATTTGAAACAGTGCATTTACCCCTTGATGAGCGATCTTATGATATTTTAATTGGTGAGGGGCTTGTTGGGCATTTACCTGATTATATCGGCCAACTTCTAAAGCGACCTAGAACGGTGATAATTACCGATGAGAATGTTGCTGACTTACACCTGAATACAGTTGTTCGCTCACTAACGGATCATAATATTACCGTTGATACCATTATTGTTCCCCCTGGTGAGCGTAGTAAATCCTTCGCAACTTTTGAGGAAGTAATCAATCAATTGCTTGAGCTTGAGGTTGAACGTAAAGATACACTAATTGCATTAGGGGGCGGGGTTGTTGGTGATCTAACGGGTTTTGCGGCGGCAACATTGCGGCGTGGAATAGAATTTATTCAAGTGCCAACAACTTTACTGGCACAGGTTGATAGCTCGGTTGGTGGTAAAACGGGCATCAATACTAAATTTGGTAAGAATCTTCTTGGAGCATTTCATCAACCTAAAAAGGTTATCATTGATTTGGATATGCTCGATACGCTGCCAGTCCGTGAAATTCGTGCAGGCTATGCTGAAGTAGTTAAATATGGCTTGATCGATGACATTACGTTTTTTGAATGGCTCGAGGAAAACGGCCACTTGGTCTTAAGCCCTAACGGCGACCGAGCGGCTCAAGCATATGCAATCGCTCATAGCTGTAAGGCGAAAGCACGAATTGTATCTGAAGATGAACGTGAGGGCGGCAAGCGTGCGCTTTTGAATTTAGGGCATACTTTTGGGCATGCGCTGGAAGCTGAGTGCGACTATGATGGCACTTTACTTCACGGTGAAGCTGTTGCCATTGGAATGGTGATGGCGCTTGATTTAGCCCATTTACTTGGCCTTGCGAACGCTGCTGAGCAAGATCGTTTGATTAAACATTTACGTTCGGTTGACATGTTGGCTACAGCATCCCAGATAGATAAAACTATGGCTGTGGATGCTTTGCTTGCCCACATGGCGCAGGATAAAAAGGTTGAAGACGGTAAAATGGTTTTCATCACTGGTGCTATGGGAGTAGCTGAAATTCGCCGAGATGTTGATTTGGCTGCGGTTAAAAAGGTGTTGACGAACTCACTTGAAGCTTAAGGCTGGCACGCCCTAAAATTATATTAGATTTATTGTTCTTATAAAGGGACTGAAATGGAAACGCTTGCGGATGGTGATTTTTGGACTTCCAGTGAATTCTGGATAACGTCTGCTATTATTTTCGTTCTTTTATTCTTGTCGGGTGTTTTTTCTGGTTCTGAAACAGCCTTAACCGCTGCGTCCAAGGCTCGTATCCATAAATTACAAAAAGATGGAAATACGCATGCTGCGCGTGTTTCGCGCTTAATCGAGGATAAAGAGCGCCTTATTGGTGCTATTTTACTCGGTAATAACCTCATTAATATCTTGGCTACCTCATTGGCTACTGGTTTGTTTCTCTCGCTCTTTGGGGATGAGGGGATTGTTTATGCGACTTTGGTGATGACTGCGCTTGTTTTAATTTTTGCCGAGGTTCTGCCAAAATCATATGCTATTGCCAACCCTGACCGAATGGCGCTTGGTGTGTCGGGGTTTATCGCGCTAATCGTTGCGGTTTTTGCACCAATAATTGCTGTCGTCCAGGCGATTGTTCGTTTCACGCTTAAGGTATTTGGCAGAGATATTTCCAATATTGAGAATGCATTGACGCCGCATGAGGAAATCAGAGGCGCTATTGATCTTCAGCGTGCTGAAGGTGGTCTGATTAAAGCAGATCAGGATATGTTGGGCTCAATCCTTGATCTGAATGAAGTAACGATCGAAGATGTTATGATCCACCGTAAAAGTATGGAAGCGCTGGACCTTGCCATGTCATCAAACGATATTATTTCTGCGGTTGTGAAAAGTCCTTATACACGTCTTCCTGTATTTGAAGGCCATATCGAAAATATCGTCGGTATTTTGCACTCAAAGGATGTACTGCGTGCGATGAAACGTGCTGGTGGCCAGATGCATCGCTTTAATGTTCGCAGGATCATGAACAAACCGTGGTTTGTCCCAGAGACAACAACACTGCGTGAACAGTTGAATGCCTTTCTTGAACGTAAAGCCCATATAGCACTTGTGGTTGATGAATATGGTGCCATCCAGGGTCTTGTGACGTTGGAAGATATTCTGGAAGAGATTGTGGGTGATATTGCTGACGAGCATGATTTCGATATTCCAGGTGTTAAAAAAGGCACTGATGGTATCATTGATGTTGAGGGGACAGTTACCATCCGTGATTTAAATCGGAAATTTGATTGGCAATTGCCCGACGATGAGGCAACAACCGTCGCTGGCCTAGTTATTCACGAGGCGGAAACGATACCTATTGCGGGGCAAAAGTTTGTTTTTCATGGTTATCAGTTTGAGGTATGCGGGCGGAAACGTAATCAGGTAACTGCCCTTAAAATTAAAAAGACTTCGTAAGAATAAAGGGGCGCTAAGGCCCCTTTATATATTATATATAATCTTCAATAATGTTAATTTAGGCCCTGTTCCATCACACTAGTAACGCGGCTAGAGAAAGCGATTGGGTCTTCAAGTGTTTCGCCTTCCAGAATACGAGCTTGGTCAAGGATTAACAGAGCCGCGTCCTTAAGTGTATCAATAGCGCCTGCTTCATCGGCTTTTTCAGCAAGTTTTCTAACCAGCGAGTGCTCTGGGTTGATTTCGAGCACTTTAGCTTGAACGCTATCAAGCTGGTTATGCGCTTTTAGGATACGTTCCAAATGCATGTCCATTGCGTCATCTGCAGCGACAAGGCAGGCAACGGTTGAGGTCAGGCGTTCTGATGGGCGAACATCCTGAACTTTTTCACCTAACACTTCTTTCATTAGCGTCGTAAGCGTCGTCATTGCACCTTCGCTTGCGCGTTCTTTTGGCTCGCTGGTTTCTTCTTTTTCGGCAATATCAGAAAGTGCTGATGCACCGCGTGTAATAGATTTGAAGCCCTTGCCTTCATAATCGGTTACGGTTTGTAGCCAAAACTCATCAACAGGGTCAGAAAGAAGCAAAACTTCGATTCCGCGTGACTTGAAGCCTTCTAATTGTGGACTGCGGGCAGCGGCATTCTCGTCAGCGCCTATGACATAATAGATGGATGATTGCTTATCTTTCATCCGTTCAACATATTCGTTTAAGGTAGTCCAATTGTCTGCGTTTGTTGACTTAAACCTAGCAAGTTTCAAGAGGTCATCACGGCGTTCAAAGTCTTCGTAGATACCTTCTTTGATAACGGGCCCGAATTCTTTCCAGATGGTTTCAAATGTATCGGTTTGTTTGTCAGCTAATTTGCCAAGTTCGTTCACCACCTTCTTTGTGATCGCTTTAGACATGCGTTCAAGCGTTGGGTTGTTTTGCAGCATTTCACGGCTGATATTAAGCGGTAGGTCTTGACTATCAACAACACCACGCATGAAACGCAACCAACCTGGTAAAATATCTGCATTGTCATCGCTAATGAAGACGCGTTTTACATAGAGTTTAACACGGTTCTTACGCGCTGGATCAAACAAGTCCATTGGCCTTGATGTCGGGATAAACAATAGAACTGTATATTCCTGCATACCTTCCGCGCGGTAATGCAATGTATGGTTAGGTTCGTCAAATACATGGCCTACGTGGCGATAAAATTCTGTATATTGTTCGTCAGTGATGTCTGATTTCTGGCGTGTCCAGATCGCAGAGCCTTCATTGATGACTTTTGGATCAGCAGCTTCTTCATCGCCACCTTTGATGGCAAGCATAATTGGTACAGCGATATGATCACTGTATTTATTGATGATTGTTTGAAGGCGGTGTTGTTCTAAATATTCAGCACAGTCTTCTTTAATATGAAGCGTAATATCTGTACCGGTTGCGCTTTTTTCTGCGTCAGAAATGGTATATTTGCCGAGGCCGTTGCTTTCCCACAAATAGCTCGTGCCTTCGCCTGCTTTGCGCGATAGAACAGTTACTTTATCTGCCACCATAAAGGTTGAATAAAAGCCAACACCAAATTGGCCGATAAGCTGCACATCCTTTTTATCATCACCAGTAAGCTGATCCATAAAGCCTGCGGTGCCGGAGCGGGCGATTGTGCCTAAGTTTGCCTTTAGGTCATCACGGTTCATACCAATACCGTTATCGGAGATAACAAGAGTTTTTGCATCCGGGTCAACAGTAATGGAAATGCCGAATTTTTCTTCGCCAGCCATCAGACTTGCGTTTGTTAGGGCCGCATAGCGGCGCTTGTCGCAAGCGTCAGAAGCGTTTGATATTAATTCGCGCAGGAAAATCTCTCGCTCCGAGTAAACGGAATGCACCATCATATGTAGAAGGCGTGATACTTCTGCTTCAAAACCAAGTTCTTCGCTTACGGTCTCAGACATAATCTCTCATCTTTTATCTTTAGTCATTAAAGGATATATCAGCTTTTAGTGCTTCTATATGTGTGTTGCTGCAACATTTAGGTAATTGTACGCTGAGTATCAAGGCTTTGATGTCTATTTTTCAGTGATAGCTGATGTATTTTCGATATAGTCATCTTTGCTGCGCAATAACATTGCGGCATCTTCTTTTGACAAGGCAAACACCCAACCGTTGGTTCGTGCATTGATATCTTCGGCTTCTTGTGCGCCGTTTTCTGGTGAGCCTTCCAAAATGCCTTCTTCGCCAGCGTCACGAGCATCAGGGTCAAAGTTGGCGTTGAGCTGTAACCAAACAGTATCTTCGATGTTATAGAGAGTGTACTCTAAAGTTAGGCCATCATAAGTTTTCAGGTATCCGTTTTTGAATGGAGTGTCGGGGATGGCATTTTGTTTTTTGATGTCTGTGAACTTTACATCACTTAAAAAAGCGACAGCATCTTCGGGTGAGGCGAGTAATTCTACCTGTTCGTTACCAATATCTTTTGCAAGTGAGTAGCTGTTTGTGTCCAGGTCTTTGTTAAAGGTGAGGGTGTCCGTCTTGAATTCAAGGGCGCGTTGGGCGTCGATTAAGAATAAATCGCTTTCTAACCACCATGATGGATCAGCGTTTGCAGCAGCAAGGCCGCTCACCAGCCAACTTCTGGTGTCACCGCCTTTATAAATATACGTTAGCGATCTACCGCTTGCACTATTTTCTCGGCGCGATCCCATTTTGAATTCTGCAAGTAATTTTTCCTCTGCACCGTACACTTTAATATTTAACGTCGCATCACCGAGCCCGATTTGATCGAAGCGATCATTACTGGCAGTTTTCGGTTCGCGGCGTTCCGATAAAGCAATACCTCTTAAGAAGTCGCGCACTTTATCGCCTTGCGCTCTGTAACCCTCACGTTCGCTAATTAGCCATAGACCATTATCACGTTTTAACGTTGTTGATGTATCCTGTTGACTTAGTCGAATCTCTGTAACTTGATTGATTGTGTCTTGAAGGTCACCAAAGGTCTTTTCGCCTCTCGCCCCTTGGTTAAGCGATGGGTCTTCACCAAATAAAACCCAAATCGCGCCCAAAATGGCAAATAAGGTCAGATACCCTAAAATATTTGTCATACGCTGTGACATATAATGACTTTCCAGACGTGTCGCTTGTAATGGTATTAAATCGTTTGTTTGCGGCGAAAGTATGTACGCAATCCAATGAATATAATCAACAGTATTGGAACAAGGGCGATATTAATAACGGCAAGAGTACTGCCAAGCCTATCAATATCTCCGCGAAGGTTTCGTTTCACCTCTCTGAGAGCTTTTCTGGTCTCCAAGAGTTCCGCTCTGAAGATTGAGATCTCTTGCTCTTGCTCAGTTGATATAACAGTGGCGCCGTCCGGTTTTTGGCTTTCAAGTTCAGCAAGGCGGGTTTCAACGCTTGTCATTCGTGCTTGGAGGCGTTGCTCTTCATTTAAAAACTTAGCTTCAGCTTCACGGCGCATACGGTCAACGACGTCGAATGGGCGTCTTGATATGCCCCTGCCACGTAGCTCCAACATAGCGTTTGAGCCTATAAGGTGATCAGCCAGGTTTAAAATAAAGCTACCGTTTCCTGCAATTGGTACAATAATTTGCTGACCTAAGAGGTCTTGCAACTGGACCCAGAAACGATTGTCGAATAGATCGGTATCACTGACTACTACCAGATTGATATTTCCGGTTTTGAGGTGGTTTTCACTAGTTTTGTCCGGGAAAGCCGATGCCGTGTTGCCACTAATACGGGCCGCGAGCGTATAAGCTTCTGCTGTTGGCTCCAGGTCTCTCAATAAGCTATCAGTATCTGGTGTACCAACAGCTCTAGACGCGTCATACAGCATCGAAACTGTACTGGTTTCGACAAGTGGGGTAACGTTTGTTGTTCTATCAGAGAGTGGTTTGATAATGCCAGCGGATGCGATATTCAGATTATCGATGGCACCGGTTACTATGTCATCTTCGGCTAAAAACCCATCTCTTATTCCGAGCCAAAAAATGAAATCCTTAACCGAATCTGGCCCAAATCCATCAAGCTGTACACGCTGTGCAAGTGAAGCATCGCCCACAACCATATTGTTGGGTATTTCAATGCCCCAGCTATTTAATAATATACCCAGATCAGAGCTATTTGGGGCAAAAGCATTGGGATCAAGCGATTCTGCATGTGGGTCCAGAAATACAAGTGCCCTACCGCCAGAGAGAATATATTGATCGATAGCATAAAGCTGCTCATCGTTTAGTGATGGTGGATGAGCGATCGTCAATATATCTGTATCAAGTGGAATTTCTTTAAAGGCTTTTTCAAGCTCTGCTATCTCGAAATTTTCCTGCAATTGCTTATAAATAACATATGGTTGCGAACGACCTTGTAAAGCCGCCTGCGGTCCACCAATACCATACTGTAGCGGCAATTGAGTGATGAGCGTCATTTTTGGGCGTTCCATCGTTTCGAGATTGATGATTAGTTTGATAAGATCATACTCGAGAAATGTCTCCCGGTCTTCGGTTAGAAACGGGATATTACCTTCACCATTTGTGGAATTTGTCGCTGTTAATCCGAAATATAACGTGGAGCCGTCGCCTAGCGGTGCGCCGCTCAGGCCTGCTTCTACAGCAGCATCTTCGGCTTCAGAGAAAGGCTCGGGGTCAATAATCGATAATTCTATCATATTTGGTGCGACAGCCTGAAAAGCCTTTAATAGATCTTCGATGCGTTTGCCATAACTAACGAGATCAGGGTAGGGAGTAGCCAGGTTTTTAGAATAATAAAATGTAACTTGAATGGGTTCTTCAAGGTTTTTCAAGGTTTCTTTCGTGCCTCCAGACAATGTATAAAGACTGTCTTCGGTTAGATCGATTGAAATGCCGCGTAAGAAGCGATCAGATAAAATGGATAGCGATAGAAACAGTAAACCACCAAGTATAATAAGGATAAAGGGCTGAAGTTTTCTTTTTATCACTGACTGTTCGGTCATTACCCTTCCTCCCTTTTCACTTCCACAATGATACGGTTCACCCATAGCCATAATATTATTACGCTTGTGAAATAAAAGATATCAGATAGAGCGATGACGCCTTTTTGTAGATTATCAAAATGTGATAAGAAAGATAGATTTGCGATCGCAAGTAAAACGGTATCCGGGACCCATGCTTCAAAAAAGTTCAAAACTATCGGTAACCCCGACACTAAAAATAAAAAACAAATACTGACTGATACGACAAAGGCAATGACTTGATTTCTTGTTATAGCCGAAATCGCTGAACCAACTGCAATATAGGATGATGCCATCAAGAGCGAGCCGATATATCCCGTTATAATTGGTCCATTATCAGGTGCGCCTAACCAGTTAACTGTTATCCAAATTGGGAATGTTAAAAATAATGCGAGGGCGGCAAAAGCGATAGCCGCGGTATATTTCCCAATGATTATCATGCCTGTAGATAGTGGTAATGTTAATAAGAGTTCTTGCGTGCCGTTTTTACGTTCTTCAGACCATAGCCGCATGGCGATTGCCGGCATAAAAAACAGATAAAGCCAGGGGTGATACGTGAAGAAAGAACTTAAGTCTGCTTGCTCACGTTCGAAAAACTGCCCCATGTAGAAGGTGAATAGTCCTTGCATTATAAGAAAAACCACCAAAAAGACATAGGCGAGAGGTGTGGCAAAATAGCTTGCAAATTCGCGTTTGAAAATTACCAATATATCGTTCATGCGGCATCTCCTTGGGTCAAGGAGCGGAAAACATCATCTAGCCTGCCTGCTTCAATAGAATATTGTTCAATTGGCCATTTTTCTGCTTCAATTAATGTATCGATTGTTTTGATAACAGATTTATTTTGCTGATTCAGTGCAGTTATGCGAACAAAATCACCCTCTATATTTTGCTCAAGTGTATTGATGTCTGGTGATGATTTTAATCTTGTGATTACATCAGCACTAATCTTTTTGGATACTGTTAGCGAAACGGCATTTTTATAGCGTGAGCGGGCGCGCAGACCTGAGGGTGTATCATCTGCAACAATGCTGCCTTTGTTTATGATGACGGCACGCGAGCACAAGGCTTCTACTTCTTCAAGAATATGGGTTGAAATAATGATTGCTCTATCTGGCGCCATTTTTTCAATGAGTGAGCGGACTTCATGTTTTTGATTTGGGTCTAGTCCGTCTGTTGGCTCATCGAGGATTAAAACATCAGGTTGATGGATGATCGCTGCGGCTAATCCTACTCTGCGCTTAAAACCTTTTGATAAAGTCTCGATACGCTGCGTTAGAACCTGTTCTAGTTGAACTGCATTTGTAACCGCTTCAATGGCATCGGCAATACTGTCTGTTGGAATTTTATGAGCGGCGGCAATAAATTTCAGAAAAGCATAGACAGTCATTTCACCGTATAAAGGAGCGCCTTCTGGTAAATAGCCGATATATTTGCGCGCGCTAACATGCCCGGTTGTTACAGGTGTTCCGCATATTTCTGCGCTGCCTATGCTTGGATTTAAAAAACCAGTCAGCATTTTCATGGTTGTGGTTTTACCGGCTCCGTTTGGGCCCAAAAAACCAAGTACTTCGCCTTTTTTCACTGAAAGCGAAACATTATCAACAGCCAGAAAGTTTCCAAAGGTTTTGCTCAGCCCTTTGGCTTCGATATAAACATCCACTCGTATGTATCCCCAAGTTTGTGAATATATCTGTAGTGATATAGTGCTCTCTACAGAGACGCAAGGGTCTCTGTAGAATGTTCTTATTAAAGGGTTAGTTAAACAGTTTTAGCCGAACGGCCTAATCCGCCGAATAGATCAAGCATACGTTCGCGCCATATGTTGATTGGGTCGTCATCTGCAATTGGGTCAAAATCACTGATGACACGTGCCCACATAAACGGGCCCATGGCAGCATAGTCGGCCCAGGCGGGTGCGTCGCCGCACAAAAAGTTTTGTTTATCTAGGGTTGCACGTATCGGGTTGAGCGACGCTCTGAAGCCATCAACCATATCACCGCGTTTTTCACGAACTGCTTCCAGAGTTGCTCCGCCAAAGTTTGGTTCACGCGTTTTTCTAAAGTAGGCAGCGTTCTCGCTTGTTAGTTGGTCACAAACGTCAGCAGCTAACATTGGAAATAGGCCTGCAACAATAGTTTGATTAAAAAAATTGTTAAGCAAAGCTGCCTGGCCTAATGCAACTGTTGACCCAAATAATGGGTTTTCCGAATATGTGTTTTCTAAATATTCGGCGATCTGGAGGCTATCAGTTACCCATGTATCGCCGTCTTTAAAGACAGGTAGTGCCGTATGATCAGAATCTGCATATGGTTCTTTCTCAAGAAACATCAGAGGGGTCCGTTCAAATTCCAAACCTTTATGGGCAAGGCAAAATATTGCTCGCCAAACAAAAGGGCTGAAACGAATATCTCTGTCTTCTGCACATAGTTCGAATAACTGACGCATATTTTTCTCCGCTCATATCTAAAAGTTAGCTGCAACATTTAAAATTTTTACAGCCCTTGGGACAAGTGAATGCCAATTTGAAATTGATTTGTCGAGCCATGCAATACTCACAAATCTGTGTTTAATATGTTCTGAACTTTGAAAAATACTTGAGTTTTAAAAAGATAACTGGCCCAATCCAGGGACACAGTGAAGATGAGGGGGCTAGGGGTTCAGTGCTTCACTATCGGATCGGGCCAGTCGAGGCCAACAATTAGATAGTCATGCTTTATTAAGGCTGAGGGTTGGCGCAAAAAGGGCAACAATAAGGCAGTTTTATACTTTGGTTATAAAATAACGTAATGCCGGCCTTGTTAGGCCGGCATTTATAAAAACGATTTCAGATTTTTTGGCTAGTTATCGTAGATTTACATCACCGGAACCGTTAACGTTTGACTTTAACTTATCAGGGTTACCGTAGACATCCACATCACCCGAGCCACGAACGTTTACTTCAGCAGACTTTTCGGCGAAGAATTCTATGTCGCCAGAACCACGCAGACTAACGTCTGCTGTATCACATTTCATTTTCTTGCCGGAAATATCGCCAGAACCGCGCAAACTGATATCAAGGTCTTTGCATGATCCGTTGCCTTCAATGTCGCCAGAACCTGCCAAGCTAAGTTCAAGCTTTTCAACGTCAAAGTCTGTTAAGTTTGCATCCCCCGAACCACGAAGTTCAAATTCGAAAGAATCAGCATCTACATTGTCAATATCCATGTCGCCTGACCCGCTAAGACGCGCGCTTTCCAGAGTAGGTGTTGTAACAATAACCTGCATTTTTCTGATGTTCCGATAACTACGGTTATCTTCAAGATCTATAACCAAACGGTCATTTTTGACCTCCGTTTCCAGATAGTCAATGATATCGCTATCCGCAATAACTTTGACTGAGGTTTCTTTACCAACGGATACACTTACATCCATTGATCCGTTGAGTGAAATACTAGTGAAGTTACCAACATCGCGCATTTCTTCACTGGTATCTTTTGATGCGGTGTTTGCAAGGGCAGCCGTTGTGAAAAGTCCTGCTGCTACGGCAAAGTATGTACCTGTGCGCATTATGATCTCCCATTTGCTATATCGTCATAGAGTATGCGGCTTTATGATTTTAGCCGTGTGTTATATTATAATCGATGTTTACCTGATACGGATTGAACCAATGCCGCCTGTGCGCTTGTTAACGTCTTTTGGGCTTCCGTAGACTTCGATGCTACCAACACCGGCCATCATTGCGTCAACAGATTCGCTTGCATATACGCTTGCAGAACCAGCGCCCTTAAGATCTATATCAACGCTTGAGCATTCTAATTTGTCTGCGTCTACGTCACCAGCGCCCCGCATATCAAGTACAAGATTTTTACAGCTTCCGGATACATTCAAGTCAGCGGCACCACGGATATCTATTTTGAAATTATCTGAGTTGATATTGTTGAGATTGCCTTCGACAGCGCCCAAAACTTCTATACCGTCAAAACTGGCAACTGTAATTCTTACGTCGATGTCAGCATTATTCCAGAAGCGTTTGCGTTTATTCTTCTTCATGTCGATCACAAGTGTACTATCTTCAACATAGGTCTCAACGAGTTTGATACGGTTTGAATCTGTTGAAACGGAGACAGATTGTTCGCCGCCTGCTTCCAGTTCCAATTCAATACCACCTTTCACCCGAATATTGTTGAAGGTAGCAAGGTCACGGGTTTCGCTCACGCGGTCACCATTGCCCTTGTCAGAGTCATCAATATTAATGTCGATTGAGAAATTATCATCACGATTATCGGATGAGGTACCTGATACGGCGGCTGCGCCAATTAAGGCTACAATTGCTGCGCCAAAAACACCGTGTTTGAAAAAACTATCTTGGTCCATTTTATTTTCCTCGCTGTTTATGCTGTTTTATTTTCTTATATCAGCCTGATATATATTCTCACTATTTTGTGACTGGGTCAACGAGTTTCAAGACCTGCTGTAAATTGTGAATTGAATTAATTGGTTGTAATCGGCTTGCAATTTGCTGAGAATGGGATCAGTATTTCTATCTTCGCTCAATACAATGCCAAACTATCTATTTTTTGGATGGTACAAAATTTATGTCGAATAATACTGTCTATCAGGACCTAACGGTTCTAAATACAGTAAAGAATTTACAGAAGAAAAATAGCATCATTTATTTGATGCGTTCTGAGTTATCTCAGATTTTGAATGTATACGGTAAAATGGTTGCTGGCGGTGTATGGTTTGATTATGCGATTGATGCTCAACCTAACTATGCTGTTTTTTCTGTATATCGAAGAGCCAGCGAAATGCCTTTATACCAAATAATAAAAGAACCGGCTTTGTCGTCAAAGCAGGGTATGTGGCGTATTCGGTCTATGAATGGTCAGATCGTAAAACGGGGTAAAGAATTGCCGGTGGTTTTAAGGTATTTTGATCATAAGCTTATGAAGCTTATTGATTAAAAAGCCGCATAATATTATGCGGCTTTTATGCGTTTAAGTTAATTTCTTTGATTTACGCAAAGAGAGCTTTTCTACGGCGTTGGATAGCACCGCCAACAATACCAAAGCCCACAATCATCATAAGCCAAGTTGCTGGCTCTGGGATCGCAGAAACAGTAACGAGAAAATCATTACAGCAAGGTCGGTCTTTATCAACAACCCAGCCGCGGAAAACACCAGTTGAATTATCGCCTGGTAATCTGTGGCCGTCGAATGCTAGCAGGCCAAAATAGTTACCATTGCTTTTACCTTCAAAACTGAAATCAGCGCCGCCGTCAAGGACACCAAACAGTGTTCCAGAAGAGGTGCCATTAATCGCTTTAAAGCCGCTAAATGGATCAGTTGGAAGGCCGAGGCGATCAGCTTCAAATGTATAATTCAACCGGAATGAACTATTGTCAGAATTACGAACAACTGTTCCATCAATCTCTACTGTGCCAGTCGTATCCGTTACATCTGTATATTTGAGAGTTACGAAGGCGTCATCTAAATTGCTAACACTGAACAGGTTTTCGGCGCCAGAGCCATCAAGATAATCAAGGCGCAGTCCATAGTCTGGCCCTAGTCCGCCAAACCCATGGTCAAATAGTCTGAAAGTCTGTGATCCATAGGCAGCAGAGCTTACCATTAATGATAACAAGCTAAATAATGTGAATAGCTTTTTCACTTTTATACTCCATATTATTTCAGTCTGAACCTAAAAAAGGTACATTTAATTATATTTAATACGTGCCTGGAAATTTTTCGATTCGTTGGCAGAAAACTAAGAAAATTTTTGTCTTCTTTACCACTATAACCAAAACTTTTTGCCTGATCAGTTTTGTTAATAATTTGTTAACTATCACAGTTTGGTACAAATTACTATTTAAAATCCGGTAGTTAGTTTTTAGCTAAAAAAAATGATCCAGTTTTGCGTATAAAAGCGTATTAGCAATGCTAAATATAGTATATGCTACAGTCATATTTCATTAACACTACAATATCTTGATTACGGGGCACAATTATAATGATTGAAACGGGTAAGCTACAACCAGAAGGAAATCCTCCATCGCACGGATTACTCGAAGAAAGGCATGTGTATAAACCTTTCCGGTATCCGTGGGCATATGAGGCCTGGTTGATGCAGCAACGTATTCATTGGCTACCAGAAGAAGTTCCTTTGGCTGAAGATGTTCGTGATTGGACTAACAAGCTTTCGGCAGGCGAAAAAAACTTGCTGACACAAATCTTTCGCTTCTTCACCCAGAGCGATATTGAAGTAAATAACTGCTATATGAAGCATTACAGTCAGGTTTTTAAACCTACTGAAGTTCAAATGATGCTGGCGGCATTTTCCAATATGGAAACCGTTCATGTTGCAGCCTATAGCCATCTGCTCGATACTATTGGTATGCCTGAAACTGAGTATTCTGCTTTTCTTCGTTTTAAAGAAATGAAGGATAAGTATGATTATATGCAGCAGTTTGATACAAAAGACCTGCGGTCTACGGCCATTACGCTTGCTGTTTTTGGTGCCTTTACAGAGGGGCTTCAACTGTTTGCAAGTTTTGCCATGCTTCTCAATTTCCCGCGGTTTAATAAAATGAAGGGCATGGGCCAAATTATCAGTTGGTCAGTGCGTGACGAATCTTTGCATTGTGATTCTATCATTAAACTTTTTAGAACATTGGTTTCTGAAAACCCTGAACTTTGGGATGAAAGCCTGAGAGCAGATTTGCTTCAGGCATGTAAGACAATTGTTGAACATGAAGATGCATTCATTGACCTGGCATTCGGCATGGAAGGGATTGAAGGCCTTAAGGCTAGTGAAGTTAAGGAATATATTCGGTATATTGCTGACCGGCGCTTGCAACAGCTTGGCCTTGAAGCCGAATATCATATTGAGGCCAACCCTCTTTCATGGCTTGATGCAATGTTGAACGCAGTAGAGCATACGAACTTCTTTGAAAACCGGGCAACCGAGTATTCTAAAGCTGCGACGCAAGGGTCATGGGATGATGCTTTTGCCTAAATAGGTAAGGCGAGGACATCACAATTTTCCGGTTCCTGCTAAAAGTCTTGAGGGTTTTTGGGCAGGGATGCTGGTTAATGCGTTGTCAAAGAGGTTTTGCTGTAAGGTATTTATAAAAAATCGTGCCCCGCTGTTTCTTTTGGAGAGTAATCGTAAACACTGATAATGTTGGTGTATTGCTTTTCTATGAGAAAAATTATTCAGTTATAAATATAAGGTATCCAGCGCAGAATGCTCAGAACTATGCGCTGGATACCTATTTGGTGTCTTGCCAGAGTAAAAATGGCGGACAGCGAGGATACCCAAAGGGAACCATTCAAACTGCCGGCAACCCACCCTTAGGCGCTATCAGCGCCTATTATGATGACCTTTCTGATTGCCATAGTACGGATCATCATATTCTTGATTATAACCATATTCTTCTGCTTGATATGCTAGGCGTTTCGCAAGGTCAGTATAGTAATAGTTAGCTTTGTTTTTAATGATATAAGCGATCTTTAGCCCTAAATCACAAGCGGCCTCGCGTCTTAATTCTCGCCTAACTTCGCGGCGATAACTTGGGTGTGAACGCTCAAACAAGCGTGCTACTTTCCCTGATGGAAATATATTTGTCGGCTGAAGACCACAATTGGTTTGAGCCTTCAGGTCAGCGCCATAACTATATTTTTCAGCAACTTTTCCACTGAGGCGCGTACGGTCTCGGCCATAGCCTTTCATGCGGATACGAACACCATAGTCATAATAGCCTGTTCCGCGCTCCTCGACTTTTTTATAGTGCGCTTTATAGAGACCGCCGCATTTACCATGGCTTGCATTGTAACGGATGCGTTTCTTGTATTTTTTGTCTTTATAATCAACGTCTACAACACGAAAACTGGCGTCATAGTTTTGTTCATTTGCTTTGATGACAAGGTCGGCATAGTGAGGGTCTCGAACCAGTTGAACACCGTAAGGTAAACGACCCGCAATTGTTTCTAATGCAAGATATTCTAACTTATCGGCGCGGCCACTTTTGCCAGTTTTGATATCAATATAAACCTTAAAAGTATGTTTAGCCCGGAAAGCTTGGCTATTCGGGTCATAGTGATACGCCGATACAGACTGGTTATAGCCTGATGTATAAGTGTTAGTATTGGTGTTGATATAACGATCTTCAGCAATGACGGCGCTTGTTGCAATTGCTGTTGTTAGTATTGTGGTAGCAAAATATTTATAAACTGTATTAAACCGTTTCATTACTTCCTCCATCGTTATGATTAGAGATTAGCAAGTCTAGGCTTAAGTGTTTCTGAGGGGTATGTTCAGAGAGGGTTCAGCAACAAGGCAGAAATGTGGCATAGGGTGTTTCAATATAAAAACACCCGCATACTAAGTGGTATGCGGGTGATCGTATGCTGTTTATTTATTGGATGGCACCGTGGCAATGTTTGAATTTTTTGCCGGAGCCACAAGGGCATTGATCATTTCTGCCAACATCACCGAAAGGGTTTTGGATTGGCTTATTGCCCGAAGATGATCGCTGGAGTGACGGTGCTTGTGCGCTTGCCATGTCGCCGTGGCAGTGTTTGAATTTTTTGCCAGAGCCACATGGGCACGGCGCATTTCTTGGTACGTCGGTCCAGGTGCTTGGATCATTTGGGTCAACACCACTGGTCATCTCGTTCTCGCCAGTAATGGGGTCCAAGTGTTGTTCTTCAAAAATTGATGGGCTTTCAGGAACTAACTGGGCTGGATCTACCTGCGGGGCAAGTTCAGCGTTAGAAAGTAGCTGTGTCACGCTTTCACGGGTGTGATAGAGCATATTTTCAAAAAGTGAGAAGGCTTCAGTCTTATATTCATTAAGTGGGTCACGCTGCCCATATGCACGAAGGCCAACACCCTGACGTAAGTGGTCCAGGTTCGCGAGGTGGTCTTTCCATTCTTGATCGACAACTTGTAAAAGAAGGCTCTTTTCAACATGGTTCCAGAAACCTGCGCCATATTTTTCGGTTTTTTCTTCCATGTGTGCATTAAGTTGTTGTTCAAGGCGTTCAATAATGACGTTGTCGTCAACGCCTTCTTCTTTTGACCAATCGATAACAGGGATTTCCAGGCCAATAATGCGTGTAATATCTTCCTGAAGTCCATCCATGTCCCATTGTTCGGGGTAAGATTTTGGCGGTATACGGCTTTCTACAAGATGGTGAATAACATCAAGACGCATATCCTTGATGGTTTCACCCACTTCTTCCGCATCCATGATTTCACGGCGCTGATCATAAACAACACGGCGTTGATCATTCATGACATCATCGTATTTCACGACGTTTTTACGAATATCATAGTTACGGGCTTCTACTTTTTGCTGTGCTTTTTCGATCGCTTTATTGATCCATGGGTGAATAATAGCCTCACCTTCTTCAATGCCGAGGCGCACTAACATGCTATCCATTCGCTCGGGGCCAAAAATCCGCATTAAATCATCCTGTAGCGACAGAAAGAATTTGGAGCGTCCAGGGTCACCTTGACGGCCCGAGCGTCCACGGAGCTGATTATCGATTCTGCGGCTTTCATGGCGTTCCGTTGCCATTACATATAAGCCACCTGCAGCAAGCACCTTTTCTTTTTCAGCTTCCGTTTCCGCATTAATCTTTGCAGAAATCTCTTCGATCTGTTTTTCATCCGTGATGCCAAGTGTTTTTTCTTCAATCAGCATTTCGGCGTTACCGCCCAATTTAATATCAGTGCCGCGACCAGCCATGTTGGTTGCGATGGTTACGGCGCCTGCGCGGCCTGCCTGCGCAACAATTGATGCCTCCTGCTCATGGTAGCGAGCGTTTAGTACCTGGTGTTTGACTTTACGCTTTTTAAGGAATGCGGACAATATTTCTGATTTATCGATCGTAACAGTACCAACAAGGACTGGTTGTCCTTTTTTCTGCGCTTCTTCGATATCCTTTAGAATTGCTTCGTATTTTTCATCGGCAGTTCTGTAAAATTCGTCGTGTTCATCAATTCTGGCAACCGGAATGTTGGTTGGAATTTCAATAACGCCAAGGCCATATATCTCGGCAAATTCTTCAGCTTCAGTGGCTGCTGTACCTGTCATGCCAGCGAGTTTTGGGTACATACGGAAGTAATTCTGGAATGTGATGGAAGCAAGCGTCTGGTTTTCGGGTTGAATTTGAACGTTTTCTTTTGCTTCTAATGCCTGATGTAGGCCACCCGAATACCGGCGGCCATCCATCATACGGCCTGTGAATTCATCAATGATTATTACTTTGCCGCCCTGTACGATATAATCTGTATCGCGTTCAAACATTGTACGGGCACGCAGAGCTTGGTCTACGTGATGAACGACGGCGGTGTTTTCATAGTCATACAGGTCGTTGGATTTTAAAAGCTCACGGTCACGTAGTAAGCCCTCGACCTTCTCTGTTCCTTCTTCGGTTAAGGATACTGAGCGGCCTTTTTCGTCTTTTTCATAGTCACCTTCTTCAAGGCCTGAAATAACTTCGTCAACTGTGACATAAAGCTCAGATTTATCTTCGGTTGGACCAGAGATGATTAGTGGTGTTCGTGCTTCGTCTACAAGTATGGAATCAACCTCGTCAACAATCGCGTAAGCAAATGAACGTTGTACCATTTCTTCACGGTGGAACTTCATATTGTCACGAAGATAATCGAAACCAAATTCGTTGTTTGTGCCGTATGTAATATCAGCCGCATAGGATGCACGGCGCTCTTCGTCGCCAACGCCTGGAACAACAATACCTGTTGTCATGCCGAGGAAACCATAAACGGCAGACATCCACTCTGCATCACGTTGTGCCAGGTAATCATTTACTGTAACAACGTGAACGCCTTTACCTGGAAGGGCATTAAGGTAAACTGCCAGCGTTGCAACAAGTGTTTTACCTTCGCCTGTTTTCATCTCGGCGATTGAGCTATCATTTAGGACCATGCCGCCAATAAGCTGTACATCGTAATGTCTGAGGCCCAGTGTTCGCTTTGATGCTTCGCGAACTGTTGCAAATGCTTCGATTAATAAATCATCCAGAGTTTCACCTTTCTCCAGACGATTTTTAAATTCTTGTGTTTTACCTTTCAGGTCATCATCTGAAAGTTTTTCATACTCGCTTTCCAGCGCGTTGATTGCATCTATTTTTGGCTGCAATTTCGAGATATATCGGTCATTAGCAGTACCAAATATTTTTTTCGCAATGTTACCCAGTCCGAGCATGAATATATCCTTGGCGGTTTTAATAGATATCTGTAACGCTCAATTTTAAACAGGCTTACAGATATTTATTACTATAAGTTAAGTGGTGCAGAGATAAGTAGTGCCAGCCCTTGTGTCAACTGGGACATTACGTTGATCTGATTAAAAAAATCTTGATTAAATGGTTATCAGAGGAAAAATATATCAGAATTGTATAAATGCTTGTGCCATATATGGCGACATAATTTATATATTGATAACCTGTAAACGCTAATTAATCTGTAAAGTAAACATCATGGCACAGTTGAAGAAATCTCCCCTTGCACCTAAAAAAAGCCCCTCAATTCTAGCCGTTAATGGCGTGAGGCTTGCTGCTGCTGAAGCAAAACTCAGGTATCAGGGGCGTAAAGATCTTATGCTCGCTGTTTTTGATGAGCAGACCACTTATGCCGGGGTATATACTCGCTCGAAAACTGCTGCGGCACCGGTTGAATGGTGTCAAAGAGTTACTGAGGAAGGAGGTAATGCACGTGTACTGGTCGTGAATGCAGGCAATGCTAATGCCTTTACGGGGCGAAAAGGGCGTGATGCCTGCCAAGCTGTTGCAGAGGCCGCTGCTAAGCTGACAGGTTGTAAAGTTGAGCAGGTTCTACTTGCTTCAACAGGTGTTATTGGGGAACCACTGAATGCATCACCTATAAATGAAGCGTTACCCGGTTTGTTAGAGGGCTTATCAGAAAGCCAATGGGATGACGCTGCTCAGGCAATTATGACAACTGATACGTTCCCAAAAGCAGCATCCAAAACTTTTGATTGTGATGGGGCGAGCATTACTATCACAGGTATTGCCAAAGGGTCTGGAATGATTGCCCCTGATATGGCAACCATGCTCGGCTTTGTAGCGACTGATGCTGCAATCAGCCAAAAGTGCCTGCAAGAAATTCTAACAGAAACAGTATATAACAGTTTTAATTCGATTACGGTTGATGGTGATACCTCGACAAATGATTGTGTCTTAGCCTTTGCTACAGGCGCAGCGGGCAATGAAATAATCGATTCTACTGCTGATACCAGAATAGATCAGTTTAAAGCGTGTTTTCAGGCTGTCATGATAGATTTGGCACATCAGATTGTCCGTGACGGAGAAGGGGCACAAAAGTTTGTTACCGTTGGTGTTAAGGGTGCTGAAAGTGACCATGCCGCCCATGTCATTGGTAAATCAATTGCTAATAGCCCACTTGTTAAAACAGCAATTGCAGGTGAGGACCCTAATTGGGGCAGGATAGTTATGGCGGTTGGTAAATCAGGGGAAGCCGCAAATCGTGACGCTCTGAAAATATGGATAGGTAAACAATTAATCGCAGTAGATGGTGCTGTTCACCCTGATTACTCAGAGGAAGGTGCCGCAGATTACATGAAAGGACAGGATATTGACATTACTGTTGATGTTGGTGTTGGTGTTGGTCATGCAACTATCTGGACATGTGATCTGACCCATCAGTATATAGACATAAATGCCGATTACCGCAGTTAAACAGGTGGTTCACTAGGAAAAATGTAACTATTCTTGTTTTTTATGTCTGTATCTATTTGTTTTTAAAAGAAAAAATATCTGGCATAAAATTTGATTGGTTTCTCCAAATAAATGAGTTTTGTGTTGGAGAAATTTATGACGAGCATAGACTATAGTATTCAATTAAAGTTTTTGGATGAGTTAAACAATGCTTTAACAGATGCTTTGAAAAAGCATGGGAATGAACGCGCGGAAAAGCTTAAAGAACTAAGATATATGCAATCTGAAGTGAACCGTGCCCAGCGTGTTGTTAACGCTCGTATCGGTGCGAAAGAAGAAGTAAGAAAAAAGCTTTCGTCACATGATGTGCAAAATCCACGTTCTTATCATGAGAATGATGTCGAAATTGTTCAAGCTGCATACTGATTAAAACTAATGAAGTTGATCGTTTGATATAGTGGTCTAGTTATGTTTTCTGCTGACCATCGGACACTGTATAGAGTGTAGGAAAAGTTAGGGCTTGAGTTTGGCTGGAATTCTTCCTAAACCTCAATCTATGAATGATGATTGTCCTGAACCAAATGTTCGAATAGATGCTGACTTGCCTGTGGTGCTGGTTGCTGCCATTGCGCTCATTGATGTTGATGGCCGCGTTTTGATTGCGCAGCGCCCTGAAGGTAAATCGATGGCAGGCTTATGGGAGTTTCCTGGCGGTAAAGTGGAAGAAGGTGAGATACCGGAAGCTGCATTAATTCGGGAATGCAAAGAAGAGCTGGATATTGATATTACCGCTGCGTGCCTTGCGCCTTTCGCTTTTGCATCCCATTCCTATGAAAAATTTCATTTATTGATGCCGCTTTATTTGTGCCGTAAATGGGAAGGCCTTGTTAATCCGCAAGAGGGTCAGGCAACAAAATGGGCTTATATTCGCGATCTGGGTGATTATCCCATGCCTGAAGCAGACATTCCCCTTGTTGCGATGCTTCGTGACTTTCTGTAAATGCAAATTGCCTGCATTGATTTTAATGATTTTCGAGCACTTTTAAGGGCAGATCAGTATTTTATTGAAGCGTTAAAGCTGGTGCAGTTTTTTATGCCAGAGGTCTATATAGCCGCAGGATTTGTTCGAAATCGTATTTGGGATCATTTATATGATCAGTCTAATGTATATTCTGATTTGGATATTGATGTAATCTATTTCGACGACATCAACATTAGTGCTGATATAGATTATCAATTAGAAAAAAAATTAACTGAGGCTCTTAATGCTCCCTGGCAAGTTAGAAATCAGGCGCGTATGCATATCTTTGGCGGCCATAAACCATTTTCAAGCCTTGAACATGCTTTAAAGCATTGGGCAGAGACTGCGACAACAGTTGGCGTTAGATTAGACAGTTCTGAAAATTTACAGTTTATTGCGCCGTTTGGTTTTACAGATTTATGTAATCATATCCTTCGCGTTACACCAATTATGAAACGATGTGACCTTAAAGGGTTTCATAACAGAATCGCTAAGAAAAATTGGTGTGAACGCTGGCCCAGCCTTACTATTATTGACACATAATAATAGAGTTAAGACGATTTAATTCTGGTTAGTGTAGCCTTATTTTTTCCCCAGTGCATCCCGTAAACTTACCTTTCCGCTGCCAGGTTTTAGAGGTTTTTGCTGGCTTTCATGCGGGTGCCACCCTGTCATATATATAATTTGAAATGTTGCAGGTATACGCCCATTGCTTCCTGCATAGTCGCGGAAATAAATCTCGCATGCCCGCATTAAAACATCGCGGCGCATGAATTTTCTGGAGCGATGCATTAAGGCATTTGTTTCCCCCATACCACGCAGGTCTTGCATAAGCTTCAAGGGATGTTCGTAAGTTACTGTAATAGTGTCCATATCAGTGACGGGTAATGCAAAACCTGCACGTTGTAGGATACTGCCAATATCCCGAACATCGGCAAAAGGTGAAATACGTGCGTTGGCGCCGCTTATAAGCTCGGCTTCGGCGGTAATAAGAGAGTGTCTCAGTTCATGTAGGGTATCGCCGCCAAAAATTGATGCCATTAATAAGCCATCTGGTTTTAGCGCTTGGTTTGCTTGAATTAAGAGCCCAGGTAAATCATTAACCCAATGCATGCGCAGGTTAGAAACGATCAGGTCATACTGTCCGGCCCTTAAGTCCAGCAGCTCAGAGGGAAAGTTTTTTATAGTTGTGATAGCTGAAGTATCTGACATTACGTCAACTTCTGCGAGTCCGCCAAGGTCACAGATTATGTCAAATGATCTGTTTATATCTAACAGCCTGTCATGCATCCGGTCTGCAATTTCTTTTTGCAGAAAGGTGTGGTCATTGGGCATATTTTGACTGCGTTGAAAGCTTCTATGAACCTGTTGATGGTCAAAAATAGTGATATCGGTTTCAATATGATTATTTTTTTTCATGTCTTTGCCCTAAAGCAGGATTTATTTGCATGCAACTTGTTTTACAATAATACTGATAGGTAAGTTCACCGTATCAGTGATGGCGCACTATGAAAATATACCTACAAAATGCGGTAGATTTTATTTTGCCGCCACGATGCCCTGTTTGTAGAGACAGAGTTATCAACGATGGGGATTTTTGTGCCCGTTGTTGGTCTGGGTTTTCGTTTATTATCGACCCTTTATGCAAAGTCTGTGGCTTGCCTTTCGATTATGAAATAGAAGAAGGTTTGGTGTGTGGCTCTTGTGTGCAGCGCCCACCTGTTTTTGATCGTGCTCGTTCAGTGTTTTTATATGAAACTAAAGGCCGGTCTCTTATTCTGGCTTTGAAAAATAATCGATCTTTTGTGGGTTTTACGGCACTCGCAAAATTAATGAATAATGTTATGGTTCAGGATAACGCGGTTGATCTTATTATACCAGTACCGCTGCACCCCTTTCGATTGATTAGACGGCGCTTTAATCAGTCACAGTTGCTTGCAAATGCTTATGCATTGTCGTGCGGTGGTGATGTGTTGGTTAATACGAGGGCACTTAAAAGGTCGAAAAACACCGTTAGTCAAGGAACGTTAAATAGAAGAAAAAGACATCAGAACGTAAAAAACGCTTTCGTTGTTCAGCAGCGTTATCAGTCTGATGTTCGTGATAAAAATATTCTGTTGATTGATGATGTATATACCACAGGAGCTACATTAAACGCATGTGCAGCAACGTTAAAAAAAGCAGGTGCACGCGAGGTTATTGCGATAACATTAGCGCGTGTGGCAAAGGGAAATGTCTATTAATTTTCTCAATATCGATAAAATCATTGTCAGTTATCGAAATATTCACGGATTTATGATGAGGTATGGTGCTTTTAATATTGGGGCTATTACCCTAAGTATAAGCACGAGAATTTGAGTTAAAGGAAACCAAAATGGCAAACGTAGTGATCTATAGTTCTAGTTATTGTCCTTTTTGTCAGCGTGCTAAGGCACTATTAAAACAAAAAGGCGTTAACTTTAAAGAAGTTAGTGTTGATATGAAACCATCTGTTCGCAAGGAAATGCGCCAGAAAGCGGGCGGTGTAAATTCTGTGCCTCAGATTTGGATCGGCGATGATCACATTGGTGGCTGCGATGATCTTTATGCATTAGAGGCACAAGGTAGTTTAGATCCTTTGCTGGCAGCATAGGATCTAACGATGGTTCGTGTTGCTCTTGTTCAGCTAACAACAGGCAGAGAGGTTGTTCCGTCTGTTGAAAGAGCAACCGAACAAATCCGTGCGGCTGTAAATGACGGCGCTGAGTTTATCAGTACCCCAGAAACAACCCATATGATGGAAATGGATCGCACAAAAGTTCTGGCAAAAGCCCATTATGAAGATGATGACCCTGGTCTGAAGGCTTTTCAGGCTTTAGCCGCTGAGTTAGGTATATGGATTCATATTGGCTCGCTTATTATCAAGATTGCTGATGATAAGCTCGCTAACCGGTCATTTCTGATTGATAAGTATGGATGCGTCACGGCCCGTTATGATAAGATACATCTTTTTGATGTTGATTTGGGTGCGGGTGAAACTTACCGTGAATCTGCTTTATACCGTGCCGGTGATCAGGCTGTAATCGCAGAAACCCCTTGGGGCAGGGTTGGTTTATCTATCTGTTACGACCTTCGTTTTCCTGAACTTTACAGGCAGTATGGCAATGCGGGTGCTAGGGTTATTATGATCCCGGCGGCGTTTACTGTACCAACAGGCAGAGCGCATTGGCATACTTTGTTGAAGGCACGAGCGATAGAAACAGGTGCCTTTGTATTGGCTGCTGCTCAGACAGGGCTGCATGAAACTGGTCGCGAGACTTATGGTCACAGTTTAATTATTGACCCTTGGGGTCGTGTGGTCGCGGATGGCGGCTCTGAAGTTGGTTATATCTCGGCTGACCTTTCTCTTGAAAAAGTTGACGAAACTCGTAAAAGAATGCCGTCGTTGATGCATTCTCGACCTTTTGAATTGGTCAACGCCTCAAGCTGATATTCAGGAAATAAAGAGCATATGATTGTTTTTGATTTAAAATGCGACAATAACCATAAATTTGAAGCTTGGTTTCAATCTTCCAGTGCCTACGCAGAGCAAAAACAGAAGGGTATTGTTGAATGCCCTTTTTGTGGTTCCTCTGATGTTGAAAAGGCAATTATGGCGCCAAATGTAGGGGTGAAGTCCAATCAGAAAGTGACAGGTTCATCAGTGTTGCCGCATACGTCATCTGAGGCGCATGACGTATTGCCTATGGCCAAATCAAATGCTGACAGTTCACAAACGATCAGGAAGCCAGCACATGCGTCAAAGACTGCTTCCCCAGATATGGCTATTAAAGAACCAAAAGCTGAAATTTCTAAGGAACTGGCGGAAGTTGCACAAGAATTCACGAAAGCTATCAAAAAACACGTTGAAGAAAATTGTGATTATGTTGGTAAAGAGTTTGCTGAGGAAGCGCGTAAAATCCATTATGGTGAAACAGTAGAGCGCGGAATTTACGGCGAAGCCAGTGCTGATGAGACTGCCGAGTTGATTGATGAAGGCATTGATATCTTGCCAATACCTCTTTCGCCAAAGACAAATGCATAATTTATTTTGATTTGCTGCTTATCTATATTTGATTTGTCGCTTTCATTGCGTAATTGACATCTGTATCCCTGCCAGACAAAGACCATTTTTGACTGAATGGTGAAAAGATAAAACCTGTTGCGGCCGATGTATTGAACCCTGCTTTTCGGCAGGCTGTCTGAAGTTCTTCAGGGGTAATAAATTTATTCCAATCATGTGCTCCTTTGGGTAACCACCTGAGAACATATTCAGCACCTACAATGGCAAATAAGAAAGCTTTAGCGGTGCGGTTAATTGTTGAAAGTAACATAATACCCCCAGGCTTTAGAAGGCGATGGCAGGCTTTCAGGTAAGCATCCACATTAGCCACATGTTCGATCACTTCCATATTGATGATGACATCAAATGTTTCCCCGGCTTCTGCCAGTGCTTCCGCGGTAGTGTGTCGGTAGTTTACAGTTGCACCTGTTTCCTTTGCGTGATGGCTTGCAACATGAATATTTTTTTCTGATGCATCAACACCGTGCATGTCTGCACCTAACCGTGACATGGGTTCTGAAATTAACCCACCACCGCATCCGATATCGAGAAATGTAAGGTTTTTGAATGGCTCATTGGCTGATGTATCTAAATTAAAATGCTCGGTTACTGCATCGCGAATGAACTTTAAGCGGGTTGGGTTTAGTTGATGTAAGGGCTTGAAAGGGCCTTTTGGGTCCCACCAACTGTCCGAAATAGCTGCAAAAAACTCCACTTCACTTTGATCAACTGTTGAACCGGTAGCAATTTCATTGTTCATTTCTGCTGTCAAAGTAGGTCTCCTTGAAATAATATTACAAAAAATCTTTGTGAACTGGGCTTTTACGCTCTTGCGAATATGATAATCAACCTGTAGACAAGTCGCGCTGCATTTATACGCATTTTTATATGTTTTAGGTCAAGCGCAATGCGGCATAATAGCATTATGTTTATTTCTGTCTGGATCATTTAGATGGCAAGAATAGTAAAAAAGTTTGGCGGTACATCTGTCGGTGACCTGGACCGTATCAGGAATGTCGCTGCAAGGATTGTTAAGGCAGTTGAGGAAGGCCACGAAGTTGTGGTTGTTGTTTCAGCGATGTCTGGTACGACTAATCAGCTTGTTGAGTATTGCCGAGGCGCGGCCATGATGCATGACGCGCGCGAGTATGATACTGTGGTAGCTGCAGGAGAGCAGATTACCAGCGGCCTCCTTGCTATCACGCTTCAAGATATGGGGGTGCCAGCGCGCTCTTTTCTTGGTTGGCAAATCCCAATGATCACGAACAATGTACACGGGGCTGCACGAATTGAAGAAATCAAGACGGATAAACTCGAAGAGTGTCTTGCAGGCGGTCGTGTAGCTGTTGTTGCAGGGTTTCAAGGTATTGCTGAAGATAATAGAATTACGACACTTGGCCGCGGTGGTAGCGATACAACGGCTGTTGCCATAGCAGCGGCAATAGGTGCAGATCAGTGTGATATTTACACAGATGTAGATGGTATTTACACAACAGACCCCCGTATTGTTCCAAGAGCACGTAAACTTGAAAAAGTCACATACGAAGAAATGCTCGAAATGGCATCTCTTGGAGCAAAAGTATTGCAAACACGCTCCGTTGCTCTGGCAATGAAGTACGGCGTTAGAACACAGGTTTTATCATCATTTGAAGATTTACCAGGTACACTGGTGGTAGGCGAGGAAGAGATCGTGGAACAAGAAGTTGTTAGCGGCATTGCATATGCTAAGAGTGAGGCAAAAGTAACGGTTGTTGGTCTTTTAGACAGCCCTGGTAAGGTATCGAATTTGTTCGCTCCTCTTGCGGATGCTAATGTAAATGTGGATATGATTGTTCAAAGTGCTTCTGATAATGGTAAAGCAACCGATGTTACTTTTACAATTTCAGAAGATGACTTGCCGCGAACTATTAAAACGCTGACTGAACATAAAGAAACACTTGGATATCAAGACCTTTTATCTACAGACAATGTTGTAAAGGTTTCTGTCGTTGGTGTTGGTATGAAAAGCCATGCGGGTGTGGCCCGTAAGATGTTTGATACACTTGCTGAAAAAGGTATCAATATTCAGGTTATCTCGACTTCAGAAATAAAAACCAGTGTTCTAATTGATGCTGAATACACTGAGCTTGCAGTTCGTGCGCTCCATACAGCGTATGGGCTCGATTCTGCCGAATAATAGAAAAGGCAATTGTAACGTGACACAAGATAATCATGAGGCGGGGCTAAATCGCTTAAACAGGCTTTGGGAAAAAGGTACAGCTTTCCTTGGGAGTGAATATGCGATTTTAGGCGGCGCAATGACGTGGGTCTCTGAACGTAACCTTGTGTCTGCTATATCTAACGCTGGCGGCTTCGGTATTATTGCCTGCGGTGGTATGACACCTGAGCTTTTATCTCAGGAGATTGCTGCAACACGTGCCATGACTGATAAGCCGTTCGGGGTTAATCTTATTACACTGCATCCCGATATTGATAACTTAATAGCCGTTTGCCGTGAACATCAAGTTAGCCATGTGGTGTTGGCTGGTGGATTGCCTGCTGTCTCATCGATTAAAGCCATTAAGGATTTCGGTGCTAAATTGATGTGTTTTGCCCCGGCCGTGTCACTTGCCAAGAAGCTGATCAGGGTCGGAGTTGATGCACTTGTTATCGAAGGTATGGAAGCAGGCGGTCATATTGGGCCAGTTTCGACGAGTGTTCTGGCACAAGAGGTTTTACCCGTGGTCGGTGATCAAATTCCGGTATTCGTTGCAGGAGGGATTGGCCGCGGTGAGGCTATAGCTGGGTATCTTGAAATGGGTGCTGCTGGTGCGCAACTTGGTACCCGCTTCGTGGTTGCAAATGAATGTATTGCTCACGAACGTTTTAAAAGGGCCTTTATCCGCGGAAATGCCCGTGATGCAATAGCAAGTGTGCAAATTGATCCTAAATTTCCTGTAATTCCTGTTCGTGCTCTGCGTAATGAAGGTACGGAACAATTTATGAGAACACAGCAGGAAGTATTGACTAAATATCAAAATAAGGAAGTGTCTCAGGATGAAGCTCAAATGCAGATTGAGCACTTCTGGGGTGGCGCTTTAAGGCGCGCTGTGATCGATGGTGATGTTGAAACAGGGTCAATCATGGCTGGCCAAAGTGTTGGAATGGTTAAAAGTGAAATGCCTACTAGCGATATTATCGACGAGTTGGTAGCGCAAGCAGCTGATTATTTGAGCTAAAAATTTTGATGCACTGTTCGTGTAATTCGGTATAGTCGCATTCATATTACTGGCAAAGTAATTCGGGATAATTCTTAATTGTGAGGTAATCTGTGTCTGACAATGTCAGTCAACCACGTCTGCTTTTGCGGCGCCTGCATAGTGTCATGGCGGCAGGTGGAAGCGCACAAGATCGGCTTGATCGTGTGGCGCACTTGATTGCGCAGAATATGGTTGCAGAGGTTTGCTCTATTTATCTTTCGCGGGCAGGCGGAGTGCTTGAACTGTTTGCTACAGAAGGGCTGAAGGCAAGCGCTGTCCATCAGACTCGATTGAATATCGGTGAAGGTCTTGTTGGGTTAGTTGCAGAACGCGGAATCCCTTTAAATATTTCAGAAGCTCCTAACCATCCAAGGTTTGCCTACCGCCCTGAAACTGGTGAAGATATTTATCATAGCTTTTTAGGGGTGCCTGTTCTCAGGACCGGTAAAGTCGCTGGTGTTCTTGTCGTCCAGAATGTTACACCGCGATCCTATAAAATTGAAGAGGTTGAAGCACTTCAAACCATTGCAATGGTGATTTCCGAGCTTGTGGCTTCTGGTGATCTTATAGCGCCAGATGAATTGAGCGAAGATGCCGCAACATTAGGTGCGCCTGTTACCCTGAATGGCACAAAACTATCAGACGGCGTTGGCTCGGGAATAGCCGTTTTCCATCAACCTCAGATTAAGATTAAGCGTACTGTTGCCGAAGATGTGGATGCGGAGGTTGTTCGTCTGGAGCAAGCGATCTCAACCTTGAGAGAGCAACTTGAGGATATGCTGAAACATCCTGATCTATCACATATGGGCGAGCACCGTGAAGTTCTGGAGACATACCGGATGTTTGCCTATGATCAGGGGTGGCAGGCAAAAATGCGTGAAGCTGCGCTTTCGGGGCTTACCGCAGAAGCTGCTGTTGACAGGGTACAACAAGATAATCGTATTCGGATGCAAAAGATACGTGACCCTTATCTTCGGGAACGAATTGCAGACTTTGAAGATCTTGCGTCCAGACTTATACGTATTCTTCAAGGCTGTGAAACAAGTGAGCGCGAAGCTCTCAGCGATCAAACCGTACTAATAGCCCGGAATATTGGCCCTGCAGAGCTGATGGATTATGACCGGACATATCTGCAAGCAATTGTTTTAGAAGAGGGTTCTGCCACCGCGCATGTAACAATTATCGCCCGCGCGATGGGAATTCCTGTTATTGGCCGAGTGTCGGGGCTGTTATCACATGTTGAAGCAGGCGAACATGTGATTGTCGATACGGGCAGTGAGCATGTTTATGTCCGTCCGTCCGAAGATATTATAGAGAGTTACCGACAAACTGCGAAGTTGATCCGCAAGCAATTGGAAGCCTATGAGGCCGAGCGGTGTTTGCCCTCAGAAACATTGGACGGTAAGAGAGTTAATCTCTTTATGAATGCCGGGCTTTTGGTTGATTTACCTAATATTGAAAATACTGGCGCGGAAGGCATAGGTCTTTTTAGAACAGAATTTCAGTTTATGATTTCGCCGGTGCTGCCCAAAGTAGATGAACAATTTAAAATCTATAGTGCCGTTCTTGATAGCGCTGAAAAAAAGCCAGTTGTATTTCGAACACTGGATATTGGCGGTGATAAACAGGTGCCGTTTTTGCCTCGTGATGAAGAAGAAGAGAACCCGGCAATGGGTTGGCGGGCTATACGAATTGCATTGGAACGACCTGCCCTTTTGCGGTTTCAGTTACGCGCTATGTTGTATGCGGCGGCTGGGCGTGATCTCTGTGTTATGTTTCCTATGATTGCAGAAGTTGCAGAATTGAAAAGATGTAAGGCAATATTACAAAAAGAAATCAACCGCTTGGAAATGTATAACCGGGTGCCTCCAGCATCCATCAAAGTGGGATGTATGCTAGAGATCCCGTCACTTGCGTGGCAGATGGATTTATTATTGAACGAGGTTGATTTTTTATCCGTTGGTACAAATGACTTAATGCAGTTTTTCTTTGCTTGTGACCGCTCTAATCCGAGGTTGACCGACCGATATGATTTGTTGGCGCCGCCAGTGTTGTCGTTTTTATATTCTGTCATCCAAGCCTGTAATGATAAAGATGTGCCAATTACGCTGTGTGGAGAGATGGGTAGTAAACCCATTGAAGCTATGGCGCTAATTGGCCTTGGTTTGAGGCGATTATCGGTTTCTCCTACCGCTATTGGCCCTGTTAAGCGAATGGTTAGGTCTATGAATCTGGATAGATTAGAAGAATTCATGCTCTCTAAACTTTCTTCAGCGGACCATTCGATTCGCGATTCGCTTGCTCATTTTGCTCGCGATCATCGGGTAAAATTGGGTTAAATTCCAAATAGTTAACAATCATCACTACTATTGCGAAATAAAATACCAATTTTTGCACCCATAAGGTGCATACAATTGACTCTATGCGTTAAATGTTTTTTGACTAATAGGTGGTTATAAATAGGAAAATAATAATCCTATTACCGGGGCTATTGGTTGTCTTGGGGTGTTAGGAAGACATCTGTAGTTCAAATTGGCTTTTATGTCACCAAATGGGACATTAGCTGGATATTGGAGCTAACAGCTAAATGACTGTCGAAAAAAATCGACAGGGGACGGTTAAAATGACGAAGTCAGATAGCTCGGTTTCCGAGCTTCTAAAATCTGCGCGCAATAAACAAGGCCTTAGCTTGTCTGAGGTTGCTCAAGAAACTTGCGTTAGTATCTGTTATCTAAAGGCGATAGAGGCTGGCAGTTATCATGAATTACCTGCGCAAACTTTTACTATTGGATTTATTAGATCCTACGCGGATGTTCTTGGTTTGGATAGTGGTGCAATTGTCGCGCAGTATAAAGACCAATGTTCTATCGTTGAGCCGCTAGAATTAAACGAAACTAAATCTGCCAATTCAAACAAGTTTTCTTCAATGAGGCCAAGTTTTTCTTCAATAGGATCAAGTCGCCGTAAAGGTTGGCTGGCGCCTGCGATGGCTGCATTAGGCGTGGCGTGTGTCTGGTCGTTTTTTGGTGCTAATGTCGCGGTTCAGACGATGGTTGCGGAAAACACAAATTCACAGAATTCAAACTTGCTGGCGGACATTAGCCCAGAAATGATGGTTTCTGATCAAGGTCAAGCAATTGACGTTGGAACGAATATTATACAAGCTACCTATGTTTCTGAAAATATCAGTCCAGTTAATCCGGCTGAAATTGATCAAACTGCGGCGCCGAATGTTTCCCCTGAGACCTCTGACGACTTTTCAGAGAAATTAGAGGCAGCATCCATACAGTCTGCGTTTGAAACCCCGCATAATAATGAGAAACAATCACTTTTTGCCTCTCCTGTTTTTGCTGAGTCTATTGATACGGAAGTGTTATCTAACGATGTGACCATTATAGCAAAACGCGATAGTTGGGTTCGTTTGGCGCGTGCTGATGGCAGTGAGGTATGGTCCGGTATATTAAGTGCTGGTGAGCATTTTAACCCTAATCTGGAAACAGGGGTTTTGTTTAGTACCAGTAATGCTGGCGCGGTACATTTGGCAGTAGGTAGCTATGAAACTGCACCTCTAGGCGAATTAGATGAAGTAATCCCTGCAACGTCGTTGGATAGCCTTCGTCGGCGGAATTTAACAGAATGAGAATATTTATAGGTTTTCGCGCTTTTTACTTGCGTTCATAAGCTGTCTTGCTCATGTATAGCCCATAATATATGGCTATATTGCTGTTCGTTGATTGACGTAAGGTAAGAGACATGAGCATTCGTCCGTGGAGAGATGTAATTCGACGCAAGTCCCGTCAGATAATGGTGGGCGATGTTCCTGTTGGTGGTGATGCACCAATTACAGTCCAAACGATGACAAATACATTAACGTCTGATGCTGCTGCTACAATTGACCAGATTAGGCAGGCTGAAGAAGCAGGTGTAGATATTGTTCGGGTATCTTGCCCGGACGAAGCGTCCACTGCTGCAATGCCAGAAATTTGCCGCGAAGCAAATGTTCCTGTGGTTGCAGATATTCATTTTCATTATAAACGCGCCCTTGAGGCTGCGGATGCTGGCGCTGCTTGTCTCAGGATTAACCCCGGTAATATCGGGTCGAGTGAGCGTGTAAAAGAAGTTGTTCGTGCTGCTAAGGCAAATGGTTGTTCAATGCGAATTGGTGTGAACGCAGGCTCTCTTGAAAAACACCTTCTCGAAAAATATGCAGAACCGTGCCCGGAAGCATTAGTTGAAAGTGCGCTTGAGCATGCGCGTATCCTGGAAGATAATGATTTTTTTAACTTCAAAATCAGTGTGAAGGCCTCTGATGTATTTCTGGCGGTTGCCGCCTATCAAGGCCTCGCTGACGCCTGTGATTACCCGCTTCATCTGGGTATTACAGAAGCAGGTGGCCTCCGCGGCGGGACAGTGAAATCATCAATTGGTCTTGGTTCATTATTGTGGGCAGGGATTGGCGATACAATCCGGGTTTCGCTTTCTGCTGATCCGGTGGAAGAAGTTAAAGTTGGCTTTGAAATGCTGAAGTCGCTTGGGCTAAGGCACCGGGGTGTCCAGATTATTTCCTGCCCGTCGTGCGCGCGTCAGGCATTTCCTGTTATCAAAACGGTTGAAATTCTTGAAGAGCGCCTCAGTCATATTCATACACCGCTTAGCCTCTCAATCATTGGGTGTGTGGTAAACGGCCCTGGTGAGGCGAGAGAGACGGATATTGGCCTTACTGGCGGGGGGCAGGGCAACCATATGGTTTACCTCTCTGGTGTAACTGATCATAAAATCACTGACGATAAACTCGTTGACCATATTGTTGAACTTGTCGAAGAGAAAGCTGCTCAACTTGACGAAGCAGCTAAAATCAACGCTTAGCTGTTTTTGAAGGAATTTATTGTGTCCAAGCTGCAACCAGCACGCGGAACCCGTGATATATACGGTGTTGAGGCCAGAAATATGACCTGCGTAGTGGATACATTCCGCCGCGTTGCGGGCACGTATGGATTTGAAGAACTAGCAACGCCTATTTTTGAATTTACCGAGGTTTATAAACGCCCGCTTGGTGAGGCGTCTGATATAGTTTCTAAGGAAATGTATACATTTGAAGACCGCGGCGGTGAAGAATTAACGTTGCGCCCAGAATTTACCGCGGGCGTATGCCGTGCTTTTATCTCAAATGGCATGCAACAAAACTTGCCTTGCCGGTTAATGAGTTATGGGCCTGCCTTCCGTTATGAACGGCCACAAAAGGGTCGGTATCGTCAGTTCCATCAAATTAATGCAGAACTTTTAGGGCAAGATACTCCAGAAGCTGATATTGATATGATCGCGATGGCGTGGCGTCTTTTGAGAGAGCTTGGACTTGGCGAAAAAGTTGTGCTGCATCTGAATACGCTCGGTGATAAGGAAAGTCGCACAGCATATAAGGAAGCGCTGGTGACGTACTTGAACAAGTTTAAAGGGGACTTGTCAGAGGATAGCCAGCGACGTCTTGAAAGTAATCCGCTTCGAATTTTGGATAGTAAGGATGAGGGCGACAAAAAGATTGTAACCGATGCTCCGAAATTATCTGACCATCTTAATGAAACATCGCTCAATTTTTTTGAAACGGTTAAAAAGGGATTAGATATTGTTGGAGTTCCTTATATCCATGATGAGCGGCTGGTGCGTGGGATGGATTATTATTGTCATACCGCGTTTGAATTTGTGACGACCGAGCTTGGTGCACAAGGTACGGTGCTTGGTGGTGGTCGTTATGACGGGCTGATTGAGCAGCTCGGTGGTCCGGCGACTTCTGGTGTTGGTTGGGCAGGGGGGATTGAGCGCCTTGCGATGCTTGCAGATGTTGGCGAGGCACCTGAACGACCTGTTGTTATTATGCCAATGGGTGAAGCTGCAACGTTTAAGGCCTTTGAGATTGCTGAAATGCTGCGAAATAAAGGATTAACTGTTACTGCTGACCGTTCAGGTAATATGAAAAAACGTATGAATAGAGCTGATAAAGCGAATGCAGCATTTGCAATTATTATTGGTGACAACGAGTTAGAGCAGGGCACAGCCATGTTGAAGCGCTTGGATGATGGAACACAGTCTGAAATTGCGTTTGCGGATATTGCTGCGGCAATTCAATTTAATTAAGGGAGCGTTCTACCTGTGATTACTGATGAACGTATTGAACAGCTTTTAGATCGGTATAGTTACCTTGAACATTCGCTCGGTACGCCGGATGAGTTTTCGAACGAAGAGTTTGTGAAACTAAGCAAGGAATACTCTGATCTTGGGCCTATTGTTGAGGCAGCGAATGCCCTGCGTAGTGGCCGTCAGGAAATGATTGATCTCGCTGAAATGATTGAGGCAGGTGACGACCCTGAGATGAAGGAGTTGGCGCTGGAAGAGTTTCATGAGCTTAAGGAGCGCCTGCCTGAAATGGACCGTGAGCTCTCGATTGCACTTCTACCAAAGGATGCGGCAGATGAGCGCTCGGCTATCGTAGAAATTCGTGCTGGAACAGGTGGTGATGAAGCAGCGCTTTTTGCGGGTGATTTGTTCCGTATGTATGAAGGGTTCGCGACGTCAAATGGTTGGAAGGTTGAGATTATTTCTGCATCGTCTTCGGATGTCGGGGGATTTAAGGAAATTGTTGCCAATGTGAGCGGTCAAGGTGTGTTTGCACGCCTTAAATTCGAATCAGGTGTTCACCGTGTGCAAAGGGTTCCAACAACCGAATCTGGCGGGCGTATTCACACGAGTGCAGCAACTGTTGCTGTGCTTCCTGAAGCTGAAGAGGTTGATTTAAATATAAAGCAGGAAGATTTCAGAATTGATACAATGCGGGCTTCAGGCTCGGGTGGTCAGCACGTTAATACAACGGATTCGGCTGTGCGAATCACTCACCTTCCAACAGGCATTATGGTTGTACAAAGTGATAAGTCACAACATAAGAATCGTGATCAGGCGATGAAGATTATGATGGCGCGCCTTTATGAAGTAGAGCGTGAGAAACTTCATTCAGAAAGGTCAGAAGACCGGAAGGCACAAGTAGGGTCAGGCGATCGCTCTGAGCGAATTCGCACGTATAATTTCCCCCAAGGGCGTGTAACTGACCACCGTATTGGATTGACACTGCATAAATTGGATCAGGTGCTTGCCGGGGACGGATTGAGTGACGTTGTTGCTGCGTTGATTGCAGAAGACCAAGCTGCAAAACTTTCGGCAATGGAAAATGGCTTTTGACAGTAAAGTCGTTAATAACGCTTGGTGATTGTATTCAATTGGCAATTGAAAAAATTGCTAACTCTGGTTCTTTAAGCCCTGAGTTTGATGTGGAATTGTTAACTGAATTTGTGTTTGGTTATGATCGTACCAAGCAAATTGTTCTGCGTGATCAAACGATCCCTGAAATCAAAAGTCAGGTGTTTTGGCAGGTTATTGAACGTCGGTGTGCAGGTGAACCTGTTGCTTATATTATTGGTGAACAGGAATTTTGGAGTCTGCCGTTTCAGGTTAACAAACATACCCTTGTTCCCAGAGCCGATACAGAGACGTTAGTTGAGGTTGTTATAAAGCGTATTGGTGTAAAAAAGAAAAATACCACTTTTCTCGATATTGGCACAGGTAGCGGCTGTATCCTTTTATCGCTATTGCACGAAAATCTATCTGCTAAGGGAATTGGGTGCGATATTTCAACTGAAGCTCTGAAGGTGGCCCGGCAAAATGCACAAAGTTTAAACCTTTTGGAGCGTGTACAATTTCTTGAAGTTGATGTTTTAAATGATAACGCTGCTACTGTACTTGAAGAACACGGTCCTTTTGAATGTATTGTATCCAACCCCCCCTATATACCGGATGATGATATTCATGAACTGATGCATGATGTGAAAGATTATGAACCAGTAACGGCGTTAAAAGGCGGGCAAGATGGTTTGTTATTTTACCGCCGGATAGTTTCCACTGTAGGAAGTTTTCTTCGTGACGGAGGTTTGCTAGCATTTGAAGTTGGTATTGATCAGGCAGATGCTGTCGCGAGTTTGATGGACGCTGTGAATTTTAAACAGGTCGAAAAATTTAATGATTTAGCGGGCATTCCACGTGTTGTGAGTGGTTATTACGCGAAATAAGTAAAATTCTGCTTGGAATACATAGTATATGTCGTTAGGGTGTGTTTACTTAATTAAGAGAGAAAGCTATGTAGAACTCTTATTAAGACTTTCCGAATATAATGAGATTGAACTCGGAAAAACGGCAAATAGATTTTGCTATAAATATATATTTCTGAACATTGTTGGTAATAAGTTCGTATGAAACAAGCTCAAAATGCTCGTAATTCGCGTAGTCGAAATACTCAAAGAAAATCTGGTGGCAAAAGCAGTGCTGGAAATAACCGTAATGATAATAAAGTACGCGGTAATCCAAAGCAGCTTTTAGAGAAATATAAAACGCAAGCACGTGAAGCAACACAGGCCGGTGATCGAATTACCGCGGAGAACTTCCTGCAATTTGCTGATCATTATCAGCGTATTTTGAATGAAATGCGCGGTAATCAACAGAATAATCAGAAACGCGGTGATAATACTAACCGTGATGCTGAGGCTAATAATAATGATCCTCGTTCTGATCGCGGCGATAAAGACAGTCGTGATCAAAAACGTGGAAGGCGACCACGTCATAATAATCGTGCTGATGCTGTTCAAGCTAGTGATAATACTGTTGTGGAAGGTCAAGCGCCGGAAAGTCCACAAGTTGAATCCGAAGTTAATGATGTACCGGAGCAAGTTGAACAGGCTGAGCAAGTAGCCTTAGATCTTGAAGCGCCTGCGTCTGATATAAAAGAAGAGACTGTTGAAGAAGTAAAAACAGAAAAGGCACCGCCGAAAAAGCGTAAGGCACCTGTGCGTCGCAAGAAAACGCCAAAAGCCGAAGGTGATGAGGCTGCGCCTGAAGCTGAAGAGAAGCCCAAACCACGCCGGAGAAAGAAAGCTGAAACTTCTGATAGTGAAGAAGCTGCTTAATTCCGACTTGGTATAAGAAATAAATATAAATGGCCCTTCTGGGCCATTTTTTATTGGCTTGTAGCTTGCTGCCTTGCCATCATAATTTTCATGCTTACATATAGACCAAAGGTATGCTCGTTTCGAGGTGCCAGAATGTTAAATGGCTGCTCATTGAGGGCCGCAAATACATGGGGTTATTAAGCACATGAATATCGATACATATACGGAACGTTCTAAAGGATTTATTCAATCTGCCCAATCGCTGGCACTACGAGAAAGCCATCAACGTTTTACTCCAGAACACACCCTCAAGGTATTATTAGATGATAAAGAGGGACTTGCATCTAATTTGATTATTGCTGCCGGTGGCAATGCTACGGAAGCGCAGACCGCAGTTAATAATGTTATAGAAAAAATGCCTCGTGTTGATGGCAGTGGTTCGGGCCAGTTGCATCTTGACCCTGGTATGGCGCGTGTATTTGCCAAAGCTGAAGAAATAGCTGACAAAGCAGGGGATAAGTTTGTTACCGTAGAGCGTTTATTGCTTGCGCTTGTATTAACACCTGATAGTGAAGCCAGTAAAATCCTTAAAAACGCTAAGGTTGATGCTACTAAATTAAATAAAGCGATTAATGACCTCAGAAAAGGCAGGTCTGCAAATACAAGTTCTGCTGAAGATGCGTATGATGCACTTAATCGGTATGCACAGGATTTAACTGAACGCGCTAAAGCTGGTAAACTTGACCCAGTTATTGGCCGTGATGAAGAGATTCGACGAACTGTGCAGGTATTATCTAGGCGTACGAAAAACAATCCTGTTCTGATTGGCGAACCAGGGGTTGGCAAAACGGCAATTGCAGAAGGCCTTGCCCTTCGGATTGCAAACCATGATGTGCCGGATAGCCTGCAAAACAGACGTATTATGTCGCTTGATATGGGTGCCTTAATTGCAGGTGCTAAATATCGAGGTGAATTTGAGGAACGCTTGAAAGCTGTTTTGCAAGAAGTCGCGCACGGTGACGGTGATATTATTTTGTTCATAGATGAAATGCATACGTTGGTTGGTGCAGGTAAGACGGATGGTGCTATGGATGCATCAAATCTTTTAAAACCTGCACTTGCACGCGGGGAGCTTCATTGTATTGGTGCAACCACCCTTAATGAATATAAGAAATATGTTGAAAAGGACGCAGCTTTAGAGCGCCGTTTTCAGCCTGTCGTGATCGACGAACCTGGCGTTGAAGATACAATTTCTATTCTTCGAGGGCTGAAGGAAAAATATGAAATTCACCACGGCATTCGTATTGCAGATAGCGCGATTGTTGCAAGTGCAACGCTTTCGAATAGATATATCACGGATCGGTTCTTACCAGATAAAGCAATCGATTTAATGGATGAAGCTGCTAGTCGTTTGCGGATGGAAACTGAGTCTAAGCCCGAAGAAATCGATGAATTAGACCGTAAAATTGTGCAGCTCAAGATTGAACGTGAAGCGCTAAAGAAAGAGAAAGATGAAGGGTCGAAGACACGTTTAATAGACCTTGAAAAGGAATTAAAGGATTTTGAAGAACGCTCAAGCGAATTAACCGCGCGCTGGAAAAGTGAAAAAGATCGGCTTGCTGGTGGCCAGCAAATCACTGAGCAACTTGATGCTGCGCGGCAAGAACTTGCCGACGCACAACGCCGAGGTGATTTTGCGAAAGCTGGTGAATTACAACATAGTATTATTCCGGATTTGGAAAATCGAATTGCTTTACAGTCATCTGAAAAATATGAAAAAACTGACGAAGGTGGAGTGTCTAATTTACTTCGAGAGGAAGTAACTGATAGTGACATTGCTGCTGTCGTCTCACGTTGGACGGGTATTCCTATTGATCGTATGTTAGAGGGTGAGCGCGAAAAGCTCCTGAAAATGGAAGAAGAACTGGGTAAACGTGTGATTGGCCAATCAGAGGCATTGTCGGCTGTGTCGAACTCCGTTCGCCGTGCGCGTGCCGGGCTTCAGGACCCACGCCGGCCTCTTGGCAGTTTTCTTTTCCTAGGGCCGACCGGTGTTGGTAAAACAGAATTAACAAAATCGTTGGCGAATTTTCTTTTTGATGATGAGCAGGCGATGGTGCGGATCGATATGTCTGAATTTATGGAAAAGCATTCTGTTGCTCGGCTTATTGGTGCCCCCCCTGGCTATGTTGGATATGAGGAAGGTGGCGTGTTAACAGAAACTGTGCGCAGGCGACCTTATCAAGTTGTACTCTTTGATGAGGTAGAAAAAGCTCATCCAGATGTTTTTAACGTGTTGTTGCAGGTTCTTGATGATGGTCGGTTGACTGATGGCCAAGGGCGCACCGTTGACTTTTCCAATACGATCATCATTTTGACGTCAAATTTAGGGTCACCTGTTATTGCGAACCTCAAGGACGGCGAAGACGTAGAAACTGCCCGCGATCAGGTGATGGATGTTGTAAAAAGCGCCTTTAGGCCGGAGTTTATTAATCGGCTTGATGAGATCATTCTTTTCCACCGTTTAGCGCGTGAGCATATGGCTGCTATTGTTGATATCCAGATCGATTATTTACGGCATTTATTGGAAGATAAAAATATCTCTTTGGCACCTGATGCCGATGCCATTAAATGGTTGGGTGACGCTGGTTATGATCCGGTATATGGGGCTCGTCCGCTTAAACGTGTTATCCAGAAAAATGTACAGGACCCGCTTGCAGAGCTTATTTTGAAGGGTGATGCGAAATCTGGCGACACTATTGAAGTTAGTAGTGTTGAAGTTGGGCTGGCATTAGAGATAAAATAAAAGATTAAGTATTGAGAAAATAGAAAAGCCGGGGAATTTCCCCGGCTTTTTGTGTTTACGTCGACAAGTATCTAGTATGCTACATTCACGCCGAGGAAGAATACACGGCCACGTGGGCTTACCGGGAATGCATTCTCGGTTATGAACGGGTCTCTATCTGCCAGATTGTTGACACCGCCGTAGACGCGGAGGTTATCGCTTACCTGATAACTTGCATTGATATCGTGGATAAAGACATCACCAGCTATTGCGTTACCTTCACCGAATAATTCAGTTGCAGTTTCGATTTCAACACCTCTAAGTGCCTGACGGTCCATATACTGTGTTTGCCATCCGATAGTGAAACGATCATATGACCAATTAATAAAGGCATTACCTGCCCATTCAGGGCGTTGTAATTCACCTAATTCTGGATCAACTGCTGTTAAGTCAGTAGGGTCAAAGAAATTGTTCAATTTGTCAAAATAAGACCCGTTAACGCCGACACTGAAGGCATGCTCGTCGATGTCAAAGTCGTATTTCACTTGGAAGTCGATACCAGCTGCTTCAAGCGCTGCAAAATTAATTTGTTGTTGGCGCAGGAATGTAAAGCCGCCAAATTGAGGTGAATCTGTATCTGTGTTTCTTGTGAAGAGGTCACAGAATTGGTTAGGGAACTGGGTTGAATCATAACAGGCATTAACGATGTCCTGAGCACTTGGTGCCTGGATTGCATCCTCAATTTCTATATCCCAATAATCCACTGAAATTGTTAACCCTTCAACGAAACTTGGTTGTAGGATTATGCCAACAGTGAAAGTATCGGCTGTTTCCTCCTCCAAATCAGTGTTGCCAACGGTTTCACCAACAAAGCGCGCCGATAGTGGGTCCTGGAAACCAGTAGGAAGACCGTCAGCCGCACAGTTGGTTACCCGGTTATTACCGCGTGGGTCACCTGTTGCAAGCAAGGCATCGATCTGGCCTTGATCACAAGGGTCGTTTGGTCTGAAGAATGCTGCCTGTGCAGGACTGAAAAGCTCATCAATGTTTGGTGCTCGCACTGAGCGTGAATAGCTTGCCCGGATACCAATATCTTTATGCGGAGCATAGTTAATCCCTGCATTCCATGTGAATGTGCTACCAACTGTTGAATAATCAGAATATCTGGCAGCAAGATCAACCCGAAGTTCTTAGGCGAGGAATTCGCCTTCTAGAATTGGCAATGATAATTCAGCGAACAATTCATAAACATCGAAGCTTCCGCCTGAATTTTGTACCAAGGCACCGGAATCGAAAGTCAGCGCGTTTTGATCTAACCCTAACTGCGATACGGCTAACCCTGCCGGTAAAACAACATTACCGTTCACAACACCAACAGTATTGAGAGCAGAATCGCTTAAGTCTGCCGCATCCAGCCCAGAGTTACTGATTGTGACAGGCACAACACCGCGAACGAGAGGGTCGAAATCAGAGCGGCTTGTCTCATCTCGGTATTCGGCGCCTAATACAAACGCTAGTGGACCGCCCGGAAGTTCGATAAAGCCTTCAGTATTGCCAGATATATAGCCACTTAAAACGAACTGTTCGAGTTCGAAGTCATTGCGTGTTGTTGTCGTAATGAAATCAATCGCTTCCTGGCTAATGTTACCTGAACCGAAAATATTAGCTGGACGACATGACCCGTCACCCGGGTTGAAGGTAAAGAAGCCCGGATTGAAAGCAGGGATGCCAAAAACGGTGGTTGCTGGCGCTGTTGGATCGATATCTGAACGGCAGATTGCATTGCCACTTGCATCTGTTGTGGCATCAATTGCGGCAAAGAAGCGGTCAACGATAACACGGTTACGGTCTATCACTTCCCGTTCAAAACGGCCATAATTTGCACTGAGTTCATAAGACCATCCATTATCAAATTCGCCTTCAACACCACCAACAATACGGTAGGTTTCACTGATGAAAGTATCGATATTAGGGCCTAAGTCTGATGGGTCACGTGTGACACGTAAACCGTCAGCTCTGTCCGCAACGGGTTGTAAGGCAGAGGGAATGAATGGATTATCCGGCCTTACTGTAAGTAAGTCGAAGAAGGTATTGTTCGGGCCCCCTGAATCGACTTCCTGTCGTACATATTTTGCTTCTATAAATGCTGTAATATTATCGGTAAAGTCATAGTCAGCAGTAAAATTAATGCTGTAACGCTCATCATCAGGTGTAAGGAAACCGGCATTATTGCCATCAAGAACACCAGATCCACCAAAGGCATTGAAGTTACCAACGATCAAACCATCCGTGACAGGGCTAATACTTCCATCCGGGTTTGCAACATGACAGCCGCCAGCTAGACCAAAGGCATTTGAAAAGTCAAATAACCCGTTAAATCCGACAAAGCTATCAAGACAGTCTTCTACACCGTTGCCATCAACATCCAGGCCAGTAACCGAGAAATCAGCAGGGACAATAGTACCGCCAGAAGATGTGATCGAGAATGCTGGTTGAGGCAAAATTACTCGCGCTGGTGCGCTTGCTGCACGATCAATCAAGGTTTGTTCTGCTGCTGTCAAGGTTGGTGCATTACCGAACGTATCCGTAAAGGATTGAATAAAATCAGCCGCAGTAGGAATATTGAATCCACGTGGGAACCGGCCATTCGATGGGCTGAAGAATTGTGCAAAGTTTGGTGTATTTGTCGCATCAATATCACCAAGTTGAAAGCGCAGTGCTGGGTTAGGGAAGTCATCTGATTGTTGGCCGTTACGGGTAAATTCGCGGTCACCGAACTGAATATTGTCGCGGCGGGTATAATCAAATGCGATCGTGAAATTGCCTTTATCGTCATCAAAATTCTTACCGTATAGAATATTGGCGCGCAGCGTTTCGCCGTCTCCTTCGTCAGAGATGCTGCCTTGGACATCAGCGGTGATACCTTCAAAATCATCTTTAAGAATAAAGTTAACCACACCTGTGACAGCGTCAGCACCGTATACTGAAGATGCGCCGCCCGTTAGTGTTTCCACGCGTTCTATCAATGCTGGCGGAATAGTGTTGATATCAACTGCTTGTGTGCCAGCGACGCCAGAAACATGACGGCGGCCGTCAACAAGAACGAGTGTTCTCTCATTACCTAGCCCGCGGAGTTGTAGAACTGCCTGGCCTGTACCTGCAGCAAAAATACCATCGATAGAGCCTTCTGAACTGGATGATGTTAATAAAGCAGGTTGGTCGTTCAAGACATCTGTAATATCGATTTCGCCTGACAGCCTGAACTGTTCTTCATTCAAGGTGGTTACCGGGGCAGGGGAGGTTAGATTCGAGTCCCTTTTAATCCGTGATCCTGTGACAACGACTTCTTCAAGCTCTTCATTATCATCAGTTGTTGCACTATCCTGAGCGGAGGCACCTGTGATTCCGATGCCTGCTGCAAATAACGCGGTGGCTGCAGTACTCAATAAATATTTTTTGCGTTGTGTGCGGTTATACCCATTTCCTTTCAGGCTCATGAATATTCCTTCCCTGTTATTTTGTAATATTATTACATTTTTAAGTGCTTGAACGCACTATTGATACGCTATCATAATCACGGAATTTTGATCATGGCTAATTCTTTAGAGATAAACTGTAAACGTCAGGGGTAAATCTTTAGAACATGTTACCAGAAAAACACATTATAGCGTTACTCTGGTTTAATCTTTGGTTGGAATGTAGAAAAGTGAAACTGCAAGCAATCTATTGAATAGCGCGCTTTAAAGTAATTGGAACCAGCATATAAAAAAGCCGGGGGAAAACCCCCGGCTTTTATGATTGTAAATATTACGATCTGTATCGTTTAGAACGTAGCTCGTAATGAGAAGCGGAACTGACGTCCAAGAATTTCGTCTAGGCCACGAACACCACGAACACCACCGTTACCTGCGTTACCGCCATCTAAGTGTGCCCGTTCTGTAATACTGCCACGGCGTTCAAACAGGTTATTCACAGTTGCTGATGCAGTTAGGTAATCAGTGAACTGATAGCTTACTGTCAAATTGTGAATCCAACGATCGCCAAGTTGAGTGATTACGTCATCATTCTCATCAAAGAAGATAAAGTTGTCACGGTCTTGAACATCAAGGTCTACAGCATCTGTGAAGTTCATACGCCAGAAGACGCGAAGTTTCTCATATGTGTAGAGGAAGTCAAAGTTAGCAGACCATTTTTCCTGGCCAAGTTGACCAACAGTATTGATTGCTTGGTTTGCTTCCGTGATTTGGAAAATGTTGGTAATCCGGCGGAATACATTGGCACGGAAACTGAATTGTCCATAATCATCGTTGGCTGCTTCGTTATCAAAGATGCTAAATGCATCAGCTACATCAAAATCATAACGTAGGTTCGCTTGGACAGCTTCAAATTGAGAAAGTGAAGCATTTTGGAAACCTGTAGTGAAGAAGATGATCTGGCCGTTTGCATCACGTTGGTGAGCATTACAAATATCACTCGGGAAGTCTGGGCTATCAAAACAAGCTTGAATAGCAGCAGTTTGAGTGATGTTTGAGATACGATCATTAATATCAACACTAAAATAGTCGACAGAAAGTTGTAGACCAGGTACCCACTCTTCCGGCTGAATAACTACACCGACTGAGTATGAATCAGAAACTTCGTTTCTCAGGTTTAAGTTACCGCTTGATTGACCAGCAATCGATAGATTCACTGCATTTGATAAGAATGTATCAGTATCAATACCAATAGCAGCACAGTTTTGACGACGTGCACTATTAGGATCATCACCGTCAGGTCCAGCGTCAATGTTACGGCTATCGCAAGGGTCACCAACGAAACCACGAACACCTAGTGTTGGATCAAAGATTTCCCCGATTCCAGGTGAACGAATTGCCTGTGTATAGCCGCCGCGGAATGATAAGAAGCCAAATACGTCTAAACGACCACCGAGATTGTAAGTGTAGTCGGTTCCAGAAATTGAGTTATCGACATAACGAACTTTTGGTTCAAACGTAAAGCCATCAATAAATGGAACTTGGTCTTCCCCAATGATTGGAATAATGAGCTCAAGCCCGACTTCATTTGTTTCAAATGAACCGTTTGATGGTACGATTGGATCGCCTTGACCGAGAGCTAAATCGCCAAACCCACCAGGTAAGAAGTTACCTTCTTCTTTCCGGTTTACATAGTTCACACTTGCGCCAACACTACCACCAGGAAGTTCAAAGAGTTCGCTAGTAGAAAGCGAAGCTTCATAGATGCGCTGCTGAACGTCAGAAGTATCTAAGTTCAGTGCACTTACAAATGCTGCAGCTTCTGGAGCAAATTGATTACCAAAAATATTGAGCGGTACACAGCCGTCAAGTGAGCGGTTTTCATCATTCGCTAGGCCACCAACGGATCCGCCTCCAACACCACTTGAAAGTGGAGTTTGTAGAAGGTCATTTGGATCAGATGCAGGGTCTACACCTGTTGCTTGAAGAAAGTTTCCTTCGCAGACAATGTCACCAACTCGTGGCTCTGTTGCAGGATTAGATGACGAAAGTTGAATAACTTCGCCGTTACGAATGGCAAAAAAGTCATCCAAACCTACACTAGCCTGTGCGGCATCCAAGTCTTCTTGTGTTAGACCGCGGACATTTGTAGCTTGAATAAAGTTATCCGTTACTACACTTGTATTTTGAGTTTCGAGGTCTGTTTGGCCAAAGTTCGCTGAAACTTCCCAGTTAAACTCAGTACCGAATGCCTCGAAATCACCGCGAAGACCGCCAACGATGCGCCATGTGAACGATTCGTTGAAATTTTCGCCGCCGCCAACAATTGGACCAATGAAGCGATTTACGCCAAATGTAGTTGCACCTGCCGCGGCAAGAACACCTCTGGCTTGCGAAGTTAAGAATGGATTATCAATCGAGAACTGTGGTGCGCCTTGATCTGTTGGATTAGGATTCGCAAAAATGCCAGCGAGGATATCATCCTGTTGAGATGATTCGGTTGCCTCACCATTTTGGAATACGAATTCAGCAAAAGCTGTAACATAATCATTAACATCATAATGTGCGAGACCGCCAACATTGATACGCTCTGATTCTGTTAGAATTTGTCCAACATCGTCAAAAAGGTCACTACCACTACCGCCATTTGCAAAGAATGCACTAGCACCAGGAATAGGTGTGCCAACCTGGAATGGAATCGCGTTACCATCAGCATCAAATTCGAAGAATTCACCGTTTGCGCCAGCACCTAAACCACTTGTAGGTAAGAAGAAACCGCCATTGACAGAAATACCACCAAATGTACCAAGCGCTTGAGTAATGAAACCACGACCAGTTCCATCAACGTTGGAGATCCGGATTTCACCAGTTGTTGGGTTACGCTGTGTGAACGGGTTGTTCTCACGGAAGAAAGGACGGTCACTGCCACGAAGCCCGTTTTGTGCATTATACTCGAATGATAATGCTACGTTACCTCGACCATCAGCAAAGTTGCCACCAAAAACGGTTTGAACTTGGTAGCTATCGCCGTCGCCTTCATCCGTTACGCCATACTGGCCAGATACTTCGAAACCTTCGTAGTCGTCTTTAAGGATTACGTTAATCACGCCCGCGATACCATCAGAACCGTATGTTGGTGCGCCATCAAGTAGAAGAGTGTCAACGCGTTCAACAAGTGCGATTGGAATTACGTTAAAATCTACTTGAAGACCTTGAGCGGTACTACTTCCACCAGGAACAGGCGGGTTACCAGATACAAAACGGCGACCATTTACAACAGTAAGTGTACGGTTACTTCCAAGTCCAAGGAAGTTAACAACGTTTTGACCAAGGGCAAAACCACCTTGTTCACCGCCAGGTGAAGCAGCTGGAGCACCAAATGCTGGTGTTTCGTTTAACAGATCAGCAACGTTCGTAAAATTACGATCATCGATTAACTCTCTATCCAGCGTAATTACTGGAGAAGTTGATTCGAATCCAGAACGTTTAATGCGCGAACCAGTAACAATGACCTCTTCGAGCTCATCAGAAGCTTCTTCGGTGTCTGCATCTTGTGCAAAAGATGCAGGTGAACCCATAAGCCCCATTGCAGCAATTAATGCTGAAGCCGTTCCATAACTAAGGCGACTTTTCAGCAAATCTAAATTACTCATATTTCTCTCCTCCCAAGAAAGAAAAAATTAAAACAAAGCGCCGATCAGCCCCTACCGGTCACTTGAGACCCCACCAGGTCACTCATCTAAAGTGTATCTCTGTGGTTTATGAGTAAAGCAAAAGATTAGTGCCGTAGATATAAAACTAAGCCATGTTGCAAAAATGTTACGTATTTATAATGAAGGATAATAGCATATTTATTGCTAATGTATGCGTAATTTAGCAATATAATTAGTATTGAGATAGTTAAGAGGAAAGAGCGGATGTAGGGTATCTGAGGAGATACCGAACATGCCTAATGATGGTGTATACAGTAAGATTAGATATTATCTCTAATCTAGGCGTTTCACCTTACCTGAACGGCCAGAAGACTTGCGGCTTTTTATTTTTATATTATAGCCGCCAAATAGGCCTTTTTTTATAATCACGTTTGTTGGGTTTTTGGGAACGGATAACCCTGAACCACTCGTCTCTTGCCAGATTTGACCATTTTCCAAGTAAAAGGTGTGCCTGCCATGTATATTTTTCCAATAACGTTTTATGGCAGATGTGATTTTGTCTGGTGTCGCTTCCTGGAAGTATTTTGAAGAGCGACCAAAAGCATCATCACCACTGTATCGGCGTTTGAAGTCAGGTTTCTTACCTTCATTTTCCCGTCGTTGCTCGTGGAAAGCATCAGGGTTTTCTTTGAGTTTTTCGACAATAGTATTGAAACAAGCTAAACGGTCTTCAGAACTTTTAATTTGATCGCACTGCAATAAATCTTGTACTTGGTTATCTTGCGCTTCTAGTGATTCGCTTGCTGTGAAAAAGGTCAATGATAACGAAAGAGCAACGAATTTGGTCATTGATTTAGACATTAGGCTTACCTCAACTTCATAGCAATACAACTAGGATATATATTGTTGGTTTATATTAAAAAAGCAAGCGTTCATGATATTTAAAATGCTATTCAATTATTTCTGATACTAAAATTATTCATCTCCGCTTTCAAACATGGCATTATAGTTGGATACTCAGCCTAATGAAACTGTAAGGGAAATATTTTTGCCCAAGATTTTGTGGAATATTTTAGGTGGCTTTTTTGTGCTTTTGGGTGCGATAGGTGTTATTTTGCCGCTTTTGCCGACCACCCCTTTTATATTACTGGCAGCATTTTGCTTTGCGCGCGGTTCAGAAAAGTTTCATTCGTGGCTTCTTGATCACCAGACTTTTGGGCCTTTAATCCACAATTGGAATGAGCACGGTGTTGTGTCCGGTGGTGCAAAGGCGAGTGCGATTATTTTTATGCTTTTTGCTGTTGGCTTGAGTATTTATATTTCAGTTCCCGCTTATGTACTTTGGGTTCAAATCGGGGTTCTGTCTTTGGTTGCGCTTTTTCTTTTGACACGGCCTTCAAAACCGAAAGATCAATGAGACCTAAGTTTTGTGTAAAATACTTTAAAATTGAGCTGTTATTTAACCCGTCATTAACGCTAAAATACTACATTATCCTGATACAAATGAAAGTATGAGGGATAACCGTGCAGCCAGAGTTTAGCCTGCTGTTAGTCAAAAAGAATTTAATCGACAAAACGGATGAGCGTTTCAAATCTTTGATGCGTTGGAAAGATGTTGATCTTTTCAGGCAACCGCTCACTTTTCTATTTCCGCCGGATGCGCATGAACGCCTTGATAAGCTCCTTGAGGGCCAAAGCGATATATTTAGTCGAATTACATTTCCTAAGGTACCGCTGAGGCTGAAAACAGGTGGTTACATTAATTTTGATATGAAGATCGAGGTTTTGGAAGGAGAGACCCGCAGGCTCGACTTTTATAAGCCAGGCCGTGCTGATGGTTCAGATCAGATTAATGACGTCGAAACTACTGACATGTACAGCTTTTTCAACTTTGTCGAAAAAGTGCTCGAAAGCCCTTTTGACGAAGACCTTGATCTGACAATGATTGATAGCACAGCCCTTCGTGACGGGACTGAGCCAAATCTGAATGATGATGAGAAGAAGCAGGTTCGTGAAGAGCTTGAACACGCCCTAAAGAAACAAGCGGTTGGTGGTCAGGTTGGTCAGTTAGATGAAGCAAGTTACGGCCTTCTGACAACCAGCGGGTTTGATGAGGAGGCATTTGGCCGTGAAATGCAGGCTGTTGCCGAGAAAACAGGTATCTCGCTTGATAAATTGAATGTTCGCACTGATGCGGTCAAACTGGATGATCGAGATCTATCATCAGAGAAATTGCAGCAGGCGCTTAATCATTCGCGTGGTGTTTTCTTAGGCGAAGTTGAGGATAAAAATGGTCTTTCAACCTTAACTGCTGTTGTTGATGGTATCGAACATAATCGCCGTTTGATTGAAGACGCGATTAAAAAATATAAGTACCGAACGAGTCCGAGGATTATCAGCAATAATATTGAAGCCATTTCAATTGCAATGTTGCAGCAAGGCAAGGTAAACTTGGAAGGGCAAATCAGACGACCTGATGAGATTATTGTTTTGCCGGACCATCCTGATATTGCGCTTGCGCATGATATTGCACAGCTTGAAGATATGGTACGTATGCGCACCAAACGCAGTCAAAGCGAGCGCGAAAAACCTGATTTCTATGAATTATGTCGTTCAACTTTGGTGCAACCCAGTTTTGTTGAAAAACTTGATGCTTTGATGCAGCGCAACAGTGAAGCGGCAAAATTTGTCGGTTTCAGAATCAAGGGTATTCCCCCGGTTAAAATGCGTGGCCCACACTGGGAAGCTGTCGATAGGCTTGCTGAGCGAGGTCATCCCCTATGGCTTGATCGCTTTGGGGATGCAGTTATCGACCCCGAAGCACTCAAGTGTTTGCATGAAGGCTTTGTAGAAATGCCGCAAAGCCTGATGAAAATGCTTGCGAAGCATTTTGACGGTAAGGATATGATGGGCAAATTGGTTGAAACCTGGAAAGCGATGAATGTTGGCGTTATATCCGTGGATTTACCGGATTATGAACTTAAAACTATGGCGCAGGAACTCGGTATTTCCATATCAGTTGAAGATGCCCCTGATGCTGTTATGCATTAAAGGCATCTTGCCATTTTCAATTTTTATTCCAATGTTACGCGTTTAACTCACGGTACCATGCGTTGTAGGCAACGATTGGGTACTGAGGATTAAATCTGATCCAGTTTTTTGTTGCTTCTGGCACGACAAATTTAGCCCCGCCTTCTTCTGCAGTTAGCCCTGCGTCGTGAGCTTCTTGTGCGCCTTTGTCGATTGCCTCCAGCAATTCAACATACATACCAAGATCACCTGCTTTCGCTGTGCCGCCGTGGCCGCTTACCATTAATTTGTTGCTGTCTTTAAAAAGGTGCCGAACCGATGGTACAAGTTTGGATGGTACTGCGTTTACATAGTTAGGAAAATATCCTTCCCAAACCAAATCACTCGCAAAGATGATGTCTGCATCACTAATATGAACCGCCAGGTCGCTTGGCGTATGGCCGGCAAGAGGGTCAATGGTGATGGAACGGCCACCGAGGTCTAGTTCTATCGGTTCGTTTTCATTATGGATGATCTGTGTCGGCCCAACAAGCCGAATGGGTGGGCGGCCAAAAATCTCGTTTTCGCGTGGTTTGCCTGTGCCATACGTGCTGAAAATAAGATCACGTGTTACCTCAGTCATGATAATTTCGGGGCCTTCGCTACCGCGCTGAAACCCTGCCAAACCGCCGCAGTGGTCAGCATGCAGGTGAGAGACAATAACATGTGTTGGATAACGTCCTGTTAGCGTCTTGGCGTGTTCCGCCAACCAGCTTGCGCCTTCAGGGCGAAAGAACGCATCATAAACAACCACTTTATCATCACCCATGATAAGACCTGCATTTGATAGCGTTGTGGTCTCAAATCCGCCACTTGCGTTCACTGGTGTGGATAAAACGGCCCAAACACCGTCGCCGATTTCCTCCAGCCTTGCAAAAGATTGCTCATCGATAATTTTAGTGTTTTGCTTGGTGGTGGTTGCGGCACCAAAAACACTTGTGGATGCAACAGTGCTTACACCAGCAATACCTGCGCCTGCAATGAATGTGCGCCGTGAAGGATTGGATAGTCTTGATGACATAGAATTCTTTCCCATAAGCCAAAGTTGTGTGCACCATACAAACCCCTTTTGCCTTAGGGAAGGTGTTCACTAAAAAGTGGTTGAGGGCAAATCTGTGGTATTGTTGCTTATAGATAAAGCCAGTCAATTGGACTGGCTTTATAATGTTTAGTGCGAAAAGTAATCCTGAAGATTATTGGTCTCTTGGTCCAGCAGGAAGGTGACGCAGGAAATAATTGGTCTGCGCCGTCATCATATGAAGAACAGTGCCTTTACCTTCACGAATGCCGTGCGTACGGTTTGGATAAGAAATAAAATCAAACTGGATATTGTTTTCAACCAGTTTGTTGATCAGTCGTTCGCTACCTTGATAATGAACATTATCATCGCCTGTACCGTGGATCAGCAGCAAGTTACCTTTCAGGTTTTCAGCATAATTAATTGCAACTGCCTTGTCATAATAGTCTTTATCTTCAGGAAGAACGCCGGAATAACGTTCCTGATAAATGCTGTCATAAAGGCGGATATCTGGCACTGGAGCGCGCGATACACCAACTTTATAGACATCACTGTGGCGAAAGAGAGCATGCAATGTTGAAGTACCGCCGCCTGAATGGCCCCAAATCCCAATACGATCTGCATCCATATATGGGCGTTCAGCCATCAGCTTTTTTGTAGCTGCTGCCTGATCATTAACGTTGGTCAGGCCAAGTGTCCGATATATGGATTTACGCCATGTTCTGCCTTTGGGGGCAGGTTGGCCGCGGTTATCAACCGTTGCAACGATATAGCCTTTTTGTGTCATCATAATGTGCCACAAATCATTTCTGTTCCAGCTATCGGCAGCAGTCATGCCAGCCGGTTCACCGTAAACAAAGAAGATAACGGGGTATTTCTTATTGGCATCGAAATCAGCAGGAAAGCGCATGATGCCTTCCATTGTCGTATCATCAGTCGTAACACTGAAAAATTCGGTCTTACCTTTCGTCACATTTGCATAGGTTTCAGCAAGTGTTGCGTTATCCACAAAGCTTTGAGCTTGGCTATGGTCCGGTAGGCGCACTAGGTCGATTGCAAGCGGCTTATCGCGGTTTGACCAGCGATGGAACGCATATTGTCCGTCAAAGCTGACAGTATAGCTGTGTGAACCTTTTTGGTCCGCTGGTGTAAGCCGTTCAGCTGGGCTGTTGCCGTCAATGGCAATTCGGTAAAGATACATACGCTGTGGGTCATCAGGTGACGCATTGAAATAGATGAAGCCACCTTCGGTGTCGATACGGTTAATCCGCACCACATCATAGGCGCCGTCTGTTATCTTCTTTGAGGATTTACCGTCGCGGCTGATACGATATATCTGACGCCAGCCATCCTTTTCACTCACCCATAAAAATTCTTTGCCATCATTTAACCAGCGGAAATCAGTAACAACATCAAGCCATGCATCATCATTGTCAGTCATGACAGTCTTACTGTTACCTGTGCTAGCATTCGCCAAAATCATATTGTTGGTATTCTGGCGCCGATTAAGTTGTTGCACGATGACTTCGTCAGAATTATCTGCCCACTCTAGGTAAGCGATATAATTCATACGCGGGTTACCATCGATATTCATCCATGTGGTATCACCACCATCAATCGAGACAACGCCAACCTTCGCGGCTGAATTGGTTTCACCAACTTTTGGATAACTATATGTTGTTAGCTGAGGATAATTTTCGTCTGTATTATTAATAAGGGTGAAATCCCTCACGCCTGACGCGTCCAGCTGCCAATAGGCGATTTTGGTTCCGTCAGGGGACCAGCGGAAACCATCGCGCAAGCCAAACTCTTCCTCATAAGCCCAGTCAAATGTACCATTAATTATGGTCTCAGAGCCATCGTTGGTTAGGCGTGTTTGCTTGCCATTTTCAATTTCCTCCACATAAATATCGTGGATTTTGCGACCTGTTTTCTGAACGTAAGCGACTTTACTGCCGTCTGGAGAAAACTTTGCAAACATGAGGGACGAAGCTGGGAAGTTAGCACCAACCTGTTTTAATTTGCCGTCTTCTAAGGATAGTGTCCAGTAATCGCCCTGCGTATTGCGGCGCCAGACACGTTTTGTGTTTGTATAAATAAGAGCAATTTTACCGTCATCAGACCAAGTGAAATCGCTAACGCTTATGGGCTTTTCTTCGCCTTCAGGAATTAATTGGCTTGCGGAGATTAAAATCTCTTTTGCACCTGTTTCAGGGTTATATCTTACAACATCACGGCCATCTTCAACTGCTTCAGATTTTTCAATAATTGTATAGCCGCTACCATCCTTGAGCCAGCGTGTGCCGCCGAACCAATCGCTCTCGAAATCTTTGGATACATAAAGACGATTAAGTGATAGCTCACCTGCATTTGTTTCTTTCTCAGTGGTGATTTCAGCTTCTGCAAGAGCGTTCATGGTGCTTGTTTCGCTTAAAGTGAAAGGGATGAAAGTGGCGCCAGCCAGCGCAGTAAGGCCCAGTAATCGCGCTTTAAATGTCATGATAATTCCTCAAAGTTACCCACCCGGTATTTGACGGTACTGTGCATCGCAGATGTTGAAAATGCAAGGGAGCGGTATGGAGATCATTTGTTTATGCATTAAATTACGTAATAGTAGATACTGATAAAATGGCAACCAGCGCCTGCTAAAACGAACAAATGCCATATGGTATGAGTATAGGGTAATTTTTTAAGGGCGTAAAAAACTGCGCCGACTGTATAGCATAAACCACCTGCAATGACCCAATTGATGCCACCTTCTTTAAGGTGGTCAATAAGTTCGCCAATCATAAAAATACTTGCCCATCCCATCGCCAAATAAACACCGAGTGATAATGGGCTAAATCGCTTTCCAGTTTTTTTGACGAAAGCAGTTACTTTAAAAAAAGTCCCAAAAAATGCGGCCCCCCAAATGCCAATCATGACCCATAAACCAGTTAGGGATGGTAACGTAATAAGGGCAAAAGGTGTATAGGTTCCGGCAATTTTGAAGTAGATTGCAGAATGATCCAACATTTTCAACATGGGTTGCAGGCGGCTGCCTGGCATACTGTGGTAGAGCGTGGAAAAACCGAACATCAAAAGCATACTGACCGCATAAATCATGACTGCTGTAACAGCAACCATGTCAATTGTTTCAGCTTTGATAGTCAGAATAATAAAGGCGAAGATTGAAAAAATGACTCCAATACCGTGAGTTACAGCATGGAGAAACTCTTCTCGTGGTGAATAATCACCGGGAATAGCTAGGTTGTTATTCAAGCGAAATCCTTATTAATATTTCCAGACCATAATAATATCAATTCAATGCTAATCAATATGCAGACTATCACAAGCGCGGCATCATAAGCGCAGTTTCTTGACAAAATGGCGTGCTGTTCGCAAAACCAACTTAGGTTTGAGGGAAGTGAGGGGTATTGAAATGGGTAAGTTGTCAGGACTTTATAAATTATCTTTATTGTTATTATGCGTTGGGCCTTTAATAGCTAGCAGAGTTTACGGTGATACCGATTTAGGTAAAGTGTCACTCGACTTGGAACAAAAGATCGGTTCAGCCCCGCATGGAAGTTACATAGACGGCGATACAGTTTATGTAACACTTTCGGGCGATGATGTGATTGTTGCTCTAGATAATAAAACATTGAAAGAAAAATTTCGATGGCCTGTTTCAGGAACGCCGCTTGATATCATTAAAATGGGTGATGATTGGTTAGTGACCGCTTTTGGTAAGGACGAGCTGATTGAAGTCCACGGCGATACAGGAGAAATTGGCCGACGTTGGAAGGTTGGTAAAGGGCCATCGCTTTTTGCGCCAAAGGTTGTTGACGACAAAGTTTATGTAGTGAGTGAATTTGCAGATCAATTCACAGTTTTTAATCTTAAACACGGACGCATTGAGAAAACGTATAAAACCGGTAAGAGGCCGTATCCTGCTGATGTGACTAAAGACGGTGTTCTCGCCTTTATCCCAAACCGGACAGATAATACTGTTACCGTTCTCGATTTGCTATCGGAACAAATGGTCGCTACGACACCTGTATGTATGTCCCCGGAAGGAGGGGCGCTTACACAAGATGATACCACCTACTATGTTGCTTGCGGCGGTGACAATAAGGTGATGCTTATCAACACGGCGTCTTTCGAGGTTATTAAAACGATTGATAAGGGCATTGGAGCGAGGCCATTCTCGGTTACCATGAGTGATGCGGGTGATTTTGCATTTGTGAATAACGCAGGCGGTAAAACGTTATCGATCATCGATGTTATGAAACGTGAAGTGGTTGATGTTATTGATGTTGGTGAGCAACCAATTGTGATGCGGACTGATGATGGCAAACTTTATGTTACTAATGAAGTGAGCGGAACAATTTCTAAGCTGTCGGTGCCAAAATCTGCCGACCGCATGAAAAACGATATTAAAAATGAAGTTGTGATGCTGGGAATGATTCATAATGGTCATAATACTAGTGAGAAATATTCATTGCCGTTTCTGAGCAAATTAATCAAAGAGATAAACCCCGATTATGTATTTACTGAGATACCGCCCAATCGGCTAGAGGCTGCAATAAAAGGCTTTCAAGCAACTGGTAAATTAACAGAACCACGCGTACGCCGGTTTGCGGAATATAGTGGGGCATTGTTTCCTTTACTGGCTGAGATGGATTTTGAAATTATTCCGACAGCAGGTTGGAATAGTTATATGGCTAACTATCGTAGAGGTGCCTTAAAGCGTATCGAAGATAATCCATCTCGTCAGGCTGAATGGGAAGAATATGAGGCTGCTAATAAATGGATGGATGAAATAATAGGGGAGCGCGGCGATGATCCATATTTTATCCATACAAACGAATATGATCAGATAACCAAAAAGGGTTTAGAGCCTTATGATCGGTTGTTTAATGACGAACTTGGAACTGGTGGCTGGACTAGGATTAACGAGGCCCATTATGCTTTAATCAGTGAGGCTCTTGATAAATACTCTTTGGAGGGGAAACGGATTCTCATTACTTTTGGGGCTGGGCATAAATATTGGTTCCTGGAAAAGTTACGGGAACGTCAGGATATTACTCTTATGCCTGTCGCCCCTTTTCTTGATGCAGCAGGCGGGAAAGTTTTTAAACCGGAGGGCACTAAATAATGACCTGGATAGCAACTGTTTCTTTTCAAGGTGCCGTGGGTAAATTGAAGGATATTTATAAGCGTGTCTCCGGCCCGGATAACAATGTTGATAATATTCTTATGGCTCATTCACTTCGCCCTCATACCCTTGAGGGGCATATGGCAATTTATAAAGCGGTACTGCACCATTATGGTAATGAACTTCCGAAATGGTTGCTTGAGTTGTTAGGGGTATACGTAAGTCTATTGAATAAATGTGACTATTGTGTTGAGCACCATTTTGGCGGGTTTTCCAGATTGTTGGGAGATCAGGAAAAAGCGGATCAAATCCGAGTGGCGCTTGAAGCCGATCAACCCGAAGACATATTGGATATACGGGAAACCGCAGCATGCCGGTATGCAAAAAAATTAACCTGTAGTCCGGGTGATATGGCTGAGCAAGATATAAGCGAGCTAAGAGAGGCAGGTTTCAAAGAAGGGGAAATCCTCGAGATCAATCAGGTTGTTGCGTATTTTAGTTATGCGAACCGAACAGTGTTAGGACTTGGGGTCAATGTTGATGGTGACGTTATTGGTTTATCCCCCAATGCTTCAACGGATCCTGATGATTGGTCACACTCGTAATAAATACGCTATAATATTCAGTATTTGCCTATATCGATCAAAGGTTTGACTGTTAAAGATATTCAGTTTGTCGCATCAATTAAACCATTCAACCCATTCTGCTCGGGTTGCTGACAGGGCTTCGTTACAAGAAAATAGAAAAGTTACATAATAGCGTTTTTATGTTTTTCGTTTATTGGGTGGGGTTAGATCTCTGTATCTTGGAGTTAAAGTTAAATGCTCGGAAAGAAGCAGAACTTATTATTGTGTGCCTTTGCGGTAATTTTAAGTTTAAATTTGCTGAATACTAATATTGTTTTTGCTGCAAGCGACGGTGATGAAACTGGTCAAGAAGCTGAAGTAGCGAGCGACGAGGATGGTATTGTCGTTTATAAACCCGAATTTTTTGACCAGTATTTTCCTGTAACTGCCCTTGATATGGTGAACAGGGTTCCTGGGTTTTCTATTGATCAGGGCGGTGATGTACGCGGGTTTGGCGGTGCCGCTGGTAATGTGTTGATCGATGGAAAGCGCCCAAGCATCAAGTCAGATAGTATTCAAAATTTGCTATCTCGTATTGGGAAAAGCGGAGTTGAGCGTATCGAGCTTATTCGGGGTGCCACTGGTGGGCTTGACCTTGGTGGTCAACAATCTGTTGCTGTGAATGTGGTCCGTAAAGATGATGCTGGTGGAGCAATTCCCTGGGAGCTTGACTTTATGGCAAGCAGAGGTGGTTTTGTGCCCAGGTTGAATGTTTCATATAATAACACATTCAAGCGAACTAATTATACTATTGGTATAGAGCGTCGGCGTTTTGTTTTTCAGGAAGTTGGAGACGAAAACCTGATTAACTTTGCAGGACCTGGCGAATTACGTCGTGAAGTAGAAGATGGTCGGTTCAGGCGCTTAAGTCTGGATATTAAAACCGAAACCAGTTTTGAAAGCGGTGATATTTTCAGGTTAAATTTCAGAGGGAACCGCCGAGGCTTTGACGGCGAAGAAAATTCGCTTCGAACACCTGAAAATCAGAATTTCAGCAATTTGTTTCTGCAACTTCGCGATAATTCTAATAACGATTTTGAGGTGAGCAGTGATTATGAACACGATTTCTCGCCGAATTTTGCTGTTAAGGTAATTGGTCTTATCAATCGTCGGTTCCGTGAAAACCTCTCAACATTGGATATTGATCGTGCAATTGACGATGACACAGTAAATCAATCGATTTCAGATACAACAGAAGGTGAAACTATTGGACGGCTTGAGTTTGATTGGAATGGCTGGAAAAAGCATACCATTCAATTTGGCGGTGAAGTTGCTCAGAATTTTGTTGATAGTGATTTCCAATTATTTACGGATGGTGAAGAGATTGCGTTACCGGGCTCTAACACACGTGTCAGTGAGTTACGAGGTGAGCCATTTATTTCTGATTCGTGGTCGATCAACTCAAAATTAACAGCAGATTTATCGCTTGCGGTTGAAGTCTCCAGAATTCAGCAAACTGGCGATATTGATAATAGCCGTACATTTGTCTTTCCTAAGCCACGTTTGTCGCTCACTTATATACCGACGCCTAATAGCCAATGGCGTTTGCGACTTGAGCAAGAAGTTGGCCAATTGAACTTTTTTGATTTTGTTAGCTCTGCCAATTTTGATGATGCTGATCTGGATTTTGGGAACCCGGACCTGCAACCTGATCGTACACTTGTTGCTGAAGCTGTTTATGAACGCCGCTTCGGTGAGATTGGTGTGATTTCACTCACGTTATTTTATAATTATGTACAGGATTTGATTGATCTTATTCCAACTAGCCCTACTACAGAGGCTACCGGGAATATTGGCAATGGAACACGGTACGGCGCTGAAATTGGTTTTACGACACCGTTTGACTTTATTGGGCTCTCTGATGCGCGAGTTGATGTAACTTATCGTATTCAAGACTCTAGCGTTACTGACTTGGTAACAGGTGAAAACCGGCGTTTTTCTAACGAGCGTCCGCAATCGATCGAGATTGATTTCAGAAAAGAACTGCCAGGTTTGAGATCAGCGACCGGATTTCGGTATTTTGACCGAAATGATTCTCAGTTTTTTGGTGTAGATGAGTTTGTTGTGCGCGAGAATAATGACACACGTTTCAGTATGTTTTGGGAGACAACTTTACCTGCTGGTATTAAAATTCGAGGCGAAGTCAATAATCTCTTTAATACTGAAGAGCCCAGAGTTAGGACGGTTTTCAATGGATCAAGGTCTCTTGGCGATGTCTTGTTTATTGAAGATCAAGTTCGCACCCAAGGCCGAGAATTTTTCCTAACGATCAGTGGTGTTTTTTGATCGATAAATGCGGGCTTAGATCACAAATCTGTTATGCAAGGCTTGATTACTTTTGGCATGTACAACTTTGGCTTAACCTGTATGCGATCTTACATGGATGTAAGTGAGGGGACAGTATATGATTAGTGTGCGCGTAATTTTCTCAATTTTCGTTGGGTGTTTGTACTATTTTGGCATTTTTTCAACGCCCGCTTTGGCACAAATTGTATTTGATGATGTAAGTATTCTCAATATTGAACATGGCTCGTTTGATACCCATCAACGCGTTGTTGTAAAGGGTGACCGAATTATTGCTATTGGGTCTAGAACTGCCATTGCTATTCCTGAAGGCGCTAATATCATCGATGCTGCAGGCAAATATTTATCGCCTGGCTTTGGAGAAATGCATGGCCATATTCCACCAATTACATCAGGTGAACAAGCAATTGCTGATACGCTTTTTCTCTATATTTCCAATGGTGTAACCACTGTTAGGGGAATGCTCGGTTCTGAGGGTCAGTTAGAATTGCGTAGGAAAGCAAATAGTGGTCAAATCATTGCGCCAACACTTTATCTTGCCGGGCCGAGTTTTAATGGGAACTCTGTCACATCGCCTAAACAAGCACAGGAAAAAGTTCTAGAACAAGTGAATGAAACCTGGGACCTTTTGAAGGTGCACCCAGGCCTCACATTGCCTGAATATCAGGCAATGGCAAAAACGGCTAATGAAGTTGGTATTGAATTTGGTGGGCATATCCCAAATGAGGTTGGCCTTTTAAACGCCCTTAGTGTCAGTCAGCGCACAATCGATCATTTGGATGGCTTTATTCCCTTTGTTGAGGGTGCTCACAAACCTGCTGATGATACTAAGTTATTGGAAGCGGCTAAACTAACACGCAATGCGCGTGTTGGTGTGGTGCCAACGATTGCGTTGTGGAAGGTGCTATTGCGTGCAGATAATCTGGAACGCCTTATGGCACTTCCAGAGTTAAAATATGTTCCAAAAGAAACTCGGGAAGGCTGGGTCAATTATTACAAGCGGCCACAAAATATTGCTTTCCTTCGTGGTAGTACGCCTGAAATTCGTCATCAAAACCGCCTAAAATTACTGAAAACATTATCTGATGAAGGTGTGGAAATACTTTTTGGCACAGATGCTCCACAAGTTTTCAGTGTACCTGGGTTTTCTATTCATAATGAGATGGCGACGATGCGAGAAGCGGGCATGTCTCCTCAGGAAATTCTAAAGAGCGCAACTCTGGCGGTTGGTAACTATTTTAAAGAAAAAGACCGTTTTGGCCAGATTAGAGTAGGCTATAGGGCCGATATGGTCCTGCTTAACGGTAATCCGTTTGCAGACATAGCCTATTTGAAAAAGCCTGCTGGCGTGATGCAACGAGGCAATTGGTTGGACCGTCAGACTATTGATGCTGAACTGGCAGCCATTGAAGCGAGATACAAATAAATTTGAGACTAAACGAATATTGGGCAACATGAAAACCAAGGATGAGACCTTATGATGAAGATGATTTTCAAGGCAACACTTGCTGCGGGAACGTTATTATCGGCAACGATGCTGGCAAATGCTGATTTTGACGCAGAAACAGAAAAAAAGTTCGATGCAGTTCTCGCAGGCAAGCATAGAAGTGAAGGCAATGCGGTGCGCGATAAGTATCGCCACCCTAAAGAAACACTTGAATTTTTTGGTGTTCAGCCTGACATGACAGTCGTCGAGATTTGGCCCGGCAGCTATTATACAGAAATTCTTGCACCGTTTCTGCGCGAAGACGGTAAGTATGTTGCTGCTGTTAGCAGTTCAGTTAATGGAAGTGCCCGCGCTCGCCGGGGCATGGCAGGTTACTTGACTTCACTTGTAGAAAAAGATGATGTTTTGGGCAAAACACATGTATCTGAATTTACATATCCCGATAGCCTGACAACTGTGCCGGCTGGTACTGCGGATATGGTTCTGACTTTTCGGAATGTTCATAACTGGATGGGTGTTAAAGCTGAGTATGGAATTCTCGCGGCGGCCTTTAAAGCGCTCAAACCAGGAGGGATCTTAGGTGTTGTCGAGCACCGTCTTGATGGTGGTGAAGGCGTCGAAGATGGACAGAACGCGCGCCGTGGCTATGTTCGTGAGGGTTATGTTATCGAGGTTGCGCGCTCGTTTGGGTTCGAAGTTGTGGATGCAAGCGATATTAATGCTAATCCGAAAGATAATAAGAATCACCCTCGCGGTGTTTGGACATTACCACCGCGTTTTGCTCTCGGTGATCAAGATAAGGAAAAATATACGGAAATTGGCGAGTCTGACCGTTTTACGCTGAAGTTTAAAAAGCCAGAACAGACTCAGTAATTTAGCTAAAAACTCTTGTCTGATGAAAGCACCTAAAGATTTTTTAGGTGCTTTTTTTCTATTTTTATTTCTGAAAGTTGCGTAGATGGCATCAAAAATTATATGCGTGCTCTGCTTTCTCTTTTTTTACTTGAAAAACGCCAAGAACTTTATCATAGAGTTGCACTTAGACGTAAAGCGCACGTGCCACGACGCTATCCGCGAAAACGCGGTGCTAATGGGACAGTACGGGAGGCGGCGCAAACGTTCTTTTATTGGTTGGACTTTAAGCTGATTAGCTTACTAATTAATGGAAGGAGTTTGCTCGTGGCAACCCTGATAGAGAATAAAATAAAGCGCTGTGATCCTGCCTTTGACATGCAGTCTTTCATATCACCTGATATTTTTAAATATTTCTCGTTTATTTTAAAACTAAGCCATACGAGCGCACGTTGACGCGTGCAGATGTGCCTGGCTCAAGCATTTGGTACATACCTCTGAATTATCTATTTTTGTTTTAAAATTGAGACTCGTGATGAGTGATAGCTTTCATACCAGAGCTCCTTGGCAAACGCCAAAGGCTGACAACCAAAACAGTAACACTACAATATATTTGCCGCATTTTGCTTCAACACGGCAGGCATTAGAGCATTTGGATACAAATGATTCTGTCAATGTACTATTTCCCGAAGTGCTTAAGCATTACGCCAGTGAGTTTGTAAATGGTTTTCCCGGCGATGTTTTGTATGCTGTTAAGGCCAATCCACACCCTTATGTCTTAAATACATTATGGAAGGCTGGGGTGCATAGTTATGATGTAGCATCTCTGCGTGAAGTAGAATTAGTCGCAGATCTGCTGCCGCAAGCAAAACTTTTCATGATGCACCCCGTAAAATCCCGTAAGACGATCAAGCGATCATATGATTTGGGCGTGAGGGAATTTGCGTTTGATGATGTGAGTGAGCTTTATAAAATTAAAGAAGAATTACCTGATGCAAAAGACCTTTCGCTACATCTAAGGTTATCACTGCCATCTGAAGATGCGGTTTATTCACTAGAGGGTAAATTTGGGGCAAGTTTTGAGCAAGCAGGTGATCTGATTAGAAAAGCGCGCACTATAGCAAAGGCAGTGGGTGTTACATTTCATGTGGGCAGTCAGTGTATGGAACCTGCGGCTTACCGCCGAGCTTTGGCTCTACTAAGCGATGTGTTGAATACTGAGAACCTTATACTGGATAGTGTTGATGTTGGCGGTGGGTATCCTGTGAACTATCCCGGCATGGAAGCGCCTGATCTTGGCCAGTATTTTGATGTGATCGCAAGTGCGCTGCAAGAATATGGGTTTGAAAATCACTTGATTCTCGGCGAACCGGGTAGAGCTTTGGTTGCTGAAGGTGGAGCATGTCTTGTTCGTGTTGAGATGCGGCGAGGCAATGAATTGTATTTGAATGATGGCACATATGGTGCTTTGTTTGATGCTGGTTCACCAAAATGGCGGTTTCCTGTGTCTTTAATAACAGATGATGGCCGTGACACTGTGGGTAACTTGGAAGCTTTTAGTTTCTGGGGGCCAACATGTGACGCCATTGATTATATGGAAGGCCCTTTTCTATTACCTGCCGATGTGAAAGAGGGTGATTGGATCGAAGTTGGTAATTTGGGCGCATATGGTCAAACAATGGCAACGAAATTCAATGGCTTTTTTGCAGAACATACGATTACTGTTGATGAAGAACCGATTGTATGGCGAGGGCCAATTGGTTCTGTAATTTCAAATTAAGATATAGTTTCAGCTAAATAAAGATTTCGTGTCTTGACCGAGTTTAGTAAATGGTATCAAGCTTCTAGGGATATACTTGGGAGGGTATTATGAAGTTTAAGTATATATTATTTGCTGCACTCGCGGCTACAATATCTTTTACCGTAATCGCACAAGATAAGAAAGCATTGGTTGGCGGGCGATTAATCGATGGGTTCGGGCACCGACCAATCGATAACAGCGTTATCTTGATTAACGGTGATATTATCGAGAAAGTTGGGCAGCTTGATACATTAAAAGTACCTGCGGGATATGAGGTGATATCAACGGAAGGTATGGATGTACTTCCGGGCCTATGGGAAGCTCATGCGCATTTGATGCTCAACGGTCATTCAGATTACGGCCATTGGCATCCAACCTATAAGGACCGCCTTGCGAGCGAGATTATGCCGGCGAGCGCGGTGCAATTATTGTTGGCAGGAATTACGTCTGCACGAGACTTGGGAGCGCCGCTGGACGCTTCGGTATCAGTAAAAAAGCGGGTTGAAAGCGGTGAAATACCAGGGCCGAGGCTTTTTATGTCTGGGCCGTTTATCCAGCATAAAGCCTACCCAAATACTGAGTTTTATCGTTGGGGTATTGAAAGCGTTGAGGATGCACGTGCTAAAGTGAATAAGCTTGCTGATGCAGGTATGGATATTATCAAACTAATTGATCATGATAATATGACACTAGAAGAAGCACAGGCGATTGTTGATGAAGCGCACAAGCGTGGCCTTAAGGTGGTTGCGCATTCGCATCGCCCAAATGAAATTCGCCGTGGCCTTGAAATTGGTGTTGATAATTTTGAGCATACAGGGCTTACAACTGCGCCAGCATATCCTGATGACGTGATTGAAATGCTGAAAGAGCGTACGGCAACAGGGCGAATTGCGGGCGGCCCACTTTATTGGACACCTACGGTTGAAGGCCTTTGGAATTATAAACTTACTGTAGATAACCCGGAGAAGTTAGATGCTACATGTTGGCATCGTGGTCTTCAGCCTGATACAATTGCTGATATCAGGCAATCGATTCGAAAGCCTGGTCAGTTCGCCTATTCGCAACTTGTGCCGCTTCGCCGTCCAACCCTAAAGAAGAAAATTTCCCAGCTCCGTGATGCAGGTGTGGTTTTCATGGTTGGAACGGATAGTGGTATTCCAATGAAATTCCATTGTCAAAGTACCTGGAATGAAATGACTGCATGGGTTGATGTTTTTGGAATTTCACCGATGGAGACAATCCGCGGCGCCACATATTGGCCCTCTGTAATGATGGGGGTTTCTGATAAACAGGGTACCGTGTCTGAAGGTAAGTATGCTGATATTATTGCCGTGAAAGGTGATGTTCTTCGCTATATGAATTTATTGCAGAATGTGGATATGGTTATGAAAGGTGGCACGGTATACAAAATACATGGCCAACCAGTAGAGGAAAACTTATAAATTTTGCTTTTTTGATACTGCATTAAAAGCCATGGTTATATATAACCATGGCTTTTGTATCTTCATAATAATCTGAAAATACCTTTATTTGCGTCCATGGTGGCGTCTTGCCCAATTGGTATTGTATGTTTTTGCTCGATGTGGCCGAATAAAGCACCGTAATAAGTGGGTTTACCACTACCTTTAAAGTATCGCTCAAATACATCCATCAAGGCGAAGGTCCCGAAGCCATCACCGTCTGGTTCTACTCTTGTGAAGCCACCTAGAATTACGCCCGAGATATCATTTAAAATACCCGATAGTTCAAGTGTAGCGAGCATGCGGTCTACCCGGTATATGGCCTCTCCTATTTCTTCTAAAAACAGGATTTTTCCCTTCATGTCAGGTAAATACGGTGTGCCCACCAGGCTTGATAAAACGGTTAAGTTTCCGCCAACTAACTTGCCTGATGCAGAACCAGCCTCAATTGTTTGAACCCGATTATTGTGTACTGTCAGGGCACCACCTTTATGCTGGGGGGTTTTATAATGGGGGTTGATACCATCAAATAAAATAGATTTTGCGCTTTTGGTTGTGAAGTTGTTCCACCGTGATGTAGCGTTCGGCCCGTGATACGTGATCATCCCTGTTTTGGTATATATACCATTTAAAAGGGCTGTAATATCGCTATATCCAACAATAATTTTCGGGTTTTTCCTGATTAGGTTAAAATCAAGATGAGATAGTGTTAATGCGGAACCCCAACCGCCGACCAGAGCAAAAATTGCCTTAACATCAGGGTCAATAAAGGCGGCCATGATATCTTGTGCGCGGTCATGATCTGTGCCTGCAAAATATCCGTACCTGTCATATACATGTTTACCCAGTGTTGGTTTAAGCCCCAGAGCACGCATGTTTTCTAACGCGATGTTTATTCTATCTTTTTGATAAATAACCCCGGCAGGAGCAATTAAGCGAACAGTATCACCCGGTTTAAGTTTGTCTGGTATAGGTATTTGCGGGTGATCGTTTCCGTCTTTGATTGTTGTTATACCAGACAGCGCGGACAGGCCTGCAAAGGTAAAGGTTTTGAGTAAACTTCTGCGATCCATATATGATCTCCTTATCGCAAAGCTTGGCAATAATTGGCCTGTTGATCAACCTTTCTTTAGAGGGGCATAATAATACTCGGATGTGGTCAATTAATACTTGCGAATCCACTTTACCGTGGCAGTATTAATCGCAATGTAAATTTGGTTCGGATTTTGAAAATGGTCAAAAAAATTCTAATAGGGATTTTTTTATTTTTTATCATATTATTTGGCGCTGCTTGGTATTTAAAGCCAACGGTTAATGGTCCACTTCTTGATATGCTTTTTGGATGGCAGGTTGAAGCTCCTGAAGCTGATATCTTGAAGGCAAGACTACAAGTTCCTGAAGGTTTTAAAGTAGGTGTTTTTGCCCGTGATGTTCCAAATGCTCGTATGATGCGGATGACATCAACGGGTGATATGGTGGTAACGAGTAATCGCACCGGCGCAGTATTTTTGCTGCACCGTGATGATAACGGTGACGGCATTTCAGATGGGCGCAGTTTATTACTGAGTGGTCTAAATGCACCGCACGGTATTGCGTTTTGGAATGAGTATTTATACATCGCGGAAGAAACACAGATTATTCGCGGTGTTTATGATGCTGAAAGGCGTCGGCTCAGTGAGACCCAAGTGATTTTTTCGGGCATGCCATCGGGAGGTAATCACCGCACACGAACTATTGGTTTTGATAAATCCGGAAAGCTTTATGTAACGGTTGGCTCAAGTTGTAATGTTTGTATTGAAGAAGAACCTTACCGTGCTGAAATGATTCAAATGAATGCTGACGGCAGCGGTGTACGCACCTATGCAACAGGGCTTAGAAATAGCGTTGGCTTTGATTGGCACCCGGAAACAGGTGAATTATTCGCTACTGATAACGGCCGCGATTTATTGGGTGATGATACGCCGAACTGTGAAGTGAATTTGATCAAGGATGCCAGTGATTATGGTTGGCCTTATGCGTATGATAACCGTACGCCAGACCCTGATTACGGCGCTAAAAACTCTTTAAAGGTATCCGCATCTGTGCCCCCGGTGCATGGATTTGGCGCGCACCGCGCACCGCTTGGAATTAAGTTTCTTAAGGCGACAAATACGCCAGCGGGTTATCAAAATACGGCTCTTGTTGCGCTTCATGGTTCGTGGAACAGCTCTAAACTGGTTGGGTATAAGGTTGTTTCGCTACGCTTCGACGATAATGGTTCAGTGATAGAGCAAGATTTTTTAAGTGGGTTTGAATTGAATGAGGATGTTATTGGCCGCCCTGTTGATGTCGAACAAGGGCAGGACGGTGCTATTTATGTCTCAGATGATTATGCGGGTGTGATTTACCGCGTTGGGTTTGGCGATATTGCTATTGGCATTCCCGGTGAGGAGGTTATCGTTCCTCCTAAAAACCCTCTTGCTGATATTGAAGCGCCAGACCTTGCGACAAGTAAGGCCGCTGGTGCCTTGATCTTTGATACTAATGGGTGTGCCACATGCCATGTAGAAGGTGAGGTGGAAGGTGTTCAAGTTAAGAAATTGGAGGATTTAAAAGAGCGATATACGCTTGCGGGTATGCAACAATTATTTTTAAATCCCCCAGGGCCAATGCCTTCATATGAAGGTTTAACAGAAGCGGAAAGAAGAGCTTTGGCGATTTTTGTCCTTTCCAGTGAAGAAGAAATCAAGAAACGGGCGCGTCCACGTATTAATTTTTAATCAACAGGAATGTAGAAATATTTATGATTAAAGTTCACCACCTCAATAATAGCCGGTCACAACGTATTCTTTGGATGCTTGAAGAATTAGGTGTGAAATACGAGATTGTTCACTATACCCGCGATCTTGAAACACGGTTGGCACCGGATAATTTGAAGGAAGCTCATCCACTGGGCAAATCACCGGTGCTAGAAGATGGTGATATCAAGATTGCTGAGTCAGGTGCCATTATTGATTATTTGGTGCGTACTTATGGAAACGGTGAATTTGGGCCTGCGCCAGGTGATGCTGGGTATGAAACTTATAATGAATGGCTCCACTATGTCGAAGGGTCGGTCATGTTACCGTTAATGTTGGCTTTGTATACAAGTAGGCTGGGTGATGCCGCAGAACCACTGCGCCAACGTATTATGAGTGAAATCACTAATAATATGTCATATATGGCCCATAGTCTTGGCACGAATGAATATTTCTGTGGTGATCACCTTACGGGGGTTGATGTGCATATCACCTTTATTCTTGAAGCCGCTAATGTTAATGGCGGCCTTGAAGCAGCGCCAAATCTGTTGGCTTATGTTGAACGTATGCAGGCCCGTGATGCCTATCAGCGCGCAATTGAACGGGGTGGCCCTTACCAGCTTGGTAGTTAGTGAAATGTTATCTAGGTAAGATACGAAAGGAGAGAGGTATGAGGATATTACAGTTATTTTTGCTTTATTGCCTCTCTGTCTTGCTCGGTAATGACAGTATTATTCTGTATGCGAGTGAAGAAGCGAATGAGAAGATTGTAGTATATACTGAAGATTACCCCCCTTTCAATTTTGTTGATCCTGATAGTGGTGATATTGCTGGCTATGCTACTGAAAAAGTTCGCAGTGTCCTTGAAAAGGCTGGGCTGGAGTATGAAATCAGGATGTTGCCTTGGAAAAGGGCAATCAGATCTGTTAAAAGTAATGAAAATGCCCTTATTTATACGCTTGTCAGAACACCTGCACGCGAGAGTATGTATCGGTGGTTAGTGTCGATTGCTCCGGCAGACTTTCATGTTTTCATGCGAGCAGACGATTTGCGTGTACCAACATATGAAGCTCTCAAGGCGGGGAGCTATACAGCAAGTTGCATTGTTAAAGATATTACCTGTGATTTGTTGATAGCATTGGGGATTCCATCAGAAAACATAACTGCTGTGCCGAATGATAAAACGGGTGACTTTAAGCTTACAATGGCAGGGCGCACGGATATATTTCTCAGTGATAGTGAAACATTTAAATTTTTACGAGAGCAAGATAATTTCGATACTGATCTTGTTAAACGAACTCTTCGAGTAAATATTCAAACGGGTTTCTATCTTGCAGGTAATTTGAATATGCCGAAAGCTACTTGGCAACGAATTATTGCGGCTAATAAAATACTCACAGCTAACGATTAGCTGGATTTGTATATTTCGGTGAAGTGTTGTCTGAGTATATATTAATGCAATGCCTTTTCCATTCTAATCAATGGAACCTTTGTGCCATTTGATGCTGCGGCGTTAAAATATTCAATTGGCTTATATCCGCATTTTGTATAAAGCGGTTTGCCTGCCAACGTTGATGCCAGTGTACAGAAATAAAAGCCTTCGCTTTTTGCTTGTGCCTCACAGTGGTTGATAATGAGTTTTCCAACCCCCAACCTTGTATATTCAGGGCTTGTATACATGGCACGGATACGAGCTGGCTCTGATTTTGGGTTCAGGAGGCGTGGGCCTCTGTTTGGCGAATGATCGCCACCAAATAAAGTATCGCGCCTGCTCCATCCTCCGCAGCCTGCAATGATATTGTTATGATCAAGGACAGTGTAATATGTACCATCAATAATCAGTTGATGGTCGATACCCATGAATTCATAAGAAGCATTAATTTGATCATTTGACAGGAAATTTTGTTGAAGTTGCTCTATTGCAGCATGCATCAACTTTTCCAAGAGAGGAGCTTCCTCCTCAGTCGATTGTCTGATTGAAAATGTCATTATGTCTCCCCTGTTTCTATAATATTATACTGTTGAGGGAAGATTATTAGGCCGCAGATGTATTTACCAGTCCCAATCGTCGTCATTTTCGTTATCAATAATGACATGGCCGTAAAGGTCATAGTCATCACTGTTGTCAATGTGCGCCATAACCATTGTACCGGGAATACATTCAGTTGCTCCCTTCAAATGGACTTGTCCGTCAATTTCAGGGGCGTCAGCGTAGGTGCGCCCAACGGCACCTTCATCTGTAACGTCGTCAATTATAACGGCCATCTCCATACCAACGCGCTGTTTGAGCTTATTCGCGGAAATCTTCTGACTAACTGCCATAAAACGTTCCCAGCGTTCTTGCTTAATGTCTTCTGGTATCTGATTGGGCAATTCGTTGGCTGCAGCCCCTTTAACAGGCTCGTATTTAAAGCATCCAACACGGTCTAACTGTGCTTCTTCTAGCCATTCAAGCAGATAGTCAAAATCTTCATCGGTTTCACCTGGAAATCCAACAATGAAGGTAGAACGAATAACAATTTCGGGCACTTGCTCGCGCCATTTGTGGATACGTTCCAATACCTTGTGTTCGTTGGCTGGGCGGCGCATAGCCTTTAGGACTTTTGGTGAGGCATGCTGAAATGGTATATCCAAATATGGTAAAATTTTGCCTTCTGCCATTAAGGCAATCACTTCATCTACATGCGGATAAGGGTAAACATAGTGCAGTCGAACCCAAACGTCCATTTCACCAAGTGCGTTTGCAAGGTCGGTCATATGAGCGCGAACTTCACCATCTTTCCAGGGTTCTTGTGCATGTTTTCGGTCAAGGCCGTACGCTGACGTATCTTGCGATATAACTAAAAGTTCTTGCACTCCTGCCTCAACCAGCTTTTCAGCCTCACGGAGTACTGCACGTACTGGCCTCGATTGCAATTTCCCGCGAAAGGAAGGGATAATACAGAATTTGCATGAGTGATTGCAGCCTTCTGAAATCTTCAGGTATGCATAATGCCGTGGTGTTAATTTCAGACCGCCCGGCGGAACGAGGTGCGCAAAAGGGTCATGGGGCTGGGGAGCGTGCTCATGGACTTGATTAACTACAGTTTCATATTGGTGCGGTCCTGAAATTGCCAAAACATCGGGGGCAACTTCGCGGATTTTATCTTCTTCAACGCCGAGACAGCCAGTTACAATTACCTTGCCATTTTCAACCATAGCCTCCTTGATTGCACCAAGACTTTCTTCCTTCGCGCTATCAATAAACCCGCAGGTATTCACAACAACTACATCTGCGCCGGCATAATCAGGGGAGATTTCATAGCCTTCTGAACGTAGCTGAGTTAAAATTCGCTCACTATCGACCAGGGCTTTTGGGCAGCCGAGTGAAACAAAACCAACTTTGGAGGATTGGTGGGTTGATGTATGTGTATTCTCTGTATCCATGCGCGAACACATAAAAGATATTAAGGTTGCTTGCAATCCACTTTATCAGTGCCATATGAGCTAAATAAACAAAAAATATAAAATACAGTGAGGAAAAAGAGCATGTTCAAGCCTGTCTTGATTGGGTGTTTGATTGCGGTTGTTACCTTTAGTATTTGGGCGGAAGGCTCTAATGAAGGTTCTAATTCAGTAGATACCAGTGATTTTATAGCGGATTATACGCCTGCACAGACTGAAGGTAAGTATGGTATTCTGGTGCTTGGTGGTTCGGGCGGTGGCAAGCCAACACATCTTGCCGGTAAATTGGCAAAATCGGGGCATGCTGTTTTGTCGCTCGCATATTTTAAAGAAAACGGTCTGCCTGCTGAGTTGAATAAGATTCCACTTGAATATTTCCATGCACCAAAAAAATGGTTGATGGATCAAAGCGATACCAGAAACGATGGGGTTATTGTTGTAGGGTGGTCTAAAGGGGCAGAGTTGTCACTTTTACTTGCGTCGAAATCAGATGAGTATAAAGGCGTGATTGGGATTGCACCGAGTTCTGTTGCCTGGGCGGGAATTTTAAATGATTGGCGCAAACCACCTTCATCGAGTTGGACTGAAGCAGGCAAACCTATTGCACATGTACCGTTTGCATCCGGCGTGAATATCACAAAACTTGTTGACTTATACGCTGCATCCCTTGAGCAAACACATGCTGTAGAGCAGGCAGCAATTCCTGTTGAAAATATCGCTGGGCCTGTTTTGTTATTGTCAGGTGGGTTGGATGAGATATGGCCCGCAAACCAAATGGCTGCTTCAGTATGCGCAGGCATGCAAGCGGCTTTAAAGGCATGTGAGCATATAAATTATTCAGACGCTGGGCATTTGCTGGATGAAAAGTTTGTTATTGGTGGAACAGAAGTATCCAATGCACAAGCCAATATAAAGTCAACAAAGCGTATGATGGAGTTTCTAAAGGGCGTGAAATAATACCCTTTAAGAAATTATACCTCGATATATTAAGTTTGTACCCATTACGGCAAAAATACCGAGTACAATGGTGTGGAATTTTGTTGTAGAGATATAGCGCCTTAAATATTCGCCAGTGATAAAGCCTATGAGGACAGGCATAACCATTATGCCACTCGTTGTTGCCAGTTTGGATGTTAAAAGGCCGTTTTGAATATACTCAATTAACAACGGTATAGAACCAACAGTGATTAACATACCGGTTGCTCTGATAAACTCGTCCTTCGGGATTTGTCGCGCCGTCAGATAGATGATGAGTGGTGGTGCCCAAATGGCAGTAAAACCACCTAGAAGGCCAGCTGCTAACCCGGAACCGGCCTGCGCGTGTGCATCATATTCACCCGCAATATGTGGTGTCCATTTCAATAAGCTTAGAATGGCATATATTGTCACCACTGCCCCCAATATTATGAGAATGATATTTGATGGTATTGCTCTGCTAAAAAGAGCTGTCGTTAGAATTGATACAATTAAAATTGTAGAAAAAATCCAGTATCTTTTGAATGTTTCCTGTATTTTTCCACCTCTGAAAACCTGCCATACATTGGAGACGAACATTGGTATAATTGTTAAGGTAATGGCTAAACGCGCATCGATCATTAATGATAGTAAGCTAATAGCAATCGTTGGTAGGCCGATACCGATTAAGCCTTTGATCGTGCCGGCAATCAGAAAGGTAAATGCAATAATTGCCAATGTATCGGTTGATATTTCCATGAAACTAATCTTATTAGAGTGATCTGTGATGCAGTCAATAATCTTTGTTGCGGTATGGGACAGTATACGTACTGTGTAATATAATTTGGTGAAAATTTGTTTAGAGGGTAGCGAGAAATGAACAAGGATATCTTTAAAAAAAATGCCCATGCTCTCGTGGATTGGATGGCAGATTATTATTTTGACGATGTAAAGTCTATGCCTGTCCGCTCTCAGGTCAAACCCGGTTACGTGCGGGATAAGATACCGTTAAATGCACCTGTTGATGCTGAAGAGTTTGAGGCGCTTTTTGATGATTTTAAGGATATTATTTTGCCAGGTATGACGCACTGGCAACACCCGCGTTTCTTTGCTTATTTTCCTGCCAATGTTTCCCCGCCGTCTGTACTGGCGGAAATGCTGACATCTATTATGGGAACAAACGCAATGCTTTGGGAAACTAGCCCTGCCGCGACAGAGCTGGAAGAAGCTATGATGGATTGGTTGAAGGGGCTCATGGCTCTGTCTCAGAATTGGTCGGGTGTTATTCAGGATACTGCATCGTCTGCTGTTTTTTGTTCGGTTCTTGCTGCGCGGGAACGAGCGACAAACTGGCTGGGTAATGAAACTGGCCTAAAAGACCAGAAGGCCTTGGCTTTTTATACGTCAGCAGAAGCACATTCATCGGTTGAAAAGGCCGTTAAAATGGCAGGGCTTGGTAGGGCGTCGATTAGGCTTGTGCCGACTGATGATGATTTCGCCATGAAGCCTTCCGCGTTGATATCGATGATTGATGACGATAGAAAAAAGGGTATTGAACCAGCAATGTTAGTTGCAACAGTTGGTACAACAGGCGTCGGCGCCTCAGACCCTCTCGAGCCGCTTGGTGTTATCGCCCGCAGCAATAATATGTATTTCCATGTGGATGCCGCGTGGGCGGGGAGCGCGATGGTATGCCCTGAATATCGGTATTTAATGCGGGGAATTGAAAGTGCAGACAGTTACGCTTTCAATCCGCATAAATGGATGGGGGTAAATTTTGATTGTACAGCACACTTTGTAAAAGACGCTGACACATTAAAGCGTACGCTTACGATCCTGCCGGAATATTTAAAAACCCGCGAGGGAAATAATGTTACAGACTATAGGGATTGGGGCATTCAATTGGGGCGGCGTATGCGGGCATTGAAGCTATGGTTTGTTATTCGTTCCTATGGGGTTGAGGGGTTGCAGTCCATGTTTCGGCAGCATGTGGAAATAGCCGAGGATCTTGCAGAAAAGATATTTATGACTGATGGTTTTGAACTGGTAACAAAGCCAAATCTTTCGCTTTTGACTTTTAGAAAATCAGGAAACAGTGAGATAGAGGGTGATCAAGCAACTGAGGCATTGCTTACTAAAGTTAATGATGATGGCTTTACTTATCTCACACGCACGGTTGTGAAGGGTCGCTCTGTTATCCGGTTTCAAGTCGGGCAGATGAATACAACACGTGATGATGTGATGGCGACTTGGGATAGAATTGTGGAATTGGCGGGATATCCGTAAATCTGAAAGTTGCCTTATATTATCAAAGTTATGCTTCAATAGTTCATATTTCGGGCATGTTTTAGCCATTAGTAATCGGCTTAATTTCTTTCCTTAAGTGGGAGAAATGTCAATGCAAGAAGAAAAGTATGAAACCTTTAATCACTATTATCGGCGATTTGTTAATGGTTACGGCGTCAAAGCAATCATTGTTGGAGCCTTACTCTTGTTGTTATAGATTCCCCTTTTTATGATTAGTGACTTGGTGAATGAACGCAGTAACAGGTCGGCCGAAGCTGGGCATAGTGTAGCCGAGGCATGGGGCTATAGCCAAAAAATAACTGGTCCTTTTTTAGTTATTCCTTATCGGTACACTAAGCAGACGGTGAGGTCTGGCGAGACTGCGTTTGAAACGAGTCACCAAATACTCCTGCCTGAAACTTTAAACTATGATGGAATGATAGAAGTAGAAAATCGTTCAATTGGTATATTTGATACAAAAGTGTACACGGCGGCTATTTCAATTAATGCAGACTTTAGTTTAGCCGATGCATTTGATGGTATAAATCCAGATAATATAGACTGGGGTAATGCGATTACGGCACTTACCCTTGCTGATCTTAAAGGTTTGCAGGGTGATATTATGCTTAAAATGGATAATACTCCATTGACCGTAAAACCCGGGACAACATTACGGCGAACCAAGCAAGGTGTTCATGCTAAACTGGGGGCTATCGATGGTGCCAGAAATATTCAACTAACAGCTCAGTTTTCATTAAGGGGCAGTAAGGACCTCAGTCTGCTACCTATCGGGTCTAAAACAACGGTTAACTTAAAATCCTCATGGCCATCTCCCGGGTTTTTGGGGCGTTTTTCACCGCTGGAGCGGACAGTATCCGAGACAGGATTTAAAGCGAAATGGGAACTGTTAGGTTTGGCACTCGGATTGAACACGGTTTTGAAAACAGAAGATGGTTTGTTATCCAGTGACAGCATAACGGTTAACTTTGTTGATACGGTTAATATTCATAAATTAGCTGATCGCAGTATCAAATACGGCGCATTATTTATCATACTTACATTTAGCGTTCTGTATATCTTCGAAATAATCAGCAAAAAGCCTATACACCCAATACAATATGCTTTGACAGGGTTTGCCCTGTGTATGTTTTTCCTTGTTTTACTGTCTTTAGCGGAACATATCGCATTTATGTTTTCTTATATGATTGCAGCTAGTTTGGTCGTTGGGCTTGTAACGGCTTATGCGTGGGTTATTACGATGTCAAAGAAATGGACTATTGGTGTTTGTATTAGTCAGTCTGCGATGTTTGGCTTTTTGTGCGCTGTGCTACATATGGAAGATATGGCACTCATAAGCGGTACAAGCTTGTTGTTCATTGCTCTTGCAAGCGTGATGTATTTAACGCGTAATGTTGATTGGTATAATGGAGCAGGGCAATCTACTGACTAGTTCAGTAGATTTTGTGTAATATATTAGTCTATCAACCCTACAAGTGCTCTTGCAAATTCATCAGCGTTAAAAGGTTGTAAGTCTTCGATGCTCTCACCAACACCAATTGCATGGACAGGCAGGCCAAATTTTTCGGCGCAGGCTACAAGAACACCGCCGCGGGCTGACCCGTCAAGCTTTGTCATTACAATGCCTGAAATATTGGCAATTTTTTGAAATACTTCGACCTGATGAACAGCGTTCTGGCCCGTGGTAGCGTCTAAAACGATGACAGTGTCATGAGGGGCATCGGGCACTTTTTTTCCGATCACCCGAACAACCTTGGCAAGTTCATCCATCAATTCGTTTCGGTTTTGTAACCTTCCTGCGGTATCAATTAAAAGCACGTCAATATTGTCACGAACCGCACGGTCAACTGCTTCAAAGGCAAGGGCTGCGGCATCTGTTCCAAGTTCTTTGGTGATGACTGGTACATTAACCCGCTCTCCCCAAACCTGAAGCTGTTCGACAGCAGCGGCACGGAACGTATCGCCCGCAGCCATCATGACTGATTTACCTTCATCGCGGAATTTTTTAGCAAGTTTTCCGATTGTGGTCGTTTTACCTGCACCGTTAACCCCGGCCATCAAAATGATATGGGGGCGATTTCCAGGGTTGGGTACAAGCGGTTTTGCCACGGGGGCTAGTATCTTTGTAACCTCTTCAGCTAGAACCTGTTTGACTTCTTCATCTGAGATTTCTTTATCATAGCGGTCTTTTGCGAGTGTTTCGGTTAATTTTGCAGCAACACTGACGCCGAGATCCGTGGTGATGAGCAGGTCTTCCAGCTCTTCAAGTGTTTCATCATCCAGCTTGCGTTTGGTGAAAATACCTGTGACGCCGCTTGAAATTGCGGTTGACGATTTCTTTAATCCTGCTGTCAGGCGTTTAAACCAACCTTTTTTTTCTTCCGTTTCGCTCATAAAATATCTTTATCTATCTTTTGCTTGTAGGGCTAGCAGTCATAACCTGTTCATCTATAGCGTTAAGCGTTGCATGAACAATTTCACCAGCTTTGAAATTGCCAAATAACTTTACTGGAATAAATTGTTCGCTGTGACCGGTTGCGATACCATCCACAGCGCGTTCAACTAGAATATTGGCGCTTTTACCGATTTTGGACGACATTAATTTTAACACTTGTTCTTCGCCAAGTTTACGAAGTGTCTGTGCGCGTTCTTTTCGAATGGCTTTGGCAACAGGCGGCATTTTTGCAGCTGGCGTGCCTTCGCGTTCAGAATATGGGAAAACATGAAGCCAAGTCAGGTCGCATTCTTTTACAAGCCGTAAGCTGTTTTCGAACATGGCATCTGTTTCTGTGGGGAAGCCTGCGATAATATCGGCACCATAAACCATTTCGGGGCGTGCTTTTTTTACCCGAGTAGCAAACTCAATTGCATCTTCGCGCATGTGTCTGCGTTTCATCCTTTTCAGGATCATGTTGTCACCGGCTTGCAGGGATAAGTGTAGATGTGGCATAACACGCTTGTCCCCGATGATTGCATCATACAGCGGTTCATCTACTTCGATGCTGTCTATCGATGAAATTCGCAAGCGGGGTAGGTCGGGGACCAATTTCAGGATTTTTTGCGCCAAGACACCGAGAGTTGGATTGCCTGGTAAATCTTCACCGTAACTCGTGATATCAACACCCGTTAACACCACTTCATTATAGCCCCGATTAACAAGGTTTTTTATCTGTTCGACAACTTCACCCATCGGGACTGACCGGCTATTACCACGGCCATAAGGGATTATACAGAAAGTACAACGATGGTTACAGCCATTCTGGATTTGTACAAACGCACGCGCACGCTCACCAAAGCCGTCAATCAAGTGACCAGCCGTTTCAGTTACTGAGAAGATATCATTCACTTGTACGCGTTCAGCACCGTCAAGTGACAAGCTCTGAAATGATTTTGCTTCCAGTTTTTCCTGATTACCAAGGATTGAGGATACTTCCTCCATTTCGGAAAACTGTTTGGGGTCGATTTGTGCTGCACAGCCCGTTACAATAATTTTGGCATCAGGTCTTTCGCGTTTAGTGCGCCGGATACTTTGCCGCGCTTGCCTGACTGCTTCAGCTGTTACACTACATGTATTGAAAATTACGACATCATCAAGCCCTGCGCCTTCCGCATGGCGGCGCATTACCTCGCTCTCGTAGGCGTTCAGGCGGCAGCCAAAGGTCACGATGTCGGGTTTGGTGCTCACAGGTCAATTTCACCTTTGAAGGCTAATGTTGCACTTCCTGTCATTTGAACAGTGTTATCGCTCAACCACTCAATTTCAAGTGGGCCACCATCAAGTGTGACAGTGGCGGTACGGCTTTTGACTAATCCACGGCGCATCGCTGCTACTGCACCAGCGCAGGCCCCTGTTCCACAAGCTTCGGTGATGCCGACGCCGCGTTCCCAAACACGTTGGCGAATTTCGGTTCCTTTTACCGAAGCGATTGATACATTCACCCTTTCAGGGAAGAGCGGATGATGTTCAATCTGAGGGCCGAACGCTTCAAGCTCTATGTCAGCCACATGATCAACGAAAAATACCGCGTGTGGATTGCCCATGTTAACACAAACAGGTGATGTGAGTGGACCCAACGTAAAATCTGTATTTAACGTATCCATTGCGGATGCAAGCGGTATATCTTGCCAGTCTATATTGGCTGGCCCCATGTTAACAGAAATCCCAAATGGTGAGGCTGTTGCACTTAAAAGCCCTGCATCTGTTTCAATGGCGACTACATCAAGTGCTTTTTCATCTAATATGATTTGTCCAACACAGCGCGTTGCATTGCCGCATGCTTCAACTCGTGAGCCATCAGCATTTCTGATTTCCATAAACACATCAGCTTGCTCACTTTGGCGAAGCAAAATAAGTTGGTCAAAACCGACACCGCGTTTGCGATTGGCGATCATGCGCACTTGATCATCTGATAAATGAAGATCGTGCGTACGGGTATCGAAAATGACAAAGTCATTACCGAGGCCATGCATCTTTAGAAAATTATATGTCCGTGTTTCGTTCATGCGCTGCTTATATGGGGTGAAAAGGTAATGAGTCTATAGTTTTCAGATGAAGAAGGCATAGAAATCACGCTTTTGTTTATGAAGATGAACGCGTTTATTAGAGTATTATGCAGATTATGAAAAAATTGATTATCCATATGGGCGTTCATCGATCGGGGTCTACGTCTTTACAGTCTTACTTGAAGGCATCTGCTTCAGCACTTGAAGAAGCAGATATTAAACTTTTGACCAGAGACGAGTTGAAAGGTGTTGTATTCAAAGGATACCTGACCAGATTAAAGCATATTTCGCCCAACAGTTTGTTAAGAACATATATCCAGAATCATGTAGAAACTACACTGAACAAAGTGTCATGTTCAAATATCATTATGACGGAAGAAAATTTAATAGGCGGCATGCCTGTTATGCGTTCAGGTGTAGGTACGCCTTATCCAAAAGCAAACCTGTTTTTACGTAGTTTAAACCATTGGCGACATGACTTTGATATTTATCCCCGCTTCATTGTGCGTAGGCAGGATAGATGGATCGAATCGCTTTATGCATTTCAGGTGTATAGGGGGCTTGGTGCTAGGTTCTCGGAATTTGTGTCCTATTTTAGTCGCCTAAACATGGATTGGGGCGTTTTGATAGATGATCTGGATCATTTTAAACTGATAGATAAAAGTATTATTATGCCATTACAGACCTGTTCTGGCCGTGCATATGAAGATTGGGTACCTAAATTTCTTGGCATTGAGCACAGGCATTTTGGTGTAGCGACTGTTGGAACTAATGAAAGTATGTTGCTCAGAGACTTGAAGTTATTCTGGGCACTCAATAAAATTGGCTGGGCAAAAGGAAAGCGTGGTAAACGCCGTAACCTTAGGCGTAAACTGGTGCAATTATCCCATAGTCACGGCGACAGGGAATTAGAGCGTGCAGAAATTGGTGATTACCTTGCTGAAGCTGGTGTAAGAGTACCCAAACAGCAATTAAAGCATGTTGAAAGTGCGTATTTAGGCATGGAAATCCCTTATTTTTCTGATCAGGGGCGAGAAATTTTCTTAAAGCCTTATCAGGATGCTAATAAACGGTTTCTCGCGCATTCACAGGTTATGGCAACTTGTGATTTGTGGCAGGTGTAGTTGCCCTAAAATACAAGTGGTATGAGGCTATAACACAGCGCACTTATGATGAATGTCCCCAATATATTTAACCAAAGGCCAGCCTTTGCCATTTGGGGGATCGTAAAATTACCTGTTGAATAAATGACAGCATTTGGAGCAGTGGCAACGGGTAACATGAAGGCACAACTTGCTGCCATTGCAGTGGGAGCAGCGAGTAGAATTGGGTCGATATTGCCAGTGGTTGCAACAGCAGCCAGGACCGGCACGAGGGCGGCGGTGGTAGCGGTGTTTGATGTTAGCTCAGTCAGGAAAATGACCAGAGCAACGATTGCGAAAATTAAGGCCAGCAAAGGCGCACCCGATAAGGTGGATAAGCCTTCACCTAACCAGATTGCTAAGCCCGTTTTTTTTATGGCGGCTGCGAGACTTAACCCACCACCAAACAACAATATTACGCCCCACGGTAGTCTAACGGCGCTTTCCCAGTCTAAAAGAAAGTCGCGCTTTCCATTGCCTGCGGGCACCAGGAACATAGCGACTGCTCCCATAATTGCGATACCCATGTTGGATAGGCCCTCAAGTCCGGGAATTTCGATGAGTAAACGGCGAGTTATCCATGCAAGTGCCATAGCACCGAACACTAGCGCAACTCTTATCTCGGCCTTTGAGATGGCCTTAATATTTTTTAGTTCCTCTTTGATAACCTTATCGCCACCTTTTACCTCGTCGGCGTTAAAGCGGAAAACGATTTTGGTAACGACAAACCAGGCTGCGGGTACCATACAGATAACAACAGGTACGCCGAGCATCATCCATTCTAAAAAATCAATAGTTCTGCCAGTTTGCTGCTCCATAAACCCCACTACAAACGCATTTGGAGGGGTGCCGATGATTGTGCCGACGCCGCCGATAGAGGATGACCATGCAATGCCAAGAAGGAGTGCAATGGTGAATTTATGGCCATGTGCGCTACCGCCTAAAACAGTCTGTGAAACACTAAGTGCGATAGGCACCATCATTAAGGTAGTCGCAGTGTTTGATATCCACATGGAAAGTACGGCACTTGCGATCATAAACCCACCAATTAGAGCGGCAGGGTGGCTGCCGGCGCGTTTAAGTATGTTAAGGGCAATGCGTTTGTGCAGATTCCATCTCTCCATAGCCATGGCGGCAATAAAGCCTCCTAGTAACAGGAATATAATTGGGTCAGTGTAAGGGTTTGAAGCTTCCTTGGTCGTGGAAATACCGAGAACCGGGAGTAAAATAAGAGGGAGTAAACTAGTTGTGGGAACAGGTATCGCTTCTGTGGCCCACCAGATGGCCATGAAAATTACAACACTTGCTACTTTCCAGGCTTCTATCGTCAGGCCATCAGGAATTGGTGCAAATAGCATAAGTGCAAAAACAATTGGTCCTAATATGAGGCCAATATCCTGATATCTTGCTCGTTTACTGATCAACGCTGACATATAAACCTCTCCCACATAGGCTTATGGGTAACCCGAAAGTTTGAAAATGCCAACAGGGCTATTTGCATGTTGCTGGGCAACTTGTTTCCCAGCGAACATGGTTTCTGCTTTCTTTTGACAACCAAGGGTTAGATATTACAAGGAAAAGAAGTCAGGTTGTAAATTTTAGTCCCGTAATATTTTTACTTCTGAAACATTGTTGTTGGCGTCAAAGTTAACAACCAGCCATTCGCTATCAATACTGAAAATGCCTCTCTCTGTTCCTAAATGGTACACTAAATCCCAATCTGAGAAATATGAAGTTTGAGACGGCTCGCCTAAGAGATTTATTACGTGTGATTTTCCTTTTGCTGCTAATGCATCAGTTATAATGATGTAGTCTGCTACACGATGGCGAATATGAAAATGTGTATCCGAAGGTTTATACTGGGCCCACCCAAATTTAATAAATGGGATAGGAATGTAGAAAATGAGGTAAATAGCGGTGCAGATTGTTAGCAGCGCCGCGAATATATATTTCAAGCGCAGAGTTTTATGCATCAGTTTCCCGGATATATACTGGACTAAATACAATTTAATAAACTATTTGGTAAATATAGCAAATTCTTGACATTTGTTTGGGTTCCAAGTATCCAAGCCGCAATTTCCAAAGGAAAGAACAATTTAATTAGTGTCCTTAAAGGCATTCAATATTGATTTGCCGGGATACCCACCAGTCAGCGAGATTCGCACACTGGTGCCATTAGCGCTTGTTTTAACTTATTGGAAAATATGAATTTTAACGTGTTGTAAAAAGGATTTAAGGGCATGTTTGACAATCTGTCAGATCGATTAAATTCCATCTTTGATGGTTTGAAGCGCCGTGGTGCTTTGAAAGAATCGGATGTGACAGCTGCCCTGCGTGAAGTGCGGGTTGCCCTTTTAGAAGCTGATGTTGCCCTGCCTGTCGTGAAAAGTTTCATTGATAAGGTGAAAGTTAAGGCAGTTGGTCAGGAAGTGCTGAAATCTGTCACGCCCGGCCAGCAGGTTATAAAGATCGTTAATGACGAGCTTGTTGCAATGCTCGGTTCTGAAGCAAGTGCCATTAATACGGCTGGTGTCCCCCCTGTTGCGATATTGATGGTGGGTTTGCAGGGTTCCGGTAAAACGACAACAACGGCTAAAATCGCAAAGCGCCTTACGGAGAAAGAAAAAAAGAAAGTCTTGATGGCTTCCTTGGATGTTCGCCGCCCAGCTGCGCAAGAGCAGCTTAAGGTGCTTGGTGAGCAGATCGATGTTAAAACGTTACCAATTATCGCAGGCCAAATGCCAGTTGATATTGCAAGGCGCGCGATGGACGCTGCCAAGCTTCAGGGTTTTGATGTTGTAATGCTTGATACCGCGGGCCGCCTTCATGTGGATCAAAGCCTGATGGCCGAAGTGATCGCGGTTCGTGACAATACTATGCCACTTGAGACGCTTTTGGTTGCCGATAGCCTGACGGGTCAAGACGCCGTTAATGTTGCTAAAGAATTCGATGCGCAAGTTGGTATTACTGGTGTCGCGCTTACGCGGATGGACGGTGACGGTCGCGGCGGTGCTGCGCTTTCGATGCGGGCAGTTACTGGCAAACCGATCAAGCTTGCTGGTACAGGCGAGAAAATGGATGCCCTTGAGGATTTCCACCCTGAGCGTGTCGCAAGCCGTATCCTTGGAATGGGTGATGTCGTTAGTCTTGTTGAAAAGGCGGCTGAAACCATCGAACAGGAAGAAGCTGAGAAAATGGCCAAGAAAATGGCCAAGGGCGAATTTGATCTTGATGACCTTCGCTCCCAGCTTCAACAAATGTCCAAAATGGGTGGTATGAAGGGTGTGCTTGGTATGTTGCCAGGCGTTGGCAAATTAAAACAAGCCATGAACCAATCCAATATGGATGATAAGATTTTCAAGCGCCAAGAAGCAATCATCACCTCGATGACAGCTAAGGAGCGCAAGCAGCCAAAAATGATTAATGCGTCCCGTAAGAAGCGTATCGCAGCTGGTTCAGGCACAAGCGTTCCTGAAGTAAATAAGCTTTTGAAAATGCACATGCAGATGGCGAAAATGATGAAGAAAATGTCCCAGATGGGCAAAAAGGGCAAAATGCCTGGATTGCCGGGAATGGGCGGAATGCCGGGTGGTTTACCACCAGGCTTTGATAAACTGATGTAACCAAAGATTTTAACCAATTTAAAGAATAAACCCTGAAAGGAATTTCAAAATGGCAATAGCAATTCGTTTGGCCCGTGGTGGTGCAAAAAAACGTCCTTACTACCGTATTGTAGTAGCAGACACCCGTTCACCACGTGACGGTCGTTATATTGAGCGCGTTGGTAGCTACAACCCAATGCTTGCAAAAGACGACGAAAAGCGCGTTATCTTTACGGAAGACCGTATCAAGCATTGGCTTGGTGAAGGTGCGAAGCCAACTGATCGTGTAGCACGTTTCCTTGAAGCTGCTGGCCTTGTTGAAGGTAAGAAAACTCGCAGTAACCCAAACAAGGGTAAACCGGGCCAGAAAGCTCTTGAGCGTATTGAAGAGCGTAAGGAAAAAGCTGCTGCGGCCGCTGAAGCTGCTGCTGAAGCAGAAGCTGCACCAGCAGAAGAATAAGATAGTTTTTAGCTATCTTCCTGAAAATAGAACAAGGGCTTTAATGTATGTCCAGTAACCGTAATGAACGCATCCAACAGGGCGTAGAAGACGGTTGGGTCTGTGTTGGAGCCCTTGGTGCATCGCATGGTGTTCGCGGCGAGTTACGGTTGCGGTCTTTCACCGATGATGAAGAAACGATTTTTGCGTTTGATGATTTGCGCAAAAAGCCAAATGGTGCTTCGATTAAGGTTAAGAAAGTCCGCCGCCACAAGGATGATTATATCGTTCGGGTGGAGGGGATAGATAACCGCGAAGATGCGCAAGCGCTCAAAACCACTAAACTATATGTGCCGCGTGATGTCCTTGATGATGTTAAGGATGATGATGAGTTTTATCTCGCTGACTTGATTGGGCTTAACGCCATCGATGAAGCAGGGAATTGGCTTGGTTTTGTGCGTGCTGTTGAGAATTTTGGTAGTGAAGATTTGATCGAAGTTGTCTTGGATGAGCCAGTTAAGGGGTTAGGTCGCTTTGCCTTCATTCCGTTTCGCAAAGCGTTCATTCCAACGATTGACTTGAAGGCTGATAGACTTGTTGTAAATTGGTCCGATTGGTTGAAAACGCAGGTGATTGCAACGGCTGATGAGCAAGAGAAAAGCGGGAAAAAATAATGGACCCGCTTTTTACTGCACAGGTACTAACGCTCTTTCCGGATATGTTCCCAGGGTATCTTGGCCAATCACTGGCTGGAAAAGGCCTAAATGATGGTAAATGGGCGTTAAAAACGCTGGACATCCGCGATTTTTCGAGCGATAAGCACCGCTCCGTTGATGATACTCCGTCTGGCGGTGGTCCTGGCATGGTTATGCGGGCAGATATTTTGGGTAAAGCGGTTGATACCGCGAGAAGCGAAGCGGGCGAAAAATGGCCGCTTGTCTACTTAAGCCCAAGAGGTCGCCAGTTTGATCAGGCGCAGGCGAAACGCTGGCAAGATGCTGGTGGTGTTACGCTTTTATGTGGTCGCTTTGAAGGGGTTGACGAGCGTGTTTTGGAAGCGCGGAATATTGAGGAAATAAGCCTCGGTGATTTTGTGCTCTCAGGCGGTGAACCGGCAGCTCTAGCGATGCTTGATGCTGTTGTAAGATTGCTACCGGGCGTTATGGGGACTGCCATGACACTGGATGAAGAAAGTTTTGAAAGCGGATTACTTGAATATCCGCAATATACCAGACCACAGGTCTGGGAAGGCCGGGAAATCCCGGAGGTGCTCACAAGTGGGCATCATGGACGGGTCGCTGAATGGCGGCTTAAACAAAGTGAAGAACTAACTCGGATACGCCGGCCTGATCTTTGGTCGACCTATGTTCGGAAAAAAGAAGAAAAGGTCTAAGACAATGAATATTATTCAAAAGCTCGAGCAAGAGCAAATTGCCAAGCTTACTGAAGGCAAAGAAATTCCAACATTTGGTGCGGGTGATACACTCCGTGTAGATGTAAAAGTTCGCGAAGGTAACCGTGAGCGTGTTCAGGCGTACGAAGGTGTATGTATTGCTCGTTCTAATAAAGGTATAAGCTCCAACTTCACAGTACGTAAAATTTCATACGGTGAAGGTGTTGAGCGGGTATTCCCATTATACGGCCCAGTAGTAGACAATATTACTGTTGTTCGCCGTGGTAAAGTACGTCGTGCGAAACTATACTATCTTCGTACACGTCGTGGTAAATCTGCACGTATCGCAGAAAAGCAAGATTTCAATCGTAAGAAATAATATTTCAAAATTACCAAATAGATGTAATATTATGTTGCGTCTATTTGTCTATGCGATTAAGGACGGTGACAGAGTATTTCTGTTGCCGTTTTTTATTGGCTAATTGGCTAATCTGAAAATAGTGACATACGGTTGGACGAATTAAACTGTTGCCGAGAATTGATTATGCCTAAAACAATGTATGATAAAATATGGGAAGACCATATTGTTGAAGACTGTGGAAATAATGTTGCACTTCTCTACATTGATCGGCATCTGGTGCATGAAGTTACGTCACCACAGGCTTTTGACGGCTTGCGAGCAAAAGGGCGTAAAATTCATCGCCCTGACAGCGTAATTGCTGTTCCTGACCATAATGTACCAACAAAAGACAGGCACCTACCAAACCCTGATCCGATGTCAACGGCGCAGCTTGAGGCGCTTGAGGCCAATGTAAAAGAGTTTGATCTCGATTACATTGCAATGGATGATGTGCGGCAGGGTATTGTGCATGTGATTGGCCCTGAGCAAGGGTTTACACAGCCAGGTGTTACACTTGTTTGCGGCGATAGTCACACGTCAACGCATGGTGCTTTTGGTGCGCTTGCTTTCGGTATCGGTACAAGTGAGGTCGAGCACGTCCTGGCGACACAGACCTTGCAGCTTAAAAAATCTAAAAATATGCGCGTTACCATAACAGGTGAGTTACCAACCGGGTGCTCGGCCAAGGATGTTGCCTTGGCAATTATCGGCGAGATTGGAACGGGTGGGGGTACTGGCTATGTCATTGAGTATGCTGGCCCTGTGATCGAGGCGCTTTCGATGGAAGGTCGCATGACATTATGTAATATGTCGATCGAGGCTGGTGCACGTGCAGGGCTTGTTGCACCGGACGATAAAACATTTGATTATCTGCAAGGTCGTCCATATGCGCCGAAAGGTGGTGCGTGGGAGGGTGCAGTAGCATATTGGCGAAACCTGAAGAGTGACGTAGCCGCATCTTTTGATAAAGAAATCATACTTGATGGTAATGATATCGCGCCGTTAGTGACATGGGGAACCAGTCCTGAAGATGTTATCCCGGTTACAGCCAATATTCCTGAAGCCGCTTCGTTTTCTGACCCTGCTAAACAAGAAGCAGTGCATAAGGCGCTGGATTACATGGGGTTAAAAGAAGGTCAGGCAATTACAGATATACCTGTTGACCGTGTGTTTATCGGTAGTTGTACCAATAGCCGGATCGAGGATATTCGCGACGCCGCAAATATTGCGAAAGGCCGCAAAGTGGCTGATAGAGTTATAGAAGCATTGATTGTACCGGGTTCTGGTCTCGTGAAAGAACAAGCTGAGGCCGAGGGGCTTGATAAGGTTCTTATCGATGCCGGGTTTGAATGGCGGGAGCCAGGTTGCTCCATGTGTTTGGCAATGAACCCTGACCGGGCGGGTAGCGGCGAACATGTTGCTTCTACAAGCAATCGTAACTTTGTCGGGCGGCAAGGGCCGGGTGCTCGCACACATTTAGTTAGCCCGGCGATGGCGGCGGCGGCAGCAATCGCTGGTCATTTTGTTGATATTCGTGATTTTACCTGAGGGAGTGCGTGATGGAAAAGTTTACACAACTCACATCGATTGCTACGCCCTTTCCAAGGGTGAATATCGACACAGATATTATTATTCCAGCAAAACACCTTAAATCGGTTAAGCGCACTGGGTTTGGTGAATTTGCGTTTGAGACAATTCGTTTTGACGCTGATGGTAACCGTGTCAAAGACAATGTTTTTGATAGTGAGCGCTATAAAGGCGCAAATATTCTTATTGCCGGTGATAATTTTGGCTGTGGTTCGAGCCGCGAACATGCGCCGTGGGCAATTGCGGAGCTTGGTTTTCGATGTGTAATCGCCCCAAGTTTTGCAGATATTTTTGCCGGAAATTGTGTTAAAAACGGCATCCTGACCATAGCTTTACCGCAAGAAAGCGTTGATGCTCTTGTGTTAGCCGCTGAGGCTGGCCATGAAATTCATGTAAATCTGGAAGACCAAACAGTGCGCTGCCAGAATGCGCTCTATGAATTTGACTATAATCCAGCGCATAAAGAAATGTTAGTGAGTGGCTTTGATGAAATTGATAATACCTTACAATCAAAGTCAGCAATTCAATCATATGAAGCAAAACAAAAGTTGATGACGCCCTGGCTTTTTAAAGCTTAAGCGGGTCTATTAACAAAGCGGTTAGCAGGAAACTATTATGACAATGCACAAACTCATGCTTTTGCCTGGTGATGGTATCGGCCCTGAAATTATGGCTGAAGTTGAGAAAATAGTTGATTGGGTTAGTAAGGCCTATTCGGTATCCTTTGATGTGTCGCAGGGATTAATCGGTGGATGTTCATATGATGCGTTTGGTGTTCCGTTAAGCGATGAAACGCTTAAAACAGCACAAGCTGTTGATGCGATTATTATGGGCGCAGTTGGGGGCCCAAAATGGGACGGTGTCGACTATGATAAGCGACCTGAAGCTGGGTTGTTACGCCTTCGTAAGGAACTAGATGCGTTTGCCAACCTAAGACCTGCTATTTGTTTTGATGCGCTTGCTGATGCGTCTAGTTTAAAGCGTGAATTGGTTTCAGGTCTGGATATTCTGTTTGTTCGAGAGCTTTCAAGTGGCGTGTATTTTGGGGAACCTCGTGGAATTGAAACGTTGGCCGACGGTAGCCGTGTAGGCATCAATACCCAGCGTTATACGGAAGCCGAGATTGAACGAATCGCACATGTAGGTTTTGAAATGGCCCGTAAACGTGGCGGAAGGGTTGCGAGTGCGGAAAAATCAAATGTTATGGAAGCAGGGCTACTGTGGCGGCAGATTGTAACTGAAATCCATGAGAGACACTATAGTGATGTTGAACTCAATCATATTCTTGCCGATAATTGCGCGATGCAATTAGTTAAGAACCCAAAGCAGTTTGATGTGATTTTAACAGATAACCTTTTTGGTGATTTGCTGTCTGACGAGGCTGCGATGCTGACGGGCTCACTTGGTATGTTGCCTTCTGCGTCGCTAGGGAATGGCGCCCTCCCGGGACTTTATGAACCTGTTCATGGGTCCGCACCTGATATCGCAGGCGAGGGGTTAGCAAACCCAATCGCTGCAGTTTTAAGTTTTGCTATGGCGCTCAGGTATTCGTTGAATATGGGTGATGTAGCAACAGCCATTGAACAAGCTGTTGACCGTGTGCTTGCAGACAATATTCGCACGGGTGATATTTATACTGAGGGCACTGTGCGGGTAACAACGTCACAAATGGGTGACGCACTACTTAAAAAACTTGACGATATGTAACGGCTCTATAGATAGAGCATTCTTTTTAAATCCATTGTCCATAAGGAGACCTTGAATGGGCTTTCGTGTCGCTGTTGTAGGTGCGACCGGTAATGTCGGTCGTGAAATGTTGAACATCCTTGCTGAACGTGATTTTCCAGCAAAGGATATTATTGCGCTCGCATCTCGAAAGTCGATTGGCCAAACCGCTATGTACGGTGATAAGGAGCTTAAGGTTCAGGCGCTCGATGACTTTGATTTTGCGGGAACTGCATTTGCTTTCTTCGCTGCAGGGTCTGGCGTGTCTAAAGAACATGCACCGAGAGCTGCAAAAGCAGGCGCTGTGGTTATTGATAACTCTTCACTCTACCGGATGGATCCTGATGTGCCGTTGGTGGTGCCGGAAGTGAATGCAGAAGACTTAAAGGATTTTGCAAAGAAAAATATCGTAGCTAATCCAAACTGCTCAACCGCTCAAATGTTGGTTGCCTTAAAGCCGCTTCATGATGCGGCAGTGATCAAGCGTGTTGTTGTTTCAACATACCAGTCTGTGTCTGGTGCGGGTAACGCGGCGATGGATGAGTTATTCCGCCAGACGCGCGCAATTTTCGTCAATGATGATATTGAGAAAGAGCAGTTTACCAAACAGATCGCTTTTAATGTTATCCCACATATCGATGTATTCCTTGATGATGGGTACACAAAAGAAGAGTGGAAAATGGTTGCTGAAACCAAAAAGATGCTCGATCCAAAAATCAAGCTGACAGCAACATGTGTGCGTGTACCTGTGTTTGTTGGGCACGCAGAATCGATCAATATCGAATTTGAAAAAGAACTAACAGCCGATGTTGCTCGTGACATTCTTCGTGAAGCGCCGGGTTGTTTGGTTGTCGATCGCCGGGAAGATGAAGGATACATCACACCTGTTGAATGTGTCGGTGACTTTGCAACTTATATTTCCCGTATTCGCGAAGATATTACAGTTGAAAATGGTCTGAATATTTGGGTCGTCTCAGATAACCTTCGTAAAGGCGCTGCGCTTAACGCAGTGCAGATTGCTGAATCGATGCTTAACCAAGGATTGGTTACAGCGGAGTAATATCTATATTAGATTATAAAGAAAGCCGTGAGAAAATTTTCTCACGGCTTTCTTTTTGCTCAATCCCTGATTATGCTCATGTGAATTCATTAAAATACCTGATGAATTTCTTGTTTGGGAGGCAACCGACGATGGTATTCAAGAAAACAGTTTCTACATTGGCAATAGCAACCTCTTTAATAAGCCTGAGTGCTTGTGAAGAGCAGGCAAATAACCATCAAGAAGCAGTGGCGTCTGAACCAACTGTTCAGGACGCTGAGATATTTGTCAAAGAAGCCGAGGCAGCACTTCATGAAAGCGGTTTAGCACTTGGTCGTGCATCATGGATACAGGCAAATTTTATCACGCATGATACGAATGCTCTGGTTGCTGATTTGGATGAAAAATATACAGCTCTAGGGGTTGCCCTTGCAGGGAAGGCAAAGCGATTTGACGGGCTTGATTTGCCGTTTGATGTTCGCCGAAAACTGGATAGCTTCAAGCTTGCCTTAACGCTTCCTGCTCCTGCTAATGCCGAAAAAACTAGGGAATTATCACAAATTAAAGCAAGCCTCGATTCTACCTATTCAACAGGTAAAGTTGATATGGAAGGGAAGAGTAAAACACTGGGCGGTGTTTCAAGCATTATTGCGAGTGACCGTAACCCAGAACGCCTTCTTGAAGCTTGGAATGGATGGCGTAAAGTTTCTGCTCCTATGAAAGAAGAGTTTGCACGGTTAACCGCAATTGCAAACGAAGGTGCCCGCGAGCTTGGGTATGCAGATGTCGGCACTATGTGGCGGCCTAATTATGATATGGAAGCGGATGCCTTTGGTGCTGAAGTTGATCGGTTATGGGGACAGGTGAAGCCGTTGTATGACGCACTTCATTGTCATGCTCGGGCAAAATTGTCCGATTATTACGGTGATCGTGTTGTGTCTGATAAAGGTGCAATTCCTGCCCACTTGCTTGGAAACATGTGGGCGCAGCAATGGGGAAATATATACTCAATTGTAAAGCCTGAAGGGGGCGATAGCGCTTATGACCTGACGGCACTTTTGGAAAAGAATGGCTATAATGCTCGTAAAATGAGTAAAGCTGCGGACGATTTCTTTGTATCAATGGGGTTTGATGCGATGCCTGAAACTTTCTGGGATCGATCATTATTTACCAAACCTGCTGATCGTGAAGTTGCCTGCCACGCATCAGCTTGGAATCTGGATTCAAAAGACGATATTCGGATCAAAATGTGTATGAATGTAACCGGAGAGGATTTCGTAACGGTTCATCATGAGATTGGTCATAACATATATCAGCGTGCCTATAACAAGCAGGACTCTCTCTATCAAAATGGTGCTCATGATGGCTTTCATGAAGCGATTGGTGATATGATCGCGCTTTCGATCACACCTGATTATCTTCAACAAGTAGGCCTTCTTGATACTGTTCCAACCGCAGAAGCTGATACAGCAATTTTGATGCGACAGGCACTTGAGAAAGTTGCTTTTTTACCATTTGGTTTGATGGTTGATAAATGGCGTTGGCAGGTTTTTTCAGGCGAAGTGACACCAAAGGATTATAACGATGCGTGGTGGAAGCTTCGTGAAGAATATCAAGGGGTGAAGGCACCGAATGATCGACCAGACAATGCTTTTGACCCTGGCGCAAAATATCATATTCCGGCAAATGTACCCTATATGCGATATTTTTTGGCGCATATTCTTCAGTTTCAGTTTCATAAAGCTGCGTGTGAGCAAGCCGGGTGGGAAGGGCCGTTGCATCGTTGTTCCGTTTATGGAAACAAGGAAGTTGGTGCAAAGTTCAATGCCATGATGGAAATGGGGGCATCCAAGCCATGGCCTGACGCTCTTGAAGCCTTTACAGGTACTCGTCAAATGGATGGTTCTTCTGTGGTTGCATATTTTGCACCGTTAAAAAATGGTTGGATGAACAGAACAAAAACCGGACATGTGGTTGGTAAGTTTTTAGACCAGATTTGAGTGAGCATACTTTATGAGTGAACTTTATCGAAGCGTACTTTTTATGCCGGGCTCCAATCCTCGTGTGATTGAAAAAGCACGTACATTAGATGCTGACGTGATTGTTTTTGATCTTGAGGATGCTACAGCACCAGAAGCTAAGGTTGAAGCGCGTGATCTTGTTTGTAAAGCTCTGAAAGAAGGTGGTTTTGGACGCAGTAAATTAGTTGTTCGGGTTAATGGTCTTACGACAAAATGGTGGATGGATGACATGGCTGTTATCTGTGCAGCAAGACCTGAAGCCATTATCGTTCCAAAAATCAGTAGTGAACAAGATGTGCTGACCGCGACAAGCGCTATGGTGCACGAAGGCGGGGATGGTATTGCCCTTTGGGCAATGCTCGAGACACCTCTTGCTTTTTTGAATGCGGGGCAGATTGCTGCTGCTGATCCACGACTGCAATGCCTCCTTATTGGTACCAATGATTTGGTCAAAGATTTGCGGGCTAAGCATGTTGCTGATCGTTCGAGTGTTATGACGGCGCTTGGGACCGGTATAATGGCTGCACGAGCCTATGATCTGATTGCCATTGACGGCGTTTATAACGATTTTAAGGATCATACTGGCCTTGAAAAACATGCTGTTCAGGCGAGGGATATGGGATATGATGGTAAAAGCTTAATCCATCCTTCCCAGATAGAAATAGCAAACGCCGTATTTTCACCGAGTGAGGATGAAATTAGCGAAGCGAGAGCGTTGATTGAGGCATTCAATGATGCAAAACGTCAGCAAAAAGGTGTTGCTACTTTTCAAGGTAAGATGATTGAAGAATTACATGTAACCGAGGCCGAGCGTGTGCTTGAGATAGCATACACGCTCGGAAAAGGTTGACTGGGTTTAATTGCCGATATGCTTGGCTAAAAACTTTTCAGTTTCTTCGAGTAGCGTCATACGAGATGCTTTGGTAACCATGTGATGAGTACCATCCTCAATCTTCACATAGGTACTATTTTTTCCAAAATTCTTGGTTTTTTAAGTAAAGAGTAAATAGCCTGATTTCTTCCAGTTTTTCTGAGAAAACTGAACTGTTTGGAGGCCAATTACTTTGTGAATGATAATATTGTTATTTCTTCAGGAAAGGTTTCTTAATATATGCGTTGGACGGTGAAGGAACCATCTGGCGCTCTGATCTGTCAAATTTGATAATTATAACTGCGTTCTGTCCTGATACTCAATTACATAGCTGACCATTGTGCTATCAGGTGAAAGCTTCATTTGTGAAAGGTCGGGAAGACTGGCAAATGCTTCTACAGGTAAAAGAGGTGGCTTTTGATATTTATCCTCAGCAAATACAAACCCTGTATTAAAATTAGTCAGAATCAAAATAATCGAATTAACTAGCGAAAAAATGATATGTGATTACAACTTTTGCATGAGGTGTTCCCCGTATTGCAGCAGTTAACGCAGTGTAATTTACAATTGATAGCAACTAATCTTTAGTTTCTCACGAAACCGTGAGCAAGAAAATTCTGAGTTCTTGCCTTTTTTCTTGAATTGGGAGCAATCGCTTCTTGCGGTTTCTCCGTAAGAAAGGCTAAAAGATAATAGATTTTATAAATTGATTAGTTGCGAATCATTCTCAATTAATCTTTTGTAATTATGAGGTTAACAGCTTTTTCGCTTTTATAGATTTGTGGAAAAGTATTTTGTCAGGAGATTATAATGGCTCAGGTAAAACGCCCTCTTTCTCCACACCTGCAGGTCTATCGCTGGGGTGCCCACATGGCGGTTTCTATCATCAACAGGATGACAGGTGTGGCACTTGCAGTGGGTACTATTTTATTGGCTTGGTGGTTAGTGGCGATTGCAACTGGGTATGAGTATTTTAATACCATTCAGGGATACGCGGATAGCATCCTCGGACGCTTGGTTCTTTTTGGGTTAACCTATGCACTTATGCAGCATTTGGCTGGAGGTATTAGACACCTCTTTATGGATACTGGCAAAATGTATGACTTAAAATCCAACACCTTAAGCGCAAAACTGACATTTGTATTTGCAATTGTTACAACACTTGCGATTTGGTTCGCTGCTTATAAAGTAATGGGGAGACTTTAAAATGACCGATTTTAATACTCCTTTGTCCAAAGTACGCGGCCTTGGTTCAGCTAAAGATGGAACCCATCATTGGTGGGTACAGCGTGTTACAGCGGTTGCCAATATTCCACTTGTACTATTCATGGTGATTTCATTTGTTGGTAATGCAGGTAAAGGTCATGCTGATTGGGTTTCTTGGCTCCAGCAACCGGTTGTTGCAGTTTTGACAATTCTATTTGTTTTGAATGTTACCTATCATATGCGATTGGGCTTGCAGGTAGTGATTGAAGACTATGTCCATTCGCACGGTCTTAAGGTTGTTAGCCTCATCCTAATTACGTTTGCTTGTGTGCTGATTGCAGCACTCAGTGTTTTTTCAGTTCTTCGCATAGCGTTCGGGGGATAAATAATGTCGAAAAGTTACCCGATTACTCATCATACATACGACGCTGTTGTCGTCGGCGCTGGCGGTTCTGGCCTGCGTGCAACTATGGGCCTTGCAGAATCAGGCCTGAAGACAGCATGTATTACTAAAGTTTTCCCAACACGGTCGCATACCGTTGCGGCGCAGGGTGGTATTGCAGCATCCCTCGGCAATATGGGCAAGGATACTTGGCAGTGGCATATGTATGACACTGTTAAAGGGTCTGACTGGCTTGGTGATCAAGACGCGATTGAATATATGGTACGCGAGGCACCTGCTGCTGTTTATGAGCTAGAGCATTACGGTGTTCCGTTCTCTCGTACCGAAGAAGGTAAAATTTATCAGCGCGCCTTTGGCGGTATGACAACCGAATTTGGTGAAGGCCCAGCGGCGCAGCGCACTTGTGCGGCGGCCGACCGTACTGGCCACGCAATGCTACATGCGCTTTACCAGCAATCATTGAAGTATGATAGCGACTTCTATATCGAGTATTTCGCGATCGACCTGATTATGGAAAACGGCGAATGTCGCGGTGTTATTGCAATGAATATGGAAGATGGTTCCATTCATGCCTTCCGCGCACAAGCGACTGTTTTGGCGACAGGTGGTTATGGTAGGGCTTATTTTTCTGCAACATCAGCGCATACATGTACTGGTGACGGCGGCGGTATGGTGTTGCGTGCAGGCCTCTCATTGCAAGACCTTGAATTCGTACAATTCCACCCAACCGGTATTTACGGTGCTGGCGTTCTGATTACCGAAGGCGCACGCGGTGAAGGTGGTATCCTGATCAACTCTGAGGGTGAGCGCTTTATGGAGCGTTATGCGCCGTCAGCGAAGGACCTTGCATCTCGTGATGTGGTGTCGCGTTCGATATCGAATGAAATTCGTGAAGGTCGTGGTGTTGGCCCTGAGAAAGATCATATGTATCTGCACCTTGATCATCTTGATCCAGCAATCTTGGCTGAGCGCTTACCGGGCATTTCTGAGTCTGCGAAAATTTTCGCAGGTGTTGATGTTACGAAAGAGCCAATTCCGATTTTGCCGACGGTTCACTATAATATGGGCGGTATTCCGACCAATTATCATGGTGAAGTAATTAACCCGACGCCTGAAAATCAGGATAATGTGGTGAACGGCCTCTTTGCCGTTGGTGAAGCGGCATGTGTGTCGGTACATGGTGCGAACCGCCTTGGGTCTAACTCTCTTATTGACCTTGTGGTATTTGGCCGTGCTGTTGGTAAGCGAGTGCCTGAGATCGTAACAGCTGGCGCGACACAGAAACCATTGCCTGAAGGCTTTGAAGAAATGGCGTTAAGTCGACTGGACAAGGCACGTTATGCAGACGGTTCGACAACAACCGCAGAAGCACGACTTTCAATGCAGAAAGTTATGCAAAATAACTGTGCGGTTTTCAGAACCGAGGAAATCCTTTCTGAAGGTGTTGAGAAAATTGATGCAATCGCGGCTAATATGGACGACCTCAAAACAACGGATCGGTCACTCGTTTGGAATAGTGACCTGATTGAAACGCTTGAGCTTGATAATCTTATTGGTCAGGCTGTGCTTACAATGCACGGTGCTGATGCCCGTAAGGAATCGCGCGGCGCACACATGCATGAAGACTTCCCGGACCGTGATGATGAAAACTGGATGAAGCATACAGTTTCATGGTTTGACGGTAAGAAAGTAACGCTTGGTGAGCGTACAGTTCATGATTACACACTCACTGAAGAAGTTGAATATATCAAACCGAAAGCTCGGGTTTACTAAGCCTGATTGGTAGGAAAGGAAATAGAAAATGGCTGAATTTTCGCTACCCGCCAATTCGAAAATCGGTAAGGGTAAAACTGTAAAAGCTGACGGTGCTAAAAACACCAAAAACTTTAGTATCTATCGCTGGAACCCGGATGACGGTGAAAATCCAAAGATGGATACCTATGAAGTAGACCTCGATACATGTGGTCCGATGGTTTTGGATGCACTCATTAAAATCAAGAACGAGATGGATAGTACTGTTACTTTCCGTCGTTCGTGCCGCGAAGGTGTTTGCGGTTCGTGCGCGATGAATATCGATGGCACAAACACACTTGCTTGCACCAAGGCAATTGAAGACGTTAAAGGTGATGTGGCAATTACGCCGTTGCCGCATATGGAAGTGGTGAAGGATTTGGTTCCTGATCTGTCTAATTTCTATGCACAATACGCGTCAATTAAACCATGGATGCGGACGCAGTCAACAACGCCTGAAAAAGAACGCCGTCAGAGCAAGGAAGACCGTGTAAAGCTTGACGGTCTTTACGAATGTATCTTGTGTGCGTGTTGCTCTACATCGTGCCCAAGTTATTGGTGGAACGGTGATAAGTATCTAGGCCCTGCGGTTCTTTTGCAGGCATATCGCTGGTTAATTGATAGCCGTGATGAAGCGACAGGCGAGCGTCTTGATAACCTTGAGGATCCATTCCGTTTGTATCGTTGTCATACTATTATGAACTGTGCGAATGCATGCCCTAAGGGATTGAACCCAGCGAAAGCGATCGCAGAGATCAAAAAAATGATGGTTGAGCGTAAAGGGTAATATCCTTTATTGATCTATGATTAAAGGCCGGGCTTTTGCCCGGCTTTTTTTGTGACCTTTGTTTAAGGTATCACGCCTTCTTTCTCTCTTGTATCAATCTGTTGGGGAATAGGGTAATTAAATACTGAATTTCTAACGGAGTTGAATATGCTTGCTGTTCGCCGGATTTTATTATTGTTGGCTATTCTATTCGGCTTGTATGTGATGGCAGGTTTTCTTTTTGTGCCATATTTAGTCAAGCACTATGCAACTGATGTTGTTACTGATATTTCGGGCCAAATTCTTGAGATTGAAAATATAGATTTTAACCCATTCACTTTTGATCTGAACCTACATGATATTTTATTGAAATCGCCTGCTGCTAAAACGCATGCAGAAGTAAACCATGTTGACGCGCAATTAGACATCTGGAGTATTTTATCTGATACGGTTGTTTTGAAAAAGTTGCATGTTGATACAACAAATATCTATTCAGATGTGTCGCCCGCTGGAGACCTTTTATTATTTAAGCCATTTATTCAATCGCACCAATCATCTGACAGCTCTACTGAAACATTAGAAGCAGGTATTCTTTTGTTTATAAAAGACCTCAGTATGAAGGAAAGTCGGTTTGTACTGAGTAAACAAGGTAGCGAGAGTGATACCCCATTAATATTAGGGCCTTTATCTATAAACGTTAATGATTTTACAACCTTGAAAGGGCAACCGTTTAATTTATCTGATTTACAAATTGGGGTAGCAGGCAGGGAAGTGTCTTTAGTTGGGGATGTCACAGTGTCACCGTTGAGTGGTGATCTGGATTTTAAATTGAATAATATTGAACTGAAACGTGTTAACGAATTTGCAGTTCTTTTGGATAAAGCGGTTACTGGGGTTGATCATATTAGTGGGACACTAAGTTTGGCAGGCTCCGTAATATTTAACGATAATATTAGTGCAAAGGCCGATCTGGATTTGACGAAATTAATTGTGCGTGAAAGCGAAGAGCAGTCAACTTTCCTAAGCTCTGCGCATATAGCATTAAAAAATATCGATGTTAGACATTCGCTGAATTTATCCGCAACGGAAATAGGCATTGAAAATCTGGCGGTTATTCAGCCACATATGAATTTAAAACGTCTTGTTGACGGTGACTTTCTTATTCCAGCTATATATACAAGCAAGTCGGTGGAAAATAATGTTGGTGATAGCAGTGCTGGGGATAGCGTCGTCAATGCCCCTAAATTGAACATTAAACAACTTGATATTACTGATGGTAGCCTTTTGTTTGAAGATAGAATGGCTTTAGACAGCCATTCAGTGACTATTGATATGGTGTCGTTTCATGCCGGGGCTATAGAGTTTCCATTCTATGACGAGCAGAATAAAACGCTGTTTGAAGCGAATGCCCGAATTGGAGGGCAAGGTCAGTTGGAGGTGGGTGGGGTATCACGTTTTGATATGCCTTACGGCCTTGAAGCAAGTTTAACATTAGATCGTTTATCTTATAATGTTATCGCCCCTTACATACGACAATATCTTGGGCGTGATGTTGAAGAAGGTGAATTATTTCTGGATTTGAATTATCAAATCCCTTCAGCCGAGGTTGTTGGGGCAAATCTCTTTCTATTTAATGATTGGAAATGGGGCGAGCGTTTTGAAAGTAATGATGCTGTTGATATGCCGTTGGAACTTGCTTTTTCCCTATTAGAAGATAGGGATGGGAGGGTCAAATTTGATGTCCCCATTACTGGCGATTTAACAGACCCTTCGTTTGAAATTGGCCCTATTATTCAAAAAGCTACTGGCAATTTGTTGACAGGGCTAATCAGTTCGCCTTTTACGTTACTTGGCAAACTGATCCCGAGTGGCGGTAATGGTGTGGATTTGTCGACGGTATATTTTGATATGGATACTGTTGAATTATCGGCAACTGAGAAAGCCAAGTTAAGTAGTTTGGCGGCTTCCCTGAAAGAGCGCCCTCGGCTTAATATTTCGATCATGTGTAATGCTTATGAAAGTTCAGAAACTGCTATAAAAGAAGAAGTTGATGATGAGACTCATTTGGAAAACACTTCATTATCTTCTGTTTTAAAAGCAGATGTTCGCGCTCAAGAAATCGTCAGTTTTCTTTCAAATGCGGGAATTGATAAGAATAGGCTTTTGATACAGTCGCTTTCACCTAATGCCAGCACAGATGGCTCTCGGGCTAAATGTGAATTCGATATAATAGCTAACTAATGGATTAAATCGATTAGTAATATTGTATATAGTCGTTTTTCAAACTTATCATACTATAGTATTTAATGTGTATGGCGTATATGCCTGTGAGTGTTAGGCGTCCTCGGTGTTTTGGTGTTTGGTCACGTTAATACTCACGGGGTGAGTGACTGTTTTGAGCAATGTATAGAGTAATATCCTCACCCCAATTCTAAGGTATTCAGATTTTTGGTTTTGTTGCTTCTAAAGTATACATCAAAGGTATCGATTTATATTCTTTAGGTAATCGGTAACGGCTGTTTCCAACTTTTTCCATAAAATCCCAACGCATAAAGGGGCATTCATCACTTTCTTGTAAACGTTGGATGGACAGGCCCGCCTTTGCCAAGGCTGTGACAACGTCACCTAAATTATGGTTCCAATTAACTAGTTCGTTGTTTGATGTATCTTGACTGCCGTCAGTATAAGTGCCCGGTTCATTCAACCTCAGCCCTTCTGGGCCGTGAAAATAGTCATATGTAATGTTAAAGTCATCGCCGAATATCCACTCTACAGGGTGTATTTCTATCAAGAATAGCTTGCCACCCGGTTTTAACATATTGGCTACAATCTGAGCCCACTTATGAATATCAGGTAACCAGCAAATAGCTCCAATGCCAGTATAAACAATATCAAACTGGTCAGTAATCACATCAAGTGTGTCGTAAATATTTGCACAGATAAATTCAGAGGTTAGCATTGTTTGCTTCGACAGGTGTTTAGCTTGTTTAATTGCTTCCTGCGAGAAATCCACGCCTGTTACGTTCGCGCCCAGTCGTGCCCACGAGAGCGTATCCAGCCCAAAATGACATTGAAGATGAAGCAGCGACTTGCCTGATACAGATCCCATATCGTGGATTTCCTGATCACCGAGAGAAAGCTTGCCATCAAGAAAGCTTTCAACATCATAAAGTTTGGAACCCAGATGAATAGAAACGCGTTCTTCCCATCTTGCTTTGTTGATTGTTAGCCATTTTTCTTCTGACATGAGCTATCCAACTATCTTTTGAAGTTTCAGCTGTTCTATATCATTATCAGAATATCCAAGATTTTTCATTATGTTATGGGAGTTGGCCCCTTTTGGGATAGGTGGGGTAGGTATAGCTGAAGGAGTCGCTGAAAACTTGGGTGTTGGAGCGGGTTGGGTAATGCCATCAATTTCCACAAAACTATTCCTTGCGGAATTATGTGGGTGTTTATGTGCTTTCCAAAAAGGCAATATTGGAGCAAAGCATGCATCACTTCCTTCTAATAGGTCGCACCATTCTTGCTGCGTTTTTCCTTTGAAAATGACAGTCAATTCTTGTTTCAGCTTGGGCCATTCAGCAGGATTAAAGTGATTTTGCATCCAGCTTGAATCTAGATTGGTTTTTTCGGTGAAGACCTGCATGAATTGCGGTTCAATGGCGCCTAGTGAAACATATTCACCGTCAGCGGTTTCAAAGGTTCCGTAAAAATGCGCGCCGCCATCGAGTAAATTGACACCGCGGGTTGGTGCCCACTGGCCGCTTGCCATTAAAGAGTAAAAAATTGACATTAACGCGCTTGAACCTTCAACCATGCTGACATCAACGACTTGCCCCTTTCCTGAATTTTTTGCTTCAAGGATGGCACAAACGAGGCCAAAGGCGAGCATCATACCGCCGCCGCCATAGTCGCCGACAAGATTAAGCGGGGCCTCTGGAGGACTGTTCTTGGGGCCAATAGAGTGAAGTGCTCCGGACAGGGAAATATAATTAATGTCATGTCCTGCTGTGTCGGCAAGTGGGCCTGTTTGGCCCCACCCGGTCATTCTGCCGTATACAAGTTTTTCATTGGTTTTAAGAATATCATCTGGCCCAAGGCCAAGGCGTTCCATTACACCAGGTCGAAACCCTTCGAACAATGCATCTGCGCTGCTGCATAATTTGTGAAGAATGTCTTTTCCTTCGGTTGATTTTAAATCCAATTGAATAGATTTCTTTCCTCTTCGATTGATATCAACTTTTAATTCAGCTGGCCCTGTTGGCCCTATACGGTCAACGGCGATAACATCAGCCCCCATATCAGCCAACATCATGCCGGCAAATGGCCCTGGGCCAATGCCAACAATTTCAATGATTTGAACGCCCTTTAGCGGCCCCATATATTTTCCTTCGCTATTGAAAAGCTATATAATCAGTATAAATTGATGGATTACATTAAACTGCTTTTCAGTTTTTTGTAAACGGTGACCGCTACTATAGTATAGGCGATTTGTAATGCAGGCGTTGGTATCTAAAATTTAATGAGGTGTTATTCATCATATTATTGTGATGTAATCTATACTATAGAGACTTTGGAAGCTATGTCATGCATCCCATATAAGCTCATAATGGGCTATAATGAGTGTGGATAGAGTACAGTTTAAATATAATGCAAAAATCCCACGATGAATGGAATTTCTATGAGTGATTTTGATTTTGACCTTTTTGTAATAGGCGCCGGTTCAGGTGGTGTACGGGCAAGTCGTATTGCATCCAGTTTTGGGGCTCGTGTTGCTGTTGCTGAAGAATACCGCATCGGTGGTACGTGTGTTATCCGTGGCTGTGTACCTAAAAAACTTCTCGTTTATGCTTCTCATTTCTCAGAAGATTTTGAGAATGCTGAAGGATACGGTTGGAGTGTCGGCGAAACCAGTTTCGATTGGAAAAAGCTGATTGCAACAAAAGATAAAGAAATTGATCGCCTGAATGGATTATACATCCAAACGCTTGGTAATGCCGGTGTTGAAATGATCGACGGCCGTGCAACAGTTGAAGGCCCCAACACTGTACGTGTCGGCGAGAAAACATATACTGCTGGTAAAATCCTTGTTGCGGTTGGTGGATGGCCAACGATGCCGGATGTTCCTGGTATCGAGCATGCAATCACATCGAATGAGGCGCTGCATTTGGACGAGCAACCAAAACGCATTGTCGTTGTAGGCGGTGGCTACATTGCCGTTGAGTTTGCAGGAATTTTCAGTGGTATGGGCAGTGAAGTGATCCAGCTATATCGCGGTGAGCAAATCCTTCGCGGGTTTGACGATGATATTCGTGTGCGTTTGGCAAAAGAAATGGTTGGTAAAGGGATTGATATTCGCCTCAATACTAACATTACTGCGATTGAGAAAACAGCAGATGGTGTTCGCCTTACTTTAACGGATGGTAGCACGCTTGATGTTGATCAGGTTATGTATGCAACGGGCAGGGCTCCGAAGACTGATGATCTTGGTCTCGAAAGCGCTGGTGTTGAATTGGCCCCCAATGGCGCAGTAAAAGTTGATGCGTATGGTCGGACAAATATTGAGAGCATTTTTGCTGTTGGTGACGTAACTGACCGTGTTCAACTAACGCCTGTTGCAATTAAAGAAGGTCATGCCTTCGCTCTAACAGAATTTGGTAATATGCCAACATCGCCAGAGCATGATGCTATTCCAACTGCTGTATTTTCGCAGCCGCCTATCGGAACAGTTGGTTTGTCAGAGGCTGATGCCAAGGCAAAATACGGCGATATTGATGTTTTCGAATCTGATTTCAGACCAATGAAGCATACGCTCGGTGGGTCAGGTGAGCGCGCATATACCAAGCTGATTGTTGATAAGGCAACCGATAAGGTTGTTGGTGCTCATATGATTGGTCTTGATTCTGCTGAAATTATTCAGGGCATAGGTATCGCGGTTAAGGCGGAGCTAACGAAAGCACAGTTTGATGCGACGGTCGCCGTGCATCCATCTAGCGCAGAAGAGTTTGTTTTAATGCGGACACCGCGCAATAGCTAACGTAAACGTGTAAATAGACAAGCAGGGTTTCATAAGACCAAAAGAAATTCTGCTTCGTCTTTTTGGTATATTGGATGTAAGTAAGCGACCAAATCATTCACATATACTAAATGATCTAAATATTGGGTCTTAAGGGATATTAATATGGGTTCGGACATACAGGTTCTTGAATCAGCAGTTGTACGTTTTGCCGGTGATAGCGGTGATGGTATGCAGCTCACAGGTAGTCAATTCACAACATCAACGGCGCTTTCAGGAAGTGATCTTGCAACTTTCCCTGATTTTCCTGCGGAAATTCGGGCGCCTGTTGGCACAACATTTGGCGTATCAGCGTTCCAGATTAACTTTGGTGCACGTGAAATTAAAACGGTTGGCGATGCACCAGATGTTTTGGTTGCAATGAACCCAGCTGCTTTAAAGGTGAATATCGATAATCTTCGCAACGGTGGTTTGCTGGTCGTGGATACTGGAAGTTTCACAAAGCGCAATCTGCAAAAGGCCGGTTACACTGAAAACCCGTTGGAAGATGGCTCGCTTAAAGACTTTCAAACAATCGAGATCGATGTTTCCAAGATGACCCTTGAGGCCGTGAAAGAGTTTGGACTCGGTAATAAAGAAGCGCTTCGCTGTAAAAACATGTGGACGCTGGGCATGATGCTTTGGATGTTCTCGCGTGACCGTGCGCCAGTTCAGGTATGGTTAGAGAAAAAGTTCTCGAAGAAGCCTGAGATCGCTAATTCGAATATTGCGGCCCTTAATGCTGGTCATGCATTTGCTGAAACTGCTGAATTATCGGCGGCAATTAAGCGATACCAAATCGGCGCCAAGAAAACAGACGCTGGCCTTTACCGTACTGTAACGGGTTCACAGGCGCTTTCATGGGGCATGGCGCAGGGTGCTGAGCTTGCTGGTCTTCAAATTGTTTTGGGGTCTTACCCGATTACTCCGGCCTCTCCTATTTTGCATGCGCTTTCAGGCATGAAAGAAATGGGCGTTGTTACATTTCAGGCTGAGGATGAGATTGCAGCGATTTGTGCAGCAATTGGTGCATCCTACGGTGGTGCACTTGGTGTTACATCATCATCTGGCCCGGGTATCGCGCTCAAAGGTGAAGCGATGGGGCTTGCGATTTCAACAGAATTACCGCTTGTTATTATCAATAGCCAGCGCGGTGGCCCTTCAACAGGGTTGCCGACAAAAACCGAACAGTCAGATTTATATCAAGCAGTTTATGGACGAAACGGTGACGCGCCTATGCCTGTTATTGCAACGCGCAGCCCGGGCGATTGTTTCGAAGTTGCGATTGAAGCTTGCCGTTTGGCTGTGAAATACATGACACCAGTTATGCTTTTAACGGATGGATTTATTGCAAACGCAGCAGAGCCATGGCAATTACCTGACCTTGACGCCTTAGAGCCGTTTGAAGTTAAATTCGCAGGCACGCCTGCTGAAGGCGAAGAGTTTAACCCTTACAAACGTGAGGAAGCGACACTTGCACGAAACTGGGCAAAACCCGGTACACCAGGTTGTGAGCACAGGATTGGTGGTATTGAGAAAAGTTATGATACAGGTCATATTTCCTACGACCCTGACAATCACCAGAAAATGACCGATACACGCGAAGCAAAAATCAATGGCATTGCCAATGATGTACCAGCACAAACAGTTGATCAAGGCAATGAAAATGGAAACCTTGTTCTTGTTGGCTGGGGGTCAACTTACGGTCCAATTTCTCAGGCTGTAAAGGCGGCGCGTGCTGAAGGTCTTGATGTCAGTCATGTACACATCAGATATATCCATCCGTTCCCTGCAAACCTTGGTGAGCTTTTAGCGGGGTACGATAATGTTATGGTTCCTGAAATGAATAACGGCCAGTTGAAGACTGTGCTGCGTGACAAATATTTGTTGGATGCAAAACCGTTTAACAAGGTTTCTGGTCAGCCGTTTAAAATTCAGGAAATTCTTGATGCCATTCGCGCAGAATTTGGTGTCAATACTCAACAAGACAGCGCTCAAGAACAAGGAGCAGCATAATGGACGATATGGTTAAATTAACGGCCAAAGACTTTACAAGTGATCAAGAAGTTCGCTGGTGCCCTGGTTGTGGTGATTATGCTATTCTGAAATGTATGCAACGTACCTTGCCAGAGCTTGGTGCGACACGTGAAAACACGGTGTTTGTATCTGGTATTGGATGTTCAAGCCGTTTCCCTTATTATATGGATACATATGGTTTTCATACAATTCATGGCCGTGCGCCATCTGTTGCAACAGGATTGAAGCTTTCAAACCCTGATCTTGATGTATGGTTGATTACTGGTGACGGTGATGGTTTGTCGATTGGTGGTAATCATTTGATGCATTCGCTTCGCCGCGATGTTGATATCAATATTCTCTTGTTTAACAACAAGATTTACGGCCTTACGAAAGGGCAGTTTTCCCCTACATCTGATGTTGGAACAAAGTCTCCTTCGACGCCGCAAGGCTCTATTGACCCAGCATTGAACCCGATTAACTTTGCACTTGGTTCTGGTGCACGCTTTGTAGCGCGCACGGTTGACACGGCTCAGAAGCATATGCCGGGTGTTTTCACACGTGCGCATGGTTTCAAGGGCGCTAGTTTCGTTGAGATTTTGCAAAACTGTATCGTTTATAATGATGCAACATGGGCGAACGTTACCGATAAGGCAGTGGCTGCCGATGCGCAGCTTTTGCTTGAGAACGGTGAGCCGATGGTTTTCGGAAAAGAGCGCAATAAAGGCATTCGCTTTAACCTTGAAAAATTTGCTCTTGAGGTCATTACTATTGGTGAAAATGGAATGACTGAAGCCGATGTGCTTGTACATGATGAACGCAACCTTCAAATGGCACGAATGCTTGCTGAACTTGGCGGCAACGCGGGTGAGCCAATGGCAATGGGTGTTCTCTATGCCGAGCAGGCAGAACAGTCATACACTGAAGCGGTTATCGAGCAGGTTAATGCTTATAAGGGTAAGCGTACCTTAAAAGATATGATGTATTCTGGTGAAACCTGGGTTGTTAAATAAGGCCAAAAAATAAAAGGGTAAAGAACTATTTCTCTGCCCTTTTACTTTTAATATTATATGAAAATCTAAAATCGATTTCTATAGAGGAAACGGTAGCGCTGTTTGTGGCGGTAATTGGGCTATCCCAGTGGCTGGGTTATCACAATTCTCTGCATCTTCCTGTGTAGCAAACAAGCCATTCCCACTACCAAATACAGCATTAATTTCAAGTTCATTTAGTTCGCTAATTTTATTCATTTTATACTCCTAAAAGTTTTTAAAATAACCCTAAAGGATACATAAACCACTATAGGTTTGTTGCGTCAATAATATTACACTTTTAAGAATATCAATTATTGTTGTATTTAATTGTTATTTTGTGAATTTACATGAGTTGAATTTTTTAATCGTTTGAAAGTATTATACTTTCCCACCACATGGGCTTCCATATATGATAATAGCTCGATTAAATTAGTATATAATGTTTTTATGATTTTCTCGATAGGTTGTATTGTTAAGAATTTTATAGCATTTTTACAATAATGTGCCTTTGTCTGTATTTATACTTTCTCAGTGGTTGATCGGAATTATGTGTTTTCATCAATTTAGTTGAGTGAGGTATAAAAGTATATTGCCCATTTCTTATATCGCATATGATATTATGTGTGGATAACAGTAGATTAAAGTATTGTAGTAAAAGCGGGCTAATTAGCTAAAATCAAGAATTTATTAGTACTTGAAAATAAGCCCGCTTTATTATTTTTCGCAGAAATTTTTAGTTTCAGATATGATCTTTATTCAAATGCAGTGACCACAGGCATACGTGCTGCGCGAAATGCCGGAAAAAAGCCACCAACGATACCAATTCCAAATGCTAGTAGCATACCCTGTTGGAGAAGGTCAGCCGAAAGGGTAAAGCTGAAGACCACTTGAGTAAAACTGGCACCGATCGTTGCTGCGCTTGCTCCGTCGACGAAAAAATAGACGATTATAATACCTGTCGCACCGCCAATGAGTGATAAAATAATTGCTTCAGCGACAGTGCCAAAAAAAGCTGAAATATTGGAAAACCCTATTGCACGCAGGGTTGCTATTTCGCCAGCGCGGGCTGCCACAGATGTGTACATTGTGTTGAGCGCACCTGCAAGAGCCCCCATTCCCATAACGACGCTGATTATCCAGCCAAAAACAACGATATTGTTGAGTGCGTTACTTTGTGTTGAAAAATACTCTGCCTCGGTTTCAATTTTTACATTTAACCGTGGGTCTGCTTCAGCATAATTGATCAAGGGTTGAATATCACCTGGGGTTTCCAAACGAATTCGCATAGTCTGGAAACTACTGCCGCGCCTGAATTGATCTTGTACTGTTCGTGTATCAGCCCACAATTCGCTGTCAAATGCTGAGCCGCCGGTCGAGAAAATCCCTACGACTTCCCATGTGGTTTTTGCGAATGTTACTTTTGTTCCAAGTTCAAAGCCTGAAAATTCGCGTAGAACACTTTCTCCGACGATAATTTCATTTCTGCCGGGCGTGAAAACTCGGCCCTCAATGATATCTACATTTTCACGCAGTGCGAAGCCCTCGGTCGATAAGCCCCTCATAGGAATATTGACTTTTGAATTGGTGGTTTTTTTATAGCCATCCACGATGACATATAATTCACCGGAATATATAGGATTGCCCTCAAGGTCTTTTGCGATACCTGGCGCCGTTGATAACAAATTAACCTGTTCTCTCGACAGCGAGCTATTTAGTTCAGACTGGGAACCTACCCGCGTTACAACAGCTACATTTTCAGAACCAGCACCCTCTAATGTATCTTTAAATCCATTGCCCATAGCGAGAAAGAACAGAAGCACGCCAACAACGGCCGCCACGGCAAAAATTGTGGCCACTGACATGCCAAAACGTTGCGGGATACTCCGCAGATTCATGATAATGACAATCCAGATTTGCTCTAATAATTTCATTGATGTCCTCCTTACCGTGAAAGTGCGGTTACAATGTTTAACCTAAGGGCGGATATCGCAGGGATTATACCTGTCACTAAGCCAAGCAAAAGCATGAAGCCTATTGATTCCAAGACGATAGGTTGATCAATGATCAATGGTGGTAACTGTGGTATATTTTCTGAGATTCCTGCGGTTAGCCCAGATGCAATGAGCAGTCCTAACCCGCCTCCCATGAATGATATAAGGAGCGACTCTCCAAGGACCATTATAAAGATACGGCCTGATTTGAAACCGAGTGTTTTCATAACCGCAATTTCATTGGTGCGTTCTCTAATAGCAAGTGCCATCGAGTTTCCAACGATTACCAGAATGATAAAAAAGGCAGCCAATACGACAAAGGTGATGATTAGACCAATATTTCCAATTTGCTCTATAAATGCTTTGTTAAAGGCTTTTTCAGGTACTGTTTCTGTCTCAAACGGCGAATTTGCAAACTGGTCATCAATCGCGGCAATTACTTGTTCATTCAGTTTTGAATCGGTTGTCCTGACAGCGATAAAGCCAATTGTATTTTGGCCAAAGGTGCGTGCCTCATCAAAATACTTAAAATGAAAATAAACACCGCTTGTATCGAATTTGGGGTCTGATCCTTTATAAATTGCTTCAATATCAAAATCCCAGGTTTGCCCGCCTGATTTTCGTGAATATATGTTGGAAGAAACTGGAACGCGGTCGCCGACTTTCCAACCAAAATTTTGGGCAGCTTTTTCCCCTACTAACAAACCTTGCCGGTTTTGAAGCCATGCTTGTTTTTGCTCTTCTGGAATGACTATTTCATTATAAACTTCTAAGAGGGTGTCTTGTTCCACAGCAAACATGGGCATGAAATTTTGCGGTTCTTGATAGTATCCGCCAAACCAGCTTAAGTGAGATGTACCAGCTACGCCTTCGATAGGTTTAATCCTGTTTACATAGGCAATTGGTAGTGGTTGGGTAAAGTTAATCTTGTTAACTACGACCAATCTGTCATCCGCAGACAATTCAACACCAGCGTCTAGCGCGCTTTGAAACGATGTCATGACGCCGTAAATCATAAAGGCAATGAATGTGGCGAATAGTGTTAGGGTCAGGCGCAGTTTTTTGCGAGTGATATTCTTGAATATTAAATACAGGTCTCCCATTATACTGACCCTTTCTCGACAAATTCTCCTTTATCCAGATGAACAGTTTTAGTCGCATATTTTGCGGCTTCAGGATCATGAGTTACCATAACGATGGTTTTGCCGTATTCCCGGTTGAGTTCTTGTAGCATGGTCAGGATTTCATCGGCTGTTGCGCGGTCCAGATCCCCTGTTGGTTCATCGCAGAGCAGCATTTTGGGGTCTGAAACAATCGCTCTTGCAACGGCAACGCGTTGTTGTTGACCACCTGACATTTCCTTTGGCTTATGTCCTGCTCGGTCTTTAAGGCCAACCAGTTCTAGCGCAGCATCTATGCTTTGTTTGCGGCGTTTTTTGCCGAGGTTTGTTAGCAACAGTGGCAGTTCAACATTTCGCGCAGCAGATAACATAGGCATTAAATTATAAAACTGAAAAATGAAGCCTATGTTTGCAGCGCGCCATTTCGCCAGGCCATTTTCTGAGAGTTTGTCGATACGCGCACCATCGAACCAAACCTCGCCGTTTGTTGGCTGATCAACACCGCCGAGCATGTTCAACAGGGTAGTTTTTCCAGAGCCTGAAGGGCCCATAATTGCAAGGAATTCACCCTTTTTAATAGACATGTTTAAGTCATCAAAGATTGTTATGCTTTCACGGCCTTTGGTGAAACGTTTGTTGACATTAGTTAACTGGAATAAATTTTCATCAGTTGTGTTGGTTGTTCCTTCAGTCATTGTAATTTCCCCTCTACCTCAGATTCCGTATAGTTATTAAGTTTTATAGAAAGCGACCTTCACACCCATATCCGGTAATATTCGTTGATCATTCACTTCTATTCTAATGCGAACGCGCACAGTTGCTTTATCTCTGTTTGCTGTCGGGATAATAGCAATTACACTGGCTGGGATATCCCAGTCGGGATAAGCATCAAGATTTGCTACTACTTTTTGATCGGTGGATACTCTGCCGATGAAAGCCTCGTTAACATCCACTTCTATTTCCAGTGATGTCATATCAACAATAGTGCAAATACCGGTACGGGTAAAACCGCCGCCAGCTGATCCGGGAGCAATAATTTCACCCGGTTGAGCATTTTTAATGGTTACTACGCCGCTGAAGGGGGCGCGGATTGTGTGATCGTTTAATCGTTCTTGCTGGCGAGAAACTTCAAGGTTGGCAACTTCATAATCTGCTTTTGCTCTTGCTAACTCTGCTTTTGAGGTTTCGACATTCAAAATACTATTGGTTAATCTAGCCTCACTGGAGAAATTGTTAGATTGAAGCTTTGAAACACGGTTAAGTACGCGCTCGGCCTCTCTGAAATTGGCTTCAGCACTTAATATTCTGGCTTTGGATGCATTAGCTTGTGCTTGGGCAAGTTTGAGATTTACAACAGCTAGTGCATCGTCAAGGCGCGCTAAGACCTGTCCTTTTTCAACCTGCATTCCTTCTTCAACCAATACGTCAATTACACGACCTGTCAGTTCAGCTGATACAGTGGCCATACGGCGAGCCGTTATATAGCCTGATCCGTCAAGGACGGTGGCCGAATTATCTGATTGTATTACAGAGGCTCTTGGAATTGGCTCTGGAGCAGTAATATCATTTGATACAGTTTTCTGGTTCGGCGTTGATGGCTCCGGTGTTTTGGAAGCAATAAGTATTTCTGGATCTTTTTTGTTGTCAGTTTCAAAGAAAAATACACTTGCAGTAGTTCCTATTCCTATGATCAGAATCATAAGAATAATAATCGGCCATTTCACCCCACCGTTTGTTTCTTCTTCACGGTCGATTTTAAGTTGTGATAAAAGCTCTTTCTTTTCCGACATTGTAATGAGTGCCCCTTTATTCTTCACAGGAAAACTGTGTCGATATTCTTTTAGTACTCAATACGTAAAAAACCTTACAGACAGACTAGCTTAATTCTTTGTCCCTTTACATGCTATAATTTTAACCACTCAAAAACGCGTTGGAATTGAAGCGCTTTATTGGCTATGGGTTATGATAATTTATGGTCTCCAGTTTTTACTTTTTTCATCGGGCCTTCAATAACTTCGTATGATGTGTCCAGTACTGTCGAGACATAATACCAGTTGGAAGTGGTCTCAGTTGGCGTGAAGGAAAGTTCCATCCAGCCTCTATCTTTAGCGTTAAGATACTTGAGTTCAGGGTTTTTATCGAGCATGGCTTTCGTCAAAACATCGCTTTTGACAGGTAGATAGGCTTCAAGGCCTGGTGATGATATGCCCGGGGTTGCAAACTCGACTGCAATTGCTTCTCCGGCATCATTTCTAAGATCAAAAGCCCAGGCATTATGCGTATCGCCAGCGATAGAGATACAATTATTGCCATTGATTTTTATCGTATCAAAAACACGTTCCCGGCATGCATGATAACCATCCCAAGCGTCCAGATTAAGAGGCAGGCTTAATTGCTCCAGAATGTTGAAAAAAGCAATTTGTTGTTCGGTGAGATATTTTGACTTTTCAAGATCGATGTCTTTCTGGTCAATTTGAGGGACATTAACTTTACCCATTAATAATTGTTGTCCTAAAACCTGCCACGGACGCTTTTGAGTAGCTCTAAGCTCATCTGCAAGCCACTTTTCCTGCTTTGCCCCTAAAATACTTCGATCTTTATTTCCAAGAATGTCGCGTTTGAATTTTTTTGCGTCAGGGATGTAGGCCAAGCCTTGTGGTAGTTTTTTTGGATCTAGTGATTTGATTACTGACCAGTCTGTAATAGGGGTGGGTTGCCCGTTAGTAAGGTCAAAGGGAACCTGAATTTCCTTCGTATTTTCTTCATTTGCGATTTTGAGAGCATCAGCAGTTAATAACGCTTTTGGGTTTTCAGGGTCACTAAAGTCGAACGGTATTTTTCTAAAGGGTAAATCTTTTTGATAAGATAGTTGTTCGTCGCGCCCAATCAGTCGTGTATCAAGCATAATTAGGGAGACCAGATCACCAAAGTTAAATGTTCTATATATTTCCCCGGTTAATTCCTTGTCATTTTCTCTGATGGGAATCCATTCATAAAATGCTTGGATGGCGGCGCGTCGGCGCGCATCAAAGGGGCCTTCGTCTTCATTGTGGTTTTCGGCCCCTTCTCTCCATGTGTCATTACTGATTTCGTGATCATCCCAAACATTGATGAAGGGGTGCATTTGATGGACTGCTTGCAGGTCTTGATCGGTTCGGTACAGGCCGTATCGCATACGGTAATCCTCAAGGCTGGTGATTTCATGAGTGGGTTTAACTCTGCGGCCTTTTTCAACAGCTTTTGAGTTTGAATAAATACCGTCAGCATATTCGTATATATAATCGCCTAAATGCAGGACAGCGTCAAAGTCACGCTTGGCGATTTCACCGTATACATTGAAATAACCTTGAGGATAGTTAGAGCAAGACACAACTGCAAATTTGATATTACTGGTTTTCCCTATTGGCAGAGTTTTAGTACGGCCTGTCGGGCTTATAATATTTTGTGCAGTAAATCGGTAATAATAATGGGTGTCAGCTTGTAGTCCAGAGGCGTCTACCTTAACGGTATAATCCTTTTCTGAATTAGTGGTGAAATTGCCGCTTGAAACAATGGTATCAAAGCTCTTAGTGGTGGCGATTTCCCATAGCCCAGATATATCGGTGTTCTTGCCACTGCCCGGTATTACCCGTGTCCATAAAATTACCCTGTCATGTAATGGATCGCCGCTGGCTATGCCGTGCGTAAAGTGTGCTGCTGCTTGCGTTATGATTTCGTGGCCACGTAATGCAACAGTACCAAAGGTGGCACTAAGCCCGGCTAACACTGAACGCCTGCTGGGTGAAAACTGTTTAACCGTCATGATTGCTGTGTCCTTATTGATTTTAATATCTAATCATCGAACAGACTGCCGTTCTGCTTTTATTGTGTCAATGATAACGCTTATGAGTAATAGAAATATCATCAAAGCTTTAGGGCTATGAAGGTAATTAGTCGTGTAAAGGATGTATTAAGGTCTTTATGTAATATTTTCTCAATCACTAACTAATTTAATGACCAATAGATAATATTCAGCGTTTAATATGACACAAATACCGTTCAGATTTATGGGATATGCTTATTGTATGGGCGACCTGTTAATTGAACTGGATATGGCGTATCAGATTGTTAATATTGACGGTGCGGTAAAATCCATGCTGGGTTCCGATAAGGTATTGGTGGCAGGAACAAGCTTTACTGATTTTCTCTCTGAGGCATGCCGTGAAAAGGTGTTGGTGTCGACCAAGTCTCTAACTGGCCATAACCGTGTAGGCCCGATAGAAATTGAATTGTGCTTTGACATTTCAGATGGTGTTGGCGGTGTGGCAAATGTACAGCGTAATTTTGTCGGCTTTTTTTCACACATTCCTTTAAAGAAAGATCGTCTCTACCTTGCACTAACGCGTCCTTCTAAATACGGTATAAATAATACATCAACAAACATAGTTGACTCGGATGATTTTGACCAAAGGTCGAATTTCTTTGAACAATTGGAAACTGTATTTGGGGACGAAGCTGCGACCGACAGTGTATTGGTAACGGTATTTGATGATGATGGAAGTGGTCACAGCGCTCGTGAACAACGTGAAATTCAGGATTGTTTATCCAGTTTTTCTTTAGGCGGTAATCATGCAGCTGTTTTGGCAGATGGTAAATATGCTGTTGTCAGGGAAAAGGGGCAACCGGCAATTTCCAAGGATGTAATATCCAAGGAGATAGAAAAGGCCACAGGAATACAGCTAAATTCAGCAACGCTTGATGCTTCAGAAATGGAAATCAATAGCGAAGATGGTATGCGGGCAATGATTTTCGGCCTGCAACAATTTGCTGATAATGTTGAAGTTTTTAACGCTCAAGCCTTTGAGCAAAACGGTATTCAACTTTTGGAAGATGCTTCCAAGAAAGTTCAAGAATTTCGCTCAATTATCAAAGATGATGGATTTAGTCTAGTTTATCAGCCAATTGTTGATCTTAAAACCGGGGACACACATCATTTTGAGGCTTTAGCTCGGTTTCAGCACTTGGGCGTTTCCAAATCGCCTTTCGATACGATTATTTTTGCTGAGCAAGCTGGTCTTATTGATGAATTTGATCTGGCAGTTTTTGATAAAGCGCTTGCTAAATTGATTGATATGGAAAAGCGTAATAACTTGAAGAAAATTGCTATTAACATATCTGGAAAATCAATCTCACGAACAAGTTTCGTGAACAAATTGATGGGCCGTTTGGTAACTATCCAACGTTTTTCAGAAATTCTTTCCATTGAGCTTACAGAATCGTCCATTATGAATGATATCCAAGCACCTGCGAAAGCTATTCAAAAAATACGAAAACTAGGATTTAAGGTTTATCTTGATGATTTTGGTGCGGGTGCTTCGGGGTTTCATTATCTTAAGAAACTAAAGGTTGATGCTCTAAAAGTTGATGGAGATTATATAAAAGATGCTATCCATTCTAAGGAAGATCGGGCTTTCCTGAATGCAATGGTTTCTTTGTGTAAAGAGCTTGGCATCATAACGGTTGCGGAATGGGTGGAAACCGAACAGCATTCAAAACTGGTAACCCAGATGGGGTTTGATTATGGGCAAGGATATTTTTTCGGCATGCCCCAAGCTTCCATGATAGGGGCAGGCCGAATTCATAAGGCGTCTTGAGTTTTTAACTTTCTGTCAAAAATAATTCTTTTGATGTTACATTTAAAATACCCAATATATCGTCTATGCTTTTCTTTGGGCTTTCCTGAAGGCACCAGTGCTTAAGCGTGATAACTGATAGATCAAAAAGGATCGTACGTCGCATCTTGATTTCTGCTTCGGACAAATGGTTAAGCAATTTATCCAGCATATCGTATGCCCGTTTCAGACCAGTGATGCCTATTTCTTCAATAGCGCGTTCCAGGCTAAAGTCCGGGCGTGTAATTGCTTGTGATAAGAAAATCACATAATCAACGCCGGCGTCATCTTTTTCGGCTAATTCTGCAAGGGGCCTGGTGAAGACATCTAGTAAATCAGTAAGCTCTGGCTTGTCTTCAAGAGCGTCAAGCATTTCAATTCGTCGTGCGTCTATTAGTAATGTACGTTCATTGATGGCAGCTCGTATCAATCCATTCTTGGAACCAAAATGATATTGAAGGGCTGATTGGTTTCGTTGCCCGGCAGTTCTTAATATTTCACGTGTCGAAACATCAGCGAGCCCCTTAGTCGCTATCAATTTTTCTGCGGCACGAATTAATGCGGCGCGAGTTACATCTGCGCGTTTTGGTTTTTCTTCCATGATTATATTGGTGTATGCCCCCCTGAATAATGCCGCGGATTATGGCAATAGACATCTGGCTTTTTACACCGTTCTCCTCCATAATATTAATACCCCAAAATTACATTAATGATTGTCATTAATTAATGCAATAAAGAATTTTAATTGAGAACGTGAATGAATGAAATGTTTCGCAATGGTTTACTTTGGCTAAGTATAGCGAGTGGGATTGTGCTTATCCTGATTGGAAGTATGGCTCAAACGCAGCCATTAGGCAAGGTTTTAGACCTTGTAGGCACTGAACCTCTTGCATTTGTTGATGGTCAGCCAGTTTCGAAAAGCCTGTATTTAAGCACAAACGGTGGTGGTGTAAGTGCCCTTGAGCAATCACAAATTGATCGTTTTATCGGCGAGCAAATCTTGATAAAAGGAGCGTTAAAGCAAGGGGTTATTTTTAGAGATCCAAGATTACGTAGGATTGTTTTGGATACGATGCGTGAGTTTGTTGTTTCAGAAAAACTGATTGCAGCTCCTTCGGAAGCTGAACTTAGGGCGTTTTATCTGGAAACAATTAGAGAGTATACGCCGCCGCCCAGGTATCAGGTAAGGACAGTTTCTGTTGCTAAAGGCGAAGAGCCCCCAGAGGTTTTGTTTGCTGATGAGACAACCGCTCGCTTTTTACCACTTGGAATATTAAGAAGAACATTGGGGCAGAAGGTTGTGGACCGTTTAACCACTATGGATATTGACGAGGAAGTGGTTTTGGATGATGGCGCTCAAGCAATATTCGTAAAATTAGACGGTGTGAGAGCGAACAGTGCGCCTGACTTTGAAGTGGTGAGGCGGCGTGTTGAGGAGGCATGGTACGTGCACGCGGAAGATAAGGCCTTTGATGAGTATTTATCGTCTTTGCTTGCAAGTGTTGATATTAAATATGTTCCAGAGTAAATCTATGAGAAATTATATTTTCCTGTTTTTATTGTCTTTTATTCATATATTTTTCAATGGAAATATTGTTGAAGCGCATTCTATCGGCCGTTCGTCTTCATATTGGGCCGTTGATGCAGGGACAACAGAGGTGCGATGGGTCTTATCAGAGCGTGAGTTTGAAGGGCTTTCCAATAACGATGATTACGCTTCTATGCAAGAAGCTGATTTGGCAAGCTTTCTCGATAAAATGATTATAGTAAACCCAGTTGATCGAGGGTGTGACATTATAAATCCGAAAACTCAACCTTTGTCAGGCGGTGATGTTTCTATCGAATTCAGGCTTGAGTGTGTGCCAGCATCTGTTTCTTTAAATGGCTTGTTTACTGAAAACCTCCGTCATGTACATCTTGCTCATATCATGGGCACAAAGGATCAGGCGTTTGATGTTCTGGTTACAAGCGACAGGGATACATTCAATGTTACCGCGGGCACTGAAAAGTCAGACTTTTTGTCGAATGCTACTGATTATATCAAGCTTGGTTTTCTCCATATCCTTGAAGGTTTTGATCACCTTGCTTTCTTGATTGCATTGTTACTGGTCGTACGTGAGCTAAAATCCCTGTTCTGGGTGGTGTCAGGTTTCACGCTTGGGCATAGTATAACCCTGATTTTGGGGTCTTTAAATATTTTGGCAGCGACGCCTGAAATCATCGAACCTTTAATTGCTTTTTCTATCGCTTTTACCGCGTGGGATGCAATTATTTCCAAATCCAATCAACCGCATAAACCGTTGTTTGTTGGTATTATTTCGGCACTTGTTCTTTTTGTAATTGATAGGAATATCAACAGTCAAATTCCATTAATTGCCTGGATTGGAGTATTGATGTTAAGCGGTGGTGTCTGGATGTTTGCACTTCAGGGCGAAGAAAAATCAAAACGGATATTGCCAGTTGTTACAATTGGGTTTGGCCTTATTCATGGTTTCGGGTTCGCTGGTGTTCTTGCTGATATTGGTCTTCCGGTTGATGGTAAATTTACAGCGTTATTAGGGTTCAATATTGGTGTTGAATTAGGGCAGCTTGTGTTTGTCAGTGCTATGCTTCTATTGGCTTCTGTAAGTCTGTTTCTTTCTAAGACTACGAGTGGTTTAGTGCGCCTTTTGGTGTCATATGGTGTAATACTGTTGGGTTTATATTGGTTTGCAGAACGTGTGTTCTTTGGTTAGGTAACCAGGTAAAATGGGGTCATTTAAATATGACCCCATCCGTTAAATTATGCCCATACTTCTTTATAGTTTTCTCGCTTTATACGGCGTTTGGTGCTGAGGGATAGAATATCCAGTAGCCCTGTATTCTTGAATAGGTTTTCTATTTCGGTTTTTTCGCGGCCCGTATGCATGCTTGCTGCATCAATAAGGCGCTGAAGCATCCAGATTGAATAGTGCCGAGCTATGAGGTCAAAACCTTGTCCACGTATTTCCACATTAAAACCGCCGAGTGCTCTCGCGTTGCTGTCTGTGATGATTGGTGAACCAGAAGCAAGATCAGGGTTACTCTCTATATGGCTGTCTATGAAACTGCATAGTGTTTTTAGTTCCGGTAGGTGATCTTTGGCAATAATCTTCATGACAGGAATTAATGTGTCCGGGATTTCATCATTAGGGATCAGGTCATTCTTCATGTTCGGAAACTCGGGCATGTCATCGCCGACAGCGTTCATACGTTCAACCCAGCGCCATACCCGGTTTGCTTTAGTTTTCATGATATGACTGGGCGCTGGATCGCGTGCAAGGTGTGCGTATAATGGCCCAATTAATCCATAATCAGCGATTGTTGGTCTTCCACCTAAAATATAAGGGTATTTAAGAAAGTGCTCGTTCAAAGCACTTAATAACTCCAGGTAGGAAGTCTCAATGGTTGGAATAGTTGCCTCGGTGATACCAAGGGCAGGTAGATAACCGCTCATTTTGGCTTTTGATGGTGCAGCAAGTTCTTTAGCGAGTGTGTCATCTGCAACTGGATTCATAAAGCGCCCAAATTCAAGTGAGATGAAATCGTCATTATCATCCGGAAAATTCCAGCGATAGTGCATGGCCGAACGCAATAGTCCTTCGTCGCCAAAGAGTTCAAAAAGGTGTGCAACTACTTGTTGTTTAGGTGTTGATGGAATTGCAGGGCGTTCAGGGTGCATTTGTTCCAGAGCATCTATGATTTCAGTAGTGTCCTGAAAAATTTCACCTTCTGATGTTTCAAGAATAGGCATAACCATTCGGCCTACAGCGGGCACCATTTTTGTGAAAAACTCTGGATGGCAAGGCAGTCTTTCATCGAATAATAACCCCTTTTTCCTTAGATAACAGCGAAGTTTGCCACTATATAAAGAAGGGGGACATCCGTACATTATGTAGGACTGAACTTGTTTTGTCATCGCTTTACTTTCTTGATTTTAGGCTGGATAGGTATTGACTATTGTTGACTATCTAATGAATGTCATTAGGGTATTCAGTGGGTTGAATGTCAAGCGTATATGCCTGTGTGCTGGTCAGAAGTTCATCACATTGAATTTACTGAGAGCGATTTGCCTACGCTGTCATAGGAGGGAAGTATGTCAATACGAGCATGGTTGGTTCGTCGGACCATAAGGAAGGTTTTTCGTGATCCATTAGGTCCTCACGCTACAGATGATGAAGTGGCTGCTCATTTTCCGAAAACACTGATCGCAGGTGAAAGTCGGATGCCAAAAGCACCGAGCGATACAATTGTTGAAAATATTGAAGGCGAGGGTTTTAAAGGGGACTGGGTATACGCACCTGGAACACCCAAAGGCCGGGTCATATTTTACTGTCATGGCGGCGGATATGTTTGGGGTGGACCACGGCAATATAGTGAATTTGCCTGGAGACTGTCGGTTGCAAATCAAGCACGTGTATTCCTGATTGATTACACTTTAGCACCGGAAAAGGTATGCCCTACCCAAACAGAAGAGGCGTTGAAAGCATACGATTATTTATGCGGTCATGAATATGCGTCGAATGGAATTGTGATTGCAGGCGATTCTGCTGGCGGTCATTTGGCCCTTGCTACGGCACATCAAATTAGGGATTTGGCAAAACCTTCGTTACAAGCGATCAGTCTTATATCACCTTGGTTGGACCTGACAGGAAGCGGCGATAGCATCACAACTAACAATAAAACAGAAGTTATGCTCGACCCGAGAGGGGTAGCTATTGCAGGCGAAATGTTTCGAGGTGACTTGGCAATTGATGATCCGCGTGTGTCCCCGTTATTTGCAGATCAGTCAAATTTACCGCCTGTATTAATTCAGGTTGGCTCAGGTGAAATTTTATTGAGTGACTCGTTACGTTTGCAAGAAAAGTTGAAAGAAAGTGACGCCACTAATGAAAGTAAGGTCTGGAAAAATATGCATCACGTCTGGCCGATGAGTGCGGCTGTTGTGCCCGAGGGCCGTAAAGCAATTACCGAAATGGCAAATCACTTTGCTAAATATTGGAAGTCATAGGAGGTTGAATTGGCTGGTATTAAAACTGCCTTTATTACAGGTGCTGCATCTGGGATTGGTAAAGCGCTTGCTGAACAGCTTGCCAGTGAAGGTGTATCCCTTTATCTCACGGATATTAATGAAGAAGCTCTTGAAGGTGTCGCAAAAGAGTTAAAGTCAAAACAGGTCAACGTTCATTACCAAAAATTGGATGTAGCAAGCAAAAGTCAAGTCTTTGACACTGTTGCTGATGCAGAGCAGAAGATTGGTGATATTGATGCGATATTCAATAATGCTGGTGTTTCACTGACTGACAATATCGATACAATGACTTATGATGATTTTGAATGGTTGATGGATATCAATTTCTGGGGGGTGGTTCATGGCACCAAAGCAGTTTTGCCGAAAATGCTTGAGCGCGGAAGTGGCCATATCATCAATGTATCAAGTATTTTTGGTCATATTGGGGTGCCGGGCCAATCGGCTTACTGCGCTGCCAAGCATGCAGTGAAGGGGTTTAACGAATCCATGCACTATGACCTTAAAGACTCGGGTGTTCAAATTCATTCGGTACATCCGGGCGGTGTGGATACTGGTATCGTCAAAAATGGTCGTCAGCTAAATAACAAAAACGGCACGATTGACCCTGCAGATATGCAAAAAAGATTTGAGACAATGGCCATTACGACGCCCAAACGTGCCGCAGAAATTATTCTTGACGGTGTCAGGTCATCAAAATACCGAATTTTGGTTGGAAAGGATGCAAAATTTGTTGATCGTTTCCAGCGATTTTTCCCTAATTTATGGCGAAAACGTATGTTAAAGAATACGGGCAGTGAAACCGCGTTTTAGTGCGATTAATCATAAGGAATAAGAGTATGCGTATTTTGGATAAACATTATATTGGTGGTGACTGGGTTGACCCCTTGGGTGTTGAGCGACGTGACATCATTAATCCGGCAAATGCGCAGAAGTCAGGTGAGATGGCGCTGGGTAATGACGGCGACGTTGATGCAGCAGTTGCTGCTGCCCGGAAAGCCTTTGAGGTATTTGGTTTTTCCAGTGTTAGTGACCGCCTCGAACTTTTACAAAATATTGTTGCTGAATATCAGGTTCGTATGGGTGAAATGGCAGAAGTTATCACGCTTGAAATGGGAGCGCCGAAAGCATGGGCAGAAGGTGCGCATGCACCCTCTGGCCTTGGCCATTTGATGACAGCTATTGAAGTTCTTAAAACATATAGTTTTGATGAAAAGCTCGGTCAGGCAACAGTTAGGAAAGAGCCGATTGGTGTTGTTGGTATGATCACCCCTTGGAATTGGCCGATTAATCAGATTACTTGCAAAGTGGCTCCGGCAATTGCAACGGGTTGTACGATGGTATTGAAGCCAAGTGAAGTTACACCCTACAGTGCGCAGTTGTTTACGGAAATTATGCATAAGGCTGGTGTGCCTGCGGGTGTTTACAATGTCGTTTACGGTGAAGGGCCAACAGTTGGTGAAGCGATGTCGCTGCATCCTGATATTGATATGATTTCAATTACTGGGTCTGGTCGTGCGGGTGCTGCGGTTCAGGCGAATGCTGCGAAAACGATTAAGCGTGTTACGCAGGAATTGGGCGGAAAATCGGCAAATATCGTGCTTGATGATGCTGACTTTGAAAAGGTGGTCGCGCGCAGTGTCGTTGGTGTTATGACCAATACAGGGCAAACTTGCACCGCGCTTAGTCGGATGTTGGTGCCTCATGACAAAGTAGAATTGGCATCGCAGGTTGCGGCTAAGGCAATTGAGTCAGTAGTGTCCGGTGATCCGCAAGATGCCGCAACCACAATGGGGCCGATTGCTCATGAAATTCAGTATAAAAAAGTTGGACACATGATCCAGGAAGCTATTGATGAAGGAGCAACGTTGGTCGCAGGTGGCCCTGACCGCCCAGAAACTGCACCGATTGAAGGGTTTTATGTGAAGCCAACGGTCTTCTCTGGTGTTACCCCAGACATGACGATTGCGAAGGAAGAAGTGTTTGGCCCTGTCCTTTCAATCATGGGGTATGAGGATGAAGAGGATGCCATTCGGATTGCGAATGATAGTCCTTTCGGTTTGTCAGGTGCTGTGCAGTCCGGTGATCCTGAGCGCGCACGCCGTGTTGCAGCGAAACTGCGGACAGGTATGGTTTTAATTAATGGCGCGCGTAATGATTTAATGGCCCCGTTTGGTGGCTACAAACAATCGGGTAATGGCCGCGAATGGGGGCCTCATGCATTTGCAGACTTCCTCGAACTGAAGTCAGTTATGGGCTAAAATGTAGTTGTATACGGTCTGGCTATTTCGAGTTAGCTGGGCCGTATAGCTTTTCTATAAAGTGTTTTCTACACAAGGCAATATATCGATCATTCCCGCCAATCTCGATTGATGCACCTTCTTTGACTGCATTACCATTTGCGTCAATTCGTAGGTTCATGCTGGCTTTTTTCCCACACGTACAAATGGTTTTAAGCTCGTTCATTTCGTCAGCTAAAGCTAAAAGCCATTTGCTACCCTCGAATAAATTTGCCTGAAAGTCTGTACGTAAGCCATAACATAGAACCGGAATTTTTAACGAGTCAGCGATTGCTGCCAATTGGAATACTTGATCTTTGTTCAGGAATTGAGCCTCATCAACAAGAATGCAATGCAACGGGCGGTTTTTAATTGAATCTGCAACGATAGAAAACAAGTCTGTTTCTTCGCTAAAAATATTAGCTTCAGCGGTGATTCCAATTCTGGAGGTAATAACTGGGTCGCCGTAACGATCGTCAATTTTTGCCGTGAATAACATGGTATTCATGCCACGTTCGCGGTAGTTAAAGCTTGACTGCAAAAGTGTGGTAGTTTTCCCCGCGTTCATGGCGGAATAGTAAAAATATAGCTTTGCCATACTGTGAATATCCTGAACCTTTATACAATAAACCAACTAATCATCTTTATGTGCATAGTCCAGCATTGTTTCATAATAGTCAGCGTTGTAAGGGGCACCAACTTGGCTTACTGTACCTATAAAAGGGGTTAAATAATGCGAAATACATATATAATAGCGATTACCTTGCTAATATTTCACTCATTGAGTGTTGGCTATTCTTATGCTGATGAAGAGTCTGCTGCAAGCTATCTGCAAAGTATCAAAAATGAGCGAGCAAAACTCCGGCAATTTATGCAAGAGTTCCCAAAAGGCGGTGATTTGCACAATCACTTGTCAGGTGCTGTCTATGCTGAAACTATGCTTGACTGGGCGGTAGAAGATGGGCTGTGCGTTTTTCTTGAAACACCCTCAATTGGACTAGACGATAAAGGGGACTGTTCTAGTGATGGATGGTCGAGTGCGCAGGATGTTTTACTGGATGCCAATGAACGTCGCCGTATTATCAATGCCCTAAGTGTTAGAAGTTATTATCCTGAACTTGGATGGTCAGGGCATGACCAGTTTTTTGTAACTTTCCAGAGAATGATGGTTAAGCCTTCGCGATTGGCTGATATGCTGGTTGCACTTAGCGACCGGGCGGCCTCACAAAATATCAAGTATCTGGAATTGATGCAAACACCCGTACTGGGTGAGTTAATTGGGATGTTGTCCGCGATTGAATTGACGGGTGACCCTGCTAAGGATTATGAAATTTTAATGCAAGGGCCATTTGGGCAGGCTATGCCGTCACTCCTTGCCAATGCGCGGGCAGCAAGAAATGAAGCATTCACTAATAGGTTAAGGTTGCAAAAGTGCGATACGGAAGCAGCCTCATCAGGGTGTTCGGTTGAGATTAAGTTTATCCATCAGGTTGTTCGCGAGTTTTCACCGGCAGTTGTATTTGCACAGATTATCCTTGGTTGGGAATTGATGGCCGATGAGGGTGGTTACGTAGGGCTTAATTTAGTCGCACCGGAAGATGGGTATCTCGCGCTGCGTGATTATACATATCATATGCGCATGATTGATTATCTTTATCAGGCCAAAGGGGAACGCAATATTACGCTTCATGCAGGAGAACTTATTTTAGGCCTTGTCAGGCCAAAGCAACTCAAATTCCATATTCGTGAGGCGATAGAAATTGGGCATGCTAAGCGTATTGGGCATGGTATTGCCATCGCTTATGAGCACGATAGTGCTGGCTTGCTTGCTGATATGCGTAAAAAGGGGGTGATGGTAGAAATAAACCTAACCAGTAATGATGTCATATTAGGTGTTAAAGGCAGTGCGCACCCTTGGTCTTTATATCGGAAAGCCGGTGTTCCAACGGCGCTTTCTACAGATGATGAAGGCGTTTCACGGATTGATCTAACATATGAATATATGCGTGCGGTAACAGAGCATGATATTTCATATAGTGAGATGAAACAATTATCGCGGAACAGCATCATTTACGCATTCTTGCCAAAGAACAGGAAGCAAGAAATTCTAAATACGCTGGAGCATGATTTTCAAATTTTTGAAGGTAAATATAAAACGCAATAATTTTAATTGGGAATATAGTTACGAGGTTTATACAGGCCTTGTGTAACTGCGATTCCCCGTTGAATTAAAGCTGTATTTAATTGTTATATACGTTATGGCTTCGAGCTATTTTTAAGAAGATTGCAGACAGTGAAGAAACTTATAAAAAAAATACAAGCTGGGATGTCAGGTCCTAATGAAAAGAATAAAGGGATATCACATACCGCATCATTGGATACGATATCAAAGCTTGGTCATGTTAAGGATATTCTGATGTTTCTTCAAAGTTGGGAGATACTGTCTTATCGTGATTATGTTTGGCCCTGGGATCTTTGGCATCAACGTGAATTTTCGGATAAATTATCTAGTTTGAAAAGGGCTGAAGTGTCGAAAGACCCTATTCTAAAATTAATAGAAACATATGCAGTTAAAGTGCGAACGCAATCAAATGGTATTGCAACGCTTTCCGATCTTTTTGATGCTATACAACAGTTTGAATTTTCTTTTTCCTCGCTTGAATTTCTCTACCAATTAGAACTACTTCAGTTTGCGTACGTTGATAAACGCTGGAAACTTTTAGAAGAATGGTCGTTTGATGTTTTTTCCCAATCATCCATCGTTATAGAAGAGGAAGTGCAACAGTTTCGTGCGCAGCAATTGATTTTTGAGTTTCATGTGCGTGCCATTTATATGCAAGCAATGCCTTCTTATGTTAACAAGCCAGAAGTCCTTAATGAACGGTTGGAGAAAATCTCTACTTCATCCGTATTCAGTGAATTTCTAAAGCTGTCCAGATCATCTGAAACTCTTTTGTCAGCTCATCAATATGCTTTGAAAGGTGCGTGGGGTGAGGCGCTTCCTTTATATACAGATATAGTTGATCATAGTGAATTTTTCACACCGGTCTTTGAGCAGGCGAAAATTTTACTGTTGTTGTCCGATGACCTTACAAGGGAATATGACGGTAAGTTTCATGCATATAAAGAGGTTTCCAGTATTGAACATATTTATGTTCATCCAAAAAAACATGAACACGCATTATTAGTATCGTGTGAGCAAAGTTATTTCACCCATTATGCAGAACTATATTGTGAGATTATTGGAATCGTTAATGCCGACGCATTGATACACTTCCATCTCGTCAATATAGAAACCAATACTGATGAATTGTCAGCACTGTTTCATGAGTGGGAAGTTCGCTATAATGTTCGTATAAATTATTCGTTGGAAGAGAATAATAGTCTGCGTAAAAACCCTGCTGCACATAACCGAAGTGGGATCACTATTTGCTCCCGGTATATATATTTACCTGAGTATTTTGAAATGTATTCGGGTGTGACCATCACAGATGTTGATGGTTGGTTAACCGCAACAATTGATACTATTAGTGATTTTACGGATAATGATGTGATGATCAGTAGTTGGGTGTGGCGTAAAAATACTGGCTTTTGGCGTTTGCCGTGGGGGAATTTAGCTGGCGGGTATCTGTCTATTAAGGCAACTGATGCAGGCAAAAGGTATGCGTGCGCTTTAAGTAGTTATCTCATCAAGATATATCAGCGGAACATTCCGCAAAATTGGTCAATTGTCTATGCTGATCAGGCTGCTTTGTTTTTGCTTCTTCAGAAGTTTGTTGCAGATGAGAAAGTGACAGTCGGTTTTATGCCAAAAGGTGGGTTTGCTCAAAGTACAGAGCAGCGCTTTGGCCATCGTTATGAAGGTAAGCGATTAAGCATGCAGCAAACTATCGCTGAATTGAAAGAGCAAGCTTCAACCATACAGGCATAAAGAAATAGGTGCCTGTTTATGCCCTTGTAAATGTCAGGGGCAGATAAAATCCATAGTATGCTTTATGGCTATGTACCAATTAATGTTCGGCGTTCACTTGCGATCAAATTTGATAAAAATAACCTCGCCTTATCCACAACAGGTTGATTAGATTGGTCTTCATGCACAGATAACCATAAATCTCTCATAATAGAGAGTTCTCCAGGTAAAACGGTGGTTAGGCCCTGTATTTGATCGCCGACAAAGCAGGGAAGGAGTGCAATTCCAAGGCCTTTATCTGCGGCGTTTGCCTGTGCGGTTAGATTTGTTGAACTGAAAACAATGTTTGGATTTTGAATTGCCTTATCGAGAATATGGAGTTCCGGTATGGGTAAAAGGTCATCGACGTACCATATGAAATTATGTTGATTAAGATCTGTCAACCTTACTATTGGTGGGTGCCCTTGCAAGTAACTTGGGGCGGCGTATAACCTTAGGCGGTAGCTGCCGGCTTTGATAGTTTTTAACCGCCCTCTTTCAGGTTTGGCGAGTGTGATGGCAATATCTGCGTCACGTCTGTTTATTGTCATATTTGTTGTTTCCGCGACAAGCTCGAACAATATGCCAGGGTAATATTTTTGAAATGCATGGCAGTGTTTCGCCAGGAACTGACTTCCAAAGGCTTCTGGGGTTGCAACGCGTATTTTGCCTTCAAGGTTTGTTTCTGTTTGTTCAAGTTCGCTTAAAAGCGACAACGAGTTTTTCTCCATTGCTTCTGCATGAAGAAGTAGTTTTCTGCCTTCGTCAGTTAGTTGATAGCTGCGGTTTATACGTTTAAAAAGCGTAAGGTTTAATTTCGTTTCCAGCGCCGCAATGCGCCGTGCAACAGTTGTATGCTCAACGCCTAATCTCAGTGCAGCTTTTGAAAGTTTGTTTCTGCGCGCAAGTTCCAGAAAAAACCGCAGATCATCCCAATTGAACATTTAAGTCACCTGTGTATTTTTGCACATTTAAATATGCATAACTTCTGAGTGACGTGCAAGTATGCATAGTATATAGTCCCATCAATTTTAAAATATGGGGTATAGCACGCATCCGGGTATCTATCGCCGGGTGTTCAAAGTCTGGAGAAAGTTATGTATAATCGTCATCATTATATCGGTGGAAAATCTGTTGAGGGTACATCCGGTCGTTTCGGGCCAATTTTTAATCCGTCAACTGGTGAACAACAAGGTAAAGTAGCTCTGGCTAGCAAAGAAGAGGTTGAAGCGGCAATTGCAAATGCTGAGGCGGCTTTTCCAGAATGGGCTGCAACGTCTGTCGTTAAACGTGCTCGTGTACTTCAAAATCTTGTTCATATTCTTTACCGCGAGAAAGATAAGCTTGCCGAGGTTCTGTCAAGTGAGCACGGTAAGGTATTTTCCGATGCACAAGGCGATGTGCAGCGCGGCTTGGAAGTTGCAGAATTTGCAACAGGTATTCCACATCTGATTAAGGGGGAATATAGCGATAATGTTTCAACAGGCATTGATATGTATTCCATGCGTAAACCGCTTGGTGTTGTTGCTGGAATTACGCCTTTTAATTTCCCGGCAATGATTCCGCTTTGGATGAGCTGTATGGCGATTGCTTGCGGTAACACATTCATTCTTAAACCATCGGAAAAAGATCCAAGTGTTACATTAATGTTTGCAGACCTTTGGAAAGAAGCTGGTTTACCAGACGGTGTATTTAATGTGGTGAACGGTGATAAGGAAGCTGTTGACACGGTTTGTACAGACCCGCGCGTGAAAGCTGTTTCTTTTGTTGGGTCTACGCCAATTGCTCAATATGTATATGCAACATCAACTGCACATGGCAAACGTTGCCAGGCAATGGGCGGTGCTAAAAACCACATGGTTGTCATGCCAGACGCTGATCTTGACCAAGTAACGGATGCCCTTGTAGGAGCAGCTTACGGTTCTGCGGGCGAGCGCTGTATGGCGATCTCTGTTGCTGTACCTGTAGGCAAGGCTGTTGCCGATAAGATGGTCGAAATGCTGAAACCACGTGTAGAGGCACTTAGGATCGGCCATGCTATGGACCCGCAGGCCGAGATGGGGCCACTTGTAACCGCTGATCACCTTGCAAAGGTTCGTGGCTATCTTGATCTGGCGGAACAGGAAGGGACAAGCATTGTAGTCGATGGACGTAAGTTTGAATACAACATGCAAGGCTTTGAAAAAGGTTATTATATGGGCGGGTCACTCTTTGATAATGTGAAACCCGAAATGCGTTCATATAAAGAAGAAATCTTTGGCCCAACACTTCAGATTATGCGGGCAGAAAGCTTTGATGAAGCGATTGCTTTGCCGACAAATCATGAGTTCGGTAATGGTACAACAATCTATACTCGTGACGGTGATACGGCGCGTGAATATGTGAATCGTGTTGAAGTGGGAATGGTTGGTGTTAATGTTCCTATACCTGTGCCGCTTGCTTTCCATACATTTGGCGGCTGGAAAAGCTCAGCCTTTGGTGACATTAACCAGCATGGTACGGAAGGTGTCCGTTTCTTCACAAAAACCAAGACAGTTACATCACGCTGGCCAACGGGCATCAGGTCTGGTGCAGAGTTTGTAATTCCAACATTGAATAGCTAAGTTATAGTCCAGTATATCAAGGTCGGGGTTATTCCCGACCTTGAATGTTTGAGTTTCGATTAAAAAAAATAATAATTACTTTTGTCAATAATCTTGTGGAGGATAGATAGGGTGCAAATCAGAAAAATACTTGTATCACTTATGACAGCTACAGCACTAACGGCGGGCGCGCTCACATTGCCTGCGAGTGCAGAAAAAAATACATCTCCCGGCATTGAAGCCAAAATACCTTATGAGAAATTCACGCTTGATAATGGCCTGCGCGTGATCGTGCATGAAGACCACAAGGCGCCAATCGTTGCTGTTGGGGTTTGGTATCATGTTGGTTCAAAAGATGAGCCGGAAGGGCGTAGCGGGTTCGCACACTTGTTTGAGCATTTAATGTTTAACGGGTCAGAAAATTATAATGATGAATATTTCAAACCATTTGAAGCGGTTGGTGCCACAGGTATGAACGGTACAACATGGTTTGACCGCACAAATTATTTTGAAAATGTCCCGACACCTGCGCTTGAAATGGCGCTTTGGATGGAATCAGACCGGATGGGGCATTTGCTCGGTGCAGTAACACAGGAGCGCCTCGATGAGCAGCGCGGTGTTGTGCAAAATGAAAAGCGACAAGGTGATAATCAGCCATACGGAACGGTTGAATATCGTCAGTTAGAGGGGTTGTTCCCACCAGGCCATCCTTATCGTCATTCAACTATTGGTTCCATGGAAGATTTGGATGCAGCGTCGCTTGAGGACGTGCAGAGTTGGTTCAAGGAATATTATGGGTCTGCAAACACGGTTCTTGTTCTTGCAGGTGATGTAACGGTTGAGAAGGCTAAGGAGCTGGCGCAGAAATATTTTGGCGATATTCCAGCAGGTCCAGCACTTCGCCACCACAAAGCATGGGTCCCAACCCGCACCGAGAACACCATTGAAGAGATGGTCGACCAATCTGCGCCGCAAGTTCGAATTTATCGTAATTGGGCTGTCGCACCAAGGGCTTCCTCTGATGTACAGCAGTTGCGCCTTGCGGCTGATATACTTGGTGGCGGTAAAAACTCCCGCCTTTATCAAGCACTTGTATTTAATAATCAGCTTGCATCTAATGTGAATGTGTCTGTTCAGCAGTTTGAGCTTGCGAGCATGTTTGAAGTTCAAGTAACGCTTAAGGATGGTAGCGACCCTGTTGAGGCTGAGCGGTTGATCAATGCTGAATTAGAGAAGTTTCTTGCAGACGGCCCAACAGTAGATGAAATTAAACGCTCTAAGACTAAGATTTCAGCTAGAATCATTCGTGGGTTGGAGCAAATTGGCGGCTTTAATGGTAAAGCAACTGCGCTTGCTCAGGGTGAGCTTTATACTGGTGACCCGGGTTTTGCTGAAAAATCATTGAATTCGATGAATGCTGCGACCACAGATGATATTAAAGCTGTCTTTAAAGAATGGTTGGGTAAAGGATATTACCAGCTTACGGTTAAGCCTTATGGTCAATATCAAGTTGCTGAAAGTACGGTTGATCGGACTAAGTTACCTGAGGTTGGTAATTTACCGGGATTGACCTTCCCTGAAATTCGTGAGGCAACGCTCAAGAATGGTATGAAAGTTGTGCTTGCAAACCGGACAACAGTGCCGGTTGTTAACATGGCGCTTCAGTTTGACGCTGGTTATGCAGCCGACTTTGGTAGGGCGCCTGGCACTGCAAGCCTGACGCTTGATATGCTAGATGAGGGCACTAAAAAGCGGAGCGCACTGGAGATTGCAGCGGAATCTGAAGGATTGGGCGCAACAATTAATACCCAATCAAATCTGGATATGAGCCAGGTTCGGATGTCTGCTTTGAAGACCAACTTAAAAGAATCGCTTGATCTGTTTGCTGATGTCGTTCGTAACCCAGCGTTTGATGAGGGTGAGTTTGCGCGCCAAAAGCAGCTTCGTCTTGCACGTATTCAGCAGGAAAAAGCGCAACCAATTGGCCTTGCACTCCGTAACTTACCGCCGTTGATCTATGGTGCAGACCATGCATATGGCGCGCCTTTCACTGGCACAGGTACCGTGGATGCTGTTAATTCAATGACCACTAGTGATCTTATCAAGTTTCATAAGGATTGGTTACGCCCTGATAATGCAACCCTCTTTATTGTCGGTGATGTAACATTAGAGGAAGCAGTGCCTGCATTAGAGAAGGCATTTGGTAGCTGGAAGGCACCAACTTCAACAATTCCGGTTAAAAACATTGACACTGTTTCAATCCCGGATACTGCACGCATTGTGATTATGGACAAACCGGGTTCTCCGCAATCCTTTATTTTGGCGGGTCACTTGTTCCCATCAACTGGTAATGCTGATGATCTCGCACTTACGGCAGCAAATGATATTATTGGTGGTGCGTTTACGGCACGCGTTAATATGAATCTGCGTGAAGACAAGGGTTGGTCTTATGGCGCCAGTACAATTAAACTAGATGCACGTGGTCAGGCTATGTGGCTTGCCTTTGCGCCAGTGCAGACAGATAAAACCAAAGAGTCTATCCTGGAGCTTCAGAAGGAATTTGCAGGTTACCTTAGTGACGCACCTGCGCGTCAGGACGAGCTTGATAACTCGCGTAACAATAATACAAACAGCCTTCCTGGCCAGTTTGAAACATCCAATGCGGTTCTGGGCAATTTGCTATCTAACCAACGGTTTGGCCGCAGCAATGATTATGTTGTGAAATTGAAAGATCGTTATGATGCGCTTGATCTTCCAACAGTACATAAAGCTGCACAGGATTATATGCATCCTGATCAAATGACATGGTTGATCGTTGGTGACCGCAGTAAAATCGAAGCGGGTATTCGTGCAATAGGCTTTGATAATATCGAAGTCTGGGATGCGAACGGTAACCGTATCGACAAATAACTGAAAATAAAGGGCGGGTTTTCTCGCCCTTTGTCCATATTGTATCCGTATTGAGTACGGCAAAATTATAGAAAGAACCAAGGGGGTAATCTTGGACTTTAAATTAAATGAAGATCAACGTGCTATTCAGGATATGGCGCGTAATTTTACGAATGACCTTATTGTGCCTGAGGCTCATAAGTGGGATGAAGAAAAAATATGGCCGCGTGACGTTGCACTAGCAGCAGGTGAGCTAGGTTTTGGCAGTATTTACACGAGTGAAGAAGCTGGTGGTTGTGGCTTAACTCGGGTTGATAGTGTGTTAATCTTTGAGCAGCTCTCAAGGGGGTGTCCTTCAACAGCGGCGATGATCTCGATCCATAATATGGCTACCTGGATGATCGATTGTTTCGGAAATGAAACACACCGTGATAAATGGTTAGGTGATCTTGTAACGCTCAATAAAATGGCAAGCTATTGCCTCACTGAACCTGCGGCTGGTTCAGATGCTGCGTCCCTGAAAACCACAGCAAAGCGTGAGGGTGACGAGTATATTCTGAATGGTGCCAAGGCTTTTATCTCCGGTGGTGGTACATCGGACCTTTATATAGTGATGGCGCGGACGAGCGATGATGGGGCACGCGGTATTAGCTGCTTTGTGGTTGAGAAGGGCACGCCTGGTCTGTCGTTTGGTGCGCAGGAAAAGAAGCTTGGCTGGCACAGTCAGCCAACGTCAGCAGTAATGTTTGATGATTGCCGGATACCTACAGAAAATCTTATTGGTTCTGAAGGGCAGGGATTTAAGATTGCTATGCAGGGCTTAGATGGCGGGCGGCTGAATATTGCCGCGTGCTCGCTTGGTGGTGCCCAGCGTGCACTCGATGAAGCGGTTACCTATACCAAAGAGCGGAAACAATTCGGCAAAGCAATTGCTGATTTTCAGGCGAGCCAATTCAAGCTTGCAGATATGGCAACAGAATTAGAAGCAGCGCGCCTGCTTTTATATGGTGCGGCGCAGAAGGTTAGTGAAAAAGCACCGGATGCGGGCTCGGCTGCTGCGATGGCGAAACGGTTTGTAACCGACACGTGCTTTGATGTGGTAAATCATTCGCTTCAGCTTCATGGCGGATATGGGTACCTGATGGATTACCCGATAGAGCGGATTTTACGCGACCTTAGGGTTCACCAAATTTTGGAAGGAACCAATGAGATCATGCGCGTTGTAATCAGCCGTGAGCTTTTGAAGGATTAAATGATGAATGACGCAGAAGTATTATTTGAAAATCGCGGTAATATTGGCCTGATTACCTTGAATCGGCCAAAGGCGCTCAACAGCCTCACCCATAATATGTGTGTGTTGATCACGAAGCAACTACGTGAGTGGGCAATTTCGCCTTCTGTGCAGGCAGTTGTTGTGATCGGCACAGGTGAAAAAGCATTTTGCGCCGGCGGTGATGTGGTGAAAGTATCTCTGTCATTCAAAGATGGCTCGAAAGAATGGCGCGACTTTTTCCATGACGAATATGTCATGAATGTACTTATAGATGAGTTCCCGAAACCCTATATCAGTTTAGTTGACGGTATTACGATGGGCGGCGGTGTTGGTGTCTCAATCCCGGGTGATTTTTGGGTTGCAACTGAAAAAACACTTTTTGCGATGCCGGAAACTGGCCTTGGTTTGTTCCCCGACGTTGGTGGTGGTTGGTTCTTGCCGCGCTTACCGGGTGAGAGCGGCATGTATCTGGCGCTAACAGGTGCACGCGCCAAAGCTGCTGACCTTTATGCACTTGGTATTGCAAGCCATGTCACTGGTTCTGACAAAGTAGAGGCAATCATTGATCGGCTAGCAACTTCTGAAATTACAAATAATGATGATGTCGATGCTATCTTAAAAGAATTCCATACTGACCCTGAGCCAGCACCGATTGTACCTGTAATGGATATGATCGATGATCATTTTGATGCGATAAAATTGGACGATATTCTATTAAGTCTTACAAATGATGAAAGTGAATGGGCGCAGAAGCAGCTCTCTATTCTACAATCAAAATCACCGATGTCGCTTTTGATCACATTTGAACAACTTAAACGTGGTGCGACCGCAGAGCGGTTCCGGGATAATATGCAGATGGAGTTCCGAGTTGTTTGCCGTGCGATGGAAGGTAATGATTTCCACGAAGGTGTCAGAGCTATTTTGATCGATAAAGACCATACACCAAACTGGGTACCATCATCTTTGTCTGAAATTAGTGGTGGTGATGTGGAAAGGCATTTCAAAGCATTTGCTATTGCTGGTGAAGAGCTAAATTTAAGTTAAGAGTTGGAAATTAAGGAATTGGGTATGACACAGACAATAGCTTTCATCGGCCTTGGAAATATGGGCCTTCCTATGGCGAAAAACCTGATCAAAGCGGGTTTTAAAGTGAAGGGCTTTGATTTGAGCGAAGATGCACGCTCGGCCATAGTGGATGCTGGCGGTGAAGCCTTTGACACGATTTTAGCGGCAGTTAATGACGTTGATGTTGTTGTGACTATGCTGCCTTCTGGGGCAATTGTTAAAACTGTGTATGAAGGTGATGGCGGTGTTTTCGCGTCTGCAAAGCCAGGCGTTTTGATGATCGATAGTTCTACAATTGATGTTGCGAGCGCACGGTCTGTTGCTGAAAGTGCGAAAGCAAATGGTTTTGAAATGATAGACGCCCCAGTGTCTGGCGGCGTTGGTGGTGCAGCGGCGGGTACGCTTGCGTTTATGGTGGGCGGCGATGTCGCTACCTTTGAGCGAGCGAAACCGATATTGGATCCGATGGGCGCCAAGATTGTCCATACAGGGGGCAGCGGTAATGGTCAGGCTGCCAAAATCTGTAATAATATGCTGCTTGCGATTTCAATGATTGGAACATCTGAGGCATTTAACCTCGGTCGTGCACTTGGCCTTGATGACCAGGTTTTGTTTGATGTAGCGTCAAATGCCTCGGGTCAATGTTGGTCTTTGACCAGTTATTGTCCTGTACCGGGGCCAGTGCCAACATCACCAGCAAACAATGATTATGCGCCAGGTTTTGCCGCAAACCTTATGCTTAAGGACCTCAAGCTTGCGATGGAGGCTGTTGAAAGTGTGAATGCAAATACTCCGCTCGGGCGCGTATCGGCGGAAATATACAGCACCATGGATAGCGAAGGTCATGGTGGAATGGACTTCTCCGCTGTGATTAAAAAGTTATCTGGTCAACTTTAGTTATTGAGTAAAGGACACGAGAAAGAAAGGACGTCTAAAATGATTAGACGTCCTTTGATATTTTAGGGTAGTTAAAGCTTATGCAACGGTCATTTGTTGCCAGCTTGGCGACTTCTGCTGTGAGAGACTTGAAGAGCCTCCAGACGCCCCGTATCGGATTACCGCCTGAGTGCGATTTGACACGCCCAGTACTTTAAATATTGAATGCATATGCGCTTTTACAGTGCCTTCAGCAATATTCAAGCGTGCTGCTATTTCTTTATTTGGCAGGCCATCGGCTGCCATAGCCAGAATTTGTCGCTGGCGGTAGGATAATCGTTTCAAGTCGACTGAATTTTTGGCTTCGCCATTTTGAACAATTTGGGTTTTAAACTTATTAAACTCGGTTTTAAGCAAGCCGGAAACATTTGTTTGTTTAACATGTTGCTGGTTTGCTTGCCCGCGATAGCTATCAATAGGTAGTTTGAGGGCGTGTTGGATAGCGGACACCATATCATGGATTGAGGCTGTTCTTGGCATAAATGTTATGTTCGAATCTTTTGAACTTGCACTGTAATTAGAGTTTGTACCAATGCTGACAACTTTGGTGTTGGGGTAAAGTCTATTTACCAGTTTCAGACAATTTTGACCATCGTCTTGCAGGCTTGCTGGTTGCAATACAATTAAGTCAAATACATCGTGCCGTGCTGTCATGGAAAGAAAGTCGTGTTCGCTACCGGCTTCAAGAATTTCACTGAAATTTGCGGCAGTAGAAATAACTTCTTTCATTGAAAGTCTATATATTTCTTCACCGTCTACTATTAATGCTTTCATTGTTTCCTCGCTTTAAAATACCAAATTGGTGTTGTCGTGTGTGTTGGCCTTGTGGCTCTTATGAACCCGAGAGTTCTATGATTTTTATTCATTATATGAAAATGTATCTGATGTACTTGGTATTTTGATACTAAATTTCAATATTGAATATTTTATATTATTAATTGTGCTCCCGATTATAGGTGCTTTTCGTCCTTGGTTTTGTTACTTGCGGTAAACGGTTAGTTTAACGCGACGACTTGCAGGGATAGTTCCAGAATATACCTAAGTTTATATCATGTGTATGCGTTATCTGTATAATGTTAATGTATAACGTTTGATTCGATTTGGCTATACATATTTGCCGATATCTGAATGATCACTAAACTTGACCTCTAAGGCGCGCGAGCGTAGTTAGAATATATGACCATCTATAACAATTATATCTTTATTGGTGATTTTGAATGAATTCAATTGTTGACTCAATTTCCGACCGGGAAGCTCTAAACGTATCGTTGCAGTCTCTGGATAACAAGCGTGATGATATGATTGCGCTTGTTCAAAAATGGTCTGCAATCAATAGCGGCAGCCGGAACCTTGATGGCCTGCAAGTAATGGAAGCGGAAATTGTAGAAGCGTTTGAGCCTCTTGGTGCAGAGGTGGAATTTATTGCGCTTGGTGATGGTGAAAGCGTCAATCAACAAGGCGATGTTGAGACAGTTAAAAATGGTCGCTCACTTCGTATATACAAAAATCCGGCGGCAAATCGCCGTGTTTTATTAACTGGTCATACTGATACAGTATTCCCGGTTGATAGTGACTTTCAAACTAGCCAGTGGCTCGATGATAATACGTTAAATGGCCCGGGTGTTGCTGATATGAAGGGTGGCATTATTGTTATGCTACATGCACTTTTAACATTTGAAAGTGGTCCATTCGCAGGTAGTATTGGGTGGGAAGTAATCTTGTCTCCTGACGAAGAAACTGGCTCTTTAAAGTCCGGTCCGATTTTAATGGAAAGGGCTAAAGCCGCTGATATAGGGCTTACTTATGAACCTGCGCTTGCAGATGGTACGCTTGCGGGAGCGCGCAAAGGAAGTGGCAATTACACTATTGTTGTAAGAGGTAAGGCAACGCATGCTGGGCGTGAGTTTCATGAAGGCCGTAATGCTGTTGTTGCTTTATCTCGAATAATTGCTGATTTATCTGAACTAACCGACGGACGGCCGGAGTTGACAGTGAATCCAGCCGTTATCAGCGGTGGTGTTGCTCCTAATATTGTGCCGGATATGGCTTGGTGCCGGTTTAATGTACGCCTTAAAGCCGCAGAAGATGGTGATTGGTTTCAGGGTAAACTTGACGCTATTATTGATGACTGGAATTCGCGTGATGGTTATTCGATCAGTTTGCATGGCGGCATTAACCGCCCGCCGAAGGTGTTAAGTGATGCAAATCTGAAATTGATGGACCTTATCAAGGTATGCGGAAATGACCTTGGTATTAATATTAATTATGTTGCTACAGGTGGTTGTTGTGAAGGTAATAATTTAGCAGCGGCTGGCCTGCCAAACGTTGATACTTTGGGTGTTCGCGGTGGTTCGATCCATAGTTCAGATGAGTTTGTCCTCGTTGATAGTTTTGTTGAGAGAGCGAAATTATCAGCTTTGATATTAAATGCATTTGCTTCAGGAAAACTGGACGATGTGATGAATTTGAAAAAACAATAATACTAATAATAGAGGGAAAGATTATGTTTGTTGTTCGGCAAGCACGCGCTGAAGATTTAGATGCGTTGATGGGATTGGCGGCCCAAACTGGCACGGGAATGACAACCTTTCCTGCTGATGAAGCCGTTCTTTCAAAGAAGATTGAAGATTCGGTAACAGCGTTTGCTGCGGACCCAGCTGATTTGAAAAATATTAAAACCGGATATTTATTGGTATTAGAGGACCTTGAGAAAAATAAATTGGTTGGTACCAGTGCAATTATTACCGGGATAGGGCTTGATAAACCCTTCTATAGTTATCGATTACTACATCAGACGCAGGTAAGCCAAGAGCCTGAAATGCGGGTTGATACCGAATTACTTAACCTTTCAAATGATTTTGTTGGGGCAAGCGAAATTGCAACCTTGTTCTTGCACCCGGATTATAGAGTTGGCCAACTTGGTAAATTACTTGCTAAGTCGCGGTATCTTTTAATTGCATCACATCCCGACCGTTTTGCTGACAAGATGATTGCTGAAATCCGTGGGTGGGTTAACGATAGGGAAATATCACCTTTCTGGGAGGCAATTGGGCGCCAGTTTTTCTGCATGGATTTTGATGAAGCTGATCGTATTAATGGTGTTGGTAATAGTCAGTTTATTGCTGATTTGATGCCAAAGTTTCCTATTTACACCGCACTTCTGCCTGCTGCTGCGCGAGATGTTATCGGCAAAGCACATGATAATGCGGCTCCTGCTAAAAGATTGCTTGAGAAAGAAGGATTTCATTTCTCTGGTGCGGTTGATATTTTTGATGGGGGCCCCACAATGGAAGCACACAAGTGGAGTATCTGGAGTGTACGCAGAAGTGTTCATGACCAACTGGGCGGCACTGTTGAGGGGAGTAGTCATGACCCGAAACATTTGGCCGCTAAAACCGATATCAATGATTTCCGTGTCGCAATGACTAATGTTGTTGAAACTTCAAGTGGGTTTTGGGTGCCGAGTGATGTCGCTGAAATTCTTCAGGTCCAGAACGGTGACGATATGCGCTATGTACCTATTGAGCGCGAAAAATCAGCTAATCAATAGTGCTTTATCAAAAGTATAGGGTTTATAATTAAAGGAATTTAATCGTGAGTTTATATATTGGCGGTCAATGGCTTGAAGGAGCTGGTGCGAATTTTGAGTCGGTAGACCCGTCATCTGGTGCAGTAATTTGGCAAGGCAAAGAGGCTAGCGCTGAACAAGTAGAGGAAGCCGTTCATAGCGCTAATCGTGCTTTTAAGACGTGGTCGCTCACGTCGTTTGAAGAACGTATTACAGTTGCCCGTAAATATTCTGAATTATTAGCAGACAAGAAAGAGCACTTGGCTGAGTTAATTGCGCAGGACGCTGGTAAAGTTTTGTGGGATGCGCTCGGCGAAGCAGGTGCAATGGTTAATAAAATAGAGATTTCGATTAAGGCTTATGAAGAACGCACAGGCTTTAAAGAAAGCCTCAATGGAGCCCTTAAGGCGAAACTTTCCCACCGTCCACACGGTGTAATGGCCGTGTTTGGCCCTTATAATTTTCCGGGACATTTGCCTAATGGGCATATTGTGCCAGCTCTTATCGCAGGTAATACCATTGTATTTAAACCAAGTGAGATTACCCCTGCTGTTGCAGAATTGATGGTAAAAACCTGGGAAGAAGCAGGATTGCCCAAAGGTGCCTTAAACTTGGTGCAAGGCGGCCGTGATGTTGGTGTCGCGCTTGTAGGTGCAAAGGGTATAAACGGCTTACTCTTTACAGGCAGTGCTCGTACAGGGCAGTTGATCGCCCGTCAGCTTGCTGATCGGCCAGAGGTTATTCAGGCTCTTGAGCTTGGTGGCAATAATCCACTTATCGTTTCTGATGTAAATGATAACCGCGCAGCAGCAGTGATGACAATCCAGTCGGCGTTCATCAGCTCGGGTCAACGTTGTACGTGTGCCCGGCGGTTAATTGTACCCAAAGGCCAAGAGGGTGACGAATTTGTTGATGAACTTTTAAAGGGTATTGATGGTATCTCTGTTGGTAGTTGGAGTGATAAAGATCAGGCTTATATGGGGCCAATTGTAAGCGCTCATGCCGCTGACATGGTATTAGCTGCACAGAAAAACTTGATTGATCAGGGGGCAAATGTCTTACGTGAAGTCAAGAAGCTACCACTCGGCGATGCCTTTTTATCGCCAGGGCTGCTGGATGTAACAAATGTGAAAGACCTGCCAGATGAAGAAGTTTTTGGCCCTATGCTCCAACTGATTAGGGTTGATGATTTTGATGCTGCAATACAGGAAGCTAATAATACGCGGTTTGGCCTTGCTGCTGGGTTGATTAGTGATAATGCTGATTTATATGAGTATTTTTTCCCACGTTCGCGTGCAGGTATTGTGAATTGGAATCAACAAACAACAGGCGCAGCGTCAACAGCGCCGTTTGGTGGTATTGGCCTCTCGGGTAATCATAGGCCAAGTGCTTATTATGCCGCGGACTATTGCTCATATGCTGTGGCGTCTATGGAGCAGGCTGATGGCAAGGTAACGGTTGCAGCGCTGCCAACTGGACTGAAGATATAATCAAAAATAAATCATACGGGGATTGAAACCATGACTAAGTGGCAGGAAGTAAATTTTGATGGGCTGGTTGGTCTAACACATAACTATGCCGGGCTTAGCTATGGCAATGTGGCATCAGCGAGTAACAAAGGCGGTGTGGCAAACCCCAAAGAAGGCGCGCTTCAAGGCTTGGAAAAAATGCAACATCTGCGTAGTCTTGGCATGATGCAAGGTGTTCTTCCCCCTCAAGATCGTCCTCATTTATCTACGCTGCGAAGTTTGGGGTTTTCGGGTAGTGATGCCGAGATTTTGGCGAGTGCGTGGCGTGAAAATCCAGCTCTTGTTGCCAATCTATCTTCTGCGAGTACTATGTGGACAGCCAATGCAGCCACGGTTTCACCTGCACCAGATACAACGGATGGGCGTACACATTTTACCGCAGCTAATCTGGCGGCCATGTATCATCGTTCGATCGAGGCCGATACAACAGCACGTATTTTAGCAGCAATCTTCCCAAAAGGGGATCGTTTTGCTCATCACAAACCGCTTTCAGGTGGTATCCATATGGGGGATGAGGGGGCGGCAAACCATAACCGGTTCTGCGCTGATTACGGCGAAGAGGGTATGGCACTTTATGTTTATGGTCGCCGTGCTTTTGAAGCGAATACAGATCTTACGTTTCCGGGGCGGCAAACATATGAAGCCAGTAGGGCAATTGTTCGTCAGCATGGTGTGCGGGATGGAAAAGCTGTTTTTGTCCGCCAAAACCCAAAGGCGATTAATGCGGGTGCATTCCATAATGACGTGGTTGCCGTATCTAACAAAAATGTCTTTTTCTATCACGAAGAAGCATTTGTTGATCCAGTATCCTTACAAAAAGAGCTTCAGGCCGCGATGGGGGATGTGGAATTAACATTTATCGAGGTGCCATCAAGTGAAGTGCCGCTTGAGGATGCTATTAAATCCTACCTTTTCAATAGCCAGCTTATCTCGCCATCGAACCGGGGCGGTATGACACTTATTTTACCCAAAGAAGTAGAAGAAACAGCAAGCACAAAAGCCTTTGTTGATAAAATGCTGGCATCAAATGGACCGATTAATAATGCGGACTATATGGAAGTGCGCCAAAGTATGCGAAACGGTGGTGGTCCAGCATGCCTTCGCCAACGTGTTGTACTTTCGGATGATGATCTCGAAGCCTTAACCGCAAAAGTTATTATTACTGATGAACGTGTTACTGAATTGACGAGCTGGATCAATAAACATTACCGAGACCGTTTGATGCCGGAAGACCTTGGTGATGTTGCTTTGATGGAAGAATGTTTCACTGCGCTTGATGAATTAACCCAGATACTTGAGCTTGGCAGTGTTTATGATTTTCAGCGGTAAAATAGTGCCTATAAGCTTCTTCATGTTTTAGGTCTGATTTTGTATCACGTAAAATTTGATACGATGTTATTGGATCGCGTTGATCGTCATCCTTATCTATGCACTGAATGCATGGATTACGGGTTTGATGGAGTTTTAATGTGCTGATCAAGAAACGAAATAGCTGGGATGAAAGTGAAAACGCAGTCACGAGCGAAAATGTATATTTGAATCGCCGGAAGTTTCTTAGTGCAGCAGGTTTGTCAATTGGGTCAGCAGCCGTAGGCCTTTCCGCAGTTAGCAATGCGCAAAGTGAACGAGCACTTAAAGAGTTAGCTTTTAAGAAAACTGACTTTGGACAAGATGAAAAACTCACTGCTGAAGCGGCAATTACTAATTATAATAATTATTATGAATTTGGGACTTCAAAAAGCGAACCAGCTAAGAATGCCTGGCGTTTGAAGACGACACCTTGGAATGTCAAGGTTGATGGATTGGTTGAAAAAACCCGCGATTATTCTTTTGAAGATCTAATTGATATGAATGCACTTGAGGAACGGATATATCGTTTTCGCTGTGTGGAAGCATGGTCGATGGTTGTTCCATGGATTGGTATTCCATTAGCCAGTATTATCAAAAAATTAAATCCGCTTGGCAGCGCTAAATATGTTCGGTTCGAGACATTAGCTGATAGTGACCAAATGCCCGGTATTCGCTGGCCTGTACTCGACTGGCCCTATGTTGAGGGGTTGCGTATGGATGAAGCGATGAATCCTCTGACTTTGATGGTCGTTGGGTTATACGGCAAAGAAATTCCTAATCAAAATGGCGCGCCGATGCGTTTAATTACCCCTTGGAAATACGGGTACAAATCTATCAAGTCGATCGCACGAATTACATTTACTGAAGAGCAACCGGTTTCTAGTTGGACAAAGTCAGCACCCAATGAATATGGGTTTTACTCGAATGTAAACCCTGAGGTTAGCCATCCGCGGTGGAGTCAGGCAAGTGAGCGTAAAATAGGTAATTTTGGCCGTATGCCAACGCAGAAATTTAATGGTTACGGTGAAATGGTTGCTGATATGTATGCCGGCATGGATTTGCGTGTTAATCACTAAGTATGGCGATTTCTATTCAAAACCTTCGGCGTTATGGGAAACCTGTTTTATTTTTAATGCTTAGTTTTCCGGCCTTATGGCTTGGGCATGAGTGGTATTATGCGTATCAAGGCTTGGAAAGTAGTCTTGGATGGAATCCGGTTGAAGCCTTTCATAGAATAACAGGTGATTGGGCAATACGAATACTCTTGCTATCACTTGCTGTATCCCCGCTTGCAAAAATAATGAAATCGCCCAAGCCCATAGTATTTAGGCGAATGATTGGGTTATTTGCTTTCTTCTATGTATTCTTGCATTTAGGTGGTTATATCTGGCTTGATAAAGCCTTTATTTGGCCTGATATCTGGCAGGATGTAGTTAAGCGTAAATATATTACAGTGGGCGTTACCGCGCTTTTGCTCTTCATCCCACTTGCTCTTACGAGTACAAACAGTTGGATTAAGAGATTGGGCGCGAGAAATTGGCAGCGTTTGCATAAGTCTGTTTATGTGATTGGTATTTTGACCTCAGCACACTTCATTATGATGCGTAAGGGATTCCAGTTGGAACCCCTTGTTTATGCAGGGATACTAGGCTTTCTTTTTTTATTACGAAGTAAAGCCGTAATGAACAAACTTCGTCGTTAAATTTTACTGGATTTTCCAAAGTCGAGTTTCAGGTTCATTTCTACACCGTCACATTCTTGCTCAAGTTTATCAGTGGTTGCCTCTAGTCGGGCGCCCAGTTTCTCAAGTTCGCCAAGTGTCATGTCATTTTCGACTACAAAATCCCACATGCCAGAAAAGTTACCGCTGAATGTAAGTCCGAGAAAACCCATCATAGTTTTATAATCCTTGGGGGAGGTGTCACGCTTCAAGCCACCTAAAACACATTCGCATTGTGCTGGATCATTTTTCTCGTCGTTCAAACACCCTTGCATAAGTTTTGCTTCTGCTTCTTCAGGGGTGTATGTTTTATCATCAGCCGCCGCATAACTAGTTACTCCAAGCGTCATTGCAATGGATAAAAAATGGATGGTGGTCAATTTTCTGAAGGTTCTCATTCTTTCCTCACTGTATCAAAATGCTGTTATTATATTGTTATTATGTTTTTCACATAGTTGCTTATCGAATATTTTCAAGGGCAGTTAAGCTGGCCGTGTGGCAACCATATAATTTCCTATCATCGTCATGACGATCTCTTTGTTCTGATTAGTCACTATATAATCGGATTTTAAAAAGCCGATATTTGGCCTTTTTTCGGATAAGCGCATTTCTGTAATGGTCGTTGTAACTGTTAGTGTATCTCCCGGGAATACGGGTTTGCGCCACTTCAATTCATCAATGCCGGGTGATCCCATACTGGCCAGGCCTTGCTTCATTAAATGATCGACCATCATACGCATAGTCATTGCACATGTGTGCCATCCGCTGGCGCATAGCCCCCCAAAAACAGATTGCTTGGCTATTTTTTCGTTGAGGTGAAAAGGCTGAGGGTCATATTTTTCTGCGAAATCCAGCACTTCTTCTTTAGTAACAACATAAGATCCAAATGTATCAGTGTCTCCAATACTGAGGTCTTCATAAAATACTTTAAACATTGTGTTCATCTTTCGGTAGTCATATAAATTAATCAATGTCATTACACGATAAGGCTACCTGTGCTGGATTGGCAAGCTCTGTCTTTTGTTGACGGCTTTCGTGATTTCGTTGCACACTCTGAATATGTCATTCTAAGAAATAGGGGAAGTTATGGGTAAGTTGAAACAATCATTAATGGGTGCGTTGCTTGCGGCAACATCTATTGCAGGATTACAGGGTGTAGCCAATGCAGATACAAAGGTTATTCATGCTGGTAAATTATTAGCTGTACCGGGTGAGGCAGCAAAAAAACAGCAGACCGTTATTATTGTCGATGGACGTATTAAGGAAGTCAGAGACGGTTATATCGCACCAAGCGAATTCGGTAATGACATTAAATTTGTCGATCTGAAAAATAGCTTTGTTATGCCTGGTTTGATGGATATGCATGTTCACATTCAGATGGAACTTGGCCCTGGAAACGATAGCGAAAAATTACGCTTATCTGCTGCTGATATTGGTATGCAGAGTGTATATTTTGCGAACAAAACTTTGATGGCTGGTTTTACGACAGTCCGTGATATGGGAAATGAATACACCCATATAAACGCTCTGCGTGACGGTGTGGAAAAGGGATGGATTGCTGGCCCCAGAGTTATTGCAGGGCGAATGGTTGCAGCAACAGGCGGGCACGGCGACATTGATGGTATGCGCCATGACCTCTTGGAGAAATATACATCAAGTACTATTTGCGACGGCGCTGATAATTGCCTTCGCGCGGTTCGTGAAGCGGTTAAGTACGGCGCAGATGTGATCAAAATTACCGCAACGGGTGGTGTGCTGTCGGACACAACCACGGGAACCGACCAGCAAATGACCGATAGCGAGATGAAGGCAATTATGGATACAGCGCATGGCCTTGGCCGCCGTGTTGCGGCACACGCCCATTCGGCAGGTGGTATTAACGCCGCTTTACGTGCGGGGGTTGATAGTATTGAGCATGGTACGTATGCAGATAAAGAATCTATAAAACTGTTTAAACAAAATGATGCCTTTTTGGTGCCGACATTATTGGCGGGTGACACGGTTGTTCAAATGGCTAAGGCTGGAACAATAAGCTCACCTGCGATCCGGGACAAAGCATTGAGAGTTGGTGCAGATCTGGTTGAAAATTTTGGCCGCGCTTATAAAGGCGGCGTAAAGATCGCCTATGGTACTGATAGCGGCGTTTCGCAGCACGGAACTAATGCACAAGAAGCTGTTTTGATGAAACAGGCTGGTATGAGTGAAATGGATATTATTAAGGCAGCAACCGTTGTTGCTGCTGAGCTTGCTGATATGAGTGATAGTTTGGGAACAATCGAATCAGGTAAGCATGCGGATATTATTGCTGTTAATGGTAATCCGCTTGATAATATCGCAGAGCTTTTGGATGTCGATTTTGTTATGAAAGCTGGAACAGTCCATAAAAACCAATAAACACAGAAAAAATGGCAAGGCTGATAAGTATAATTGTTGGCCTTGCTTGTGTTTTTAAAGCAATGTGTTCGATATTGCTTTTAGCAGGCGAAGTGAAGTCTAACTAACGCTCTATGCGATTTTTTTAGTCATAATTTTGCCTTTAAACTGCTGAAACATTGATCCTGAATACTATAGAATAGTCTCTACGCTAAAGCGTCAAAGAGAGGTGTGCTGATGCAAAAACCACGAAAGTTTATCATTCGGATGAGCCTGTTCCTATTGGCTGTTATCGCAATTGGTGTGGCTTTGAAGGATATGTTGGCGACGGCTTTCCTTGCGAATATAGCATTGAACGGCGCTATAGCATTAGTGCTCTTAATCGGCATTGGTTTTGCGTATCGTCGAGTTTTTGACCTGAGCCCAGAAATTGAATGGATCAAAGCTTTTAAACGCCATGAAATTGGTACGCGCTCCACTAATCCCAAATTGATGGCCCCTGCTGCTGCGTTGCTTTCTGAACAGGAAGAAGGCGGTATGCGCCTTAGCGCACTTTCGATGCGCTCGGTTCTGGATGGTATCGTCTCGAGGCTGGAAGAAAGTCGGGAAATCAGCAGGTACTTTACTGGGCTTCTTATCTTTATGGGGCTTCTTGGGACTTTCTGGGGTCTTCTTGGGACGATCGGTGCTATTGGTAGCACTATCGACGGCCTTACAGTGGATGGCTCTGATGCTGCTTTAATGTTTGATGAATTGAAAGCTGGTTTGGAGGCGCCTCTCGCTGGTATGGGGACGGCGTTTTCTAGCTCGCTTTTTGGCCTTGCAGGTAGTTTGATACTTGGATTCCTGGATTTGCAGGCGAGTCAGGCTCAGACGCGTTTTTATAATGAAGTTGAGGATTGGTTAGCGTCTGTAACCAAGCTGTCGCGAGGGGAAGCAGATGGTATGTCAAGCCCAAGTGCTTATATGACTGCGTTAATGGAGCAAACGGCTGATGGTATTGATCGTTTGCAACGAACCCTCAAACAAGGCGAAGGTGAACGATATCAATTGCAGGAAACAATGACTTCAATTGCGGAGTCGCTCGCAGGGTTATCTGATAAACTGGGTGGTCAAGAAATTGCTATAACGGAAAATATCCAGCGGGCTGATGCTGGTACGCGTGCACTGGCAGGTGCGATTGAAAAGCTCGCAGAGGGAAGTAGCCGTGATCAGGTTTCGCAAACACCTGTGCTGGATGATGCCAGTAAAAATCATATCCGAAACCTTGATGTTGGCATTAAACGCTTGATTGAGGAACAGGGTAGGCAATCTGACATGTTGGCGGAAGAATTGCGGGCAGAAATTAAGTTATTGGCGCGTACAATAGCTGCTGGACTTGATAGTCAGTCTGGCCCCGCAGGGTCCCCCAATAAACCGGATATATCAGTCGTTAAGGATGATATTAACCGGGAATTTAACGAATGATTGGTGCACGTAGGCGAATTGGCAGTAGTGGCTCGGACAATAGTTGGCCTGGTTTTGTTGATGCGCTTTCAAGTCTTTTGCTGGTTATCATCTTTTTACTTTCCATGTTTGTGTTGGCTCAGTTTTTTTTAGGGCAAGCGCTTTCTGGGCGTGAACAGGCCTTGGCAGAATTACGAGGGCAGGTTGCGGAACTGGGCAGCCTTCTACAACTTGAAAAACAGGCAAATAAATCGCTGCGTGATAGTGTGACACAGCTTTCTACGTCACTGACGGCTGCGAACAGTGACAGGGATGCGTTGAGTAAAGAGTTGGGCGAGTTACGTGCTGCACTGCAAGTTTCTGATGCTAGGTTACAGGAGTTAAGTACAGCTAGCAGTGGTTTTGAAGCACAAGCTAAGGGTTTAGCGGAAAAATATAAAATATCTGAAGAGGCACTGGCTAGCGAGCGTACAATTTCTGAGCGTGCACAGGCGGAAGTGTCACGTCTTCAGCAGAATATTACGGCATTACAAGAGCAATTGGCACGTCTTGAAGCAGCCCTTGATGCCAGCGATGAACGCGATAAGCGAAATCAGGCAGTTATTGTTGATCTGGGCAGGCGCCTCAATAGAGCTTTAGCAAGCAAGGTCGAGGAATTGGTGGGGTATCGCTCTGAGTTTTTTGGCCGATTGAAAGAGGTATTATCTAAGCGGTCAGAAATTAGAATTGAGGGTGATCGATTTGTTTTTGCGTCAGAATTATTATTTTCTAGTGCAAGCGCTGACCTTGGCCCAGAAGGGCGAGCTGAGCTAAGGAAATTTGCAGAAACATTGATTGCTATATCATCAGAAATACCCGCAGAGCTAGATTGGATTTTGCGTATAGATGGGCATACTGATAAGCGCCCAATTGCAACGTCAAGGTTTCAAAACAATTGGGAATTGTCGTCTGCGCGTGCCATTTCTGTTGTAGAGTTTCTCGTTTCTGTTGGTGTGCCGGCTGAGCGTCTTGCAGCAACGGGTTTTGGTGAATTTCAGCCCATCGATCCTGGGGATAATATCTTTGCGTACTCGCGTAATCGCCGCATTGAAATGCGTTTAACACAGCGTTGATAATGATTGGGATAGATAATTATGAAGTCGTTAGCCTAGCTCTGCCAATAACTGTATTTATCTTCTGTTAAATCATAAAGTCCATGCTGATGGCCTTGTTGATCTTCAAAGGCGATTAACACTGGAAAATATAAAGGCCTTACCAGATATTCGTTGGGCGCCCAAACCTATTATATCTTTGTTGGTTAGAAAGCTAATACCGGAAGATAAATTCAAAAGCGTCAATGTTAAAGTTTCAAAGATTTTGCCTGCTGTTGTTAAGTCTAAAGCTAAAAAATGCTTCTAGTTACTGCCAAATTGAAGATCGGCTAGGCGTTTATAAAGACCGTCCTTGGACGCAAGCTCGTCATGAGTACCTTCGGCCACGATTTTACCTTCATCCATGACAATAATTCTATCGGCCTTTTTGACAGTGGCAAGGCGATGTGCGATTACCAGTGTTGTTTTTCCTTCCATTAAATTATCAAGCGCGGTTTGAACCTTCAATTCAGATTCGGCGTCAAGTGCGCTGGTCGCTTCATCAAGAAGAAGTATAGGAGAGTTGCGCAGGATAGCCCGTGCGATCGCTATGCGCTGACGCTGTCCGCCAGAGAGGCGTGTGCCACGTTCGCCGAGGAATGTATCGAAACCATCGTCAGTGCGTTCAATAAATTCGCGCGCTGCTGCTGCTTCTGCTGCTTTTAGAACTTCATCATCGCTCGCTGATTGTCGTCCATAGCGAATGTTGTTGGCCACAGTGTCTGCAAACACAATTGTTTCTTGAGGGACTAAGGCCAAGTGTTCGCGAAAATCGGTAGGATCGGTTTCTGCGATGTCGGTGCCATCAATGGAAACATGACCGGACTGAGGATCGTAAAAGCGAAGCAAAAGTTGGAGCACTGTTGATTTGCCAGCACCGCTGGGGCCTACGAGTGCAACTGTTTCACCAGGCTTGATATCTAATGAAAAACCCTTAAGCGCTTGTTCGTTCTGTTTTGATGGATAGGCGAAATTCACATTATCAAATATGATGTGGCCTTTAATGTTATTTGAGATCGATACAGGGTTTGTCGGTGTTTCAATGGCTGATTCGGCATTCAGGAGTTCTGCAAGCCTACCTGCTGCACCGGCTGCACGCTGTAGCTCGCTATAGACTTCTGAAAGGGCGCCAAAAGCGCCGGCAACAAGAACAGCGCGGAAGATAAAGGCGGTCATTTCACCACTTGTCATCACACCTGCACTTACATCTTGAAAACCCTGATAGATGACGAGAGCAATTGCGCCGAAAACAAGGAAGATGATTGTTGCTGTTAAAAAAGCACGAACACGAATACGAAGTCGGGCAGCGAAAAATGCATCATCAACTCTATCACCAAATCTTTGGGCTTCGGTGTCTTCTTGTGTGAAGGCTTGTACAATGTTGAGAGCGGAAAGCGACTCGGCAGCTTGTGCACCAACATCGGCTACTTTATCTTGGCTGGTGCGCGAAAGGGCTCGTACACGCCTGCCAACAATGACAATGATGCCAATTATAAGAGGTATTACAATTGAAATAAGCCCCATCAGTTTAGGTGACATGATGAACAGCCAAATTGTACCAGCAATTGCTATCAACATGTTGCGCGCCCAAATAGAAACGCTTGAACCGACGATGCTTTGAACAAGAGTTGTATCTGCCGTTAATCTGGATACAATCTCTCCGGGTCGGTTTACCTCGAAAAATTCTGGTGAAAGCGTAATCAAACGCTCGTAAACTGCTTTTCGAATATCGGCGACGACCCTTTCGCCTAGCCATGTTATAAAATAAAACCGAAAGGCAGTTGCCAGCGCCATGACGATTACTGTTCCGACAAGCAGACCTAAATAGTCTTTGATCGACTTGGAGGTACTATCTGTAAAACTATCGACAATTCCTTCGAGTGCAGAAGGAATAGCTAAGACGGTACCCGCAGCTATTACGAGGAAAAAAGAGGCCAGAATAATCTGGGTTTTATAAAGTAGCATGAAAGACCAGAGCGTTCTCAGGTTCTTCAGTTTGCCCTTTGGGGGATCAAATTCGCTTTTGGTTGCAGAATCTGACATAAGAATTGGCCTCTTTCATGTTGGATAGTGATTCTGTCATACATATAGCGCCCACGGTTTATCTTTCCAATGAAATGAACCGAATAGTCTGAATAAAATTTTCGAATAAGCCTGCTTCGGGTATATTTGACACGTTAAACGTGATCAGTTTGTGAAAAACTTTAGAATCTTGCTTGCATTGCTTTGGATTTTACCCTATACGAGCGGCTCGTTTTTGGAGATAAGACCATGAAGCAAGATATTCATCCCGATTACCACACTATTAAAGTGGTTATGACTGACGGGACAACTTTTGAGACTAAGTCAACTTGGGGCTCGGAAGGTGACACAATGACACTTGAAATTGATCCTAAGTCACACCCTGCTTGGACAGGTGGTGCACGTGCTGTTCTAGAAGGCGGTCAAGTTGCTCGCTTTAAGAAACGTTTCAGTGGTGGCCTTTCACTTAAGAAATAATGATATTGAGAAAACAATTGTTTTCTGTATCTAAGTATTAAGAAGCACTCTATTCTGGAGTGCTTTTTTATTTTTATCTCTTGAAAAGTTATTCCTGCTTCTTAAATCAATAGTATCGGTTGCCGCTAAGCGGGGCCGACTGATTAGACTATTGATTTAACAGCCTGGCATTGATTGCAGGCCCAAATTGTCGCTTCTGAAGGAGGACGCATTATGAGAACTTTTGACCTTTCCCCACTACTTCGCAGCACTGTTGGTTTTGACCACCTTAATCGTTTAGTTGATTCTGCCTTGAATGCTGATACGCCGTCTGCATATCCGCCGTATAATATCGAAAAGCTAGACGATGATGATTACCGAATCACTATGGCTGTTGCCGGATTTGCTGAAGATGAAGTGACGATCACGGTTCAGGAAGGCACGCTTTATATCTCCGCCAAGGCCAAAGATAATGGCGTTGAGAGGAAATTCTTGCATCAAGGTATTGCAAAGCGCGCATTTGAACGCCGGTTTGAGTTAGCGGATACAATCCATGTCGGTGATGCCAGCCTTGTAAATGGATTGCTCGAAATTGAGCTTAAGCGCATTATTCCAGATCATAAAAAGCCACGTAATATCAAGATTACAAAGGCTGCATCCGCAAAAACGATTGATCAGGATACTACAAAGCTTGAGATCGAAGCAGCGTAATTTTTGAATAGCTTTATTTTTCTTCCCTCCCTTTCCTCGCTGGAAGGCAGGCCCGATGTGCGGATTTTAGATCCTGCAGGTCGGGCTCTGCTACATATATTGAACTAGCTTTTGAAAAAGGCTTCGGCGGCTGCGCGGCTTGCGCCTTTGGATTTAATTTCAGCTTCCGTACGTGTGATCTCTTGTTTTAAGATTGTTACACGAGCTTCCAGTTCGAAAGCGCTCCATTCGCTTAAGTCTTCTTTTGAAACAGCTGCTAGTGGGCTATCCTTTTTGATCGGAAGATCATCATCGTCCATTTTTATTCTCCCTTGAAACCTTCTGTATTCATACATTGACCTTCTGATTTGTTCCAGACAAAGTGAAATTTAAGAAGCAGGTAAACAGAATACTAAATATTATTTTGATCAAGGGAGGTTGGTGCCGTGAAAGCCATTGAAATTATTGAGCCGGGTGGGCCAGATGTTTTACGCTTGTGTGAGCGCGGTAAGCCTGTTCCCAAAGGCGATGAAATTTTGATTGAAGTGAAAGCGGCAGGCGTTAACCGCCCTGATGTTGTGCAGCGTAAAGGGCTGTATCCGCCGCCACCTGGTGCCTCGGATATCCCAGGGTTGGAAGTAGCTGGTATTGTTGCAGAAATTGGATCAGATGTCTCTGGCATTAAAATTGGTGATTCTGTATGTGCTTTGGTCCCAGGGGGGGGGTACGCTGAGTATTGCACTGCCAATGAGAAATGCGTGTTGCCTGTACCGGGTGGTATGTCGATGGAAATGGCGGCTGGCATTCCTGAAACATATTTTACAGTTTGGTCAAACCTGTTTGATCGTGCGGGGCTTGAAAATGGCGAAACACTTTTGGTGCATGGCGGTTCATCTGGTATTGGTGCAACGGCAATTCAACTTGCTAAGGCTATTGGTGCTAAAGTTATCACAACAGTTGGCAATGAAGAAAAACGACGGTTTTGTGAAGAACTAGGCGCGGATATTGTGATCAATTATCGTATTCAGGATTTTGTTGAAGAAATCAAGGCGGTAGAGGGCGAAGCAAGTGTGAATGTTGTGCTTGATATGGTTGGCTGCGCGTATATTCCCAAAAATATTGATTTGCTCGCACCTGATGGCAGGCATGTATCGATTGCCTTTTTAAGTGGTCCGCAGGTAGAGTTTAACATGTTGCCAGTCATGCTGAAGCGTTTGACGCTAACCGGAAGCACACTACGCGCGCGCGATAATACATTTAAAGGCGCTATTGCTGACAAGTTGCAAAAGCATGTTTTGCCAATGATGAAAGAGGGGAAATCGCAACCGATAATTCATAGCGTATTTCCGCTTGCTGAAGCGAACAAAGCTCATGCTCTGATGGAAACGAGTAACCATATGGGTAAAATTATTTTATCAGTGTAATGGTGAAATATTCACTTTTGATGAAATTCTGCATATTCGCGGTGACATTCATGGTTTGACCTGATACAGATTAATCATATGGGAGGATTCCTCTCGCCCTTCTTTCGAAAATTAAATGGAATTAGGGCCAGACAGGCGTGATAATCATGTTTGTCTGAGAGCATATGGTATTTTGCTGTTTGCACGGGGAATCGAGAAATAAATATAGGGATATAAAGGTATGAACCAACCTTTGATGCCAATGGCTACAGCAGTATGGCTTGTTGATAATACAGCACTTACATTCACTCAGATCGCAGAATTTTGTGGGCTGCATGAACTTGAGATTCAAGGCATTGCCGATGGTATGATCGGGATGAATATTGTTGGGCAAGATCCTACATCTAACGAGCAGTTAACATGGGATGACATCAATAAATGTCAGGATGATCCGAAAGCTCGGTTGACGTTGCTGAAGGATGCTGTTGAAGCGCTTCCGCGGACCAAAGGGCCGCGCTATACACCAGTTTCCAAACGTCAGGATAAGCCTGATGCAATCGCGTGGTTGGTGCGTAATCATCCTGAGTTAAGCGACTTACAAATTAGTCGGTTGGTGGGTACAACAAAGCCAACAATTATGGCAATCCGCGATAAAACTCATTGGAATGCACAAAATATCCGCCCACAAGATCCTGTTGGACTTGGCTTGTGTAAGCAGATAGAGCTTGATGAAGCTGTTCAGTTAGCGGCTGCTCGTGAAGAAAAGAAACGCGCCCGCGGTGAAGAAACTGCAACACCTGCATCTGTCGTTGATGAAACAGTTGAGATTGTTGAGGCTGGAGTATCTGGGGAAACTATTGATGATAGCCCAGAGATTGCTGAATAATAGGTTTCAAAGTAATCAAATATAATAAAAAAGCGCATTCTGTTTGAATGCGCTTTTTCTTTTGAATATTCAGTAGTTTCTCAATGTCGTGTCTCAAGTTTCGACATCTCTTCCTTTAATCGGAGTTTCTGTCGTTTTAAGTGCATTATTCGAATAGTATCGGGATTGGGACGGTGCTGCTCTTTTGCTATGACCTTATCTATCTCGGCATGCTTTGCTGTTAGTGAATCAACATGCGTTTGAATGCTCATAATCCGTCACTCCTTCTTCTATTTTGGTGATGATTTATTTGACCATTAAAAGAGTGGTCTTGTCATTAAAAAGATTCGTAACAAGACTAAAGCTTTATTTTTAGGGACTTAGCATGGTAAATACTTTGTTAAGAAAATCAGGGCAAATCAATTATGATAGAGACTCAGGTAAGAAGTGAAAATAAGAGGCGCCTAATTGTTGCCATTACTGGCGCAAGCGGTGCCATTTTTGGCATAAAAACACTTGAATACCTGAAAGAGCAAGACGTAGAAACGCATCTCGTGCTCTCGAAAGCGGGAGAGCGTACTCTTTTGGAAGAAACGAACTATTCTATTAAAGGCGTACACGCTCTTGCTGATAGGGTGTATCCCTCGAAAGATATTGGTGCTGCAATCGCTAGTGGTTCCTATCAGACTATGGGGATGATTATAGCGCCTTGTTCGATTAAAACGATGAGTGAGGTTGCAACTGGTATTACATCCAGCCTTGTAAGCCGTGCGGCGGACGTTATTCTTAAAGAACGCAGGCGTCTTGTTCTGATGGTTAGGGAAACACCGCTTCACACGGGGCATTTGCGAACGATGACAGCGCTAAGTGAAATGGGGGCTATTATAGCGCCGCCCATGCCTGCTTTTTATTCTAAACCAGAATCGTTAGATGATTTGGTCTTCCATAATGTTGGGCGGGTCTTGGATCTGTTTGATATTAATTTACCAGATTTAAAGCGCTGGAAAGGCTAGAGGCTTTTGCTGGCCAGAAGTGATTTAATTGTAGTGCCCAAGGGTGTTCCTTCAAGGCGTATGCTCTTAAGATATTGATTAATATCAGCTTCTGTTTTTGTAGGTGAGTGATAAGTTTGCCTTGTGATTGAAGTTATTAAAGCCTGTTGTGCTTTTTGTTCTAGGCCTAGCTCCTTTTTCTTTAATTCTTCATATTGATCCGTTCCTTTCGCCTGCAAGCGTTTAGCGCGTATGGGGTGAAGTTGATTGGTTTGCCAGCGATTAGAGGTTTTAATTAGAATGTCTATGCCTTTGGGGGTGATTTTTACTGATAGTTGATAAAGCCACGCTAAAAGAAGGAGGATGTTCACATCAGCACCAAACAAATTTTGGGCACTTAGGAGGGCCTGTTTAGCTGTTTGCTCTGCATATAGATTCAGGCTGAAGGACCAGAAGTCATCGGGCTTTAATGGCAAAACTGAGTTAGTTATTTTAGGCATTTGGTAGTTTCTGGCCTGTTTAAGCTGGTAATGTTTATGGCAATCATGGTATCATACATGAATAAAGTAACAGGGTATTGGAATATTCTTGATGAGTAATGAAGCCATCAGGGGAAAATTAACTGAAATTGTACAACAACACCGTGATCTGGACGACTCTATCACTGCATTAGAGCGCGCAGGTACGTTTGATCAATTACAGGTTCGACGTTTAAAGCGTCAGAAACTTATGTTGAAAGACCAACTTGAGAAACTCCAGAATATGCTTGTTCCGGATATCATTGCCTAATCTTAAGTGGAATTGTTGTTTGTTGTTACAAACCAAGCGCCGTAATTATCTAATGTTGTCTTCGCCCTTCAGCGATCTTTTGTTTTCATACATTGCCTGATCGGCGCGTTCAATTGCATCTTGGGGTTCGTCACCCGACCTGAAGGTATAAACGCCGTATGCTAGTTTTAAACCGATACTCTGATCGTCAATAAGTAAGGGAGTCTCGGATATCATCTTCGCCAGTGTTTCTGCCTTTTGTGCGCCAACTGTTTCATCGGCTTGTGCCAGAATTACACCGAATTCATCTCCCCCTAATCTGCCTACAACATCCGTGTCTCGAACATTCTCGCTCACAGTACGCGCGACATGAAAAAGCGCTTTATCACCGGCCGCGTGACCATATGTATCATTGATGTGTTTCATATCATTGAGATCAATGAACATCAGTGTGGACGGTGTGCCATACCGCTGGGCAAAAGAAATCATCCTATTTAATTCTCTAATGAAAGCTCTGCGATTCGGTATGGGCAACATGGCATCTGTATCGGCTACATCTTCCATTTCGCGGAGGCGGCGATTTGTTGCTTCCAGCTCGCCGCGCAATTTCTCCACTTCATGCATTAAAGACATTATCGCTTGCTGAACGCGCGGGGTCATCTCTTCGGGTGGAATGGCGGCAATTTGGACAGTGTCTTGAATATCACGAACGCTATCGGCTTCAGAAGCAGAGCTGCTTGCAGATGTCCGCCGAACTGATGTCGTAGATCGAACTCTGTTGATATTTGAATTGCCAGTAACTTTCATTAACTGTCCCTGTTATCTCACAAAAACTATATATATACTTGATAGCCTAAATTTTATGATTTGTGAATCCCTTGATTTCTTCACGTTTGGTCTGATAGCGATATTTTTTATGTCTTAAACGGCAATAGCTTGCAATGTTGCATTTGATTTCTATAATGCGGCCTCACGCTGATGAATATAATTATATCAGTAAAGGCTCATCGAGGTGAATTATAGAAATCGCCTCTGTATTGAAGTGAGTAGCAAGTGATGGATTCACAACCGCTTGTTGGTATTATTATGGGTAGCCAATCTGATTGGAAAACCATGAAACATGCCGCCGATATTCTGGATGCTCTAAAAGTTCCTTTTGAAAAACGTATTGTCTCTGCGCACAGAACACCTGACCGTTTATATGACTATGCAAAGTCTGCGAGAGGTCGGGGCCTTAAAACTATTATCGCGGGTGCTGGTGGTGCAGCGCATTTGCCAGGAATGGTTGCTGCATTAACACCGCTGCCAGTTTTCGGCGTACCTGTTCAAAGTAGTATGTTATCTGGCAAAGATAGCTTGCTCTCAATCGTTCAGATGCCAGGTGGTATACCAGTTGGTACATTGGCGATTGGCAAAGCTGGCGCAACAAACGCTGGCTTAATTGCGGCGAGTGTGCTCGCTCTTATGGATAACGATCTAGCTGAACGCCTTGATAGCTGGCGTAAAGCCCAAACCGACAGTATCGCCGATATTCCGGTCGATGACGTTTGACCAATATCGATAAATAGCTGAGATAAGAAGCAAATGACACGAATAGAACCAGGAAGCACGATCGGAATAATGGGTGGCGGGCAACTGGGCCGTATGTTGGCTTTGGCTGCTGCCCGGTTGGGTTATAAGTGTCATATTTTCTGCCCGGAAGAAAATAGCCCGGCTCAGCAAGTGTCGGCTGCTGCGACGATTGCTGAATATGACGATGAAGTGGCATTGGCGGCATTTGCAAAACAGGTTGATGTTGTAACCTATGAGTTTGAAAACATCCCTGCGCAGACGGCAAAATATATAGCGGACGAAACATTATTGAGGCCGGGTGTAAAGGCGCTCGAAATTACTCAGGACCGTTTGAGCGAGAAAAACTTTCTGAATGATAGCGGCGTTGAAACAGCACCTTACATGGCTTTTCAAAGCGAGGAAGATTTAGAGGGCGCTTTTAAAGAGATTGGCCGCCCATCAGTCGCAAAAACACGGCGTTTTGGCTATGATGGTAAAGGCCAGTTGATGATCAAAGCCCGTGCTGACAAAGACCGTGTTTTAGAAGTGACCAAAAATACGCCTGCAATTTTGGAGGGGTTTGTTAATTTTGACCGGGAAATCAGCGTAGTGGTTGCACGTAGTGCTTCCGGGGATGTTGCGGCTTTCCCTGTTGGGGAAAACATCCACACAAATCATATTCTTTATATGACGACAGTACCTGCTGATATTCGCCCTATCGTGGAAGCGAAAGCCAAGGTGATTGCGACACAGGTCGCGAACGCACTTGAATATGTTGGTGTGCTCGCCGTTGAAATGTTTGTAAAAGACGAAACGGGCGACGTGGTGGTGAATGAGATAGCACCGCGCGTCCATAATTCAGGCCACTGGACAATTGAGGGGGCGAAAACCAGCCAGTTCGAGCAGCATATTCGTGCAATTTGTGATTTACCACTTGGTAGTCCGGAGGCAATTGGCAATGTGCGTATGAAGAATTTATTGGGCAAAGATATTTTGGAAGTAAATAAATACCTTGAGGATGAAAGCGCTCATTATCATCATTATGGTAAGCGTGACCCACGTGATGGTCGTAAGATGGGCCATGTTACCTGGGTTGATGCAAATGAATAAAGCCCCAAGCTTTTAAGACTCGGGGCTGTTATATGTTTCGGTTTTATCACTAGCGGTTATCAAGCTGTGACCGTACAGACGATAATCCGTGCATTGTTATGCGATACGGCATGCTGTTTCTGCTTTGAATAAAACGTCTTTTTTTCAGTTTCTTGAACAGACTTACAGAAAAACCAGAAAGATGCCAACCATCACGGTTTACGCAGCTTGCTTTTATTATTTTTCGCTTTTTGTCACGTTCGATCAATATTGCGCCGCCTTGCGCAAGAGTATGCAAGGCGCGTTGTTCCATTTTGGAAATATTCACTTTGGATTGCTCCGAGAACAATAGGTAAATATCGCCGCTCTTCATTGGAAGAGAGCGTTTAGGGTGTGTGCTGCCTAGCCGAACAATTTTATGATTTTAGCTCAGGGGCAGGAGTTACCGAATCTCGGGCAAGTTAAACATCAAAGCTCCATTTAATAAGAAGACTTATACCTGAAAGCTCCGAAATTGTCTAGTTAGGGTTGGAATATGGATACAGGTTTAGCGTTTTAAAATCCATGTTGCCCATGATGCTTCTACTTCGAAACCGTATTTTTCAGCAAAGGCATAAACAACCTGACGCATGGGATAGCCTTTGGTACGTGACCAATGCCAGTCATCGCCTGTTATCAGGGCATTGGGCCAGAGTTGGTGGGCAATTTCCAGGTCATCGATTTTTTTATCAGCGTCGATATAGACAATATCAGGTACTACACCTGCATCGTGGATTTTGTACAACATATCCGGTGATGTGCCGCGTACTGGAATGAAGCGATTTTTGTATTCAGCGATGTTTGCGAGTGCTGTTCTAAAAGGGCTTTGTTCTTTAATATCGCGTGCGAACTGCTTTTGAACCTCAAGGTCAGGGTATTCGCGTGTTAATTTGGGCCGGCCTACATATCGGTTGCACTGCTCAATGAGACTATCATCCCAAGGGTCAACCCCGAGTACGGTCATTGTGCTGGATTGTTTCAGCCACCGTTTGGATGATGAGCAGAGAAAACATCCGATTTCCAGAAAGACCTTTGGATTATGTTTTTGTATCAAAGCATCAACAAGTTCACGCCCGCCCCCGCCAAGGGTGTAATCCCATGGGCGCACCCCTGACACATCTGGCCAAGGGTGTTGACCGCGCAGCGTATTGAGCGCGTTTGTTTCTTGCTTATCAGCTATCGACACAAGAATTTGCCTTTAGAGAATAGAAAACCCTGTTGCTGCCCAATCTTTGTCAAAGGCCGCGAGGCCATTATCGGTGAGCGGGTGTTTGAATAGTTTTTTTAGCACATCGATTGGGAAAGTGGCAACATCAGCACCAATACGCGCGCTCTCTAAAATATGGGCAGGATGACGAACAGAAGCGACCAGAATTTCAGTATCGAAACCGTAGTTGTCATAGATGTTGCGAATATCCTCGATAAGTTCCATGCCGTTGAAGCCATTATCGTCATGACGCCCAACAAACGGGGATATGAAAGAAGCGCCGGCTTTTGCGGCCAAAAGGGCTTGGTTCGCAGTGAAACATAAAGTCACGTTCACCATGATACCTTCAGCGCGAAGCGCCTTGCATGTTTTTAAGCCCTCCATTGTAAGTGGTACTTTAACGGCGATATTGTCAGCAATTTTTGCGCACTTAAGGCCTTCCTTAAGCATTGTTTCGTGATCGTGGGCTACCGTTTCCGCTGAAACAGGGCCATCGACTTCTTTTGCAATTTCGCCGATAACTTCAAAAAATTCACGGCCAGCCTTTTTAATTAGGGATGGATTTGTTGTAACACCATCCAGTAGGCCAGTTGCGTTCGCCTCGCGAATTTCATCAATATTTGCAGTATCAAGGAAAAATTTCATTGTTGAGTTCCTTATTATGCTTTGCAGCGTGTTTAGAGTGGTTGCTGACCTGTTGAGCGGCCTTTTTACTTGGGTCTGCCTAATCAAGAATCGTGAAAATATCAAGCTTTATACATCATATCCTACTAGCTGTTTTGTCCCGTTTTGAGACTTCTCTCAATTAATGGCTCGATTTGAAACAGTTTTATGGCAATTAATATATGGATTTGTGCGCACGGAGCTTAAATTCGCCGAAAATTTGTCATTACTTCAATTTTTAATTAAAATATTCATATTGGATTAATCGAATTTTGTTAAACAGGCACCTATATTAGTTCAGTGTTTGTGGATATGGAAACTATTATGAGAAGTACAATTAAAAGCATGTTCGTGTTGAGTATTGCATTTTTTGCAATGTTGGCACCAGCTACTCAAGCATCGAATACTTTTACAGTGAATGTTTTTGATTTTGATAATACAGAACGATTTTCTCTAGATAATACAATTCTTGAGAGTGCATTGAATGGCACCCCTTTTCTTACGGCTCAAGTTGCTGCGTTGGATTTTGGTGACAATACCATTGAACCTGATGGTTCTGTTAGGCAAGGGTTGATCCGGGGCTTTGACCTGTTCCCTGGGGGACTTGATGATACATTCGCTCTTACTGTTGATGGTACATTCTTTGTTGAAGAAGAAGGTGAATATACTTTTAGGGTGCGTCATGATGATGGTGCGCGTCTATCAATTAATGGTAATCAGATTGTTGACGTACTCACATTGAATTCAGAAATAAGCACATTTGGTACTACCTTTTTGAATGCTGGCTTTAATACGCTTTCTGCGATTTATTTTGAAAATTTTGGTACAGCAACCTTTGAAATAGGTTTCAGAGAAGGCAGTGATCCGTTTCGTGTTGTTACAGCTGCCACGCCGCCTGTTCCTGAACCTGCTACATGGCTTATGATGCTTTTAGGCTTTGCAGGTGTTGGAATGATGATAAAACGCCGCAGAGTATATGCCATCACTTCGTAAAGTGAGAGCGATTTATTCCTCCATAGCGGGCCGTACTTTTGAATAGAGTGCGGCCTTTTCTTTTGTGTATTTGCAGGTGCATCTTTTTTGAAACGCTGATAGACAGGCTGTTGATGATAGTTTGTTAAGAGCTTATTGCTGTGCCCTTTATCGATCATGATGATTTGAAAGTAGATGCTGTACAGCTGGTAACTGTTTTGTTGCCAGTGCCCTTAAATGGTGGGTTGTTGACGTATAAACCCGTCAGTGATGAGAGATATAATCAGAATGATTTCTCTATAGGCACGTTGGTTGAGGTTCCGCTTGGAAAGCGAAAACTTGTAGGTCTTATATGGGAAACGCAAGGCGTTAATCCTGATATTGGAATCGATAAAATTAAACCGATTAACCGTATCATTCAGGCTCAGCCCTTAGCGGACGAGTTACTTAAATTCATCGATTGGGTTGCAACTTATACACTTTCCCCGTTGGGTGCTGTTTATAAAATGTGTGCGTCGGTACCGGGCCTTTTTGAAGAGGGTCAAAAGAAGAAAATATATGCATTAAGTGATAACGGCTCTGAGGTGGCCCGCTTGACGCCTGCACGGCAAAGTGTGATTGATTTATTGCAAGATCAAAAACTTCGAAGCGCTGCCGAGATTAAAAATGATCTTGGTGTTAGCGATAGTGTCATAAAGGGCCTTGAGAAAATAGGTGTTCTTAAAAGCCGGGAGATTGAAACCAAAGGTGTTTTTGAAAAGCCTGATTTAACCCTAAGGGGGCCTAGTTTATCTGATGAGCAAGCAATTGCAGCCACGGCAATCCGCAAGGCGGTGGCTTCTAGCCAGTTTAAACCATTTCTGTTGGACGGTGTAACCGGCGCGGGTAAAACTGAAGTATATTTCGAAGCAATTGCTGAGGCACTTCAAGGAGAAGGGGCGCAGGCTTTGGTTTTGGTGCCCGAAATTGCGCTAACTTCACAGTGGTTAGGGCGTTTTAAGGAACGATTCGGCGTCCACCCCGTTGTATGGCATTCTGATATTGGTCAGGGCGCTAGGAAAAAAGCATGGCACGGCATTGCAAGCGGCGAAGCTCGCGTTGTTGTAGGTGCGCGTTCAGCGTTATTTCTGCCATACAGTAATCTGACTTTTATTGCGGTTGACGAAGAGCACGATCAGTCGTTCAAGCAGGAAGAGGGCGTGATGTATCACGCGCGGGATATGGCAATCGTGCGGGCAAAATTTGCAAATTGCCCTGTAGTGCTGGCAAGTGCAACGCCGTCTTTGGAAACGTTGGTGAATGCGGATAGTGGTCGATTTGAAACACTAAAGTTAAGAGAACGTTTTGGTGCTGCTGTCATGCCATCCATTCGGGCACTTGATATGCGGGTTGAACCACCAGAATCCGGGAAATGGTTATCTCCGGCACTCGTGAAAGAGATAAAGGCCCGTATTAAATCGGGTGAGCAAATAATGCTGTTCCTGAACCGACGCGGATATGCGCCGCTTACTTTATGCAGGACCTGCGGGCACCGATTCGGTTGTGATGAATGCGCAAGCTGGCTTGTGGAACATCGGTTTCGCCGAGAACTTCAATGTCATCACTGTGGCTATACTGAACCGATGCCAGCAAAATGCCCCGAATGCGATAACGAAGATACATTGGCACCGTGTGGGCCTGGTGTAGAACGTTTATTTGAGGAAGTGTCGAGCGAATTTCCTGAAGCACGCACAACCGTCATGACCAGCGATACCATGACCAGCCCTAAGGCAACGGCCTATATGGTCGGGCAAATAGAAAAAGGGCTGTTGGATATCGTGATTGGCACCCAGATATTAACCAAAGGGTATCATTTTCCGAATCTGACGCTTGTTGGTGTTGTGGATGCAGACCTTGGCTTGCGTGGTGGTGATTTGCGGGCGGCGGAGCGCACATACCAGCAATTGATGCAAGTTGCTGGCCGTGCTGGCCGTGCAGAAAAACCGGGAACTGTATATTTGCAAACCTACGAGCCTGAGCATCCGGTTGTTGATGCGCTTACCAAAGCAGATGGTGAAAGCCTTATGGCGATGGAGCGCGAGATGCGTGAGCGATTTCAGATGCCACCCTTTGGTCGTTTGGTTGCTCTTATTCTTTCCGGGCCAGATATAAAGGCTGTTGCTGAAATGGGACGCAGGTTGGCGGTAAGTGCGCCGAGAGGTGATGTCTTGAATGTGCTTGGCCCGGCGCCTGCGCCGCTTACAAAAATTCGTGGGCAATATCGATACCGACTGCTTCTTCATGCGAGTAAAACCACCAAAGTACAAAGCATGGTTTTTAACTGGGTTGAGAGAACACAGAAGGTTAGGGGGGTGAGAATCAAGATAGATGTTGATCCGTATAGTTTTCTGTAATTATCGGCATCACATATTAACTTGGTAATCAATGTCAGCCGTTTCAGGCTCTTTTTAGGGGTAAAATGCCGCATCTTTAAGAAGATTTTAGATATATCGACATGGCGGGTTGCGCAGGTCAAAACCTTGTGCTAGAGGGAGCACAAATTTCGGCTGGTCGTGGCCGCGATACGTATGTTTATGCTGTATCAAAATATGATCAAAAATGAGCGCAAAGTGACGTTAAGTTATTTTGCAAGGGTTCAACAGGTTCATACCTAAATCAGGGGACCGTCTGACGTGACCTCGCACAAAGCGATAGTTTCTGGAATTTCTGGCCGTTATGCGGTTGCGCTTTTTGAGCTTGCAGATGCAGCAAAAGCGTTGAAAGCGATCGAAACTGATCTTGTTACATTGAAGGCAATGATTGATGAAAGCGCAGACTTGCGTGACCTTGTTGTCTCTCCTCTTTATTCTCGTCAGGACCAGCAAAAGGGCATCACGAAGGTTGCAGAAACCGGCTCTTTTAATGATCTGACACAAAAATTTCTTGGTACACTAGCTGCAAATCGCCGCCTTGATCAATTGTTGCCTGTTATTGCTTCTTTCGAGAAGTTACTTGCTAATCACCGCGGTGAAGTAAGTGCAGAAGTAACAAGTGCTCAGGAGTTGACGAAAACTCAGCTGGCTGACCTGAAGAAAAAACTCAAATCAGCTATCGGGCGGGATGTTGCCATTGAAGCAAATGTTGATGAAGCATTGCTTGGCGGCCTTAAGGTCAAGGTAGGATCCCAGATGCTTGATAGTTCTCTTAAAACGAAACTCGATAACCTCGCAATCGCTATGAAAGGGGTTCAGTGATGGATATCCGTGCGGCGGAAATTTCCAAGGTCCTTAAGGATCAAATTGCAAATTTTGGCAACGATGCTGAGATTTCAGAAGTTGGTACCGTTCTCTCTGTAGGTGACGGTATTGCGCGTGTTTATGGTCTTGACCAAGTGCAAGCTGGTGAAATGGTTGAATTTCCTGGTGGTGTTAAAGGTATGGCCCTTAACCTTGAAAGCGATAACGTTGGTATCGTGATCTTCGGTGATGACCGGGGTATCAAGGAAGGTGACACGGTAAAACGTACAGGCGATATCGTGGATGTGCCAGTTGGTAAAGGTTTGCTTGGCCGTGTTGTTGATGGTCTTGGTAACCCAATCGACGGTAAAGGCCCACTTGCAGACGTGACGCGTGCACGTGTAGAAGTGAAAGCGCCGGGCATTATTCCACGTCAATCTGTATCTGAGCCAATGCAGTCAGGCCTTAAGGCGATTGACGCACTTGTACCGGTTGGCCGTGGTCAGCGGGAACTTGTGATTGGCGACCGTCAGACAGGTAAAACTGCTGTAGCGATTGACACCTTTATCAACCAGAAAAGCGTTAATAACACCGCTTCTGATGATAAAGAGAAATTATTCTGTATCTATGTTGCGGTTGGCCAAAAGCGTTCAACAGTTGCACAGATCGTAAAATCATTGGAAGAAAACGGCGCGCTTGAATATTCAATCGTGATCGCGGCTACGGCTTCTGAGCCTGCGCCGATGCAGTTCCTTGCACCATACACTGGTACAGCAATGGGCGAATTCTTCCGCGATAATGGCATGCACGCTGTAATCGTACATGATGACTTAACAAAACAAGCGGTTGCTTACCGTCAGATGTCACTTCTTCTTCGTCGCCCGCCTGGACGTGAGGCGTATCCTGGTGACGTATTCTATCTTCACAGTCGTCTTCTTGAGCGTGCTGCGAAAATGTCTGATGAGCGTGGTGGTGGATCACTTACAGCACTTCCTGTTATTGAAACACAAGCGGGTGACGTATCAGCGTATATCCCTACAAACGTGATTTCGATTACAGATGGTCAGATCTTCCTCGAAACTGAGCTTTTCTATAAAGGTATTCGCCCGGCGATTAACGTTGGCCTGTCAGTTTCCCGTGTGGGTTCTGCGGCGCAAATTAAAGCTATGAAACAGGTCGCGGGTTCGATTAAGCTTGAGCTTGCCCAGTACCGTGAGATGGAAGCATTCGCACAGTTCGGTTCAGACCTTGATGCGTCAACACAGCAGCTTCTTAACCGTGGTGCTCGTCTAACTGAGCTTCTTAAGCAAGGTCAGTTCAGCCCACTTCCAGTTGAAGAGCAGGTTGTTTCTATCTTCGCGGGTGTGAACGGTTACCTCGATAATATCGATACAACTGCTGTAACACGCTTTGAAGAGCAATTGCTTGCTGAAGTTCGCTCCAAGCATGCAGACGTTCTAGAGACAATCAGGACTGAAAAGAAACTATCTGATGATACGATTGCTAAATTAAAATCTTTCATGGATGGCTTCGCGAAGTCTTTCGGTTAAGTAACTTGAAGGGAGAGGCTAGGACATGCCAAGCCTTAAAGACCTAAAAGTCCGGATCGACTCAGTAAAGTCGACGCAGAAGATTACAAAAGCCATGAAAATGGTTGCTGCGTCGAAACTGAGAAGAGCACAGGAAGCTGCTGAAAGCGCCCGCCCGTATGCTGAGCGTATGGAAAAAGTGCTTTCAAGCCTTGGTGCTGCGGTAAAGGACCAGCCTGGTGCATCACCATTGCTTGCTGGCACTGGCAAGCATGAAGTTGAACTTGTGGTTGTTGCAACGTCAGAACGTGGTTTGTGCGGTGGCTTCAATACAAATATTGTGAAGCTTGCCCGCACGCATATCGCTGAATTAATCGCTGCTGGAAAAACTGTCAAAATCTTATGCATTGGTAAGAAAGGCGTTGCTCAGCTTCGCCGTGATTACGGTGATCTGATTTTTGATATCAAAGATATGTCGGCGGTTAAACGCCTTGGTTTTTCAGATGCACAACCGATTTCACAACAGATTCTGGCAATGTTTGAGCGCGGTGAATTTGATGTAGCGACGCTTTTTTATGCGAAGTTCCAATCAGCACTGGTGCAGATCAATACCAAGCAACAACTTATTCCTGCGCCAATTCCGGAAGCAGCGAATGATGATGACGCTGACACGTCAGATGCTTCATATGAATATGAACCGTCTGAAGAAGCAATTTTGGATGATTTATTGCCGCGTAATGTTGCGGTGCAGTTATATCGCGGCCTTCTTGAAAATGCTGCCTCTGAGCAGGGTTCCCGGATGACGGCGATGGATAACGCGACACGGAACGCAGGTGATATGATTGATAGTCTATCGATTACATATAACCGTACGCGTCAGGCGAACATCACTAAAGAATTGATTGAAATTATTTCTGGCGCAGAGGCGCTTTGATTACATTACACGAAGGAGTGTAAAAAATGGCTCAAAATACAGGCCGCATAACACAGGTAATTGGTGCCGTTGTTGACGTACAGTTCGACAACGAATTACCAGCTATTTTGAACGCGCTGGAAACAACAAACAACGGCGAGCGCCTTGTTCTTGAAGTTGCTTCGCATCTCGGTGAGAATACAGTTCGTACAATTGCGATGGACTCAACGGAAGGTCTTGTTCGCGGCGCAGAAGTAACAGACACTGGTGCAGCGATTTCTGTGCCTGTTGGCCCTGAAACACTTGGCCGTATCATGAACGTGATCGGCGAGCCGATTGATGAGCGTGGCCCTGTTGGACACAAGCAGGTTGCCCCGATCCACGCAGAAGCGCCAGCTTTTGAAGATCAATCAACTGAGCAAGAAATTCTTGTAACAGGCATTAAGGTCGTTGACCTTTTGGCTCCTTACGCGAAGGGCGGTAAAATTGGCCTCTTCGGTGGTGCGGGTGTTGGTAAAACAGTTCTTATCATGGAATTGATTAATAACATTGCTAAAGGCCACGGTGGTTACTCAGTATTCGCTGGTGTGGGTGAGCGTACTCGTGAGGGTAATGACCTTTACCACGAAATGATCGAATCAGGCGTTATCAACCTTGAAGGCGATTCAAAAGCCGCGCTTGTTTACGGTCAGATGAATGAGCCTCCAGGAGCACGTGCACGTGTTGCCCTGACTGGTTTGACACAGGCTGAATATTTCCGCGACCAAGAAGGTCAGGACGTTCTGTTCTTTGTAGATAACATTTTCCGTTTCACACAGGCAGGTGCTGAGGTGTCAGCGCTTCTAGGCCGTATCCCATCTGCTGTGGGTTACCAGCCAACGCTTGCGACAGACATGGGTGCGCTTCAGGAACGTATTACATCAACAACAAAAGGATCGATTACATCGGTTCAGGCCGTTTATGTACCTGCGGATGACTTGACTGACCCAGCGCCAGCAACATCATTTGCTCACCTTGATGCAACAACAGTTCTTAGTCGTCAGATTGCTGAGCTTGGTATTTACCCTGCGGTTGATCCGCTTGATAGTACAAGCCGTATTCTTGACCCACGCGTTCTTGGTGATGATCACTATGCGGTTGCGCGTTCTGTGCAAGAAGTTCTACAGAAGTATAAGTCACTTCAGGATATTATTGCGATCCTTGGTATGGACGAGCTTTCTGAAGAAGATAAGCTTGTTGTTGCCCGTGCTCGTAAGATCCAGCGTTTCCTATCACAGCCATTCCATGTAGCTGAAATCTTTACAGGTACACCGGGTGAATTTGTATCACTTGAAGATACTGTAACAGGCTTTAAGGCAATTGTTGCTGGTGAGTATGATCACCTTCCAGAGGCTGCTTTCTATCTCGTTGGTAATATGGACCAAGCGATTGCGAAAGCTGAGAAACTCGCGAAAGAAGCGGCATAATCTCCTTAGGTAGAGAAGTAAAAGCATGAGCGATACATTGCATTTAGAAATCGTATCTCCTGAGCGCCTTTTGAAAGACGCTCAGGCTGCTATGGTTGTAGTACCCGGTGCAGACGGTGATTTTGGTGTACTTCCAAACCACGCACCGATGATGTCAACAATTCGCCCTGGCGTTGTTGATGTGATTGCAGCAGAAGGTGATGAAGCAGAGCGTTTCTTCGTAAAAGGCGGCCTGGCGCAAATAAGTGAAAAGGGCCTCACTATTCTTGCTGAAGAAATCCTGAATCTTGATGAGCAAAATGCCCATGATCTTCAGGAGCAGATCGCTGCAACAAAATCATCGATTGAGAGTGCGAAAGATGATGTTGAGCGTGCCCAGCTAGAGAAAGATCTAAACTGGATGACAGCCTTGGCTGAAGTTATCTCAGTTTAACACTGATTAGAGATTTATATCGGTTTTGAAAGCATCGCTGTGGCGGTGCTTTTTTATTATGTGAGGTTTTTCTTGATTTGGATCGACTGCTTAAAAACGTGTGAGTCAACAATATTAGGTAGTTCGCTTTCCAGTGGTAGGCAATCATCGGGTAAAAATTTGAGAATATCAGGTTCCGGGTCGCTGAATAAAAGGTCAAACGTAAACCTGTCTTTGCCATATAAGCCGCGGTGGATCATATTTGCTGAGAAAATCAGCATATCACCTTTTTGAAGTCTGATGGTTTTACCGCCCGCCAAGTCATAATGCTTCAGTTTACCATTCTGTTCCATGCGGGTGTTAAACTCTTCGTCAGTATCCCACCTTTTATGGGTTCCGGGGACGACTTCTATTCCATTTTCATCCTTTAATGGGATACGGACATGCAAGACGTTTTGTTTGTCAAATATGGTTTTTTGTTCCTCAAGCGTTAGAGTGTTATATTGAATATCACGGTGCCAGTAGTTTTTTTGCTCTTTATTTAGTGGGTCGAAAAATATCTGGGTTCCCATGAATATCAGTTTGTCAGAAACATTCTCTGACAAGGCCTTAAGAATTTTCTCATCGCTGATAAAGTTAAATAACCTAACTCTCTCTTCAGAGGGCAGTATCCCTTTTTGGGTAATATAAGCGCTGTTGATCGCGTGGCTTTCATAGAAGTCTTTATTCGAGGCCTTCCATTTTTCATGGAATCTTTCCAGAATATGAGCGATGGGGGCTAAGTCAGCGTCACTGAATACTTGGCGCGCTAAATAAAAGCCGTTTTCCTTATATGTAGCCATTGTTCCCATCATTCGATCAGTAGTTCTTGCAATCTATCTAATCGGTCAGGAGACAGGCCCATTGCTTTTTCCAGATATTGATCCATTGAGCCAAACTTTTCATCGATTATATTGTAAGCAGCCGTTAAAAAACTTTCTTCAACCCCAACTAGCGGCAAAACAGCGGCCGGATCAATTGCTCGCCCAGCCTTCTCGGATGCCCATTCCGCTAACTCTATTGAACTCGCTGTGAGGTCAATAGCCTCGTTGGTCATCAGAAAGTCTGCCATGATATCATCTTTATGCATACCAAGCGCTTTCATGATTAGGGCGCCTGCGATACCTGTGCGATCTTTCCCTGCTGTGCAATGAAAAAGTGCCGCCTGGTTATCTTGTACATCATCTATCAGGATATCGAATAACGCTTTTAATCCGCTAATATTTTCGATAGGGATTGTTTGGAAAGCGAGGATGAATTGATCATTCAGCTCTTTGGCTGGAAACGGTGAGGTTGATAACTTCTCGAATAATTCTTTTACCCACGCAGCTGCGTTGCCTCCAATGGGCACTTCTTTATAATTGGGTTGCCAGTGTTGGTTCCAAACAATGGGGCTGTTATTTTTTTCTTTCTCGGATCTGAAGTCAATAACAGTGCCGATATTAAGTGCAGCCATATCGGCGTGTGTTTCTGCCGTTAATTCACTTGGGCGCCCTGACCTGAATAGCTTTCCCCATTTAAGGGTGGCCCCGCTGTGTGATGTATATCCGCCCATGTCGCGAAGGTTTTTGATGCCAGCAATTGGGATTAAACGTTTATTTTGCATCATTCTGTCTCTTCGCTTAGCCGTAATTATATATTTAAATAATGAGTATAATTAAATTAATTGAACTTCAAGGAATATAGAATATCAATTGACGTAGAATTTTCTGATTGAGTCTGGCATGGTATTATTGAAATAAAAATTATGGTCAAAATACTGTTGAGATATACGTGAATATTGAAAATACAATAAGCCCTAAAGCTCTATATGAAAGCATGAAAAGTGCTGGCGAAATTCAATCGGATGAGCACCAAGCTGCTGCCGTCGCCCATTTTGAAAGATTATATAACGAGCTTATTGATTATCCTGAATTGTCAAGAAAGCGGTCTTCCCTGACGATCAAAAGTTGGCGGTTTGCCAATTTTTTCCGTTGGTCTGGCGGTGATAAAAAACCGCCACGAGGCCTTTATCTATATGGCGGTGTTGGGCGCGGTAAATCCATGCTGATGGATTTGTTTCATGATCTGGCACCGCTTAAGACTAAAAAGCGAGTTCATTTCCATGAATTTATGCTGGATGTTCATGCAAGGATGAAAGAGTGGCGTGGGTTTTCTGGCAAGGAACGTATAGCCCACGGTGGTAAGCCCACAGAAGATGATCCTATTCCGCCTGTAGCGCGACAGATTGCACTTGAAGCAACGCTTTTATGTTTTGATGAAATGCAAGTGACCGATATTGCGGATGCAATGATTTTAGGGCGTTTGTTTCGTGAATTGATGGAATTAGGCGTTGTTGTTGTTGCGACATCAAACCGAGTACCGGACGAGCTTTATAAAGATGGCCTGAATAGGCAACTATTTATGCCCTTTATAGATACAGTTAATAAAGAATTTGATGTTGTCGCGCTCGATGGGCCTACAGATTACCGATTAAACAGGTTTAAGGGCGTTCAAACCTATTATACACCGATTAATGAAGAGACGACTCGAAAGTTATCTGATGCATTTTTCAAGCTAACAGACCGCGATGTTGATGACCGGGATAAGGTTGCGAGTGATACTCTTGTGGTTCAAGGTAGGGAACTTTTTGTTCCTAAAGCTGCACGCGGTGTTGCAGTATTTTCTTTCAAACGTCTTTGCGCAAATCCATTAGGGGCTGCGGATTATCTGGCAATTGCGCGCCGATATCATACGGTGATTATGGTTGCTATACCAAAAATGGAAATAGATAAGCGCAACGAAGCAAAGCGATTTGTAACGTTCATTGATGCTTTGTATGAGAACGGTGTAAAATTTCTCTGTTCTGCAGCTGTTGAAGCATCGGCGCTATATCCTTCTGGTGACGGTGCATTCGAATTTGAGCGTACAGTTTCTAGATTAATGGAGATGCAATCTGAGGAATATATAGGTCGCGGCCATGGAATCGCTGAAAAATAAGTGATTTAAGGCAGTTTAGGTGGGAAGCTGGACTAAAATAGTAAGAAATTACCTTACGGTAACCTTTCATAAAGCATTCGTGTAGAAAGTATGGTCGAAGACCTCTTGCTTGATAAGGTTAAACACGCTAGGAACCATATATATTTCAATCTGTTCAGTAATGAATTTAGTAAGTCGCTGCTCCTCCCCGCAGCATGCATTAATTTAACCGGAGTTTTCAGAAATGGCTCGTAACAAAATTGCCTTGATCGGTGCAGGTCAGATCGGTGGTACGTTGGCGCATCTTGCCGCGCTTAAGGAAATGGGTGATATCGTAATTTTTGATATCGTTGAAGGAATGCCTCAAGGTAAAGCCCTTGATCTTGCGCAAAGTGGCCCTGTTGAAGGATATAATGCGAATCTGAAAGGTGCTACCGAGTATGCTGATATTGCTGGCGCTGATGTTGTGATTGTAACAGCAGGGGTTGCTCGTAAACCAGGCATGAGCCGCGACGACCTTATCGGAATTAATCTGAAAGTTATGAAATCAGTTGGTGAGGGTATTGCAGCACATGCTCCGAACGCATTTGTAATTTGTATTACAAATCCACTAGATGCGATGGTCTGGGCGCTTCAGAAATTCTCTGGCCTTCCAGCGAATAAAGTGTGCGGTATGGCTGGTGTACTTGATAGTGCACGCTTTAGCCACTTCCTGGCTGATGAGTTCGATGTATCCGTTCAAGATGTGAACACATTTGTTCTTGGTGGTCATGGTGACACAATGGTGCCTCTGACCCGTTATTCAACAGTTGCGGGTATTCCGGTGCCAGATCTCATTAAAATGGGTTGGTCTACACAGGAAAAAATTGACGAAATCGTTCAACGTACACGTGACGGCGGTGCTGAGATCGTTGGCCTCTTGAAAACAGGTTCGGCATACTATGCGCCCGCGGCAAGTGCGATTGAAATGGCTGAAAGTTACCTGAAAGATAAAAAGCGCCTTCTTCCATGTGCTGCTTATCTAACAGGCGAGTACGGCGTGAATGAAATGTATGTTGGTGTTCCAACAATCATTGGCGCTGATGGTATTGAGAAAATTGTTGAAATCGAGCTTCAAGGTGAAGAGAAAACTGGTTTTGACCATTCTGTTAACGCGGTTAAAGGTCTCGTTGAAGCATGTATTGCTATCGACGGTGATCTCGCATAATTGCAACTGTCCACAGGCTACTCATAAGAGGTTATAGGGCAAATGAATATTCATGAATATCAGGCGAAAGGCCTGCTAAAACAATATGGTGCACCAGTCCTTGGTGGTGGTGTTGCCTATACTGCAGCGGAAGCTGTTGACGAAGCGAAAAAGCTTGGTGGCCCTGTTTGGGTTGTGAAAGCGCAAATTCATGCTGGTGGTCGCGGTAAAGCGGGCGGTGTGAAAGTTGTGAAATCACTTGATGATGTTGAAGCTGTGGCGAAAGAGTTGATCGGCAAAACACTTGTTACACATCAAACGGGCCCAGAAGGTAAAGAAGTTAAGCGCGTTTATGTTGAAGATGGATGCGCAATCAAAAGCGAATTCTACCTTTCAATGCTTGTTGACCGTGAGACAAGTCAAGTTGCGATTGTTGCGTCAACTGAAGGCGGGATGGACATTGAGGAAGTTGCGGAAGCAACACCTGAGAAGATTGTGACGATCACAATTGATCCAGCTGCAGGCCTCCAGCCATTTCATTGCCGTCAGGTTGCGTTTGGATTTGGCCTTTCTGGTGCTGCTGCGAAAGCATGCCAGAAACTTGTGGCATCGCTTTATAAAGCGTTCACAGACCTTGACGCTTCTATGCTTGAGATTAACCCGCTTGTTCTTACTGAAGATGACGAAATGGTTGTTCTTGATAGTAAGATGTCATTCGATGGTAACGCGCTTTTCCGGCACGCTGATGTTCGCGAGTTACGCGACGAGAGCGAAGAAGATCCAAAAGAGATCGAAGCATCAAAGTATGACCTTAACTACATCAGCTTGGATGGTAGCATCGGCTGTATGGTGAATGGTGCTGGCCTTGCGATGGCAACAATGGACATCATTAAGCTTAAAGGTGGTTCACCTGCAAACTTTCTTGATGTTGGCGGCGGTGCCACCAAAGAGCGTGTGACCGAAGCGTTTAAAATTATCCTTTCAGATGACAATGTTGAGGGTATTCTTGTGAATATCTTTGGTGGTATCATGCGCTGCGATGTGATTGCAGAAGGTGTTGTTGCCGCAGCCCGCGAAGTTGCGCTTTCTGTGCCGCTTGTTGTTCGCCTTGAAGGTACTAACGTTGAACTTGGCAAAAAGATTATGGCTGATAGTGGCCTGCCGATTATTGCCGCTGATGATCTTAATGATGCCGCTGAGAAAGTGGTTAAGGCCGTGAAGGAGGCCGCGTAATGTCTGTTCTCGTAGGTAAAGAAACTAAAGTTATCTGTCAGGGTTTCACTGGCGCACAAGGTACATTCCATTCAGAGCAAGCAATTGCATATGGCACGAACATGGTTGGCGGTGTAACGCCTGGTAAAGGTGGAGCAAAGCACCTTGATCTTCCTGTGTTTGATACTGTCGCTGATGCACGTGAAGCAACAGATGCGAATGCATCTGTAATTTACGTGCCACCACCATTTGCAGCAGACGCAATTCTTGAAGCGATCGATGCTGAGCTTGAACTTGTTGTTTGTATCACGGAAGGCATTCCGGTTCTCGATATGGTGAAAGTAAAGCGTGCGCTTAGAAATTCTGGTACACGCCTTGTTGGGCCAAACTGTCCGGGCGTTATCACGCCAGGTGAATGTAAGATCGGGATTATGCCGGGCCATATTCACCGCCGCGGTAATGTGGGTATTGTTTCGCGCTCTGGTACATTAACGTATGAAGCTGTTGCGCAAACAACAGCCGCTGGTCTTGGCCAAAGTACATGTATCGGTATCGGCGGTGACCCTGTAAATGGTACGAATTTTATCGATTGTTTGGATATGTTCCTCGGTGACGATGAAACTGAAAGTATCATTATGATTGGTGAAATTGGTGGTTCTGCTGAAGAAGAAGCTGCTGAGTTCCTGAAAGCAAGCAAAGTTAAAAAACCTGTTGCAGGCTTTATCGCTGGCCGTACTGCCCCTCCGGGTCGGACAATGGGCCACGCAGGTGCTATCGTATCTGGCGGTAAAGGCGGTGCAGAAGATAAAATCGACGCTATGCGTTCTGCTGGCATCGTTGTATCTGACAGCCCGGCCGCACTTGGTACGACGCTCTTAGAGGCAATCAAAGGTTAACAGGTAAAAGAGGGGCGCGGTGTATAAAGGCCGCGCCATAAAATATGGGTGCAGACATGGACCGAATTGCAGCGCTTGAAGGGGTTAGCCCAGCGTTTGTAGAATCGCTTTACAGTCAATATCAGGCAAATCCAGATAGTATTGATGCAGGATGGCGCGAGTATTTTAATGCGCTTGAGAGCAGTATTGAGGCTGCTGGGCCAAGCTGGGCACGGTCAGATTGGCCACTCCGTCCCGATGATGACTTAACGACCGGTCTTGATGGTTCTGACATGTTTATCGAAGCTGATACTCCAGTCACTAAAGGTGGTGTTGGTTTATCAGACGAGGATATTCGCTCGGCTACCATCGATAGCATCCGTGCCTTGATGATGGTGCGTACATACCGTGTGCGCGGCCATTTGATGGCCAACCTCGACCCGCTTGGCCTCGAAGACCGCCCCACCCATGCCGAGTTAGAGCCAGATACCTATGGCTTTGGCCCTGATGATCGTAATCGTCCGATTTTCATGGATGGTGTTTTAGGTCTGAAAACAGCGACAATTAATGAAATTATTGAAATTCTTCGCCGGACATATTGTTCGAACCTTGGCGTAGAGTTTATGCATATCAATGACCCTGAAGAGAAAGCGTGGTTACAGCGTAAGATCGAGGGCCGTGACAAAGAAATTCAATTTACCGATAAAGGTAAAATTGCGATCCTGAACAAGCTTATTGAAGCTGAGCATTTTGAGAAATTTCTTGGCCGTAAATATACAGGCACCAAACGTTTTGGTTTGGACGGCGGTGAAGCAATGGTGCCTGCGCTGGAAGGCGTGATGAAAACGGGCGGGCAATTTGGCCTTGAGGAAATTGTCCTCGGTATGCCGCACCGTGGTCGTTTGAACGTTCTCGCAAATGTTATGCAAAAGCCTTACCGCGCTATTTTCAATGAATTCCACGGTGGTTCGTTTAAACCGGATGACGTACAGGGTTCAGGTGATGTGAAATATCACTTGGGAACAAGTGCTGACCGTGAGTTTGATGGTAATAAAATTCACTTATCCCTTAACGCAAATCCATCACACCTTGAGGCTGTTAACCCAGTTGTTATCGGTAAAGTGCATGCGAAGCAGTTCCAGAAAAAAGATACTGACCACGCTAAGGTAATTCCTATTTTACTACACGGCGATGCAGCGTTCGCGGGGCAAGGTATTGTAGCAGAGTGTTTCGCGATGTCTGGTGTACGTGGATACAATTCCGGCGGTACAATCCATTTCATCGTAAATAACCAAATCGGCTTTACAACAAGCCCTCAGTTTGCGCGTTCGAGCCCATATCCGTCCGATGTTGCGAAAATGGTACAGGCGCCGATTTTTCATGTGAACGGCGATGATCCTGAATCAGTTGTGTTCGCAACAAAAGTGGCAACTGAATTCCGTCAAACATTTAAACGTGATGTTGTGATCGATATGATTTGTTACCGTCGCTTTGGGCATAACGAATCTGACGAGCCTGCATTCACACAGCCATTGATGTATGCCGCGATTAAAAAACATCCAAGTGTTGTTAAGCTTTACGGCGAACGCTTGGTTGCAGAAGGCTTGTTGTCTGATGAGGCCTTTGCGCAGATGCAAAATGAATTTGTTAGCTATCTTGAAGACGAATTTGAAGCTGGCCGCGAATACCGCGTTAACAAAGCAGATTGGTTTGAAGGTAAATGGGAAGGCTTGGGCCTTGCTGACCAAGATCATGAAAAGCGTCGTGCTCAAACAGGTGTTGCTGAAACCATGCTCCGCGAAGTTGGTGAGGTACTGACGCACGTTCCGGAGACATTTAATAGTCACCGTACCCTTAGGCGCGTTTTGGATAATAAAGACAAAATGTTTGAAATAGGGGCCGGTTTTGACTGGGCAACTGCTGAGGCGCTTGCTTTTGGTACCCTTCTTAAAGAAGGTTATGATATTCGCCTTTCTGGTCAGGATTGTGGCCGTGGAACTTTCAGCCAACGCCACGCTGTTTTCGTTGATCAGAAGACGGAAGAACGTTACGTGCCGCTTCAAAATGTTGAAGAAGATCGGCATTTTGAGGTTCTTGATAGCCCGCTTTCAGAATATGGTGTTCTTGGCTTTGAGTATGGGTATTCAACAACTGAGCCAAATACGCTCACATTGTGGGAAGCCCAGTTTGGTGATTTTGCCAATGGTGCCCAGATTATCATTGATCAGTTTATTTGTTCCGCAGAAGCAAAATGGCTCCGTCTATCGGGTTTGGTGATGCTGTTGCCGCATGGATACGAAGGCCAAGGGCCAGAGCACTCATCGGCGCGTCTTGAGCGGTATTTGCAATTGAGTGCAGAGGATAACTGGCAAGTTGCAAATTGTACGACGCCTGCAAATTATTTCCATATTTTACGTCGTCAGATGCACCGGAAATTCCGTAAGCCATTGATTATGATGACACCTAAGTCATTACTGCGTCATAAGAAGGCAGTATCGAAGATTGAAGATTTTGGGCCTGGTTCACAGTTCCACCGTGTTCTCTGGGATGACGCTGAATATGGCGGCGGTTCGACAATCAAGCTGAAAGCTGATGATAAGATCAAGCGCGTTGTTATGTGTTCAGGTAAGGTGTATTTCGACCTTCTTGAAGAACGCGATAAACGCAGCCAAGACGATACGTATTTACTGCGCGTCGAACAGTTATATCCGTTCCCGCAAGGTGCCGTTTCGAAAGAATTGGCGCGTTTCAAGAATTTGGAAAGTGTTGTTTGGTGTCAGGAAGAGCCGAAAAATATGGGTTCATGGGCATATATCAATGAACCGATTGAAGGCGTGTTGACAGAATTAGACCTGAAACCAAAGCGTGCTGTTTATGCTGGGCGGGTTGCCAGTGCATCAACAGCAACAGGCTTGGCTTCAAGACACGTTCAGGAACAAGAAGAGTTAGTAGATCAAGCCCTTACATCATAGTAAGGTCAGATCAGGCGATTTTATAAGGTAGGAGCACACATAGTGGCTATCGAAGATATTGTAATCCCTCAACTTGGGGAATCTGTCGCAGAAGGAACAATTGGTACATGGTTAAAGCAAGTCGGCGATGCCGTTGCTGCTGATGAACCAATTGTAGAAGTTGAAACTGATAAGGTTGCAATGGAGGTTCCTAGCCCTGTTGCTGGCGTTTTGGCAGAACAGGTTGTTGCTGAAGGTGATACTGTTGAAATTGGCGCTTTGATTGCTAAGGTCGATACTGAAGGCAAAGGCGCTGCACCAGCGCCTGCTGCTAAAGTTGAGACAGCAGCGCCAGCCGTTTCAACACCTTCGCCAGCGCCGCAAGCACCTGCTGCTGCAAGTCCGGCAGCGAGCGGTGACCTGATGCCAATGTCCCCTGCTGTGCGCCGTATTGTTGAAGATTATAACCTTGATCCCGCGTCAATTTCCGGAACTGGCAAGGATGCTCGTCTAACAAAAGGCGATGTGATGAAAGCAATTGAAGCTGGCTCTGCTCGTACGATGAGTGCACCAGTTCAGATGGTTGTTGCTTCAAGTGGACCGCGTGAAGAACGTGTGAAAATGACTCGTCTTCGTAAAACGATTGCTTCACGCCTTAAGGATGCTCAAAATACAGCGGCGATGCTGACAACCTATAATGAGGTTGATATGGGCGCAGTGATGGAAGCACGGAATAAATACAAGGATTTGTTCGCGAAGAAGCATAATATCAAGCTTGGTTTCATGAGTTTCTTTACTAAAGCATGTTGTTTGGCACTTAAGGAAGTACCAGCGGTTAATGCCTTTATTGAAGGTGATGAGATCGTTTATCATAACTATGCTAACATTGGTGTTGCAGTCTCCTCGCCAAATGGTCTTGTTGTCCCTGTTCTGAAAGACGCGCAGGATATGTCCTTTGCTGATACTGAACTTGGTATTGCGAATTACGGCCGTAAGGCACGCGACGGTAAAATGACCATGGATGATATGCAGGGTGGTACCTTCACTATTTCCAATGGCGGGATTTTTGGCTCATTGATGTCGAGTCCGATTTTGAATGCACCGCAATCTGCAATTTTAGGTATGCATAAAATTCAGGAACGCCCTATGGCGATTGGTGGTCAGGTTGTGATCCGCCCGATGATGTATCTGGCGCTTTCGTATGATCACCGCATCATTGATGGCCGTGAGGCAGTGACTTTCCTTGTACGTGTGAAAGAAGCATTGGAAGATCCAACTCGTCTGCTACTCGATATGTAATAATTGGCGTTGGTTGATATACAATATACTTGCTAAAATAGTGGGCGGGATGTTTCCTGCCCATTTGTATGAAAGTTCTTTAAGATACCTATAAGGTGAAGGGACAAAAATAATGTCTGATGCATTTGACGTCGTTGTAATTGGTGCTGGCCCTGGCGGATATGTTGCGGCAATCCGTGCGGCACAGCTTGGTCTGAAAACTGCTTGTATCGATAAGCGCGAAAGCCTTGGTGGAACGTGCCTAAATGTTGGTTGTATCCCTTCCAAGGCTTTGTTGCACGCATCGCACCTTTATCATGAAGCAAATCATGATTTTGCCAAATATGGCATCAAGGCCAAAGGCGTTGAGATGGATATTAAGGCTATGCTCGTGTCGAAGAATAAAGTGGTTGATGAGTTAACAGGCGGTATTGAGTTTTTATTCAAGAAAAACAAAGTTGAATGGATTAAGGGCGCTGGCCGTTTTACAGGTAAAGGCGCGATCGAAGTTGCCCTTAATGATGGTGGTACGCGTAATATCACGGCTAAAGATACAATCATTGCAACAGGCAGTGACGTAGCGAGTTTGCCGGGTATTGAAATTGATGAGAAGAAGATTGTTTCTTCAACAGGCGCGCTTGATATTCCCAAGGTACCTAAAAACATGGTCGTCATCGGCGGCGGCGTGATCGGGCTTGAGCTTGGTTCTGTTTGGAGCCGTCTTGGCGCAAATGTTACTGTTGTTGAGTTTATGGATCAGGTACTTCCGGGGATGGACGGTGAAGTTCGTAAAAACTTTGGCCGCATTCTGAAAAAGCAAGGTATGACGCTGAAGCTTTCTTCGAAAGTGACCGAGGTTAAGAAAACAAAAACTGGCGTTGATGTTACATTTGAGCCTGTTAAAGGTGGTGACGGTGAGACAATAAAGGCTGATGTGGTGCTTGTGTCGGTGGGGCGCCGCCCTTACACTGACGGTCTTGGCCTTGAGACAATTGGCGTTGAAATGGATGAGCGTTCACGCGTTAAAATCAACCATGACTTCTCGACAAATGTTACAGGTGTTTGGGCAATCGGCGATGTGGTCGAAGGACCAATGCTTGCCCATAAGGCTGAGGACGAAGGTGTAGCGTGCGCTGAGAATATTGCTGGCCTTACAGGGTATGTGAACCATGATGTTATCCCGGGTGTTGTCTACACGCATCCTGAGGTCGCAAGCGTTGGTAAAACCGAAGAAGAGCTTAAAGAGGCGGGCGTTAAATATAATGCTGGTAAGTTCCCTTTCACAGCAAACAGCCGTGCCAAAGCAAATCAAAGTACCGATGGCTTTGTTAAAATACTCGCTGACAAAGAAACTGACCGTGTCCTTGGTATTCATATTATTGGTAGTGACGCTGGTAATATGATTGCGCAAGCGACGACTGCGATGGAGTTCGGTGCAAGCGCAGAAGATATTGCCTTAACGTGTCATGCACACCCAACAGAGACAGAAGCGATGAAAGAAGCAGCACTTGCAGTGCATAAACGAACAATTCATATGTAAGTTCGGCGTATCATTTCTTCGTGTTAGTTATGGTCAGTATTCTGGCATTCTAAAGTGAAAATAAAGCCTGCACCTTATTTGGTGTGGGCTTTACTTTTTTAGTTACTTTAGTTTTATAGCAGATAATAAGAAGGGTAATTTTTCAGGATAATATTTTTCCAGAAGCGCTAGCAGGATGGCACCTGTGTCTTTTGATGGTTCGCCTGAAATATTGTCTGGTTGAAAATGTAATTGGAATGCTCTGATTACCTTACGTTTTTGAATATCTAAATCACCAGTTTCCTCAATTTTATATCCATAAATAGCTAACGCTTTTTGAAAGTGCCGTATTTCTAATGGCTTATTCATTAAGTATGCTCTGTATTTCTCAAGTGTCTCTTGGTCATACCATGCACCAAACCCGCGTTCATAAAGCTGTTTCCAAGGGAATAAAGGGCCAGGGTCTACTTTATAGTCTGGCAGGATATCAGAGTGCCCAATGATATGAGTTGGCTTGATTTCCGGATATCGTTCCATCAAGTCTGTGAGTAACTCGATCAGTAACTCTATCTGTGCTTCTGGGTATTTGGTAAAGTTGCAAACCTCACCCAGTTCTATTGAAATATCAATTATTTCGGGAGAAGCTATCCCATCGCAGATTGGTACATTGACAATCTCAATACCAATTGATTGATCATTCAATCCGTATTTGCCTGCCCAGTTGCTTGGACCTGCGTGCCATGCGCGTAAGGTTTCGGGGACGAGCTGATATATTCTTAGTCTCTTATGTGGATACGAAGGGTCATCTGGTGCCGGGATAAGATAGTGAGAGCTTACAGGGTTTGCCGAGGGTTTTGTTAGAATCTCTAGAGACTCTTGGAAATTTACAGCCGTATAATGCAGGATAATCATCCGAACACGTGCATTATAGTTTTCTGATGGGTAGGCAATATATTTTTGATTACTGCATGCGCTCAAAAATAAGAATAAAATAACCAAGGTGCTGGCAGTAAAAGTTTGTCGATATTTATTGATCAATGTCAGGCCTTATACGATCTCTATTCGTTGGTTATTTTATAGTACAGCCCTCATGCTTTAAAAGCCATTCTTTGCGTTCTAGCCCACCAGCGTATCCAGTTAATGATCCATCGGCGCCGATAACACGGTGACACGGATGGATAAGGCAAACCGGGTTTCGCCCATTTGCACGACCTATTGCTCGCGGTGCAGACCCTAATCTCTTGGCAAGTTCACCATATGACCATGTTGTACCCGCCGGAATTGTTTGCAGTTCCTTCCATACCGATTGTTCAAACGGCGTTCCAACAGGGGCTGACTTGAGAGTATTAAGGCTATTTGTTTCGCCTTCGAAATATCTATCGAAGATTATTTTTATGGTACTTGGTAAGGGGCCGTCAATCACTATACGCTCAGGGTAGAACCGCTCTAGTTGTCGTATAATGCGCGTGTCACGGTCACTGAACTCACAGATAATAACCGTATCATCTTCGGTAATGATCGTTATGTCACCAGCCGGTGATGTGTATACTGATTTAATGAGAGGGCTGTTATGCTTGGTCATGGTTAATCTCTAGGTTATCTTTACGCCATTCGCTTGGTGTTTGCTCTAACGCATGCTTGAAGGCATCGTTAAAGCGCCGCAAGCTGTTGAAGCCTGATGCATAGGCGATGTCCGCGATGTTCTCGTTACTCTTTTTCAGCATCGCTTTAGCTAACCGTAGGCGATTTTCTGTTCGCACTTCTTGGGGTGGTTTTCCCAAATGCTCGATGAAGAGCCTGCGAACGTGCCGAGTGCTGAGGCCTAAACTATCTGCAAGTGCTTCTAATGTTTCTGGCCCGTTTGGGCTTGCGAGTATCCGAAGCGCCCTTTTCACTGTGGCACCTGTACCTTCCCATGCAGGGCTGCCGGGCCGTGTTTCCGGCCTACAGCGTTTGCATGCTCTGAAACCTGCCATCTGGGCGATATCACTACTTGCGTAATATAATACATTCTCTGGTTTAGGCTTTGGTGCGGGGCATATAGGCCTGCAATAGATGCCTGTGGATGTTACAGCAAAAAACAACTGCCCATCGTATGTCTGATCACGTGTTTTTAGGGCGTTATATAAAATATGTTTAGGGGCGGTTGCTATCATCATGCAAACGAGTATAGCGTTTTTCTGAACAATTACTCGCTGTTTTCGGACATTAATCTGCGGTGTCTATGAACTCACAGGTGCCGCAGAAAATAATGAGGCTGCGATGACAATCGTTGCCAGAATCGCCATAAAGGGAATTAGGTCAAGCGATGGCCGTGCATTTTGATCTTTTAGTGTGAGGATAATCTTGCGTGCTGAGAGCGAACTGGTGATCATTGTAATGAATCCAAACAGATTTAATCCAATCAGTTTTACCAGCAGATACTCCCCTTCAAATGTCGGCAGGAATTTATAGGCGGCGAATAACAAAAGCCCTGTAAATAAGCTTAAGGAACTATATAGTGCCACCAGGCCCCAATGCCGTATTTTCTCAAGAAGTTGATGTTTTTTCTGGATGGATGACATGGTTTACACTTAGCCTTTTAGCGTTTGAATGCCTTATCATACACATCCATCAAGCGGGCGCTATCAACTTCTGTATAGACTTGTGTGCTGGATAGATCGGCATGGCCTAAAAGCTCTTGAATTGTCCTCAAATCACCACCGTTAGAGAGAAGGTGCGTTGCAAAACTGTGCCGAAGTGCATGTGGTGTTGCGTTATCAGGAAGACCAAAGGCTGCGCGAACCTTTTGCATGGCAAGCTGGATCATACGTGCATTTAACCTGCCGCCGCGTGCACCACGAAAAAGGGCCGTGTTGGTCTCAAGGTCATAGGGGCAAGCTGATATATAGGCATCAACGGCATTTCTAACGGCTGGTAGGATAGGAACGATACGTTCTTTTCCGCGTTTGCCAATGATGCGCATGGTGTCGCCCATAGGGCGCTCTTCTGCGTTTAAGGATAAGGCTTCGTTGATGCGAAGGCCACAGCCATACAAAAGCGATATAACCGCCGTGTCACGGAGCGATACCCAATCATTCTCGCTTAGTTCACCAACTGTTTCCATTACTGTTATAGCGCCCTCAACGCTTAAGGGGCGTGGAACTTTATGTGGTGTTTTTGGGCCCTGAAGGGCGTGTATAGCATCGTTTTCAATATTTTTGTGGCGCGAAAGGTAGCGATAGAAGTTTCGAACCGATGACAAACACCGATTGAGCGACCGTGCTGATAAGCCAGCGTTTTTTCTATTCGCAAGGAAGGAACGAAAATCACGAATGTGGAGCTTGCCAAAAAGCTGCGGCGTAATAACTTCGTCGCGGTAAGACGCTAGAAATGTCAAAAAGGTTGCAATATCATGGCCGTAACCGGTGAGCGTATGGTTTGAATAGCCTTTTTCGCTTTTCAGATAGCGGTGCCAACCTTGAACCAGTGTAAGTGCGCCTTCGTTCAGGTTTGGCAGAAACTGGGTTTCTCCCAAAAACTCAGGAAGTGAACTATTATCTTGTTCATTCTCTACAATGTTGGGCAAGGAAGCGCCTTTATATGGTTGGATATCTCAGTCGGCCAAGGAAACGCGACAGCGATGGCATACCAGCGCTTGCCTTACGCATTTCAAACTTGGTCTTTTCGATTTTCATGACATCCTCGATCCTGCGATCAAGAAATTCCCATGTATCAGCAAAACCATCACTCTCATCATTTAACCAATATAATAAAACGGCACTATACACGCCCGATAGCGTCATACGTTTTGTATACCAGTTATGGTCTGTTGAGGTGTCGCCTGCCGCGCGCCACATAACGTCGGCTGTTCGCCATAATGCCTTGCTGCCAAGGGTGATATGTTGCGGTATTGCGAGCATTGCCAAGCCGCGGGCAATCGCTTCGCGGTGAGGTGTATTTTGTTCAAGACGGGTCTTGATGGCAATAGTGATGCGGTCGCGGATACGCATGCTTGGCAGGTCAAGGTCGGTTAGCGCCTGCATCAGCATTTGATCTGCGTTTTCCAAATGCAGTTCAAGAACCTCGATAGCGCCGCGTGGGAATGCAAGTTCCGCCATCTCTGGCGTGATCCCAATATCTTCTGCCGCGGTATTGAGCGCAGCGGTTGTCCAGCCGTCAAACGCGATGTGATCCATCATAGCATCTAAAAGAGGAAGCCTTAGTTCTTCAGGCGTCATATCACTGATTTTAAGTTTTTTAGCTGCCATAACCGATTCGCTCATTGAAATGATTTTTAACAAATTACCACGGAATTGTTCGTTAGGCGAGAGGCTTAAATGCCGCATTAGGTATATATAAAAGCTCTCTATTGCCTCATATTGCACAGTTTTTGCTAAAATGGCAGTTTTCTGCTATATTTACTTTCATAATAATCATGTCTTACCACACACCACTGTGGTGGGACGGGTAAATTGTTGAAAAAACTTGTGTGGATGCCATGCCTTTGCTATAGGGCCTATGCCCTGTAGATATGCGCCCGGCTTGCTGTCTACGAATTTTGGCTATGAAAGGAGTGAGAAACCCATGGAGGTTTCCGTTCGGGATAATAATGTTGACCAAGCTCTTCGTGCTTTGAAGAAAAAACTTCAACGCGAAGGTGTTTATCGTGAAATGAAGATGCGTCGTTTTTACGAAAAGCCATCTGAGAAGAAGGCTCGTGAACAAGCAGCAGCTGTTCGCCGTGCACGCAAACTAGAGCGTAAGCGCCTTGAGCGTGATGGACTAGTGATTAGAAATCGTTAATTCATCCGTTTGGTGAAAAACATTCAAAACCCTTCGAGCATACCACTCGAGGGGTTTTTTAATTTAAGTTCCGAGTATAATTTAGTTAATCATAAATAATTTTTCAGATTCGATAGCGCTTTTATGGCTTACTTTGACAACACAAAAAACATACTTGATGAATTTGAAACAGACATAGAACGCGCTACCTATTTGCAAAATATATTAATCGATTACTCAACAGGTAAAAATGTATTGGATGTAGATTATATAAAGATCAGGAACTGGGTCACTAGTAAACCTGAGTTTAAAATATATGTCCCGCAATTTGTGAAAACCTGTAGAAGTTTGAATCAATTTTGGCAGTTTATTAAATTTAAATATGATACCTATCATGAGCGCAGAGTATACATATATTCAGAATTTGAAGCTTTGTTATCGTATATCGAAGAGCGGAATTTGACGCCTGCAGATAAATCAATCTCTGATATTCTAACAGTATTTAGTGAAGATAATGTCCATGCAGTATGGCAAAAAGCCCTAAATAGAAGAAATGATGATCCTGATGGGGCAATTACAATGGCTAGAACGTTATTGGAAACAGTATGTAAAAATATCTTAGATGCTCAAGGTATTGAATATAAAGTTAATGTTGAATTATCTGAGTTGTATAAAATTACTGCTGAATATTTAAATCTATCAGCGGGCCAACACACGGAAGTGACTTTTAAGCAGATATTGGGTGGATGTTCAGGAGTTATAAATGGACTTGGAAGTTTGAGAAATAAACTAGGAGATGCTCATGGTTACGGAAAGTCGAAACTTAAGCCAGCTCCTCGACATGCAGAACTAGCTGTAAATTTATCAGGTGCGATGGCACTATTTCTTGTATCAACATGGCTACAGAACAAGAAATGACAATAACTAAATTTAGTGTGTATACTATTCGCCAATATCGAACTTGATACCTTGTGCAAGGGGTAATTCGCGGCTGTAATTCACTGTTGATGTCTGTCGGCGCATATATGCTTTCCACGCATCTGAACCGCTTTCACGCCCACCACCTGTTTCTTTTTCGCCGCCAAAGGCACCGCCGATTTCTGCCCCTGATGTACCAATGTTTACGTTGGCAATGCCGCAGTCAGAACCGCTTGTTGCAATAAAGTTTTCGGCTTCACGTATATCGTTTGTGAATATCGCGCTTGAAAGGCCTTGTGGCACTGCGTTTTGCATCGAAATAGCATCGTCAAAATCGCTGTATTTCATAATATAAAGAATTGGTGCGAAGGTTTCATTGCATACCCCCTCACTTTGCTGAGGCATTTCTACAATGGCGGGCTTAGCATAATAGGCATTTGAATAGTCACTTTCCAATATGCGGCCGCCGCCAGTTATAATACCACCTTCTGCTTTTGCTTTCTCTAGCGCATTTTCCATATTCTCGAACGATTGTTTGTCTATCAAAGGCCCAACAAGTGTTCCCTCTTTCAGCGAATCGCCAATTTGGATGCTCGCGTATGCGTTTTTGAGGCGAGGTAAAAGCGTATCGTAGATGCTTTCATGCACAATTAGGCGGCGGGTTGATGTGCAGCGCTGGCCCGCAGTACCAACGGCGCCAAACACTATAGCTGGCAGGGCCATATCAAGGTCAGCGCTTGGCGTTACGATCATCGCGTTGTTACCGCCAAGCTCCAGAATAGTTTTACCAAAACGCTTGGCAACCCTTGGTCCAACGGCGCGGCCCATGTTTGTGGAGCCTGTTGCCGAGATAAGAGGAACGCGAGTATCGTCAACCATCTGTTCCCCAATATCACGGTCACCAACGATGATTGCAGACAAATCTTTCGGGGCGTCGCTGCCAAATTTTTGTACTGCGCGCTCGAACAGTATCTGGCAAGCAAGGGATGTGATTGGTGTTTTCTCGCTTGGTTTCCAAAGACATGGATCACCGCATACAAGGGCAAGGGCCGCATTCCATGCCCATACAGCGACAGGAAAATTAAACGCAGAGATGATGCCGACAGGGCCAAGAGGTTGCCAGTATTCACGCATATGGTGGCCAGGGCGCTCTGACTGGATTGTAAGGCCGTGCAGTTGGCGGGAAAGGCCGACCGCGAATTCGCAAATGTCGATCATTTCCTGAACTTCGCCTTTTCCTTCTTCCAGAATTTTACCACACTCTGCACTAACAAGTGCGCCAAGTGCATCCTTGTGGGTGCGAAGTTCTTCCCCAAGCAAACGAACAAGCTCGCCGCGGCGAGGTGCGGGTACTTTGCGCCATACCTTGAATGCATTTGATGCTTTGTCAATTTTTGCGTTGAGCGTTTCAGGCGTATCGAGCGTTACTCTTCCGATCTCGCTGCCATCGATTGGTGATGTTACAGCATAGGTTCCTGTATCAAGGAAGCCTGTATCCATATCCATAGACTTCAAAATGGTTTGGACGCGGTTTTTCATGATAGTGTCCTCTATACTATTGGGCGCGAAGGCCGGAAATGGTTGCTGTTGGTGCGATGGCATCAGGGTCAATCACTATTTCGATAAGCGCGGGTTTGCCCGCTTTCATTGCGATATCAAGAGCCGCCGGAAAATCGTCAGTTTTGGTAACTTGCGCTGCGTACATCCCAAAACTTTCTGCAAGCTTAACGAAATCAGGATTGTGTAGTTCAGTGCCTGATACGCGGGCAGGATAATCGCGTTCCTGATGCATTCGGATAGTCCCAAACATACTATTATTAAAGACAAGAAAGATAACATTGGCATCGTATTGTGCCGCGGTTGCAAGTTCCATCGCGCTCATCATAAAACAACCGTCCCCCGCGCATGCGATCACTGTGCGTTCAGGGTTGGTTATCTTGGCAGCGATCGCGGCTGGTACGCCGTAACCCATCGCACCGGATGTTGGGGCCAGTTGACTTGGGAATGTTTGATAGCGATGGAAGCGGTGGAGCCACGCGGCATAATTGCCAGCGCCGTTACAAAGGATCGTGTCTTCAGGCAGGGCGCTGCGCATATGTTCATAAAGGGCTGCTACCTTGACATCGCCAGGGTTCTCGGTTGGCACCGTCCATGCTTCAAAGTCGCTTCGTGCTTCAATTGTGGTTGTTTGCCATGAGCTGCGATTATCAAACATCATATCCGCCAGTATCGGCGCGATGGTTTTTGGTGTTGCGTTTATTGCTAGATCAGGCTGGTAAACGCGGCCAAGTTCTTCCCCGCCTTGGTGGATATGGATGAGTGTTTGCTCTGGAACAGGGACATTTAATCGCTCATACCCCCCAGTTGTCATTTCACCCAAGCGAGGGCCAAGAACAAGCAACACATCTGCATCCTGCATACGTTTGATGAGTTTCGGATTAGCACCAATTCCCATATCGCCAGCATAGTTGGGATGGTTATTGTTAAAACGATCCTGACAGCGAAAGGATACACATATGGGAAGGTTATTATTTTCAGCAAATGACTGAATTTGTTTTACGGATGCGCTGTCCCAACCACTACCGCCGAGCATAACCAGTGGTCGTTCAGCCTTATCCATCAAGGCTTTTAATTCTACGATATCGGCTTCACCGGGGTGTGCCAAGGCTGGTTTATAAGGAATAGAGTTTTGCGGTGGGGATAGCTCTCTAAGCATATCCTCAGGCAAGGCGAGTGCGACAGGGCCGGGGCGTCCAGACGTTGCTACGCGGAATGCACGGCCAATATATTCAGCTATCCGTGAAGCATCATTAATTTCAGCTGTCCATTTGGTAACTTCTGAGAGAAAGCGGCGATAATCAATTTCCTGAAATGCCTCACGCTCAACCTGATCTGCTGCTACTTGGCCGATGAGCATAATCATAGGGGTGCTGTCTTGAAAGGCAGTGTGAAGCCCAATTGTTGCATGTGTGGTGCCTGGGCCGCGTGTCACAAAACAAATACCCGGTTCGCCTGTCAGCTTACCATATGCTTCTGCCATATTAGCAGCACCAGCCTCATGCCGACAGATAATGAAATCGAGGGCTCCTTGGACATCATGTAGGGCGTCAAGGGCTGCTAAATAGCTCTCGCCCGGCACGCCGAAGGCCTTCTTTGCACCATTCGTGATTAAGGCATCAATGAGTGCCCTGCCACCGGTTATCATACTATCTTGTGCCATACATATCCCTCATGCGTTTTACGCTACCCAGTAATATAAGTCTTGCGCCAATCTTTATGGTGTTCCGTTACGTTTTTCAATCACCAAAGCTATTAAGTTACATAGTTTTGATATGGGTTCTACGCAGCAACATGCCTTAGAATGTTAAGGTGAAAATACTGCCCCTGCCTTCGCGTTTTTTATAGGTAATGGCACCACTGTGAGCGATCATCACCTGCCGCGTGAGCGCAAGGCCGACACCGCTGCCTTCGCGTTTGGTTGTGAAGAAAGGAACGAAGATTTTTTGTGCGATTTCATCGTCAATGCCTGGTCCATTATCTTCAATTTCGATAATCGTTCTACCGCGGCTGCTTAGGCGCGCGCTCATCCATACAGTTGGGTTTTGGGAGCCTTCGAGAGCATGTCCTGCATTTTGCAGCATATTGATCAAAATCTGCTCGATCATTTTAGGGTCAGCGTTTAGATCAAGTTCGCTTGGTGAAATATCAATATTCAACGTTATTTTATTATCACCCCAATCATGAGTGCCAAGTAATTGAACACTGTTGAATAATTCACTGATTGCGATACGCGATTTCTCTGGTGGAGGTAAGCGGGTCAGGCGCCTGTAACTGGTTACAAATTGCATTAGGCCGTCGGATCTGCGTGCAACAGTTTTGACAGCGTCTTTTACATCACTTAGTTCTTCGACGAGATCAGGTTGGTCGGCAACACGGCTCCTGACATCATCAACCAAATCTTCGGCTGTTTTAGCGAGTGACGCAACCGGGGTGATTGAGTTCATAATTTCATGTGTTAGAACCCGAACTAAATCCTGCCAGGCTTCTAATTGTGCGATATCAAGTTCGCTTTGAATATCCTGTAAACTGATTAGACGCTCGACGTCTCCAGCTAAAATAATTTGTGTCGCTGCAACTGTTACGCGTTGTTCAACATCATCAACAATAAAAACTGCCAGTTTCCGCTCGCCTGTTTTAATCGATATAATCTCTTCATGAAAGCGAGCACCAAATTGCATAAGATCCGATGCTTTTGTGACATGGGCACTACCAAAAAGGCGGCGGGCTGAATTGTTCCACTGCGTAATACTACCGTTTTGATGGAGCGATATTAGAGGAACTGGGACGTGCTCAACAAGGGCTTTAAGGTGTCGCAGTTCTTCTTCTTGTCCTGTGCGAACTTCGCGGAAGCGCTCCAAGATATCAGTAAAGGTGTCGCCGAGCTCTTCAAAGCCTGCGCCTAAGTGCTTGAAATTAAACCTCTGCCCAAAGTCGGCATAGCGGGCGGCATCTAAAAACCGAGATATTTCGGCGTTTGTTCGGGAAATAAAGTGCAAGACGTTATAGGTAAGCGCAGCAGTTAAGCACAGCATCAGCAATGTGGCCGCATGATAGCCAGGCGTTGTGAACAGGAAGACAAGCCCCATTAAGGTAACCATTATCCCGACGAGGCGAACAGCGAGGAGAAAACTAAATCGTTTAAAGCTCATGTTTTTCCATCCTGCGGTATAGGGCCGCGCGTGTAAGGCCAAGTTCTTTGGCAGCATGACTGATATTATAGCGATGTTTCTTCAGCGCTTGCCTGATTGTTTGTTTTTCAATTCTATCAAGATTTAGGCCGACCGCCTCTGGGTCTGGCGTATCGGAAGTACTATTTGAATCAGGACTAATGGTCGGTTGTGCTGGTTGACCCGGTAGTGAAAAGTCCACAGGTGAGAATTCATCATTTTCAGATAAAATAACCGCGCGTTCAATTGCATGCCTTAGCGCACGAATATTACCAGGCCATGCGTAAGTTTTAATTGCACTCAAAGCATCGCTTGAAAATTTCTTCGCTGGGAAGCCGTATTTTCTGGCGTAAAAGCTTGCGTAATATATTGCAATTTCTTCGATATCCTCACGGCGTTCCCTGAGCGGTGGGACAGTAAGTTCAACAGTATTTAACCTGAATAGAAGGTCTTGGCGAAAAATGTCTTCATTAAGAAGTTTATCCTTGGCAAGATTGGTTGCAGCGATAACACGTACATCGATACTGTGTGATTTAGTATCGCCTACAGGAGTGATAGTTCGCTGCTCAAGCGCGGTTAATAGTTTCGCTTGCAAATGAAGGGGAATATTGCCGATTTCATCCAAGAATAATGTGCCGCCATTAGCAGCTTGGAATAAACCGGTCTTATTTTCATTCGCGCCTGTAAACGCGCCTTTCTTGTGGCCGAATAATTCAGATTCAAAAAGGCTCTCGGTTATAGTGCCCATATCTACGGCCATAAATACATCATTCACGCGTTTGGATTGTTCGTGAATTTTGCGTGCAGCAAGCTCTTTGCCTGTACCATTTTCACCTAGAATTAAAACATTGGCATCAGTTGGTGCCGCTTTTTCAATCAGAGACAACATTGTGGATGTCGCGGGGCTTGAGCCTAAAATAGGCTGCTGTATCTTACCGCTGGCTTTCGTGAGGGCCTTATTGGTTTTTTTCAATGTATCAGCTTCGCTGCGACTACGGCGGAGTTTGACAGCAGACGATAGGGTTGCGATTACTTTTTCATTTTGCCATGGTTTAGCGATAAAATCAGTGGCACCGCGCTTCATCGCATCCACTGCCATATCGACGCCGCCGTGCGCTGTTATTAAAACAACAACGGCGTCAGGATCAATTTCCAATATTTTTTCAAGCCATAAAAAACCCTGTTCACCGCTGGAAGCGCCAGGGCTGAAATTCATATCAAGAAGAATGGCATCAAAACTATGTTCACCCATTAACATGGGGATATGGTGGGGCTGGTTGGAACTGATAACTTTGGCATAATGGCGTTTGAGTAGAAGCTTGCCTGCAACGAGGATATCCTCGTCATCGTCAACGATCAGGATTTTACCGTCTTTGTTCGCCATGTCGCTTATCTCCCCACTTTTTTAGTGTTCAGAAGCGTACATCAAGTGTTCATTTTCGTACATATGAAAAATATATTTTTAATGATAAATTAAAAAATCATTTTATATCAATATCTTATGTTGTGGCATGGGTATTGCTTAGTACAGAGAAAGTTTAGGCGTGGTGCCTTTCATATATAATCAGTGGATAGAAAAATGGGTACGGTAACAAATATGAATAATAATCCCGACAGCGAGGAAACCCAAACAACTAACTCTGGGTCTGCTAATGCAGGAAGAAAGGCACCGAAAATGCCTAAGGGCATGCCACCGAAGCCATCAATCTCTGGTTCAGGGATGGACCGTGTTGTTGAAAAGAAACGTAATCCAATCAAATATGCCATTATTGCGGCTGCTGTGATTGGTGTAGGGGTTTTATTATGGTTTGCGTTTCAGGATGTTGGCAGCGGTCGGACTTTCAGGGTGGATGAAAACCGCATTGTTGTTTCGACTGTCACTGAAGGTGTGTTCGAAGACTTTATTCCTGTTCGTGCCCGGGTAACGCCCTTGAAAACAGTATTTCTTGATGCAATCGAGGGGGGGCGGGTTGAGCGTGTTCTTGTCGAAGATGGTACTGTAATCAAAGAAGGTGATTTGATTGCTGAATTATCTAATACAAGCTTGCAATTAGAGGTAACACGTAACGAAGCGCTTGTGACAGAGCAGCTTAACAACCTCAGAACAATTGAACTTCAATTAGAGCAAAATCGTTTGTCGCATAAGCGTAATCTTGCGGATTTTAGTTATCAGATTAAGCGTCTGACGCGTCAGGCAGAACGCCAGCGTCAATTGATCACGAATGGTACGGTTTCCCAGCAAGTCTTAGATGAAACCGAAGATGAGCTTGCATATAATGTCACGCGCCGTGACTTGACACTGGAAAGCCAGGCAACGGATGCACGCATGCAGGAACAGCAATTGGCGTATCTTCAGGAGCGGGCTATTCAATTAGAAAAGAATTTAGACTTTGCCCGCCAGAACCTCGATGCCTTAAATGTTCGAGCGCCTGTTTCTGGCAAGCTCTCTGGTTTCAATATTGAGATTGGGCAAAGCATCACACGTGGTGGTCGTTTGGGGCAAGTTGATGATCCAGACCAGTTTAAGTTAACGGCTAATATTGATGAGTTTTATCTGGGCCGTGTCGATATTGATCAAACTGCTAACTTCGAACGCGGTGGCAGCACGTATCAAATGCGCATCTCGAAAATTTATCCGCAGGTGAATAATGGTCAGTTTGAAGTGGATATGGTGTTTACAAGCGATCAGGCGGAAGGCATCCGCCGCGGTCAAACAATACAAACAAAATTAACGTTGGGTGATGAAACTAAAGCACTCTTGATACCAAATGGCGCTTTCTTTCAAGACACTGGCGGTAATTGGATTTTTGTCGTGGCACCCGATGGGTCACAAGCAATTAAACGCTCGGTTCGCCTTGGACGTAGGAATTCACGCTATATCGAAGTTCTAGACGGGTTGGAAGCTGGTGAGAGTGTCGTTACATCACCTTACTCAAGCTATGTCGATATGGATCGTTTGAAATTAAATTAAGGTTTAGGCGCTCTCAAAAAATGCCCGATAACCGCATACTATTGATGGACAGAAAGGATACTAACATGCTGAAACTTCATAACTTATCGAAAGCATATCGAACGGATGAAGTCGAAACAGTTGCGCTCAACAATGTAAATATTGAAATTGCTGCAGGTGAGTTTGTGGCGATCATGGGGCCTTCAGGTTGTGGTAAATCTACGCTTTTGAATATCATCGGTATGCTCGATACCCCGAGTGAAGGTGATTATTTCTTCATGGAAGAAAACATCGCGCGGTACTCTGAAGCTAAGCTCGGTAACATCCGCAAGCATAATATTGGCTTTATTTTCCAGTCATTTAACCTGATCGACGAGTTGACTGTGGCGGAAAATATCGAGCTTGCGCTTCTTTACCACAACATTCCCGCAAGTGAGCGCCGTGACCGTGTTGCGGCAGTGATGGATAAGGTTGGTATCGCACACCGCGCTAAACATATGCCAAGTCAGCTCTCTGGTGGTCAGCAGCAACGGGTTGCGGTTGCCCGTGCAGTTGTGGGTGATCAAGCAATGATTCTGGCGGATGAGCCAACAGGTAACCTAGATAGTGCGCATGGCCAGGAAGTTATGGAAATGCTTCAAACGCTGAACGAAGAGGGCACAACAATTGTAATGGTAACGCACAGCCCGGCACACGCTGATTATGCCCGCAGAACCATCAACCTGTTCGACGGTCATGTAGTAACTGAAAATGTTCGTGCAGCAATATAGGCCATAAAATAAAACAGCAATGCGACAGCTAGAGCCCTGCCAAAAATGAATAATTACCAAAGACTATAATTAAAAGCGGCAAAATATAAAAATAAGGCTCGTGGAGGGAAAAATGTTTCAGAACTATATAAAAAGTGCTCTTCGTAATTTGATTAAAAATCGCCTTTACGCGTTTATCAATACTGTTGGTCTGTCACTGGGTCTGGCTGTTTATGTGTTTGGTTGGGTCTTGGCAGATTATGAGCGTAGCCATGACCAAAATTTCGAGAATGCTGGTAGAATTTACACGATTGGATCCAAATTTTCAGCGTCAGTTGGCGCTGGTGTTTTATTAACTGATAGTACTTATACGGCTTTTGGCCCAATAGTTGATACCGCCTTGCCTGAAGTGGAGGCAATGGCACGTACCGTTAATAACGAGTTTTTACTGACGATTGGTGATGATAGTTACTATCAGGAAATGCGGTTTACTGATCCAGCCTTTACCAGAATATTTGATTTTGACTTTATTGCGGGTGACGCTTCTGTTTTAGAAGAGCCTTCTTCTGTTTTAATAACGGAAACAACAGCTAATCGATATTTTCCTGATGGCGATGCCTTGGGCAAAACTATGCTTATCGATAATAAACACCCAATTACTGTCGGAGCGGTTGTTAAAGATTTACCTGCTAATACGCATTTCAATTCATCGCTTGTGAGCGATCAGAATTTCGAGGTTGTCGGATCATTTAATATCCTTAATCAGGTGACCGGATATGATTTGGCAGGGAATTGGTCCAATCTATCGCTCGGCGATATTACATACGTTTTGCTTTCAAGCGATAGAGACCAATCATGGCTTCAAAGCCGTATCAATGAACTTTACGAGCAACATTTTCCTGAAGATGAAAAAGAAAATGTGGCTGAGTTACTTGTAAAGCCACTTCATGAAATTAATACAATACTCTGGGATGCTATTGGTATGCCCGTTATAGCAAGTATTCAGGTGCTGGCCCTCGCTGTTTTAATCATCGCATGTGTAAATTATACTAACCTTGCAATTGCACAAAGCATGGGCCGTGCGCGTGAAGTTGGTTTGCGGCGCACCCTTGGCGCTAACAAAACCCAGCTGCTAACTCAGTTTTTGACGGAAAGTTTGGCAATTTCATTCATTGCCATGATTGTGGCCGTGGTTCTATTGGAAATGACTATTCCTGTTTTTAATCAGGCTTTAGGAAAAGTTCTGGCTTTGAATTATTCAGAAATACTGCCGTGGCTCGCTTTGTCTACTATATTGGTAGGTGTTTTTTCAGGCCTATATCCCGCCTATCATATTAGCCGCACACAACCGATCGATGCCCTTCAAAATACCACCTCTAAAGGCGGTAAAGGAACGATACTACGGTCGTTAATGATTGGCGCACAGTTTGTGATTTCAATCTTTATGTTGGTTGCTGTGGTGGTGATGTATTTCCAAAATCAACGTGTTCGCGAAACTATTAATATTTTCCCTACTGAACAGCTTGTGACACTTGGGCGAATGCATATTGAAGGTGTAACCGAAAACAAAGAAACGCTTAGGAACGAGCTCCTCCGTATTCCAGGTGTTGTCAATGTATCCTTCATGAGTCAAATCCCATTTGATCAAAGTAATAGTCGACGCCAAATTGGACCGCAAAGAGGCGATGAAAGCAACGCGTTTCGAGTTAACCTAAACCGGATTGATCCACAATTCCTTAGTACGCTGGATATTCCACTTCTCGCTGGTCGTAATTTCAATATTGATATCGCAAATGATACGTTGGTATCGGATCAGTTGAGTGTGAATGTTATTGTTAATGAATTAACGCTCAAAAAACTGGGGTATAATGATGCGCAAGACGCGCTTGGAAAGACTTTCTATAATTATCCAGAAGAAGGAGCGCCAAGAGAGCACACCATAGTTGGTGTAGTGAAAGATCAAAATTTCCTTGGATTACACAACGAAATTAAGCCGTTCATGTTTATGATGAATAGCTATCAGCCTTGGGGCGTTGTTCGCATTCAATCTGATAACGTTCAAGAAACACTTACGGCTGTTGACGCAACATGGAAAAAACTCATCCCGTCATACCCGATACAAAGGCAATTTTTAGATGAGGTTTTTGAGAATGTTTACGCTATTTTTCGTTCATTAAACATGGCGTTTACTGGTTTTGCTGGCTTGGCGGTATTGTTAGCTTTAATTGGATTATTTGGCCTCGCCGCTTTCATGGCCGAGCAACGTACTAAAGAAATAGGATTACGTAAGGTATTGGGTGCGAATTCGTACCAAATTATCGGGATGCTTATCTGGCAATTCTCAAAGCCTGTTGTCTTGGCGCTTTTGGTTGCATTACCGCTTTCATACATAAGTACAGAGTTATATTTGGGGTTTTTCTCAGACAGAATTGATCTGCCCATTTTCGCGATCTTAATCGCGGGCGGTGGCGCAGTTTTCTTATCATGGGTCATTGTTGCAGGGCATGCTGCGCGTGTCGCCAACACGAACCCCATTCAGGCCCTTAGATACGAATAAAATAAAAAAGACAGACGCGATAGTGAAAAGGAAACCGAGAAATGTTTGCAAATTATTTAAGAACATTGTTGAGAGTGGCGCTTCGTTCCCGTTTGCATAGTGTTATCACTGTGCTTGGCCTCACGCTTGGTTTAACAGTTAGTCTGCTTGTTCTCATGTATGTTTGGTTTGAAACCCATTATGAGGTTGACTTTGACAATTCTGAGCGGATTTACCGTGTAGAATCTTTGGTTTCTGCACCTGGACGAGATGCAACGCTTTATACTACAGCCATGGGGCCTCTCGCTGGCTTGCTGAAAAACCAGTTGAACTACGTTGAAGAAACTGGGCGTAGTCGCATTGAATGGCACAGTTATAAAATTGAGGGTGAAGACACCTTTAATGCTCCGACATACTTTGCTGACCCTGGCTTCTTAAATATTTTCCCGCTTGAATTTATTGAAGGTGGCCGTGAAGGTTTGAAGAATACGACATCCATAATAATTAGTGAGAGTCGTGCCAATCTAGTGTTTGGTAGAACAGATGTTGTTGGGCAGGTTATTGAAGAAAGTGATGTGGGGCCACTTAATATTGTTGGTGTCTTTAAGGATTTGCCCGAAAATACACATTTGACGATTGATATGTTGTCGCCGCTCAAAGCGCCGCAAAAATATGTCAGTGAAGAGCGAGTGAATGTGTCTTGGCGTAGCCTTCCCGTCCAAACATATGTGCTACTCAAAGATAATATTGATTCTGAAATATTTGCTTCAGATATAAATACGTTGGTAGCCGAGACGGCTGCTTCTGAAGATACTTCGAACGGTGCTACGGCAGAGTTAATTGTTCAATCGATTGAGGGAATTCATCTGTATGGTGGTCCATATAATTCGCGCAGGAATAAACCTCGCGGGGATATTCAACAACTCAGTGTTCTATCAATCATTGGTTTCTTGGTGCTTGCGGTTGCTTGCTTCAATTATGTTAATATATCAACAGCAAGAGCAATGACACGAGCCCGTGAAGTTGCGATGCGTAAAGTTGTTGGAGCTAATCAGAAACAATTAGTGTCGCAGTTTTTGGGTGAAACCATGCTTTACGTAGTTTTGTCATGGTTTCTATCGCTTGTCTTAATTGAGGCATTATTGCCAGCCTTGAATGATTTCATGAACCGTAATCTCTCGACCTCTATTATATGGCGTAGCGATGTGGCTATGTGGCAGGCAGGCATTCTTGGTTTAGTGGTTATATTATCAGGTATTTATCCGGCATTTTACTTGTCGCGTTTTAACCCGATTAAAATTTTAAAAGAGCAATCTGCGGATGTGCACCGCAAGATTAGTCTCAGGTCGATTTTGGTCGTACTTCAATTTGCGGTATCGGTTGGTTTAATCACAGCAACAAGTATAATTTATATTCAGACCCAATATGCACGAGAGGTAGCATTAGGGTTTGACCAAAATGACTTGATCGCCCTTTACGGTGTTGGTCGCGGCGCGCGCGAGTCTGCACGTTTAACTAAGGCGCTTGATCAGGCTATTTCTTTACAGCCTGGGATTATTAGTGTGTCACCCGCACAGGCTAACCCGGATTGGGACCATCAAGATGAGGCAAAGCTTGGTTTTGTAGGTACTGCGCAACAAGATTTCATAAGCTTTAATCAGCTTCGCATCGATTTAGACTATTTTGAGACATATCGAATTGACATGGTGGCGGGCCGGCAATTCTCTGAGGATTTCGCAGTTGACCGCATCCAATGGGACCTTGAAGCGCGAGATAGTGTTGAATTACCGATTGTTTTAAATGAAATTGGGGCAAGGAAAATGGGTTTTGATACGCCGTCAGAGGCTATCGATCAAGCAATCACAATCGAAACATCTCCTGGCCAGCAGCGTAAGGCTAGAATTGTCGGTATATCAAAAGATTTTCATTTCCGCTCAATCAGAAATGAAATTGAACCGATGGTTTTTTATCCAGATCCAACACGCTTTTCGACCATAACGGTTCGTATAGACCCAGCGCGACGCGCAGAAGCAATAGAAAGTATCCGAAAAGGCTGGAATCAAGAACTCGCTTTTCAGGAGATGGGCTATGATTATTTAGATCAATCAATTTTGGCGCAATATGACCAAGAGGAACGCTTATTGATTGCTGTTGGAGTTCTTGCCACAATTGCAATTGTGATTGCCAGTCTTGGATTATACGGCCTTGCTGCATTTAACTTGGAACGCAGGATCAGAGAGATTGGTATTCGTAAGGTCTTGGGTGCCAATACAACGGATATTGTTCGCTTGGTGACATGGCAATTTTCAAGACCGATTATCGTCGCCAATTTTATCGCATGGCCAATTACATGGTTTGCAGTGCATGAATGGCTATCTGGGTTTGCATACCGGATCGACCTTACGCTTGTGCCTTTCATTATTACGGGTGTTGCAGCGCTTGTTGTTGCCTTGGTTACTGTTGGTGGTCAGGCGATGAATGTCGCGCGCTCTAACCCGGTAAATGCTCTCAAATATGAATGATATAATGACGTGCACATTATAATTGCGCGCACTTCAAAAGTAACAGCGAGGAATATAAATGTATCAGAATTACATACTCACAGCGTGGAGGAATCTTATAAAAAATAGGCTTTTCTCGGTAATAAATGTCTTGGGATTAGCTATTGGTTTGATGAGTTGTATTCTGATCATGTTATTTGTCCGCGACGAGCTTTCATATGATAAATGGTTAGCGAATGGGGACAGGATAGTTCGCCTTCATTCTGCCTTTGTGCCTAGAAGTCAGCCAGAATTTAAAACTGTTCGTGCGCCGGGGTTTTGGGCTGAGGCTGTTAGTAACTATGCACGTGATCAGGTTGAAAGTTCGGTTCGATTGTTGACGAACAATACAACCGTTATTAAAGACGGCGAGGCGTTTACCGAAAGTATTATTTTTGCTGACCCGACATTCTTTGAAATATTTGATCTGCCCTTTCAAGAAGGCAATAAAGAAACTGCTTTTAATCGGCCCTTAGATTTAGTGATCACTGAAGAGAATGCTATTAAGTATTTTGGCCGTACGGATGTTGTTGGTGAAACACTAACTTTTTGTTGTTTGCAAAACCAGCAGCTCGAAGTGGCGGTTAAAGGCGTCGTAAAGAATATTCCTCAAAATAGTCACATGGTGGCTGATATGATTGTTTTGATGGACGAAGATATGTTCGATTTTGCCCCCAACCTTTTGAAAACATGGACAAGTGTTAATACTTACACATATTTCAAGTTGAAGGACGGTGCGACCGCGCAAGAGTTGCAGGATCGCGTTTGGAAATGGCTGGACACTGAAAGCCCCTTGATAGAAATGTTTGCAGATGGCTTGGCAAACGGTCAGATAGAAGGCGTAGCGAAAGTTACTGATATCGCGCAGCCTAAAGTTATGCCGGTTACAGATTTACATTTGTATGCACGCGCTGATGCAGGCAATAGCGGCGATATGACTATCATGGGTGACATCACAACTGTTTACACATTTTCGGCCATTGCGGTTTTGATTTTGGTGATCGCAAGCATCAATTTTATGAATTTGTCAACGGCGAGAGCCGCACACCGTGCCCGCGAAGTTGCGCTTAGAAAAACAATGGGTGCCTCACGCATTCAGATAGCTTTTCAGTTTCTAGGCGAAGCAGTTGCGATTACCATTATGGCGCTGATTGTTGCTTTGGTTGGTGTCGAACTTGCACTGCCTAGCTATAATGAAATTATCGGTAAAAACCTTGGGGTTGAACTTTTGAGCGACCTACCACTTCTGGGCACTCTCGCAATTGCCGCTATAAGTGTTGGTGTTGTTTCAGGTATGTATCCTGCAACATACTTATCGCGTTTTATGCCCGCGAAAACGCTGAAATCAAATCAATCATCCGATAGTAGTGGGTCGAACAGGTTTCGGTCGGTTTTGGTTGTTTTTCAGTTTTCAATTTCAATTGGTTTAATTGTATGCACGGCTGTTATTTATGCTCAAACTTATTATGCCCAGTCGTTTGATACGGGCTATAATGCGGACAATAAGCTTATTGTCCGTGGATTGGGTCGGTCTTCTGTTCTGGAGCAAGCAGGGTCATTAAAACGTGAACTTGAGAACTTACCCGGTGTTGAAAGCGTGGTTTTATCATCAGAAGTTCCAAGTCAAGACCGGAACAATAATACCAGTTTTACACTCTTGGATGGTGGTGACAGTGGTCAGATAAATCCTGTTTTGAATTATCATTCGGTTGGTTATGGCTTTTTTGAAGCGTATGATATTGAGCCATTGACCGGTAGGTTTTTTGATGAAAGTTACGGTGCGGAAGCAATCGTTCCCAAAGAAGAGGGTGACAATACGATTGGCAAAGCCAGTATTGTTGTGAACCAGTCTGCTTTAAAAAGCCTCGGGTTTTCAAGCCCGGATGATGCGATTGGGAGGACACTTCGATCAAATATTTTTCTTGCTGGAACGCATGATTTTACAATTGTCGGTATTGTGCCTGATTTGTATTTCAGGTCATTGAAGTTTGGTGTTCGGCCCAGCGTTTATTTTGTACGGCCTGAATGGACTAGAAACGCTACCATTACATACTCGGGCGATAATACAGCGGCATTAATCGGTGATATTGAAGCAGTTTGGCGAAATATGTTCCCACTTGAGCCGCTTTATCACGAATATCTGGATGTTATGATTGCTGCTCAGTATCAGGTTGAAGAGGGGCAGGCACAATTGTTTGCAGCTTTTTCGGTTCTGGCGGTGCTAATTGCATGCCTTGGATTATACGGCCTCGCCGCATTTACGGCTGAACGGCGTACAAAAGAAATAGGCATTCGCAAAGTATTGGGTGCAACAACCCTTGATATTATACGCTTGCTTGTGTGGCAGTTCTCTCGCCCCGTGTTGCTTGCAAATGTTCTTGCCTGGCCACTTGCCTGGTACATGATGTCTGGTTGGTTGCAGGGTTTTGAATACCGATTAAGCGAGAGCTTTATCATTGGCTTTGCGTTGTTCGCGGGGTTGGTTGCGTTATGTATTGCGTGGACGACTGTTGCCAGTCGCGCTTACCGTGTTGCTCAATCTAATCCTATTAAAGCTCTTCGGTATGAATAATGTATGTTTCAGTGTGATACAGTATGGGTAAAAATTTAGCGATATTTTACCCATAGGTTGCTGCTCGTTGCCTTTTGAATACACTGGGTACGTGTAAACAGTAGAGTAAGACGTTTAGTCTGGGGTGCTGTTATATGTATGGAGTGTCTTACAATGAACAATGAAAGTTTTGGCAACGCTGACATTATTAAATTGGAAAAGATTCTTTTGGCTAAAAAGGTTGGTTTGTTCCTTGGTAACAGATCGAGTGTTCATGAAAGACAGGCCGTTGAGAATGTTGCGCGACTTCTGTCAAAGGATACCAATATTTCTGTTCGGGAGGTTCTGGCGTATGAACTTCGTTACTGTGACGTTATTCCTGGTGATGTTGTAGAGCGTATCGTTAGTGATGTTGCCGATGTAGCTGGCCCCTTCCTTAGAGACACAAATTATTTTGAAGATAAAGAACTTGCAGACTTGGTACCGACCGTTGAAGAGAGGGTTAGAAGCTATATAGCGGAAAGGTTGGATCTAGGGGCCATTACGCAGAATAGTATTGTTGAGACCGGAGGCGAAAATAGCGTTTCAAGCCTTCTTGATAATTATACAGTTAGTTTGCCAAAGGAAGTTTATAACAAGGTTATTAGCCGATTTGGGACCAACATCAACTTAATGGATCATATGGGATTGAGGCCTGACCTTACAAAAGATTTAGTTCACGAAATTGCGGGTAAGGTATCCAAAAAATGCAAGCAACATTTTTTTATTGAATATGGTATTGAAATAAATCCTACTGATATTCCCTTGTCTTCACCGAATATCCAAACATTACTAAGCAAAATTCAGGGTGCAAGCGCAGCACAGGTGCATGCTTTTGTCGCTGACCTGAGAAGCCAGCGTAATTTATCCCATGGCCTTGTTCTGGAAATGTCTGAGCATGGTTGTTTATCTTTTCTTGAGAGTTCTTTAGCTCTTTTAGCAGGTCTACCTATTAGCCAAGTTCAGGATATGTTGTCTTTAAAAAATAGTAAGTCATTTGTAAAATTGATGTCGATGGCTAACGTTGAACAAGTATTAGCACCGCGCTATCTGAAAGTGGCAAAAAGATATTACGGCGATCAAGGATCGTTAGCTGCATAACTTTTTACTATTTGTATCTAAATGATTAAAGCATATCACCGATGATTGGTAATTCATTTCGACGGCGTAATAGTAGCCATATGGCGCAAATAAAAACTAAAACAGCGGAATAAAAGAGATCAGTGTCTTCTGTTGGTAAGCCATTTTCTATCCATTGCACGGTTACGCCAAGCGGTGTGAACAGGTGAAAGAAAATAGCACCAGCCATTGTTCCAAGTGCAAGAATTGCACCGTAAATGCGTGTTTTGGGGATTATCAACGAGATGCTTGCCACGAGTTCAACAATACCGATAAAAATCGCACCATATTCTTTGAAAAGGTCAGAATTTAGCCACTCACCAACCGTATTGAATATATGCGTAGGTTGTGCGGCGCTTAATATTCCAAATTTATAAGGCAGACTACCTGAAAGCACGATCACCATAAAAATAACGGGTAACCATTCGATATGTTTTTTAAGAAAATCCATAATGTGTCCCCTTTTAATTTTTATAGTTTACTATTGTCTTTTAATTAGGTCAGTGAGTTATAGGATAATGCGTTGTTAGCTGTTTCTCATGCCACCAGGCTTTCAATAGCTCTTGAGGCGCGCTTGGCTTAAAGCCGCGCGATCTATTTTTGGCGCCAATCTTGTACAAATGTTTATATTGTGACAATAAAGTCTTGTAAGCGTTGAGGATCGTTGTTCTCGAATCCCATATATGTGTGGGTTCACCGCCGGCCCCGTTTACTTCGATTATACGAAACCCATACCCTTGTTTTAAGGCATTAAAATCGCCAAAACGAATATCGAAACGGCCAACGTAAAATTCACCCATTGATTTAGCAATATTATCAAATGTATCACGCATCTCGCTGGTAATGTCATCTGCGCCATTCCTGAAAATGGTGCCTGCTGAATGGTTGCCTGCAAAGGCAAGGCGCACCGAATCGCCTTCGGCAATAATTTCATTGAGGCGATCACTGAAACGCTCAAAGTAAAGATGGGCAAGTTTACCTGCACGCGTATCCTGTTTGATCAAATCGCGTAGTTTGGTTTTCCCGTCACCGTAAACACGCGGGAAATATTTCAATGTTAGGCTAATGATTTCGCCTTTTTCTTGATCGGGGTGGCGGATGTAATAAATGCCAGCCTCACCTTCTTCGTTGATCAGGGCTTGCAACATAAAGTTTGCCCCTTGAGGAAAGGTTTTAATATAGTTTAAAAGTTCGGTTTCATTTTGAACTACCTGAACACCAGCCCCGCGCATCCCTAAATCAGGTTTGGCTACTAGTGGGAATGTTAGGTTGTGTTGCTGCATACTTTCCAGTGCCTCAGTCAATGACTTATATGCACCGCCGTTACCGGACCACCTCAAACACAAAACGTAAGGTGATATCCAATTACGATTGATACCGGTCACTTGATTTAGAACGGCATTTTTGCTTTCACCCACCAAACCAGAATATGGTAGCGCAGGATTGGAATTAGTTGGCAAAGTTATACCCATATGCCGCAGAGATAACCATGCACAGTATAAGGCAACTGGTGTATAGAATAGTCTCATTGGGGCAAATTCAAACCATGAAACATCATTTGCGCTCGCATCAAGAATAGGCATGCCTGCGTGCCGTTCGTTGCTGCGTGGCATTGCCCAGAGGTTATTTTGCATTGTCTGTGCCTATGTTTGCGTCTGTGGTTGGGGTCTGCTTGGTCTCATCAGAGGCTTTATCAAGGCTTTGAGAAGGAGGTAACTCTTCGGTACGATCTGATTTTCTGATTAGAAAAGGAATAACCACTACAAATGCGAACGCAAAGACGATGCCGCCAACAATGCCTGCTGTATTGCCAAATTCTGATAGTAGTTGTTGGATTTGACTCACGAACAGAACCATCGCGCTAACCCAAACAGTTGCAGCAATTGTCATCACGATTGTAAATCTGGTTAAAGATAACCCAAAAAAACCGAATGTCAGATACGTTGGTAAGCGAGTGCCGGGCAAAAAACGAGATGAAAAAAGAACGGCTGTTTGCCTTTTTTCCAACCAGCGTTTCAGTGATCTGGCTTTTCTAACTGGCAATCGTTTCCGAAGAAAACGGCTCTGCTTTGCAAACGCGCCTAGCCCGTATAAACCAACATCACCGGCGGCGATGCCAAATGCTAGCGCCACTATTGCTAAACCAGGGCTGGTCATCTCATTACCCACAAGAAGACTGCCAGTAATAAGGGCTGCATCCTCGGATACTAATGTTGCTATTGCTAAAGCAATGGCCAAACTCCAGGGATCATGCGCTAGCGATAGCAGCCAGTTAATTGTCGTATCTACCGAAATATCCCAATCCCCATCTAACTACAAATTAGTACTATTTTTTAGCTTAATACAATACTGTAACGAAACTGTCATGTTTAGCCTTCAGTGGCATATATATAGGCTTAATATCACAATGGAAGATCACAAACATAATTGTGAGCAAATGTGTGCCTTATATATGAGGTTAAGCGGGAATTGAAAATGGTAACAATGCTGCTGAAGCGGTACCTATTATGAAAATATCCATAGTTAGATTTTAAGCGCTTTAGAACGAAGATATGAAATGGAAATTGTTGCTGAATTTATTGGAACAGTGATGTGCTGGCATTTGTTGTTCATCAGACACTTAATATATTCTTTGTGAGAGGTTTAAAGTGCCAGATAGCATTAAGAGCTGGAACAGAGAGCGTTCCAGCTCTGATTTTCGCCTTTAAAGGTCGTCAACCATTTGTGCGAGGGTATCAAGACACGCTTTAGCTAAGTATCTTGAACGCTCGGGAGACCAGCCAAATTCATCATCTGGTAAGTTTGCATTGTCTTTAAATGGCATCTCAAGCGTCATAGCAAGGCAACCAAACGTTTCTGCCATATAGTTTGTACACATGCCCAGATTGGCTTCGCCTGGTTTATCTGTTGGGTATCCCTCTTCTTTTTGAAAGTCCGGCGATATTTTACAGAGCGTGTCTTGGTATGTGTTGTAAAGATTTGTTTGTTTATCTGTTAGCGATGGTATGCCTTCAAAGCCTGCGATGAAATTATAGGGCAGGGCTTCATCACCGTGAACATCCAAATGAAAATCAACTCCGGTTTCGTGCATTTTCTTAAGCACCAAACACACCTCCGGGCTTGTTTCCATGTTGGCTGTATCCCAAATGCGATTAAGATTCACGCCTACAGCATTGGTACGCAGATGGCCGCGTTTGGAACCGTCAGGGTTCATATTGGGAACAATATAAAAATGTGCCTTTTCCAATAACGCACGAGCAGCAGGATTGTCTGCGTCGAGTAGATAATCAAATACACCTTCCATCCACCACTCGGCCATTGTTTCGCCCGGATGCTGGCGGGCACCAATCCAGATTTTCTTTTTTCCTTTTGGTCCGTATCCAATCTCAACCAAATCCATATCCTGACCATCAAGCGTGTGGCCTAGCACACTTGTTTCGACGAGAGGACTAGCAGATACTTCTGCAATCAGATCAGCATGCCGTTCCATCGAATAGGGGGCAAAATATGCGAAATAGAGGCTATCTTGTTCGGGCTCTATCGACCAACTTAGAATACCATTTTCATATGTTGTCTCAACGCGGAACCAGGTTTCACGGTCATAGGAAGCGCAGACATTATAGCCGGGCCATCCATCGGCATAAGCAGCGTCAGCAGCATTCATGATTTTTAGAGTACATGAAGTATCGGTTACGCCTGAGAGGCGGAAGTGAAACCATTGATAAAAGTCTGACATATGGTCTTTATTGATCTCAAGCTGGATGTTGCCTGGATCGGATGCTTTTAGAACTGAAATATTGCCGCTGTCGAATGCGCTTGAGATTTGCATTGCACTACCTCCATTGAAATACGCTGAGAGGTGTAACGTTTCGTAATTGTTTCGTCAATTTTCAGCGCATGGTTTTATCTTGCTGGTATGAAAAGAATCGTCAGATAAGACAGTGTTACTGTCGCTCTATTTACGTGACTTTTTTGTCTCGATGTGGTACTAAATGTTTACTGACGTATCGACGTGAGCATATGACTCCCGCTATCTAACGGGATTGGAGGGGCGCTTAATTCCTTGTGATAAGCGCCCCTTATGCTTGAATGGTTCATATATGAGCGCCTATAGTGGTTTTCCGGCTTTGATAGGTGAAACTTTTCCTAGCCTTTCACTTGACAGTTATATGACTACTGAGTAGTGTCCGCCGCCAATGGATTCGAGAAATGGCGTTCGCGTCGTTTCAGCCTTTTGTAACATAATCAGATACTGATTTGATACGACAAGGCACATGTTTAACAGGTTTGCTAGAGAGACGAGCCATGAAAGTACGTAACAGTCTTAAATCATTGAAGTCCCGTCACCGCGATTGCCGGGTTATCCGCCGTAAAGGTCGGACATACGTTATCAATAAAACTCAGCGCCGCTTTAAAGCGCGCCAAGGTTAATATTACGCCTCAATAAAGGGGCATAATATTATCTGGAGTTTGATATAACCGATAGCCGTGCACTCATGTGAGTTGCGCGGCTAACTTGTTTGAATGGAATTCAAATGTCACAGATTGATGCAATAGTTTTTGATATTGGGAATGTGTTTGTCGAATGGAGTCCGCATTTCCTGTACGAGCAGCTTATACCTGACTCGGAAGAACTCGCTTATTTTCTCGAAAATATTGTTACACTCGAGTGGCATACAGAGCATGATCGCGGCCGGCCTTTCAGGGAAGGTGTCAAAATACTCTCAGAAAAACATCCGGCATATGCTGACCTGATAGCCGCCTTTGATACGCGTTGGGCTGATACGATTAAAGGTACGATCGATGGCACGATTGATATTGTTAATCGATTGGCAGAGAAAGATATGCCGCTTTATGCATTAACAAATTTTTCGCAGGAAAAATGGCCGACATTTGCACATGAGTATAAATTCACAGATCATTTTAACGGTGTTGTTGTATCTGGTGAAGAAAAGTTGGTTAAGCCTGATCTTAAAATTTTTGATGTCACGATCAAACGCTTTGGCCTGAAACCGTCACAAACATTATTTGTTGATGATCGTCTTGATAATATCCGGGCTGCTGAGGCAGCGGGTTTGATAGGGCATTTGTTTGAAGGGCCGGAAAAGGGCCCTTCAATCCTTGAAACTCATTTAAAAGAACTCGGTATTTTCTGAGTATCTTTTAACTTTCCTCTGCGAAGCCTTTTAATTCGTCGCCTTGTACCCATGCAATATGTAATACATTGGTGGCACCCGGTGTGCCAAATGGAACACCTGCCGTTACAACAATGCGGTCCCCGCCGCTCGCTAATTCCTGCCTGAGTGCCATACGTTTTGCTTTTGCAACCATTTCTTCGAACGCAAAGATATCTTTTGTTTTAACGGTGTGAAGCCCCCAAACAATTGCAAGACGGCGAGCAATGCTGATACGGGGGGTCAATGTCAGAATAGGTGCATTAGGGCGCTCACGTGCCGCCCGAAGTGCTGTTGCACCTGATGAGGTAAAGGTTACAATCGCTTTTGCCCCTACAGTATCCGAAACCTGACGTGCAGCGGCAGATATTGCATCTTCTGTTGTTGCGTTTGGGCTGGCCCGGTCATCACGGCGATGAGTATGAAAGTTGGCTTCTCCTTCGGTCCGCATCGCTACACGGTTCATAACTTGTACCGCTTCGATGGGATAGTCGCCTACTGCGGATTCTGCTGATAGCATTACGGCATCTGCACCGTCCATCACTGCGGTTGCAACATCAGAAACTTCCGCACGGGTTGGCACGGGTGCTTTGATCATGCTCTCTAACATCTGGGTTGCAACAACTACGGGTTTACCTTCACGGCGTGCTGCTTGAATCAACTGTTTTTGAATGCCCGGTACATTCTCAAGCGGCTCTTCAACACCAAGGTCACCGCGAGCCACCATAACACCGTCAGCAAGTTCGATAATTTCATCAAGGCTTTTAACTGCCGCAGGCTTCTCAATTTTTGCCATTACGGCTGCTTTGCCTCCAACCAGCTTTTTTGCTTCTGCTACATCGGCTGCGCGTTGTACGAAGGAAAGCGCGATCCAATCTGCTCCACACTTCAATGCAAAAGCCAGATCCTTTCGATCTTTTTCTGTAAGTGCGGCCAATGGCAAAACGGCATTCGGTACATTAACGCCTTTCTTATCAGAGAGCGGTCCGCCAACGATAACACGGCATTTTGCGCTTTGATCTTGGATTGTCTCGACTTTTAATCTGATTTTGCCGTCATCTAACAGAAGCTCTGTTCCGACCTCTAAAGCTTCGAAAATTTCTTTGTGAGGCAAGGGGGCACGTGTCTCATCACCGGGGGTGTCAGTTAAATCCAATGTAAACTGAGCACCTGTTTGGAGGTGTACAGGGCCGTTTTCAAATTTGCCAATACGCAGCTTTGGTCCTTGTAGGTCCGCTAAAATTGCAATTGGACGCCCCATCTCACGCTCGATAGACCGAATAGTATGAACAAGAGCTTCTTTTTCTTTATGTTCGCCGTGGCTCATATTCAGGCGAAAGACATCTACGCCAGCTATGAATAATTCTGTAATTCGTTCTTTGCTGCTGCTTGCAGGGCCTAACGTGGCAACAATGCGGGTTTTTCTATTTCTTCTGATACATGATGACATGACGCTCATGATTACTCCGTAAGGGGGTGCCCGATTTTATCGATCTTCCAATGTGGTTTTATTTGCCACAAAATTTATTGTGATTGCATTAGTGCTGTAAAGAAGCTTGCAGGTCCAGTTTTTTCGCGCCATTTATACGATGAAATTTTGATGGATGTAAATAAATGTTGTTAGAGGCAATCGAACCGGAAGTTTTGAACGGTGACGCTACGGGTGGCTTAGTTATTATTTGTGAACATGCGAGTAGTCATATTCCTTCTGTGCTAAAGAATCTGGGATTGGATGAAAAATATTTGACTGAGCATATCGCAATTGACATTGGAGCTGAGGCTGTAACGCGAGCAATGGCTAAAATGATGGGGGTCACTGCAATTATTGCACGGGTATCGCGTTTGGTTATTGATTGCAATCGTGAAGCTGACCATGAGACTTTGGTGCCTGAAGCGAGTGATCAGGTTTTCATTCCAGGGAATGCGAATTTAACACCTGAGGCAATCGCAACGCGCAGGTTAGCCTATTACGAACCTTTTCATCAAGCATGCGATAAAATCATTGAGCAACAAATAGTGAAAGGTGAAATACCATTAGTAATTGGTATGCACAGTTTTACAAATATTATGAATGGGTTTGTGCGTCCTTGGCAGATTGGGTTTTTGTGGAATAAAGACCCGCGACTGGCGGAAGCAATGATGGGTTTGATGGAAAGAGAAACTGATTTAACGATTGGTAACAATGAACCTTATTCTGGAAAAGACCTTTATTACACAATGAACCGCCACGGTATGGCGCATGGTTTGCCGCAGACAACGATTGAAATCCGTCAGGACCTATTGAAGAAACCTGCAATGGTAATGGAATGGGCGACACTTTTGGCAGATACGCTCGATGAATGTATGCATCGAAGTGATGTCAGAGCGATTAGGCACTATTAATAAGCCAAAGAAAATAGCACTATATATAAGGAAAATTATTATGAGCGATCAAATGACCAAAGACCAGGAAACGATGATTGAAGCAGCAGTGTTCAGGCGTTTACTCGAGCACTTGGATCACCGCAATGATGTTCAAAATATTGATCTTATGGGGTGGTCAGGTTTTTGTCGTAACTGTTTATCTGACTGGTACCGCGAAGCCGCAGAAGAAGAAGGTATAGCTATTGATAAAGAGCTATCGCGTGAGCGAATATATGGCATGCCTTACGCTGATTATAAGGCAAAATATCAAACGCCTGCAACCGATGAACAGCTTAAGTTGATGAAAGAAAGCGTTGCTAAAAACAAGCCTTAGATTTGCTCGATATAGTATCTATCAATTTATTTTAATTCAGCGTTGAACGGCGACTGCACCCCCGTTATGGTGCAGCAAATGGTGTTGGGTCTTGAGCCCACGTTATATCAGATTTCAGGAGCAATTTATGGTACAAGCAGGCGGCGTTGCCGGGGAACAGTTACGATCTTTTATCGAACGGATTGAACGGTTGGAGGAAGAGAAAAAAGGCATCGCGGAAGATGTCAAAGAAGTTTATGCAGGAGCCAAGGCTGTCGGATTTGATCCCAAGGTAATGCGTAAAGTTATTTCGATCCGTAAAATGGATCAGGCAGACCGCCAAGAGCAAGAAGCTTTATTGGATGTATATCTTCATGCAATTGAGGGCGGTCAACTTCCTGAAAAATCGGAAGATGACGAGTAATTTTTTTCGGTGATTAAGGCCTGAGAAAGCAAATCATATCATATCTCAGTGAATGTTTGCAGGTGGTCTGGTAAAAATGACGATAAGGCGGCGACGTTTGAAGCGCTGCCTGTTGTTATAAGTTTAGTTTTTCCTGATTCTTCAGTATTATATTCTGGGTGATCTCTGAGATATTCAGTAAGCGATTGCGCAACTACCGTTGGTTGTGAGAATAGCTCAATTTCTTGACCGAGTGCTGCATGAAAATATTTTCGAACAAGTGGAAAATGCGTGCATCCAAGTAGTGCTGCATCTATTTTTTTATGCTCGGCCCGTAATTCTCTCACATAACCTTCAATCAAGCCTTGGATTGGTAAATTACCTGCACCGCCTTCGATTGCATCAACAATCCCGGGGCATGCTTTGGGAAGTAAGGTTATGTGAGGTGCGCGTTTTTGTACTTCCTCATTATAAGCATTGCTTTCAACCGTTTTTCTTGTTGCGAAGATGGCAATATTCTGTGGGGTGTATTTTTTATTGGCATTACTTGATGTTTCGGACCACGGCACGCCCGTGATTGCCTCTACCATTGGTACAAGAACGCCGAGTATGCGTTTACCGGGATGTGCGTTTTCTAACCATGTTTGCTGAAGGGTGCGAAGGGCGACGGCAGCGGCTGTGTTACAGGCTAGGATCACGAGCGAGCACCCACGCTTCATTAATATATCGACGCCATTTTTGGTGAATTCAACAATTTGTTCGTTACTGCGGTGACCATATGGTGCGTTGGCATGATCACCCAGATACATAAAATCCTGACTGGGCAAGTGTTTTTGAAGTGCCTCCAGGATTGTTAATCCACCTGAACCTGAATCAAAAACACCAATCATGTACCCTCGCTATTCTAAGCCATGCTCTGCTACCTTTCGATACAATGTTGAGCGGCCAATGCCAAGTCTTCGTGCAACTTCGGTCATTTTTCCATTATATTTTTTGAGCGCCTTGGAGATAATATCTGCTTCAAGTTCATTAAGGCGTCTGAATTGGCCTTCGGTGTCTTCGAGGTTGAGGGCAGTTTCTGGGTATCTGATTTCACCAAATGTTGGATCATTTGCAGCACGTTTAGGGAAAGCACTTTCAACTATACCTGATGGTTTAAGGTCGCTTAAGTGGGGAAAATCGGTTTCCCCCAATGTTTCACTTTCAGACAGGATAACTGCCCGGAAAAGCGCATTTTGTAATTGCCTGATATTGCCGGGCCAATGATAAGACGACAGTAAGGCCATGGCACTTTCACTGATGTTTTTGTGCGGCAAGCCTTCCATGTTTGCAATGCGTTCAAGGAAATGTTCTGTCAATTCTGGTACATCATTTCTGCGTTCACGAAGAGGGGGCAGTGAGATAGGGAATACATTCAGGCGATATAATAAGTCTTCTCTAAAAGCGCCGCTACTAACGCGGTTTGCCAAGTTACGGTTCGTAGCAGATATAACGCGAATATTTACTTTGATGCTGTGGCGGCCACCTACGGGGTCAATTTCTTTCTCTTGTAGCGCACGAAGAAGCTTTACTTGCACATCGAGTGGTAGCTCGCCAACTTCGTCAAGGAACAAGGTGCCGCCATCTGCTTCCTGAAATTTACCGATACGCTTTTCGGTCGCTCCCGTGAAAGCGCCTTTCTCGTGACCGAAAAGAATACTTTCGACCAGGTTTTCAGGAATTGCACCGCAGTTTACTGCCACAAACGGCTTTGTTGATCTTGAGCTTGCATCATGAATGGCATTGGCAAAAACCTCTTTCCCAACGCCTGACTCGCCTTCAATGAGAACAGGAATACTGGCATTTGAAGCTTTTTTTGCCAATGACAGTGCATTGTTCATTGCTGTGCTGTTGCCAACTAACCCATCAAATCCGCCTTCATTCAGATTTTCCTGCATGGGAGCAATTTCACCTACAAAAGAGCTTGTTTCCATTGCTGCTGCAAGTGCGGTTCTAATACGCTCGGCACTTGCCGGTTTAACCAAAAAGTCGTTGGCGCCAGCCTGCATGGCCTTGACGACTGTATTGATAGACGACTTTGAAGTAAGCATAACAACAGGCAAGTTTGGTAGTGATGGCCTGATGTGTTCCAAAACCTCGATACCGGTTAACTCAGGCATCACAAGGTCAAGCAGCACGACATCAACTTCAGGGAGGCTTTTATCTATCAAGCGATTGACGGCCTCGCGGCCAGTCATTGCTTTTTCGACAATATACCCTGCTTTTGAAACCACAGACTCTAACAAAACCAGTTGTGTTATTTCATCTTCTACTATCAATACGCGACGATCGCTCATCGAATCACTCCTTCTCAATAAGTGTATCGTTTCAGGACATCGCTTAACAAAAAATGAATGAGACAATTTTAGATAATTTGTAATTTTCTTGCACCATTTTGGGATTTGGTGAACTATCATAACTTTGATATGGTTTGTTTCATTAAAAGAAGCGATTTAAGAAAACGAATAAAGCCATTTTGTAGCGCTTTGCATGAATAGTACTGAATTCTTGTGAAGATATTGCTGTAAACACGTTTGAGGGAGGCTAGTACATGAAACTCGCAGTTGTTCGGGAACGCCGCGATGCGGAAAAGCGCGTTGCAGCATCACCTGATACAGTTAAGAAACTTATTGGGTTAGGTTTTGAGCTAACAGTTGAAAAGGGCGCTGGTCAGGGCGCTTCAATACTAGATTCTGAATTTGTTGAGGCAGGGGCCAAGATCGCTGATACGATTGATGATACGATCGCTGATGCCGAGGTTATTTTTTCTGTGCAAGGGCTAGAAGCCGGTCAGTTGGCAAGTGTCAAAAACGGCGCTATCCAATTATCTGCGCTTAATCCTTTCGCTGAGCGAGAGCGGTTGGATGCGTATGCAAAAGCTGGCCTTACCGCTTTTGCGATGGAATTTGTGCCACGAATAACACGGGCGCAGTCGATGGATATTTTATCGTCACAATCTAATTTGGCGGGATACAAAGCCGTTCTGGACGCTGCATCGCATTACGGCCGAGGTATGCCAATGATGATGACTGCAGCGGGTACTGTTGCTCCAGCAAAGGTCATGGTGATGGGGGCTGGTGTTGCTGGCCTTCAGGCGATTGCGACAGCTAAACGGTTGGGCGCTATTGTGAGCGCGACCGATGTTCGTCCTGTTGCTAAAGAGCAAGTTGAAAGCCTTGGTGGTAAGTTTGTCATGGTGGAAGATGAAGAAACTGCTGCGGCAGAAACATCTGGCGGTTACGCGAGAGAAATGAGCGATGAATATAAGGTGAAACAAGCAGCGTTGATTTCTGAAACGCTTGCTAAGCAGGATATTGCGATTACCACGGCCCTCATTCCGGGCCGCCCTGCGCCTATGTTGATTACGGAAGAAATGGTGAAGTCAATGAAGCCGGGCAGTGTGATTGTTGATTTGGCTGTAGAGGCGGGTGGTAACTGCGAGCTGTCCAAGCCGGGCGAGATTGTAGAGATAAACGGTGTCACGATTGTTGGTTACCGTAATGTTCCATCAAGATTGGCTGCTGATGCTTCAGTTCTTTTCGCTAAAAACCTCCTCAACTTTATCACGCCGCATGTAAAAGACGGCGTGTTAACGGTGGATTATGAGGATGAAATAATTTCCGAGTCTCTTGTAACTAAAGACGGTGCAGTTGTTCACAGTCGCTTATTGGAGGGCTAAATAATGCACGATATTCTTGTTAATCCATTCATCCAGCAATTTTCGGTTTTCATAATGGCAATTTTTGTTGGTTATTATGTTGTCTGGTCGGTAACACCTGCGCTTCATACCCCTTTGATGAGTGTTACAAACGCTATCTCAAGTGTTATTATCGTCGGCGCATTAGTTGCCACAGGCCCTGACGGCTTCAGTATTGCGAAAGTTCTGGGAGCAATTGCAATTGCTCTGGCTGCGATCAATATTTTTGGGGGGTTTGCAGTAACGGCACGCATGCTCGCTATGTATAAGAAAAAGAAATAAGGGGTAGAGTAATGAGTCAATTACAAACAGACCTTACAGCGGTTGCATATCTTGTCGCTGCTGTTCTCTTTATCCTTTCCTTGCGCGGGCTTTCAAGCCCAGAGACCAGCCGGCAAGGTAATATGTATGGTATGATCGGGATGGCAATTGCTATCATCACGACTGTACTTAACCCGGAAATTGTTTCTTATGAATGGATCATGGGTGCCCTGATTATAGGCGGTGGTATTGGGTATGTTATGGCTCGCAAGATCGCGATGACAGCTATGCCGCAACTTGTAGCCGCATTCCATAGCCTTGTTGGCCTAGCGGCTGTGATGGTGGCTGCTGCGGCATTCCTTGATCCACAGTCGTTTGGAATTTGGGGCGACAACGGCATTTTTGTTGCTAGCCGGATTGAAATGGCGCTTGGTGCTGCAATCGGCGCCATAACATTTTCAGGGTCGTTGATCGCCTTTGCAAAATTGAACGGTAACATGTCTGGTGCGCCGATTATGTTACCCGGTCGTCATGCAATTAATGCAGTTTTGGGTTTGGCAATTATTGGCTTGATATACGCTTTTGCGACATCTGAGGGTGCAGCCTCTGGCGGTGGCCATTTGATGTGGTGGATTATTGGTCTAAGTTTTATTATTGGGTTTTTACTGATTATTCCAATTGGCGGTGCTGATATGCCGGTTGTAGTTTCGATGCTGAATAGTTATTCAGGTTGGGCCGCAGCGGGGATAGGTTTTACGCTTGCCAATACTGCGCTTATTGTAACAGGTGCTCTTGTTGGCTCATCGGGCGCAATTCTGTCTTACATTATGTGTAAGGGTATGAATCGTAGCTTTATCTCTGTGATCCTTGGCGGATTCGGAGCTGATGATAGCGCTGTTGCCGCTGGCGGCGTTGTTGAGACACGCCCTGTTAAGCAAGGCTCCGCGGATGACGCTGCTTTCATTATGAAAAATGCCGCTAAGGTTATTATTGTGCCAGGGTACGGTATGGCAGTTGCGCAGGCACAGCATGCCTTGAAGGAAATGTGTGATATGCTGAAAGCCGAAGGCGTTGATGTATCATATGCTATTCATCCGGTTGCTGGTCGTATGCCAGGTCATATGAATGTTCTACTCGCTGAAGCAAATGTACCTTATGACGAGGTATTTGAACTTGAAGATATCAATAGTGAATTTGCTCAGGCCGATGTTGCCTTTGTAATTGGCGCGAACGATGTTACGAACCCTGCGGCCAAAACTGATCCACAAAGTCCAATATATGGTATGCCGATCTTGGATGTGGAAAAAGCAAATACAGTGCTGTTCATCAAGCGTTCGATGGGAAGCGGGTATGCTGGCGTAGAAAACGAGCTTTTTTTCCGCGATAACACAATGATGTTATTCTCAGATGCCAAAAAAATGGTCGAAGAGATTGTGAAAGCGCTGTAAAGTAGAATAAAGATGAATGATTAAGGGCCTCGATTGTTTCGAGTGCCCTTTTTTGAATATGTGCTATTGATCAATATTCATAACATACAATATAATAATTAACCTTAACCCTGTTTTGAAAGTCCACTATGGCCGATAATCCGACAATTATTGATTTTTTGAGCGAAAGCTTGAGGTCAGTCCGGAGCGGACCGGAAGGAGTGCTGTCTCCCAATCAACAGAGACTTTCTGATGAACTTGCCACTTTGATGGATGAAAAACTTTCTGAGATGGTGCGAGAGTTAGAGGCTGTAGCGTCTTGTCGGCAAGAAGAGATTGATGTTCCCGAGCAAGAAAAGAAGCCTCCATTTGAAGGCTTTTGCAATGGGCTGCATAAAATTGGGGATACTCTTTTACCTCATCTGGTTCAAACTTTTGCTCAATGGGCACAAACCCATAATTTGGAAAAGACAACGTTTCAATGGATATTGGATGCACGTAGCGATGCATTCATAAATTATTTGATGGAATTAGCGCGTGTTCACGGCGTTGCTTTTGACGAAACACTGATATCAATTGGTCAGCGCGAAAGGCTTGTTCTTCAACAATTGGAAACAGACCTAAGATCATTGTATCAAAGTACCTTTGATTTGATACCGTCGTAATCAGAAAGCATTAAGCTTATATTCAGATATATATAGATATCTTCATCGTACCTGATTTGAGAAAGATCCCGGATGTTTGTTAGAATATTGGTTTTGTTTGCGGCATTATTTTTTTCGTCGGCAGTGTCTGCTGAAGATGAAAAACTGACGCGTAGTGAAAAGCGACTAGCTGATATTATGGAAAAGTATGAAAAAAATGGTGAAACAAGAAGTTGTGTGAATTTACGCCGATTGAGAGAAAGTCGGGTAATTGATGATAAAACAATTTTCTTCCGGGGAATCGGGAAAGTGGGATATTTAAACCACTTAAATGGCAGGTGTGTTGGTTTGGCACGCGAAGAACGGTTTTCTTATAGCACTACTATCAATAATTTATGCCGGGGTGAAATTCTGACAGTTCTAGATACTTTTGGCCGTCCGTGGGGGAGCTGTGGCCTTGGTGATTTTGAAGAACTAACCAAGAAAACGAATACTGATTCAGTCCTTGATACTGTAAAGGACTAATGAGCCCAACTAAAGTTGGCAGCGCCATAAACTTAACGTTAGTGTGTAACACTTTATCGCAATCGATACCCAGTTAGGCGCATTCAACTTTTTTTATCGCGATTAAATTCCGATAAGAATTGCAAATATAAGCAATTCCGGGATAGCGAGATGTTACTCACAGAAAAAAGCCTGAAAAACCCTGCAGCCATTATGGTGGTTGCAGTTATGGCGCTTCTTTTAGGCGTAATTACTTTAACCAAATTACCTGTCCAGTTATTTCCAAATATTGATAGGCCCCAGATCGCTGTCCAGACATTTTGGCGGGCGGCTAGCCCCGCTGAGATCGAGTCAGAGATTGTCGAGCCGATAGAGGAGGTAATGCAAGGAATACCGGGCCTTGAAGAGTTGAGAACTTTTTCTAATTCATCTAACGGCTTTGTTTCAATGACATTTGCATTAGAAACCGATATGGACCGCATGCTTATTGAAATTATAAGCCGTCTTAATCGGCTGCCACCGCTTCCGGCCGATGCCGACAGGCCCCAAATTGTTATGAATGGCGGTGACCCTGCTGGAGAGACATTAATTTATCTATTCACGCAATTTCGTGAGGGCAGTGCACTCGCGCGAGAAGAATATGCTTCCTTTATCGAGGATAATGTCAAACCCAAGCTTGAGGCCGTTGAAGGAATTGCTCAGGTAAACTTGGAAGCCGGATCAGGTTCTGGCGATCAGTTGCAAATTGAGTTTGACCCTGTTCGGGCGGCTGAACTTGGTGTTGACCTTAATAACATTACAAGGCGTGTTGGCCGGACAACGGATAGTTCTGGCGGGTATTTGGATGTTGGGCGTCGGCGTTATTTAATGAATTTCAAGGGTAAGTATGAACCTGATGAACTTAGAGCGCTAATTTTAGATTGGCGTGAGGGAAGGCCTATCACGCTTGGTGATGTTGCTGAGATTTCTGTAGGCCCAGCCCCGGCCAATCAGGTTGTTTATCAGAATGGTAGCCCAGCAATAAGCATGCGTGTGGTGAAAGAAAGTGGTGCCAATGTTCTGGCGTCGATTGACCGGTTAACTAAAGTTGTCGATGAATTGAACGCCACAATTCTGGCTGAGCAAGGGATTGCTATTGAGAAATCGTTTGATCCATCAGTATTTATTAATCGTGCTATCAATCTGCTTTCTGGCAATTTGCTGATTGGCGTACTGTTATCTGTTGGTGTTCTCTGGTGGTTCTTGCGTCAATTAAGGGCAACGTTGTTAATTGCACTTACGATTCCTGTATGTTTGCTTACAACTATTGTTGTGCTTGGCCTATTTGGTCGTACTGTAAATGTAATCTCTTTAGCGGGGCTTGCATTTGCGACAGGCATGGTGTTAGACGCCGCTATTGTCGTTCTGGAGAATATTGTTCGTTTACGCGAGCGCGGTGAGAAAGCCGACGCGGCTTCATTATTAGGGGCAGAGCAAGTATGGGGTGCTTTAATGGCCTCAACTGCAACAACTATAGCGATATTTGTTCCGATTCTATTCTTGAAAGATGTTGAAGGCCAGCTTTTTGCTGACCTTGCTTTGACCATAGCTATTGGGGTTGGGTTATCATTAATTGTTGCGGTAACAGTTTTGCCTGTTGCTGCTAAATATTGGCTGAAGAAACTACCTAAGAATGAACGAGCTGGTGAGCGTGCTATGGGTTTTGCCAAGCGGTTAATGGTGTTTTCTTCAACGCCTCTGAACCGTGGTATAACGATTACAACACTTATGATCGGGGCTGTAACGCTTAGTTGGGTGTTATTACCAAATCTGAACTATTTACCTCCGGTGAAGAGAGATGCGGTTGACGCCTTCTTGATGTTCCCTTCCGGGGCTAATGTTGAGACAATTGACGAAGAGGTGGTTTCTGTCATTGTTGATAGATTGCAGCCATATATGGATGGTACACAGGAACCGGCACTCAAAAATTATTATTTCATTACATTTCCGGGTGGGCAGGGCGGCACCCTCGGTGTGAGAGCGAAAGATCAGGGCAATGTCAAAGAACTAGAACGGATTGTTCGTAATGAGATCCTAACTGGATTTCCTGATGTATTTACCTTTGCCCAGCAAGGTAATTTATTTGGTAATTTTGGTGGGAATGGTTCTGTTGAGTTAAATATTCAGGCGCGGGATCTCGAACAGTTACGTACAGTTACCGTTGAAGGGCAACGGTTGATATCATCAGCGCTTCCGGGCGCACAGGCCCGGCCTAATCCTGACCCGAATGTCATTGCTCCTGAGTTACAGATTACGCCGAACGATAGGCGCTTGGCAGAGGTTGGATATACCCGAGCGGATATATCCAGAATTATACGGGCACTTGGTGACGGGCTTTGGCTTGGCGAGCATTTTGACGGTGAAAAACGTGTAGACATGATCTTAAAAGCACAAGATTGGTCTGATCCTGAAAGCTTGCAGAATGTACCGCTTGCGACACCAGGCGGGGGTACTGTTCCGCTTGGTGATTTGGTCACAATTGAACGCGGTGTTGGACCAACCTTTATCCAACGCTTGGACCGGAAGCGAACCGTTTCCCTGAATATTACCCAGCCTGAAGGTATGCCACTCGAAGATATGATCTCTATATTGAAAAATGATGTAGAACCTGAACTCAGGGCGATGTTGCCCGCTGGGGCTACGATTTCATATGGCGGTAGTGCAGATGCACTTGAGCGCGCTGTTTCATCCCTATCGCTTAATTTCATACTCGCTCTGGGGCTTTTGTTCCTTATTTTAGCAGCATTATTCAGGTCACCCAAAGATGCGATGTTGGTCGTGGTAACAATACCTCTTGCGACTGTTGGCGGTGTAATTGCTTTGAAAATATTGAATATCTTTAGCTTTGCACCATTAGACCTTCTAACGATGATTGGTTTTATTATCTTGTTGGGGTTAGTTGTTAACAATGCAATTTTGTTAGTGGCTCAAACGCGTTCAGGAGAAGCTAATGGCCTCACGCGTGAGCAAGCTGTTGAGAGAGCTCTTGGGCTTAGGCTGCGCCCTATATTTATGAGCACTTTGACATCGATTATGGGTATGTTGCCGCTCGTTCTTTTCCCAGGTGCTGGCAGTGCAATATACCGCGGTATGGCCACTACCATTGTTGGTGGTATGAGCCTTTCAACTATTTTTACCCTTTTACTTCTCCCATGCCTTTTAAGGGTAGAACTCTTTGAAGCATTGAAGCGTACTTTCAAAAAAACACCTGTGATCATTCAGCCAGCAGAATAAATAGGCCAGCAGGATAAAGAGGATAGAGCAATGATATTTTTAAGTTCCGGCAAATTGACAATAGCAATGGTTTGTATGGTTGTTGGTATAAACGGTATGTCATCAGCAGTATTATCTCAGGAAAGCCCTCCTCCTGCGATTGTTGAGGTTGCTGAAGCAAGTGATGAGCTTATGGCACCGGAAGTTTATATGCCTGCTACTGTTGTAAGTATGAATGACAGTAGAATTGCAGCGGAAATTACAGGTCGTGTCATGTGGGTGGCACCGGAAGGAACGTACCTAAGTAAAGGTGATATGTTGGCTGAAATTGATGCTCGTAATATTGAGCTTACGGTTGCTCGTAATAAGACAGAGATTAAAAGGTTGCATGCGAGACTCGACTTTTTAAGGGCAGACTTGGAACGCTTGCGAGAACTCGCGGTCAAAAAGCATACGCCAGCAAGTCGTGTCGAAGAGGCGCAAAGCACACTATTAATGACTGAACAAGAATTTGCTCAGGCTAAAATAAACCTTGAGCAGTCTTTATTGGATTTGAAGCGAGCCAAGGTTCTAGCTCCCTTTCCGGGGCGGGTTGTAACACGGTTGGCTCAGGCCGGTGAATACGCTGTACCAGGAAGAGAGATGGCGCGATTGGTAGATACTGAACATTTGGAAATTCGAGCGCAAGCGCCAGTTGGTTTATCAAATGTGTTGGTCGATGGTTTGGAGGTATCAGTTGCGTCCAACGTTGAAAAAGGTAGTGACTTTGTCCGCGTATCTGATGTTAGTTCTATCCGTGCTGTTGTACCAGTTGGTGATGAGCTTAGTCGTACAATGGAAATACGTATTGCTGTCCCAAAAGAACAGAATTATGTGGTTGGTTCAGCACTTCAGGTAGGCGTTCCTTCTAGTGTGCCGGTACGTGTAGTATCTGTGCCACGTGATGCGCTCGTTTTAAGGCGTGAAGGAACGTTTATATACCGTGTTAAAGAAGATAATACAGCGGAGCGGTTAGCCGTTCAAACGGGGGCAGCAAAAGGAACACGTGTTGCTGTTTCCGGCAATGTTGAACACGGTGATATTGTGATTGTACGCGGCGGTGAGCGATTAAGGCCGGGTCAGTCCCTTGCAATTAAAGAAACCACCCAAGCAGCTGTATTGGGCCGATAAATAGGTAATTTGAGCAACATAATCTACTGTCAGATATAAATTAAATGAATACAGGTAAAAAAGTCACTTGGCGACAAGATGTTATCGCATCATAATACCCTCAATGAAAATAAAGGGGTGGTATTCCATTCTATACAGGCCACGGTAACCCGTGGAAATAGCATGGTTGGAGGAGCGTCTTTGCTAGACACTTTTTTTGCAGATCGTAATAAAACGTTTTGGATGTTCCAGCTAGCTGGTTGGCTCGGTTATGTTTTGGTACGGGTCTTTCATAGTTTGACTGCTATCAGCAGTTTTGACGAGTTTGGGTTTAACTTTCCTGTTGTTTTGCCTGTAGCTGTGATTGGCATTTTTCTAACGTGGCTATTACGGTTTGTTTATCAGAAGGTGAGAGATACCAGCTTATTAATAACTTTCTCTGTTGCTATTGTTTGCTGTGCTGTACTTGGCTTGTTGCTCTCGTCTATTGAGGCATTTATTGCCCCTTATTTGATTTCGGATTTTGGTTTTGCCACAGGGCTTGCTCAGTTCAATAATGCAATGTTTCAGGCAACTGTACTTTTTGCATGGACATCGATTTATTTTGGTTATCACTATTATACAAGCTTCTTGGAGCAGCAAGAGCGCGCTATGAAGGCAACAGCGATGGCACATCAAGCGCAGTTAAAGATGCTGCGTTACCAATTAAATCCTCATTTTTTATTTAATACTCTTAATGCTATCTCTACATTGGTTCTTGAGAAATCAGGGGATGATGCCAATAAAATGCTCACTAAGCTCTCGAGTTTCCTGCGGTATACGCTTGTTAATCAACCGACGCAGAGGATTAGCCTTCAACAGGAACTTCAAGCGACGAGCCTATATCTGGACATCGAAGCCGTAAGGTTTGGAGAGCGATTAAACATTGTTTTAGATATTGACGACAGAGCTAAATCAGCCTTGGTGCCTAGTTTGATTTTACAGCCGCTTATCGAGAATGCGATTAAGTATGCAATAGCACCAGAAATTGACGGTGGAACGATTAGAGTGTGTGCGAAGGTGGCCGATCGGAAGCTTATGTTAATGCTTGAGGATACGGGGCCAGGTGTGCCTGATGTTAATAATATTGTTAGTCAGTCTGGGTCGGGTGTGGGCATTGCAAATACACGAGACCGGCTCACACAGATATACGGCGAAACGCATGAACTAACGCTCAAAAATCTTGTTCCATCCGGACTTGGCATTACAATCACCATACCTTTGGAACATAGTAGCCGTAAAAATCTATGATGCTATGGGTGTCTGTGAAGGGGAAACTAAAATGAAAAAAATTCGCACACTTCTTGTAGATGATGAACCTCTGGCTGTTCGTGGCTTGGCGATCCGCCTAGAACCGTATGAAGATATTGAGATAATTGGTAGCTGTGCGAATGGCCGGGAAGCTGTAAAAGTTATTAAGGAGCAAAAGCCTGATCTGGTTTTTCTGGATATTCAAATGCCTGGTTTTGACGGGTTCTCTGTTTTAAAGGCTTTGGTGGGGGAAAGCGTGATCCCCTTGGTAGTGTTTGTAACGGCTTTCGATCAATATGCGCTCGAAGCCTTTGAAGCGCATGCTCTTGACTATCTTTTGAAACCTGTGGAGGAAGAACGACTTCAAGAAGCGGTGCACCGAGTGCGTGAACATGTTTCACAGCGTATCGCTATTGAACAGAATTCAAGATTAGTTACTCTTTTAGAAGGTATGGATAACCCGCCGACAGAAGCACTTTCAGCGCTATTGGAAACGCCAAGCGACTCTCAACATGATGACCGCTATGACCCACAGTTGCGTATCAAGGACCGTGGTCATATTACTATCGTTAGTATTGAAGATGTAGATTACATCGACGCCGCTGGTGACTATATGTGTATTCATATTGGCGAAAAAACGCATATCCTGCGTGAAACAATGAAAGTAATGGAAAAGCGTTTAGACCCCAAGGTATTTCAACGCATCCACAGGTCAACTATCGTCAATTTGGACAAAGTGAAAGAAGTGCGCCCCCATTCCAATGGCGAATGTTTTTTAACACTTGAAGGTGGCACTGAACTTAAAGTTAGCAGATCGTATAAAAGTGTGGTTGGGCGATTTCTATAAGGCCCTGTTAGACTTGGGGAATATGTTCCATTAAACGCGGGCCTAGTCTTAAGGGCTCAATTCGTGTTGCCAGGCCTGTTTGATCATTTGTTTCAACGTAAGTTCCGCAAATGGTTGCTTCGCCGTCAGCAGGCGAGTATCGTTCTTTATTCATTTTAGTGAGAAAACGACTGATTGGTTCTTCTTTCTTCATACCGATAACCGAATCATAATCACCGCACATACCAGCGTCTGTCTGGTAAGCTGTTCCATTTGGTAATATTTGGCAATCCGCTGTTGGAACATGGCTATGGGTGCCAACAACCAGACTAACCCGCCCGTCCATATAGTGCCCCATCGCCATTTTTTCAGAGGTCGCTTCGCCGTGGAAGTCGATGATGATGGCGCCTATTGACCCACCAAGGCGGTATTGTTTAAGAACAGTATCAATTGCACGGAATGGGCAATCTAGTGGATTCATAAACACGCGCGCCATTGCATTTATCACGAGAACTTTTTTGCCGCGTGGCCCATCAAATAAATTAAAACCTTTGCCTGGTGTACCATCTGGAAAGTTAATAGGACGCAGGATTTGACCAGTATTCATATGTGACATGATTTCACGTTGATCAAAGGAATGATTGCCCCCCGATATAACATCGGCGCCAGCCGTTAAAACCTGGGTAGCTATTTTGCTGGTAATACCAAAGCCCGAAGCCGCGTTTTCTCCGTTTACAATAGTGAAATCCAGTTTTAGTAGTTTTTTGAGCTCTGGTAGTTTTTCGATAACGGCAGTACGGCCACTGCGGCCCATCAAATCACCAAGAAACAAAATACGCATTTAAAATCACTTTCAAATTTTACAAACTATAACAGATGTTCCAGAAGCAGTGACGCGCTATTTCTTCGGTAAAATAATGCCAGTTTCTGTTATGATGCCTTGCAATGGCAAATCATGCTTTTCCCGTGGTAGTTCATCAATAATTTGTGCTGCATAAGCAAACCCAAAAGCCTTTATAGCACTATATTTTGCAATTGTGCGATCATAATATCCGCCACCCCAGCCTAGACGGTAACAATCATCATCATACCCGAGAAGAGGAACAATGATCACATCAGGTACAATAGTTGGGGCAGTTGCCTCGGGTTCTTTGATGCCGTAAGCACCTTTAATAAGCGGATCGCCTTGACCCCATAGTTTGAATAATAATGGTGCGCCTTTAGCCTCTACAACTGGAAGGGCGAGTTTAAAGCCTGCTTTTTCAAGGGAATGCCCAAAAATACGAGGGTCCAGTTCGTCACCAATAGGTGCATAAAGGCCAATGATCGTTGTTATCGGCATATCCTTGAATAATTGAAGTCCATGTTTTGTAGCTTTTTCTGCTGCTTCAAAAGCATACATTTTGTGCATTGCGGCACGCATTTTTTTTGCGTGTTGTCTGAGAGTATTCTTAGATGCTTGGCTTGAGCTCATTGGTGGGGTCAATACTCCAGCGGAAATACGGTATAAAGTTTATTTTAATATATTTAAGGTGCGGGACCGCTTCTGCCGTATTGACGTTTGTACCCTCTGGAACCTGACAAGTCAGGTGGGCGCCGTATGAAAGAGACCACGATCTCGGCCAGGGACAGCTCCCTAGAGGTAGTTATAGCCCCAGGGGTTACTTCGTATCAGACGCACAGCGCAGTGCCCGCGCCCTTTACTTAGGCTTTTGTGAGCTGATCTGCAATACCTTCTACTTCAATTGCAACTTCATTTAGGATTCCAGCCAGGTCATCCTCTGAAATACCATTAATAATTCCCTGTTGTCCCTTGCTTTCCAAGGCTTCATTTAATTCGTCGGCAATTAAGAGGCTAGCCATAAGTAATAATTTACTTTCACTAACATGTCCGAGCTTATCGGTTAGGGCCATCGTCTTGGCATTTACATAATCAGCAAGCTGTTTGAGTTGCTCTTCCTCTCCATCAGCGCAAGCCAATTGGTGTGATTTACCGTTAATATTCACAGATATTTGCGCCATCTTAGTTGCCCCCTACCATGGTTTCTACATGGGATATAGCGCCCTCAAGGCGCACTTTTACCGTATCGCGCTCTGCTTTGAGAATGGCGTTTTCTTGCCGTAATATTTCATTTTCAGTTTTGAGGGCTGCAAAGGCATCTTCCATGCCGTTGTTTTCTGCTGCTTCCAGTTCATCTTGTAAGCTGGCAAATTGTATTTTTAACCGTTGATAATTTTGTTCAATGGCGTCTTTTTCGCTGCGAAGTTCGTCTATATCCGTGTCATTGAGCGTCTCGTTTGAGACTATATTGATTTGGTCGTGTAGTTTCAGGTTCTCACTCTCAAGTGTAGTAATTTGTTCGACGAGGCTCTTTTTCTCTTCGATCATGTTTGGGACGCTGGCAAGCGTTTCGCGTGAAGTGGCTACTTCGTGGCTTAAGCGCGATAGAGATGCTTCGAGTCGCGTTCGTGCTGTTTCCAATTGGCTAGTTGATTCGTCTAAGGGCATTATTCTGTCCTTTGTTGTTTGACTTTTTTGCTCATGACAACATTGGTTGGATTGACAAATCTACCATGTTTATCTCACCATAATTATAGATAATATGGCTGCTTTCTGCCAAAGAGTAAGCTGTTATATGTGCTTGGGTCAATCACAGAGAATAATATATATGTATATGGTGAAAGAAATATATGTTCTTTCATTAGTTCTATCCTTGACTATGGCCTGCTTCCTCGCCATTTTGGCCCAAATTCGGGGCTCAGGTCGCGCAATGTGGCCCAGCCAACCTTATTTACAGGTGTAAGCAATTAAGGGCTAGATAAGCAAATGAGCGATATCGACTTTTCCCAAGAAAATGATCTTCATAATGAGATGGCGAATGCAATTCGTGCACTCTCTATGGATGCAATCCAAAAAGCAAATTCCGGACATCCGGGCATGCCTATGGGCATGGCGGATGTTGCGACAGTGTTGTTCCGTAATTTTATGCGATTTGACCCTAAAAACCCCACGTGGCCTAATAGGGATCGATTTATTTTGTCAGCCGGTCATGGCTCGATGTTGATTTATTCATTATTGTATCTAACGGGATACGAAAGCCCAACTATTGAAGATATAAAGAATTTCCGTCAGCTTCACAGCCCAACAGCAGGGCATCCAGAGTTTGGCGAATGCCCCGGTATTGAGACAACAACAGGCCCGCTGGGGCAAGGGTTGGCAACATCTGTCGGTATGGCAATTGCTGAACGGCTCTCAAATGCAGAATATGGCAGTGAAATCACAAACCATTACACATATGTACTTGCAGGTGATGGGTGCTTGATGGAAGGGGTTAGTCAGGAAGCTATATCCCTTGCAGGCCATCTTAAATTATCCAAAATGATTGTTCTTTGGGATGATAATTCCATTTCAATTGATGGAAGCACTGATCTGTCAACAAGTGAAGATATGGGTATGCGGTTTGAGGCTGCTGGTTGGCATGTGCAAGCGGTGGATGGTCATGACCCTGAAGCAATTGAGGCCGCGATAGCAGAGGCGCAGCGTAGTGATTTGCCTTCGATGATCGCATGCAAAACAACGATTGGTTATGGTTCGCCTAATAAACAGGGCACGGCGGCTACACACGGCGCCCCACTTGGCGATGATGAAATTACAAACGCTCGTGAGTTTCTCAACTGGCCACATGCTGCATTTGAAATCCCTGAGAGTGTCCTGAATGAATGGCGTTTGGTTGGGGCGAACGGCGCTGCTTATGTCAGTGATTGGCAAGCTGAGTTTGCAAAACTCGATGAATTTGTGCGCGCTGATTTTGATCGCCGTCAAGCCAAAGATTTACCATCATCTTTCACAACCGCTATCAATGAGTATAAAGTGCAGTTGGTTGCGGAACCTGTGAAGGTTGCAACCCGTAAGGCAAGCCAAATGGCGCTTGAGGTGATTAACGGTGTTGTTCCTGAAACTATTGGCGGCTCTGCCGACCTGACAGGTTCTAATCTCACGAAAACCAGTCAAACCGAGGGAATTACAGCTGACGATTTTACAGGTCGTTATATGTATTACGGTATTCGCGAATTTGAAATGGCAGCAGCGATGAATGGCATGGCGCTTTATGGTAGCCACATTCCATATGGCGGCACATTCCTTGTATTCACTGATTATGCTCGACCTGCTATTCGTTTGGCAGCCTTAATGAAGCAGCGATCTATTTATGTGATGACACATGATAGTATTGGCCTTGGTGAAGATGGTCCAACCCACCAACCTGTAGAGCATGTTGCAAGCTTGCGCGCGATGCCGAATCTAAACGTTTTCCGGCCATGTGATGCTGTTGAAACTGCTGAATGTTGGGCGTTAGCACTTGAAGCGAAAGAAACACCTTCTGTTTTGTCTTTGACGCGCCAAGGTCTTAAGCAGCAACGTCTTGACCATACAGAAGAAAATCTTTGCGCCAAAGGTGGTTACATTTTGCATGAAGCATCAAATGGTAAACCAAAAGTCATTTTGATCGCCACTGGTTCTGAAGTTGAAATAGCAGAAGAAGCACGTGAGCGCCTTGAAGCCGCAGGCACGCCGACACGTGTAGTGTCCATGCCGTGTACTGATTTATTTGACCAGCAGAGTGGTGAGTATAAAGCTAGTGTATTACCACCTGAGGCATTGAAAGCTTCTATTGAAGCGCTAACAACGTATGGCTGGGAGCGTTATACAGGTATTGATGGTGTCAATATTGGCATAGATACGTTTGGTGCATCAGCACCTGCCAGTGATCTGTATAAACATTTTGGTATTACCACTGATGCACTTGTTGATGCGGTGCAGCAAAAGCTGTAAAGCATAGTTTATAGATATTTGAGTTTAATATTGATTTTTACCTCATGTTTGAGGGGTGTTTAAAGATTGGAGACTAGGGAATGACTGTTCGCGTTTCTATTAATGGATTTGGTCGTATTGGCCGTAACGTACTGCGTGCAATTTATGAAAGTGGCCGCACAGATATCAAGGTTGTTGCTCTGAATGATCTCGGCGATGCTGAAATGAATGCATATCTCTTAAAGCGTGATAGTGTTCATGGCCCGTTCCCTGGTGATGTAAGCGTAGAAGAGGGTGCTATTATAGTAAACGGCGACCGTATCCGCGTTACTGCAGAACGTGACCCTGCCGCTCTTCCTTGGGGTGAAGAGAATGTTGACATCGCAATGGAATGTACGGGTATTTTCACTAAGCGTGAAGCTGCTGCCAAGCATCTCGAAGCGGGCGCAAAGAAAGTTCTCATTTCCGCGCCAGGTACAGATGTCGATCGTACTGTAGTTTACGGTGTAAACAGTGATGAACTAACAGCGGACGATATTGTCGTTTCAAACGCGTCATGCACAACAAACTGCCTGTCACCAGTTGTACAAGTGCTGAATAATCTTGTCGGTATTGAACGTGGTTACATGACAACAGTTCACGCTTATACGGGTGACCAACCAGTGCTTGATACGCTTCATAGTGATCCACGCCGTGCACGTGCGGCTGCACTATCTATGATCCCGACATCTACGGGCGCCGCCAAGGCCGTTGGTCTTGTGTTGCCGGAACTGGCTGGTAAACTTGATGGTTCTGCTATTCGTGTTCCAACACCTAATGTTTCCATGGTGGATTTCAAGTTTGATGCAGGCCGTGATACAAGCGCGGAAGAGATTAATGCTGCGATCAAAGAGGTAACAGAGGGTCGTTTGAAAGGTATTCTCGGCTACGAAGATATGCCGGCGGTTTCAATTGATTTTAATCATAACCCAAACAGCTCAACATTTGATTCAAGCCAAACTAAAGTAATCGATGGTCGTTTTGTTCGTATCCTGACTTGGTATGATAATGAGTGGGGTTTCTCAAACCGTATGTCTGATACAGCAGTTAAAATGGCAAGCCTCGGATAGGGCGCTGTAAAATGAAACTAGGCGGCTTTTAGCCGCCTTTTTTGTGTTTGATTGAAGAGAATAAAAAAATGGCTTTTGAAAGAATTTCTGACCTTGGTGATTTAAGTGGTAAGCGCGCGCTTGTTCGTGTGGATTTGAATGTTCCAATGCAGGGTGGCATCGTTACGGATGACACAAGATTGCAGGCAGTAAAGCCGACAGTAGATGCAGTCATTGCCGCAGGCGGTAGATGTGTTTTGCTTGCGCACTTTGGCAGGCCTAAAGGGCAAATTGTTCCAGAGATGTCACTGCGGCCTGTTGTGCCAGCACTAGCAGAAGTTTTAGGCCGGCCTGTCGGTTTTAATTTACTTGGTGAAGTTCTTTCGAACGAAAATGTTATTGTATTAGAAAATACCCGCTTTGAAGCTGGCGAAGAGAAAAATGACTCAGAGTTAGCAAGTAGATATGCCGCACTAGGGGATGTATATATAAATGATGCTTTTTCTTGTGCTCACCGGGCGCATGCGTCAACTGAGGCACTTGCCAGGTTATTACCAGCTGCGGCTGGTGAGACAATGGGGGCAGAATTAGCTGCACTGGATAATGCACTGGGTACGCCGAAACCGCCTGTCGTCGCTGTGGTGGGCGGCGCTAAAGTGTCATCCAAGCTCGCTGTTCTTGAGAACCTTGTTACGAGAGTGGATCATTTGATCATTGGCGGTGGTATGGCTAATACCTTTCTGTATGCGCAAGGTGTTGATGTTGGTGCCAGCCTTTGTGAAAAAGATCTTAAGGAAACGGCCTTGGCAATCCTTGCTAATGCTGAGAAGGCAGGCTGTCAGGTTCATCTTCCTGTTGATGTTGTCGTAGCGAAAGAGTTTAAGACCAATGCTGAAAATAAAACAGTAGCGATTGATGATGTAGCAAGTGACGAAATGATTTTGGATGCGGGACCTGAGACAGTAACTATGCTTTGTAAAGTGCTGGAAAGTGCCGATACGCTCGTCTGGAATGGCCCTATGGGAGCCTTTGAAATGGAACCCTTTGATCAGGCAACTGTGGCGTTGGCCCAAAAAGCGGCTAGCTTGACTGAAAAGGGTGCTTTGTTAAGTGTTGCAGGCGGCGGTGACACTGTTGCAGCGCTTGCACATGCTGGTGCAAAAAATAGTTTCACTCATATTTCTACCGCTGGCGGGGCTTTTCTTGAATGGATGGAAGGAAGGGTACTTCCTGGCGTTGAGGCACTTACTTCATAAAAGGCCTGCATGATAAATTGATGTTTGACAAACTAAGGTAGAACTTATTCGTGGTTTGCTAAAATATGAGTAACACGGAAAAGTTCTGCTGCGAGATTTTCAGTATCGATCGGTTTTGCAACAAAGCCTTCTATGCCATGATTGATGCATTCTCTTTTTGATTGCTCACTAACATTAGCAGTAACCGCTATGCTTGGTAAATTGGCCGTTTTATCGGAGAGTGCGCGAATATTAAATATTGTTTCGTATCCATTCATATTGAGCATATTTATGTCTAGTAAACATACATCGAAGAAGTTTTTATCTGGGTAAATAAGTGTTGCTTTTACTGCTTCTATCGCCTCTTCGCCTGTTTTTGAGCAGGTAACTGTATGCCCCCATTTCTCTAATATACTTTGTATAAGCAATTGGTTAATCATGTGGTCTTCAACAACAAGTATATTTAAATGATTTTGGCCGTGGATATTGATATCTTTGAATGATACTTCGGTTTTCGGTGATGTTGGTTTCACAAGGATTTCGAATAGGAACTTACTGCCTTCACCTTCAGTGGAATTGACGTGCCATTTAGCGTCTAAAAAGCCACTAAGCTGTTTGCATATTGATACCCCAAGCCCTAAATCGCCTTCGTAATGGCTTTCATGTGACCCATTTAAATATTTTTCGATATTTTCTGTTTTGTTCACTGTCATACCAATACCGTCGTCTTCAACCCAGATTGATACTTTGCCGATTTCCGCAGTTTTAAAGTCGATATCGTGGCCAACTGTGACAGTACCATTTGACGAAAATTTAATCGCGTTACTAATGAGGTTCATCAGAATTTGACGGATAATTCGGTAATCGCTCTCAATCCAAATAGGCTCATCAGATAGGCTTTTTATTCGAAGCGCTAATGAGTTCTCCCCAGCTTGCTGTGTGTATGGTTCTACAATATTCTGTATTAATAGGCTAAGACAAAAGGGTTCATTGTTTGACGTTATTTCACCTGCATCGAGTTTGGAAAACTGCATAATATCTTCAATTAGACCCAGTAGTGTTCCTGCGGATGTTTTAGCAGATTGCGAGTATAGTTTGATATCATCGCTGTCGCTATTGGGCAGATCCATAAGTTCTAAAAATCCAATTATATTGGTTAGCGGTGTGCGGATTTCATGGCTGATGCCTGATAGGAATAATGTTTTGGCGCGGTTCGCATTTTCTGCGGTTTCTTTGGCAAGTTTTAATTGCTGTTGCTGAATTTCAAATTGATCAGCCATGTTATCAAATGCATTGCTTAGATCAGCAAATTCGTCTTGTCCTTTTAGATTGGTTCGGACACTTGTTTGCCCAGCAGCCACTGCTGCCGAGTTTTCCAGCAGCGGTGCTAATCTGTTTTTAAGGCGTGCACCTAATATGGTTGCGACAGCGAGCCCAATAACAATGAAGAAAGTGGCGAGTAATTCTGACGGAAAAGTAACGATTGACGTAACATGCTTTAATACGGCCCCATAATCCTCGACTATTATTAAAGTCCAGCGGTTGACGGCAGCATCTTTGACAAATGATAACCCAGCATAGGCCGCAATCATTTCTGGTTTATCCTCTATGGGAGCAACCGAAATAGTTCCATACTGTGTTGTGGTTTTTATTAGGTCATCGGAAAAGTTTAATCCTATATTATCCAATGTTTTGCCAATGAGCTTGGAACGGTGAGCATACTCAATGACGCCGTTATCATTTATTACCAATATCATTTTTACGCGTTCGTCTGCTGCTGCGAAAAAAATATCATACCCAATTCTAGTGGCATTTCCGCTTGTAAGTAATGTATCTAAGCGCCCTTGCTGTGACTGTAATAGAAGGCGGCTCTGTTCTTCTGAAAATTCGTATGCTTCTCTATTAGCTGATGGGATGACTATAAAATAAAAAGCAAATATTAATAGCAACCCACTTATGAGAAAAAGAATAGGGATAAGAGTTTTTAGTGCCATGTTTTGAAACATATGGTCAATCCGGTTGCACTTTATTTAAGGCCAACTTTAAATAACTACCATCAATTGATGGCGGTGTAATCTCCCCTTCAATGAAGCCGAGTTTGATACTGTGTTGAATATTAGAATCAAGTATTGAGACTAGGTTTTGTCCATTATTTTTAAAGGCGTTAAAATTCTCAGTCGGGGACCAGATTTTTATCCCGGTTTTAGCGTCTTGATAATCTTGTTTGTTCATAGCGCCTTCGGGTAATGGTTGGCCGGGTTTAAGGGTGTTAAGGTGATTAATCGTTTTTGCCCATCCAATTATCAGATCAACAACTCTGTTTGGATATTGTTCAATAAACCTATCCCTTACGACTAAAACATCAATTATTTCCCCTGGTATGTCCGAAGAGTCGAATAATTTTGTCGCCCCGAGGGAAGACACTTTCGCACGGTCATAACCATATATTGCCACAGCTTCCAATTCACCTCGTTCATAGCGTGCGGCCATTTCACGGTTGTCGATGTTACTCATTTTAACATCGTTAATTGTCATGTTGTTGATTTCAAGGGCGCGAAGAAACATATATCCAGAAATCGAGTCCATTTCGGCAGCAACACGTTTTCCAGCTAAATCCTGCATTGTTTTAATTTCAGGCTTTGCCAGAATAGCGTCAGCCCCGTTAGAGCTATCCAGAACAAGCACAATCGATATTTCAACTTCTTTATCAGCAAGTTCGATAGCTCGGGATAACGACATAGCAGCCGCATCGATGCTTGCGCCTCTAATTGCTTGTGCAAGCGCAAGTGACCTTGGTGTTTCAACCATATGAACAGACCCTTCTGGGTAAAAGTCCATTGTCTCTGCCATAAAGAAAGTATCATAGCCTGGCCATAGATTTGCAGCGACGGTAATTGGGGGATCAGGGTGCTTGGGAGCGCATGAACTGATAGCGATAAAAGTGGCAGTAAGAAGAATGTGCCAATAATGTTTTTTTACTTTCATGACCATCAGGCTCCGTGCTTGAAAACCTATTACCTAAATATCATTGCATGAATAACGATTGTTTGAAAGTCATCATTGATTGCCTAGTCATGTGACTTTGTGTATCAAGGCTGCATGTGGTGATACTATGTAGCTCAACGTATTGCTTTGGCTCTATATGCCAAGCTGGATAGCGTGTGAGGCTATGGTTTTATTTGTGGGAATTTTTTATGAAACCAGGTGTTGTATTCGGTGAAGATTACGCGAAACTTGTTCAAAGCTGCAAGGATGGTGGGTATGCACTGCCTGCGGTGAATGTAGTTGGTACTAATTCTATCAATGCAGTTATGGAGGCTGCGGGTAAAAATAAATCTGACATTATCATTCAGTTCTCAAATAGTGGTGCCCAATTCTATGCGGGTAAAGGTATGCAAGATAGCTTTGGGGCAAAGGTCTTGGGAGCTGTTTCTGCCGCAAAGCATGTGCAATTATTGGCAGAACATTATGGTATATGTGTCATTTTGCATACAGACCATGCCAACCGTAAGCTGGTGCCTTGGGTTGAGGCGCTTGTTGATGAAGGCCGCAAGAACATCAAGAAAGAGGGCGTACCACTTTATAGTTCACATATGCTGGATTTGTCTGAAGAGGCGATTGACGATAACCTTGAGACATGTGCACGTGTATTGAAAGATATGAACCCGCTTGGCATGAGCCTTGAGATTGAGCTTGGTGTAACTGGCGGGGAAGAAGATGGTGTAGGTGCCGACGTTGGTGACGATTTTGAAAACCCAAGCCTTTACACCCAACCAGAAGATGTTTTGAAAGCATATGACCTCTTAACACCGCTTGGTCATTTTTCTGTTGCTGCGTCCTTTGGTAATGTTCACGGTGTTTACAAGCCTGGTAATGTGAAATTGCGTCCTGAAATTTTGAAGGCTTCTCAAGACCTTGTTGTTGCGGAGCGCGGGGTTAACGGTAACCCGCTTAATTTTGTTTTCCACGGTGGTTCTGGTTCAGAAAAGGCGAAAATCGAAGAAGCACTTGAATATGGTGTTTTCAAAATGAATATTGATACAGATACTCAATTTGCTTTTTCAGAAGCTGTTGGGAAATATGTTAATGAGAACTCAGAGGCGTTTAAATGGCAGGTACATCCTGAAACAGGGCAGCCCTACAAAAAACAGTATGATCCGCGCGTATGGCTTCGTAAATGTGAAGAAGCAATGATTGCACGCCTCGATGAAGCTTTTGTTGATTTAAAATCGCGCGGAAAATCGCTGGCAGAATAGATGATAGTGATTTGATAGGACGAAGATGGCTGAGAAAAAAGAACCTTGTATGCTTTATCTGATCACCCCAGAGGTGATTGATGATGTGGAACAGTTTGTGGTCACTCTTGAGCAAATGTTTCAAGAGGTGGATATTGCGTGTTTGCAGCTTCGTCTTAAGAATGTTGACGATGATCAGCTAAAGTCAATAGGCGCTAAGATACGTGATGTATGCCATAAAAACGAAGTAGCGTTCATCATTAATGACCGAGCAGACATCGCGGCTGAATTGGACGCAGATGGTGTCCATTTGGGGCAAGATGACGGTACTATTGAGGATGCAAGAGACTTGATAGGTTTTGACCGTGATGTTGGGAAAACATGTCATGACAGTATGGACCTTGCGTTTCAAGCCGGTGAAGCGGGAGCGAACTATGTTGCATTTGGCGCATTTTATCCAAGTGGAACAAAAACAACAGAGTATGAAGCGGATATGGAATTGTTGCGCGTATGGTCAGCAATTACAGAATTACCTTGCGTGGCAATTGGAGGCATTACCGCTGATAATTGCGGCGATCTGGTTAAGGCTGGCGCTGATTTTATCGCCGTTTCTGGTGCCGTATGGAATGAGCCTGAAGGCCCAATTCAGGGTGCAAAGAAAATACTGTCAGCTATCAGGGTAGCAGAAGGAAACAAATAGCTATATTTCAGGTGTTACTATAGCTGCACCTGTAAAGCTGAACTTAATTCTTAGAGATTTTCTATTGTTTCCAATAATACCTCAACCTCTGGACGGTTGCGATATCCATCTTCGCGCAATTTTGCTTTTATGATACCATTTCTATCAGTCACAATCAGAATAGGATGTGGAATACCATAGGCAAAATGCCCTTCTTTATGGGCTTCGTTTCGGATACCAAAGGCATTTATGATTTTTGAACCTTTATCCGACAGTAATGGGTATGAAATATTATTTTTAACTTTGAATTTATTGATCGCGGTTACATCATCATAACTAATGCCGATTAAATTATACCCTAATTCTTTTGCGGAATCTGCTGCTGATTTGTTTAGTTCAATCAGTTGACGCTGGCAGAATGGACACCATTTTGCTGAACGGTAAAAAACTAACACTGCACCTTTTTCACCAACGAGCTTATTGAAATTTTGATTATTTCCCTGATCATCTTTTACAGCTAAGTTATGGGGAATCTTTGTTCCAATTGCCGGGCCAAGGTCAGCCACCTCGGCTTGCGCCGTAAAAGTGATTGTTAAAACAAGCAAAATACTATTGATTAAAGTCCGCATCATTTGAATCCTTTAAGCATGGTGCAAGCATCACGAAGCTATAACCTATTAAACTCTGGTTCAATCATCACATTCTCGTCAGTTTATAAGAGTTCAATATAAAGAGTAATCGCGCTTCAAGTGTTTCCTTATGTTGCACTAGCAATCTAAATCTGGTAGACCGCGCGCAAAGTTATATGGCTTTCGTTCTTTGATTTATGGTTCTTAATGAGGTGTTCTCATGAAAATTGACGGTAACTCCATTCGTCCGGGTAATGTTATTGAGCATAAAGGTGGCCTGTGGCGCGCTGTAAAAACACAGCATACGCAGCCAGGTAAAGGGGGGGCATATCTTCAGGTTGAATTAAAGAACCTAAGAGACGGCTCTAAATTAAACGAGCGCTTTCGTTCAAGTGAAAAAGTTGAACGTGCTCGCTTAGAACAAAAGGATTACCAATATCTGTACCGAGAAGGCGATATGTTCAATTTTATGGACCAGAGCACATACGAACAGATCGCGATTTCCGAAGAAGATATAGGCGATGATGCTGTGTTTTTGCAAGATGGTATGCAGGTTCAAATTGAATTGCATGAGGAAACACCGCTTGGTGTCAGCTTGCCTGAAAAGGTAACGCTCGAAGTAACAGAGACGGAACCAGTTGTAAAAGGTCAAACAGCATCTAGTTCGTATAAGCCTGCGACGCTTGAAAATGGCCTTCGTGTTGGTGTGCCTCCATTTGTTAATGTCGGTGATAAAATTGTTGTTTCGACCGCTGAGCGTGAATACGTAAGCCGCGCTGATTAATCTTATTATATTTTATGAACCGCAGTGTGTTTAAAACTCTGCGGTTTTATTTTTGCTTTATGAAGGGATGCCAAGATGGCCCGTCGTTCCCCGTTAATTAATGTCATGGTTTCAGCAGTTATGAAGGCAAGCCGTGGTCTACGCCGAGATTTTGGGGAGGTCGAGCATTTGCAGGTCTCCAAGAAAGGTCCTGCTGATTTTGTATCCACAGCTGATCGTAAGGCTGAACAAGTTCTTTATGAAGAATTGTCTGCGGCACGACCTGATTTTGGTTTCATTATGGAGGAACGTGGTGAAATTGAGGGAAAGAAACCCGATACTCGCTTCATCATTGATCCACTTGATGGAACAACAAATTTTCTTCATGGCTTACCGCATTTTGCACTAACTGTTGCTGTTGAAGAGCGCGGCGAAATCATTGCAGGCGTAACATATGCACCGCTTAGTGAAGATTTGTTTTGGGCAGAAAAAGGCCAGGGTGCCTATTTGAATGATGCGCGTTTACGTGTTGCTGGGCGTGATAAGCTTGAAGCGGCATTATTGGCAACGGGTATTCCTTTTAAAGGCAGGGATGGAGCGCAAGAATCGATCGCGGAAATCGAAGAGTTTATCCCAAGTGTTGCCGGTATCCGGCGTTTTGGCTCAGCATCACTTGATCTTGCGTATGTTGCCGCAGGTCGTTTTGATGGTTTTTGGGAAGATAATTTGAATATTTGGGATATTGCGGCTGGTATTTTGCTTGTGCGTGAAGCGGGTGGATATGTCAGTGATATTTCCGGGCGTCAAGAGATGTTAAAAAATGGGTCAATTATCGCTTCTAATGATCGGTTACATTCTCCTATGGAACGCGTTATAAAACGCGCGAGAAGGAATTTAGCTAAAAGCAGTTAAGCGAAGGCTTTATTTTCAAATAAAAAAGGCTCTGGTTAATAATTAATCAGAGCCTTTTTTGATATACTGCTTATCTCTATATTAAGTGTTGAACCTAAAGAGCATGATATCGCCGTCCACGACAATATATTCTTTGCCTTCCAGGCGCGCTTTCCCGGCATCCTTTGCACCTTGTTCACCGCCTAAATTGACGTAATCTTCATATGCAGTTGTTTCAGCACGAATGAAACCTTTTTCAAAGTCGGTATGGATGACGCCAGCAGCTTGTGGTGCTTTTGTACCTGTTGTGATTGTCCAGGCGCGTGTTTCTTTGGGGCCACAAGTAAAGTATGTGATTAATTCAAGTAAATCGTATCCAGCGCGAATAACCCTCGCCAAACCAGTTTGTCCTAATCCAAGGGTTTCCAAGAATTCCGCTTTTTCTTCTTCTTCATCGAGTTGAGCGATTTCGGCTTCTACCGCTGCTGAAATAATAACGCAGCCTGACCCTTGTTCTTCAGCCATCTTTTTTACAGCTTCCGAGAAGTCATTGCCAGTAGCAGCGCTATCTTCATCGACATTACAAATGTAAAGAATAGGTTTTGCGGTTAGCAGTTGCAGCATTTTTAATGTTTTTGCTTCTTCTTCGTCCGCAACATCAATATGCCGCGCAGGCTTGCCTTCTTTTAGTACTTCAATTGCACGTTCAACCATTGCCAGGGTGGCGATTGCTTCTTTGTCGCCGCCGCGCACCCGCCTGCCAAGGTTGTGAATGCGCCCTTCCAAGCTTTCCAGGTCTGCAAGCATTAGCTCTGTCTCGATGGTGTCAGCATCGGCTACAGGGTCCACTCGTCCGTCAACGTGGGTAATATCGCCGTCTTCAAAACAGCGAAGAACATGACAGATTGCATCTACCTCGCGGATGTTTCCAAGGAATTGATTACCGAGTCCTTCGCCTTGTGAGGCCCCGCGTACCAGCCCGGCAATATCGACGAAGGAAAGTTGTGTTGGGATAACGTTTTTGGAGCCAGCCAGCTTGGAAAGTTCATATAACCTTTGGTCAGGCACAGGAACTTGGCCCACGTTGGGCTCTATTGTACAGAAAGGGTAGTTGGCTGCCGCTGCGGAAGCTGTGTTGGTAAGTGCATTAAAAAGAGTGGATTTTCCGACGTTGGGTAATCCAACAATACCGCATTTAAAACCCATTATTTATCTCCTTTAAGTGCACGAAGCATTGCCGCCATAGGCCCTTCTTGCTTATTTTGTTTCAGTTGAACAGGGTTTGCTTTTTTATTAGTGTGTTTGCTGTTCGCTGTGTTGCTAGTTTTATCTGGTGATATCGATAGAGCTACGTCGCTCATAAAGCGTGACAAATTGTTATCTGCCAGCCAATTCACGTTCTGGCTAACCGCATCAAGCATATGTTCAAGTTGATGTTGTTCGGACTTGGCAAAGTCGCCGAGAACATGGCCGTGAACACGGTCTTTATGACCGGGATGCCCTATACCCATACGGATACGATGATAATCAGAACCAATATGCGATGTGATTGACCGGATACCATTATGTCCGGCCGCACCGCCGCCAAACTTTGCCTTTACTTTGCCAAAAGCGAGGTCGAGTTCGTCATAAAATACATATACATCCGCAGGGGTAAGTTTAAAAAAACGCATAACTTCGCCGACTGCTTGTCCGCTATTGTTCATAAAAGTTTGAGGTTTTAACGCGATAACTTTTTGTGTGCCAATCCGCCCTTCGTGCATTATGGCTTGCCAACGTTTAGTCGCTTTAGAAAAGTTATGGCGATGAACAATATTGTCCATCGCCATAAAACCAATATTATGCCGGTTTTTCTCATACTTGCCGCCAGGATTGCCTAATCCGACAAAGAGCAGCATTTGATAATCCTCCGGCTATTCGAACTTGAGTTCGATATTATTCAGAAGCTTCTTCGGTTACTTCTGCTTCGTCTGCATCATCGGTTGCATTTTCAGCAGATTTGAGGCCGCTCGGTGCAACGATAGCGCAGATTGTGAAGTCACGATCTGTAATTGTTGGCTCACAGCCTTTTGGCAGAGTAACGTTAGAGATCTTGGCAGCTTCACCAAGGTCTAATTCGGCAACAGACACTTCGATAAACTCAGGAATTGCATCAGCAGGAACATTGAGTTCGATATCGTGGCGTGTATGGTTGATCACGCCGCCGCGTTTAAGGCCGGGTGATACTTCTTCACCAGTTACTTTCACTGGAACAGCCATTACAACTGTTGCACCTTTGCCCAGGCGCAAGAAGTCAATATGCATTGGTGCATCTGATACTGGGTGAAGCTGTAAATCACGAGGAAGAACGGTTGCTTTCTTTTTAGCAACAGTGATTTCATATGTGTGAGACATGAAACCGCCGCGGTTCAAAAGACGAATAACTTCGTTCTGAGGGATTTGAATTGCTTCAGGGTCTTTGTTGTCACCGTAAATAACAGCAGGGACTTGACCAGCACGACGTGCTGCACGAGAGGCTCCCTTGCCTACTCGCTCACGCGGTTCAGCCGCGATAGTGATGACTTTGGCCATCTGATTTCTCCGATTCTAAATTCGATTATAATTCATTTTATAACCGACCGCCACTTCCTCCAGGGATGCAAGGACGGATTACCAGTTAAAATACTGTTTAAAAGGTTGGCGGGGTTTACCTTGTTTTCTAAGGAATTGCAAGCCAGAATCTACTTACTGATCATGAGAGAAAAGCACCTTGTCTTATAGCTGAACCGCTATGATTGCTGCGGAAGTAAGTAAGTTTCAAAAAAGATCAAATTTTGTTCATACAGGGTTCAAGTAACATGTGTAATATGGCATTATCTATGACGTTGGGTATTAGTAGCGATAAAGGAGATTCTAAATGAATATTCTAAAGACTAAAATTCGGAAAATCGTATCGATAGCTATCTTACCGCTTGTGTTCGGTTTTTCGTCTTCGACAATTGCTGACCCTGACACAATAGAGCTCAGCTTTTCTAAATATTTAGACAAGCGTATGGACCGTATATCTGCAATTGATAAACGACGAGAAGAAGTTTTCAGAAAGTTTCGCCGTGATGGTGGACGTCAAGCCCAACGACCAAGAGATGCTTTGAACAGTAGCCGGTTTCAAACTGAGTGGGCTAATGAACGTTTGATACCAAATATTGACAATTATTCTGTACCAACACTTATTTCTGAAATGATGAAGCGTGGTATTGATGCCGCTAACCCTGAAGGGTTTGATGGAAAGATCGTTTTAGAAATAAAAGATTTATTTGTCGCGAACTTTCCTCTTGCTGCCATCAACTCTTTCAATAGCCGTATGAAAGGCGTTGTAAAACACTATGACTCGTCGGGTCAATTGATTGCCGAGCATAAAGTATGGACGGCATTGGTGCCTAAATTTTCTGCGACGCGTAATTATAAGGGCCCCAATTATGCCTACCTAACTACGTCGGGTACTACAAGGGTTGGCCCTGTGGCTGCGGAATTTACCGCTAAGGCTTTGGAAAAGGTATTTCCTGATTACGACGCACCGGATCTGGTGTTTTTAAGACCTGCTGACACCGGCCTATGATCGATATGATCCACATAGTCTAATAGAAAAGCCCCAGTCGATTTCTGGGGCTTTTGTTTGTTACTTACCGTTTAAGGGTAAGTGATTAGTCAAATAAACTTGAAACGCTAGTCTCGTGAGCAATACGGTTCATCGCTTCTGCAAGTAATGGCGCAACAGTAACGACGCGAACTTTAGAGTTACTGCGAACGCCTTCAGTTGGCTTAATACTGTCTGTAATAACTACTTCATCCATCACACTATTTTCAATACGCTCAAGTGCTGGACCAGAAAGCACACCGTGAGCGACATATGCTGAAACAGATTTGGCACCAGCATCTTTTAAAGCCTTCGCAGCATTACATAGAGTGCCAGCACTGTCGACGATATCATCAACCAAAATACAATCAGTGCCTTCAACTTCACCGACAAGGTGCATCACTTCAGAAACGCCAGCACGTTCGCGGCGTTTATCAATAATCGCGATTGGAGCGTCCATACGCTTTGCATAAGCACGTGCACGAACAACACCACCAACATCAGGTGATACGATTGTTGTTTCCTTGTTTGTATATTTTTCTTTCATGTCACGAACCAAGACGGGCATGGCATAAAGGTTATCGGTTGGAATATCGAAAAACCCTTGAATCTGACCAGCATGTAAATCCATCGTGAGAACACGATTAGCACCTGCGGTAGTGATCAAGTTTGCAACTAATTTTGCAGAAATAGGAGTTCTGGGGCCGGGCTTCCTATCCTGACGGGCATACCCGAAATATGGTATTACTGCAGTAATACGTCGGGCTGATGCGCGTTTTAACGCATCAATAGCTACTAGAAGCTCCATCATATGGTCGTTAGCAGGGAAGTTGGTTGGTTGAACTATGAAAACATCCTCTCCGCGCACGTTTTCATGAATTTCAACAAAAACTTCCTGATCAGAAAAGCGTCTGATCGCAGCCTTGGTTAGTGGCATATTGAGATATGCAGCAATAGCTTCTGCAAGTTCAGAATTAGAGTTACCAGATAAAATCTTCATGCCCATAAGGTCGCCTCCCTGTGGCAGGAAATATTAAGGTTTGAATATATCGCTCGTTTATCAGGGCTTGTCTATTCTGTAAAGTTATCCGTTATATTTATGTGTGTTTAATATTAATGAACCAGAGTAGGCGGATTTAAAGTGAAGAAAACTCGAAGAAAGTAAAATAATATTATAATTTCTTCGCAGGCAACATGATTGCGGATAACTGCCTTCCATAATCTGATTCGCCCTTATGGGTAGTTAATCGATAAGAAAAGTGCTCATTGCTTTGATAGGTATCAGTTTGTGACTGTTCAAAGGAATGGATACCTGAAGAAGTAAGCTTTGCGCGAATAAATGAGGGCAAGCTGAATTGGAAGTGTTCGCTGTCAATGCCGGGGATGAAGAATTGGTCAAACTGCTTACTTGTAGTAATGAAGTTGTCTCTGAAGCTTTTACTTACTTCATAGCTTTCTTGGGCAATTGTTGGCCCAGTTGCCGCTATGATTGAACTACGTGATGCGCCTATTTTTTCCATAGCTTGAATTGTCGCTTCTATAATGTCTGTGAATGCCCCTTTCCATCCGGCGTGTGCAGCCCCAATAATATTGTTTTTTATATCGGCGAAGATGATTGGTGTACAATCTGCTGTTAGGATGCCAAGTATTATGCCGGGCTGATCAGTTACCATAGCGTCAGCTTGTGGGCGATCATCGCCCCAATTATTATCCACATACGTCACGATGTTGCTGTGAATTTGATAATTGCTGACGATGGGAGTGTCGCGCCTTTTTCCAATTAAACTTGCTATGATTTGCCTGTTCTCCCAGATTTTACAAGGCTCATCACTGGACCCTGGGCCACAGTTCAGGCCTTCATATATTCCTTTTGAAACACCACCACGGCGAGAAAAGAAACCATGTGGAAAGGGAATGTTTTTTGTAACTTCCCAGCGACAATTTTCGGCTTCTTGATTCTGTAGCATTTTATATCCCTAAGTGCTGAATAAGGGCGGCGAACATAAAAGCTTGCCTGCCTTATTGATATGTTTCTTTTAACCAGGCTTTGTATTTTCGTGCATCACGTCTTTGATGAATTTGTGATTGTATCATGTTTAAAAGTGGTGGCAAAAATGGGTCAGGTTTTTTACCTCTTGAAATTCTATGAATTTGGCTCTTTGCCCATGCCATTTCTGAGACGCTCTCGAAGGCAGGTTTTGACATGACTATTTGTTTTAGAGTGATTTTTTCTAATCGGCCAGTTAACAGGTCTGAAGCAATGTCAGGGTTTGTTGAAAATGGTTTCCCCATCCCGATAATATCAAGCGCTTTACTGGCAAGTGCGTGCTCCATAATGTGCCGGCTTCTAAAGCCGCCGGTTACCATTATTGGCATTTCAGTAATCATTTTGGCCTTTTTGGCAAACTCCAGAAAGTATGCTTCGCGTTTTATAGTGGACTGCTTTTTATTTGTGTCGGTTTCATTATTTGATATGGTTTTGCCAGCCATTGCTGGTGCCTCGTATGTACCGCCAGATATTTCAAGTAGATCCAGTTTTTCTGCATTTAAGATTTTTATAACAGCTTCAGCGTCGTCTTCTGTAAAGCCACCACGCTGAAAATCAGCACTGTTTAGCTTTAAACCAACCCCAAAGTTTTGATGTGTATTATGTCTTACTCTTCGAATAATTTCCAATAGGAAACGTGTTCGGTTTTCAATTGACCCTCCCCATTGGTCATTTCGCTGGTTTGTAATGGGTGATAAGAATTGGCTAATTAAATATCCGTGTGCGCCGTGAATTTGGGCGCCGTCGAATCCAGCTTTATCTAAGACTGCTGCTGTCGCAGCGAAGCGGTTGATCAAGTCTTGAATTTCATCTTCGGTGAGTGCCCGTGGAATCGCGAACATACCTCTGGCGCCGGGGATGTTGACACCAACAGCGGACGGAGCAACCGGTTGTGCATCCATATTAGCAAAAACCTGCCTACCGGGGTGGCTGATTTGAGCCCAAAGAAGATTACCGCCTATCTTGCCAGCTCTGGCCCAGTCTGTCAGATGTTGTGAATGCTTTTCGTCTTCAACGATAACATTGTTTGGGCCGGTTAACGCGCGACGATCGATCATAATGTTGCCAGTTATAAGAAGACCAGGCCTGCCTTCTGACCATCTTTTGTACAAAGCTATAAGGTGATCGCTGGGGCCATGGTTTTTACTGCACAGGCTTTCTTCCATGGCAGCTTTTGCAATTCTATTTTGTAAAATTGAACCGTTGGGAAGGGTAAACTGGGAAGATAGTAGTGCAGTATTCATGAGTGCCTCCAATAGGAACAGATTCCAAATTAAAACAACTAATTATAATTACAACGTTACGGATATGCGCAGACTTGCATGGATGTTATGATTGAGGATTATGCTCAAACATTAAGACTTTAAAAAGTTGCCCCATTTCATCGGTAGCCGTTAACCGTTTTAATTCAGATAAGATTTTCTCTTGTTTGTTGCTGTTGGCACCAGTTGCGAGCTTTTGTGCACGGACACCAATTCCAGACGCCATCAAATATTGGCCTTGCTCATAAGGGCCTTGAACTTTTATACCTTTTTCGTTTGCTGCTTGTGCAAGCTGATCAAACGCTACATGAGCTGTAATATCTGCATGCCCGGGTTCAGTTAAAGGGGAAATGAATTTATGGTCTTTTAATGCCTGGAATGTATCGCCGCCAGTTGATCGGGCGTAACCATAATCGATGATTATTGCTGCACCGCCAGATTTTTTCAGACGATCTGATAAAATGCCTGTAATCGAGAGGCCGGATGGGCAGACTTCAAGGACGGTGTTATTGGCCCGGTCTTTTGCACTTTGCGGGATTAACGCAAATTGAGGGCCGGGAAGAGAAAGGGTATATTCAAGAGAGTTTTTTTGGTGAGTTATCATACGCTCGAACCAAACGCCGTCACGTTTCTCATATTGATGGATTGGGAGGGCGTCAAAAAATTCATTAGCAATTATTAGGGAAAACCCTTCGGGTATATCCTGAATTTGTTCATGCCAATTTGCCGTTGGCACTTTCTCTTTCTGTAGTTTGCGTAGCTGAACACTGGCTTCAATAAAATGTATTTTTAGAGACTGATGAAATTCAGGAATCGAGTTTGCAGCTCTTAATATGTCTGCCATTAGGGTACCGCGCCCGGGGCCAAGCTCTATCAGGTGTGTTTCCGCAGGCTTGCCTAATTGAAACCATTTTTCTGCAAGTTGAAGACCGATCATTTCTCCAAACATCTGGCTGATTTCTGGTGCTGTGATGAAATCACCTTTTTCGCCAAAAACGATCTGCTTTTGATAATAACCGTGTTGAGGATGGAGAAGGCACTCTCGCATATAATCGGCTATCGATATCGGCCCAAACGCATCAATTCGTTTTGTTATTATATCAAAAAGTGGTGTCATTGATTTGTATACTAACCAGAACTTAGTTCTTTTGATAATTGTTTCGGGTGATGCCTTTATAAATCAACCATGATGCAAGGAGAAACATGGGAACAGAAAGCATTTGGCCTCGTGACACTCCGGCAACTAAGCCAATATGACTGTCTGGCTCGCGGAAAAATTCTATGATTATTCTAGCAAATCCATATCCTACTAAAAATAGCCCTGCGATAACGCCTGGCCTTTTCTTTGGTAGATCAGTGTTATGATATAAAAATTGCAAAATGAGAAATAATAACAGACCTTCACCGAAGGCTTCATATAATTGACTGGGGTGGCGTGGTAATGCGCTTGGGTCGCTAGGAAAAATCATAGCCCAAGGAACATCAGTTGGCCGACCCCATAATTCGCCGTTAATGAAATTTGCAATTCTACCAGCAAGTAAACCGATAGGGCTAACGATTGCAACGAGATCGGAAACACGCATTAAATCTAGTTTGTTTTTGCGCACGATGTAAATGACGGCTAATACAACGCCTAGAAACCCACCATGAAAAGACATGCCCCCATCAGCAAATCTTAGTATTAATAATGGGTCTTCAAAAAATTTACCCTCACCGTAGAATAAAACATAACCCAGTCGGCCGCCCAGAATAATACCCAGAACACCCCAGAATAGCACATCATCAAGATGATCTGTAGACATTGGGGCACCGGGTTTTTTAGTTATGCGACGCATGTACCAACCAGCAAAGAGAATGCCAACTAAATAGCTTAGCGAATACCATCTAATCGCCAGTTCCCCTATAAAGGGTACTTCACCAAAACTAAAAATTACGGGATCAATTTTTGGAAACGGTATGGTGGCAACAGTATTTGAAATTGTAGAAGCTAGTATATCAATCATTGGCGTCCCAACCGTTATAGTTTTTATGGTAATATATAGAGATTTTTAAAGTAATAGTTTGAATATGTATATATTCAAAATACACTTCGATCGTGGTGGGGCAGTCTATCGCATTGAAAAAAACAGCAGTATGGATCATATAGGATTCAATTTCAGACTAAATCTGACGTTAGATAGGAAAAAAGATGCAAACTAATAATAAAATTATGGACGATATTGCGAAACTTGCAACAGGGGCTGCCGGTACTTTGCATGGAGTGAAGAACGAAATGGAAGGTCAGTTTCGGGCTTGGTTTGAGAAACAAATTACGACTATGGATTTAGTTAGTCGTGAGGAGTTTGAGGTTGTCCGTGCTATGGCGGAGAAAGCTCGTCTTGAAAATCAAGAACTTCGTGCTGAAATTGACGCTTTGAAATCAGATATAGAGACGTAAGTCGATTGCTATTTTTTAGCATAGATATTCCCGTTTATTAAATGCCTGAGGTGTACTTATATAGCTAATGTAATTATAAAAATCGCTTGCTATTAACTTTTCCTTGCAACGAGTCTTAAGTAATGGCACGCTATATTTAGTGTTCATAAAGATATGGGAAGCTATATATCGTGCTTCTTCGACGACATATATGAGCCGCTGACCGGTAACTGATCTGCCGGTTTGAATGGCCGGTAGGTCCCACCTCTAGAGGGGAACATGGGATGACGACACTTAATACGGCTTACGCAGAAACGCATTCACCCAATCCTGTTGATCTTGCAGAAGAATTGGCTGGTATTAATGATTGGCAGTTGGAACGACAAAGCGATGATGAATTAACTTTGTTTATCAACGGTCAATATACAGATTTTCAATTCCGCCTTATGTGGCGTGAAGAATACAAAACATTACAATTTGCCTGTTTGTTTGATCTGAAGGTACCAAAAGGTCGAGACGGTGATATATACAAAATTATCGGTTTGTTGAATGAGCGGCTCTGGATCGGTCATTTCGAATATTGGGAAGATGAAGGTGTGCTGTTGTTCAGGCATGCAAGTCTTGCAAATGATCCGATGCTCGGTCATTTTGGTGAAGAGCATCTCGCAGCTATGGTAGAGACAGCAATAAGCGAGTGTGAAAGGTTTTATCCAGTGCTGCAATTTGTGATGTGGGGCGGGCAGTCACCCGAACAAGCAATTGAAGCTGCGATGCTCGACTGCGTTGGTAGTGCGTAGCCAGTCATGATCTCATGATATTTTATTAGGCGTAGTGTATTCATTACGCCCTTTTTTTCGTTATCACAAAGTATCTATTATGAAAAAAATTATATTGCCCTACAAGCTAGTGGAAAGTCTGATGAATACGTCATGTTAGGAAATGGAATGGAGTTGCTTTTTTCAGAGCAAGCACCGCTGGTTTTGGTTGGCTGTGGAAATATGGGCAGTGCTCTTTTAAAGGGCTGGCTTGACGCTGGTTTGTCGCCAGATGCAGTTTATATTATTGACCCTATGCTTGCGGAGAGCACAGAGCGGTCTGATGTGTTTCGGCAGATAAAGGTAAAGAATATTGTTGCAGAAGCTGCTTCACTTCCTTCCGGTTTGAAAGCGCGTACTATTCTTGTAGCAATTAAACCTCAAATGATGTCGGTTGTTTTACCTACCCTGATCCCAATAATGGGGGACGCAACATTTCTTGTATCTGTGGCGGCAGGAACAACGATTGCAAACTTTGAAACGTATCTGGGGTCTGGGGTACAGGTAATTCGAACGATGCCGAACACACCTGCTGCTGTTGGGGCAGGTATGACAGGGTTGGTTGCCAAAGATAATGTTGGTGCGGCGGAACGTAAGGTTGCTGAAACGTTGATGGAAGCCGCGGGTGAGACAGTTTGGGTGGACCGAGAAGAGTTGATCAATGTTGTTACAGCTGTTTCTGGAAGCGGTCCAGCGTATATTTTCCATATGGTTGAGTGTTTATCTGCTGCCGCAGAAAATGAGGGTTTACCAAGGGAGGTAGCTGAGAAATTAGCGAGGCAAACTATTGTTGGGGCTGGTGCACTTCTATCTGCCGATCCAGGAACCGATGTTTTTACCTTACGTGAACGCGTGACAAGCCCAAAAGGCACAACAGCAGCAGGCCTTGATGCATTGATGGGTGTTGACCACGGTTTAGGGGGATTAATTCGAGAGACGGTTAGGGCCGCACGAAAAAGAAGTGAAGAGCTCAGCGATTAGAAGGGTCGATTGAGATTCTACTAAAGTTCTTCATGGTGCATTTAGAAAAAAAGCCCCGAAATTAATTCGGGGCATAATAGTTAGTCAACTTTTAGGGAGGTAGTATCTCTACTAGAGAGAAACTAAAGCGCCGGCTCCCGAAAGGGGAAGTGGGGAGGGGAAGGTTTCCAGGAACCGGCCTTTATGACGAAAATCGTCAAATCAATTTGCTGCATTGCAGCGTGTGAGTAAGGTTATAAGCGAAAACCTAATATGGCAGAACCCGTTTAATTTTCCTACCAGCCATGCAATTTATGCATAGCTTGTGACGAATAGATGATGTTTTGGTGACTGGCTAATAATGAAAATAAGAACTTTCATGCATTCAATCAGTTTCGATATCGTTATTTGGTGGTAATCGTTGAATATGTAAAAGTAATTATAGTAGTAACTTATTGACAATTAACAAACTTTACCGTTGGAAGTTGATTATGGTAATCCGCAGTATATGTATAGTCCTAGGAATTTCTATTTCATTTTGTTCGATTGATGTGCCTCTTAGAGCACTTCAATCGAACAAAGATGTTCAGGGTAGTACTGGGGAAACTGATATAAACGATACGATTGATTATCCGGCTTTGATGATTGAAACAGCAGATAAGCGTGACGATGTTTCGCCTATTTTTGAACAAGGACTAAAAGCTGGGTATTTAGACGCTTTATGGCATTTGGGGCAAATAGGTACTGAGCGTACTTGCCAGAGGTTAACTCGGTATTTAAGCTTTCCACAAAATGAAGTGCGATTATATGCAGCAAGTGGTGCTGCTATGTGTCGGGACAAAATTTCAACGCCTGCTTTAATTCTACAAATTGATAGGGAAGAAGATGCGTTAATTAAAGGCGAGCTTCTAAGGGCGCTGGGCTTTACCGGGCGGCCAGATATTAGGAATAGATTAATTGATATCATTGTTTCTGAAAAAGCGCCCGAAATATTAGATGGAGCGCTTGAAGGTCTGATGCAGAATATTGTTTATTCTGATGTTAGCGCGGATGACCTTTTAACATTAGATTATCAGAAGTTGGTCAAGCTTTCTGTGAATAATAAGGCTGAGACGACCGCGTTTAGAGCTGCTTATTTACTTACCCGGATTCGAAAATTGGATGAGGTTCTATCGTTTGCCGATTTAAAAAAGGCTTTCGTTAAGTCTAAGCTTGAGAATGTTAAGCTTCTTCTATTGCGTGCTATATCAAGACTAACGCCAACGGATCAGCAAATTGATTTTTTACTAGAAGTTACAGATGACACGAACAGTAAATTGAGGCCTGAAGCAATTAGTGGCTTGGGCCAGACGCAAAATATTATTGCGAAACATCGATTATTAGCATTTGTCAAAAATAAGTCGAATTCGGTTGCAGAACGGCAAGCTGCCCTTGTTGCACTAGGTGACGGCTTTGCTGGTGACGCTGAAGTGTTGATGCTGATAAAGGAATTAAGTCAAAGCAGTGAGCAATGGCTGGCCGTGAGCGCTATGCGGGTAGGAGTGGCTGCTGGTAATGAATGGTTTGCCAAACGTGCCGGCGAATGGCTTGTGGATGTTAATTACTATAAGGCATTTCAGGCCATGAATATGTTAGCAAATAGTAATGTTGGTAAAGACTTACTGAATGACTTTATAAATAACGGTGATAGCGGCTCAGTGAGGGTGAAAGAGGCTAAAATTGCACTTGATCCTTCTATTGAAGCCAGAACTACAGCACGGCCATCACCAAATTATGCAGACTTACCAGAAGAGCAAAGCCGTTTAATTTTAAAAACAACACGCGGCGATATTGTTATTGAAACGCACCCATCCGCACCGTTTACAGCCCATAATTTTATAACCTTGGCTAAAGAGGGAAAAATGAATGGTATGTTGTGGCACCGGGTAATCCCTAATTTTGTTACGCAGGCTGGGCAGAAAGAAGATGAAAGCCTTTATGACTGGGGCAGTATTCGAGAGGAATGGTCAGGGGGTACGCATACTGTTGGCAGCGTTGGTGTTGCAACAGCAGGTAAAGATACCGGTGGCACACAATTTTTTATCAATACGCATAGAAACCTTCATTTAGATGGTCGCTATACGGTTTTTGCCCATGTGACAGAGGGAATGGAGATTGTGGAAGCCTTACAAGAGGGTGATGTTATTGAAACTGTTGTAGTAGAAGATTTAGCTAAAACGGAACCCTAATTTTATTTCAGCCTTTTGCTTTTGAGTTTTTTATACGGCCTTTTTTTGTCATTGGGGTCTTTAATCAAGAGAAGAATATGGCGGATATTAGCATTACCGTCGATAAATCTGACTGTTACATGAAGAGTTTCCATATCGTTTGGTATAAAGAATGTATGACGATCAAACGCAGACGGGGCACTTTGCAGGTTAGTGTTAATGACTGATTTCCCGCCATAGTTTCTATTGGTAATATAGAAACTACCCAGATCCTTTTTTTTCTTCTTGTGACCAAAATCAATCTGAACAGACTTATCTTTCATCAATAAGTTTTTTTCGCTAGCCGACACCAATTCTATGCCGACTACTGTAGCATTTTGATATTTAGATATGTCAAAGATAGTCGACAGTCTTTTATTCTTTTTACTAAGGTCAGCCGCGAAAGACGAGTTTGCATAACTCACGAGCACCAATGATAAAAGAATAACAATTAATCTGTTCATAAATCTCTCTTGGACTTTATACAAACGGCTAAAGCTTGCGCTGGGCATTTCTATTCGTACTATAGAAGAATTAAGGGAGATATCCATGCTTTATCTGATTGCCATTATTTTACCGCCGCTTGCATTGTTATTAGCTGGTAAGCCGTTTCAAGCCATTATGAGTGCTGTTATTTGGGTGTTAGCATTGATATTTACTATATTTGGGCTTGGATTTTTTATGTGGGTTGTTTTGGCCGTTTGGGCCGTCCTTGTGGTTCGCGATAGAAATACCAGAAAAATGATGGAGGAAATCCATAGCCGCGATTAAGTTTCCTGTATGAAACTTTATTCACAGTGAGGGAATGTCATATTATTGAGTGTTTTTTGTGCCGATTGGTGCCCTGTAGCTGTAATTCTGAATAGAATATTGGATACGTTTTGCTGAGGGCAATAAGCTTCTTTGATAGATATATTTAATTCAACAATATGATCCTTGTTGAAGGCGTCAAACCACTTTCCTTTGAAGTGCAATTGGCCATTTTCCTCCGTAATAAATTGGTATGAAAGAAGTATACTTTTTTCTTTCTTATCGGGTGATTGGCTAACTGCGTGGTATAAACCTCGATAATAATATTCGAGATATTTTGTATATTGCTCTTGGGTGAAACTGTTTTTTCCTTCGAGACGCCATAAGAAAATATAATTGAAATAGTCGGATGCTTTTGTATCAAACATCCCGGGCGCAAAATGAACTTCCTCAATGCCGGTTAAATTTATTTCTGGCGCGAATTCCAAAGGAAAGGCAAATGTTTCTTTGCGCCAACCATCAGGGACACTGCCAATCAAGGTATCATCTGCACCAAGCCACTGAGTAGCAAAGGTAAGAAGTAGAACAGCAATTAAATTTTTCATTTAGTGTCCTATAGAATATTGCTCTCAGCACGTATTTGGCGAACCATAAAGTCCCTGAATAACGCTACCCTAAGCGATCCCTTAAGTTCTGGTGGGTAGCAATAATAACTATTAAAGGGCGTGCCTTCAATGTCGGGTAATACGCGCATCAGTTTTTGCCGGTTATGCACAAGATAATCTGGTAAAACGGCTATGCCGATACCCGCTTCAACTGCGTGCATAACGGCATACAGATTATCAACCAATAAGCGTGGCTTACGTTTTTGCCTTGGGTTACCAATGTCATAGAGCCATTGCATACTATTTAATACGGGTGATTTTGCATTGCTTAGTGTAATTAAATCGTGTTGATCCAAATCGTCTGGCGTTACAGGTGTACCTCGTTGGTCCAGATATTCCGGACTTGCATAGATATGGGTGTGAAAACTAGCAAGTGGACGCTGAATAAGGTCTGCTTGCTCAGGGTCATGAAGGCGAATAGCGACATCTGCTTCACCAGCCGCAAGGTCAAGGTCACGGTCATCCAGGATCAGTTGAATGTCAATTTCCGGGTACTCATCCATAAATTGTTTCAGGTGCGGGGATAACCAGACAGAGCCAAAGGTTACCATCGTTGTAACACGTAGCAAACCCGTGGGGCGTTTTTTTGATTCTAAGAGGCTGCGCTCGGTTTCCTCAATTTTATGGACAACTTCTCGAGCCATATTGTGAAGTTCCTGGCCCTCTTGTGTTAAAACCAGACCACGTGCATGCCGTGTAAACAGCGAAACATTCAGGCTTTCTTCCAATGCCCGAATTTGTCTCGATATAGCGGATTGGCTACTATTTAGGCGGTTTGCTGCATTTGTAAAACTTCCGCTTTCAGCAACAGTATGGAAAATGCGCAATCTATCCCAGTCCATTTTTTGCCCTTCTTCTCGCTATTTGAGGTTATCAGACACCATTTTAAGGGTTTTGTTAGATTTGGGAAGTACAACAGTTGTAAAATTTTTAGAGTAGCGGAGGGCGATAAGGTGGATAACGCCAGCGAAGAGCTTTTAAAAACTGTTGCACTTGGCTTGAAACAACAGCTTAATGGTTTGTCACCTGAAGCAGTGTCTATTTTCCTGTTGTTAGCCACTGGTCAAGAAAATGCACAGACTGTTGCAAACATTCTTGGTCAGGCATTAGAGCATGTTAATCGTTCGCTGGCAGAATTGACACAGCGACGGCTTGTTGAGGCTATCGACTCAGTTATTATGTATACTGATAAGGGCAGTACGATCTATTCATCAATCCTGGAAAAATAAAACGCCCCTCAAATTTACAACTCGAAGGGCGTTAGATTATAAATGTATGCTTGATACTATTCTGCCGCTAATGCGTGTTCCTGTTCTGCAATGTATTTTTCAGCTTCTAAGGCAGCCATACATCCCATACCTGCAGCGGTAACCGCTTGTCTGTACACCTTGTCGGTTACGTCACCGGCAGCGTATACACCGGGAATATCGGTTTGCGTGCTATCAGGTTTTTTGAACAAATACCCTTCCTCATCCATTGGCAATTGGCCTTTGAAAATCCCTGTGGTTGGAGTATGGCCAATGGCGACAAAGACACCATGTACGTCAAGCTCTTTAGTTTGATCGGTTTTGATATTTTTTAGTCGTACACCGGTAACGCCTAAAGGTTCCTCTGTACCAAGAACTTCGTCGAGAACAGTGTCCCACATAACAGAGACATTCTCGGTTTTGAAAAGCCGATCTTGTAGAATTTTTTCCGAGCGTAACTCATCACGTCGATGTATCAGGGTTACTGATTTACAAATGTTGGAGAGGTATAAAGCTTCTTCAACAGCAGTATTACCACCGCCGATGACAATCACATCTTTCCCGCGGTAGAAAAAGCCATCGCATGTTGCACATGCAGAGACACCGTAGCCGTTAAATTTTTCTTCTGAGGGGAGGCCAAGCCATTTTGCTTGGGCACCTGTTGCGATAACGATTGTGTCTGCGGTATATACTGTGCCGCTATCGCCGATAGCACGTTTTGGTGTTGCTTTTAGATCAACTTCATTAATAAGGTCATAAATGATCTCTGTTCCAACATTTTCAGCCTGTTGGCGCATCGCTTCCATAAGCTCTGGGCCTTGAACAGCGTCTGCAAAACCGGGATAGTTTTCAACATCAGTTGTAATGGTTAATTGGCCGCCAGCTTGCATACCTGTTACAATCATTGGAGCTATATTGGCACGAGCAGCATAAATTGCTGCTGTGTATCCAGCAGGGCCAGAGCCTATAATAAGCATTTTGGTGTGTTTGGTGTCAGTCATTATACATTCCAATATGGGGCGATTTGCACCCGTAGCATTCTCAGTGTCACAAATATTAAGTGTTTAAATAACGTTCCTGAATAAAAAAGCAATTGGCAAGATTATTATTCATTATGGATTGCTTCGATCAGGGTAATCGAAAATGTCGAACATTGGCGCCGTAAATATGGAGCAGTTGATGTTATTGAGGTAGGGTATATTGATATGTGGATATACGGTACGTTTTTGTATCTGTGTTAATTTGCGGGATAAAAAAGATTCCCAATCCCGCGTGTAAGGTGAAATCAACTCCGTAAATAGGTGTTTCGCTAAGAGGGAGATAGTCCCCACCGGGTTTGTATATCCATATGCGCGGGTCATTTAAAAGCGAAAGCAAAAGGTTACCATGTATATCTATTGTAATGCCGTCTATATCACGAATCGGACTATCGATTGGAGCTAAAAGCCCCAAATGTTCTTTTGATAATAAATTCCATGCATGCAAAGCATCACCACCAGAGATCAAAACATTATCATTTGTTATCAAAATACCATTTACAGTCTTCAAGGCGGTTTTGTCTTTGATAAAGGGCATAAGTTTATTGCCTACAAGTTTATAAATTTCTGCCGAGTTGCTGGCTGATACATATATTTTACCCGCTTTATCGATCGCTACATCATTAAGGTTAGCCTTAGGATTAGGAGCGGGAAAGCTTGCTACTATTTTCTTTGTATGGGGATCTGCTACCTTAAGGGCATCAATGTCTGCGAAATATAGTTTTTCATTGTGATAAATGATGCCTGTGGGCCCGTTCAGACCGGTAACCCATTTGGGATCAAAGTTTGTTCCATCGGCATTTACGCGTGAAATGTAACCCTTGCCGTTCTTGGTATAACCATTGACATTGGTAATATATAATTTGTTGTTGATCGGATCATAAGCCACTGACTCTGGTTCAAAAAGGCCGTGTTCGAGGGACCATAATAATTTTAACGTTGGCTTTTCTAATGCGTGTACAGGTTTATTGATCATAGCAAGGGTAATGATAGATAATAATATTATTGAAATTACTTTCATTGTTCCCTCCAGTCTCGTGTTTTATCCTATTGTATAGAATATTCCTTAACTCGGCAAAATGTAGGTAAAATTATAATAGTGAGCACTGGAAGGTTGTAATAGAGCGTATTAGTGTTACTGGCGATTATCTATTTTGGATGTGTTGTGATTAATGGAAAGGAGGTTTTACAATGATAACTTTATATTGGTGCCCGCAAACACGTGCTGCGCGGGTTATGTGGATGTTGGAAGAGTTGGGTATTGAGTATGAGTTGAAAATTATCGATGTGCGAGATGAGGAAGCTAAGAGTGCTACAGACTTTTTAACAGCCAGTCCCATGGGAAAGGTGCCTGCTATTTTGGATGGGGAAATAGGGCTTTCTGATAGCGCAGCGATATGTTTGTATTTAGCAGATAAATATCTGGATAGAGGGTTGGCACCGTCAATTGATGACCCTTTGCGCGCCCAATATTTATATTGGATGGTTTATGTACCGGGGGTAATTGAGCCTGCAATGGCAGAAAAATTTTCTAATATACCGGTGAATAAAGTGTCCCATGGTTGGGGAGATTTTGATACCATGATCGCTGTTCTTGAAGATGCTCTTGAAGGGGATAATAAAGGGCCTTGGCTTTTAGGGGAAACATTTACTGCCGTAGATGTTATGGTTGGAGCAACGGCGAATTTTTTGCGGATGTTTAATATTTTGCCTGATAGCAAACGGATTAATGATTATATCGATCGTTGCCTTTCCCGTCCGGCATATCAGCGAGCTTTAGCTAATGATATAGCCTATGCTTTACCTCCTAAGGAATGATTGGCGAAAGGCTTTCCACTGTTAAGGTCTATGTTTGTGATGGGAGTTGCATATGAGCCTGAATATATATCTGACTTTTAATGGCAACTGTAAGCAAGCATTTGAGTTTTACAAGTCAGCTTTTGATAGTGATTATATTGCGTTCCAAACGTTTGCAGACGCACCAGATACCATGAAGGTACCGGAAGATGAGCACTACAAGGTTATGCATGTCTCTTTACCAGTGGGTGAAAGTGTTTTGATGGGGAGTGATAGCTGCGAAGCATTTAATGGTGAAGTAATATGTGGGCAGAATTTTGCTATTTCATATACACCTACATCGCGCAAGAACGGCGATAGTATATTTGCAAAGATTAGTGATGGAGGTATCGTTCAAATGCCATTACAAGATACATTCTGGGGCTCATACTTTGGCCAATGCCAAGATAAGTTTGGTATTAACTGGATGTTTAATATGGACATTTCCAATTCGTAATGCATGCATAATGAGTTTGATGCTTTCACTGTATATAAAAAAGGCCCCATAAGGGGCCTTAAGTTTATGCGAGGTTTTTGGAAACTATAATTTATGCTGTAGCCACGATTGGTTCTGGGCGTGTTTGTGCGCTAACGTCGCTGGCAGCATTGTATTTTGATGGTTCGATGATATTCATCATGCTACGAATTTCACTAAGCGGCGTTGCCATCAGGTTTTCCCAGTCTTGACCTGGTAACCATGCAGCTTTACGGCCATGTTTAAAGGCTTGCATCACGGCAGCAAAGACACCTTGGCCTTTAAATTTTCTTGATAAATCAACAGATCCCATTAAGGCAATAGCAGCAAAGCCGAGGCTTTTCGTCTGTGAATAAGAAAATGCCACCACGCAGAACTCGCCAAGCCCATCACGGCCATAACCTGTGATAACGTGCCATAGATCGTGCATTTCACGGGTGCGCATTGCGTAACGCTCTAAGTCTGCATCTTTGAAATGGCTGAAGCTATCGTCGCTTGCGTCAACAAGTCCTTCAGCGGTAATGTTTTCAGTGATCATAAAATTCAGGTATTCACGGCCTATCGAACCTTCCGGTAGCTTGGCTAGTGCTTCGCGGTCTTTCAATGTATCTAAAAGATTGATCTTATTTGTGATGATGTTGGCACCGATATCAGTGGCGAGAAAACGCGCATACTGTTTTTCGAGAGCATTTCCAACTAAAGCCTGCATAATTTTGAAAACCTGGGTTGTGTCTTCGCGGTCCCGCATAAGAGCGCGCAGTGCCTTCCAGGCAGCAATATAATTACGACGAGGTGCTTTTGTTTTAGTTTCCATTGTCATCATCTTAATCCTGATTATAACCTTATACTATAAATACGTGCCGATCACCTTATCGACATTATTGTCAATAATGGTTTTACGGCTTATAAACATATTTGTCAATAAGAAAGTTAGATGAATGACAAAATCTGTTAAAAGAGTGCGTAGAACCCCCATGCAGGCAAAGGCATTAATCCTTGATGCCGCGCAGAAAAGGTTGGATGCAGTTGGCCCTGAAGGGCTTAAGGTGGCGGAAATTGCGAATATTGCCGGTGTAACTCACTCGACCGTACTACATCATTTTGGTAGCGCTGAAGGGCTGCGTGCATCCCTTGCTGAAAAAATGGTAGAGAAACTGCTGGGTGATATTTTGGAAGTGCTTGATACTGGCAGTATCGTTACAAGTGACCATAAGGTTTTGTTTAGGGTATTTGCAGTTTTAAGTGATGAAGGTAACGCCCGGCTACTTGCATGGACTATGTTAAAGGGACTTGAACTGAAAGAAGGTCAAGACACTTTGGCTCAATTATTTGAGCAATTGGCACAAGGGGTAAAAGTAGCAATTTTAGCTGCAAATGAAGGTGATATAACTGAAGCTACTGCATTACGACATGCAAAATATACTATATTTCAAGTGGCCTTAACGGCCATTGGTGATGGTGTTGCAGGTGACTATATTTCAAAGTTGCTTGGATTAGAGCCTGTTGAGGCAAAGGCAGAGTTCCGGGATTGGTTTGCGGAACGGTTATTGTCATCCGGTAATTGATTCTAGTAAATATTGTTTGGTAAAAGTATCCCCGAGATATTTTAAATATCTCGGGGATTATTATTTCTAAAAACAGCTATTAAAGCGCTTCTGCATGTTTTGATAAGTATGAAGCAACACCGTTTGCATCTGCTTTCATGCCTTCGTCGCCTTTATTCCATCCCGCAGGGCAAACTTCACCGTGCTCTTCATGAAATTGTAGAGCTTCCACCAAACGTACAAATTCATCTACATTTCGACCAAGTGGCAAGAAGTTAACATACTGGTGCCAAACATTACCGTCTTTGCCAATAAGGAAAGTACCGCGAAGCGCGACACCGTCTTCTTCGATTAGTACATCGTAATCACGGGCAATTTGTTTTGTGATGTCTGCAACCATCGGGAAGTCAACAGCGCCTAGTCCGCCTTCTGCTGTTGGAAGGTTACGCCATGCAGCGTGTGAAAACTGACTATCCACTGATACTGCTACAACTTTAACACCGAGCTCTTTAAACTTGTTCATACGGTTATGGAAGGCCAAAATTTCAGATGGGCAGACGAATGTGAAATCAAGCGGGTAAAAGAATATGAGACCATAATCGTCGCCAATATATTCTTTAAGATTAAAATTTTCGTTGATGCTTCCGTCTTCCATAACGGCGACAGCGTTAAAGTCTGGAGCGGGTCTCCCTGCGAGAACAGCCATAGTGGTATCCTTTTATTTAGTATTTAATTATTATTGCTGATTTGGAATGAATTTTATGTGCGTAACTCATTCTTATCGGGCGCGAATGTATTGCCCTTAAGAAAAATTTCAACCGAATTAAGTATACTGATTGATTGCTAATATCGATTTTAGTAATCGAATAAATGAATATATTTTTACTGTATATATTTAACCATTAGAATAGTTAGGTAGCGTTTAAAAGTTATGTTTAATCATGCGTTATAATTGATAAATTTTATGCTTTGTGTGATTGTCATATGTCAGGTCTGAACGTGGAGGCGCGATCTGTGACCATTGAATTCTATGATGATTTTTTCCGTTTTGGTGCAATCTTTAGTTTGCTGTGGAACATTTATCTGTTGGCTAAATTCTTTCCGCAGGTTATTCAGGCGCGATTGGCAATTGCTGCGGCTTTGGGGCAAATATGCTTTTTAATTGTCTCAGTTTATGATGAAGTTGCAATATTTGGTACATTTAGCGTTGTATTAATCTTTATTTCTGAATTGAATTTAGGGTTAACCTGGTTGCTATGTTTATCCGTTTTCAAAGATAATTTTGCAACAAAGTGGCCTCATTGGTTTGTTCTATCGCTTTATGCGGCCTCTGCCTTACTATATATTTTCGGTGCTCGCTTTGACCCTGCTATGACTTTGTTGTACCGTTTTCTCAGGCTTGTCATATATGGGTATTTAATATTTGTTATTGTGAATGGTCATAAGGGTGACCTTATTGAAGGGCGGCGTTCTTTCCGCCTTTGGTTTGTAGGCGCCATAATCGCTGCAACAGCATTTATCTCGATTGCAGAGGTTTATTACGCGAACTTTTACGATCTGGGTTATGGCACTATTGCACAGGCTATTATCGTTTTCATTATCAGCGTCGGGATGCTTGTACATATTACACGTGCGAATGAAAGTGTATTATTTGCAATTAATTCGGTGCAACAAAGTGTAGGGCCAAGCATTAACGCTGATAATGAGGACCTAACGATAGAGGATCAACATAGCCTAAAGGCATTAAAAGAGATGATGGCCAGTGGGGTTTATAAAGAGACAGGTTTAACAATATCAACATTATCAAACCATCTTAATATGCCGGAACATCGGCTTCGGCGCTTGATTAATCATCATTTGGGTCACAGAAATTTTTCACAGTATTTAAACGATTACAGAATTACCGAGGCTAAACGCCGATTAAAAATTATCAGTGATCGGCATATCCCTATTCTGACGATTTCAATGGACCTGGGCTATCAGTCTTTGGGGCCGTTCAATCGGGCGTTTAAGAATCGCACAGGGATGACACCAAGTGAATATAGGAAGACTAAACTTAAGGATAATTCCTGAATTATGCACGGCGCTACCGACTAACCAAAACTTAAAAATACTTACTGATTTTTATAATCGACGGTTGTTTTCAAAATTGGCAAGCCAATTCATCTGCTTTTGATAAATATAATATTCAAGGCAGCATGCTTTTAACTCTCATTACTCTCCTATAAAGCATGTTGCCCATTTATATCCGTGATTTTATTTGCCCGAGTATGTCACGACAGCAAAAGTGGGGTGAAAAATGGAAGAACTTTTGAACTACTTTATAAATAATTGGCAACAGTTGGCAGGGAATTGGTTGAATGCATTCTATGAAGATTTTAAGCGATATTTTCTTGCTGCAAGCTTCGTCTTTATAGCGATATGGGGAGTTTTGAGGCCGTATTTAAAGTCGCGCAAAATTAGGAAAACAACACCCCCAGCTCGTCAGATGATATTTGAATTTTTGCATTCTGTAAAAACTGTAGCTGTATTCAGTACTGTTGGAATGATTATAAATTATGGGTATCACGCTGGATGGTTCCAGATATATAGTGATATTGCTGAATGGGGATGGGGGTATTTTATATTCTCTACTGGTTTGATGATCTTTCTGCATGACACTTATTTTTATTGGACGCATCGTTTGATGCATGCAGAAAGGGTTTATCCTCGTATTCATGGATTGCATCATAAATCCCATAACCCGACACCCTGGACCGCGTATAGTTTCGATTGGAAAGAGGCTATTATTAATTTTATGTATGTAAAGTTTTACCTGATGATCGTTCCCATGCATGGGTTAGGTGTCTTTATATTTCTTACATTTATGATTATTCGTAATGCTGTTGGCCATTCTGGATATGAAGTTTTTCCAAGACGCTGGGTTACACATCCGATCTTTGGGCAATTAACAAATGTTACGCACCATGATTTGCATCATTCCTCCTTTAGATATAATTATGGCTTGTATTTTACATATTGGGATCGCTGGATGGGAACCGAACATCCAGAATACGTCGCCAAAACTTTACAAATAAAAGGAGCGCGCAGAAAAGAAGGCGGTGGATATGTTGTGCCCGATATTGCAGCAGCCGAGTGATAAGAAAATGAAAAAATTTAAAGAGTTAATAATGTTATCGCTCTTTTATTTTGAATGAAAAACCTTACATATAAATAGAAATCTATACCGAGATTGCGAGTTGTATTGGCATGCTGGAGTTTCTAGACAATATCTTTAGATACGGCGGCGTTTCCTTATTCATTTGGGTTGGTGGAATGCTGCTTTATTATGCCTGTGGTCGCTTGCAGGCACGTATTGGTGCTTATACGGCATTTACAACAGCAGCATATCTTATTAGCTCTGATCATACATTTTGGCAGACTTTTGGGGATTATGCCAAATTTTTAGTGCCTTTCTGTGTTCTTAATATTGGCCTCATCTGGTTATTTTGTGTTTCTTTGTTTGATGATGATTTAAAGCTGAAACCTATTCATTACCTCATACCAACGGCTTTCTTTCTTGCGGGCATTCCATTCGTTTTGGGGCTTAGCGAACACCCCATTTTAGGGGGTGGTCTTATTGATGAACTGGTTACTATTGGGCGCGCTCTTATCATCATTCATATGATTTTTATTGCTTGGAAAGGGCGAGATATCGATTTGATTGAAAAACGAAGAGAATTTCGATTGCGGTTTGTGGGCATTGTTATTGTTATTTCATGTATAATTCTTGTTGTTGAAACGTTTTTCCCCACAAACCAAATAGGGGCTAACCTGAAATTATTACAATCTTTTGTATTTATGCTTGTCGCGGTCGGTGTTTTGTCACGTATCAGTTTGATTGAAACCGATGCTCTATTTATGCCTGAACCAACTACGCCAAAACTATCAAGTGAAGTGGGCACAGAATTGTGCCGCCCGGAGGATGAGCATAACCTAATGATCTTAGCTCAACTGATGTCTGAAGGAATGTACAGAGAGCCTGGCCTTACAACTGCAATGCTTGCAGAAAAATCACGGATGCCAGAGCATAGAATGCGTCATCTGATTAATACGCATATGGGGTACCGGAACTTTGCTGACTATCTCAATCATCACCGTATAGAAGAAGCGAAAAGAATACTGGCAAGTATTAACGATCGTCATATTCCAATTCTTTCGATTGCGATGGATCTTGGGTATTTATCATTGGGGCCTTTCAATAAAGCCTTCAAGGAGCGAACGGGTCTTACACCAACGGCATATAGAAAAGAAAAGCTCTTGCTTGATTCTGGTAATGTAGAAAATGCTGAGACCTATATTAAATAGGCATTATTCATTTTTAAAATTGGTTGTTATTTTTTAATCTAGTTATTGTTTCTTTTTGGAAAATATTATTCATTTTCTAAAAAGTTAGCGGGTTTCAAAATCAGCGAGAAAGTCACTTTCAAAAATATAATGTTTGTCAGGCGTTATTTCACAACGCACCGGAACACGACAACATTATGAGGTAAGTGATATGAAAATCAAAGACGCTGCATTAGGTATTGCAAGTGTGATTATGCTGGGTTCAAACATAGCGATTGCAGACGAAGAAAATGCAACAGCGGTTTATAATAATACTCAACCATATGGCTATTGGATGACGCAAGGCGGCGACGTTATGGTTCAAGTTGATAAGTGCCCAGAAAAATCACACGCATTATGTGCTGATATTTTTTGGACTAATGATCAGCAATCGAATTTGCGTTTAATTGGCGCCACAATCCTAAAAGGGTTTAGATATAAGCATGGTGCTTGGCGTGACGGTCGGGTTTATGACCGGGCTTCGGGTAAGGTATATCATGCAGATATCAGATTGAATGATGATGGGGATATGGTGTTGAATGCATGTGCCCTCGGTAGATGCTACAAGCAAAAATGGACAAAGGCGGAAGATAAGTTTGTTGAGTCAATTAGGATGTTTGCATCCAATTAATCGTAATTAATTATGATCTTTCGGTAACGCTTGCCGGTAGCGCTGGCTTTGCCGAAAAGTCATTTTTGGGTATTATTTCTTTATTTGAGCGAACTCGCTTTTTAATGTTCTTGCGCAGGCCTGTGCGATTTCTGACTGTAGTTTTATTTGAAGCAGATTATTATTTGCTTCGGCCTCTGATAGGCGCGATAGCGCTGCTTCCATTAGCTCTAGTGTTGATTCGATAGTGGCTAATGCGTTTGTTGATAGTGTTGTTTCAGTTTGGGCCGCGATTTGGGTATTCTCACGTGTAGTATTGCCTACGGAAATGTCATTTTCCAGTGGGGGGTGATCCTGCAAATTTTCAGTGTGTCCTTGATTTTCTATAGGGCTGTCTTTTGGCTTATGCTCATTTGCAGAAGCTAATATTCTATCTATCTCGGAGGTGTTGTCATATTGTTGTTTAGGGGACGCATCAACACTTGCTTGTTTCTTTTGCTTTTCTGAATTTTCATTCGAATGCATCTGAGGGATAGCGTTTTCTCTGCCGCCAAGGCCTGGTTTATCAAACCAGCTAAGTGGTGATTGATTGTTTGTTGATTGAGTGGCAGCAACGATATCGGATTCGATAGGAGGCGTATTTTTGTTATGTGAATGTTGCGATTGTCTGTTGTGCTCAGATATATCCGGGTATCCAACAACATCTGGGCTTGGTTCATCCGCAGGGATAATGTCGCCCTCATCTCGTGCAGGAATAATAGGTTTCAGTATCCCTTCATAACCATCAAATGCGCCTGTCTTTGGATTGAAAAGAGGAGCCGCCTCAAGAGTCCAATATCTTTGGGCGTGTTCTAGGTGGGCTAAATAAATAGGCGCTTCATGTATAGATGCTCTTCGTTGAAAAGCTCTGCTTACTGGATGACCTAGTTTGGTGTTAAGAGCTAGCATATCAAGCATCGCAGCACCGATTAATTGATAATCATTCCCAAGTAATGCTTCTGCTTGCTTTGACACCATAATGATAAAGCCATCACGGTCACTGCGCCATGCCCATGAACCACTTTCTGGCTCTATTAAAGGCCTGTTAATTGTTGTGCTATTGTCAGGTGGTGTATTGGGTTCTTTTACCTGATCTTTTTGTGGCTTATCTGCCTCGCAAGCCTGGGGTAACTCCAGTGACTTAAAGGAAGGTTTTGTGTCTGGTGCTAATAAGCCATTCGCTGTAGGTATCGACTTTTGCTCGCCTGGTTGGCTGATGTCGTCTGATTTGCCTCTATTAGAGTGTATCTTTATATTGCTAGTAGTTTGGTCAACCGAGTTTTCTTCTTCTACAAAGCTGATTGTAGCATCTTCAGAATTCTCGTTAAGATGGTTTGAGACAATATCTTCATCGGTCCGTAAGATTCTGATACGCGCATTTGATTTTTGATGCTTCTTTGGGTGAAGAGGTGTCACAGACGCAAGATCATGACGTGGGACATTTGATAAATCAGGTAAATCGCTTTGTTTGTTTAATCCGAGGTCTTCTCTCCACAAAGCTAATGTGGAATTCGATCCGTAGGGTGGTGCTGCTGGCGTTGCGCGCGCTAGAGCGATCCAAACATTGGCCGATAGATCAGACCTTGATGCAAGCTCTTGATGGTGTTCCCGGCCAGTTGTTTCGATAAGCTCAATCAATTCGTCTTCTTCAAAAGGGGCAGCACGAAGTAAGTTGCTTACGAGGCTGGCTCTGTCTTTGACAATACAATGTATTAAGTCCATTGGAGGATTGTTAATTGAGGCAAGCAAATCGGAAACGGTTCGTCTGCTTTCTGGTTCCACATGTGGAATTAACGCATTCACAACATCGAGAAGCTGGCTACGTGTTGGCTGTTTTGTTGGTGCTTTATTGGTTAGAAACAGATCTACCAGGTTACGAAAAAGGGCGGTACGGTCTTCACCGTCCCGTTCTCTTGCATACGCGACCAATTCCTTAATTCGACTATCTAGTGCGTTCATGTCGAATTTTGGCACCTTCTACCACAATTTTATCTGATATACGCTCAGATAAAAATTAACCGTCCCATGATGAATATTTTAGTGAAAATATGTACTTACTGTATTTTTCTGTCCCGTAATAGAACATTTTTTTAGCATATGTTTCACACTATTTAGCTTATACTACTCAAAACGAGTCGGGATGCTAGCCTTTAATTATATTCGTAAGAAAATTATCCACGTTTGGAACTTTATTTCTTAAATATTCCTAAATAGTATGGAATTGTTCAAAATATCATGGTAAATCAACCGTTAATCAATTGAACAAGCTATTCTGGGCCGATCTTTCGATACAGGCCTTCTTTAAGGAGTGATTTATGGGGCGTGTAAAACTGGATGCTGTTGACAGGAAAATATTATCTTGTCTGCAATCAGAAGGCCGAATTACTAACGTTGATTTATCTGAGAAGGTTGGAATAACTGCGCCGCCATGTTTGCGTCGTGTGCGGGCTTTGGAAGATGAGAATTTTATCAAGGGATATCATGCTGATTTGGATCAAGAAGCCCTTGGGTATAGCTTGACAGTTTTTGCAATGGTTGGTCTTCATTCCCAAGCAGAAGCAGATTTACAAGCGTTTGAAGAAAAGGTCCAGGAATGGCCAATGGTTCGCGAGTGCTTTATGCTTAATGGTGAAATTGATTTTATTCTTAAGATTGTTGCGGAAGACCTAGCAGCCTTCCAACAATTTCTAACCGGCGAATTAACGCCGGCTCCGAATGTTGCAAGTGTGAAAACATCGCTTACGATCAGAACTTCAAAGCATAAGCCCGGGATACCGCTGCCGGAAGTTAAGTAACTGATATATACTACAAAAAGAACCTAATAATACGGTTCTTTTTGTAATTGTTAATTCAGGTGTTCATTATATGAACGCAATACCTTCAACATCGTAATATCGTTCTCCACCGGGGGCTTTTACTTCGATTTCAGCGCCTACTTTGCGGCCAATCAAGGCTCTGGCGATTGGAGATTGATAGGAAATTTTTCCAGCTTTTACATCGCCTTCGTCAGCCCCTACAATTTGATAGGTAACTTTATTATCGTCTTCATCAATCAGGGTGACGGTCGCACCGAAAACAACCTTGTCGCCAGAGAGAGTTGTTGGATCAATAACCTGAGCCCGGCTGATTTTGCCTTCCAACTCGATGATGCGTCCTTCGATATGACCCTGCTGTTCTTTAGCTGCATGATATTCTGCGTTTTCAGATAAATCACCATGAGCACGAGCTTCTTCAATGGCAAGTACTACGGCTGGCCGTTCAACTGTTTTTAAATTCTTTAATTCTGCTTCTAGGGTTCGGTAACCATCTAAAAGCATGGGCACTGTTTCGTTCATGTGTCCCGTCCATCTATTTTTCGAATATGCTTTAAGCCATCACAATTCATTATGAAAAGAAAGGCCTCTCAAAATAAGGTGCGCCGACCCAATAGGCATGGGTCGGCGCACCAACGTTATAGATAGCTTAAGATGATATAGAAATCAAGAGGCGTTGCTATCATGTCTTTAGGCGTCTTATGTGCCATATTCTTGAAGTCGTTTGACATCAAGCTCATCGCCGTGCAGCCCCTTCAGTGCCTGTACAGCCGCTTTTGACGCAGCCATAGTTGTGAAATATGGCAGTTTCATTGTAAGAGCTGTGTTACGTAAGCCATAACTATCCTGAATGGCTTGCTTGCCTTCGGTGGTGTTAAACATCAGTTGGACTTCGCCGTTTTTCATAATGTCCAGCACATGTGGCCGTTGCCCAGACTGTACTTTGAATACAGTGTTAACTTCTAAACCGTGATTTTCCAGGTATTTTGCAGTTCCCTCTGTTGCAATAACATTATAGCCCATGTTTTTGAGGTCTTCGACCATTGGTACAAGGCCGTATTTGTCGCTATCTTTTACAGAAACAAACACTTGGCCTTCATATGGTAATTGCACGCCAGCGGCTAATTGTGATTTATAAAATGCCATTGCAAAGTTTCGGTCGATGCCCATCACTTCGCCAGTTGATTTCATTTCAGGGCCCAAGAGAACATCAACACCAGGGAAGCGTGCCCAAGGTATAACAACCTCTTTTACTGCAACATGTTCAGGGATTGGGTCTTTAAGTTCGAAGTCTGTAAGTTTTTCTCCAGCCATCGCACGGGCTGCAAGCGCGGCAATGGGGCTATTGATTGCTTTTGCAACAAAAGGAACAGTTCTTGATGCACGTGGGTTTACCTCAATCAGGTAGACTTCGTTATCTTTCACGGCAAATTGCACATTCATTAAGCCGCATACATTCAGTGCTGTTGCAAGTTCTTTAGCTTGACGCTTCACTTCGTTTACAAGGCCGATAGGTAAGCTGTAAGGCGGAAGCGAACATGCACTGTCGCCAGAGTGTATACCTGCTTCCTCGATATGTTCCATAATGCCAGCGATATGAATGTTGGTGCCATCAGAAAGAGCGTCCACATCAACTTCAATTGCATCCTTGAGAAAGCTATCGATCAATACGGGGCTATCGCCTGATACTTGCACGGCTTCTTCCATATAGCGGTTAAGGCCGTCCACGTCATGAACGATTTCCATAGCTCTACCGCCCAAAACATAGCTTGGCCTAATAAGAACCGGATATCCGACTTTTTCTGCGACAGTGATTGCTTCTTCAAGTGAGCGGGCCAAGCCATTTTTTGGCTGCTTGAGGCCAAGTTTTTCAACAAGTTCCTGAAATCTTTCACGGTCTTCTGCCAGATCAATTGCATCAGGGCTGGTTCCAAGGATAGGAATGTTTGCAGCTTCTAAAGCGTGCGCTAGCTTGAGCGGTGTCTGTCCACCGAATTGGACAATTACCCCTTTTACTGTGCCATTCTGTTGTTCGGTCCTAATAATTTCAATCACATTCTCAGCTGTTAACGGCTCGAAATACAATCGATCGGATGTGTCGTAATCGGTCGAAACTGTTTCTGGGTTACAATTGATCATGATTGTTTCATAGCCAGCTTCTGAGAGCGAAAAGCAAGCGTGACAACAACAATAGTCAAATTCTATGCCTTGGCCAATGCGGTTTGGTCCTCCTCCTAAAATGATGATTTTTTCTCTGTCAGAGGGGTTTGATTCGCATTCACTAACATTGCCGGCTGCAAAGGTTTCATATGTTGAATACATATAAGGTGTTTTGGCTTCAAATTCTGCGGCACATGTATCAATTCGTTTGAAGCTTGGCCGAACGCCGAGGCTGTGGCGTTTTTCCATGATAGCTGTTTCCTGGTTACCTGTCAGTTCAGCGATCCGGGCATCAGAGAAGCCGAGCATTTTCAGCTTACGCATATTACGGGAATCAGATGGAAGTCCTTTAGCAATCAGGTTTCTCTCTGCACTTATGATACTTTCGAGTTGCCTTACAAACCAAGGTTCATAGTGGCAAACACGGTTTATATCTTCCAGCGTTACGCCTTCACGTAAAGCTTGTGCAATGCGCAATAAACGATCTGGCCTGGCAACGGCAAGTTCACGTAAAATTGGCGTAAAATCGCCTGAACCTGATACATAATCCTCAAATGTAATTTCGTTGAAACCAGTTAAACCGGTTTCCATTGAGCGCATAGCCTTCTGAACGCTTTCCGCAAATGAGCGTCCGATGGACATCACTTCGCCTACAGACTTCATGGCAGAAGACAAGGTTGCTTGTGCGCCGTTAAATTTTTCAAATGTAAAGCGTGGGATTTTAGTGACAACATAATCAATTGTTGGCTCAAATGATGCGGGCGTTACGCCAGTGATGTCATTATCAAGCTCGTCGAGTGTATAGCCGACCGCTAGCTTTGCTGCTATTTTGGCGATTGGAAAGCCTGTTGCTTTCGAGGCAAGAGCGGAAGAGCGTGAAACCCGTGGGTTCATCTCGATCACAATCAGACGCCCGTCCTCGGGGTTTACGGCAAATTGAACATTAGAGCCGCCTGTTTCAACACCAATTTCGCGCAGAACTGCAATCGAAGCGTTCCGCATAATCTGATATTCTTTGTCCGTTAATGTAAGGGCAGGTGCAACCGTTATACTGTCACCGGTGTGTACGCCCATTGGGTCAACGTTTTCAATTGAGCAAACAATGATACAATTATCCGCTTTGTCGCGGACAACTTCCATTTCGTATTCTTTCCAGCCAAGAATACTTTCTTCAACCAGAACTTCATTGGTGGGGGATGCATCAAGGCCTTTGGTTACAATTTCGACAAATTCTTCTTTATTATAGGCAATGCCGCCGCCGGTCCCTCCCATGGTGAAAGAGGGGCGGATGATAACAGGCAGCCCAAGCCAATCCAGTACCTCAAGCGCTTCATCGATTGTGTTTGCAGTTTTGCCCCGGCATGTCTCTAGGCCGATTTTTTCCATTGCGGCATTAAAGCGGCTACGATCCTCTGCCTTGTCAATTGCATCTTCGTCGGCACCGATTAATTGAACGTTGTGTCGTTCCAACGCGCCATTTGCTGACAGGGCGAGGGCTGTATTAAGCCCGGTTTGTCCGCCCATTGTCGGTAGGATCGCATCTGGTTTTTCCTTGGCGATGATTTTCTCGACAACCTCGGGTGTAATGGGTTCGATGTATGTTGCATCCGCGAGGTCGGGATCTGTCATAATCGTTGCCGGGTTAGAATTTACAAGAATAACCCGATACCCTTCTTCCCTCAGTGCTTTACAGGCCTGTGTTCCCGAATAATCAAATTCGCACGCTTGCCCGATAACAATCGGTCCGGCGCCAATGATCAGAATGCTTTTTATATCGGTACGTTTGGGCATGGTGTTGCTCTTGCATTAAAAGGTTGTCTGTATCTTATAAAAAGAGGGAAGTGTTTGCTTCCCTCTATGTGTATTTTAAGTCTTTGGTTTCATTGAATTAGAAATGAAACCGGAAACCTGCCTGAACTTGAATAACGTCGTAATCGCTATCAAATGGGGTTTCGCTATTAGTTGGGTCGACAAGGTCAAATTCAACATTACCTGCTGAAAAATACCTGCCGTCGATAAATAGATCAAAGCTATCACTAATCGGGAAGCTGGCACCAACTATTCCTTGATAGAGGAATTGTGTTCGTGTGCTACCGCCAAATTGTTGCGTAACCGAAGTATTCGTTGAGTCAGGTAGGTCCAAGAATACATCTGATTCTACCCCGCCAAGTCCGACGCCGAAGCCGATATATGGCACAAAGAAATCGCTGGCAATTTCATCAAAATCATAAAGCACATTTGCTAGTACGCCGAATGATGATGTATCGCCTGTTTCATTAAATCCGGATACATCCACATCACCCTCACGGTATGATGCTTCTAGTTCAAGTCGAACCCCTGAAAACAGGCTGCTTGAAGGCAATTTATATCCAAATGAGCCACCTATACTATAGCCGCTATCATAATCTAACTCAATTGTATTACCAACACCATTAGTTGGGGTATTGGTGTTGTCGCTCTGGAATGCAAGTCCGGCGAATCCTGAAACATAATACCCGCCATCTTCGCGTGATTGTGCTTCTACTAATTCAGAACCTGCCAATATCGCTGCGGCGCTTACAATGTAAGTTAGGGTTTTTACTGTCATTTTACTGTCCTTTTAAAAGGGTTTTGCCCCCTTTTAGGTGCTCAATAGTTTGCACCTTATACTGTGCCCCATACTTGTACCCATTTTGGGTAATTATTTAGCTGCCAATCAATTGCGGCAATTATGTGTTTGTGGTCCTGCTATAATTTATTTAATATTTCCATAAGAGCTTTAATTAATTCAGATGCTAAAGCCTTAATCATTTCGTCAGGGAACTTTTGAGCGATAAATTTTAAAGGTTTCAAAAGTAATTCCCATATAGCTTTAGTGTAATAGATTCCACTGTCGAGAAAATTCTTTGATAGTTCCAGGCTAGATATATTTGCGTCCCGTTCTTCTTTGTAGTCTTTTGCAAACTCATTACTAGCTTTCGTTTCTTTTATAATTTTTTCTAACTTGCTAATAGCCTGTTTGTGGTCTGGTAAATTATCAGAGATTGAAACAATACGATTTGATGCAGGAATTCCCATTTCAATATTTGAATGAAACCGTTCTGGGTCCGTGTAGAGCTTGTTGATTGAATTTTTAAGCCAGCCAATCCCTAAATCATTATACTTTGATACTATCTCAACTGTTAAACTTGTGTTTCTGTCGTTGTGTGAATCAAGATTAGGGCTTCGTATCAGGCGATAATAATTATCCGCTATAGTATCTTCAATAACAGATGCAGCTCCAATAGTGACTAATAAATTTAGCGAGTCTCTCACATTTTCAGAGTACAATGCTTGTTCATTTATTATTACCTGTGGTTCAGGATTGATATTGCCGTATTCAGTTACGCCTTTAGTAATTACTCTGTCGGGCACATCTGCCTCGCTAAATAAGCCACCGATTTTTAGTGTTCTTCCTTTTTTTCCTTTGATAATCTCAGTTTGGATTACTTTTTCATTTTTCTTTAGCTGGTATGTAAGCCATTCGCTCCATGACTCTGCATTACGTGCTGTAAATGTCTCATCGTCTAGGGCTAAAATTGCGCCTGCAATATATACTGTGAGTCCAGTATTCATTGCCTATGTTACCTTGTGCTTTTGGACATTGTCCATAAATTGTTCAAATAGATAGAAGCTGTCTTGCGGCCCTGGCGAAGCTTCCGGGTGTTGCTGAACACTGAAAATCGGTTTGTCAGCAATTTCGATCCCGCAAACAGTTTTATCAAATAATGAGATATGGCTGATTTTAACATTCTCAGGCAGGCTATCACCGTCAACCGAGAAGCCATGATTCATTGATGTAATTTCTACCTTGCCGGTACGCAGGTCTTTTACCGGGTGGTTTGCGCCGCGATGACCTTGATGCATTTTGTATGTTTTACCACCAAAGGCAAGCGCCAACAGTTGATGTCCAAGACAAATGCCGAAAATAGGCAAGCCAGTTTCAATCATTTGCTTGATGATTGGTAATGCGTAGTCGCCAGTGGCTGCCGGGTCACCGGGGCCATTCGATAAGAAAAAGCCATCGGGCTTATACTTCATTATCTCATCAAAGGGTGTTGTCGCGGAAACGACCGTCACTTTTGCGCCTGCTTCAGACAAGCAGCGTAAGATATTATCTTTGGCACCGTAATCAACGGCAACGATATGAGCCTTTTGAGCTTCAAGTGTGCCAAAACCATTGCCGATAGACCAAAGCGTTGAGTTCCAATCACGAGGGTTAGTGCATGTAACATCTTTTGCAAGGTCCATACCCTCAAGGCCTGCCCAGCCTATTGCTTTGTTGTATAAAGCTGTAATGTCAAAGTCGCCGTTCGGATTATGAGCAATGACGCCGGTAAGGGCGCCTTTATCTTTAATGCGGCGGGTAATGCTGCGGGTATCAAGGCCGGAAATGCCAATAAGGTCGTTTTTTTCTACCCAACCAGCGAAATGCTCATCTGATCTATAGCTGGCGGGTGCTGTGATTTCTTCACGGATGATTAAACCTCGTGCCGCTGGTTTACCTGCTTCAACATCTTCGCTGTTTGCTCCCACATTGCCGATGTGGGGGAAAGTAAAAGTGATAATCTGGCCAGCGTAAGAGGGGTCTGTCAGAATTTCTTGATAGCCTGTGATTGATGTATTGAAGCAAACTTCGCCAATTGTATCTCCGGCGCTGCCGAAACCGTATCCCCAAAATACCGATCCATCTGATAACACTAATACGCCAGTGATATCATCATATGGCCGCCCCTTGAGGGCATCGGCGGATAAATTGGAGTCGGTCATAGTACACCTTCCTGTTCGCCTGAGGGCTAATTAAAAAACCCTGAATTTATATGGTTTTAGCTTATGGTTATATGTATTAGTTATCTTGGTAACCAGTGGCCAAATTGACGGGACAATAGGCAAAAGACTGTTGTGGGTCAAGGAAAAATTTCAAAAAAAAATCCTTTAAAAACAATGAGTTATGATGGTCTTAAACAATTGCTCAATTTGCTATTATGGGGTATGATCATCGCTTGTGACTCATCAAGGGGACTTTGATGTGGACATCTGAAATAAGCTGTAAAATAAACAGCCATTTTAGAGGTCAAAGAAATTATGGGTCTAACAAGGACGGGAATATAAATGTTACGCGATGATTTAACGCATGCAATGAAAGAGGCTATGAAGTCGAAAGATCGTACTCGCCTCTCTACAATTCGTTTGATTTTGGCAGCAGTCAAAGAAAAAGATATCGAAAATCGCTCATTAGATAGTGCTGACTTGGATGATGATGCAATCATCACCGATATCTTATCGAAAATGGTGAAACAGCGCGGTGATAGCATCAAGGCATATGAAGAGGCTGGCCGCTGTGAACTCGCTGAGCAAGAGCGCGAAGAGATTGCAATCATTCAAACCTTCCTGCCGCGCCAGCTTTCTGACGATGAATTGAAAAACGCTTGTGAAGGTGTTGTAAGCGAGATTGGTGCCGAAGGGCTGAAGGATATTGGCCGTTGTATGGGGGCCCTGAAGGCTAAGTATGCAGGTCAAATGGATTTCGCGAAAGCAAGTGTTACAGTGAAAGAGTTGTTAGCTTAAACGCTTTGAGTTTAAGCTAGTAGGGTATGGCTCCTGCACTGAAACATTCTATTGACTAATTTTTACAAAGATTAAGTAGACTGCTTGTTAGTCTACTGATTTACGATATATTCGATGGTATATGCATGGCGTTAAGTCCGCAATTTCTTGACGAGCTGAAGCATCGTTTCACCCTTTCCGATGTGGTGGGGCGCAAGGTTAAACTTATCCGCCGCGGACGCGAACATACTGGCCTATGCCCGTTTCATAATGAAAAAACACCCTCTTTCACAGTGAACGATCAGAAAGGTTTTTATCACTGTTTTGGCTGTGGTCAGCATGGTGGTGTCATCGATTTTGTGATGAATACAGAAGGGTTAACCTTCCCTGAAACAGTTGAGCAGCTTGCAAGTCAGGTTGGTATGGAAGTGCCAAAACCAAGCCGCGAAGCTGTGGAACGTGAAAAGACACGCGCCAGTCTTTCAGAAGTGATGGAGGCTGTCACAAGTTGGTATGAAGCGCAGTTATATGGCCAAATTGGTAAAGGCGCCTTTGGTTATATCAAAGGCCGTGGTTTGAGTGATGCAACATTAAAACGTTTCCAGCTAGGGTACGCTCCAAACTCACGCACAGCTTTGAAAGATGCGATGCGAGCCCGCGGGATACCAGAAGATCAATTGATCGAAACCGGTATGTTGATCAAGCCCGATGATGGGCGTGATAGCTATGATAGATTTCGTGATCGCCTGATGTTTCCAATCAGTGACCGGCAGGGCAGGGTGATCGCTTTTGGTGGTCGGGCGTTATCGAAGGATGCGAAAGCCAAGTATCTCAATAGCCCTGAAACGGTTTTGTTTCACAAGGGTGCTACGCTTTACAATTGGGCTAATGCCAGATCAGCTTCCTATGATAGTGGGCAGGTTATGGTAGTGGAAGGGTATATGGATGTTATTGCCCTCGCGCAAGCTGGTATTGACTATTCTGTGGCGCCGCTCGGCACCGCGCTGACCGAAGAACAAATTGCTCATCTATGGCAAATGGCAGACGAGCCCATTCTTTCATTCGACGGCGATAATGCGGGCCGAAGGGCTGCAATGCGCGCAATGGAGCGTGCACTGCCGATGCTTAGACCAGGTAAGTCGCTCAGGTTTGTTTTTATGCCCGACGGTGATGACCCTGATACGCTTGTGCAACGAGAAGGCCGGGGTGCAATTGAGCGTAAGATCGATGAAGCTGAGCCGCTCGTGAATATGTTATGGCGCGAGTTAAACGAAGGCGTTGTTGTTGATACACCTGAGCGTCGGGCGGGGTTTGAAAAGAAAGTATTTGTTCGCCTTGCTGAGATACAAGACGAAAGTGTCAAAAAACTATATCAAAGCGAGTTTCGAAACCGTATCTGGGAGCAATTTAAACCGCAGCGCAAGACAGGTGGTTTTCAGTCTTCTGGATATGGCCGTAGTAAATTTAACAGAGCGCCCGCCAGCACTGGCCTTTTAAGCAAAACAGCCCTGGGTAGAACCTTGGGGCAAGCTGCTGTGACTGACCGTTTGCAGCAGCTTTTAGTTTTGAGTATTCTCAACCATCCTCAAATCTTAATTAGATATGAGGAAGCGTTTGCTGCACTCGATTTGACGGTTTCAGCTTTGGAAAATATACGTAGCTCAATTCTTGAATATGTTGTTCATTCTTCAACCCTTGAAGCTGAAGGGTTGAAACACTATCTAACAGAAAATAATCTAGGGCATGAATGCGAAAAATTACTCTCTGATAAAAGTTTAAAAGATGATTGGTTTGCTTGGTCAGATGCAGCATTAGGGGATGCATTAACGGGCTTTGAACATACATTAAAACGTTTTCATCATATTACCGATTGTTGGGCTGCTTATAAGCAAGCCGAGAGTGAATATGCCGCAGATATGACCGAAGATAATCACGCTAGATTTGTTGCAGCACAGCAAGCATATCGTGAACTTGAAGATAAAGAAGCAGATAAAGATGGTTATAGGCTCGAATCAGGCAGACTTTCCTATAATTAATATGCTATAGAACTTGCGAATCGGGTATTTTGACCTAGTTGGAGAGATTTTTAATGGCGACTAAAGCGAATCAGGAACAAGAAAAAGACACAGGCCGCGACGAAACTGGTGCAGGCCCGCTTGTTGATTCGACCGAAGCAGCGGTCAAGAAGATGATCGCGAAGGCGAAAGAGCGCGGGTATATTTCCTATGATGAAATGAACGCAACTTTGCCAACTGAGGAAATGTCTTCCGAGAAGATAGAAGATATTATGGCGATGCTCTCTGAAATGGGGATCAATGTCATTGAAGGCGACGAACCTGAAGAGGCTGAGGCTAACAAGTCTGAAGACGAACAGGAAGAATTTAAGACATCAGACAAAAAAGAAGCCAACGATCGTACTGACGACCCTGTTCGTATGTATTTGCGTGAGATGGGGTCTGTTGAATTATTGTCGCGTGAGGGTGAGATTGCGATCGCTAAGCGTATCGAGGCGGGCCGGGCGACGATGATTGAAGGGTTGTGCATGAACCCTCTCACATTTAAGGCGATTACTGAATGGGCTGAACGTCTTGAAAATGAAGATATGTTGCTACGTGATATCATCGACCTAGAAGCAACGCTTGGTAAAGAGCCGAACACAGCAGATCTTGAAAACGAAAACGCTGGCGATGTTATCGCCGAAAGCGCTGGCGAAGCCGACAAAGATGACGAGCCTGAAGAGAAACCTGAAGGGGAAACCACTGAAGGTGAAGAAGGTGTCGAAGGTGAGGCAGCACGCCGCCGTGAAGAAGAAGAGGAAGACGATGAAGCGGCTATGTCTCTCTCTGCGATGGAAGAGCACCTAAAGCCGGAAACCATCGATAAATTTCGTCTCATTACAAATACATATAAGAAATACGCCAAGCTTCAGGACACACGTGTTGCAGCAGCGCTTCAAGGTGATAGCATTTCCGCTGTTCAGGAACGCCGCTTTAAAAAGCTTCAGGCTGAACTGATTGAGCTGATTAGCTCTGTAAAATTTAACAATGTGCGTATTGAAGAACTTGTGGACGAACTTTACGGCCTTAACCGCCGTTTGATGGGCCTTTCTGGCCGTTTATTACGTCTTGCCGAATCGCATAAGGTAAGTCGTGTTGCTTTCCTCGCTGAATATCAAGGAAATGAGCTTGAAGAAGGTTGGCTAGAGCGGGTTTCCAAGCTTAAAGGACGTGGTTGGGCTGCATTCGTTGAGAACGAAGGTGTTGCCGTTAATAATATTCGCAATCAAGTGGGCGAGATTGTTAACCGTGTTGGTCTCCATGTATCCGAGTTCCGCAGAATTGTTCGTACTGTTCAAAAGGGTGAAAAAGAAGCCCGGATTGCCAAGAAGGAAATGGTGGAAGCCAATCTGCGTTTGGTGATTTCAATCGCGAAAAAATATACAAACCGTGGCCTCCAGTTCCTTGATCTTATTCAGGAAGGTAACATTGGTTTGATGAAAGCGGTTGATAAGTTCGAATATCGCCGGGGTTATAAGTTCTCAACTTATGCAACATGGTGGATCAGGCAGGCAATTACACGCTCAATTGCTGATCAGGCGCGTACTATTCGTATTCCTGTGCATATGATTGAGACGATCAACAAACTTGTTCGTACTGGCCGCCAAATGCTTCATGAAATTGGCCGGGAAGCAACACCGGAAGAGTTGGCTGAACGCCTTTCAATGCCGCTTGAAAAAGTGCGTAAAGTTATGAAAATCGCGAAAGAGCCTATCTCGCTTGAGACACCAATCGGTGACGAAGAAGATAGCCATCTTGGTGATTTCATTGAAGATAAAAACGCGATTTTACCTGTTGATGCAGCTATCCAGTCTAATCTTCGTGAAACAACAACAAGAGTTCTTGCTTCGCTGACACCGCGTGAAGAACGTGTTCTTAGAATGCGTTTCGGTATTGGAATGAATACAGATCATACACTTGAAGAAGTTGGTCAGCAGTTTTCGGTAACACGCGAACGTATTCGCCAAATTGAGGCAAAAGCGCTCAGGAAACTTAAGCACCCAAGCCGGTCGCGTCAGCTAAGAAGCTTCTTGGATACTTAAAGTTTGTTTGTGATAAGTTTTAAATTCATAAATAATAAAGGCGGCTCGTTGGGGTCGCCTTTGTTATTTATTGCGGTGTTAGCGGTTTATAGTTCAATTTTAGCGGCGCAAGATAGCCAAGGTTCTCGGCTAAGTGAGGATGATCAAGGTCGTTTTGTTGTTGATGCTTTTATTGGTGACAAAGGCCCCTTTCCTTTTGTAATTGATACAGCAGCAAGCAGGACTATCGCTTACCGCCGCTTGCCTGTAGCTTTGGGGATTGATGCTCTGCCAAGGCGTTCCAAACGGATATTAACGGCAACAGGGCGAAGCGAAGCTTTGATATATCCTATTGAGGCTATAACGGCACTCGGTCGCACGCTTGAAGTTGAGGAAACGGTTGCTATTGCGGCGCCTCCTGGACGTAAGAATACGTATGGCCTTATCGGTATTGACTTATTACGCAGTAAAACACTTGCTTTTTATCTTCAACAAGCAAAGGTTCAGCTTTATGACAATATCAGGAATATGCCCGGTTATAAAAACTGGAGTATGACGCAAGGTAGGGCCGTTGGATATGGTTCACTTGCCATGACAGTAACCATTGAGGGTGTGGATGTTCACGCGATTATTGATACCGGAGCATCTTTTACAGTTATGAATGAAGTCGCTTATGCAGCATTGCCAAATAATAAGAGCGCGAATGGTGATAGAGAAGTTCGTAATATACAATCTGCTGGTGGCATAAGACGAGGTAAAACTGTTTCAGTGGATAAATTTGTATTGGGCGCGAAGCAATATGATGATGTACAGGTCATTGCATCTGACTTGCCAATATTCACTGCGTTTGGCGCACGCCAAGCGCCTGCAATTATCATTGGTACTGATATTTTAGGGCGTGGTGAATTCGCAATTGATTTTAGGAACTGGCGACTGTACCAGCGTTAACGCTCTATTTTACCGCGCTATTTTTTGCGATATCCTCTGGTAACCGTTTTCCGCCAATGTAAAATAGCACCCCCTTGATAACGGCAAGGCAAACACCGATAATCATTGCTTCCCTTAGGCTCTCAATGCCGTTTAGTTTGGTTAAATAGTCGCTCAAAAAGCCAATGAATAACGGCCCTGCTCCCAAACCGATTAGGTTGAGGATGAAAAACAAGACGGCTGATGCCATTGCACGCATGTGTGGTGCAACTAATCGGTGGGCTGTTGCAATTGACGGAGCCAGATAAAGCGTCCCCATGGCAGTGTATATGAAAATTAATATGAACATTAAGTTGGTGTTTGTCGTGATGTATGCCCAAACTGCCATTGGAATTGCTAAAACTGCAATTAAGCCTGGTAACCATAAATACCAGCGAATGTCACGCGCCCCTAGTTTGTCGGTTAAGTACCCGCCCAAGAATGTACCGATCATACCGCCGCCGCCGCCCGTGAGGGCAAGAGGTATAGCGAGATCGGATGGTGCCAAACCATGGTAGCGTATGATATAGTTGGGGGCAAAATTACCGACGCCGTAACTGATAAAGGCTGACATTGCACACCCTAGTGCGAAATATGGGAAAGATTTTAATCGGAATAATATTCCCATTACCTTAAACATACCAATAAAGTGGTCGGAGATTTTCTGCTTTGATGCATGCTCAGGGATTTTCCTAAGTGGCTCTTTCAGTGTGAAACGCACAATAAGCGCCATCAAGACACCGGGAACACCTACGATAAAAAATGTCGTACGCCATCCATATAAATCGACCAGCTTTCCCCCAAGAATATAACCAAGTAATATCCCTAAATAGAGACCAGCAGAGTAGATGGCGAGCGCTGTTGCACGTTCTTTTTCCTTGAACATGTTGGAAATGATTGAGTGTGATGGCGGGCTGCCCCCTGCTTCCCCTACACCAACGCCAACACGTGCGAGTGCCAACTGTGTGAAGTTTTGAGCGTATCCTGAAAGGGCCGTCATTCCGCTCCATACAGCAAGTGAGACTGAAATGATATTGCGTCTGTTGGCAAAGTCGGCAAATCGCGCAATGGGGATGCCGAGAATAGTGTAAAATAAGGCGAAAGCGAGACCAGTGAGTAAGCCGAGGTCAGTGTCACTGAGATTTAAATCAGCTTTGATAGCCTCAGACATAATGACCAGAATTTGCCGGTCGATAAAGTTAAAAGCATATACAATTGTCAGGATAAAAAGTGTGTAATATTTGAGTTTCTTTGAAATGCCAATTTGATCATCAACATCATTATCAGACACATTTTCAGCCATAGGTGCTCCCAATTTCGATTGGGTAAACAATTGTTCTTGCTTACCTCTCCCCTATAATCAGCATTGACTATAAGTACACCTTCGTCAATCGGCTTTGTTGTTCATAATCTAATTATCTATCAAAAAAGCAGCCTATGTTTTTATTCAAAGGCTGCTGTTATATTGGAAATTAGATTAAACTTTAATGTTGAGCAGCATATTGTTCTACTTCCCGCCAAACACGTAAGATATTGCCGGACAGTATTTTCTTGATGTCGGCTTCGCTGTACCCTCGCTCCAGCAGACCATCAATTAGATTAGGATAAGAAGACACATCTTTCAGGCCTACAGGAAGAGTGTTGCCGACACCATCATAGTCAGAGCCGATGCCGACATAATCAACGCTGCCTGCAAGTTTCACTACGTGATCAATATGGTTTAATACATCATCAAGTGTCGCAAATGGGTAAGGGGTTTCTTCAGCGTATCGCTTTCTGAAACTGTTTTGTTCTTCCTGTGTGTTTTTAAGGCCTTCAGATTTGATATATGCTTGATAGGCTTTAATGCCATTGAGATTATATTGGTTTGCGGCTTTGGATAGAAAAGAAGAACCATAGTTAATCATGATGACGCCGCCTTGTTCCGCAAGTGCTTTGATCATCTTATCATTCATATTTCGTTCAAAACCTGGCGTGAATTTTCGAGCGGATGAATGGGAGGCTATCACTGGAGCTTTTGCAACTTCCATCACTTTCCAGAAAGCGGTATCTGATATGTGGCTGACATCAACCATAATTCCGATATTATTCATACGTTCAACGGCTTTGATGCCAAAATCAGATAGGCCTTTCCATTTCTTGTTATCGTCATAAGACGAGTCAGAAATACCATTTGCTTTGGAGTGCGATAGCGTTACATAGCGAATGCCGCGTTTGTAAAAATAATCGATATTATCTAGGTCGCCGCTGATCGGAGAGCCATTTTCCATGCCCATTGGCAGGGCAATGATTCCTTTTGAAAAGGCGTTTTCTACGTCAGCAACGCTATGTGCGATTTGAAATTGATCTGGTGCGGTTTCAACGATTTTTTCAACGATTGCAATCATGCGTTCAGCATGGCTTTTAGCTTCTGGTGTACCATCAAGGGTGGCAGGCGTATAGATCGACATAAAGGGAGCGTTCAGGCCGCCTTTTACCGCGCGTGGGTAATCAAAATTACCACCTTCTGTTGCCTTGGTCACATCGACCCAGCCATCATTCAGGCGAAAAGGCACATCAATATGAGTGTCAATGATAAGCGTGTTTTTGGCAATTTCATTTGCCTTTTCACTTACATCGAAAGCAACTGTATCTGATATTGCCCACAAAACTAAAGCTGATGTTGTTAAAAACCGTTTCATATTGCACTCCCTGTTATCGGGAGTTTATATCATCCTATCAATGCACTGGAAAGCTGGTAGGTGATAAAAGCGGCCATGTAGGCAACTACAAACAAATAGCCTGTCATGAATAGCGGCCATTTCCATCCGTTCGTCTCTCGCCGGGTTACTGCTATTGTAGACAAGCACTGCGGTGCGTAAATATACCAAGCAAGAAATGCAAGTGCAGTTGGTAGAGACCATAATCCATTCAACATGCCAATAAGGCCAGTTTCTATGGCTTCTTCGCTACCAGCGAGGGAATACACTGTTCCAAGTGATGAAATTGCGACTTCACGGGCAGCCATACCAGGAACAAGCGCAATGGAAATTTCCCAGTTAAAGCCAATAGGGGCAAAAATAACTTCTAACGCACGGCCAATCATACCGGCGAAACTATGGTAAACGTCGGGCTTGTCAGAGCCAGTAGGAGCATTAGGGTATGAGGCGAGTGCCCATAGTATAACCGTTGCTCCCATAATAACTGTACCAGCTCTTCGAAGGAAAAGTCGTGAACGTTCAATCAAGCCAACCATGATAAAGCGAAAGTTGGGGGCCTGATATTTTGGTAGTTCGAGCAGGAAGCTGGTAGGCTTTCCTTTGGCAATAGTACGTTTTAATACTGCTGCGATGATGAGCGCTGATACAATACCCATCAGGTATAAACCAAACATTACTAAGCCTTGTAGGCCAACAAAACTATTGCCGACAGTTGTATTTGGAATGAAGGCTCCGATAATTACAGTATAGACAGGAATGCGTGCTGAGCATGTCATTAAAGGGGCAATCAAAATTGTTGTTAGCCGGTCTTTGGGGTTGGCAATCGCGCGTGCAGCCATAATGCCTGGAATGGCACATGCAAAACTTGATAAAAGTGGAATAAAAGCTCTACCGTTTAATCCAACAGATGCCATCAGCTTATCCATCAGAAAGGCCGCGCGTGACATGTATCCAGTTGATTCCAGTGTTAAAGTGAATGCAAATAAAATAATAATCTGGGGTAAAAAGACAATAACACTACCAACACCGCCAAGTATTCCATCAGACAAAAAGCTGGCAATAAACCCTTCACTCAGGTTTGCTGAAATTAGCCCTTGTAGAAAAATAATGCCGTCTTCAATTAAGCCCATAGGAACTTCTGACCATGAAAAGACGGCCTGAAACATAAAGAATAACAGCGAGAACAAGATAATAAGTCCAAGAACTGGATGTAAAAATATCTTGTCTAAAGTGCGTGAGGTCTTATGGCCAATTCCTTCGCTGATAGTTACGTCTGCAGCAAGCTGCCGTGCAGCTTTTTGTCGTGCAGCGACGCTATCCCATGTATCAATAGTTGCGCCTTCATTATCAGCTATAATATTTTGTATATTAGTCTTGATAGCCTCAAGGCCTTTTTTACGAACTGCTACGGTTTCAATAACCGGTATCCCTAGTTTTGTAGCAAGTTTATTGGCATTGATCTGGATTTGTTCCCGGGCGGCTAAATCGCTCATGTTTAGCGCCAAAATCATTGGTATGCCAAGGCTCTTGAGTTCCAGTGTAAAACGAAGGTGTTGTGCCAAATTGGTTGCGTCAACAACGCAAAGTATAACATCTGGTTTAGCTTCATTTTCTTGAGTGCCAAACAATATATTGCGTGTCACTTCTTCGTCCGGGCTTCTGGGGGTTAAGCTATATGAGCCAGGAAGGTCGATTAATTCAATTGTATCATTATCGAGAAGAGGGCCTGTTCTTCGTTCAACAGTAGCACCAGGATAATTAGCCACTTTTTGTTTGAGGCCTGTAAGTGCGTTAAATAATGCTGACTTGCCGCAATTTGGATTACCGACAAGGGCGATACGGATATCTGATGTCATAATGTCTCAACAATAATAAGGTTTGCATCACGCCGGCGTAGAGCGACTGTCATGCCGCCAACCGCTACAGCAATTGGGTCTTGGCCAAAGGGGCTTTGTTGCATTACTTCAAAGTCTAGGCCTTCAGCAAAGCCAATCTCTCTTAATCGATCTGCTTCATCGACCATGTCAGCTTCGTTCGCCGTGACAATTTCTATGATTATGCCACGTGCTCCCGGTTGAAGAGTACCAAGGCGTACATTAGCGTCCGAATTTGTTGGGATATTATCTTTGAGCATGAACACTTTCAGCTTTAATTGCATCAATAATTTATTAAGAGTGGTTCTTAATAACGTCGATTAGCATGTATGATTAATGACAGCAAGCGATAAGCATTGGGATAGCAATCTTGTGAAACAGTTAGTTATCAAAACAGTAAGGCAGCGTTTAGGAGGAAATAGCTACCTTACTGATTACAGGAGGAAGGTTTAACTTATTTTCCAATCATTGCATTAAGCATCCAGACAGCTTTTTCATGAACTGTCAGGCGGTCTGTTAATAGGCCAGCGGTTACTTCATCGCCAGAGTTACCAGCTTTGCTAACAATCGGGCGGATTCTATCAGCGATAGTTTCGTTGGCGTTAATAAGCGATATTACCATTTGTTCAGCAGACGCGTTTTCATCACCATCATCAATATTGCCGAGGTTGATGAAGGCTTTTAATGTTGCAGGGGCTTTTGACCCTAAGCTTCTAATGCGTTCAGCAAGCTCGTCAATTGCAGTAGCAAGCTCTGTATATTGCTCTTCGGTTAGGGCATGTACAGGTTGAAATAGCGGGCCTGTAACATTCCAATGGACATTTTGAGTAAGCGTATATAGTAAAACTGTGTCAGCTAATATTGGCTTTAAAGCCTCTGCAATTTCTGGTTTGGCATTTTTGAAGATTGTTTGATCAGTCATTGGTATTCCCTCGGAGTATTGATTTTACTGTTGTTATCTGGTGAACAATATATGTAAAATATATTAATTAATAAAATTGATATATTTTATGATAATAATCTATTTTTTAGATTAAAATATTGTCACTGCGATGGCGCTTATAAATATTATGGTCAAAGCTAAAGCTTTCCTGTTGGATATTGGTTCTTTGAGCCAATAGTATCCAAGTATACCTGCAAATAGAATACTTGTTTCCCTTAGAGCTGCAATTTCTCCCACATTACCAATGCTATAGGCAGTGAGGGCCAGTGCATATCCGCCTTGTGCGACCAAGGTGGTGGGCAGGCCATATTTCCAAATGGCGAGCGACTGTTTTAAGATTTTGGGGCCGCGCGCTTTAAGTGCGACGATTAACAATAGCGGCGACTGGACAAACCCTGACCAAATAATAAATGTAAAAATATTGCTGCTTTGTTTGACAGCATGAGCATCTACAAGTGTGTAACTGGCAATCATGATGCCAGTGAGTAAAGGGTATTGTATATGTAATTTCGTATGTTGATGGCCGTGATTGATTGAACCAGATTTGATGGTAAGAAATATGCCGCTAATCAACGTGCAAATGAACAAGGCTTCCAGTAATTGAAGGTTTTCGTGAAGAAATAGGTACGAAAATATAACAACAATCAGTGGCCCTGTTCCTCTGGCAATTGGGTAGGCATAGGAAAGTGGGCTGGTTTCATGCATCTTTGTCAGGGAAATCTGGTATAAAAGATGAATACCCGCTGACAAAACAATCCAAAGCCAAAGTTGATTATCGGGAAATGGAACTAAGAAAACAAACGGGATAAATATTATTCCGCCGTACGCCATGATAAAAACCATGATTGGTAATTTATCTGGTGATTTTTTAACGGCTGCATTCCATATAGCGTGGAGCGCAGCCGAAATCAGTATAAGCGCGGACGCAAAAAGTTCAGTCGAAATATCTATTTTTAATGCCTAGCTTAACTTGTTACATGCATCTTGAATACGGTTGCATGCTTCGGTTAGTGCTTCTGTTGATGTTGCGTATGATACCCGGAAATGCGGTGATAAACCAAATGCAGCACCTTGCACTGCTGCTACACCATAGTCTTCAAGTATATATGTTACAAAGTCGTCGTCATTTTCGATAACTTTGCCTTTTGGGGTGCGTTTACCAATACACTCTGCAAGCGAAGGGTATACATAAAACGCTCCTTCGGGAGTGGGGCATGTTAGGCCATCAATGCTATTCAGCATATCGACAACCATGTCTCTACGTTTTTGAAAGAGACCTACACGTTCAGCTATAAAATCTTGTGGGCCAGTTAATGCTTCCACCGTTGCAGCCTGGCTGATCGAGCAAGGGTTTGAAGTGCTTTGTGATTGAATTTTTGCCATTGCCTTGATGAGTTTTGCATCACCGCCAGCAAATCCAATTCGCCAGCCTGTCATGGCATAGGCTTTGGCAACGCCGTTCATTGTAAGTGTTCTGTGTGCAAGTTCAGGAACGACCTGTGCAAATGTTGTAAAGGTAAAGCCTTCGTATGTTATGTGTTCGTATATATCATCCGCAAACACCCAGACATTTTCATGACGTTTCAAAACTTCGCCGAGTGCCTTAATTTCATCTTCCGTATAGGCCGCACCAGAGGGATTGGACGGTGAATTAAATATAAGCCACTTGGTTTTCGGTGTTATGGCGGCCTCCAGTGCTTCAGGCGTGATTTTAAAGCCTGTTTCAAGTGAAGCAGCGACAAATATAGGTGTGCCACCTGCAAGCAGTGTAATATCGGGATAACTAACCCAGTAAGGTGTGGGGATCACAACCTCGTCGCCAGGGTTTAGTGTGGCCATCATTGCGTTATAGATTGTGTGTTTGCCGCCCACGTTTACTGATATTTGATCAGGCGTGAAGGTTAGGCTGTTTTCACGCTTGAATTTTTCTATGATAGCGTTCTTAATTTCTGGTGTTCCGTCAACCTTGGTGTATTTGGTTTTACCCGCATTAATAGCAGCAATAGCAGCTTCTTTAACATTTTCTGGAGTATCAAAATCTGGTTCACCTGCACCCAGGCCAATAACATCTATACCAGCTGCTTTCATCTCTGCGGATTTTGCAGTAACAGCCAGAGTTGGTGAAGGCTTGATGCGATCAAGCGAGTGAGAAAGAAAAGACATACTTTTTATCCTGAAAGGGGTCTAATATTGCGCCGAGGCACCATAGGCCTCTGTATAAATTTCTGCAAGCCGAGAAAGTAGAGATTATTAAATTCAGGCGACTTTTTTATGTCTTTTGTTTTTGGTTTGTTCTAACCTGCGCTAAGGATATAGAATAATAGCTGTAGTTTGAATTTAAATGAGATGAATTTGCGATGACTCCCGATGATGTAAATACCCCTTTCGTACCGCATCGCCCTGAACGGCCAGAGAAATCAGAAGGTGGTGTCAGGTTAGAGGTTGTATCTGATTTTACGCCTTCTGGAGACCAGCCAACTGCCATTGCAGAATTGGTGAAGGGTGCACGGTCGAGTGAGAGAGATCAGGTATTACTCGGTGTTACCGGCTCAGGTAAAACATTTACTATGGCGAAGGTGATCGAGGCAACACAGCGACCAGCTCTTATTTTAGCGCCAAATAAAACCCTGGCTGCTCAGCTTTATGGTGAATTTAAAAATTTTTTCCCAAATAACGCAGTAGAATATTTTGTCTCATATTATGACTATTATCAACCTGAAGCCTATGTTCCGCGAACAGATACGTATGTAGAGAAAGAAGCCTCTATTAACGAACAAATTGACCGTATGCGCCATTCTGCGACTCGAGCAATTCTTGAGCGCGATGATGTTATTATTGTTGCATCGGTTTCCTGCATTTATGGTATCGGTTCCGTAGAAACATACACAGCCATGACGTTCGGTATCAAAGTAGGTGATGATGTTGATACACGCGAGTTGGCACGGCGACTGGTCGCCATGCAATATACCCGAAATGATCAAGCATTTCAGCGTGGAACATTCAGAATTCGCGGTGATATTATTGATATTTTCCCAAGCCATTATGAAGATCGTGCCTGGCGTTTGATGATGTTCGGGGATGAAGTCGAAGATATTGTTGAATTTGACCCTTTAACGGGCGAAAAAACACAGTCACTTGAGGCCGTGAAAATATATGCAAACAGCCACTATGTCACGCCGCGCCCAACACTTGATCAGGCGCGCAAGGGTATAAAGCATGAATTGCAGCAACGGCTTAAAGAGTATGAAGCACAAGGAAGGCTTTTGGAAGCGCAGCGGATTGAACAGCGTACAACGTTTGATCTGGAAATGATGGAGGCAACAGGTAGTTGCGCTGGTATTGAGAATTATTCCCGCTATTTAACTGGCCGTAACCCAGGCGACCCACCACCCACCTTGTTTGAATATATTCCAGAAAATGCGCTTTTATTTGTGGATGAAAGCCACGTCAGCGTTAGTCAAATTGGTGGTATGAGTAGAGGTGATGCCAAGCGCAAAGGGACTTTGGCTGATTTTGGGTTTCGTCTGCCAAGCTGCGCCGATAACCGTCCGCTCAAGTTTGATGAGTGGGATGCTATGCGCCCACAGACTATCCATGTGTCAGCAACTCCAGGTGATTGGGAAATGGAGAGAACAGGCGGTGTGTTTGCGGAGCAGGTTATCCGCCCAACTGGCCTTGTTGATCCAGAAATTGAGATTCGGCCTGTGGATACACAGGTTGATGACTTGATGCATGATGCTAAAATAATGGCCTCCAAGGGATTGCGTGTTCTCGTAACGACTTTAACCAAACGAATGGCTGAAGACTTAACCGAATATTTGCATGAAAATGGCGTACGTGTTCGTTATATGCATTCCGACATTGATACATTGGAGCGAATTGAAATTATTCGTGATTTGAGGCTAGGGTCTTTTGACGTGCTGGTTGGGATTAACTTACTGCGTGAGGGGCTGGATATCCCTGAATGTGGATTGGTGGCGATTTTGGATGCCGATAAGGAAGGCTTTCTACGATCGGAACGTTCGCTTGTTCAGACTATTGGCCGTGCTGCACGTAATGTTGAGGGACGAGTAATTTTATATGCAGATAAAATAACAGGCTCAATGGAACGTGCTATTGGTGAAACAAGCCGTCGCCGTGAAAAGCAACTCGCATATAATGAAAAGCATGGCATCACCCCGAAGACTGTTCAAAAGAATGTTGGTGATATTATTGAGCATACAGCAAGCGGTGATTATGTAACTGTGGATATTGGCAAAGATGCGCTGCACCGTGTTGGGTCAAATTTGAAAGCGCATCTGAGTGAATTGACCAAGAAAATGCAGGATGCCGCTGAAAATCTTGAATTTGAGGAAGCTGCGCGCCTGCGGGATGAAATTCGCCGTTTGGAAGCGGGCGAACTCGGTATTGAGGATAAATCCCTTAAACCTAAAGGCCGGTCTATGGGGGGTAAGCCTGGAACACGAACAAAAAAGGCAAAAAGTCACCGTAAGATGATGTAAATCTTGTCATTGTTATTTGTAATCACACTGAGGCTAGCGAAAGTGTGACCCTGACTTCATTAGCACCTTTGTGAGTATCTGCGTATCATAAATACTCTTTTTAAAGGGTGTTGGTTATGCGTATTTCCTTGGCTTTTCGTATTCTTTTGGTCATTTCATTTTGGGCATTTGCGTCACTTGTTTCAGTTGCTGAAAAATCTGAACAGTATGTTGATAATACTGTCTTTAAGGTTTTGTTCTACACAAATGACCCCGCTGTAATTGCAAGCGCTCTTGATGAGATAGATCAGTCGTGGAGTCCAGCTTATATTCCTCAACTTCTAGAGGCTGCAAGGTTCGCGGCGTCGCGCCGTGTATCAGTTGAAATTCTGGATATCTTGGAACGTCATACTGGCGAAAATATCGGTGATAATTTAAATGGCTGGTATCATTGGCTATGGAACCAGCAAGAGAAAATCACTCCCGGTTATGCCGAGTTTAAAGCGGATTTATATAAGCAGATAGACCCTAAGTTTGAGCAATATTTTGCTGGCAGACAAACGACATCAAAAATTCGACTGGATGAAATCCGTTGGGGCGGTGTCGTACAAGATGGTATTCCACCGCTGCGGTACCCTGAGATGTTAGAAGCTGAAGAGGCAGAATATTTAGCTGATGATAACATTGTATTTGGAATTGAAATAAACGGTGATGCGCGTGCATACCCTAAGCGTATCTTAGCTTGGCACGAAATGTTTGTTGATGATGTTGGCGGTGTTAATATTGCGGGTGTTTATTGTACATTGTGCGGAACGGTTATTCCATACGTAACCGAATTTGAAGGTGTTCAACATAAGCTAGGCACCAGTGGGTTTTTATATCGTTCCAATAAGTTAATGTATGATGAAGCAACACAGTCGCTTTGGAATACAATTAAGGGAGAGCCTGTATTAGGGCCACTTGCTGATAAGGGTATAGCTCTCAAGCACTTAAGTGTTGTTACAACCACCTGGGGTGCATGGAAGGAGCGTCACCCTGAGACTTCGGTACTATCATTGAATACAGGGCATTACCGCGATTATGGTGAAGGGATTGCTTATCAGGATTATTTTTCGTCAGATCGTTTGATGTTTAATACACCCTTTCAAGACGAGCGATTAAAAAATAAACAAGAGGTCTTGGCTCTCAGGTTTCAATCAGCCCCCGAAGATCAATTAGCAATCGACACGACTTTCCTTGATAGCCATCCGATTTATACGGATAAGGTAGGTTTTCAAAAAATTATTGTTTTAACTGATAATTCCGGGGCTAATCGTGTGTATGACCCCGAAGGTGTTCTATTTGCTTCTTATGATCAAGATTCAACTATTAAAGACGCCGATGGTCAGATATGGCGTTTAACAGAAGAGGCTTTGATCTCACAGGATGGGCGCAAGCTTAATCGGCTCCCGTATCACCGGGCTTTCTGGTTTGGTTGGTATGCAACATACCCTGAAACACGATTGGTAAAGTAATTACTCTATTGAGTTACTTGCGGCTTTTGGTGTGCCAGGCCGTGTGATATCTGGCCCTAGGGTTTTTGAGTAATGTTCTAAATCAGCTAATGCACCTTTATATAAAGGGTCTCCGTTGTCGGCTTCTGTTAAAAGAACTTTCAAAAAGGCAATGATATATTCATTCGATAAACTAGAAACATAATCATTGCCGAGCTGCGCTTTTACCTTGAACTCAAGTGGTTGGTAATTAATCGCACGCTGTATCAAGTAATTGATATCAATTATTCCGGCAATTTCTTCACGCATAGTGCAAAAATTATCATTACATTGCTTTATGGTTTGGTTGATTTGTTGAGTGGGTAATTGTGTACCGCCAGCGATGTTAATTCCGTTATATTGTCGCCATTTGGGGCTGGTTTTATAGCATTGTCCGTTTGTGTCAGCGTGTGGGATATCATAATTGGTAGCCACATATAATTGAATAATAACATTGTGTTGATCGTCAATGAATGCACGTAGAAAAACATCCTTAGAGTAATCAGCAAAGAGCTTAAGCTTTGAAATCGATTCACCGTAAATTTGAATACCGCTTTCGAATTTATCGCCTTTATTTACAGAAATAGAGCGGACAAAACTTTGAATTTTCCGTTCTCGTTTACGCAGTTTTTTGTCGTATTTAGCTTGTCGTTTTTTTAGCGCTTTAATTCTTTTTTTCTCAGCTTTTAGGGCTTTACGGTGAAGCTTTTTTTGTGATTTTGTTAGTGTTTTTTTATCGATAGCTTCTAATTCTTCCAACGACATTTTTGAATAGGTATGATTATCTCGCAAATCCTGTACTGACATATCTTGCTGTGAAGAGGCCATTGAGGTAGGCGCGGATATGGGTGAGTAATTGGTTGCAAAGACTTTATGACCTGAAACTATCGTGAAGAAATATAGTGCTACCAAACAACTAAAGGCTTTCATTCTTTTACCCCAATATGTGAATGCTATTTTCAGTAGATATAAAACAATTTATATGATTTTAATAAATAATGGAACAAAAAAAGAACAATGGTTTGTGAGCTATAATTTCAAAAAGTTAGCTTTCGAACTTGGGGCAAAGATTAGTCGAGAGTGATGTCTGAAATTTTATTCTCTAAAAGTTGTTGAAGGGGTAAATTAATATCATATTGGAGCGCAAGATTATACTGATTCTTGGCCTTTTCGTGTCGCCCAAGCCTCTCGTAAAGTTCCCCTTTAACCAGATAGTATGGGGCGTAATGAATCATATGTTTATTGTTAGATAGTGTATCAAGAAGGGCGTCAGCTGTTACCAGGTTACCCAACATCATTTCCACTATAACACGGTTTAGTGTAATGGTCGGGGAGGGGGCAACCATTGTTAGTTTTTCGTAGAGGCTGTTCAGTGTTGTCCAGTCGATTTCACTTTTATTATTAGGCAGTATATGAATGGAGGCAATAGCGGCTTCAAGGTGATAACGCGTAAGATGAGGAGCATTTTTTGAAGTACATAGGTGAGTAAACCCTTCATTGATTAGCTTCATATCCCATAGTGACTGGTCTTGATCTTTTAAAAGAATTATTTCCCCCTTATCCGTTGTACGTGCCGGAAGTCGTGCACTTTGAAAACAAATTAGTGCAGCAATTGCGTGGCCTTCTGCGCTGGTGGTGTGCGAATTGGCCAACAGTAGCTTTATCAAGCGTAATGCTTCGAATGCTATGTTTTTGCGCGTTATAGTTTCACCGCCTGTTGAAGAGTAGCCGATAGTGAATAACAGATAGACCGCTTTGTGAACCGTTTTTAAGTTTGATTTAATTGCAAACAAGCTTGGTTGCTTAAGCAGGGTCGGCCTATCGATGCGCAATTTAGCCTTTGAGCGAGCGAGAAGCTTGGCGGTTGCAGCTTCGGTTGATAGTAAAAGTCCGGCAATTTCTTTTGCGGTAAATCCACTCGCTAAATTGAGAATCAAAGAGAGTTGTTCTTTTTGGTTTAATTTGTGCTGACAGCACATGAAAAATAGCTCTAGTTCTGGATCATTCAAATTCGAACAATCAATAACAGATGATGAGTGGTTTGGGATCAGGTTATCGTCAACGGCTTGCACTAAAGTTTCTTTGTTCAGCTTTTTTAACCGATCGTATGCTTTGTTACGCGCAACCTTATTTAGCCACGCTGCTGGGTTATCCGGAAGTCCAGAATATTCCCACTGTTGAAGCCCGGCGCTAAGGGCGTCTTGTACCATATCTTCGGCAAGTTCGATGCTGTTGGGCCCTAAGCGGGTAACGAGGTCAGCAAGTAAACGGCCGCGTTCCCGCCGGACAATTTTATCAATCTTTGTTTTGACGTCAGTCGACATCGTGAATTTGCCGAATTTGAAGGCTTTCATTATGAATAAGATGTGGGCAGGTTTTCGCTATTTCAATGGCGTGATTATAATCATCTGCTTTAATAATCATAAACCCACCTAGTATTTCTTTTAATTCGGTGAATGGGCTATCATGAACTTCTATGGTATTTTGGGTTTTAACAAGTGTTTTGCCAGCTTCGGGTATTAATTTTTCACCAGCTTGATAAATGCCTTCGGTCGCTAATTCTTCAACCCATGCAATATAGTCTTTAACAATCTCAATCATTTCATTTTCATTGAGATTGTCATATCGATCAGGTTTGTGGTTTAGAAGAAGGGCAAAATTGCTCATATTCTTTCCTTTCGAAATATTATGAACACTGCAAAATTACGGTGTTCATAATAACGTCGATTTTGCACACCTGAAATGGACATTTTTTCGCATAGAATGATAAAATAATTCTAGGCAATCCAAATTATTTGAATTTTCTCTTAACGCCCAATGTTTTTGCTGCGCCTTTCCATCAAGACAACATCGCGCCAAATATTATTTAATTCGCCAAGTTTTTCCCTCACGCCGAGCTGCCTGAAACCACATGATTTATGAAGGCCGATCGAACTTTTATTCTCTTTTAAAATACTAGCCTGAAGGGTCCAGTACCCCATGCGTTCCGATGTTTCCACAAGCGCATTTAAAAGAACTTTGCCAACACCTTGGCCGCGTGCATGCGCACCAACATAAATACTAACTTCTGCGACGCCAGCGTAACAGCACCGGTCAGAGACAGGCCACATGACTGCCCAGCCGGCGATTGTATTATCCCAATCCCAAGCAACCAAGCGGCTGTCGGGCATGCTTGAGACAAGCCACTGTGATTCACTTTTAGGTTCAGTCTCGAAGGTGGCATTACCTGTTTCAATGCCCTCAGCATAAATACGTTCAACAACTGGCCAGTCTTCATGTTGATAAGGTTTTATATTTACCACGAACCTCTCCTATCTTGTTAGCTATGTCTCATAGGCGTCATATCAATTGTAAAGGCATCGCATAAATGGTGATAAAGGGCAAGGTAGAGCGCATACTATAGAGGTGTTCGCGTGGCTTGTAATAATAAAGAGCTAAGAGTTGGAATTGTCAGCCTGTTGGGCATCAAGAAAAGATAAATGAGAACTGACCTTAAGGGATGCAAATCTTTTAAAAGGCTTAAAATATAAAGTTAACCGTATTTATTCGCTGTTTTCAATGTGTGAAATGTTTATAAAGAATCTAGGCTATGAATAAATGAATATCTTGTCGTAGAAATGAGGAATATTATGCGATTATTGACCGCTTTCATGTTTTTAACTGCTTTGGGTTTAGAGTGTGCGGCGGCGAACGCGGATGATATTGATAAAACAAATATCATATATGAATTTACCCTTGATAAAGCTGAGGGCATTCAGGGCAAGGCTCGCGAATGGTTAATTAACAAAGGTAAAACTGCCCGGTTTGTCATGATCGGTGAAGTACATGGTGTTGCAGACATTCCTGTGTTTGCTGATACGGTTTATGATATAACTGACCGAACTGCACTGGCGATTGAAACAGATGTGTGGGCTGCGAATAAACTGGAAGAGCTTGCAAGCTCTGATGATGGTTTCGGTCAATATTATACACGGCGTAGTCATCAATTTGGAATCCCATTTTATTCATGGAAAGAAGAAGCGGTATTTTTAAAGGCTGTTGTTGAGAAGGCCGACGGTGTTAAGCCTAGTATTTGGGGCTTGGATCAGGTTTTTGTATTAGGGGGAAAACTTATAGCCGAAAGGCTCAGAGGGAAAATCAAAACAAAAGAAGCTCGTCTTGCACTGGATGAATTTGAAAATAAACTGATTACCCGCCCTGTGTTAGTTGGCTATGGTGATGTTGATGATATTGAGCCCTTATATCTTGCACTTTTAAACGAAAAAGACCCTGAAGTTCAGGAAATTGCTGAAGCCCTAAAAGCGTCTAATGAAATCTATGCGCCCTTCACTAAAGGGCTTGGATCGGCATTATTGGCTAATCAAAGGCGTGAACAGCAAATGAAGGAATTGTTTTTTACGTATTTTTCCAGAGCGCGAAAATACGTAGGCTTGCAGAAGCCAATGTTGAAGTTTGGCAGATTTCATATGTACCGAGGCATCACACCAACAGGAGTGCTGGGACTTGGCAGTTTTGTTGATGCTCTAGCCACTGCGCGTGGGGAAAAGACATTAGCTATTTCTATGTTCTGTGGGGAAGGAAGTGCTGCGAGGCAGTTTGACGGATCGGTTGAAGGGTGTTCAAACGATGATATTAAAAAGAGTACACCGTTGATAGCTAAGTTGGCTAATGAAACCGCAGGTAATGTCCTGATAGATACGCTTGCTCTTAGAGTATACGGGGCTGAATTAATGAAACTGGCGTCAGACAGTGAGAGAGAACAGTTTGCTGCATTTGACGCTATTGTGATTATCAAAAACTCAGGACCTGCAACACAGTTTGATACTACTGTCGAAGATATGGATTTGGTTGCTCTTTTAAAAGCAGAAGGCAAGCAGTAGGTCTTTTCAACGTGAATATCGACAGTTCAAATTATGGATTAGACAATGGCAGATTTTTTCGATGCCCTGAATGAGCAGCATATTGAATTTATTAATGCTCAACCTATGTTTTTTACTGCGAGCGCGTGCTCTGTGGGGCGAATTAATCTGAGCCCAAAGGGTATGGATGGTAGCTTCAAGGTATTTTCTAATACGCTTTGTGGGTATGTTGATATAACAGGTAGCGGTAATGAAACAGCGGCGCATATCAAAAATGATGGCCGAGTTACGATTATGTTCAATAGTTATACCCGTAACGCCTTAATCCTGAGAATTTATGGTAAGGGGCGAGTGCTTAGGCCACAGCACCCTCAATACAAAGAGTATATCGATCATTTTCCTGAATATAATGGAACACGTCAGATTATTTTAATTGATATCGAATCGATTCAAACCAGCTGTGGCTACGGTGTGCCCACTATGGAAGTTATTGAGCAAAAGGAAACGCTCACTAACTGGACTAGGTCGAAGGGTGAAAAGGGCGTTTCTGAATATCAACAGGAAAAGAATGTGCAGTCGATAGATGGCTTTGAGACTGGCCTTAATGATTAGATTAATTCAAGAAATATAGAGTACAGGCCGCCATAACGATGAATGAACACGATTATAATAGACTTGTACCGCTACGTACTTATCTGGATGCACCTCAGGCGCAGATGTTGAAAACATATCTGGATGCCCAGGGTATAATGGTGTTTTTGAACGCAGAACATGTTGCTGCGATGAATGAAGGGCTTAAAACAGATATCCTTATTCGTGAAATTGACCGTGTTCGAGCTGAAGCAGCGCTCAAAAATATTGAAGTTTTATCATACCATCAGAAACATCAACTATATGAAGGGGAAACCATAGAAAATGAACCACCCTCATGTCGGCAATGCGGCGCTATGGATATCCATGCTTTTACAGGTGAAGTGCCAACATTAATACCAGGTATTCGTATAGCGGCTGGTATTGAAGATGCATGGGTTCATTGCTCTAATTGTGATAGCTATTACCGTGAAGGCAAAAGGCGGTTTTCTTCCGTAGCTGTTGCTTTCATGTGGGCTGCTACACTTGGTCTTTCGGCTTTGTGTCTCTACTGGTTAATAACGTGGCTTCGTTGGTTATAGGTTTAATAGCTATAATCCCGAAAGACATTTTTAACATCACCGCCCCATTCGCCGTTAAAGCGAGATAAAAGCTCGTCCGCTGGTGTCATTCCTGTCTCTGTACTTTCCCAAAGTGATTTCAGGAAGCCTTGTTCTGTGTCACCGCTTGTACTCAATCTTGCCCGGTTTTTAAGACCTAGGTCGGATATCGCTAGAACATCCTTGGCAAGTTCTTGGAATGTTTTACCGCGGATAGTTGTTAAAAGACCGTGGGCAGGGGCGTCATCGCGCATCTGTTCCATCTCTTCGATTGACCAATCCTTAACAAGGTCCCAAGCAGCTTTTTGTGCTGTATCGTCATACAAAAGACCAACCCAGAAAGCAGGCAGGGCGCACAGGCGAGACCAAGGGCCACCATCGGCGCCGCGCATTTCCATATATGTTTTTAACCGTACTTCTGGAAATAATGTTGTTAAGTGGTCTTCCCAGTCTGCAAATGTTGGTAATTCACCGGGAAGTGCAGGCAACTTACCATTCATGAAGTCACGGAATGATTGGCCTGCAACGTCCATAAATTTGCCGTTGCGTTTTATGAAATACATGGGCACATCAAGTACATGGTCTACATATCTTTCAAAGCCCATACCATCTTCAAATACAAAAGGAAGCATACCACAGCGGTCTGGGTCCGTATCTGTCCAAACATTACTGCGTAAGCTTTTGAAACCTCCTGGTCGTCCTTCTTTGAAGGGTGAGTTTGCAAAGAGTGCTGTTGCAAGTGGTTGGAGAGCTAATGAGATACGGAATTTTTCCACCATATCAGTCTCGCTTGCGAAATCGATATTCACTTGAACGGTACATGTGCGGAGCATCATATCAAGACCAAGATTGCCCTTAAGTGGCATATAGCGGCGCATGATGTCATAGCGTCCTTTCGGCATAACCGGGACTTGTGAGCGTTCTAATGTTGGATGAAAGCCCAAGCCTAAGAAACCAATATTAAGTTCTTCGCCGATTTCTTTGGTGGCATTTAGGTGCGCACTTGTTTCATTACATGTTTGGTGGATTGTCTCTAAGGGAGCGCCAGAAAGTTCAAACTGTCCACCAGGTTCCAATGTGATGGAGGCACCATCTTGAACTGCAGCAATGATATTGCCGTCTTCTTCGACAGGAGACCAACCACGTTTTACGAATGCGTTTAAAACATCTTTAACACCTGCTTTTCCTTCGCTGCCTTCATATGTTAAAGGGCTGTTATCGGCGCGGTGAAAGATGAATTTTTCATGTTCTGAACCTATGCGCCAAGTTGAACGATCAGGCGAGTTACCACTTTCAAGGTGTTCAACAAGTTGAGATTTTGATTCTATTGGCATTTGCGCATTTGGCATAAGTATGCATCCCCGCAGTGTTTGTTGGTATAGGCTAGTCTCATAAATTGTTGTGCGGCGTTCATCAAGCAAACAAATCATCATATCACACTGACGTGACCATTGAATAAGCTTTGCTAAAAGGTAAGATTACTTAAGCTATTCTGATTTTCCCCAGTCTCCAATTGCCGTTTGCCATATAGTTATTGCTGAAATAGCTGCGGTATCAGCCCTTAAAATACGCGGCCCCAGTGAAACGACTACTGTGTTTGGTTTGCTTTTGATTAGTGTTCTTTCATGATCATCAAAGCCGCCTTCTGGGCCAATTAAGACCCCCCATTTTTGTTTGCCGGAAGCTTTGGCTGTTTCTTTTAAGGCATGATAGGCATCTCTACCTGATAAATCTTCGTCGCAAAACATGAGGAGCCTATCATCAGGCCACGTGTTGATAAGTTTTTCTAATTTAGTCATCTCATCAATTGTAGGTATTGAGAGGCGCTCACACTGTTCCGCTGCTTCGATCGCATTGGCTAACATCCGATCACTTTTAATGCGGTCAACAATAGTCCGGCGTGTCATCACAGGCATGATACGATTTATGCCGAGTTCTGTAACTTTTTGAGCGATAAAATCTAACCGTGCTTTTTTGATAGGGGCGAACGCAAACCATAAATCTGGCTCGGTGGTTTGTATTTTGGTTTGCTCAAGTATTTGGATGGTAACAGCACGTTTGTTTACGTCAGTTATTTGAGTTAACCATTCGCCGTCCTTGCCATTAAAAGCGAGTAAGTTAGCCCCTGTTTTCTGACGCATGACCGTTACTAAATAGTGCGATTGGTCTTTGTCGAGTGTAACAGTGCCACCCTGCATAAGGGTGTTTGCAGTATATATGCGTATGCTCGTATTATGGCGCATGAGGCTTCCTCAAGATATTTCATTATGGTTTGGCGTGAAGTGGAACAGGTGTCAAGCAGTTGAATATAGTAATGTAAAAAAATATTGACATTATGTTTGATAATTCATACATAAAGTTATGTAAAAAATAATAGACACGAAGGATGGAGAACTTAACATGAGCTTTTGGGAAAAAAGTACGCTTGCTGTTTTAGCTGGTATAGTGTTGGTCTATGGATGGTACGGCATGCAAGTTATGGCGCTTGTTAGTTCCGGTGATACTGACTTATCCGCGATTAAATGGTTGATCTTTGTCACTATTGTAGCGTTGATTATCATCGTTGTAGCGGCACATATCGTCATCGCAATTTTAGAGAAAAAGCATTTTGGCGAGATCGATGATGGGTACGATGAACGTGAACAATTGATTGAACACAGAAGTAATTCAACACATACATATACTCTGTCTGCGGGTGTTGTAATAACTATTGGGTTTGCCCTATATGATGCATCTATGTTTACAATTGTGAATATGCTGGTCGGTTTTCACGCAGTTGCTGACATCGTGAAGCTTAGTGCCAAGCTGATTGCTTACCGTCGGGGAATGTAATATGGTGAAGAAAACTCGTATCACGAATGATATTCGCACTTTACGGTTTATGACGTCTGAAATGACACAGGCAGAACTTGCAAAACGTGTCGGTGTTACACGCCAAACCGTTATCGCAATCGAACAGGGGCGATACTCACCATCCTTGGAAGTGGCGTTTCAAATGGCTGAAGTGTTTAATGTACCTATCGAAGAAGTATTTCAATATCCAAAAGAAAATAATGAAAATGGACTTAGTGAAAACAGCTGATTAACAAGCCTGAGCACGACTTATGAGGATAAAACTAATACCGCCAGATGGCTTTAGCTATCTGGCTTTTTCTTGACTTGACCTTTTAGTCCGCGTAGCGACAGTGGTATGAATATGCTACAAACAGATATAGTGGAAACAGCAGATGCTGTTGATGGAAGTTGGGTTTATCGAAATGCCCCTAAGTCTATTCGCCCTTACCTTAAATTAGCACGAATGGACCGGCCTGTCGGGACATGGTTACTATTGTGGCCGTGCTGGTGGTCTTTGGCTCTTGCTGGGCAAAGTTTGGTTGCAGATGACCCATTGTATTTTGCATATCTTCTCGTAATTTTCGGTGTTGGCGCCCTTGCAATGCGCGGGGCAGGTTGCACTTATAATGATATTATCGACCGTGATTTTGATGGCAAGGTAGAGCGCACAAAATCACGCCCTATTCCTGCTGGTGAAGTTACCATAAAACAAGCGTGGGCTTTTTTAGTATTTCAGTGCCTCGTTGGCCTTACAGTTTTGTTGCAGTTAGGCGCCTTTGCAATTGGGGTGGGGCTTGCCTCCTTAATATTGGTGGCAGCTTATCCTTTTATGAAGCGAATAACATATTGGCCGCAGGCATGGCTGGGCCTCACTTTTAACTGGGGAGCATTGGTTGGATGGGCTACTATTGAGGGGGCACTTAGCGTTAGTCCACTTATATTATACTTTGGATGTCTATTTTGGACATTGGGGTATGATACAATTTATGCCCATCAGGACAAAGAAGATGATGCAATGGTTGGCGTTAAATCAACCGCCCTTGCTTTGGGTGTAAATACTAAACAATGGCTTTGGGTATTTTACGGCATTTTTACAATTTCACTCTTTTTATCAGGATTGCTTGCAAACGTTGGGGTAATCTATTACATCAGCGCGAGTATAGCAGGATTGCACCTTGGTCGTCAGATAATGTCGGTTGATATTGATAATCCTGATAATTGTTTGAAAATATTCAGGTCTAATATTTTTTTCGGATGGATCATATTTACAGGCTTAATCGCCGATACATTTCTGATTTAAAAGTAGAAAATGTTAAACTCAGTTGTTGATTAAAAGGAAAATAACGTGGACGTCAGCAAGATTTCCATCGGTGAAAATGCACCTTGGGATGTAAATGTAATTATTGAGGTGCCTGCGGGTACAGAGCCAGTTAAATACGAATTGGATAAAGACTCTGGTGCGTTATTCGTAGACCGTATCATGCATACAAGCATGCGTTACCCATGTAATTATGGTTTTATACCGCATACACTTGCTGATGACGGTGATCCGGTTGATACAATTTTGGCGAATCATACGCCGTTCATGCCTGGTTCTGTGGTTCGTTGTCGCCCAATCGGTGTGCTAATCATGGAAGATGAAGCCGGTATGGATGAAAAGCTTCTTATGGTGCCTGTTGATAAACTTCACCCTTTTCATAGTAGTGTAAAAAGCTATGAAGAGTTGCCTGATATTTTCCTCAATCAGATTTCGCACTTTTTCGAGCATTATAAAGACCTCGAAGCCGGTAAATGGGTGAAAATTAAAGGCTGGGAAGGCGCTGAAAAAGCTGCTGAGCTTATTGAACAGGCAATTGCAGCCTGCAAAGGTTAGTCTGTTTTACCATAAAGGTTAGAAGCCCTGCTGATGATATAGCGGGGCTTTTATATATTAAGTATCAATCGATTTCGGTTTGGCGCAAGATACGGCTATAAGGTACGGGAAGCCTGCGTGTCATCATGCTCATAGAACGATCAAAAAAGCCAACTTTTGATCGTGCCCAACGCACACCATTTGCAGCGCTTGGTGTTGATGGGATCAAGAACATCAAGCCGATCACAAAAAATATGATGCCAAATGGAATAGGGGTCAACATTCCTATTATCCCTATGAAGCATAATATACTGCCGATTATTCGGCTTAATATACGCATCATTGTTTTCTCCTGCCGTGTGTGTTTTTATTTATATAATTATATATATAAGAATAAATAATTGTGGCTTCAATGGGGTCGCATAAATGTGAAGATATACTGGCTCACATAAATATTAGTTGCACACGAAACTGCATGCTATTATTCCAACCAAATTGACTGTTTATTTCGCCCTCTACCCCAAATTTGCAAGGAGATACATATGCGCAAAATCTATGATAGTGCGGCAGCCGCGCTCGATGGATTATTGTTTAACGGTATGACCATGATGGCAGGTGGTTTTGGCCTGTGTGGTATTCCTGAAAATCTTATTGCAGCAACACATAGTGCAGGTGTTACAGATTTGACGGTTATTTCCAATAACTGCGGTGTTGATGGTTTTGGTCTTGGTATACTTCTCGATGCCAAGCAAATTAAAAAAATGATCTCCAGCTACGTTGGTGAAAACAAAGAATTTGAGCGTCAATATCTTGACGGTGAGTTAGAGCTTGAATTTAACCCGCAGGGAACACTTGCGGAGCGTATTCGTGCGGGCGGCGCTGGTATCCCTGGGTTTTATACCAAAACAGGTGTTGGAACTGTTATCGCAGACGGTAAAGAGCATAAGGACTTCGATGGTGAAACGTTTATCATGGAAACAGGCCTTGTTGCTGACGTATCGATTGTGAAGGCCTGGAAAGCAGATACCGAAGGTAATCTTATTTACAGGAAAACAGCTCGTAACTTTAATCCAATGATGGCGACTGCTGGTAAAACAACGGTTGTCGAAGTGGAAGAAATTGTTGAAGCAGGTTCGTTAGACCCTGATCATATCCATACACCGGGTATTTTTGTTCAGCGTTTGATTAAAGGCAATCACGAGAAGCGGATTGAGCAACGCACAATTAGCGAGAGACCTGCCACTGAGGAGACAGTATAATGACTGATCAGCAAAGCAAACAATTGGGGTGGGACCGAAATCAGATGGCTGCGCGTGCTGCGCAGGAGCTTGAGGACGGGTTTTATGTGAATCTTGGTATTGGTATTCCGACGCTTGTTGCCAATTATATTCCTGAAGGCATTAATGTTACGCTTCAAAGCGAAAATGGTATGCTGGGTATGGGACCATTTCCATTTGAGGAAGATATTGATGCTGATTTGATTAATGCAGGCAAGCAAACGATTACGGAGCTTGATACATCCAGCTATTTTTCAAGTGCAGATAGTTTTGGTATGATCCGGGGTGGACATATTGATTTATCAATTCTTGGTGCAATGGAAGTTGCAGAAAACGGTGACCTCGCTAACTGGATGATCCCCGGTAAAATGGTAAAAGGTATGGGCGGCGCAATGGATTTGGTTGCGGGCGTTAAACGCGTTGTTGTACTTATGGATCATACCAATAAAGCAGGTGCTTCAAAGTTATTGAAGGCATGTAGTTTGCCATTAACAGGCACGAAAGTTGTTGACCGAATTATCACAGGTCTCGGTGTATTCGATGTTGTTGCTGGCGGCCTTAAAATTGTTGAACTTGCACCAAACATTACAATGGATGAAGTACGCGCAAAAACAGAGGCTGTGATAGTCGAATAAATATTCGGGTTTTACCTGCTTATTAAAAAGGCGCTGCGTAACTCTTCGCAGTGCCTTTTTTATGTTTGATTATAGGAAGGCATAGCATTCTTAAAGAAAGCTAATGCTTAGTAGCCAAAATATATCTGATTCTAGTATTGATATTATATCGTTTGTAGAGCACTTGTTAAATTGGAAGCTGAGGAAATTAATGGTGAGATATTTAAGAGTATTATGTCTTTATATATTGACTGGTTTCTTAACATATAATGTTGGGGCAGAAGATACCGACGAACTCCACCCTCAAACTGCGAAAACCAATGGCCCTATAACCCCCTTGCAGCAGTTATATGATGTCCAGTATTATCACCTTGAAATCACTGTTCAACCTGATGAGCGCTTTATAAAAGGAGATGTGACCGTTACAGCTAAGGCTCTTGGTAAACTCGAGATGATTGAGTTGGACCTTGATCCGCGATTTGAGGTTTTGAGTGTTCAAGTGATGGGGAAGCCAGCATCTTTCAAAAAAGATGGGGGCAAGCTCTTATTATCTGGCGTCCGAGTTTCCATTAACCAAGAATTTACTGCAACGGTTCAATATCAAGGCTATCCGCATGTCGCCGAACGTGCGCCGTGGGATGGAGGTTTTGTTTGGACTAAAACACCCGATGGTCATGATTGGATAGCAACTGCTGTTCAGGGGAATGGCTGTGACCTATATTGGCCGTGTAAGGATCATATATCGGATAAGGCTGATCGCGGCGCCGATATGGTCATTACAGTTCCGAAACATTTAACGGCTGTTATGAATGGAATATTGGTAAGTGAGCAGAAAAATGATGATGAGACCAAATCTTTTCATTGGCGTACGGTTAATCCGATTTCTGCTTATCATCTTGCTCTTAATGTCGGGCCATTTCAGAAATATGAACTAGCTCACCATAATGCTCTCAGCGGCGAACTTGGTATTCCGGTTATTTTCTATCATGTGACCAAAGATCAGCAGAAAATTGAACGATTGATCCGTGATGATTTTATGAAGCAGCTTGCTTTCTATGAAAGTTTGCTAGGGCCATACCCTTGGGGGAATGAGAAGATCGGTATCGTGGAAATCCCGTACCTCGGGATGGAACATCAAACCATGAATGGATACGGGAACGGCTTTAAGCTTGACCCCAATGGCTTTGATTGGCTTATGCAGCATGAATTTGCTCATGAGTGGTTCGGTAATTTATTGACGCAGGAAAGCACGCGGGATTTCTGGCTGCATGAAGGGTTTGGATTTTACATGCAACCCGTTTATGCGCAGCATGTTTTGGGTGATATGGGCTATGCCACCTATATGTGGACGCGTTATAATCAAATCGGCAACTGCAAACCGGTTGTGCCGGACGGTGAAGTGTATAGCGATTATTTTGTCGATAATGACCCGTATTTCAAAGGGGCGTGGGTTATGCACACATTAAGGCGCATGATCGGTGATGACAAATTCTGGCGTATTGTAAGGCGGGCGCTTTATGGCACATCAAACCCCTGGTCATTAAGATATCCGATTAAACCACAACGGCTAAGTACCGAAGATTTCATGAAAATAGCAATTGATGAGTACGACGCTGATCTTACATGGTTTTTTGATGTTTATATGAAGCAAGCTACCTTACCTGTTTTGAAAGAGAGACGTATCGATGGTGGTTTGAAACTCGTATGGGAAAATACTAGTAATACTATTTTCCCAATTCCTGTACCTGTACTGATTAATGGTAAACTTAATCTTGTTGATATGGAAAACGGCGAAGGTTTCGTGGTGTTAGGCGCGGAAGATACATATCAAATTGATCCAGAAATGTCGGTTCTGCGAAACTTTGGCACCAGTCAAGCGTGCCAGAGCTAGATAAGAAGCTTATGCTTTGCTGATTGTTTGACTGGAATATTTTATCTTTTCGCTCAGCATTTTTGTGGCCAGATCAAATAACGTCAGATCTTCATAAAAATGGTTGCGAAATTCTGATGTTCCCATAATACCACCTTTGTTGAGCAAGAGGCGGTGGGTGAACTTTCTGTTGGGTAGATGTTTTTTGCCGTTGGCAATTTCCCTGAATGAATGAGGTATCCAATCAGCTTCATTGAGGTGCTGCCGCATTTCCTTTGCAACACGATCAATTTCGGCGTTGTTTTTGTTTTTCAGGCTATTCAGGCTGTTGTCCATTTTGTCAGCAAGTTCAAAATAAGCGGGGTATCCGCCGCCAACCAAGCTGAGTTTTGGGAAGGGAAACTCAAGCCGCTCGTTGAATGTTCTGGCTTTTCGTTCTAACTGATATCGATATGTGGTTAACTTGACGAGTTCAAGATACGCCCCCAAAATCCATAAAACTGAATATTGATGCCATAACCGTGGGTCGGCAAAGCTTTTATAGGCGTTTGAAATCAGGCGATCATTGTTTTGAATATAGCTTAATGTATTTTCTGCTACTTCAGAAAATGCTGCCTCGTTATAGTCACCAGTTTTCTTGGCTTTGATCAATACTTTTGCAAGGCCCATGATTGATGCCATGCTGGTATAAAGTCCTTTTGAGAACAAAGGATCAATAAACCCTGCCGCGTGCCCAAGCAGACTATAGCATTCACCATACGCTTTTTGTGAACTATATTGTATGCGGCCACCGCGTACCCACGGACGCACGGACTTTGCGTGCTTCAATTGTTCATGAATGCTGGGGAAGCGCTGAATAAAATCCCAAAATTCTTCTTCGGCAGAAAGTGAAGTATCTTCAGGATATTTTCTGGGGTCTAGCATCAGCCCGACGCTGCATAGCGGATTGGTGGATTGCTTATGATTGTCGAAGGGGATTATCCACATCCAACCACCATCAAATATATGATGAAGGGTACCTTCTTCCAAGGGATAAGGGATGTTATAGTCTTGTTGAGTGTTGCTGGTTGTGTGAACAGATGGCACATTTATCATATGGGTGAAAATACCACGTGCATGTGTTTTCAGGTTTGCTGTGCGAAGGTTATTTTGCTGTGCAAGAATTGACCGAAAGCCACCTGCATCAACAATATAACTGCCTTTAATAACCTCATTCTGCGTGATTACTGTGACGCCGCTCTCATGAATATTGATGTCTGAAACATGTGTGTTTTGGAATAGTTTGGCACCGTATTTTACGGCTGTGGACGCGAAAAAATAGTCGCTATCTTGTCTGTGAATATGAATTTCATGGCCATATGGGGCTTGTGGTATCACAGCCTGAATAACATTGGCCGGGTTTTGTTTCTCGCCTTCGCTATGGTGTACATAGCTAAAGTGACGCTTTACACCGTGACTGGTGCCGATTTTAGGAAAGAAATTTTCTGAACTATAATACTCTAATTCAGGGACGTCATAAACCTTGGCAAGTGATCTGAAGATTTCGGATGTTTCCAAAATCATAGATTCGCCGATAGAAAACTTCGGGTGAACATCTGCTTCGCACAAGGCAACCTTTTGGCCGTGACGGGCGAGAATACAAGCGAGAATACTGCCACTTATACCGCTACCAATAATGATCACGTCAACGCTATGTACCCTTGGTGGCGCAGACGATTCTATTGCATTGACTGATTTAACAGCACGATCGGACTTTTGAAATCTTTTCGCTTGCGGTGCTTCGGTCATTTAATAAGTTTGTCCCTAATTACCTATTACCCGATTGAAAATATGCAGATACACACGTTTAAGCATAATCAACATGCATCAAGTCAACGTGAGCCATAAGCGATGCATTTCATTTATTTTTTGACTTTTCAAGTATGATACTAGGGATGTTATTATTGTCTTTGGAAGCCTTAATGAGCCTTTCCATTGCTCGCTCATAGTTTTGTATCGCTTCAGCTTGTTTTCTATATCCGTTACAAATCCCGGATATATTCATTTCAGGGCATGTTTCGCATTTGAAGCGTTTTGTTTTTTGCCTCAGTTTGCCGAACACTATCCAAAGGAGCGTGAGTAAAGCACAAGAAACGATACCAATAGTGAACGATTGGAGTATTATCGATGCAAAAGCACCAGCTATTGAAACCCCGAGGGCTGTTCTGAGTGTATCGCGCAACCATCTTGGGTGTTTTTTATACAGTGGCGGATAGGATAGGGCAGCAATTGTTCCTATCATAACTGGTAATACAATTGCATATTGCCCTAATAATTCAGGCGTTAAAAATGCGATGATTAGCCCTGCTGTGATACCAAAATATACCAGAAAACAACTACGGCATACGTACCAGTTTTTAAATTTAATGGTATCGTGTTCATAGTGCGAGCAAAGAGGTTTGTGCGCAAACATAAACCAGCTTGTATGTTTAAGGCGTAGTTTCAATTCATGCAATTTGGATATCGCCTGCTGAGCAGATGGTTTATTTCTCTGCGATCTTATCATGGATATCTGCGAGAATATTACCAATTGCACCTTCCGGCACGTAGTTCTGAATCGGTTTGATGACGACAGCGGTCCCATATGCAACAACTTGCGCCGCCGCTGTTTGCCCCATGGCTTCAACATCAAATCCTGTTTTAATAATTGCGTTGGCGCCTTGGCGCTTTGCCATCGAAAGCATATCATCAATTGCACGTTGCCGTGTTTCATATCCCATTTGACTGTATGACGTTAGTTCGCCGCCGGTTAATTGCTTACACCCCATAAAACAATCCTGGCCGAGGTCTTTCGCACGAACAGAAATACCCCAAACCATACCAAGGTATTCAACGATTTCATATCCATCGAAGCCATCAGCGCCGGTTAGTAATATTTTTGCCCCCAAGTCAGGGCGTGTACCGCTTACTAATCCGTCACGTTCTATTTTTGACGTCATTTGAAATCCCACTCTTAAATTAATGATCTTTTTTCAAGTCTGACCCGCACATTGTGCAATTTTTTGCATCTAAATATTCGGTGGTTATTTTCTCACCACAAGTAGGACACGAGAAATTCTGTCGTGATTGATACGAAAAATAGAATAGAATTGCACCCAAAATGGCTGCACCAATTATAAAAATCATGTTGCCTCCCATCTAACGTTATTATCATTAAATGGGAGTTTTTGAAGAAATTTCAAGCTAAGTGGCGGTGCCGCCAACAGTTAAACCATCGATCCGCAAAGTTGGTTGGCCCACGCCGGCTGGTACTGTTTGACCTGCTTTGCCGCAAATTCCAACACCGTTATCCAGTTTTAGGTCGTTCCCAATCATTGATACGCGGGTCAACACATCAGGGCCATTACCAATTAACGTTGCGCCTTTAACAGGCTCTGCAATTTTGCCACCGCGAATGCGGTAAGCTTCGGTACAGCTAAAGACAAATTTGCCAGATGTAATATCAACTTGTCCGCCACCAAAATTAACAGCATACAAGCCATCATCAACGCTTGCGATGATTTCGGCTGGATCCTTGTCACCAGCCAGCATGAACGTGTTGGTCATGCGAGGCATTGGAGCATGTGCGAAAGATTGCCTGCGGCCATTTCCTGTTGGGCTCATGCCCATCAAACGAGCATTCAGTCGGTCTTGCATATAGCCTTTCAGGATACCATCCTCAATAAGAACGGTGCGTTCAGTTGGCGTGCCTTCATCATCCACAGTCAAGGAGCCACGACGCGCTTCCATTGTGCCATCATCCAGAACGGTGACGCCGGGCGCTGCAACGCGCTCACCCAAAAGGCCAGCAAATGCAGACGTTTTTTTACGGTTGAAATCCCCTTCTAGGCCATGACCAATTGCCTCATGTAATAAAACACCAGGCCATCCAGGGCCAAGCACAACAGTCATTTCACCGGCGGGTGTGTCAGCGCTTTCAAGATTGACTTCCGCTTGTCTTATGGCTTCGCTGACTTGCCCTTGCCAATTTGAAGGATCAAATAACGTATCATATGACCGACGACCACCAGCGCCGTCATACCCGGTTTCCTGTCTGTCACCTTCGCCCATAACAACAGAAACGTTTAACCTGACCAAGGGACGGATATCACGAACACGGTGCCCTCCGGCGCGCATAATTTCCACAGCTTGCCAACTCCCCATCAGGGAAGCGCTTACCTGTCTGATTCGAGGGTCTTGCGCGCGGGTGTATGCGTCTATTTCTTCCAATAGGGCTGTTTTTTCCTTGAAAGCAATGCCGCCTAAGGGGTTTTCATCCGTGTATAATTGTTTGTTTGAACGTACCGGTGCAATACTCATGGTGCCTGTGTTGCCAGCATTTACAATACCAACGGTTGCACTTGCGCGCTTGACTGCGTCTTCACTCAATTCATTTGAATGGGCGTAACCCGTGGATTCGCCAGCAACAGCACGTAAGCCAAAACCTTGTGTTGTGTCAAAGGTTGCAGCTTTTAAGCGGCCGTCGTCAAAGGTGAAGGATTCTGATTGGGTTGCTTCCAGATATAATTCGCCGTCATCCATATCCTTTAGGGTTTCATTGAGAATCCCTTCAGTACGGTTTGCATCCAGTTCTGAATTAGAGAAGAAAAAATCTAACGAAGCATTATCATCTGACGGCATCACTTTATCCTATTTTTGCGAAAATACTCATCATACTGTTGCAATCATATCAGCATGCAGAGGCTCGCTTGCTTATACCGCGTCCTATTGACGCAATATATTTTCTATTTACATGTGAGCATGGTAATTTATTCTGATATTTACAAGTAAAGAAGCTAAAAAGCTTGGTCACAAGTGTAAAAAAATATTTTATCGACTTGAGCCTTGTGAGAGCTTTGGTATAACGTGCGCGCATTCGTGGCTAATTTAAGATATAGTATTCTTGATTAGCCCATTTAGAAGAGAGCTTTCCCGATAAGCTATGGGGCTAGGGTTAATCTCTTTTAAATGCCCGATTTGGGGAAGAGAAGAAGGAAAGCAGCAATATGAATGTTAAAAGGCTTATTGCCGGAGCATTTGTCGCATTGACGGTGTTTTTTGGTTTTGCGGCGACTGTAAGCGCTCAGGAGCGTGTTGGTCAGCCGAAAGATGGCGGACTCTGGCTTATCGAGTCTGCAAATGAGCAAGCAGCAAAAGTTTCAGAATTTAATGAAGCTCTATTGATCCTGATCACGGTGATCACGGTCTTTGTTTTTGCGTTAATGTTTTGGGTAATGTTCCGTTACCGTGAGAAAGCAAATCCAACACCTTCAAAAACAAGCCATAACACATTCATCGAATTTGTCTGGACTGTTGTTCCAATTGGTATTTTGGTTGGTATTGGTTTTTGGTCAATCCCGCTTCTTTATTATCAGGATGTTGTTCCGGAAACAGAGTTCGCTATCCGTGTAACAGGTAATCAGTGGAACTGGACATACAATTATCCTGACCACGACGGCATCGAATTTACTTCGGTTGTTGTTGATGATGCGACACATGCTGATCCGGCGAAACGTCAAGCTGCGGAAAAAAGCTTGAGTGACTTCCTTGGCCGTCCTGCGCATTTCAATGCACGTCTTTTGGATACGGACAACCGCTTGGTTGTTCCAGTAGATACAAAAATCAAAGTATTGTTAACAGCGAGTGACGTTATTCATGCATGGACGGTTCCATCGTTTGGTGTGAAGCTTGACGCTGTTCCCGGTCGTTTGAATGAGACATGGTTTGAAGTTGACGAAGTTGGTACATATTACGGCCAATGTTCGGAGCTTTGCGGTAAAGATCATGCTTATATGCCGATTGCAGTCGAAGTTGTTAGTAAAGAAGAATTTGCGAGATGGGTAGAGCAAGCAAAAGCAGAATATGCTGATGCTGGCACTGTCGCATTCGGTCGCTAAGAAAAAGATTAGGGAAAGGAAGCGCAATGGCTCACGCAGACCCAACCGGCTGGAAACGCTGGGTATATTCTACAAACCACAAAGATATCGGTGTTATGTATCTTTGGTTTGCTTTTATCGCAGGTATGATTGGTTTTACCATGTCTGGCCTTATCCGGGCCGAGCTTGCTCAGCCTGGTGTGACAGTTCTACCAGCTATCTTTAATATGACTGAAGATCAAGCGCGTCACATGTTTAACGTGCTGACAACTGGTCACGGTTTGATCATGGTGTTCTTCATGGTTATGCCTGCTTTGATTGGTGGTTTTGGTAACTATTTCGTGCCGCTAATGATTGGTGCACCAGATATGGCGTTCCCAAGAATGAATAATATTTCATTCTGGTTAATGCCTCCTGCATTCATTCTATTGCTTTTATCTACCTTTGTTGAAGGTAATCCAGGTGCTGCCGGGTTTGGTGGTGGCTGGACGGCGTACGCTCCGCTTTCAACAAGTGGCCATACTGGCCCATCGATGGATTTGGCGATTTTCTCGCTTCACGTGGCAGGTGCCTCTTCTATCATGGGGGCAATCAACTATATTACGACTATCTTCAATATGCGGGCACCAGGCATGACTATTCATAAAATGCCGCTCTTCGCATGGTCTGTATTGATTACGGCTTTCTTGCTTGTGCTCTCGCTACCGGTTCTTGCTGGTGCGATTACAATGCTTTTGACTGATCGTAACTTCGGTACAACCTTCTTTGATCCTGCTGGTGGCGGTGATCCAATTCTGTACCAGCACTTGTTCTGGTTCTTTGGTCACCCAGAAGTTTATATCATGATTTTGCCAGCGTTTGGTATCGTTAGTCATATTATTTCGACATTTTCGAAGAAACCAATCTTTGGATATCTAGGGATGGCATATGCGATGGCGGCGATTGGCTTCATTGGCTTCGTTGTTTGGGCGCACCATATGTATACGGTTGGCCTTGACGTTGATACGAAAGCATATTTCGTTGCTGCGACAATGGTTATTGCAGTACCAACAGGTGTGAAAATCTTCTCATGGATTGCGACAATGTGGGGCGGTTCAATCCGTTTCACTGTACCGATGTTATACGCAATTGCCTTTATTCTGTTGTTTACAGTTGGTGGTGTAACTGGTGTCGTTCTCTCGAACGCAGGTGCTGATATTGTTCTTCATGATACATACTATGTTGTGGCGCACTTCCACTATGTACTATCGCTTGGTGCTGTGTTCGCAATTTTTGCTGGTATGTATTATTGGATGGGTAAAATGTCTGGGAAACAGTATCCAGAATTTTTGGCTCAAATTCAGTTTTGGTTCACTTTTATTGGTGTGAACATGATCTTCTTCCCTCAGCACTTCCTTGGTTTGCAAGGTATGCCGCGTCGTTATGTGGATTACACAGACGCACATGCATATTGGAACAAGATTTCTTCATACGGATACATGGTAACGCTGGTTGGTGTCCTTCTGTTTATCGTTGTGATGGCCGTTACGCTTTCACGTAAGAAAACAGTTGCGGATAACCAGTGGGGTGAAGGTGCCACTACACTTGAGTGGACACTTTCTTCACCACCACCATTCCACCAGTTCAACGAGCTACCTCGTATTAAATAGTTTGCTGGAAAGCATTCTATTTTCCGAGGAAGGGAAAACTATTGAGCGATACTGCAATACATAAGATTGACAATCAGCCTTCTGCCATGATGCAGGAGGCTGATGCACATGCTTTTATTGCGCTATTGAAGCCACGGGTTATGTCGCTCGTGATTTTCACCGCGTTTGTAGGGCTTGTTGCTGCGCCGGGATCAATGAACCCTGTGATAGCGTTTGTTTCAGTTTTGTTGATTGCAATTGGTGCTGGTGCTTCTGGTGCGCTTAATATGTGGTATGATGCTGATATCGATGCTGAAATGGAGCGCACAAAATCACGGCCAATCCCGATGGGCTTGGTATCTAAAGAGGATGCGCTTGTTCTTGGTGTTGTGCTCTCGGTTGGTTCGGTTCTTCTGCTTGGCTTAGTTGTTAACATTACGTCGGCAATTTTGCTTGCAGTAACAATTTTCTTTTACGCGGTTGTATACACAATGTGGCTAAAGCGCAGAACGCCGCAGAACATTGTTATTGGTGGTGCTGCTGGCGCTTTCCCTCCAATGATTGGTTGGGCTGCGGTTACAGATAGCGTTACGATCGAATCGCTTGTTCTATTTGGTATTATTTTCCTTTGGACACCGCCACATTTTTGGGCGCTTTCGCTTTTTATCTCAAAGGACTATGAGAAGGTTAGCGTGCCAATGCTGCCTGTTGTTGCAGGTGAACGGACGACAAGAAATCAAATTCTTGGCTATACACTCTTGATGATACCTTGTGCTTTGGCACCATTTTTTATGGGTTTTGCCGGGAGTGTATATGGGGGTGTTGTAGGTATTTTGAGCGCAATATTCCTTTTTTATTCAGTACAAGTGTTCAGAGGCGTGAAAAAGGTGGAAAAAAAGCTATTCCTATTTTCTATTCTCTATCTTTTTGCTGTTTTTGGCACATTGGCACTTGAAAACGTAATTGGAGCATTCATCTGATGCGCGAACATTCTGAAATGCATGCTAAAATGAAAAAGCGTAATCGCTTGCTTGGTGGTTCGCTCGGTGTTTTTGTGGTTGTATTAATCGTGGTTAGTTATTTTCGTATCAAAGGACTTGCTCCTTGACTGATTTGGACACAAAGAATAGCCGCGTTGGTTTAATCGTTGCAGGCACTGCCGTATTAATGGTTGGCATGGCGTATGCGGCTGTTCCCCTCTATGAACTGTTTTGCCAAGTAACAGGATACGGCGGTACAACACAGGAAGTTGCCTCAGTTGATGACACCGTGATTGACCGTGATATCAAAGTACGGTTTGCTGCTAGTACCCACCGGGACATGGCATGGGAATTCAAACCAAGTCAGGGTGATCAGCGCCTCAAGGTTGGTGAGCAGTCACTTGCATACTATGAAGCTTATAACCCAACGAATAAAACAATTGTTGGCCGTGCCACCTATAATGTGACACCGCATAAGGCTGGTAGTTATTTCGCAAAGATTGATTGTTTTTGTTTTACAGAACAGGTGCTCAAACCCGGTGAGCGGGTTGATATGCCTGTTGTTTACTATATTGATCCCTCAATTGATGAGGATCGTAATTTGGATGAAGTGACTGAAGTAACGCTTTCTTACACATTTTTTGCTTTGGATGGTGAAGAGGCTCAAGAAGCGATTGTTGCATCGGGACGTTAGTCGTAATAAAAGTTAAAAAATTGGCGCTAGGGGCCAATGATGATTAGGAGAAGTTTAAAATGGCAGGTGATGTGAAGCATGATTATCACTTGGTGAACCCAAGCCCATGGCCTGCGGTGGCATCGATAGCAGTGCTCTTGATTACTATAGGTGGGGTATTTACGATGAAACCTGAGGCCAAATTATTTGGTGCTGCTGGGTTTGGTAATTATCTCCTGATACCGGGTTTCCTTTTACTTTTGTATACTATGTTTGCATGGTGGAAGGATGTTGTAAAAGAAGCTGAAATGGGTGATCACACACCTGTTGTTGGTATTGGCCTTCGTTACGGCATGATCCTTTTCATTGCCTCAGAAGTAATGTTTTTCGTTGCGTGGTTTTGGGCGTTTTTTAACGCGTCGCTTTATCCAGCGCTTCCAATTGAACAAGGTGCTTTTTGGGAAGTTTTCCAAAATGAAGCAGCTTGGCCACCACAAGGGATAGAGACATTTGACCCTTGGCATCTTCCATTTATCAACACTTTGATTTTGTTGCTCTCTGGAACAACGGTTACATGGGCACATCATGCGGTTCTTCACGGCGACCGCCAAGGGTTGAAAAATGGACTCTGGTTAACTGTAGTGCTGGGAGTGATCTTTAGTTTTGTGCAGGGCTATGAGTATAGCCATGCTGCTTTTGGCTTTTCTGGTAATATCTACAGTGCGACATTCTATATGGCGACAGGGTTCCATGGTTTCCACGTTCTTGTTGGTACTATCTTCCTCGCTGTTTGTTTAGGCCGTGTATACCGTGGTCACTTTAAAACAGACCATCATTTTGGTTTTGAGGCTGCTGCATGGTATTGGCATTTTGTTGATGTCGTTTGGTTGTTCCTATTCTTCGCTGTTTACATTTGGGGCGGCGCATAAGGAATGATGGCTTTTAAAAGCCGATCTGAATTTCATGCCGGCCGTGATATTTTATCGCGGTCGGTTTTGTCTTTTCAGGCATGCGTCTGGTATAAATATCAGAAGTATAGTAAAGGCGATTTATTTGGTGGTGCATTAAAATGTTAGCAACCAAGTTTAAACCCGGTTGGACCCTGAGTATTCTGACGTTCTTTGCTTTGATAATTCTGTTGGGTCTTGGTACATGGCAAGCACGCAAAATCGGACCTAAATCAGAATTGGTTTCCAGAATCGAAACGGGATTGAGCGGCGAATCAGTTTCTTTACCTGTTCATCTTGATGCGCCTGTATCTGAGCAATATAAGCGCTTTTCCTTTCAGGGTGAGGTATTGGACGCAGAACCTGCGAAAGTTTTTGCACCTAATACCAAAGGGAAATCCGGATATCATTTATACCTTCCGGTTAGGCATCAGTTTGGTAGGTGGGTAATGGTCAATTGGGGATGGGTTCCATTTGATAACAAAGAGTTGCCGGATTTAAGGCAAGGGAGAACGGTTCAGGTTTCTGGTGTGCTTTTAACCAACCCGCAAGCTGGTAGTTTTACGCCTGAAAATCAGCCAGAGAAGAATGCATGGTACCTTGCAGATATTTTTCAGCTTTTTGATCATTTTAAACTGGATGAATTTTATCATTTCCGTATTGTCGCAGATCATCAATCGGCATTGGGCAAATTGCCGATTGGTGGACAGGTCAGAATAGATATTCCAAATGACCATTTTGAATATATGCTGACATGGTATGGTCTCGCACTTGGGCTTTTGGGTGTTTATGTTGCTTTCGGTATGCGCCGGGCACAAACACATGATTGAAACATATAAGTAAGCCGAGTAAGCGCTGTGAAATATACATCTACCCGAGGTAAAGCGGAAACATTAGACTTTAAAGGGGTAACCCTTACGGGACTCGCTCGTGATGGTGGTCTTTATGTGCCGGAAACTATCCCTGTATTTACAGAAGAAGACATTAAGGGAATGCACGGGCAATCATATGCTGATGTTGCCTATACAGTTATTAAACCATTTGTTGGTGACTGCGTTAGCGATACTGACTTGAAATCAATGCTTACTGAAACCTATGGTTCAAGCTTCAGACATGCTGCGGTAGCGCCCCTTATTCAAATGGGCGATAATGATTGGTTGCTTGAGTTATTCCAAGGTCCAACGCTCGCTTTCAAAGACTTTGCCCTTCAACTACTTGGCCGTTTCTTTGATTATTTCACGGCAGGATCTGGTGAAAAAATAACAATTCTTGGTGCTACATCAGGGGATACTGGATCTGCTGCTATTGAGGCATGCCGGGGGCGTGAGAATGTTCGGATATTCATGCTTCACCCTAAAGGGCGCGTCTCAGACGTTCAGCGCCGTCAGATGACAACAATCAACGAAGATAATGTAACCAATATCGCTATTGAAGGTACATTTGATGATTGTCAGGCGCTAGTAAAAGCGTGTTTTAATGACCTTGAGTTCAGGGATACAGTTAATCTGACCGCGGTTAATTCGATTAACTGGGCACGTGTAATGGCGCAAATCGTATATTATTTTACATCTGCTGTTAGTCTCGGGGCGCCAGATCGCTTAGTTTCTTTCAGTGTGCCAACAGGAAATTTTGGTGATATTTTTGCAGGTTATATTGCCAAACAGATGGGCCTGCCGATTGATAAGTTGGTGATTGCAACAAATAGTAATGATATTCTTGCCCGGACCCTTGAAACAGGTTCCTACACGCAAAATGGTGTGAACGTCACGTTGTCACCAAGTATGGATATTCAAATATCGAGCAACTTTGAGCGCCTTGTTTTTGATCTTGTTGGTCGGAGCGGCAATGATGTCAGTGATTATATGAAGGAGTTGCAAAAGACAGGTGGGTTTTCGCTAACAGAAGAGCAGTTAGAGGTTTTACGGTCACTGTTTGATGCACGGAAAGTTGATGATGTTGAAACGCTTCAGACCATTCGTGATGTATATACGCAAAATAGCTATATTCTTGATCCGCATACGGCGATTGGCTTAAGAGCAGCACAGGAATGCTTGAAAGATACTGCTGTGCCGCGTATTACGCTTGCTACGGCGCATCCGACCAAGTTTGGAAATGCCTGCATGGATGCGATAAATGTATCCCCAGACTTACCGCCGCATATGAGTGACTTGTTTGATCGTAAAGAGCACTATATTGCGCTTGAGAATGATATGGATCTTTTGCAACGCTTGATTAATGTTGCATAAAGTGCTGGCCGTTATAGTGGCCAAAATTTAAAGGTTAAATGATTGTCAGTTAAAATTACTACACTTGATAACGGTCTGCGTATCGTTGCCGAACAGAGATTAAATCTTGAAACTGCATCTATTGGTGTCTGGGTGAATGTTGGTGCGCGTAACGAAGATGAAAATATAAACGGTGTGACGCATTGTTTGGAGCATATGTTCTTTAAAGGAACCGAGAAACGCTCCGCACGTGATATTGCCTTTGAGATTGAGGCTGTTGGCGGGCATTTAAATGCTTATACAACGCGTGATAATACTACGTATTACGCGCGTGTTCTAAAAGAAGACATTCCACTCGCTGTAGACCTTTTATCAGACATTATACTCAATAGTGTTTTTGACGAGCAAGAGCTTGAGCGCGAGAAAGATGTGATCCTTCAGGAATTGGGGCAGGCTATTGATACGCCGGATGATATAGTTTTTGATCATTTGCAGGCTGTTGCTTTTTCTGGTCAGGCTTTAGGGCGGAGTATTTTGGGAACAAGTGATACTATCAAATCTTTTACATCAGACACGCTGCGCAAATATATGCGTGAAAACTATGTGACAAGTAATATGGTAGTTTCTGTTGTCGGGAATTTTGACCATGATGAATTGATTGATCTGGTAGCTCGTAAGTTTGAAAAAACCCCTCTTGGCTCTGTAAAGAGTGTTAAAAATGCTAATTACACAGGTGGCCGTATTACAGAAGCACGATCCTTGGAACAAATCCACCTGACACTAGGGTGGAAAGGGTGCTCTTTTGACCATGATGATTATTATCCCTTACAAGTATACTCTACTGTACTCGGGGGGGGGATGTCCTCGCGCTTATTTCAAGAAATCCGCGAAAAACGTGGTTTAGCCTATTCAGTATACAGTTTTACGGGCAGTCATAAGGAAACGGGTATTTTTGGTATTTATGCTGGCACAAGCCCGGAACTGGCGGGGCAAGTCATTCCGGTTATTAAAAATGAAATGGTGACTATTGCCGATAATTTTTCTGATGATGAAATCAAGGTTGCTGCGGCACAGTTGAAGGCTGGTTTGATGATGGCTTTAGAATCAACAACCAGTAGAATGGAACAGTTAGGCCGTCAGCTTTTGTTATTTAATCGCGTGATACCAACCGAAGAAATGATCAGTAATGTAGAGGCAGTATCACTGAATAGTTTAAAAACGATTGCGGCCAAACTGGCCTCTGCTGAAAATATCTCTCTTGCTGCTGTAGGTGATAAACAGGTTGATAGTCTCAAAGCGGCTTAACTCTCTCTATTGATTGTGAGAGAGTTAGTTTTTTAGGCGTGACCCGAATCGCTTGATAACATTGATATATTAATTCCCAGCATTGCCATGGTGCGGGGCCATTTTTGATCCAATTCAGTGTTGAAAATGATTTCGTCATCAGCTTCCGCTGTTAACCAGGCATTTTCCTGGATCTCTTTTTCAAGCTGACCAGCACCCCAACCTGCATAGCCAAGCGCCAGTAGGTGATTGTGTGGTCCGACACCGTGTGCAATTGCCCTTAGTATATCGACTGTAGCAGTTAGGGCTAACTTTTCACTGACGACCAGAGTGGATTCTTGTACATAGTCAGCCGAGTGTAAAACAAAACCACGTCCCGGTTCAACGGGGCCGCCGCTGTGCATTACAAGATCAGGAATATCAGTATCTTCGATTTCTATATCTAATTGATCGAGTAAATCACTGAATGTTAGGTTATCGAAGCTATTATTAATGACAATTCCCATAGCGCCTGAAGCGTCGTGCGAGCATACATAAATTACGCTGCGATCAAAACGCGTATCTGCCATGTTAGGCATAGCCAATAAAATTTTGCCGTCTAAATATAATGAACTCGTCATACTACATCCTTGATTACGTTCGGACCTTATATCGGATTGCCATGATGTGCAATAATATGCGAATAAGCTAATGTTGTGAGGATAACACTTGTTTTACGCCTTTGTGAGAAAAGGTGGTTAGATTTCAGTTTGGCTATTTGATAGTTAAGCATGAAATTATTGATTATTTATGGAGTGTTTCATGCGTGTAATATTCACCATGTTATTGTTGTTGTCGGGGATCGGCATATCTGATGGTATTTATGCCAGTAATACTGAATGGCAACAGCATCAGGATATGTTACGTACGAGAATTATTGCAGCTTCAAATGTGTCTGATAGCGACAAGGTTTTATTAGCTTGGGAAGCTGATCTTGAGCCCGGCTGGAAGACATACTGGCGTTCGCCGGGTGAAGCAGGCTTGCCTGTGCGGATAAAAGTTGGTGACCAAGAACAGGAGCTGCAATACCCGGTGCCTGAGCGGTTTGAACTTTTTGGGTTAGTAACATATGGTTATAAGAATCGTGTGGTATTGCCATTTTATGTCGATCGCTCAGATATAGGAAACTCTCTGAATATTGAGGCTACTTTCATGGTATGTAAGGATATTTGTATACCATTTGATGGACATTATGAGCTTGATAAAGAAATATCCAGTTTGAGTATTCATGATGGCCGCATTAATGATTGGATGGAGCGTGTGCCGTCTAAAGCTGAAAAAGCTGGCCTGAAAATTAATAATGTACGTATTACCGGTAAAAAAGGACACCAACGATTAGTTGTAGATGTTGAAGCGGATACGGCTTTGTCTAAAGCTAATATCCTTGCAGAAGGTGACGGTGCGTTTGAGTTTGGAACCCCGAGCATAAGATTAATTGGTAACGGCACCGAAGCACGTTTTGTGCTACCTGTAATGACTATGGATAAAAATTTAGATATTAAGGGTAAACGTGTTCGTTTTACATTGATTGATAGCAAGGGTAACGCCATTGATCGAACGATTGATACCTCTTTGTGATCAGACTTTGCTGCTTGTATCTTAAATATAATGATCTAATTTCTTTTCCTGTAGTATGAAGTATTATCGGAAATAACTACACCACATTTAAAGGAGGAATATATGGCAATTCAGGTTGGTGATAAGATCCCGGCAATGGATTTAACAACGATGACAGCAGAAGGCCCTGGCCCTGTTGCAACTGCTGACTATTTTGCGGGCCGCAAGGTTGCTATTTTTGCTGTGCCTGGCGCATATACACCGACTTGCTCTGCCAAGCATTTACCGGGTTTTGTTGAAAAGGCTGATGAATTAAAGGCCAAGGGTATTGATGAGATTGCCTGTTTTTCGGTGAATGATGTCTTCGTTATGCATGCATGGGGCGAAAGTTCTGGTGCGAGTAACAAGGTAACTATGCTTGCTGATGGTAATGCAGCTTTTGCAAAGTCGCTTGGCCTTGATGCTGATTTTAGCGGTTTTGGTATGGGTACAAGAAGCCAGCGTTTTTCAATGATTGTAGATGATGGTACAGTAAGTGCCTTGAATGTAGAAGATCCGGGCGCGTTTAATGTTTCGGGCGCTGAGTATATGTTAAGTCAGTTATAAAAATCCTTATATTTCAGTTTCTTATTAAAGAGGTAGCTTTGCTGCCTCTTTTTTTTATCGATTTTGTACTTATATAAGTTGGTGTAAATTCTATTATATCGATGATTTGAGGGGAACATGTAATGGATGCTGCCATTATTTTGAGCGGAATTTTAGTAATATTTGCGATCGTAATTGTTTTTTCGGCTATTGTAACAGTACCGCAAGGGTTTGAATATACTGTCGAGAGGTTTGGAAAATTTCGCAAGCTTTTATTGCCTGGTCTATCTTTCATTATCCCTTTTTTTGATCGTATTGGTAATAAAATGAATATCATGGAGCAGGTGCTTGATATTCCAACACAGGAAGTGATCACCAAAGATAATGCGATGGTTGCTGCCGACGGCGTTGTGTTCTTTCAGGTTATGGATACCCGCCATGCAGCGTATGAAGTGAGTAACCTTACACTCGCAATTTTGAACTTAACTATGACTAACCTGAGAACGGTCATGGGATCTATGGATCTTGATGAGTTATTGTCAAAACGCGATGATATCAACGGCCGGTTGATGAATGTAGTTGATGTGGCAACCCAACCATGGGGGGTGAAGATTACTCGCATTGAGATTAAGGATATTACGCCGCCGCGTGATATTGTTGATGCAATGGCGCGCCAAATGAAGGCCGAGCGTGATAAGCGGGCCTCAATATTAGAAGCAGAGGGTGAGCGCGAATCAGAAATATTGCGTGCAGAAGGTGAGAAACGTGCAACCGTCTTAGAGGCTGAAGGCCGCCGGGAAGCTGCCTTTAAAGATGCAGAAGCGCGGGAACGTGAAGCAGAGGCGGAAGCAAAAGCGACACAGATGGTATCAGATGCAATTGCAAGCGGTGATCAGCAAGCTATCAATTATTTTGTCGCCCAGAAATATGTCGAAGCAATGTCTGATTTCGCACGTTCCCCGAATGAAAAAGTGATTTTTATGCCGATGGAAGCATCTGGCCTCATTGGCTCAATTGGCGGCATTGCTGAAATGTTTAAAGAGACAAATGGCAAACCAGTTTCTGGCCGTAGAAGTGGTAGTGGTATTCCAAACGCGGAGTAAAATATGGATGAAGTTGTTACATGGATGAACGCGAATGCCGATTGGTTATGGTTATCAATTGGCGTTGGTTTATTGGCTGCTGAAATGTTGATTCCAGGCGTATATATGCTCTGGATAGGCTCAGCATCTATTGTTACGGGTTTGCTTGTGTGGGTAATTCCCGGCTTTAGTTTTGAACTGCAAAGTGTTTCTTTCACCGTTCTTACAATTCTTCTGGTTTATGTTGGGCATAGGTTTTTCTATGCGAGCGATGATGAAACAGAAGACAATGGTATAAACCAGCATGGCCAAAATCATGTAGGAAAAACCTATGTGGTCGTAAATGCCATTGAAAATGGCCGTGGGCATATTAATGTAGGCGATTCAAGATGGCTTGCAGAAGGGACTGATGCGCCTGTTGGTACTAAGGTCCGTGTAGAAGCTATCGAGGGGACAGTAATGAAGGTGGTGCCTGTTTAATGCTCCCTTCATGAATATGGGGAGTAGGGGTAAATGGGGTTCGAGAACCTCTTGAAAACAAAAGCGGTGCAGTGGCTGACCAGTGAAACGAGGTTAAATACCAAGCGTTTCAATGAAGAGCTTTTACGTCGACTGAAACGTAGACCGCATGAAATTTTATATTTTCACCGTGTTGATGATCCTTATTGTCAGCTAATGGTGCAAGTTTTGCCAGAGTTTTCGCGCCGCTTCGGTGTTACAATCATACCAAAAGTCGTCGAAAAATTGCCTGCCGATATGTACCCGGACCCAGCACGTTTTGAAGCCTATAGCATTATAGATGCCAGCCGGCTTGCGCGTCTTTATGGTGCAGGGTTTCCTTCTTCGGCAACAGTACCCGACCGACTGGCGGTTAACATGGCAAATCGTTATCTGGCTACAATTGAGCGGTCAGAAGCGTTTTTTGCTGCGGCAGAGGAAATAGGCGAAGCGCTTTGGCAACGTAATGTACATGAGGTGCAGCATCTTACCAAAAATGCAGATATTTCAGATAATCAATTGACGGAAAATTCCCGCCTTCTAAAGAGCTTGGGTCATTATGCAAGTGCGATACTTTATTATGGGGGAGAGTTTTATTTTGGTTTGGATCGGTTGGATCACCTTGAAAGGCGGTTGAATACGCTTGGTTTGGGTGACGGTGAGATTCATTTCGATTTGCAACGGCTTTGGCACGGCCATATTCGTAACCTTGAAAAGTCTATCGCAGGTCGAACAGTAGAATTATTTTTCTCGGTTCGTAGCCCGTACAGCTATCTTGGATTAGAATATGCCCGCGAACTTTCTGATGTAACTGGTGCGAATATCCGCTTAAGACCGGTTTTACCAATGTTGATGCGGGGTATGAAGGTCCCTTTAGCCAAAGGTCAATATATACTGTCAGATGTTTCGCGGGAGGCGAGGGCCAAAGGGATTAAATTTGGTAAGATTAATGATCCTTTAGGCCTTGCTACTAAGCGCGCTATGGCGATTGGCTTTTCTGTAATGAAAGAGGGTTATGGCCTTGAGTTTTTCAGCGCTTTCACACGAGGTGTTTGGTCTGAAGGTATTGATGGCACTAGCGATGAAGGATTAAGTTTAATCCTTGAAAAAGCTGGATTGTCGAGCAATTGGATCAATTTAGCTATGCCTGAATCTGACTGGAAGAAAATAGCGGAAACTAACCAACAGGATATGCTTATGAGTGGGAGTTGGGGCGTGCCGACCTTTCGTGTTGGTAATACAGTTCTATGGGGGCAAGATAGAATGTGGGCGGTTCTTGAAGCATTAAAACAGCAATAGAAGAAAAGATGACAAACAGTTTATCTGATTCAATCAGCGGAATATCGCACTGTACTTGCCAAATACTTACATTGGTTTAGTTTAGCTATGATTTTGGGATTAGAGTTAATCTCGGGTTTTAGTGACTAGTTTTAGTATCGAAAGAGAATATAAATGAGAAAACCTTTACTCAACGGCACACGTGCAGGGGCAGTATTCTCAAGCTTATTAATGCTTGGGGCATGCGCTAATACATATAGTGCAGAAGCACCCGTAAGTTCAGGCGATGACAGTTTACCTGTGTTCAGTCAAGAGCGCATCAGGGCAGACCTGGAATTTTTAGCAGATGATATGCTGGAGGGACGTGATACCGGTAGCAGGGGTTACCGTATCGCAGCAAATTATGTAGCGGCTACTTTCAAGCAATTAGGATTGAAGCCTGGTGGAGATAATGGATCTTATTTCCAAGAGGTGCCTTTTCAAACCGCAAAGCTTGACCTTGAAAGCGCAAATATTACCATTACCAATGCTGATGGTGAAACGACCCTTAGTGCTGGCGATGATTTTTTTGTTAGTGGTAGTGTGAAAAACCCGTCAGGAAGCGCTGACGGAGAAGTAGTTTTCGCGGGCTACGGCATACAGGCACCAGAATTAGGTCATGACGACCTTGCAGATGTGAATGTTGAGGGCAAGATTGTTTTAATCTTTAATGGCGCTCCCAATTCGTTTCATACAGAAATTCGTGCTCACTATGGTTCTTCCGCGACCAAAGCGGCAGCACTTGCGAAACTTGGTGCTAAAGGTGTTTTAACAGTTAGTTCTGCTAGCGGTGAACAGCGCCCAAATTTCTCTCGTTTTAAACGCTTTTTGGGGCGTGAACGGTATGATTGGGTGTTGCCTGAAGGCGGTGATGGTGGGCCTCAGATTGGGTTAACAGCTACAGTCCGTCAATCAGCGGCTGAAAAGCTTTTTGTCGGTTCCGGCGTAACTTTCGAAGATACATTACAAGCCTTTAAAGAAGGCAAAGCAAAAAATATAGTACTGAAATCAACAGTGTCGATGAGCCGTAAAAGTATCTTGAGTGATGAGTTTACCAGCCCAAATGTTGTTGGAATTCTCGAAGGCTCTGACCCTAAACTCAAGTCAGAATATGTGGTTATGTCTGCGCATTTGGACCATATTGGGCTTAACCCGAATGCGCCTGGCGATGATAAAATCAATAATGGGGCGCTTGATAATGCATCAGGTACGTCGATTATGATGGAAGTTGCACGTGCTTATGTTCGCGAAGGGGTTAGGCCTAAACGCTCAATTATCTTTGCAGCTGTAACAGCCGAGGAAAAAGGACTGTTAGGTGCAGAATATTTTGCGACTTACCCAACCGTGGCGAAAAATAAGATCATTGGTAATGTCAATGTAGATATGCCTGTTTTACTGTATGATTTTGTTGATGTAATCGCTTTTGGGTCCCACAGAAGTTCGTTAGGAAGCGTTGTCGATAAAGCAGCAGCAAAAATTGGCATTAGATTGATTGATGACCCTATTCCTGAGCAGGGTATTTTTACGCGTAGCGATCATTATCGTTTTGTTCAACAAGGGGTGCCTGCTGTGTTTCTGGCAACAGGGTTCGGTGTAACACCTGATGGCGATAACGGCGGGGATATCTTCCGCAATTGGCTTGGCGGTGGTGGCTATCATTCACCACGGGATCAGGCAGATTTGCCCATCAATTATAAAGCCGGGGCAAAATTTGGCCTGATCAATTATCTTATTTTGAAAGATATTGCTGACGCTGATGATGCACCAACATGGAATGAAGGTGATTTCTTCGGCGAGACTTTCGGGAAATAGGTTAGTATTTGTATTTTATGATAAAGGGCACGTTGATTTACGTGCCCTTTTATTATGGCTTATTTATAATCAGCCATACCTAGATTTGCCAGTTCGTCTGCTTTTTCATTGCCGGGATTTCCTGCATGGCCCTTAACCCATTTCCAGACAATATCATGCTGTTTTGTCGCTTGGTCTAACGCCTGCCATAGCTCAACATTTTTCACAGGCTTTTTCGCAGCTGTTTTCCAACCGCGTTGTTTCCAGCCATCAATCCATTTTGTGATACCATCTTTTACATAGACACTATCTGTGTATAGGTGGATTGTGCATGGCTTTTTAAGGGTATTGAGAGCCTCAATTGCAGCAGTTAATTCCATCCTGTTATTGGTGGTTTCCTCTTCACCGCCGAATATCTCTTTTTGGTGTTCGCCATATGAAAGCTGGGCACCCCACCCGCCGGGGCCGGGGTTACCAGAGCAGGCGCCGTCTGTATATATTTCTACGATCATACTTATAGTGTTTCTATTACTATTAAACTAAATAATCTGCGGTATCTTTGACACTGCGGTGGAAGAGTAGCCGTGTAATATAGTCTTTCGGGTCTTTAGGGCGGACAACGGCATCGGTGACGGGATTTAACCAGTCATATAAACGTGTGAGAAGAAAGCGCAGTGCAGAACCACGACAAAGAATTGGCAGCATATCGGTTTCTTCAGGGGTGAGGCTGCGTGTTGCATCATACATTTCAACAAGGCGTTTAGCATGGGCATGTTGAAATTGATGATGGGCATCAAAGCACCATGAATTTATACAAACGGCTAAATCATATGCAAGTATATCATAACAGGAAAAATAAAAGTCAATGATCCCGGTGATCTGGTTCCCAGTGAAAAGAATATTATCAGGAAACAAGTCGGCATGAATAGTACCTTTTGGTAATTTTGTCGGCCAGTTTGCTTTTAAATATTCCAGTTCGTCGATAATTAACTTTTGAAGCCCAGGGTGAACTGTATCAGCTTGATCTATTATTTTGTTTGCGAGAGAATTCCAGCCGTCTACCGATAAATCATTGGTGCGCTTTTGGTTAAAGTCTTTGAGGGCTAGATGCATTTGCGCCAAAGTTGCCCCCAGTGCGGCACACTGGTCTGTATTAGGGTTGTCTACACTTACACCTGACAGGAAACTAATGATACAGGCAGGTTTATTTGACAATGTCTGAAGCGCTTGTCGTTCTTTATCCTGGATAGGTAACGGTGATGGAAGTGACTGTGTCGCCAAATGTTCCATAATGGCAAGAAAATATGGTAAATCAGCGGGATTAGCGCGTTTTTCATAAATGGTAAGAATGTAACGGGCTGCTTTTTTGGCATTGTTGGTTGTTTCTAGAAAATAATTTGAATTTTCTACGCCTTCAGCAATACCCTTAAAGCTAGTAGGAGACCCAATATCATAACGTTCTAGAAACAGGCTGAGGGAGTTTTCGTCGATATGTGTATAGACCGCCATTACGAAACATCTTTTAAGATTGGTGGCACTTTGAAAACAACGTCTTCTTCAGCAGTTGTTACTAATTCTACAGAGGCCGTCTTTTTTGCCTTGATTGCATCAATGACCTCGCTGACTAGTATTTCTGGGGCACTAGCACCGGCACTTATACCGATCGTTTTACCGCCGCCAAGCCAATCCCAGTCCAGATCCTTTGCCCGTTGAACCAGTCGCGCGCTGCATCCCATTTTTTCGGATACTTCCACAAGGCGCATACTGTTGGATGAATTAGGTGCCCCGATTACAATAACCCTGTCAGCTTGCTCTGCAATCGCCTTAACTGCGGTTTGTCTGTTCGTGGTGGCGTAACAAATATCTTCTTTTTTTGGCGATGTTATATTGGGAAAACGCCTCTCTAATATCTCTACAATCTCGCTGGTGTCGTCTACAGAAAGGGTAGTTTGAGTAACAAAGGACAGGTTGGCAGTTTCGCCTAATTCAATAGTTTCCGCGTCTTCAACGGTCTCCACAAGTGTCATGGCCCCGTCTTCTATTTGCCCCATTGTTCCAATGACTTCCGGGTGACCTTCGTGACCGATCATCAAAATATGTTTGCCAGATGCATGATGCCTTTCTACTTGCCGGTGCACTTTTGATACAAGTGGGCAGGTTGCATCAACATACACCATTTGTCTGGCTTCGGCTGCTGTTGGTACAGATTTTGGTACACCGTGCGCTGAAAATACAACAGGTGCCCCTTCGGGCACTTCATCAAGTTCATCAACAAATACGGCGCCTTTTGCTTCCAGACCTTCAACGACATAACGGTTATGAACTATTTCATGACGGACATATACCGGAGCACCAAATTTCTCGATCGATAGTTCAACGATTTTGATAGCACGGTCCACACCTGCACAAAATCCACGTGGATTTGCGAGTAAAATTTTTACCGATTGTTGCTCAAGCATATCTGCCTCTGTATAAATATTGCTATATCCTCTAGCTAGCGATGCATCCTGCCCGGGTCAAGCAATTGAGTTTGAAATGCTAAAGAATTTCCTTAAATAACCTGCCCTGTTTGGGAAAATAGGACATGAAAATGACATTATAATTTGGCTGTTTTCTGAGCTTGCTCTTTTGCTTGCTGGTCCCTATGATCGCGGCGACGATGTTTGGTTAATTGAACACTTGTCCTCTGGAGTAGTATTGAAAGGTTTTAAATGACTATTCGTTTGTTTGTTTCTGCGGTTCTTCTTTTGATTATTGCTGCGTGTAATCGGAACCCGCTAGAGGTCGTTGTGTCAAGGTGCCCGGCTGTTGCGGTTGTTGGCGATCTTGGAACATTTACAAAGTTTGAAGGTAGCGGCCAAACAACGGATGATGTCGCTTTTACGGCTTCTATTCTTCAAATACAAAGCGAATGTAGTGAAGGTTCGAGTGTTGTTGGGGAAACATCATTTGAAATTTCGGCTCAATCTGGTCCTGCGCTAAAAGATACGACAATTACACTCCCATATTTTGTCGCAATATTGAGAGATAACAGTCAAATCGTATCAAAAAAGATATTTGAAACTACACTTGTTTTTGATGAAAACGGTTATGCAGTGAGCCGCGAGGTTGTTGGTCAGTATATACCTACAATAGAACAAACCCGACGGTACAATTACGAGGTTTTACTCGGTTTGCAAATAGCGCCAGAAGATGTTGTTTTCAATTTGCAAAGGTAGTTTTCTTTGATCTCAACTTACCCGAATTGATTTTCTATTTCCTCGATTGACTCTCTTCAACTAATGCCTATTATCGCGGGCAAAATAAAGTACGTCGCATATATCTTTTGAGATATTGACGCGCTGCGGGAGAGATTGATTAATCAACGCCGAAGGAGCAACCGCCTCGGAAACTCTCAGGCAAAAGGACCGCTAAGCCGCGTGTGACGCTCTGGAAAGTAGAAGTTTTGGCTTCTCACCGACGGGGTAAATTATGTATTTGCATAATGAAATCTCTCAGGTTCCGTGACAGAGGAGGCACATTAATTATCAAAGTTGGCTTTTGCTGACTGTAAATGTGCGCGGAGACTTTTATGTCAGCAGATCAGACTTTACTGAAAACTCCCCTTTATGAACTTCATGTTGAAAATGGCGGCAAAATGGTGCCATTCGCAGGCTATGCAATGCCAGTGCAATACCCTTTAGGTATTATGAAAGAACATTTACATACCCGCGAAGCTGCCGGGTTGTTCGATGTTTCGCATATGGGGCAAGCTTATATCCGTTCACTTGATGGCAGCGACCCTGCTGCGGCAATTGAAGAGATCATGCCGGGCGCACTTCAGATCTTGAAGCCAGGGAAAATGCGCTACACGCTTCTCTTGAATGATCAAGGCGGCATTGAAGATGATTTGATGGTGACAAGAACCTTTGAACCAGAAGGTACATTGTATGTTGTTGTGAATGCGGCTTGTAAGGAAAAAGATTACGCGATTTTAGAGGAGAAACTTGGCGATAAGATCGCGCTTGAGCCTCTTGAAGACCGCGCCTTAATTGCCCTGCAAGGGCCAAAGGCTGAAGCAGTTTTGGCAAAGCTAGCGCCAGAGGTTGCGGATTTATCCTTTATGGAAGCAACAATGGTCACGCTTGAAGGCGTGGTGTGCTGGGTGTCGCGTTCAGGTTACACAGGTGAAGATGGCTATGAGATCTCAGTGCCTATGGATGAAGCTGAAGCATTTTCCAAACGCCTTTTAATGAATGATGATGTCGAGCTAATCGGTCTTGGTGCTCGTGATAGCCTGCGCCTTGAGGCAGGGTTATGCCTGTCTGGCCATGATTTTAATGAAACGATTAGCCCTGTTGCGGCGTCTGTTACATTTGCCTTGGGGAAAAAGCGCCGCGAGGCTGGTGACTTTGCAGGCGGTGACCGTATTCTGAGCGAGCTTGAAAAGGGTGCTGATAACGTCCGTGTTGGCATTTTGCCCGAAGGCCGTGCCCCTGCAAGAGAAGGCGTTATTATTACCGATCTGAGTGGCAATGAAATTGGCAAGGTTACATCTGGTGGCTTTGGGCCTACTTTGGGCGCCCCCATTGCTATGGGATATGTTCCAAAAGCATTTGCCGAAAATGGTACAGAAATTCAATTGTTAGTGCGCGGCAAATCGCTTGCGGCAAAAGTTGCAGCAACACCGTTTGTACCGCAGCGCTATAAACGAAAAACAGTTTAATCTTAATTCGCTGATTAATCGTAAATTATTGGGAAGAATGAGGAAACGATCATGATTAAATATACTGATGAGCATGAATGGATTGTTGTTGATGGTAATATCGCAACTGTTGGTATCACAGATTATGCGCAAAAAGCCTTGGGTGATGTCGTATTTGTCGAGTTACCAGAAGTTGGTGTAACATTTGGTACAGGCGACGAAGTTGCCGTTGTCGAATCGGTAAAAGCTGCGAGCGAAGTATATGCGCCGTTGAGTGGTGATATCACAGAAGTAAACAGTGACCTGGAGGGCGAACCAGCGCTTGTGAACACTTCGCCTACTGATGGCGGTTGGTTCTTCAAAATGTCAATCGCTGATACTGGTGAATTAGACGGTATGATGGATGAAGCTGCATACAATGATTTCGTTGCAGGGTTAGAATAAAGAGTTTGTTTGAGGCGCTGTAAATATACAGCGCCTTTTTTGTTTTAAGAAAATCAGGAGTGTTTCGATGCGCTATTTGCCGCTGACAAACGAAGACAGGAACGCAATGCTTACCAAAATCGGTGTTGGTAACATTGATGACCTCTTTAATGATGTACCGGGTGCTGTTTTGAATCCGTCAATCGATTTGCCAAATCATCAAAGCGAATTGGCTGTTGAACGTCATTTATCAAAATTATCTGCAAAAAATACGGCAGCAAGCAGTGTGCCATTTTTCGTAGGCGCTGGCGCTTATAAGCATCATGTGCCTGCTACTGTGGATTATGTTATCCAGCGCGGTGAGTTTTTAACGGCTTATACACCGTATCAACCTGAGATCGCGCAGGGAACACTTCAGTATCTCTTTGAATTTCAAACACAAGTTGCCGAATTGACAGGTATGGATGTTGCGAATGCCAGCATGTATGATGGATCAACAGGGTGCGGTGAGGCCATAATGATGGCGCGGCGGGTGACGCGTAAGAAAAAGGCCATTCTAGCCGGTAGTTTGCACGCCCACTACCGTGCAGTGTCCGAGACAACAACGCAGTTCACCGATGATGTGCTCGAGCTTCTTGTACCAAACCCAAGTGATCCGCAGGCCGAGCTTGATGCTGTGATCGAGGCGATTGATGATCAAACAAGCTGTGTGATTGTCCAGAACCCAAATGTGTTTGGCCATGTTCTTGATTTGCGCCCCGTCGCAGAGGCCGCGCACGCGAAGAAGGCCCTATTAGTTGTTGTAGTGACTGAAGTTGTCTCACTCGGCGCGATGATGAGTCCGGGCGAAATGGGGGCTGATATTGTTGTCGGTGAAGGTCAATCAATTGGTAATGGCCTCAACTTTGGCGGCCCGTACCTTGGATTATTTGCCACTAATCAAAAATATGTTCGCCAAATGCCCGGACGTTTATGCGGTGAAACCGTTGACGCAGATGGAAAGCGTGGATTTGTTCTAACACTTTCAACGCGCGAGCAGCATATCCGCCGCGAGAAGGCGACATCGAACATTTGCACAAATTCGGGCCTTTGTTCACTTGCCTTTACAGTGCACATGAGTTTGCTGGGTGAAAAGGGTTTGAAGAAGCTTGCGCTGGTTAATCATAAAGCGACAAGTGACCTGAAGGCGGCACTAAATTCCGTGGACGGTATCGAGGTATTGAATGATACCTTCTTCAATGAAATTACAGTCAAGTTGTCAAAAAATGCAAATGGTGTTGTGGAAGCATTAGCTGGGAAGGATATCCTTGCTGGTGTCCCTGTAAGTCGATTGTATCCTGATGCTGGTTTTGATGACCTCTTGCTGGTTGCTGCTACTGAAACTGTGTTACCCGAAGATATTGAGGCGCTCAAAACCGCCCTTCAGGAGGAATTGTCATGAGTATGAATTCTGCTGGTCGCCCTACAGGCGTTGAAGAGTTAGCTTCACCGGATCAAGGTTTTGAGAGTTTTTCTGGTCACAAAGGTTTGCGCCTCGAAGAGCAGTTGATTTTTGAAATTGGTAACCGCGATACGACGGGCGTTGATATTATTGATGTTGATGATTTTGAGCTATCGCTTGGTGGCTTAGAACGTACAAGTGAGATTGCATGCCCGGGGCTTTCGGAGCCAGATGCAATGCGGCATTTCACACGATTGAGCCGTAAAAACTATGGCATCGATATGGGGGTTTTCCCGCTTGGGTCATGCACGATGAAGCATAACCCGAGGCTAAATGAGAAAATGGCACGCCTTTCGGGATTTGGTGATGTTCATCCGCTTCAGCCAACGTCTACAGTTCAAGGGGCTTTGGAACTGATGGAGGAATTAAGCCATTGGTTGAAAACACTAACAGGCCTCCCTTCCGTTGCCTTGTCACCAAAGGCTGGTGCTCACGGTGAGCTATGCGGTGTTATGGCTATTCGCGCGGCGCTTGAAGCGCGAGGCGATGCGCGTGAGGTTGTTCTTTGCCCTGAATCAGCACACGGTACAAACCCTGCAACAGCTGCATTCTGTGGCTATAAAGTAAAAGACATTCCCGCAAAAGATAATGGCCGAGTGGATTTGGATGCCCTGAAGGCTGCACTGGATGACACGGTTGCTTGCGTCATGCTTACAAATCCAAATACATGTGGTTTGTTTGAAAGTGAAATCCGTGAAATTGCTGATGCTGTTCACGAGGCAGGAGCCTTTTTCTACTGTGACGGCGCGAATTTCAACGCGATTATGGGTAAGGTTCGCCCGGGTGACCTGGGTGTTGATGCCATGCATATCAATTTGCATAAAACATTCTCAACACCACACGGCGGTGGTGGTCCGGGTTCAGGACCAGTTGTATTTTCTGATGCATTGAAGGACTTCGTGCCCCTGCCTTATGTTGTAACAGACGGTGAAGTGCTTGACCTTAAGGAGTGGGGAGACGGCGATAGTGAAACATCGCTTGGTCGTTTAACAGGTTTCCACGGTCAAATGGGGATGTATGTTCGCGCACTTTCTTACATGCTTAGTCACGGTGTGGACGGTATTAAACAGGCAGCCGAAGACGCTGTATTGAATGCTAACTATGTGCTTGCGAGCCTTTCGGATCTGATGTCAGCGTCTTTTGAAGGGCCTTGCAAACATGAAGCACTGTTTGATGATCGTTTCCTGAAAGACACTGGAGTGACGACGCTTGATTTTGCTAAAGCTATGATCGACGAAGGCTACCACCCAATGACGATGTATTTCCCGTTGGTTGTGCACGGTGCAATGCTTGTTGAACCTACAGAAACCGAATCCAAATATAATATGGATCAGTTTATCCGCTCAATGCGCGGGCTTGCTAAGGCTGCGAAAGATCAAGAGGTAGAACGTTTTGAGGGCGCACCATATTATGCACCGATGAAACGGCTAGATGAAACCAGGGCTGCACGTAGCCCGATACTACGGTTTAAAACACCTGAATAAAGTTTATGAATAAAATAATAAAAAAAGGGCCCTTTTTGCGGCCCTTTTTTTATTTATGTTAAGGTTTGGCACGTCATACTGCTGTGACATTTACTTTCATAAGGAATTGGTTCTGTGAGCACCCGTATTCTTGTCATTGACGCATCTCATACTATTCAGGATATGTTTGCGGCGCATTTTCGCTCAGTCGATATGATTGCCGCTTATGTTTCAGAGCGGGAACGTGCTTTCGAAGTGCTGGAAGCTGAACGGTATGATTATATTATTTGTGATAGTGAAACATCGGGCCTGAAAGCGTTAGATTTGATCGGCGTGATCGCAATGTTACCATATGATCCCGGATTAATTCTCATTGGCAGTGCGCTTGAAGAAGACTTTCCTCATGTTCAGGCAACTGCGTTAGCCCATAGCATCAATTTACTTGCTGTTCTTGAGCGCCCATTAAGTGAAATGGCATTTTTGACCGCCTTCAAAGATATTGCCCATGTGCGTGCAAATCGTTTGGTTGGCTCTGAAACTGTTTTGGCTGAAAGCGAGTTTATGCGCGGTCTGATGACTGATGGCCTGGCAGCTGTTTTTCAACCCAAAAAAGATATGAAAAGTGGCAAAATTATTGGTGCTGAATGTTTTGCACGCTGGCAAGCGCCGAGTGGTGGCTTGCTTGGGGCTAGCGCGATTGTAAAGCTCGCACGTGAACAAGGCCATATGGATTTGCTCGCATACCGGATGATTGAGCTTGCATTCAAGATTAAGGGCAGGTGGAGCGGTGCGGCCAAAGACACCAAGATATGGGTTAATGTGTCGAGCGAAAATTTGCGAAACACTGACTTTGCTGATGTAGTATCAGGCTTGGCAGATCAGTATACTGTTAACACAAATGAGGTGACGCTTGAAGTCACCGAATCTGATCTCGATATTGATCAAAAGACACCGCTTGAAACGCTCAGATTACTCAAAGAGCGTGGATTTAAATTGGCGCTTGATGATTTTGGCGCGGGTTATGCTGTCCTGCTTGAGATGGAAGATATTCCTTTTGATGAAGTAGTGATTGACCGTAAATTTTTGGCGCGTGCCCTAAAGGATGCCTCAGCGCATACTATTCTCGAATCTGCGATTTCACTGGCACACAAGCTTGATATGGCATGTACGTTGGAAGGGGTTGAAAGCAATGACCACCTTCAATTAGTGAATATCTTGGGCGCGGATTACGCGCAAGGTTTTCTTATTGGTAAGCCAATGGCAGAAGAAGATTTTTTGTCTTCTATTGCTTAAGTTGATAGCTGTAATAATTTAATTGTTCACTTTTTGTTCTTGTGTTATTTATAATCATGGAACAAAATAAACCGTTTCTATTTGGCCAATATGATCGTGGGCATGCACCGAACGGACGCGGTGCGTGTTCTAACACTTCTGGGCGCTTTGAGCCAACTAGAGTTGAGCAATTTGATGATGGCTGGACCGGATATGAAAACGCACGGCAGATAAATACGAGTGTTTTTCTTGAAACTCCCAAGCATATTATTACCAAAAACACATCTCCCGATATTCCGTTTGACCGTTCAATAAACGCCTACAGAGGCTGTGAACACGGATGTATTTATTGTTTTGCCAGACCAAGCCATGCATATATGGGGCTGTCACCGGGCCTTGATTTTGAAACTCGATTGTTTGCAAAACCCAATGCTGCTGAATTGCTGCGAAATGAATTATCAAAGAAAACTTACTCGCCAGCACCAATCGCAATGGGAACAAATACTGATCCCTATCAACCCATCGAAAAACAATATGAAATTACGCGGCAGATACTGGAAGTTCTCTTGGAATGTAAACACCCAGTGACGATTTTGACCAAATCAGCGTTAATGTTACGTGACATGGATATCATCAAGGATATGTCCAAGTTGAACCTTATACGGGTTGCTTTTTCTGTGACGACATTAGACCCAAAGCTTTCACGTGTTATGGAGCCGCGTGCGAGTACGCCGCAAAAACGTTTGGATGCGATACGTGCCTTTGCCGGTGAAGGTATTCCTGTTTCGATAATGTTCGCACCTGTGATCCCGGCTCTAAATGATCATGAAATGGAAAATATTTTAATCGCTTGTAAGAAGGCGGGAGCGTTGAGGGCAGCGTTTATTTTGCTGAGGTTGCCGCTTGAATTACACGGCCTTTTTGAAGAATGGCTGGAAACGCATTTTCCAGACCGTAAGAAGAGAGTGATGAACCGATTACTTGCCATGCGCGGTGGTAAGGCAAACGACAAACGTTTCGGGCACCGTATGAAAGGTGTGGGTGTTGAGGCCGATTTGTTGAAAACCCGATTCTACAAAATCAGTAATAGGCTTGGAATGACAACATCATTCGATAAGCTTGAGAGAGGTTTGTTTGAAAAGCCTCTCTCAATAGGTGGCCAATTCAGCTTGTTTTAAACAAGCTCAGCTAGCATTTCTTTCTGGTATGGTTTCAAGCTATCCATGTTGCCGTCTTTAACTTGATTTGCCCAGTTCGGGTTTGCAATTAATGCACGCCCTACAGCAGCAAGGTCGAATTCGCCCGCTTGCATGCGTGCTTCCAGCTCTGACAGGTCAGATGTATTTGCTTCCTTAAAGACCGGGCTGCCTTCATTGATGAAATCATTGTCAAGACCGACACTTCCGACAGTGATTGTCGGTTTTCCGGTGATTTTTTTCACCCAGCCAGCAAGGTTTAGGGTGCTGCCTTCAAATTCAGGGTCCCAGAACCGACGTGTTGAACAATGGAAGATATCAACCCCAGCTTCTACAAGGGGGGCTAAAAATGTTTCCATTTCCTCTGGTGTGTTTACAAGTTTTGCGGTGTATTCCTGCATTTTCCACTGTGACCAGCGCAGAATGACCGGGAAGTCAGAGCCGGTACGTTTTTTAATGGCTTTTACAATTTCGGCCGCGAATCGTGTGCGGCCTGCAAGGTCACCGCCCCATTTGTCAGTTCGCTCATTCAGATCAGCCCAGAAAAACTGGTCTATAAGATAGCCGTGGGCACCGTGGACTTCAACGCCGTCAAAACCAACAGCTTTTGCGTCTGCTGCGGCTTGTGCAAATGCTTCAATCACATCCAAAATATCTTGCTCAGACATTTCGTGGCAGCGTTTTTTACCTTTGGATACCATGCCAGACGGGCCGTACCCCGGCACTTCTGGGTCGGGCTCAATACCCGGGCGGCGCACGGCACCAACATGCCAAAGCTGTGGCATGATTTTCCCTCCGGCATCATGGACAGCATCCACAACTTTTCTCCAACCTTCAAGTGCACCTTCACCGTAAAAGAAAGGTACATTCGGATACCCGCTTGCTGCTGGATGATTAACGCAGGTGCCTTCCGTTACAATCAGGCCAACACCACCTTCGGCGCGGCGCCTGTAGTAGGCAACATTGTTTTCATTGGGGACGTTTCCAGGGGACGATGTTCGTGTCATTGGAGCCATGATAATACGATTAGAAAGTTCAAGGGCGCCTAATTTAAAAGGTTCGAACAAACTCGGATAAGGTGTTGACATAACGGCTCCAAATAATGGGTTGTATTAATTATGAATTGGCTTTTTTTAATCTAAATGCCTGCTAATGTAAACAAAGGGTTTCATTGTTCACACGGGGATATCTAATGCATTTTTTTAGCAAATCTATTGCAAGTATTTTGTTGGTATTATTGGGTTTTTTCTCGGTGAAAAGCGATGAAATTCTTCTGAAACCTTCTTATGTGTTGGATGTTGTAACCGGGGAAACTTTATCCGGTATCAAGATTCTGGTTGATGGTGGTAAAATCAAAGCGATTGGCGAAAATATTTCACATGATGCCTCTGTAAAAACTATTGATCTAACTGGTCTTACACTTATGCCGGGGTTGATTGATGCACACAGCCATGTCTTATTACATCCCTATAATGAAGTTTCATGGACTGATCAGGTTCTGCGTGAAAGCTGGGCAGAACGCACCCTGAGGGCAGGTAATCATTTAAGGGCGACACTCGAGGCTGGATTTACGTCCTTGCGTGATTTGGGTAGCGAAGGTGCGGGCTATATGGATGTTGGTATCCGCGATGCTCTTAATAAAGGTGTTATTCAAGGGCCGCGTTTAATCGTTGCGGGTAGGGCAATTGTTTCAACAGGAAGTTATGGCCCTAAAGGATTTGATCTTTCGCATCATATAAACTTGGGGGCTGAGCCTGTTGACGGCGCTGATCTGGTGCGTGTTGTTCGTGATCAAATTGGTAAAGGTGCTGATATTATTAAGGTATATGCAGATTATCGCTGGGGACCAAATGGTGAAGCAAAGCCAACCTTTACACTTGATGAATTGAAAACAATAGTTCGAATTGCAAACGATAGCGGTAGGCCTGCTGTTGCACATGCGGCGTCTGATGAGGCGATGCGGCGTGCAATCTTGGCAGGTGTGCAGAGCATCGAGCACGGCGATGGTGGCAGTATAGAAACATTTAAACTGATGGCGGAAAAAGGTGTTATTTTTTGCCCGACTGTTGCCGCGGGTGATGCGATCTCCCGTTATCGCGGCTGGGACGGGTCAAAGGAAAATGAACCGGCGAGAATTGCGGCCAAGCGCATATCGATGCAGCGTGCAATTGAGGTTGGCGTAGAAATTTGTAATGGTAGTGATGTCGGCGTTTTTACGCACGGTGATAATGTACGAGAGTTGGAGTTGCTGAATGCGTATGGTCTATCAAACTTGGAAACGATCAAAGCTGCTACACTTACGGCGGCTAAATTGATGAATATTGATAAGCTGGGTCAGTTGGAGCATGATTATCTAGCTGATATTATCGCTGTTGACGGTAATCCTTTGGATGATTTAAGCGTTCTGCGACGTGTGAAATTTGTGATGAAAGACGGTAAAGTCTTTAAAAAGCCATAAGCAATTCTTATAAAGCGATTATGCAAAATTTATTGAAAATATATATGCTGCCGATTTGGATCTTAGGGCTATTTGGACAAGCTAAATCATTCAAGAGTAATCCAGTTGTTGGGTCTAAGTTTTTGAATAGGTTTGGATTGCATATCATTCGTGTTGTTGCGGCACATACTGTCGCGCACATACGTTGGTTTATGTTAGCGCCGATGATGCCAAAAGATGAGCGATCAGCATATCACCGTGATGGATATGTTGTTATTCCCGATTTTATTGATCAGGAAACGGTACAACTACTTTGTGAAAATGCACAAAGTTTGGATGTTGAAGCGCGTCAAATGGTGCAAGGTAACACCTATACACAACGGATACTTTTAGATACGGAAGCGTTAGGGCAGTCGAAAATATTTTCAAAAGTCATTGAAAATAAAGAATTTCTTGGTCGATTGCATTATACGGGTGCAAAATGGCATCGGCCGTTGGTTTATATTCAACGTATCCGTAATGGTTTTGTTGATGGTAAACGTGACCCACAAAAAACTATGCACTCTGATACATTTCATCCCACAATGAAGGCTTGGTTGTTTTTACAGGATGTGGAAGAAAAGCACGGACCATTCACCTATGTTAAAGGGTCGCACCGCTTGACGCTGAAAAGATTGAAATGGGAATATACTCGTAGTGTAAAAGCGCGGTCTATCGCTGACGGATATTCAGAAAAAGGATCTTTTAGGGCCGACGATAATGATTTGAAAGAAATGGCGCTGCCAAACCCCGCAGGTATAACCGTTAAGGCAGGTACGCTTGTGATCGCAAATACCAATGGTTTCCACGGACGGGGGCAAGCTGAAGACGGTGAAAGTCGCCTTGAGATATGGGCGTATAGCCGGCATAATCCTTTTAACATTTTACCCGGCTTTGGTTCTTCCATTATTTCCGGTATTGAACAATGGAGTTTGAAACGGTTTTGGCGCCATAAAGATACAATTGCAGCGAAAAAACAGTCTAAAGCAAGCTGGCATTTAATTTCGCTTAGGCAAATGTTTTCGGACCAATAAAATATATTTACGACTACCCACAAGGAAATTTCCTCAGAATTTGTAAAATTAGGTTTTTTTTTAGGGTTAGGTGTCAAGCTCTGCAAAATTTGACATTATTTATAGATATATTTGCTTTTGAGAGATTATTTTATGCGTAATACCGCTGCTGTCATTCTTGCTGCTGGACAAGGTACACGAATGAAATCAACAAAGCATAAAGTTTTGCATGAGATCGCTGCAAAACCAATGCTGTTTCATTTGATGGACACGGTGCATTTGTTAGGCTGTGAACAACAAGTTTTAATTATTGGATCTGGTCGCGAACAAGTAGAAGAAGCGGTTGGTACAACAGAGTATAAAGCAAAGTTTGCTGTTCAAGAAGAGCAACTGGGTACAGGCCATGCGGTGATGATGGCATGTAACGCGCTTGAAGGCTGTAGCGGTGATGTTATTATTCTTTTTGGTGATACGCCCTTCATACCCCTCGAAGTTATGCAGAAAATGTTGGCGGCAAAAAATATAGAGGGTGAGCAACCGGGTATTGTTGTTCTTGGCTTTGATGCTGAAAACCCCGGGCGTTATGGTCGTCTTGTATTGGCAGAAGATGATAGTTTAGAGCGTATCGTCGAATATAAAGATGCAAATGACGCTGAGCGAGCTATCACCTTATGTAATTCCGGTATGATGGTTGTAGACGGCGATAAATTATTTGAATGGTTGGATAGCCTGTCGAATGATAATGCTGCTGGCGAATATTATCTTACAGATTTAGTGGAGCGAGCGCGGGCGGACGGCGTTAAAACTGTCGTTGTTAAAGCCGAAGAGCATGATGTTATGGGGGTTAACAGCCGGGCTGATCTTGCAGTTGCTGAAAATGCTTTTCAAATTAAACGTCGCCGTGAAATGATGAATACTGGTGTGACATTAATAGACCCAGCCACAGTTTATTTCGCAGACGATACAAAAATAGCAAATGACGTAGTTATTGAACCGAATGTATATTTTGGCCCGGGTGTTACTGTGCATAATGGCGCTAGAATAAAAGCTTTTAGTCATCTTGAGGGGGCAATTGTTGGAGAGGGCGCAAGTATTGGCCCATACGCAAGGCTTCGCCCTGGCGCTGATGTTGGTGAAAAAGCTAAAATCGGTAATTTTGTAGAAGTGAAGAAAGCGAAATTAGGTAACGGTGCTAAAGTTAGTCATCTGTCTTATATTGGTGACGCACAGGTTGGTGCGGGCGCTAATATTGGCGCTGGAACAATCACATGTAATTATGACGGCTTTTTCAAATACCAAACAGTGGTTGGTGACGGCGCCTTTATCGGATCAAATACGGCATTGGTTGCGCCTGTTACTATAGGTAACGGTGCGATCATTGGGGCAGGTAGCGTTATTTCAAGCGATATTGACATTGATGCTCTGGGTGTAACAAGGGCGAAACAAAAGCAAATTGATGGGTTTGCAGCAAAATTCAGGTCTGACAAGCTGGCTAAGAAGGAACAAGAGTAATGTGCGGCATTGTAGGAATTGTTGGGGTTACAAATACTGTCCCACGTATGATGGAGGCACTGCATCGCCTTGAGTATCGTGGGTACGATTCCGCAGGTGTTGCAACGCTACATGATGGTGATTTGCACCGCTGCCGTGCGGTTGGGAAAATTGCTGCGCTTGACAGTAAGCTTGTTGAGCGGCCGGTCAAAGGCGATATTGGTATCGGGCATACTCGTTGGGCAACGCACGGTGAAGCAGTAGAAGTAAACGCCCATCCACATATGACTGATAAGTTAGCAGTTGTTCATAATGGCATTATAGAGAATTTTGCATCACTCAAAAAAGAGTTGATAGATAAAGGCCATCAATTTGAGGGTGAGACGGATACCGAAGTCGTCGCACGATTAATAACGGATTACCTTACCAGCGGTATTGATGCGAAAAATGCTATCTTTAAAACACTGAAGCGTATCGAAGGGGCCTTTGCATTAGCTATATTAGTTAATGATAACAATAACACGATTTATGCAGCGCGGCGGGGTAGCCCGTTAGTTATTGGCCTTGGGCAAACAGAGAATTATTTAGGGTCTGATGCTATCGCTCTTGCGAGCCTGTCAAATAAGTTGATCTATCTTGAAGAAGGTGACTGGGCTCAAATATCCCGCGATTCTGTATCTGTATTTGATATGACAGGCGAAGAGGTTGCGCGGCCTATTACTTATTCACAGGTTTCCAACACATTTGCGGATAAGGGTAATTACCGTCATTTCATGCAAAAGGAAATTTTTGAGCAGCCATTTATCCTTGCGCAAACAATTGGGAAATATTTTGATCAAAATGCCTGTAAAATAACGTTACCTGTAGAGGGTTTCGACTTTTCTGAAGTAAGTAAAATAACCATTATTGCCTGTGGTACGAGTTACTATGCTGCACAGGTGGCGAAATTCTGGTTAGAAAAAATGGCGCGTATTCCTGTTGAAGTTGATATAGCGTCAGAATTTAGATACCGCGATCCTGTTTATATGGATGGTGGTTTGGCTGTATTTATTTCACAGTCAGGAGAGACTGCAGATACTTTGGCCGCACTCAAGCATGCAAAGTCGGCAGGCCAAACTATTCTTTCGATCTTGAATGCTGAAGAATCCTCCATGTCGAGAGAGTCTGACATGGTATTTCCTATTTATGCAGGGCCTGAGATTGGAGTTGCTAGTACCAAAGCTTTTACATGTCAGCTAGTTGTGCTTGCAGCGTTGGCGATTGAAGTCGCCTATGTTCGGGGTGAACTTGATGATAATGGTGTAAAAACTGTAATAGATAACCTGGAGGAAGTTCCAAGGTTGATCTCTGATATTTTAAATAATCACAAAGATATTGAGAAAATTGCCCATTATATTGCCAAAGCGCGCGATATCCTTTTTGTGGGGAGAGGGACGCATTCAGCAATTGCAATGGAAGGTGCTTTAAAGTTAAAGGAAATAAGTTATATCCATGCAGAAGGGTATGCGGCAGGTGAGTTAAAACATGGTCCGATTGCACTGATCGATGAGAATGTACCAGTTATTGGTTTGGCTCCTAATGACGATTTATTTGATAAAACCGTGTCAAATTTACAGGAAATTATGGCGCGTCAAGGCAAGGTTATTATTATTTCAGACCGAGAAGCTGATGCGGTTGTTGGTGGCAGTGAAAAGCTATTGTCGTTTAAAATGCCAAAAGCATGTGCCTTGGTCAGCCCTATTCTTTATGCCGTTCCGGTTCAATTGTTAGCGTATTATGCTGCAGTCGAAAAGGGAACTGATGCAGATCAGCCAAGAAACTTGGCTAAATCTGTAACAGTCGAATAATCGATAGTATCACCTCAGGTACTGATTGTGGTGCCTCAAATGGTCCTCAAAAAAGCTGGCGATGAAAAAGTAACTATGATCATATCCTTCGTGTTGGCGAAGGGTGATGTTTTGTTGCTTTTCAACACAAGCGTCTGAGAATAAATGCGGTTTAAGCTCGTTCTCAAGAAATGGGTCAGATAAGCCTTGGTCGATAAGTATGTTACTCTCAATGGGGCCATACTGTTTTAATAATTCACAAGCGTCATACTCTTTCCACGTATCCGGGTCAGGGCCTAAATAGGCGGTTAATGCTTTCTTGCCCCATGGGCAACTTATCGGTGAAACGATGGGAGAGAAAGCCGAGACACTTTTATAAGTATCTTTGTTTTTTAAGGCTATTGTTAGAGCGCCGTGCCCGCCCATTGAATGGCCCATTATACTCTGCTGTGACATATTCACAGGGAAATGGATGGCGATGAATGCAGGCAACTCTTTTACAATATAGTCATACATTTGAAAGTGTGACTGCCACGGCGTTTGTGTAGCGTTCAAATAAAATCCAGCACCTTGCCCCAGGTCATAGCTGTCATTATCAGCAACGCCGTCACCTCGCGGTGATGTATCTGGGCAGACGATCATTAAGCCAAGTTCAGCGGCTATACGCTGGAACCCAGCTTTTGTCGTTGCATTATCCTGTGTACAAGTCAGGCCAGACAGATACCATACAATGGGTACTTTATTGCCATTTAGGGCCTGCGGTGGTGTGTAAACAGAAAACTCCATTTGGCAGTTTGTTGTGCTTGATGTGTGGCGGTACACACCTTGTTTACCGCCAAAGCAAATTACTTCGCTGATAGTTTCCATTAAAATTCTACTACACTGCGAATGCTTTCGCCGTTATGCATGAGATCAAAAGCTTTGTTGATATCATCAAGTGGCATTTTATGTGTGATTAGATCATCAATATTGATTTTACCATCCATATACCAATCAACGATTTTAGGAACATCAGTGCGCCCCCGTGCGCCGCCAAATGCAGAGCCACGCCATACACGGCCGGTTACCAATTGGAATGGTCTGGTTGAGATTTCTTGACCGGCGCCCGCAACACCGATAATAATGCTCTCCCCCCAACCTTTATGGCAACATTCAAGTGCTTGACGCATCGTATTGATGTTACCAATACATTCAAAACTGTAATCAGCACCGCCATTTGTAATATCCAATATGGCTTCCATTGCGTCACATTCTTTAGGGTTTACAAAGTCTGTCATACCAAAATGGCGAGCTATCCCTTCACGGGCGTTACTAATGTCAACACCAACAATCTTATTGGCGCCTACCATACGCGCACCCTGGATAACATTTAGGCCAATACCGCCTAAACCAAAAACAACGACGTTAGATCCTGGCTCCACTTTGGCATCAAATGCAACGGCACCGACTCCGGTGGTAACACCGCATCCTATGTAGCAAATTTTGTCAAAAGGCGCGTCGTTGCGAACCTTCGCAAGAGCGATTTCGGGTAAAACGGTATGGTTGGCGAAGGTAGAGCACCCCATATAGTGAAGGATTGGTTGTCCGTCGATTGAGAAGCGGCTTGTCCCGTCTGGCATAACGCCGCGGCCTTGTGTGTCTCTAATTTTTTGACATAAGTTTGTTTTGGGATGTAGGCAATAGTCGCATTCCCGACATTCAGGTGTATATAGTGGAATCACATGATCACCAGGTTTTAAACTGGTTACACCTTCGCCGATTTCCAGAACAACTCCGGCACCTTCATGGCCTAATATGGCAGGAAAAGCACCTTCCGGATCATCGCCAGAAAGTGTGAAGGCATCAGTATGACAAACACCTGTAGCTTTAATTTCTACAAGGACCTCACCAGCCTTAGGGCCCGTAAGGTCAACATCTTCAATGGATAGAGGACTGCCTGCTTTCCAGGCTACAGCTGCACGTGTTTTCATAATATCTCTCCATAAAGCTAAGTTTTAGGGAAACAACACTAAATTTATGATTTTTTCAAGTAGGTAACGGTTTTATGATGATGGTAAACCTACTTCAAATACTACATATTTTACGTATGTTAGAAAATATGTAAGAACTTTGTCATGATATTTGGATCATATAGTTCTTGAGGAATGTAATTTTATGAATTGGTTGTTGTGATGAATTCGGTTGATAATAAATTAAAAGAAGCGATGCAGTCTTTTGCGCAGAATGTAACTGTAATTTCATCGGTTTTTGAGGGGGTGCCACATGCAATGGTAGCATCGTCTACTACGTCAGTTTCAATGACGCCGCCTTCTATGCTTGTCTGTATCAACCGCTCTATCACCATGCACAAGGTTATGCATTGTCACTCTACCTTTGCCATTAACCTTCTTAGTTCTGATCATATTGATATTGCCAATCGATGTAGTGGAGGAGCTGAGGGCGAAGAAAGGTTTGAAGAGGGTGACTGGGGCTTTGTTGAAAATGATTTACCAATCTTGCGAGACAGCGTTACGACAATAATTTGTGAACGTGACAAGGCCATAGAATACGGATCGCATACGATTTTTATCGGTGTTGTTAAAGATGTTTTGAATAGTAGCCGGCAGGATACGCTTCTTTATCATTCCCGTGGATATAAAGGCCTTTAATATTTAATTTGAGCATCATGATACTAGAGATATAGACCTGTGATTTAAAGTTGTTATGATGCTGTTACTTTATCAGGCATATCAAACTGGGCAGGAGTAGCTCCGTGAATTATCTACGGTCCATATCACTAATACTTTTGAGTTTCTTATTTGTATTTTCCTCCGCGCAAGCACAGCAAAATACACCGCTGATCACGTATAATACACAGCATCATCCAACGCTTGCCCGGAACGGCATGGTTGTTAGCCAGGAGTATTTTGCCAGTGAAGCTGGCCTGGAAATCCTGAGGGCAGGGGGTAATGCTATAGATGCCGCTGTTGCTACAGGGTTTGCTCTTGCTGTTACCCATCCGCAGGCAGGTAATATCGGGGGTGGTGGCTTTATGATGGTTTATCTTAAAGGTGAAGATCGTACCATTGCCATTGATTACCGTGAAATGGCCCCAAAAGCGGCGCATCGTGACCTGTTTCTGGACAGTAAAGGTGATGTAGATAATGCAAGAGCGAGGTTTAGTTATCAATCTACGGGTGTTCCTGGTACCGTAATGGGGTTGACACAGGCATTAGAAAAATATGGAACAATGCCGCTTGAAAAAGTGATGGCGCCAGCTATCAGGCTTGCTGAAAATGGGTTCGAAATGCCATGGGCCTTGGCTGATAGTTTAAGCCGTTTCCAACAACGTCTAAAAACTGACAAAGCTACGGCCAGTTATTATTATAAGCCCGATGGTGAGCCATATGCCGCAGGAGAGGTATTTAGACAGCCTGATCTTGCTAAGACGCTTCAGGCTATCTCTGCCGAGGGAGCCAAGGGGTTTTATGAAGGCTGGGTTGCTGATAAGTTTGTTGAAACAATGAAGGCAAACAACGGTATTATCACCCATGATGATTTGAAAAGCTATGTAGTTCGTGAACGTGATGCTGTATCTGGTACCTATCGTGGCTTTAAGGTTGTTGCGATGCCGCCGCCGTCTTCTGGTGGGGTACATGTTGTACAGATGTTAAATGTTCTTGAAGGGTGGGACCTTAAGGAGCTCGGCCATAATAGTGCTGGTTATCTTCACCGGCTAACTGAAACAATGAAATATGCCTATGCTGATCGATCGAAGTATCTTGGTGACCCCGATTATTTTGACGTACCCGTGAGTGCTTTAACCGATAAAAGCTATGCCAGTTCCATTCGCAGTAAGGTCAATCTTGAAAAGGCAACACCTTCGACTGAAATTGCTCCTGCACCCGCGTTACCGTATGAGAGTAATGATACGACGCACTTTTCTGTTGTTGATAAAGATGGAAATATGGTTGCCAATACCTATACGCTTAACTTTACATACGGGAACGGCAAATCTGTCGCTGGCGCTGGTTTCTTGTTGAACAATGAAATGGATGATTTTTCAGCGAAAGTGGGTGTTGCCAATGCATTCGGTCTTCTGGGCGGCGAAGCAAACGCAATTGAGGCAGGTAAGCGCCCTTTAAGTTCAATGACACCTGTATTTCTATTCAAGGACGGAGAGCCATTGATGGCGACAGGTAGCCCTGGCGGCTCCACGATCATTACGGTTGTCCTGCAAACAATATTGAATGTTATGGATTTTGATATGAATCCGGCAGCTGCAACATCATCCCCGCGGATACACCACCAATGGTTTCCAGACCGTTTGTTTGTTGAACCGGGCCATTCTATTGACACACGCCGTGTTCTAAAGGCTATGGGGCATAACGTTAATGATGATGCAGCAAGTTTAGGTGACAGAGTTTTAGGGTCTACCCAATCAATTGTTATTGCACCAAATGGTATATTGATGGGGGCTGCTGATCCTAGGCGTCCTGGGTCTCATGCTGCGGCATTTTGAACTAGATAAGATAGACAAATCAAACAAATAAAAAAGGGCAGGTTAAATTTCCTGCCCTTTTTTTATATCTGAAATGCTGCTTTACTCGGCTTGGCTTGGAGCCTCAATGCCAGAGTTTCTCTTAAACATCCGAGTTTTTAGACGCCCGAAGAATGCTGAAATATCAGCACCTGCAGCACACATACTAGGAACAAGTATTAGTGTTACAAAGAAAGCGATGAAAACGCCTGCTGCAAGGGCGAGAACGATTGGCTTCAAGAATGCTGCCTGAATTGATTTTTCCAGCATCATTGGGACTAGACCAATAATTGTAGTTACCGTTGTCAGCATGATCGGACGGAAACGTGCAACGCCTGCTTCAACAATTGCTTCATAGGCATCCATACCACGTAGCCTTAGACGGTTATAGTAATCCATTAAGACTAGATTATCATTGATCACAACACCGATTGCTGCTGCGATACCAAAGAAACTAAAGAGGCCTACAGTCATGCCCATTATAAAGTGAGCAAATACGGCCCCGACAAAGGCAAATGGCATTGCGATCATAATGGCAATCGGTTGTGCATAGCTCTTGAATGCGATGGCAAGCATCATATAAAGTACGAAGAATGCAATCAGGTTAAGCTGCACTAGTTCCTCAAAGAAACGCTTTTGACCTTCTGCTTGTCCGATGCTACCGCGAACAACACCCGGGAACTGTTTTTCCCAAGTTGGGAAAAAGTTGTCCTCAAGGTCTTTCATGATATCGTCACGAACGTCATCCTTCATATCTGCGCTAACCCGTGCCGCGCGGTTTCCGTTCCAGCGCGCAATCCTTTTTATACCGGGAGCATATTCAAGATTAGCAATAGCTGTGAGAGGAACTTCGTTACCATCAGCGGTACGAACTCGGAAATCTTTCAGGCTTTCAATGGACTGACGTGTTTCCTTAGGGTAACGAACCATAACGCGTACATCTTGACCGCTCCGGGGTATACGCATGACTTCAACACCGAAATAGGCATTACGAATTTGCTGAGACACTTGCGCGAGTGTTAGGCCCAGTTTTTCAGTGCCAGGCTTCAAATCCATTCGTATTTCTTGACTGTCACCCTGAAGGTTATTGCGAATGTCATACAATGCTTCATAAGTACGCATCTGCTCTTCAAGTGAGGCAACAGCTTCTTGTAGAATTTTCAAATCTGGATGGCGAATAGAAAGTTCAAATCCAGGATCACCGTCACTTTCTGTGTAATCTACAGAAACTTCTTCTGCATCAGGTACATCGCCCATCAACTCGCGAAGACGAATTGATGCATCTTTTGCTGACATGTCGCGGACTTCCGGCGGGGCAAGTTTTACGATTGCAAGTACACTATCCCTGCGGGAGCGAGTATACCAGTTCTCGATCAATTTACCCTCACCGCCAGTACGAGCGTTAACTTCTTCCTCCAAGGCTTTTTCTGCATCTTGAAGTTGTTTTAAAACTTCAAGGGCTCTTGAGTAAGGTGTGCCTTCAGGTAGAACAACATTTACGTTGATCTGATCGCTTTCAATTTCTGGGAAGAAACCCGTTTTCACAAATGGTGAACTAAATAAACCGAAACCAAAGAACATGACCGCAAAGAAAATTGCCATACTGAAGTAACGACGATTAATCGCCCATGTGCCAATCCTGCGATATTTGGTTTGGGCAAAAGTAATAATGCTATCTGCGATACGTTTTTGAAAACGCCCGAATGCATTCAGTTTCTCACGTGGTTTCATTTTTGATAAGTGCGCAGGAAGAATTAGTAGCGATTCAATCAATGAAATTGTAAGCGCGGATACCACAACCCAGGTAATATTTCTTGTAAATTCGGTGGTGGAACCAGACAAGAACAACCACGGCAAGAACATGATGATTGTTGACAGAACGGCAAAAATAACAGGTTTCGCAACTAACTGAGCGCCTAATACTGCTGCGGTAATACCGCCGCCAGTCTTTTGCGACTCGCTGTGAATATTTTCACCGACTACAATCGCGTCATCAACAACTATCCCAAGTACAAGCAAGAATGCGAATGTTGAGAGCATATTAATCGAAACGCCAACATAAGGCAGGATAAAGAAAGCACCGGCGTAAGCGATTGCAATACCTGCTGTAACCCAAAAGGCTACCTTAGGGCGTAGAGTTAATAATAATACGATCACAACCAGGATAAGGCCGTAAAAAGCGGAGCTGCCAATTGTTGTCATGCGACTGTTGAATGCTTCAGCCTGATCTGTCCAAAGCGTAAGTTCGACACCTTCTGGGAGTGTTTCTGTACGTTTTTCAATCCATTCTTTCACCGAAGCAGAAGCCTGAACAATATTCATATATTCAGTTGTTAAAACTTGAATCAGAACGGCTGGTTCGCCATTAAGACTGGCAAGAATTTCATTATCTTCAAAACCATCTACAATATTGGCAACGTCTGAAAGGCGAATAGTTGCGCCGTCAAGGGTTTGGCGAACGATGATTTTACTGAAATCTGCTTCAGTATCTGCAAGGTTGCGGATGGCGACGTTAAACTGACCTGCGTCTGTCTGCAAAGCACCAGAGGATAAGTTTAGCGAACTTGCTCTAATTGCATCGGCGACTTGCGCAAAGGTTAAGTTATAGCGACGAAGGGCTTCTTCGCTTACCTCGATAGTTACTTCTTCACGCCTCACACCGAACAGTTCTACAAGTGAAATTGCAGGTAAAACCGCTACTTCTCTGCGTAGTTCCTCAGCTAGACGTTTTAGATTTCGCTCTCCAATGTCGCCGCTAACAGCAATACGAATATATTCGTTACGGTTAATAAACTGGGTAACCTGAGGTGGTTCAATATCACGAGGGAACGATGATATCGAGTCTATACGTACCTTGACATCATTTTGAAACTGCACAAAGTCAACATCATCAAGCGCCAAAATAACGACATTGGCGCTTCCTTCACTTGCAAAGGATCTGACCCAATCAATATTGTCAAGGTCACGAACAGATTCTTCAATGCGTTCTATTATTTGTTTTTCGACGTCTTCTGGTGATGCGCCAGGCCATGCTACACGGATTTCAAGGCCAGGGAAACGAACCGTTGGTTCGATTTCACGCTCCATTTTGAAGAAAGAAATGGCTCCCAAAAGGAACAAGCCAAGCATGAGTAAATTGGCTGCAACGGTATTACGTGCCCACCATTCGATCATTTTATTCATAATGGCCTCCCTTTAGCGTGAAGCAGTGTCGACGGTAGCTGATGCTATGTCTGTAGAAGCATTTATGGGCTCTACATCCATACCTTCAACAACAGTGCGAACCGCAGATGTTACGACTTGCTCGCCGGATTGAACTCCGGACGAAACAAGAAGACGATCTTTCGATGTAGCAAGAACATTAACCGTTCTGATCCGAAGCTTACCGTCATCAATAACATATACTTTATTATCTTCACGTAGGGCTGTACGAGGCATTACGAATGCCGATTGTGATTTAATACCTTCGATTTCTGCTGATACAAAAAGCCCCACAGGTAGAGGCGCATTACCAGCAGAATATTCATAAGGTTTTTGTACTTCTGCCATAGCGTATGCAAGGCGTGTTTGCTGGTCAATAGAGGCAAGGGTACGAACAATTTTGCCTTCCCAGCTATGTTCTTGATTACCAAGTTGCGCCTTAAAAGTAACTTTAGGTGCGTAATCGCCTTTGGCCTCAAAACCAACCGGAATATTTAACTCTGCTAATTGTATGTCGGTTAGAGGTAACCTGATTTCAACAACATCTGTACCGAAGACACGGCCTAAGCGGGTGCCGGTTGAAACAAACTGCCCAATACCAACAGCGCGCTCCATTACGCGGCCATTAAAGGGCATTCTGATATTTGTCCGCGATAGGTTTAAATTGGCTTCTGCTAAATCAGCTTCTGCGGCACGCAGGTTTGCCTGTGCTTGGGCCACTTGCGGTTTGTTCAGCGCGAGAGCAGTTGGTTTGCCATCTTTAATCCAGGCTTTCGAATCGTCCCACTGTTTTTGTTTTAGTTTTGCGTTTGCAAGTTGTTGTTCAAGTTGAACATAAGCATCTGCAACACGTGCTTCAGCCCTGGTGACGGCTAATTTGTAGTTGGCATCATCTATTTTGATTAGTGTTGTTGATGGTTGAAAGCTGCTACCTTCTGCAAATTCTCCCGAAACTGAAACAATTCGGCCAGCAACTTCCGAAATAATATCAATCTCGGTTTTTGCGCGGACTTCGCCTTGTGTGTTCACTGATAGAACTACGGTTTCTGACTGTATTTCATCAACTCGTAATGCGATAGGTCTGGCTGTGGTTTCTTTTTTTTCAGGTTCTGGCTTGGTGTTGCCCAAAACGGTACAAGAGCCTAAGCCAGCGGCCAACACCAATATAGGTGCAGCAACTTTCAATATCTTATTCATTTTTTATCCTCGCTGTATGCAATATGAGTTTATACCCATTTATTTATTTATAACTCTATTACTATATCAAATCTATATAGTTGTCACGGCGAAATTTACTAGGGTTTCCGGTATGTTTTTCTGACTGAAGGGATTTTTACGGTTCGTTAATAGCTCTTTAAAGATTTTGGTGTTCACTGGAGGATGAGGGAATTGTATAAAACACCCGTTATTCAGTTGTTTTTGAGTTAAGTGTCGTGATCAAGCAAAGTTTTAATGTGAAACAGGAATTGTTGACTGTAGTGCAGGATGATGAAGCGTCAGATGAAACTGTCATTCTGGATGCGCTTGCAGAAGGTGTTCTGGTTCGAAAAAATAATGAGATAGTATTTTGCAATTCTCAGCTTCTCAATATGTTGAAGTTCGAGGGCAATAAAAATGACTTTTTAACTCAGCCGCTCTCAACTTGGGTGCACCAAGACGATCTTGATACCCTTAGAACATATCATTATTCACGTACTCTAGGTGAAGACGTTCCTGTAAATTACACGTTTAGAATCACTCGAATGGATGGTGAAGAGCGTGTATTTAGTTGTCGGGCAAGCGTAGGTCAATGGCAAGGTTCAAAGGCTACAATTGCCTGTTTATTTGATATTACAGATCAATTAGAAGCTGAGCGAGTACGGGAATACTCTCAGCAAATATTCCGCAATGTTTTTCGTTTGACGCCCGAAGTTATGGTGATAGCAGAGATCGCAACAGAGAGAGTTGTTGATATTAACCCTGCTTTTATAAATATTTTTGGGATGCGGCGGGATGACGTTGTTGGAGAGAAAGCAACTAATCTGGATATTTGGGCCGATCCAACCTTCTACGAACGATTTGTCAAAGAGCTCAAGATTACCAGCTCAATTACCGATATGCCGGTTATTCTGAAAACACGGGGTAATATTGTTAGGCATTTCAAGTTTTTCGCGCAAACGATAGACGGTAGGGGTAAGCCTTCAATGTTGATCGTAGGCCGCGATGTTACGGATGACATTACCCAAGCTGAAGAGCTTCAAAAGAACCGTGATATAGCTGAATTGGCGAATAGAACCAAGTCGGAATTTTTGGCAAACATGAGCCACGAGCTTCGCACGCCGCTAAATGCGATTTTAGGATTTGCAGAAATCATAAAAGATGAAATTCTTGGGCCGGTCGGGACAGAAAAATATAAAGAATACGCGGCTGATGTTTATAATAGCGGGTCGCATTTATTATCCATTATTAATGATATTCTCGACCTTTCAAAAGTAGAAGCTGGGAAGTTGCAAGCTCATTTGGTCTGGATCGATCCGCTTGAGAGCATGGAAATATGCTTAAACCTTGTAAAACAGCGTGCTTATGAAACTGGTGTCACGCTAACTGATCATATCGATCAGGACTTGCTGCTTGAAGCGGATGAAAAACTAGTTAGGCAGATATGCCTCAATCTTTTGACGAATGCTGTTAAATTCACACCAAATGGTGGGGCTGTCACACTTTCTCTGGATAAGTTGGATAACGGTGAATTATGTTTATCAGTGCGGGATACAGGGGTTGGAATGTCGCCTGCTGAAATTAAAATTGCGAAAAGGCCTTTTGGTCAAATCCAGTCAAGTATAAGCCGTGATAAGGAGGGCGTAGGCCTTGGCTTACCTCTTGTTGCTTCTTTTGCGGATAAATTGCAGGCACAGTTCATTATTGAAAGTGAGCCAGGGGTTGGCACTGTTGCTTCGGTTATCTTCCCTGAATTTAAAGTGAGAAGTAAAAGCGAACACAGAAAAAAGGAACGCTAAGTTTTCTTCGTCAAACTCTCTTAATCTCTAAAGCTGGAATAGTATAACGGCCCGCTGAGAAACTATTCTACGGCTCGCCAACCAATGTCACGACGACAAAAACCGTCCTTCCAATCGATTGTATCTACAGCTTTATAAGCTTTTTCTTTTGCTTCTTTGACTGAAGAGCCTAGCGAGGTAATGTTAAGTACTCTACCGCCTGTGGCAATCGTTTGATTGTCAATTTTTTTTGTGCCAGCCTGAAAAATATTGGTGTCAGGTAAGGAGTTTGCTACCTCAAGATTGGAAACTACAGTTCCTTTCGAATAGCTTTCAGGGTAACCATTTGCTGCCATTACAACAGTAAGCGCTGTTTGGGCATCCCAGTCTACCTTGACATCGTTGAGCATTCCACGCGCTGTTGCGATCAATAAAGGAACGATATCGCTATTTAAACGTTTCATCAAAACCTGACATTCCGGATCGCCGAAACGGCAGTTATATTCGATAAGTTCCGGGCCTTTGTCTGTGATCATTAATCCCGCAAATAGTACCCCTTTGTAAGGGGCAGCGAGATCATTCATTGCTTTTACTGTAGGTCTGATGATTTCGTCTATTGTTCGTTTACACATTTCTTGTGTCATAACGGGCGCGGGCGAATAAGCGCCCATTCCACCAGTGTTTGGGCCGGTATCACCTTCACCTACGCGCTTATGGTCTTGGGCTGTTGCGAGCGGAACAATATTATCTCCGTCTATCAGAGCAAAAAAGCTTGCTTCTTCGCCTTGTAGGAAAGCTTCAACTACAACTTCTGCTCCAGCCTTTCCAAATGAACCAGAAAACATGTCCTTAACAGCGTTAACAGCTTCCTCTTCATTCATTGCTACAATAACACCTTTACCGGCAGCAAGACCGTCAGCTTTAATAACGATCGGCGCTCCTTGCTCTTGAATATAAGCGGTTGCCTCACTAGTGATATTAAATTTTTTATAGGCTGCGGTTGGTATGCCATATTGGGCGCAAATATCTTTTGTGAACCCTTTGGAACCTTCCAGCTGAGATGCAATTTTGTTAGGGCCAAATGTATCGATACCAGTTTCTGTTAAATCGTCTACCAGTCCATTAACCAAGGGTGCTTCTGGGCCAACGACAACAAGCTCAATATCTTTTTCTTTGCAGAATTTAATAACGTCTTGATGATTGTTGCTGTCAAGGTCAATACAAATTGCAACCTCTTCAATGCCACCGTTCCCGGGCGCACAATACAGTGTTTCAACAAGGGGACTTTGTTTTATTTTCCAGCACAGTGCGTGCTCGCGACCACCAGAGCCAATCACTAGAATATTCATCTCAAAGTCCTTTGTTACGAATTAACCCTTATGATACCAATCGAATATCAGAAGATTGCTTGAAGATGGCTCTCTTGTATCATAGGTTCAGGAGCGCTCAAGCCTGAAAATAATATCTGGCATTAACATTTTATAGATGCCTCAAGAAAAGAGTCTGTATGGTCACAGAAAATAATATGCTAAGTCAAAATGCAGGCAATTTGATTGAATATACTGTGTCTGAAATATCAGGGGCTCTCAAGCGGTCGGTTGAGGATCGATTTGGGTATGTGAGAATTCGAGCGGAACTCTCTGGCGTTAAGCGTGTATCGTCGGGTCATTGTTATTTTGCTTTGAAAGATGAAAGTGCGGTTCTTGACGGCGTGATGTGGCGCGGGAACGTATCGCGTCTTTCGTTTGTTCCTGAAGATGGTCTCGAGGTTGTTTGCAGTGGTAAGCTGACCACTTATGCCGCTCGTTCGAAGTATCAAATGGTTGTTGATGCAATGGAGCCTGCCGGTGCTGGTGCATTGATGGCGTTGCTTGAAGAGCGCAAAAAAAAGCTTGCTACTGAGGGGTTGTTTGATAGGTCCAGAAAGATATCTATTCCTTTTCTACCTCAAAAAATAGGTGTTGTAACTTCGCCAACAGGTGCTGTTATTAGGGATATTTTACACCGATTATCGGATAGATTTCCTTCAAATGTTATAGTGTGGCCTGTATTAGTACAAGGTGAGGGAGCTGCAGAACAGGTAGCGCAGGCTATTGCTGGCTTTAATGCTATGGCAGATAGCGAACAACCTGATGTTTTGATTGTAGCGCGCGGCGGCGGGTCAGTGGAAGACTTATGGGCTTTTAATGAAGAAAAGGTAGTTCGAGCTGTTGCAGCGAGCCACATACCCCTTATTTCGGCAGTTGGCCACGAAACTGATACAACATTGATTGATTATGCCGCAGACTTACGCGCACCGACCCCTACGGCTGCGGCTGAGAAAGCTGTGCCAGTTAAGGCTGATCTGGAATTTTCTATTGCTGATTTGGCGCGGCGATTATCCATTTATAAAATTAAAATGTTTGAAGATCGCCGTCAAAACCTTAAGGCTCTTGCAAGGGCATTACCAAGCCCTAAGGATATTTTGGGCATACAGAGTCAGAAATTGGATGATTTAGCTGAACGTTTGCCAAAAGCTTTGCTCAGCGCTACGCGGCAGAAGTCTATCTATCTTAATCGTTTAGTTGGTGGGTTAGGTGTTGGTAAACTGAAGCAAACAGTTATCTTTTATCAAGATAGACTGAAATCCTCTTCAGAGAGGTTACATCCGGTATTCAAAAGGATGCTGGATGAGCGGAGGGAACGAACGATTGTTTCTGGGCGGATGCTTGACAACTTATCATACCATAGAGTTCTGGATCGTGGTTATGCTGTTGTGAAAGATACAAACGGTAGGATTGTTCGTGATCACAAAGAATTGGAAGCAGGGAAAAAAGGGCAAATCCTTCTCTCTTCAGGAAATGTAGAATTTGTTGTGACAGATGACAGGCTGGCAACTGATGATACTAAAACCGTAAAATCCAAGACTAAAGGTAATGATAAACGCACGCAGTTGAAAAAAACGCCCGATACTAAAACTGATACAAAAACTGATACACAGGGCTCATTATTTTAATAGAGTTGCCATATTGAAGCCTTCTTTAATTGATGAAGTAATAAAGTTATGATGGGATTATATTTAAATCTGAAGGTTTTTTCAGCCTGTTTATTGGTTGTTTTCTTGAATTTTTGCTCAGCTTTTGCTGTTGATTTCAATGGTAAATTTGTTCAGGGGGGATTGATATGGGGCAAGGTTGAAGCAGGAAGCGCAATGAAACTGGATGGTGTTTCTGTAAAGGTTGGTACAGAAGGACATTTTGTTTTTGGATTTTCCCGCGAAGCAAAGAATACATCCCAACTTTTGGTGACGTATCCAGATGGGCGTGAAGAGGAAATAATATTAACTATCCAACCCCGGAAATTTAATATTGAGCGTGTGAATGGCCTGCCGCCGAAGACAGTTACACCGCCGCCTGAATGGTCGGCTCGACGAAAGATTGAAACCGGAAGGGTGCGTAGTGCGCGTGCGCATAATACGGATGACCTGAATTGGGCTTGGGGGTTTACAAAGCCTGCTGAAGGTAGGTTTTCGGGCTTTTATGGGAGCCAAAGGATTTTGAACGGGGAACCTCGAAGCCCGCATTACGGCCTTGATATCGCAGCAAAAGTAGGAACGCCAATTTATGCACCTGCGGGCGGGGTAGTGCGCTTGGCAGCATCCGACTTCTTATTGGAAGGGGGGATTGTAATCATCGATCATGGCTTTGGTGTAACCTCAACGTTGTTCCATATGAATAGTGTTGACGTTAAAGAAGGTTCCCGGCTAGTCAAGGGCGACTTGATAGGTACAATTGGTGATAAAGGGCGGGCAAGTGGTCCGCACGTAGATTGGCGTTTAAATTGGAAGTCTGTACGCCTGGACCCTGGGCTTTTGATTGGGGTTGAATAGAGCATTCTATTATGAATTGGGAATTTATATGAAAAGAGAGCTAATAGCCTTTGGGCTGATGATGGGGGCAGTAGTGCCAGTCAGCGCACAGGATGATGTTCCTGAAATTGAAATTACAGGCTATGTTGGCGGTGTAACGGATTATCGTGACCGAGGTCTGTCACTATCTGATCAAGACCCGACTGTTGTTGCCGCATTATCCGTAAATCATAAAAGCGGATTTTATGTTGGGACGCAAGGGGCCTTAATTGATGACCAGTTTAGCCGTGATGCACAATTAGAATTTTATGCTGGTTATCGTTTTGAATCCAGTGGATTTGAATATGATATATCTGCTGAACTGGATAGTTTTTTCGGCGGCGCAAGTGATGAGTATTTCCCGGAATTCAAGGCCTCTATTGCTCGAGATTTTGGTCTGGCATATATTAAATCAGGATTTGCTTATGCACCAGAGGGGCGTTGGAATACCCCTGGTGTTGATAGTTTGTATTGGTCAACAAATCTTGAGGTGCCAGTGCCAACTCTTCCTGCCTTAACGGTTATATCTCGTCTTGGTTATGATATTCGTCAAAATCGTAGCGACCTTTGGGATTGGTCAATTGGGTTATCAGCCTTTGTTGGCGATTTGGAGTTATCAATTGCTTATGAAGATAGCACATTAGATCAAGAAATTGGAGATGACGCGATCGTTTTTGGGGCACGTTTCTTTTTCTAGTGAAGCTTTAGTTTATTGGGGCTTGTTACGATGGATTGTCCGCTCGGCGGGGAAGTGGAGGATAACTTCGGTTCCTATTGCTATCTTGGAGTTAATTTCTATGCGCCCGCCATGTTTTTCCATTAATTGCTTAACGAGAGGTAATCCCAGCCCAGTACCTTGACTTTGTCGTGTGAATGTATTTCCTGCCTGACCAAATGGCTCCAAAGCTTTTTCAAGATCGGCTTCCGACATGCCGATACCTGTATCCTTAACCGTGATGCATATTTCTTCTTTATGATGTAGTTTGGTGTGAACAGAAATTGAACCGCCTTTCGGAGTGAATTTAACCGCATTTGATAGAATGTTTAACAAGATTTGTTTTATAACTCGTGCATCAGCGCGTAAAAGATGAATATTATCGTCTTGATTGATAGAAACGTTGACCAATTTTTCGCTTGCCTTGGTCGATATAAAGTGAGTTGTTTCTTCAATCGTTTGCGTTAGGTCAATATTACTTTCTTCTAGACTGAACTTGCCGGCCTCAATTTTTGAAAGGTCGAGTATATCATTAATTATTGATAGCAAATGACTTCCGCTTTCATAAATATGACTGGAATATTCAGTGTATTTAATTGACCCGAGAGGTCCGAAAATCTCTTGCTTGAGCATATCGGAAAATCCCATTATTGCGTTTAATGGCGTTCTTAGTTCATGGCTCATATTAGCGAGAAATTCAGATTTTGCTCGATTAGCGTCCTCAGCGACACGTGAACTGAGTTCCAGTGATTTAGCATAACGTCGCTGATTTCGAATTGAAAAAACTGCAATACCGGTAATAATTACGCCGCCTATAATAATTAGTTGGAGATACGCATCCTTTGACGCTTTTAGCTCTTTTTCGGCGTTCTGGCGTGCACGAATAGTATCAATGTTAGAGCTAAGGTTTCGGATACTATTTTGAAGGCTCTGGGAGCTAAATCTTTTTTCTGTTTTTCTGACTGTATTTAAGAGGTTAAATGCCGATTGGTATTGGCCTTCTGTGTATAGGATAACAGCATGAACGTAATTGCGGTTGTTTTGGGTAGAGCCTTCAAAGTCAAATTCATAAGTTTGATATTCTTTAGCAGTTGTTTTTTTTAGGAATTCTCTGGCTTTTTCTAGGCTGCCAATTTGTGCATATGCTTCTGCTAAAATGAAATATAGCCTTAGGTTAAAATATATATTGTCTGGGAACTGTGCTGTGGCTTTTTCTGCTAACTCAATAGCTTGATGATAGAGGTTTTGCGAGAGCGCATTGTTTGCAAGGCCATAATAGACAAAATAGAGGCCATCGGGATTATTGTTACGAAGGCTAATTTTTTGGAGTAAGAGAAAAGCGTCTTCGGATAGACGGTGTTCGTCTGCTGTTAATAGGGAGAGAGCGATTCCATAAAGCGCGGTTTCCCGTTCATAGGGAACGTTGAACCGATCTGCATAACGTACTCCATCATTGTAATACTCAAGTGACTTTTGAATATCGTTGATTGCCTGATAAATATACGAAAGGCTGGCATAACTATTCAAGACCATCAGATGCTCTATGTCTGTTTCAGCATCAATCGTCAGGCGTTCTGTCATGCGTGCCAACCCTTCTGTAAACAGGCCAAGGTCTGGTGCCAGAACAGCTAATAGATTATCGGCAAAATGATCGGCAATTGGTGTAAGGGTTGGGTCTGTCGTATTTTTTAAGTGAGAAATTTCATTATACGATGCTTCGACCTGGCCTTCCAGAGAGAGCTGATATGCTTGGCTCATCTTTGACAAGAGTATAAACTCCGGACGGTTATATTTTTCTCCTATTGCATATAATTTTTCAGCCAGTTCGAGTTTGTATTCTTTTTCTTGTGTGTCGAGAAGTAAGGTGAGGAGGGTAAAATATCGCCATCCATGATCCACGGTGTTATTTTTATCCACAAGTGAGGCTTCGATTTTAATTCTTGCATATGCTAAATCTTGGTCATCATGGCTTTCCATGAGTTTCAGAGTTGCCTTGGTTGTTGCCTTTTGTAAATCAGTAATAAGAATTCCGTCATTGACTGCTGCTAGCTTTGAAATTTGTGCAGCGAATACAATGTGGATTACTATAATTGTACTAATAATAAATAAGCGCTGCATTACAAGTCTACTATCTTATTTTCATTAATGCCAATATCAGCAGGCAAGCTTTGGCTGAGTTTTCTTAAGATAAAGATAGTTGGTAAAAGTTTCTAAATTCTTTGCAGGCTATTTTATTTATGAATTATTTTGTTGTCGCCATTGGATTAATGCTGGCGAAACGCGTTCCATAATAGCGTTCATCAGGTTTGGATTACTGGCGACGATATGTTTATGAAGCGGTGTTGTCCGGTTAAAAATTAATTTATCACCGTCTCCTGTTGTCAGTAAACCACCTGCTTCTCTTAATATTAAATCTGCTGCTGCGACATCCCAGTCATTCTTTGGCCGCAGTGTGACGCAGCAATCAAATTGACCGTCTGCAACTTGGCAAATTCTAAGCGCGATAGAATTCGCTTGTTCGCAATACATTGTTTGTGGCCAGGGGTATGGCCAGAAATCATGCAGTTTAAATGCAGGAGGGTCTCCCATCATTCGCGCATTAGACAGGTCTTGCTGGCTGGATGAGGAAATAGGTTTATTGTTTTTAGTGACCCCCCTTCCGTGCTCAGCAAAGTAGAATGCATTTTTGACTGGTGCGTAAAATGCGGCGATCACGGGTTTGGTGTCCTGAACTAATGCAACAGAAATTCCCCAATCATCTCCCCCCCTAAGAAAGGCTTTGGTCCCATCAATAGGGTCAACAATCCATATGCGACCACACCTTAGTCGTTCAGGTTGATCTTCTGTTTCTTCTGAAAGCCAGCCGTACCCGTGACGATTTTGCATGAGTGTAGTGCGTAAAAACTCATCAACTGCGAGGTCGGCTTCTGAAACGGGATTATCAGGAGACTTTTCCCAAGTATGAACATCGCGTGCAAAGTATGAAAGCGCAATTCGGCCAGCTTCTTTGGTAACTTTGCGGACTAATTTTGCATCTTCGCCTAAATCCCAAGGGCAATAATCATCCTCTAGTGAGTGATTATTTATAGAATTTTGGTCATGTGTCAGCACGGTTTTACTTCCGCTAGTATTGAGTTTGGCGTTTATGCACCGGCAATGGTCATTCCATCTATACGAATTGTTGGTGCGTTGCTGCCATATATAAAGTTCAAATCTGATGCTGGCACAAGATGCCTGAACATTTCCTTAAGATTACCGGCAATTGTTATTTCACTAACGCTTTCTGCAATTTGGCCATCTTTTATCAAGAAGCCGGCGGCGCCGCGACTGTAATCACCAGTTACTGGGTTAACTCCCATGCCTATCAATTCAGTGATATATACACCGTCTTTGATATCGGCCATCAGTTCTTGCGGGCTAAGTGTGCCAGGTGCCATATAGAGGTTACTTGTTGTGATACCTGGTGTTGACGAACTTGAGCGACTTGCATGGCCTGTAACATTCAGGCCAAGTTGTTTGGCTGTTGCGCTATTAAGCATCCAAGTTTGGAGTGTGCCATTTTCGATTAAATTACATTTTTGTACGGTCACACCTTCGCCGTCGAATAGTCTGGACTTTAATCCTCGCTGCATAAGGGGGTCATCAATAATTGCTACATTATTGTTGAAAACCTGTTCGCCCATCATGTCTTTGAGAAAACTGGTGCCTCGGGCAATGCTTGTACCGTTAATGGCTCCAGAAAAGTGCCCCAATAAACTGTTCGAAACACGAGGCGCAAAGACAACAGGTTTGCTACCGCTTTCAATTTTTATTGGATTTAGCCTGACTGCTGCCCGTCCGCCTGCTGTACTTCCTACAGTTTCAGGAGCTTTTAAATCAACGAAATGCCTTGCGCTTGTATAGTCATAATCACGCTCCATGCCAGTGCCTTCACCAGCAATAGCTGAGACGGAAAGAGAAAAGCTGCTACCTCGGGAATAACCGACAAAGCCATGCGATGTAAGTAAGGTAAGTCCGTATCTGCTGGCGCTTGCTCCCGCACCGTCGGAGTTTGTAACGCCTTCAACTGATCTGGCTGATGTTTCAGCACGAGCTGACAGCTCTGCAAGTTGACTTACTGAAATTTGAGTGTCGTCATATAAATCCAGTTCAGCAAAGTCGCTTCTATGGATGGCCTCTTCTGGGGCAAGGCCGCAATATTCATCTTCTGGAACTGCGCGGGCCATTTCAATGGTTCGTGCGACTAGTTGATTGAGATTGTCGTTTGAACGGTCGCTTGTTGATACTATTGCCTGTTTCTGGCCAATAAATACTCTTAAGCCGATGTCTTCTATTTCTGAACTGTCTGTATCTTCTAACCGGTCATTACGCCAGGATATGCTTTTTGAATGTGCGTCAATTGCAACAGCATCAGCAGCGTCAGCCCCGGCTTTTATGGCATTTTCAATAAGGTATTCAAGGATATCAAGAGAGTTAATAGATATGTCATCGGATGCCATAGAATGTCCAAGCTTATATAGTTTTTATACTCTTCAATAAGCCATATAATCCTGTGTCATTCAACCAGGATTATATAATTTTTTAGGTTTATAGTTGTTGGTTCTTAGATGCCAATTTTACCTAGAGGTTTCTTGCCGTCACGAAGCGTGTCTGCAAAGTAATGGTTTCGGTCGCGGTGGCCGGCTTCGTCAGCACGAACTGCAATGATTACATCTCGTAAAGTTGCTGTTTTTTCCAGATTCCAATATTCAATAGCAATGGCGGGTGCAGCAATATTAGGATGTCGTTCTTCGTCGATTTCAGCGAGGTATTGTGTATAGCTTATAACGGCTTCTTCTTCAAAATACCCTACTATCCGGTGCGCCAATTTTGAGGAAAAAAGATAAAGAAAGAAATATACATTATAGAAGATTAACTGGGTGGTCATGATAATCATGCGTTCAAACCAGGTTGGTTTTGCAACTTCGATAAATGTCATTAAATGCATGCGTTTATTTTCTGCTTCGTCCAGTAACTCGCGTATCCACCCTTCATCATCACGAATATGACGTAAACATTTCAAATGCTGTAGGAGGCCCGCGACCATACCTGGTACAGCGGCAACTGTTTCAAGCACTACGGCTCTGTGGCCATAGCGTTTTGCAAAGAAACTGTCCGCTATAAATCTGAGTAGTTTCACAAACCCATACGCAATATGGTCCGTGAAGCCTTCAGGCTTGATATGGATGTTAATATTTGATTCTGATACGAGTTTACTTTGTGCTGTTTCTTGCATGGTTCATCTCCAGTCATATACCAACAATATGCAATATAATTAAGAAGGTTCAATATGGCATAATTGCGCAGGGGTGACGAAATTACGCATCGGCAACTATCTATTGTATTGGTCATACTAAGCTATGCGGCTAGACTTGAACTATTCAAGGGGTGGTTCGTCACGTAAAATATAAAGCTTTAATTCAGCGATATGATATCTTTCTCAGGCAAAGAAAACTGACTTACGCAAAGAAACTGGGCCTTGGTAAATAGCTACTTAAGCCCAGTTATATTATTATTCACTATGCGATATAAGGTGAAAGCTTTTCTGGCGTCCATCTATGTAATAAAAATCGCGACCGTTGAAGTAACCGTCTTCTTCAAGCATTATTCGGATTTCTTGGTTATTCCATTCAGGAATATTTTGCAGGATAGATAATTCGATAGACCATGCTGTATTGCTATTGATTGGATAATCACCTCGGCCTTTTACCCCGCCTTGCTGATCCCATAGGCCAATTGTAGCCCCTGCGCCGTGACCGTGATAGCCAATTGGGTGAGTATATACGCTTGGATTAATGCCTTCGGATATCGCTTGTGTACGAGTTAGTTTTAGTGCCTGATTGCCGCTGCGACCAGCTTTATAATGACTAACCAGAATATCCTGTAATCTATTACCTGTAGCCAGTGCTTTTTTTAGTCCTTCAGGTGCATCTTTTTCTCTGTTTCGCAAGATATAACCATGATGTTGAGTATCGGTATTGAGACCTAAGTATGTAATACCAAAATCAACATGAATGACGTCACCTTTTTGGATGATGCTTTGATTGGCGCCTGAGAATAATTCTGGAAAGGATTGGCCGTCGGCAAGCCTTTTTGCGCGCTGTATAGAGACAGAAGGGTGAAACCACGTTTGAAGGCCCAAAGACCTGATCTTATCCCGGTACCACCATGAAACGTCAGCTGCGCTTGTAATGCCGGGAGTTATAACACTCTCGGAAAAACCCTCCGCTATAATTGCATGTGCAAGCTGAACAATTTCCCCGTACCTATCCATTTCTGGTTTCGTGCGTGTTTCAAGCCAACCAATTGCCAAGGCGTCATGGCTTTGGGTCCGGCCTTTCAATTGATCAGGTAGGGTATCAAATAATGCCTGATGTTGTGAATGGCTAATGCCATCGGCAAGGGCAAACGTGTTTGAGCTATTAACAGCTATTACTTTCGGGTTTCGTTCTTCAATCAAGGTACGAAGGCGTTTCCATTGGTCGGGTTCTTTCTCAGGATTCCATTTTGCAGGGAAGAGCTTTTGTCCATTGACACCCTGAAGGGCATATCGGCTGATCGCAAACCGTTCTACACCGCCATTTTCTTCGCCTCGGTCATGAAATACCAAAATTGTACGCCGCCTAGAGGCAAACCATGTTGCTGGGAGCATAGTCGATATTACGGGGTCTTCGTTATATTCGCGGGCAATCAAGACCCACATATCTACGTTATTTTTACGCATTAAGTTGGGTATGATTGTGTTGAGGCGGTAGTATAGCCAGTTATCTTGAATGATAGCCCTATCACGCATAGATAATACCGCTGGATATTCAGGGTTTTCTGCTTGTTGTGTATAAGCTTTAGAGTGTAACGGAAATAGCAGATAGAAAATAATAAATATGATTAGATGTTTCATATGGTAATCAACCGTAAGCAACAATAAGGCCGGAAATACTTGCGATCAGTAAAGTAGACATCGTCAATATTGTGCCTATCATACGGAATATAGATTTTCCATTTGGCGTAAAACCCAAGCCGTAACCGTGTGCAATTCGTGCTATCACAAAAGTAACACCAAGGCCCAATACCAGAAAATAATTGGCATTATTGAATTCCAATAATCCAATTAAAATCAGGGAGACTGGGGCGTATTCTATCAAATTTCCTTGTGCCCGAATTGCACATTGAAGCTCCATGCTTTCACCAGCGCCTAAATTTGTTTTGGTTTTAATGCGCCAACGACCTACATTGAATGATAGTAAAACAAGCAGGATACCAATGAGACATGATGTAATAAGTGTGATGACCATTTGAATTCCCCTCTTTAATTCAGCAGTGTAATAATCTATTGAATTTACTTATTATAATAAACGGTAAGTCTGAATTAAAATTGCGTCAAGGAAAGCCTATGGCTGAATGGAGAAACAAATCCCTGGTTGTGAAAGATAGATTTCAGGATTGGGGTCTTTTTCATAAATCGGTTGTGATATTTTTTGTGATTCTTTTCTCTGCTGCACTGGCGCGGGGTGTTTTTGTTGTTGAGGGTGGAACGTACCTGATTAAGGCTGAGCAAGTTTTTTCTTTTGATCCAGAACAAATTAACCCTTGGATTGTTGAAAGCGAAAACCGAGTTCGATGGCAGGCTGAAGTTACTGATTTCTTGAAATATTCAGGTGATGAAAGAAAGGTAGGTTCAACACGAAGGGTGGATCATCGCCGAGATGGTGAGGAGTGGGTTTCGTTTGAGCAAACAACAGAGATTGAACCTAATAAACTGTATAAAACAGTGCAGGCTGATGAGGTCAAACTTGAGGACCGGTCTTTTGAAGTTACGATGCAATCGGTTAATTCTTGCCAGACGAAGGTTGTTATAAAAGAAATAATCTTTCCGCGTCGATATTTTGACAGGTATTGGGCGTTTCTCGATAAAAGCCAAAGGCAAAAGCGACTGAAAGTTTCTTTGAATGCTCTGGATCGTTGGCTACAGACGTCAAAAACTAAATGTGAGTAAAGTTAGAAATTTATTTCATCGCACGGTCTAGGTCTCGGATACATCATAATCCGTGAATTCCCATTCATCTACGGTATCCATTTCGGCGAGGAAAAGGTTTTCTGCGGCAACAACGGCTTCTTCTTCACTGTTGGCATTAACTTCAGTAACCCAATAGAATGTTCCCCGGTTAAGGCTTGCTTGCATTGTTACCTGTTGACGCGGCATATTGCCGAACTCCTGTTTCATAAATGATTGCGATGTGAAGGTAATTGAGCGCCCTCGGCGCTCAATGTCAAGGTTCAATCTGTGAAAAAACAGTATTTGCTGATTTACAATGATCTGCCAATCAGCTCTTTCATAATTTCTGATGTACCACCATAAATTCTTTGCACACGAGAGTCTGTATAATGATGGCTGATTTCGTATTCCGCCATAAAGCCATATCCGCCGTGGAATTGAAGGCATTGATCAACTACCCGGCCTTGCATCTCACTACACCATAACTTTGACATGGCTCCGCCAACGGCATCGAGTTCGCCCTTTACATGGCGAGAAAGACATTGATCAACAAATGCCCAGCCAACTTCGATTTCAGTTTTCATTTCGGCCATCTTAAAGCGAGTATTTTGGAAATTTGCAATGGGTCGGCCAAAAGCTTTACGCTCTTTGATATAGTCATTGGTGATATCAAATGCTCGTTGTGCACCAGCCATTGCAATGATACCGATTGATAGTCTTTCTTGCGGCAATTCTTTCATCAAATACATAAAGCCTGCATTTTCATGGCCGATTAAATTGGCGACAGGCACGCGAACATCATCGAAAAATAATTCGGATGTATCTGATGAATGCTGGCCTATTTTTTCAAGGTTACGGCCCCTTTTAAAGCCCTCACGGGTAGCCTCTACTATAATTAAGCTGGTACCTTTTGCCCCTTCGCGCGGGTCTGTTTTTGCGACGACAATAACAAAATCGCAGTTTTGCCCGTTAGAAATAAAGGTTTTAGAGCCATTAATGACATATTCGTCGCCGTCTTTGACCGCAGTAGTGCGAACAGATTGCAGATCGCTACCTGTTCCGGGTTCAGTCATGGCTATTGCGCCAACCATTTCACCTGTAACCATCTTGGGTAAAAAATTTTGCTTAATTTCTTCTGTGCCGTAATGAAGAAGGTAAGGGGCAACGATATCTGAATGAACGGCCAGCCCTGCGCCGCCAGCACGGTTATATACCTGTTCTTCGTTGATAATACAGTTTACGCGGTAGTCGGCGCCGATGCCGCCGTATTCTTCCGGTAAACCGGGGCATAAAATCCCTGCTGCTCCGGCTTTGTTCCAGAACTCTCTGGGGACAATACCGTTTTTGCTCCACTCTGCTGCGTTAGGTGTCGCTTCTGTTGTGAAAAACTTGCGAACGGAATCTCTAAAAATATGATGTTCTTCATCATATACGGCACGGTTTGCCAGCATAATCACTCTCCCATAAAACTGTTGGCGTGATGATGCAAAGCGAATAGAGGTTAGTCAATATAAATAGACCCATAAGTCCATTTATTTTTGACCTCCAAAAAACTACCTTCCGTTAGCTCTACGGTCGCGGCGATATTCGCGGATAATTTCGTTCATCTGTTGTTCGAGTTCAATGCGATCTTCGTGCAGATTGGCGGTATCGTCTGAAAACCGGGTCGTTTGCTCTTTGGTCATATAGGGCTTGAGCTTGATAATCCAATTATCCATACATGTTAAATAATTGGTAACTTTGCCTGAATAGTTAATGACGGCATTTCTTGCTGAACGAATATCTTCTGTGGTTAAGTTCTGCGAAACCGATGGCAATACTGGTTTTTCCTGAGGTGGTTCACCGCAGTCTGCTGCATGTACTGTTGATGAAGTAAATATAGCAACTGCTATAGTTGAGATGATAGTTTTTCTCATGACGTATATCCAGTAATTCCCAAAATCCTAACATGTCCCAAGTTAATCATAAAGCAAATCCGGGGTGATTTGCAAGAGGGTGCTGTTCAATATGTTTAATAAATAAACCCTCTTGCGATAGTGATGGCTCGCCCGTCAATTTACTTTTTGGCTGGGGCCTTTTTTGCCGTTGTTGTTTTTTTCTTGGCAGGTGTTTTATCTGTAGCTTTTTTGGCTGGTGCTTTTTTTGTCGCCGTTTTTTTAGTTGTGGTAGCTTTCTTATCCGCTGTTTTCTTGGTAGCAGGCTTTTTAGCCGGCGCTTTCTTCGCAGATGGTGTGTCTGATGCACTTTCAGCTTTTTTGTCTTCAGCTTTAGTGTCTGCATCTGCCGCTTGTGCTTTGGCTATTTCTGCTTGACGTTTGCGAATGGCTTCGTCTTCTGCTTTGGCATGCTCAGGAAATAATTGACGATAGAGTGCGTTTATTTTAACGGCTACATCGCTAAGTGCTTGAGCCATGCCTTTTAAATTATAAGCTATGCCGCGATAATAGAAGATATTTGTCTCAGGGTGATAGGCACGATAAATACTGTTTTCTTTAACGCTTTCATGAATTGTGCGCGGATCGCCGACAAAATCAAATACGACTTGTGCGTTTTTTGTTGCAGCTACCCATTCTTCAAACTTCTCATCGGCGCGCTCAGACAGTTCACTCAAGCGGCGGTCATTTAATGGGTGCTTTTCGGTTAGTTGCAATGATTTGCGTAGAGCCTCTCCGCGTGATCTTGCACGTGCACGAGTAGGCCAGAGTAATGCAGCAACCTGTGATACTGATGTTAGAACCATTTGACCACCGTATAACACGCCGCCACTTGCCTGGTTCACCATCGCTTGATTGAATAGGTCAAAAGAGGTTTGAACATGCATGCAGTGATTGCGGAGTTCGTGAATGTAAATAGCTAAAGTATTGTTGTCCATAACGGTACTCTCAGGTTCTTTATTCGTTGACAGTTCTTATTATTCAATAACATCGAAGGGAAATATACAAGGCGTAGCTACTTCCAATGCTTGTCATCACTTTGCGAGCGTTACCACACGGCTTGTGTATATTCCAGCAACTTGTTGCAATAGCGTATGTATATGGCAAACAAAATTGAAAAAACTTTGCAATGAAAATATAGCATTTAAAATCAAACACTGAATTTCCCTAAAATTGAATTCATTCATTAAGAAGTTGTCAACTTCTATGTCCTTGATCTTTAATGACATTTTCGTGTATACTCTTGATGGGTAATAGTTGGATGTATTGTAATGGCTGAAACAGGGTTTGCTGCTGGAGGGCAATTACTGTCTAACACTTCGCGCACACGAAGTGTTGGTGCCTTTACCCCTGCGAGACCTTCAAGCCCAGAGAATGGCAGAGAATCAGCTTTTGGTAGTTCACTTAATTTAGAGCGACCGGATCGTGGTAGTGCGTTAGACAATAGTACGGCAGCGTTTCAGGATGACCCTATACCTGGCGGCAGCGCTCTTTTGTCCACACCAGTATTATTTGTTCTTGCAGAAACACGCACGCAGGAAGCTGAGGCTGCCCGTTCTTTCCCTGCCCCGTCAAGTGTGGACAGGGCAATAGGTAGTTATGCCAATACAGCAGCAAGTATCCGAGAGACAATTATTAGCACTGGTACTATAGCGAAACGATAGATAATTAGTTCGCTTGATTTGTAAACCTTACAAGCCTGTTACTAATAAGTCGTAACCATCTATTAATGCGATTCTTATGGTCGTCTAACGAGCTATCCCCAATGGGCTGATAGGTGTAAATGGCCATCTCGGTTTTTTTATTAGCGACTTCAATTAATTTGATACTGATAACAGCAGGTAATGGATGCCCGGGCGATCTTTCACTAAACTCAAATTGGTTTGTAACAGGATTAAATGACCTAAATCTGATTGTAGGGTTATCGTCAGCGAAGTCGGCTAAAATTAGACGAAGTCTCCTGATGTCGCCAGGAAAGTTAGCTAATTGTCCATTTGCTTTAGCGTTAGGGCATATATCTTTGCTGCATAAAAGATAACCGTTCTCTGATAGAGAAAAGTTTAGGGCTTTGAAGTTTGTAGGTTCAAGAGTGCCATTACTGTCGCCAAAAAAAGAAGTGCCAGACCCTGTAATTGCAAAAATATAAGCAATAACACCGATCAGAACAACACCGCCGCAGATCCAAAATATATACCCTCTAATTTGGTCAAGCACGATGTTGCTCCTGTTGTAATTTAACGATTTAACCGAGAATGCTGCCTAATTGCATCGCAAGGCTCATATCGCCTTCTACTTTGATTTTCCCTGTCATAAACGCCATTTGAGGGTTCAGGTTTCCTTCTGCAATTTGAATGAAATTATCCATAGAAACCTTGACGGTGCAATCTGCTTCACCATTATCGTTGTCAACTACTGTTGGAGATGATTTCCCATCAACGCGTACCACACCGTCATCACCAAAATCGAATTTGATAATTGCAGAAATTGGCGAGTGCGCACCAATGCGAGATCGCATCTCTTCAGTGATTTTTTCAAGTGTCATGATATTCTCCATTTGTTGACAACAGGCCCGTTTAAAAAACGAGTTTCCAATATAATGGAACGATCCGTCCAGAAATCAATCAATTATTGTCTTCTTCATCAGTTTTTTTCTTCTTGGTTAGTTTTCCGAGTAATCCACCAGCTTTTTCTTTTAGGCTGTCACTCGATCCGCCTGTTTCTTCAGCTGCCTTTTCTAAAAGGCCTTCAACGCCTTTACCCAGTTTTTTCTTGGCATCGTCAGCTAGATTTTTTATTGCCTTGCCCGCACCCAATTCGATCAGTGCTTTTGTGATTTGGGGCTGTAATGTATCCATAACATGACGGGCTATCTCTGATGGCGCTAGGCCTTGCTCGTCGGTACCAAGGTCATTAAGGCTGAAGGAGGCTAGATTGATGGTTTCGTCTACCTTTAAAAGGCCGTCATTTTGTAAGCTGACTTGTGGAGTTCTTACTTCCAGTTTACGGATAGTTAATGTGATTTCGCTTTCGGCTACTTCAGGATCTTCGGCGGGTAAATCCATGCCTTTTTGAAGGGCTGTAAAATTATTTTCACCGTCTTGAACGCGAACATCAAGAGCAGGGCTATCTATCACAATTGAATCGATAATAATATGATTCGATAAAAGTGTTCCGGTTTCTAATTTCATATCAAACGCATTAAGCGAGGCAAGTGGTCCTTCACCAAACCCTTTTGGTTGGCCAATTGTAAAGCCGCTAAAAGAAACATCACCTGAAAGTGGCGATAAGTTAACGCTGTCTAGGTTTACATCAACTTTCAGTAGGTCCGGTGCGTAATCATTCACCCCTTTTTTGACAATATTATTGAGCTGGAAATATCCAAAACCTGCGACAAGCAAAATGAGTATTAAAAGACCGACCAAGATGCGTTTCATGTAAAATCTCCCTTAAAGTTTAGGCAATGATGGCACGCTTTTGCGGCGATGTTAAGGCTTGGATATAATTCAGATCATAAAATGCTTAACCTTGGTGAACAAGTATGCGAGCATGTGTACTAATGTCTAATGATGGGCCAATTTTGAGAACGCCTTTTAAGCACTGTTTTTGTTAGACCACTAAATTTAGGAGTATTTTCATGACGCCGCTGACACATATATTGTTAATATTATCCTATATTGTGTTGGCGACAGCGACGGCGATATTACCGGTTAGCTTTTGGGGAATTGAGCAAGGCGATAGTAATCTGGCGGCTGTTGTTGTTTTTTTTACAGCTCTACATATTCATCAATTGGTGGTGTCGCGTGAACGCCGTGATTTAAATGCTGAACGTTTAGAGAAGCTGGAAGACAAAACAGTTTTTCTTCGAACTGATTTGGAAAAAACCAGAAGGGTTGTCGATAAGCAGTCAGATTCAAAGGTAAATAAAGACACGCTTGTAAGTGAATTGAAAGTGTTACAAACGCTTATTAGTCAGGTGGTACAAAAAGAAAAAGATTTACGTCAGCGCAGTGAAAAGTTGGGTGAGATTAAGAAAATAGGCCCTGAGGCACCTGCGAAAGTAGACGTAGAAGAGATTGTTGTTCAAAATGAAGATGTCGTTCTGGAGTTGGAAGGCGACCAGGCAATTGAAGTTGATACGCCTCAATCTGATGTTTATGTGGCCAGTGAACGCGATAGTGAGCAGGAGGCGCTCAATCAGAGTTTAACTGAAGGTGCGCAAGCTAGTGGCTCGTTGATACGACTTGTTCAGGATGAAGAGCAACTGTTTTCTGTTATCCAAAGCTCGCTCTCGGAAAACCGTGTAGATTTGTACCTGCAGCCCATTATGGCTCTTCCATCCCGTAATGTTGCCCACTATGAGTGTTTTTCTCGGGTGAGGGATGAAAACGGTAATATAATATTACCGCGCCAATATATTAAATTGGCAGAAGAAGAGGGGTTGATTGGGACAATTGACAACTTATTACTCTTTAGGTTGATACAACTCGCACGGCGTTTAGGACCACGGCGTGCAGGGGTTAAATTTGTGTGTAATATGTCCAAATATTCGATGGAAGATCGTGACTTCTTTCCTCAGTTTGTTGATTTTATGATGTCTCATGAAGAATTTACAAATCGATTTGTTTTTGAAATTTCACAGAAAGACTATTTCGCGCTGAGTAATAGCGTTAAAAGTCGCTTACAATCACTTGGGCGACGGGGGTTTGGCTTTTCTTTGGATCAGGTAGATGATCTACGCATTGATTATAATGAATTAGGTCAGAATTATTTCAAATTTATCAAAATTGATGCAGGGCCTTTGCTGCGCGATCAAGCTGAAGATATTAATAGCTTGAAAGCTACACTGCGTCGAAATGGTATGGAACTGATTGCCAGCAGGATAGAAAACGAAGATATGGTGTCGCGTGTGATTGATGCTGGCCTTGAGTATGCGCAAGGGTATCATTTCGGCGAGCCTGCCTTACCATCGAGCCTGGATCGAGATTTTTAGCAAAATAGAAATTTAACTTCTAGAGATATAAATGGGATGATATATGCCAAATCCTGCTAATAACGCCTGTGCAGGCCATATAGAGATATGGCAAGGTATAGAAGAACACCTTGATCGTTTCGATTTAATTATATGTGATTTATGGGGGGTGATGCACGATGGTATCAGCCTACATTCATCGGCAGCGTTTGCTATACAATGTGCTCGAAAGGTTGGCTTGAAAACAGTTTTCTTGTCAAATGCACCAAGGCCGCGAGAGTATGTCAGGCAACATTTGATTCAAATGGGATTAGAGGCACATTTAACCGATTTTATTGTGACATCAGGTGGCCTTGCCCGTGATGAGGTAAGAGAAAATTTCTCTGGCAGTAAACTATATCATATGGGGCCAGATAGTGATCATAATACTATAGAGGGTTTGCCTGTTTCATTGGTGGATCATCCGTCTAAAGCAGATGTTATTTTAGCCACAGACCTTGATTACTCAAATATAGATGATCACAGAAATCTTTTGAAGGAAGCGGCACTAAAAAATACTCTCTTTTTGTGTGCCAATCCTGACCGGGTGGTTCATGTTGGTAATAAGCTTTTCTATTGTGCTGGTGCAGTTGCTGACCTTTATGAAAGCATGGGAGGAGATGTAAAATGGTATGGCAAACCAATGCCTGGTGCATTTACGGCCTGTTTGTCTGAAGTGGGAATGCCAAATATTAGAAAAGATAGAGTGCTCATGATTGGCGATAGCATGAAAACTGACATCACGGGTGCCTGTGATACAGGAATTAAAAGTCTTTTGATAGCGGGGGGGATTCATCGTAACGAACTAAACGCTATTGTGGATCAGTCGCTATCAGGTGATTCTGTATCTGTAGAGGTATTTACAGCCATGCTAAGCGAGAATAATCTGAGTAACATCAATGTTGCACCAACGGCTATTACCAGTATTTTGATGCCTTGATAAGAGGAGAGCTCTTATCCGAAAAGAGCATCAATATCATCCTGTGAAACTTCCTCTCCTGCAGGCATGTTCGGCTCTGGTTCAGGCTCAGGGATAGGCTCTGCTGATGCTGCTTTCTTTGCAGCAGCTTCTTCTTTAGCCTTTTTCTCCTCTTCCTTTGCAGCGATATCAGCCATTGGGTCGAAATCTTCTTCGAACATGTTATCCAATTGTTTTGGACTTACTGCTTTAGGAGGTTCGGGGGCTGGAGGCGGCGTTGGTTTTGGAGCAGGCTCTTTGGAGGTTGGTTCTGTTGGTTCCGGCGCCGGTTCTTCGGATGTTGTTGCAGGTGGCGGCATATCATTTAGAAGCGCATCAATTGAACTTTGATCAATGCCTTCCCCGTGAAGTGCCGGGCCAGCAAGTAAAGCTTGGTCTTCGGTGATTTTATCGGCTTCGGCTTTTTTGGATTCTAAAATGTCTTTTTCACTTACGCCGAGTAATTGGCTAAGTTCTTCAACACGTTCCTCGATATGGTGAAGTGTTTGAACAACTTTGGAAACGCGTTGGCCTGTTATGTCCTGAAAAGAGCAAGCTTCAAAAATACGCATCACAGCGTCAGTTGTAAGGGCTTGATATGCATCAACATCGCTGATATCTGCCCCCATTATTTCTTCGGCTGCTTCCATTATTGTATTGGTAGCGTCTTCAGTTGCTTGAACGATAGCGTCGAGTTCCATGCCTGCGCGCGGAAGTCGGTCACTACGTTCATCATCATCATCGCCGGTAGAATCAACAGGTTGAAGGCTTGCAATTTCCTTGCGGGCATTACTTATATATTCGCCTAATTGTCGGCACTCTTTATATACTGCGGTATCGACAGTTTTAAAGAATGCTTGCATGGTCCCGATTAATACTTCGGTTACCATTGCGACATCGGTAAGCGAGCGAGCTTCATCGCCGTTTTTACGAAGATTGTCTACGAGTAATTCAATCTGGCGGGGAAGCTCTTCGTTCAACATTTAGAAATCTCCGAGAACCGCTACGAGTTTGGTTTTCAAAGTTGCAGCATTAAATGGCTTAACAATATAGTTGTTAACACCAGCTTTCTTAGCTGCAATGACATTATCTGTTTTGGACTCAGCTGTTACCATAATGAATGGCGTATCTTTTAGCTGAGTATCAGCACGAACCTCTTTCAGGAATTCATATCCCGTCATTGGTTCCATATTCCAGTCAGAAATAATGAGACTGTAACTTTTTGCTCTTGCTTTTTCTAGAGCCATAGAGCCATCAGTCGCTTCATCGACATTATTGAAACCAAGTTGTTTCAAAAGGTTACGTACGATACGAAGCATAGTTTTGTAATCATCAACGATCAGGATCGGCATACCCAAATCAACGGCCATGATCTTCCCTCTAAATAAAAATTAATTAATCCGAGTGAATAACTTTTAGCTATCCGCTTGCTCACTTGATGGACATTATCGTCATCCTTATGAAGAATTGGTTAACTCAAGGGCAACAAATCAAAATTTTTCTCAAGTTTTATTTATTGTTTCGAATACCTTAGCGAATATGGTTAATAAATCAAATATAATGTTCCTTGGGCTGGTAAATTTCACGTAATTAGTGTTTTGATGAGTATTGGTTTGTTATTTTCAAGTTATTAGGATGACGCTGACCTTTAGATATGTTTGATTATCTTGGGATATGATTTATTCGTGACATAATAAAACGGGATTGATCTATACAAAATGCAGGTTTTTGAGAAATTAGACGGGGCGATTAATGGGGCGATTAATAAAGAGCGAGGGTGTGTTGTCGCTCTTGGTAACTTTGATGGTTTCCATCGGGGGCATCATGTCGTTGTTGGTGAGGCTGGCAGATATGCGAGGCGGCTAGGGATACCATTAACTGTTGTTGTTATGGAACCACACCCTGTTAGTTTTTTTGCACCTGACCAGCCAGCCTTTCGTCTTACATCTTCTAGCGAACGTGCTGTGCTGCTGGAAAAGTTTGGTATCGACCAGCTGGTGATATTACCATTTGGTCAGAATTTGGCGTCGATGGCGGCCGAAAAATTTATTCAACAAATACTTATAGATACTATAAATGCACGGCATATCTGTGTTGGATACGATTATCGCTTTGGCAAGGGGCGTGCTGGTGATGTGGGGATGTTAGAGCGCGTTGGCAAAGCGAAAAATTTTGGATTAACGGTTATTAATCCTGTAACGGTTGGAATTGAAGGCTTTGCAGGGGAGGTGTATTCATCGACACTGGTTCGCCAGACGCTAACGGATGGTAAAGCTAGACAGGCTGCTGCTCTTTTAGGACATTGGTGGATGATTAACGGTCAGGTTGTCAAGGGTGACCAGCGCGGCAGAACAATTGATTTTCCCACGGCTAATATTCAACTTGGTGAAAATATTGAGCCCAAACTTGGTGTTTATGCGGTTCGGGTCAAGTTGGGTTCAGGTGAAACTATCTATGACGGTGTTGCAAATATTGGCAAAAGACCAACCTTTGATAAACGGGATATACTTTTGGAAGTTTTCCTGTTTGATTTCCATGAAGAGATTTACGGACAGGATATTCGTGTGGAAATTGTCTCTTTTATCAGGGCCGAAGCTAAATTTTCAGGGTTAGAAGAATTAAAACGACAAATATTACAGGATGTCGAGACATCAAAACGATTGCTAGCAGACCCTGAAAATGACCGTGTCCATCTTCACCTGCCAACGCTAGAGGAATATTTGACACGATTTCCCTCAGGTCATGATAAAGCAGATGTAAAACACGTGATAACGTGATAGGCACTGTGCATAGTTAAAACTGAGAGTAGATAGCTTTAAAAGGCGTGTATTGGGGCAATGAAAAATTATGGATTTTCTATTAGACTATAATCTATGGGTTAGTTTTCTGACACTAGCTTCGCTTGAGATCATATTAGGTGTTGATAATGTGGTGTTTATCGCGCTTGTAGTAGAACACTTAGAAGAAAAACAAGCCAAAAAGGCACGAACGTTAGGGCTGATCCTTGCGCTTGTTGCTCGGATTATTCTCCTTCTTGGTGTCTCATGGATTATTGGCCTTAAAGAGCCATTTTTTGAACTGTTTGACCATTCATTCTCTGGCAAAGATATTTTAATGCTCTTTGGCGGTGGTTTCTTATTGTATAAAGGCAGCAATAGTATTCACGATGAGATCACTGGCGATAAAGAGCGCGAATACAAAGCCTACTCTGGAGCTTTGCTCGCTGTTGTTGCCCAAATTGTTGTGATTGATATTATTTTCTCGTTTGATTCTGTTATGACGGCGGTTGGCTTAACCAACAATATTGGCGTTATTATCGCCGCCATGACAGTTGCGATGGCTGTAATGCTGTTTTCCGCTGGTTATATATCTGACTTTATTGCCAAATTCCCTACACTAAAGGTTTTGGCTCTGGCCTTTATCCTGCTTATCGGTGTATTTTTGGTTGCGGAAGGGTTGGGGCAGCATATTCCAAAAGGATATATATATTTCTCGATGGCATTTGCTCTCGGTGTTGAGGCGGTGAATTTGTTGGTACGCGGCCGGAAAACAGTGAAAAAGCAAAAAAAGATGTAATTTATACTGAATGTAAAGGACAGGGGGCTGTTTTGTTATCCCCTATTTTACAAGAATGCTCGACACTTTTTGTCCTTGCTGATAAAGAAAGCATCATGTTTACGATTGATACACATAATAACGGTTTTAAGAGGTGCTTGTTTACGGACAGCATAATATTGTGTGGCCGAATTATTGGCCCGGCGCTTTAAGAGCGACCGGGGCTCTTTACTATATACTCCTGACAATTGAATATATGCACTGGATGAAAATTCGCTTTCGTGCATAACCCTATAAAAGATGAGCACACTACAAATGGCTGCTGATACAAATACACCAGAAAATGAAGGTCGTGATTACCGCGATACTGTATTTTTGCCGAAAACTGATTTTCCCATGCGCGCAGGATTACCCAAGCGTGAACCGGAGTTTTTGAAACGCTGGGAACAAGAAAACATTTATAAGCAATTGCGCGAAGACGCAAAAGACCGCGAAAAATTTATCCTGCATGATGGCCCTCCTTACGCAAATGGCGACATTCATATTGGCCATGCAATGAACAAGGTCTTGAAAGATGTAATTGTCAAATCGCAACAGATGATGGGTAAAAACAGCCCGTATGTACCCGGTTGGGACTGTCATGGCCTACCGATCGAATGGAAGATCGAAGAAAAATATCGTAAAAAGAAAAAGAACAAGGATGAAGTGGATCCAATTGAGTTCCGCCGCGAATGCCGTGAGTTTGCAGCAAATTGGATTGATGTTCAAAAAGATCAGTTCAAGCGATTAGGCATTTTTGGTGATTGGGAAAACCCATATACGACAATGAAGTTTGAAGCCGAGGCGAAAATCGTTGAAGAACTTTTAAAGTTTGCCAAAAACGGGTCGCTTTATCGTGGATCCAAGCCTGTTATGTGGTCGCCCGTTGAAAAAACGGCACTCGCAGAAGCAGAAGTTGAATATCATGATCATACGTCAACACAGATTGACGTGGCTTTTAAGGTTGTTGAAACTAAAGCTGAGTTGCCAGAAGGTGTGCGTGTTGTGATTTGGACAACAACGCCTTGGACAATCCCGGCAAACCGTGCCGTGTGCTTTGGCCCGAATGTTGACTATTCAGTATTGGAAGTTAGTGAAGTTAGCGAAGGTGCCCTCGTAGAAGCAGGTGATAAGCTTGTAATCGCAGCAGCACTTGTTGCTGATTTTGCCGCGCGCGCCGGTGTCACTAACCACCGGATCGTTGCCGAAATTAAGGGCGACGTATTTGCGGGTACTGTGCTTGCTCATCCGTGGCGCGGGCACAGTGATGCTGATGGGCATTATGATTTTGATGTGCCGATGTTATCCGGTGATCATGTAACGATTGATGCAGGTACAGGGTTTGTTCATACAGCACCTGGCCACGGCGATGATGATTATGTTGTGGCGCATGTTCAAAACGGTATTCCGGTACCGTATACTGTTAATGAAGCGGGCTGTTATTATGATCACGTAGCACTGGTTGCTGGTCAGCATGTCTACAAGGTCGCTGATACTGTATGTGAACTTTTGTCAGGCGTTGATGCTTTGATGGCAAGCGGTAAGCTTGTTCACAGCTATCCGCATAGTTGGCGTTCTAAAGCACCGCTAATTTTCAGAAATACACCGCAGTGGTTTATCTCCATGTCTAAAACTGGGCTACGAGACAAAGCGCTAAAGGCAATCCGTGAAGATGTTAATTTTTTCCCGGCGGCAGGCAAGAACCGTATTGAAGCGATGGTTGCTGATCGCCCCGATTGGGTGATTTCACGCCAGCGCGCATGGGGTGTGCCAATCACCGTTTTTGTGAACAAAGCAACGGGTGAAGTTCTCAATGATGATGCTGTGAACGAGCGCATCGTTAATGCTGTTACAAACGGCGGTGCAGATGCGTGGGTTGCAACGCCGGCTCAGGAATTCTTGGGTAGTAATTACAGCGCTGATGATTATGAGCAAGTCCATGATATCCTTGATGTATGGTTTGATAGTGGCTGTACCCACGCTTTTGTTCTTGAAGACCGTGATGACCTTCAAAGTCCTGCCGATTTATATCTGGAAGGCTCTGACCAGCACCGTGGTTGGTTCCAGTCTAGTTTGCTTGAGAGTTGCGGTACAAGAGGTGTCGCGCCCTATAAAGGTGTGTTGACACATGGCTTTACCATGGACGGTGAAGGCCGAAAAATGTCCAAGTCGCTTGGCAATACCGTGTCACCGCACAAAGTGATCGAGCAATACGGTGCTGATATTCTTCGCCTTTGGGTAGTTGCGGTTGATTACACTAGCGATGTTCGCATCGGTGACGAGATCATGAAAGGGCAAGCAGATGCCTACCGCAAAATCCGAAATACAATGCGATATATGCTTGGTAACCTGACCGGTTTTACGGACAAAGAGCGCTTGGATGTAGAGCAAATGCCTGAGCTGGAGCGCTGGGTACTCCATAGACTTTACGAACTTGATTCGATGATAAAATCAAAAACAAATACATATGATTTTAATCCTGTGTTTCAGGCTTTGTATCAGTTTTGTATCGTTGATTTGAGTAATTTCTATTTTGAGATCAGGAAAGACTGTTTTTACTGTGACCACCCTGATGATAAGCGCCGCCGCGCTGCGCGCACGGTTCTTGATGAAGTGTTCCGGCGTTTGGTGACATGGTTTGCGCCAGTGCTGTCGTTCACGGCGGAAGAAGTATGGCAATCGCGTTTTGGCAGTGATGTGCCGAGTGTCCATCGTGAATTATGGCTCAATACACCAGCTGCTTGGCAAAATGACGAACTTGCGAACAAATGGGCCAAAATCCGGTCTGTTAAAACTACCGTAAACGGCAAGCTCGAGGAAATGCGCCGTGATAAAGTGATTGGTTCAAGCCTTCAGGCGAGTGTACAGATTGCTATCGAAGGTCAGCATTTTGATGAGTTAACTAACTTGTTTAACGGTCTTGATATGGATGAAATCTTTATCACATCTGCTGCATCGCTTCATAAATCTGCTGATGGTGAGCAGGCTTTTGCTGACGCGGTAAGCGTTGAGGCCAAAGCTGCTGAAGGCAAGAAATGCGAACGGTGTTGGGTAGTGTCCCTTGAGGTTGCTGATAACGGTGACCTTTGTAACCGCTGTAATAGTGCGGTTGACAAAATGGATGCGGCTGCAGCTTAATGTTAGACCAGGACCTAAATAATACTCAGCCTGACGATACTTTGCCTGACAAAGGCCACAAGGTCTCTTTCCTGAAGTTCGGGCTGATTATTACTTTGCTGATTTTACTTTTTGACCAAGCGAGCAAATGGTGGATTTTGGAGGTCTATAACCTACCACTTAAGTCCAGCGTGCAAATATTACCATTTTTTAGCCTGACAATGGTTTGGAACGATAGTATTTCCATGGGATTGCCACTGGATGAATATCTTGGCAAGTGGGGTATTATCATTTTAACCGGATTGATTAGTCTTTGGCTGTTGTGGTGGTTAAAGGATACTAAGCGAAAACCTGAAGCTATTGCTCTTTCCATGATTTTGGGCGGGGCTATTGGCAATGTTATTGACCGTTTTGTACATGGTGCTGTTGTCGACTTTTTACATTTTTACGCGTTTGATTATAGTTTTTACGTGTTTAATGTAGCGGATAGCGCAATTTCATTAGGAGTGGTCTTTCTGATAATTGATGGCTTGCGAACAGGGATAAAAAGCCCTAAAAATGTCGCAAAGGCAGATTAATTGTAAATTCTGCTGTGTGTGGAGATATAAAATGAAGCTGAAATCACTTTCAGTATTGATCGTATCAACTCTTACTTTGGTTGCGTGCGGTGGTAATGGAAAATTTAGCCCTGACGAATTCGATGTTGTTAGTCGAGCGCCGCTTGCTGTGCCGCCTGAGGCAACATTGGCGCCTCCGAGGGCTGGACAACCTCACGCTCAGCAGATTAATCCGACACAACAAGCCTTTGAAGCTTTGTTTCCAGGTAAGCGTTTCAGAAGACAGCTACCTAAAAGTTCTAGTGAATTATCACTGTTGCGTCAGCTACATAGGTCTGAGCCCGATGTAAGGTCTAACGCTGATAGTGGTAATGCTGCGGTTGTTAAAAAGTCGTTGCTTCTTGCGGATTTGCTTGAGATTAAAGAACGTCAATTTCGGCCTGATAGTATAGAGATAGAACGGCTATCGTCTGATACAAAATAATATTCATTATTTCATATAGAGTTATTTAAGCCGTCAATATAAAAAGTTTGACGGCTTTTTCGTTATATGGCTCTGGATTAGTTTGTTATGATCTATTAGTTTGACTTTATGTCTGAACATTCAAAATTAATGCGTGACGCATTACCCACATCAGCCGGTATTATTCGTTTACTTAATGAACGGACAATCAATCGTATTGCAGCAGGAGAAGTTGTTGAACGCCCCGCTAGCGCTGTAAAGGAATTGGTTGAGAATAGTATAGACGCTGGCGCTAGTCGTATTGATGTTGTTATGGTTGAGGGTGGTCGCTCTCTTATTCAAGTAATTGACGATGGCCGCGGCATGACACCTGATGAGTTGCAGTTAGCAGTAGAACGTCATGCCACATCAAAATTATCCGATGAAGATTTGGTCAATATATCATCTTTAGGCTTTAGAGGAGAGGCGCTTGCATCAATCGGCGCTGTTGCTAAGCTTCAGGTGTCTTCGCGGTCTCGCGGCGCAAGTGATGCATGGGAAATCACTGTTGACGCAGGCACTAAATATGAGCCAAAGCCGACCAGTATGGCAAATGGTACTAAAATCGAAGTACGCGATTTGTTTTATGCGACGCCTGCACGCCTAAAATTTATGAAAACAGCCCGCACCGAGTATGGTCAAGCGGGTGACGTACTCAAACGATTGGCAATGGCGCACCCTGATATCGCGTTTTCGCTTTCTGATGGTAATCGTACGACATTCCGTGCACCGCCAACGGCAGGGTTAACCGAAGATGCAAGATTGGAACGATTGGGGGCTATCCTCGGCAAGGAATTCCGTGAAAACGCCCTTGAAATTGACGCAGAACGTGAAGGCTTAAAGTTAACCGGATTTGCAGGGCTGCCTACTTATAGTCGCGGTAATGCGCAGCACCAGTATCTTTTCGTCAATGGCAGGCCGGTGAAAGATCGATTGTTAATCGGGGCTGTGCGCGGTGCCTATCAAGATTATCTTGCGCGCGACAGGCATCCGATCCTTGCTTTATTTTTGGAAGTTCCCAGTGAATTTGTTGATGTGAATGTGCATCCTGCAAAAGCTGAGGTAAGATTCAAGGATGCAGGCCTTGTTCGTGGCTTGATCGTCTCTGCCTTAAGGCATGCACTTGCGGAGGCTGGACACCGAGCGTCTACGACGGTTGCTGGTGCGGCATTAGGGGCGATGACTGCTCATTCTGGTGCCTCATCATCGATGCCGTGGGGAAGACAAGGAGAACGTCCAAACCTTCCATCTGGATTTGGTAAAGTGGTTGAACAGGTATATGCGCCAGATGGGCAGAACACGTCCTTGAGGTTTTCAGACTCTGCACAGTTAAAGCTGGACCCATCGGGTGATATAGTTCAGCCGAGTGCACGGCATGTTGAAAACTTACCTGAGCAAAATTTTAGCGATACCCCTGCTGAAACTGGTTCTTTCCCTCTTGGGGTTGCTCGTGGTCAGGTGCATGCGACTTATATTGTTTCGCAGACCAATGATGGCATTGTAGTTGTTGACCAACATGCTGCCCATGAGCGTTTGGTTTATGAACGCATGAAGATTGCAATGGACCAAACTGGTGTTGCACGGCAGGCGCTGTTGTTACCTGAAGTTGTCGAACTTGAAGAAGGACCAGCAGAAAGATTGCTGGCGCGTGTTGAAGAACTTGCTGGTTTAGGGTTAATTGTTGAGGCCTTTGGTGAGGGTGCTGTTGTGGTTCGTGAAGTGCCTGCCCTTTTAGGAAAAGTTGATGTCAAAGGGTTGGTTCGTGATTTAGCGGATGAATTGACCGAATATGATCAGGCTTTGTCACTCAAAGAAAAGCTCGAAGAAGTTTGTGGCACTATGGCATGTCATGGAAGTGTCCGTGCAGGCCGTCGTCTAACTGTGGACGAGATGAATGCGTTGCTGCGTGAGATGGAGGCGACACCGCATTCAGGGCAGTGTAATCATGGCAGGCCAACTTATGTGGAATTGAAGCTTGCTGATATTGAGAAATTATTCGGGCGACGCTAAATTAGCATAGTTTTTGAAGCAATTCCTCAATCAAGGCATCTGACTCTTGCATATTACCGCGTTCAGTTTCCAGAATACTGCGATAAATACGTTTTCTGTAGTGGATGATATCAAACTCTGTGGGTAATGCATCAGGGCCTGCTGAATCCAATAGAAAATCAATCATGCGGTGGGCACCGTGTAAGCGCCCCCAGATATAATCGTTTTCACGGGCTTTTCTGCTGAAGAAGGCCCCAAAGTTGCTAAGCTCGGTTCCAAGAAGTGGGTTTGTATAACGCTCGGTAGTAGGTTTGCGCATTATGCTCTTGCAATCAAGTGGGCTGATGCGGTCAACCCGAATTTCTTCCATTTCATAGAGATCATTTTTAGACATCATCGGTAGTGACAGAATATCGTAAAAAGCAAATCCGATATATCCATGAAACAAACATTCTTTAAATTGAATGTTTTCTGAGGTGTTTAATAGGTCTGTTATCAAAGTATCTGTTTCCGTATCGAGCGCTTCAAGTTGCATTTGTTCTGCAATCTTTAATAAAACACTTGATACGTCTGTTTCAGATAATCTTTCGATTTCCCAAAAGTCATTATAAAAGCTTCTTTGCCAGCGCGTTTTATAGCGCTCTAACATTATGTATATCTGTCTTTTGGCACTTTGGAGTGAGGATGTTAGGTCGTCATCGCTGGTGTCGGGTTGAAGGCGGTTGATTTCCTTGATTACAAAACGCAAGCGGCGCATGCGAAAATCAACGTCAAAATTTTTCAGAAAACTAAGATGAATATCTTCACAGAATTTATTTTCGCCGCCCTCACAACTGCTGAGTATCTCTTGATCAGTTGCCCAGGCGGTAAGGTGTTCGAAGGTCGCAACATAATCATCCACTTCGTCCGTTAGGATAAGTTTTGCGACTAGCTTGCTTAATCGTTCTATGATGCGAATGCTTTTGGTTTGACGGTAATTAGCAAACGAAAAACCAGCGTGTTTCTTCGCTAACTGATGAACCTTCTCCCGCCATGCACTAAGGGATTCAGTATTGATTTTCTTGCTGGTATTAAATTTGATCTTGTTTTCGATTAATCTCTGGACTTCTTCTTGCGCAGAGAGGGCGATAAAATCCAGATGTTTAGCCGCTGTATTATGTTCTTCAACAGTTCTCAGGTCATCGTATATGGGTTCATTGCGGGGGATTGTTGTTAATGAGCCAAGTATATTCTTGAAAAAGCCGGGCGCTTCTTCTTCGTCGCTGAGGGCCAGGATTTGATCAGGGTCATCGGGTAATGGATCGACATAGACCACCCGGCGGTCAACCTCTCGGTGGGCAGGGCGTTCCTGAATAGCATCAATTGCTTTTTGAAAAGGTTTGTTATTTGTAACGCCGCCGTCAATGAATGAAATGTTAGTCAGGGTATCTTCTATATTTTGGCAATGCTTGAAATTCTTTCGCACAAATTCAGCTTTTGCAGGCCAATCCTGTGATCGCTTTTTCAGCATTTTATAAAGGTGATTAAATTGTACTGGCGGGAAAGCTCCGGGGAAGGAGGATGTAGCGCGAGCTGCAAAGCCAAGGCCCGGAATATGGCCCTCGGTAAATTCGCTATCAGCAGTATTATCTTGTGAACGTTGGTACTTGAAATTCAACGTCACCCGGTGCTCACGTTCTGAAATTGCTTTTGGGTCGTGCAGATGTAGCTTTCTTGGGCGGCCATAGAAGTTGGTGAGACTAACAAAAAGATCGAGCCGGTGACCTGAAGGAAGTAAGCTGTCACTGCCTTTGGAACCTCCCATGTTTTCGCAAGCATCCAACATCCATTTCAGCATATGTTCGCCTGAAAATGGCGGTTTAAACCATCTGGAACGGATGAAACGCGAAAACTTGCGTTTACTTTGTTCGTCTGCGTTCAGCCGACCTAATATTCTTTTCTGAATAAAAGAAACAAAAGGATAAATATAGGCCTTGCTCCAACGGTCAGCGATGGTCTGTTCATCCATCAGTTTTTCGACATCACCAAGTTCGAGCCACATTTCTCGCAAAGGATCAAAAGACAGATCATGAGCGAGGGCTCGTGCTAAAAAAATGCCGTTAATGCCGCCAGCAGATGTACCAGAGATGATGTCAATAATGACGCGCAATTCAATTTTGTGACCTAAAATTTTTAATAAATCGAAATATAAGTCTTCAGTATCAGATGAGTGGCCGCGTGATGAATGTGCATTCTTATCAAATACGGCAGTTTTACGGGCTTCACGGTCTTCAATGCTGTGATAGGCACGACTTGCGCGAACAAGCTTTAGAATTTCATTAGAAATTCCATTCATATAAACAGCGAGTGAGGCACCGCCGTAGCAAACTAAGGCTAATCGCAATTCTTTTTCGCGCATTTTTTCCTCTTGCCACGTTAACTGTAATTTACTTATGTAAACACGAAGTGTCGCAGATTTTGTATGTTTTGCCAATATGTTATGCAAGCTGATTTCAAAGGGCTTGCTTCGTTATGGTATACGCTATTACCTACTGATTATGTGTCAGGAATACTACGCGTTGCTGGCCTTGAATTCGTTCATCAACAATTTTTAATGCTTCGGGGAATTCAATATCGTCATCGCTTGCTAGTTCAGTAATGATAACACCACCGTCGGCTAACCAGTTTGAAGACAGAATACTTTCAAGCGCTGGTGTTACCAGACCAGTTCGGTAAGGTGGGTCCATAAAGATGAAATCAAAAGATATTGATGCTGGCGGTAATACGCGCGCACTTGCTTTTAGAACTGAAACCTCGTCACTTACTTTCAATATATCAATATTATATTCCAGGTTTTGCAGCGATTTCGGTGATTTCTCGACAAATGTTATGTGTTTGGCTCCGCGTGATAACGCTTCCAGACCCAGCGCACCGGTTCCTGCAAAAAGATCCGCTACGTTGGCGCCTTTTATATCAGGGTAGCGATGATGTGTAAGCATGGAAAAAACGCGTTCTCGCATCCGGTCTGTGGTTGGGCGGATATCACGGCCTTCGGCGACTGCCAGCTTACGCCCTTTATATTTACCAGAGATTATACGAGTCATGGCTTGCGTACAGGTTTTTGTTGCTTTTGAGGCTGAGTTGGTTTGCGGCTAGAGGCAGTTTTAGTGTTTGGCTTCTTATTTTTTGTGTTGGATTTTGTGCCAGAGGTATCATCGCTGTTTTTACGTGCAGCTAATGCTTTTCTGCGCCTTGAAGCACCTAGCTCAACCTTTGTTTTTGGTTTCGCTTTAGCCCATTTTGATGGGTCGCGTTTTTTGTCAGGTGCCGCTACGCTCTGTGGGGCGTCTTTGAAATAACCACCAAGAGCATCATACATCTGTTTTTCACCAACGACAGTTGCACTACCAAGCGGAATATTCGATATAGCAAAGGGGCCATAATGGGTTCGGATAAGACGGTTTACATCGAGTCCTAAGTGCTCCATTATTCGCCGCACTTCACGATTTTTACCTTCTTTGATGGCAACTGTTACCCATGCGTTTGCACCGGTTTGGCGCTCAAGTTCCGCTTCAATTTCGCCGTAATGAGTGCCATCAATGGTAGCGCCGTCTTTAAGGCGAGCCAGCGCTTTTTCATTTACACGACCGTGCACACGAACACGGTATCTGCGGGTGAGGGCAGTTGTTGGAAGCTCGAGATAGCGTGCGAGTTCACCGTCATTTGTGAGAAGTAACAAGCCCTCGGTATTCATATCCAGTCGACCAACAGAGATCACTCGTCCCATATGATCGGGCAATTTATCAAAAACTGTTGGTCTGCCCTGTGGGTCATGATGGGTTGTTAAAACGCCGCGCGGCTTGTTAAAACGCCATAGACGCGTGTGCGATACCTGATCAGCAACGTGCACGCCGTCAACGGTAATACCGTGCAGTGATGTTACGAGAAATGCTGCTGTTTCCAGTTTTTTACCCCGCACATATATGCGGCCAGCCTCGATCATGCGTTCGACTTCGCGGCGGGAGGCAACTCCCGCACGTGCTAGGGCTTTGGCGATACGTTCGCCTTTTTGTTCGTTTGATTGATTTTTGTCACTATCTGTCATGTGCCGCACCATAGGCTTGATCCCTTTAGATCGCAACTAACTTAAATGAATGTTTTCTTCATACTTGACGTTTTGTCCCGAAGGCAGGACAAGAATGATTATGGTTGATAAGTTTCCATATATGCATCTTGCCCTTGAAGAGGCAAGAAAGGCGGCTGAACGAGGCGAAGTTCCTGTTGGTGCCGTTGTTGTCGGGCCCGATGGTACTGTTCTAGGCAGAGCGGGTAACAGGGTTAAGGAAGATTGTGACCCATCGGCACATGCTGAGATGCTAGCGATCAGGCAGGCCACAAAACGGTTTGGTTCTGAGCGGTTGGAAAATTGTGACCTTCATGTGACGCTTGAACCGTGCGCTATGTGCGCACAAACCATTGCTTTTGCCAGAATTAGGCGTCTGTATTTCGGTGCGGATGACATAAAAGGTGGCGGTGTTACTGTGGGGGCGAGAATATTTGATCAGCCAACAACCAACCATAAGCCAGAGGTCTACGGTGGTATCTGTGAGCAGGAAGCAGTGCAGATATTAAAGGCCTTTTTTAAAAATAGACGATAGGATTTAACGATAGCACATAGTCAAAATATGACACATGCAGTAATGTCGAATAGACATGAAGCTGCTGATAGTTTGGATAACTTTCCTACTCCGCCTTGGGCCACCAGAGCGTTAATCGAACATGTTATTGATATTAAGCATGATCATTCGTGTTTGGAGCCTGCTTGTGGGGCTGGGCATATGGTGAAACCACTTCGTGAATATTTTAGAGAAGTAAAGGCATCTGATGTTTATAATTATCAGTTTGGTGAGCAAAGGGATTTTTTAGCTAATAAATATGATGAAAATAGTTTTGATTGGATTATCACAAATCCCCCTTTTAGATTAGCAGAGCAATTTATTTTTGAGGCTTTGAGGGTGGCGCGCATTGGAGTTGCAGTTTTAGTAAGGACTGTATTCATTGAGAGTATTGGAAGGTATGAGCGGCTTTTTACAAACAGACCGCCTGATATATTTGCTCAATTTGTAGAGCGTGTTCCGATGTTAAGGGGTAGATTGGATAGAAAGGCTTCTACTGCAACTGGTTATGCCTGGTTAGTGTGGAATGGTTCAAATGAACGACATACTGAGTTAATTTGGATTCCACCTAGTAGAAAATATTTAGAAAAAGATAGTGATTATTAGTATTTATGAAGTAAATAAGTATAAAATTACGATATTCGTAATTTTATACTTAAAATAGTCATGTATTATTTTACGAATACTTACCTTCTGCTTCTTGAAGAATTAAAATTACAAACTATATGACTCTGATTGCTGCATTATTACGTAAAAGGAGTTAAAATATTGCATAATAAAAGAAGTATACCCGAAATTAGAGAGAGGTTATTTGAACTTTCTGAAAAGCATCAGCTTCCTGAGTTGTCCCAACTTGCAAAAGAGATGTATCGAAACTCACCTGTAAAGCGAGCTCCGGTCAAGAGTCCTAAAATGACACCAGTACTGGCGACGAAAATTCGTAGTTATGCTAGTAAACATCCGGTGATGCATCAAAATGAAATAGCTAGTAAGTTTAAAGTTAATCCAGGGCGTGTATCTGAAGCCCTAAATAATGCGATGTAATGCTTATTAACTTTTTGTTTTGCTAAATATAGTTTAAGATGTTGATATGGGAGACGACATAAGCAATCAAATCATGATGTGGCTTAATGAACTTTGGCATTGGTTGAATGTCAATTTTCTGGAGCCTGAACGCCTGATCGAACTCGGCGTATTAATTGCTGCCTTTGTGCTCGCGAGGTTTATCACCCGCTGGACGCACAATAGCGCTTCTAAAATCATTAAAGCATACAGAGAAACCGAAGATAGTGAAGTTACTAGCAATTCGTTTCATAACCGGATTGACTGGGGCCGAGTTGACAGGCGATTTCTGCAACCACTCTTATCCGGGGCTATTGCGCTTTTCTTCTTATGGAGTAGTCGGTTTGCCCTTGAGCCTTTTCTGACAAACATTTATCTGTTACCAATTGCAACCAGCCTTTTAACGGCATGGATTGTTATTCGTTTAGCTGTTGGTTTGATTGAGAACCGTGAGTTTGCCCGTGTCGTTGCAATATTTGCTTGGGCGCTTGCAGCTCTTAACATTGTCGGTTTGCTCGATCCTATCATTAATATCCTCGACGGTGCACGCTTCGCACTGGGCGAAGTAAACATTTCAGTGTTGGATGTTATTGTTGGCGTTTTAAGTTTTGTCTTCTTTATTTGGTTGGCATTAACGTTATCACGACTCTTAGAGAATCGTATCAAAGCAGTTAGCTCATTACCGCCAAGTGCCGCAGTTTTAATATCAAAATCATGCCGAATCATTCTTTTGGCGATTGCCTTTTTAATTTCACTAAATGCAACGGGTATTGATCTGACGGCTCTTGCTGTTTTCGGTGGTGCGCTCGGTGTTGGTATCGGGTTTGGCCTGCAAAAGGTTGTTGGTAATTTTATCTCTGGTATTATCTTGTTGATTGACCGATCTATTAAGCCTGGTGATGTTATTGAAACCGCCGGTACATATGGTCGTATTAATAAACTTGCGGCTCGTTATACATCCGTAATAACACGCGATGGTACGGAGTTTTTAATTCCGAACGAAGATATGATCACACAGCCAGTTGTGAACTGGTCCCATTCCCACAAACTGGTCAGAAGGCGTATCCCTGTTCAGGTTTCATATCAAAGCGATATTAAAAAAGCGATGGCGCTCATGGTGGAAGCTGCATCTGAGGAGATTAGAATATTGGCTAATCCAGCGCCGCGTACCCTTTTAAAAGGGTTTGGCTCTGACGGTGTTGATCTGGAGCTTCGCATGTGGATTCAGGACCCACAAGACGGTGTTTCAAATATCGCCAGTGATGTGATGATCAGGATTTGGGATAAGTTCCTCGATAATAATATTGAATTCCCATATCCACAGCGTGTGGTCCATTTGAAAACGGATACACCATCAGAGGAACTTTCGGGAGAGTAAATTCACGACAAATGCAATAGGTTGGGGGATGTGTAGAGTTTGTATTGAGGGCGAACACTATATCTAAAAGGGAGAAGCCTATGTCTATTATGCGTTTTATTTTATGCGTTATTGTCGCGTATGTTATTTATTCAATTTTATATGTCTCAACAATGGTTGTAGCGCTCGGTGATTTATTTTCCGCTAACGTAGCTCTGACGCGTGATCCATCGGAACTGTTAGCTTCGATGGCGTACGTTGCCCATTTGGCCCAGACTATTGTTGTTGTTGCTTTATATAATATGTTTGTAGCAAGCAATGATCTTAAGCGAGGGGTTACCTTTGGGCTTTTAATCGGGGCATATCTGGCGGCAACCGATAGTACTTTCTATTTTAGCTTAAAATTGTCGATGGATCCGTGGTTGGCGTCAATGATTATTCATCTATTTGTTGGTGCGGTTGTGGGGGCTGTGCTGTCAAAGTTATACAAAGCTGACACGATTAAAGCCGAAGTTTAACGATACTTTTTAGTGCACTTCTTTATATTTAGGCAAAAATGCCATAAGTAAAAGCGCCGGTACGGTTATTATTAACGTGCCGAGCGCACTTGCAATTAATCCATAATCAATGAAAAATGCAACACATGCAGTGCCGATTGATGTGATGCCAAAAATGCCCAATATCATCAGGGCGGATGCTTTTTCATCATTCTCGCCAGCGGCCATTAAGGCGCGAACAAAACCAGGGCCACCGCGCACGCCCAAGCCCACATTCAATACCCAAAACATAAATTTGAGATCTTCGGGGTTATTCCGACCCCAAATCGCATAGCTTGTAAGGACAAGTGCACCGATGCTGGAAATAAAGGTTCCTGTCCAAATGATGCGCTCAACATTCATGTGGGCTGATAACCAGCCTGACAAGTTGGACACAATGATAAAGGCCGTTATTCCAATAACTTGCATAGTAATAAAATCGGTTATGGAGCCATCCATTGAATTAATAATGATGGTTGGGGCACTGAACACAAATACCAGTAATCCGCCTAGAATTAGCCCGTGACTTAATGAATATCGAATGTAGGTTCCGTGTCTCAAGAGGGCAAAATATCCAAGTGATCCATCATGGCGCCTTGGTTTTCCCTTTGGGAAAATATCTGGCTTTAATAAGACAAAAATCGCTATTAAAGATGTTAGAATGGCCGTTAAGCTGAATGAACTCGCCCAGCCGAATTGACTATATAGCCATGCGCCCAAAATTGGGGCGAGGGCCGGAACGAGCGATTCAATACTTCCCATCGCGCTGGCAGCACGGATTGCCCCAGTGTTTGAGAAAAGTTTTCTTATCAAGCCTGGGGCGAGAACCGATGCACCGCTTGAAGCTGCGCCCTGGCAAAATCTGAGTATAATTAATACTTCAATTGATTGTGCGTAGGCGGCGAGTGCTGAAAAAATAGCGTATGCTATCAAAGAGCCTGCGAAAAGGGTACGGCGCTCGAAATGTCTGGAAATAGAAGCGAACAGGAACAAACCAACGCACGTACCTGCGACAAAAACAGCAAGAACATACTGTGCTTTCACTGTGCTTGTTGAAAATATTTCTGGAAAGTGCGGTACAGCGGGCAAGACAAGATCAATCCCGGCAAGTGCCAAAATTGTACCCGTTACAATCAGTAAAAAGGCCGCAAGCGAACTCAAAACTGAAATTTTATCAGTGCTTGTTGCCAGATTATTGTCGGTCTTGTTTTCCACGATATTGCCCTTTGTTCAGGGCGCGTGGTTACGCCTTATCTGTTGCCGCGTCAAGTTTATGAAAATGCAGAAAATGTTCCAATACAGCTTCGGGCGCTTCAATTTGTGGGTAATGGCCAATATCATGTAGGCGAATAACAGAAGCATTTTGAATGCGTTTTTCAAAACCGTCTGCGGCATGCGCACCTGATACTGGATCAGCAGTACCATTGATTAAAATCATCGGGGCTGTCGTGCCTTTTAAAGCTCCGACCCAGCGGTCTGCATATTGTTTGCGCTCCATCATATAGCGAATTCTGCGAGCAAGAGAGGCACGGCCATTTACGCCTTTTATAATTGGCCAGAATTCCTCGAGAAATGCCCCTTCAGGCCTTGTGTCTGTGCCAAATACATCGGCGAAACCACCGAGCATCTTTTCCTTTTTTACCAATCGTGCCCATAGCCACCCAAGCCTACCTGCCAATGCCTTTTGCGCGGGGCGAGGCCGATGAAAGTCGGGTAACATACCCCCGTTTAAGAAAACAGCGGATAAGATCCGAAAATCCAGATCCCTACTTTGCTGGTGTGCAAATAGTTCCTGTGCGACTGTGTCGCCAACGTCATGCGCGAAAATATGAACACTATCATGCCCTAGTTCACGTACCAGTGCTTCCAGCATGGCCGCCTGGTCCAATATTGTGCATATTTTTTTATGTTGGTTCTCGCTGAAGCCATAATCTAATAAATCGGGTACAATAACAGTGAAATGTTTGCAAAGCGTATCAGTAACCCAACACCAATCCCACCCTGCGGTTGGGAAGCCGTGAATAAGAAGCAGGGCAGGCTTTGTGTTTGAGTTTTTTTCTAAATCAAAGCTTTCCTGTGTTTCGCTATCGGGCCTTTCTATAACGCGGTAAAAGACTTTATGCCCATTCCATAAATAGTAAGAGCCACGACTTTTCCATTCATCATAACTTATTGGTGCTGATCGCATTTTTTGCCCCGATCGCTGTTTTGCAGCGTTTAACGTTTAATAGTTCTTCCTGTACGTTTAAAAAAATCAGGTGGTTTCCCATCGAGCCACTTAATAAAACGCATTATTTCTTTATCATTACGCAAACAGTCAATTGTGGCAAAATTGCGAGCAAGTGTAGTTTCCTTGAAAGTTGCATGAATTTTACGGTGGCAAATGGGATGGAGAGGAACTGTTTCCTTCCCGCCTTTGGATTTTGGAACCAAGTGGTGCATCTCAATTTTATTCCCCAAATCACGCCTACAAAGCGCACAACATTTGTCTGTTTGTGGTGTTTCTGACTGTAACGTCCATGTGTCTTTTCTTGGCATGCAGTATAGTTTAATAGAGGCCCTAGATTAATCAATGTTTGGGTGAGGTGGCTTTTAAAACTTCAGCCAGAGCAATCAAATAGGGGTATTCATGGAACAGTATCAAACGTTTGTATCGCACCTTGAGTGTGGATTGACGGGTGAAAGTGATTATGAGGCGGGTGTGGTGCATGGCTTATCTCGGGCTGGTCGGCCACTTTTGGTTCGTTATGATCTGCACGGCATTAAAAAGTCGGTGAGCCGCGATGAAGTTTGGGCGCGCCCTGGTGGTTTTTGGAAATGGCGCGAACTATTGCCTGTGACTAAAACAGAGAATGTTGTTCACCTTGGTGAAGTTGATACACCGCTGTTATCTTGCCCAAACTTAGCGAATGATCTTTCTGTCAGCGGTGAGATTATTATTAAGGATGAAGGGCGTTTACCGACAGGTAGTTTCAAGGCTCGCGGTCTTGCGCTTGCTGTTGCGATGGCGAAAGAGTTCGGTATCAAACGACTTGCAATGCCAACAAATGGTAATGCGGGGGCTGCGATGGCTGCATATGCGACCTTTGCTGGTATGGAAACCTATATCTTTTGCCCGGACGATACACCTGATGCAAATGTCCGTGAAATCGCGCTTCAGGGTGGTAAAGTATGGCGTGTGAATGGCCTAATTAATGATTGCGGCAAGATTGTCGGTGACGGTAAGGAGGAAATGGGTTGGTTTGACGTTTCAACCTTGAAAGAGCCATATCGGATTGAAGGTAAGAAAACCATGGGGCTGGAGCTTGCGGCCCAACTGGGTTGGGATGTGCCGGATGCTATTTTCTATCCGACAGGCGGAGGTACAGGTTTGATCGGGATGTGGAAAGCATTTGACGAACTTGAAAGGCTTGGCTGGATTGGCTCCAAAAGGCCTAAAATGATCGCTGTTCAAGCCACAGGGTGCGCACCAATTGTAAAAGCTTTTGACGAAGGTGCTAAGCATGCCGAATTATGGCAGGGTGCGCATACTTTTGCTGCGGGTATTCGGGTGCCGGTTGCTGTGGGGGACCATTTGATTTTGGATGCTGTTCGAGAGTCAAATGGTTTTGCGATTGCTATTGATGACGAAAGAATTGAGGATGCACGCACTGAAATAGGCACACGTGAAGGCATTCTGGTTTGCCCTGAAGGCGCAGCGACCTATGCCGCTTATAAACAGGCGTTGTATGACGGGCGTGTTTCTAAAACAGACCGGGTTGTCCTTTATAATTGCGGTAATGGGCTGAAGTACCCAATGCAGGAAAATTCAAAGACACTCGACCGCAACCTACCAATTGATTATAAGGCTATGGTCTAACGGTTTTGGGGATAGAGGGAAAATACATGCGACTTTCAATTACGGACTTCAAAGCTGCTGTAACTGTGGCTTTGTTATCATTAGTAGCGTTTTCAGGCGTTAAGGCCGAAGAATTAGATTATTATTTGGTAAAAGGAACCAAGTATGATCAATCGGTTCTCAAGCCAGCAGAAATATTTGGCCATAATATAGGTGATCAACCTGCTCGTCATGATTTAATGGTTGAGTATCTTCGTAAGGTCGCTGACAAAAGCCCCAGAATGACTGTTGAAACTATCGGTTACAGCCATGAACGTCGTCCTATTTTATTCTTTACTATTTCTCATCCCGATAACCTCGCTAACATCGATGCAATCCGGGAAAACCACATTAAGCGGGTTAACCCGGCAACAGCGTCAGAAGCTTCTGACGACTTGCCTGTTGTAACATGGATCAATTATGGTGTTCACGGGGCGGAAGCCAGCGGGATGGAGGCTGCCATTCCAACAATCTATCACTTGGCTGCTGCCGAAGGTGTTGAGATTGAAACGACGCTCAAAAACAGTGTTATTGTTATGGTTGCCGTCTTTAACCCTGATGGTCACAGCAGGCGTATTAGTTGGGTTACACGCTATGGATCAAATGTTGTTGCGACAGATCCTGCACATGAAATCCATAATGAAGCATGGCCGGGGGGACGAACTAACCATTATTGGTTTGATCTGAACCGTCAGTGGCTGTTGCAAACACAGCCCGAAAGTCAAGCATGGTTATCTGCTTGGCATAAGTGGAAGCCTGAAGTTTCCGCTGATTTCCATGAAATGGGTCGCGAAAGCACTTATTATTTTCACCCTGGTGTTCCAACGCGTAAATATCCTTTAATACCAAGCGAGGGCCGTGAATTGCTGGTTGAAATCGGTGATTATCATGCCGAATTCTTGGATAGCGAAGCTAAGCTTTATTTTACCGAAGAAGGTTTTGATAACTACTATATTGGTAAAGGCTCTACATATCCGCAGGTTAATGGTGGCCTAGGTATTTTGTTTGAAGCTGGTGCACAGGCTGGTATCGCGTGGGAAAGTCGCCAGGGCCTTAAAACATACGCTAATAACATTCGTATCCATTTCCGTACATCCTTGACGACTATTCAAGGGGCGGCGGCGATGCGCGGTAAACTGCATAACTATCAGCGTGAATTTTTCGAAAGTGCGTTGGATCTTGCGAAAGATGATCCGGTTAAGGGCTATGTTTTCCGAGCACCTGAAGACCCTGTTCGGGTTAATATGTTCCTTGATTTGCTGCGCCGTCATGATGTTGTGGTAACTAAAGTGAAAGGCTCAATTAAAGCGGACGGGAAAACATTTGGTGAGGATAGCTATTTAATCTCGCTTAATCAGCCACAATACCGGATGGCTAAAGGCTTGATGAACCGTATCACAGAGTTTCCAGACAAAGTTTTCTATGATGTTTCTGGTTGGACCATGCCGCTTGCATATGGACTTGAATATGCAGAGGTGAAGGGTGGAATACGAGGTAAAGTTGGTGAGCGCGCCCTGCCTCAGCCAGTAAATGTAGCGGCGCCGGATGAAGCCCCTTATGCTTATGTATTTCGTTGGTCAGATTATTATGCACCGCGCGCACTTAATCGCCTTTTGCAAGCCGGTGTATTGGCGCGTGTTGCGACGGAGCCAATGGAACTTTTGACAACCAAGGGACAGGTTAGCCTCGACCGCGGTTCGATTATTGTGCCCTTGGAGCGCCAATCAGTTTCGTTGGCGGTACTTCACCGTATGATGGAGGAAATCGCGTTCCAAAATGACATTACGGTTCATGCCGCGGTAAGTGGCCGAACGGTGAATGTTGGTGTTGAGCTTGGTGGGCGTAATAGTGTTCGTGACCTTGATGCGCCAAAGCCATTGCTTGTTGTTGGTAGTGGTGTGTCACCTTATGATGCGGGTGAAGTTTGGCACTTGTTTGATAAACGCATGAATATGCCACTGACATTGGTGCGTAAGGAACGCCTCGCTGGTATAAATATCAATGATTATACACACCTTATTCTTGTTGGGGGTAATGGTTCCAGTTTTCCAAAGCCGATGATCAAGAAAGTTAAGGAATGGGTGAATGCTGGTGGAACACTTGTCGCACACCGTCACGGTGCACAGTGGACAGCAGAGAATATTCTTGGCACTTCCAAGAGAACAAAAGATGAAAAATCCAAAGATACAACACCCGAACGCCTCCCATATGCAGGTAAAGGCCAAGATGACGCCCGCCATGTCATTGGAGGGGCTGTGTTTGGTAGTGACCTTGATATTACGCATCCACTAGGCTTTGGTTTTAGAAGGACACTGGTTGCAACAAACCGTAACACAAGTTTCAAGTTGCCTGTTCCCAAAGACCCTTATGCACAGGTTGCGGTGTATACTGATAACCCGCTGCTGTCAGGATATGCATCTGAGCGCCGTTTGGATGAACTGAAGGGTACGCCGATGCTAACCGCGGAACGTATGGGGCATGGTTCAGTTATTTTGTTTGCGGATGATCCCAACTTCCGTGCAACTTATGTAGGGGCAGAAAAATTGTTCCTGAATGCAATGTTTTTCTCAACTGTGTTTGACCGCGCCCGGTCAGCAGAGGATGAAGATGAGCATGCACATGCATCTGAGGAATAAGCCAATTTTTGGCTTGTAAAAGAAAGGCCGGAACGATTTTGTTCCGGCCTTTGTCGTTTTATTTTAAGGGAGATAAAACGATAAAAGTATCCTTGGTACGAATGGAATGCTAAAACCCTTCGAGAAAAATGATTATTTGATGAGATTTCTGATGAGCGAAGATAATATTCTGGAATTTCTTTTGGTTTGTGAGAGCTGTAAAGCTGAATATCTAGCTGAAATACCAGTTAATGATATTGATCTTGATGATGAACTCGCACCGATGGAGTGTGAGGATTGTGGTAATATCATAGATGCCAACGAAGCTTTGAAACAAGCTATCAGTAACGCTCAAAAATAATAAAATACATACTACTCTAGGGGTAAAGGGGAAAAAATGTCTTCAGAACAAGAAAATAGTGTTCTTGCGGGGGTCGCAAAACCAACGTCACAATTAGCTGCTGATATTAATGCTGGGTTTGCTTTTTTCCTCGATTGTGTCGTGAATTTATTTGTATTGTCTGGTTTGTTGATTGGTGCCTTTCAGTTTCCAAGTGAAGTTGTGTTTGGTAAAATTATTCCAGGATCAATTGTTGGGATTGTTGTTGGGAACGGCCTTTTCATCTGGCACGCCAAGAAAGTCGCAAAAGAAACTGGTAATGCGGCAATTACAAGTATCCCGCTAGGCATTGATTTGCCAACAGTTCTGGGCATGGTGTTTTTTATCGTTGGTCCGGTATATGCTGTAAATGTTGGTGATCTTGGTGAATTAGCCGCCGCTGAGAAAGCGTGGCACCTTGGTGTTGCCAGTGCGTTCTGGATGGCAATTGTTAAGTTTGTTTTCTCTTTCTTTGGTAGCAGGATGCAAAAGGAACTTCCTCAAATGGCATTGATTGGTGCTATGGCAGGAATTTCGCTTGTTTGGCTTGGAGCAGAAGCGATATTCGGTATTTTTTCCCTTCCAGAAGTAGGGATTATTTCTCTCATTATCATGGCATTCTCACTGATCTCTGGCCATAAGCTACCTTTTGCTTTGCCGGGGGCTATTCTGGCAATCGTCGCTGGTACAGTTTTGTATTATATACTTGCATTTAGTGGTTTTTCTGATGCTGGGTATATATTAAAAGACGCACCAGAATTGCGAACCGCATTTCCTATGCTGACGTTGATAGGGCCAATGGGGATGTTCGGCGATGTTACAGGCTATCTTGGTATTATCATTCCATTTGCTATATTGATTGCAGCAAGTAGTGTGAATGTAGTTGCTGGAGCCAGAATCATTGGTGATACGTATGACCCTGGTAAAGTTGTGCGTATCGATTCGTTAACAACAGCAGTAAGCGCTCTTTTTGGTGGGATGGTGCAAACAACACCATATTTCGGCCATACCACATACAAACGTATGGGAGCGCGTACTGGATATGCGATAGGTGTTTCAGTATTTGTTGCGGTGGGTGGTTTCCTCGGTATCATCGCCTTTGCCTCACAAATGACACCTGAGGCAGTATTGAAGCCAATTTTGGTTGTTGTCGCCTGTGATATTTTGAGACTTGCTTTCTCAGGAGGGTCCGTGGCCCATGCCCCAGCTTTGTTGTTTGCCGCAGTTCCTGGTATTCTTAATTATGCATATACAAAGGTTTCAGACCTTTATGGCCGTGTTGGAGAAGCCGTTACGTCATTGCCTGCTGACTGGATGTACAATTATACTCTTCTTGGGGCAATGTCGCGAGGATATATTTTAACAAGCCTGATTTGGGGGACAATGATTGTTTGGATTATTGACCGTAAATTAATAAGGGCAGCGTGTGCAGCATTTGTGGCTGCAGCACTTGTTGAATTTGGAATTATTCACTCGGTTCTTCCATCTTCTGGTATGTATACCCCCTGGAATATTCCTGACTTGGGCGGTGCTGAAATATTGCCGCATAGGCTTGCTATCGGCTATTTAATTGCTGGTATGATGCTGGTTTTATTCGCGTTGACAAAAAGTGATGCAGAAAAGGCAGGTAATACTTGACCATTTGGTCAGGATTTGGCTTTTTAGCGCAAATAAAAATGAAACACTTAAGCGATACTCAATTGGGTACGGTTATGTGATTGAGGTTGATTATGACATTAGAGTCTTCGGTTGGCGTTGAGCGGGCACCTACATGTGTTAACCAAGGTACATCATTCCATCCAGAGTGGTTGGATGATATTCGGGTTAATAAGAGTGCTGTTGAAAGGCGGGTTAATACCCTTGGAACACGTCGGTCTGTCAAAAAAGATGCGCAAATTGCTTTTATGTTAAAAGCTATCAGCTGTATTGATTTGACGACCCTCGCTGGTGATGACACGGAAGGCCGTGTTAAAAGGCTTTGTGCAAAAGCGCGAAACCCGGTTCAGAAAAATATACTGAAGCCTTTTGATATGGAGAGCATAGGCCTTACTACAGGCGCTGTTTGCGTATATCATGAAATGGTAGAAACTGCTGTTCAAACTCTCGAAGGTTCGGGTGTTCCGGTTGCGGCTGTTTCAACAGGTTTTCCGGCTGGGCTGGCACCAATTGAGACACGTATTGAAGAAATTAAAAAGTCGGTAACAGCAGGCGCACGAGAAATAGATATTGTAATTACCCGTGCTTATGTTCTGACGGGTAATTGGCAAGCACTTTATGATGAAGTTAGAGCGTTTAAAGAAGCATGCGGTACTGCACACATGAAAACCATTTTGGCAACTGGTGAGCATGGTAACTTAACGCAGGTTGCTAAAGCGTCAATGGTGGCAATGATGGCGGGTGCTGACTTTATTAAAACCTCAACGGGCATGGAAGGGGTTAACGCGACCCTTCCTGTGTCTCTTGTTATGGTGCGTCAGATTAGAGACTTTTATGAACGTACTGGCATCAAGGTTGGATATAAACCTGCTGGCGGTATCAGAAAAGCAAAGGATGCAGTAACGTATCTTGTTTTGATGAAGGAAGAATTGGGGCGTGCTTGGTTGGAACCTGAACTGTTCAGGTTTGGAGCGTCAGGCCTGTTGGGAGATATTGAACGGCAACTTGAATATCATGCGTTTGGTCGATATTCAGCATCATATAGGCATCCAATTGGATAGGGGAATAGGACAATGAGTGTAGCAGAAAATTTTGCAAGCATGGATTATGCACCAGCCCCTGAAAGCAGGGCAAAAGCTGATAAATGGCTAGAGTCTCATGGCGGCCAATTAGGTCTTTACATCAACGGCGAATGGATCAAACCAGAGGATAGTGGAAAGCTCGCATCTTATGCGCCATCAACTGGTGAAAAATTGATCGATATCACAGTTGCCAGTCAAGAAAATGTTGACTTGGCGATTGCCTCTGCCCGTAAGGCTCAGGCTAAATGGGTAGCACTTGGCGGACATGGGCGTGCTAGGTATTTATACGCTTTGGCACGATTGGTTCAAAAGCATTCCCGTGTTTTGGCAGTTTTGGAATCGCTCGATAACGGAAAACCGATCCGTGAAAGCCGGGATTTGGATATACCACTTGTTGCACGTCATTTTTATCATCACGCAGGATGGGCACAGTTGATTGATGACGAGTATGCTGACTATGAAGCGCTCGGTGTAGCGGGGCAGGTTATCCCTTGGAACTTCCCGCTTTTGATGCTTGCATGGAAGGTTGCACCTGCGCTTGCAGCAGGAAATACAGTTGTTCTTAAGCCGGCTGAGTTTACAAGTTTGACAGCTCTTAAATTTGCAGAATTATGTGATGAAGTTGGTTTGCCCAAAGGGGTTTTGAATATTGTTACAGGTGCTGGCGATGTCGGCGCAATGATCGTGGACGGTGACGTAGACAAGGTTGCTTTCACTGGTTCAACGGATGTTGGTAAGCTTATTCGCCGTTCTGTTGCTGGGACAGGTAAAAAGCTCACTTTAGAACTTGGTGGAAAAGGTCCGTATATTGTTTTTGAAGATGCGGATATTGACGGGGCTATTGAAGGCCTTGTAGATGCTATCTGGTTTAATCAGGGGCAAGTCTGTTGCGCTGGATCACGCCTTTTGATTCAGGAAGGTATCGCGGACCGTTTCATTGAAAAATTAAAAGCACGCATGTCTCAATTGCGTGTTGGGGATAGTCTCGATAAATGCGTTGATGTAGGGGCCTTGATTGATAAAGTTCAGAAAGAACGCATCGAAGACTTGATCAAAATAGGGGTGAATGAAGGCGCAAGCGTATGGCAGGCACCTTGCCAAATGCCAGGTGAAGGTGTGTTTATGGCGCCTACGTTAGTAACTAATGTAGGAATGGAAAATACGCTGCTACGAGAAGAAATTTTCGGGCCAGTGCTAACTATGATCACGTTTAGGACACAGCAGGAAGCAATTTCTCTGGCGAATAATTCCCGTTATGGCTTGGCTGCGAGTGTTTGGTCTGAGAGTGTTTCACGCGCGCTGGAAGTGGCGCCTGCGTTGAAAGCAGGGGTTGTTTGGGTCAATGGCGCTAATATGTTTGATGCAGCTGTTGGGTTCGGTGGATACCGTGAGTCTGGATTTGGTCGTGAAGGTGGCCATGAAGGAATGCTTGCCTATTTGAAACCACGTTTTGAATCAAAACTGAAAACCCTATTGCCTCTAACGTTACCATCGCAGTTGGTAATACCGAAAAACTCTGGCGGACTGCCAAGTGTGGACCAAACGGCAAAACATTATATTGCTGGCAAGCAAACGCGGCCTGATGGCGGTGACTCACGTGAAGTATGGGATCATAAAGGCCGATATGTTGGTTTGGTTGCTGATGGTAACTATAAGGATATCCGTAATGCGGTTGAAGCGGCAACAGCTGCGAGTAGTTGGGCGGCAACCACATCACACTTGAAGGCGCAGATTTTATATTATATCGCTGAAAACCTTGGCTACCGCGCTGAAGAGTTCACAAGTAAACTGCAAGCTATAACAGGTGTTTCTGCAAAACGTGCGGCTGTTGAAGTGGAGTTATCAATTCAGCGTTTATTTAGTGCGGCGGCATATGCTGACAAGTATGAAGGGCGTGTTCATGAGCCACCAATGCGTGGTGTAGCGATTGCTATGAATGAACCTCTAGGCATTTTGGGGATTGCATGCCCTGATGAAGCGCCGCTTTTGAGTTTTGCCACATTAATGAGCCATGCAATCGCGATGGGTAATAGTACAGTTATTATACCGAGTGAGCGTTATCCCTCGTTTGCAACTGACTTTTACCAAATCCTTGAGACTTCTGATTTACCGGGCGGTGTTGTTAATATCGTAACTGGCGACCGTGACACCCTTGCGGTGCCTCTGGCAAAACACTTGGGTGTTGATGGCCTTTGGTATTTTGGAGGCAGTGACGGTTCAAAGGTGGTTGAAGCGGAAGCTGCTGAGAATATGAAACGTACATGGGTGGGTTTTGGTAAAGCTTATGATTGGTTTGATACCAAAACTTTTTCCAGCCGTTTCATTCTTGAGAAAGCGATTGAAGTTAAGAATATTTGGGTTCCATATGGGGATCAAAATACCAAAAGTGGCAGCTATTAATATTTTATGCCTCTAAGGAGGCATTATACTTGGCTATGGTTCCATCGTCTTCGGGAATGCCGTAGCCAATATCATATGTGTATATATCTTCGATGTGTGATATGTGAATGGCGTCTAGTGATTTGTTGATATTTGTATAGCGATCCGCGTGAACAGTATTGAACTGTTGGTAAACCAAGATAGATATCGATTTGCCATCTAATGCCAGAAACGGAACAGATAGATTATGCGTTGCTGTGACATGGCTTCCGGTTATGGTTCCGATCATTGTCGAAGAGCCTGCGCATGGTTGGTCCATCACTTGTGTGAGAAGGTAAGAGTTTAATATTTTTTCTCTTTCTTCCAGTAGATCATAGATATTTACACCTGTAAGCGATGTATTCAATAGCTCTTCTGACAACGAACCATTCAAGGTGATTTCTGCTTCAAATTCTGAAACAATTTTAAGGATGGTAATATTACCAAGTAACTCTGGAATGTCTTGGATTTTAAGGCTTTCTCTACTCGGTATTTTGTGCGAAGTCCGAGGTAGGGAATTATAATAGTCTAAAAATTTTTTCTGATCAGAATTAAGCTTCATATATTTTTATATGCCATGAAAAAACACTGTAATCAATTATAAGGTAATTGCATTAGAAAAAGCGCCGGTATTGTGCGCTTTTTCTCTGAGTGTCATGGTGATTTCTTGGTTTATATACTTAGGCTATGTACTGCACAAAGCCGCGTAGTAGTTTTTCTAAATTTACCGCAGCAATAGCACCAAATTCCATAGTTTCAGTATGGGTTATTTCACTATCAATCATACCAGCTGCATAATTTGTTATAGAACTGATACCCACAACCTTCATGCCACAGTGGTTTGCCGCTAGACATTCTGGTACAGTCGACATGCCAACGGCATTTGCCCCCATTGTCCTGAAGGCCCGAATTTCAGCCGGTGTTTCAAAATTTGGGCCAGTAACCATAATGTAAGTGCCGCTGAAAAGCGGAAAACTGAGACTTTCTGCAACATGGTGCAGCTTCTCTGTCAATGCTTTGTCCCATGCGTTGCCCATATCAGGGAAGCGAGGGCCGATACGATCATCATTAATGCCAATAAGCGGGTTCAAACCAGAAAGGTTAATGTGGTCTGTAATCGCCATCAAGCTGCCTGGTTTTGCTTCCATATCAAGGCTACCTGCGGCATTGGTGATAACAAGTGTTTCTACACAGAGTGCCCATAAAACACGGGTTGCAAAGGCTAGCTTTGCCGCCTCATGGCCTTCATAGCCGTGAACACGACCCTGTAGGCAGATAACGCCCTTACCTTCAAGAGTACCGACAAGCATACGGCCTGCGTGGCCCTGAACTGTTGTTACAGGGAAGTGAGGTAGCTCATTGAATGGAAATACAACTGCGTCTTCAATGGAATCAGCCAAGCTGTTTAAGCCGCTGCCTAAAATCATTGCTGCTTTTGGAATTGTTCCATTTACCTTGCCGCGGATATACTCAGCGCAGGCCTGTATGTTTTCATATGTCATAGTTTCTTCCTAATTTCGGATTCGATATTAGCCTAAGTCAATTTCTGGCAGATCAAGGCCTTTATGTTCTTTAATTTCCTCAACACTCATATCGGTGAGTTCGTGGGGAAAGACCAACCAATCGTCTGTCTCATGGCAGTAAAAGTCAGGAATAAGTTTGGTGACATTACGCTCGGGTTTGTAGAAAACAGTGGCAATTTTTATGACTTCTGGCGTGTTGCGCCGGCATTTTTCTTTTAAATGTGCAATGATAGCATCGATCGACCGCCCGGAATCAAAAACGTCATCAACAATAAGTAAGCTATCTTCAGCATTAATATTGTTAACGATGTATTCCAAACCGTGAACTTTTACCTCTTTCTGCTGTTGCATGCCAATATAGCTAGAGGTTCGAATGGCAATATGGTCGGTTTGAACTTTGTAATAGTCGAGAATTTCCTGAACAGCGATACCTGTTGGTGTTCCGCCGCGCCATACGCCGACAATAAATTTGGGCAAAAAGCCGCTCTTTAAAATCTGGATACCCAATTGAAAAGAATCATCCAATAATTCCTGGGCGGTTACATAATGCTTTTTAACGCTCATAAAATTTAAACCCCTTTCGTTCCAAATAGGCGATCGCCAGCATCGCCGAGGCCTGGAACAATATAGCTCTTTTCATTTAATTTTTCATCGACCGATGCCGTTACAACAGGTACATCAGGATGCGCTTTAGTAAATGTCTCAATTCCTTCTGGCGCTGCAAGTAAGCATACAAAACGGATGTCTCTGGCGCCTACAGCCTTAATTTCTTCAATTGCCCGAACAGCAGAATTCCCGGTTGCGAGCATTGGATCTAGAACAACTGTTGTTCGTTCAGCCAAGCCTTTGGGAACTTTGAAGAAATATTTGGTAGGTTGCAATGTTTTCTCATCGCGTGCCAGTCCAATTTGACCGACACGTGCAGATGGCACGAGGTCAAGCATTGGGCCAAGTAAGCCGTCGCCTGCGCGAAGAACGGATATGAAAGTCAACTTTTTACCTGCAAGCACAGGAGCTTCAGTTGGACAAACCGGAGTTTCAATATGAATTTTACCAAGCTGTAAATCTCTGAGAGCTTCGTATCCAAGAAATAAACCAATTTCGCGGAGTAATTTACGAAACTCTGCTGTGCTGGCTTCACGCCTGCGCATTAATGTAAGCTTGTGTTGAACAAGAGGGTGGTCGACTATAGTAACATTTGATGCCATTGAAATTTGCCCTTCAAATACCAGTCACGTATTTTATTCTAAGGAAGTGTTTTGCCGTTCATATGCAATTCTGTCTCACTTGTCGAACGAATCCTGACCAAATGATCAAAAATGGTTGACCAAGTTCTGTCACTTTGGTTCTTTACGTGATATCTATACTCTGTATCGATAATAAAAGAATAACAATCATACAATAAGAAATCTATATTTGAGAAGTCTATGTCTGAGAAATTTATGCTTGGGAAATCTACCCCTGGGAAACCTGCGCGTGGGCTTGATAAATTAATTTTAGCGGCAAATTCTGCGCGGCAATCAGCGCACGCGCCTTATTCAGACCACCCTGTTGGTGCCGCTGTTTTATCTTCAAGTGGTAATATTTATAGTGGATGTAATATTGAAAATGCGGCTTATCCACTTGGTATGTGCGCTGAAGCAATGGCCATTGCTAACATGGTTATGGCAGAAAAAAGTGATGCCAGAATTGATGCTATTGTCATCAGTGGTCCAGGTAAGCATTTGTGCTCTCCTTGTGGTGGATGTCGGCAGAGAATTCGTGAGTTTGCTGACGTTGAAACAGCGATATATGTTTGTGATGTTGAAGGTAATATGATGCTGGAAACAGATTTAAACGAATTGTTGCCGCATTCCTTTGGCCCTGAAAATCTAAAAAATTAAGAATAGAGAATAAAAATAATGGCTAAAACATCTACTTTTTTACCTCAGGAAGTTATCCGCTGTAAGCGTGATGGTGGGGTTTTAAATCAGGAACAGATTTCTAATTTCGTTGCGGGAATTACGGATAACAGTGTTACCGATGCCCAGATATCGGCATTGGCGATGGGGGTGTTTTTTAATGGAATGGAGCCTGAAGAGGGCGCTGCATTAACATTGTCAATGCGTGATTCTGGTACAGTAATTAACTGGACGGACTATGGTTTTGATAGCGGTGCTCCTATCGTTGATAAACATTCTACAGGCGGTGTGGGCGATAAAGTAAGTTTAATGTTAGCGCCGATTGTGGCTGCGATTGGTGGTTATGTGCCAATGATCTCCGGGCGTGGCTTGGGCCATACTGGGGGGACGCTGGATAAACTGGAAGCAATTCCAGGTTATGATGCTTTTCCTGACGTTGAAAAGTTTGCTTCAATCACTAGGGAAGTTGGATGTTCAATCATTGGGCAAACTGCAAATCTTGCGCCTGCGGATAAACGATTTTATGGCGTCAGAGATGTTACAGCGACTGTTGAGTCAGTGCCATTGATTACCGCCTCGATTTTATCCAAGAAGTTGGCCGCTGGTTTAAATGCGTTAGTTATGGATGTGAAATTTGGCAATGGCGCCTTTATGGATAGCCAAGAACAAGCACAAATATTGGCTAAAAATATTGTTCGTGTTGCAAAAATCGCCGAGGTTCCAACAACTGCATTACTTACTGACATGAACCAGGTTTTAGGTAGGACTGCTGGCAACGCAATTGAAGTGCTGGAGACAATTGATTTTCTAAGAAATCCATCGGATGCCGATAGCAGACTGGTTGATGTAACGCTTGACCTGGCAGCACATATGGCGTCGCTAGCGGGTGTTTATGATACACCCGATACTGCGCGCGTTGATGCCCGTGCAGCGCTGGAAGAAGGAAAAGCGCTTGAAATTTTTGCTCGAATGGTTGCTGTCCAAAAAGGGCCTTCTGATTTAGTGGATAAGCCAGAAAAGTACCTGACACTCGCTCCTGTTGAGCATCCTGTTTTCCTTAATCAAAAAGGTTTTGTATCCGGGATGGATACCCGTGCTATTGGGATGTCAGTTGTTGCTCTTGGTGGTGGGCGTGTAAATCCAGGGCACGCAATTGACCATTCTGTTGGAATTACGTCCATAGCTCAGGTTGGTGATGAGGTCTCCAGTGACAAACCTGTTGCTGTCGTTTATGCTAAAACTGAAGAAGACGCATCAATTGCGGCATCTACTATTGCAGATGCCGTGCAAGTTTCGTCTGAAAAACCGGGTACTTCGCCCGTTGTTTCGTTAATTGTCGAAGGATAATCTTATGGCTCGGTCATTCATTCTGGTTCTGGATAGCTTTGGCATTGGTGCAACACCAGATGCTGATAAGTTTGGAGACGTCGGTGCAAATACACTGGGGCATATTGCTGAATGGTGTGCGAACGGTAATGTTAATGAAAATCGCCAAACTGCCGGCCCTTTACACGTACCGAATATGGTTAAACTTGGTCTTGGTAAGGCTTATGCAAACGTCGATGGTGATGAACCTGTGGGGCTTGAATTTAAGGGCGATATAACCGGCATGTTCGGTGCCTGTGCAGAGCAATCATTTGGTAAGGATACGCCTTCTGGTCATTGGGAAATGGCTGGTGTTCCAGTTCGGTTTGATTGGGGGTATTTCCCACCGGAATATCCAAGTTTTCCAAAGGAACTTACGGATACGCTTATCAAGCGATGTGGATTGCCGGGCGTAATTGGTAACAAGCATGCATCGGGTACGGTTGTTCTGGAAGAGCTTGGTGAGGAACATATTCGTTCAGGCATGCCAATTGTATACACATCTGCGGACAGCGTTTTTCAAATTGCAGCTCATGAAGAGCATTTCGGCTTAGAGCGGCTTTATGAAGTATGTGAAGTAGCACGTGAATTGGTGGATGCTTATGAAATTGGTCGTGTTATTGCGCGTCCATTCATTGGAGAGAGTGGAGCTTTTGAGAGGACTGGTAATCGCAGGGATTATGCAACGCCGCCGCCTTCGCCGACACTTTTAGATAAACTCGCGGAAAATGGACGTGAGGTGATCTCGATAGGAAAGATCGCTGATATTTTTGCTCATCAAGGATTAACAAGAAAAATCAAAGCAACAGGTAATGCTGCGCTTTTTGATGCAACTCTTTCAGAGGCGAAAACAGCGCCTGATGGGTCTCTTATTTTTACTAACTTTGTTGATTTCGATCAGAATTTTGGCCATCGACGTAATATTGGCGGGTATGCGGCAGCCCTTGAATATTTTGATCAGAGGCTCCCTGAGTTAATGGGAGTGTTGAGAGAAGACGATATGGTTATCTTGACCGCTGATCATGGATGTGACCCCACTTGGCCTGGAAGCGACCACACTCGTGAGCATGTACCGTTCATTACTTTCGGGCCCGGGATTGAGGCACGTAACATAGGAATTCGTGATAGTTTCGCCGACATAGGTCAGACAGTGGCTAAGCATTTGGCAATCACTCCCTTGAGTGAAGGCCAAAGCGTCTTAAAAGTATAGAAGGTATTTAATGATGAAGCATTTTTTAGTCCCCTTATATATATTGTCAGGTTTTGCAAATGCCGAAGCACTGGATAGTAGTGTAAATAAAATTGCGGAACTGCCTGATCAGTCTCAATCCCTAACGCGGATTGCATTTGGGTCTTGTGCTGACGAAGAGATTGCACAACCGATCTGGAAACAGATCGCGGCGGATGACCCTGATTTGTTTCTGTTCCTTGGTGATAATGTGTATGCAGATAAAAATCGGGGAGAGTGGGTAAGTGATTTTACCAGAGCCGAATTGGAATATTCTTATCGGACAATGCAACAACACCCGGAATTTAATGAATTTCAATCACGTTATCCTATGCTGGTTACATGGGATGATCATGATTTCGGCAAAAATGATGCTGGCGTCGAATTTGACCTAAAACATGATGCCAAAGAGCTTATGTTGGATACATTTGGTTTGCCGCAGGATAAAACTGTCACTGACCGTGACGGTGTTTATCACTCTGCCTATTTTGGTGCTGAGGGTAAACGCATACAGGTTATTATGCTTGATACACGCTGGTTTAGAAGTGCTTTAACTGTAACCGACGAGCGTGGTGCAAGGGGTAAAGAGCGCTATGTCCCTAGCCAAGACCCAAATCAGGATATGCTCGGCGAAGCACAATGGTCATGGCTGACTGAAGAGTTGAAAAAGCCTGCTGACTTAAGATTGCTTGTGTCGTCTATTCAGGTGCTGGCAGATGGGCATGGCTGGGAAGCGTGGCGTACAATGCCTAAGGAGCGAGAGCGTTTGTATGCGCTTTTGAAACAAACAGGCGCTGATAATACAGTTATTTTATCCGGTGACCGCCATGTCGGTGGATTTTATCAAAAAGCCGATGTTTTTGATGGACTTTTGACGGAAATGACATCTAGTTCACTAAATTTATCGTTTAATTCCGGCAAGGTTGATGAAACAGGGCCGAATCAGTTAGGTGATTTATATGGCCCTGAAAATTATGGGCTGATTTTAGTGGACTGGGACAAGCGAACAGTCGCTTTAAACTTGAAGAATAACAAGGGCGAATTGGTACAAAACGTGTCCATATCGATAAAATAGTTACCGAATAGCAACAGTCGCTCAAGAACCGTTCAGGAAGCACCGCAGTTAGTTGACGAAAATGTCATAAAACTGAAAAGGAGCGTCAATAAAAGAAGTGGCGACGAAAGTAGCCACTCTTTTTTACCTGCCCTTGACCATTTGGTCAGGAACGTGGGTAGGTTGTTTTTAGTTGATTAAAGTAAAGAGTAATTAATACCAGCTGAAAGCTGGTTTCATGATGCGGGACAGCATCATAACCATTGATATGGAGCTTAGGGAATGAAACGCCAAACAAAAGCAGCATTATGGGGTAGTGTCGCACTTGCAGCGCTCACTGTTAATACTCCTGTAATTGCGCAACAAATTACATCAACGATTCAGGGTACTGTATATGCACCTGATGGATCTGTAGTTGCTGGTGCATCAGTAACTGTTACTGACACACGTACCGGCACAAATACACGTGTTACAACAAATAATAACGGTGCGTTTAATGCACGCGGTCTTACAGTAGGTGGCCCATACTCTGTTAGGGTTGCGTCTGGCCAGTACCAAGATCAGCTTATTACAGGTATCTCTTTGAGCCTCTCAGGCGGTGCTAATATTGATGTAAACCTTCAGGACGCAAATGCTGAGATTGAAGAGATTACAGTAACAGCATCTGCTTCTATTGTGACAAACGTAGCAATTGGCCCGAGCTCATCATTTAACCTTACAGATATTGAATCACTTCCTTCTGTTAGCCGTCAAATTCGTGACGTTATCCGTCTTGACCCTCGTGTAAATATTGCACGAAGCGGTGGTGGACAGGGTTTCCAGGCTAACTGTTTGGGTGGTAACTCACGCGGAAACGCCTTCACAATTGATGGTGTTCGCTCCGGTGATGCATTCGGTTTGAATGCCTCTGGTAACTCTGCGCGTAACACATTCCCTATACCGTTTGACTCGATTGCTGCGGCAGCGGTGGAATTCTCGCCTGTTGACGTTCAGTACGGTCAGTTTACCGGTTGTGCAATTAACGTAACAACAAAATCTGGTAGTAATGAATTTCATGGTTCTGCTTTCTTCCTCTATACAGGCGATGGTTTAACAGGTTCTGATATTGATGACCCTGCGGTTCCTGGCCCAATCGAAGCAGACTTTGATAACTATAACTGGGGCGCTGAACTTGGCGGACCGATCATTAAAGACAAGCTTTTCTTCTATGGCTCCTATGAAGAAACAGATACAGGTGCAATTCAAGACGAGGGTTTTGGTTCTGGCTTTGCTAACCCAATTGACCCGGATGATATTACGCTGGAAGAAGCAAACAGAGCAGCTGCGGCAATTCAGGATATTTTTGGCCGTGATGTAGGTGAGCAGGTAACAACACTTCCGCAGACAAGCCGCCGTTTCTTTGGCCGTATTGACTGGAATGTTACTGATGGTCACCGTTTAGAAGCAACATATACTCGCCTTGAAGAATTATCAGTATTTGGCGATGCTATTGGTGGTGGTCGTGGTGAGTTTACATTCTCTGACAACTTCCAGAATGTTGGCTCAAATTCAGACGCTTACCGTGTTGCTCTTTTCTCTGACTGGACTGATAACTTCTCTACTGAAATTCGTGCGTCACGTATCGATATTGGCGATATTCAAAACCCAATTGGTGGTGGTGAACAACAAAGCGAAAATCCAATTACTCGTGTAGCAGTTGGGCCGCTTTCATTTAGTAACGAGTTTTTCGGTCAAAACTTTGCTTCAGGGCCAGGTATTTTCCGTAGTGCGAACCAGTTAGATACTGAAGTGGACCAGATCAAAGTTGCTGGTACATATACAACAGGCAATCATTCGATTACCGCTGGTTATGAACTTGATAGCCTTGAAATCTTTAACCTGTTTGTTATCAATGCCACAGGTACTCTGTTCTTTAACAGCGTAGATGATCTTGAAGCTGGAAATATTCGTGAAATTCGCCAGAATGGTTCTTTCACAGGCGATATTAACGATGCAGCGGCGGCGTTCAAGCGCGATATTCACTCTCTTTACATTCAGGATGAATGGCAAGTTACTGATAAGCTACAAATTGTTGCTGGCCTTCGGTATGATTTCTATAATTCAAGTGATGAGCCGAACCTGAACCCAGTGTTCCAGGATCGTTTTGGTTTTGCGAATAATCAGGGCCTTGATGGATTTGATGTTTTCCAACCACGTCTTGGTTTAACTTGGGAATTACCTGATAGCTTTGGGGAAACAACGTTAACAGCAGGATATGGTCGTTTCGCAGGTGGTGACCCAACTGTATTCTTCTCTAATGCATTCCAAAACTTTGGTGGTGCAATTGGTCTTGGTGATGTTGAGTTGGGTGATGTTGCAGGAAGCCTCGGTTCAAACGATGTGTGTACTGAAACTGATCTTGCAAACGTGATCCAAAATGGTCAATTTACAGGACTTCCAGCGTGTCTTGCACAGGAACAACAGCTTAGAACAGCGGCGTTTGACGCTGATGTTGCGGCAACTGATCCAAACTTCACACCTCCAAGTGTTGATCGTTTCAATATTGGTTTGAAACACTATACTCAAGACACTGGTATCGATTTCTTCGATGATTGGGATATTCAGATTGATGCGATTTACAGCCGTAATCGTAATGCGGTTGACTTTATTGATCTAAGTATCGCTCAAAACGGTACAGCACCAGATGGTCGCCCAATTTTTGCGAATATTGATCCATTGCTTGCAGGCTGTAATGCTACGTTGAGCGAAGATCTTCGTTCCTTTAACAACACATCAGCAGCATGCTTTGACGGTGCTAATGTTGGTCAGAATATTATCCTGACAAATGCAGTAAACGGCGGCGGTGATGCGCTATCGATTTCTGCGCAGTTAGGAAAACAATTTGCGTTCTCTGACACAGGCACTCTCGATGTTCGTCTTGGTTATGCATTCTCTGACGCAGAAGTTGGTAATGCGGGTAACTCATCAACAGCAGGTTCGAACTTTGAAGAAGTAACAACATCAAACTTCAATAATGTCCCTGTTGCTGACTCGTTCTTTAACAACCGCCATAACTTTGTTGTTGCTGCGACATTCCGTGAAGAATTCTGGGAAGATTTGTCTTCCTCACTTGGTATCTTCTTCCGCGTGAACACTGGTCGTCCACTTGGTTTCGTGTTTGATAACACGACATCGGCTGCAGCGTTTGGTGATTCTGATGATGAAGCACGTAGCTTGCTTTACATCCCAACCGGTCCAAATGATCCATTAGTGACATTTGCCGATGGCTTTGATGTAGACGGCTTCTTTGCTTTCCTAGAAGAAAATGATCTTGATCAATTTGCTGGTGGTATCGCACCACGTGGTGCAGTTACACAGCAAACTAATGCTGATATTGATCTTCGCTTCACACAGGAAGTTCCAACACCGTTTGAAGGCCATAAGATCGAATTGTCTTTGAACTTTGAAAACTTCTTGAACTTTATCGATAGTGGTGCTGGTGTTAAACGCTTTATCAACACAAGTAATACTGCTGAAGGTGTTGATGTTGTTGGTGCAACAATCAATGATCAAGGTCAGTTCGTCTTTGATGACTTCGACGCTGATGCTGTTGATGTTGATGTGGACAGCCTTGATACACTGTGGCGTATTCAGGTTGGTGTGAAATACAAATTCTAATCAACCTATCTATGAAGTAAATGTTTTGGAAAGCTCGGGGCAACTCGGGCTTTCTTTTTATCTGTAAGTGGGTATTTTACTAGGATGTAAGCAAATGATCAGATCATAGGGGGGGAGTATGCAATTTGATAATCCACAAGGCAAAAACGGTAAGCATAAAGCGCATATTCGCCGGGAAAATGTCGTAAAGATATTGCATGCTGCGGAAACGGTTTTTGCGGAGAAAGGCTTTGATGGGGCAAGTGTTGATTTAATCGCAAAACGGGCAGGAGTGCCAAAGCCCAATGTGTATTATTATTTTGGAAGTAAGGAAGATTTATACCGCACAGTTGTTGAAGATATTTGTTCGGTTTGGTTGAAGGCGGCTGACACGTTTGATGATATAGACGATCCCAAGTCAGCATTCCGTCATTATGTTGCCTCTAAAATGGACCTAGCACGCAACCGCCCTCATGGCTCACGGCTATGGGCAATTGAGATGGCAAGCGGGGCGCCGTTTATTCAAGAGTATTTGCATAACACTGTAAAACCATGGCTGGAGAGTCGGGAAAAGGTTATTGAACGCTGGGTTGAAGAAGGTAAATTGAAGCCGATTAAAGCGCGTTATCTATTTTATATGATTTGGGCTACTACACAGCATTATGCTGACTTTGAAGCGCAAATGAGTGTTATGAACGGCGATGAAGTTTTAAGTAAGTCTCAGTTTGAAGACGCAAAAAAAATAGTGACTGAACTTGTTTTGAATAGCTTGGCTTTATCCTAAAGTTACTCATGTAATTTTTTAAGTAATGTTTTGGTATCGGTTTTGAGCTGTTCAATAGAAGTGTTTGAATATGGGGTTTGTGTTCCATATAAAAAGCCATCGTCCAGCAGAAAATCAGACCTACTTCCTTCTTGGATAACGGCAAATCCATTCGGGTAATCATAATCACAGTTTGCGAGAACGACGGGCTCGTTATAAGGTTTATTCGATCGTTTGATGTTCATGGATTCCAATATATAGGGCATAATGTCCATATGGCTTTTGGGCATCAGTTGTTTTGGCCCCCTTTGAGTTTGATCGAAAATCATAATGGGTACTAAAACTTGGTCAGGGCTTAAGCGGCTACTATGGCCAATGATGCCATCTTCAAAAACTTCTTCCCCGTGATCTGAGGTAAGAATTACAAGTGTGTCATCCAGTATATTTAACGATTGTACCTCTTCGAGTAAGAAGTTCAGGTTTTTATCTAACTTTTTTATTGCAGCGAAATATTGATCAAGAGCTGAAGTGGTAATGTCGGCTGCTATGTCATTATAAGGAAAGTGTGTACCATTTAGGTAAGTCACATGTAGATATGGCTGTTCATTCTCACGATATGATTTAATTTGCGTCAGTGTATTTTGAATGGCTGCTAAGTCTTTAGTATTTATATATTCCTCAACGATATGTCTTTTGACTTGCCCTGCAAATACGGTGTTTGCTGTGTCATACCAGTCAAGGGTGTCAGCTTCGCTGGTTGAAAAAATATATCCATAATTTTTAAGTGTTTGCAGAGAAGGGGAAAGCGCTGGGTTTTGTCTAGCCGTACTAAATTTATTTGGAAACTCACCGGATAGTAAACTGTATATACTAAAATGTGTGCAGTTTGAGGTACTGTAATGGGTATAGGAGTGAAAGCTCGATTGCTGTGACCACTTTATAAGGTTCGGCGCAAGTTCCGCGTAGGTTTTGATATCCCTGCTGCGCAGGCTATCCACGATAACCATAATAATATTTAGGTGCTTGTAGTTTTTGGGAGGTAGGTCAATTTTTGAACTATTCAGAACATTGCTGAGCTTGTTGGATATTCGTGATGCCGAAAATGGATTGTCAAAAGGTTCGCCTGATAAAAATGATATAGTTTTTTTGATATAATATGGATGGGGTACAATGAGTATTCCAAGATGTCTTTTGGTGCTTATACTCTCAAGGTTTCCATAAAAGTAACCCAAAGAATATGTCACCTGCGTCATTGCGAATGATGTAAATCCTATGCTTAGTAACGTGCGTGTTTTTACCTTAACATGAGCTTTCCAAATTCGAGCATGATGTTGTTTTGTGGTCTTATAAATGAAATATAATATGGCTAAAAAGAAAGCCGTTATTACAGCGGCTTCCCACTTGTCATTAAGCTGTTCGCGTAGGCTCTGAAAAACAAAATAGTTTAAATGTAATCCTGTTACGCGATTAATCAGCAACTCTAACGATAACAAGAATACACTGGAACAGCTTATTACTATCAGGAATAAGCGGTGAACTTTCCCAGCGATAGCCGTTATTAAGATGATCAGTGAGAGCATCCATAAATAATTCGTACTTAAAAGAAGCGCAGTATAGACACTGTTAACGGCAAGAGCATGAAAGAGACCAAGTAAAAGCGCTATAACAATAATGGGAAAGTTATAGACATTCGTAAAACTGGGTCTAATCCATTTCATGGAATTACAGATTTATTCAGCGATAATTGCAAGTAACTATTGCTTATAGCGTTTGATCTAGTAACGGTGATAAATTCTCTGGCCTGATATTGGCAACAGATAAACTACCTGAACTAATTTCTCTTTCAAGTATACTGGCGAGGTCAATTGCCTCGGAACTATTTAGAGAGGTGTTTATTTCCAAGCCTTGTAAAGAGGCCTGTTCGAGAATATTCTCAGTATCCAGAACGGGATTTGCTATATCCAAGACGGTATCATTTTCAATAGCTTGTGTATCTGTTGCTGTTGAATTTTCAGTAGCGTCCTGATTATTTGATTGTGATGTACGGGATTGTAGAGTTTGGAATCCTGCTGCAATGCCGCTCGTTGAACTTATTGGTCCAGCCATTCATTTATCTCTTTCAGCTAAATATCCGATATTATTAATTTACGCAAATTTTTGAATTTAATCTATATAAATCAGATTAAAGCCATAGATTTTACGATTAAAGGTTTTTTAAATCAGCACGATTGATAATTAAAAACCCCGCCTTCATTTGAAGGCAGGGTTCTTTTTGGAAAGAAAGGGGCTGCTTTCCTCACCAAAAACAAATACTGGTCACTTTATATCGAAGCTTTTGAAGTAAGGAAAGCACTCTTCACTAGTTTCACTATTAATTTATTCGTGGTTATTGCGGATATTAAAAGGCAAAAATTTGGATTGTAGAATATATTCGGAATTCCCATATGATATTCTTAAATAATGATAAAAGATAGGATGGCTCATGGGAACTTATACAATGATCGTTATGATTGTAGGTATCGTATTTTTAGCGGGGACATTGAATAATTGGATATCTACCAAGAAAAAGATAGCGGCAGCACAGAGCGATGAAGACACCATAAAATTGATTAGAGAATTAGAAGCCAGAATTGTAACTTTGGAACGCATTGTAACTGACAAAGGGGCTCAATTGCGTGACGAAATTGATGCTTTATAAGTATAGAATTCAGTCAGAGCGGTTGATTTTATAGCATCCCCAAAAAAAGATTATGCTCTAATGCATTTTTCACTACCCTTTCCTATAAGCATTTGCTAGGTAATCGCATCTAAGGGCCCTTAGCTCAGTTGGTTAGAGCAAACCGCTCATAACGGTTTGGTCGCAGGTTCGAGTCCTGCAGGGCCCACCACTTTCCATTTGTCCATTTTCACAATTAGCGAGAATAATGACTAAGTACGATGGGGGTTGTGGTTTGCTGCTTAGGGTTGGTGTTTAAAAGCCCCCAACTAAACCAGTTTTAAATAAGTGCAAACTGCCATTAACAGAAAGCTCTGTATCTATCGTCATAGACGAATTCTTTTGATCATTTGTAGTACATGCTCTGAGCTATGCCTGCACGGCGGCATAGCCCCGTGATTGATGTCTCACGGCTCAGGCTTTTAATAGCGATCCGTATCTTTTCCTCAGTCGAATAAAGCTTCCGGTTTGCACGGCAGATGTTCTTAATGGCCTGATTAGCAGCTTCTTTGACACTTCTGAACTTAATGATAATGGATTTAGCTTTCATTCTCCGTTCCTTGACAATATTTAAAATGAAATCAAAGTCCTCTCTTAGGTAATTACCAATTTTGGTCCGACAAGGCCAGACGGGGAACATTCTTTGATAACGCTCCCAATGATTAATTTAGAAATTACCTGGGGCGCATTGAAGACAGGTAATGCCGTTCTCACGCCACATCTCTACAACGCTGTCTCTATCGTCAACAACAAAGGTGATCTCCCGGCCTTCTGATATTAGCAGAGCCAGAATTTCCTTCTTGATCTCCGTATCTGGTCGGTAATCTTTTTCAGGCCGCATAATCAGACGGTCAAATTCAATCCCATTCCAAAACAGCCATTGCTCAGTTAAAGGTCTGTAGTTCTCAGGTCGTGCGGATACAATCACAAGATCATAGGTGGATGCTGCTTTGAGCGTCTGATAGAGGTTAACAATGGGTTTGTTTGGAGTGTCATCGCCCATTTCTTTAAAGAAAGCCGCCCAGTTCTGATTGTCGCCCATAACATGGTGGCGGCGATGACCGATATCAGCAAGTGTACCATCAATGTCAAAAAGAACGAGAGGTTTCATGAGTATGTTATTCTCTTATTGTTTGGTATCCGTCTTTGCCGAAAGTTTGTAGTTCAAAATAGCGTCGCCTGAAATAGGCGATTACCTCTTTTTTAAACTCAGGTACTTCGATTATTTCCGTGCTATTTTTATTAGCAAAGGGGCCGAATAGTGCAACAGATTCGATTTCGTCTAAATACGCCCTTGTTGACATATAAGCACCATATTTCTCGAAATGATAAATTAAGAAATTGTAATTCTGTGTCATTTCATCTTCGAAAAAAATTTCATCTACGTTATGCTCGATCTTGATAGGCGCAAGCATATCAGAACTAACAAGTTTAACATTTTCATCCATTAAAATTTTCTCCCTATTTCAATGGTCCAAACACCATCACCAGTTTCAGTTAATTGGATATCAATATCGAGAAACTGTTTAATCGTATCGATATTTGTTGTTGTATGCAGGCTGGGCCGTAACGTCGTAAACTTGCCTTTGCCTGCCAGTGCCATCGGCAGCAATAGCTGATCAGCGAGATATGGGCCCACAGCCGCATCAGGTGCGCGTAAATACCGCGCAGCAGAACGGCAGGCGTTTTTGGCCACGTTTTCTGCGGAAACGCCAAGTTCGCCGTGTTGGACAAAAACTTCCGTCAAATGTTCATGCTGAACTTCAATACAGAACGTATTGCCGGGGCCGTCGGTGTTACGATCATCAATTACTATGCAGTTCGCCTCATCGATATTGAGGCGTGATTTGGCAACCTTTAATTCGCGCGGTCCAATGTTTATAGGAATTTTAGCTAAAATAGCTTTCGCCAGAACCTTTTTGATATTGCCGCCGTCACTGAGGTCGATTGGGTTTAACTTCGTAGTCGGTGTGATGCTAAAGGCGACTTGACCACCGCCCGCTGGAAAGAAACCACGACGTTCCAGCGAACCATCAATATGCACCCCCATTTTGGCAAGCATGGGTATATACGCATTGTTGATAAATTCAAAGCTTGGGGCTTGTTTATTATGTGTACCGCCACTCAAATGCAGTTTCGATGGATTATTCGTTAGCATTAAGGCCGGCAATAAGGTTTGCAAAACAAGCATTGTGCTGCCTGCAGTGCCAATCGAAAAATCATATTTGCCAGCCTTTACCGCATTTGGAAAGAAAGAAACGGTGCCTGCACCAAGCTCCGCGCCTTCAATTGTAGCGTCGCAGATAGTTGCCGCTGCTTTAACGCAGGTTAGATGCTGACGCATCAGGCCTGGTTTTTTCCTGTTTGCGCGAATATTCTCTATGATAAAAGGGTGCCCAGTTATCATTGAAAGGCTAAGGCTGGTGCGCAGAACCTGCCCGCCACCTTCGCCTTTGTTACCATCAATTTTTATTATTTTTTTCATTTTTTATTTATACAATAAGTGTTGTTAATTTAATCATTCCACCTGCGTCGTTCACGCTTGGGGTTGTGTGGGCGGCAATAGCCTGTTTTTTGATTAGTATGTTGGAAACCTGTTTTGGCCTGAAATGACATTTCGATTACATACGGGTCACCGCAAGCTGAACGGTAAGGTTGTGCGCCTTCAGTACAATTAAACCTGAGCATCACGGTTGCGGCTGTTATCCAATCATTTGGTAAGCCATATTGATTAGCCCTATTCGAAATATAGTTAGCATAAGTGTTTGCCAATATTTGTAATCGATTACTTTTTGGGCTGATTGTGCGTCGCAAAAGGTCAATACATACTACCTGAGTATTATGCTCAATGGCATGCAGGTATAAAACTCCGATACCCCAATAGCCATCAACATCATTGTTTCGGCTATTAAAGGTGTTGCAGAAGCCATATGCGATATCCTTCAATATACCTCTGGGTCTCATTGGTTTTTAATCCATTTCCTGAAGATGTCGTTCGCTTCATTTTGCAGGTTGTTAAAGGCTTTGGGTGTTGTTTTTACAGCTTCTGATGCCCAGAAAAACTCATCCATTACGAACTTATCAACGATACCTATTCTTTTGGCTTCACCAAGTTCCTTTGAGCGACTTTTCTTTTCAAGGAGTTCGTCCAGTTGTTCATTAAGATTCGCTGATAAATTAATACCCGCCTTCAAATCATAAAAGTTCATTGGAGGCGTTATATCAGGATTCATCCTTAACCATCTGATCGCCATAGCGGGGCGAACGATGTAAAAATATTTCTTCAGATTGACCTCAGCTTTGTCGCCAACATAAGTGTTCCACTGGCGCCTTCCAAGGTTTAGGTAATGATTTAGGCAAGCAGGCCCAAAGGTAGCTTTTCTTGAAAGAGCAGTTAAATCGTCACAGGCTTCCTCGTTCCACATATATCTGATCGGGCTTGAAAGCCACTCGAGCAAAACCGGGTTTGGCTTCATGAGTAAGTTTAAGGCTTTCTTTAAATCCCAGCCATTGATATCCAGATCGTGCTCGTAGCGGTTTTCATAGTGCGTATTTTCGTCGAATAATGGTAATTCGATGACATCGCGCCCCGGTGTTGTTGTTAAATACCAATCCGGCGAATGAGCATATACAAACCGAACATCGTAATCGCTATCAGGCGATGGAAAGCCCCATGCGCGTGAGCCACTTTCAATCGCAAATAAAATGCGTACATCATTGTCGCTTTGGACTGTATTCAGGTTTTCCATGATTTCGGTATGAGCTGATGGTGATATGTTTTTTGTGATAGTCATTTTATTCTTAAGTCTACGGTCTTGGTAATTTCATTCAGTCGTTTCAGAAATTTACTATGTCGTATTAGGTTTCGGTCAGACTCTATAAACTCTTCAATTCTTCTAGTTCTTTCCATTTCTTCAGCAATTAGGCTTTGTAATTTATTAAGTACGTCTGCTAACTCATTACATTGCTGTACAGTGTGTTGGCTTCTTTCGAGTGAGGCATGATAATCTTCCGCCCATTCTTCGAGTTTCGGTTCCACCCATTTCATTTCAAACTTAGCGGCCTGAAGCTCTATTGGTTCAGATAGACAATGTGACTCAAGAATTAACTTCTCCTCTAATCTGCGAGCGCTGGTTATTTCATCTAACTCGCTAACCTCTTTAGAGCTTAGGTTAAACAAAGGCTTATGACATTGGACTTCCAGCACAGAGCGCATCTCTGATTTCCATGACGATAGTGGCTGAGTATGTATTCTCAAGACGCCTATTTCTAGCCCGTTTTTGCTGCTAACTGAATAAGATCTTGCCCAGCCAAAGAAATTTTCATTATCCATGTTACCCTCGTATTTCATTTACGAGGCCTTAGCCCCGTGTTTTACCCCTTAACGCATACAACTTGCTTCAATGTATACATGATCTCAACAAGGTCTTTCTGTGCTTCCATCACATCATCGATGTTTTTGTAGGCAGATGGTGTCTCGTCGATAACACCTTTGTCCTTGCGGCATTCAACATCGGCGGTTGCCGTGATATGTTCTTCAAGGCTCACGCGTTTTTTAGCCTCTGTCCGGCTCATCACCCGACCAGCGCCGTGACTGCATGAGCAGAAACTTTCTTCATTACCGAGGCCGCGAACAATATATGAGCGCGCGCCCATTGAGCCTGGGATAATACCCAAATCGCCTTTACGTGCTCTCACGGCTCCCTTGCGGGTTACGAAAACATTTTCACCAAAGTGATTTTCGCGTGTCACATAGTTATGGTGACAGTTTACCGCCTCTATATCTGCTCTGAACATGCGGCCAAGTTCGGCTTGAATGCTTTCAATCACATTTGCCATCATAACCTCGCGGTTTTTACGGGCATAATCCTGCGCCCATTCAACGGCAAAAACATAGTCATTGAAATGATCTGTGCCTTCTGGGAAGTATGCAAGGTCTTTATCTGGCAAGTTAATCATCCACTTTTCCATGTCTTTGCGCGCAAGTTCGATATAACGACGCCCAATTGCATTGCCGACACCACGTGAGCCTGAATGTAACATGATCCAGACCTGATCATCTTCATCAAGGCAGACTTCAACAAAGTGATTGCCTGTGCCAAGCGTACCCATGTGATTCACATTATTAGTATTTTTGATTGCAGGCATGTTATCGCAGATATGATCAAATCCATCCACAAGGCCAATCCATGCTTTTGCTGAGCGTTCCGGTATATCATGCCATGATCCTTTATCACGTCCTTTCCTTCGACTGCGTGATGGGGTCATGCCATGAGGTACTGCGCGCTCTATGGCGGTGCGGATACCGAACAAGTTGTCAGGTAAGTCATTAGCTTTTAACTCTGTTTTCGCTGCCATCATGCCGCAGCCGATATCTACTCCTACAGCTGCTGGAATGATTGCATTTTTAGTTGGAATAACAGACCCAATTGTTGCACCAATGCCAACATGTACATCCGGCATAACCGCAATATGTTTGTGAATAAAGGGCATGGATGCCGCCTTAGTAAGCTGTGTTTTAGCGCCTTCATCGACAGGCACACCTTTTGTCCACATTTTCACGGGCGCATGGCTTTCGCCGTTAATTGTTTCAAAGTTCTGTTCAAACATTTTCTATTCCTAACCTACTCAATTTTCTGTCCTGCTCCCGCGCCTCGGTAATTACCCGGTTCCCACAGCCCGTTACCGCAAGCCTTTTGACTTCTGCCCCCAATCTGTTCAGGGCGCGGGAGCAAAATCTGTTTTGCTGTGCCTGTGATATAGCAGGAGGTGTGCCAGTTTTGGTTTTTGAAAATATTTTATGATTTAAGATACTGAACATATTGAACTATTTATATCTATTCATGTTTTCGTTGCTTAGAGGGTGGTTGCTTGTAATGCGATAAATATATATAAAATAATCGTACTTTATAAATATGGATAATAGTAATGGCTAAGAAAATGGTTGCTGTTGGCTTCCTGGGCACAACGCTTGACTCTGGAAAAGGCGATAAGCGTTGGCATCGTTGGCGGCCTACTGTCGCGACATGTATGCATGAAGATTTGGTAATAGATCGCTATGAGCTATTGTATGACCGGCGTCACAAAGCATTGGCGCAGCGGATAGCGCGTGATATGTGGCAAGTTTCGCCTGAAACTGAAGTGAATTGTGTCGAAATCATCATTGAAGACCCGTGGGATTTCGAGGAAGTCTATGGGGCCCTTTTTGACTTTGCTCAGAATTATTCATTCATACCTGAGCGAGAAGAGTATTTGATTAATATCACTACCGGCACACATGTTGCTCAGATTTGTATGTTTTTGATGTCAGAGAGTCATCATTTCCCTGCTAAATTGATGCAGGTATCACCTTCGCGCGGGCACATCGGTCCAGGAACTTATCAAATTATTGACCTTGACCTGTCGAAATATGATTTGCTTGCAAGCCGGTTTGCGAGTGAAAAGAAGGAAGGGGTTTCTTTTCTGAAGTCAGGGATTGAAACACGAAATCAGGCCTTTAATGTGATGATCGATGAGATCGAGCAGGTTGCAATCAGGTCAACTCTGCCCGTCCTTTTGATGGGACCAACGGGTGCTGGAAAATCCCAGTTGGCTAGTCGAATTTATAACCTTAAGCAAAATCGTCATCAAGTGAAGGGGCGCTTTGTTGAGGTGAACTGCGCAACACTTAGGGGCGATAGTGCTATGTCAGCGCTGTTTGGTCATAAGCGCGGCGCGTTTACTGGAGCACAGTCTGACCGAGCTGGCCTGTTAAAGTCCGCCGATAAAGGTATATTGTTCCTGGATGAGATTGGCGAGCTGGGCTTGGACGAACAGGCTATGATGTTGCGAGCGATTGAGGATGGCAAGTTCATGCCTGTAGGAGCTGATCAAGAAACAGATAGTCAATTCCAGTTGATTGCAGGAACAAATAAGGATTTAAGCGAAGCAGTTCTGCAAGGGAATTTCAGGGAAGATCTTTATGCTCGCCTTAACCTCTGGACATTTGATTTGCCAGGGTTGGCAGAGCGGCGAGAAGACATTGAGCCAAACCTTGATTATGAATTACATCGTTATGCTGGGCAAAGCGGTGACCGTGTGACGTTTAATAAGGAAGCGCGAGAGCGCTTTCTGAAGTTTGCTTTATCAAGTAAAGCCTTGTGGTCAGCGAATTTCAGGGATTTGTCTGCAGCAGTTACCCGAATGGCAACCTTTGCTCGAGGTGGTAGGATTGGTGTAGAGCAAGTATCCAGTGAAATCGAAAGGCTGAAACGGCAATGGAAGTCAGCCCAGCCGCGAAGCTGTGAAGTGTTAGGTAGTGTGTCAGGCCTGCATGCAGAGAATATTGACCTGTTTGATCAAGCACAGCTTGAAATAGTCATCAATGTATGTCGAAACTCAAAATCTATCTCCGAGGCTGGACGTAAATTGTTCGCGGTTTCAAGGCAAAATAAGAAGCAACCGAACGATGCTGACAGGCTTCGAAAATATTTAAGTAAATTCGGTTTAACTTGGGCCGAGCTGTGCGATAATTGATTTTGGTTTTTCCCGTTAATTATGAAAATTCTAGATTTTTTCTCGCTTTATGTGAAAATGAGTCTCGTTTATTGTGAAAACGATGAGAAAAAAGCCAACAGTTTCAGTGATAGTATTCTTGTAGTCTATAAAAATGGACACCCTTTTTGTTTAATTTTACTCGGCAGCTAATGTTGTAAGTTCAATATTAGCAGATTGAGGTTTTCGCTTATTATTTCGCTTTGTTGGGATTTGGGTCGAAGATACGATGATAATGATGCCTAGCACCAGCGCGCCAATATCAGTACCGTTTGAAAAAGTCTCACCAACAGTATTCGATACCCATAAAGTAGCACCAGTTGTAATTAGGTTCAAAAGTGGAATCCCTGTGGTTAACACGCCAAGCGCGATCATCAGGCGTTTAACAGTTTTATATCCATCCTGCTGAAACCAGGAAAAAATTGTAGTTGCGATCGCTACTGCAAAATATGTAATGCCGGTCCAATAAAGGCGGTCTGTCTCGAGCCCAGTGTATAGTTTATCATGATAAAATAATATTACGGTAGCCATTGGAAAGCCGAGGCATACACCGATATTTGTTTTGCTGAGGCGCTGATAAAATTGTTCACTTCGGTTACCTTCAGAACCATGCAGCCGCCGCTCTACGAACAACATCAGCCCGGTGGCTGTTAGGAGCGCGAGAAATAAACCCAATAGTGCATAAACCCATTTCAACCATATATCACCGTATGTGGCGTAGTGAAGTGGTGTTATGGCATTAATCACACGATTTGCAGCCGTGGTTTTTGTGTTAGTAACACCTGTGTCAATAACAGAACCATCAACCCCATTTAGCTCCACTTGGTCAGAGCTGTTTAATTCTTTAATAGCGGGATAAATAACACGGTAATGCGCGTTCTTATCGCCGTAATTAGTAATGATCACGCGTGTTGGTACTTTGTCACTATCTGGATGTTGCATGGCGTGGATTTTATCGACAGATAGCATTACTGCGCTTTCTCCTGATGCCTCCAATGGCTCCCCGATAACCTTTGCAATAAGGGCTTCTGTATCCCCTTGAAACGCAATAACTGCAACAAGAGGACTTAGGATTGCAATAACACCCAAAAACGCACCGGTGAAGGAAATCATGATTGAGAAAGGTAATCCAATGATGCCTAAAACTTTATGACTATCCTGCCATTTAAGCCGTGTGGATCGATCAAGTCTGAGCGTGAAAAAGCCCTTGATAATTTTACCGTGGATAAAAATACCTGTAACAATCAAAACCAGCATGACGATACCGGCAATACCAACTAATGTTCGGCCTAATGTTGTTGGCAACATTAGTTTGCGGTGAATATCCAAAAGCCAGTGAGAGAGGCCGTCGCCGCGTTTTGGCAAAAGTTCGCCCGTTGTTGGATGCCATTTCCTTTCAACAACAATTCGTTGATTGGACGCGTTATTATACCCGGCAAGCCCTCCGTAATACGGGGCTTTCTCATGCGGGAAATCAATTCGGACAAATTGCAGTTCACCTTTTTCTTGCGTTGCTTTGGCAAAGTTTTGGAATGTTTCATCAATAGCAAAAGGCTTTTCAGGAATAGCTAATCGCTGTGCAGGGTTCTCCCACGGACCTAACTCATCACCAAATAAGGCAATAATGCCCGTGAAAGCGACAACATAAATAAATAGCCCCAGTAACACCCCTGACCATGAATGCAAATCATACAGTCGTTTGTGACGATCTTGTTCTACTAACATGCTTTTTCCCTAAACAGGTGTTGGAGAGATAATGACAATTGCAATACCAGTGATACTGACCAAGCCAAGCGTCAGCATTGTCCGCCATGCTTTTTTGTCCCAATAGCTATAGGTCATGAAGGATGCCCAAATCAGTGGTACAAAAATTGTGATCCACAGAGCGCGTTCTGAGAAGTCACCCGGTAAAGCTAGCAGTAATGCTGAGCTTAGAAATATTGTTGCAACTAAGGACAATAAAGTTACACTAACAACTCTCATCACTAGCTCCCTAAGCTACTGAATATAAAGCTGAATGGCGCAATGATTAAGCTTGCGATCCCCAGTTTTTGACTGAAATTTACATGCGTTCTAACAATAAACATCGTTAACACGCCTGTTGTTGTGATTAAGGCAAGCCAGGCAGCTACACCGCGTTCGATGTCAAACGCGAGAACGCATGGATAGAGCGCTAATACTAAAAGAACCCACGACAAAAGCTTTGTGACCTTCGAACGACCCGAAGGTTTATTAAGTAATGTCAATGCAGACCTTGAAGAGTTTGAATGATAAAACCCAAACCATGCTGCATACGTTAAAGCAACCCCCGCTATGATCATTGTATCCCCTTTGCAATATCAAGTTAAAAACCAATTAGCATAAGCATTTTGAATTTGCAATTGATAATCGTTATCACTATAGATGCGAATGAAAATGATTCTTACTTTCAAAAATGGGGGCTATTATGAGCCGAAACTGGTTACTAAGCACGGCAAGTTTGTTTGCAGTGTTACATGCAGGTATTGCCACTGCACAAGATGCATCTACTGATGCTGGAAGCGATGATCAAATCGAAGAGATTGTTGTATCAGGTCAAAAGATTACGCGGTCTCTTCAGGATACAACAGCATCAGTTGCTGTGTTTGACGCGCAGATAATCGACGATCAGAATTTTATCGATGTATTTGATCTCTTGAACCAAACAGCCAATGTATCCGGTATCCTTGACGACGCTGGGTTTACAATTCGCGGTCTTCGTAATACTGGCGCTTCCCCGGGTGATCAGACCAGTGACGTTGCAACGGTTTACCTTGATGGGGTATTTCTGCCAAGCACACTGTTTGCACAAGCACCTTTAAATTTATGGGATGTTCAAAGCGTTGAGGTTTTTAGAGGCCCGCAATCAACAATTCAAGGCCGTAACGCGCTTGCAGGTGCTATTGTTGCTCGTACGGTTGATCCTGATACAGAATTTTCAGCAAATGGCCAGATTTCCTATGCAGAGTTTGACACATTGCGCGTATCTGGTGCAATCACGGCCCCACTTGGCGGCGAGCAGGCATCTTTCAGGCTCGCTGGTGATTATACACGAACTGATGGCTTTACCGATAACCGTACACTAGATACTGATGACGGTGACCGTGCAGATAGTCTGACACTTAGAGCAAAGGCGTTATTTAAACCCGAAGGTATTGAAGATTTAACTGTACGCCTTAACTTCACCTATATCGATGCAGAGCAAGGCGATAATAGAATTGAAGAGTCCTTATTTCCGGAAGACCGTGTATCTTTTCAAAATGTTGAAGACCGCGAAAACACAGAAGCATACATAGCCTCAGCTGAATTTGATTATGATATTTCAGATACTCTGAGCATTACGAGTGTTAGTGCTTTTATCGATTCTTCTAGAATACGTCTGTTTGATGGTGATCAGACTGCTGCTGGTGCCGATGAAGCAAGTTTTGCCAATACTGATAATGAAATTTTCAGTCAGGAAATTCGCCTAACGTATCAAGATGAAAAACTGGACTGGATCATTGGCGGATATTTCTTCACGAGCGACAATACGTTTGTAAATGGCAGTCAGAATATTGTTAGCTCAGAATTTGCACTGCCGGACTCGGCGACGCTCGCAGGATTATTGTTCCAAACGTCTGCACCAACACCCGTGCAAGTTCAACAAGGTGCTGCAGTTCGTCAAAATATTGTGGCATTAGTGCCTGAGTTTGCTGTTGGTTTTGGTAATGATAGTTCTGACGAAATTGAAAACTACGCTATCTTTGGAGAGGCATCATACCGCATTACGGAACGACTAAGCCTAACATTTGGGGCGCGACTGGATTTCGAAGAAATTAGCCAGGCAATTGTAAACTCCACGACGGTACCACCTTTTCCTTCAACGGGTGATCCGTTGGTAGATCAGGTAACAGCGGCAGCAGCAGCACAGTTTACAAACACAGTGAGTTTAGAAGCAGATAATAGTTTTGATGCTTTTTTGCCAAAAGGCGCGATTACTTATGATTGGACTGATGATTTATCAACTAGCATCAGTATACAACGTGCATACCGTGCCGGAGGCCTCTCCTTCAATTCCTTCCGTGCAGCACTTGGTGACGAGCTTGATGGTCAGGAAGCATTGGAGGCAGCTGGTATTGTAAACAGTTTTGACCCTGAGTTTACCACAAACTATGAGTTTGCCTTGCGGTCGCAGTGGTTTGATCGTCGCCTAACGGTTAATGCAAATGCGTTCTATATTGATTATTCAGATCAACAAATTAATATTTTTCTATCATCGAACCCGCTTGACAGCCTAACTGATAATGTCGGTGAATCGCGATTGTTTGGGTTTGAGCTGGAAGCAACAGCACAACCAACAGATCGGTTAAATCTGTTTGCTAATGTAGGCTTTTCGGATACTGAATTTACCGAGGCTGCGGATACACTGGGCACAAACCTTACTGGCTTTGAATTCGCTTTCGCCCCTCGTTGGACCTTTGGCGGTGGCGGCCGTTATACATTTGATAATGGCTTTTTTGCAAATGCCCGTATCCGTTATACTGGTAATTCGTTTGCCCAAGTAACCAATGACCCAACAGGTGTTAATAATAGCTTTGTTCTCGCTGATTTAATCATTGGGTATGAACAAGATAATTATTCTATTGAAGTGTTTGTGAATAATCTTCTGGATGAGGATTATTTTTCTTTCAACCCAAATGATCCAAATGTCGGCGCGATAGCAGTAGCAGGCGCGCCGCAAACATTTGGTGTTCGATTAACCGCTGGGTTTTAAGGGCCTGATAAATTATTCCCACTCTATGAGCCGCCTATATCAGGCGGCTCTTTTTCTTGAGTATCATTTATCCAACAAATGCCTTTTCTACAACGAACTCTGCGGGTGCGGCGTTGGAGCCTTCGTTAAGTCCAGCCTGTTCAAGCAGCGCTTTCGTATCTGCAATCATTTCATTAGAGCCGCAGATCATGGCGCGGTCTGTCTCTGGATTAAAACCGTTTAAGTGCAATGTCTGAAACAGCTCGCCATTTTCAATGAAGCTGGTAATACGACCATTTCTAAAGTAGGGCTCTCTTGTCACACTATCAAAATAGTATAGTTTCCCATTTGCGATTTCGCCTAGAAATTCATGCTCGATAACATTGCCAATGACTTGTTTACTGTAATCCAGCTCTATTGCTTCGCGGCAGGTATGTGTGACGATAACTTTATTGAACTTCTCATACGTCTCTGGATCACGGATAATACTGGCAAAAGGCGCAAAGCCTGTTCCTGTTGAGAAAAGGTATAGATTTTCGCCTGACTTTAAGGCGTCATGCACCAACGTTCCAACCGGTTTACGCCCTAATAAAACTTTATCGCCGGGGCTAATTTTTTGGAGCTTGGATGTTAACGGGCCATCTGAAACCTTGATAGAAAAAAACTCAAGTTCGTCATCCCAATTGGGGCTGGCAATTGAATACGCCCGCAGTAAGGGCTTGCCTGCAACCTCTAATCCTATCATGACGAATTCGCCAGAACGGAACTTAAAGCCACTCGGCCGAGTGATGCGAAAAGAGAAGAGAAAGTCGGTATAGTGAGTGACACCGAGCACTGTTTGTTCTGTTGGTCCGTTTGAGGATGGTTTTTTAACCTTGAGATCAACGTTAATATTCATGGCACTACTCCGTTGCGCATGTTCAGGAAACTAGAACTAAATGTTAGATCAAAGCCGTTTTTCTGGGAGGTGACCTTGAAAAAGTCGGCGGCGGAGTTTTATCTATTGCAATTAATAATAATTATCAATATCATTTTTATTGTTTATGTCATTAGGAAAAATTTTGTATGGAAAACTTGCCAACACGGAACGACCATCTTGCTTCACGTATTATCTTACGCGCTACTCGTTCGTGGGTGCGTGCGCTTGAACCGTCTGCGTCAAAGCAAACACGCGATTGCCATGTTGCGATTTGGAACGATAGCTTTGCTTTGATTGGTAAGTCTGATGCCAAGATACTTTGGGGCAATTTTATGCAACACCTTGCCAAAACGGCAACAAGCCCTTTTGTCTTAGGTTGTCGTGGTTGTGGCCGTGTCAGTAAACATGAATATTCTCTTCTTCAATCTATCGCTGGTCACCAGCGTAATAATAATAAGTTGGTGCAGAGCAACTTAAAGCTTTGGTTCAAAGGCCAGGCACTCTTGAAAGCTGAGGTTATTACGGAAGCGTTTGCAGATCAGCTAAGCACAAAGGGGTTTACCCTAGCTACCTCCTCTGATGATTACCCAACGTATGATCTTGTCAGTGCAGATATGGCACCCAATTCAAAACTAAATTAAAGGATAATCAAAATGCCGAATTCGAGAATTGATATAGAAACGGTTTGTCTTGAAAAAGGCATGCGTATGACAGAGCAACGCAGAATAATCGCCTCGGTTCTAACGAATGCAACTGACCACCCTGACGTAGATGAAATCTACCGCCGTGCATCAGAGATAGACAGTGAAATTAGTATCGCAACAATCTATCGAACCGTTCGTTTGTTTGAGGACGCAGGAATATTGGAGCGCCATGATTTTGGTGATGGCCGTTCACGTTACGAACCACTTTCTGATGATCACCACGATCACTTGATCAATGTTGAAACTGGTGAAGTGCTTGAGTTTAACAACGAGCAAGTCGAGAAGCTTCAGGAAGAAATCGCCAAGAGAATGGGATTTAAGCTTGTTGATCACCGTATGGAGTTATACGCAGTACCGCTCGATGAAAATGACTAGCCTTGAGCCAATAATCATATTGCACCAACCATCTTTAATCTAATGGCAAACAAAAAAAGTGTAACATGGAAAATATCTGGCTTTTAAGCCTAAGTAGCTGGGGATATGTCTTTTCCAGCTTCTGATGTGAATGAAGAAGCGTGATTTCCTTAAATACTGTATTTCTGTAATTAGTGATAAATATTTTCATTAATCAATGAGAATAATGTAGCAAGGTATCTTGTATTGTTACTAACATATTTTTTTAACAGGGAATGCAATGCCTCTTACATGTTATCAGAGCTTCGTCGGTGGTCGAAGTTTCGCCAGTAAATTAGGTGAAACATTCAAAGTTTGTAATCCGGCGACCGGAGAACCGATTTATACTGTTGAAGTTGCAGACGATTACGTGATGGAAGCGGCGATAAAAAGCGCCGAGGAAGGTTTTCAGGCCTGGTCGCAGATGCCTGCTATTGAACGTAGCCGTGTTTTGCTACGTGCTGTTGCCTTGTTACGAGAACGAAACGATGAATTAGCTAAAATTGAAGTTCTGGATACTGGTAAACCAATACAGGAAGCTTCAGTCGTTGACGTGGTAACTGGCGCGGATGCGATTGAGTTTTTTGCAGGTATTGCTCCTTCGATTGAGGGCAATCAGCAAGATTTGGGAGGTGATTTTTATTATTCCCGCCGCGAACCATTGGGGGTGTGCGCAGGGATCGGTGCATGGAATTATCCGTTGCAAATAGCTTGTTGGAAAGCGGCACCAGCGCTCGCTTGTGGGAATGCAATGATTTTCAAGCCGTCAGAGGAAACGCCCCTTGGTGCTATTAAACTCGCTGAAGTATTCATAGAGGCTGGCGTACCTGCTGGTGTATTCAATGTGGTGCAGGGCGGGGCAACCGTTGGTGAAAAACTATCGCACGACAAGCGTATAGCGAAGGTTTCGTTTACTGGTGAAGTATCAACAGGTAAAAAGGTTATGGCAGCCGCAGCAAGCTCGCTCAAGGACGTAACAATGGAACTTGGCGGCAAGTCCCCTTTGATCATATTCGGTGATGCAGATTTGGAAGAGGCCGTTTCTGCGGCAATGGTTGCTAATTTTTATACGCAGGGCGAGGTTTGCACGCATGGGACCCGTGTGTATGTTGAACGCGCCATCTATGATGCTTTCTTGGCACGAGTGAAAGAGCGTACTGAAAAGAATGTGGTTATTGGTGACCCTATGCATCCTGATACTAATCTTGGCGCTTTGATATCTCAAAAGCATCATGATCTTGTCCTTGGCTATATCAAGAAAGGTATTGATAGCGGGGCGCGGTTAATCACTGGGGGTGAGGCGGCGTCGCCTGTGGGCTTTGAGGATGGCTATTTTGTAGAGCCAACCGTGTTTGCTGATTGCACAGACGATATGCAAATCTGTAGGGAAGAAATTTTTGGGCCAGTTATGTCTGTTTTACCCTTTGATAATGAAGAAGAAGTGATTACTCGTGCTAACGCAACCAGTTACGGTCTTGCGGCAGGTGTATATACGAAGGACATCCGGTGTGCACACCGTGTTATCCATCAATTGCAGGCAGGTATCTGCTGGATTAATGCTTATGGTGCGTCGCCTGCAGAAATGCCTGTTGGGGGGTACAAGCAATCAGGTATTGGCCGCGAGAACGGTATTGAAACGATCAAACACTACACCCAAATAAAATCAATTTATGTTGGTATGCAACCAATAGAGAGTCCCTTCTAATATGAAGGAATATGATTTCATTATTGTTGGGGCAGGGTCTGCTGGATGTGTGCTGGCCAATCGCTTAACAGAGAATGGGAAATATTCAGTTCTTCTGATGGAAGCAGGTGGCTCAGATAAGAGCATTTTTATCCAGATGCCAACGGCACTTTCCATTCCAATGAACACGGATAAATATGCATGGCAATATCATACACAGCCCGAGCCTGGTCTTGATGGTCGGCGAATGCATTGCCCGCGGGGGAAGGTGCTTGGTGGCTCCTCTTCAATCAATGGCATGGTCTATGTACGAGGTCATGCCCGTGATTTTGATGAATGGGCAAACGAAGGGGCTTTGAACTGGGATTATGCTCACTGTCTACCGTATTTCAAAAAAGCAGAAAATTGGATTACGGGCGGTGATGAGTACCGCGGTGATAGTGGGCCGCTTTCTGTTAATAATGGTAATGAAATGCAGAACCCCCTTTACCGCACCTTCATTAAGGCAGGAGTTGAGGCTGGTTATATAGAAACCTCTGACTATAATGGTTTTAATCAGGAAGGGTTTGGGGCGATGCATATGACCGTCAAAGACGGGGTGCGTTGGTCAACCGCAAATGCTTATTTAAAGCCTGTTATAAAGCGGCCTAACCTGACTGTTTTGACGCATGTATTAGTTGATAAGCTTATATTAGAGGGTAAAATAGTTGCTGGAGTTTCATATATACATGACGGTAAACACGAATACATAAGGGCAAAACGTGACGTCATCTTGTCAGCCGGGCCAATTGGAACACCGCATATATTACAACTATCAGGCATTGGGTCAGAAGACGATCTGAAGCAAGCTGGTATAGACGTAAAACATGATTTGCCAGGTGTGGGCAAAAACCTGCAAGACCACCTGGAATTTTATTTCCAGTATGAATGCAAAAAACCGATCACGTTAAATGGCCAGCTTAATTGGTTTCATAAAGGTTTGATTGGGGCTAGGTGGTTACTGAGCAAGTCCGGACTTGGGGCTACTAATCATTTCGAATCTTGTGGTTTTATTCGGTCTAAGGCGGGCACGGAGTGGCCTGATATACAGTATCATTTCTTACCTGCTGCAATGCGCTATGACGGCAAATCGGCATTTGATGGGCATGGTTTTCAAGTTCATGTTGGTCATAATAAACCTAAAAGCCGAGGCCATGTGAAAGCAGTTAGTGCAAAGCGAGGCGAATCCCCAGAGATACTATTTAACTATTTACAGCACGATCATGATATCGAAGGTTTCAGGCAATGTGTTCGCCTAACGCGCGATATTATCGAGCAGGCAGCCTTTGATGATTATAGAGGAGACGAAATCCAGCCGGGCAAGGCAATTGCTACGGATGCTGAGATTGATGAATTTGTCAGGGCATCAGTTGAGAGTGCTTATCATCCATCGTGTTCTTGTAAGATGGGAGTTGATGATATGGCAGTTGTGGGCGCGGACACCAAAGTGCATGGCTTAAAGGGACTTAGAATTGTTGATAGTTCCATTTTTCCAACTATTACAAACGGAAATTTGAATGCACCTACTATTATGGTAGCTGAGCGTGCCGCTGATATAATTCTGGGAAATTCTTTATTATCTGCTGAACATGTGCCAGTTTTTGAACATGAAAACTGGCGGGAAAAGCAGCGATGACCTGCTTGTGGTATATAAGCACAATCACTGGAAGCGAATGATATCATGACGATCTGGCTTAGCACGGGGCTTATATTTACGTTTGCGGCGATTGTTTTCACACTTTTTCGCTATGGCAATATGCGGTGCGAAGGTGTTAGCCCGGCGCATCCACTTGTTTTTACAGCTATTCTCTTCACATCTGGTTTGGACGTGGGGCTTATTATGTTCCCGCTCACTGAATTTGGTACATATGCCGATGTAACCGCAAATCCTGAGTATGGTTTGACTAATCCATTGGCGATTGAATTTGGCTTTTGGGGTTTTTTAATCTGGGGTTTCTATTTTCTGACTTGTTTTTATTTTTGCGTACTTGAGCCTAAGTTTCGTTTTTTCGAAATTAGCATCGTTAAATTTCTGAATAACCTTGTTATCATCGGTACATGCGCCTTCACAGCGTATCTGTTATTCAGCAATTTGCCGTGGTATCTATCTGATGTTGCGGACAAAGAGGGTGCCCGGTATGTTTTTGGATCTATTGTACTGGTTGTTATTGGAATTGCAGCCTTTTCCAGTACCGATATCAAATATGTAAAAATACTCAGTGTTGGTAGTTCGTTGCTGTTCTTTACACTTATGTTCTTCTTATGGCTGGTGTCGTTTCAAGAGAATAACAGCTTCTCGGATTCCTTGAATACACTAGGGCTTGTCAGTGGCTATTTTGCCAATATTGAAAAATTTATACTACCTATCAATGATTATCACGAGTTTTATCTCTATTGGTGGTTCGCTTGGAGCATCATGATTGGCCAGTTTACCGCCCGGTTTGTCGGAGGAATGAAAACTTATCAAGTGATGATTGCCATGATAATCGTACCATCCATCCCGATAGCTTTATGGTTTACGATTCTCTATCAATATCATCAGAATGAGTGGCCTATTACCAACATCATGAATTGGTCAATGGTTTTTGTTGGTGTCACATTTGTTATCAACTCACTTGACTCTTTAATACGTCTTTACACCGATAATTTAGGGTTCACGGTCGAGCGTTTTGGCAGGCTAAAATATTGGCTGGGAAATTCCATTGTTTTATCGCTGTTGACTATAGCTTTTCAGAGCGATTTTATTGAAATTCAATGGATAGGGGCTCTTGTAATTTTGATCTATTTTGCATGTTTCTTTTATATAGTGACAAACAAGAATAAAAGTCGAAATTTTTTGTCAAACTGATTGCTTAATTTAGTCTTCTCTGTTGCTTGCCTTCATGTTTTTGAAGAGAATTGATGCCGATAAACCGATTAGTCCAAATATAATCAAAACACCAAAAAGTATTTGGTGACCAAGTTCACCAGGGTTATTGTCCAAAATATATCCCATCAGAGGGCCCATAAAGATGTCTGGCATATAACCAATGACTGCTATGAACCCAATGGCGCTACCAGTAATTGTCATCGGTATTTTGGATTCTTGAAACAGGGCATAATAGAGGCCGCGTAAACCATATATACCAACACTTGTGGTTGCTATTGTGAGTAAAACGATGGTTAGCATGCCTGGTTCAAAGTACCCGGATGCAATGACACTGCTTCCAAACGTTAAGATTACAAAACAAATGGCTGTCATTCGGCTGTGGCCGAAACGGTCGCCAAGCAGGCCAGCAAGAAGCGCTGCAAAGGGCCTCACCCAGAATGAAATAGTAGCAATATGGGCCGCATCGACGTCATTATAATGAAGTACTTCGCTTGCGTAGAGGCCGAAATCGTCAGTACATTTATACCCGACATAACCACAAAGCAATATGACGGCCTGTAGCCAGATTGATCGACGTTTTACTACTTTTTTCAACCCTTTCAGTGATAAATGCGGCTCGGAAAATGGAAGGCTAGTTTGGTTGTCATTTGGCAAGACGCCCCAAACCAAAGCGGCACTTATAAACAGGAGGCCAGTGAATATAAAAATAATATTGCTTAGCGCGGCCGATAGCTCGGATATTGTTGCTGTTTCAGGGGTAATAAGAAACCAACCAAGCATGTAGGCTGATCCTGAGGCGATAATAGCGGCGATTAATCCACGCCCGCCGTCTACAAGGCCATATGATCTCCCCTGGCTGTTTTCACCGCCATATTGCCGTGTGGCTTTGACGAAAGCAGACCAAAATAGTAAAATTGTGCTTATACCCCAAAAGCTGTACAGCAAAGTTAGTGTCATGAGTGATGGAATAAGTGCCAAGGAAATGCCTCCCAAAGAGGTTAGAACAAGCGAGACAATAATCATTTTTTTGGGAGAGTAGCGATCTGCTATAGGGCCACCTATTAAGTAAGATACCATAGCAACAATGCCATACAGTGAAAAGGCGGTTCCTAGCTCGAGGTTTGTGATATCAAATACTTTGAGAAAGGTTGGTCGGAATACCCTCGTAACGACAAAAGGGAGAAGAAAAACAGTCTCGCCGATGACCATAAGGGTGAAAAGTGAAAGCGCTTTGCTTCGAATATTCATATTTAAACACTAAACGCATTACAGGTTTTGTCAAATTGCGGAACTACAGATTTTAATCATAGAATTGATGCCTGTGAGCTCTCTGAATAGGCTTAGAACATAATATCGTGCCTTTTTGTTGAATTGTGTTTATTGATAAAGACTATAGGAGTAAGGGAGAGCTTTATTTGTTCTTAAACAATGGCCCAAAAGAAAGGCGTTATAATACTAATTATGAAGCTGGTCAGGATAATATTCAGATTTTAGGCCTGGATATTCATAAACCTGTATTTGTAATTAGTGCTCTAACAATTCTCCTATTTGTCTTCGGTACATTGATTTTCCCAGATGCTGCAAGCGATAGTATGAATACAGCGCGTTCATGGGTGCTTAAAAATCTCGATTGGTTCTTTGTTAGCACAGCTAATATCGTTTTTTTGTTTTGTTTCATTGTTGCGGTATCACCGCTTGGCCGTATTCGATTGGGTGGTGCAGGAGCGCGCCCAGAATTTAGCACAAAATCATGGCTTTCCATGCTATTTTCAGCGGGCGTTGGAATAGGGATGGTATTTTACGGCGCTGCTGAGCCAGTCGCTTATTATACTGCATGGTCGGGCAGCCCTCTGGATGCAGAGCCCTTGACCAATGGGGCAAGACGCCTTGCTTTCAGTGCAACTATTTTTCACTGGGGAATAACTCCTTGGGCGATTTATGCGATCGTTGGACTTGCTCTAGCGTTTTTCTCATTTAACAAGGGCTTGCCACTTACTATCCGATCTGCGTTCTACCCGTTGCTCGGAGAGCGTACGTGGGGCTGGCCTGGACATGTAATTGATCTATTGGCTGTTGTTGCAACGCTTTTTGGTCTTGCAACATCTCTCGGCCTTGGTGCGAAGCAAGCTGCTGGTGGCTTGAATTTTCTTTTCGGGATTGATGCATCATTAAATACCCAGATTATATTGATAATTGGCATTACAGGACTTGCGGTTATATCGATTGTGCGTGGTCTTGAGGGCGGCGTCAAGCTACTGAGTAATATCAATATGCTACTCGCTATTGTTTTCCTTATGTTTGTGATCGCAGTTGGCCCAACACTCAAAATATTTGAAGGTTTTTTCACAAATGCCACAAACTATATCGCCGATATACCAAAGCTAAGCAATTGGCTCGGGCGGGATGATACTGATTGGTTTCATGGTTGGACCATCTTTTACTGGGCGTGGTGGATATCTTGGTCCCCCTTTGTTGGAATGTTTATCGCCAGGGTGTCAAAGGGTCGAACTATAAGAGAATTTATGGCGGCCGTTTTGGTTGTGCCGGTATTTGTGGCAATTATCTGGTTCACATCGTTCGGGGTAACGGCGCTTGATCAGATAGATAATAGTGTTGGTACTCTCCCGCAGGGCATAACAGATGTATCCTTGGTGCTGTTCCAAATGTTGGAGAGTTTACCGCTTGCGCAAATTTCATCGCTTGTTGCGATTGCGTTGTTAGTGGTGTTTTTTGTTACCTCATCAGATTCTGGTTCGCTTGTAATCGGCAGTATTACAGCAGGTGGTAAACTGCATGCCCCAAAGGTCCAACGCGTATTTTGGGCGGTGTTGCAGGGGATGGTTTCAATAGTACTTCTCATAGGTGGGGGAAGTATCGCGCTATCTTCACTGCAAGCTGCAACAATAGCAGCAGGGCTACCTTTTGCATTTATATTACTTGCGTGTTGCGTCAGTCTTTACAGAGGATTGATGGCAGAAACTCCTGGCAAATAATACAAGCTCCAACCTTTGATTTTAAAATAGGTGAAATCCACCTGCTATTGATAGCTATGATCGTCTTTTACAATCAAAAAGGGCAGCTAGACCATTGCAGCCTAAGCCTATGATGGCCTGAAACATGAGATCAGATTCTCTTGTATTTCAAATTTCAGGCTGTTCCTGTATGTTTGAAAACTGATAGTTGGCAAGCAGTGTCTAAATGGATATCTGTTTTTATTTTATGATTTTACTTTTGTGATTTATGTGAATGAAGACCTTTAAGGAACGTTTGGATAAGATAAAGCGCCATTTCTTCGGCGGAGGTTTGGCCAATAAAATCTACAGGGTTGTCTAGTTCCAGTATTGCAATACCGTGAACGCCGCACCACAGTGTGCGTGCAGCATATTCAACCTCTGTTTTATTTCCTTCAGGAAAATAAGGGGTTAGTGCAAATTCTACAACGGAGAAGGGTTTTGCTACTTTCTCTAAATACCAATCTGGAAGTGGTTTTCCATCAGCGCTAACTCGGTCAAGAATTGTTCCTAGTGTTTTGGGGTTTAACCTCAAAAATTCAAAGTAGGCATTATGTAATGCTTTAAAATCCTCGTTGACATCATTGCCTTTCGGGACGTCTTTTACGAATTCATACATTGCATCTAATGTGCGCGCTTTCATGTGTAGGTTTAGATCATCCAAATTATCGAATAAGTTATAGATTGTACCGACAGAATAGCCGATTTCTTTAGCAACCCTGCGGGCTGTTAGTCCTTTGATACCATCACTTTCAACAATCCGCTCCGCAGCATCAATTGCCATTTTTAATAGGTCACCGCGACTATGATCTGACCGTCTGCCCACCAGGTTTCTCCAAATAAATTGAACAAAGTTCATTTTTATATTGAATATTGTTACAGGACGCAATATAGAACAATTGAACATTGTTCATTTAATGTATTTTGTCACTTAACCAAATAGGGAGGTAACCGTGACACAAGGTACTAAGTTTAATAATAAAACTAAGATTAATGCTCCGTTGAGCAAATCTACATCGGACACGCCAGAGCAGGTTGAGGGTGATATATCATCCAAGTGGATGATATGGATTGGTGGTGTTGCTCTTGCGTTAGGCGGTGTTTTTCTTGTCAAATATTCGATTGATGCTGGGTTATTACACCCATTTGTGCGTGTTTTTCTTGGTGCAATATTAGGAACTTTTTTAATTGGCGCAGGCGAGTGGGTACGCCGAAAACAGCCAACAGTTAATTGGCTGAAAGATAGGCCGAGTTATGTGCCTGGTTCTGTGGCTGCATCTGGCTTGTTAATTTTGTTTGCGTCCGTTTACAGTGCCTATGCATTGTATGAGTTAATATCGTTCCTACCGGCCTTCATTATACTTGCGCTTATTTCATTTGGAGCTTCGTGGCTTGCGCGGTTTCATGGTAAATATTTTGCATACTTAGGACTTATGGCTGGTATGATCATTCCAGTGTTATTATCTGCCAAAGTTCCAAGTGCATGGGGCCTTTTCCCTTATTTAATAGCTGTTGTCGGTGCAGGTTTGTGGGGGGCGCGGCAAAACCGTTGGGTTGATGTAACTATTGTATCGCTCTTGATAGCAAGTGCGTGGATTGTTGGTTGGGTTACAACAAACTGGCAAGTAGGCGACATGCTTCCTGTTGGCTTATTCGTTCTATCATTAGGAGGTGTCAATCAGTGGATGCTGCGAGGCGCTAGTATCTCAAGAACATCAGATAAAACTATTATGGGCATTGCGGCCACAAGTGTGATCAGCGTTATTTCAGATACTATGACTGTATTTTGCGCTTTTATGATAGTTGCCATGGTTCGCCTTGAACACTATAGCTTGATAAGTTTGTTTATCGCTTTCAGCGGTTTCCTTGCAATGATTGTTGCTGCCTCTCCCAAGTTTAAGAAAAACTATTCTGGTGCAGAATATGACGCTGGCCTTGTGATCACTTTGCTGGGAGGGCTGTTTTTGCTCGCAACGTGGCATATACCAGAAATAACAAACCTAGCTCAATATATTGGTGAGACACCTGCGAATGCGTTTGCTCGTTTGCCAATCAACGCTCCCGGTTTTGAAGTGTTTCTGATCACTTCCGTTTGTATGGGAACGGTTGTTGGTATCGCAGCTTATTGGTGGTTAAAGGATGTGTTTAGAAAAGGGTTGTGGTCTATTGTTGGGGCTGCTTATCCAATTCTCGTGCTTGTGATCGATTTCTGGCGTTTGGATGGATACACGAACAATATTCCTTTTGTCTCTGTATCATTTTTGCTCGCAGGTTTTTTTGCCTATGTTGCATATAGAATTAACCAAAAAGGCAACAGGGAGTGGCAAGTGCCTCTCGCGACGTATATCGCGGGAGCAACATCGGCTATTTCAATCGCACTTGCTATGGTTTTGCAAGATGCTTGGTTAAGTTTTGCACTTGCTCTCGAAGTAGCTGTTCTTGGCTATCTCTGGCGACAGATTTCGATCAATGGTATCCGAATGCTGGCGCTAGTTTTATCAGGTATCGTTTTGATAAGGTTATTCTTGAATATTTCAATTTTCGAATATGGTGGCGAGGGGCCATTGCCTATATTTAATTGGCTTTGGTACGCATATGGTCTTGGCTCTGTATTGCTTTTTGTTGCGGCAAAGTTGTTTGACCGTAAAGCGCCTACTGATGCTTTGGTCTCCGTTCTTATATCAGCGAGTGCTTTATTGTTATGTAGTTTTGTAACGCTTGAACTCAGAGTCGTGTTGAGCGACACAGGTACTTTGATAGGTAGTTTGAAGGCATTGGAAGCTGCATTGCAGACTATCAACCTAACGGTATTTGGCTTGGTGGTGTATTGGCGTGCAAAACGTGATGATAATGATGTTCTCGTTTTTGTAAGTCACTTGATATCATTTGCCAGTCTTGCACTGCTTGTTTTTGGTGGTGGGCTTTATAACAATATTCTGTATCAGGAAGTCAATGTTGGCCCATTGCCTATATTCAACTTGCTGCTTTTACAGTTTTTTGTGCCCGGCTTGCTTTATGGCTTAAAGGCTTTAATTGCGAATGAACCCCATGAAAAGAGCGTTCGATTGATTTCGGGTAGCATTGCTCTAGGGGTGATCTTTGTTTGGCTGACACTGGAAGTTCATCATTTCTTTTATCCAACAGGTATGAAAGGCCCGATCAGTGATTGGGAATGGTATGGGTATTCTATTGTCTGGCTGATTTATGCTACTTTACTTTTGCTGTTGGGTGTGAAGGCGAATATCAAAGGCGTTAGGCGTGCTGGTATAAGTATATTAGGCCTTGTTGTAATAAAGGTTTTCCTTTTTGACCTTAATCATCTTGAAGGTATTGCACGAGCATTATCGTTTATTGGTCTTGGACTGACCCTTATTGCAATGGGGTATTTATATCAATATTTCAGGCACCTGCAAAAGTTCCGTATCGAACAAGCGCGAGCGAATGACAATATAAATCTATACTCAATGGATTAGATTGTGGAATAACAAGCCCTTCATGTAATTTAATATATGAAGGGCTTGTTTTTAATTTGCCTTGTTGTTTTTACTTGTACCGTCCCAAGTAAATGGAAATGCCTGTTGTTTGATAATTCCTTTGGGAACATAATCACTAACTACACCGTATCCATCAGGCCATTCTTGCTCTCCCTTGACAGCTGTTCCAAAAAGATAGTCAAGAAAAGAGAAATGTAGTGCATAATTCTTATCAAGGCCTGCTTCGTCAGAAGAATGATGCCAGTGATGAAATTGTGGTGTTACAAAGATATATTTTAGGGGGCCAAAACTAATCTGAACATTTGCATGATTAAAAACCGCCTGAAAACCAACAATTATAACATAAACATCAATGACTTCTTTTGAAAAACCCATAACGAAAACGGGTACAAGTACGAGTGAGCGTGTGATGAATATTTCAATAATGTGTTGGCGGGAACCTGCTAACCAGTCCATATGCTTGATACTGTGATGAACGGCATGTAGTCGCCATAATACAGGGATTTCATGATATGCGCGGTGGGACCAATATTGCATCATATCTGCTGCCAATAGAATGATAAACAATTCAAGGATGAATGGCATGTCTTTCACAATGTTCTGTATGTCAGTGTTAATCGCCCAGCTAAAATATGTGTGTACGAACATATTAGAGGCTAGAAGCACAAAGCCCACAATCAGGTGGTTTAGAAGAAAATGATTTAGATCGGTTTGCCAATCTTTGCGTAAAACTGATTGATTGCGGAAGGGCACTAGTTTTTCAAGCAATATAAACACAACTGAGGAGCCAAGCAGGTCAAGAATAAACCAGTCTAGGCCTAGGTATGGAGTGTTATCGGAAAAATCAATGACTTCAACCCTATGCCCGCCCAGGGCGATGGACAGGATAACAAAAAAACATGCCATAAGCCCCAAACGCCTGCTTTTACCGCGCAGGAAATTTAACATGCCAAGACTGCCTGCTATAACAAGGGCGCCAAACATCATTTTTCTTATAATATCTATGTCATAAACCGCCCGTAAATCAGGTGTGGTCAAGTATTCAGGAAAATGGAAGCTAATAACGCCTAAGAAGGTTAGAATTGCTAAAAAGTTTGCTATTAACCCGCTAATTAGGCCACCGCCGGGTTTAATAGGTTCTTTGCTATGCATAATGTTTCCCCAAATAAATAAGCATTTTAATGTTATTACTTAAATATCTTAAAAAAGTATGCACGTTATTTAGTGGATATATACGGTGTTAAACGTAACCAGACCATTATCTTCAGTGATAATGGAAATAATAACTTAACGCATGATAGTATGTTAATATGGCTTCACGGTTTAAATATTGCCAACGCCTATAATGATCGGGCAAAATTTAAACCGCAAAAAAAGTGGCTACGCCGCTCGGCTAAGTCAAACTCTGAAGTGCGTCTTGTGCAGGAAAAAAGCCAATCGCTTTTATTGTTTTGCCAGCCAATACCTAGAGAGTTTTCAAAAACAAATCTTTCGATCTCTGAGGTTGAGAGCTCATGGGGGTTGCCTCTGAACTGGCCTTGTAAGAGTGCATTATACCCAACAAAATTAATCCGGTTTGTAAATATTGCATAAAGCTCTCGTTCGGGGCTTCTTTTGGTAAGATACCCGCCAGCGCGGTCTGTTTGCCAAACAGGCTTTGTCTTGTTTAAAAGCCCGAAACGTGCTGAAATACCTAAATTTACGCCTGTTTGATAACCGATATTAGCGCCAGTGGAATAAACGATATCAACCCATTTAGCCCGTAGATTCTGGCGATAGAACCATGTCAGTGCAAGTTTTGCTGTTGGTTCACCGCCGTTTGATATCTGATTATTCCACCCTTCAGGGTCGACGGGTTCCTCGCCGCCAGTAATGCCGCGCAGTGCTTGGTGGATGCCTAACTGCGCCCATTCACTTACAGGTAAACCCAGAAAACCCAATGAGAGACTAACCTCTGTCGCAGAACTGGCTGCATTTTTAAAAGCGACTAAATTATTGGTAACCTGTAGAATAGAGCTATAGGGCCTATCCTCAAAAACAGGGGCTTCTGCTGCAAGGTTATCAGGGGTGTAAGTGAGGCTTTCAAAAACTGTACTATATTTGAACTGTGTTTGTGAATCGCTGATTGATAGCGCATCCAGTAATAAATGTTGTACTTCATGCCCTGAAAACCAGCTTGATCCCTTCCGGCAACTATTAAACCGGATGAAAAGGCCCATCGTATAATCGCGATCCTCATTCGCTCCGGGAATGGGTTCCAGAAACAAGTCTTGGTCAATCTGGGCACTGGTGAATTTGAAAGAACAATTATCATCAGCGGTTAGCGGCGTAGAAAGACATATGAACCATAAGGCATAAGCAGAAAGAAAATATTTTTTGATTGTTACTCGTGTCATACTTTGAACTAGCTGCCCCACTGCTTTTATTAGAGGTCTATAGTATTCGTTATTTGATAGGTGTCAAATAAAGGGTTTTAGTAGTCTAACCATCTGTGCATTAGTTAACGGCTGACACTATTATTTAGGTGCTGGCGCGTAATTAAATGCGTATTTCGTATATGTTATATGGGTAACAGGGTTTGCAGAAATAGATTGGTCAATTAGCGCTATGAATAATGGGATAGAAAGTGCCATATTAGTAAAGCTGCACTTTTTGCAGTTATGTTGTCTCGGTCAAACGGTGGGGATAATTCAACAATGTCTATTAAGGGAATAAAGCAGTTTTCTTGATGTGTAGCATGTATTATATGATTGAGCAGATGTTCTACTGTTTCCAAAGGCACACCGCGCGCGGCTGGTGAACTAACGCCGGGTGCCTGGTAAGCGGGAAGCAGGTCAATATCGATTGTTACATAGAGGAGGTCCGAACGGCGCGCGATTGCAGAAATAGATGCATCGGCGGCTTCGGTATCTGAAATTAGCTCTTTATCCTTGATGATTTCAACACCCCATTCTTTGGCTCGTTCAAATAGGGATAATGTGTTTGCTTCTTCGGCTACACCGATACAGAGATAATCAAACTTTTCAGGTGCTGACTGTCTGATTTGGTTGAAAGGAGTGCCAGATGAGGGGCCTTTTTCCCCAGTATTTCTTAAGTCAAGATGGGCATCAAGGTTGATAATGCCAATCTTTTGACCATTGAAGTGTTTGGATATCCCTTGATAACTCGCCCAAGCAGTTTCGTGACCTCCGCCGAATACAATAACTTGCTCGAACTTTGAAAATGCTTTTGTAATATGTGCGGCAAGTAAGTCTTGACCTGTTTCAAGGTCATCGTCTGTTACCTCGATATCACCTAGATCTGAAAAGGTGCGCATGTTTAGGGGGGCTGCAAGGTTGGAGAGCGCATTTCTGAGAGCTTGTGGCCCTTCTTTAGCGCCGATACGCCCTTGATTGCGCTTTACACCCGCATCGCACCTAAAACCAATAATGGCACGCTTCGCTTCGGTGCTTTCAAAATGGTGAAGGCGCAGAGCATTATCACCATCCTCTGGGTCTGTTCGTCCGGTCCATTGCTCGGGTAAAATATGAAGTGCAGGCATTTTAAGGTCCTGTTGGGTTAGATGATGCCAGGTAGATTAAGCTTATGCGTTTCTGCGCATTCAAGGGCTTCTGAGTATCCGGCGTCTGCATGGCGCATAACACCTGTTGCCGGGTCATTCCAGAGCACGTTCTCGATGCGCCTCTTAGAGTCTTCTGTGCCGTCGCAGCAGATCACCATACCAGAATGCTGTGAAAAGCCCATCCCGACGCCGCCGCCGTGATGAAGGCTTACCCATGTTGCACCACTTGCAGTATTAAGGAGAGCGTTCAAAAGCGGCCAATCTGAAACCGCGTCTGATCCATCTTTCATAGCCTCTGTTTCACGATTGGGGGAGGCAACTGAGCCACTGTCTAAATGATCACGGCCAATAACAACCGGAGCGCTTAGTTCACCGGTTCGAACCATTTCGTTGAACGCAAGCCCCAGGCGGTGACGATCACCCAACCCTACCCAACATATACGTGCTGGTAGTCCTTGGAAACTGATACGTTTGCGTGCCATATCCAGCCAATTATGCAGGTGTGGGTTATCGGGAAGCAGTTCTTTTACTTTTGCATCGGTTTTATAGATGTCCTCAGGGGCTCCGGATAGAGCGCACCAGCGAAAAGGCCCTATTCCTTTGCAAAAGAGGGGGCGAATATATGCAGGTACAAAACCGGGGAAAGAAAAGGCTTCCTCTAAGCCTTCGTCTAGTGCGACTTGCCTGATGTTATTTCCATAATCAAATGTTGGGACACCAGATTCTTTGAAGGCGACCATCGCTTCAACATGTGTTTTCATGCTTGAGCGGGCAGCTTTTTCTACCGCTTTTGGATCGCTTTCGCGTTTTTCGCGCCATTCGGCAATACTCCAACCTACTGGCAAGTATCCATTGATGGGATCATGAGCACTGGTTTGATCAGTTAATAAATCAGGGCGGATGCCACGTTTAAGCAGCTCAGGTACGATTTCAGCGGCGTTTGCCAGAAGGGCTACTGATTTTGCCTCGCCAGCTTCAGTCCAACGTTCGATCATTGTCAGAGCTTCATTTAGGCTATCTGTTTTTTCATCTATATACCGGGTACGAAGGCGAAAATCTATTCGTGTTTCATCGCATTCGACCGCAAGACAGCAGGCACCTGCCATAACAGCAGCAAGTGGTTGAGCCCCTCCCATACCGCCCAAGCCGGCGGTTAGTATCCATTTGCCGGATAGATTGCCACCGTAATGTTGGCGGCCAGCTTCGACAAACGTTTCATATGTTCCTTGTACAATGCCTTGAGTGCCAATATATATCCAGGAGCCAGCAGTCATTTGGCCGTACATGGCAAGGCCACGTTTATCAAGCTCATTAAAATGATCCCAGTTTGCCCAATGAGGTACTAGGTTTGAGTTCGCAATAAGTACGCGAGGTGCGTTTGTATGAGTTCTGAAAACACCGACAGGTTTACCGGACTGTACAAGTAATGTTTCGTCTTCATTAAGCGCTTTGAGGCTTTCAACAATTTGATCGAAAGCTTGCCAGTTGCGAGCGGCTCTACCAATTCCACCGTAAACAACGAGGTCTGCCGGATTTTCTGCTACATCGGGATGTAGGTTATTCATAAGCATTCGCAGCGGCGCTTCAGTGAGCCAGCTTTTAGCGTTCAGCTCTGTGCCCACTGGTGGGCGAATTTCGCGAGTATTGGAAAGATGTTGGCTCATGATATTTTAATCTCTCTGGTATTGAAGTGCATTAAAGACATGGGAAGGCGACATCGGTCACATCAAGTATGTTTTGGCCTTGAACCAGCTCTTTAGCTTTGGCGAGGTCAGTCCCCAAAAAACGATCTGTTTTTAAGGGCTCGATTTGTTCATAAAAGCTTGAGAGGACGCTACTCAATGCTTGGCTTGTTTGTTCTGGTGCTCGAAAGCGTATGCCCTCTGCTGCGCAGAAAAGTTCTATCCCTAAAATATGAAACAGGTTGTCTGTCATTTTTTCAAGGCGCCGGGCACCGTGGGCTGCCATGCTGACATGGTCTTCCTGATTGGCGCTGGTCGGTGTAGAATCTGTAGAACAGGGATTAGCCAAATGTTTGTTTTCGCTCATCAGGGCGGCGCTTGTTACTTCGGCGATCATTAGGCCTGAATTCAAGCCGGGATCGGCTGCGAGGAAAGGTGGAAGGTCAAAACTGAGTGTAGGGTCAACTAATAATGCTATACGCCGCTGTGAAATTGAGCCGATTTCGGCGAGGGCAAGGGCTATCATGTCTGCTGCAAAGGCGACAGGTTCTGCATGGAAATTACCACCAGATACAATACGATCAATTTCGGTTAACACGAGAGGGTTATCGGTGGCAGCATTTGCTTCTATCTGTAGTGTTTCACTTGCTTGCCGCAAAAGGTCGAGCGCTGCACCGACAACTTGTGGTTGGCACCGCATACAATATGGGTCTTGAACGCGTGGATCGTCTTTGCGGTGGGAATCGCGTATTTCACTCCCTGTCAGGAGTTCCCTCATGGTGGCTGCGGCCTTAATTTGCCCTTTATGACCACGCAGTTCATGGATTTCGCTAAGCAAAGGGGCGGTTGAGGCTTTTGCTGCGTCAATCGATAAAGCAGACGTAACAAGAGAAATATTAGCGGCATGTTGTGCGAAGAACAGGCCTGACAAGGCTAAAGCTGTAGAGAATTGGGTTCCATTTATGAGGGCTAATCCCTCCTTGGCTGATAAAACTATGGGGGAAAGTCCTTTTAGGGCGAGTGCCTCACTTCCTGAGACTGTATGCCCGTCACATTCTGCTTGTCCTTCGCCGATCATGACCGCGGCCATGTGCGCAAGCGGCGCCAAGTCGCCTGATGCGCCTACAGAGCCTTGTGATGGCACTATTGGTATCACGTCGTTCAGTAGCATTTTTTCCAATAATTCTACCACTGCAAGTCTAACCCCTGACGCGCCGCGGCCAAGGGATATAAGCTTCAGGGCCATCATTAACCTTGTGATAGTTTTTGGTGTTTTCTCGCCCACACCGCAGCAATGGGATAAGACGAGATTTCTTTGGAGGGTGGCTGTGTCTTCGGGGTCAATGCGAATAGAGGCGAGTTTTCCAAAACCTGTATTGACGCCGTAAACTGCTTCCGCACCGTCAACGGCCTTTTGAACACGCTTGGCAGACGCTGCAATTGCAGTTTTTGCGGTGTCATTCAACTGGATAGGGATTTCGTGCCGCCAGATTGTTTCCAGGTCCTTGAGTGAAACATGCCCGGGGTGTAAAAATAGCATTAAATTCCTCCAAAGATGCGCTGATAGATAGGGGTATTGTTCATACGGTATGTGAGTTCGGCAGGGTGATCTGTATCCCATATGACAAGATCTGCCTTACAGCCTTTATCTAGCCTGCCGATATTATGGTGGCCAAGTGCGTTGGCCGCATTGATAGTCACGCCGCGCAGGCATTCTTCAGGCGTAAGGCCAAATTGTACTGCGGCCATATTCATGGCAAGAAGTATAGACGTGATCGGGGACGAGCCAGGGTTGCTATCTGTCGCGATGGCAAGTGGTACGTTATGAGTTCTGAAATCGGCGACTGGTGGCTTTTGAGTTTCTTTAAGGAAATAATAAGCACCGGGTAGTAAAACAGCTATCGTGCCAGCGGCCTTCATATCTTTGACGCCAGCCTCATTAATATACTCCAGATGGTCTGCTGATAGCGCATTGAATTTTGCCGCAAGCCTGGCACCGTTTTGGTTTGATAATTGTTCGGCATGAAGTTTAACGGGTAGATTTAATTCTTGAGCGGTAGAGAATAATCGCCCGATCTGCTCTGGGGAAAAGGCGATAGTTTCACAGAAGCCGTCTACTGCATCGATAAGGCCTTCATGTGCTGCTATTTTCAAAGTTGGTATACAGATGGTGTCGAGATATGTATCTGCTGTCATGCCTTTTGGGATGGCATGTGCGCCCAAAAATGTTGTTGATATCCGTATTGGGCGAAGTTTTTTCATCTCGCGTGTAAGGCGAAGCATTCTCAGTTCTGTTTCGCCGTCCAACCCATAACCTGATTTAATTTCAACAGTGGTAACACCGCTTTCTATAAGCTGGTCTAACCGTGTCAGTGCGCTTGTTAATAATTCATCATCAGATGCATTTCGTGTTGCTTTAACTGTGGAAAAGATACCGCCGCCTGAGCGGGCTATTTCTTCATAAGTTGTGCCTTGTTGACGAAGTTCAAACTCTTTGGCTCGTGACCCTCCATAGATAAGGTGTGTGTGGCAATCAATAAGGCCTGGGGTTACAAGTCTGCCCCGAAGGTCAATCAATTCATTATTTGATGGAGGGACCGGAATATCCTTATGAGGACCTGCATAAATTATTTTATCGTTCTCTATGACTATAGCGCCGTTTTCAATCAATCCGTATCCGCCAGTTAAGGGGATAGTTGCAAGTGTTGCATTGACGAAAGTAACTGGTACAGGCATTTTATGGTCCTTATTACATTAATATGTATAGACATATATAAAAATAAACGTCAACTTTATATTGATTGAAGTGAAAATGTGGGCAACAGTCAGCAGATGCACACATATCAAGAAATCAAGCAGGAAATTTTGCGCCGTATTAACGATCAGGTATGGCCGGTTGGTTTTACGCTTCCGCACGAAGAAAAGCTGGCTGAAGAGTTTAATGTTGCACGTGGTACTATGCGGCAAGCATTAACGAGTTTGGTTGATGCAGGCCTTATTGAGCGGCGCAGGCGTGCTGGAACGCGCGTGGTTAATCGCAAAGCTCATTCTTCCAAGCTTACTATTCCATTAGTTCGCCATGAGGTTGAAAAGTTAGGAAAAACATATAGTTACCAATTGATTAGTAATTTGGAACGTGGTGGTTTATCTGGTCTTTCAGGTTTTTCTGACACTGCAAAATTACGCCATATTATTTGCTTGCATTTGAGTGATGGTGAACCGTACCAGTTGGAAGATAGGCTTTTAAATCTGGATACAATTCCTGAAGCTAATAATGAGACTTTCAGCAATATTAGCCCAAATGAGTGGCTTTTGCAGCAGGTGCCTTATTCTACGGTTAAAACAACTTTACGGGCGGATAAAAGCTCAGAGGCTGATCGTAAGTATCTTCAATTGAAAAAAAGTGATCCAGTATTTGTTATCGAACGCCAAACGCATCTGAATGGTGCCGCCTTAACATCGGTAAGGATGTCCTATCCGGCACATAGTTTTCAAATCACAACGGTTACCGAATAAATTATTATCATCTGTAGTAAGGTATTGAAAATATTATGGTATTATGTTTTTGAGAAATTGACGGGATAATTTGCGTGCATAATAAAGAGGTCGGCAAGGCCTGTTAGTAAGGGCCTTGCCTCTCGATTTTAGGGGGTAATTAGTTAGCGGCTTTGATTTCTTCTTGCTTTTTGCATTGCATAGAATTCATCAAAGGATAATGCGTTGTCGTTATCTTGATCAACTTGCTTTAATTGGCCAGCATCCCATGACTTAGCTAGGTTTCCACCAACCTCAGACCGGGACAATTTGCCGTCCATGTTTCTGTCGGCAAAGCCATAATATTGTCTCAGGTTGAATTGTAGTGGATCGTGGAGCAAATTGTTTTTGCTTTCATCCGTCCACCGAAAGAAGAAGCTGCCATAAAGCATCTCTTCGGCGGATTGCAAGCCCCACCTAACGTTTGTATTCGGGTCTGGGTTCGCAAGGTTTCGACCTGAATTATCGTATCGTGTGCGATGGATCAAGCGTGATCCAGCAGGGACATTCAAAGGCCTTTTGAGGTTATAAGAATGTTGCCAATTGAAATCATATTTGGGGACAGACAAGATCATTTCTTCTCGGCCATCTGGGTAAACAACAGCAAATTCACTGGACTTGCCACGATAATGGGCATGCGGGAATAGCATGTACAGTGTTGCAGCATGGTCAAATTCAAAATATGCTTGTTCCTGATGATTATCAGCGTGCGCCGGGATATCAATTTGGAAATTTATCGCAACTTGTTGACGTAAGTGATGCTCAGGTTCCTTTTCATGGAAATAGAGGCCGAGTTTGGTTTTGTCGGTTGTTGCCTTTCCTGATGTTGTATAATGCATCTGGAAACGAAACTCTCCTCCGGCTTTGACAAGTACGCCTGTATTTTCAGGGTAAACATAGCTTTCAGCCCCTGGAACAAATCCGATCAGATAGTTTTCAAAGACATCATCGCCGTCCCCTTGGCCGGGAGGGGTAATTGTTTCTGAGGACCCTACCAAGGCATGATGAACTACTGTTTTGTCACCCGGTACAACAGTTACAGCTTTCACCCAAACATCACGGCCTAACGGGTTTAAAGCTGTTGGAAATTGATAATCAATGATGCCTGAGGCAGGAACATCAAAAGCTGGTGCTTCGATAATTAAATCTGGTTCCCCAAGCGGCCAAATAGCTGCATTACTTTTGCGGCCCGCCAGTGGGTCAGGGCCATTCCCCCTCGGTGCACCAGCTTCAATCCAGTGAACGAGGGTGCGTTGTTCATCGAGTGTTAGGCGGCGTTCATTATGGAAATTACCAATATGGGGATCAGCCGACCATGGGGGCATTCGCTGGGTTCTAACGACTTCTCTGATCATTGGCGCAAAACCTTCGATCATATCATATCCGGTCATTGCCCACGGTCCGATACCACCTTCCTGATGGCATTCGGCGCAATTTTTTACCAGCATAGGGGCAATGGTGTCGCTGTAACTGATCTGAGTGTGTTCTGTGCGTTTTTTTGTTTCTGGCAAATTGACGATACACCCTTTGGTTTTGCGTATTGGAACGTCAACTGCGGCTCCGGTCATAGCGGCATCAATAGCATTTTTTAGATAGTGGTTTTTCGCCTCATTGCGCTGCTGGCCATAACTAAGGCGGTCATTAACAGGGCCTCTATATATAATACTCCAGTCGCTGGGCGAAATCACCAACACTTCGGCAGTGCGTGTAATATTAAGCGATTCTGCGATCAATTGTGTATCGTCTTTCAGGATTGGAAGGTCGTATGAAAATTCAGCGGCCTCAGCTGTGATACGATCACGGGTATCCTGTTTGTTTGCGTTTAACATGTAAAAAGGAATGCCCTGGCTTTCATACTCGTCACGTATCGTTTTGAAATCACTCCAGGCATTGCGGACAATTGGGCAACCATTCCCTTGAACCATGATAACGATCGCAGGCGCTTCGTCATGATAATATAGTTCGTGTGCAAAACCTTCGTGGTCTAGCAGTTGAAAGTTATCAACATATAACTCAGGCGCTTCATTTTCTGTTGGGCTACTATGGCGTGAAATTTTAGCATTTGGCTCTGATATTTGTTCTGAACCTGTTTCTGCCCCGCAGGCAGCTAATATAATAATCATCAATAACGACGATATATATTTCATTTTCTTCCCCTCTCTGTAACCCTTGAATTTAAAATGTCTCTCTTAACTCATTTATTGTTAGGTCTGCGATTATAATGAAATGCATTATAATTAGATATATCATATTTGGGGATCACCTGAAAGACCATGTCAGGGAATAAAGAATGTGCATGAAGGCTGCGTTTTTCTCGGTCTGGTTCCATGAATATTGCAAAAGCTTAGGTAAAAATATCTATCAGTAGGTAGAATTTCTTGACATTTCGTTTTCTATTGTTATTTATCTATCGATAGGTAGTTAAATAGGAGTAAGAAATGAAAATTTATGACGTAGCTAATTTCCCAAACCCAATCCGTGTTCGTATCGCGTTGGCAGAAAAAAATGCCACTGATAATGTTGAATTTATAAATGTTGATGTGGCGAATGGTGAACATCGTAAAGATGCGTTTATTGTTAAAAACCCGTCGGCGGCTGTGCCATTACTCGAGCTTGACGATGGCACCTGTATTTCGGAGTGCCCAGCGATTACAGAATATATTGATCATACATTCGAAGGCCCGTCTTTAACTGGCGAAACACCGAAAGAACGTGCGGTTATAAGTATGATGCAACGCCGTGCCGAGACGATGATACTTGATGCTGTCTCCGCGTATTTTCATCATGCAACTGAAGGCCTTGGCCCGGTTCTTGAGCTGTACCAGAATGAAGATTGGGGCCTTAAACAAAGAGAACGTGCTTTGAATGGCATGGTATATTTTAATAAAGTCTTGAGTGATAGCGAATTTGTAGCGGGCGATGATTTTACAATCGCTGATATCACGTTGATTGCGGGTCTTGCATTTGCTGATTTTGCAGGCGTCGAAACCCCGGTAGAATGCAGTAACCTCCTTCTGTGGAAAGCCAAGGTTGGTGCTCGTCCTAGCGTTACTGGTTAACGTGTGGCGTTTCATAAGCTAGGTTTAGAAATATAGGAATCAATAATGAAAATTAATGCTGATTTTGATCAACGTGTCGTCGTTCATAGTGAAGCTATGGATTGGATAAATTCACCTATGCCCGGTGTTGCAAGGCGCCCATTAGACCGTGTCGGCGATGAAGTTGCACGTGCGACAACAATAGTAAAATATGACCCGGGTAGTAAGTTTTCACCGCATGTTCATACGGGCGGTGAGGAATTTATTGTGCTGGAAGGTGTTTTTCAGGATGAACATGGTGATTTTCCTGTTGGTTCCTATATTCGCAACCCGCCACAATCAAGTCATACGCCAGGTTCTGAGCCGGGATGCGTGATCTTTGTGAAGCTTTGGCAATTTGAACCAGATGATCGAACGCATGTACGTTTAAATATGAATTTTATGGAGCCAGTTCAAACGCGCGAAAATGAAGGGGTTGCGATCACGCCGCTATATAGCGATGAGAGGGAAAGGGTTGAAGTGCAAACGTGGGCACCGGGTACGAAAGTCGGCTTTACAGCGAGTGAGGGGGCTGAGTTTCTCGTTTTAGACGGTGAGTTCACTGAGCAGGATGATACTTTAGTGAAGCATAGTTGGTTACGTGTGCCTGTTGGCGGCACGGTTGCTGCCGTGGCAGGCCAGGCAGGTGCGAAAGTCTGGATTAAACATGGTAATTTATCACTGGTTAATGAACAGATTAACCGTGTATCCAATGCTTGATCTTATGGATAAGTTAATGACGAAAATTTTGATTGAACCCTGTGAATTACATGAGTTGATACAAGAGAAGGATGTCGTGATTATTGATACACGTAGTCCGGAAGAGTATGCACAATATCATTTGCAGAATGCCGTAAATATTCATGAAATTTTCACTTATCTTGCTTCTTCTACACCGCAAGGTATGCAAGATATGCGTGAACATTTTGCGAAGAAATTCGGAGAAGCAGGTGTTGATAAAGATCAGCTTGTTGTCTTTTATGAGCAGGGTATGGGGACAGGTTTTGGCCAATCATGCAGAGGGCACTTTATGCTTTCTTATTTAGGAAATAGTTCTTCGTATGTATTGCATGGTGGATTAATGGCCTGGATAAATGCAGGCTATCAGATAACAGATCATGTGCCTAAACCTGTAACAAAGGCTTTTGAACTTACTGACGATGGCATTGATATGATTGTTGGTAAGGATGATGTTTTAGCGCAGCTATCTAAAAACGAGGTAACATTATTGGATGTCAGAGATGTAGATGAATGGATCGGAGAGAGTAGTTCGCCTTATGGTAAGTATTTTTCGCCTCGTCGGGGGCGCATACCAGGTGCTAAGTGGCTTGAATGGTATCGTATGATGAAACCAAATGGCCGAGTTAAATCACCTTCGGAGATTCGGGCCGAATGTTTGAATATTGGTATGGATTTTTCTAAGCCTGTATGGCTTTATTGCTTTAAAGGTTCACGAACATCAAATACTTATGTTGCTTTAAAACAGGCTGGTTTCGAAAATGTTGCTACATATTTTGGATCTTGGAATGAGTGGTCACAAGATGAAAGTTTACCAATTGAAGAAGGTTTGCCGGTTCGTTGAGACCATAGAAAAGAGGCATAGATGAGCAATACGATAAATAAAGAACAGGCGATTTTAAAAACGGCGGAAGAGTTGGTTCGCCGCGGTGGTTACAATGCGTTTAGTTTTCGCGATATTGCCAAAATCGTAGGCGTTAAAAGTGCGTCTGTTCATTATCATTTCCCGACCAAGGAAGGTTTGGGCGCAGCGGTCGCCAAACATTATACGGATCGATTTATAAATTCTTTGGGTGATCCGGTTGAATTGCACGCTTCGGGTAAGAACCCTATCGTAGTTTATGTAGCCACATTTCGTAGAGCGCTGGTTGAAGATAAACTGATGTGCCTGTGTGGTATGCTGGGAGCTGAAATTGAAGGCTTGCCAGAAGGTGTTGTTAGGGAGACCAGAGCATTTTTTGAGCAAAATATGAACTGGCTTTCAAAGGCATATACATTAAAGCATGATGACCATATAGCTGCTAAGAAAGCAGCTCAAGCCTTATCCCTTCTTGAAGGGGCAATGATTACAAGCAATGTTCAGGGCGATATTAAGTTGTTTGATGACGCCGTAGAAATGCTGACCGAATAAAATCGAAATTATCGCGCAGATATTTCGCAAAAATCTAACGAATATTTGAAATGAAATCTCAATGAACACCGATGTTTTAATCGTTGGGGGTGGGCTCTCGGGCTTGTTTCTTGCCCAAAAAATGCACCAAAAAAGTATCGATTATATCGTTGTTGAAGCCAGAGATAGAATAGGCGGCAGAATACACGCTTATGATCATAAGAATGCTGACAGGACAACACCTTTCGACTTGGGACCAACATGGTTTTGGCCAGGGCAACAGAGAATGCTTGATTTGGTTCAAGAACTTAAATTGCAGTCCTTCCAGCAATATTCGGACGGCGAAATTATTTATGAGGATGCAAGCGGCCACGTGATGAGAGGGCAAGGTTATGCTTCTATGCAGGGAGCATATCGTATCGAAGGGGGGATGAGTTCGTTGACTGATGGCCTAAGGCGTCAAATTGACACTGAGAGGGTTTGTTTGAATAGTTGCGTTAAAAAGATAACGAAAGTTGGTGATACAATATATACAACTTTAAGAGCTAAAGGTAGCGAAGATATAGTCATCAAAAGCGCTAGAATTGTTCTGGCTCTTCCCCCAAGAGTAATAAGCGAAGCTATTGAATTTGAGCCCGGTTTGGCACAGGTAGTAAATGCTTCGCTGCGTTCCGTGCCAACCTGGATGGCTGGGCATGCGAAGATAGTTGCTCTGTATGAACAGCCCTTTTGGCGGAATAAGGGATTATCTGGTGATGCAACGAGCAGGCGTGGGCCGTTAATGGAAATTCATGATGCATCCCCTGCTCAAGGTGGGCCATATGCGCTTTTTGGTTTTGTTGGGGTGCGTGCCGTTAACAGGCGTAGCAACGTGCATGAAATTATTGAAGCGTCTAAAAGTCAGCTTATCCACATATTTGGTGATGAGGCTCGGCAACCTATAACAATAGAATTTCAAGATTGGGCCTTTGAGCCAGAAACGAGTACAGATTTAGATTTAGCGCCATTATTGGAGCATCCTCATTATGGGGTAAAAAATGATCTAAAAAACATCTGGGATAACAGGGTGTTCTTGGCTTCAACTGAAATGGCCCCCGAGCATGGGGGATATTTGGAAGGTGCGTTAGAAGCATCTGAGGCGGTTGCCAAGCAGTTATTGGCTGTTATTAGCCGCTAGATACGGGCATGGGGGTACCAGTGTTTGACCGTATGACGATAATAAGGGCAGAATAAGGGGCCGCGTCAGAGCCTCCAAACTGCAAGGTTATATGGCCCTATCTCTGTATGACCGATTAAGAATTTGGCGTCTTGAGGGGCAGGGGCCTGTATTGTGTTGCCTGAATAGTTGAAAGCAAAGGTGAGATTGCCGCGCCTGCTTATTCTGATATCGCTGGCTAGTGTATATGTTGAGATAAGTAACTCGTTACATATGTCGGTGAACAAGTCTTTCAACAGTGCATCACTTATAGCTGTACCAACGTAAATATAATTATCCTTACGAACTATTGCCGGAGCGCCAGATGTATATGCGCAGATGGTTTCTACGTTGGAAGGGTCTATCTCTTCGCACCAGATACTGCATTCATAATGTTTGCCGTTATAATACAAAGGTTGTGGGCAATCGGGCCTGAGAGTTTCAACTGATAAAACCTTAATAGGTATAATTGATTGTAATTTACCGGGTGCCAAATTAAGTGGTACGGTAAGTTCGGTCGTTTTGGAACCAGTTAAAGGGCCGTATACAAAGGTGGCACTACTTGCTTTGATACGGTCTATTAATGCATCACTCATGATGGGAAGCGCAGGAGCAACAATTAATTTATAATGATCAAGTGGCATATCTTGCGAGATAAAATCAACATCAAGCCCCAGTTGCCGCAAAGCGGAATAATATTGAAATTCGGTCTTGGTGTAATCATAGCCATTTGCTTGACGCTGGATGTCAGTGACCCAGAGTGATTGTACATCCGTAATAATTGCGACTTTAGATTTCTGTTTCTTTTCTTGATGAATATCCAGCATATTGATTTCTTCGAACACCTGTTCGATTTCAGGCCATGCAGATGCTTTTGAATTATCAACACGTTTAAGGCCGGCATGCATTTGTTCTTGCGCAAAAGGAGCTTGGCGCCAGCGGAAATAGCTCACACATTCTGCACCTTGTGCAAACGCTTCCAGTGACCATAGTCGGATCATTCCTTTTTCAGGACGTGGATTATTTGGTGCCCAATTTACTGGGCCAGGTTGTTGCTCCATAACCCAGAAGTCTCCTTTTGCAAAACTTCTCGTCGTGTCATGGTAAAAACAGGCTAAGTCAGGGTGGCCTGTTCGCATATATTTTTCTAGTGTTTCTGCGGGGGCAGTAGATAAAAATAGATCACTGCGGCCAAGTGGGTAATTGTCATAACTGGCAAAATCTAGATTCTCACCAAGCGCATAAGTGTCTGCTGCTATATCCTCTTTGGGAATAAAATTATGAGTGATCCATTTATTAGGTGAATGTTTTTTAATTGCCTGGATCATGCTTTGGTGAAATTCAATGACCTTATCAGACGAGTATCGGCGAAATGCCAGTTGGTGTGATGGATGGGCTTCGGTTAATGTTCCTACGGGTAAATCAACTTCGTCAAAGTCGTTATACTCCATAGACCAGAAAACAGTGCCCCATGCTTCATTTAGCTTAGAGGTCGTACCATACTGGTTTTTGCACCATTCTCTAAATCCAAGTTTCGCATTAGTGGATGCACTGAGGGTGGTATCGTGGCAACTTAGTTCGTTATCCGTCTGCCAGCCGACAACTGAGGGGTGTTTTCCATAGCGCTCTGCAATTACCTCGGTGATGCGAATAGCTTCGCGTTTATATATACCACTTGAAAAATCATAATGGCGCCGTGAGCCAAACCCTCGTGTTTGCAGTGTTTCTGGATCAACGGGTAATATTTCTGGGTATTTATCAATAAGCCATTTTGGCGGCGTGGCAGTAGGGGTTCCGATGACGATTTGCAAGCCCTCGCCAGCAAGGATATCAATTGCCTTATCAAGCCACGCGAATTGGAAATTATTATGACTTGGTTCAATGCGCGACCATGCAAATTCGCCGATCCGAACATATTTTAAGCCCAAAGATTTCATTTCTTTGGCGTCATTTGCCCACATGTCTTGAGGCCAATGTTCAGGATAATAACAAACACCCAGCATAGATCTAACTCCCTTGCTGACATCCTATGCCTGAATTTTCAGTAATCAATTAAAAAGTATGACTTTTCAAAATCATAGTAACTATATGTGGGGCCCATGATGCCATCTTGTGATGGCACGGTTTGAATGGTAAATATCATATAAATCAAGGCTTAAAAGGGAAATAAATGAGCAATAGCTCACATTCATCGAAGGAAGAGCGATTTGCTGCGTTTGGCAATAAGTCATTTAGCAAATATTTCTTGGCGCGTTTTTTAACGTATTTTGCGACGCAAATTGTGTCTGTGGCTGTTGGGTGGCAAATTTATGATTTGACGCGTGACCCTGCACTTTTGGGGTGGATAGGGTTGGTGCAATTTACACCTGCGTTATTACTTGTGGTTATTACAGGTATAACGTCAGACCGATTTGGCCGCAGGCTTATCATGGGACTATCTGTTTTTGTCGAGATGCTGTGCGGGTTGGTGATTTTAGGTTTGGCTTTAACGGGCAACTTTGAACCGGTCTATGTTTTGATAACGCTTACGGTGTTCGGTGTTGCTCGCGCATTCCATACTCCTGCGGCATCTTCCTTAGTTGTCAATATCGTCCCTAAAGAGTTGTTTGCAAATGCCGTTGGCTGGAGCACAGCATCGTGGCAACTGGCCGGTATTGTAGGGCCAGTTGCTGGCGGTCTCTTGTACGGTATCTCGGGGGCTTTTGCTTATGGTGTAGCGGTAATATTATTTTTGTTTGCCACTATTTTAATTTTTTCAATCGCTAAACCGAGTCAAATAATTGAAAAAGATCGAGGTGGTTTAAAAAAGCTTGTTGGCGGTTTTAGTTATGTTTGGAAGAAAAAGGTTATATTGGGGGCAATCTCACTGGATCTTTTTGCCGTATTGCTCGGTGGTGCTGTTGCATTAATGCCAGTTTATGCACGTGATATTTTAAATCTTGGTTCTGAAGGCCTTGGTTTGTTGAGGGCTGCACCAGGTATCGGCGCGGTTATCATGATTGGATTAATAACGGCATTTCCTATTCGCAAACACGCAGGTTTATTGTTATTTGTCAGTGTTGCTCTGTTCGGCTTGGCAACTGTTATATTTGGTGTTTCTACATATGCATGGTTATCGATATTCGCCTTAATGCTTGTTGGCGGTTTTGATATGGTCTCGGTTTATATACGTGAAGTATTGATGCAATTATGGACACCAGACCATGTAAGAGGGCGAGTAAATGCAGTGAATGCTATTTTTATCGGTGCTTCAAATGAGCTTGGTGAGTTTAGGGCTGGTTTTATGGCTGCCGCTTATGGGGCTGTGTTTACTGTAACAATTGGTGGTGCTACTGCGATTGCGGTGGCGGGGGTCTGGGCTAAAATATTCCCGTCCCTTAGAAAGGCTCAATCGCTAGACCATTAAATATACTTTACTGTTATTAGGTTGTTTTTGATAAAATATTTTTGAATATATTGCCATCGATCATATTATCTTTCTGCGATTGTAAAGCCTTTTTAAATGCAGGCATTCTCGAATTCGTTTGAATACTTCAATAGCGGCATGATCATTTTCTAGTCACTGTGATTTCCCTTTATCATGAGGATATTCACTCTTATTTAATAAAAATATATTCTAACTATTGATTATTATATGAAAATTTATTCTTGTAAAACCAGCAACTTAAAATCAATAATAGTGATTATGGCTATTTTTCAATCATGAGTTTTATTATTTAAGAGAATTTTAATGAACTCCTTATATCATTTTTATGAAGAAAATTTCTGTTTCGCTAACGGGATGGGGTGAGTGTTGGTTTCCCGAGGGCGATTTAAAATAGTTTGATAGCGGGAATTCAAACATGCTTAATTTACTTAACTCACTTTCTATTAGGAATAGACTATTTATTATTGTTTTTATTGCGACTTTTTCCATTCTACTTTTAAGTGTACCTACATTAAATACGGCGCTTTATAAAAGCAGAGATGCTGAACGTATAGGAGGGCAAGCTGCCTTTTCTTCAACAGCAAGTGCACTTGTGCATGAACTGCAGAAGGAGCGAGGTAACAGTGCAGGCTATATTGGGTCAGCAGGCGCAGTAAGTTTTAAAAGCAATCTCACTGTACAGAGAAGCGCTACCGACCCTGTTTTATTATCTTATCGAAACGCGAGTAACGATAAGGATATTAGAGGCTTATTTGGTTCAGATTTGATTGAAATCGAAACACAATTAAACCGCCTGTCAAACATGCGAAATAAAGTTTCTGATCTTACCTTAACTGTACCGGAAATGGCTGAATATTATACAAATACTATCAACAGCCTGTTGAAGCTGTTTTCACTGACTGTTGCGGGTAGTAATGATAATATTGTTGTTAATAAAGGGTCTATTTTATTAGCGTTGCTGGAAGCAAAAGAACGGGCTGGTTTAGAACGAGCAATGGGCGCAACGGGTTTTGGGGCTGGGGCCTTTAAGCCAGGAATTGCAGATAATTTTCGCCGTCTCATTGCACAACAAGATGCTTTCTTACATACGTTTCGATTGTCAGCATCCGGTGAGGTGGTTGCTCGATTAGATGCAATATTTAATAGTAACGCAGCGTCTAATGTAGCCAGTTTGAGAAAGGTTGCCATTGATAGTTTTTCAACAGGCGATACGCAGGGCGTATCAGGTACAGAATGGTTTACAGCAATCACCCGTAAAATCGACGAATTATATGAACTTGAAAAATATCTTACAGTTGATTTATTAGGGCATACGAAAGTTAGTCTGGAAAGTGCAAATAGCGACCTTGCAAGCGCAGTAGTTTTTGCAGCAATGTTGATTGCTGCCCTTATTATTGTAGCATTATTGTTTAGCGAAAGCATTCGGAGACCTATTTACGCATTAATGAGTAGTACTGATCTGATTGCGAAAGGTGAATTTGATGCTCATATCCCGTTTCAGGAGGCCAAGAGTGAAATAGGGGTTTTTGCACAAAACTTACACCAGTTTAGAGAAAACCTTCAAGAATCTGAAGAATTGCGTCGACAGCAAGAGGAAGAGCGTCTTCGTATTGAAGATGAAGAACGCCGCCGTATAGAGGAAGATCGTCAACGCCAACTACAGGATAGAGTAAAAGCTGAAAAAGCAGCTACTGCTCAACAGAAAGCTGTCGCTGAAGGGTTGGAGGCACTTGCTAATGTTGTTGAAAATGAGTTGGCCGCAATGATACAGGCTGTTTTCGATAAATCACAGCAGGCTAGTAAAGCTGGTGTGCGCTTAGTAGGGTTTACTAAGAGTATTGGTGAAAAGGCCGTGACTGCCGATAATTCATCGCAGGAGGCATCTGCAAATTCCCAGTCAGTAGCGTCAGCCGCAGAAGAGATGCATGCATCAATATCTGAGATTACTAATCAGGTTGGTGCGTCACAGGACCTAGTTCAGAAAACTGCAAACGAAGCGGATGCTATTCACCGATCATTATCTGGCCTAACAAATGCAGCAGAAAAAATAGCAAGTGTTATCACAATTATTGGCGATATCGCTGAACAAACAAACTTACTGGCTTTAAATGCCACGATTGAAGCCGCACGTGCAGGTGATGCAGGTAAGGGGTTTGCTGTTGTGGCGGCGGAAGTGAAATCGCTTGCTAATCAAACGGCGCAGTCATCGAATGAAATTCATCAATTTGTAGATCAAATGCAAATAGAAGTTCGCGGCGCGGTTAGCCAAGTACAAGATATAGCAGAAAAAATGCAAGAAGTTACAGGGCGAAGTGATGCGGTTTCTTCTGCTGTTATAGAGCAGTCAAAAACAACAGAAGAGATTGCGCGGTCTATTCAAACGGCAACATCCAGTGTTGAGTCAGTACAAGGTCATGTGAAATCAGTTAACCAAGATACTTCGGGTCTTAATATGATTGGTGCTGAGATAGCCGATGTTACGGATGAAATCGAAAAAAGCATTAGTAATTTACAACAGAAGTTACTCGAAGTGGTGGAGGACACCAGACGGAGATCTGATCGCAGAAACGCGGAACGTAGTCAGGTATCATTCCAATCTGAATATATTGACCTCCAAACGAGAGACCAGCAAGCGCTGACAGCTAAAGTTGAGGACTTTTCTGATACCGGGGTTAGGTTCTCGTTTGATACATCTGGAGCAATTGCACTGAATGTCGATGATATTGTGCATATCAAACATGTCGGCACCATTATTGATGCGCGTATAGCTTGGGTATCTGAAGAGGTTGCGGCTTTGGCTTTTCTGGATACTGGGCAAGCTTCAGGGTTTGTAACGTCACTTCGGGCGTCAAATCAGGAAGAAGTGCACTATTCCAAGGCCGGGTAGCTATACTTTTGAAACAGTGAAAAAAGATAGCAACTAGCTATCTTTTTTTTCTTTAGATGGTGTTTTCTTTCGCGGTTTGTCTTCGATATGGCTTGTTGCCTTTTTGAGCGACTCAAATTCGTTTACAATATCATCTGCGATATCTTGTACATCAGGAACCGCTAGTTTACAGGCAACCAATCCAAAATCTAATCGGTCAACATAGCTTTGTAACGTAATGTTCAGGGCACAGCCATGTGTTGCTATTGAAACCGGGAAAAAGCATAAAACTTTACTACCAGCAAAATACACGTGGCGTCTTGGGCCGGGAACATTCGATATCGCAACATTGAGCGGAGAAGGTATATAGTTGGCGATATCTGTCCGGTTCATCATTTGAGCGATTGATGACATCACAACAGGTGCGCCAAAGAATGAATAGTCTGTTGGGAAAACATCACGAACTGCACTTAATTGTTTTTTTGCTCGGTTCGAGTGATCGTGCACGGTATGAAGGCGTTTAACGGGGTCTTCTACGTCGGTTCCGATTGCGCAATTCATACCGGCAACCTGATTGTTGTTACTGGTATCACCAAGTTCTCTCAATGATACTGGTACGCCTGCTATGAGCGAGTTTTTTGGTAATTCCCCGTGTTTTTCCAGGTATTTTCTTAGTGCCCCCCCACATATGCTTAAAACAACATCGTTTAATGTGGTCTCTGTTTTTTTGGCAATATTTATTATTTCATATAAATTAAGCGACTGTGCCCCATATGCGCGCTGTTTTTTTATTCTTACATTGAAACGTGTTTTAGGTGCCGGTTGCAAGGATTGTAGTATGCCCTTGCTATCTGCAAATGTTACTTTTGCCAAACGGCCTAACGCTTTTGATAAGGCAGGTAAACTGGCGAGCATATCGGCCTGTTGTTGAATAAAGCGACCATAGGCATTGCCCAATAATTCGAAGAAGCCAGGCGTCTCATTATAGAGTTGGATTTTGCTTTTAGGAAGTGGGGGCCGCGGTACAGGTTCGCGGTCAGATAATATGTCCATCGCTGAAATACCGCCGCCACCATCAAGACTAGCATGATGAGCTTTGGTGTAGATAGCAAAGCTGCCTTTCTTAATACCAAGACTTTTGTCTTCGACACCTTCGATAATATAGAATTGCCAAAGAGGGCGGTCACGGTCAAGTGTTACAGAATGCAAACCTTGGATTAACATTCTTAGCTGTTCAACATTTCCAGGTGCAGGTAAGCAAGCATGTTTGATATGGTAATCTAAGTCGACAATGTCGGCTGTAATCCAAACCGGATGGTCGATATAAAACGGTGTATGTTTGAGCTTCCTATGAAATGATGGAATTTCATGCAAACGCGCAGCGATCTGTGCTTTCAGGGCTTCGTAAGGGTTTTCACCTTTTTGGGGAGGTTCACATACCATAAGGCTGGAGATGTGCATGGGTGTTTCATCAGTTTCCATATAAAGAAACGTTGCATCCATTCCTGATAGCTTATGCATCTTGCTCCCCTTTCCATATGTATCATATAAGATGATACCTGGGTTTGATTATATCATATAGTCGTTAACCTTAAGGTTGGAATTACCATGAAGAATTAGAAACATCGCCCTAATGAAAGAACGATGTCTATTTTGAAGCAATTTTAGTTACGCTGCTGCTTTGTCAGTAAAGAGCTTGTCTAGCCCCCACCCTGGTGTATCGAAGAATACCTTACGAGAACCTACATTGGCAAAAGGTCTCCATTTCCCTTCGCGCTGCGCTAGCCTATCAGCGATAATATATAAGACGCTTGGGTTTACTCCCAAGCCGCAGTGGCTTCCCTGAACGCAGATATTTTCTGTTTGTTTCGCTTTTTGAGGGTTGATTGGTTTGCTTTGATAACAATTTTCCCAGGCAACAACCCCATCTGTCTTTGTGTAAACTGATGTGGTGGGAACAGGTGGAGCCTTGTGAAGAAGAGTTTCAATAGGCGGTTCTTCAACTGAATGACCTGCGACTAATTCATATAGCCGCCAAGCGTTAGTTGCTTTAGGGTCGCCTGAGTGTGGGCTGCCTAATGACATAACGCTTCTAACTTTTTCAGGGTGTAGTTTGGCAAGTTCACGAGCGAATATGCCGCCAAGGCTCCATCCGATTATGGAAACTTTGCGCCCATGCTCTTTAAAAATGTTATCCAAGCGCTCTTGCATGCCTTCCAGAATGCCTTCTCTAAGGCCAAAGTTTCTACCTAAGCCCCAATCATAGGCGGCATACCCACGCTCTGTAAGGAAATTTCTGAGCGGAATGGTCGATGTGTCGGTTGCTGCAAGACCGGGAAGCACCAGAACAGGGTGTCCATCCCCTTTAGGGAGGCGATTTAAGAGAGGTTTGGAGGCATAGTAGGAACCTAATTCCCAAAGCGCACGTCCTTCCATCATCATTTTAACTACTGATGGCGCCTTAATTTTTTTCTTACTCTTTTTAAATAGCATACTTCCCTCATGCGTTAGTAATTCGACCCTCCCCGGTCTGAATATGACAAAACAATGACAGCGACTTAACTCCGCGTCAATTAATGATAGTAATTATTGATTAAAAAAATGACTATTGCCTATAATCTAGGCATGAAATTATGAATTCGCTGCCCGAAGCATTTTATCTCTGAACTCGACCAATAAACTCAAAAACTCTTCTGATCCATTGATAACATATGGCGATAACTGACTAATCAAACCAAATACTCCATTATGAATAGAAGCAGGCGTGGATGTATTGGTATCCATAAGCGTTTGATAAGTGGGCCAATATGTCAATTGAAGGGCAAAGCGTTCGGCCATTTGATCGGCTTCGATATTTGATATCTGAATGAACCCGGAACTGTTTAGCGCTGTAAGCAGTGATCGCATGGTTTTGATCTTGAGGGTTACAAGGGCGCGAAACCTGCGCTCGAGGTCATCATAGCGTTCCAAAATGGATTGTAGATTACGATAAAAGAAGCAAAAATCTGCAACCTCTTCAAAGAGTATGTAAAAATAAACCCAGTTATCAGAGAGGTTCAAAGGTTTTTCAATCGGTGCTCTTAATACCATTTTGAACTCTTCTTCGAAATCCAGAAAGAGTTGTTTGATGATAGGGTCTTTACCTTTGAAGTGATAGTATAAATTGCCGGGGCTAATGTCGAGCACATTGGCAATATCGACAGGCGTGATATTCTGCTCGCCCTCATTGTTAAAGAGCTGCAGACTATATTTTAAGATCCTGTCTTTTGTTTTCATTGGCTATTTTTATTGCTTTTTAGTTGCTGGCTTCTTGATTGTTTTTGCTCTAGGTTTTCTGATTGGTTTATCTAATTTTTCTATCGCGCTTAGAAGAGTATCAAGTTTTGCTTCGATGGTATCAAGGCGCTCTTCTATCATGTCTACCTTATTATTTTGTACACTGCTTTCCCCCACCATTCCGAGAGCGGTTTTCATCCGTTCCATGCGATCTTCAATGTTAGATTTGTGCATTTGAGCCGCTTTGGGAACGTATTTTTTAGCAGTATCTGTAACCTTGTTTTCGAGTTCGCTACCTTTACCAACTAAGTCTTCAAAGACTTTTGTTGTTTCTTGCCCCATTTTGGCATAGGCGTCCTGTGCATCGTTAAAGGCTTTACCATATGCCCCAATGCCAGCGAGCCAGATTTTGCGTGCAATATCTATTTCTTTTCTAGGTTTCTTTGACATTGGAATTACTTTCTAATCAAATCATGAATCGTATCAATAGCTTATGCTGTTTTGGGTTTCTTGTCAGCGTGGTCATTTAAGAAATTGCTAATGATTGGTATAACCTGCTTAGCGCGTGAAACGGCAAACAGATGCCCGCCCCCTTTAACAATTTTAAGGTTGGCACGGGGGATTAAACTTCGTAGCAGGCGAGAATTTGCGAGTGGTACAATATGGTCGCGGTCACCAGACATGATAAGCGTTGGTTGTTTTAAAAACGGCAGAAAATATACGCTTGTCCAGCCAATCATGGCTAGCAGTTGATACATGTACCCCTGAACTGTCGGGGCTTGAATACGAGTTTTGTGGCCCTGTGCGCTTGTGTCGGCAATGTCACCGTATAATGTTTCGAAATTCTTTAACATATAATCGGGGTCGATGTAGCGTTTCGGACTTGCCATTTTTGTGATTGCACTCAAATTCCCGGGCACCATCACCATTCCTGCGCTTGTTGCGAGTAAAACAAGGCTTTTGGCGCGGTCAGGGCATGATCTTGCATATTGTTGTGCAACGGCACCACCCCAGGAAATTCCCATAACATCCACATCACCGATATCTAAGTGGTCAAGAATTTTGTTGGCCCATTTTGTGATGGTGCTCGCTCTGTAAGGCATGCGCGCTTTTGGTGAACCACCAATACCTGGCATATCGAACACAATCACACTCGCCCGGCTCTGCATCATTTCACCGAGAGGGGCAACCATTTCCAGATTAGCGCCAATCCCGTTAAAAAATAGAATAGGGCGATCATTGCCTTTGCTCGGCCAAATTGCTGTGCGCAGGATTTGCCCACCAACGTCAATCATTTTGATTTCAGGCCCGGTATTATTCATTTTCATTCCTTGGTACTACAGACTTGTGTTTTATCCGAAAACATACTCACCCGGTGCTGGCGCGAGTGATTTATATTTACGGCTTCCATTATTCTTTGGCGTATCTTTTTCATTGCCTGAATGAGCAGTGAGCCATTCTGACCAAGGTGTCCACCAGGATCCGTCAAGCAATTTAGCGCTTGTCATCCATTCATCTGCGCCGCTATCCATAACGTCCGGATTATAAAAATATTTTGCTTTTGGGTTGCCGGGTGGGTTTAGTAATGACTGTATATGCCCACTATTGGAAACATAGAACTCTGTATTACCGCCAAGTAATTTTGTGGTCCGGTAACAGGCCCGCCACGGTGTAATATGATCAGTAAAGCCTGCAACGACGAAACTGTCGTGTGTAATTTTGCTGAGATCCAGTTTTTCGCCCATAAACTCAACTGTGCCAGGGTCGGCAAAGGGAGCACTTGTATAACTATCAAGAAAATCTGAATGCAGTGCTGCTGGCAGGTTTGTTGTATCGTTATTCCAGAATAGAATATCAAACGCAGGTGGGCTGTCGCCAAGCAGGTAGTTGTTAACCACATAATTCCAGATCAGGTCATTGGGGCGCATCCAGGCAAAAGTGCGGGCGAGGTCATCGCCGGATAATATGCCTTTTGATGCAGATCGCGCCCGTGCAAGCTCAAGTGTATCTTGTGAGACAAGAGCGCCAACTTCACTGTCTTCCTGACGAGGGTCAAGAACACACACCTGAAATGTTGAACAATTGACGCGGTCATCACCGATCGCTGCCAAGTGACTCAAGAGTGTCGCAACGGTTATGCCGCCGGAACATGCACCTGATACGTTAATTTTTTTGGACTTGGTTATTGCCATGACCGCATCTGTCGCTTCAATCGTTGCGTTGATATAAGTTTCCAGATCCCAATGAGCGTGTTCAGGGCCAGGGTTTCTCCAGCTTATTGCAAAAAGCTGAATACCTTGTGATAGCATGAAGCGGAACATGCTTTTGTCTGGGGTAAGATCGGATGCGTAAAATTTGTTAATTTGAGGTGGAATAACAATCAGTGGAATTTCACGTACTTTGTCTGTGGTTGGAGTATATTGAATTACTTCGAGTACTTCATTTCTAAATACAACATCACCGGGGGTGGCCGCGAGGTTTTCACCTACTTTGAATGGCCGCGAGTCGACTTGTGATGGTATACCAATACCGTTCACCATATCATTATAGGCATTTTTCAGGCCTTGCACGATCGACAGGCCACCAGTTTCATAAAGTCGTTTCATGGCAGTTGGGTTGCCGACCAGTGAATTGGTTGGTGCCAGGCTATCAATGACAACGTCAAGGATGAAGTGGGCTCTTGCTCTATCAATTTCTTCCAGGTTTGCTTCTGTTAGCCAATTATTTAGATTGGATTTCATCGCCATCCAGGATTGCATGCCTCGGCGGTATAGGGGATTAAATGCCCAGGCTTTGTCTTGGAAACGCCGATCTTTTGCATGCGGTGTATACTCAGATTTTCCACGTGCAATATCGACAATATCTTTGCTGTAATTCAGAAAATGTTGGCCAAAGGTAACAGGGTTTAATGCAGCTTGTTTTAAGACAACTCCGAGTGACTTGATCAATTCTGAGCGATGTACACCAACAATAGGGTTGAAGGCAGTTGTAGTTTCAGCGGCCGCTTCGCCAATTTTCTTTTTAGTAGATGGCATGCTTAATTCCCCTTTGGTGGTGATAATTTGTAATATTGATTGTGCGCCTAGTGCTCAAATTCGAATGTAAAATTATGTGGCACTATGCAGGGCTACAATGTTCTATCTCCAGCGATATGAAGAGCATAATGGTAAAAAATCTATAAAGTCAAAAAAAACAAGAAATATGTAGGCTGACAGGCCTGGAGGTTGGGGGAGGGTAAGGTGGCCTGTCAGCCCTTTATAATCTCAGCACAAAGGTAATTATGCTCGAGACTAATATGGTTTTATGCCGCAGCTTTAGCTTCTGTTTCTGTCTTTGCAGCTACAGGAGCAGCTTTAGTTTTAGTTGTTGCAGCTTTTTTTGCTGTTGTGCGCTTTGCTGGCGCTTTTTTCTTTGCTGCTGGTTTTTGAGTGGCATTGATTTTGCGGCTAAGAGTAGAAACTGTTTTAGCAAGCTTTGCCACTTCTTCAGAAAGCTCTGAAACACGATCAGTTGCTTCTTCTGTAGTGCGGGAAAATACTTTGTTGCTTACTTCGGAAACTTTTTCACTTACACCATTAACACGCGTTTCAACGTTACCACGTACTTTGTTAAAGTTTGTTGTAGCAAGTTCTTCAACATTTTCACCTTTTTGAACGAGCTCTTCAACAAGCTTTTCGCGGTTGTTCATAAGCTTTTCTACGCCGTCCTGTGCAAAGTCAAACGCAGTTTTGTGTGCGCCGAGCCATGCCAACCAGCCTTGACGGTATGCACGAACAACTTGTGAATCTTGAATGTTTTCTAAAATAGCCATGATAAATTCCTTCTATCTTGCGTAATCTATTTCTCTGTCGACAAGGATATTTTATTCGTTCTTGCAGTCGACGCTGTAACCTTGATCAACAACATAAGGAAGAAAATTAGAAAGCGCATACTAAACCAAATTGGTGAGCAGGTTTTCCGTTCAATGCCTTTGGTACACAGCTTTTTTATTCGGATAAATTGATGAGATTGTTATAAGTATTCTGTAATATATAAGGTGCAGGTAAAATTATGGCCGAAAATTCAGAATTAGAAAGTGTCGTTATCGTTGGCGCAGGACAAGCTGCTATTCAGCTTGCACATTCGTTGCGGGCTAAAAAGTTTGACGGCGCTATCACAATAATCGGGGCTGAAAGTTATCCAGCATACCAGCGTCCACCTTTATCAAAAGGCTTTCTGAAAGGCGACCTGCCGGAAGAACGTTTATTCTTAAAACCCGCGACCTACTATGAGAACAAAGACATTGAACTTATCATGGGGGTTACTGTCAGTGAAATTGATCGCCAACAGAAAAAAGTTCTTTGTTCGAACGGCGAAGCATATACTTTTGATAAATTAATCATCGCAACGGGGTCGCGCCCGCGTATGCTTCCTGAATTAGAGGGCATTAAAAATGTTGCTGTTATGCGCGATATCGAAGATGCCAAGTCCTTAAAAGCGAAATTACCTGACATAAAACGCCTTGTTCTCGTTGGTGGTGGGTATATTGGTCTTGAGGCTGCGGCGGTGGTCCGACAAATGGATATTGAAGTTACTGTTCTTGAGCGAATGCCAAAACTTTTGGCGCGTGTAACAGGTGATGAAATTGCGGATTATTTTTTGAAATTGCATCAGGAAAATGGTGTTGATATCAGATTGAATTCAGAAGTTGCAGAATTTGTAACTGATGGTCAGCGTATTGCCGCAGTTAAATTAAATGACGGCGAGGCAATTCCGGCTGATATGATCATGTTGGGTATTGGTGTTCTTCCTAACCAAGAATTAGCGTCGGCAGCAGGGCTTGAATGCAATAATGGTATTGTAGTTGACGAAGATGCCTTAACAAGTGACCCAGATATATATGCGATTGGTGATTGTAGCATGCGCCCCTTAGAAGGGCAGACCGGTAAAATACGGTTAGAGAGCGTTCCAAATGCTATTGATCAGGCTGAGATAGTTGCCAATAACCTTATTGGTCTGGATCGACCCGCTTTTGATCCGCCGTGGTTCTGGTCAGACCAATATAAAACAAAAATCCAGACGGTTGGTTTGTTTCCTGGTTTCACTGATACAATTGTGCGCGGAGACCGAGACGGCGGTAAGTTCGCAGTTTTCTATTTTGAAGGTGATCAGTTTATTGCGGTTGATGCTATTAATGACCCTCAATCATTTATGGCATCGAAGCAAATTCTGAAGATGGATTTGGGGCTGACTAAATCGATGGTTATGGATGAAAATGTTTCCATGATGGATATATTGAAAACATTGAAAAGTGCGTAATATTACCTCAACATTTTTGCCTTTAATGCACGTCGAGTAAGGTAATTTGACGTCTCTGGGTGCGATTATGATAGCCAAGGCCCTGACATTATATAGATATTGCAAATGTGTTGTAACTTTTGGGTAGTGATATTTATTCTCTCTAATGCCGCTATTTATTAAAAAGGGCTGCAATAATATGCAGCCCTATAAGACAAAGTCGTTTAAAATTTAGATGTGTGTAATTAAGCAAACACTCTTTGGCGGCGACGTACGGCGAGACCGATACCTGCAAACCCAATGATCATCATTAACCATGTAGCTGGCTCTGGTACAGCGCTTACAGCGGCAAGAGAGCCAATTTGGATGGAAGAATCATTCGCGATGGCTGCCACAGCAAAGGTTGTTCTTACGCCTGACTCGATATTCGATCCACCAAATGAGAAAAGGCCGTTTCCTGTGGCTATAGGTCCGCCAACAAAGTTACCGGAGAGGATACTGCCATCGAAAGAAACGTTATTATAGAATGAAAAAGTATCATTATCTTCGTCTGTAAAGAAGATACTTTCTAAGTTTACAATTTGTGTAAATGTAAAGAGGATGAGTTCATTTGATCCAACGCCGTCTTGGCGTGCAATGTCTCTGCTTGGCAGCTTGAAGGTTAACCCACCTGCATTGCGGCCTAATGCGTTATTTTGATTTGTTGCCGCTGTTGGCAGTGTTGCAGGGTCAGGGTCGAGGCGACCGCCTAAACCTAAGCCATCAAAACTATATCCTGTAACATTCAGGCCTATCCCACCAGAAGTGAAATTCAAAGAGCCATCAAGGTTACGGTTAAATGTTGCTGTTGCAAAATCAAATGTTGTGCTTGCGTTCGCTACGCTTGTGAAAATCAATGCGCAGAAAATGACTATCAGTTTGCTTGAGATGTTCATGTTTCAGTCCGATACTTATAAACTATATAAAGTTTTATATAAATTGATTAATTCGAGGCTGAAGTACCGAATGTTTTTGTAAAATGCTACAGAAAAAGCGGATTTGCGTTTATCTCTCAGATGTTGAACTATATTTTGTCACTGACTGTTTCATAACGGGACATTTTTGAGGTTTTATGCCGGAAATATTATAAATCTGGTGTGACGTATAAAATATTATCGAATCGCAAAGGCGCTTACTTATGCACCTGATTAACGAATTTATTCCGGGGTCGTGTTGAACAACGCCTTGGTTACCCGAGTGTCATTTTAGCAAAAGCCTGTTCCAGTGTTTGCTTTTCCCCGTCTGTAAAATATAAGCCGAGTTTTGTACGTCTGGAGAGTATATCGTCGGCTGATTTAGCAAATTCATGATTTAGCAAATACTCGACTTCGCTATGATATAGGCCGTGCCCATAGTGTGTACCTAGTGCATCAACAGATTTTTTACCTTCTAATATCTGGTGGATATTGGTGCCATAGCAGCGTGAAAGCCGGTGTAAGACTTCTGTTTTCAGCCAAGGGTACATCGTTCTGAGTTCTTCAAAGAACATATCAAAGTGGGCATTTTTTATATCGCCGCCAGGTAAGGGGGCAGTTCCGGTCCATGAGTTGCCAATATTTTTAAAGTCATTGTTTAGTATCGTTATACAATCTTCCGCCAGTTTGCGATAAGTTGTTATTTTGCCACCGAATATTGATAATATTGGCGCTCCGTCCTCGTTGTCGTAAGATAATATGTAATCACGTGTTACAGCCGAGGCATTATCTGCTTTATCGTCATAAAGAGGCCTTACACCAGAATAGGTTGCGACAACATCTGTAGGGTGGATTGGTTTTTTAAAATACTCATTTGCGGAGTTACAAAGATATTGGATCTCATCGTCTGAAATCTGAACACTTTCTTTATCGCCTTCGAACATAAGGTCGGTTGTGCCTATGAGGGTAAAATTATTATTCTCATAGGGAATAGCAAAGATGATACGCCCGTCAGCATTTTGAAAAAAGAAAGACTCTTCCCCCTCAAAGTGCCGATTAATAATGATATGGCTGCCTTTTACCAGTCGCACTTTTGCTTTATCGCCCAAGTCTTTATTAGCGCGCGATGCCATCGTTTCAACCCATGGCCCAGCAGCATTGACAACCGCTTTGCACTGTATTTGTTCTACTGTGCCATCCGCCTTGCGTAAATCAGCATCCCAATGGGTGTTACTGCGTGCTAAGTTGATGCATTCAGTTTGTGTGTGAATTGTTGCCCCGCGCTGTGCCGCATCTGCTGCATTTAATACGACAAGCCGTGCATCATCAACCCAGCAATCGGAGTATTCAAATGCCAATGACAGGTTATCATGCAGTGCGTCTAGTTTATGAGTGGATGAGCGCCTTAAGGTCGTTGTTGGAGGCAGTAACTTCCTGCCGCCAATATGATCATAAAGAAAAAGCCCAAGCCGAAGTAACCATGCGGGCCTAAGGCCTTTGGTATGCGGTAATATGAACCGCATTGGCCAAATGATATGCGGCGCCATTTGCAGTAAAACTTCCCTTTCCAGTAAAGCTTTTCGGACAAGCGCAAAGTCATAATATTCAAGATATCTAAGACCGCCATGGATGAGCTTAGTGCTTGCAGATGACGTGTGTGAGGCAAGGTCATCCTTTTCACATAGTAATACTTTCAGTCCCCGGCCAACAGCGTCGCGGGCTATTCCTGCGCCGTTTATGCCTCCACCTATTATAAGTAAGTCATACATAATTTGATTGCTCAGTTTGGCTATTTCTTTGTGTTGCTTATCAATACAATAATTCAAAATGTTCGTAAACGAAAAAAATATATTAAAATGTTCAAAAACGAATATAATTTATACAATGAATATGATCGTTTGTGTAAACGGGGTGTTGGTAAGGGGGATGCCCGCTTTTTATTTGATGCGATCTCTTTAATGCTTCAAAAAGAAATAGTATCCATTTGATGGTTTTTCGGTGTGGTATCGATTTATAAAGATCAGAGAGTATTATTTCTTATGATAATTCTTCAGCCCATGTTGGGCCTTGCTTTTCTAACTCTTATTGCATGGACTATCAGTGAAAATCGGCAAAAGTTCCCTTTGAAATGGTCTTTAGGGGCTATTATCCTGCAAATTATTCTTGCACTGGTATTGTTGCGCGTTGAATTTTTACAAAAGCTATTGGCTAAGGCTGGTGTTCTTGTAAAAATTTTGGAGAAGGCTAGTAAGGCTGGATCTTCTTACATGTTTGGATATTTAGGTGGTGGGAGTATACCCTTTGAAACGAAAGAAGGGGCAGGCACATTAATCGTCGCGTTTGAGATTTTACCAATTATTTTGGTTATGGCTGCGCTATCCGCCATTTTGTGGCATTGGCGGCTTTTGCCTAAAGCTATCAAAGGGTTAAGCTTTACGCTTGAACGTTCGCTTAACGTCAGCGGTGCTGTGGGCCTTGGGGTGGGCGCGAATTTTTTTCTGGGAGTTGTGGAAAGCCCGTTGATAATTCGCGCATATATTGCGCAAATGAATCGAACCGAGCTTTTTATGGTTATGGTGGCTGGCTTGTCGACAGTTTCGGGTGCCGTCTTGGTTTTGTATGCGAGCGTTATTGAAGGGGTTGTATCTGACGCGACGGGGCATATTTTGACGGCTTCTCTTATTTCGCTTCCTGCTTCCCTTTTGTTTGCGAAAATAATTGTGCCGGGCGATAGTTTGACCGAAGCAACATCATTCGACCAGTCAATACGCTATGACAGTACACTTGATGCACTTGTGAGGGGTGTAGAAGATGGCTTGAAAGTTTTTCTCAGCGTCATGGCAATGTTACTTGTTATCTTTGCGCTAGTTTTCATTATGAATGAATTTCTTGGTATCTTTCCAAATGTCTATGGTGAGCCATTGACAGTGAATAGGATGCTTGGCTGGATATTTGCACCAATTGTACTCGCATTTGGTATCCCGATTGAAGAAGCATATGTAGCGGGACAATTGATGGGAACGAAGGCAGTTTTGAATGAATTTATTGCTTACCAGCAGTTGTCCGGTTTAACGAGTGAAGACTTAAGCCCTAAGTCCGCTGTTATTATGACGTATGCTTTGTGCGGTTTTGCAAATCTTGCGAGTATAGGGCTGCAAATTGCTACTTTTGGTGCACTTGCGCCTTCTAAACGAGCGGAAGTTGCCTCATTGGGTTGGAGGGCATGGATAGCTGGTAATCTCGCTACTGGCGCGACAGCCGCTGTAGCCTCTATTGTGTTAAGCTAAACAGTATTAGAGAAAATAAAAGCCTGGCAACCTAAATGATTGCCAGGCTTTTAAGGATTATATTGACGTTGTTTAGAAACGGCCAGTTATTGTAAAGCGAGCGTTCAACGGCGCGCCAACAGTAATGTTGTTTGCGGTGTGAGCGTTCGGGAAATAGTCCGTATCTGTTAGGTTTTCAATATTGACTTGCAAACGGACTCTGTCATTGAGGTCATAGTATGCGGCTGCATCAATGCGAACAAAATCAGGCAATGTTGTGTTGTTTCCGTTATCGGCAAAGCTTTCATCCTGATATGTCAGGCCAGCGCCAAGGCCGAAACGTTCAGTTATCTGATAATTGCCCCAAATGCTGAATGTGTGTTCTGGAAGCTCACGAACACGAAGGCCCTGGCTACCGTCATCGTTGACTTGGTTACCTTCGAGATAGCTATAACCAGCAGTAATGAAGAATTCGTCAGTAATTTGCCCTTGAATTTGAGCTTCAATGCCGCGGATTTCACTATCAATAACATCCAGTGTACCGGGGTCGTTATCAGCAACTTGCGGGGAGCTTTGTTCATTTTCAAATACGGCTGCTGTAAAACTTAAACCGTCTGCAAAATCCCATTTAATACCAGCTTCGATAGTTTGAAATGTGTTTGGCTCAAGCGCATCGTCCGGTGGGTTAATATCCGCAAACTGCTCACCACTACGTGGTAAGAAACTTTCGCTGAAACTTCCGTAAATAGAGATGTTTTCTTTTGGTTTAAATACAAGGCCAAGACGTGGTGAAAACTCTGAATCGCGGCGACTTAGAATTTCTCTTTCGCCTGTTTCGATGAAGGTCTCGATATTATCGACTGTAATATCAAAGCTATCGAAACGACCGCCAATCAAAATATCCAAATATTCAGAAATTTCTATCTGATCTTGAACGTAAACAGAGAATACTTCGATATCAGCTTCTGTATCGTCGTTTAGATCCAGATTAAAGTTATTTACTGTGGGTAAGCCACTTGCATTTGTTCCTACACCGTTTGCCAAACTTATTGGCTGTGTTGCAGTGAAGAATTCTACATCGTCTTGAGTTTGATCGAAAAATGCATTGAAGCGGTCATTGTTATTTGTGGTGTCGATATATTCACCGCCAACAAAGAGTGTATGGCCAATATTACCAGTTTCAAATTCACCGATCAGGTTAGTTGATAGAACGAGGTTTCGGCGCTTTGTTGTGTCAATATAACCATCCAGGCCGACAACATTCGTTTCTTCGTCAAAACTTACAGGAAAGAAATTAGAGTAAAGCTTGTCATAATCACCGTAGAATGCATTAAAGTTACCTTTGATGTTATCTGCAAACTCGTGTTCAATGGTTGCTCTTACTGTGTGGCCTTCAAAAGTTGTGGTGTTAAGCTCTGAATCGCCAAAAGTGATATCTTCAAGTTGCTCGGCAGGGCGGCCATCTGCACCAGCAGGAATGCCGCGATCAACAAATCTTTCGTTATTATTATACTCATAAGAAATGTTGAATGTTGTTGCTTCAGATAGTTCTATCCGTGCAGTTGGGTTAATGCCATAGCGATCGCCGTCAAAGAAATCTCTATGGTTGTTCAGGTTTTCATAATACCCATTGACCCGGAAGGCTGCGTTATCATTGACTGCGAAGTTAACATCTGCCTGAAGTGTGTAGGCGCCAAAGGTATCTACGCTTCCAGTATAACCAACGAAATCTTCGCCAATAACGCCTTTTTTGGTTACACGGTTAATTAAGCCACCGGTACCGCCACGGCCAAATAGAAGGGCATTAGGGCCGCGTAAAACCTCAACTTGTTCGAGATTGTATAGCGAGCGATAATATTGAACATCATCACGGACACCGTCTAGATAAAAGTCTGCTGTGGAGCGAACGCCGCGAAATACAACAGCATCGCGGTGGCCTTCACCTTGTGAGCTGTTAATGCCAGGTGTGTAAAGCGTGATATCAGCTATGCTGTCGATACCTTGGCGAATTATTTGATCGGCAGTGATAATTGACAGACTTTGAGGCACATCAATAATTGGAGTAGGGCTTTTCAGTGCATTTACTTGATCACTATATAGATAACGACCTGTAACAATGATTTCTTCATCAATGTCACCCTCTGTATCTTGACTATCAGTGTTAACGTTTTGAGCATATGAAGTGCCTGTGAGGCTCGCCATAATAGTGCTCATATATAATATGTTTTTAAGTTTGTTACTCATTCGTCATTCCATGCATATGTGAAACAATAATATTAAGAATTATTCGCAATAAATCTGTTGAGCGTGGTTATATCTTATTAAGAATGAATATCAATATTAATCGCGGTAAATATTTGATTTGGTGAAAACTGGTGCATTTTTACCACGCTATGATAATGGAAAAATGAACCGCTGATGAAGCAAATTGATATAATTGAATTTTGCGGAAAATGACACTTGAGTTAATTTTTTTTCCTGAAAATGAACGCTATATTCATGTATGTGACGTTGTATTTTTGTTGGTAATAATTATATTAAGTCATTGATTTTTATGTAATATATTTGATGAATGCTAGATAAATGAACATATATTTATCTAGCTGAATACAAGTTCACGAAAATAACACTTACTTTATTTCCAATCGGCTAAAATTTGACGTTTTCTCCCCAGCGAAGATCCGGGGCAGAGTGAACTTCCGAGGTATTACCACGCATGGGTGGCATCGCATAACCTTCCCCGATTTTCTTGGATAATCACTTACAGGAGATAAAAGTGAACAAGAAATTTGGCACAGTAGAAACAACACAGTCTTCGCGGCTTGTAAACAAGAGGCTCCTTGCTTCGACTTCATTGTTTGCGGTGGCGCTCTCAGGTGCTGTATCAGCACAAACTGTAATACCTGACGGCGATAATCAATCGCGAGCAAGTCAAGTTGACGGCGAAACGATTGTTGTGAATACCGGTATTGCTAGCACTGTCGCAGGCGCACCGTTGCTAACCATCGGCAACAATAATGTAACAGTGAATAATGCCGGTACGCTCTCAACAACGGGTGTAACAAACACACTGACACTGAATGGCAATGGTATTACCATCAATAATTCTGCAACGGGTTCAATCACTGCTGAATCGCGGGCGATTGAGATTAACGGTTTGGGGTCTACCATTGTTAATAATGGCTCTATCCTTGGAACAGCTAGCCAGCGCAATGGAACTGTATATGCGAACGATACGGCAAACGAATTTAACCTTGTAAACACTGGTACAATTGATGCTGGTGACGGGCAAGTTGGTGCCGGTTTTTCAGCAGAGTTAACTGCGGCTGGTAATGATTTTACTATTGAAAATTCCGGCGATATTATTGGTCGCGGCGATGCAGGCGCTGGCCTTGCGACGGCAGGTGATGGTATTCGTCTGGAGCGCACCCGGGTTGAAGGCGCGCTAGACGGTACGACAACTGGATTATTTACAGGGACGATTACAAACTCCGGTACTATTTCGTCAGAAGGTGCGAATGGCACAGTCGGTGGCTTCCGTGCTGTAAACGGGGTCTCTTTTCAGGGTACATTGACAAATACAGGCACGATTTCAGGTACACAAAACGGTGTCTATTTCGGTAATCCAACACCTGCAGGTGGCGGCGATCATACTGGTGGTGTTGTAAATAACGCAGGCACAATCTCTTCAAATAGCCGTGCGCTTAACATCGACGGTATCGGATTGACTGTAAACAACCTTGAAGGTGGCCAGATCATCGGTACAGGTAACCAGCGTAACGGTACAGTGTATGCGGACGCAACTGCGCAGGACTTCACATTTAATAACGCAGGTCTTGTAGATGCAGGCGCAGGTAACACAGGGTCTGGTTTTGGAGCAGAAGTAGCAGCAACCGGGAACAGTTTTGACCTTATCAACTCTGGTACTATTCAGGGTCGTGGTCAGGCGTCGGCAGCAGAGAATGCAGCAGGCGACGGTGTTCGCATTGGTAACGTTGGTAACATCGGTACAGTCACTGGTTCGATCACAAACTCAGGTTTGATCAACTCGGAAAGCACACAAGGGACAACAGCGGGTATCCGTTTTGTAAATGGCATTGGCTTCCAGGGCACGCTTACAAACGAAGCTGGCGGCGTTATTTCTGGTGCACAGAACGGTCTTTACTTCGGTAACCCTGTGAACGGCGAAGGCGCTGACCATACTGGCGGTGTTGTAAATAACGCAGGCACAATCTCTTCAAATAGCCGTGCGCTTAACATCGACGGTATCGGATTGACTGTAAACAACCTTGAAGGTGGCCAGATCATCGGTACAGGTAACCAGCGTAACGGTACAGTGTATGCGGACGCAACTGCGCAGGACTTCACATTTAATAACGCAGGTCTTGTAGATGCAGGCGCAGGTAACACAGGGTCTGGTTTTGGAGCAGAAGTAGCAGCAACCGGGAACAGTTTTGACCTTATCAACTCTGGTACTATTCAGGGTCGTGGTCAGGCGTCAGCAGCAGAGAATGCAGCAGGCGACGGTGTTCGCATTGGTAACGTTGGTAACATCGGTACAGTCACCGGCACGATCACAAACTCAGGTTTGATCAACTCGGAAAGCACACAAGGGACAACAGCGGGTATCCGTTTTGTAAATGGCATTGGCTTCCAGGGCACGCTTACAAATGAAGCTGGCGGCGTTATTTCTGGTGCACAGAACGGTCTTTACTTCGGTAACCCGGTGAACGGCGAAGGCGCTGATCATACTGGTGGTGTTGTGAACAACTTTGGAACCATTTCCTCTGGAAGTCGCGCACTCAATATCGATGGTATTGGCCTCACAGTGAACAACAGTGGTTCAATTCTTGGAACTGGCGATCAGCGCAATGGAACGGTTTACTTTGATGGTACAGCCAACAATGTGACACTTAACAACCTGGCTGGCGGCGTAATTGACGCCGGTGTTGGTAACAACGGTTCTGGTGTGTCAATTCAAGCCTTAGCTGGTGAGCGTACGCATACTATCTCAAACGCTGGTATTATTCAGGGCCGAGGCGCTGCTCTCGCGTCTGGTGAAGCTGCTGGTCTTCGTGTGTTCTATCCACCAAACATGATGCGTCCGGTTGTAAACCTTGATATTGATAATACGGGTACAATTGCCTCTGAAACATCAGCAGGTATCTTGCTCGAAAACATCACTTTCGCTGGCGATATCACGAACTCTGGAACGATTTCTGGTGCAACGGCTGCGATTGATGGCCGGACTTCATTTGGTAATATTGTGATTAACCAGAATGATGGTAGCCTGATCGGTGGTGTATTCACTGGTGCTGGTGATGATGTCTTGAATATCTCTGGTGGTTCAATAAGCGGTACAATCGATCTTGGGGCCGGAAATAATCAGGTGAATGTTCTCTCTGGTGGTTCCTTTGACCTTGACGGTAATGTAAGCGTAGTTAGTGACCTTGCGGTTGATGGCCTTGTTAACTTTGACCTTGGTGAAACTCTGGCTGTCACAGGCAATACTGTTTTGAATAGTGGTAGTCAGGTTGCCTTGAACTTCACAGACGTTACAAGCTTGGATTTCGATCAGAATGTTGACCTGATCACTACGTCTGGTACGCTGACAAATAACGGTGCGTCAATCGCCCCTGATAACAGCTTCCTCGTTGACTTTAATGTTGTTGCTTCTTCCAATACTGTGTCGGTAACACCGACAGTGGCTAACCTGACTGGTTTGTCGAATGATGCCAACGTATCAGCGTTTGGTTCGGCGTTTGCGGGAGCGCTGCAAAACGGAAATGGTGATGTTGCCTTTGCAGCTAATGCTAATGCGATCAATGGTTTCACAAGCAACCGTCAGTTTGAACTGGCAGCAGCAAGCTTGCTTCCGACATTGAATGAAGGTGTTACACGCGAGGTTTATGAAACTCAGAACCAGGTTCTTAGTCTTATTGACGGTCGTCTCAGCAGTGAAGCGGCAGAAGGTAATGGTGTCTGGGGCCAGGCATTCGGCCGTACGGCAGACCGGGATAGTGAAGGTGGCCTAACCTTCTCTGGTTATGATGCTGATAGTTATGGATTTGTGATTGGTGCTGACACAACAGTTGCTGAAAATGTGCGCGCTGGTGTTGCTTTCTCATACTCTGATATCGATGTTGAGGAAACAAGCGGAGCGTTTGAAAATACATCAATCGATAGCTATAGCTTGAACGCTTATGCAGCTTATGAAGATGATGGTGCCTTTGTAAACGGCGCGCTTGCATATGTATTTGGTAGTGCAGATAGCAGTCGTCAGGCAGTTGTAGATACGATCGCTTCAGATTTTGATGTTGATCAGTTCTCTGCAAAGGTTACAGCAGGTTATAAGGCTGAGCTAGGTGACTTTGAAGTGTCACCATTTGCAAGCCTTCAGTACGCTAATATTTCACAAAGTGATTTTACTGAAATTGGCGGCCTGAATCTTTCAGTTGATGCAGATAGCGTAACAATCTTTGAAACTGGCGTGGGGGCAAAGTTTGCGCTTCCAATCGAGAGAGATGGTTTCAAGCTTGTACCGCAAGTTTCTGTAGGTTGGTATTATGACCTTGCAGACGAAGCTCGCAGTTTGACAGCGAGCTTTGCTGGTGGAAACAACTTTGCTCTGACAGGTGTTGATCCAACGGCGTCCAGCTTCGAAGTTGATGCATCACTCGGCATTTTTACAAGCGGTAACACATCAATCACAGTGGGATATGAGGGTGAATATCGCTCTGATTTCAATAGTCACGCTGGTGTAGCACGCATTAGGTTCGCTTTCTAAGGAGAGTGATCCACTATAAAAATTCCCTAACCACCCAACTCGGCCACAAGTTTGCTTGTGGCCCTTTTTTTGTCCCATACTTTTTTATTCCATATTGGGACCTTCACTGGGGTCGTCGATACGTGCAGCGAAGTGATTGTAAATAAAAAATAATTCTACCTCTTGAATTTTTGTATACATATGCATACATTATAAATCATAGGTTATATTTAACGTGTAATAAGTGTTTTGGGGGAGGCTGTGAGTCATAAACCTGTACCATTAAGTGTACGACTATCACAAAAAGACGCTGCTTTTATTGCGGAGCTTAAGGCGCCTGATGCCGTAACTATGAGCGAGAAAGTGCGGCACCTGGTTCAGGTTGAGCGAGTTAGAAGCGAGCAAGCGGAAACGTTTGAGGGGCTGCACGCCCAATGTGTTGAGACATTAGAACCTCTTGCAAGAAAATTGAGGATGCTGGAGCGCGCGGATGGTAAATCGTTTCCTGTCTTGTCATTGATTATTGCTTGGCTTCCCAAAATGATGGCGGCATCTGGCCAGCAAATGGGCAATATTTCTAAAGAAGGTAACAATATTCAAGATTTCGGTGCTGGAAATGAAATCCGGTCTGAATTGGGGGAATTAGAGCATGAATGCCTCATGCTTTTGGCCGCTTTTCTTCCAGCGCTGAAAACCCTTTTGGAAAATGATGTTCAACGTTCATTGAATGATGAAGAACGAAAGCAGTTGGCCACAATATTCAGAAATAAATAAACAAGTGAGGAGCTGATATGGCAAATTTAAGTGATCGTGTTGGTCGTCTAATTAGCGGTAGTATCAACGCCATGATAGATGCGGTGGAAAATGCTGTGCCTGAGGCTGTTATGGAACAAGCCTTAAGAGAAATTGACGAAGCCATTGCGGACGTTCGCATCTCTTACGGTAAAGTAACAGCAGACAAGCACCTATCCAGCAAACAATTAACTGAAAATAGTAACAAGCACGAGGATTTAGCGGGGCAGATAGAAATTGCAATTTCGGAAAATAGAGATGATCTTGCCGAAGCCGCTATTGCGCGCCAAATGGACTTGGAAGCACAGGTTCCCATTTTGGAAGTATCGATAAAGGATTACTTTGAACGTGAGCAAGAACTGGAAGGCTATATTAAGGCCTTGAAAGGCAAACGCAGTGAAATGGTGCAAGAATTAGAAGATTATAAAAGGCATAAAGAAGCAACTGAAAAAACTCAGGTTTTAGACGGCGATAATAAACCCAACCCTAACAGTGGTGTGAGCGCTAAAGTTGAAGCCGCCACACGTGTTTTTGAACGAGTAGCGGGCAGCATACCGAGCGGAAGTGCGCTGGGTGAAACTTCGGTCAAGTTGATGGAGCTGGAAGAATTATCAAAGAAAAGCGCAATTCAAGAGCGCTTACAGGCCTTAAAAGAAAAGCAAGCATAAATTTCCTCTTTTCTTGATCAATAAAATATTGATTATTGAGTTCTGGGTAACGAGAGGGGGTTTTTTTTGACAGTTATTGAATTATTATTGGCGCCAGAAAATATTGCGTTTTCAGTTTCTTTGGGGCTGGTTACGGCGATTGGCATTCTGGAAGGGATTGGGGCAGTCGTAGGGTTTGCCCTATCGGGTTTTCTCGATAGCATCTTTCCTGAAGTAGATATTGAGCTTGATGCGGGTGATGTTGGCGCTAGCGGTGCTTTTGGTGAGTTTTTGACCTGGCTCCGATTCCGTGAAGTTCCTGTTATCGTTATTATGATCGCTTTTTTAACGGCTTTTGGCCTGATAGGTTTTGTTTTTCAGGGCTTTTTGTCGGTTGTTCTGGGTAGTACCGTAAACGGTTTTGTCGCTAGTATCAGCAGCTTACTGATTTGTTTGCCGTTTGTGCGGGTTTTCGCAGGGTTTTTAGCGAAAATTATACCTAAAGATGAAACATCAGCTGTTAAGGTTGATAGCTTTATCGGCTATCCTGCCAATATTGTTTTGGGCTCAATGGCGCGTGGTAATCCGGCGCAGATTAAACTAACTGATCAGTTTGGTCAGGATCATTATTTTATGGCGGAACCAGACATAGATGAGGCTACGTTCAATCAGGGCGATGGCGTGATTATTGTTAGAAAAGAGCAAGCTCTTTTTTACGTTATCGCAAATACCAAAGAATTCATGACGGACGATTAAACCTGCGTGTTTACGTTCAATTTTTCAATCCAAAGTCAAGGGAGTAGGCTTATGGACTTCAATACACTCGGCAGCGCAACAAATATTGCAATTTTAGTGGGTGTTTTACTATTCGGTCTTCTGGTGATAGGGGTAGTTTTAGCGCGTTTGTATACGCGCGCCAGTAAAGAAATCAGTTATGTTCGAACTGGTATGGGAGGGCAGAAAGTCATTAAAAATGGCGGCTCAATTGTATTCCCGGTTTTACATGAAATTATCCCGGTAAATATGAATACACTTCGTTTAGCCGTTCACCGGGCTAATGAGCAAGCATTGATCACACGTGATCGGATGCGGGTTGATGTAGTTGCAGAGTTTTATGTACGTGTTCAACCGACAGATGACGCAATCGCAAATGCCGCGCAAACCTTAGGGGCGCGGACTATGCAGCCTGAAACACTTAAAGAACTGGTTGAGGGTAAGTTCGTGGATGCACTTCGCTCGGTTGCTGCGGAAATGACGATGGAAGATTTGCATGAACAACGTGTTGATTTTGTTCAGAAAGTACAACAGGTCGTATCCGAGGATTTGTTAAAAAACGGTTTGGAGTTGGAAACAGTATCGCTTACTGGCCTCGATCAGACGGGGATGGAATATTTCAATCCTAACAATGCTTTCGATGCTGAGGGCTTAACACGCCTTACGGAAGAAATCGAGCAGCGCAAGAAAATTCGAAATGATATCGAGCAAGACACGGCTGTTCAGATCAAGAATAAGAACCTGCAAGCAGCAAAAGAAACGCTCGAAATCGATAGAGAAGAAGAGTATGCGCGTCTTGCTCAGGAGCGTGAAGTTGAAATCAGACGCGCAGCACAAGTTGCGGAAATTGCGAAAGAACAGGCTGATAAGGAACGCGAAGCCGAGCAGGCGAAAATTATAGCAAGCCAGCAGGTACAAACTTCATCGATTACCTCAGAACGTGCCGTTGAAGAAGAACGGATCGAGAAAGATAAGTTGATCAAAGAGCGTGATATCGCTAAAGACCGCGCTGTTGAAACGCAGGATATTGAACGCCGTAAAGCGGTGGAGCTTGCAGAGCAAGAGCGTGATATTGCGATTAGCGTGAAATCCAAAGAACAATCGGAAGCGGCGGCAGAGGCTGATCAGGCACGGGCGGTAGCTGTTCAGGCAGAAGAGAAAGTATCGACGGCTCGTGAAACTGAAATTGCCGATAGGCAAAAGCAGATCGAATTGATCGAAGCAGCGAAGGAAGCAGAAAGAGAAGCGATTGCCATCAAGATTGCTGCTGAAGCTGAGAAACTGGCAGCAGCCGATACTGCTGAGGCAATTCGTGAGAAAGCGCGGGGTGAAGCAGATGAAGCGCGTATTACAGCAGAAGCTGAAGCCGAGGCAGAGAAAATGCGGGCAGCAGCATCTGAGATCAGATATGCAGTCGAAGCAACCGGTAACAAGGCCCTCAATGAAGCTGCAAATCTGTTGTCTAATGAACAGGTCGGTATGCGGGTTAAATTAGAGTTGATTGAAAACCTTGAATCTATCATCCGCGAGAGTGCGAAGCCGATGGAAAATATTGACGATATCAAAATTATTCAGTTGGATGGCCTTAACGGAGCAACGGCTGCTTCGGGTGAAGTGTCTGGTGCGGCAGCAGGCAGTGATAATCTTGCAGATAAGGTTGTATCATCCGCTCTGAAATACCGGGCGCAAGCGCCGTTAGTTGACTCGCTCTTGTCCGAGGTTGGGTTGAAGGCTGATGACCTCAATGGTTTCACGGAAACATTTACGGCAAAAAATACGGATGCCCAAGAGTAGAAAGTTAGCCACACTATATAGTACAAAAGCCCCGATAGTGATATCGGGGCTTTTGCGTTCGCTAAATAAAGCATTCTTTATGCTTAGAAACGCCCTAGGTTCATTACCTTGGTCCATGCGGCAACGAAATCATTTGCAAATGTCTCGTCTGCATTGTTGTAACCATAATATTCAGCAACGGCACGTAATTCTGCGTTTGAGCCAAAGATCAGGTCGATCGGAGTTGCTTCCCATTTCAGTTCACCAGTCTTACGGTCTCGGCCTTCATAGATACCTTCTGATTTAGAAGATTTTGACCATTCTGTAGACATATCCAAAAGATTTACAAAGAAATCATTATTGAGTGTGCCTGGCTTGTCAGTGAAAACGCCGTAATCTGCGCCGTCAGCGTTCGCGTCAAGCGAACGCATGCCGCCAACAAGTACTGTCATTTCTGGAACCGTAAGGTCGAGGAATGCTGCACGGTCAATAAGTGCGTTAAGCGGTGCAAGGTAGCTCTCGTCACTATAATAGTTTCGGAAACCATCTGCATGTGGTTCAAGAACACTGAATGATTTCACGTCAGTCATTGCTTGTGTCGCGTCCATACGGCCCGGTTTGAATGGTACGTTTACAGACTGGCCTGCATCTTTCGCTGCTTTTTCAATTGCAGCAGCGCCGCCAAGAACGATTAAATCAGCAAGTGAGATTTTCTTTTTGCTGGATTTAGCGTTGAACGACTTCTGGATGCCTTCAAGCTTGCCAAGAACTTTTGAAACTTCAGCAGGGTTGTTAACTGCCCAGTCTTTCTGAGGTGCAAGAGCTAGGCGGGCACCGTCAGCGCCGCCGCGCATATCCGTGCCGCGGTAACTAGCCGCAGATGCCCATGCAGTTCTTACAAGTTCAGATACGCTTAGGCCTGATTTCAAAATCTTTGATTTCAGAGATTTAACATCTCGGTCATTGACCAGATCATGATCAACCGCAGGGATTGGATCTTGCCATACAAGCGCTTCTTGTGGGACTTCTTTGCCGAGGTATCGTGCCCGAGGGCCGAGGTCACGGTGGTTTAGTTTGAACCATGCTTTAGCGAATGCAAGCTCATACTTTTCTGGATCGTCCAGGAAGCTCTCTGCAATTTTCCTGAATTCAGGGTCTTCTTTAATTGCAATGTCAGTTGTGAACATAATCGGCGCATGACGTTTTGTTGGGTCATGAGCATCAGGAACTAATTGTCCTGCTGCTTCCTCAGTTGGTATCCACTGGATTGCACCAGATGGGCTTTTTGTCTGCTTCCAATCAAAACCAAAAAGGTTATCAAGATAATTTGTAGTCCACTGAGTTGGGGTTACAGTCCAGGCGCCTTCGAAACCACTTGTATGTGTGGCACCTGCGTTACCTTTGCCGCATTTGTTTTTCCAACCGAGGCCTTGTTCTTCAATGCCAGCAGCTACTGGCTCTGCACCAACACAGTCTTTACCTCTTTTTGCACCGTGTGCTTTACCGAAGGTATGTCCGCCAGCAAGAAGAGCGACAATTTCTTCATCATTCATTGCCATGCGGCGAAATGAGAGACGAATATCCTTTGCTGATGCCAGCGGATCTGGATTGCCGTGTGGGCCTTGAGGGTTTACGTAAATCAGGCCTTGTTCAACAGCTGCCAACGGCTTCTTGAGGTTGCCATCTTTGTCGTAGCGTTTTGTTGATGTCAGGAATTTCTTTTCTGAACCCCAATATACTAGGTCAGGTTCCCAATTATCAAGACGGCCACCAGCAAAACCAAATGTTTTGAAACCCATATCTTCAAGCGAAACATTACCTGTTAATGCAATCAGGTCACCCCAGGAAATATTGCGGCCATATTTTTGTTTGATAGGCCATAATAGACGGCGTGCCTTGTCAAGGTTCGCATTATCTGGCCAACTGTTTGTAGGGGCAAAACGCTGTTGTCCACCGCCTGCACCGCCGCGGCCGTCATGAACACGATATGTACCTGCTGAATGCCATGCGAGACGAATGAAGAATGGGCCGTAGTGTCCATAGTCTGCGGGCCACCAATCCTGTGACGTTGTAAGAATTTCGCGGATATCTTTTTTTAGTGTGTCATAGTCCAGGCTATTGAAAGCCTGTACATAATCAAATTCACCGTTAAGTGGATCTGATTTGACATCATGGGCCCTAAGTGGGCTCAGGTCTAGTTGGTCTGGCCACCAGAATTTAGAGTTTTGCACGGCGGCATCATCTGCCGTTGATACAGCTGGTGACATAATTGTAGTTGAAAGAGCGATAATAAGTGTCGCTGCAATTGGCTTAGCCTTCTTGAACATCGATAATCTCCATCAAGATCGAATGTATAAACATATTGATTAGTTTACTGTTGCATCAATTTTTATAAACGCGGTTATTTTATCCCTTGAATTCAAAGTTTTTTACAATTGAATTATCAATTTTTTTAAATCGATTAAGTGAATTACTAATTGATTTATTATTCGGTTAAACAATGAATTTAGAAAATAAGTTCACCATGTTTTTGATGATATCAAATCAATGATTACAGGTAAGAGAACATGCAGTATTGTATTTCTTTGAACAGATAAAACATTGATGAAGATTGATGTTATAATGGATAAGTTTGCAGGATAGTGGATATGACTAGACTTTTGATGGTGTGTCTTTTGGTTTTTAGCTTGGTTAGTCCTGTAAGTGCGCAAGAGGATCTGCGTAATTTGGCCTCTTCTGTATTTGGACAACTGCCAGAAAAGATGCCTGACAGTGATAATGATACCGCTGAGAGAATAGCACTTGGCAAATCATTGTTTTTTGAAAATATGTTGTCAGTGAACCGTTCGCAGTCATGTAACAGTTGCCATGAACTTCGAAATGGTGGTTCAGGCACTGATAATTTACCTGTTTCAGTAGGTGCGTTAGGGCTTGCCGGGACTAGAAATAGTTTAACCGTCTGGAATGCCGGGTTTCAGTTCGCACAATTCTGGGATGGGCGTGCGGCCACCTTGAAGGAGCAGGCAAAGAGCCCGATCATGGCCAAGCATGAAATGGCGATGCCTTCTGAAGAGGAAGTTTTGAAACGATTATCAGAATCGGTACGTTATCATGCTGAATTTAAGGCTGCGTTTCCTGAGGCTGTTAACCCAATGTCATTTGATAATCTTGTCGAAGCTCTTGCTGCGTTTCAGCGAACATTGGTTACGCATGATCGTTTTGACGAATTTTTGGCAGGGGATGATAATGCCCTTAATGAACAGGAAAAAAGAGGGCTATATACCTTTATTACAAGCGGCTGTAATGGATGCCATAATGGGCCATTAATGGGAGGGGAATTGTTTATGAAAATGGGCTTGGTCAACCCATATCCAAATAAACAAGACAAAGGTAGAGCAGGGGTTACGGGTAAACGGCGGCATAATTACCTGTTTAAAGTGCCAACACTCAGAAATGTAGCGCAAACCGCCCCTTATTTTCACGATGGTGCGGTTGATGGTTTGGCGCAGGCTGTTTCGGATACAGGGTGGCACCAATTGGGTATCAAATTCACGCAGGAACAAACAGATGATATCGTGGCTTTTTTACAGGCCTTGGATAACACTCGCAAGATTGAAGACATAAATTGAAGACATAAAATGATAATGCTGAAAATATAATTGGGAAACTAATATAACTAGCGAGTATAAGTAGTTAAGCACCCCATAGTCGTTGATCGAGCTCAGAAACAAGGCCGTTTTGGATCGTGAGACCGAAGTTATGGTCTGCCGCAAGCAGGGCGGGTGCATCTACATCTACATACTTGGCATGCTGTGCTATGAATAAAGCAGGCGCCATACCAAGTGAAGTCCCCAGCATACATCCTACCATGATATCAAACTTCATATCTTGGGCAGCTTTGAATAGTTTTAGGCCTTCGGTTAAGCCACCTGTTTTGTCTAGTTTTATATTAATACCCTTATAAAGGCCTTTTAATGTAGGTAAGTCCTTGACTGTATGGCAGCTTTCATCGGCGAAAATTGGTAATAATCCTGTATAATCAATAAGGTGTGCGTCATCACCAGCTTTTAAAGGCTGTTCAATCATGACAACACCGTACTTTTCTAGTTGATCACTAACGCTATTTAAAATGTTAATATCCCAGCTTTCATTTGCGTCTATGATAATTTTTGCCTCAGGTGCGCCTTGATGAACAGCTTGAACACGCTCAATTATGTGTTGGGCATTGAGTTTGACTTTAATGACAGGGAATTTTTCAAGGAGTTTTGCTTCTTTGTGCATTTCGTGCGGTGTTAAAATACTGACGGTTTGGACTGTTGAAACAGATGTCGGCCATCCAAGTTTAGAGCTGATGCCGATATCAATTTTTGAGAGTTTAGCCTCCAGGTCCCACAATGCGTTGTCAATTGCGTTTCGGGCGGAACTCGCCGGTAGAAGAGAGTGCAGTTCCTCCCGGCAAATACCTTGCTCGATTGCATGAGAAACATGTTGTAGTTCCTTGAGAACTAACTCGTCCGTTTCACCATAACGAGGCGAAGCAACAGCTTCCCCTCTTCCTGTGAAGCCATTTTCTGTAATATGTACAGTTATAGTTTTAGTTGCAGTTCTTGAACCACGGGCAATGATAAAAGGCTTTTTTAATTGCCATGTTTCTTGAGTGACGTTGAATGCTCTTATGATCGGTTTCATACCGTATATGTAGGCATATTGTATTTTTTACTCAAGCAAGAACAGTGATTTTACTGTGACCAATCTGGTTTGCGTTTTTCAAGAAAAGACGCAATACCTTCTCGTCCCTCTGTGCTTACAAGGGCGGTTGCGAATGCGTCAGCTGCTTCCGTGATAAAAGCCTCTGCTGGAAGGCCGGACTGGACCTTGCGAACAATATCTTTAGTCACAGCAATAGCATTGGGGGCACAGGTGAGTGCTTCTGATTTTATCTGGCTTTCTATCCCGGCTAAATCTTCTGGTAAGCTAGCAAGATAATCAACAAGGCCAAGTTCTTTTGCCTTTTCGCCGTCAAAACGTGACCCCAAAAGCATCATGCGTTTGCCGACTGTCAGACCAAGTCGTGCCAGTACATAAGGAGCAATTTGCGCTGGTGTAATACCAATACGGGTTTCAGTGAGAGCAAACTTGGCATCAGACGTTGAGGCGATGATGTCGCAGCAACAGGCGATACCAAATCCACCAGCCATCGCGGCACCTTCGATTAGGGCAACGGTGATTTGAGGCGTGTTTGCGATAAGGGCGAAAAATTCACCAGCGGTTGCACTAAGCGTCTCAGCCGAAGTTTTGCCTTCTGCGCCTTGTTCACAAACCGAGCGAAACCCCTTTAGGTCACCACCAGCACAGAAAATACCGCCATTTCCTCGAAAACTGATTCCCCTGACATTGCGATCATCTTTCACCGCATTCAACACGTTCGTAATATCAGTAACCATTATATCTGACAGAGCGTTTCTGTTTTCCAGTGTGTTGAAGCGTATTTGTAACCAACCATTGTTCAAGTCGGCTGTTATCGCTTTCGTATGGGGTAAGACAGTCATCATATTTGTCTTTCTTGTTCAAGTTTATGCGCTAATTCCGCAGGTATCTCTATCATATGATGCAGAAGTATTTGGCCATATGCTTTGCCCTGTGGATCAGCACGCAAACTTGCGATACCGCCGCCGCCGAGGACATCATGCAAAACAAAATTTATTGCATTCATACCTGGGAGAAAAAAGCGCTCTACGCTGCTTGGGTTAAAATGTGCGAAATGTTGCTGTACCGATTGTTCAGTTAAAGCCCCCCAAATGTAAGGTATATAGTCTGCTCTGCGTGCGATGATACCAATATTTGCACGGTCGCCTTTATCGCCGCTTCTCGCCCATGCGAGGTTGATTAAAGGTACCTTGATGCTATTTGCGATATCAGCAATTTCAGGCGAGTTTGGTCTGAAGGTGTCTACTGCTCGGCCTTTCTGGATTGTCTTCGCGGTATCGATAAGGTTTTCATCAAGTTGAATTTGAACATTTAAATCTTCTTGCGGAATTAGAAAGGAAAACAGTCGAACCATTGGTGTAGGTTTGGGCCGTCCGGCGTTAAAAGCAGTTAATCCAGCAGGTGTTGCAAGCCCTATACCGGCTATTTCCTTGAGAAGTAGACCAAGGGCTTCGGCTTTCGGGTGTCTTGCCGCAATTTTTAAGGTCACTTCCTTTGACTGGAGATCACTTCCACCAAACTGGCTGTCATCGCCAATCAGTTCAATTGATGTTTCAGTGTAATCGCCAGCATTACTCGCTCTTAACTTCATGTTGGCACGCTTCAATACCGCATCGCCGAGCGTTTTAGCTTTTTTTGCGGCATCAAAACCTACGAATGTAATCAGGGTTCCACATTTAAAGCCGTCCATATAGGTTGTGGAAACTTTGTATAAACCCGTTGGTGCGCGACCTTTTGCGCCAGATACACGAACTCTATCTGTATCAGTTTGATGAATTGTTACGCTAGCGAAATCACAAATAACGTCTGGCAATAAATAATTTTGTGGGTCTTCTATTTCGTAAACTAGCTGTTCGCTTACGCTGCCAACAGAAACGAGCCCGCCTGTATTATCCGGTTTTGTTATGGTGATGAAACCCGTTTCATCAACTTCGGCTAGTGGATATCCGATATTATGAATTGTGTTTGCGACCAAATGCCAGTCGGTAAAGTTTCCGCCAGTTGCCTGCGGCCCACATTCAAGTAAATGTCCAGCTAAGCTACCTGCGGCTAATAGGTCGTATTCGCTGTTTTTCCACCTAAATTCATATTGGCATGCTGCAAGCGTAAGGGCGCTATCTGCGCATCTTCCTGTAATAACAATGTCTGCACCAGCTTCTAGGGCCTCTATAATTGGCCCTGCGCCTAAATATGCATTCACACTCGCAACCGTTGCCACCGATGGGAATTTTGTGCCCTTGAACATTTCATCAGGTGCTTGGGATGCTATAGCATCCAGCTTGGGCATTAAGTCATCGCCTAGGATAACAGCAACCTTTAGGTCTAGTCCCAATTCATCGATCAGTTTTCGAACGGCTTTGCCACATGCATCGGGGTTAACACCGCCAGCATTCGATAATATTTTAATGCCTTTCTTGGCGATGTTGTTTAAATTGGGTTTTAATACCGCAGTAACGAAATCAGTTGCATATCCTTTGTTGGGGTCATTGGCGCGGGCACGGGCCATAATCGACATCGTGATTTCGGCGAGATAATCATAGACAATATAGTCCAGACCTTCGACTTCGAGAAGCTGGGGGGTGGACATAGCGCTTTCGCCCCAATAACCACTTGCTCCGCCGATTTTTATTGTTTTTTTATTGCTCATCACTACGCACTCCGACGTAAATATAGTCTTATCGTTTCGATAGGCCCATCATGCCAGCGAGAACACGTAGCATAGTTTCATCACTTCCGCCGCCAATTGAGGTCAAGCGCGAATCGCGGTAACTTCGTGAAACGACATTGTCCCACATAAAGCCTTGGCCGCCCCAATATTGCAGGCAACTATCAGTAACTTCGCGTGCGAGCCTACCGGCTTTAAGTTTGGCCATTGTTGCAAACTTGGTGACGTCGATACCATTTACGTAATCTTCGGTCGCCTGATACATCAAAGCACGTAAACATTCGATTTCGGTCTGCAGTTCCGCAAGACGATATTGAACCACTTGGTTGTCAAGGACACTATCACCAAATATTTTTCTCTCGCGTGTGTATTCTATGGTTTCATTGATGCAAAGCTCGAACCCTTTAATACAGCTCATCGCAGCATATAGACGCTCTTCCTGAAACTGGATCATTTGCATTCTGAAACCAGCCCCTTCATCGCCGATCCTGTAACGCTTGGGCACACGGACATCATCGAAAAATATTTGCGCTGTATCGCTGGAGCGCATGCCCAGTTTATTCAAGCGTTCTGAGAATGAAACACCCGGCGTTTTGGTAGGGATAATAATTAACGACTTATTTGTGTGTTTGTTACCGTCATCAGTGTTTGCGAGTACGCACAGGAAATCGGCTTGTGTTGAGTTGGTGATCCACATTTTTGTGCCGTTGATAATATAGTCGTCACCGTCGGATACTGCGTTGGTTTTTATGGCTGCAACATCCGACCCTGCATGTGGTTCACTGACTGCAATTGAACACACCATATCACCAGCGATGGCGGGTTTCAGGAACTCTTCTTTTATATCGTCATTCCCGAATACAGCGAGCGCGGGGGTCGCCATATTGGTTTGAACACCGATCGCCATTGGAATACTGCCACACCTGACAGCACCCAGTTCTTCAGCAAATACCATCTCATAGGAATAATCAAGGCCTAGCCCGCCATAGGCTTCGGGCTTTGAAATACCCAACAAGCCAAGATTACCCATTTTCTTGAAAAGCTCGTGCGCTGGAAAAATACCAGCATTTTCCCATTCGTCTACGTTCGGGTTGATTTCATTTTCGACAAATTTTGCGACTGTTCTACGAATTTCGTTATGTTGCTCGTTGAAAATCATCTTGGTCTATGTCCTTGCCTAATTTATCATTTTACGGCGAATGCCGGGAGCAGGGGGTGTTTCTGCCCCACCTGCAAAGCACTGTGCGATAGCCATCCATTTGTTCGCTATTGCTCCTATTACCTTAAGGTTTGTGTCTTTGATGTTTCTGGTTTGGGTCACTACTTGTGCAAACTCGCTGGCTTGGCCCTCTATCCGTTCGTTCATATCTTCATCACCGAAAGACCACTGGTTTCCTTCTGGCGATGTTAGGGTTACGAAAGGCACTGTTTCAGGTGGGCTTTCATCGTGCAGTGTAAAGTTGAACCCACATGTTTTAACGCCAATAACAACAATACTTTTAAGGCGATCGCTATTCTCTCGCTCTAACCCTAATAGATCGTATATTGCCTGCCCGTGCGCCCATATTTCCATTTGACGGGCTGTTACGAACATACGTACTCCCATATCAGGGCCAAACCATTTGTAACGCTGACCGTCTGGTGCATTGTCAAAACGAGTGCACATTTCATCAAACATGACTTTCCAGCGCTCTAATAATGCGGCACCTGATATTTTGCCTACCCATTCATTGGCATAGTCTTTAAGTGACTTTTTGCCCTTGAATACGGGGGAAAGCTCTGATTGAAGTTTGTGAAACGCCTCATCGCTTGTGGCAGCTGTCAGGGCCATATGGTCAGAATAATGCAAGTGGGCGATAATATCCCATACAGTCCAGCCCTTAAATTGCGACGGCGTTTGCCAGAAGGTTTCTTCCTGGTCCTTTAAAAGATCATAAAGCGCCCGCTGCTCTTCTTTCAAGTCTACGGTTAACAACATTCTATAACCCCATTTGCTTAACGGCTAAGTCACGCATGATCTCTTCGGAGCCGCCGCCAATCGACATCACTTTCACTTCGCGGTAAGTACGCTCCACGGAACTGCCACGCAAATACCCAGCCCCGCCAAGAATTTGCATAGCCTCACTCGCACAAAACTCCAGTACTTTAGAGCCAAAAAACTTTGCCTTTGAAATTTCAGCGACTGGCATATGACCATCTTCTATATTCCAGCATATTTGATAAACCAACGCTTGTAGTGCATCTATTTTTGCTGACATATCGGCTATTTTGTGCCGGATAACTTGATGCTTGATCATGGGTTTGCCGAATGTTTGACGTTCCTGTGCCCACTTAATGCTTTCATCTATGCAAAGCCTCGACATGCCAACACACTGTGCCACCATGCCTAATCGTTCATAATTGAAATTATTCATTATGGAGATAAAGCCACGGTTTTCTTCACCTAGCATATTTTTTGCCGGTATCCGAACATCATCGAAAAATAAGCTTGCGGTATCGGAGCACCACCATCCCATTTTTCCGCCGACAGATTGCCTTGTAAAGCCGGGTGTGTCAGCAGGAATGTAAAACAAAGATATACCTCCAATTCCATTGCCGCCAGTACGTGCCCCAATGACAAAATGGGATGCGTTCAAACCACCGGTGATAAAGGTTTTTTGCCCATTAAGAACGAAATGATTACCATCTCTGCGCGCTGTTGTTTTGATATTGGCAACGTCAGAACCACCTGATGGTTCCGTGATGCCAAGTGCACCGCCCTTTTTGCCTGATACTACCTCTGGTAAGACCGCCGCTTTAATTTCGTCGTTTGCCAGCATTTGTATAGGGCCAGTCATGATGTTTCGGGAACCCATACTGGCCATCGCCCCGCCAATACCGCTGCGACCCATCTCGACCCCCATGCTTGCACGCATGAAAGCATCATCAAATCCAATACCACCGTATTTTTCATCGATACCGAACCCAAATAAGCCGATGCTTCCTGCTTTCTCGTGTAATGACCAAGGAAACGTTCCTGCTTCGTCCCATTCATTTGCAAAGGGGACAACATCATTTTGAATGAAGCGTTCAACCGTTTCTTGAAATGCACGACGTTCTTGGGTTTCAAATGGATTTTTCATTTTAAGTGTCCTTAACCCGCATGTTCTTCAATCTCAATTAAAAGGGCATCGGCTGCTATCTGCTGTCCTGAACTTCCATGTATGCTCTTCACTGTACCGGCTACATCAGCCTTGATTTCATGTTGCATTTTCATGGCTTCTAAAACGGCAAGCGGTTGATTTTTTTCAACAATGTCACCTTCTTTGACCATAAGGTCGAGCAACAGGCCGTGCATTGGTGCAGTAATATTGCCATCGGCTTGATCTGATGATGCTTGTGGAGGCTGATAAATCAGGTTGGTGACACGTGTTGTATAGCCATTGATATTAAGCCAGAAATCACCTTCGCCCATTTTATAATGTGTGGCGAAAACGCGTTCACCGTTGATGTTTAGAATAGCGTCATTGTTATTAAAGTTATCGATCTCAATCGTGACACTAGTATCATCCAAAGTTACCTCATAAATGGATGTTTTGACAGGTTTTACGAATATATCAGAGATCGTATCGTTGAGTTTATATTGGCTACGCGATGTGAGAAAACCAGCATTTGTCCAATTTTTGAGCGCGTTAAACTGGCTTCTAGAATTCAATTCGTGCTCAATAACTGCTGCAATTGAGTATAAAGAATGATGTGGTTCAACGTTTTTGGGCTGCTTGTCGCTGAATTCATTATCAATAAAGGCTGTAGTTATAGGGCCAGTCTTGAATGTTTCCTTTGATACAGCTTCGATTAAAAAGCCCAGATTGTTCTTGGGGCCAAACAAACATGTTTCCCTGAGCGCTTTTTCTAGTCGTGACCTAGCAACCTCGCGTGATGCACCGTATCCAATGATTTTCGCAACCATCGGATCGTAGAAGGGTGACACATCAGAATTTGTCTTAACGCCAGTATCAACTTTGATGCCTTCGCCGTGTGGTGTGCGCCAGAAATTGATCAGCCCTGTTGCTGGCAAGAAATTACTCTCCGGGTCCTCACAGTATACTCGGGCTTCAATCGCCCATGTTGACGGTGATTCCGTTGAGGTATCTCTTATACTGTTTCCATTTGCGATATGGATCTGAAGGTCAACAAAATCTCGGTCATACGCAAGTTCACTGACAGGGTGTTCGACCTGTAGGCGTGTGTTCATCTCAAGAAAATAGAAGTTGTTGTCGGCATCAACGAGAAACTCAACGGTGCCAGCACCAACATAATCAACAGATTTTGCGGCATTGATGGCGGCTTGCCCCATAAGTTCGCGGAGGTCATCAGTAACTTTGATAGACGGAGCTTCTTCTAACACCTTTTGGTGCCGTCGCTGAACAGAGCAATCACGCTCGCCCAAATGAATAATATTGCCGTGCTTATCGCCAAAGACCTGAATTTCAATATGTGACGGATTAACAATTGCTTTCTCAAGGATAAGATGGCCGTTTCCAAAGGCATTTTCGGCTTCTGAACGAGCAAGTTTTACTGCATCGGGTAGATCTGCTGGGTGCTCAACCAAGCGCATACCACGGCCACCACCACCTGCACTTGCCTTAACCATGACGGGAAAACCAATTTTATCTGCGGCCTGAATGAAGGCGTTATCATTTTGATCCGAACCGTTATACCCGGGCACACAGGGGACACCTGCCTCAATCATTTTTTCTTTGGCTGCGGCCTTATTACCCATAATTTCTATGGCCTCAGCGCTAGGACCGATGAAGATGATATCATTTACAGCACAAGCGCGAGCAAAATCACTATTTTCAGAGAGAAAGCCGTACCCAGGATGAACAGCGTCAGCTCCAGCCTTTTTTGCAGCGTCGATAATATTATCGATTATAAGGTACGATTGAGTGACAGGGGCAGGGCCAATGTTAATTGCCTGATCCGCCATTTTGGTATGTAGGGTATCCTTGTCAGCGTCTGAGTATACAGCAATCGCTTTGATGCCCATGTTTTGAACTGTTTGCATAATTCGGCATGCTATTTCACCGCGGTTGGCTATTAAAATGCTGGAGATTGTTTTCATCATATATCCCCTACATCCTTGCTATGCCAAAGCTGTTGGGCCTCAGTTTCCTAATGCCAGCTTCGCGAACTGTTTCAAGCACAAATCCAAGTGTTTTGCGTGTATCGCGCGGGTCTATCATACCGTCGTCCATCAAATGACCTGAGGTGTAAAAGGCGTCAGATTGACTATCAAACATATGGGTTAACATCGCTTCTTGCGCCTTGATGACATCTTCATCGACTGTTTCACCCTTCGCGGTTGCACGACCGCGTGCCACCATGGACATGGTTTTTGCAGCCTGGTCACCGCCCATTACACTGGTTTTGGCATTTGGCCATGTGAAGAGAAAATCAGGGTCATAGCCGCGCCCACACATGCCATAATTGCCTGCGCCGAAACTAGCGCCCACCATAAAGGTAATCCTGGGAACACTTAGGTTCCGAACGGCTTGAATCATTTTTGAACCATGTTTTATCATACCAGCCTGTTCGCTCGCTGTGCCGACGATATAGCCGGTAGTGTTTTGAAGGAAAATGACAGGGATGTTCGATTGATCACACAACTGAAGGAACTGTGCTGCCTTAGTGGCACCTGCCGGGTCAATGGGGCCATTATTACCAATGAAGGCACAGGCATGACCAAAAACGTGCGCTTGTAGGCATACCGTTGATACACCGTATCGTGGTTTGAAATCCAGTAGGTCTGAGTTGTCCACAATACGTGCCGCCAGTTCACGCATATCATAAGGCTTCCGGTAATCAACGGGTACGGTGCCAGCTATTTCATCTGGGTCATATTTAGGTTCTGGGAAGGATGCCTGCTTTGGTGCGGGCATATCCTTGTTCCAATCTAGTTTTGCAATGAGTTCGCGTGCCATTAAAACAGCATGGCCGTCATCATTGGCTAGATACTCAGCTAATCCAGATGTGGTTGCATGCATTTCTGCGCCGCCAAGTTCTTCCTCTGTCGCTATTTCACCAGTTGCTGCCTTCAGAAGGGGCGGGCCAGCGAGAAACGCACGGCCCCGCTCTTTGACTGCGATTACATAGTCGCTTAAGCCTGGCATGTAAGCACCGCCAGCGGTCGATGATCCGTGCAGGGTTGCGATAACTGGAATGCCTTCTTTTGACAGTTTGGCCAAGTTTCCAAATAAACGACCGCCATTTATGAAGCCTTCGACAGTGTAATTTAGAAGGTCACCACCAGCGCTTTCGACTAGGTGCACGAAGGGAAGCTTTTGTTCTAATGAAATTTCCTGCGCCCGTTGCAGCCGGTAGCCGCCGCCTGTTGTCAAAGACCCTGCCTGAATACCACTATCATCCACCACGACAACGCACCTGACGCCCGAGATAAAACCAATGCCAGCGATAATGGTGGCACCAGGAATTGATTTTTCCTCTTTTTTCGTGTCGAGCAAATATCCTGCTAGGTTGCCAATAACAAGGAAGGGCATACCAGGATCAAGCAAGCGCGCCAGGCGTTCACGTGGAGTCAGTTGTCCTCGTTTGTCAAAACGTGGTTTACGTTTTTCAGAGATTGTAGCCCCGCGAGCGTTCAATTCGCTCAGGCGATCAATCAAAGCGATCATGTCGCGGCGGTTTTCTACAAAAGCATCAGAGCCAGTATTAATTTTTGATGTGAATACACTCATGCACACGATCCCTGAAGTTTTATCAAATTTCTTTACAATAAGGGAGCCTCAGTTAAACTAAGTCAAGCTTATTTTTGACTCCAGAGGGGAAATGATATGAGTGGGTTTGCGCATGACCAAGGTAACCTAATAACCGATTGGATCGCCTATAATTCGGTAAATTCTGGTTCAAGTGTAGCACAGGTCGATCTCGCAAGTAGGCGGTATTATACCTACAATCAGATGCATGACCGGGTTGGGAAGGTGGCAACCTATTTAACCTCGCTTGGTGTTTCTAAGGGGGACCGTGTTGGCCTATTGGCAATGAATTCAACAGACATGAATGATGTTGTGTTCGCATGTTGGCGTATCGGTGCCGTATGTTTAATGTTGAACTTCAGGCTGACCGCCCCAGAACTTGAATATATTATTAGTGATGCAAACCCTGACGTCGTTATTTACGACACTGTTTTTAATACGACGATTACTGAATTGAAATCGTTAGTTAGCATTGAACATTGGATTGATACTGACGGGCTTGGCGGTGATAGCGCATTCGAGCGAGGTATTGCAGCTGCTGAACCAACATATGATATGGTGGAGCAAGTCATGGTTGATACCTGCATGCTGATGTATTCGTCGGGTACGACTGGCCGGCCCAAAGGCGTTATCATTACGCATAAAATGTTATTGTTTTCGATTTTTAATTTTGCAGGTAGCGTTGGAATTTCCGGCCCATTGGTGAACCTTGCTGTCATGCCATTATTTCATATTGGTGGATTTAATATCTTTAATTGCTCGACGATATATTTAGGGGGCACAACACTGGTTATGCGCAGCTTTGACCCTGAAACTATGTTGAAATATATTGGTGATCCATCGCATGGTGTCACTCATTTTATCGCTGTGCCAGCTATGTATAATGCGATGCGGCACCATTCGCTTGTTGAAACGGCTGATTTCTCGAACATCTGTGTCGCTTGTGCGGGCGGTGAGGCTATACCTGTTGATTTGATTAAATGGTGGGGTGAAAACGGCCTTACGGTTCAAGAAGGTCTCGGTATGACTGAAAACGCGGCTAGTTGTTGTTTTATGCCTGCTTCTCATGTGGGAATAAAGGAAGGCTCTGCAGGTGTTCTTATGCGCCACAGCGAAGGCCGCGTCGTAGATGCAGACGGCGAAGATGCTGCTGCGAATGAAGCGGGTGAACTGTGGCTCAGAGGGCCGACCGTTACGCCTGGGTATTGGAACAGGGCTGATGCCAATGAAGCATCATATGTTGATGGTTGGTTTAAAACCGGTGATATCGTCCGCATGGACGAGGATGGTTTTATTTTTGTCGAGGACAGAGTCAAGGATATGTATATCTCTGGTGGTGAAAATGTTTACCCAGCGGAAGTTGAAAATATTCTTTATCAAATGTCCGAAATACTCGAAGTGGCGGTGGTTGGAGCGGCCGACCCTGTTTGGGGAGAAGTGGGCTGCGCTTTTGTTGTTCCCAATAACAGTTCTGATATTTCTTTGTTGGATTCACAGGATTTCTGTGCGAACAAACTCGCAAAATACAAGCACCCCGGCAGAATTGAAATTATTGATGCCTTACCTCGCAATGCGACGGGGAAGGTGCTTAAATATATACTAAGAGATAGATTAAAATAGACCGAATGACAGATTTGAAAAAAAGTAAAACGCGCCGACAAAAGGTAGAAGCTCGCGAGGCTGATATACTAAATGCAGCCCACGCGACCTTTTTGGAAAAAGGTTTTGAAAAAGCCACTATGGCCGGAATAGCAAAACGGTGTGGTTTGTCAGAAGGTGCGTTGTATCTTTATTTCAATAATAAAAAAACCTTAATGATTGCGGTTTTGCGTACTTTTTATGTTTCGCTTACTGAGAGTGCGGAACAGGGTATTTTAAATTATAAGACCACAGAGGAGCGCCTGCGATTTTTGGCACACTTGCATTTGGAAAGGTCACTTGGGGAGTGGCAAATGCTGATGCTCGCTTCCATGCTCTATAGAGATAGCTCAAGTTATCAGGAGAGTGAGCAATATCAGTTGAATAAGGCATATGTTAAAATATTTGATGGTGTTATCCGGGAAGCACGAAACCGTGGTGATATTCCACCAGATAAGAAAGTGTTTATCCTGCGCGATATTTTCTATGGCAGCTTAGAGCATCTTGGCCGGACATTAATGCTGCGTGGTACGGCTGATAATTACGTAGACGATCTGGATTTGATGCTGCCCTCGCTTTTCCTTGCAATTGGCTTGGTTGCGCCTTTTAGGAATAAAGAGGATGCTGATTTGACGGAACAAATTACCAAGTTGGAGGAAGTGGTGCGCGCAATGAAAGCCAAATTATAAATATCTGTCTGACCTTACTGAATTTTTTGATCAAAAATCGGAAGTTTATCACGAATGTTAATTATTGTTTTTCCATAAAAATGGTGACATCTGACCATACGATACCGAATTTTTTGATGTATGACCGGTTAATAATTCGTTTTTCATCAAAGGCCCAGATCCAATCATCGAAAGATACATTATAGCTTGTGTTATCAACAGGTAATTCCATTTTATAACGCCAGTTAAAAGCGTTTCCGAAGGCTGTTCCTTTTGCCGGGCCTGGAATATCCGTTGCGGAACCACCATACGAACCGTTTGTATCTTTCATAATTGTCCATGTGCGTTCATGCGGGCCGTTACCAATGCTGTAATAAAATGTTTCATCCAGTGTTAATGTATCGCCGTTGACTGTACCCTTGATATCAACTTCAAAACGTTGAAGAAGGTTACCATCACGGTCTTGAACAATGCCCCACGCTTTCACTTCACCTTCAAAAAAAGAGAATAGGTTGAAGGGTTGTCCTGTTTGTTCATAGTTTCTACCATCAATCGATACTGAACAAGCCGATAAAATGAACAAAATGACGATTGCGATGAGCTGTTTCATAAGCTGTTTCCAAACTATGATTTAAGGGGTATTTACGATTTGCGGTGTAGAAACGGATACGCATAAATCATTATACGTGAATCTATGTTTGTTAGTTTGTGATTGAATTGAAATTAAGCTTATTGTTTGTGTGAGAGGCTGGCAGATTATTATATCTTATTTCTGGTTTTATATTACTGGCAGCGTTTAGGTGAAATACACGAAGAAATTTGGGGAAATTACCACTACATATAACCGGATGTGAGTAAGCCATTGGCAGCCAAGTTTAATGCTTTTCTAAAATTGATGAAAAGATATGTGGTTTCGTATAGCCGCAGTGTACGACTATACGATATTGATCGTTTATTTTAAGCGCTAAATGTTAGTACACATTATATATATTGATGTCGCTAATCAGGATACACTAAGCCAAGGAATAGGCGGTTTTAACTGCTGTGTAAAATTCTGCGGCATAACGGCCTTGCTCTCTTGACCCATAGCTTGACCCTTTGATGCCACCAAAGGGAACATGGTAATCGACACCTGCTGTTGGCAGGTTTACCATAACCATTCCGGCCTGACTTCGAGCCTTGAATGTAGTTGCTGATTTCAGCGATGACGTGCAAATACCTGCTGACAAGCCAAAATCTGTGTCGTTAGCAACTGCGATCGCTTCATCGATATCGTTAACTTTCAAGATTGTTGCAATTGGGCCAAAAATTTCTTCGCGGTTGATCTGCATACTGTTATTGGTTTCTGCAAATAGGGCAGGTGTCATATAGAAACCCGGGGTTGCCATTTCAGCAATATCGCCGCCGCATATAAGATTGGCCCCTTCTTCTTTGCCGACTGCAACATATTTACGATTTTGATCCAGTTGACGTTGATCGATGACGGGACCTATCTGGGTTGTTTCTTCAAGAGCATGCCCAACCTTGAGACTGGAAACCTCTTTAGCCATGCGATCGACGAATTTGTCGTGAATTGCTGCTTCTACAATCAACCGTGAAGACGCGGTGCAACGCTGTCCTGTTGAATAGAAAGCACCGTTTAGGGCGCAAGCTACAGCATTGTCAATATCAGCGTCAGCCAAAATAACAAGGGGGTTTTTGCCGCCCATTTCAAGCTGATATTTGGCATTTCGAACACTGCAGGCTGCTGCGACTTTGGCACCTGTATTGACTGAGCCTGTGAAGGAGATTGCATTGACGCGGTGGTCTTCCAGTAATGTTTGGCCTACTTCGCGGCCTGCGCCCATAACCATATTATAGACGCCGTTTGGTAGCCCTGACCTTGAAATTATTTCTGTAAGAGACCACGTGCTGGCCGGTACCAGTTCGGCGGGCTTGATTATAACTGTATTACCGTATGCAATCGCTGGAGCAATTTTCCATGCTGGAATTGCAATAGGAAAATTCCACGGGGTTATAATACCGACAACGCCTAATGCCTCTCGTGTTACGTCAATTGTAACACCTGGGCGAATAGATGCCATATGGTCCCCTTGAATGCGAAGGGCTTCACCTGCAAAAAATTTAAAGATCTGGCCAGCGCGGGCAACTTCACCAATGGCTTCAGGAAGGGTTTTGCCTTCTTCGCGGGCGAGTAATTTGCCCAGTTCATCTTTGCGGGCAAGGATTTCAGAACCGATAAAGTCAAGTGCATCAAATCGCTGTTGAATATTACTAAATCGCCAAGTTTTGCTCGCTTCTTCAGCGGCATTAATGGCTTCAATCGTTTGCGCTCTGTTACCTTGTGTATAGGTTCCAACGATATCATTTGTATCGGAAGGGTTAATATTCTGATTAGTCGCGTCTGTTGCAACCCATTGTCCGTTAATATAATTTTTGAATATGGGCATATTTATTTCCTTTTAAGCACATAGCATGAATTCTATCTGATATTACGTTAAAATCTTGTTGGTGAATACGGAGTTTCTGGGATTGTGCATTTTTTTCCAGTTATTATTTCGGCGATCATTCTGCCTGTCGCTGGCGCTAGCATAGTTCCCATCATACCGTGGCCTGTGGCGATATATGCATTATTGTGGTTTGGCAGTTTACCTATGATAGGTAGGCTATCATAGGTCATAGGTCGCCAGCCAAACCATTTTTTAACTTCGAGGTTTTGAAATTGGGTATTTAAATATCCTGCTGTACTTTGCTTGAGTTGTTGGATGCGGTGATCGTATATACTAGTGTCAAAATCAACAAATTCCATGATTGAGCCAATACGAAGCCTTTTCTGAAAAGGTGTGAGGGCAATATTTTTTTCAGGAAGAAGTATGGGCATGAGGGGTGAATTTTCAGGCTTTTCCATGGTTATAGAATACCCTTTTCCAGGTATGATAGGAATATTGCATCCAAGCAGGCCGCCAAGTTTTCTTGAAAAAGCACCAGCCGCAATGACTAACTGATCAACTTTAAGAGGGCCACTGGTTGTGATCAATTTTGTTATCATATTGTGCGTGCGTTCAAATTTTAAAGCCTCGCAATTTTCGATAAACTGAACACCGTGCTGTTTTAAATAGTGCGCCCAGTTTTCTAATAGCATTTCAGGCATCAAGTGCGCATCATTTTTATAGAGAAACCCGCCAGCCAGTTCTTCATTTAGGGAAGGGTCTTTGTCTCTCAGTGCTTGAGGAGGAATGAAGTCAGCAGCAAGCTCAAAATGCCTTTGAAGCAACTGGTTGGTTGTGTGAAATTTGTCTAGGGCTTTTGGCGTTTTGAAAAGATACAGTAATCCCGTTTTTTGCCATTCGCATTCAAATATATTGTCTGTAACCAGTTGTTTATATTCTGCCATGGATAAATCCAGAATGAGCTTTAGGTCATGTGCGGCAGATAAGATATGGGGCGCGGAACAATGCTGGGAAAATTTAATCATCCATTTTATGAAATTCCAGTTTAGCTGTGGTTTTATTCGCAATGTGGATGCTGTATTAAATAGTGATGAGATGCCAGCCCTTAGAGTGGAGGGAGAGTTTAATGGCATAATGTGACTTGGTAATATATGGCCGCAATTTCTGTAGGAACATCCGCTTCCAACTGTGGATTTATCCAAAATAATTACCTTTTGCCCTGTTGCTTTCAGGTAATGGGCACAGGCAAGGCCTATAATACCCGCACCGACGATAATTGTTGCATGATCGGCGATGGCTTTTGTCATGATATGCCCATGCGAAATGGATCGTTATTCTGAAAGATTAGAGTTGTTTCGCCGCAAATATAGCCGGTGCCAGTGATGGTTGGGATAATTTCACCTTTGGAGTTTACTTTGTATGAAGCCTCAAATGTACTACCTGTGATACTTTCCTGAACCCATAGCTCTTCTGCTTTCACTAGACTGTCTGCTGCGAGGCATGCAATTTTTGCACTTGTGCCTGTGCCGCAGGGTGATCGGTCATATGCCCCGCCCGGGCACATTACGAAATTTCTACTGTCGATTGATCCTGAATCCGATGTTGTGAAGAATTCTATATGGTCAATTTCAGCGCCGTTTTCCCCGGTAATGCCGTTTGCTGCCAAGACACGACGAATTTGTATGGATTGATAAGATAGATAGGGAATGTTTTCCATGGAAAGTGCAGCAGGTGCGTTGTTTGTAAGGAAAAACCAGTTCCCACCCCAGGCAATATCGCCAGTAATAGGGCCTAGCTCCGGAACGTTCACAATGATATCTTTTTTGAAACGATAACTGGCTACATTTTCTACACTAACTGTGTGATTTCCGTAAAAGTTGGCCTTTATGACACCTACAGGCGTTTCAATCAGGTGTTCGCCTTCCTGAATTTTGCCAAGGTAGGCGAGAGTATTTATAACCCCTATAATGCCGTGACCGCACATGCCGAGATATCCAGCAGTATTGAAAAAAATGACGCCTGCTGTGTATTTCTGGCTGGTAGGATTGCAAAGTAAGGCCCCCACTGCGGCGTCTGAGCATCTTGGCTCGTTTATCACCATTTTGCGAATATGATCAAAGTTTGATGCAAGCTCTTGGCATTGTTCCGATAAGGATCCACTCCCTAAATCAGGGCCGCCTTCGATGATAACCCGAGTGGGTTCACCGCCAGTGTGAGAGTCGATAACACGCATTTGGGTTACCCGGTTTTCCCGGGCCAGCTATCCCACCAGTTTCTAAACTGTTGCCATGCCTGCTCGATGAATGCTTGTTGTGAGTGTGTTAGTTTATCATGGCTATTTAAATGATACTGATATTCGCTATGTCCTTCTAATACCATAAGGTGCTTATAGTATAAAACTAGGTCAGGGCCTTCATCGAAACTAGAGAGCATATGAAGAGCTTTCGCAAGCTCATTCGCTAATTTATATGCGGTATGACCCCCATTTTTTGCGCGCTTGCACAATTCGATTAATCTTAAAGTTTCTCTCGGAAGGGCGTTACCCACGCCAGTGATAGCACCGCCAGCGCCGCAGTTAATAAAGCCGTGAAAAACCTGAGTATCTACGCCGACCATCAGAATAAGATCATCTGACCCAGAGGTAATGTTTTCAGCAGCATATGTCATAGACTTGGCCCCGCCAAACTCTTTGAAACCGACCAGGTTGGGGTTCTCATTCCTTAATTTAAAGAAAAGGTCCGCTTTCGTTTCATAACCATAATAGGGACTGTTATAAATAACTGACGGTAAATCGGGGGCTGCTTGAAGAACAGAGGTGAAGTGTAGATATTGCGCCGCAGGGGATAATCCGCGTGATAATAGCCTTGGAATAATCATTAAGCCTGCTGCGCCAACTCGTTGGGCATGTGCTGCTATTGCTGCTGCGCGCTGTGTATTTTGTGCGCCTGTCCCGACAATGACTGGAATATTAGCGCTGCATAATGCCTCAACGCCTAACATGCGTTCTTCATCTGCGAGTAAGGGCCAATCACCCATTGAACCGCAATAAACGACTGCGGACATTCCCATGTTGACGAGTTCTTTACCTTTGCGGGCAAGCGCATCAAAGTCGGGTACACCTCTCTTGTTGCAAGGTGTCATTAATGCAGGAATACATCCTGAAAATACGCTGTTATCTTCCATGATAGATGTCCTTGTCGGCAGTGGATAATGTTGGTGGATGATATTATTTTTACATGGTGCAGTCTTGACTATTGTTGAAAATAAAACTTTATTTTTTGCATAAAGTTATTTTTTATTGATCGAGCGTGTGAGATATGAAGCCAGAAAATAAAGCTTATTGGCCAACAGAAGAGCTTTTTGATTGTTTGTCGGATACTGTATTTTTTGTCAAAAATAATTTAGGGCGATATGTTGTTGTCAACGAAACTTTGACGATACGTTGTGGTTTGAAGTCCAAACGAGAGCTCATTGGTAAGACGCCGTCAGAGATGTTGGGCACATCATTGGGGGCGGACTATGAAGCACAGGACCGGAATGTATTGGCAAGCGGGGTGCCAGTTTTAAATCAGTTAGAGCTTCATATGTATCCAAATCGTTTGGTTGGTTGGTGTATAACCAATAAATATGCGCTTTATAATGATGATCGCCATATCATAGGCGTAGCTGGTATTTCGCAGGACCTAAAGGTTCCTGATAAAGCGCACGATAATTATGGAAAGCTGAAATCAGTTATCGATTTTGTGGAAAATAATCTACATATGCCGCCAAATATTGAACGACTCATGGCAGAGGCTGGTTTATCTCAATATCAATTGGATCGACGTGTTCGCCGCGTGTTTGGGCTCTCTACAGGGCAATGGGTTCTTAAAATGCGCCTTGATTTTGCACGTCAGCAACTTTCGAAAACTGAAATTCCTATTGTTCAAGTTGCCAATAACATTGGATATGAGGACCAGAGTGCGTTTACGAGGCAGTTCCGTAAGGCAACAGGTTACACGCCTTTGGCGTTTAGGAAACTATGTAAATAATGCCATAATACAACCATTTAAGGTTAACCTGCTTGCATTCTCAATGTTTACGAACTATATCAATTTGATATATATTTGACGGGGAGGAAACAGTCAATGTTGTCAATCAAGGGTTTAAGTCATACTTATCCAAACGGTGTTCATGCACTTAACAATATTAATCTTGAAATTCCTAAGGGTATGTTTGGTTTGCTGGGGCCTAATGGTGCTGGAAAATCTAGCTTAATGCGAACAATTGCGACGCTCCAACAGCCGAGTGAGGGAAATATAACCTTTGATGGTATTGATATCTTGAAAGACCCTGATAGCTTGCGGCGTATTTTAGGGTATTTACCGCAGGATTTTGGTGTGTATCCCCGTGTGTCTGCGTATGAGATGCTTGATCATATGGCTGTTTTAAAGGGGCTCAATAACGGTAAAGAACGTAAAGAAGTTGTTGAGGGTTTATTGAACCAAACTAATTTGTTTCATGTACGTAAGAAGAAACTTAAGACCTTCTCTGGTGGTATGCGTCAACGATTTGGTATTGCACAGGCTCTTATCGGCGACCCAAAACTTATCATCGTGGATGAGCCAACAGCAGGCCTCGACCCGGAAGAGCGTAACCGTTTCCATAATCTGCTTGCTGAAATTGGCGAAAATGTTGTCGTTATCCTCTCGACGCATATTGTTGAGGATGTTGCAGATCTTTGCCCTAATATGGTTATTATTGCTGGCGGCCAGATCGTCACGGGGGGTAAGCCTGCCGATCTTGTGAGTGAACTTGACGGTAAGGTTTGGCAGAAAGCGATCAAGAAGGATGAGCTTGAAGCATACAAAGAAAACTTCGCTGTTATTTCTTCGCACCTTTCTACAGGGCAAACCATTATTCATGTGTTAGCCGATAGCGAACCTAGTGAAGGTTTCAGCGTGATATCCCCTGATCTTGAAGATGTTTATTTCGCAACACTTCACAGGAGCCGTAACGGCTCTGCTGACAAAGCCGCGGCATAAAGGGGGAAATGATGCTGATAACAATAGCTCGTCATGAGTTCAGCTATATGCTGCGCTCACCGCAGACTATAGTTGGTTTTATGGTCTTCTTTCTTTTGCCGTTCTTTGCCATGGTCAGTAGCAATGTCCAGATTGGTGGCGGCGGTAATGTCATGGTCAATAGTCCGTTTGCGATTATGCAGACATTATTGATCATGAGCGTTTTTGCGATTTTCTTGGTACCTGCCTATATTGCTAATGCGGTCTTGAAAGATATCGATCATAAAATGGACGGAATTATATTTGCAACACCGCTGTCCAAGTCTGATTATCTTTTTGGTCGGTTTATAGGATCGTTTGGGGCGCTGATTGTTGCTTTGCTTGCTATACCCCTTGGTATGCTTATCGGTACGTTTTGGGGTAGTCTAATTGGTTCTATTGATCCTGAGACTTTGGCGCCAACAAATCTTGGACATTATCTTTACACATATTTTGCCCTTGTTATGCCAAGCTTACTTGCCATGAGCGCTATCATGTTTGCTGTAACTGTGATGTCACGCAGCGTCATGTATACCTATCTGGCAGCGATGGGGCTGTTGATGCTCTATTTTATTGGTGTCAATTTCTTCAATGAACCTGAATACCGTGAAACGCTAGCAATTGTTGATCCGTTTATGGCGAGAACCTTACAAGAAGTAGGGCGTTATTGGACAGCGGCGGAGCGCAATACACTTCTTATGGATTATGAGGGGCTGGTCCTCCTGAACCGGATGATTTGGACTGGTATTTCTCTTGTGCTGATTGGACTGTCGTATGCTGTGTTTTCGTTCCGTGCACCAGCAAAATTGCCCAAAGAAAAGAATATATTGAATCGTAATAGTATGGTGCCGATTGTGGAAATTGCTCCTAGGATTACGCCGAATTGGAAGCAAGGATACTGGCTGCAGTTTCTAATGAGAACTCGTTTTGAAGTCTCTTCTGTTCTTAAAAGCTATCCATTTTATATAATCGTCAAATTTAGTTTGTTCTTAGTGGTAACTGCCCTATTGAACCGAAATATAGGTTACGGCCTTGATACTGTGCCTGTTACGCGTCTGATGGTTCAGAGCATTCAGGGCCTAAGCTTGGCATTTATCGTGATTATTATCTTTTACAGCGCTGATATAATTTGGCGGGAACGCAAAGATGGCATTCATGAAATTATTGATGCTACCCCAGTACCAAGCATGGTTTTTGTTGTGAGTAAATTGATTTCGCTTGCACTTGTCCTTGGTATTATTGCCGTAATTGGTATTGTTATGGCAATCGCCCTTCAGGTTACTAATGGTCAGTCTGCGATTGAAATTAGCCTCTATTTACACCGTGGATTTGCGCATTTTATCTATCCATTTTTACTGATTGCTGCTTTGTCAGTATTTATTCAAGTTTTAGTCAAGAACCGTTTTGTTGGTATGATTTTGATGGTTGTTTATCTGATTGGCTCAATTATTCTTAGTCAGTTCGGTTTTGAGCATCCATTGTATTTCTATGGCTCTAGTATTGGAACACCTCTCTCTGACCTGAATGGCTCCGGCCGTTTTATCGAGGGTGATTATTGGCTCCAATTTTATTGGACATGCTTTGCTGTTCTGATGCTGATGGTTTCTTACATGCTTTGGAACCGTGGTACCCTCCAGCCTCTTAATTACCGAATGCGGGCGTTGCGTGCTTTCAAAAAGCCAGTTGCTGGTGGAATTGCTGCTGTGGCCTTCGTTGGCTTTGCTACAAGTGGCGGATTTATTTTCTATAATACCAATGTTCTTAATGAGTATATTACTGCGGATGAACGTGAACAGCTTGCTGTCGATTATGAAAATAAATATCGCCAATATGAAAACCTGCCAATGCCGCGCACTGTCGATGTGAAAATTGATGTTGATCTTTATCCTTATGAGCGACGGATAGAAACCCGTGGAACGCATGTTTTGGAGAATAAAACCGATGCACCATTAGACGTGGTTCACCTGGTCTTCCCGCAAGGTATTAAGGTGCCATTGTTAGAACTTGAAGAAGCATCAATTGAGAGTGTTGATGAATATTTCAACTATTATATCTTTACATTAAGCCGTCCAATGCAGGTGGGGGAGCGGCGCACACTTACGTTTGAAACACTAATTGAGCAAAAGGGTTTCGCTCACTCAGGTAACAGTGTCACGCTTGTTAGAAACGGTACTTTCATTAATAATGGTGATATAACGCCCTATATTGGGTTTGCAAGGCAGGGTATGTTGCAAGACAGAAATACCCGCCGCCAATATGATTTAGAGCCATTACCGAGAACGCCAAAGTTGGAAGATGAAAGCCAATATGGCAATAATTATATCCGGCAGGATAGTGATTTTGTGACTTTTGAGACTACAGTTTCAACCGTTGCCAGCCAAACGGCTATTGCGCCTGGCTACCTTGAAAGAGAATGGGAAGAAAATGGCAGGCGCTATTTCCATTATAAAATGGATGCGCCTATCCTAAATTTCTATTCTTATCTTTCAGCCGACTATGAAGTTGTTCGCGATGAGTTTGATGGTATCAATGTTGAAGTTTATCACCACGCGCCGCATACATATAATGTTCAGCGTATGATCGATAGTGTGAAAGATAGCGTTCGCTATTTCTCTAGGGTGTTCAGCCCGTATCAGCACCGTCAGGTTCGTATTTTGGAATTTCCCGCATACCGTAACTTTGCGCAGGCCTTCCCAAATACTATTCCATATTCTGAAGGTATCGGGTTTATCGCTGATTTGACAGGTGAGGATGATATTGATCTGGCATATTATGTGACAGCACATGAAGTTGCACACCAATGGTGGGCGCATCAGGTGATCTCTGCTAACACGCAGGGCGGAACTGTACTTGTTGAAACATTAGCGCAGTATAGTGCTCTTCTCGTTATGGAGCAGAAATACGGTAAGCATAAGATGCGAAAATTCCTTAAGTTTGAGCTTGATAATTATCTCTCAAACCGGGGAAGCGACGCGGAAGGTGAGCTACCGCTCTATAAAGTAGAAAATCAGCCCTATATTCACTACCGTAAAGGTTCTGTTGTGATGTATGCGCTTAGGGATTATCTGGGTGAGGAAACTGTTAATCGGGCACTGTCGCGCCTTGTTAAAGAAACCGCCTTCTCATCAACGCCTTATCCAACCACTTTGGATATGCTTCGGATCTTACGCGAGGAGGCAGGCCCTGAGTATGATCAATTGATCACTGACCTTTTTGAACGCATTACACTGTTTGACCTTAAAGCGGATGATGTTTCTTTCGCTGAGATGGATGATGGTAAGTTCAAAGTTACGTTGACTATAGATGCAGGTAAGTTCGAAGCCGATAGTGAAGGTAATGAAACGGCCTTAAAACTTGATGATATGATTGATATTGGTGTGTTTACGGCAAACCCTGGAGACGCAGGCTTTAATGCTGACAATGTTCTCTACATGCAAAAGCATAAGATTAATACAGAAACTAAATCTGTTGAAATTATTGTTGAAAGCAAGCCTGCTTATGTAGGCATTGATCCGTACAATAAGTTAGTCGATAGAAATTCAAATGATAATATCAAGCAAGTAAATAATGCTGCGTTTGAAGGTAGCACTAATGGAAATTAGTTCTTAGCTATATGAGCTTAAGAAGACATATGAATGTTTCTGAAACTATTACTTTGTTAATAGGTTAATTAAATAGCCCCTATCAAGTTCAAGCTTAAGCCTAATAGGGATTTAAAAAATATTTAAATGCCGTGTATCTGTTGGTTCACGGCATTTTTATTGTTCGCGTTTATTTTATCATTGCTGACTTGCAAGCCGGTACGTGTTGAAATATTGTAGCCGCCAATAAGCTTTGTCCCGGTTCGCCAGAATGCTCTGCGACCAGAGTTTCAAGCCTCAAATAACCTTTATTTGTCAGGATAGCCATGCGTTTGTATACAGAATATCTAAATGAAATCGAAACCAGAAAACAAGAAGGGTTAAACCCTAAGCCGATTGAAGATAGTGGCCTTGTTGCTGAAATTATTACACAAATTAAAGACCAAGGTAACGAGCATAGAAAAGCTTCGCTCGATTTCTTTATCTATAATACCTTGCCCGGTACAACAAGTGCTGCTGGCGCAAAAGCCCGGTTCCTCAAGGAAATTATCCTGGGTGAAGCTATCGTTGATGAGATATCTGTTGATTTCGCCTTCGAATTGTTGTCGCACATGAAAGGTGGGCCGTCCGTTGAGGTTTTGCTTGATATGGCGCTTGGTGATGACATGTCGATTGCCAATAAAGCTGCTGATGTATTGAAAGCACAAGTATTCCTATATGATGCGGATACTGACCGATTAGCCACTGCATATTCAGGTGGTAACACGATCGCAGAAGATATATTGAAAAGTTATGCCAAGGCAGAGTTTTTCACGAAATTGCCGGAAATCGATGAAGAAATAAAGGTTGTGACCTATATTGCAGCCGAAGGTGATGTCTCGACTGATTTGTTATCTCCTGGTAATCAGGCGCATTCGCGTTCTGACCGCGAACTTCATGGTAAATGCCTGATTTCAGATGAGGCGCAAGCTGAAATACAAGCCCTTCAGGCACAGCACCCTGATAAGCAAGTCATGCTGGTTGCGGAAAAAGGTACAATGGGTGTTGGTTCATCTCGTATGTCGGGTGTGAACAATGTGGCACTTTGGGCTGGTAAACAGGCAAGCCCCTATGTTCCTTTTATCAATATTGCTCCGGTCGTTGGTGGTACAAATGGGATTTCACCAATCTTTTTAACAACAGTTGGTGTTACAGGCGGGATTGGTATTGATCTGAAAAACTGGGTTAAACAACAGGATGCTGATGGTAAGACAGTGATGGACGGAAACGGCGACCCTGTTCTGGAGCAAACATACTCTGTGGATAATGGAACTGTTTTAACTATCAATACGAAAACTAAAAAGCTTTATAATGAGGCAGGTGATAAGGAACTTGTCGACATTTCTTCGGCCTTTACACCGCAAAAAGTAGAGTTTATCAAAGCCGGCGGTTCTTACGCCATTGTATTTGGTAAAAAGCTCCAGAGTTTTGCCGCTTCAACGCTCGGAATTGAAGCCCCTACTGTGTTTGCGACTGCTAAAGAAATTTCTCACGAGGGCCAAGGGTTAACGGCTGTCGAGAAAATATTTAACCGGAATGCGGTGGGTGTATCTACGGATGCTGAGCTGCATGCTGGTTCAGACGTTCGTGTGAAAGTGAATATAGTTGGATCACAGGATACAACGGGCCTGATGACGTCTCAGGAATTAGAGGCGATGGCTGCGACAATCATTTCGCCAACAGTTGACGGTGCCTATCAGTCAGGCTGTCATACGGCGTCTGTTTGGGACGTGAAGGCGCAGAAAAATATCCCGAAACTCATGAGCTTTATGAACAAGTTTGGCTTGATCACTGCTCGTGACCCGAAGGGTGAATATCACGCAATGACTGATGTGATTCATAAAGTTCTAAATGATATTACAGTTGATGATTGGTCTGTAATTATTGGCGGCGATAGTCACACACGTATGTCTAAGGGCGTAGCCTTCGGTGCTGACTCTGGTACTGTTGCGCTCGCACTTGCAACCGGTGAAGCGACAATGCCTATCCCTGAGTCTGTGAAAGTAACTTTTAAGGGCACTCTTAAAGACCATATGGATTTCCGTGATGTGGTGCATGCAACACAGGCGCAGATGCTTAAGGAGTTCGGTGATAACGTTTTCCAAGGGCGGGTGATTGAGGTGCATATTGGTACACTTTTAGCTGATCAGGCATTTACTTTCACAGACTGGACAGCAGAAATGAAAGCAAAAGCGTCAATCTGTATTTCAGAGGATGACACGCTTATTCAGTCTCTTGAAATTGCCAAAAGTCGTATTCAAATAATGATCGATAAAGGCATGGATAATGAGACGAAAACGCTTCAGGGTCTGATTGATATTGCCAATAATCGTATTGAAGAAATCAAAACCGGTAGCCGCCCTGCACTGACACCTGACGATAATGCAAAGTATTTTGCAGAGTTTGTTGTTGATCTGGATCAGGTTGTTGAACCAATGATTGCAGACCCTGATGTAAATAATGCTGATGTTTCCAAGCGTTATACACACGACACTATTCGCCCTGTATCATATTATGGTGGTGATAAAACTGTCGACCTGGGCTTTGTCGGTTCTTGTATGGTGCATAAAGGCGATATGAAGATTATCGCTCAAATGCTCAAAAACCTTGAAAAGGAAGGTGAGGTTAAATTCAACGCACCGCTTGTAGTGGCACCGCCAACATATAATATCGTTGATGAATTGAAAGAAGAAGGCGATTGGGCAGTTCTACAAAAGTATGCTGGCTTTGAATTTGATGATGATTCACCTAAAAACGATGCCCGCACGGACTATGAAAATATTCTTTATCTTGAGCGTCCAGGCTGTAACCTGTGCATGGGTAATCAGGAAAAGGCAGCAAAAGGCGACACAGTAATGGCAACATCTACGCGTCTCTTCAAAGGGCGGGTAGTTGAAGATTCTGATGAGAAAAAAGGTGAATCGCTTTTAGCATCAACGCCTGTTGTTGTACTCTCAACAATTCTGGGACGTACGCCAAACATTGACGAATATAAAGAAGCTGTGGAAGGCATTAACCTTACTAAGTTTGCGCCGCCACTTGGCAGGCCAACAGCAACATTTAATCTATAGCTATTGAGCGCGCTTGATAGAGAAGATGCGCTCAAGTTAGTTATAGTGATAGTATGATAATAGCCCAAAGGTATGTGTAATTACTACGCCTTTGGGCTATTTCATTTTTATCTGGTCTTCAGCAAATAAACCTTCTTTGCTGGCTATAAACCTAGGTAACAGTTGTCAGATATCGCTCATATGTATCTTTACGTTCAAATTTGATTTGGCCGTCACTACCCATAACGATCAGGTCGGGTTGCCCGACGCCGTTAAAATGATGACATTGAACAAGCGTATAGGCTGTTTGATCGAGGAACGTGATTGTATCCCCCACTTCTAAGGGGTGCAGGAAGCTATAGTCACCAATTACATCCCCAGTAAGGCATGTGTTGCCACCTAGGATATATGAGTGTTTGCCGCGGTTTCGGCCAAAAATTCCCTCTTCGATTTCCACATTATAGTCAGGACTTTCCATTACGTCAGGCATGTGGTTTTTGGCGCTGACGTTCAGTATAGCGATGGGCATATCATTCTGGATTATAGACAGTACGCGGGCTTTTAATACTCCAACGTTTTTATATACATGTTCGCTGGGCTCGATATATACATCCAGATCATAGGTGGATTTTAAGCGTCGTACGATTGAGGCTAAAAGGTCATAGTCGTAATCGTCGTGGCAAACGAGGTGACCGCCCCCCATATTGAGGCGCTCAACTTGATGCAGCAAATCGGGGTATTTTTGCTCTAATGTTTTGACGCAGCGATCTAAATCTTCGGCGCCCTGTGAACAGAGAGCATGAAAATGCACACCTGTTACACTGTATTTTTCTATATCTTCAGGTTTAAATTCCGTCGCTGTAATACCAAACCGGGAAAACGGTTTATTAGGATTGTAGCCATCAAACACCGTCGTTTCCATATCAGTATGTTCGAGGTTTAGGCGGATATCAATTTTCACATTATTAGGAACTTGGCCTGCAAACCGCTCTAAGTCCTGATGAGAATTGAAGACGATATGACTGCTATATTTGATCAATTCATCAAAAGTGTTTTCATCATAAGCTGGGCAATAGGTATGAATTTCCCCTTTATAGTGCTCAAAAGAGGACCGCGCTTCGTTGATTGACGAAGCAGCAACTCCGTCCAGGTACTTGCTGACCAGTTCGCTTGAATGTAGCGGGTTATAGCCTTTTAAAGCCAATAGAATTTTTAGGCCGCAGCTATCTTTAAAGGTTTTCAGCTCTTTAAGGTTTGCCTCAAACCGCGCTTCGTTAAATATATGCGTTGGCCGTTTGGGCGCAGTAAGGTCTGTCATAGACTTACCTTTGCACCGTCTGTGTTATAATTCTCAACCTCCAGCCCATAAAGCGCAGATAACTCTTCAAAAAGGTCAAAATTCAAATTGGGAAGGTTTTCAGGCACGAATACACCAGTGCCATCATATTTTAGCATCGCATCCATGAACAGACATGCTGGTACCCCTGTACTCCAGGCAACGGCACCTGTTTTGGTGTCGCTGAAGCAGTTTTCATGAAGCATCCGCCAAACACTGACTAGGTTACTATTGTCTGTGCCTATTGTTTCTACACGCATTCCAGCAGGTCCTGTAACCAACGGTGCAACATCACGCGGGTGAGGCATAAGGGATGCAAGAAAGCGGATTGGTATGATCTCTCCGCCCTGACCATCTGAGACTGGATTAACACCCATCAAGCCCAAATCTCTGAATAGTTTGAAGTATTTGATATAGTCTTCGCCGAAACTCATATAGCTGTAGATGTTCTGTATATGAGGGAAAACCATATTTATAGTTTCTTGCTCTTCATGATAAATAGTGTTGAAGCCAACTTCGGAAGTGTCATCTATTTTTAAGGGGTCTGTAATATGAAAACGTTCTGAAAATGCAGGAACTTCGACCCATTCACCGTCGCGCAGGAATTTCGCAGGATTATCAAGTTCTTTCAGGTTATCTTCTGCGGCAAAGTTGGTGGCCCATGGATACTTATCCTGTGAACCACCATTATAGTCAAAAATTTTAACGCTATTACAAGTACGATAAGTATCATGGAAACGCGCAAGTAGGTTGGTAATTCCGGGTGATCCACCAGCACCTAATATTGCTTTTAGGCCTCTCTTTTTGAATTCAGGCGCTAGTGATAATTGTTCTTTATAGCTAAAGCCTTTTGTATCGAGTTCTTCATAGCATGCCGTGTCTACGTAATGGCAGTTGGTCTCAAGTGCGACGTGCATCAACTTCATATCTAAATAAGGAGAGCCAAGGTTGAAGATAACTTGTGGCTCTGAGCCCGCAGTCGCGCCGATAAGCTCATTTAGGGCAGAGGTGTTATTAAAAACATCAATTTGCTTGAAAGCAATGTGGGTAGCAGCAAGATCATTAGCTATATTTTCAGCTAATAAGTCCAGCCCGCCCGTCCTGTTCGATGCGACAACTGTGATTGGCTGTTTGGGGAATAGCTTGATAAGTTTGTATAGCGCTGCTTTTGCTACTTCGCCTGTACCAATCAAGTAAATGGCACCGTTTAATAGTGTAGGGTTAACCATCATGCTGTATCCTTATCTGCTAATGAATATCTGACCTTTGAAGTGACCTACTTGAGGTCATGTATAATAATTTGGCGGTTATTATACTTTATTAACAAGTTTATCCATTAAATTTCTATTTTGTTTAAGGGGCATAATTTATATTGATATGAATTGGGCGGTTTAACGTAAGATAATTTCTACATTTGCATACAAAATAAAACTTTTGATAATGAATTATAGACAAAGCTCTAATTTCATATTAATGAATAGATAGCTCAACGGCGAGCAGATTCGATTCTATTTGGCCGATATGATACGGCGTCAAATACACCCCTAATGAATGGGGCCTTTCCAATATATTACAATATTTTTGCATTGCGTTAGCAAACGCAGTGTTTGTTTTTCAGGAGATATGCTGATGTGCATACTTAAGCTCCGGGATGCTGGCCGTTTAGTATCTTCGGTAATGATAAAGCCTCATAAAATAAAAAAATGCGCGGAAGCCATCCAGAGTTCATTGGGTTTATTGGTTTTGGTTACAGGCTTGTTTTCTCTTGCTTTAAATGCCCAAGAACTTGAGTTGGAAAAAGATGAGCTTAAATTTGGTTTTATTAAACTGACAGATATGGCGCCGCTTGCTGTTGCTTATGAGCTTGGGTATTTTGAAGATGAAGGCTTGTTTGTAACGCTGGAGCCACAAGCAAACTGGAAAGTGTTACTTGACCGCGTTATCGACGGTGAGCTTGATGGGGCTCATATGCTTGCTGGACAACCGCTTGGTGCAACGATTGGCTTTGGCACCAAAGCTGATATTGTCACCGCCTTTTCTATGGATTTGAACGGAAATGGCATCACTGTGTCAAACGATATTTGGCAACAGATGAAAGCTAATGTGCCGATGGGTAACGATGGTAAACCCGTGCACCCAGTCAAAGCAGACGCATTAAAACCTGTTGTCGATAGTTTCCGCGAAGACGGCAAGCCCTTCAATATGGGCATGGTATTTCCCTTATCAACACATAATTATGAACTACGCTATTGGTTGGCGGCTGGTGGTATTCATCCAGGGTATTACGGCGTACAGGATATCACGGGTCAGATTAATGCCGATGCACTGTTATCGGTAACACCTCCCCCTCAAATGCCTGCAACGCTTGAGGCCGGTACAATTTATGGTTACTGTGTTGGTGAGCCGTGGAACCAGCAAGCGGTATTTAAGGGCATTGGTGTACCCGTAGTAACAGATTATGAAATCTGGAAAAATAACCCTGAAAAAGTATTCGGTGTTTCATCGGCTTGGGCGAAAGAAAACCCAAATACCCATATTGCCGTTGTTAAAGCTCTCATCCGGGCGGCAATCTGGCTCGACGAAAATAATAATGCCAATCGTGCAGAGGCCGTAAAAATTATTTCCCAGTCAGAATATGTCGGTGCTGATTATGATGTTATTGCGGCGTCAATGACGGGTACATTTGAATATGAAAAAGGCGACAAGCGAGAAGTGCCCGATTTCAATGTTTTCTTCCGTTATTATGCAACATACCCTTTCTATTCAGATGCAATTTGGTACCTGACTCAAATGCGACGTTGGGGCCAAATTAGCGAAGGGAAAAGCGATAGCTGGTATATGGACGTCGCCAAGAAAGTCTATAAGCCAAAGATCTATATGCAGGCTGCTCAATTGCTCATTGATGAAGGCAAGGCTCAAAAAGTGGATTTCCCCTTCGGTACTGATGGATTTAAGGCACCGCAGGCAGGTTTTATTGATGGTGTCGAGTTCGACGGCAAAAAACCAAATGCATATCTCGAAAAGTTTTCCATAGGCTTGAAAGCAAGCGAAACGGTTGCAGAAATTGTAACCGCATCGACTGAATAAATGGCCAGAATGCGAACAAGGTGTGCCTACACTTCAGGATTTAAAATGAAACAACTAGAGAAGACTGTGCACCGCACTAGGGATAAATGAATGTCGTATTCCAATGTAAAAATAAGCGATAAGGAACAGCTTGGTATGCAGGCGGAGCCTATCAATGAAAACTCTATCAATGAAAGTATTGTTGAAGTTGCAGAAGTTGATGCTGCAAGTGCTCCCACAAAAGCTGATGCAGAAATAAAAGCGGGAAATTCAAAAGGGTTTTCAAGGAAAGTCATTACTTTTTTCACGCTTCAAAAAGTAATGAACTTTTTCTCCATTATTGGGCTGGGTTTTATTAACCCCTTCATAAAGCTTGCCAAACGCGAAGACCCCAGAGGGCAGTTAAAGGAAATATGGCGAGTGCTTGTTCTGCCGTTGTTGGCGGTTGCTGTTTTTGTAATGATGTGGTCTAGCGGTGCATCACAGATCAAAACCAGCCTCGGCGAAATACCTGGCCCCGTTGCTGTGTGGGAACAATTTGGCCTTTTGATTGAAGATCATAAAGCAACACGCCTTAAGGCAGAAAAATTTTATGAGCGTCAGGAAGCTCGCAACGCAAAATATATCGCGGACGGCAAACCTGAAAAAGTTAAACAGAGAAATTTCACAGGGAAACCAACGTATTTTGATCAAATATTCACATCGCTAAAAACGGTATTCTTTGGGTTTTTGGTCGCTACTTTGGTTGCTGTGCCACTCGGTATTTTCTGTGGATTAAGCAGTACTGTTAATTCCGCTCTTACTCTGATTATTCAGGTTTTGAAACCTGTATCCCCTCTGGCGTGGTTACCAATTGTAACCATGATTGTCTCTGCACTTTATGTAAATGTAAGTGACGCGATGCCTAAGTCGTTTCTGATTTCAGCAATAACTGTGACATTGTGTTCTATGTGGACGACCCTGATTAATACAGCGCTTGGTGTGGCCTCAATTGATAAAGACCTTTTGAATGTAGCAAAAGTTCTTCAGTTAAAGACATCGGATAAGATTTTTAAGTTGGTTATTCCATCGTCGTTACCGTTGATGTTTACGGGGCTTCGCTTGTCTTTAGGGGTTGGTTGGATGGTGCTGATTGCCGCAGAAATGCTGGCACAAAATCCGGGGCTTGGTAAATTCGTATGGGATGAATTTCAGAACGGATCATCATCATCGCTTGCAAAGATTATGGTGGCGGTACTGACGGTTGGTATCATCGGCTTCTTGTTGGACCGGATTATGTTCACACTACAAGCACTCTTTAGCTTTTCAGACAAGCGATAGGGAGTGATCATATGGCTATTTTGACCCTTGAAAATATTGCAAAGTCTTATGGAAACGGGCCTGACACAACAAAAGTTTTAAGCGATATAAACCTTGAGATCGAAGAAAATGAGTTTGTTGCAATTGTTGGCTTTTCAGGTAGTGGAAAGACAACGCTAGTCTCGCTTATTGCGGGCTTGATCGAAGCAAATAAAGGTAAGGTTATTTTTGACGGTAAACCTGTCAAAGGGGCATCGTCAGATCGTGGTGTAGTTTTTCAGAACTATTCCTTGATGCCTTGGTTATCCGTTGTTGGTAATATTAAGCTGGCGGTAAAGGCTGTGTTCCCTAAATTACCGGAAAAAGAGGTAATGGAGCGTGTGCACCATTATGTCGAAATGGTCGGTCTTAGCCATGCACGTGACCGTAAACCTGCTGAGCTTTCGGGGGGGATGCGCCAGCGGGTTAATGTTGCGCGTGCCCTTGCGATCAACCCGCGCCTTTTATTATTAGATGAGCCTTTCAGTGCCTTGGATGCCCTTACACGTGCTAATTTACAGGATGAGCTTGAGGTAATCTGGTCACGAGAAAAAAAGACCGTTATTTTGATTACTAATGATGTTGATGAGGCGATTTTGCTCGCGGATCGAATTATTCCTCTAACGCCGGGGCCAAATGCATCGCTTGGGCAAACCTTTAAGGTCAATATTCCTCGACCAAGAGACCGGAAATCGATTAATGATAGCCGTGAATTCATTGAGTTGCGTCAAACAATTACCAACTACTTAATGGATATCGGCATTAAGCAAGCCGAGGGCGCTGCGGGCACCCACCTCCCTAATGTTGTTCCTATAACGGCAACAGCCGGTGGCCTCAAAAAGGGTTTGAAAGAAGCAAAGCACCTTTATTCTAGAAATAAGAAGTCAGCTTCAAAAAATAAGGCCGCTGAGAGTATAGTTGACCCTGAACTTCCTGAAACGATTAAAGCGATTAAGAATAAACAGATTCAGGATATCAAACGGTATGTTGAATACTATAATGTCACTAAAACCTACCCGACGCCCAAAGGGCCTCTAACTGTTGTTGATAAATTCAATTTAAATATCGCAAAGGGCGAATTTGTATCCCTGATCGGTCATTCAGGTTGCGGTAAATCGACAGTATTAACGATGACAGCAGGGCTAACAGATGTTTCTGACGGCGGTATCGTTCTTGACGGGAAAGAAGTCACAGATTCAGGGCCTGACAGGGGGGTTGTCTTCCAATCACCAAGTCTGTTTCCTTGGTTAACAGCATATGAAAATGTCGCTTTGGGAGTTGAGCGGGTTTATCCACATACGAGCAAAAAAGAACGTCAGGAAATTATTGAATATTATCTCACAAGAGTTGGCCTGAAAGACAGCATGCAACGCAGAGCAAGCGAGTTATCTAATGGTATGCGGCAACGTGTCGGGATTGCACGCGCTTTTGCTCTATCCCCCAAATTACTCTTGCTTGATGAACCTTTCGGGATGCTCGATTCATTAACACGTTGGGACCTTCAGGAAGTGCTGATGGATGTTTGGCAGCGTACGCAAGTAACATCAGTTTGTGTAACACATGATGTTGATGAAGCGATTTTGCTTGGGGACTATGTTGTGATGATGACTAATGGCCCTCATGCACGTGTTGGAAAAGTCATGAAGGTTGACTTGCCGAGACCTCGAAGCCGCAAGGCTCTTTTGGAACACCCTGATTATTATCATTACCGGCAGGAGGTTTTATCCTTCCTGGAGGAATACGAAATTCATGAGAAAACCGGAACCTAGGAACGCTCTGGTTATTCTCTGGGCCAACGGCGGCTCATTCACACGCATTGATGCACAATGAACAGCGGTTTTGAAGCCGAAAACATGAATGTGGAAAGACATCCACCGAGGTTTTCTGGATACAAACCGAATTCAAGTCCCGAATAGTCACGTAGGACAATCATTCGGTACGGAGTATAAAACATGAAGAAAAAACTAGTCGTAATCGGAAATGGCATGGCACCGGGCAGGGTGCTGGAAACCTTGCTCGACCTTAAGCCTGATATGTATGATATCACTATTTTTAATGCAGAACCTCGGGTCAATTATGATCGGATCATGCTGTCGCCAGTTTTATCAGGGGAAAAGGCATATAAGGATATCATTATCCATGATGAGGATTGGTATAGAAAGCATAATATTACACTCCATAAAGGTATCCGTATTGAAGCTATTGATAGAGCAGCTCAGATAGTAACGGATCATAACGGTTGTGAAACGAGTTATGACAAGCTGTTGGTCGCAACCGGCTCTAGCCCCTTTATAATTCCGGTTCCAGGTCATGATCTTGATGGTGTTGTAACCTACCGTGATTTAGATGATGTGGATGCAATGCTCGGTTACGCCAAAAAAGGTGGGCATGCCATTGTTATAGGCGGTGGCTTATTGGGGCTGGAGGCTGCTGTTGGTCTTAAAATGCAAGGCATGGATGTTTCCGTCGTACATTTAATGCCGACATTGATGGAACGACAGCTCGATGAAGCAGCAGGGGCTCTTTTACAAGCAGAAATCGAACGCCGCGGCATCAATATTCTAACTTCTGCGAATACCAAGGAAATTACTGGTGAAACCCATGTAACAGGTATCCTTCTTGAGGACGGTACCCATCTTGAAGCAGATATGGTTTGTATGGCAGTTGGTATTAAGCCCAGCACGTCTATTGCTCTTACCGCAGGGCTTGATGTAGAGCGCGGCATCGTTGTTTCTGATACGATGCATACGTCAGACGATAATATTTTTGCCGTTGGCGAGTGTGTTCAACATAGAGGTGTCTGTTACGGCCTTGTCGCTCCATTATATGAAATGGCTAAGGTTATTGGCCGTCAACTGGCAGGTGAGTTTAATGCTGAATATACTGGGTCGATAACGGCAACCAAACTCAAGATTACAGGCGTTGACCTTTATTCGGCTGGTGATTTTTCTGATGGTGAAGGACGGGAAGAAATTGTTCTCCGGGACGCAGCAGCAGGTATCTATAAGCGCCTTGTGCTTGAAAATAATATTATTGTTGGGATTGTTTTTTACGGTGATACAGCGGACAGCGCTTGGTTCTTCCAGAATTTAAAAGATAAAACTGACATTTCCGACTTGCGCAGCACGTTAATTTTTGGACCAGCGTATGCTGGCGCTGGTGAGCCGGACCCTATGGCAGCCGTTGCAGCATTGCCCGATAACACAGAAATCTGTGGCTGCAACGGCGTATGTAAGGGCGACATTACAAGTGCAATCACTGAAAAAGGCCTTCAGTCTATTGATGATGTAAGGCTGCATACCAAAGCTTCTGCATCTTGTGGTAGTTGTACTGGTTTAGTTGAAAAACTGTTGGCAATGGCGGCTGGTGAAGAATTCGACGCCAGTGCAGGCCAAGTGATGTGTGGATGTACAGATTTTACACATGAAGATGTGCAGCGGGTTATTACGGGTCGTAACCTTAAATCCATGCAGCTTGTTATGCAGGCGATGGAGTGGAAAACATCATGTGGGTGTGCGAAATGCCGTCCTGCACTTAACTATTATCTGCTGGCCGCTTGGCCGGGTGAATATAAAGATGATGCTCAGTCACGTTTCATCAATGAGCGTGTACATGCCAATATTCAAAAAGATGGGACATATTCTGTAGTGCCGCGCATGTGGGGCGGTATGACCACGCCGGATGAACTTCGTGCGATCGCAGATGTTGCCGACAAGTTCGAAATACCGAGTGTGAAAGTTACCGGCGGTCAACGGATTGATCTGTTGGGAGTGAAAAAGGAAGATTTGCCGGGTGTATGGGCAGATTTAAATTCTGCCGGGCTGGTTTCAGGCCATGCATATGCAAAAGGATTGCGCACAGTTAAAACATGCGTCGGCACTGATTGGTGTCGTTTTGGCACACAGGATTCCACGGGCCTTGGTATCAAGCTTGAACGTTTCCTCTGGGGTAGTTGGGCACCACATAAAGTGAAACTTGCAGTATCTGGCTGCCCGCGGAATTGTTCTGAAGCCACCTGTAAAGATATGGGTATTATTTGTATCGATGGTGGATATGAAATTCACTTTGCCGGGGCTGCCGGTATGCACGTTAAAGCTACCGAGGTTTTGTGCGTTGTCGAGACCGAAGATGAGGTGATGGAACATATCGGCGCCTTGATGCAGATGTACCGCGAGCAGGCCAAATATTTGGACCGCCTTTATAAATGGGCGGATAAAGTTGGCCTCGATTACATCCGTGAAACGTTAGTGGAAGACGCCGAGCAAAGGCGGGCTTATTATGATCGGTTTGTTTTCTCTCAGACATTCTTCCAAACAGATCCATGGGAAGAACGAACTCAGGGAGAAGGCAAGAAAGAATTTATCCCAATTGAAGTTGTTGCGCCGTCACCCGCAGTGTTGGAGGAAGTATAATGGTCATAGATCAGGTTTGGACCAAGGTTTGCCATACGAGTGATATTCCGGTCCGTGGATCACGGATTATTAAAACACGTGGTGGCTGTGTAGCGCTTTTTAAAACAGCAAATGGTGATATATATGCGCTTGATGACCAATGCCCGCATAAGGGGGGGCCTCTAAGTCAGGGTATTATTCATGATGCTTCTGTAACTTGCCCACTACATAATTGGGTAATTTCCTTGAAAACAGGAAAAGCACAAGGCTTGGATGAGGGCAAAACCGCCACCAAGGCAACAAAAATTATCGATGAGTATGTCCATTTGCTGATCGATGAAAATGGCGAGGTTTGCGAACATTGAACGAGCCTGGTGTCATAAAACGTACCGTTAAAACCACTTGTCCCTATTGTGGTGTTGGTTGCGGTGTCCTTGTTACACAGGAAGGTAACAAGCCAACAGTAATGGGCGACCCTGAGCATTCGGCAAATTATGGACGTTTATGTTCTAAAGGGTCTACGCTTGCTGATACGCTCGGTACGACTGATCGCCTTCTGTACCCGATGATCTCTGGCGAGAGAGCATCTTGGGATACAGCGATTGATACGATTGCAGATAAATTTACTGCTACTATCAATAAATACGGTTCCGAGGCTGTTGCTTTGTATGTTTCAGGGCAAATTCTTACTGAAGATTATTATGTTGCTAACAAGCTAATGAAAGGGTTCATTGGGACAGCAAATATCGATACTAATTCCAGATTATGTATGGCCTCCTCTGTAGCTGGGCATAAACGTGCGTTTGGCGGAGATATTGTGCCGGGTTGTTATGAAGACCTTGAATTGGCTGACGTTGTTGTTTTAGTAGGTTCTAACCTTGCATGGTGTCACCCTGTTATATTTCAACGCCTTCTAGCAGCCCGTGAAGCGCGTCCGGAAATGAAAATTGTTGTTCTTGATCCTCGTAAAACTGCAACAACTGAACTTGCTGATATGCATATTCAATTGAAAAGTGGCAGCGATGTTGATCTTTTCATGGGCTTGACGCGTTATCTTTTGGAAAATGACTGCACTGATAAAACGTTCATTGATAATCATACGAATAATTATGAAAGCCTTGTGGGCGCTAGTGAAAACTGGGATTTGATAACGACAGTAGAGGCTACAGGGGTATCTATTGATATACTAGAAGCGTTTTTTGAGCTTTTTTCCAAAACAGAAAAAACAGTCACTGTTTACTCACAAGGGGTTAATCAGGCAACTGATGGTACTGACCGGGTTAATTGCATCATTAATTGCCATTTAATGACGGGCCGTATTGGCCGGCCGGGCATGGGGCCATTTTCAATCACTGGCCAACCAAATGCAATGGGAGGTCGTGAAGTTGGCGGGCTTGCAAATCAACTTGCAAGCCATATGTCGCTTGAAAGTGTCGAAGACCGTGACCGTGTGAAACGGTTTTGGAATGCACCAACTGTTGCTGATCAGCAAGGCTTGAAAGCTGTTGACCTGTTTGACGCTGTTGAACGCGGCGACATTAAAGCGATATGGATTATGGCAACCAATCCGGTCGTGAGTATGCCTGATGCTGATAGAGTAAAAGCAGCCTTAAAAGCCTGTGACCTTGTTATTGTATCTGATGTAACCCCTTTTACGGACACCGCAGAATGTGCCGATATTCTTTTACCATCACTTGGGTGGGGGGAAAAAGACGGCATGGTAACCAATTCTGAGCGGCGCATGTCACGTCAACGCAGTTTTATGGCCGCTCCTGGTGAAGCGAGGGCAGACTGGAAACAGATTTGTAATGTTGCGACAGCAATGGGGTGGGGTGATGCTTTTAACTATAGGGCACCTCATGAGATATTTAACGAATACACAGCTTTAAGTTCGTTTGAAAACAATAATACTCGTGCGCTTGATTTTACCGATTTAGATGCATTCGATCTTGAGAGCTATAATGAGGTTGAAACGCTTCAATGGCCAATCAGTGCCCAGCATGAAAAATCTAGGCACGCGCGCAATAAACGCCTGTTTGCTGATGGTGATTTCTATACACATAATCGGCGGGCAAACTTCGTTGTACCGGCGGCCTTTAAACAACCAATTAATAGAAGAAACCCTGTCGAGGGTTATCCATTTATATTAAATACAGGCCGCATCCGCGACCATTGGCATACCATGACAAGGACAGGCAAAGCGCCAAAATTAAGCGATCATATCAGTGAGCCCTTTGTGGAAGTGTCGGTAAATGACGCAAAAACCCTTAACCTCAAAGACGCTGATTTGGCTAGAATACGCTCTCCATATGGTCAGATTATCGTGCGGGTGCTAATCACTGATAAGGTTGAAGACGGTAATATTTTTGTACCTATCCACTGGAATAATCAGTTTGCTGCAAAAGCCCGCGTTGATACTCTTGTTGCACCAGTCATAGACCCTGTATCTGGTCAGCCTGCGTTGAAATCGACCTATGCCAACGTTGAAAAATATGATGCTAGGGTATTTGGCTTTGCCGTTTTTAATGCATCTAATATTAATGCGATAGTTTTAGATGACCTTGCAGGGTATTGGGTTAAGGCACCTGCTGGTGATCAGGGTGTACGGTTAGAAGTTGCTGGAGAAACACTTGAGATTAGTGCCCTTTGTGACCGTATTACCTCTTTGATTAGTGACAGTGCTGTAAATTTTGAGGCGGCAATTGAATGCCTTGAATACTCTGACAGTGCCTCTGGTAATCGTAGGTTTGGGTTTTACAAGGGAGGCCTCTTGCTTGGTCTGTTTTATGTTGCCAACGAGCCTGTTCTTGTTTCCAGGTCTTGGGCAATTAGTCGTATTGGGAAAGCTTATGAGGGATTATCCAAATTGTCGGTACTGGCTGGCACTTCAAGCAGTGATATGCCGGATATTGGTGCCATTGTATGCTCTTGTATGAATGTAGGAGTGAACCAGATTACAGCGGCGTTGGCTAGCGGCTGTAAGACTGTTGACGCAGTCAGCCATAAAACCAGTGCCGGTACGAATTGCGGATCCTGTCGCTCGGATATCACGCGGCTTTTAAGGGAGAAAATACATGCGTAAACCTGTAAATATGGGGGGGCGTATAGAGCGTGGACAACCCTTAAGTCGAGTTTGGCGATATTTGACCAGAGGCACTAATCTTGGGGATAAAGGCAAAGTATCTATTGTGGGAGCTGGCCCCGGTAGTGTGGATTATCTAACGCTTGGTGCTATTAAATCGCTCCAATCAGCTGATGCTATTCTATTTGATGATCTAGTAACAGGCGAAATTTTAGAGCTTGGTAATCCTAAAGCACAATTTTTTTCAGTGGGTAAGCGTGGCTGGAAAGCGTCATGCCGCCAGCAGGATATTACATCGTTAATAATTGACCTTGCAAAGGCAGGTAAGCATGTTGTTCGCTTGAAAGTCGGTGATCCAATGATATTTGGTCGTACTGGCGAAGAGATTGAAAAACTTGAACAGGCTGGTGTAGAGGTTGATGTTGTTTCCGGTATTACTGCCGCTTCTGCAATGGCATCAGAGATCAAAATGTCACTTACTCACCGCAAGCATGCACATGGTGTGAAATTTGTCACTGCTTATGGTTCAAAAGGCGCTATGCCCGATAAGAACTGGGAGGCATATGCGGACGGCAAAACAACATTAATGATATATATGGGGGGTAGAATGGCGAGGAAACTTGGGAAAACCTTAATTATGAGCGGTATGGATCCGGCAACACCAGTAATCATTGGTGAAGCGATCGCACGTGAAGGACAGATGTTTCACCGGGAAACGCTTACATCACTGTGCACTCTGGAGATTATAACAGATAACCCTGTTTTAATAGCAGTCGGTGATGTATTCAGGTGTAGCAGTGTTTTGCATGGAACGGTCAGTAAACAGTATGCAATTGATGCTGCGGCCTGATGCGGCAAACAGAATTAAAGAAACATCTGGAAAGTCACGCAATTGCCTCTAAGATAATTTGATTAACATAGGCTCTAACTCTAGTTTTGATACTGACATGAATATCCTGAATGAACCACCATTGTTTGTCTTGTTGCTTGATAGCAATATGGAGCGCGCTAAAATTGTAGAAGCAGGGCTTCAGGGCGCTGCGGTTGTGCAACATGTTGCACTGAAATCCGGTGCCGACCTTTTAGACAAAATTGAACGATCCCAACCTGACGCAATCATAATTGATTGCGAAAGCCCTGAACGGGATACGATTGAGAACTTGCAAATTGTTGCGCGCAATAATCCCCGACCAATTGTGATGTTTGTTGAAAAAGGTGATGGTGCTCTCGCAAAGGAAGCGGTGAGGGCTGGTGTTAGTAGCTATATCGTGGATGGCCTCTCACGCGAGCGGGTTTTGCCAGTGCTTGAAATCGCAATTGAGCGCTTCAAAATGTTCAATGCGCTCTGGCAAGATCTCGAAAAGTCGAAAGCAGACCTTGAGGCGCGTAAAGTTATTGAGAGGGCTAAAGGCCTTTTGATGCAAAAGCGAAGCTTGTCTGAAAATGACGCGTATGTTGCAATGCGAAAAATGGCAATGAAGCAAAGCAAAACCATTAAGGAAATTGCTGAAAGTATGCTCGAAGTTGCAAGCCTTTTCGATGGTGAAGGGGGATTGTAATGGGTGGGTATGTTTCTGATAAATTGCGCATTGGTTTTATGCGATTAAGTGATGCGGCGCCGATTATTATAGCCAAAGAGAAAGGCTTTTTTGCTCAAAACGGTCTGGATGTGGAACTGGTGCGTGAAAGATCATGGGCTGTTATGCGTGATAAGCTCGCGGGTGGTAGATTACAGGCAGGTCATGTTCTGGCGCCCATGGTGCCTGCAAGTTGGCTAGCAAATACATTTTCTATAGAAAAGCTTGTGACTGCGTTTTCGATAAATCTAAATGGCAATGGAATTACAGTATCAAAATTGTTGCGCCAGCAAATACACGAACAATTAGACACGGCACCTTATAATGCAAAAAATGTTGCCAAGGCCCTAAAGTCTATAATTCGAGAGCGTATTCTAACTCAGGCAGAAGCCTTGAAAATTGGCGTGGTTTTTCCTTATTCATCGCACAATTATGCTATGCGTTATTGGCTTGCAAGCGAAGGCATTGATCCTGACCGTGATGTTCGAATTCTTGTTTCTAATCCAGATCAGCTTGTAGAAGAAATGCGGAATGGTAAAGTTGATATTTTTTGCGTTGGAGAGCCTTGGAATACGATTGCAATGGCTGAAGATGTTGGTTATCCGATTTTAAGGTCGCGAGATATTTGGACCCATATGCCGGAAAAGGTTCTAGCTGTTGGGCATGGTTGGGCACAACAAAACCCAAGAACCCATAGGGCTATGGTGAAAAGCCTGCTATTGGCGGTGAATTGGCTGACGCGAGCTGATCATTTGGAAGAAGCCATAGATATTTTAGCATCAACATCGTATCTTGGATTAGATGTGGGCGTTATTGCTAGCAGTTTGCTACAAAGAGCCGGCCCTGTTGCTTCCAACATTATGGAAGGTAGTCGTTCACTGATATTTCAAGAAAATCATGCTAATTTCCCTTGGCGATCACATGCATTATGGTTTTTGACACAAATGGCTCGTTGGGGGCAGATTGATCAACCGATCAATGCCCGTACAATTGTTGAGCACGCCTATTTGCCTGAAGTTTACCGTGACGCAGCAAACGAGCTTAATATTCCATATCCGGAAGAAGATTACAGATTAGACGGCGCGCGTTCCAATATAATGGGTAAGCTAAGCGATGATATTGAGATTGCTGACACAATATTCTTTGATGGCCATTGTTTCAACCCGAGGCAACTTACATCGTATATGGAAAGTTTTATGCGTCATAACTTCAAAATTGACCTACAGGACTTTGGCTGGAGCGGATAAAGTTATGGTTGGCGAGTTAACCTTATTGGCTCTTTGATAAATAGCTCTCTGCTAATTTTAAATCGGCTTTAGAATTTATATTAAGGAATTGGCCTGCGTTAGGGAAATCAGCATAGGTGCAATTACAGACCTCTGCGATTTTTCGAAGTGAAGGGTTTGCCCCTGTGTCGAGGCTGGAAAAATATTGGCGTAATGTATCGGTAGACCAAATACCTACTGTTGGATGGATGTCCTCTTGTGTTTTGGCGATTGTAGTTGGGCCGTGCGCTTGTAAAGTTGGTACTAAGTCATTTGGGATAAACGGTGCATCGACAGGGACGGTTATAAAATATTGTATGTCTTGAAAATGCTCTGCGATAGCATGTAAGGCGGCTGCGGGTCCGTTGAAAGCTTGCGTGTCTGGAATGACCGTAAGATTTGCTCCATAGGCCTTGGAACCAGAAATACATATTGTATTGGTTTGTAACTTTAACCGGCTGATCATGTGGTTAATAAGAGCAAGACCGTTCAGTTTTGCTGTTGCTTTATCTTGAACGCCGAAGCGTTCGCTTTTACCGCCTGCTAAGATAATGACGGGTGGGAATTGTGGCATATGTAACCCCGTTAGTCTGAGAAACCGTATATTCTTGGTGCTCTCGTGTCTTAAGGTAGAGCGCTGAATGCAGGTGGAATATTAAGAATAAATTTACTCAATGTTCAAAATATTTACATATCTAAATTTTCAGTATCTGAAGGATATTACTAGTTGGAAAAATGTTTAGCTAGGTAATTTAATATATGGTCGCGGTCTTCTGTTTCGAGAGGGGGCATATTTTGTTTTTCTACCATCCAGTTGAGAAGTTCGTCCCAACGAGACTGAGACGCATGTTGTTGCATAACTATTCTGAGGCTATGACAAGCGCTACAATATGCAGCGACTAACTCTTCCGTTCCATTATCGCGCGGAAGCCCCCAGTATTCATCATCTGGATTAAATCTGGAACTAGCTGCTTCTATACTGACGCTAATGTTGGGGTCGATTGTATCGTACGGGACCGAATATAGCGGTTGAGATTGCCAGGTATCAGCAATTTTTTTTATGCGCGCAAATTGTTGAGCCGAGAGCTGCTCTGTTGTTGGTGCCGGGTGTTTACCGGTTTTTTTATTAATAGACGTGCTATTTTTCTCAGAGCAAGCGCTAATAAGGATGAGACTTATAATAACTGACACTAAATATAGTTTCACAACAATTGTTCCTCATCTGAGGTTAAGGGGTTATAGAGCAAACATTGCGATACGGTGTTGCATATTATTGAGGTATCCCTTTGGATTCCATCCCGGTGTTGTTGGGGGTTGAGCAACCCCGTTATTATCGGTAGCCCGCGCCCATATTTCATAGTAACCAGCTTGATGAAGAGGAGGGATTTCCACGCTCCAACGTTGCCATGCATACTTGTTAACAGCGGGGGAAAGTTTGGTGGGAATCCATGTTGCACCAAAGTTCAGCGAAATATCAACGGATTGAACTGCAATATCGCCGGCCCAAGCGTGGCCGCGAATGGTTGTAGTTTCTGCGCGGTTTATTTTTGTGCCTGTTTTAGGATAGGTAATCAGTGACTTTACCGGCATACTTTCGATAATTTTCATATCTTCATCTGGCACTTTGGTACCTGGCGGGACAGGGTATGCGGGAACCCGATATGATTTTCCGCCCATCTTGGGGCCATCGTGTATCTGGTCGCGGACCCAGATACGTGTCAGCCACTTCTGTGAGCAAGAGCCGGGCCAACCGGGGATGATAAGACGTAAAGGATAGCCGTTAAGAAGCGGAAGGTCTTCACCGTTCATCGCCCAAACAATCATCGAATGTTCTTCGATAGCCTTTGATATTGGTACCCCGCGGGACAAAGGTGCTTTTTCCGGGTCGCCAGAAAGGTGAATATCAGCACCGTAATGCCCTGTATAAACGGCGCTTGGTTTGAGTTTGGCAGCGTTTAGAACATCGCGCAGCCTAACGCCGGTCCATTCTGGGCAGCCAACAGCGCCAAATGTCCATTGATTGCCTGATGCGCCCGGAGTGAAAAAGCGCCTGCCATTGCCGCCGCATTCTATAACCATGCGTTTTGTGACAACTTTAAATTGCGACTTCAGGTCATTAATAGACAGGGAAAGCGGGTTTTCTACTTCGCCGTCTATTTCAAGTGTCCAATCGTGAATGTTTATATCTTTTTCGTCGGGAAGCAGGCCATTGTTGCGTACAAATAATCGCTCTGAGGGCGTGATATCATCATCCAGCAGGTGTGGCGGTGTTTCCATGTTGACTGGTCGGTCCCCTAAAAGGGTTAGGCCAGGTTTGGATTGCGCCGGGTCAATGGTTTCCCCTTGTTGGCTATATATAGCGTCTGCCAGCAAAGAGGAGGCGGGTAATAGAGCGCTCGCAGCTCCCATTGATGCCATGAAATGTCTTCTGCTATGATTTGTCGGCATGTCTATGTTTTCTTTTCTGAGTTAGAGAAGCTTTGAAAATAAAAAAGACTCATAAAACAATATTTACAAGTCTTTTAAAATATTTAGTGGTTATTCGTATTCGCCACCCTAAAAGTCTGCGCGGAAGTTTACCCCGAAATATCTGTCTGCTTCACGTGGAATTTGGAATCTAAATACATCACCTGAGTTGGTCGTTACAAAAGATTCGTCCAACAGGTTATTAACAATAACCGTTAAGGAGTATTTTTCTTTGTAAGTCACGCCCACAGTCCAGTTCCATAGATTATAATCCGGTAGCAAACCTTGGGCAGGAAGAGGAAACGGATTGATAGTTGGGTCAGGATTGCCACCTGGCAGGAAGCTTTCTTGTTCATCCACATGTGAGAAAGTCGTTGTAATGTTCAGCTCTAACTCATCATTAACCGGGTAATGGAAGTCACCGCCGATATTCCAGTTGAAATCCGGTGAGAATAACAAATCTACGCCGCTGAATACGCCGTCTGGAAACTCAGGCTGTCCAGTGGTGGGATCAATCGGAGAATTAAAAGCCACAATTTCAGCATCGTTTAAGGCGAATGATCCTGAAACGGTTAAGTATTCGTGCACTGCCCAACTTGCATCAAATTCAATACCTTGCGTGCGCACATCACCAGCGTTTGTAAGCCGCGTAATGGTAACGCCCGTTGAGTTATCAAATGAGTTTGCCTGAAAACCCGATATATCTGTGTGATAAAGGGCAAGATTAAATGCAAGGCGCGATCCAGCATATTTATAGCCGATTTCAAAATGATCAGAAGTTTCAGGGCCGATTGGAACAGTATCATTTACACCTTGGTTAAAGAATACATTGAACGCAGGACCTTTATAGCCTTGTGCGTAGGTAAAATATATACTCCCGTAGTTTTCGTCTGCTTCAAACAGCTGGCCCAGGTCAGCCAGTAAACCGGCACGAACAGAAAAGTCATTCTCTGTTGTCTCACCTGAAAACGCAGGAACACTAATTAATATTGGATTACCATCGGCATCTAATTCGCCGGTTGGAACATTGGTATTGGGAACAGCGAACCCACCAGAGCCAAAGCCAAATTGGCTGTTTGGTAAATCAGGTCGCACACCAACACCTTGGCGCCCGAACGGGTCATTATTGACGCGGCTGTTAACAAAAGAAACCTCATCTCTTGTCCAGCGCGCACCCGCAAAAATATTCAGGCCTTCGATTATATCGTAATCAGCCTGTCCAAATAGGGCAAAGTTGTCAAAATCTACAAATGCAAAGTTGGTTGCTGATACGATATCGTTAGCATTACAGGTTAGGCCCGGGTTCGCATCCAGAATAGGTTGGTTTTGACCGCCATTGTTTTGGCAGCTTGCTTCGCGTGTAAAGTCTGACTCAATCTGAAGGTCAAAATAATAAGCGCCTAGTTGATAATTGATGGCAGAGTCTTCAGGTGCCTGTATTCTGAGTTCCTGACTGAACTGGCTATTATCGCGTGTTCCGACATCATGAAGAAGAAACGGGACACCAAATACCGACTGGTCCGATTGCCCGCCTGTTGATGTAAAATCACCTTCACGGAATTCAGTATTTGACCATTCGCGGAAAGATGTAATTGAGGTTAGGATATGGCCGCCAAATGCTTCTTTTTCCAAATTGATTGAGAAAGCATCAAAATTATTGATGGTACGTGTTTCAAAATCTTGATCAATAACGCGAGTATCGAGTTGAATATCAGCGATAGGACGCTCGTTACCGTTTGATACAATGCCTTGCCCTCCGGGAGGTGCAAGTGAATCTGCAAACCTGCCATTATTTGCCGCTAAGGCAGGAATGTCTGCACAGCAATCATCGTCTGTTTCGTTATGCTCGTAGGTGAATAATGCTCTGAAACTGTCGTCAGGTTGCCATAGGACTTGTGCCCGGCCGCCCCAACGATCATAGCCATTGACATCACGATTGTTGGCAAGGTTTCTAATGAAGCCATCAAATTCACTACGGCTAACGGTAAGGCTGGCTGCGACTGTATCAGTGATAGGTCCGGACACTCTACCTTTGAGGCGATATTCCTGGTCTTCAAAGTATGATGCGGAAATATAGCCTTCCAGTTCTTCCTGATTTGGTTCAAGTGTTACGATATTAACAACACCTGCTGATGCATTTTTTCCAAATAGAGTGCCTTGAGGGCCGCGTAATACTTCAATACGGGCAATATCATACAGATCGCCAAATGCTTGGCCCGAGCGCCCTAGAACAACACCGTCAACAACTGTTGCGACACTTGGTTCAGCGGCGTCTGAAAATGAAATTGTACCAATCCCGCGGATGGTAATAGCAGAGTTTGCATTAGTTGAACCTTTTCGGAAACTAACCGAGGGTATTAAAGTTGTTAAGCTTTCCAGATTATTGCTGGGAAAAGCCTTTTCGATTGCATCTGCACTTAACACAGAAACAGCCGTCGGAACATCCTGAAGGCTTTGCTCTGTTTTCTGTGCTGTAACGATGATTTCTTCTAGTTCCCAGCCATCGTCGTTATCTTGTGTGTCTTGAGCGTGGGCTTGGACCGATAAGCCTAAGGCAAGCGCTATTAAGCTTGTTGATGAAACAAGTGTTTTGTTCATTAAATTCCCCTCCTCTAAAAGTGATGCAGCATTATAATAGAGTTGCAGCAGTCAACATTTGGATATCACAACTATGACAAAGCATTTTATGAACGTCTACTTAAATGAATGAATTGTATATCAATCATGAAATGGGTATTATTTCAATTTGATGCAGGAAGTATTTTTAATATTTACTTTCAAGTGGTTAAATGTTTGTAATTGGCACTTGCTCTGAAACGAAACAGGGGATCAATTGAAGTTTACAGGCAAGGTGATGTATCGGGTAATGTGAGGTCAAATGCTCGCATTAGTACCAGATAACTAGCCCCGCTATAACGATAGCAGCCAAGAATAAGGTTTCTAATATAAGCAATAAGATGGGTATATATCCAAAAGCCAAGATTTCTTTAAGGTTGGTTTTAGCACCTGCTGCAACAATTGCGGTTAGGAGTGCCCATGATGAAAGTTCATTCATAAATTCGACTATATATTCAGGCAGTAAAGCCAAGCTATTCAGTGTGGCAAGCGCAATGAAACCTAGTATGAAGATAGGAAAAACTGGCCGATTTGATTTGACTGTATTTGCAGGAATATCAGATTTTTGTGTTCGAAAGAGAATAGAAATGCCGATAACAACAGGCACTAATAAGGAAACGCGCATCAGTTTTACCAATGTTGCAGTTTCGCCAACTTCGTCAGAGACCGAAAAGCCTGCTCCTATTACCTGTGCAACATCGTGTATGGTTGCGCCGATGAAGATACCGGCTTCAATTTCTGAGGGGGCAACCCCGTCCATCAGCACCGGATAGGCAATCATCGCTATTGTTGAAAGTATCGTAACGCAGAGAATAGTGAATAAGAGGTTTCGGTCATTATCCTTGTCTGGTGGTAATATGCTGGAGATTGCAATAGCGGCTGATGCGCCGCAGATTGACACTGCACCAGCAGTTAAAATGGCAAAGCCTGCTGTTCGGCCCAAGCTTTTACCTATTATATACCCAAAAATAAGTGTTCCCAGCATTGCGGTTACAATGAGTGTTATGGTTTTCCAGCCAAGGATAGTGATAATATCTGCGCTTATTCGGCTCCCCAACAAGATAATGCCGAGTTTTAAAATATGACTGGCTGTAAATTGAATACCCTCAGAAACTGCTGTTTTCTCGCAGCTTAAGGAGCTGATCGACATGCCAAATAAGAGCGCCATAAGCATAGCAGGGGCACCGTAATGTTCGGCGACATAACGTGCGGCAAGGGCCATAATACCAGCGAGTATAATCCCGCTATATATATCATTGAATTTACGGCTGACCGTTTTGAAAACCATGTGTTTGGCTCTTAATTATTTAGCAACAGTTTTATTGTTTAAATTCAGAAAGTTCCACGACACGTTTTTCAGATGCCGCACGCTGGGCTGCTAGCCCCATTATAACGGCAATATGGCCGTCACTTAATGAAACTTCTGGTTTGGTTATCCCTCTGACCACCTCAAGGAAACGTTGATGTTGGTAAAAAGTTGACCCATGATGGTCTCCTGCTTTCAAGAGGGTTTCGTCGATTTTGATCGTACGTGTTGTCGGGTTTATGGGGTGGCGGGGGTGTATAGATACCTCGGGCTCTGGTTGTGGTCCTATATTGTGCGGCCAAAACCTGTGCGGCCCCGGTAGGCGGCATTCAATTTTACCTTTGCGACCGATAGCTGTGATCTCTTCCTGCCATTTTGACCCGTCGGCAAACATGCATAATTCCAACATTGCGCGCGCGCCGTTATCAAAATCAAATATTACATAGCCACCATCCCATATATCAGGAGTGCGTCCATCATATTTTTCATCCAGGTGATTGGCGATTTGGCCAGCGCTTGCGGATACTCGCACGGGTTCAGCGCCCAGCAATAATCGCATGAGATCGAAGAAATGGCAGCATTTTTCGACCATTGTACCGCCCGTGTTTTCATTAAAACGGTTCCAGTCGCCTATTTTTTCAAGAAATGGAAATCTATGTTCTCTAATGGTTAACAGTTCGATCTTGTCAGTAACGCCGTATGCTTCTTCTCTCAGTGCTTTTATTGGAGGCATATAGCGATATTCCATAGCAACCCAAATTCTTTCAGAACAGGTTTGTATGAGGTTTTGCACCCGGGCTTCATCATTGGGGTCTGTAAAAAGTGGTTTTTCACAAAGAACCGGAATAGAGCGCGCATTGTAAATCGCTTCTAACTGGTCAACATGGAGAAAATTTGGGCTGACGATAACTAATGCGTCCAGCGTTTCGTCTTCGATCATTGCGTCAAATGTTGGGGCAATATGCGCACCTCCTGCAAGGTTTGCAGCCTCTGCCGCTAATGTACTAACTGGATCGAATACTGCGTTTACTTCTGCGCCGTCCAGCAAGGCGATATTCTTGATGTGTTCTATACCCATCATGCCGCATCCAATGATACCATATTTTTTGTTGTTCATATTTTAGTCTCACTTAAAGGCGCGCGGTATAATGCGCAATTTTAGGATTAAACCATGTTTTTGAAAACTCTGCTGGGTGGCCTTCCTGATCCCAGCTGGTGCGTTCAATATAACCGACAGTATCCCCATATGTCATTTGCGATTCTAACGGGCACCAATCTGGTATATTATTTACGCTTACTAGGTCTTGAACACGTGAAATTATCAAATTTAGGTTTTCTTTATAATACAGGTAAAGCGAATCGCTAAGGTCTATCGCTGTTATTTTGTCTGTAAACCTGGTGTCCAGCCATATTTCTTCTATTGCAATAGGTTGGTCATTAAGAAACCTTAACCTTTTAATACAGTGGCCATAAGCTGAGTCTCCGAAAAAAGGAGCATCATGGGGTTTCATTAGCTTAGAAACGTTTAAGACCTTTGCGGTAGGTAAGCCACCGCCGCCCAGAAGTTCAAGCCGGAAAAATGAGTATATGCTTGTTACATCATTACGATGCCTGACATAATTACCTGAGCCTTGAATGCGCTCCAGAAGTCCTTTTTTTTCTAAAATAGCCAGTGCTTTTCTAAGTGTTCCGACAGCAACATCAAGCTCAGTAGCCATTTGGCGCTCTGACGGCAAGCGCGAGCCATCTTGTATGTGACCTGAAATAATTTCTCTGATTAGCATTTCGCTAAGCTGCGCATGCTTCGTCAAAATACTTTGACGTGACATAACTGAAAATCCTGTTTATAAAATTGATATACTATTGATATACACAAAAAGACATGATAAGCAAACCCTATCTTTACTTAGGTCAAGGGGTGCCAAATGACAGTTGTTCCAATAAAATCTGCTGATCTGGATTCTATCGAAATCGCCTGGTTTTCAGCACTTTGTTCAGATGATTATGAATTTTTAGGGGTGCCTGATGGCAACCTTAGATCAAGTTGGGAGCACTGTCGGGATATTTTGCTGGAAGCTGAACAGCAGGGGTTTAGGAATATTCTGTGCCCGAGTTCATATCAAGTGGGGCAAGACACATTAAGTTTTGTTGCTGGGTGCGCTCCCTTAACATCGAAAATAAATATGTTGGCAGCTATTCGCTGCGGCGAAATGCAACCAATTATGCTGGCACGCACTGTTGCAACATTAGACCATATGATGAAGGGGCGCCTGACACTTAATGTCATAAGTTCTGATTTTCCAGGGGAAGTTGCTGACAGCAATTATCGCTATCAGAGGTCCCGTGAAGTCGTACAGATTTTAAAGCAGGCCTGGACACAGGATGAAATTACACTTGAGGGTGAAGTTTATCATTATGAAAAGGTTCCGGCAGGTCCGGCAAAGCCATATCAGTCTGGTGGGCCACTATTATATTTTGGTGGATATTCACCCGCAGCGCTTGACCTGTGCGGCGAGCATTGTGATGTTTATTTGATGTGGCCAGAAACAAAGGAAAATTTGGCGGATCGTATGAAAGCGGTGCATGCAGTTGCTGAGAAGTATAATCGTACCATAGACTATGGTTTAAGAGCACATGTGATCGTCCGAGATACAGAGCAAGAAGCCAGAGAATATGCGGATTATATTGTAAGTAAACTTGATGATGAGTATGGCCAGCTGATCCGTGACCGGGCCCACGACAGTATTAGTCTTGGGGTATCACATCAGGCCAAAGCGCGTGAACTTGCCGATAAATTCGGGTACGTGGAACCCCATTTATGGACGGGTGTTGGACGGGCGCGTTCTGGGTGCGGTGCTGCCATTGTTGGGTCAACAGATCAGGTACTGTCTGAGTTGGAAAACTATCAAAAAATGGGAATTAAAGCATTTATTCTCTCAGGCTATCCTCATATTGATGAATGTAAAAGCTTTGGCTCAAGAGTAATGCCAAGCTTAAAAACCTGTTCTTTGCCAGAAGCTTATGGCAGAGTGCCGGCGTCTATACCTGATACGCCTCTGGGTGTTGGTGAACGAGTTTAAGGAAGTAGTAATGGTAGAGCGTATAAAGCTTTCTGAGAATTTGGAATTTTCTGAAATAGTATATGGTATGTGGCGTGTTGGCGATGATGCAGATACATCGCCTGCGCATATTCAGGCCAAGATTGAAGCCTGTTTAGCACAGAATATTACCACAATTGATCAGGCTGATATTTACGGCGGATATGAGGCTGAAGAATTATTGGGTAATTGCTTCGCTTCTGCTCCTGGGCTTCGTGAGAAGCTTGAGATTGTTACTAAATGCGATATTGTCGCCCCTATTGGGCGGTATTCTGACCGGCGTGTGAAATATTATGATACCAGCCGGAAACATATTGTTTCGTCTGTGGAACATTCGCTTCGTTTAATGAAGATAGAGCAAATCGATTTATTGCTTATTCACCGCCCTGACCCTTTTATGGACCATGGTGAAACTGGCAAGGCTCTTGATGAAATGATAGCCTCAGGTAAGGTGAAGGCTGTTGGGGTTTCTAATTTTAAACCGCATGATTGGTCGTTGCTTTCTAGCGCAATGACCTCAAAACTGGTCACAAATCAGATAGAGATCAGTTTAACGGCGCCTGACGCTTTCACAAATGGTGATATTGCGTATTTACAAGAGAGAAATATACCGCCTATGGCTTGGTCTCCTCTTGGGGGAGGGGGGCTATTTGATGGCTCTAATCAGGAACTGATCAAGGTGATAAATGATGTTGCGGCTAGGTATGAAACGGATGTGGCCTCTGTCGCTGTTGCATGGTTACTCGCGCACCCGGCTTCGATTATTCCGGTAATGGGAACAAACCGTCTGGAAAGAATTGCGACTTTCAGTAAAGCAACTGAAATTGAAATGGACCGACAAACTTGGTTCGAACTATACACCGCAGCAATCGGTAAAGAGGTGCCTTGATATGTCGGTGTCTCCGAACGCATCAAGTTTTACACCTGTTATGGATCACAAAGCGTATAGAAAAGCACTCGGCCGATTTGCAACCGGTATAGCTGTTGTGACGGCAGTGGGCAGTGAAGGCCCGATTGGTATAACAGTAAATAGCTTTACTAGCTTATCACTTGATCCTGCCTTAATTATGTGGGCGCCGGCGAAAGATTCTGGCAGGCATGACTATTTTGTCGAGGCGAAGCACTTTGCAGTTCATGTGCTTTCATCTGATCAGAGAATAGTTTGCGATACTTTTGTTAAACACATGAGTAACTTTAAGGGTGTTGCCGCGTTGGGTAACGAATTTTCTGTGCCCATTATACAGGGCTGTTTGGCTGTTTTTGAATGCGAGCGAACGGCCCTGCACGATGCTGGTGATCATACGATAATTGTTGGCAAGGTAGAACGTGTACAAGAACGAGACGGGGACGCGTTAATATTTCAAAATGGTGTCATAGGGGTATCGCCGCGCCAATCATAATAATTGCCATGGAGCAATAACCTTGGGCAATAGGTTGATGAACTTGGGGAGAAATAAGTGACTGACACTGAGCTAATGCTTACACTTGTGACATGCGTAGCTTTGATGGCGTTTGTAGCCTGGGTCTCATATGCAATGACCAAGGGCAGTGTTGACTCCAAAGATGGATATTTTCTTGCTGGCCGTAACTTGGGTGGATTGTTTATTGCCGGCTCATTATTGCTTACTAATTTATCGGCAGAACAGCTTATAGGGCTGAATGGTTCCGCATACGGATTTAATTTCTCAAGTATGGCTTGGGAAGTGACCGCCGCTGTTTCAACCGTAGCTATGGCAATGATTTTCCTTCCGCGTTATCTTGCTGGTGCTTTTACAACGCTTCCTGAATTCTTACGAGACCGCTTTGACCCACAAGTACAACAGATGGCCCTTGTTTTGTTTATGCTTGGGTACGGTTTGGTGACGATCCCATCGGTTTTATACTCAGGTTCAATTGCGGTTATTAAGCTCTTTGATGTGCCTGCATTGTTGGGTGTTACCCAATTTGAAGCACTGGTAATCACGATCTTGATTATTGGAAGTATTGGATCAGTTTATGCAATCTTTGGCGGGCTGAAAGCAGTTGCGGTTTCCGATACATTAAACGGTGTTGGTTTGCTTGTTGTTGGTGCGCTGGTTCCCACACTTGGGCTTTATGCGCTTGGAAGCGGTGATATTCTTGCTGGATTAAAAACAATAACAACGGTTCATCCTGAAAAATTAAATGCAATTGGGGGTGCAAGCGACCCAACGCCATTTGGGACTATTTTTACCGGTATGGTGATGGCCAATTTATTTTATTGGTGTACTAACCAGTATGTGATTCAACGCACACTTGCTGCACGAAACCTTGCAGAAGGGCAAAAAGGTGTTTTACTTTCTGGTTTTCTGAAACTGCTAGTTCCATTTTTTATGATGCTGCCGGGGGTGATTGCTTATCATTTGTATGGCCCGGGATTAGCCTCGATAGACCTTGCATACCCTCAATTGATCAGGGATTTGTTTCCAACGTGGCTTATGGGTTTCTTTCTGGCGGTTTTGTTAGGGGCTGTTTTTAGTTCGTTCAATTCACTTTTGAATAGTGCTGCCACTCTTTTTTGTATGGATATTTATACACCGCTTAAAGGGGGAAAGGTTAGCGAAAAGCAAACGGTCAAGGTTGCAATGATTGTTAGTGTTATCACTGCCATTTTTTCATTTATCGTGGCTCCATTATTGTTTTTTGCCCCCGAGGGACTTTGGCAAATTATTCGGATTTTTACGGGTTTTTATAATATTCCCATTGTTGCCATTGTGATTGTTGGTTTGTTTACAAATTATGTTCCTGCGCTTGGGGCAAAGATTGTTATAATTTTTCATGTTATCGCTTATGGACTTTTGAAATTTGTATTTGATGATATCGTTACAATACATTTCCTGCATTTATATGCGATTTTGTTCGGTATTGAGGTTGCTATAATGCTCGTGGCTGGACGTGTTCAGCCTATGTCAAACCCTTGGACTTTTAAACGACGGGACGTCGTTGACTTGACACCTTGGCGTTTTGGCCGCCCTGTTACATTCACTCTTTTATCAGCCGTTGTTGGAACCTATGTGTTGTTTTCCCCTATAGGTATCGCGAGCGGCGAATTTGGCACAGGCTTTTTCCTAATAATAGGCGCTTTAGTTATAGCTAATGTTATGGCTTGGCTATTTCTATTCAGGCAAAGTGAGCATAGCAAAATATAATAGCAGTATGATTTTCCCGATAGATTGTGGGTGTAAAAAAGAAGTATCCTGATCGGTCGAGAAGAAATTTCATTGCATGGAGTAAGGCACATTTAGCAATGCCAAACGTGTATGTTTTTAATCATTTCTAAAGGTACTGCTATCAATTGATATTTTATTACAGGTCTAGTTCTATAGCTTCGCTATCTGCGGCAGGCACTGCGCAACAAATTAAAACTTCCCCTTCTTCGGGATCAAATTTTGGTTGTGTTCGATATACGATTTTCCCTGAATTCAGGCGTATAGCACAGCTTCCACAACCACCCGACCTACACCCTGACGCAGGTGTTAATCCGTGGCTTTCTGCGAATTCTAAGAGTGTTCCTTGATCGGGTGTCCATGGTTGCTCGAATTTGGCTTTTGTAAATGTGACGATTGCATTTTCCGCTTCTTGCGCGATATGCCCGGTGTCAGAAACTAGACCAGTATCTATGCGACGTTTCAGTGCTGATGGGCCAAAAGCTTCTGCAAATATGCGGACGTCGTTTACACCAAGGTCGCGTAACATATCATATGTTGCTTGCATAAAGCCGTTCGGGCCACAAAGATAAAAATCATAATCGTCGATTGCCAGATATTGTTGTAGAGCTTGCGGTGTGATCCGTCCGCATTTGTCATAATCTATCCCTTCTTTGGCAGTTTCTTCGGGTTGACTGACGAGTGATATATAGTTGACTTTGCCTTTTGCCTCATCAACAAGTTTCGCAAATTCATTGCAAAATGGTCTTTCTGCGACTGTGCGTACACTATGAATTATTGTGAGGGGACGGATACGGCGTTTGCTGATACCTTCATTGATGGCTTGCCGTGTCATTGAAATCATTGGTGTTATACCAACGCCCGCGCCGATCAAAACCGCAGGGCGCTTTTCTTCGCAATTGAGCACAAAGTCACCAAGTGGGGCACGCCCTTCTATTATGTCACCCGGTTTAATATTATTGTGTAAGAATTTTGAGACTTCCCCGTCACGCTTGATTGATAGCCGGTACATTGGATCAGACGGTGCTGATGATAGTGTGTATGTGCGAATTAAGGGAGTATCTTTATCATAAGGCTGTATTCGTATGGTTAAATATTGACCAGGCTGATGCTTGAATAGAGCGTATTCGCTTGATGGTTCGAGGTAAAATGACCGAATTGTCTCGCTTTCGTCGACAATGCGGTTTACCGGATATGGTAGCCATGATTTGCGTAACTTTTCTGTTTCAAGCAATGTCTTTGCTTCAGTCCAATTTCCGGTTTGTAGTGTGTTTGGTGATGTTTCATCAAAGGACCACCTAAAAGGGCTAGCGTCTTTCAGGCGAATACCATGATCCAATGTGAACTTCCATGCCCGTTCGGCGCCTTTGAATGCCTCGATTTCGGGTGTCTTGTCCCAGATAATTTCGACGGTGCCTGTAAGCATGAGTAGGTCACCTGTTTCAAAATCAACAAAAATTATTCCGGCTTTTGGGTTAAGTATAAAGTTTCCAAAAGTGTTGAAAATAAAATTACCAATGAAATCAGGGATTGTAAGGCTATTGCCTTCTATTTTTACAAAGCCAGGCTGCCCACCTCTGTGGCTGACATCAACGCCGCCTGTGTCATGGGTGTTGTCACGGTTATTGTGGCTTGCGACAAAGAAAGTATCTGAATGTTCAATCAGGTTAATTGCAGGCTGGTCAAACGTGTCAAACTTTTCTTGGGTAGCTACATATGGAATTTTGGGGTCGCGAATAAAGTTTGTAGAACGAGTTTGAATGTATTGAGGGCAATTCCCGAATGATTGAATTACATTAACGGCGAATTTGCCGTCTTCCATTATTTCAATCAATCCGTTCATTCTGTTACGACGACGATTTGATAATTCAATGCCCAGAAGACCAATTGGAGCGTCTTTAGTGATATTTTCCAATAATGGATCGCCGTGTGTGGGGGCTGCGTTAAAAACTAACTTGCGATCAGTTGGGGTTGTTATGAAGCCAGGTTCGCCAAATAATATAGAAGCCCAAGGCCAGCCATCTTTATCAACACTTCCAGCCACAACAAACGGTAATTGATTAAAAAACTCTCGGTGCTGTTCTGGCATATATGGTCTGATAACAGAGCGGCCAATCTTTTCCATTTGCTCTTCACGGCCAAGTTTTGCTTGAGCTTCACGTTCGCCCGAATGCATTGGTGACGTATCTTTACCCCATTCACCTAAGTTAGTCATAACCTTCTCCTAGGGCTATTGCCGCCGTTTCTTCTACAGCACGAGACTATGTGTATATGTTGTACCTTGAATGAGAACAATACTATGGCAAATATTTTAATAAATCTGGATTTTTCGAAAAGAATTCAACATACGCTATTGAAGCTTTAAATTAACGCTTCGACTTTTGATTTAGGCGAGTTGCAATATAGTTATTGAGCAGATAGTTGGGTGTTGCTGCGAGGCTATCACGGTAGTAATAAAATTCACCAAAACGAGCTTTTGGATAGCTCAAAGGTGAGCCATCCAAAAGATAAGAGGTGGAATTATTGGTTATGCACCAGGGCCACAATCAATACAGCGTAGTGGAGGGTTGGGGCCAAAGCCTAATGCATGATTAAGATTACGGAACGCGGTTCTAACACCTTCCTCAATGACAGGGTGATAAAATGGTTTGTTGAGGATATCGTCAACTGTTTCGTTGCTCTCTATTGACCAGGCTAGTAGGTGGGCAATATTCTCTGCAGCAGGGCCAATCATCTCTGCACCAAGAAAACGGCCAGTTTCTTTTTCTCCATAAACCCTCAAAAGGCCTTTGTTGATTCCCATAACACGGGCGCGCCCTTGGTCATCGAACGATACCTCGCCAATTTCAAAATCACATCCGGCTTTTTCCACGAGAGAACGATAGCTGGCACCGACGACCATAATCTGAGGGTCAGAGAAAACAACACCCAGTGGCGTTCTGCGTTTTCTGCGATAGGAATGGGGGTAACGTGCAGCATTTTCACCTGCAATTCGGCCTTCGTCTGCCGCTTCATGAAGAAGGGGTAGGTCAACAGTCGCGTCACCTGCAACAAAGACATGCGTTTCGCCGATACGACCAGATAATGGATCGTATAACGGTGTTCCCCGCTCATCCAATGGCAATGATGTGTTGTTAAGGCCAATCTTGTCTAGGTTTGGCCGGCGTCCGGTTGCTGCAATCAGATAGTCGAAACGTTCCTCATCCTCTGCATTATCTGACCAACGAACTACAACTTCATCACCTTCGCGCGATATCTGTGTATCTGCGTGCCATACGACAGGAAATTCTGTTTCGAATGCTCTCGCTGCATAATTTTGAACGTCAGGGTCTGAGAGGGGGCCTACCAAGTTATCCCGGCCAAATAATCTAACTCTAACACCTAACCTGCTTAAAGACTGTCCTAACTCCAGCCCTATGACACCAGCACCGAAGACCGCGACAGATTTAGGTAGTGTTTCCCACTCAAAAACATCGTCATTGACGATAAGACGGTCACCTGCAGCTTCGAAAGGTGCTGGGATATTCGGGCGTGAACCTGTAGCGATAATAATTGTTTTTGCTGTCAAAGTTTTACCGCTTGAAAGTCGAATTGTATGATCATCAACGAATTCACCATATTCGCGGATCAAATCAGCTTTATCGAACTCTTCTACGGCTTCTTTTACAAATCCAACGAAACGATCTCGTTCGGACCGTACCCTTAGCATGACAGCTTTGCCATCAATTTCAGGGTCGGTAGACTTTACGCCAAATTTGTCTGTGTGGCGCATGTGATGAGCAGCATCTGCGGCAGCGATCAGAAGCTTTGATGGCATACATCCGACACGGGCACATGTGGTACCTAGAGGGCCACCGTCGATCAGGGCAATTCGTTGTGTATATTGTGATGCTTCGCGGTAGGCGCTCATGCCGGCTGTGCCAACGCCTAAAATTGCTACGTCATATTGATATTCTGACATTCAAATTCTCCCTCTTTGAACAAAGGTGCTTAAGTCTATTGGTTGATATCAGCCTTATAACGTCTGTTTTTAGGGAAGGATACTGATTTTATGGTTGTTAGCTTGATGTATTTACGGAACAAATATATTTGTGCATTTCCGTATGCTAATTGCGAATATGCTTATCTTTTCTCTTAAAATTTTTCACAAGTCAGGATTTAGCTTGGCTTGTGTTTGGTATGGGAGCAGGAGGTGGTTTTTTATCTTGCTATATCTGCATTACGCTCATGCCACTTCTTCTAACTCCTAATTAAATACATGTAAAAACGAGTCAGGGTGAGGGCGTGCGCGGTAATTATCAGTTTCATCACCGAACATCACTTTGCTTTCCGCATCAAGTGCAATAACAGTCGCCATCACTGTGTCGGCTGGATAACCTGGTATTCCTGAAGGGGTGCCGTCAATATCTTCGATGCCAAGCTTTTTGGCAGCTTGAAGGTCTTCGTCTTGTAAAAGCTCGAAATTCTCCGGTAACTTAAGATTTTTAGCCAGTTTCTTTGAGTTTTTTTGGCCTTGATTAGAGATGAATTTAACTTGTACGCCAGCATTCTTGAGTTGAGGGGCGCGGTCTATGATTTCTTTAAGTTGATTGACACAGAACGGGCACCAGTTTGCACGGAAGAAAATAAGAAGTGTTTTGGTGCCTTTGAAAGTTGAAGAGTTTATTGTGGTTTCATCAAGCCGCTGAAAGCGTATGTCTGGAAGCGTTTGGCCTTTAACAAGGTTTTCGCTTTTTTTGCGATTATATAAGGAAAAAATACGAATATACCATTGATAAGAAAGGGCGCCCGAAAGGGTTAATCCAAACGCGATATAGTCAAGTGCATATGAAGGGTTTTGGCGAGTGTAACAGGTATATGCTGCTATTATCACAGCGATTATGCTTATAAGTTGAAAGAAAGGTAAGTTTTTTGAGGTGCGGGCGAGGCTGAAAATTTGGCTCATTATTAGTAAATAGAAGGGTAAAGGAAATGTTGCCAAGAATGGGCTGATCCAGATAGGATTCCAGTTTGAATGCCAAAACATTATGCTAGAACCAATACCTGACAGGAAGTTTAGCATGATAAAAGGTAATATAAATTTGGTTTTCACTTTTGGCCCTTTATTATAAATCACTGTAAGATGCTTTATTAAACATACTATCAATGATTTATCAGTTTTGGATAGGTATATTCACCTCATAATGTTTGGCTTGTGAATAACCATTTCGTGTTATGTTAAGAGGTTTTTCCAGGCTGCCACTTGTGTATCCATATAGCCAATAGTTGAGTTTCTTCCTTCTTTTGCAAGAGTTTTAAGGGACGACGTATAGATGGCATTTATTGACTTTATCAACGAGTTCGAACTGTTGGGCTGAAAAATTAATTCAGAGCGCGTAGCTTGTTCAGGCAGTCCGTCAACGTTACTTACAATCAGTGGTACACCTGCGGCTCTTGCTTCCAAGGCAACCAAACCAAATGCCTCATGTTGAGAGGGGACCACTAAGACATCGATTGATTTTAGATAGTTTGCCAAATCAGTAACTTTGCCTATGAATTTAACATTGTCTGTATGTGCTGCCAGCGCCCTAAGTTTTTTTTCTTCCTCGCCGAAACCACCAAGCCGGAGTTGAAACTGCTGGGTGTCAAGCTTTGTCATTGCTTGAATGAGCGTATCAAACCCTTTACCTTCGGCAAAACGTCCAAATGCGCCTAGTTTCAAAGGGGTTTTACCTGGCCTGTTGTCCTTTAGGGGTAAGTGATATAATGGCTGGATGTTCTTGAGCGGATGGATAACCATAATATTAGAATTGTGCTTGCCAAGGCCGATATGTTGCATCCAATTTTTCTGTCCGTGACTAACGGCAACAATATGATCAAATATCATGTAATTTAGTTTTAGCATCATTCGAAAGCGCGCTTTTGAGGGGACTTTGTGGTGTTCAAAGCCTTCTGTGTAGCTATGTTCGACAAGGATCATGCTAGTTTTAGGGTTTACCCTTTTCAGGGCATACAAATAAGGCAGTGACCACCATGAAACTGTGAAGTGAACAATTATTGTATCGCTTTTATAGCTTTTAGGTGCTGGGTTTTTGAGGTTAACAGGAACTATTTTCTGCTCTATTGCCCTGAGAGAGGGTGTTTTCATCATGGTGTCGAGCATGTTGGTAACACCGCCGAAGGATTGGTCTTCTATTAAATGAATAACATGCCTCATTTCTATGCCCCTTTCATAAGTGTTGAGAGGGCAAAGTTTTCTATCTTTCGATAAAAATTGGAGCCAAATATCGCTATTAATAGAGCAGAAATAGCGGTGATTGTTGTTTTTTTGGGCTCTTCGGAAAACATTTTTGGATATGACCTAAGCGCTTTCCACATATATTGTGTTGCGGCTATGCGGTTGCTCATGCGTGTTGCGCGTCTGGCCAAGTATCGTAGTTGATATCCCCGCGCACGAGGTGCGGCATCTCTGACAAGATGTGGTGCATAGGTATGTGTTTTAGAGATAAAGCGATTCCAGCTTTCATATTGTTTTTCAATGTTTGCACTTAACCCCCTGCATTTATTCGGTAGAAAGTTAAGGTGTCGGCAAGGCCTTCAAATTTAGCTTTTGCTTGTAGTGCCAATCGTGTCCAGCACTCAATATCTTCGCTTTGACGAAAACTTTCGTCAAAATAACATATTCGACGGCCAAGGTTCGGCGCATAAAAAGCGATTTGGTTAAGGGCAGTTCTGCGAATAACTGGAACAGAGCCATTACCTATTGGATTGCGCGCGATAATATGTTGCGCTGTGATATTCTTCAGTTTTGGTGATTGAAAGATGCCTAGTGATTTCCCATCATCATCAATCATTAAGGAGGGGCAATAACTTACATCAACTTCTTGGCGTATATTAAGGTGCCGGACGTGCTTGAGTAATTTGTCTTTGTGCCATAAGTCATCGCTATCTAAAAATGCTATTAATTCCCCTTTTGCGTGACGAATTCCGGTGTTCCTTGCTCCTGCCAATCCTCGGTTTTTCTGTGAATATACTATGATTCTGGCATCATCAAACCGGGCGATAATATCGAGCGTACCATCGCTGCATTCGTCATCAACGATAATCAGTTCAAAGTTTGTGAATGTTTGTTTCAAAACTGATTTGATAGAGTCTGCTATTGTTTTTTCAACATTGTAGGCTGGCATAATTACTGACACTTTAGGCATGAGGTTTCTCCTTACTTTTCAGAAAACAACTGACGTTGAATGCTTTTGGGTAAAACAAAAGAAATGAGGGCAGCGGCAAGTGTGAATGCGCCTCGTTCGAATGTGTCAAAAAAGCCAGAAACGCTTGCGCGCAAACCGTTTCTTAGGAACTTTGCGGTAACAGCATTAGGTAGCCCAAGGCGAAGGGCTCTCCGGGCTAAGTATCTATTATTGATTGCGTTTGCTCTGTTGATTGTCTCATCTGAAATGGGTGTCTGAGATTTGTTAAGGATGGAAATCATATTTTTCCATCCGCAGCGCATTGCGCTCAAGTTTGAGGAGAGACCGTCTGAGGAATTTCTGTAATAGACGAGTGTTTTATTGATGGCTTCCATTCTAAAGCCATATGCAATTGCCCGGACTATCCACTCTTGATCTTCTGCAAATCTCAGTTCGTTCGAAAAACCGCCGATATTTTTGAATACTTGGCTGCGAACAATTATGTTTGATGTCGTACAGGCCGGATTTTCCGCGAGGGCCTGTTCAATATTTACAGGTCTGGAGCGAATTGTGCTATGTGTGTTCGACGGTGAAATTTTATCATTGAAAAACTGTACTTTTGCATAGGCAATATCCGCTTTTGGTTTGTTAGAAAAAAAGACGATGTGCTTGATTAATTTATCTTTATGCCACAGGTCGTCAGCGTCTAAAAACGCAACATAGTTATGATGTTGTAAAAAACTTAACCCGTTATTTCTTGCGATAGAGGGGCCGGAGTTTTCCTGTTTTATAATACTAATTCGGCTGTCTTTTTTTGCTAATTTCTCGACAATATTAACGGTTTTATCGGTCGAGCCATCGTCTATAACTGTAAGGTTCCAGCTAACATAACTTTGTGCCATTACACTCTCGATTGATGCTTTAATGGTATGTTCCGCATTAAAAGCAGGCATGATGATATGGAAACTAGTCATAGCTTTGTCCTCTATTCAAAATGGGTGAACGGGCGTTGTAAGCAGCAAGAAAACTGACGTCGGTGATATAAGTTGCGGCTACATATGCCCATGCTGCTGTGACAGGTGAACCATTTAAGCTTGCTGCTGCGATCGCCATTAAAACTGCAATCGTAGAGCCAGTGGCCCATTTGGCTTCGATGCCGGCTTTTGATGATGCTCTTAGGGTTATACTCGTTATGGAAGCAGCTATTCTGGGGATGGCTGCAAGAGCAAGAATGGAAAGAACAGGAATTGCTTCTTCCCATTTTAAGCCGAATATATAAGGAATATAGTATGGGCTTGCTATCAATTGAACGAGGACAAACGGAATGATGATAGCAAGCCCTAAGGCAAGACATTTCCTGAATTCTACAGAAATATCCTGCGCATTACATAAATGACTGTAACTGATCAATGCGTAGGCGTTGGTGATGGCTAGGGCGATACCAAGGCCTGTGTTAAAGGCAAAAATATAAATACCGAGTGCGTGGCTGCCGAGGAACAAGCCAAGTATAATTTTATCGCCTTGCGTTTTGGCAGCAATAGCAAGATCAGAAATTAAAACATGCGTGCCGTGTTTAATGATTTCTCGAAATGATGCGTTTTGCGTTTGGCTGCCAACCGCATTAAATGTTTGACTGTCAGTCTTGGGCGTTGTCGGTGCATATTTGATAGTTAATATCAACCAAACCGGAGCCACTATTATCTTAGGTAAGACAATTGCCCAAATGTTTGGCCAGATAGTGATCAATACTATTGTCAGTATATTATCTAAAACCATTTGTGTTGCGGCAATTTGAGCTGTTTTTGTGAGTTGGCCTGCACGCATGATTAAAAAGCATGGGATCAGGCCTGGTGCCATGATCAGGTATATCGTTGACAGTGCTGCCATTAGATCAAATATGATTGGGGTATCTGTATAAAGTGATAATACCCAGCCAACCGCTAGTTGAAGGGCGGTTAATATAGAACATAAAATCCAGATGATTTTTTTTGCGGTTTCAAGGGTTGCAGCTAAATGTTTTTCTGAAACGGCAACAATATAGGGGCCGATACCACCGCTGGCCGCTGTTTTTATAATTTCTGATGTTGCAATTGCCATGGCTGCAATACCCCAAAATTCTGGGGCTAAAACTCGTGCAATGGCAATTGTTGCGATTATTCGGGTTACACGTGTCAAGGCTTCACCGCCCATGAAGGCAGACAACTGTACAGTTACTTTACGAAGAAAAGTAACGTCTATTTTTTCTGTTAGCCTGTTGTATTGATAAAACATATGGGTCTCCGTTTGTCGCAGTGATTGTTTCAAAAGGAGTGCCATTCTGGATATTTTGAAAAATTCAAATAAAATATATGTATTTCAATTGCTTAGTATGAATTGTGTGCATGTTGATTGATTTATGCATAATGCAAAGTCATGGCTTTTTGCTAATATTTTTATTTGCAATATGCAATTTTATTCATACTGCAATTTATTGTGTGAAATATAAAGTTCAATAAAATCAAAGCCTTAAAATTATTTTGTAACTTCGGCACAGCATATGCCCCTTGCCATCCGATACACCAAAAGGAGATGGTTATGGATGGTTCTTTATTTTTTACGGAATATGACACTGAAAAATCAGAGTTATTTAGACGTGAAGCTACATTTAAGCTTTTTGGGTTTGATCTAGTTCGTTCTTCCATTGATGAAACCGCCAGAGATATTGCGACTTGGGCCAATTATGGTCAACGGCGCAGGATCGCCTTTATTAATGCGCATTGTGTCAATGTGGCAGCCAGAGACCCAAAATATAAAAAGAGCCTCGATACAGCACAAATGTTATTACCAGATGGGTCTGGTGTTAAGATCGCGTCCAAAATTTGTGGTGAAAAAATGGGCCATAACTTAAACGGTACAGACCTGTTTATACCACTGTGCCAGCAAGCTGCCAGGCTGGGTGTACCTATTTATTTACTTGGAGCTAAACCAGATATAGCAAAAAAAGTGGCAAAATCGGTGCAAAAAGAGGTGCCTTCTATCAAGGTTGCGGGGTTTCGTGATGGTTTTTTTACAAAAGATGAGGAAAAGAGCGTTATTGCAGAAATCAATCAATCTGGTGCAGGTATTTTATTTGTAGCGAGGGGGGTGCCATTACAAGATTGTTGGCTTGCAGAAAACCAGCACCGTATTTCTATTCCGGTTGTTCTGGGTGTTGGCGGGTTGTTTGACTTTTTTTCCGGCAATGTTCCTCGTGCCCCAAAAATAATGCGTAAAGTTGGTATGGAGTGGCTTTATCGATTGTATCAAGAGCCAGTTCGGTTATTCACCCGTTATATATTGGGTAACCCTGAATTTTTATGCCGGGCGCTAATGTCTGCCTTTTCACTCAGGGCCGGTCAAGCAAAGTCAAATATTTCCAGATTTACCAAGCGCGTGGTCGACATTGTTGGCGCAGGGTTGGGGATGATTATGTTAGCGCCTTTGTTACTAATGATTGCCGCGCTTATTAAATTTGATAGCAAGGGGCCGGTTCTTTTCTCTCAAACACGGATTGGTATGGATGGAACCCCTTTTCAGATATTCAAATTTCGTTCAATGGTAATTGACGCAGAAGACCTCAAGCAAAAATTACGTAAAGTAAATGAGCGTGGAAGCGATACTAGCTTTAAAATGAAAAATGATCCGCGAATAACGTGGATCGGACGTATACTGAGAAGGTTATCTTTGGATGAATTACCACAACTTATTAATATTATACGTGGTGACATGTCGATTGTAGGGCCAAGGCCGCCGCTTCCTGATGAAGTGGCAAACTATGACAAATATGCGATGCGCCGCTTAGAAGGTAAACCGGGCCTTACTTGTATATGGCAGGTTTCTGGCCGTGCTGATATCAGCTTTGAAGGTCAGGTGGAAATGGATATCCACTATTTAAAAAAGCAGTCATTATGGCTTGATCTGAAGCTTATTTTATTGACCATCCCTGCTGTTCTTACAGGGCGCGGAGCTTATTGAACTAAACTACCGTCTCCGGTTGGATGAAAGAGAGAGTGCGCGGTGTATCTGCACTCTCTCTTTCTTGTGTCAATATTGGTTGTGTCTTTCTGCCAGCTTTTGCAAAATGCAAAGTTTTTCGCATTTTAGGTATTGTGTATCAAATTCGTACAAAGGTGAATTCATTTAAGTCGTTGTAAATAAATGAAAAAATAAAATTCAGGCTTGGCATTTCGTTTGCGATTGTAATGGTAAGGAGAACGGAAATGTTAAAGCAATTAACAATGATATCCAGTGTCTGGGTAATGGCCGCATGCTCATCAGCGATGCATGCCCCAGATAACTGGACAAAGATAGAGGAAGCAAATGGTTACATGGCGGAGCGCAGAGCATTGCTCGCAGGAGTACGTGCAAAGCCAACAGATGCAGACAATTTAAATGCAAGTAAATGTAACGACACTGGCACATCAATTTATATGCAACAGTTGGTGTATACTCCCGGCCAGTCTGCTTCCTCTTTAGAAATTCCGCTGTCACCAGGTGATTTGGTAAGTGTCATTATCGAAGATGATGACATTTTTTCAGGCATTTATGAAATCTCACCTGGCGGACGTTTGACCCTGCCGCATATTCCTCCCTTGAATGCGGCAGGGTTCACGGCCAATGATCTGGAAGCTATGCTGGCTGCAGCTTTGGTTGCTGAAGAGTTGTATCAGCCTAGTCCAATGCGGTTAAGCCTCGAAGTTATTGATTATGCTCCGGCACAGGTTTTTGTTTCTGGCGCAGTTTTTCAAGCTGGTATGGTCTCAATTAATAACCGTAAGGCCTCAGATCAGGTTAAGTCCAGAATAGAGGCCATTGGTGACGCGGCCAGTGGGCGCAGGCTATCTGGTGCAATTAGGGCAGCTTCAGGTGTTAGGCCCGATGCCGATATTCGAAATGTAATGTTGATCAGAGGCGGTATGCGCCGTGTTTTAGATTTGTCTGGGGCGATGGAAGGTGCGCCGTTTGCTGATGTGCCTTTAATTGCCGGTGATCAGCTTGTTATACCTAGTCGTGGGTGCTTTCAGGCGGTATTAATGCGTCCAAGCGCAATTACGCTTCCTGGAATTCGCGTATTTTTATCTAACTTGACCAAGCCAGCGCCTGCAAATGCATTATCTGCGATTGGTAAAGATGCGTGGTCTCTTCCTTATGGAACACGGTTCTTACAAGCGCTTGTTTCGGCAAACTGCGTAGGGGGAACACAGGCAACGAATGCGAACCGTCATGCTGTTTTAATCAGCCAAAACCCTCTTACGGGTGAAAGTGAAGTAATTTCATGTCCTATCGAGGCCTTGGTAAGGCGTAAAGACCGCGATTCTTTCAATCCGTACCTGCTACCTAATGATGCAATAGCTTGTTATGACAGCGTGTTTACGAATATTCAGGATGTAGTAAGTGGCATTACAGAAGGTGTTGTTAATACTGTAGTTACGGGTGCTGTAGCAGGAGGTTTATATGACTGATGCTAGTTCACATACCACTCACGATGATCAGAAGGTTAATGTAAGCCATGAAAAAAAGGACCGTTTTTTACTGAGAGTATGGCTTTGGATCCGTCATGGCTTTCAACCTGCAGGCAGGTATGGAAGGTATTCTGGCGTTATCGCAACGGCGATGCTGATTATCTGGACACCGGTGATTATGTATACTCTTACAGCGCCAGCTGTTTACACGAGCGGCTTCACACTGATCTTGCCCGGCGCAGGTGTAGGGTCATCAATAAATTTGAATGATCTAGGGCAGGCGACTACGGCAACAGCGTCGCCGTATTCCAGTTCAACCTTGTCTCCAACCCAGAAATACAAACGATTGCTGGTTGCAGAGCGTACGCTTGAAATCGCAGCAAAATCACTCGATATGGACGCAAAGGACTTTCCAGCGCCACGCATCAAACTAATTGATCAAACCGAGCTTATAATTGTAATCCTTGATGGCCCGTCAGTGGAGGCAGCGTTTCAACGGGCAGATGCTCTTCATAAGGCTTTTGATCGCGAACTTGTAAGGTTGCGCCGTAATGAGACGCAGGAACGTGAAAAGGCTCAAAAAACAATTATTGAAGACCTTCAGGGTAAAGTCGTTTCCGCGAGAGCTGATCTGTTACAGGCGCAAACTGAAAGTGGATTACAGTCAGGTAAGCAATTTGAAGATAAAATTCAGTCGTTAGATACAATGAAAAATGATCATCTGGCTCTACAGGCAAATCATTCTAAGCTTGTCGGTGAGATTGACAATTTGAGTAAGGCTCTTGAAATAGATGTGCCACAAGCAACGAGAGCTTTTATCTTGAAGTCTGACACTTTGTTTCAGGACTTATTGAAGCGTCTCTCAGTGAATTCCAGTAAAGTTGAAGAAATGACCGTACGGTTCGGTAAGCGCCACCCTAAATTAGTAACTGCCCGCAGTGACTATAAAGGAATTCGGCTAGCGGTAGAGCGCCGAGGTGAGCAACTTACCGGCCTAACAGGAACACGTTTGATGTCTTTGACAGATTTAACGGTTTCTGAACAGCGGGCAAAACTTTTTGTACAACTAATTAGTAAGGAAGCAGAGCGGGCTGGTTTGTTTGCGGAAATCAAAACGATTGGCAAACAGATATCAAACGCTGAAAGCCGGGTTTCTAGTCTCGCAGATGATGCTTCAAAGCTGGATACGTTGGCGAGAGATTTACAGGTTGCAGAAGCAGTATTTTCAAGTGCATTGGCGCGGTTGGATACAAATAAATCTGACATTTTTGCGTCATACCCCCTTGCGCAAACCTTTGAAGGAGCAAAGCGACCACAAGAAGCGTCAGGTCCAAAGCGTATATTTGCAGTTATCGGCGGTGTTGCCGCTACAATTTTCCTCTTTGCCGGATTGGGATTAGCATGGTTGAGACAACCGATTTTAGCGAAACTCCTGCCGAACGCTTAGTCGGCGGAGCCATCCGCCTGACGTGGGTGTTTTATCTCTTGGGTGCTTTGTATGTTGTGGGCCCTGTTTTGGGGTGGACACTCGCGGGATTGGTATTTCTTGGATTGTATTTAGGGCCATCAATTGACGCCAGATGGCACGCAATATCAGTTCCTGCGGGTGTTTGGCTGTGGATCATTGGAATGGTCGTTATGTTGATCACTCTTTTGATCGGGCATATGGATTATGGTCTAAGTATTGGCCAAACTATCAAGTCATCTATTGGATGGGCGAAAGGTTGGGCTTTGCTGGCGTTATTTCCACTTGCCGGCGCTTGCCTGAAAATTAGACCTCAAATTATTTACCGGGCCTACAATCAGCTAGGTTTGCAAACGCTTTTCATTTTACCATTTCTTTTGGTTGCACCCTATATTGGCATGCCTGAATTGTTGTATATTTCTCCGGTTAAAGCCGTGGGTGGGCCAGGGCCTGAATTTTTCAGTGTTATCTTGTATATTACAGAGCCTGGCACAGGTGGTTTTCGTTGGCAATTTTTCTCCCCTTGGGCGCCAGCAGCCGGCATGATGGGAGTTGTAATGTTGTTGTGCGGTCTTGAGGATAACAATAAAGCCTGGCGATTTGCGGGAATATTTGCCGGGATCGTAATGATCTTATTTTCAAAGTCTAGAATGTCGCTTGTAGCACTGGCCGTTATATGGCCTGTTGCCTGGTGTGCAGCTAATTTATTGACACTTCGTATATGGATGATAGCCTCTGCATCAGCGGCTGTTTTGGGTGTTATCTTTGCGCCGCTTCGGGATATGGCCCTAACGGGGTTATCAGCTATGCGTGCGGCACGTGCGGATAGTACCCGTGTTAGAGATACCCTTGAGCGTATCGCACTTGATCGTTGGTATAATGAGGCACCAATATTTGGTCATGGTATTGTAGAACGTGGGCCGCATCTGGTTGAATATATGCCGATTGGCAGCCATCACAGTTGGTATGGATTGCTGTTTGTTAAAGGTATCATTGGTGTGATTGGCTTGGCTGTACCCATGGTGACGAGTTTTCTGGAATGTTTAGTGAAAGCTCAGGTGTTTCCGGTTGGACGTGTGGCGCTTTCGATGATGCTAATGATGTTCTTATATAGTTTCGGGGAAAACCTGGAGATGCTGATTTATCTTTTCTGGCCTGCAATGATTTTAATCGGATGCGCGCTGAGAAGGCGCACAGATTTAAGTAATATGATGGGTTCTGTTAAGAAAGATGTAACCTAAAAGGCCTATTTTTGCATTTTGCATAATGATATGTTTATGCTGTTTTGCAAATCGCTATGAAGATAGGCTAGGCCACTATGCTAAACGCACTCGTTATTGAAGATACGCTCTCTCTTGCTATGCTTTATAAAGCGCAATTAGAGAAAAATGGTTTTCAAACTGAAATCCGTGACACCGGGGCTGCTGCGCTTGAAGAATTGGCGATGCGGGATTATTCGATAATCCTGTTGGATCTTGGGCTTCCTGATATGGATGGCCTCGAAATTCTTGAATATCTTGCAGGTGTTGGTAAAGCAGGGCTGGCTGTTATTACGACGGCTGATGCTTCGCTCAAACGTGTTATCGAAGCAATGCGGCTAGGTGCAGCGGATTATTTGGTTAAACCGTTTAGCGAGGAACGATTAGTAACGACGGCAAAAAACGCCGCTGAAAAACATAGCTTATCACAGAAAATTACTCGGATTGAACGGGCCTTACCTAAAAAGAAATTTGAGGGCTTTGTTGGAAGTTCAACGGCGATGCAGGCTGTATATAATATTATTAATAATGTCTCAGCATCGAAAGCCACAGTTTTTATCACAGGAGAGTCTGGTACTGGTAAAGAGGTAACTGCTGAGGCTATTCATAATGCAGGCCGCGGAAAATCTGCCCCTTTCGTTGCAGTGAATTGCGGTGCAATACCACGGGAGTTATTTGAGTCAGAATTGTTTGGTCATAAGAAAGGTAGTTTTACGGGTGCTATTGCTGATTATGCAGGGGCAGCAAGGCGCGCGCATGGGGGCACATTGTTCCTTGATGAGGTTTGTGAAATGGAGTTGGACCTGCAAACCAAATTACTTCGTTTTCTTCAAACTGAGACTATTCAGCCTGTTGGGGCGAGCAAGACAGAGCAAGTTGATGTTAGGGTCGTTTGTGCAACCAATCGAAACCCATTGTTAGAGGTTCGGGCAGGGCGTTTTAGGGAAGATTTATTTTATCGGTTGAATGTTATTCCTATTGAATTGCCCCCACTTCGTGAGCGCGGAGAGGACGCGCTTGCGATTGCGGAACATTTTTTAAATTATTACGGCGAATTAGAGCAAAAACAATTTGATGGTTTTGATACTGAGGCAAAAAAATTATCAGGACACGGCGGTGGAGCGGGAATGTACGTGAATTACAAAATGCTATTCGTCAGATTTCAGTAATGCGAGAGAGTGGTGAGGTTAGCGGGCTTGATATTCCTGCTGAAGTCAATGCTTTATTAAACGCTAGCGAGGGTAATCATACTATAAACACTGCTGACGCGAATGATTCATTAGCTATACAACATGATAGTTCTTTGTCTCATGCGTTTGAAAATGAAAAATTAGCAAAGCTTGAACGTATGATTATTGAAAAACGTATCGAACTAAATGGCAGTATCCCTAAAGCGGCAGCTTCTCTGGATGTTAGTCCATCGACAATTTATCGTAAGCAGGAAAACTGGGTAAATGAATAAAGGATGGGATTTGCATTTTGTATATAAAACTTTGCATTCTGCAAAAATGTATCATTTTAGTGTATCTTAAAATCATCTAAGTAATTGTTTTATATATAAAAATATATGGCTCGATATTTGAAATACTCTAACCGACAACGGTAGGAGTTTTTTATGAACGTGGATGATTTTAATCTTGGCAATCAAGTATCTAAGCCTCAGCTTACAAATAAAAGTGCGAAAAAACTTATTAGTGTGCTTGGTATTGATACCATTGGATTAGCGGCCGCAGCTTTTTTCGCAGAAATCGGACATTGTGTTTATGCTATTGGCAAATCAGATGCACAGGCGCGTACCGCGAGCGCAGGTTTGTTTGTTACCGATGAATACGCTTTAGGTAGCTCTCTCGTTCGCAATCAGTCTGCTCGCAGGTTACGATTTGGTAGTGACCTGAAGTCACAGGTATTGAATTCGGATATTCTTTTTCTGACCAAACATGCCTGTGTAGAGAAATATACAGATGATGTAGTTTTTAACGAGGATACATTGAATGCGATAGCCGAAGCACTGCGTTTGCGGTCAAGTTTTTTGCCCATCGTATTGATCTCTAATTCAAGCGATATCGTTGAGTTTACAAAATTACAAAATACGTTGGAAAAGCTGTCTGGCAAGTTATGTGGACAGGAATTTGGTTTTGCGGTTCTTTCAATCCCTATGTTTGTCGGTAGTGCTTATGAAGATTTTTGGCAAGCTGGCGAAGTTGATTTAGGTGTTAGTGACAGCGTCACCAATAGCCTTTTAAAAGAATTCTTCAAACCGATTATTGAGCGGGTTTCTGTTTCAAGCCTTGAAGAATTGCAAATGTTGCAGCAAGGCACAGCGTTATGGCAGATGATGCGGGTTTCGTTTTTGAGTGAATATTGCCGTATGGGTAATATGTACGATAAAGCTGGAGCTGCGAGAGCAATAGTAAAAATATTAGATCGTCACTGTAAAGATGGGCCTGATCGGATCAACAGTGTTGCTTCAGGGTGGGAAACATCGCAAACCAAAGCGAAGCAAATATCGGCAATAGTTGGGCCTGAAATAGCAAATTTTCCCTTTTTACGCGCCGTTGTTAGTGCTGCCCATTCGCAAATACTTGAGGCATTGGCCTTTCTTGAAAAGTTGGAAGTTGGTAGAATAGGGTTTCTTGGCATTCGAGATCGGGCGGGTGATCGTTCGCTTTCTTCAAGCCCGTTTTTAGCGTTAATGGTAATGTTGAGAGACACTGGTAAAATTACGGGATACTGCGATAGTGGATTAGCTGATTGCCATGTTCAATCCTTGGATGCCAATCTCTCTCCCGTTCCGGGGTTGTTGAACGGCGATACAAAATTTTTCTTGGAAAATAACCGATTTAATCAAGCTAAAGACGTTACGGATGCGCATGATGCTATTCTTTTATGTTCAAACAGGCCGTCTTATGTGAGTGCTGTGAAAAAGATGACAGCCACCAAGCCAGTCATTGACCTATGCGGTGGTTTACTAAAAGAGAATATGAGTAATTTAACAACTATGCCGTTTAATTAGAGCTATACATTGTTAACGATTTTAGCATACGTTTGATTTCAGGGAGGGAAACTATGCGAGGTATTATTTTCACAGAGTTCCTGGATTTTGCTGAAGAGCAGTTTGGTATGTCTCTTGTTCAATCAGTACTTGATAAATTGCTATTGAATAGCTCAGGGGCCTACACGGCTGTCGGTAATTATCCATACAAAGAGCTGGAAACAGTGTTGGTTGCAGTGGTCGAAGAGGCTGGCAGTATATCATTAAATGATGCTCTGTTTGCGTTTGGTAAATGGCTTGCGGCCAGTTTTCAGAATAAATATGCGCAATTCTTTGATGGGCATTCAGATGCAATCACGTTTCTTTCCACAATTGATGAACATATCCACACGGAGGTTCGAAAATTGTATCCGGATGCTGTGCCTCCCAGCGTTATTTTGAAAAAGATTGATGAGGAGCAATATCTTTTGCATTATAATTCTCATCGCCCACTTGCTTTGGTTGCTCGTGGTCTCGCTGTTGGAAGTGTAGAGGCTTTTGGAGGAATGTGGGAAGTTATAACCCAGTCGGTTTCTGAAGATGCTAAACAGATGATATTATCGCTAAGTCGAAAATCAGATTGAACAGGCATGACAGCTATCGATGAGCTTCAAAATGAAATCAATACCCTTCGCTCCGCATTGCGGCGTATGAAAGCAGCTAGGCTTGAAGCTGAAGACTTGCTTGAGAAGAAAAGCGCTGAGTTATATGACGCTAATAAGCGATTACTTGATCATCAAGAGCAACTTGAAGTTACAATTTCAGAACGAACGCGTGACTTGAACGACAAAGTTATTCAGCTTGAAGAAATTCAACGTGATTTGAGAATTGAACGTGATAGAGCCCGCGCTGAAAGTGAAGGAAAAACTACGGCATTTGCCAAGTTAAGCCATGAGATTAGAACGCCCTTAAATGGTGTTTTGGGAACGCTTAATCTTTTGTCTGATACAGATTTGAATCCAGAGCAATTAGATATTCTAGGGCTTACATTAACGAGCTCTGAAGTATTAAGGTCAGTGTTGAATGACGCGATTGACCTTGCGAAATTAGAGCAAGGGGCAATGGAGTTGGAAACCGCTGAGTTCGATCTGACGCAATGGTTGGATGATTTAAGTGATTTCTGGGCTGGCGCTGCAATGTTGAACCAGCAGACAATCTCGGTCGATTATAAAAATAAATTAGACACTAAAGTTATTGCTGACTCTAGTCATTTACAGCAAGTAATGAATAATTTGCTTTCGAATTCCATTAAATATGCGGAAGCTGGAGATATTATAATTTCAGCAGCCATACACAGTGTCAGTGAAAAGACAGCGGTATTATCGCTGTCAGTTACAGATAGAGGTAAAGTTATACCTGTTGAAGAGCGAGAAATACTGTTCGATATATATAAACGCAGTAAAAATGAAGGCCATAATGATGTTGGTGGCGGGGCAGGATTAGGTTTAACTATTTCCCTTGAACTGGTCGAGTTAATGGGTGGTAAGTTGGCTTGTATACCTGCGCCTGATGGTTCCGGTAATATGTTCCAATTGAGTATTCCTGTTGAGCTAGGGGCTAGTCTTGAGGTAATCCCAACTGTGAAAAAAGGGCTTGTAAAAACTTCATCCGGTAAGCCTCAAATCGTCGCCGGGCAAAGGAAGTTACGTGCTCTTATTGTTGAAGATGTAGCAACTAACCAATTGATTTTAGAAAGATACATGAAAACGCTGGGGTTTCGTGTTGACCTTGCAAATAATGGCGCAGAAGGCGTGGAAGCCGTGATTAACAGGCCTTATGACCTTATTCTTATGGATATTGCCATGCCTATTATGGATGGATATGAAGCAAGCAATAGAATTAAAGGTTTGGGTGATGGCCGCGCAGATATCCCTATCATAGCAGTTTCCGCCCATGTAGCCAGTGATGAGCGAAATAAGGCTCTAGAAGCCGGAATTTATGCTTTCCTTGAAAAACCAATCGACCGGGGAAAGCTTGAATATGTTGTATCCGAGCTTTTTGAGAAGCTCGCGGATGAGAGTATCAGTGATACGCATATGGGAACTGATAATACTTTTGACGCTATCATGTTGCAGTTCCAGAAAGATTTTGCCGAGTGTTTAGAGGCCGCCTTGTATGCTTTACAATCGAATAATATTGGTGAACTCGTTTTACAGATGCATAAATTAAGTGGACTTGCTGGAAGCTTTGTTCATCCAAGAGCTGATAAGATTAAAGCAATTTACATGGACCTTGAAGGCGGTTGTGATGTTAAATCTCTAGGGGCTGCAAAGGATTTATTACAAAGTTTGCAATCTGTAGCTGATTGATAACTTTTTTGGGTGCGTGTTGGGCAGCAATCCATCGCTGTATATAAAGCCAATTTGTAGGTGCTTGAATAGCAATGACTGGAACAGGAAAAAAGTCTGGACAGGCCATTGACCTGTCCAGATTTATGATATTGTTAAGCTAACAAATCGAAGCGGTCAGCATTCATAACTTTCGTCCAAGCCGCTACGAAATCACGTACAAACTTCTCGCCGTTATCATCCTGCGCATATACTTCTGCATAAGAACGTAGGATTGAGTTCGAACCGAAAACAAGATCAGCGCTGGACGCTGTCCATTTTACATTGCCGGTTGCACGATCACGAAGTTCATATGAACCTTCGCTAACAGGATGCCAGCTATAATCCATATCTGTAAGATTAACGAAAAAGTCGTTCGTTAATGCACCTTCGCGGTCAGTGAATACACCGGCTTTACTGCCGCCGTGGTTAGCGCCGAGGGCACGCATGCCACCAACAAGAACAGTCATTTCTGCCGCTGTGATACCAAGAAGCTGAGCACGATCAAGCATCATCTCTTCAGCCGATACCGCATAGGCTTGTTTTTGCCAGTTTCGGAAACCATCCGCGAATGGCTCAAGAACATCAAAGCTATCAGCGTCTGTTTGTGATGCATCTGCGTCACCGCGGCCAGGTGCAAATGGTATATCAACGCTATAGCCAGCACGTTCGATTGATTGCTCAAGACCTACATTACCTGCAAGAACAATTACGTCAGCAATTGAAGCACCTGTTTCTGAGGCAATTGGTTCAAGAGCAGCTAGAACTTTTGCGAGACGCTCTGGTTCGTTAGCAGCCCAGTCTTTTTGTGGTGCAAGGCGAATACGAGCGCCGTTAGCGCCGCCGCGTTTATCTGAACCACGGAAAGTACGGGCGCTATCCCATGCGGTTGCAACTAATTCTGCTGAACTAAGACCAGTTGCAGCAATTTTAGCTTTAACGGCAGCAACGTCATAGTTGCTGTTGCCTGCTGGAATTGGATCTTGCCAAATAAGGTCTTCGGCAGGAACATCTGGGCCATAATAGTTAGCACGAGGGCCCATGTCACGGTGTAGAAGTTTAAACCAGGCTTTAGCGAAAGTTTCATTGAAATATTCTGGATCAGCTATAAACTTTTGGCAGATTTCATTATAAATCGGGTCAGCTTTCATTGCCATATCAGCATCTGTCATCATAGGATTACGACGAATAGACGCATCAGCAGCATCCACTGGTTTTTCATCCTCGGGCATGTTGGTGGGCTCCCACTGCCATGCACCAGCAGGTGATTTGGTTAGTTCCCAATCATAATTAAAGAGATAGTCGAAGAAGCCCATGTCAAATTCTGTTGGGTTCTTAGTCCAGGCTCCTTCAATGCCTGATGTAAAGGCATTGGCAGGTGTGCCATCCATGTCAGGGTTTGCCCAACCGAGGCCTTGCTGCTCGATGCCTGCACCTTCAGGTTCTGCACCGATATTATCGCCAGCAATTGCACCGTGTGCTTTTCCAACCGTGTGGCCACCAGCTGTTAGAGCAGCAGTTTCTTCATCGTTCATTGCCATACGTGCAAAAGTTTCACGAATATGCAATGCTGTTCTTGCTGGGTCAGGTGTTCCGTTCACACCTTCTGGGTTAACATAAATAAGGCCCATGTGAACTGCTGAAAGTGGGTTTTCAAGCGTTGATGCGTCATCAAGGTTATCATAACGATTTTCAGATGGTGCTAACCATTCTTTTTCTGATCCCCAGTAGGTATCTGTTTCAGGTGCCCAAATATCTTCGCGGCCAAAACCAAAACCAAATGTTTTAAAGCCCATAGATTCAAGCGCCATGTTGCCGGATAATACAATCAGATCGGCCCATGATAATGCGTTACCATATTTCTTTTTAACAGGCCAAAGCAAACGGCGTGCTTTATCCAGGCTTGCGTTATCTGGCCATGAGTTTATGGGAGCAAAGCGTTGGTTTCCTGAACCGGCGCCGCCTCTACCATCTTGAATACGGTACGTACCTGCCGCATGCCATGCCAAGCGCACCATTGTTCCGCCATAGTGTCCCCAATCTGCGGGCCACCAGCTTTGGCTATCGGTCATTAAGGCTTTGACATCTTCTTTAACGGCTTCAAAATCAAGGCTCTTAACAGCGTCTCGGTGATTATAGTCTGGATCCATAGGGTTTGTGCGCGCACCACCTTGATGTAAAATATCCAGGTTTAGCGTGCTTGGCCACCATTTTGTTACAGAGTTACCAAGTGATGTATTACCACCGTGTGCGAATGGGCAACCGCCCGAATTTTTTGTTGAACCGTCCATAATTTTCTCCGTTGCAGTAGTTTTATTGCCTGACTATTACCGTAATAATGTTACTTTTGATTTCGGATAAATACAAAATAGAATATCCGAATTCTGTAATCGTTTAACTCGCTAAGACGTGGTTTGTTCGAAAAAATTCTTCAAGAACAATTAGCCAAAATTTGATACTAGACTGATGGATTAATAACAATGCACGTTTATTTGAATATATTATTACATTGCTATTTTGACGTATGAGTAAAAATGGTGTCATGAAAGGTAAGGGCCGATTCTTAAGGTAATTCGGCACTTTATAACAATAGGTAGGAGCAACTTTTGCCACCTTCTTATCTAATCGTCATGTGATGGCTTTGCCTTGTCAGATATTGGGACCTACATAATTTTAACTTGGCTCGGGTGTTTTGCGTATAAGCACAACCCACCCGTCGGATTCTTTATGGGGGGCATGACCAATAAAATGGCTTTTGCCCGATCCTAAAGTCGTTACGCTTCCATTCAGTAAGGGGCCACCGTTCTTTGGGTCAAACCATGTGACTGAATAGTTCGCAGTACCTTCTGGTAAATTAATGAAAGAGCTTCCTCTTCCTGGTATATAAAACACATAAAGTTCGCCTTCAATACCAGCGCAATAAACATCAATACGATCGATAGAATTACCGCAACCCTTTAGTTTCCAGTATGGTATGTATCTTTCAAAAAAATTGAGTGCATGGCGTGTTTGTGTCCAGAGGTTATGGCGGGTGCGCCAATCTTCGGTGGAGATATCATTGGAATGATATTTTCCGCCGAAATACCATTCAACCCCTGCACCGCCTGCTAATAAGTGGCCCCAAAGAACATGCCTGCGAAGAATGTTATGATCAGGATCAATATCATCAGGTAGGGCACCGTTATACCATTTGCCAATCTCATCAAGTGAAATTGTCCAAAGGCGGCCTGCTTTTTCTGAGCGTGAGTGCCATTCTTTTGTAAGGCTGAAGACATCTCCAACATTATCAACCTGTAAGGACATGCCATCAAGAGCTTCACCCCCAAGTAAAGGCGTGAAGGTTTTAGCTATGTCATCTGGATGTGCGTGGGAATGCAACAGGATAGGATGGTCATAAGGGTCATTTTGTGCGAAAAACTTAGCCATATCCTTACGCTGTTGATCATTTTGCCCGCGTTTGATCCAGTGAGCAGGACCGTTTTCTTCGCCCAAATTCCATATAAGGCCAAGGTGGTGTCCAAATCGTGAAATAAGCTCTTGGTAGTAAAGCGAACGCATAAATTCGGTGTTACCACCATCTAGCGTTAATTCATTTTCAGTTTCCTGAGTAACCATATGCAATAAAATGCCTTTTGATTGCATATGATCAAAAACAATGTTCCACTGTGCCAGTTTGCTAACATCGAAGCGGTCAAATTCTTTGGGGTTCACATAGGGCCATACGTCGTTACCGTCTCCTGCGATATTATTGACAAGGAAATAGACGGCATTCATTCCTTGATTTGCCAGATAATTCATGGCGCCAATTATAGTGTGGCCACGTAGTTTTGTTGCTTCACTTCCCCATAGTGGATCACCCGGTTCCCAGTCTTGCTTATGGGGGGCAAAGCTGTGGATTTTACCTTCTGTACTTGCTTCTCCGCTGCGGGTTTCCTTTTTGAGACGGTAAGTGTTATCGAAATCAACATACCCTAGTAAATTTTCAGGGCTATTAGCTCCGCCTTTGAGCCAGTATTTTCCAGATTTTCTAAATTGAAAAAGCTTGCCATTGGCATAAAGATGTCCGCGATCGGGTGCCCTGAAGTCTGTGCCTGATTTATTGGATTTAGTAACCTTAAAGTGGCCTTCAGAATCTATTATGTTTACGGGTTCACCGTAATCAGGGTCGGCGTTGATTGCGATTTCCTCTCCCTTTGTCAGGCTTGCTTTATACTGCCAGTCTCCTAGCTCATCTGGTGTAAATCTTACGCGCCATATATTGCCAGATGTCGCACTTGTATATGCCGCTTTACCGTCCGCAGCATAAAAGCCGCGTATTAGGTATCGTTTCTGCCCTTTAGTGAATTCAACCAACAGCCGATAGTTTGTAAATGGATTGTCTGCTGCTTCCTCTGAGGTGTCAGGCCCTTTGAAATCTAACGTAACCGTATGCCAAAGCATTGTGTTTTGTGATTTCATTTTATTAAGAGCAGGCTGGTTTCTTATTTGTATCGGCCGGCTTGTTGTATGCCTGTTTGAATTGCCAGAAGGTTCGCTGCCGTCGGCCAAAGATACATCAGGTGTATTGACTGATTTTGGTAACTTTAAGCGCTCGATTGTTGTCAATTCAGGGCCTCCGCCTCGATTGCCAGATCCTGAGGCTGTGTAAAGATAGCCATCAACGATTGCAAAGCCGGAACCATGGCGCCCCTCTATAAGGTCAGGCCAGCGTGTCCACGTTTCATCAGTAACGTTGAAAGCCTCAATTTCACTGTGTGATCTTGTTTGTGTCCCGCTCTCGCCGCCGCCGACTATGATATGGTTACCGTTGGCGATTATCATGTTCCCTGCACGCGGCGTGGGAATATTGGTTGACTTGCGGCCTTTTTCCCATTTTCCAGTTTTAAAGTTAAATATGTCACCTGGAATAATCGTTTGTTCAAACCCTAGTTCTGCTCGCCATTCAGAATGCCGACCAGCAAATGCATATAATTTATCCTTGGCAATTGCTGTTTGAAAATGGTCTCTCATGTGGGGGGCATCGGGCAAAACCTCCCAAGCACCTGTTTTGGGGTCAAAAGCATCAAACCAATTTACATAACCATCCATGTGACCGTTTGTAATGCCACCAATGAGGTATATCTTTTCATTGTAAAATACCGCACCTGCTCCCCCTCGGCGACGTGCTTTAGGTATTTCAGGGCCAAATTTAAATTCGTCAGTGTCAGGGTAATAAATCAAGACCCGTTCTAGCGGTTTTTCGTTGGGCCATTGCCCAGTCATTGCCCCTAATATATATATTACATTATTAACAGTAACAGCTTGAAAGTGATGAATTTCAAGTGGTGGTTTGGATTTCTCTGTCCATGTGCGGGTTTGCGTATTAAAAACGTCAACGGGGTTTATTCGTCTGCCACCAATGAGGTAAAGATTGTCTTTGTATGCAACTAGAGAAGCCTCATGTCTAGCCGTGGGTTGGCTTTGTGCCCTCAGTTGTTCCCATTGCTCGCTGGGGTGTTCTTCGGAAATCGGGGCTTTTTGTGGAACAGTAGCGATCACCGCGTTATGTGTCGGAAGATATCCTGAAAAAAGAATAACAAGAATAAACAAGAGCCGGTGAATATGCGGGCGCTGTAACTGTTTCATTCAGAATTCCTCGATTAAAATTAGTGGCTACTTTGACGGCCAAGATGCTACTACATAAGAAATACTATTATTATTCGCATTTATGATAACGTTGTCATTTTTGAATGTCTATCATATAAATTTGCTGCTAATTGGCGGTAATTATTATGAATGCCAGGAATAGTATACTTAAGAATATTGTATTACTTGATATGGTTCTTGCCTCAAAAGGTAGTGTGGATAATGCTTGATTGAATTGCGGCAATTCTAATTTTGCCAATTGCTGTATTAGTATATTCATATTGAATTTTCGCTTTTAATAATGGTGGTATTGCTCGATGTCAAAAATGCAAGAAATGATGAAAAATCACGCTTTAGCGGGGCAAATTGAATGGATTGGTCTGCGGCCAGCCAAGAAGGCTGCTATGGAAAGTGTTGAAGCTGCCAGAATATGTTTTAATGGCCTAGAGCGTGATTACCGTGAAAACCCGGGAAAGAGGGCGGTTACTCTAATACAATGGGAACATTTGCCTGTTATTGCTGCCATGACTAAGCGAAAAGATGTTTCGCCGCATATGCTACGCAGAAACATTGCAGTTTCCGGTATTAATATCCTCGCCTTAAGGAGCCATACTGTAAAGCTTGGCACCGCGATTTTAAGGATAACTGGTTTGTGCGCGCCGTGTAGTTATATGGAAAAAGTTTTTGGACATGGCGGATTTAATGCAGTACGCGGCCACGGCGGTGTAACTGCTGAAGTGCTTGAAGAGGGTGATGTTGAATTGGGTTCAGCTGTTATTTTGCAAAAATTTAATAATGTTCTCGGATAGAAAACATAAATCAATAGAATTGTCAGAGTAATCGTTGCACAGTAGATTTTGGTGTATTTTTAAATAACTTAGAGCGAATTGCCAGCTTATGGATATGTATTTTCAGTTAAAAAAAAATAACACAACGGTTAAGCAGGAGATTATTGCCGGTCTGACTACTTTTTCTACTATGGCTTATATTATTGTGGTTAGCCCCACACTTTTATCACAGGCCGGTATGGATTTTCAGGCTGTTACAATTGCCACTTGCCTGGCCGCGTTTATCGGCTGCATGTTGTCTGGCTTCCTCTCAAATTATCCTTTTGCACAAGCACCAGGTATTGGTCTTAGTGCCTTTTTCGTATACGGCATTGTACTTGGTGGTGGGTATTCCTGGCAGGGGGCTCTTGCCATTGTATTTCTGTCTGGTTTGGCTTTTATATTATTAACAGTAACTGGTTTGCGAGCCTCAATTTTAAAAGCAATTCCCCTTAATGTTCGACAGGCTATACCTGTCGGTATCGGACTTTTTATTGCCTTGATTGGGCTAAATAACTCTGGCGTTGTTGATGTTAATCAAGGGCCGATAATCGATATACTTACAGCTAATTCACAAACGGGAACGGCTGATTTAGTGGAACAGGTTTTGAAGGCTCCGCCGCAGATATTGGAGTTTGGTAATTTCGCGGACTCTGAGGTTTATCTAACCTTTTTGGGATTAGCATTAATCGTGGCGTTTTCCGTGTGGAATGTTACTGGGGCCATTCTCTTGGGTATTGTGCTCGTTAGTATCGTTAGTTTTATCATTGGGGGAACGAGTTTGCCTGATGACTTACTGCAAACAAGTTTTGATATTGCGCCGATCTTTTTACAACTGGACTTTAATGTGTTCGGAGGGAATGAAGAGTCTGCAATTGGTGTAATATTAGATGTCTTTTTTATTGTGCTTGCTTTCACGATGGTTGATCTTCTTGATACCGTCGGTACGCTATATGGCACGGCGGATAAAGGCGGGTTTCTTGACGAAAATGGTGAATTACCTCGTATAAAAGGTGCCTTGATGGCTGACGCCGTAGCGACGACAGCTGGTGCTTTGCTGGGTACGTCAACAACGACAACATATATTGAAAGCGGTAGTGGCATCGCATCTGGCGGAAAAACAGGCTTAACGGCAGTTGTTGTTGGTTTGTTGTTTCTCTTGATTATTCCCTTTAGTTCCCTTGTGGCGCTAATACCAACAGCGGCCACATCTGCAGCCCTTGTAATGGTTGGCGTGCTTATGATTGGGGCGGTCACAAAGATCGATTTTTCAGACCTTGAAACGGCGGTTCCTGCCTTTCTTGTTATCGCTCTGATGCCATTTTCCTATAGTATTGCCAATGGTATTGGGATGGGAATAATAGCTTATGTGTTCATTAAAGTAATCAAGCGCGATTTCAGCACCATTCACCCTTTGGCGGCAATAATCGCGGGTTTGTTCATTTTAAGATATTTTGTAATTTAACAATAATTGTGAACCAGCCTTAATGTTGGTTCTTGATAGGTTAGAGAAGGGCACCATGCCATGATACAGCTTTATAGTAAGATTTCTCTTGTTCTTCTTTTGCTGATTTTTTTACCTTTCAGCGCTTTAAGTGTTGTAGCCGATAATTCAGTAGTAACCGATAAAATACCTATAAAAGTGGTTGTTGTTACCATGTTTGAGCGCGGGGAAAGTACGGGGGATGACCCTGCTGAATTCCAGCATTGGGTTGAGCGGTTCCCGTTGCCAGAGCAATTAGCGTTTCCACTTGGTGATCGCGAAATTCGGTTAAACCGTAAAAAGGGTGTTTTGGGTGTTGTAACGGGCATTGGAACAATTAAGGCGGCTGCAACGATAATGGCACTGGGATTAGATAGTCGCTTTGATTTAAGCAATGCGTACTTTGTAATTGCAGGTATTGCTGGTATTGACCCGGCAGATGGTTCGATTGGCTCTGCGGTATGGACAGATTGGGTTGTTGACGGTGATTTATTACATCAGGTTGACGCTCGTGAGATACCAGAGGATTGGTCAACAGGGTATTTCCCCAGGGCGCGTCAGAGCCCATTTCAGGGAACCGCCCCCGATACTAATAGAACATTTGTCTTTCAATTAAATCCCAAGCTCACAGACTGGGCATATACTTTAACAAAAGATGTTAAAATACCCGATACAAATTCAATGCAAAAATTTAGACAGCGTTACAAGGGGTTTCCGAATGCCCAGCGCGCCCCCTTTGTTTTGAGAGGTGATCAGCTATCGGCGATGACATATTGGCACGGCGCTAAAATTAATGACTGGGCCAATGAATGGATGCCATATTGGACAGAAGGAAAAGCGAGGTTTGTTACATCTGCTATGGAAGATAGCGGCACCTTACATTCCTTGGAAAAACTGGGGCTTTTAGGCAAGGTTGATAGCAAACGAGTTTTACTGCTTAGGACAGCAAGCAATTATACAATGCAATATGACGGCGCAACAGCTGTTGATAGTTTGCTTGGAAATGGTGTTCCAAAAGAGCTTGCATCGGCTGGTTTTTTACCCTCGCTTGAATCAGCCTATCTGATTGGTAGTAAGGTTGTAAACACGCTGGTTGATGGGTGGGAAGCCTATGAGCACTCGTCGCCAGGTGATCAGTAATGGTAAGTGATCTCTAGTGATTATATTTTGAAGTAAGATAGCTGATCGAAATTGTAAAATTTACAGCGTTTGTATGATTTATTGTCAAATGCTAGCAGGTCTTGGACTTAAGTTTCCCTATATGCAGTAAACGCGGATAGCGACCGTTAATTTTATGAAATTTTCCGATATGCCAATATCAAGTATAATGGTTTTGACTATTGGCATATCGTTTTGTTTATATCATTGAATGATCAGGTTTTAATCACAGTCATCTTATCTTGTGTCATATCATGCATGGTATATCCAATGCCGCCTGTATTATAGCCTGACTGCCTTCTGCCGGCAAAAGGCATCCAGTCTGTTCGAAATGCAGTATGATCATTCACCATGACCGCAGTTGCATCCAACTCTCTTGATGCTTTCATTGCTGTATCCAGGTTTTTGGTAAATACTGACGCCTGAAATGCAAACGGTAGGCTATTTGCTGTAGCAATGGCATCATTTATATCACTATATCCATATACACAAACTACTGGCCCAAAGACTTCCTGAGCTGATACTTTAGAGTTTTGGGATGGATTTAGAAGAACTGTAGGCGCATATGTGGTGTCACTTAGTTTTTTACCACCACAGATTAGTTTTGCACCTTCTTCCAAGGCTTCATTAACCCATTCCTCGACACGGTCAACCTCTCTTGGGCGGATTAGAGGGCCACAGTCAGTTTCCTGATCGGTCGCATTTCCTACAACAAGCGTATCCGCAACGGTACCTAGTTCAGCCGCTATTTTGTCCATCATGCTGTTGGGAACAAAAACCCGTTGTACTGATACACAAACCTGACCTGAATGATAAAACCCACCTTTAGCAAGTAGAGGTATCATGTCAGTAATATCAGCTGTTTCATCAACGATAACTGGTGCTACACCGCCATGTTCAAGAGCACAGCGTGTGCCCGGCGCCAATTTCGACCGTAGCATCCAACCAACTCTGGCAGAGCCGATAAAGGAGAAAAAGCCAAGACGAGGGTCTGAGACAAGCTTTTCCGCTGTAGCATTGTCACATAAGGTAAAATGGCACCAGCCATCTGGTAAACCAGCTTCAGTTAATATATCAACAAACGCTTTGCACGAAAGCGGTGTATCTGAAGCTGGTTTGACAATTACAGGGCAACCAGCGGCCACGGCTGGTGCTACCTGATGGACGATCAAGTTAAGAGGGTGATTGAAAGCTGAAGCCGCAAAAACCGGGCCGATTGGCTCTCTTTGAGTGAAGGCAGTTCGGCCAGAGCCAGCTTCAGTTAAATCCATTGGGATTTCTTTGCCAGCTAGCTGGCTTATTTCATGGATACAAAGTTCAATGCCGCCAATTGCGCGTGTTACTTCAACGCGGGCATCCTTAAGGGGTTTTCCCCCCTCGTTTGCAATTAGATAAGCAAGCTCTTGCTCTCTATCTTGCATGATTTCAGCGGTACGTTTCAGAATATCAATTCGTTTATGGGCTGGAAGCCAGTTTGCCCTGTTTCGGTGAAGGTTTGACGCCGTATTGAGCATTTCATCAATTATGCACCATTCTACAGTTTGAACTTCACCGATGATTTCCTGATTATAAGGGTTTACAACCTGTACGGATTTTCCAAGGCCGCTCATATTAAACATACCTTTTCTGCAAGTTCGTCGATTAGGACACGTTTGTTTTCTGAATAATCAACAGGCACTTCAACAAGATGAACGCCACCTGCTTCAAAGGCACGTTCAAATGTCGGGATTAAATCCTCTGTACTTTCAACTCTGTGGCCAGTTGCACCATAACTATTTGCATATTGAACAAAATCAGGGTTGTTAAACTCAAGTCCAAAGTCTTCAAAACCTGCGTGCGCTTGTTTCCATCTGATCATACCGTATGAATTATCATTCAGTATAGTGACGACCATATTCAACCCAAGCCGGACAGCGGTTTCAATCTCCTGACTATTCATCATGAAGCCTCCGTCGCCGCATATCGCCATTACCTGTTGATCGGGATTAAGCATGGCCGCCATCATCGCTGATGGTAAGCCTGCGCCCATTGTTGCCAATGCATTATCCAAAAGGACAGTATTAGGGTGATAAGCCTTGTAGTTCCGTGCATACCATATTTTGTAGATACCATTATCGAGTGCAATGATGTCTTTTTCACTCATAACTTTACGGGTATCAGCGACAAATCTTTGTGGAATAATCGGGAACCTGCTATCATCGGATAGTTCTGAAGTGTGGCTCTCAATCTCAGTTTTTACCTTGTCAAAATAGGTTTGGTCACAAGATACGACACCACCAAGTTTTTGCCCCAAGCGTTCTATTGACCTTGTTAGGTCGCCAACCACTTCAATTTGTGGGAAATAGACCTGATCAACCTGAGCCGCTTTATAATTAATATGGATTACTTTTTTACCGCCTTCTTCCATAAAGAACGGTGGTTTTTCTACAACGTCATGACCAACATTGATGATGAGGTCGGCACGGTCAATGGCACAGTGAAGGTAATCACCGTCAGAAAGTGCGGCTGTACCCAGGAACAGATCTGATCGTTCGTCAACGACGCCTTTACCCATCTGTGTATTAAAGAAAGGAATTTTTGTTTGATTGATGAAATCACTAAGTGCTTCTCTCGCATCTTTTCGGTTGGCACCAGCGCCTAAAAGAATAAGCGGCATTTTTGCTTCCTGGATTAAGGAAGCTGCTTCATCCAAAACAAGGTCATCAGCAACCGCATATCGTCTGGCATGTGGCAAAAGAATTGGCTCATCTGTCTCTTCAGCGGCAATATCTTCTGGAAGTTCTAAAAGTACGGCACCGGGGCGCTCTTCTTCAGATACACGAAATGCCTCGCGCACAAGTGCTGGTATTGTGTTGCCATGCACAATCTGTTTGGACATTTTACAAATTGGATCAAATAAACTGACCACATCAATAATTTGAAACTGGCCTTGTTTGGATTTTTTAATTGGTTTTTGCCCTGTAATCATAATAAGCGGCATTCCGCCTAGGTGGGCATAGGCAGCAGGTGTTGCGAAATTAGTTGCTCCTGGCCCCAAAGTTGCCATACATACACCAGCTTTGCCCGTTAATCGGCCGTATGTTGCGGCCATGAAAGCGGCGCCTTGCTCGTGTCGAGTAAGGATTAATTTTACAGATGACTCGCGAAGGGATTCCAGAAGATCAAGGTTTTCTTCTCCGGGAACAGCAAAAATATATTCTACTCCCTCAGCTTCCAGAGCGCGAACGAATAAATCCGATGCTTTCATTGTTGATTTTACACTCATATTTTATCCTTACTTTTGGGGCATAGAAGCATCAACGATGCTCGTTGTTAAATATCAATGATGCTCGTTGTTAAATATTGTAAATTTTTAACAATTTAACCTGTAAACATATTTCTCATGTTTTAGGCTGCTGTTGGTTGGGTACTACCTTCTGGATATAACTCATCCATAGCGATACTTGTTCCATTGTCCAAAACAACTCTTGCGTGATGTCTTCGCAAACCACGAGGTTCCGGCACGCCGCAGCTATGCGCAATTATACCTACTTCTTTTTGCATGTTCGCTGCATAGCTGGCGACACGTTCAGCTTTTGATACGGGTTCTAATCCATATTGTAGCTTTTTATTATGAGTCGTTATACCAGTTGGACAAGTGTTTTTGTTGCATTGGAGGGCCTGAATGCATCCGAGTGCAAACATAAAGCCACGTGCAGAGTTTACAAAATCTGCACCTGCGCAGTAAGCCCAAGCTGCTTCTGAGGGGTTAATCATTTTGCCGCTGGCACAAACTTTGATGCGCTTTCTCAGATTATATTTTTTAAGTATATCTACGACGAGGGGTAAACTTTCTCTAAGTGGCATGCCCATATTGTCAATTAAGCTCATTGGTGCTGCACCAGTTCCTCCATCTGAACTATCAATTGTAATGAAGTCGGGGGCACTTTTTTCGCCGCGCTCTTGGATGCGTACACACAAGGCGTCAACAAAACCTAGAGAACCAACCACCATTTTAAAACCAACGGGCTTTCCTGATGTAGTTCTGACAAACTCTATCATATCAAGCAGATCATCCACGCTATCAATTTCTGGGTGGCGGTTTGGGCTTATGGCGGATTCGCCAACGTTGATCCCTCTTATTCGTGCGATTTCCTCGGTCACTTTTGCTCCCGGTAGAATGCCACCTTTGCCGGGTTTAGCACCTTGACTAAGTTTGATTTCGAACATTTTAACTTGCTCGTGTCTAGCAACCTCGCGTAATTTCGCTTCGTCAAATCCGCCTTCAGGTTTTCGAACTCCAAATTTCGCTGTTCCTATCTGGAAAACAATATCAGCACCCCCTTCAAGATGATAGGGTGACAGGCCGCCTTCACCCGTGTTCATCCAGATACCTGCCTTTTTGGCCCCCATAGAAAGTGCACGAACTGCGGGTATAGAGAGGGCGCCGTAACTCATTCCTGATATATTGAATGTGCTGGCCGTTTCATAAGGTTTGTCTGCATATGGTCCGATAATAACAGGGGCGGGGTCTTGTGCATCCTTGTCCAGGGTGGGAAAGGGGCAATTCACAAAATAAACCGAGCCAGCAGGCCTTAGGTCCCGCGAGGACCCGAAAGCCACGGTAGAGTCGATATTTTTTGCTGCACGGTATACCCATGAACGTTCTGCTCGGTTGAATGGCATTTCCTCACGGTCTTGAGCAAAGAAATATTGTCGAAAAAACTCTCCCAAATGTTCAAAGAGGTAGCGAAAGCGCGCTATTACAGGGTAATTTCTACGGAGTGTGCTTTCAGTTTGCGTTTTATCATTGAGGTAAGTGATGACTAACCACAAAACTCCAAGGCCTATAACTGTAATAAACAGGAATGAGAGAGCCTCTAATAAAGCGATAACCAATTGGGGAATTTGATCCATCGTCATTATGATTTCCTTAAGTTTGAAACATTCGTCTTTTCTGATCATCTTCTGCTGATGTCAAGGCTTATGCGGTTTCGAGAAATAAATCGATACTATTCGGAGGAGTAAAACAGTGCCTGTATGGCACTATGGATTTAGTATAAAGGCATTAAAAGGTCAGTAATATTAAATAGTTATGTGGATAGTATGTTTCAGTTATTATCAATGAATATGAAAATGTAGCAAATCAGATACTGTTTGGCTTTGGCAGATAGCTTAAATTTTAGCAAAGCGGCAAGGACGAGAGCAATTCAAGCACCAGTTACTAACGATAGCAGTGCTTGTTTATTGTTAGATCATATAGCTTTTCATGACGATACTATGCACCTTCCAGTTGTTTAATCCATCATCAAAAGACGTTTATAATTGCTAACGGTGAAGAACAGAGGTGCTAATGCGGCTCGCCCTTAACTTTTAAAGTTTGCTCATGAATGGTGCGGTCTTAATGCATCTATAGACTAATGTTAAATCACCTAATTTTAGGTCTGATATATATTGTGAACTCTATGTAAATGTAGGCATTTTAGAATTACTTTCTCTACGGTTTCGGTGGAATGAACTCGCGTAGATTAATGATCCAATTGTATGCTATTTCTTATATATATCTATTGTATGAGGATAAGACCTAATCATTATATATAGCGGTTTTTTGATTTCCCCCTTTAATATAAATTTAAACCTAATGAGTGTTAAAATCTATTGACTTAAATCAAAGATTTATATTTACTTCTTTTAAGGGTATCCATCAAAGCGATTCAAATAATGTCTTTGATAGGAATTTAAGAGTAAGTATTAGGTTAATGAGTTTATTTCGAACAGAGGCATTAGAAGCACGTAAGCAGAAATTGCACGGTGATGTATTTCTTACTAATCCTATGTCGTTTCAGTTGATTGCTGGTCTTTTATTTGTTCTCCTGATACTGATGTTGGTCGTATTATTTACAGGTTCCTATTCCCGGACTGAGCGTGTTCCTGGTTATCTCGTTCCAACGAGTGGGTTAGTGAAGATACAAGCGGGTCGTTTTGGCACGCTTAAATCATTGAATGTGGCCGAGGGTGATATTGTTAAAGCTGGCGATATACTCTTATCAGTTGAAGCTGCCCAGTTGACGGATGCTGATAGTTCGGTTGAAGCACGCTCTTTGATTGCTCTTGAAGAACAGCGTAGAAATTTGGAAAATCAGGTTGTTCTGGAAAACAATCAGCTTGAATCTGAGCAAAGCCGGATAAAAGCCGAAATGGACGCGGTTTTGCTGGAAATGACGTCGCTTAAAAGTCAGATTAAGCTCCAAAAAGAAATTACTGTTTCGGCTGAAACTGCCTATGCTGATGTTCAGGAATTATTGGGTAAGGGATATATTTCAAAAGCAGAGTCTGAACGCCGCCGTCAAAGTTGGCTGAGCCAGCAGGCGCAAGGCAAACTTAGAGAGCAGGAGCTGGAAAATGCCAAGGCGCGGTTTGAACAACTTGAAATTCGCCGCGCTCAGATGCCTGACGAGTTTAAAGCCCGTGTTGCGCGACTTAACTCACAGCTTATCGATATGGATACTCGTGAAGCAGAGTTGCTAGGCCGTCAATCTTATGTGATTAAATCAACTGTTGCGGGTCGTGTTGCATCGATAACGAGCAGCACTATTGGCCAAACGGTTTTACCGCAGCAACCAATCCTTACTATTTTGCCTGAAAATAGCGAGTTGGTAGCGGATTTATTTGTTCCGAGTAGAGCCGTTGGCTTTGTGGAGGAAGGGCAAGAAGTGCGCTTGCTTTATGCTGCTTTTCCTTATCAAAGGTTTGGCTCTTTTTCTGCAAAGGTTACAAAAGTCACAGGAACCATTCTGTCACCTAATGAAGTGATAACCCCGTTTCAATTACAGGAGCCAATATACCGTGTGACGGCGTCGCTGGAGAGTTCTGCTCTGAAAATTGCGGGCAATGAAATTGCCCTACAGGCAGGGATGCAATTAGATGCCAACATCATTCTGGAAGACCGTAGTTTTATCGATTGGGTGTTAGAGCCTCTGAGAGCAGTTAAGGGAAGATAAGAATAGCAAGAACTTCTGCATGTTGATTGGGGATTTCTTTTCAAGATGTGAAGCAGGAAGCGAATGCTTCCGAATTAACCGCCCAATAGTGGGTATATTAATAACCTTAAAGGAGATAGAAATGCAAATTTCTGAATTAGAGTATGAAGCAGAATTAATTGAACTAAATAATGTTGAAATTGAAGAAGTATCCGGCGGTTGTGCAGGTACTTTCCCTCCGGGCGACGGCGCTGGTGCCAGTAGTAATTGCGGTACTAGTCACGTATAATTAAATAAAATGCAAGGCCATATTCTAAATCTATCGGGCAAATCGCGCCTTCCGATCATTCGCCAGAATGAAGCGGCAGAATGTGGTCTAGCAAGCCTTGCAATGGTGGCAGGGTATTTTGGATACCAAACTGATCTTGCCACCCTTCGCCGAAAATATGCGACCTCCATGCAAGGTATGACACTTAAGTCTGTCATGCAGGTTGCGGAAAAATTGGATTTAACGACGCGGCCTGTCAAATTGCCCTTGGCGGCAGTTTCACAACTCAGATTACCGGCTATCCTTCACTGGGATATGAACCATTTTATTGTCCTCAAATCAGTTTCCCGAAATAAATATAGTATTCATGATCCAGCGCAAGGCGAGCGCACTTATGATGCGGAAGAGTTTTCCAAACATTTTACAGGCGTTGCCCTTGAATTAAAACCAACCGAGAAATTTCAGAAACGCGAGGAAAAAACAACACTCAAGCTTTCTGACCTTTGGGGGCGCATGTTTGGTTTGAAGCGGAGTTTGGTTCAAGTCCTTATTTTATCGTTTGTGTTACAGCTTTTTGTGCTCGCCAGCCCTTTTTATCTTCAGATAGCAGTTGATGAGGTACTGACAAGCTTTGATACTGATTTGCTGCTTGTATTAGCGCTTGGGTTTGGTGGCTTTACGCTTATTAATATACTTGCGCAAACGTTAAGGGGGTATGTGCTTCTGTATTTTGGCAGCATGCTCTCCTTTCAGATGGTGGGAAACCTGTTTCGGCATCTTTTAAAGCTGCCCGTAGATTTTTTTGAAAAGCGTCATATCGGGGATATCGTCTCACGCTTTGGGTCGATGACACCGATCAAGAATATGCTAACCGAGGGTTTGATCGCGACCATTATTGATGGTTTGATGGCACTTACAACCCTGATATTAATGTTTGTATATAGCCCAACTTTGGCGATAGTCGCACTAGTGGCATGGGGGCTTTATTTTGCTTTACGGATGATTGCCTATAAGCCCTTTCGCGCCCGTCAGGAAGATGTGATCGTGGCGCAAGCAAAAGAACAAACGACCTTTATGGAAAGTGTTCGCGGTATTACGAGCCTCAAGCTTTTCGGCGGTGAGGAAGAACGCCAGCGTTTCTGGCAAAGCCGCTACGCTGAGACTATCAATCAGAATGCAAGATACCAGAAGCTCAGCATCTGGTTTGAGAGTGCGAATGCGGGCATTTTCGGCCTTGAAATAATTATTCTTGTTTATATTGCAGTGCATCTCGTACTGGCTGGCGATGGTTTTACAGTCGGGATGATTTTTGCTTTTATGTCTTATAAGCGCAATTTTACTGAGAAAGCCTCAGCGCTGGTTGAGCGAGCGATAGAATTTCGTATGCTTGGGTTGCATTTGGAACGGATCGCAGATATTGCACACGCTGAGGAAGAAGAGGCGCAGAGCGAGATTGCGAATGCGATCAATCAGCAGCAAATTTCAGGCGCTATATCCTGTGATAATATTCAATATCGTTATGCTATGGACGGTGCAGATGTTTTGAAAAATATCAATCTGGAGATCAAAGCGGGTGAAAGTGTTGCCATCGTTGGGCAGTCGGGCTGTGGTAAGACTACTTTGATGAAGGTTATGACTGGCCTCTTCAAGCCAACAGAAGGCAAAGTATTTATTGATGGTAGATCTATCTATGAATATGGATTGACCGCTTTTAGAAAACAGATTGGTGTTGTTATGCAGGATGATGATCTGTTTGCAGGCTCTATCGCCGAAAATATCTCTTTCTTTGATGATAGTGCTGATATGCAATCTATTATAAACGCAGCACAGCTTGCTATGGTTCATGAGGATATTATGAAAATGCCAATGAACTATGAAAGCCTTGTTGGTGATATGGGGTCTACCCTCTCGGGTGGTCAGAAACAACGTTTGATGCTGGCACGTGCTCTATATCGTAACCCGAAAATCCTCTTTATGGATGAGGGGACGGCTCATCTTGACGTCGAAACCGAGCGTATGGTCAATACCTCTATCGCAAACCTTGGTATTACTCGCATTATCATTGCCCACAGGCCTGAAACTATACTTTCAGCGGACAGGGCGATAGAAATAACAGAAGGTTCAGTGATGCCACTCGATGAGTGTACCCGACAGGGTGTTGCCAAATTGCCTAGCGTAAGAGATCAGTCAGCATAAACAAATATATTAGTAGCGATAGTTAGCCTTCAATTTGATACAGCTTGGGTGTGTTTGTACACTAGATTTTTATCTTTCTAATATAAGAAGGGCGATATTTTCTTCCGGTCAAGAGCTGGTTCCCTTGATAATGCCCATTGCATTTCTTGTCGCCCCCACTACTATCTGGTCTATGGAAAAAGAAGAAATTATCAAATCCTTGATGCTCACACCACATCCTGAGGGCGGTTATTACCGCCGTACGTTCAAGGCTGAAAGTGTTGCAGGTGCTGAAGGCCCAAAGGGGCCAAATGGTGAACCGCGCGGCTATGCTACGGCGATTTATTATTTGTCAGAAGGCGAACACTTTAGCCGCTGGCACAAAACAGACGGTGATGAACTTTGGTTCTGGCACGCGGGCGCGCCCTTAACGCTTGAAATTAAGGATGAGGACGGTGGGGTAGTGCCGCTTTTCCTCGGCCCTGATTTAACGCGCGGCGAGGAACCTCAGAGGTTGGCCCCAAAAAATACATGGCAGCGCGCCAAAAGCGCTGGTGACTGGACGCTGGTGAGTTGTTCCGTTAGTCCGGGGTTTCTTTTTGAAACCTTCGTGATGGAAGACGAATAATGCCTTATCTTGAGTGCTGTCAGTTTAATGCTAACTCGCTTGAAATCACATTCATAGCGCGATAGCTCAGGCGATAACAGCTTTCTGCTTAAGTAAGGCCCGAATGTGAAAGTCGAGATAGCCATGTCGTTTGATTGGGTGTCATTTTCCGTTAAAATGATTTTGAATTTTAGGCTGGATTGTGGTGCGTTCCTACAAGGTCTTATCGCTTCTGAATTTGTTCATTGTTAGCACCCTTCGCCGAAACACAAGGTGAGAATTCTCAGTTCGATCGTTCATCCATCAACCAACGTATTGGTATTGTCAGTTTAAACTTAACTTGATTGAAAACGGTGGTCATTTTAGGCTTTCTGGATGACAAGAAACCCATTCCGCTATTTTAAGACATCATGCGAAGTTATCCAACTTGCAGTGATGATGTATATTCGTTTCCCACTTTCGCTGCGCAATGTCGAAGACCTGCTTCATGAGCGTGGCGTCGATGTTTGCCATGAGAGTATCAGGCTTTGGGTTGATCGTTTTGGAACGCTGTTCGCTGGCAAAATCAGGCGACAAAGATCAAACTATCTGCGCCAACTTACTCAATGGAAATGGCATTTGGATGAGGTGTTCGTCAAGATCAATGGCGAAACCCATTACATGTGGCGAGCGGTTGATCATGAAGGTGAAGTACTCGAAGCTTATGTTACCAAGAAACGCAACAAAACTGCGGCTTTGAAGTTTCTGAAGAAAACCATGAAGCGATATGGCAGTCCTCAAACGGTCATCACTGACAGGCTGAAGTCATACGGTGCTGCAATGAAAGATATTGGCAACAAACATCGCCAAGAAGCAGGAAGATGGATCAATAATCGATGCGAAAATTCACACTTACCCTTCCGACGACGAGAACGGGCAATGCTCAGGTTCAGACGAATGCGAAGTTTACAGAAATTCGCATCAATGCATGCCTCACTGCACAATCATTTCAACGGAGAACGACACATAAACAACCGACAGATTTTCAAACAATATCGATCTGAAGCACTTTCAGAATGGCGTCAGCTTGTGGAAATAGCTGCATAAAAATCATCGATTTTAGTGTAATTTGAGACTGGTTAGTATTAAACTGACAGCACCAGATTCTTGGTGTGCCTAAAACTGCCTCAAGGGCAGAAATCAATGCAGCATACATGAGGCTAGCGAGCGGTACTCACCCTGATAGCGGCGGCTGTCATGAGGATATGGTGGCTCTAAACATTGCAAGAGATGAGGGGCTAAAGAAATGAGTAAAAGAACACGCATAATCCTTCTCACAATATTCGCAATATGGGCAGCTTTAATCTTGGGTGGATTGATCTTAAGTGATCCTAACGATTTCGAATATCGGTTTAATGGGGAGAGTGGATGATGGATATTAACGCTCCACGCTTTATCCCTGTTCAAGAAGTTATGGAGACACTCTGTATTAGTCGTGCAACGTTTCACCGATGGATAAATGATGGCAAGCTTAAGCCATTAAAGATTGGCAACAAGACGGGCTTACATTCCGATGAAATGGACCGTGTTTTAACCGAGGGTATTGAGTGAGAAAGTGATTCAATAAAATGCAAAGTGTATACTCAGGTGTATACTGGATTTTATGATTGCTTATAAGTTGTTGATTTTATTGGTCTAGTGGCGGAGACGAAGGGATTCGAACCCTCGATACCGTTGCCAGTATACTCCCTTAGCAGGGGAGCGCTTTCGACCACTCAGCCACGTCTCCGTCGCCGTGTTTATGCGAGGGGCCTCTTTGTGTCAATCTTGTTTTCAAAAAAAATGCAATTAAGTGACTTTCTCTATTTGGATCGCGCGGTAAAAATATTTGTTCTCTTTTTGTTCTTGTGCTAGGGATGTGTTTCAATAATTCTTGGTGCCATTCAATGCATTTACCTGACACATATAAAGTTGCGTATATCGACTTTGATAGTTTTTTTGCTTCTGTAGAGGAGCAGGAAGATCCAAAAAAACACGGCAAACCCTTGGGGGTTGTACCGATTGAATATGATAAACCCACCAGTTTGATTGCTGTTAACAAGGTGGCGAAGCGATTGGGAATCAAGGGGCTTATGAGTGTGCGGGAGGCGAAAAAACGCTGCCCAAATCTGATTTTAGTACCGCAAAACCCTGAAACATATGAGCGCTATCACCAGAAACTGTTAATGTTGATCGAGCAGGAGGCCCCGATTGAAACGGTTTGTTCGATTGATGAAGTTGCATGTCGGCTTGATGTAGTAGACCAAAAAGCACCTGAAAAGCTTGCGGCACGTATTCAAAAACGTATCCGCGGCGTTATTGGTCCCTATGTCACTTGCTCTATTGGGTTTGCGCCAAATCATCAACTTGCCAAGATTGCGAGCGAAATGGATAAGCCGAATGGGGTAACGTTACTGCACCCTGGCAAGTTACCGGGGCGGCTTTTGGATTTAACGCTTGATGATATACCGGGAGTGGGGCGCGGTATGCGTACGCGTTTAAACCTTGCAGGTATTGGTTCGGTTGAAGATTTGTGGAAAACACAGCCTAAACAACTCAGAAAAATATGGGGCAATGTAAACGGCGAGCGTTTTTGGTATGCTCTGCACGGATATGAAGTTCAATCACAGTCTACCAAGCGTTCCATGTTTGGCCATGGGCGGGTTCTTCCTCCTGAGTGGCGAGACTTCGCCCATGGGTTTGAGTGCGCGCGTTTTTTAACGACCAAGGCAGCGTGGCGCCTAAGGCGCGCAGGGTTTGTTGCAAAGCGCTATAATCTTTGGCTGAGACTGGTTGATGGGCGGTGGGCTGGTGAATATCCATTGGAAGCTGTCAGTGATAATCAGGCGGCTATTGTTGCCTTGCAAGCGCTATGGTTTAAAGCACGACAGGAACTGCCATCAAATTCAGAAATCAAGCACCTTCATATTGCTTTTTCATCGCTTGTAGCGGTTTCTGATGATGATCAACTGGCGATGTTTGCACCAGACGCTGAACGCCGTGAACGCTGGGGCGCTGCCTGTGCAGCTCTTGATGATCTCAATCGGCGATATTCGAAAACAATTGTTAGTATGGGGCCGTTAACGCCGCCACCTGGTGGGTATGCAGGAGGAAAAATTGCCTTTAGCCGCGTTCCTGATATGGAGGATTTCTGGTGAATAGTGACTTACGATTACACGATTATTATGATGGCCATATCTTGCGTTTCAAATGCAAAACAAAATACTGCAATCACCAATGGGTAGAAAAACCGGAAGATTTACTGCGCTACCCGCACATTCATCGCAATATGGACCTTGCAGAATTACATGCCTCTGTACCATGTGTCCGTTGCAGGCAGCATCATATCGATATTACAGTTATCCTTGAAAAACCGCATCATCACTTCGTTGGCGGGATGGTATGATTGCCTGAATTCAATGTGGGAAAGATTGGCGAAGAGTTTTGATGATCTTCACTCGCGGATGATATAAGGTGTATGACGTTTAATGGGTTATTACTATAGGGGAATACAGGTCATGAAAACATCAAGTATGTTGGCAATCGCTGCTATTATGGGGGTTGTCGGTTTTGCGAACAATGTTGCAGCCGATGATTTACAAAATGAGATTGCTGCTGATTATAGCTATTTATCTGATCTTTTTACGCATTTTCATCAAAACCCCGAATTATCTTATCTTGAGAATAATACAGCCAAGCGCTTGGGCACTGAGCTTGAGGCAATAGGTTTTGATGTAACGCTTGGTGTTGGTGGCACAGGTGTTGTGGCGATGATGAAAAATGGTGACGGGCCAACCGTTCTTGTTCGCGCAGATATGGATGGTTTGCCAGTTGAGGAACGCACGGGCCTTGCATATGCATCAAAAGTAAAGCAGGTGAATACATACGGGGATGAGGTGCCCGTTATGCATACGTGTGGCCATGACATGCATGTTACCTCCTTGATAGGAACGGCCCGCCGCCTTGTTGCGATGCGAGATAAGTGGCAAGGCACCTTGATGCTTATCGGTCAACCTGCTGAGGAACGCATTGGCGGCGCGAAGGCGATGATTGAGGATGGCCTCTATGAGCGTTTTGGGAGGCCGGATTATGCGCTGGCACTACATGTGGCTGCGCGCCAACCAGCGGGTAAGGTTATTTATAAATCGGGTTTAACCTATTCAAGTTCAGATAGTGTGAATATTCGTGTTTTTGGTATTGGTGCCCACGGGGCGGCACCGCATACGGGAAAAGACCCGATTGTGTTAGCTTCTCAAATTGTTACGGCCCTTCAGACGCTTGTTGCGCGGGAAATTTCACCTTTGCAGGCTGGTGTTGTAACTGTTGGTTCGTTTCACGCAGGAACCAAGCATAATATTATTTCAGAGTATGCAGATCTTCAATTAACTGTTCGCTCTAACAGTGAAGCTGTGCGGGCAAAATTACTGGCTGGTATTAAACGTATTGCTGAGAATATGGGGCGTGTTGCCGGACTTCCTGAAGATATGTTGCCCAAAGTCGATTTGTCTGTTGAGGCAACGCCGACTACTTCAAACGATCCTGATTTAACTACCAGACTTGATAAGGCTTTACGCCGAGAAATTGGTGAAGAAAATATTCAGCAGTATGAGCAAAAATCAATGGGGGCAGAGGATTTTCCATATTTCACTAATGTAGAACCACCAGTGCCGGGTTTTTATTTTGCTGTTGGTGGAACTCCTCAAGCAGATATTGATGCTGAAAAAAATGGTGGGCCAGTGGTTGCAGGGCATCATTCCCCGCTTTTCAAAATTGCCCCTGAGCCATCAATTAAAGCCGGTGTTAAGGCAATGACTGTTGCTGTTCTTGATCTTTTGAAGAAATAAAAGGAAACAATTATGGTAACGCCTTTTCACCTTGCTGTACCTGTCGATGATTTGGATGCTGCACGCGAATTTTATGGTGCTGTTATGGGGTGCTCTGAAGGGCGTTCCAGCGATAAATGGATCGATTTTAATTTTTTTGGTCATCAATTTGTCGTTCATAAGGGAACGCCAATAGCAGACCCTGACTATAACGGCGTTGACGGTGATGCTGTTCCGAGTTTCCATTATGGTGTGATCCTGGAGTGGGACGCCTGGCATGATTTGGCAGCAAAGCTTGCGAAAGCGGATATTGAATTTATCATTGAACCATGCATTAGATTTGAGGGAGAAGTTGGCGAGCAGGCAACAATGTTTTTCCGTGATCCTGCTGGAAATGCGCTCGAAATGAAGTCTTTCAAGGACTTTTCGCAGATTTTTGCTAAATAACCAACGGTATTCTTGATAGTAAAATATGAAAAAGTATTCTACTGACAACATCAAAGCTGAGATTTTAAAGGGAATAAATGATGGCACTTAATAACAAGTCGTCTTGGTTAAGCAAAAGCCACAGTGGGCTCTTGGTGTTAGCTGTATTGGTTTTTGTTGCGGCAGCGCTTTCTGGTACAGGGTATGCAAACGAATGGTGGGATGTTAGAACGGCCTTTCAAATTCTTGGTGTATCAGCAATAGCTGCTGGTGGAATTGCAGTGGTCGCAATTGTTACATTATGGATTATGGCACTAAAGCGGGCGCACAGTGAAGGCAGATTGGCACGTGGATTTATCTCTGTTATATTATTCACTGCTTGTCTCGGATTTGCATATAATGTTTATGATCAGTTCGTAACAGCGCAAATAGCGCCGCCCATTCATGACGTAACGACTGATTTAACCGATATCCCGCAGTTTGCTGTGTTAAATCCGCAAAATCCCAATAATGATGATTGGGAAATTCAGCATAAAGCGGGATATACGAATTTAAAGCCCCTTGAGCTTGATATGTCAGTTGAGGATGTCATCGTTAAAGCGGAAAAGGCAAGCGTTGATTTTGGCTGGCACGTTGCGACGATGGATTTAGCCAATGGTCGATTGGAAGTAACTGAAACAACTAAGTGGTTTAGCTTCAAGGATGACTTGGTGCTGCGTGTGCGTCCAAGAGAAGGCGGCGGTAGTATTATAGATGCCCGTTCTGTGTCTAGGTTTGCGGGAAGCGATATTGGTGTTAATGCAGCACGTATTAGAAAGCTGTTTGCTGCCTTGCAGAACTAAAATTAAATTGGCAACAGTGTGGCTGAATGTCGCGGTAACCATTTGATAAAAATCAAAAAAAAATTCTGCCTCTTGTGATTGAAAGGGTCTGGTAATTAAACGGGCCTAACACAGGAGGCAAAAATGAAATCACTAAAAAAACCAACACTCGCCTTACTAACATGTCTTGGATTAAGCAGCTCTGTTTTTGCAGATGCTGGGGATTGGCTTGTTCGTCTTCGGGGCATTTATGTAGTGCCAGATGCATCAGCAACAATTGAGCCCATTGGTGGTAGTGCTGATATCAATAATAATTTTGTACCAGAGTTGGATATATCCTATTTTCTCACTGATAAAGTTGCCTTAGAGCTGGTTTTGGCCACAACTCGCCATAGCCCTGTAGCAGAAGGAACAGCAGCGGGGGATGTGCCACTTGGTTCTGTTAATTTGTTGCCGCCAACGTTGACAGCTCAATATCATCCATTGGCTGGTGAAAAGTTCAGCCCATATGTTGGTGCAGGGGTTAACTATACAATATTCTTTAATTCTGATGAGCCTGACACGGTTGTCAATAATATTAGTTACGAAAATAGCTTTGGTTTTGCCCTTCAAGCTGGCTTTGACGTTAAGTTAAGTGAAAAATGGGTGTTTAATGTTGATGTTAAACGGCTATGGTTGGATACAGACGTTTCATTAAACGGCGAAACTATCAAGGCTGATGTTTCTATCGATCCGTGGATCTTTGGTGCTGGCTTTGGCTTAAAGTTCTAAAGACTATTATAAAACTCGATTGAAAAGCTACTCCGAGGGGTGGCTTTTCGTATTTTACAGTTATTGCAATGCTTTTACCCCTGCGCGCTTTTATCCATAGCTCTTTCGTAAGCATTTCGGTATATAAGCGCTATGGCTTATGATTCACTTAGAGATTTTATCGAATTACTGGAGCGCGAAGGGCGCTTGGTGCGGGTAACAACGCCGGTTTCTACCGAGCTTGAGATGACCGAGATACAAACACGTGTAATGGCTGAAGGTGGCCCTGCAATATTGTTTGAGAATGTCATTAACGAGCGCGGTGAAAAGTCTGATATGCCAGTGCTTGTCAATCTGTTCGGTACCGTAGAGCGCGTTGCATGGGGCATGAACAGAGAGCCTTCAGAGTTACGGGAAGTTGGTGAAACACTTGCTTTCCTTCGCCAACCTGAACCACCGCGCGGCATTAAGGACGCAATCGAGCTATTGCCATTAGCAAAGCAAGTTATGGCAATGAAGCCCAAAAAGGTTAAAAAAGCGCCGGTTCAGGAAATTGTTCTTGAGGGCGATGATATTGACCTTTTCAATTTGCCCATTCAGACATGTTGGCCGGGCGAGCCTGCCCCTCTAATTACTTGGCCGCTTATTGTGACAAAGGGGCCGGGTGATGACCGTGAAGACGCTTATAATCTTGGTATTTACAGGATGCAGCGCCTTTCAAAAAATAAAACACTGATGCGGTGGTTAAAGCACCGCGGCGGTGCGCAGCAATATAAACGCTGGAAAGATAAGAAGCGTGAACCGGTACCTGCGGCGGCGGTTATAGGTGCCGACCCCGGTACTATATTAGCTGCTGTAACGCCAGTTCCTGATACTCTTTCAGAATATCAGTTTGCAGGATTGTTGCGCGGTAAAAAAGTGCCGCTGGTTGATTGTAAAACAGTACCGCTTCAAGTGCCGGCAACTGCTGAAATTGTACTTGAGGGTTATGTCAGTCTGGATGAATATGCTGATGAAGGGCCTTACGGCGACCATACGGGATATTATAATTCTGTTGAGCAGTTCCCAGTGTTTAATATCACCGCAATTACAATGCGTAAGGAACCGATTTACCTATCAACCTACACGGGACGGCCACCTGACGAACCTTCTGTACTTGGTGAGGCGCTGAATGAAGTCTTTATTCCATTGTTGCAGCAGCAATTCCCTGAAATTGTAGATTTTTGGTTGCCACCTGAGGGCTGTAGTTACCGAATTGCTGTTGTGTCGATGAAAAAGGCGTATGCCGGACATGCCCGACGCGTCATGATGGCGGTTTGGTCGTTTCTACGGCAATTTATATACACAAAGTTTGTGATTGTGGTTGATGATGATATCGACGCACGTGACTGGAAAGATGTTATGTGGGCGATTTCGACCCGTATGGATCCTGTGCGCGATATCATGACGGTTGAAAATACGCCGATTGATTATCTTGACTTTGCAAGCCCGGTTTCTGGCCTTGGCGGTAAGCTTGGTATGGATGCCACTAATAAAATGGAAGGTGAGACCAATCGTGAATGGGGTGAAGAAATCCGGATGCAGGATAATGTCGTCAACAAAATTGACGAAATCTGGGAAGAATTAGGTATCCCGGGGTCTGGCGAGAAAATCTGGAAATAGATTTACCGCTAAATATGATTTTTTAGACTGTTCGGTCTTGAATATATAACCGCTTAGGTTTAGATGAGGTTCTGGATAGATAATAAATAATGAAAGCACGTATGATGGAGCCTAAACAACGATACTCTTTTAAGTGGGTCATTGCTGGTTTTGTTGTGACGGGTTTCGGCTTGTTGGCCATGATTGGGGCTGGTGGTGTTAACAGTGTTGATGGTGCTGGCGAAAGTGTAAGCACTAGCAGTTTACCTGTTGTAGAAGTGACCCGGGTTGTTAAGGGTGCTTCGGAATATACGCTTGAAATACCAGGGCGGCTTAGAGCGCGAAACGGCATCAGTCTTGTAGGTGAAGTTGCCGGAAGAATTGTATTTGTTGATCCTCGACTTGTACTCGGTGGCCGTTTTGTAAAAGATGAAATTCTCATTGAAATCAACAAAAGCGATTACAGTGCCGAGGTTGCAAGAGCTGAAGCTGTTTTAGCAAGCTCAAAGGCTATTTTAGTCCAATCTAAGGCGGATACAAAACGCCGTATTGAGCTATTTGACGCGGGGGCTGTGACTGAGGTAGTTCGTGATCAGGCTATAGCAAATTTGGCAAGTGCTAAAGCGTCTTTACAACAGGCTGAGGCTCAATTAATCGTTGCCCGTGAGAATTTGTCGAGGGCAACTATCAGGGCACCATTCCCGGCCTTGGTACTTGCTGAGGGGGCTAGCCTTGGCGGTTATGTGTCACCGGGGCAGGAATTAGCGCAATTGATGGATGTTCGTGCAGCTGAACTGGTGGCCGGTGCGTCACCGAGGGAAGCCGCAGCAATTGCAACGGCTATGACGCGAAACCAGCATGAAATTAAAGTTACAGCGAAACCAAACGAAGGATCGGTTGGCACTAAGCCGCTTACAGGTAGAATAGATAATTTCTCTCCCGCAATAGATAGTACATCTCGTTCAGCACTTATTGTCGCTGTGTTTCCTGATGCATTTTCCACAGAAAACACAGGTAGAGTGTTTTCCGATGATTTTATGACGTTAGAAATACCGGTGAGTGCAGGTGATGATAATGTTTGGCAGGTACCTTATGGCGCACTGCGACGTAACGAGTATATTTGGCTTGTGAATGATCAAGGACAACTAGAGCAAGAAAAAATTGTTGTTCTATCTGAAGTTAACGGTTCTGCCATGATTAGCTCTAAAAATGACTTATCTGACAAACGCGTTCTTTTAACGGCCTTGTCCGAGGAGCGGGCAGGGTTGAAAGTAACCCCTGTTCTATTAACTACTAACGAGAATTAGGAGGGGCAATTGAAACGTTTGATTGAGATTTGCCTCGAAAACCGGGTCGCTGCAAACTTGTTTGCTGCGGTGATTATTATTTCCGGTTTAATATCTATTCAAGTGCTGAATGTACGTCTATTCCCTGAAATTGTTTTGAATGCGATATCGGTTACTGTGCCGTATCCCGGTGCTACACCAACTGAGGTTGAAACATCAATTGTAAAACCGATTGAAGAGCGATTGGAGGGACTTGAAGGGGTTCGTAAGATAACAGCACTTGCAGGTTCAGGTGTCGCAAGTGTTATTGTTGATCTGGAAGAAGGTGTAAGCATTCCTGAAATGCTTGACGATGTTCAAACTGAAGTTGACCGGATTAATATTTTCCCCCAGCAATCAGAACGCCCTCAAATTACTCATGTGGAAGTTGATGAGCTTGCGGCAAGAATTGTGATTTACGGGCAAAGAAATATTGAAGAACTTAAGGTAATTGCAGAACGAATTAGATCAGACCTTGCTGATAAACCCAATATTTCCAGAGCTTCAATAAACGGCGCGCCTGAGTATTTGATCGATATATCGGTCAGTGAGGCAACAATGCAATCGCTTGGTTTGTCTTTGGTTACTATGGCAGAACGGGTAGCTCAGCAAAGTATTGATTTATCGGGCGGTGAGATTGAGAATACTCGGCAGAAATTACTGGTTCGGTCCATGGGGGAACGCAGGACTGGAGAAGAATTTAAAACGATAGTCATGGGGGCTGGTTCTGCGGGCACTCCGGTCTTGTTAGGCGAAGTGGCTAAGATTAAAGATGGGCTCGCTGAGACACCGATTAAAGCGGTATACCAAGGTCAGCCAGCCATGTTTATCTCTGTTTTTCGCGCTGGGGATGAAAAGCTATTGGATTTAGCTGATGCAGTAAGGGAGTATTTTGATAATGAGATTGAAACCGCTCTCCCGTCCGGTGTTGATGCTGTTTTTTGGCGCGACGAATCTATACCATTAAAACAGCGAATTAACCTTTTGTCAGAAAATGCCTTTATGGGGCTTGTACTTGTTTGTCTGTTATTGATGGCATTTTTGGATATTCGTATTGCAGCGTGGGTTGCTTTTGGTGTTGGCGTTGCTTTTGTTGGTGCATTTACATTTATGGCGCCTGCTGGTGTGACCATTAATCAGCTCACACTTTTTGGGTTTATCCTTGCGATTGGCATTGTTGTAGATGATGCCATTGTGGTCGGTGAAAATATTCATGCGACCTGGCGTAAAGGGTATTCACCTGATGAGGCTGCACGCGTTGGAGTTTTAAGGGTTTCAACACCTGTATTATTTTCTGTTTCCACAACGATAGTGGCCTTCGTACCGCTCTTGTTTATTCCGGGCACTTTTGGGCAGTTTTTAGGGCCAATTGCGTCAGTTGTGATTATCGTATTACTGATTTCATTATTTGAGAGTTTTTTAATTTTACCAAAACACTTATCGCATCTTAGAAATGAAGCCCCCCGGAGGTTTTCACCTAGACGTATCGCAGATCCGTTTCGCGATTGGTTTGCTTCTCGTCTCCGTATATTGACGGATGGCCCCATCAGAAAAGCCGTTACATTTTGTACAGTTAACCCGGTTATGACTGTATTAGTGGCTTTTGGAATATTTTTTGCCTCATTATCTCTTATTACTGGCGGTGTTGTTAAGTTTATATTTTTTCCCGAGGTTGAAGGAGATTATGTAACTGCGGAACTTGAATTATCTGAAGCAACTTCCAAAGAACAGACGATTAGATTTGCAAAATTGATTGCAGATAAAGCACCATTGGTTGCCCAGTCGATTGATCCCAATGCGAAGGGCCTTGAAGGTGTTTTCTGGACATTAGGCGTACCCTTAGCGCTTGATAATGCACAAGCTTCTACAAGTGGTGGGGCTGCGGCCAACAAGGCTTTCATTGTGGCGCGGCTTCAAGAGGCGTCAACACGAAGTTTTTCCGCAAGCATTTTTGAAACCGAGTGGCGCAAGGCTATTGGTGAAATTCCTGGCGCACAGAAATTAACAATAACATCTGATCTTGTGACGGCTGGCGCACCTGTACAGCTTGAAATTAGTACCAGACTAGATAGTGACACCAGAGAGGCAGTAGCAGCAATACGCCGTGAACTGGAAGCGCTTCCGGGTGTGTTTGATGTTAGGGATGATCGCTTTCGAACAACTGATGAGGTACAGATCCGATTGAAACCTTTGGCTCGTTCATATGGGTTATCTCAAGATGATCTCGCACGTGAAATTCGGGCTGTATTTTTCGGCGCAGAGGCAACGCGTGTACAGCGGGACCGGGAAGAAATTCAGGTTAGAGTGCGTTTGCCCAAAGAAGAGCGTACCAACTTCGAGGCGATGAGAAACCTGCGTATCCGGGTATCGGATGGATTTATTCCGATAGAGAGTTTGGCCGATTTAACTATTGCACCGGCGCCTGCTGCGATTACCCGAATTGGCAATCGCCGCGTTTATACACTGAGCGCTGATGTGGACACGAACTTTTCAACAGCGGGTGTTGTTACTGACTATATTCTGGAAGAGGTTCTCCCTCGTGAGCAGGAAAACTTCGACGGGCTGAATATTACGTTATCTGGCGATCAGGAAGAACAGGCGCAAGCAGGCCCGGCAATTGGGCGTAACTTTATTGTGGCCATGATGGTAATATATACATTGTTGGCATTAAGTTTTAAATCTTATACCCAGCCATTGATTGTAATGTTAGCTATACCTTTCGGCTTTATGGGGGCCTTGATCGGGCATGCTATTCTGGGCTTGGATTTAACGCTTCTTAGTATGTTTGGTGTGATTGGCCTTAGCGGTGTTATTATCAATAATTCCTTGATGGTGATTAGCTTTGTAAATGACCGCTTGCTCGAAGGTGAACATTATGTAACGGCAGTTATTGAAAGTACACTTGAGCGTTTCAGGGCAATTTTGCTTACAACATTAACCACATTTCTAGGGGTTATCCCAATTATCCTTGAAACCAGTGTTCAAGCACAGTTTTTGGTGCCAACGGCGGTATCACTTGGGTTTGGAATTATTGTTGGAACAATTATTCTTGTTTTTACACTTCCTGCTTTTGCAGTTTTACATCTTGCGTTATTTGGTCATGCTAATATGAAGGATTACAAAGGTTTGTTGAAACGCTTGGCAGGAAAAATTGCACAATGGCTAGGTTTGAATACCGTGACATCATAGAAACTGATCTGCCCGTCGTTCTTGAGTTGATACGCGAACTCGCGCACCATGAAGGGCGACCTGAGGCTGTTACAATTTCCCGGCAAATGTTGTCAGGTTTATTATTTGCTGACGCGCCTGTTGCCTACGGTATTGTTGGGTTATGGGAAGGCCAAATTGTTGGGTATGCGTTGCTTGCCAAGAAATTCTCCAGCTTTAAAGGACATAAAATTGCCTATATCGAAGATGTATTAATTAGCGATAAGGCAAGAGGCAATGGTTTGGGGCTTAAGATAATGCAATCTATTGTTAGCAAAAGCAGATCAATGGACTGTAAAGCTATTGAATGGTCAGCACTGGACGATAATACTATTGCACTAGGGTTTTATGATCATATAAAAGCTGAACGTGAGATAGACAGAGTGCATTTTGGTCTCGATGATCAAGGCATGAAAAATTTATTGAGGCTGAAATAATGAGTAAAGCAGATACCTATAAAACGGTTGAAAGCCAGATTTTGGCGGTTTTGGAAGGCGAAGAAAATATTACGGCCTGTATGGCTACGGTTTCATGCCTTTTAGCCCAAACATTCCCTTCAGTCTTTTTCTGGACAGGGTTTTACGTGGTGGTGCCAGAGAAGGCTGATGAATTAGTTGTCGGGCCCTATCAGGGTACATTGGGGTGTCTTAGAATACCCTTTGGGCGAGGGGTGTGCGGAACGGCAGCTGCCGACAGGGAAACTCAAATTGTTCCCGATGTTCATGCCATCGCAAATCACATTGCTTGCGATAGCCGTACAAAGTCTGAAATTGTTGTGCCGGTATTTGATCACGCTGAAAATCTGATCGGCGTATTGGATATTGACTCAGAAGAACTTGATTCATTTGATGATGTTGATCGGTTTTGGCTGGAAAAAATTGTTCAACAAGTTTTTGCTACTCCATAAAAGCATGTAACACTTTGAAAAATAAGAATTAGTTAGTTTGGAATTTTGATGAAATATTTACATACAATGGTAAGGGTTAGGGATATTGATGCTTCAATAGACTTTTACTGTAATAAGCTCGGTCTTGTTGAAATCTCTCGCAAAGAAATACCTGCTGGCCGATTTACATTGATTTTTTTGGCTGCTCCTGGAGACGAAGAAGCTCAGGTGGAATTGACCTATAATTGGGATCCAGAAGAGTATCCTGCTGGGCGTAATTTTGGCCATTTGGCATACCGCGTTGATGACATTTATGAGATTTGCCAACGATTGCTGGATATGGGGGGTGTAATTAATCGCCCGCCAAGAGATGGATATATGGCATTTGTTAAAAGCCCAGATAATATTTCGATTGAATTATTACAGTCTGGAGGGCCGCTTGAACCTAAGGAGCCGTGGGCTTCGATGGAAAATACAGGCACTTGGTAATCTCTAAGTAGGTGCAACTCTATAGAGAATTATAGCTAGCATTAAGAAAGTATTTAGTTTCCGTACATTAAAATAAAAATAATTAAATACACAATGCGATTGGGAGCAAACCTTTGAGGCTTCATTGGTCCAATAGAATTTCATTTAAGTTAGCGCGCACGTCTGTAATTATCGCATTTGTGGTCGGTGTCATCTTGTCCGGCGGTCAAGTGTATATTGATTATTTCGAGGAAATAGAACTGTTTGATGACAAAGTTCACCAAAGCCTTGAAGTGGCGAAAAATGCTTCTACACGTGCGGTATTTATTCTGGATGATACCTTAGCAAATGAGGTTATAACCGGATTGCTGAAATATGATTATATATCTCAGGTTAAAATCATTGATGAAGACGGCAAGGTTTTAGCAGAAGGCAGTCAGGAAACGCGGCTGGATAATAGTACATTTGAGTTTGCTCATTTGTTCTTTGATAAAACAGTGGATTATGAAGCAGATCTTGAATTACCAGAAGCCTCGGCATCCGGGCCCGGTAAATTAATTTTGGACGTTGACAAGGCGGTTGGCCTACAGCCTTTTTTTGCACGTGCGGTTACGACATTTCTGACAGGCTTTGTTAGGAATTTTCTATTAGTTTTACTGCTTTATATTTCATTTTATCGTGGATTGACCAAACCATTGAATGAAATTGTAAGTCAGTTGGCCAGCATTAGCCCTGAACAACCGGGCGAGAAGCGGATCAAGTTAATCAATGCGTACGAAAAAGATGAACTTGGTTTGTTAGCGCGCCAGATTAATATGTCGTTTGATGCTGTGCAGCAATTATTGGATAATTTGAGATCGACAAATACGGCGCTTGCTTCATCGGAAGAAGCACTTCGTCGCAGATCATTGGAATTAGAGCACGAGATCGTTCGAACAATTGAAACAACTAAACAACTTGTAGAAACCAAGGAGGAAGCTGAAGCCGCCAACCGTGCAAAAAGTGCGTTTCTAGCCAATGTTAGCCATGAACTCAGGACACCGCTTAATGCTATTATCGGGTTTTCTTCTATTATGGCTGATCAAATGTTCGGGCCTATCGGTCATGATAAATATAAGGAATATTTAAATGACATTCGATCTTCCAGTGAGCATTTATCTGATGTGCTTGGGGAAGTGCTTGATCTTGCAAAAATCGAAGCTGGGCAGCTCAAAATCGAAGATGAACATGTTGATATACATGTTTTGTGCGAGGAAAGTTGCTCGCTAGTGACTGGGCAGGCCGTTATTCGCGGGTTTAACGTTATTTCCTGTGTAGGGGAAGACATTCCACAAATCAGTGGTGATCGATTGAGAATTAAACAAGCTGTACTTAATTTACTTTCAAATGCAGTTAAATTTACACCGCAGGGTGGTAGTAATGTTGAACTTCATGCCTTTATGAATAAGGCGGATGATGAGTTAGTAATATCTGTTCGTGATCATGGGATTGGTATCCCTGAAGAAGAACATGAACTTGTATTTTCACCGTTTATGCGCTCTGCATCGGCGCTAAGTCGAAGCCATGAAGGAACGGGCCTAGGGCTTTCGCTTGTGAAAGCATTTATGGATATGCATGACGGCGAGATAAAATTGGAAAGCGAAGTGGGTAAAGGAACCACCATTACTTTACATTTCCCTTCCAGTCGGTTTGTATGACATTTGAAAATTCATTGATACCCTTGGTGTAATTATTTTTCCTCGCTACAGGAGTTATAGAATGTTGTATCCACTTTTCTTGCGTCAAATGCAGTTCCTGTGTTTATTTTGTGCATCTCTGTTTATGTCCTCTAGCCTGCTTGCAATTAATGAAACACCAGAGGGGGCCATTCAAAAACTTTTTGATGGTATGCGGGCAGGTGACGGGCAGGCAATTCGCCTGCTTGTACTCGAAGGGGCACAGCTTGATCGTGTCACAAAAGGTGGTGAATTGCGTCGGGGTGATTTTGAACGTTGGACTAACTGGGTAGACCAACAGAGTGAAGGTGACGCGGATGAAGAGATATTCGAGGTCAGAACACAAGAATTCGGTGGCTTGGCGACGGTATGGGCGCCTTTTATTCTCCATTATAAAGGCAAATTAGTTGGTTGCGGTGTCAATCAGTTCACTCTAGCCAGACAAGAAAGTGCATGGAAGATTGTACACGGTATTGACACCGCTTATGACGGTGATTGCAGTAAGTTTAAAAGTTTGTCCCGCTTTAAATAGCAGCTAGTGCCTGAGTTAGGTCTGCAATTAAATCGTCGGTATTTTCAATGCCAACAGATATACGCAATGTTTGTTCCAGGATACCAAGTCTCAATTTAACGTCGTCTGGAACATCGGCATGCGTCATGGCAAATGGGTGCTCCATCAGGCTTTCAGTACCACCAAGGCTCACAGCAAGCTTGATAATTTGAAGGGAATCAAGGACTCTGAAAGCAGCCGCTTCATCGCCTTTAATATCAAATGAGAAAGTTGATCCAGCAGAGGTTGATTGCCGTGTGAAAATACGGTGTGCTTGACTACCTTCTTCAAGAAAACCAAGGTAATTTACTTTTTCGATACTTGGATGATCACGCAAGAATGTCGCAATTTTTTCTGCGCTTACCGCTGATGCACTCATCCTGATTTTCAATGTTTCAAGCGAGCGCATAATAAGCCAGCCTGTGTGTGGATCGCACATAGTGCCGAAGATGGTTCTAAAACCCTGAATAGGAGCCATAACCTCTGCGGAGCCGATAGCAGCACCTGCAACAACATCAGAATGACCAGCGACGTATTTTGTCAAAGAATATAGAACAACGTCGACACCAAACTGGAGTGGCCGCTGCCAAACAGGCCCAAGAAAAGTATTATCAACCATTATTATGGGTTTGTAGCCTTGTTCTTTCTCCAAGGCTTTTGCTGCATCGCCGCATCGTTGTAGGTCGATTAGGCCATTTGTTGGATTGGCCGGAGTCTCGGCATAAATAACTGCAACACGGCCCAATTTTTTGGCTTCTTCGAGCGCGGGTTCAAGCGTAAGTTCGTCCCAGCCAGATTCGAATTCTACTGACTTGATACCATATTCGGGCAGAATATTACGGATAAGGAATTCTGTTCCGCCATAAATAGGGGCAGAATAAACAATCACATCTCCGGGTCTTAAGTATGCCATCAGGCTTGTCGCGATTGCTGCCATACCGCTTGAGAAAGTTAAACTTTTGTCAGCTTCTTCCCATAGTGCCAATCTATCTTCGAGTACTTCAAGGTCAGGATTGTTAATCCGCGAGTATATCAAACCAGGTTTTTCACCTGTCGCAGCATCACGCTTACCATAAGCAAGCTCGAAAAAGTCTTTGCCGGCTTGAGCGTTTTCAAACACAAATGTTGATGTCATGAACACAGGAGGTTTCAGTGCCCCCTCTGAGAGCATTGGATCATAGCCATATCCCATCATTTGGGTTTCGGGGCTTAATTTGTGATTGCCGATGGCGGTTTTTCTGTAATTTCTTTGATTTTTGCTCATGACAGACCCTTTTGTGACTGTTGTTTGAATATCCTTATTGAATGAAGTTCGGTATATCTGCAACTAAATTCGAACGATTGATAGTAGTAATTTCTTTCCATATTAGGCTAAGTTGTCGTTGAATAGTTTCCTTCGGCAGTGAAGGTATTTATAAAGTTTGAAAAAGTAAGGAATGTGTCGATGTTAATCGTATTATCACCAGCCAAGAAACTTGATTTTGAAAGCGATTGGCAGATATCCGAGCAAGCTGGTGAACGACCTAGCCAGCCCGTATTACTTGATGATGCCGAAACGTTAATAGAGGCTGCTCAAAAGTTAAGCGCAGAAGATTTAAAAGCAATGATGGGGTTGTCTGATAATCTTGCGAACCTCAACGTCGAGCGCTTTAAAGCATTTCAAACGCCGTTCACAGCAACTAATGCAAGACCTGCGATTGATGCATTCAAGGGTGATGTATACCTTGGCCTTGACGCGCCTTCAATGAGTGTTGAAGACCGCGAGTATGCACAAAATCATATACGGATTTTGTCAGGATTATACGGTGTATTGAAACCGCTTGATTTGATGCAGGCATACCGCCTTGAAATGGGAACAAAGTTTCAAAGCTCGAGAGGGGCAAACCTCTATCAATTTTGGGATGAGAAAATATCACAAACCTTAAATCATGAATTTGCGGCAGAGGCCGAAGCAGTGTTGATAAATTTAGCCTCTAACGAGTATTTTAAGGCTGTCAAACAAAAGAGTTTAAAGGCGCGAGTGATAACACCAATTTTTAAAGACGTTAAAGATGGTAAAGCCAGAGTGGTTTCTTTCCTTGCGAAGAAGGCGCGTGGAATGATGGCGCGTTACGTGATTGATGAGCGTATTAACCAACCAGAAGCGTTAAAAAACTTTAACGTGGGCGGCTATAATTATGATGCCGAGCTTAGTGACGAGTTAAATTGGGTTTACACGCGGCCACAACCAGCGCCAGCTAGGGGCTGAAGATTAGTCACTTAAAACGATCACATCAACGATTTCAACTGTTGCATTACCGCTGACCCAGTGGTTGGGAATATTGGTGGGCACATAATAGCTAGTATGTGCCATTTGCCATATTTCATCTGGTCGTAATAAGGGAATTGCATAGCGAAATAGAGTATTTTGATGAACTGGGTGAAAGAAGCTCTCGTGTATTAGGTTTTGTTTTCTATCAAAGAAGCTGATTTTTACCTTTACTGAATGGAAGGTGGTCTTGCTATTATTTCGAAGGCGAAACCATATAGCAGGTTGCCTATGCCCGTCCGTAAGTTCAATTCGCTCGGCAAAAAAGTCATAAATCTCTAGCTGGTTAATATAAGCAGCTTTTTCCCGTGCGTTTAATGCAACGATCTTATTGGGTGTGTTGCTGAAATTAAAGCATACCATGCTGATTGCTATTAGTATCAACAGATAAAAAAACCGAATGGTATATTGATGCAAAGTCATAGAGTTCCCCAATTCGTTGCTTGAAAAAAGCTACTACATAAATCATTCGTTTGCCTAGAGAGTATTTGACCTAGACCGATAACTGTGATTTGGATAAGCTGAAATAATACGACACATTAAAAATTTAAGATAAGATCGGAGACGACGATGTCTGTTTCGAAAGAGTTTGATGTAATTGTTTATGGTGCTACTGGATTTACTGGTCGATTAGTTGCTGAATATCTTGCGGCGCAATACGGCGTTGGGGCTGATGTTAAATGGGCTATGGCTGGCCGCAGTTTTGAAAAACTGGCTCTGGTGCGTGATGAAATTGCGGCGCCAATCGAAACTCCGTTTGTTGTTGCTGACGCAAATGATCCTGCATCAATTCGCGAAATGGCAAAACGTACCAAGGTTGTTTTAACAACAGTTGGTCCTTACCAGCTTTATGGCTCTGATCTAGTTGCCGCCTGTGTTGAGTGCGGTACTGATTATGTTGATCTTTGCGGTGAGCCTGCATGGATGCATGAGATGATCAAAGAATACGGTGATCAGGCTAAAGAAACTGGCGCTCGTATTGTCTTTTCCTGTGGTTTTGATTCTATTCCTTTCGATTTGGGGGTTTATTACCTTCAGGAAGCAGCAAAAGAAAAGTTTGGCCATGTTGTTGACCGCGTAAAAGGCCGTGTACGGAAAATGAAGGGCACCTTCTCTGGTGGTACAGCGGCAAGCCTTAAGGCCACGATGGCGGCCGCGATGCAAAACCCTGAAATTCTTGAGGTTTTGAAAAACCCGTTTTCATTAACACCCGGGTTTACTGGGGTTAAACAGCCATCTGGTGCACAGGTTATTTTTGAAGATGATATGCAAAGTTGGGTGGCACCTTTTGTTATGGCAGCTATCAATACTCGTAATATCCATCGCTCTAATATGCTTTTGGATCATGCATACGGCGAAAACTTTGTTTATGATGAGATGATGCTAACCGGCCCAGGTGATCAAGGGGAAGCCATCGCAAAGGCTGTTGCATCCGATAAATCACTTGCAAGTGATGACGGACCAAAGCCTGGCGAAGGCCCTGATAAAGAAGAGCGGGAAAACGGCTTTTATGATGTTCTATTTGTCGGTATCGATGAAGGCGGCGATCGTATCCATGTAGGCGTGACAGGGGATAAAGACCCGGGGTATGGTTCTACATCCAAGATGATTGCTGAAAGCGCAATTTGTTTGGTGAAGGATGCTACTGAGACGCCTGGCGGTGTTTGGACGCCAGCACCTGCTATGGGCCAAAAGCTTATTGATCGCCTTATTGCTAACGCTGGCCTGACATTCAGGATTGAAGGGTAATTTTGTGTGTGTGAGTTGAAATGCTCACACAGATTTCATTTGGCAACATGAGCATGAGTAATTTATATTTATAGTTATGCGATTTATTATATTCATAGGCGTTCTGTGCTTTAATTTAATAAGCAACCCGGTATCTGCGCGTGATGCCGGGCTAACGCCTATGGCGGATATGCCGTGTGAAAATCACCAAACGCTCTCAAATAGTGACCTGGATAGCGATATGAACATGAATTGCTGTGGTGATGAATGCGCATGTGAGTGTTCATTATTACAACATAGTTCATCAAGCTATTTCCTTTATATAGATGGCTATCAGTTCTTCAGTGTTGATAGCCATATTGATATTTTTTCGGTAAATGAAGCTACAGGCTTTCAACTCTTACCCATTTCTCCCCCCCCTAAAAACTTACTTTGAAGATAATCATGCTCGGTTTGGGCAACTGATAAATATCAAAGTAAGAGGAATTTATGCGGAAAATATATTGCACTATTTTGGGTGCATTCTTGGTAAGCTTAATGTCGCTGAGTGTGACAGCAAGGCCAGTATCATACCCCGGTGGCTGGACTTTAATTTGGAATACAACGGGTGTTGGTGACAGTCTGCTGTTTCATTATTCGCCAACTGCGAAATACAGCCTTGGTGGGCTGGTAGAGCGCAATCGTGACTTGAATACGGTTTTTTATGGCGGGCAGTATACCCGCTTGTTAAAGCGGTGGAACACGCGTGATAGTCAGGCCAATCTTTATTTCACATCAGGGCTTGGTGCTGCCTTTAATTCCGGCACCGACGATTTTACACCAAATGGTAACGCCCAAATTGCAGGGTTTTTAAAAGCGTCGGCTGATTGGGAAACCCGCCGACTTTTTACCAGTTACAGTGTGCGCGGCAACTTTGTTGATACTATCCCTGATCGTTTTGAACAGGTCGCCCGATTGGGCGTTGCCCCCTATGTTGCAGATTACGGCGAATTACATACATGGCTGATGGTTGAGATAGCTCATCGACCTGAAAATGAAGACGAGTTTTCGGTGACACCGCTCGTTCGTTTTTTCAAATCACGGTTTATGTTTGAAGCGGGAATATCAGACCGCGGTGAGGCGCGCTTGAGCGCAACTGTAAGATTTTAACGGAGGCATACATATGAAAATGATAGTTGGTATTTTACTGGCACTTGTAACCACACTTACGGTTTATGCGCAGGAACAATCACATACTCATAAAGGGGAAATATTAGAACATATCCCTGATCTCAAAGTTGAAGACGCAGGCGGCGATATCATAAGAGTTGATGTGAATGGTTTGGTTTGTGATTTCTGCGCGCAAGCTATTGATCGTGTATTTCGCAAGCATGAAGCTGTCGCTGATATTGCAGTAGACTTGAAAAATAAGATAGTTGAAGTGGCTCTTAAAGAGAACGGCATTTTGGAAGACCAGCTTCTCTCTAAAATGATTGTGGATAGTGGATACAATGTTGTTGAAATTAATCGATATACAGCATCAGTTGATACAAGCGGGGGGCAGTAACCCCATGTCTTTAAAAACGTTAAAAGGAGCAGGAACACCTATACTGGCATTATTTACAAGTGTCAGTACGCTTGTTTGCTGTGCGCTTCCGGCGCTTTTTGTAACGCTTGGAATGGGGGCTGTGACTGCGGGCCTCGTATCGGCTGTTCCGCAGATTGTCTTTTTGTCGGAACATAAAAATGTTGTTTTTACTGTGGCGGGGTTGATGCTTGTAACGGCATGTTATGCGATGTGGCGATCAAGAAAGGACCCGTGCCCGATTGACCCTAAAGAAGCGCAGGCATGTAAGCGTGTGCGAAAATTGTCAAAGTTGATTTTATTCATATCGGTTTTGGCTTATGTGGTGGGGTTCTTCTTTGCCTTTTTGGCGGCAAATATATTTTATGGATAAAATATACGCAGGTATAAATTTATTCTGTAAGTTCTTGGGGTTGTTAATGTGATACGGGAGTTTAGATTATGAAAAAGAATATACTGGCACTAGGGGCATTTCTGGCTTCGATTATGACAGCTAATATTGTTTCAGCAGAAGATAGCGTGAAACTATATACGCTTGATTGTGGTCGGATTGAAATGCTTGACCTAGACCTGTTTGCCGATAATGGGGCCTTCAAAGGACGGAAAAATTCTGCTGCTGATGCTTGTTATTTAATTCGCCACCCAAAAGGTGACCTTTTATGGGATACCGGGCTACCAGAGGTGCTTCATGAGCAAAAGGGCGGTGTCACTAACGGCCCGTTTCACATAGAACGTCCTAAAACCTTGAAGGGGCAACTCGCTGAGATCGGTGTAAAGCCTGAGGAAATTAGGTATGTGTCAATCTCGCACTCGCATTTTGATCATGTCGCAAATCTGAACGATTATGCTGCTTCAACATGGATTGTGCATGAAAAAGAGTATGAGTTGATGTTCAGTGATGCATCTCGTGCTAATGCTCAATCATTTTCAGCTTATAACAAGCTTGAAAGTTCGACAAAAACAACCTTCAACACACCGCATGATGTTTTCGGCGATGGTTCAGTGGAAATTATTCCGATGGTTGGCCATACACCGGGCCATTCAGTTTTGAAACTGGAACTAAAGAATGCCGGAACGGTTTTGCTTTCAGGTGATTTATACCATTTACATGAATCGCGTGAACTTAAAACTGTACCTCGGTTTAACACGAATGCCGATGATACACGTGCCTCGATTGAAAAGTTTGAAGCATTGGCTAAGGCGACAAATGCACGCGTTGTGATCCAGCACGTTATCGTTGATTTTGATGCAATGCCACAAATTCCTCAGTATCTGGATTAGGGTCATTTTCATAATGACCAAAGGCCCCAATGTTGGGGCCTTTTTTGTGTTTATTAGAGCTATTTACCGGGGCTGTAGCGCCTTTCAAGATTATTCAAAATATCATCCCGGTCCATAAGGGCTGGCCTGAACTGTTTGTTGGCAAACAATGGAACCTGATCATTATAATGCGCAGAGGTTTCATCGTTTGTAGCGCTGCCAAACTGGTGAATAACTTTGGCTGAAATTTCACCTTTCTCATCCCATTCAACAACCGCGATATAGGTATCTCCTGCAAAGGCATATAATTTGCCGTCTTTACGGATTTTTTCAGGATAGATCGCCCGCAGGATATCAGGCCCCCCATCAACAGGAAGATCAACAGACCCGCGAACAATGCGATTTACCTCACCCCATTCCGGGTCAAATTTGCCATAGTTGGCTTGAAGTATCCCGACAGCATTCCTAAAGGCCATATCGGCACTGGGCGCTTTAATACCAGTGAAACTTTCGGTGACTTTGGGGATTGTTGCGAGCACGCCGAGTGCAGCATGTTTGTTTTTGATATTGGTTGAAAGATTCCATGTTCTCAGATGCTCTGCGGCCTTTGCCATTTCAGGCTCATCAGACCAATCCTTTTCCAGAATTTCCTTAATGACACCTGCTGCTGTGGAGTTTTGGGAATATTGTGCGTCAAATTTGATTTTCAAAAGCTCGGTTTCATCTATCAGTTTAACGCCGTCTGTTAATTCTTGAATTCTCAGGCTGCGATTTGTCTCTTTTGTCTCTAAGCCCATGGTGGGTGAGAATTGATCTGGTTTGAGGTTGTCAGGGCCATCTGTCGCAGAAAAGGGTGTATTGTTGCTGTTGTATAGAAAACCGGATTCAGGATTGAAAAGCTTTGGCACATCACTGAAAGGCTTATAGTTGGCCCAAATCAAGTCAGAACGATCACCTGGCAGATACTTTCGCCAATCCCAGCCTTCCTTACGGTCGGGATACTGACCGTTATGGACGAAGCCAATATTGCCGTCTTTGTCCGCATAAAGATAGTTGATGCTCGGCAGGGCCTGCATTTCAAGTGCAGCCTTAAAGTCGGCAAGGTTTTTGGCTTTATTATAGCGGTAATATTGCTCTAGTTGCCGTATTTCACCTCGGCCAGCGTATTTGATTGCGTATGTGCCGTGGCTGCTTTCGATAACTGGGCCATGTTTACTGTATAAAATTTCGCGCTTTGCTGGATAGGCAAATGGACCGAATAGTTTCACATGTATTGTGATTGTTTTTTTTGTGAAAGGCACCCATTCACCGTCTAATAGATATTCCTGATCGTTTTCTGGATTTCTGGTCAGAACATAAATATCGCTTAAATCAGGTTTGTTAACGGTGTTGGCCCACCCAAGGTTTCGGTTAAACCCGTGCAAAATAAACATGCTACCAGGAAAGGTGCCGCCGGATATATCCAGCCCTTCCTTGGAGATAAGATGCGCTTCGTACCATGCAACTGGTCCTGAAAAGGGTTGATGTGAGTTTACAACAAGCCTTGTTTTGCCGTCACCTGCACGTTTTGCCGAAACTGCCATCGCGTTTGAGCCACGTTCCCCCATCGTCCGTGTGCTTGGTGCATAAGCTACTCGGTCCTTACTTGGATCAAGGGCAATTTCCTGAGCACGCTCATCGCCAAATAACGGCATTATTTCACCGTCTAAGCCGTAGAAGAAAGGTGTGCGAAGAATGCTGCCTGCGATTAAATCCTGTGGTTTAACAGGGAATAAACCCTGCCATGCTTTATCCGGGTGTTCCGACGCATAAAGATTAATTCCAGCAACATAGGCATTGGCAAGTGCTTTAACATCTTCAGGAACGTCTTTTTCGTATCTTTGATCAATTGTCTCCCAAACGTCAAACAAGCGAACGATATAGTCGATTGTTGCTGCATCAGAGCCACGATACCGGGCAAGAATGCCTCTACTGGCTGCTAAGCTTTCCTGTATTGTTTGAAAGTCGTCTTCTGCGTGAGCATAAGCCAAGCCAAAAATCGCATCCCGGTCACGATCACCAAAGATATGGGGTACTCCCCAATTATCGCGTAGAATTTCAACGGTATATTGCCTCGCTTGTGCCGCCAGTGTTGCGGGGGCTGGATTATTATTGTGGGGTGACCATGTGAAAATCATGCCGCCAATGATGATTAATAAGATGATACCGCCAAGAGCACTGAGTATTTTGCGTGTCATAACCCCTCCCAGATGTCAATTACACCCAAAGAACGCTAATGCGGGTTTCGTATGGTTTCAAGTAATGCATGAGGGCATGTTCAATTTTCAGCAGCTTGTCCAAAAAATATAGCTGATCATCTCAAGTTGATTTCCATCGATATAAAAAATCTGTATATTATAATTGTATGGGAAATAGACCTTCATTTACTGGGTCACGAAGGGAAGACATAATGAAATTTCAAGTGAATGATCGCGCTGTTGAATTTGACGGCGATAATGAGATGCCGCTTTTATGGTACTTACGTGATATCGAAGATATGACAGGTACAAAATTTGGCTGTGGCGCGGGCCTTTGCGGTGCCTGTACGGTCCATGTTGATGGTATCGCTGTCCGATCCTGCCAAACACCAATGGAAGATGTTGACGGGGCTAAGGTCAAAACCATTGAAGGTATGGCTGACGGCGATACATTATCAGCGCTCCAGCAGGCGTGGTCTGATAACGATGTGCCACAATGTGGTTACTGTCAGGCGGGTCAGATCATGCAGGCGGCTGCACTTTTAAGCGAAAATCCAAACCCGAATGATCAGGAAATTGAAGAAGCGATGTGGGGTAATATTTGTCGCTGCGGCACGTATCAACGGATTAAAAATGCTATCCGCCAAGTTGCGAAGGAGGCATAGACATGACGAAAATAGAAAATGTTTCGAATGATAATTTTTCCCGTCGTGGCTTCCTGAGAGGGATGGTTGCAACTGGTAGTCTGGTTGTGGCTGCGAATATCATTCCTTTCGGCCCTATGAGTGAAGTTATGGCCGAGCATCATAAAGATGGTCTTAAAAATTCTGCGTATCTCTCGATTAGCCCTGATGGCACAGTGAATATCTTTATTCACCGGGTTGAAATGGGGCAGGGCAGTCGTACCGGCCTTCCGATGATTATCGCTGACGAATTGGATGCAGACTGGGAACGGTTGAATTTTGTACCAGCCTTTGGCGATAAGAAATTTGGCGACCAAAATACTGACGGGTCCACATCCATTCGCCGTTTCTATGATGCTTTCAGGCGCGCGGGTGCTGGCGCACGCATGATGTTGCAGGAAGCTGCTGCAAGCGCGTGGAATGTGTCTGTTGATCAGGTTGGGGTTGAGAATCACCGCCTTATCAATAAGGCAACAGGTGCTTCAGCTGATTTTTCAGAATTTGTTGAAGCTGCGAGTAAATTAAATGCGCCGAGCGATGATGCGTTGAAATTTAAATCACGTGCTGACTGGAAATATGTCGGTAAGCCGAAGAAAATTATTGATATGGACGGTATCGTTACTGGTACAGCTGATTTTGGTCAGGATATCAAGCGTGAAGGTATGCTGTTTGCCGTTGTAACACGCCCCCCTGTGGTTGGTGGTAAAATCACGAGTTATGACAAAGCGGCTGCGATGGCGGTGAGCGGTGTGTTAGATGTTGTTGAAATGCCAGTGCTAGAATTCCCCGCTCTTTTTAAGCCGCTCGGCGGTGTTGCAGTTGTGGCAACGAATACATGGGCAGCGAAAAAAGGTGTTGAAGCTTTGAACGCACAGTTCGACGGCGGCGTTAATGGTGGCTATGACACCGCTGTTTACGAAAAAGAATTATGGCAGTCGGTGAAGAAAGGTGGCACCAATCATCTTAATCGCGGCGATGTTGATAAATCGATTGGCGAGGCGGAAAGTACCTTTGAGGCAGACTATTTTGTCCCGCATCTTGCCCATGCGCCGATGGAGCCTATGTCTGCAACAGCGGAATGGATTGACGGTAAGCTTAATATCTGGACAAGTTGTCAGGACCCTCAGTCGGTTCAGAATACCGTTGCGCCATTCGTGAAACAAAAACCAGAAGATATTTATGTAGAAGCGGCCTTGTTAGGCGGTGCCTTTGGCCGTAAATCCAAGCCTGACTTTGCTGTGGAAGCTGCCCTTCTGGCAACGCATATGAAGAAACCAGTGAAAGTGGTTTGGATGCGTGAAGATGATATCAAACATGGATATTATCATACGATCACAGCACAAAGTGTGAAGGCTGGCCTTGATGTAAATGGTCGTGTAACGGCATGGCATCATAAAACGGCTTACCCGTCTATTGGCGGCACCTTTGATACGGCTTCGGCGGGTCCGGGCGGTTTTGAAATGGGCCTTGGCCTTGTTGATATGCCGTTTGAGGTTGATAACCTCCGGGTTGAGGCGGGTGAAGCAAAACAACAGGTTCGTATTGGCTGGATGCGCTCGGTTGCTAATATCCAACAGGCTTTTGCGCTTGGTTCTTTTGTTGATGAACTTGCGCATAATGCTGGTGTTAACACTGTTGATTATTGGATGGAATTAATTGGCAGTGACCGGAAAGTGAATCCGGCTGATGATGGGGCGCAGTATGGTAACTATGGCCAGACTTTGGATGATTTTCCAATCGATACCGCACGCCTTAAAGCTGTTCTGGCGAAAGTTTCTGAGATGTCTGATTTTAAACGTGAGCGGCCAAAAGGTCGAGGCGTTGGAATAAGTGTGCATCGTAGTTTCGTTAGTTATGTTGCAAGTGCTGTTGAGGTCGAAATGTCTGATAGCGGCGACGTGAAAGTCGTCGATGCATGGATGGCGGTTGATTGCGGCCTTGCAGTTAATCCTGACCGCGTAAAGGCACAAATGGAAGGTGCAGTAGTGTTTGGCCTTTCGCTTGCTATGCACAGCGAAATTACAGCACAGAACGGTGCAATCGTTCAAGGCAACTTTGATGATTATCAGGTGTGCCGTATTGATGAAGTTCCTAATGTTGAAGTTGCTATCATGGAAAGCGATGGACCTCCGGGTGGTGTGGGTGAGCCGGGTGTTCCGCCTGTTGCACCAGCATTTACGAACGCTATTTTTGCAGCGAGTGGTAAACGAATTCGTAGATTACCATTAGCCAATCAATTGCATACTTGATCTATTGGATTTTTTAAATCTTCTATGAAAGACGGTCAAAAATGGCCGTCTTTTTATTAAGGGTTATATTTGAGACTTAGAAACGAAGGACGAATATTCATCTCTATGCAAATACGTTATAGATTTAATGAATGGTATATTCGTGTTTTGGATATTTTGAGAATGAAATAAGGTGTGGCGTGTGTAAACTTTTGCTATAGCACGCAAAATTTAGAATAATAATAAAGGTTAAGACTATGATTGGAAATAAGGGACGCAAGGGCTATAGCCTCCTCTATAGTGCGCCGCTCAATAAATCTACAGGGTTTTCTAGAGAAGAGCGTGATGAGTATGGGCTTAGGGGCTTGTTACCCTACCAAGTGTGCAATCTTGACCTTCAGACCAGCCGCGTACTTGAAAATATGCGCCGCAAAGAAAGTAATATTGAAAAATATATATATTTAGGGGCATTGCATGAGCGAAATGAACGCCTTTTTTATCGAACCGTAATCGATAATATCGATGAAATTATGCCCTTGATCTATACCCCCACAGTTGGTCAGGCATGTAGTGAGTTTGCTCATATTTTCAGGCGCCCGAAAGGGTTTTATGTTAACCCTGACGATAAAGGGCATGTCAGAAAAATGTTGGATAACTGGCCCAGAAGCGATGTCCGTGTGGTGGTTATTACGGACGGGCAGCGTATCCTTGGACTTGGTGACCTTGGCTCGAACGGTATGGGTATACCGATTGGTAAGCTACAGCTATATGTAGCGTGTGCCGGGATCAACCCTATGCACTGCCTGCCAATTATGTTGGATGTCGGAACGAATAATGAAGAATTATTAAATGACCCGTTATATCTGGGATATCCTTCAAGACGGATTGAAGGTGATGAATACCGTGAACTTGTTGCAGAAACACTTGCTGCTGTAAAAGATAAATATCCGAAGGCTATGATTCAGTTTGAGGATTTTCTTACACCGAATGCTTATAGTTTGCTGGAAGAATATAAAGATAAAATCCTGTGCTTTAATGATGATATTCAAGGAACTGCTTCGGTTAGCCTTGCTGGGGTTTATGCATCGACAAGATTGTCTGGAAAGGAATTTAAAGACCTCAAGATTATGTTCCTGGGGGCGGGTTCAGCAGCAACAGGTATTGGTGATTTGATGGTATCAGCATTAGAAGCGGAAGGATTGTCAAATCAGGAAGCAAGGGAACGCCTTTGGTTTGTCGATAAGGATGGTTTACTTGTTAAGTCACGTTCTGATGAATTGATGCCGCATAATCTACCTTATGCTCACGATGCTCAACCGATGACTTTCCTTGAAGCAATTGATGAAATTCGGCCTAATGTTTTAATTGGCGCAACTGGTGCGCCGGGTACATTTACCGAAGATGTTATTCGTGCCATGACACGGATCAATAATCGCCCTGCAATTTTTGCACTCTCTAATCCTACGTCGCGAGCTGAGTGTACTGCGGAGCAAGCTTATGATTGGTCAAGTGGCCTTGCTATTTTTTCAAGTGGTAGCCCATTTGATTCTGTAAAATATGAGGGAAAAACTTATCGGCCAGGGCAGGGGAATAATGCATATATCTTCCCTGGGGTTGGCCTTGGAGCGATTGTTGCTGAGGCTGAGCGCATAACGGATCATATGTTCATGACGGCCGCGAAAACGTTGGCGAATATGGTGAGTGAAGATGATCTGGAACATGGTGCTCTTTACCCTCCGCTGGATATAATCCGTGAAGTATCGCTGGAAATAGCGATTGCGGTTGCTGAGGAAGCATTTGAAACGGGTAATGCACAAGCGAAAAGGCCAGATGATTTGCGCGCGGCTATAAAGGCGCAAATGTATGATCCTAAATATTAATACATATTGATATGGAATAAAAAAAGGAGCCGTGAAGGCTCCTTTTAATTTGTAGAAAACACTAAAGTTTTAGAATTTGAATAAAACCCCAGCGGTGCCAATGTATGCATCGCCCAAGTTGCCAACTTCCTGATATGTACCTTGAAGCCTTACACTAAAGTTGTCGCTGATGGCACGCTCGTAGCCAACACTACCGCGAAAACCACCAAAGGATTCTGAATCAGAAACATTGCCTACTTGCGCACCGATGTTTGTTTCACCGTATCCGGCATTTATAAAAATCAGATCACGTTTTTCGGAACCAATAGCTAAACCTAATATTCCAGTAGCTGACCAAACGTAGCGAATGTTTGCACTAACGTTACCATTTGTTTCGCTTGCTGTGATATCACCGAATGTTCCTTCAGCACCTACCACAATGTTTGTATCTCCCTGGAAGCGATATCCAACAGAGCCACCATAATAAAAGTCACCGCTATCTTCGATACCGATATCTGCACCAACGAATGCGCCTTCGAAGTGTTTTTCACCGATTTGCGCATGACCAATAGTAGAGATTGAAAGGATAGCAATAATTGTAGAAATAAATAATTTGTGCATATGCACCCCCTATCGTTTAAAAGAGGAGCACGGTATATGAGGGAGAAGTTCAATTTTCAAGAGTAATTATCGTTGAATGTTTGGATGGCTTTTGTTTGAGGGTTTATGTGGCTGTTTTGCATCATATCCTTGGTTTATTTTTACATCCAAGGCTCATCAGATTGCTCGATTTTAGCTAAAATTATATTACGCCACAGATAAGCATCCTTGATGGGAATATAGGGCATGGAAAGAGTTTGCCCTGCAATATTTATTTTTATTGTTGCGAGGTTTTTACGGCGCTGTCCCGGCGATTGTATGATGCGAATATTTTGAATTTTATACATGGGGAACACTGAAATAGATTTTCCAATGAAACCTGATTGCATTATGGCATATTCATTATATAGCGCATATCGATACCGTTTGTGGCTTTGAATAAACATGGGTGTTAACGGTAATAACAAACTCAGGATTAGAAAAGCGTATAGATTAGTTTGTAGCGCTACAAAGATAGCGATAGCAAGAAGAGGGAGTGATGTAATTAAAACCAACCGCCTTATGTACATACTATTGATTGGCTTTGTTTTGATATGTTTCCAGTCTATACCTGAATATAATAATGAACTGATATATTTATATCCAGAAGTGTCGAGAGCAGGCACCGTAAAGTTTTTCCCGCTCTGATATGCATTCCGCGCGAACCCTATTTGTTTGAATATAATATTGAAAGAGCCAACCATGCGGCCAATTGCGCTTTGCCGGATCACAATGCGTTGGATTTTACTTTCTTCCATGTTTGCCTGTTGTTTTTCCAAAAGGCCATTTTGTCGAAAAATTCTGCCGCCACTGCGGAATAGTTTGTAATTATAATATATAAGAATACTGGCAGCTACAGATATAAGCATTAGGGTGCCCAGTATAATTAGCCCTAGAATAATAGTAGACCCTATTAACGCTGCAGGGCCCAAGGCTTCGACTTGTTCATAAGTATTGCGTATTTCAGGTGTGATTAACCAGTTTAGACTTTTATCGAACTGATTTAATATAGGTGCGGCAAGCCCTGCGAAAATCCATATATTATTGTTCGAAATGCCATGTTTGATAAGGTTTTTGAGGTCTTGCTCGATAATTGGGGCTTCGCTTGTTTCACTGAGATTGTTGTCAGTATTTTCATTCACAATAACGGGTGTCAATTGTGTTTGTTTGAAAATCACATCGCTTTTCACAGTATTCGCAAGGCCAATCGGAATGCCTGCCAAGTTCACTTCTTCTGAAGAAGATCCAGCACTTTCTAGTGTCAATACACTCAAGCCAAATGGTCGGAAGTAAACCGGCTGTTTGATTTCAATATTCTGAATACGGTCAAAGGCGAGATTTAATTGCTTTTTATTAATCACACCGCTTCTGATTAGAAATGAGGTTTCTGTCATGCTAAATCGGAAGTATAAGTATTTTAGAACAGCAACAATAATCACAGCAATGATGATAGCTGTTCCAGCAAGTGTGAACCACCAAATGTTAAAGCCTTTTGATGCAATCACGACGGCGAGTGGGGCCAAGGCTTGCCAGCTATGTTGGGCAGTCTGTTTTAACGTTGCGATAACAAAGTAGGCAATCGCAACAGGAGACAGGCGTTTCCAGTTTTTCATAAGTTCGCTCATACGCTTATTATTTGAACCAACGTCGTGCTTATTTTCAGGGGTGTTAGCCATGATGGTGCCTATGCGCTTTTACTGGCGCTTGCGAGAACAAATTCGCGTATTCGAATAGCATCGATTTCAGGTAAGGCAGGTATTGTCATATCGGCTTTTAGCCCGCCTGCTGTGAACAATCGCAGGCTAGAAAGCTTGAATAAACGTTCCAGAGGGCCGCGGTGTAATTCGGCGTGTTGAAGCCGATTAAAAGGAACCGCGATAACATTGCGCCATATAACGCCGCTTTTGTATAATATGTCCTGCTCTCTAATCGCATAACCACGGTGTTTTGCGTCCAGATGGCTCCAGAAATAACCGATGATCAAGAAAACAGCCGCTCCAATATAAAACCAGCTTGTATAGTGTATGATGAGAACAGGTGCATCGAGAAGTGATAGAATAGTAATCGCTATTACGGGGATAGCTGTCATTAGCAGTGTTACAATAATCAAAATTGTTGGATAGGAAGGTGAAAGCGATTTCATAATGACGTCTTCAGCTTTGGGTAAGCTATCCAGTGTCACATCATCGTTGGTAAAATCAATCTGTTGTTCACTCATAAACCATTCCCTTGATTATATTTGATAGTAGATGGCTATGTGTAATTTATGTTTCAAGGCTCAGGCTAATTGCAAGAATTTATTCGACAATCCTTGCTCATTTGAACCTGATAAGCTTATAAGCAGCATACTCATTCAACTAGCAAGACTGAAAGAAAAATATGGCACCGCCACTTTTAAGCCTGCGAAATATTAACCTCAGTTGGGGCGCTGATCCTATCCTAAGTGATTTGGAAATGCATATCGGGGAAAATGACCGACTATGTTTGCTAGGCCGTAATGGCACAGGAAAATCAACACTTTTGAAGATTATTGCGGGACTTATTGAAGCAGATGATGGTGAACGCTGGGTAAGGCCTGGTGCGCGCGTCGCATATCTGCAGCAAGAGCCCGATGCATCAGGGTATGCAACATTATTTGATTATATTCAGGGCGGATTACCTGAGGATGAAAGCGATCAGGCTTACAGGGTTGATGTTCTTGTGGCTGATCTGTCAATTAAAGCTGATGCTTCGCCCGATAGCGCTTCTGGCGGTGAGATGCGCCGTGCGGCACTCGCGCGAACATTAATCAGAGAGCCTGATTTGCTTTTACTGGATGAACCGACAAACCATTTGGATATATCTATTATTGAGTGGTTAGAGGGATATTTGAAAAACTGGCGTGGTGCCATGATGTTGATCAGTCACGATCGTACTTTTCTTGAAAACCTGACGAAAGCATGTTTATGGCTTGACCGTGGTCAGGTTCGCCGTCTTGATGACGGATTTCATAGATTTGAAGCATGGCAGGAAGAGGTGCTTGCAGACGAGAAAATGCAGGCAAAAAAACTGGATAAGCTTATTAAAGAAGAAACTCGCTGGTCGGTTGAGGGTATCAGTGCGCGGCGCACCCGAAACCAGGGCCGATTGCGTCGTCTTTATTCCCTTAGACAAGAACGGTCAGATCAAATTCAGGTAAAGGGCTCTGTAGCCATTTCCGTAGGTGAGGGTGGAAAGTCAGGCGCTAGGGTTATCGAAGCGAAAAATATATCGAAAACGTATGACGGTCGAACGCTTTTCGAAGGGTTGGACTTAAAGATTGCCCGTGGTGACAGAATTGGAATCATTGGGCCAAATGGTGCGGGTAAATCAACATTGTTGAAAACGCTGATTGGGGTTATTGCCCCTGATACTGGCACGGTAAAACTCGGTACGAACCTCGATATTCTCTCAATCGATCAAAATCGTTCTGACCTTAAGGATACGATGACAGTATCCGAGGTACTGGCTGGTGGCAGTGACTGGGTTGAAATTAACGGCGAACGCAAGCATGTACGAAGCTATATGAAGGATTTTCTGTTTGATGCAAGTCAGGCCAATACACCTGTTTCTGCCTTATCAGGTGGCGAGCGAAATCGATTATTATTGGCATCTAATTTTGCGAAACCGTCTAACTTCTTGATTTTAGATGAGCCGACCAATGATCTTGATATGGACACTCTTGACCTGTTGCAGGAAGTGTTGGCGGATTATCAGGGAACAATATTGCTGGTGTCGCACGACCGTGACTTTCTTGATCGTGTAGTGACAAGTTCTATCGTGATGGAAGGTGATGGAACGGCGACCGAGTATGCGGGTGGCTATAGTGACTATAAAGTTCAGAAAAAAGCGGGACAGAAAAATAAGATCGTTGAAGATGCGAGTAACAAGACATCTTCAAAGTCCAATGTTACGCCAATCAACAACGGACCTAAAAAGAAAAGCGCAAAATTATCTTATAAAGATCAGCGAGAACTTGATAGCTTGCCGGCCGAGGTAGAAGCGCTTTCCATGAAAATATCTGATATGGAAGCCGAGCTATCAAACCCGAATTTGTATGCGAAAGACCCCGAGAAGTTTAATGCCTTGTCAAAGGATATCGAAGCCAAGCGCGACGAACTTGAAGCCAAAGAGTTTCGGTGGCTGGAGCTTGAAGAGCTAAAGGAAAGTTTCGAAAACTAAAAGTTATTCAACGAGTGTTCGAACGGGTTTTCCCTTTTTGTGAACCCTGAAAACAATGATTTCAGCAGTTTGGTCACTTGTTAGAGCAGTGTGGGCTGTTTCAGCAGGAATTTTGTATGCTGTTCCCGCTGATAATTCGATGCCATCTTGGTTGGCAATTTTTAGGGTAGTTTTACCGGATACTATATAAAGATATTCTTCTGTTGGATGTGTATGCAGGGGCAAAGTTTGTTCAGGTTGCATCGTAACGCGTGAGATTAAAACTTCGTGATCATCCACGGACTGGATATTTGATTTCAAGAGGGCCTCAAGTTTTAAAGGAGGGGGCGGCGTTTCAGAGTCGGATGCTGCGGCCACATTTATGCCTGTAATTGTAGTGTATAGTGAAATAAATATGATTAAAACCCGGTACATTGATTAACTCCATCGACACGGCAACAGGTTTTACTATAGCATATCAACGGTGAAAACCAACTTCCTCACATGGATATAGATTATGAAGATAAAACTCTTACTTTCATTCGCGGGTTCATTGTTGTTTTCAAATGTTACAATGGGTTTTGATGTATGTTTGCCACCATTACCTGAGCCATATAGTAACAATGCTGTCGCATCATTGGAATTGAACGATAAAATCTATATTGCCTCTTTTGCAGGCCTTAAAGGCGGTAAAACGTGGCGCGATACCTCAAAATCCGTATTTATGTTTGTGTCGGGTAATGATGCTTGGAAACAGATACCTGACATTCCCGTTAATACAGGGCGATTAGCTGCCAGTGCAGAAACGGTTGGCGATAAATTTTATCTGTTTGGTGGTTATACAGTTGCTGAAGATGGTAGTGAGAAATCAACACCCGAAGTTTTCTCGTTTGACCCAGTAACAGAACGTTATCAACGACTTGCAGATATGCCAACACCTGTTGATGATATGGTTACTTTTACATATCGGGGCCGATATATATATCTGGTATCTGGTTGGCATGATGTGGGTAATGTTTCTCTAGTGCAAATCTATGATACCAAAACCAATACTTGGGCAAAAGGGACTGATTATCCGGGTACACCAGTTTTTGGGCATGCCGGTGGCATTGTTAAAAATAAGTTTGTTATTGCAGATGGTGTTGCTGTTGTCGGTAAGGATAGTGAAGGGCGCCGTATTTTTGATACGGTTAATGAAGGTTGGTTAGGCACCATTGATCCTAATGATCCGACAAAGATAACATATCAAAAATTACCACAATTACCCGGAAGAGGGCATTATAGGATGGCTGCGGCGGGTGATGAGGCGCGTAATCAGGTGATTTTTATGGGCGGTACACCGACAGCGTATAACTATAACGGCATAGGCTATAATGGAAAGCCGGCAGAGCCGAGCGAGCATATGTATGCCTGGAGTTTTCACAGTGATAATTGGGTTCTCTTGAATGATAAGCCGATACCATCAATGGACCATCGTGGTATGGTGAAAATAGACGATCTTTGGTGGACAATTGGCGGTTTAGATGTAAATCGCAGTGTTGTTGGCTATGCACTTGGGGAAAGGCTATTTGTTTGTTCAAAAAGTATAATTGAATAAGTCAATCGGTGGGTTTCTCACTGCCTGCTACATGAAGTAATTTCCAGTGTCCGCTCTTTTTTGACCATAGTTGAGTTCCTGCGCCTTCTGCCTGTATAATCTGGTTAGATTTCAGTTTGATTGTAGCGCTATATTCATTGATTAACAGAGCCGTCTTACAGTCTAATACTGTAATTTTTACATTATGAAATTGAAGGGTTTTATATGCCTCAATAAAGGCGATCTGTTGACTAAAGTTTTTTTGGAACTCTAAGAAAGAATGGGTCACTGATCCGTCAGAGTTTAGGGCTGTGTAGCGTTCATGGTCAAAAAAGTTAAAATATTGTTTTGTATCAAGTGACCGCGCCGCTTTGACAAGGCCGCTAAACGCATGGTTTATTTCTGCTATAGTTTCGGTTTCTGGTATTTCTTGGCAATCATTAGCAATGGATGGGGGCGCTATCATAAGGCCTATAAGATATATTAGTGATGATACAGATGAAAATTTGATATATAATCTACAGTCCGACATCCCACGCTTCCTTTACAACTGTTTTTGCTGTCCAGGTTTCTTCCCATTTTATACGTTTTTCAAAATCGCTAAGTGCTTTGTTTGAATTTATTTGCCCTTTGCCAAATTGTTCAGAACCTTCAAGGCAATTCGCGTTTATAGCTCCGTGTAGTTTGCCATTGATTTCTGCTGTAACAGCCGTAGTGGTGCCGCAGCGCTGACAAATCCAGAACCGAGCTAATTGGCTACCTTGTTCATAAAGGGATAGAGCGGCTTCATTCATTACTGCGATATCAATTCGGCCATCCGGGTCAGAAACCCATTCGGCGCCGTTTCGGGAACAAAATCCACAGTCGCATTGATTGGGGGATATGTTTTTTGGTATTTGTTTGGTACTGAAAATAATCGTAATATTTCCGCAGTAACACCCGCCTGAAAATTCCTGTAACATTGTTGTTGGCCCGTATAATTTTTACGTTAATTATGATTAAATCACTTGGATATGAACATAGACTGTGAATACCCCCTGTTCAAGGCCAATAAATCTGCTAAGAAGGGACAAAATATATCTGCATTTTCGCGAAATAGTGGAGCGGCAGGTTATTCAAATCATACTTTGCACTAATAATAGTACAAATTGGCAATACCATAAGAGGGATATAATGGCAGGCCACTCTAAGTTTAAGAATATTATGTACCGTAAGGGCGCACAGGATGCGAAGCGCTCTAAAATGTTTTCCAAGTTTAGCCGGGAAATTACCGTAGCTGCTAAAATGGGCGGCGAAGATATGGATAGTAACCCGCGCCTCAGGCTCGCGGTTGCAACCGCGCGGGCACAGTCTATGCCGAAAGATAATATCCAGCGGGCTATTGCAAAGGCATCAGGTGGTGATGCGGAAACATATGACGAAATGCGCTATGAAGGATATGGCCCTGGCGGTGTTGGTGTGATAGTTGAGGCGCTGACCGATAACCGCAATCGTACTGCATCGGATGTTCGCACGATATTCAATAAATCCGGTGGTAACTTGGGCGAGAGTGGCTCTGTTGGTTTTATGTTTGACCGTGTCGGTGAAATTGTTTTTGCCGGTGATGTAGCCGACGCAGACAGTATGTTTGAAGCGGCACTCGAAGCGGGTGCAGATGAAGTTGAAAGCGATGAGGAAAGTCATACAATCTACACTGAATCTGGTGATTTGCACGCTGTCGTTTCTACATTAACCGCTGAGTTAGGCAAAGACCCTGACAGCGCAAAGCTGATTTTTAAGCCAAAAGAGCCAATGGTTCTTGATCAGGAAGGCGCAGAAAAATTAATTCGCCTGATTGATGCCCTTGAAGATAACGACGATGTTCAGGTGGTGTTTGGAAACTATGATATCCCGGTGGATGTTATGGAAGCGCTTGCTGAGTAATAATCATATCCCGAAGCTTTTTGTTCGGGATTAATGATCTAACAGGGATCATCTATGCGACTTTTGGGACTTGATCCGGGATTACAGAAAACTGGCTGGGGCATTGTTGACAGTCAGGGCACCCATCTTCGTCATGTCGCAAATGGTGTTGTAAAATCCAACGCAAAACGAAGCTTGGCAGAAAGACTTGTCGAGCTTCATGACGGATTGGTTGAGGTCATAAATGAATGGCGGCCACGTTCGTGTGCAGTTGAAGAGACATTCGTGAATAAAAACCCCACGTCCACATTAAAGCTTGGTCAGGCGCGTGGTATGGCATTGTTCGTTCCTGCAAATGCTGGCCTTGCTGTCGCTGAATATACACCAAACCATGTAAAAAAATCTGTTGTTGGCGTTGGGCATGCTGATAAAAAACAGGTGGACGCTATGGTGCAGGTATTATTGCCCGGTGTTGCAATAAATGGCCCTGATGCAGCTGATGCACTGGCTGTTGCGATATGCCACGCGCATCATATGGCAACGGCAGATAAAATTGGTGTTGGAGGGGTGCATCTATGATCGCGAAACTTAAAGGACTTGTTGATAGTTACGGCGATGACTGGGTTATCATGGATGTCGGAGGTGTTGGCTATTTGGTGAGTGCTTCTTCTAGAACGCTTGGTAACCTGCCTTCTATTGGCGAAGCGCACGGACTTCATATCGAGACGGTCGTGCGCGAAGATGCGATTACGCTTTTTGGATTTGGCGATACAGTTGAACGCGATATGTTCAGATTGTTGACATCTGTACAGGGGGTTGGTGCAAAGGTTGGCCTTGCTATCCTTTCTGTGCTTGAGCCCGGCGATCTTCAAAATGCAATTGCCGCTCAGGACAAGACTGCCGTTAGCAGGGCAAACGGTGTTGGGCCAAAGCTGGCTGGGCGCATCGTAAATGAATTAAAAGATAAAGTAACGGGTCTTGCGTTACAGCCGAAAGGCGTACAAGTGCCGAACGCCCCTAAAGCGGCCCAATCTGAAAATAATGGAAACGCTGAAATTGAAGATGCTGTTTCTGCCCTTGTTAATCTGGGCTACCGGCCTACTGATGCCCACGGCGCCGCGGTACGGGCTGCGAACGAAATTGGTGAAGGCGCATCTGTTGCCTCTATCGTGCCTATGGCGCTAAAGGAACTCAGTAGCGTATGAGCGAAGGGCAAGAAAATATTACAGATCGCTCTGAGCTTTCAGGTGATGTTATCGATTCTGGCCTTCGTCCTCAGTCACTGGATGAATTTATCGGGCAAGAGCAGGCACGAGAAAACCTTTCTGTTTTTATTGAGGCAGCGCGTACGCGCGCAGAGGCGATGGATCATGTTCTTTTCTTTGGCCCTCCGGGACTGGGTAAAACAACCTTGGCCCAGATTGTTGCACGCGAACTTGGGGTAAGCTTTCGAGCAACTTCGGGGCCTGTTATTGCCAAAGCTGGTGACTTGGCAGCGCTACTCACCAACCTGCAAGAACGCGATGTTTTGTTTATCGATGAAATTCACCGCCTAAACCCTGCTGTTGAAGAAGTTCTTTACCCGGCAATGGAAGATTTTCAGCTTGATCTAATCATTGGGGAAGGGCCTGCTGCTCGGTCTGTCAAAATTGATTTGCCGCAGTTTACACTTGTTGGCGCGACAACACGCTCGGGCCTTATTACTAAGCCTCTTCGCGACCGCTTCGGTATTCCGACACGGCTTGAGTTTTATACGACTGAGGAATTAACTGAGGTTGTCAGGCGCGGTGCCCGGTTACTTGACCTTGGCATGACCGATGACGGCGCAAGGGAAGTTGCGGCACGTTCGCGCGGTACACCGCGTATTGCAGGAAGGTTGCTTCGCAGGGTTCGTGATTTCGCGCTCGTTGCTGGCCGTGAAAAGGTGGACGCGGTAGCCGCAGACGCAGCACTTACAAAATTACAGGTTGATTGCCTTGGTCTTGACACAATGGACAGGCGTTATTTGTCTTGTATTGGTGAAACATATTCAGGTGGTCCAGTGGGTATTGAAACATTAGCGGCGGCATTATCAGAGCCACGCGATGCGATTGAAGATATTATTGAGCCATATCTGATGCAGATTGGTATGGTAGCGCGTACACCGCGCGGTCGTGTGCTTACCCCTGACGCATGGAAGCATATCGGTCTTAATCCACCGGCAGGTAAGGATGCTGGTGGCCAGCTTGATTTGATGGGGGGTAATAAATGACGCTTTTACCTGCTTGTGGTGAACGTAAGAACGGTATTTTTGCTTTCCCGATCCGCGTGTATTACGAAGATACGGATGTGGGTGGCATGGTATATCATGCCCGCTATGTCAGCTTTTTCGAGCGTGTTCGCTCAGAAAGTATTCGTGGTTCGGCAGCAGATGTAAATGCGCTTTTTGATATTCCGGAAGCTGAGGGCGGCCCACTCACTTATGTAGTCAGTAAGATAGCAGTAAGCTATCATGCGCAGGCGAAGGTTGGCGATATTTTGATTGGGTATTCAACGGTTAAAAAGGTTCGGGCTGCTGCGATTGAGATTGAGCAATGGATTGAACGTGACGGTGAGCGTATTGCAAGCGCTGATTTGATCGTTGCAATTGTTGATAAAGCTGGTCGGCCGCAGCGGTGGCCGACTGAAGCGCGCGAGTGCTGGTTAGATTGGATGAATGAAGCTGCGGCTCTTTAGGTCCGCAATAGAGTGAGGATACATGATGCAAACTGATGCTGTTGAAGCGATACAACTAGGCGGAAATACTCAGGTCGATTTTTCGATCGTTGGTATGTTTATGCAGGCTGATATAGTCGTTCAATTCGTCATGATCATGTTAATTACTGCCAGTATTTGGGGTTGGTCGATCATTTTCAATACATGGGGCCGCCTGAAATCAGCGCGTGCAAAAGCCGATTATTTCGAAGATGTTTTCTGGTCCGGAAATTCACTGGATGAATTATATAGTCGAATTAAACAAGCACCAGACCATCCGCTTGCTGCCGTATTTGTGGCTGCCATGCGTGAGTGGCAACGCAGCCTCGGGAACCGAACAGGTTCAGGAATTGACAAAGTTACCATTCAGGACCGCATCCATAAAGTGATGCATGTAACCTCGGGCCGTGAAATGGACCGTCTTGAAGGTCAGGTTGGATATCTGGCGACTATTGGTTCTGCTGCACCTTTTGTTGGTTTGTTCGGTACTGTTTGGGGTATTATGAATAGTTTTACCTCTATTGCTGTCGCCTCTGATACGTCACTCGCGACCGTGGCACCAGGTATTGCAGAAGCGCTTCTTGCTACCGCACTTGGCCTTGTGGCCGCCATCCCTGCTGTTATTGCCTACAATAAATTAGCGACTGATATGGGGCGTTATGCCAGTAGAGTAGAGGGTTTTGCTGATGAGTTTGCGGCTATATTGTCTCGTCAACTAGACGAACAGGGGCACTAAAATGGGTGCTTCAGTTTCAAACATGGGCGGTAAACGCGGCAGCCGAGGCGGCCGTTATCAACCGCTTGCCGAAATAAACGTTACGCCATTTGTTGATGTTATGTTGGTGCTTTTGATCGTCTTTATGGTGGCAGCGCCTCTTTTGACTGCTGGTGTTCAGGTTGAATTGCCAAAGGCACAAACCAAGCCATTACCGCAGGACAGTAAACCTTTGGAGGTTACCGTTGACCATGAAGGCGCCATATTTATTGTCGACAGTCAGATAAGCTTGACTGATCTAGGACCTCGCTTAACGGCAATATCAGACAATAATAAGGATGTGCGTATTTATGTTCGCGGCGATACTAAACTAGATTATGGTCGGGTGATGGAAGTAATTGGTGCTATTAATGCGTCAGGGTTTACTAAAGTGGCGTTAGTTGCAGAACAGCGATAGGTTGGAATAAAGGTTTGAGCAACGTGAGTGGCGAGCGGATAGGTTGGTTTTTTTCAGGAGCACTCCATTTAGGTGTGGTTGTTGCTGTTGTACTTGGTTTGCCATCATTCTCTTTTCATAAAGATGACCCAAAACCGCCGCCTGTTATTGATATTGAATTTACTCAAATTGCTGATGAAACAACAGTGACGGCACCTGAGCCGGAACCTGTACAGCCTGATCCTGAGCCAACAACGGCTGCACGCGAAGAATATGTGCCTGAAGAGACTGCTGAGAGTGTGCCATTGCCCACTCCAAAGCCCGCGCCGCCCAAAAAGCGCGAACCAGCCCCTAAGAAGAAACCTGAACTATCAGAGCGCCAGCAACTTGCTAACAAGATACGACCTAAGCGTAAACCAAAGGCCCCAAGCAAATTTAGAAACTTAAGTTCGGTTATCGATAAGGCGATTAAGAAAGAAACAGCGGCGATACCGGAGGAAAAACCGGTTGAGAAAAAAGTTACTGAGAAGAAACCAGACTTTTTAGCAGGGATCAGGCGCGGTAAAATTGGTGCCGCTTCACTACGTGATGCCCTTAGTCAGAAGCTTGCTGGATGTTGGAACTTCCCTGTCGGAGCTAAGGGAGTTGAAAACCTAAGCGTTACAATCTTGATCTCATTGCGGCGTGATGGCACTTTATCTCGCTCACCGAAATATGTAGACGTTGGTAGTCTTGACCGTGATATTACGCTTCGAACGTTTGCAGAAAGTGCAAAACGCGCAGTGTTAAGGTGTGGGCCTTACGAAGCTGAGGCAACCAAGTTATATGAGCTTGGCGAAGATAGTGTTGAATTTACATTCTCCGGAAAAGAGTTTTCTGGCGGCTAATGAATTATTATAGGCGATAGTTTTATGCAAAAAATTGCTTCGTATATCCTTGTGTTTGTAACAGTGTTGGTGGGCTTTTCCGTATCCTTACAAGCGCAATTAAAGGTCGATATTACAAGAGGTACGGTTGATCCTGTTCCGATTGCAGTACCGGAATTTGCCCCTGTTGTTGATGTTGAAACATCAACCGGGCGTTTGTCAGATATTGGTTATAATATCAGTCAGGTTATATCGAGTAATCTTATTTCTACGGGCCTTTTTCGTACAATCGATGAAGCCGCATTCATTGAGAAAATTACGGCAGCGAATGCACCGCCTCGTTTTCCTGCGTGGCGCCCTTTGGGGGCGCAAGGGTTGGTCACAGGCCGCCTTGAAATGCTTCAGAATGGTAATTTACGAGTTGAATTCCGTCTATGGGACGTGGTGGCAGAGGTGCAAATGGAAGGGGTTGGTTATACAACACCTGTAACAAACTGGCGCCGTATTGCTCATGTTATATCTGATCGTATCTACACTCGCCTAACGGGTGAAGAAGGATATTTTGATACGCGTATTGTATATATTGCAGAATCTGGCGAGGCATTGGACCGTGTGAAACGCCTTGCTATTATGGATCAGGATGGTGCTAATCAGCAGTTTTTAACCAGTGGTGATTATTTGGTTTTAACGCCGCGTTTTTCGCCAAACCGCCAGGAAATTACGTATTTAAGTTATTTCAATAATAAGCCACGCGTATATCTGTTTAATATTCTTTCGAATAAATCCGAAGTTTTGGGGGATTTCCCGAATATGACGTTTGCACCGAGGTTTTCACCTGACGGTAATAAGGTGATTATGACTTTGGCGGAAAATGGTAACTCCGATATTTATGTGATGGACCTTAGAACCCGAAAGATTTCGCGCCTGACAGATCATCCGGGTATCGATACCTCTGCATCTTATTCGCCCGATGGAAGGCAGATTGTTTTCAATTCAGATAGAGGCGGCAGTCAACAATTATATGTTATGGATGCCGACGGTAGTAATGTACGCCGGATCTCGTTTGGTAAGGGGCGTTATGCAACACCTGTTTGGTCGCCGCGCGGTGATTTGATCGCTTTTACAAAAATCGGTGATCGTAAATTCAGAATTGGTGTGATGCGCCCTGATGGCCGAGGCGAACGCCTTTTAACAAATGCCTATCAGGACGAAGGGCCAACATGGTCGCCGAATGGTCGGGTTTTAATGTTCTTTAGAACAACCCCATATAACAATAACGGAACGGGCGGTAAGGCAAATCTGTGGTCGGTTGACTTAACAGGCAGGAATGAACGTTTGGTGGCAACACCGTTTAATGCGTCTGACCCTGCATGGTCACCGCCATTACCTGTAACGACGCGCGGTAGAAGATAATTTATGAATAAAAGGCAGCGAAATTTTTAGCTGCCTTTTTTATTTATATGTTCATATTAGAGGGTAGCTTAGCCCTTATGAAACCGGCAAAGGGCTAACACCGATCAGCCACTCGTGAATGGCAATAAAACCTACATATAAAGCAAGGGCTATCCCAATAGTAATAATGTCTTTTGTGATTGATTGTTTTGCCGGTTTGGTCCATTCACCGTCGCGTTTATTTGCACTGATGATTGACAAAAAGGCCCATAAACAAAATCCGCCGAATAAAAGAACTGACCTTAGTTCGCCGTTTGCAAAAAGGTGACCAGCACCCCACAGGAAAATTCCCGTCATTTGAGGGTGGCGTATGATGCGCTTTATATTTGTAGGCGCATTACTGGATATAAATAGAATAAACCCTATCAAAACTAATAACGGCGTAACATGGTATCCCCATGCTGGCGGCGCATATAAAAAACCAGGTTCGCTTGAACGCCAGCCAAAAATAATCATTGCCAGGCTGATTATGGCGCACAAGGCAAAGCCGGCAGCATATTTCTTTTTGCTGTATTTAAGTATGAGATGCGCTCTTAATGCGGCGCCTGTTGTTGGTACCAAATGAAGTGTGATGAAAAAGATTAATCCTGCGATGAATAAAAGCATGCTTATGATCCCCTGTATATGAAAGCAAGCTTAACGCCGTTGAAAGAAATCAGCGAGGAAAAATACTGCAACTAAACTATGCAATTTTGTCACGTTCAAGCGATTGATGGTGTCGCCGTGTCAGGGTTACCTTTGCAGATAAAGTATGGGTTCAAAAATGTTTTGGGGTCTTTGCCGTATTTTAAAGGTGTGCCATCTGGCGCATCGACGCTGCCACCCGCTGCTATAAGAACAGCATGCGCAGCTGCTGTGTCCCATTCGCACGTAGGGCCAAGGCGAGGATATAGATCAGCTTCACCTCTTGCGATAAGGCAAAATTTAAGTGATGAGCCAATAGATGTGTGCTGTGCTGAGGGATAATGCGAGAGCCAAGCCTCAAGTTCTTTGGAGCGATGTGATTTACTGGCGACAATAACAAGGCTTTCCTCTGATGTACTGCGTGTACTGATTGGCCTGATGTTAGTGATAGCATTATTTTTAACATCAGCGATCCAGGCTCCTTGGCCAACAATTCCCCAGTAAAGCTGATTAAGGGCAGGGGCGAGTACAAAGCCAAGTATTGGCTTGTTATCAACAATCAACCCGATATTGACGGTGAAATCATTGCCTTTTTTGATAAATTCCTTGGTGCCGTCGAGGGGGTCAACAAGCCAGAAGGTGCCGCCGGATATATCCGGGCATTTACCTTCTGATTTTGCTTCCTCCCCCACAATTGGAATATCTGGAGCTAATTCAAATAACGCCTTGGTTATAATGATCTCACCTTGCCTGTCAGCTTCTGTGACAGGTGATTGGTCATCTTTTCCGTACACTTCGAAATTACTTTTAAAAACCTCCATGACTTTTTGGCCTGCTTCTAAAACTGTTGCAGTTAACGGTGGGACGAAACTGGATAAATCGGTAGTCATGGTTGATCTCAATTTTAAATTTAATAATCGTGCTAATGATAAGCCCATAAAAATAATAGAAAAATTACCGCCTATAATGATATTGGGTGACTTCTTACTTGGCTATAGACAAAAGCTTGGATATGGTTTCTCTAATATTACTATGAATTGCAAGCTCAAATCCAGCATGTCTGTATTAATTAAGGATCTTGCCGCTTTGATAATTGCCGGATATCGGTATTTGGAGAATTAATGATGTCTAAGATAGATTTTTCTGCTCTGTTATGTTCGCGCTTGTGCCATGATTTGGTGAGCCCTGTTGGCGCTATAACAAACGGCATCGAGATACTTGAAGACGAACATGACGCTGATATGCGAGAGCAAGTTGTTGATTTGTTGAAAAAATCAGCACAGCAAACCTCTAACAAATTGCAGTTCTTTCGATTGGCATTTGGCGCTGGTGGAGGGTTTTCTGCACAATTAGATTTGAAAGAAGCAGAAAAAGCACTGCATAGCTTTGTGGAGGGAAGCCGAATTGAGCTTTCATGGCAAACTGATGTTTATCAAGCGCCCAAGGCGGCAGTTAAAGTGCTGTTGAATCTGAGTTTAGTCGGCGCTGAAACACTTATTCGCGGTGGTGAAATGTTAGTGAAGTTTACCGTAGAAGAAGACGAAGCGACAATTGAACTGAGAATGACAGGCGATAAAATTATATTGCAAGACTCTATAAAGAAAGCACTGGCAGGACAATTAGATGAAAGCGAATTAGAGCCCAGAACGGCCCCTGCATTTCTTGCTTCAGGTATTATTTTTGATCGCGGGGGTAGTGTTCTTGTTGATGAGCCAAGCGATAATATTCTGTCACTCAGCGCCAAACTAAAAATAAATGCATAAATAATCACGATTTCTGAAAAGTTTTACACGTTTTTAACTCTTTTTGCCCAAAGTCAGTTTTGAAAAGTCCTCAAGCTACTGATTGTTGGGCATAACTATTAAGGGTGTGCGGGTAAAAGCTTTCCCAAGAGATTGTGATTATGGATGATTTACTGAACGAATTTCTGACCGAGACTAACGAAAGTATCGATGTTGTAGATGTCGAGCTCGTTAAATTGGAGCAAGATCCAAATAATAAAGAGGTCCTTGATAATATTTTCCGGCTTGTGCATACGATTAAAGGCACATGCGGGTTTCTTGGATTGCCGCGCTTAGAATCAGTGGCGCATTCTTCGGAGAATGTTCTGGGGAAGTTTAGAGATGGTGAGCTACAGGTCTCTGAACATGCTGTTACTGTTATTCTGGAAAGTCTGGACCGTATTAAAGAAATTTTAGCGGGCCTCGAAGCTACTGAAGAAGAGCCAGTTGGCGATGATAGCGAATTGATTGGCCGCTTGGATGCTATTGCTGAAGGGGGTGGTGCACCTGAAGCAACCTCAGAACCTGAAGTGGAAGAAGATACTGTTGACGGTGAAATAATCGATCCTACTCTTGGTCGTTCATTGAAGCCTGGCGAAGTTAGCCTGGAGGAATTGGAAGCAGCATTTGCAAATGCACCAGGTCCGGAAGAAGAAGCTGCTGCTGCTTCAGAGCCAGTATCTGTTTCTTCAACATCTTCAGAACAGCCTCTATTTGAGCGGATTGGTGGTGAAGATACGATCGCTGTTGCCGCTCATATGATTGCTAATCGTTTAGAGAATACAGCTGGAATTAGCTCGTTTTTCAAAGATGTTAACCAAGAACAGCGCAAAGCTAAATTCCTTGGCTTGATGCTTTCCCTGTTTAAAGATGATGTGGACACAGCAGAAAATGTTGCGCGCCAAATAGTAACGGTAACAGGCTTTGCTGATAAAAACTTCAATGAATTATTAGACATTATTAAAGCCTCATTCGAAGAATGTCAGGTTGACGGCGATACAATCGATGAAGCTGTTATGTCATTTGAATTGGTTCGTGACGCAGTTTTATCGTCTTCGAAGGCGCTGGCACCTACGGTGAAGAAAGCTAGTTCTGATGGGGCGCAAGCGGCAAAAGGGGCGCCCGAAGCCAAGCGTTCCAATCAGTCAATCCGTGTTAATGTAGATCTGCTTGAAGATTTGATGAATATGGTGTCGGAACTTGTTTTGACACGAAATCAGCTTCTCCAAATTGTTCGTAATATGGATAATACAGAGCTTGCAGTACCATTGCAGCGTCTTAGCCAGTGTACGACAGAGCTGCAAGAAAATGTAATGAAAACGCGCATGCAGCCGATTGGTAATGCATGGGCAAAATTACCACGTATTATTCGTGACCTTACTGTTGAACTTGATAAGAAAATCGAACTTGATATGCGCGGCGCTGACACAGAGCTTGATCGCCAAGTGCTTGAGCTTATTAAAGATCCGCTAACGCATATGGTGCGTAATTCCGCTGATCATGGCATCGAAATGCCAGCAGTTCGTATTGCAGCAGGCAAGCCTGAACAAGGAACCATTATTCTGAACGCTTTCCACGAAGGCGGCCATATTATTATGGAAATCAAGGATGACGGCGCTGGTATTCCTGTTGAAAAACTGAAAGGCAAAATCCTTGAAAAAGGGCTTGCGACAGATTCTGAAGTCGCAGAAATGTCTGACAATCAAATTCAGAAATTCATTTTCCATCCTGGTTTTTCTACAGCAGAGCAAATTACTTCGGTTTCTGGCCGTGGCGTGGGAATGGACGTTGTTCGCTCTAATATCGAGAAGATCGGTGGTACTATTGATATGGTATCCATTGAAGGGAAAGGGACAACTTTCCAAATCAAGATACCACTTACACTTGCGATCGTCGCTGGCTTGATCGTCAAAGCCAAGGGTGAGCGTTATGCTATACCACAAATCAGTGTATTGGAATTGGTGCGTGCAAATGCGACTTCTGACAATAAGATTGAAAAAATTAAGGATACGCCGGTTCTTCGTCTTCGTAATCGTTTATTACCGCTGGTTTACCTTAATGAAGTTTTAGGTTTTGATACGCCTGAAGATACAGATGCACGTGAAAACCCGGATGACTTTATTGTTGTGGCGCAGGTCGGTGCCTTCAGTTTCGGTATTGTTGTTGATCAGGTATTTGACACGGAGGAAATCGTTGTTAAGCCGGTTGCTCCGATCTTGAAAGAACTTGATATCTACTCTGGTAATACGATCCTTGGTGATGGCAGTGTTATTATGATCCTTGATCCTAATGGAATTGCAGCGACTGCAAATGCAGCGGGCGGCGACCATAAAGAAGAGGAAGAAGAGCTTGAAGTGCGCAAAGTTGAGCGTGAAGAGAGTGAAAGCATGCTAGTCTTCAGCGCTGGCGGGAACAGCCCTAAAGCAGTACCGCTCTCACTTGTTGCGCGACTTGAAGAAATTGATGTTGAGAATGTCGAGATTTCTGACGGACGTCATATGGTTCAATATCGTGGTGCGTTGATGCCGCTTGTGTTCGCTGACTCTGAAATGACATTGTGCAAAGAAGGCAGGCAGCAGGTTCTGGTATTCACTGACCGCGAATACACTATGGGGTTAGCGGTTGATGAGATACTGGATATTGTTGAAGAGAAATTAGATATTAAACTTGCTTCTAATCAACCGGGTATTGTTGGCTCAGCAGTTATCGATGGAAAAGCTTCTGAAGTTATTGATGTTGCTCATTATTTATCGCGGGCATTCTCTGAATGGTTAAAAAGCAGAACAGTAGCAGATGATACTACCCATGCTGCTGGTACTAGTATTTTGCTAGTAGATGATAGTGACTTTTTCAGAAATATGCTCAAACCTGTTTTAGCTGTAGAAGGATACAGCGTAAAAGTTGTCTCCAGTGTAGCTGAGGCTCTTGATTTGATGGAAAACGGTGTGATGTTTGATCTGATCGTCTCTGATATTGAGATGCCAGAGATGAGTGGTTTTGAATTTGCTGAAAATGTGAAAGCTGGTAGCCGCTGGGAGAATATACCAATGGTGGCATTATCAGCGCTTGCAAGTGAGCGCGATGTTAATCGCGGACTGCAAGCAGGCTTTAGTGATTATGTTGCTAAATTCGATAAAGAAACTCTGTTGCGGAGCTTATCGCAACAACTTAAAATTCGTGGAGATGCAGCATGAACGATTTAGTTGTTCGCGAAGACCTTAGTGTTGTAACAACAGGGACGCAGGATTTTGTAACTGTTAAACTGGCTGGTCAAACCCTTGGAATACCTGTTTTGGCAGTACATGACGTTTTAAATGCTCAGCAGATTACCAAAATTCCTTTGTCAGCTGATTGGGTGTCTGGAGTGTTGAATTTACGCGGCCGGATTGTCACTGCAATTGATTTACGAAGCCGCCTTGGCCTTGAGCCACTTGGCGGTGAAAAGAAAAGCATGTCGGTTGTTGTGGAACATAATGATGAACCCTATAGTCTTCAAATTGATGAAGTAGGTGAAGTCTTATCCCTTGACGATCAATTATTTGAGCGCAATCCAGTGACTTTAGATGCTCGCTGGAGAGATGTTAGCAAGGGAATTTATCGATTAGAAAATGAGCTTTTAGCTATTTTAGACGTAGAAAAATTACTCGCTTTTGAAACAAATACAAAAGCCGCATAAATTTATTTTTGATAGTACTCACCGCAGAAGCGGATTGGGAGAATTAGAATGAAATCTTGCCTGGTTGTTGATGACTCGAAGGTCATACGTAAGGTGGCCCGACGAATCCTGGAAGAACTTAATTTTGAAATTGAAGAGGCCGTAGATGGCCAAGAAGCACTGGATGCATGTGAAAGAAACATGCCGGATGTTGTTCTGCTTGATTGGAATATGCCGGTTATGAATGGATTGGAATATCTGATCGAGCTTCGTGCCTTACAGGGCGTTGAGCAGCCAATTGTTGTATTCTGTACAACTGAAAATGATATGTCGCATATCAGGCAAGCCATCGAAGCTGGTGCAAATGAATATATAATGAAACCATTTGACCGTGAGATTATTGAAGCCAAGTTCACCCAAGTCGGCTTGTTATAGAGTAGAGTTATTTTAGTGAATTCTTTCGCAGTAAATTCTGCAGCAGCTGCTGCACCGGGTAAGCCATATAGAGTTATGGTAGTTGACGATAGCGCGATTATCCGTGGCTTTTTGTGTCGGTACCTTTCTGAAGACTCGGATATTGATGTGGTTACCACAGCCAATAATGGAAAGGTTGCTCTGAGGCAACTTGGACAACATGACATTGAAGCTGTTGTGTTGGATATAGAAATGCCGGAAATGGATGGTATGACGGCTTTGCCGCTTATTATCAAACAGAAACCTGGTATTCAGGTTGTTATGGCGTCAACACTTACATTAAAGAATGCCGAAATCAGTTTGCGTGCTATGCAAATGGGGGCAGTGGATTATGTTCCAAAGCCAGAAACGGCTCGTTCTGTGAATGCGAGTATTGATTTTCGCAGGGAACTTGTAGAAAAGGTAAAAGCGTGGGCAGCCCGCAGTCGTAAAAAACGCGGCGAAACTATACCGGGTGCAAGTGTGTCGCCTGGCTCGTCCAGTGGTGCTGGATTTGTACGGCCAGAGCGTAAAGCTACAGCTGGGTTTGTTAGTGCAAGCCGGCCAGCAGCAGCTAATGTTTCGTCTGCGCGTCAAGGGGCATCTGAAAACGTAGCATCGTCAACGGCCAAGGATGATATTACTCTTCGTCCAGGCTCCAGAAAGCGGCCCAAGGTATTAGCGGTTGGCTCATCAACTGGTGGTCCGCAAGCACTTTTAAAGTTTTTTGCTGCGTTTGATAAGAAACCGGATGTTCCGGTATTAATTACGCAGCATATGCCAGCGACTTTTACCTCAATTCTTGCGAACCATTTGGCGCAGTCTACTGGTTGGACAGCTCAAGAGGGTAAGGATGGTGACGATGTGAGAGCTGGTGAAATTTATATTGCACCCGGCGGGAAACATATGGAAGTTGAACAAAAAGGCGGAAAAAATGTCATTAAGTTGACTGATGAGCCGCCTGAAAACTTTTGTAAACCTGCGGTGGATCCCATGTTTCGAAGTTTGGTCAAGATATACGGCGATGCAATGCTCGCGGTTATCCTGACCGGAATGGGGCATGATGGATTAAAAGGCTCTAGAGAATTAACGAAAATTGGTGGAACTGTTTTAGCTCAGGATGAAGCGTCGAGTGTAGTTTGGGGAATGCCTGGCGCTGTTGCAACAGCGGGTTTATGCACACAAGTGCTGCCATTGGATGAAATAGGTGCGGCGACCATGAAACGGTTGCAGGGAGGCCTTTAATAATGCGCTCAGAAGATTTTAATTATATATCCGGTGTTTTGAAAGATCGATCAGGTCTAATGCTCACACCTGACAAGGTATATTTGCTTGAAAGCAGATTGACGCCACTTGCCCGCAAGCAAGGTCTGGATGGATTGGATGCCCTCGTGCAAAAAGTGCGCATGAGCCGTGATGAAGCTTTATTGAAAGACATCACAGAGGCGATGACAACCAACGAGTCATTCTTTTTCCGTGATAATACACCGTTTGACCTGTTTAAAAATTATGTAATGCCTGCCATGCATAAAGAGCGTGCGGCGCAAAAGCGTTTGCGTGTTTGGTGCGCAGCAGCATCAAGTGGGCAAGAGCCATATTCACTGGCGATGCTTTTCAAAGAGCAATGGCATAAATGGCAAGACTGGCGAATTGAAATTGTGGGTACTGATTTATCTACTGAAGTCTTGGATAAGGCCAAAGCTGGCAGATATAGCCAGTTTGAAGTGCAGCGCGGCTTACCTATTCAGATGCTAATAAAGAACTTTACCCAGGAAGGCGATGCTTGGCAGTTAAATTCTGATATTCGTAATATGGTAACGTTTAAACCTTTTAACTTACTTAGTAATTTTGTCGGTTTGGGGAGTTTTGATGTAATATTCTGCCGGAATGTCTTAATTTACTTTGAGCAGCCTACCAAAAAAGATGTGCTTGAGCGCATGCGCAAAACGCTTGGTAAAGATGGGGCGTTATTCCTCGGCGCTGCGGAAACCGTGTTAGGTATTACCGACGCATTTAGGCCAGTAAAAGGGCAAAGGGGTATGTATGTGCCTTCTGATGGTAACGCTGAAGAAGTTATGGGATTGCAATAACATCGAACCTGACAAGAAAAAGCACCGATAATAATCGGTGCTTTTTTGATTTAACGTAACTGTTACTTAATAGAGTTAGCTCGCAACTTTTGCATCAGCTTCATCGGGGTTACGTAAAACATAGCCACGTCCCCATACTGTTTCTATATAGTTCGCCCCATTTGTAGCATTGGCTAACTTCTTACGTAGCTTACAAATGAAAACATCAATGATTTTCAGTTCAGGTTCATCGATGCCACCATATAGATGATTCAAGAACATTTCCTTGGTAAGCGTACTGCCTTTGCGTAGCGATAACAGCTCAAGCATAGCATACTCTTTACCTGTAAGATGAACACGTGAACCTGCTACATCAACAGTTTTAGTATCAAGATTAACCGACAGTTGCCCTGTGGTTATAATTGACTGTGAATGCCCTTTGGAACGACGTATGATTGCATGAATGCGGGCAACCAATTCTTCTTTATGGAAGGGTTTGGTTAGATAATCGTCGGCACCAAAGCCAAGACCCTTCACTTTGTCTTCCATATCCGAGAGGCCAGAAAGAATAAGAACTGGTGTATTTACCTTTGCAGTTCTAAATTTTTTCAAAACTTCGTAACCATGCATGTCTGGTAAATTCAGATCAAGCAGGATAATATCGTAATCATATAGTTTCCCAAGGTCGAGCCCCTCCTCGCCAAGGTCTGTGCAGTAAATGTTGAAACCTTCAGAACTAAGCATCAACTCGATGCTGCGGGTAATGGTAGGATCATCTTCGATCAACAGAACGCGCATGTTTATTCCCCGTAAAAAATATTGGCCACTTGTACTTCCAACAACATTAAAATTAACCTTGTTTTTTAATAGATGATTTAACAAATAGGGTTAATTTTGATTAATATTAACCAAGGTTAATAAAATTTTACAAGAAAAAAATGCTCAAGACTCTAAGTTTTCTAATGAGTCGAATAAGATTCTAGGCTAGATTCGTACAATGTAGAAAAAACCCCGAGATATATTATGAGTTTTTGGCCGGTTGAATTGGGTGTGTTAGGGTCTATCAGGTCTTTATCAGGCGAGTGAATGTAGAAGCATATGAAGAGTCTTATTCAGGATATAGAGCGAATTAAATCTGAACAGCATTATGGACGAGTGTCTGGTGTGCGCGGCTTGTTAGTAGAGCTGGATGGTGCAGGCCACTATGTTTCGATTGGCTCAAGGCTGGAAGTACAGACCCGTAATCGTAGGAAAGTACCTGTTGAAGTGGTTGGTTTTCGCCATAGTACGGCGCTTGCGATGCCTTATGCGCAATTGGAAGGCATCGGGGTTGGGTGTAAGGCGGTGCTTACACATTCTGAACCACAGGTTTTTCCATCAGAAAAGTGGCTCGGCCGAGTTGTAAATGCGTTTGGCGAGCCAATTGATGGTAAAGGGCCAATTTTAAATGGCCTGGAGCCGAAATTATTGCGGGCAAACCCACCTGCTGCACATGCACGCCAGCGTGTTGGTGGGAAAATGGACCTGGGTGTGCGTGCGCTCAACAGTTTTATAAGTTGCTGTGATGGACAGCGAATGGGCATATTTGCTGGTTCAGGGGTTGGTAAATCGGTTCTACTGTCGATGATAGCACGGTATGCAAATGCTGATGTAAGTGTGATTGGGTTGATCGGTGAACGGGGGCGTGAGGTTCAAGAATTTATTGAGGATGATTTAGGGGAAGAGGGGTTAGCACGATCTGTAGTGGTCGTTGCAACATCAGATGAAAGTGCACTTATGCGCCGTCAGGCTGCTTTTCTGACACTTACATTATCTGAATATTTCCGCGACCAAGGGGCTGGTGTCATGTGCCTTATGGATAGCGTGACCCGATTTGCGATGGCTCAGCGTGAAATTGGCCTCGCTGGTGGTGAACCACCGACCAGTAAGGGTTATACACCAACAGTTTTCACAGAGCTCCCGCGATTATTGGAACGTGCTGGGCCGGGTCCAAAAGGAGGTGGCAATATTACTGGTTTATTCACGGTGTTAGTGGAAGGTGATGATCATAACGAGCCAGTTGCAGATGCTGTACGTGGTATTTTGGATGGCCATATTGTGATGGAACGTGCGATTGCTGAGCGAGGAAGGTATCCAGCGATCAATGTTTTGAAGTCTGTATCCAGAACAATGCCACGGTGCAATAATGATGAAGAAAACCTTCTCGTTCGTGAAGCCAGAAAATATATGTCCACGTATGCTGATATGGAAGAAATGATCCGGTTGGGGGCGTATCGTCAGGGTAGTAACCCAGATGTGGATGCCGCCATCCAATATAATCCGTTTCTTGAGGAATTCCTTAGTCAGTTAAAAGAGGATTATACCTCCTTGCCTGATGGGTATACGCGGCTGCGGCAAATTCTGGAAATGGGGCCGGCAGGTGCTGTGCTTAATGGTCACGGTGACCATACAGCGAATACACCACACTAGGCACATGATTGGATTATTTTGAATGTCACGCCTTCAAAGTATAATACGTGTTCGCAAGTGGGAACTTGACGAAAAACGCCGGGAGCTTGTTGCTCTGGAAGAGGAGCGCGCGGCAATTGTGCAGCAAATGGATGATTTAAGCATTGAAGTCTCTGAGCAACAAAATGCTGCCGCGCTAGAAGTGGGACCTTCAAGCCTCGGCGCATACATGAGTGGTGTTCGCTATAAAATGGCAGTATTTGAAGCTGCAATCCATGAAAAAGATAAGAAAATTGAAGAGCGCCGTGATGAGGTTACCGAAGCTTTCCGTGAGCTGAAAACTTATGAAATTGCCGAAGAGCAAGATCAAAAGCGTATCCGCGACGCGGCAGCTCTGCGTGATCAGAAACTTTTGGACGAGCAAGGTATGCAAAGCTTTATCAAAAACTCCCGGGTGGAAGCAGACTAACGCCTGAGAATACATGAATTAAGGTATTTTCGTATGGTATATCTTTGATATTGCTGCCATATGTTGAGTATCGATATTAGTTAAGGGAACAGTGATGGCCGATCAGCAACCAAATAATCAAGCCGATGCACAAGCGCAGTTAGCCACCCTTCAGGGGCTTGATCAAGCACATCATATGCATCCGTTCACTGACCCAAGCACTTTGAAACAGGCGCCGCCCTTTTTAATTGATAGTGCGCAGGACTGTTATGTTAGTGGGCAAGGTATCCGTTTGCTTGATATGATGGCGGGCCTAGCATGCGTTAATATTGGTTATGGTAACGCTGAAATGGCTGAAACTGCTGCGAATGCCTATAAAACGCTTAGTTATTATCACAGCTTTGCTGCCGTATCTAACCCTGCTGCTGCAGCCCTTTGTGGGAAGATTGCGTCCTTAGCCCCGGATGAATTTAATAGCGTATTTTTATCGAATTCTGGCTCTGAGGCAAATGAAACAGCGATCAAAATCGCGCATATGTATTGGAAGTTGAAAGGTCAGGAAAATAAGAAGGTAATTATCGCACGCGATAATAGTTATCATGGTAGCTCAATTATTACTGCTGCACTTACTGGCAATAAGGCAATGCAGGAACCATTCGGTATCGAAGTCGGCAAAGATATCAGGCATGCTATGATGCCGTTTTGGTACCGACTTGGCGGTGATATGTCGCTTAACGATTTTGGCGTTAAGGCAGCTCAGTCCATTGAGGAGCAGATATTGGAGGCTGGCCCTGAAAATGTGGCCGCATTTATCGGCGAACCGATCCAGAACGCCCTTGGTGCTGTAATTCCTCCTGAAACATACTGGCCAGAAGTGCAGCGTATTTGCAAAAAATATGATGTTTTACTGATTTTGGATGAAGTGGTGACAGGCTTTGGGCGTGGTGGCAAATGGTTCATGGCTGAAGAATATGACATCAAGCCGGATATTATTACGCTTGCGAAAGGACTATCTTCTGCTTATGTGCCCATCGCTGCGACGATTGCTTCTGATGCTATTGCAAGCTTTCTGGAAGCCAATGCAGGTATTATCCAACATGGTTTTACAACATCCTCGCATCCGGTTACATGTACAATTGCCCTTAAAAATATTGAGATATTAGAGCGTGAGAAGCTTGTTGAACGCGTGCGTGATCATATCGGGCCGTATTTTGAAAAACGTCTTAAACTATTGGAAAGTCACCCACTTGTCGGTGAAGTGCGCGTAAAGGGATTAATGGCAGGTATCGAGCTTGTGAAAGATAAGAAAACGCGTGAACAATATCCGATAGAGGGTATGGTGTGCAATCATGTATCACAGGCCGCTTTGATGAAAGGCTTGATTATCCGGCCAGCAGGCAATGCTCTTATTCTTTGCCCGCCATTCATTGTGTCAGAACGAGAAATCGATCTGACTGTTCAGGCAATTAACGAATGTTTGAGCGATACATATCAAGCATTGCAAGAGATGGGGTAGGCTAAGATGGTTTTGGTTTTTTCATATTGACCATCACAACGTTTCCAAGGATGACAAGACCAAGGCCGAGTGCCGCTGGAACTGTCCAGATAAACCCCTCCAGGAAGGTAGATATGGCAAGTGCAACAATTGGGGTCATTACGGCTATGTAACCAGCTCTTGCCATTCCCATCTTTTCGATAAGCCATAGATATAAGGTGAAGGCGATAACCGTTCCAAATACGGATAGATAAATGAGTGATACCCAATAGCTTGGCCGTGGATCAAGGGCGGGGCTTTCGCCGCTTATCAGAGCAAAGATAACATTAAAGCCTGTTCCATAGGTTAGGCCCCAAGCGTTAAACGGCAGTATTGATATTGAACGGGCACTATCCGAGCCTGCGATCGTATTTCCAAGTGAGGCAAATAACGTAGCCCCGACACAGAATGCGAGGCCAATGGTAGTTGTGTCTTTTAGAGACAAGCTTTCCATTTCTGGCCAGAAAATCAGAATAAGACCGATTATCCCCATCGTTGCAGCGATAATAACGGCTGGTTGGATAGCTGTTTTTAGAAATATGCGCCCTGTAAAAATATTGAAGAAAGAAAGTAAGGAAAAGGCGACAGCAACCAAGCCAGATGTAAGATATTCAGTGCCAGAATATACGAGGAAATAATTGCTTGAGAATAAAAACAACCCAACGCCGGCAGCCAATTTATGTTGTCTACCAGAAAAGTTGAGATCTAGATTTCTGATTTTACACCAAAGCATCAATACAAACGCAGCTAGACCAAATCTATAAGCGAGCGACCATTCCTTCGGTACAATACCCAGCTGTAACTCGATCCCATACCAGGTTGACCCCCATATGAGGACGCACAAAACAAACGTTGCGATCACAGCCATACCCGAATACCTTTTTTATGGAGAACAGAGAGAGACATTGACATATCAGTATTTGATAAAGGGTCAAGAAGAATGAGATAGGTTTTGGGAACGGTTTACGTTTTTTGACAAGGCTTCTTGTACATTTACGGGGAACGATGTTTCTTGCTCTATAAAGAGTGACCCTTGAAAATTATTGGCGTCTGCCGCTGTTTTAAATAGATGCTTTAACTCTGTCGTTAATCCATTTGGCAAGGTTGTGTTGCTTCTTAACGTGAGGTCAAATTTTTGACCTTTAATGTAACCGTCTAATTGTACATTGCCGATATTGGCAAAATTCACCTCGATGATAAATCGTTCATGGTTATTGTCATCTGGGGTGTCATCTCCTGATTGCTTTTGTTGCTCGGGTTCATTTCGGAGGAGCATCGTAATGAAGGGAATATCGTTACCTCGAATATCAAAGGGTATCGATATTGGGCGCCAATCGCCAACCGGGTCGTTGGCAATATTGATCAGAGAGGAAATATCACGCTTGAGCGTTTCAAGCAGGCGTATATTGTCGTTCTCCAGTGTTTGTTCGGTTCTCGTTCCTATCCAGGCGCTTGGGTTGCCAAGGCGTGCAGCATTTAAAAGAAACAAAAGCCCATTTGTTAATGTACGCCCACCTTGTGCACTTTTAGATGTTAGGGCACCAGCTTCAGAGTTCTGTTGACGATTTAGTATCGATACACTTTCCGCCAGCGCTGGCCAGGCGTTCAGGGCTATAGGGTCTAGGCTTGATACAGGAGCGGGTGTGTTTGGAATTGCTCGTGCAAAATTTCCTAACGACTGTCCAATGAGGGTTGCAATATTGTCATCGCCGATAGGAGGTAGGATGATAGCGATATCGCCTGCCTTTGGTAAGAATTGAGGTGGTGCATCGAATGTAATTAGCCCGCTTGCAGTTGACAGCGCGATGGAATTTGTCGATGCAACGGCACTTGAGCTTGGTGCAGATATTTCAATGCTTTCAATTCGCGTAGGGCCAAGTGGTAGTTGGGGCTGCGTTGATGCATCATTTGATACAGTGTTTGCATTTGGCTCTGCTGTGTCGGCTAATTGAGCAATTTGTGACAAAGAACCGCGTTCGATCGCAAAGTCTGACTTTAAAGGGTTTTCGCTGGATGAGGCAGATTGAAGAGCTGTGGCTTCGATGGTTTTTTGCGGGATTACGGCTATTGATACATTTTGGTTGGATATATTGTTTGCTATAGGCGTGCCTGCAATTTCAGGATTTGGAGTTATGATAGCTGATAGTGTTTCAAGGTTTTGTAAAAAGCCGCCTAAGCCGGTTAAAATTGGCAGATTAGCAGGCGTCTCACTGATGATTGGTGTGCCAACAGTTGGTGGGGTTTGCGGGGAAACCAGATCAGGCGAGGGCGGTGTAATACTATTGTTGGTAGCCAGTTGGCTTGCATTGTTTAGGGTGGCCTTTGTCGCAGGTCGATTATGCGATTGAGGAATGATACTTTGTGTCGTTTCTTGAATTGGCAAACGGGCTAAAGCTTCAGTCGGCAGACCTGATATTGCCACGGTTTCCCCAAGCAGGTTTTGTGCAATATTACTGGGTAATATGAAAGGGCCACGGCTTGTATCCAGTTTTGCAAGTTCGGTGGATAGATCAGCAAATGCTGTGATAGGAAGTGACAGGCTTCTTGTTTCCTCAATCAGAAGCGGGGTAAAACCATTTATCTGGACTATGTTCGCTGGGTTAACTGTACTGGTGGCAAGGTCTAATACCTCGAAGGTGATAGGCTCTCCCGAAAGAGTATAGGCACTGAAAATATTATTATTAATCGATAACGAAGTGTTGGAAACTTCTGTTGTGTTAATAATTGGGTCTGAAGCGGGCTGACTGGTTGGCACAGGCGAATTTGCAATGGTATTGGGTGATAGAACTGGGGGTTGATTACTATCAATTTCAATACCTCTTATTGGTTGGCCTGAGAGGTATTCATTTGATATATCTAAATTTGGGGAAACAATTATAGTTGTGTCGGTAACGTTCGCATTAATGTTGTTTTCATCAGGGGGACGCACAGTATTTTGAGTGACGCTGCTAGGCTGTGATGAAGTTGGTAATGGTCCAGAAGTAGGAACAGTGCTTATGTTATCCTGCGTTAAACGTGGCGGCGTGACATTGTTATTGACTTCGGAAGAAACTGATGCGGGCTGGCTGGTATCTGTTGCTGGAGTTGCCGTACCGCGCTGAATGCTTGTTGGGGATTGCCTGTTGTCAGCAATAATTGGGCCTCGTACTTCCTTTGAGGGTGTTGATCTTGATTGAGTTTGTGGAGAGTTTAAACCTTCTCTATTCTCATTATTTTCAACGCTATTCTGCTCAATACGCTCATTTTGTGGTGTTTGCACCTGAAATGAAATATTTGTATTTTCGCTTATTCGGCTTGTATCTTGCGACCCTTGTGTATTTGCAGCCGAGCTGGAACTAGGGCGCTCGCTACCCGTGAGTGATATTCGGCTTTCAGGCGCTGGATTGCTCGCATTTAATGTTTCTGGTGGCCTTTCTTCTTGCGCGGTGGATACAGCAGCAGAAGAGTTTTGTGCTGGTAGCGTTCTATCGGTTTCATTAAGGCGAATAGCTAGAAGTGTTGAGGGCTGTGTTTGAGGCGCTTGTGGTTTGTTATCAGTGGTTGTTGCAAGTTCGTCACTTAATGTATTTGATAATGATGTGCTGGCTATTTGAACATTTTGGGCAACTTGAACATTTTTGGCAACAAGTTCGGATTGACGATTTGCCAGAGCTAAAGCTTCGGTTTCATTCTGTGGTATTATAGGCGAATTGCTGATTGGTGGGATTTGAGAGAGTATCGCTGATACAGGTTCTGTAAGTATGATCGAATTAACGGCTCTGATTTCTGCTGTAATATCTCCATTGGGGGCCGAAGGACTAATAATATTTATCGTTAAATCATCATTTGGGTTTAGACTGAGGGATGTTGAAACAGCATAAGTCGCAAAATCGGTGGCAATGATAGGTTGTCGGTTATCTGTAGTACCGACTACCTGTAATCTTTGTTCCCCAGTTTGTTCTGGTGTTTGGGACTGGGCCTCTAATTGTGTCGCTATCTCTGGTGTTATGGTTTCTGAGATTGTTACCTCTGGCGATGATATACTTATTGGTATGTTATCAACGTTTGTAGGTTGATTTAAGGGTGGTAAGGGCGCGCGTTGTTCGTCGCCTCTGGTATTCAGGGCAATAATCACCAGTTCCAGGCGTATTGGCGGGTCGATCTGTTGGTTATTTTGTTCGCGTAAGTTAGCAAATATTTGCCGATTTGCCTCTGTAACCTCGAGATTGACATTGTCACCAACCTTTAAATCTGCATCTGGCCGTAGGGCAAAGGTAGCAAAGTCAGTAACAATGATTGGCCGCCCCTCGACATCAATTCTGTTAATGGACTGTTCGACATTATCCCCAACATTTATACCGGCGGTTGTGGCGGCAATTGTTACAGCGGGGTCTCTGACGTTAGCTGCTTCAGAAGATGTTTGATTATTACCGGATGGTATATTTTCCCGGTTTTGTTGGGCATTATGCTGCGGGTCTTTTGTTACAGAGGCTGTGCCGTCAGTTACTCGTGTGCCTGAAGGGGTGTTGTTACTGGACGGTGTTGTAATATCGCTCATTCAAATAACCGCACTTTGCTCAATTAATTATGTTGCATGCGGCCTACTGGAAGATCCTAGCGGGTTATTGGGGGATCTAACTATATTAAAGAGGCAGCAATAGCCTTTACATCCGCCGCAGCGTTAGATTGAGGGTGCCTGGAAAGTAATGGAACCTGGGAACGAATGGCATCAACAACCTTGTCATCAGAGCGAATGATACCCTGAAGCGGCGGAGAAATCTTCAAAAATCCTTCGCAGGCACGTTTTATTGCTTCGTAGGTGCGTTCGCCCTCACGTTTTGTCTTGGCACTATTAACAACGATAGAGATATTGGCGTCAGGGTTTTTCATAATGGTAATTTTAATGAATGCATACGCATCGGTAAGCGATGTTGGGTCGGCAGTCATAACAACAAGTAATTTGCCTTTATGGTTCGAGAGCGTTGTAACGGCAGGGTCTACACCAGCCGCCATATCGAGTAGGACATGATCATAATTATTAGCTAATCCAATTAGGTCAGACCTAAGCTTGCGCAAGATGTCACGTGAAAGCGAGCCCAGGGCACCAGAGCCTGACTTGCCGGGGGCATAATCAAAACCGATGCCTCCTTTATCAGCAAAATGATCAATAATTTGATGGATGGTTGCGTTCCCTGAAATGACATCCCCTAAATCGCGTTCAGGCATTTGCCCGAGCTGGATATCTACATTTGCCAGCCCTAAATCACCATCAAATAAAACGGCTTTGTTCCCCAGTTGTGAGAGCGCATGGGTAAGCGTAACTGAAAACCATGTTTTTCCCACACCACCTTTGCCTGAGGCTATTGTAATCAATTTCTCTTCGTTGGAATGTTCAATAGTCATGGTGTGTTGTCCATTTGGGAAGAAGTTGTATCGTTGATATTTGTGTTGATGTTGAGAGCATCAGGTTTGCGTTTAGGCAATGCGGTAAGCAGCTTTGCAATTTTCATTGAGCTAGCGCTTTCAAGGCCGTCAGCGATAAAAGGGCTTCGGCTGTAAGCCGCAAGCGAGAGAAAACCCGGCCTGGCTGCCATGATGACGCTAGCGTATCGCCGCGCTGCATCAAGGCGTGTTGCTATAAAACGCTGGCATCCCATCTTTGCAAATATATCGGCAATTTCCTGGGCGTCCTCTGCAACCAGTCCTGCTGGTAAAACAAGAACGGGTTCGGCATCAATACAACGGATAAATTTTAGAAGTGATTTTAATTCGTCCATATCAAAAGGATTAGTGCCAGGGCTATCGATTAATGTCACAGAGTGGCGTTTTTTTTGTAGAACGGCTGACAATTCTTCTGGTGTATCTGCTGTTAAAACGGTTTGTTTCATGAGTTGGGCAAAATGATCTAGCTGCGCTATGCCACCTGCTTTTACTGTATCAGTAGAAACCAGCGTTACCTCACGTTCATTTAGCAATGCATCAGCCGTTAACTTTGCTGCGCAAATGGTTTTCCCGGCGCCGGGCGGTCCAACAAGCATGATGGGGCGAGAGACAGCATCAGTGATCGGGCTTATTCTGATATTTGTGTCTAGCGCTAAAGAGAAAGCTTCATTTAAGCTACTGGCGCTGTCTGATGCATGGATTGCTTCTTCAAAATGGCTGGCAGTATCAAAAGGTATACCATGATGAGAAATGACAGCAGCAACATCACCTTTATCAAATTCTCTTGATCTTCCGGTTGTATGTGAGACCTCATAAGCAAGGGGTGTTTGCCTTGGCTGTGGTGCATCTGTAGGAGGGGTCGGCGTTGCTTCAGCCTCAAGCGCTGCTGTTATTCTGACACTGGATTTGCCTTCATCAATTGAGATGATTATTGCATCAGGCCCTAGTGTGTCACGGACTTGATCCATTGCCTCATTCATGGATTTGGCATGAAAGGTTTTTAATCGCATGACTAAACAAATATTCCCTTAGCTAATTCATATTCTTATGACGCGATAAGCTGGCTTGCATCAAGAAAAAACTCCCTTTGGTCAAAGTTAAATTTGCCCAAGAGTTCGTATTTTTGCCTGTGGATGAATTTCATTTTGGCTCATGATGACGGTGGCAGGCCTGAATCTTTCGATAATTGAACGCACATAAGGCCTGACAGTTGGGCTTGTTAACATTACAGGTGATTCCCCGCGTTCCGCCTGTTGGTCATATATAATACGTACTGAATTGATAAATTCCTGAAGGCGCGTCGGTGCCATGGCCAATTGTTTTTCTTCACCTTGCCCAATTAAACTTTCTGCAAATGCCTGCTCCCATTCCGGGGACAATGTCACCAAGGCAACAAATCCATCAGGCGTTGAATTTGCTGAACATAACTGCCTTGCAAGGCGTGTGCGAACATGTTCGGTTATCATGATAACATTTTGAGTAAAGCCTGTAGCTTCTGCAATACCTTCTAAAATTGTTGGCAGGTCACGGATTGAAACACGTTCCACCAATAAAGTTTGCAATACACGCTGGATGCCTGATGTTGTAATTTGTGTTGGCACAATATCAGTGAGTAGTTTTTGATGCTCGCTTGGCAGGTCATCTAGAAGTTTTTGTGTTTCTGCATATGATAGCAGGTCTGCCATATTATCCTTAATAACCTCTGTAAGGTGGGTTGTGATAACGGTAGCTGCATCAACAACTGTATAGCCTCTGAAGGATGCTTCTTCTTTTGCTGATTGATCCACCCATGTCGCTGGAAGACCAAAAGCAGGTTCTGTTGTTGCTTCACCAGGGATTTGAACGGGTTGCCCTTGTGGGTCCATCACAAGGAGCATGCCTGGCCTGATATCGCCTTTGCCAACGTTGGTCTCTTTTACGCGTAGAACATAATTATTTGCGGGTAACTGCATGTTATCAAGAATACGAACGGATGGCATAACAAAACCCATCTCGCTCGCCAATTGGCGGCGGAGAGCCTTAATCTGGTCGGTCAGTTTAAAACCGCTATCATCATTGATTAATGTTAAAAGGCCGTATCCCAGCTCTAGTCTTAGCTGGTCAAGGGCAAGTGCGGCTGTAATCGGCTCCTCCGCAGGTTTTGCAGCAACTTTCTCCTGTTCAAGCATTTTGGTTTCGACTTCTTTGGCTTCACGTTCCTGATTGGCTCGGCTGAGAGCGTAAGCTGTATAAGCTAATACCCCGCCTAACCCTATAAAAGGTAGCGGTGGTAAACCTGATAATGCCATCAAGAAGAGTAGGGCGCTGGTAACCCCTAAGGCACGTGGGCTTTTGGTCATTTGGCCAAAAAGTGCCTTGTCAGTCTGGCCGGTGACGCCTGCTTTGGTAACCAATAGGCCTGCCGCAGTTGAGACAATCAAGGCCGGGATTTGAGTGATCAAACCATCACCTACTGTCAAAACAGTATAACGACCAGCAGCATCGGCGAAAGACATATCCTGAACGATAATACCAATTAGAATACCGCCGATAATGTTAATGAAGGTGATCAGTAAGCCAGCGATTGCATCACCACGTACGAATTTAGAAGCACCATCCATTGAACCGAAAAAGCTGCTTTCTTCTTCTAGTTCCTTACGCCTTGACCTTGCTTCATCTTCGTTGATCAAACCGGCTGACATATCAGCATCAATCGCCATTTGTTTGCCGGGCATCGCATCAAGTGAGAAACGGGCGGCAACTTCTGCGATCCGGCCAGAGCCTTTCGTGATAACGATAAAATTGACGATAACCAGAATGGCAAAAACGATAATACCGATAATTGCAGACCCGCCCATCAGGAACTGCCCGAAGGATTCGATTACTTGCCCTGCTGCGTCTGTGCCCGTATGACCCTGACTTAAGATTAAACGGGTGGATGCTAGGTTTAGCGATAGCCGAAGCATGGTTGCTATCAATAAGACGGTCGGGAAACTGCTAAATTGTAAAGGTTTTTGAATGAAAAGACTGGTCATTAAGACCATGACAGAAAAAGTCATTGATGTTGCCAGCATCACATCCAAGAGCCAGCTTGGCATTGGAACGATAAGCATCAATAGGATTGCCATCATGCCAATGGCAAAAGCAACGTCGCTGTTTTTGAGGCCATTAAGGAATGATGAAAAGTCTATTCCACCACCACCTTCGTTGCCTCCAGGGCCTCCTGGTGCTGTATCGCTCATTTTTTGTCCTAATGCACTCGCTTTATCTTAATATACTTGCGCATGATTTGGAATGGTTGATTAATTTACTGGCTTCCGGGTTGAGGTACAGAAATACCGTCGGTTTGGTACTGATTAAGTTTGTTTCTCAGTGTTCGTATTGAAATACCAAGAATATTTGCCGCATGGGTACGATTGCCCAAGCAATGTTTCAAAGTATCTATAATTAAATCCCGTTCAACTTCTGCAACAGTTTTACCAACAAGGTGCGCTGACTGGTCATTCGCATCTGTGATTGGAGTGGATAGTGGGTTTGAAAGAGCTGTTATTGCGGTTTCATCGCTAACTGAAATTGCTTGAGACGCTGCATTTGCAGTGTCATTCGGCATTAGGTTGCCACTAGCATCAGGGAGCATAATAGCGTTAGTGCTAATTTCATTACCTGTCGCGAGCAATACAGCGCGGTGCATAGCGTTTTCGAGTTCGCGGACGTTGCCGGGCCATGAATGTGCAATAAGACTACGAATAGCATCTTCGGATAATTGCCGATTTTCAACGTTGTTTACGTCGGCATATTTTTCAGCAAAAAACGTTGCTAATGCCTTAATGTCTGCCGGGCGTTCACGCAGCGGCGGAACACGTAAATTCACGACATTTAAGCGAAAGAATAAATCTTCCCGGAAGTTGCCGGCTTTAACCTCTTCCTGAAGGTTTCTATTGGATGTTGCGATGATACGTATATTAACATTAACCGGTTTAGAACCACCAACACGGTCAATTTGACGTTCTTGGATCGCGCGTAACAGTTTTGCCTGTAAACGCACATCCATTTCGGAAATCTCATCGAGAAGCAATGTGCCGCCGTCGGCTTCTTCAAATTTACCAATTCTACGGGCAATGGCTCCGGTAAAGGCCCCTTTTTCATGGCCAAACAGTTCGGATTCTAAAAGGTTTTCTGGAATTGCTGCACAGTTAACGGCCACAAATGCTTTGTTAGCTCGGTTACTCTTCTGGTGTACGAAACGAGCCATGACTTCTTTACCAGTACCAGATTCGCCCGTAACCATAATACTGGCTTCAGAGGGGGCTACCTGTTCAGCAAGTGCCGCAACGGTTTTCATAACAGGGTCCCTGTATATGAAAGATTGATTATCCTCTGCAACAGCTTCCAAAACAGCGGCAATCAGATCTGCGTCAGGCGGAAGGGGGATATATTCTTTTGCACCGCCGCGCACAGCATCAGCGGCTGTTCTTGGGTCAGTACCAATCCCACAGGCAACTACAGGTAAAGTAAAATGTTCTGCATTTAAGCGCGTGATGAGAGCAGGTATATCAAGTGATATCTCTACCATCAACAGGTCAGCACCTCTGCTTCTTAGGATTGCAAGGCCTGTTTCAGCATCTGGTGCATGTGTTACTTGAGCACCGCGATCCATTGCGATTTGACTTGCAGCGCCAAGCTGCCCATCAAGTGTGCCAATAATCAGCAATCGCATTTTTTGTCTCCGTTTTTATAATGGCGCTTTTATTTTGCTGCCGATATAATTTGTCTATTTAAAATATGTAACGCGTTTGGCAGGCGGTAAAACTGTATTTAGGAGCATTTCAAGCCGACGTGGATTTTCCTGCCGGCGAATTGATGTTGCCCCCATCGAATATAGATTGTTTATTAAAACTTCTTCAGACGTACTGTTTTCAGTCTTGGTTGCGAGAGGTATAAATACAAGGTGGGCTAGGATAGCGCCGTAAAATGTTGTCAAAAGCGCAACTGCCATCGCAGGACCTATTTGAGATGGATCGTCAAGGTTGCCCAATAACCGTACTAATCCAATTAAGGTGCCGATCAACCCCATCGCTGGCGCAACATCACCTGCGCGTCTGAGGAAATCAACAGCACGCATATGTTTGGCTGCAACCGTACTTGATTCACGTCTTAGAATAGCTTCTATTTCTTCAGGCGATGTACCGTCGACAACTAGCTTGAGCCCTTGCACAAGAAATGGTGTGTCCTTATAGCGCGAAAGGCCACGCTCTAACTCGTGGATATCGTTGCTTTTTCTGGCGTCAACAGCCAACTTTAAAATACGAACAGCTTCTGTGCTTGGATCGCGTTGACCATGGCGTAATAGGTCCCAGATATTTTTGGGCACTGAAATAATCTCGATAACCGGAAAACTGATAAGAGTAACCGCAAGTGTTCCTAGTACGACAATTAATAGACCAGGAGGGTTCAAGAAAGCAGTTAAAGGCCCCCCATAGGCGATAGAGACAATAACAATCAAAAACGCCACAAGCATACCGATAAGTGTGCTCATAAGTTTCCATCCCCTCTACATGTTCTATATATGATGAATGTGGTCATATACCTTCCTATGTTGCCCCGCCGTCAATTTTAATGATTTCCGTCATAGTGACACCAAGGTGCTCTTCCACAAGCACGACTTCGCCCCGGGCAACTAATCGGTTATTGACGTATATATCGATCGCTTCGCCAACTTTACGGTCAAGTTCAATAACAGCGCCGGGAGCAAGTTTTAGTAACTGGTTCACCTCAAGTTTCGTTTTACCTAAAACGGCTTGAATTTTAACAGGAACATCAAAAACAGGCTCCAATTCTTGCGCAGTTCTGATTTGTCCGTCTTGCTTTTTAGCAAGCTCTGGCCCGTTATCCTGATTTTCAGACAGCTCTTGCAGGCCGACATCGTTTGTATCGTCTGTTTCATTGACCATTATTCTGTTCCCGTAATGTGTTCAGAGCTTGATAGTTTGCTTTCATTGACCGCTTCAGAAGTCTTGGGCGAAATAGATAAGCTCATAACGTATTTTTGGACGAGGTTTTCTACTTGCTTCTGTATTTCGCCGTAGCGTTTCTTTGTACCGCCTTGTGCCCATTCAAGTGTGCAATCCTGTAGCCCCAGAGAATTCTCTGCTACAACGACAACATCGCCGGTAAAGTTGCTCATTTCTTTTAATGTTTCTACGCGGGCGCTTATGCTGTCCAGAAGCTGTTCTGATACCCGTAACACCAATCGTGGCTCGTGATGAACGGTTTGCATGCAATCCATGATTAAAGTTTCAAGTTCATGAAGCGGCTCGCGTTCTATAAGGGCCGGTGCTAACTTTGATGCAATTGTATAAGCCAATTGAACCATATCATGTTTCATGTCGGCTTCTGTTTGGTTACGTTGATCGTATAATGATTGAATATTTCCCGACAGACCGGAAAGTGTATTCAGGGTAGCAGCTTCAATTTCTGACAGCGTTTGGTTTTTTCCAGCTTCAACGCCTTGTGTATAGGCCCTTTGTTTTAACTCTTCCATTTCGGCACGTAATTTAACCACTTCGTCGTCGAAGCGGCTTTTCTCTCCGCCGTCGAAAGCTTGGTCAAATGTATATTTAACAGGTTCTGTCATGAATTTTAGCCCGGTTAGTAAACCAGTTCATCCTCACCTTTATTGTCAGACAATAGGATTTCGCCAGATTCTGCGAGATCTTTAGCCTTGTTGACCATTTCCATTTGGGCCTCATCTACATCGCGTAGTCTAACAGGCCCCATCGCGTCCATATCTTCGCGAAGAATTTTAGCTGCACGCTCTGACATATTAGAGAAGAAGAGATCACGCAGCGTGTCGGAAGCGCCTTTCATACCGAGAGCTAACTTGTCTTTGTCTACATTGCGAAGAAGCGTTTGAACGCCTTGTGGGTCCAAATTGGCAAGGTCTTCAAATGTAAACATTAATGCTCTGATTTTCTCAGCAGAATCTCTGTTCCTGTCTTCAAGGGCAGAAAGGAAGCGTGCTTCTGAACTGCGGTCAAGAAAATTGAAAATCTCTGCAATCGTTTCGTGGCTGTCGCGCCGGCTGGTACGTGCGAGATTATTCATAAATTCAATACGTAGCGTTTGTTCAACCTTATCTAAAATGTCTTTTTGAACAGCTTCCATCCGGAGCATACGCATAATAACTTCCATTGAAAAATCTTCGGGAAGAACGGATAGAACGCGCGCTGCATGCTCAGCTTTGATTTTTTGCAGAACTACTGCAACGGTTTGAGGGTATTCATTCTTTAGATAGCTCGCGAGGACAACTTCATTAACATTACCTAATTTGTCCCACATAGTGCGGCCTGCGGGGCCTCGAATTTCATCCATAATGTTACCTACACGGTCAGCAGGCAGCATTTTTCTCAAGAGGCGTTCGGTTGAATCATAAGACCCATTTAAATTGCCAACTGAAGAAACTTGTGAGGCAAATTCGATAAAAAGGTTTTCTACATCATCTGCATTTATTGAACCCAGATTCGACATATGTTGTGATAGTTCTTTGATTTCATCATCTGATAAAGCTTCCCAAATTGCCTGTCCGTGACTTTCGCCAACGGCAAGCATGAAAGCGGCTGCTTTTTGGGAGCCAGTTAAATCAACAGCATTTTCACTCATAATCGATAGACCTGTTTATTTCTCAGTGATTTAATCTGCATATAGCCAGTTTCGAAGTATAGCCACTGACTCGTCAGGGTGGGCCTTGATGATTTCTGCAACTCTTTTTACAGCAGATTCTTGAATGCGCCCTTCAACCTGTGCAACATCAATTTTGCTTTCTACACCAAAATTATCGAGTGCGAGACTTCCTGAACTTTTGGCTGCTCTGACGATAGCCGCAGCACTTTCATCACCGGCTGCCGCTGCTGCAACAACATCAGCTGTAACAGGTGCATCAGGAGCAAATAAGGCAGGGGTTTCTGCTGCTTGGTCTTCTATTTGGGCCGGAGTTGGTTCTTCAACAGGGGCTGGAATTGTTTCTATAAGTTTCATAACGATTGGGCGAACAATCATTAATAAGAACATAGCGCCAAGTATAAATAAGCCAACACTTGTGCCGAGGCTAATAAGCTGATTGACACCAGCACCGAGGATATTGAAAGGCTCTTCTGGCGGTTCAAGTTCTTCTACGGGTGCGAAGGCTAGCGCCTGAACTGTGATCTGGTCGTCCCTTGCTTCATCATAAGGTACGGCGGCTTTTACAAGCTCTTCCAGTGCAGCAGTGTCGATTGGCGCAGCTTGAGAAGCAGTGCCATCATCAGCAGGTGGTGGTGTTAATGCATCAGAATTGACAAGAACAGATATACGAAGTTGTCTAATTTCGCCGGGCTCAACAACTGTAATGGTTTCGGTTTTTGAATTCTCAAAATTAGTTGTTTCATCAAGGTCACTTGTTGTGTTCACGCTTGTATTTGATGACTGTTGTGCATCAGGTAAATTGTTTGCAACTGTTGCTGTGTCGGGCGTTGGGGTGGATGTTTCATCTCTCGATGTATTTTCCCGGGAGTTTTGCGACACAACGACCTGAGCATCGGGGTCGAAAGTAACCTGATTGCGGGTTGTACGATTTAGATTAATATCAATCGAAACTTCTGCTCTTACATTTTCTTTACCAACATATCGGGCAAGGAGGTCTTCAATCTTTTCTCGGTAAAGCCGCTCTTTATTGATCCTTGCTTCTTCAAGGCTGGAGAAGCTACCAATTTGTGTTTCTGAAGCCCCGTCGCTAAGCAAGCGTCCGGCGGTATCAGAAATCGTTACATTGTCTGGTGTCAAACCCGGGACGGCAGATGCGACCAGCGATTGAATTGCTTGAACTTGGCGCCCACCAAGGCCGCCGCCTACAGTTCTAACAAGTATGGAAGCAGAAGGTTCAGACGCATCACGTTGGAAGGGCCTGCGCTCGGGTAAAACAACGTGAACTCGAGCTTCGCTTATGCTTTGTATATTACGAATTGTCCGCGAGAGTTCACCTTCGATAGCTCGAACAAAGTTCACATTGAGCTCAAAACTGGTTCGCCCGAAACTGCTGTCTTGATCAAATATTTCCTTGCCTACAATACTTCCGGCAAGGCCGTCACCAGCCAAAGTTATTCTGAGGCGATCAACTTGGTCATCAGGTACTTTAATAATACTGCCGCCAGCTTCAATTTGATATGTAACGCCTTGGGTTTCAAGGGATTGCACAATAGTTGCTGCATCTTGCGGTGCTAAGCCTGAAAACAATATCCGCATTGGAGGCTGTCCAATGCGACCAATGATCAGCGAGAATACAAAAATGGTTGCTAAAATGGCGCCGGCAAATGCAATCAGCCGCGCTGTACCAAAACTTTTAAAAGCCTGAATAAGACCGTTCACTGTCTACCTCTGAGCCTGACCAAAGATACTATTAATTCTTTTTACCTGCATAATGGTAAACAGATAGTTAAATATAGGCAAATATTGCCTATATTTTTATCTAAGTCTATAGAAATTATTAAGAATTGCAGGCTCAGAGAGGATTACTTGCTAAAGGTAGAGAATTTGCGACCAGAATGAATAAAAGATACTCTAAAGAGGGCGTGTTCCTCTGTATTGTTGTGTCTTGGTTACCTTTAGGCCTTGCATGCCATTGGCGTCGATTGCTTGTTGCCATGATAAGAACTCTTCAACTGATAAGGAATATCTATCGCAGGCGTCTTCTAATGTTAATAAACCACCTCGAACTGCTGCAACCACCTCTGCTTTACGCCTGATAACCCAGCGTTTGGTATTTTTAGGTGGTAGATCGGCAAGCGTCATTGGCTCGCCTAAAGGGCCGATAATATTTTTTTGTTTATTCATTCGTTTAACAACTCTCGCACTGAAATCCGAATCGAGTTGTTAGTATGGAAAGTATGTCTTTAAAAAAAGCTAATGAAACTGAACAATTTTTGTAAGTAAATATTGATGAAAGATGTTCGTAAAGAAAACCGGGTGAATGCGATCACCCGGTTTAGATGCAAAAGAGATAATAACAATCCCAACAGGATTATTATAAATGTTAAATGTTGGTAAGTTCCTGAAGAATTTCGTCGGATGTGGTAATAATCCGCGTTGATGCTGAGAAAGCACGTTGAACTGTAATTAATTGTGCAAATTCGTTTGCAAGATCGACTGTAGAATTCTCCAATGCATTGGAGGTGATTGCACCAGCACCACCTTGTTGCTCGGTCTGAGGAACGGCTTCACCAGAAATATCCGAAATACCAAAAGCATTCCCTTGCCGCCTGGTCAAGCCTTCAGGGTTAGGGAAGGTAACAAGCGGAATTCTGAAGACTGTCAATGATAGTCCGTTCCTGAATAGAGCAGTAACATCGCCGTTGGAGCCAATTGATACACCATTCACACTATCAAATGCTGCGCCGTCGGCTACAGAGGAAATCAATGTTGAAGGTTGGTCAAATTGTGTAAAGCCGTCCGCTTGACCGTCGGTTCCAAAGTCAAAGTTAATATTGCCGTCTGCTCTGATCGAGTCAGTTGAATTATATTGGAATGTCAGGTTCCCATCCGGTAGAGATACAGGTGCACCGGTAAGAATATCGTTAAATGTGCTATTCGGAAGGTCAATTGTACCATCAGTGTTGAAGTTAAGAACACCGCCGCCAATCAAGCCATCTGTATGGATTGCAGTATCTAGCTGATTAGGGTCATCGAAATAATATTCATAGGCAAATTGGTTTGGACCGGTTCTTGTGGCTGCAAGAACAACGGTGTGGGCGCCGCCAAGCGAGTCAAATACCTGAACATTAGTTTCAAAGTCGGCTTGTACCGTACCAGCTGCTAGTTCACCGCTTGGTACAAATGCAGGCCCGCCGCCAAGGGTATAAGCAGCATTTACAGGTACGCTGGCTTGCAAGTTAACACGAACACCAATTTCAGATGTTGCCTGACCGAAAGCGTTCAAGTTATTAATATTAATAGGAACCAAATCATCGAGGTTTGTTGTTGTCGTAATATTACCTGTTGGGTCAACAGGGAAACCCAGAAGCGTCAAACCTGCGGTATTCTGAAGAAAGCCCTCAGAGTTTTCAGTGAATGATCCAGCGCGTGTAAACAACGTTTCTGCGCCAGTGTCTTCTGAATCACCCAGACGTACTGCGAAAAAGCCAGCTCCGTCAATCGCCAAATCAGTAGGTGATGTTGTCGGCTGTAAAAGGCCTTGTCGACTGACTAGTGTCTGTGTGGTTGAGCGCACACCGCCAGGGGAATAGCTGGAAGAAGATGATGTTTCGGTCACAAGCGTTGAAAAGGTTGATCTCGTTTCTTTGTAGCCAATTGTGTTTACGTTGGTAATGTTATCTGCGATTACACCAACGCCGTCCGTGAATGCTTGAAGGCCTGATACACCGGCTGCTAAAGCTGCGAATGCCATTATATTTCTCCTAATTTACTCTTTTGCATTACTCTGTACTATTTTGGCTTTCTGCTTTGTCCACATAGTGTGGTTTACGGGAGCTTTGTCCTGTATATTCCGTTTAGTTCGTTGTTGCTGGAGGCGTTGAAACTTCGTCCTCCAGGCTAACAGTATTTTGCTGCGCGGTTGTTGTTGGTTGCGCGGCAATTATTCTTAGAATTCCTGACTGGTTGACAATATTACTACCGACTGTAAAAATCGGTGTGTCGGTTACTGTTTCTACTTCTGTGATTGTGTCCTGAACCAGTATTGTTGCGGGAACGTTAGCGTCCTCTGCATCAACAGCCGTTACACGAAGCCTATAAGTGCCGTCGGGTACAACGGCTCCGTTACTATTGATCCCTTGCCAATCAAACACATTCGCCCCTCGAAGGACTTCGCCAGGTTGTGAAAGAACGACCTCGCCGTCCGAATTCAGAATTTCTAGAGTAGTTGAGGCGGCGGTATCTTGCAGAACATATTGGAAGGTTGCGCCATTGCCTTCATGCGTGGCGGTATCTGCCTCAATAAGAGCTTCTTGCCCAAGGAAGCTTGCGGCGCTGGCTAGATTATTTACGCGTGTAAGGTCTGCGAGTGCTTCCAAGTTCTGATTTGTTCGTATTTGCTGTTCTACACCAGTGAAGTTTACGATCTGATTGGTAAATTCATTTGTATCTGTTGGGTCTAATGGGTCTTGGTTTTGTAGTTGCGTGGTAAGAAGTGTTAGGAAGGTTGAAAAGTCTTCACCTAAACCGATTGCAGAATCTTGTGCAGCAGATTGCTGAGCTTCCTGATTTTGAAGCGCTGCGAATGCTGGACTATTAGTTGTGGGTGCAATTGCCATTTTCTTACCTAACTCATACTTTCGCTTAAATTCTAATATCGAGGCCGGTGTCTACAGAGACATAGGGTAGAATGTCTTCCAGTGGGACCTCTGTGCCCTTAGTGGCTGTAGTTTCAGTATCAACTTGCGGTGCAAAGCTATCTGGTCTTGCTGCTAGCTCGTCACGAATTTTTTCTTGCTGTAAAGCTTCTGCCAGAGCGCGTCCCGCGCTTTCTTTGTTGCTGTCATCGAGGCTAAAGGAAATGCCGTTTTGCTCGGTTTTATGGCCACTTGCCTCAAGTGCGCGTTCAAAGCCCTTCGCATCGCGCTGTAAAAGCTCAAGCGTTTCAGGGTTTTCAACAGCGACTTGTGCACGTAAATTGCCGTTCTCGGCAAACTGTAAACGAACATTTACACGCCCCAAATCCCCCGGATTTAGGCGGACAGTAAATTCTTGTTCACCACCAGAAGCTGCCTTGCTGACAGCAAGGTTGAATTGATTTTTAACTTGACTGGCTAGCGCGCTGTTCGGCTTGCCTCCAAATAGTTCAGAAGAACCGAAAGCAGTGTTATCTTTGTTAATCAATGACCCGAAACTTGATTGCAGACTGCCTGTTAAAAACCGTTCATAAGCTAGTGATGGCAAAGTGTCGGTTACTACTGGGGTTATAGTTTGTGGAACAGAATTACTTGTTTGCGACGCTGTTTGTGCGGTGTTCGCTCTTTTTACATTTACTTCGGTGGCTTTCGCCTGAATTTCTGCGCTAAAATTCTCACTACTTTTCTCATTACTTACAGTATCTGCTTTGAGAGCAGAAGCTTGTGACTGTGAGTTTGTTGAGTTTCTTTGACCAGATGATTGACTGTCGCTATCTGCTTGTTGTTGATTTGCAGCATTTGTCGTTGATGGGTCAATCTGGCTAGTCGCAGTAGTTTGCCGGGTTTGATCTGTTGAAGCTTCTGCAACAACGCCTGATTGCTGCGGTAATGCAGTAGTGCTGGCAAGAGCAGCTGTATTTTGAGCATCGGTTGATATATCGATATTAGTGACAACAGGGTCACTAACTGTTGTGACACGGGCCTGTTCCAGTATCGCTTCAATATCAGGGCTATTTGCAGTGTTGGTTGCTGCGTTAGCCGTAGGCGGTGTAGGTTGTTGTGGTGATGTAACTTCGGATGCATTTTCGCTATTAAGTGCCCCACTGGATTGAGTAGGCGCTGTTATATCAGCTGATTGCGGGCTGTTCTCACCGCGGTGTTGAGCGGCAATTTCGAGAAAATTCTCCAACGTGAAGCTATCCGTTGGATGAGTATTAGCTATACCGGGCGATATGCTTGTACCTGTTAAAGGGTTAGCAAGTGAATGCGCATCTATACTGCTAGAAGGTATAGTTGTGTCGGCTGCACGATAATTATAACTGTATGCAATTTGCTCAAGCTCTCTGAATGCTTGGGGTGAGAGAATATGGGCCGTTTGATTGTTTGGTGTAATACCAGGCGCGATGCCATTAGATTCAATGTACTCAGGAAATACAACGGTTGTTGTGCTCTCTGGTGTTGAAACTGTATTACCGTTCACTGCATAGAGTTCTGCAAAAGTCTCATTGTTCAGACCGGGTACTTCATTAAGGTCCGCTACTTCTGCGTTTGTGCTATTCGCTGGCGCACCGATTTCTTGTTTAAGGGTAGGTGTGGTGGTTTGTGAAGGCGTTGTTGTTAAAGAATCTGCCAGTTCGGCGCCTGTAACAGAAATTTCGCTGACTTCTTGAGATAGGTTAATATCAGAAGCCTCATCAATAGCACTCGCAAAATCGACAGTTAGTGAACTTGTAGCATCAGTGCTTGACGGCGTACCTCCAAGCGATGCGAAAAATCCACCGGCACTGCCTGTGCCAAGAAGGTTAGTCGGAGCTATTTGATCTGTTATACTCATTAATAAACCCTTCGGGGAAATCCCGTCAGGGCATTCTGCCATTCACGATGTTACCTTTCTGGCAACATAATTATTTGATGACTATTAAGCAAACCTTGGGCCAGTTTGTATGATCGCTTGAAAAAACAAGGGTTTTTGTAGTCAATGATAGAAAGGTTATGTGATCTAAAGCAGCATTTGCCGGGTAAAAAGCGTATTATATCCTGCTTGCTCGGAATCCCTTGCCTCCGGCTTGGGGAAGCACTATATGCGAAGCGTATTAAATATGATAAAAGCCCGAATATGACTGAAATAAAGAATAATATAGCCCTAAATAGCCTTGGTTTTCCCTGTGCACCTGCTGATACACGTGTTGTGGTTGCGATGTCTGGCGGCGTTGATAGTAGTGTCACAGCTGCCCTCCTTAAAGAAGAAGGGTATGATGTCGTTGGTATTACCTTGCAGCTGTATGATCACGGCATTGCAATTCAGAAAAAAGGGGCTTGCTGCGCAGGTCAGGATATTCATGATGCCAGACGCGTCGCTGAAGAATTGGGTATTCCCCACTATGTTCTTGATTATGAGAGCCGTTTCAAAGAACAGGTTATGGAAGACTTTGCCGATAGTTATATAAAGGGTGAGACGCCAATCCCTTGTGTGCGCTGCAATCAAACAGTGAAATTTAAGGATTTGCTTGCGACTGCGCGCGATTTGGGGGCTGATTGCATGGCAACAGGCCATTATGTTCAGCGCACAGTTGGTGAAAGCGGAAAAGCGCAAATGTTGCGCGGGGTAGATCACGGTAAAGATCAAAGCTATTTCTTGTTCGCAAGTACACAGGAACAAATTGATTTTCTCCGTTTCCCGCTTGGCGGCATGAATAAGGATGAAACGCGTGAAAGTGCGGAGCGGTTTGGTTTAATTGTTGCCGATAAACCTGACAGTCAGGATATTTGTTTTGTTCCTGAAGGCCGTTATGTTGATGTAATTGAGCGCTTGCGCCCCGGTGCGATGGAGCCCGGCGAGATTGTTGATATCGACGGTAACATTCTGGGTGAACACAAAGGGATTGTGCGTTACACGATTGGCCAGCGCCGGGGAATCGGTATTGGTGGAACGGTTGATCCGCTTTATGTTGTGAAGCTGGACCCTGTAAAGAAACAAGTTATTGTTGGTCCGAAAGAAGCCTTGTTAACCAGTGAAATTCTTGTGAAGGAAGTAAGCTGGATTGGTGAAGAGGTTGGGGATAAGGGCGTTGAAGTAACTGCGAAGGTGCGCTCTACACGCCCAGGTGTTCCTGCGCATGTGTATTTGGAAGAGGGCGGATTCGCTCGTATTATTCTTGCTGAACCAGAAGCAGGTGTCTCTCCCGGTCAAGCCGCTGTTTTTTACAGCGGTGAACGTTTACTTGGTGGCGGCTGGATTAATGGAACAGTGAGCGCAGACCCGCGATTGATGAACGAGTGATCAATTTTATAGTATGGGCAAATGCTTACATTTTATAGAGCTGGTTTAACTACAAGCTCTTCAGGTAAGTCTGATTGTTTCACACGTTCAAACTTAGCTGTACGCCCAAGTAGAGCTATCCCAACATAACCACGCATTTTCAAGATATTGCCGGTTTTATCCAGTGACATTTTTGCAGAATATGTCTTGCCGTTTTTGGGGTCGTATACCTTGCCACTTTTCCAGCGATTTTTCTTGGGGCTATATTTAAAGCCCCAAAGAAATTTTAATCCAATTATTGGGCGGTCTCTAAGGGCAGTATCTGGGTTTTGTGTATCAAAACCTGCTTCATTATTACTCCAGCGTGTTCTGCCTGTAACTTCTGGTCCATCTGTGCCTTCAGTTAGTGTAAGTTCGATAATGGCATCTTTTTCAGCAGTCCAATAAAAGCCTTCATATGCTTTATAATTTTGTGCATTCAATAAAGTAGAAGTCCCTAACATTAGAGCCAAAAAGATTAATAGTCTCACTTACATGTCCTTTTATTCCGCAGCGACGACGTTATTTCTGGGTCTATGCCAGCGCGCCATTGCTTTTTCTTTATATGATGGCTTTATATAGGCTTTCGTCATGTCGCCGTCCATTTGTTTTGCGACTAATGGGTCCATTATTTTAAACCAGACCGGAGGTATCCAGGCGGCGAGGTACATGGTGAAATATCCAGCGGGCAATTGTGGGCTTGTATCGAAATGCCTGAGGCACTGATAAGGGCGCTCTGCATGGGCGTGATGATCGCTATGGCGCTGAAGGTGCAATAACAATACGTTTGATACAATATGATTACTATTCCAGCTATGGTGAGGTTGGACGCGTTCATACCGCCCGTCTTCGCGCTTTTGCCGCATTAAGCCATAATGTTCGATATAGTTAGCGCTGGAAAGCATCAGGTTTGCCCATATAGCTGCGAGTATCGCGAAAGGTAGGGCAAGCAAGCCAAATGTGATCGTAACACCCGCATATAATGCAAGTGTGAGGAGGCTATTCAGGAAAACTTCATTTTGTAGCGAGAATTCTGATTTGCCTTGGCGAGCAAGACGGTTACGCTCAAGCTGCCACGCGCGGACGATACCTCCTGGCAGTTCAGTTAGAACAAATTGGTAAAAATTCATTCCCATCGGGGCAGTAGCGCTGTCTTCAGGGGTTGCAACCTGCACATGATGGCCAAAATTATGTTCAACTCTGAAATGCCCCATACCGCATAAAATCAGGAGAAAACGCGCTACATTAATTGCAACTTTATCCCGCCTGTGGCCAACTTCATGCGCGGTGTTGAGCGCTCCGGCTGCTACCATGCCCGCCGATATGATAACGCCGACATAGCCCCATCCAGTTAAGGGAGTTGCAGTAATGAACCACGCGCTTGTAAGCCATGTAATATAACATAGCGGCAGCGTTGAAAAGGCCGTCCAGCGGTAAAATTTATCGTCACGTAGTGCAGGGATAGCCTCGCGTGGCGGGTTACTTTTATCGGCACCAAATAAGGCCTCAATGATTGGCACAAAACCATAGAAGACAAAAAAGTTGAGCCATAAAACCCATGTTTGACTGTATTCCTGATAATGCCATATCGAAAAAACAGGGATTAACGCGGCGGCGGTGGCTAATGGCCAAAAGATACGTTTGGTATCCCTATAACCGAATAATTTATCATCGTTATTCATTTTTATATCCTGTTTTATCCGTAATATATTTTGGAGTATATTCCTTATTGATAATATTATCAATAAGGAATATTGACACTAATTTCCTTTTACGTGTTAAGTGATGCAATTCACCTTAAGTTATAAAAGAGTTTTGGATGGAAGCGCGTCAGAAAGATACGAACCGGAAAGATATAAAAAGATCCAGATTAAGCCCGAATGAGCGACGGCAACAGCTGCTTGATATTGCCGTAGAGCTTTTCGCTGAAAAGGGGGTAGGTGAGGCGCGTCACAAGGATTTGGCTGAACGTGCAGGCGTTTCCGTTGCCACAACATTTGTATATTTTCCAACAAGAGAGGCTTTAGTGGAAATGGTTTTGGCCGAGGTGGCCAGGGTTCATGTAAGTCTATTTGATTCTATTGATGCTGAAGGGCTAAGTTTAAAGAGGTGTCTGCATGGATTGGCCGACTTGATTGTGCTTATGGTCGTTGATCGCCCTGATTATGTAAAAGTATGGCTGGGTTGGAGCACGAATTATGCGGCGTTAATGCGCAAATCCTTTCTGGAAGCTGAGGGTGAAGTTATCGACCGCCTTGCCAGAATTTTAAATCAATCAGGCACCTTAAGTGAAACTCAAAGCCGCGATAATGCCCGTATTTTGCTCGCGGCTTCGCAAACTCTTTCAACTATGAAGCTGGACGGGTTAGATGATAAGCGAATTCAGCGCTTTACTGATCATACAATTGATGTTGTGATTGCTTATGGTGCCTAGCTGAAATTATTTACCTTTGTTATGTTGATTCAAGCTTGACGAGCAAGGGATGCTTTATTATACCAGCGCAGCTTCGGATGAATTATATTAATTTTGTCTGACACATATCATTTGGTATGGCCGAGTAGCTCAGTTGGTTAGAGCAGTGGAATCATAATCCATGTGTCGGCCCGGAGTTGAAAATTTGGTATGGCGAAGTAGCTCAGCTGGTTAGAGCACCGGAATCATAATCCGGGTGTCGGGGGTTCAAGTCCCTCCTTCGCTACCAAAATTCCTTCAAAAACAGACGTTTATACCAAAAATGCGAGCTCTAGGCAAGCTCATTTCGTACTGCCGAATTACCTTGAAATTTGGAAAATATCCACGTGTGTTTGGGCGTATTTTGGCGCATTTGAATTGCGCCTAAAATTCTCTAAGACCGTTCTGAGACCTTGTTAGGGAAACGCATGGAACTTGTGCAGGGCCTAATCTCGAATCAAAACTCAGCTGTCAGAATGATTAGTCTTCGAAGCTGTCAACACCTTGGCTTATCACACAGATCGTGCCAAAATAGAGAAATTGATGTGCTGAGCCAAATTCACACTGTTTGGTTTCCAGTAATCGTGTCTTACGCATTTCTAAGAGTGTATTGGGCTGATTGAATTTACCGGCTGAATTTTTCATTGGCTGTGATCTGCGTTTTCAAGAGGCAATATCGGTGGGATAACAGTTTAGTTCGCAACTCGGTAAGAACACTTTTAGATTGCGTTTGTACAAATAGGCAAGCTGATGTATTTTAGAGACATGGAAGGGTACACATTTTGGCGGCTTATGTTAGGTAGCACTGGTGTAGACCAATTGAGGAACGTCTAAAATGGGTAGGACATAGCAATTCTATGACCCCATCAATGCGCAAAAGTGGTAATTACAAGGCGGGTATGCGCCCACAGCGGATGGCTGACGATCTGCCGACGCGTCTTCGTTATGCGCAAAAAGGCCGTGTCTTGCGCGGCGCGATGAAGACCCTCGGTCTGACTATCTCTGAAATTGCGCGCGAAATCGAAGTATCACAGGGGCATCTCTCTAAAGTGCTTGATACTTACTGTGACTTGGAAATAACCACCTGCGAGATGTACCTTGGAAAGGTTGCGGCTGCGCTTGCGCGGCGCGGCGTCAGGATCACCGAAAGCGACGAGCAAATCATGCTGATGTATGAGCGCTCAGGCTTCGAGATCGATCTCAAGATACCAACCGACTAGCACTATCCCCGCATTTTGTTTTAAGGAGTTCCGCCCATGCGACGGCTATCTCGCTAGGGTCGGTTCCCATCGCGCGTGCGATTTCCGCCAACTCATCATCCGTCGGCGTTTTACCGTTTTCAATTTGGTTATAGCGCTTCGGGCCTAAGCCGGATGACCATGCAACATATTTCTGGAGCATGCCTTTACTTTTGCGCACCTCTTTTATCGCCGTACTGAAAGAAGGTTCCATTTCTCGTCCCCCACCTTTGTCGCTCGGATCAACTGTCACGTTATCTCGCAAGACATTGGTAGCATTAGTGTAAATCTATCAGGTGAAAGACGATATTAAACGTGCATCAATCTCTTACCCGAGCCCCCTCAAGCAAGACCAATTATACTCAAAGTAGATTAAAATTCAACCGACTCGTCAAAAAAGCATGAATACAGTATTCATAATTGCGTCAAAATTGAAGCCAGTAAGGCACTGAAAATATTCATAAAAGCGAGTGGTTCATTTCAAGTCACCATTAGCGCCATGCATAAAATATGCATGAATTGAAAATTTTTTAGAGCCATTCTTGCCCAATCTGAAATCGTCAAAAACGCAATGAAATCAATATTGTATAATTAATAACACAAAAAGTTACCAAGCTGGCATGCCAGCCCGGTAATCGTTAGCGCTTTGAAAATCCAAAATTTCGCGGAACCCTAATGGCACGTCCTGATGGGGGGCGAGATTGAGTTTCCGAAGACGCACGCTTTTGTAGATCGAAACATCATCACATTCACTCTCCTGTCGGGTTCAACGGCCAATTTTTGGCGAAGGGTCTGACGCCCGCAATGGAGATTGAACTATGTCTTTATCACGAACCTTATTATCGAGCGCTGCCACGATTGCGATGTTCGCCAGTGTCACACTATCGCCGTCGTTAGTCGCGACAGCAGAGGATGCGGTCGCACCCGATGATATTCAGGCAGAAGCCGAACAGCTGCTCAAGTCGAGCTTTGCTAACTTTCAGTTTTATTCCGTCAAACCGTCCGCAGTCGACGGCCTCTATGAGATCGATACTGGAGGTAAGATTGTTTACTATTCTGCTGACGCCAATGTGCTGATTTTCGGCGAAATGTATAATGATCGCGGCGAAAACCTCTCTGAATCCGCCATTTCAAAAGCTGCGGCGGAGCGACTGAAAAGGTTGGACCTGAGCGTTGCGCTCGAATTTGGCCCGGAAGATGCCCCGCTCCTCACCGAATATTCAAATCCGCTTTGTGGCTGGTGTCAGCGCTTGCATGGTTGGTTTGACGGCGAGGGTCGCGACCTCAATGTGCGCCGACAGATTATTTTTGCTGTTGGGCATTCAACAAAGTCTCAGGAACTTGCCGAGCATATCCTTTGCTCTGCCGACCCTGAGCAAGCGTTTGCGGATGTCTATAACCGCAGAACCCCGAGACGACTGGAGCGATGTGACGACGGCTAAGCGACGCCGCTTGCTGCTCAAAATGTGCTGGTTCAAAGGCGTCGTACCATGGCCGCCATTCTGCGGAGCGTTCGTCCATTGGGTTGAGGATCGTGTCGATGCCTTCGCGGTAGAAATGGCGCGTAAACAGCCCGCCGTAATCATAGACAATCGCGCGTTGACCTGCGCGTCTGACTTCGTCGAGGACCGCGCTGATTTGCACTGACTTGCCGGTGCGCGGTGCACCGATCATGGCAATATTGGTCGGCTCCATATCAGCGGGCAGACGGATGCCGCCGAGCGAGATGGTCCCGCGAGGACCGACCTTCTTAAGCGCTTTGGCAAGGTCACCCGTGGTGCCGAGCTGCGCGCCCCTGACATGAAAGTCTTTTCCTTGACGACGACCATTCAGATAGAAGAACAGGAGGACAAACAGAAGAATAAGCGAGCTGAGTGCGGCCCCGATTTTAACCCCAACAAGACTGGCAGCACCGGCTTTACGCCATACGACCTTTGCCATGTTGGAGCGCAGGTATTTCCCGGTATAGAGCTTGTAGGTTTTACCGTCCGCACCTTTAAAGTCGATGGTGCTTTTGTGCCCGAAGAAAGCGGCTTTGCCAGCCGCTGTGACCCAGCGCTGCATGATATATTGGTCATATGCGGTTGTTTTATTATAGACCTGCCAGCCCGCGAGAATAGCGACAATGATGAGGCCCGCTATCACCGTTTGCTTGAGGCTTTGCAGCATCATCTGCCACTCGTGAATGGTTGTTTGGGCACCGCGAATGAAAGTGGACAATGGGGTGTTGAAGAAGTTAGCCATTACGCTCTCCCTTCCAAATGAATGTCTGTGCCGCTGGGCAGGGATGCGAGATAGGCGTCGGTGCGCTCCAGAAGGATATCGGTTGTCTCTTTGTCGACCCCTTCGGCGAGGAAACGGGTGAGGACGAGGACACGCGTCAGGTCTTCATGATTGGCTTGAATGGTACTTGCAAGATTACCCACGACAGCCTCGCCGCCTTCGATGTAACGCACCACAAGGGAACGCAGCAGGGCGGAGGACGAAACGTTGAGATTATCTGCAAGCGCGTTGAAAGCATCACGCTGGTTGGTGGTGAGTTTGGCAGAGAGTGTGACTAACATGTCGATCCTACAACGGAAGATCCATGCCAAGTCTTTTCGAGCGAGTGAATTAAAACACAACCGATGAAAGAGTTCAAACTTTTTGTTCTCGGTAGACCGGTAGACCGAAGTAAGGCGCTGTAAACGCTCAAAACTTTTTTCGTTTGGTAGACCAAGTCTACCCGGTCTACTGAACATCGATTTTTGAAGTTCTATAACCAATTGTAGTTAAACATAAAATAGAAACGCAGTTTGTGCATCAGGTGTGTTCTCTTTTTTCGCAGGCGTCTTGACGCTTGCGCCATTCCTAAACATCATGGGGGTGTCCATATTGTATGGATAACATCCTCTATAACGTGTATTCTGAAATTGAAGAAAGGAACTAACCATGCCCAGCAATCGGTCCCAAAGTCTCACAACCCTGATTGAGAAACGCCGCAAACTGGACGCTGATATCAACGCCCGAAAAGAAACGCTCGCCAAGTCAGTTGGTGCCCCATTTGTCGCCAAACTCGGTGACGCTTTTACCCCCAAGGATGCCGCAACACTTGCTGATTTAGTGGCGCAGCATGGCCCCGATAGATGCATATCTATGCTGTCGAAGTAGGAGATGTATGACGGAGACCCTCGACCCCAAAAAACAGATTGTCAGTAGAATAATTAACGACATCAACCGGGGCATTTTCACACCCGGAGAACAACTATCCCAGCGACGCCTCAGAAAGATTTATGGCTGCGGTCGCTGGGTCGCCATGAAGGTTCTTGAGGAACTGGAAGCAAGTGGCTGGCTCGACCTCACCGAGGACGGCACACGGGTCGTTGCGGAGACAACAGCAGGTACGTTAATGCAGGCCGTTGAACTGCGAGCCGTCTTGGAAATATACGCGGTCGAGAAGCTGGTACCGATGATCACCGCCCCCTTCATCAAACGACTGCATGATCTCAATTATCAGATGTGGCACGCTTGTCTTGACGATGACTATGAGGCAGTGGAGGGGCTAAACCGGACCTTCCATCAATGTATGGTTGAATCGGTCGATGAAGGCCCACTGTCGCGCCAACTCGCCCAGCTTTATCAGATAAAAGGCTTCTATGATGTCGCCAATTTCAGCACCGAAGAACAGATATTCAAGTCATACTCAGAACATGCATTAATCATCGATGCGCTTGAAACAGGGGATATGGAACGGCTCCGGTATCATGTCCGCCTTCATGTGGTCGATAACGCAGAAGATTGGTTTGGCTAGGATTGCCTTTCGAATTCGATTTGGGTCACAATAAAGACTGAAGTCGGCAGGAACGCAACGGCGGCGATGAGCGCCAAAATGCGCGCAAGGTCAAGCGAGAGATCAAGCCCCGCAAACCCAATAGCCACCAGCGTAACATAGGCGAGGCCGTTCAGCATTATCGCGCCTAACATCACCATAAGTGCCTTGGCCTTTGAATACTGTGAAAGCCGTACGAGCATGGCGTCAAATCCTGCTCTGGCGAGCGACCGACCATAGACGATAGCCCCGACCGATATGGCAGCGACACCGCCGATCACTGTCCATTCGGCTGCCCTGATAGCAAGCACAATCAACACACCTGCGACGAACAAGAGTGCACCGCTTTTGAGGCATGTGGAAATTGATGACAGGTAAAATCGTTCCATAGGCCAAGCATACATGATTATGCCTCAAGAATCGATAGGCGGTCTTGTGCTTTCAGGATGGCAACCGCGTTAGGGTTCGATCTGATCATAGCCGAAAGTTCATAGGCGCGCTCGAACGGCTCGGTATTTTCAAGGGCGATGATGTCACCGTCTTCGTCGTAACCTGTTCCGATCCAAGGTGGTGTTTGTGCGCATTCTTGCCGCGTTAATTCCAGCTGTTTTATCAGCGAAAAGACGAGAGCGCGTGCTTTATTATAGTCGCGGTGATGGCTTGGAATGATGTCTGTTGCAATATCCATGGGAAGTCTCCGTCCTGAAAAGTAAAGCCCCGACACATGCGTGCCAGGGCGTTTGAACTGAGCGGATCAGTCTTCTGGGTTCCAGATGATGGCAAACACATCAGGGTCGTCTTGACCTGCGGCTTGACCAAGGTTTGCGTATAGTTTGCGCTGGCCAAATTCGGGGGCTGCAAACGAGAGGCTAGTATATTCGTTACCTGAGCGTTCACTCTTCCGCACCCATCCTGCGCCGATCTCAACGCGGCCCGCAAATACACGGTAATCAGGCTGGTTTTCATTGGCTTTGTCGCGGTTAGGTACGACTTCAATATCTGCGCTGATTGATAATGTGCTGAGGTTGCCTTTAAAGCCGTTCTCAGTTTTTGTTACATGTCCGATAGCTGGCATTTTAAATCTCCTTTGATGCCTCAGAGAGCCTGTCCCTCTGACTGAACCAGACCGAGCACTAGGGGGTTACGAAGGGAACAGCGCCCTGAACTAATTTTTGCTAACAGATGAATTTCAGGGCGCTGCTTGACCCCGAACCACGTTTATTTTGGTGCGCGAGGAAGTGCCTGAACGCAGTGATATGGCACAGGGGAAAATAATCGTTGGTGACGGGTTTCGGTTCGTGTTCGTCAGTGATAGGTCGTTTGGTGCTGTCAGTGGGATTGGCGGGTTGAGCACCGCATTGAACGGAAGGTTTGTATGCCAGTCATGGGCCAGTAAAGGGTGAGAAAGGCTTGAAGGTAGGCACAATAACGCGGGTCAACAGTCACTTGAAGAACACTGGCGATCAAGCGGCATAAACGCTTCACTACGGTATTGTGCTCGCCGGATCGGCAGGGGAAGAAATGTGTATGACCGTGCAAGCAAAGACGTAAAAACTATGCTATGTCTGCCCTCCGAAAATGCCAGCAAATGGCACAGCACTGAAAACCGGGGTTAAACAAAATGGCGACAAAGATATATCTAGAAGGGTATCTCGATATTCCTGAAGACCGGCTTGAAGAAGTCCTGAACGCGCTCGACAAGCATGTGTATCTCACGCGCAAAGAGAAAGGGTGTCTTTCCTTTGATGTTTGGCAATCTGAAGACCGACCAACGCGCCTGAATGTGGCCGAAATCTTCATAGACCGGGCCGCATTTGAGGCACACAAGGAGCGCACGCGGGCATCTGACTGGTACAAGATCACTGCTGATGCTGAACGGAACTATACGCTTGAAGAAATGATCGATTGATTTAGGTGGGAACCCCATGCCCACATCGCAGAGGCCAAAGAGAATATCTGGCTCGTCGGTTGAGCGCTCCGTGATCAACCACTCAGCGGGGCCGAGTTGGCCGTGGAGCTTTAGGACGGGCACAGGGTCATGACTGACGGTGCGGCGCTCGACTTGATCGATATTGAAAACACGGTACCGCTTCAGGAAAGGCACGCGCTGTGGCTCGCGGTTCTCCTCACGCGCGGCCATTCGTTCACCTTTAGGTGTGAAGCTGTCGGCGTAAACAATGGTGGTGGCTTTCTCGCCCTTTTTGACGTTACCGCCGAGCGTCTGGGCTTGTTTGTAAGTCACCCAGCTTTGAGTGCCGTAATCTTGGCTGAGAACTTTGCCCCACAACAAGAGGATATTGATGCCGGAATAGGTGTTTTGTGACTGTGCATTCATGGGCAAGCCAACGCTTGCGCCGTGCAGTGTGTTGCCCCAAGGCTGAACCCACGGGATACGGCCTTCTTCCAGTTCAGCGATAATCTGGTTTGTCACTTCCTGATAAACAGTCAGCTTGCTGGTGGCCTCTTGACTAACTTCTGTCCGGTCTTGCTCTGGCATTGGCCTCATCCTCCGTCTCTCTCTTGGCCTAAAAAATTGCCGTTCGTTCCCCCAGAGGGGGGCGGAACAAAACCCGCCAACCGCCCGAAGCGGTCAGGGGAGATGCAATTGTTTGGGTTTCGGAAAAAGTGGTCTTAGTCGTACCTTGTCGGCCCTTGGCAGTTGCTGCTCACCAGCTTCGGGCAAAAAAGCGGGTTCCGCCCCCCTCCGGAGAACGAACCATCAGACAAAGACAGCACGCAGTGCTGGCACTAATTGGGGCGTTGCGGGGTGTCCCCGCTAGAGATGGGTAGCGAAGACAGTTTACTGGCTGAGATCAGGGAAGAGGCTTCTTCCCTCTAAAAGCTGTCTAGCACCGGGTTAATCGCATATGCAGATCAGGAACGATGCGGAGCTCATCACGAATCAATTTTCCGCCGGAATTCAATTGATAAATATGATCTTATAAGGGAACTGGTTCGCTAGCGACATGGAACGGCTGCCGCATGGGTGGAAAAGGCCCAAAATGTCGGTGCGCTATGTGTTCAAAAGCCCGCCCCATAATTTAATTAGACCTCCATGATGTGGATGGTCAAGCACACAGATAGTTATTCACATTGCTCAGCACGTGCTTGTATGGGAAAAGAGACTGAAATGGACGCTTGTGGTAACGCTTGCAGAAATGGCCAATTATTCAAGCCACTTGACCAATCAATCGCTATTTCTCCCTAAATAAAGGAGAGAAGTCGATGCCGATATTGAGAGAGTTGGTCAAGGTCTCCTATGTACCTTTGATGCTCGTAGGTTTTTTAGCAGCTGGGCTTATCGCGATTGTGAGTGGGTTTGGCTATGGATCGTTACCAGTGCTGCTTTTATTGGCCGTCGGCGTTTCATTCGCAGCGGAGCAGTTGGTTCCTTATGAAGAAGATTGGAACCTGAAACATAATGATAGTCGGCGTGATTTTATCCATGCGGTTGTCAATGAAGCAGTCAACGCCTGTTCTGTCGCTTTACTTCCTTTGATTGTTGCTTTCGTGCCAAGCTTTGGTCTTTGGCCCGCAGAGTGGCCTTTGTGGGGGCAGTTGTTGCTAGCGATCCTGATTGCTGACTGCGGTATCACGTTGGTCCATTATGCGAGCCATATTTTTCCTGTTTTGTGGCGTTTTCATGCCGTACACCATAGCGTCAAGCGCATGTATGGTTTCAATGGATTAATGAAACACCCGCTTCACCAAATAATCGAAACCCTAGGCGGTACGTTTCCACTCATTCTCATGGGGATTCCGCTTGATGTTGCCGCTTTGCTTGCTTTTGCTGTCGCAATCCAGCTCCTGTTGCAGCACAGCAATGTGGATGTAAAAATCGGCCCTCTTCGTTATTTTCTGGCATTGTCGCCCCTTCACAGGTTCCATCATATCAAATGGCCAGTAGAAGGAGATGTGAATTTTGGGTTGTTCACCACAATCTGGGACCAATTGCTCGGGACAGCCGTCTATGATGCCGAGCGGCGGTTTTGCTCGGACAATATTGGGATTGCTAAAGAACCAGACTATCCAAATGCCTATTTCACACAGTTGATTCAGCCATTCAGGGAACAGCTGACCTCCAAAGAGCCGGCTTCTAAACAAGCGGAAGAATAGATAATTCTCGTTTGTTTAGATAATGTGACTACCGGGATAAAATACTTCTGTTTGAATAAGCAGTCCCGGTCATCTTGATACTGAGTAAACTATCTGTCGGGGAGACGCCGAATGTTTTCTTCATCGTTCTTGAGAAATGTGCCTGATCTGAAAAACCTGCTCTGTGGGCAGCTGTGGTCGCATCAGTCCCGTCACTGATGGCGGTAACTGCGGCGTTCAGGCGTCGCCATAAAACATAACGGCGAAGCGGCATCCCGATTGTCGCCCGGAATAGTTTAGTAAAACTGCTTTTGGACATGCCTGCGGTGCTCGCAATATCATGTTGAGCAATTTTACCGTCAAGACCGTCGTCGACAGCTTCTAAAGCGCGAATTATTTTTGGGTCAATGGAGGCGGCTTTTTGATGCCGGAGCGCAGCTAGCCAAGCGGAAAGCGATTTTTCTTCCATCTCACACTTCTCGAGAAGTGTCGGTTCAACATAAAGCAAATCGATCGGCTCGCGGCTGGGAGCCAGCATATGCCGGGCATTTGACGGAATACGCAATAGTTGGCCAGATACCTGATGATCTTCAATCGTAACGGTCGTTTCGTGGCTTCCTGAAAAAACAATCTGCATAGGATAGTGGGCATGGAAGGCAGTATCGCCGGCGCGCCCATGATAGTGAGCCCACCCTTGTGCAAGAAGAAGTTTTCCGTCCCATTGTGTCATTTTGGTTAATAATTGACTTTCTAGGTGTGTTCTTTGCACTGGCTGTGGTCAGCAAGGACTTGAATAATTCGACAATCCGAAATGGTACCTCCCGAGCAATTATTGATCATGCGCTTGAGCTCTGCTTGAAAAACCCGAAGCGAAGCAATCTTACTTTCGACAGTGCTCAAATGTTCCCTTGCAATGGCATCTACTTCCCCGCAAGGTCTGTCAAGCTGATCTGAAAGCTCAAGCAGGTTTCGGATATCACCAAGAGAAAAGCCCAGTTCGCGACTATGGCGTATGAAGGTCAGTCGCTTCAGGTGATTGTCGTCATAAAGACGTCGGTTGTTTGCTGCTCGGACTGCTTTTGGCATGACTCCAATATCTTCATAATAACGGATCGTTTGTACCTTCGTATTAGTGCGTTTGGCCAACTCACCAATCATGAATTCCCGTGCCATGCAAATTCTCCTTGATTCTACAGTTACTGTAGCATGTAGGATTGTTGAAGAGAAGTTAACAATGATTCGAGGTAAATATGTCTGGCGATTGTGGTTGTGGTGTTGATCAAAATTTTGACGGTTCATCACCTGCGTATAAGCGGGTGCTGATCGTTATAATCGTGATCAACCTTGGTATGTTTTTTGTGGAACTTTTTGGCGGATTGGCATCCGGTTCGATGGCGCTCCTCGCTGACTCGCTCGATTTCTTGGGGGATAGTGCGACCTATACAATCTCGCTCATTGTCATTGGTATGCCACTTGCTGTCCGAGCCAAAGCTGGCCTATTCAAAGGTGTTTCGCTCTTTATAGTGGCAGCCTGGGTCTTGGGCAGTACGTCTTACCGCGTGTTTGTTGAAGGCGTGCCAGAGGCCTTGACCATGGGAACCATCGCTGTTGCCGCTTTCGCTGCCAACGTACTGAGCGCGGTGCTGCTCTTGAAATACAAAGACGGTGACAGCAACGTTCGATCGGTCTGGCTATGCAGTAGAAATGATGCAATTGGCAACCTTGCTGTAATTGTGGCGGCTTCTGGCATCGCGGCAACGGATGCAGCCTGGCCGGATCTTTTGGTGGCAGGTATCATGAGCGGTCTATTCATTCATTCAGCTACCAGAATTGTGCAGCAATCTTGGAAAGAACTATCTGAAGCGAAGCGGATCAATATCTAGCAAGCGACAGCTCTGGTAATCGCTTTTTAGAAAGCGAAGCAGAGCATCTTACTGCAGATGTTGAATTAAACTATGGCAATATATTACGGTTATTTTACTTCGTGCTTTCCATGTGTAAATATAACCGGAAATCTTACGAGCGTTGATACCCAACTGTTACCCTCTTGTCACAGCCGTGTTCATTGCACAAATGCTGAGTTGCGCTCAATAGAGGAGCGCAACTCAGCCATTGTCTACTTTTATAATCTCTCTTTTAATATTTTCCTTGAAAACACTGGGTAAAGACACGGCAGTACAAAAAGCGTTAACGCTGTTGCACTGAAGAGGCCGCCGACAATCACTGTTGCAAGTGGTCGCTGGATCTCAGCACCGACACCGCTTGACAGCAGCATCGGTATAAGGCCAAGGGCAGATGTGAGCGCGGTCATCAATACAGGTCTTAGTCGTGAAATTGTTCCTTCAAACACAGCTTCGTCTATTGACTCTTTGCGGCGGGCGAGCTGATTGATGCTTTCTACAAGTACAACACCGTTCAGAACAGCAACACCGAACAGCGTGATAAAGCCAACCGAGCTTGGTACAGAAAGATACTGACCGGTTATCAAAAGTGAGAATATGCCTCCGACAAGAGCAAGCGGTACATTGATGAGAATCAACAATGCTTGCCCTACGGAACCAAAGGCAAAATAAAGCAATAGCCCGATCAGGAGCACTGATAAAGGCACCACCAAGGTCAGTTTTGCCTGCGCCCGCTGTTGGTTTTCGAACTGACCGCCGATAGTAACACTGTACCCAGTCGGCAAGTCAATTTGCTCGACAATTGCCGCGTTGATATCTGCGACAACTGAGCCCATGTCTCGACCTTCCACATTTGATTGGATCACTATCCTTCGTTGCACGTCATCTCGCCTGATCTGTGCCGGACCAGACTGGATGGATACATCCGCAACATCGCTGAGCCGTAAAATAGCACCACTTGGTGCAACCAGCCGCAAATCACCAATGGTGTTTTCGCTATTACGTTGGTTTTTCTCGATACGAATATAAATATCATAGCGTTCATTACCATTAATCACCTGACCTGCCTCAATGCCGCCAAGCCCCTTTTCGACAAGGCTCATAACATCGTCGACCGACAAGCCGAACCGGGATAATTTTTCCCTGTCAGGTACGACAACAAGCTGGGCTTCACCGCTTATCTGTTCAAGTGCGACACCTCGTGTACCCTCAATCGCTTTGACAACACGCTCGATCTCTTGGCCTTTGGCAACAAGCACGTCAAGTTCAGGGCCAAAAAGTTTGATGGCAAGTTGCGCTTTTACGCCTGATAAGAGTTCGTCAACACGTGTTGCGATGGGCTGTGAAAAGTTGAACAGCAAGCCGGGGTGAATGGATAGTTTGTCTTCCATTAATCGCTGAAGTTCAATGCGTGTGTTTGCCGACGACCACTCTGAGACAGGCTTCAGGCCAACATAAATTTCGATATTGCTCACCGGTTCGGGGTCGCCGCCAATTTCGGCCCTACCAATTCGACTAAGAGCGTACGTGACCTCGGGGAAGTTCTCTACGATGATTTTTTCCAACTTGGGTGTCAGTGTAAGCGCAGTATCAAGGCTTGAAGAAGGCGCCAGCGTAACTCTGATGTTGATGGTGCCTTCTTCCAGCTCTGGGACAAACTCAGAACCAATGAATGGAATAGCACTTAGGGCGGCAATAGCCAGGGCAATAGCCGCTCCCACCGTTGCCCTGCGTCTCGTCAAGATACCACGCAGCAACTTTCTGTAACCGCGATCAAGCGGCTTGAATACAAGACTTTCCTTAACGGTTATACCTTTTTTGAACATGAATGTTGCGAGTGCGGGAACGATCAATAGCGCAACAATAACTGCTGCAAATACAGCGAGCATGATACTGATCGCCATTGGCTGGAAAAGCTTACCTTCGACACCTTCAAATGTGAACATTGGTGTAAACACCACCAATATAATTATGGCTGCAAAAAATACTGGACGCGCGACCTCCCGGCCTGCTTCCTGAATGCGCAACGGGAAGCCTCGTTTATCGTCGGTGGCATTTTGCGAAAGGTGCTGGAAAATATTCTCGACCATGACAACAGAGCCATCAACAAGCATACCAATCGCGACAGCAAGTCCCCCAAGCGACATCAGGTTTGCAGACATGCCAAACATCGACATCACCATAAGAGCAAGCCCGATAGAAAGCGGTATGGACAGAAGAACGAGTACGGTTGCGCGGAGGTTCATTAGAAACAAAGCAAGAATGATGATAATGAACACAAAGGCCTGCAAGAGTGCGCTAACGACCGTATCAACCGCTTTGGCAACCAAATCAGCTTGATCGTAAAAAGGTTCAATCGTTACACCGTCAGGAAGAGCTTGTTGGATAATGGGTAAGCGTTCCTTGATTCCGTCAATTGTTGCTTTTGTATTTGCGCCTAATCGTTTGAGGATGATACCGGAAACAACCTCGCCCAGTGGTTTTGGGCTACCATCTTCAGCACGTTCCGTCATTGAGACAGCGCCTTGCCTGATCTGGCCGCCAAACTCAACAGTTGCAACTTCGCTTACACGAACGACCGTTCCATCAATGGTCTTGAGAGGGATGTCTGCGATATTTTCAAGTCCAGCTACACCTGACTGGACCCATCCTACACCACGTATCACCAGTTGTTCTTGCCCACGGTCCATATACCAGCCGCCAGCATTCCGGTTGTTAGCTTCTATCTTCTCCTGAACATCATCAATAGACAGGTCAAACGATAACAGCTTGTCAACGTCTATATTGACTTGATATTGCCGGACTTCACCGCCAAATGATAAAACATCAGTTACGCCATCCACTGGCATTAACAGAAGTTGAACCACCCAGTCGTTGAGACTGCGAAGTGTCGTTTTGTCGACATCACTGCCTTCGTCCGCTTTCAATAGATATTGATAAATCTGGCCAAGACCTGAAGTGTTGGGCCCGAGATCAGGCACGCCAACACCTTCCGGGATTAAACCGCGAGCAGCCTGCAAACGCTCATTCACAAGCTGGCGGGCGAAATAGATATTAGTGCCTTCCTTGAATACGACCGTTACAATCGAAAGTCCTGTTTTGGATACGGAACGTACTTCAGCTACATCAGGGAGTGCGTACATTACAGACTCAATCGGGAATGTTATAAGTTGCTCTACTTCGGTTGCGGCAAGGCCCGGCGCTTCGGCATTCACCGATACCTGCACATTGGTGACATCCGGAAACGCATCCAGATTAAGGTTTGGGATGATTGCTGTTGCTGCCATCAGGAATGCACCTAGGCCAAGCGCGATGAGAAGCCTGTTTTGAACAGACAAATCCACTAGTTTGTTTAACATAATCTGCTCCCTTAATGGCCGTGGATATCAAAGCCGGCTTTTGCCTGCTCGGATGCAAGAAAAAAAGCACCGTTGGTGACAATGCGGACACCGGCTTCAATCCCTTTGATAACTGTTAACGTCGGAGACTTTCGAACGACATCCACCTCTTGCGAACGAAAATGACCAGGTTTTTCCTCGATAAAAACTTGCCAGTCACCGTCTTCTGAACGCATCAGAGCTTCTTCGGGAACGGCGAGGACTAGCTCCCCCGATCCAACATCAAAAGCGACCCGGACAAAGTAACCGGGATGGAAAGCTTCTTTGGTGTTATCAACGGCAAGACGGATCACGCGCGTTCGTGTTTCATGATCGATAATATGTGATTGCTGGATCACTGTAGCTTTAAGCGAGCGCCCGTTGCCTGTGATGAGCGCAGCTCCGCCTTCTTCGATCGCTTCGCCGCTGCCCGCTGGGATTTTCGCTTCAACCCAAAGCTTGCTCTCGTCTGTTAACTCAGCAAGTTCAAAACCTGCTTCTAGCCATGCGCCCTGAACAAAGTTATCATCGAGCACGATGCCGTCTACGGGTGACGCCAGCGTATATTCACCAATATTATCAATCCCGCCTGTTTTTTCGATAGCGGCGAGCGCCTCTGAACTCATACCGAGAAGAAGAAGCTTGGCACGACCGGCGAGAAACGCCTGTTCAGTTTCAACATAGCGCTGACTTCCGGTTGCCGCGCGACCTAAGCCCTTAACACGCTTCCATTCATCGCGTGCGACAAGAAAATCACTTTGCGCGTTTGCCATTTCGCCGCTGAACAACGTTGCAAGAGGGGCGCCTTCGCTAACCTTTGATCCGAGCGTAATGTGCCGAACTTTAACCAGTGAAGGTGCGCGGACGCTAATTTTCCAATTGCTGTAAGCATCGCTTAATACTTCACCGGGGGCAACAAGCTGATCTCGCACAAGTTGCGGGGAGAGCGTTGCGACGGTTATGTCGGCAAAAGCCATTTGTTCGCTGCTTATTTCAATCAGGCCTTCTTCGGAATCATCATGTTCGGGTTCCTGAGTCTGCTGACCTACCGTTGACGCAAAGACTGCGGGAGAAAGGAAGGTATGGGTTGATGTTGTCATCATCAGCGCAGTGAGCGCTGCTTTAAGTGAATTAGTCATTATCTTATTCCTGAATTTTAAAGGGGATTAGCGGCGCGAAAGCCAGTCAGTGATCTGACCGGACGAGCTAAGCCATGCAATCAAGCTTTGGCGCTGCATCCGTTGGAGCTGTATGCCCGCTGCCACACTTTCTTGCCATCGACTGAGCGCTTGCACATAATCTGCGGTACTCAAATCGCCCGCTGCCCACTGCGCTTTCAGCAGTGACAATCCTTCATTTTCCTGACTTGAAATCAGTCTCTTGTAGCGTGTGAGCTGTGCTGAATTTGCTCGCCATGTTGCCAAAGCCCCTTCAAGTTCCGCTAAGGTTGACCGTTGTACTTGTTGGTAATTAAATTCAGCAGCATTTGCTTTACGCGCATTTGCCTTTACTGGTGCTTTATAACTATTGCGAATGTTAAGCGGGACCGAAACATTTAGCCCTACTAGTGAAGCTCCTTCATCACGACCTGCGATTACACCAACAGTCGGATCGGCGCGGCGATTTCGCTTGGCTACATTCACTTCAGCTTTTGCGACCTGAAACTGCTGTAATGCCTGAACCACTCGTGGGTTCTCTTCAACAAGGCTTTTTGTATCGACTAGACCACTGTCACGCCAACTGGCATCGCCAGGCAGTATGACAAATCTTCTGTATTGATCACCTAGAAGCGTCTTTAGTGTAGCTTCAGCTGTGATATATGCGTTCTCGGCATCAGCAAGTTCTGGTAGTGCAGCCGATAAAGCATAATTGGCGAGCGCGCCGTCAACACTTCCCAAATCTCCGTTTTCCAAACGTCGCTTAGTCAGTATTGATAAGGTTTTCAGGTTTTCTGAATGCGCAAGGGCAAGGTCTTTTTGCCTTGCAGCGGCCTCAAATCCAGCAAGCGCCGTTAAGACATTGCCTAGATAAGATTGAAGCTCAACATCAAACGAAAAGCCCGCTAGCTTGTACTGAGCTGTTCCTAGTTGCTGCCTGGTTTTGCGTTTACCCGACAGATCAAGCGTCTGATTAATACCAAACTGGAAGTTTGTAGTATCGTCATTTTCTAGCTGAGCAGATATAGATGGGTTGTATAGCGGTGCTCTTAAGGCATCCCGGTTAAACGCTTCTGCATTCATACGTTCACGAGCTGCCTCGATTTGAGGCATTTGATGAACGTGGGCAAGCAGGTTTTTACCCCACATGCTAGTTGATGTTTCCTGTGCTAAAACAGGAAACGGAGTACTTGCAAATGCAAGTACAATTAAAATGGTTTTCACGTGGTATCTCCATGACCAAATTGGCCTGCAGCAATCGGCTACAAGCAAAAATCAATATTTAAGAAAGATCTGGAGTATTCAGCAGGGAGGGTGGTCGATAGCGTAAGTCGGCGAAAGATACCGATCATGGTCTGTTCTAATCAATTTTGAAGCAGCTTCATTAACAGCATAAACAAATGATTGGTTCGGCGAGAGCCGCAGATGACCGAAATGACAATGAATGCAGTGTAAAGATGCATCATCATCTTCTGTGTGGGTTGCAGTATCATCGTGGTCATGCACTTTGTCTACAATGTCATGTTCCGCAACATACAAAAGGTCAGCAGAATCCGCAGCCTGCGCTATATTGAGCGCAATCAAAGCAAATATCAAAGCTGATCCTATTTGTTTGAACAAATTATTCCACCATTCATCTGTGTCAATTTCAGATAAGCATGAGTAGGTTGAAAGTCAAATGCAATCGACCTTTACCTCGTTCGGAGCTTCCAGATCTGAATGCAAGAAGATTGCAGTAGTTTGACCGAATGGGTTTGAGTTTTCCTTACATGACCTGTGATGAGAAGATAGCACGTGCTTGCAAGAATTATTAATTCTGGCCTGCAAATCCTGAAGATATCTGCGAGTGAGAAATACTGTAATGATATGCTGCGTCACAAACATCATCCGAATTTGACGGAACAATGACCTTTGGGCGCTACTGGGGACTTGCAAACTTGCCTACGGGGTCTTGACCCTGTCTTCACTCCAGCCCTTATGATGAGGTTTGAGTTAGCGTTAAAAAATGGACTTTAAGAAGCACTGGAGGAATTAAGAATGGGATTTACGAAAAAACAAAAGCTCCATAAGTTCATGGCGACCACTCACAAATGGATTGGTTTGATCGTCGGCGTGCAGGTCGTTCTTTGGACCATGGGCGGTGTGGTGATGTCCTGGATGCCGATAGAAGAAGTTCGCAGTGAACACAAGATAGCTCAAAGTAACCCTGTAGTGCTGAACAGCTTCCCAACAATGCTCTCCGTAGACGAGCTTGGTAAGTTAGCAAGAGTGCCTATTGTTCAGCTGAGCTATGATACATTGCTAGGCAAGCCCGTTGCCAGGATTATGTTCGAGACAGGTAGCTATGAGATTCGAAGCGCCTTAACTGGAGAGTTAATCACGCCGATTTCACTCGAGCTAGCGCAAAAAATAGCTGAAACTGATTACGCGCCAGACTTCCCTGTCTCAGAAGTCATTAAAATGACCGAGAACAACATAGATTACCGAGGGTCGCTCCCTGTCTGGCGCATTAACTTCGCAGATGGCGAGGCAACCTCTATCTATGTGTCGCCAACGCAGGCGCGTATAGTAGCTCGTAGGTCATCCAACTGGCGGTTATTCGATTTCTTCTGGATGCTACATATTATGGATTATGAGGAAAGACATGATTTTAACAATCCCCTCTTGATAATTTTCTCGATCTCAGCACTGGCATTCGCCATTTCCGGTATTTTCTTGCTGTTTTTTCGATTCTACCGCCGCGACTTCAGTTTCATTCTGGATAGGAAAGTCCGTTAATTACCATCTGCTTAAGCCCATGAACAATTGTTGCAGCATTAAAACTCTTGACTCTATAGTTAGGTACAGGCTTTAGGTTTGTTTCGAATCCTAGACATTGATTGAATATTTACAGAATCGAGTAGCAGGGAAAACAAATGAAGCATTTAACGATTGGCAAGCTGGCTGCCCGAACGGGTGTAGGCGTCGAAACCATCCGCTACTATGAGCGAAGTGGGTTTCTACCCGCGCCTGACAGGCTTCCATCCGGTTACCGGATCTATGGCAGTGCTACCGTTAACAAAGTTCGCTTTATCCGTGAAGCGCAATCCCTTGGGTTTTCACTAAGTGAAATCAGTGACCTTCTGTCTCTGACAGATGATCCTGAAGCAGATTGTGCGCAGGTTAATGAGCGGGCGCAAACCAAATTGCAGGAAATTAAAGACAAGATACACCGCCTGCAGCTGATGCAGGCAAGTCTGGAACGATTAGCGAAATACTGTCCTGCTGATGAGCAACCACTAAGCGAGTGCAGCATTATCAATCATCTCTACGGTAGAGAGGATTAGTCATGGTGAGTAAGCATTACAGTGAACAGGAAGGGTCCCACTGTCATAATACAAAGACCGGCAGACCTGATTGGCTCCTGTGGGGGTCGTTGCTTTCGGTACTCACTCTCTATCTATTGAGTTTTTCTGATCCCATGTTTGTTGAACGAAATAGCTGGCTTAAAACACTGAGCAGCGTGGTTTACGAGTTGATAAACACCATCTGGTGGGGAGTAACCATTGGTATTGTCATGGTTGCAGTACTTGCAAAAATTCCAAGAGAGTTTGTGATTTCCATTTTTGGGCGTAACGGTGGCTTTGGTGGTATTTTCCGAGCGACCCTTGGCGGTGTTCTGCTTGACCTTTGTAGCCATGGTATCTTGATGGTTGCGGCGAAACTATATGAGCGCGGCGCAACAGCGGGACAGGTAATCGCCTTTCTGGTGGCCAGTCCATGGAATAGTTTTTCGTTAACCCTTGTGCTCATTGCTTTAATTGGCCTTAAATGGGCTTTGGCTTCTATTGGGCTCTCTCTTGTGATCGCCATCATTGCAGGCATGCTATTTGATTGGTTTGTTGCGAGAGGCGTTCTTCCAAAGAATCCAAATTCGCTTGAGCTACCCGCAGATTTTCATTTCTGGGCAGCAACGGCTAAGGGACTGAAATCCACGCGCTTTGATGGCACTTTTTTTAAAGACCTGGCGGTGGCTGGCATAAAGGATAGCAGATTGGTGCTGCGCTGGATATTGTTTGGAGTCGTCTTAGCAGGCCTTGTGCGGGCATTTATCGACACCGCTAGTTTCCAAACTTTCTTCGGGCCAACGCTCGCCGGTCTGGGCCTTACAGTTCTTGTCGCGACGATAATGGAAGTTTGCTCTGAAGGCAGTACACCGATAGCTGCGGATCTATTTACCAGAGCAAATGCGCCAGGTAACAGCTTTGCTTTTTTAATGACGGGCGTGTCGACGGATTACACTGAAATTATGATCCTCAAAGATACTTCAAAGTCGTGGAAATTCGCCTTGTTCTTGCCACTGCTCACACTACCTCAAGTGCTATTCATCAGTTGGCTGATTAATCTCGGTACGACATGAAACGTTGTTTGCAAGTTGTGATGATTGTAAATGCGAGCTTCTTAATACAATTGCCGCAACTGCTATTTTTCAGGTAACACTAACGTCGCGCATTCCTACTGCATTAAATTTAAAAGCTGTTTGCGTTTAATAAGATAATGCTTCTTTCCATATAAAATTAAATGCAAATAAGAATCAATTGCAATACAATAATGCTTATGCTAGGTCGGTTTAGTTTTTGCAAATAATTCTTAGGAGCAACTAGGATGGTTGATTTCTATCTTTGTGCAGGTATAGCACTGCAAGTAGTATTGGTTGGCAATATTGGGAATGGATTGTCGGCGGATGATCATGACATAGAAGACATTATTGTTGAAGGAAAGCGTCTTTCGCTTGATAAGCTCGATGCCGTTAAGACGCCGACCCCGATAATTGACATACCGCAAAGTTTGTCAATTGTGGGTGGGGAGCAAATTGCGGCCCAGGCATTCACAAATATTGGGGATATTACGCGCTATTCGCCCGGTTTATCTGTAAGTCAAGGCGAGGGGCACCGAGACTCCATTATTATTCGCGGTACGCAGACTACTGCAGACTTCTTTATCGACGGTGTGCGAGATGATGTTCAGTATTTTCGTCCGCTATATAATCTAGAGCAAGTTGAAATTCTGCGCGGTGCAAACGCGCTTTTATTTGGCCGAGGCGGCGGGGGCGGCGTTATCAATCGTGTAACGAAACGCCCAGATTTTGGCAGCGAGTTCATTGGGTACAATGCGGCTGTCGATACATTCGGGGCATTAAGCGTTAGCGGTGACGCGAATTATCAAATTGCTGACAATGTCGCTTTTCGACTGAATGGATTTTATGAGGAATTGAATAATCATCGTGATTTCTTTGAAGGTGAACGGTTTGCGGTAAATCCAACTCTTGCATTTAAAGCATCTGACGATACCGAATTTCTTCTATCATATGAATATGTTGATGATGACCGTGTCATTGACCGAGGCATTCCATCTGTTGCTGTTGCCGACGGTCCTGATGTACCACTAGAGGGTTTTGATAATACCTTCTTTGGGTCGCCGGAAGAAAACGTCACGCGGCTTCAGGCTCATATTTTAAGGGCTCGTGTAGATCACAGCTTTTCGGATTTGCTGCGCGGCAACTTCACAGCACAATATGCAGAGTATGACAAATTGTACAACAATCTGTTTGCAGTTGGTTTTCGGGCTGATCCAAATGGTGCAGGCAATTTATTGACGCTTGATGGCTACAGTGACCCTACAGAGCGTGAAAACCTTATTCTGCAAGCCAATCTGATTGGCGAATTTGATACTGGTAGTATAAGCCATACAATTCTGTTTGGCGCTGAATACGGTAACCAGGATACCAAAAACCAGCGTCTCGATAACCTGTTCGATAGTAACGGGGATGGAATTTTTGATCCCAGCCTTGTGGTTAACGGGGTTGTAGATGATGATCGTGCTGAGTTCCTTTTTAGTGACCCTTTAGATATACCAGCATTTTCATTTTCTGATCTTGGGCGTGACCGAGCGTCACAAGTTGAGTTCGTGTCACTTTATGCTCAGGACCAGTTTGATGTTACAGATTGGCTAAAAGTTGTTGTGGGTTTGCGTTACGATCAGTTTGATATCGAAGTAACTGATTTTATTGAGGTGCGCAACGGAGAGAGTGACGGCAATGATGGCTTTCTTTCCCGTGTTGACAATGAAGTTTCTCCTCGTTTTGGCATCATCCTCAAGCCAGAAGAAAATGTTTCCCTTTACGGTAGCTATAGCGAAAGTTTCCTACCGCGATCAGGCGAGCAATTCCTGACGTTAAGCCTTACTTCTGAGGCGTTAGAGCCCCAATCATTTAAGAATATTGAATTTGGTGCCAAGTGGGACATTACAGATAGTCTCGATGCGACAGTCGCTTTTTTTCGTTTAGATCGAGAGAACGAAACAACCGTTGATCCCCTTGATGTTGGTAACACACTGGTTCTTGCAGGCGTTGTTACCAAAGGTGTTGAAGTTGCTTTAAGTGGCGCGTTAACAAACTGGTGGTCGGTGAATTCCAACTTCAGCTATTTGGATGGAGAGGTTGATGGCGGTGTATTTGATAATAATAGAACGCGGCAAACCCCCGAAACTATGTTTTCCATATGGAATATTTTTCAAGCAACTGAGCAGTTGGGTTTTGGCGTGGGGCTGACTAATCAAAGTTCTTTTTTTGTGCGCGAAGACAACGCCGTCGAAGTGCCGGGTTTCACCCGTTTCGACGCAGCATTTTATTACGACGTGAACGAAACGCTACGACTCCAGCTGAATGCTGAGAATCTGTTTAATACAGATTATTTCCCTGATGCTCATAGCAACGATAATATTTCAACCGGTAAGCCATTTAATGTTCGGTTTTCAGTTAGTGGACGTTTCTAAAAGCATAATTTTGTTGAATTGCCTTTCCAGGTTTGCAAACGCAAACCTGGAAAGGCAATTCAACAAAGTCTGGTGTATAAGATTGTAAGATGGAGGATGATACATCCTTTGTTATCAGAATTTCAGGCTTTCTAAATTGAGGCGTCAGTTGTCGATGCCTCTAGCTGCCGATAGGTTCTATCATCGTGCAACGCTATTGCCGGAATTTTATGCCATAAAGCATCATAAGACGAGACTAGGGCAAGTCGTGAGGTTGGTTCAGGCGAAGGCCACCGTAGGCTAGGTGTGTGCTAATTCCAATATTTATTGACTGACACGAGCGTAACAAGAGAATTGATTGGAGATGTGTAATTACACGTTTCTGTGATTTTGATATTGATGCTTGACCCTGTACTGCGCTCCAAGGTTATTACTAGCTTCATGAGAAACGCTCTAAGACATATTATGCTTGTTTTTATGATGCTTGGTTTTGTGGCGCAGTCTGCCTTGGCGGTCAATGCTGCCGGAGCCATGATTTGCTGTGATCCAGAAATGAAAGCGATTGCGTATGAGCAGGCCAACAATATGGTTGGTTCAGATATGTCTGGTGATTTGCCGTGTCACGATACGGAATTTTCCTGTGAAACCTGTTGTATGGATGCTGTGTCTCAGACTTCCTTGATGAATCGCGTTGCCGCGATATCTATGCGTTCCCTTGCTAGGGATAAAAGCGCAATCCAATCGGATCAAATTCCGAACAGCTTTGCACCCGATTATATTCCCCCACCACCCAATGCCTAATTGAGTTCTGTCTGCACTTATTTGAGTGCTGTTCAAAATTCAATCAAGGTTATTCAAATGATAAAGAAAATAGTCCCGGTCTTGGGCTTGTTGTCGATTGTGGCAGCAACTTCGTCGACGCTGGCCGATGAAAAACTAAGTGTTAAAGAGGCGATTGGAATCGCGCAAAATGCCAATGACCCTTCTGTCGAAGCGCTCCGTAAGCGCGCTTTAGGTGAAGAAGAAGATAGCGTTGCCGCAGGTTCTCTACCAGACCCGCGTATCGGCCTTGGCTTCGCCAATGTTCCGGTCGATGATTTCAGCTTAACGCGTGAGCCATTTACTCAGTTGCAGCTTTCAGCGCGTCAAGCGTTCCCACGTGGTAGCACGCGAGCCCTGACTGCACAAAGTCGCACAATTCGGTCTGAAGATTACCGTGCGCAAGCGCAAGCACAGAGCGATACGTTGATTAGAGATGTTTCAATTGCATGGTTCAATGCGCATTACTCGCACGTTGCGGAAGAGGAGTTGCGGGCGCTCAACGTTCTCTTGAATGAGTTAAATAAACAGCAGGAAAGCGATTTTGCAACGAGTGGTTCTGCAGCGCTGCAGCGACTTTACCGGACGGAACTTGAGCAGGCACTCGTCGAGGATAGGCTCGATGAAATTATCCAGGAACGTGACAAAGCAGTTGAAGTTTTGGCGCGCTATATTGGCCGCGCGGCAGCTAGTCGGCCCCTTGCGGATTATGCGTCTCAAAACCGACAGCTGTTGAGCCAGCCACAGATTGAATTAGCACTTGAAAATAACCCCGCGCTTTTAAGCGTGGAACGTCGAATTGATCTCGCGCGCAACGGTGCTGATCTAGCCAGACAAGCTTATAAACCGGAGTTTGGGGTTGAAGCAAGGTATGGTCGACGCGGTGCTGATAGGTCTGATTTTGGTTCGCTGATGGTGACGTTTGACCTGCCGCTATTTACATCTAAAAAACAAGACCCAGCATTACGTGCTGCAAGACGACGCGAACAGGCTGCGCGGTTAGAGCGTGATACAATGATACGCGACCTGACACAACAGGCACTCATTTATGTTGCCGCAATCAAAAGATTAAGAGACCGCATCTATAGGTTTGAAGGCGTAACGCTCGAACGCGCGAGCGACGCTGTTACGGCCAGCCGGAACGCGTACGGTGCGGGAAATATCGATTTCGCTGAACTTGTTCGCACCGAGATCGCATTGCGGGACTTGAGATTGCGCCGCGCCATGCTTTACCGCGATCTCTACATCGCAGAAGCCCAATTAAAATTCATTGTAGGAGATGCAGCATGAATAAGAAAATGATAATTGCTGGCAGCCTGCTGGTGATAGGTGGTGTAACTGTTGGTAGCTTTTTGCCAACATTTTTCCGGCAAGGGGAAACAGGTAACTCGAATAATCCTGCCGAGCGCGAAATCGCCTATTGGGTAGCACCAATGGACCCAAATTTCAGGCGTGACACACCCGGACAATCCCCAATGGGGATGGATTTGGTGCCTGTCTATACGGACGAAGCTGGGGGTCAGGCAGCCTATGATGGTGTTGAAATTGACCCACGTATTGTCGCAAATATCGGGGTTGAAACGGCTTCAGTTATTCGTGACACAAAAGCACCCACCATTCGCACGGTCGCACATATAGCATATAATGAAAAAGCTACTTCGCACGTACATGTGCGAGCAAACGGGTGGGTTGAGAAGCTGTATGTTCGCGCAGTCGGTGAGGCTGTGGAAGCGGGTGATCCACTTTTTGATGTCTATTCTCCCGAGTTGAATACGGCACAGGCTGAGTTTTTGCAAGCTGTCTCGTCAGCAAGGCCGGGCCTTATGCGCTCGGCAGAAGAAAGGCTTATTGGATTGGGTTTATCCCGTAATGATATTGCAGAAATCCATTCTTCAAAGGTTGCACGGCCAACCATGACAGTGCGTGCACCAATCAAAGGGGTGGTAACAGTCCTAAACGTATCTGATCAGTCTCGAATTATGCTGGAGAAACCAACACTGACACTAGTTGACCTGGATACAGTTTGGCTGCTCGCCGATACGTTCGAGATCGATGTGCCGCATGTCCAAGCAGGTGCTACGGTTCGTGTTTTTGATGTGAATACTGAAGAGCAAGTTGCTGAATCCAACGTCGAATACATTTATCCTGATCTTAACATGCAGACCCGCACTAATCCTGTTCGTGTTTTGCTCAAGAATGAAAACAATCGCTTTAAGCCGGGGCAGTTTTTCAAGGTTGATATTGAACGCGAACGCATTGAGGACGCATTGTTTGTACCGTCGACTGCCATCATTCGATTGGGCGATGGCAACCGCGTTATTTTAGCAGAAGGCAATGGTCGATTTAGGCCAGCCGAGGTAATGATTGGCGAGGCGGTTGGTGAATACACTCAAATCATGGCAGGACTCCTAGAAGGTGAAACTGTAGTCGTTGGGAGTCAGTTTCTGATTGATAGCGAAAGCAGCTTTCAGGGGGCACAGGTTCGCTTAACCACCGAGGAGCCAGTGCTTGAAACTGAAGTGTTTGGTCGTGGCACTCTAGTTTTTATTGATCCTGCCGCACGTACTGTTTCTATTAATCATGAAGCGATAGACGAGTATGATTGGCCTAGTGGCGAACAAACATTCGAGCTTTCCTCATCCGTAAAGCTTGAGGGTATTCCTGAAAATGTGTCAATCGATTTTGGTATGGCGCGCAAACCGGATGGCTCGATCACCGTGACAGTTATTCATGTTATGGGAGGTGTCGAATGATCCCGTCGCTCATAAAATGGTCAATCGATAACCGCTTTTTGGTTTTGATGTTGACGGTACTTTTGCTGGGAGCTGGCATTTATGCCGTAAAAGAAACACCGCTGGACGCTATTCCCGACTTATCGGACGTACAGGTGATTGTGAGAACTAACTATCCAGGACAAGCGCCACAGGTTGTTGAGGATCAAGTTACTTACCCACTGACTACGGCAATGATGTCTGTTCCAAAAGCGACAACGGTGCGTGGTTTCTCCTTCTTTGGTGACAGTTATGTTTATATCCTGTTTGAAGATGATACGGATCTGTATTGGGCTCGTTCAAGAGTGCTGGAATATCTCAATCAGGTCACTGACCAATTGCCGGATGGTGTACAACCTGCGCTCGGTCCTGATGCCACGGGTGTCGGCTGGATTTATCAATATGCGCTGAAAGACACATCTGGAAAACGCAACCTTGCCGACTTGACCAGCATCCAGAACTGGTTCCTTCGTTTTGAATTGCAAACTGTGCAGGGTGTGTCTGAAGTAGCTACAGTAGGTGGGTTGGTACGGCAGTATCAGGTGGTACTTGATCCCGCCAAAATGCGTATCTTCAACCTGACCTTCGCAGAAGTTCGCGAAGCAATTCAATCAGCTAATGGAGAAGTTGGCGGCTCGGTTGTCGAACTCGCCGAGGCTGAATATCTGGTGCGCGCCAAAGGCTATATCAACGATCTCGACGATCTTCGACAGATCCCGATTTCAATGCCTGTGAATGGTACACCGTTACTTTTGAAGGATGTTGCGGATATTTCTGTTGGCCCACAAATGCGACGTGCTGTCGGTGAATTGAACGGTGAAGGTGAAGCAGTTGGCGGTGTTGTAATTATTCGGTCTGGCGAGAATGCATTGAAAACGATCGCCGCTGTCAAAAGCAAGTTAGAGGACGTCCAATCAGGGCTGCCAGAAGGTGTTGAGATAGTGACCACCTATGACCGTTCTGGCCTTATTAATCGTGCGGTCGATAACCTAAGCGAGAAGCTTGTCGAAGAATTCATTGTGGTGGCACTCGCATGTGTGTTGTTCCTTCTACATTTCAGGTCTTCGTTGGTGATTGTCCTCACGTTGCCATTAGGTATTTTGGCAGCTTTCATCGTTATGTATTTGCAAGGTATCAATGCCAATATTATGTCGCTGGGCGGTATCGCAATTGCTATTGGTGCGATGGTGGACGCTGCAATTGTAATGATTGAAGCGTTGCATAGAAGGCTTGAGAAGGAGGCGCTGACCCAGGAAAACCGGTGGCGTATCGTCAAACAAGTCTGTGTTGAAGTTGGACCAGCTCTCTTCTTCTCGTTGGTCATTATTACTGTGAGTTTCATGCCAGTATTTGCACTTGAAGCACAGGAAGGGCGTCTCTTCAAGCCACTTGCCTTTACGAAAACCTATGCAATGGCAGCTGCTGCTATTTTATCTGTCACCCTTGTTCCTGTATTGATGGGGTATTTCATTCGGGGCAAAATGAAACCGGAAACCGCCAACCCTTTGAATCGGATACTCCTTGCCGGGTACCGAGCTATCCTGAAGTTAACATTGGCTGCCCCCAAAACAGCACTCGTTGTGTCGCTCCTGGTAACATTATCAGCAGTCTATCCTCTTAATCGTCTCGGTAACGAGTTTATGCCCGACCTCAATGAAGGTGACTTTTTGTATATGCCTGTTGCTTTTCCAGGGGTTTCGATCGGTAAATCGCGCGAGCTGGTTCAGCAAACCAATAAGCTCATTATGTCGGTCCCAGAGGTACAGAGTGTATACGGCAAATCTGGCCGTGCACTGACTGCAACTGACCCGGCACCACTTACGATGACGGAAACCAATGTGCAGCTGAAGCCGCAATCTGAATGGCGTGAAGGCATGACGATTGAGGGAATCCGCGCAGAGCTGGATCGGGTTGTTAATGTTCCGGGCTATACCAACGCATGGATTATGCCGATTAAAGCTCGAATTGATATGCTTGCGACCGGAATACGCACGCCTATTGGTATCAAAGTCTCTGGCGCAGATTTAGATGTTATCGACGAGATTGGCAAAACCATCGAATTTGGCCTGCGCGACTTGCCGGGAACAGCATCCGTTTATGCTGAACGGGTTACTGGTGGGCGATATCTTGAAGTGGATATCAGGCGCGCGGATGCTGCTCGGTATGGTATGTCGGTTGCGGCTATTCAAGATGTAGTTCGGTCTGCAATAGGTGGGGCTGTTGTAAGTCAAAGTGTAGAAGGACTGGAGCGTTATCCGATTAATCTGCGTTTCCCGCGTGATGTTCGCGACAGTGCTGAAGACCTTGGGAACCTGCCAATCGTGACGCCAACCGGTGCGCATGTGCCATTAAAGACGTTGGTGGATATCGAGATAGTCGATGGCCCGGGCATGATACGCAGTGAAAATGCGCGACCAAGCGGGTGGGTTTTCATTGATATTAGAGGTATCGATGTCGGAACTTATGTTGCAAACGCAAAGCAGCGATTGGATACGGTTCTAACAATGCCTGTGGGTTACTCGCTTGGATGGTCAGGCCAGTTTGAATATATCGAACGCGCTGAGGAGCGACTGAGCCTTATCATTCCTGTGACATTGGTTTTGATTGTTCTGGTACTATTCCTTGTATTTAGACGATTTATGGACGTGGCGATTGTCATGCTCAGCTTGCCACTCGCACTCACAGGAAGTCTATGGATCCTTTATTTGCTGGACTTTAATCTCTCGATTGCCGTCGCTGTTGGGATGATAGCGCTTGCGGGTGTTGCTGTGGAAACAGGCGTGGTGATGCTCGTATTCCTGCATATGACCTACCGCGATCATAAAGAAGATCAAGCTACACCATTTGATCTGAAATCCGCAGTAATGGATGGAGCACTGCTGCGTCTACGACCAATCATGATGACCGTCATTACAGTAATCGCTGGGTTAATTCCTATCATGTATGGGACAGGGACAGGATCAGAAGTCATGCAGCGCATAGCTGCTCCTATGGTGGGTGGCATGGTCACTGCGACCATTCTGACGCTCATCGTGATTCCGGCCATATTCTATTTATGGATGAATTGGTCAGAACGGCGCCAGTTAATGCAAGAAGCCAAATTACTTGAAACCCAGGGAGAAACGATATGAATGATTTGATTGTTCCCAATTTGCACCCCGTCATTGTGCATTTTAGTGTTGCGTTGCTTACCACAGCAACAGTTGTTCTTCTTATCGCAATGTTCAAAAAACAGACGGGTATTAATGACCGTTTGCTAATCGCAGGCCGAACGATGTTCTGGATCGGTTTCGGCGCTCTGGTCTTGACTGTGCTTGCGGGGCTCCAGGCATATTATAGTGTAGGACACGACGCTCCGTCACATCGTGCGATGACTGATCATCGGAACTGGGCTTTGGCTGCTATGGCGATCTCCATTGTTGCAGCCGGTCTGATGTGGCGTGAGGACCTAAATGGTACCATCATGACTGTTCTGGTGATCTCAACCACTATGTTGTTGATCACTGCCTATAAGGGCGGTGATCTCGTTTATCGGTATGGGCTTGGCGTAATGTCAATGCCAGAAATAACGGGTGACGGCCACGATCACGACCATGAAGGCGGCGGCCATGACCATGGTGGTGATGCTCCAGAAGACGATTGCGGAACAGGAAAAGATACTCACAACCATGAGGCGGGAAGAGATGAACCTGATCATAAGTTAGATGAAGCACAATCTGCGCCTGCGCTGCATAAGCATGCAGATGGCAGTCTGCATGAGCATGGGCCCAACGTTGCACCTTTGATTCCGGAGAACGTTGCAGAGGCTCTGACCTTAGCGCTCAAGGAGCAAGATAAAGATACCGTAAAATCATTATTGGCCGAAGATGTATTAGTTCTAGAAGGCGGGCATGCACAAAGATCTCGTGAAGAATACATGAAGGGTCACATGACTAGTGATATGGCTTACTTGAAAGTCATAGATTTTGAGACGATTAGCCGATTGGCATCGGTCGATGGAGACCTTGCATGGGTGACAAGTACGACGCGCATGAAAGGTAATTTCCGTGATCAGGAAATTGATGAAGAAACCAAGGAGTTTCTCATCATGCGCATGCGTGATGGAGCGTGGCGCATCACTCATATTTATTGGGAAAATTAGAACTTGAGCTTCTAGCTATAGTTAACGAAAAGATCGAGCTAGATAAAAGAGCTTTGAAGTCAACGTTAAAAATTAACGACGATGGCAAATAAGCGGTAGCCTGGGACGGCTGGTAACCTTCTGTCCAGCCGACAAACAGTCCTTGACTGCTTGTAATATTATCAACCGTCTAGATGCCGAGGGAGTGACCAACGACGACCAACAAGTCAAATCGGTGCCCATGATGAATAGGTGTACGATCAAAAAATCCATGACATATATCTAGTTATTGGGCTTTTAAGCTCGACATTGCTTGAAGTTCTTGAATCTTTTCCCATCAAACCACTCCCGTCAGCATAGTTGGATCATTTGCATGGCCGTTAGTGATTTTAGGGCTTTAGCTTGGAGTATACGCTAAACTGTAAGCTCCATAATAGTGTCTCTGTTCGACGCTTATGGGACAAAATTAGGTATTTGACGATTGGAGACTTTTTAGTATCAGTAATTGCATCCCCCACAATAGAAATTCCTTAGTCTGTCGGAGCAAGCAGACGCTCAATCAAGGCACATTCGGGCACATGTCTCCCGGTACATTTGCTTGCTGTCTCGCTTAAACTATCGCGCATTTGCGTAAGATCGACGATCTTGGCATTGATAAGCGCAATATTGGCATTGGCTATATCCTGCACAGCCCTGCAATCAATATCCCCATCAACCATTGCTAATAGCTTCCCGGTTTCTTCTAGCTGAAAGCCTAATTCCTTGGCGCGCTTAATGAACATAAGCCGCTCAAGATGCGTGTGAGAATAACGCCGATGCCCTGCTGTCGTACGCGGTGGGTCAGGCATTAAGCCCTTTTGTTCATAAAAGCGTACTGTCTCGATATTTACTGATGCAGCCTTTGCTAATGCACCCCGGCTGTATTCTCGCGTTTTCGTGTTCATTTTTATACTTGATCCTGTAGTTACTACAGGGATTAACGTACCGAGAATCAAATTGAGACACAATTAGATTTGTAAACGAAATTATTTATAGACGGAAAGTATGCAGTAAAGGACTAATACAGTGAAGTTAGGGTTTATTGAAAAATTTGGATCATTAGGAACATTACTTGTAGTCGCAGCTTGTCCCGGGTGCTGGCCTCTATTTATTCCTCTAGGAACAACTCTAGGACTGGGAGCATTATTACCCTTTGAAGGGATAATGATGAATTATGTTTTCCCGCCATTTGTATTGATAACCTTAATTGGTAGCTACATGGCTTTTCGAGTTCATCAAACCTATTATCCACTAATTATTAGTGTCGTAAGTGCTGTCCTTATCTTCATTGGGTTTTATGCTGGGTGGATATTGTCGCTGATGTATGTCGGAATATTTGGCCTTCTTGTTGGATCAGTCGCGAGTATTTACGCGAAAAAACAATGTCAAATTAGGTCTGTCGATTAGGAAATTTTTCATGAACGATTGTTGTAAAAATAAAGGCGTACCTGAGTTCAAGAAAAAAGAACTTTGCCCAAGATGCAATGAGGCACAAAACATCACCAGCTACCAGACAGTTCTTCATCATTTGGCACAACCTTATAGTCACGCTTTAAGCGAGGATAACGGCTACTATTTTTGCAAGAATAATCAATGCGATGTCGTTTATTTTGACACCAAGGGCACGCTCTTTGAACTAGGCGATGTCCGTGGCAAAATTGGCGAAAAGGATCACTCGCCCAAGCGGCAAATATGTTACTGTTTTGACGTAACGTTCGACCAAGTAGAGGCAGAGATTGAGGAACATGGTTTCAGTAGCATTAAAGAATTTGTTAAATCCCAAACTAAGTTAAAGAACTGCGCCTGTGAAATTCGAAACCCGACTGGCAAGTGCTGCCTGATTAACTTTCCAAAGGGTTGAGTTAATATAGGGATGCTTAATCCCACCTTTAGATACTACATTGTTGATTTGAGCTTAACAACAGAGTTGCACTTATGCTGGCCGCTGCTGTTTATGGTTTCATGTCCCCACTATAAAAAACAAACCTCGTTTAAATAAACCTATTGATCCTGTAGCCACTACAGAGTTTATACTTTAAACTGAAGGTGAGCTTTAATGCGAATGAATAAAATGCGCGAGATACTCAAGAAGAAAAAAGACGGCTTGTTCGCAAGCGGCGGTATCCTTGGTGCTATTAGTGCCTTCATTGGCGCGTCTTGTTGTGTATTACCCTTATTGTTGTTTCAAGCAGGAGTAAGTAGTGCGGCTATTGCCCAGCTCGGCTTTTTCGCACGTAACCGCGATGAGTTTCTCATAGGATCACTGATATTGGTTATCGCTGGAATGGTCGCAGCCTTCTGGGGTGGCAGACGCCCTAGACCACGTACCCTTGTGATCTTTGCTTTTGCGCTTCTATTCATTGTGCTTACTTACAACATTCCGTATCACGAGCGCGAACTATTGATCTTTTTTGGCTTCAGGCAAGGCTGATGGTTGAGCCTGTTTCAAAAATTACTTGTCCGGGATGCGGGCATGAAGAGAGTGAAACTATGCCTACCGATGCCTGTCAGTATTTTTTTGACTGCAAAGGATGCAGTGCGCTCCTAAAGCCCAAGCATGGTGACTGCTGTGTTTATTGTTCGTATGGAACGGTTCCTTGTCCGCCGATACAAGATGACGATAACTGTTGTGCATAGAGGATTGAAATGGCCTCAACTGATTTAAAACTTGAAGACGTTGGCACCTTGACCCCTCCGGGCCTAATTGGTCGCTTGGTTCGTCTGATCTTTGGCGGTTTGAGCCTTTATTATGTTTATGGGCTTTGGTCAATTTGGAACCAAAAGCTGACAGTGGACGGTCATATTGAACCTCTTATCTGGAATGGTGTTTTTGCGAGCCTTTTGCTCGTGAGCTATGTGATCAACATTGGTTATTGCCGTGACTGGAAGAAAATGCCTGCGCTGTCCAGCTTTCTATATCTTCTCATCATTGCACTCATTGGATGGCAAAGCATTGGTAGTTGGGAAAACACCATCCTCGCAACTGGTATCGCTATTTGGGAGCTTTATATATTTATCCATCTAGGCCTAAGCTTTGTCCTCGCTGCGATCATCGCCACACCGGGCTGTGAGATGCGCGCTTTCCATCATTTGTATGGGGTGGTAACTGGGACAAACACCAAAGAACATCATTGTCAAATCGGCCCGTTGAGCGCAATTGACCGTTGGGAAAGAAAGCTCATTGAATGATTTTCAGCGGTTCGATAACGATGGTTGTAAACTCATTATATCATGTTCGGGGTCAACACTAATGGGACAAGATTGGTAGTTTAGACATTGGAGACTTTTTGGTTCATCGTAATGACGTAAGGAATGAAGATGAGACAAAAAGTAAGTGGCAAACAAACGGCTTCAGAGAAGCTTGTTAAAGACATCTGCCGGAAGACCCGGAAGCTCTATTCAGCAGAAGAAAAGACACGGATTGTTCTTGATGGCCTCAGGGGTGAGATGAGCATAGCGGAGCTGTGTCGCCGTGAAGGCTTATCGGAGAGCGTTTATTATAAATGGTCAAAGGACTTCCTTGAGGCTGGTAAACAGCGCTTGGCTGGGGATACTGCGAGAGCTGCCACCAGTGACGAGGTGAAGGAGCTTCGGCGAGAAGCTCGTGATTTGAAAGAAGTTGTTGCTGAACAGGCATTGGAGCTTCGTTTGCTCAAAAAAAGCATGATCGCGGATGGCGGAGACGAAGAATGAGGTATCCCGCATCAGAAAAGCTTAAGATCATCAAGTTGGTTGAACAATCGCATTTTTCAGCCAGACAGCCACCACCTCAATTACCAGGTGTCACCCTTGTTCAACAGTTCAATATGTCTTTTCGGTTTTTTCAAGGTAAGCGCCAGCTTCCATTCCATCGTACCGCAATATTAGGCCTGGATTCCTGGCTTGAGCAGGAAGTTCTTATGGTTGGTGGAAGTGTTTTGTCGATAGGACAAATCATTCAGTTTATCGGTAACACCGAAGGGGCGCACGCTGATGCACTGCAGGACGACGTTCAGAATAATCCAGCTATGGCATTGCGCCGAAACATCAACATAAGGCACGCAATCGTTTTTGGTATTGCTGAGTTCGTTTATGCCACGATAACAAGAAACACAGAGGCGCAAGCTATTGTGTCTGGTCTGCAGCCTTATAAAGTGGCGCAGCCGGCATGAAGCCCGGATAGGCCAAAGGGAGCCGTTAAGCTCCCCAGTGCCCTGGAATGGGCGGCAGACACTTTGCGGCGCTGTATATTTCGCTATTGTAACCAGTCGCGCCCGGGATTACAAAAAGATGTTTCCTTATAGCTAACATATATGTTATTATAAAATATGATTGTTGTTCTAGAATATGAGAATGAGGACGGTACGCATCCATTTGCGAAATGGTTCAACTCTCTCAATGTTCAGGCTGCGCTTAAAGTACGTGCTGCATAGCACGTATGGAGAATGGCAATTTCTCTAATGTCAAGGCCGTAGGGCAGGGCGTTAGTGCATACAAAATAGATTTTGGCCCCGGATACCGGGTCTATTTTAGCAAAGACGGTGACAAGCTGGTGATCCTTTTAGGTGGTGGCACCAAAAAGCGTCAAAGCAATGACATTGAAACCGCGCAAGAACATTGGAAAACATACAAGAAAAGAAAAAAGGAAGGATAGAAAAATGGCATTAACACGTGATTTTAAAGACACTATAAAAGCACGCGCAGAAAACGATCCAGAATTCAGAACAGGGCTTTTGACCGAAGCAGCCGAGTGCCTTTTGAATGATGAAGTAGACGTGGCGAAGACATTGCTGCGTGACTATGTGAACGCGACTTTAGGTTTCCAGGAACTAGCGGGAATGACTGACAAAAAACCCGAAAGCCTAATGCGGATGCTCAGCGCCAAAGGCAATCCAAGCGTGGGCAATATCTCAAAAGTTATGGCCTCTTTGCGCGAGCATGAAGGTATCACTTTGCATGTACATGCTGGTGCTTAAAGTAGTAAGCTAGTACAATTTTTATCATTGTACTGAATCTGGTTGCGACAGTAGGACTTGAACCTACACCTTCCAGCCCTTAATATATCCAGTGTTCAAGTGAAAATACTAAGTCGTAAGCTGGCGCTCTATCCGGTTGAGCTACTCCACTATGGGTACTGGTTTTGTTTGTCGGGCCTATTGTTCTCGGAGTTCTATCGGGCTTTAACGTAGTGCGGAGGTTGAAATGACAAACTTTTACGAGCTGACACTTTGATGGGTATGTGTAGTGAGTGCAATTTCCTTCGTTGCTGTTAAAAGGAGTTTATGGTAAATTAGGTTCGCTCGAAAAGCCCTGATTCAATAATCAGGAGCTGAAAATGCCTAAAAGACAAACCACTGTTTGTAGGTATCTACCAAAACACCTTGCATTTAGCGAACGTCGTAAGCCGCCTGCTGCGCAAGAGATTCGTTCGCCACATACAATTGTTCGGAGTGTGACCGTATGAACTTTCAGGCAAATCAATGGGTGGTAAGTGTCGACGTTGATCAAAACTTGTTGGTACCGCCCGCAATTGTTACTTCAAGGCAGGTGAGTACTGACAATGACGACAGTCCGTTCCTTGAGCCCGCAGATGCAGCTCGGTACCTAAAGCTCAACGTCAATACTCTTCGTAACAAACGTTGTGCAGGGGACGGTCCGCCTTTTAGGAAGCACGGGCGCAAAGTTATGTATCACATTGAAGACCTGAACCGCTGGTCAGAAAAGACGAAAAGAACCGTAGCTTAGACTGCTACGGTTCGATTTTTAACTAAATAAGTTCAGATGAGATCGTACAGATTGCAATCTTGATATGGTTGCAAAGATGAGGGTTACCGATTGTGATGTTGGTTGCGAAGCAAACAACACAATCAAAGAGGTAACTCTCATGCTAAATTCTAATGACCGTATCGTTAAACACAAGCTCGGGCTTCTCAATCTTGCAGAAGAGCTGGGCAACGTATCCCGTGCCTGCAAGGTGATGGGCGTCAGCAGGGATACATTCTACCGCTATAAGGAAGCCGCTGAGGATGGTGGCGTAGAAGCACTATTGGACCGGAACAGGCGCGTTCCCAATCTGAAGAACCGGGTCGATGACGCCACAGAACTGGCAGTCACACGCTATGCTGTTGATTATCCTGCTCATGGTCAAGTGCGGGTTAGTAATGAACTCAGGAAGCAAGGTGTCTTTGTTAGCCCCAGTGGTGTGCGCTCTGTCTGGCTCAGGCACGGCCTTGCCAACTTCAAGGGGAGGCTGAAGGCCCTTGAGGCTAAGGTGGCGGAAGATGGTATCATCCTCACCGAAGCTCAGGTGCAGGCACTAGAGCGCAAGAAACTGGATGATGAAGTGTCTGGGGAAATAGAAACACATCACCCCGGTTATCTTGGGTCGCAGGATACTTTCTATGTTGGTACGATGAAGGGTGTAGGCCGTATTTATCAGCAAACCTATGTGGATACATATTCTAAAGTGGCCCATGCCAAGCTTTACAGCACCAAAACACCCATTACATCGGCTGATCTTCTGAATGACAAAGTGCTGCCCTTCATGGAGGAACAGGGACTACCTGTCCTGCGTATCCTGACAGATAGGGGTACTGAATATTGTGGCAGAGCCGAGACCCATGACTATCAACTCTATCTGGCTGTTAATCAGATCGACCACACCAAAACAAAGGTCAAATCACCGCAAACCAATGGTATCTGTGAACGCTTCCACAGAACCATACTTGACGAATTCTATCGGATTACATTCCGAAAGAAGCTTTATGAGACCATTGAACAATTACAGGAGGACTTGGATGACTGGATAAACTATTATAACAATGAACGTACCCATCAGGGCAAAATGTGCAATGGGAGAACCCCAATGCAGACGCTGCTTGATGGAAAACAGAAATGGTTGGAAAAAGCCCTCGTGAAAACAGAAATGGGCCAAACCTAACCTGACAACGACCAACAAATAATCGGTAACTGTCAGATCAAGTCTGAACTATTACATTTTAACCTAGCTTTTTCTTTTCCACATCCCAATTGAAATTGATGTTTGTTGTCAGGGTATATCCCTGTCCAACTTGTTCATTTCCTGCATTCATGCACTGATCTGAATCGGTCCATCTTACCACGGTGAGCGGAGCGCTGTGCGTTTCTTGTGCCCTTGAAATGCCGAGGCTTTCAACAATACGTTCTCCAATTCGATCTGTACTGCTCAGAAGTGGCGACATCGCTAGATGCGCGTATCTGGCTGTCGTTTGCGTCTGAGTATGCCCTAATAATTGACCGACAAGAGATAGGCTTTCTCCCATGCCAACACCGGCGCTCGCGTATCCATGCCGCAAATCATGCAGCCTCAAATCAGCAACACCCGCACGCCTGCGTACATCTAACCAGAGATGGCTCATTCGATGCAGATACCCGCGACCAAACCGACCAGCAAATACGTAAGGATTGCCATCTACGCGTTTTACTGATCGAATAACCGACACTGCCGCATCTGAGAAATAGACAGTTTTTTGGCCCGTTTTACTATCTGGCAGGAATGCCACCCGAAGGGAGAAGTCGATATAATCCCATTTCATCGAGAGCATTTCTGAAAGTCGACAGCCGGTAAGAAGGAGTAGCCGAATAGCGTGCACAATACGAATTCGAACTTCTGAATCTTTATCCCGCATTTCTTCAGCTTCGGCTTCTACTTGCCTCAAGACTTCTCCCAGCCTTGCCAATTCAGACGGGTTGATAAATCGACCGAGCTTCTTTTCTTTGTATTTTTCGACGTGTCGGCAGGGGTTAGTACCGTCGGGTCGCTCACCCCATTTCTCTGCAAGATTCATTATTTTGCTCAACAGCGCCAATGTTCTGTTTGCGGCTCCAGGAGTTCCCACCATCTGGCTGTGTAGGCGCTGGACATCTTGCCGGTCAATTTTATGAATCTTTATTCGGCCCATTGCTGGGATGATGTGCAATCGCAGGTTCAACTCATCGGTTCTTACGCTGCTTGGTTTTTTCTTTGGGATTGCATGTTCATTCATGTAGCGCTCGGCAAATTCAGACATTGTGGGCGTTTTCTTTTCAGCCTCGCGTTCATCGAACGGGTTAATGCCATTCGTAAGTTGCAATAGAATTTGTCTAGCTTTTTCGCGTGCCTCCGAAATCAATAAGACGTCCGCAACGCCTATTACTGGCCGTTTTTGTTCACCAGAGTCCGAATAATACTGAACAATATATGCCTTGCGGCCACTCGGATATATGCGACAACCGAACCCAAACAAGTCGGTATCCCAGACAATATAAGCACTGTTTTTGGGAGCCAGAGCTTTGATCAGAGTTTTAGTTAGTTTCTGCTTTTTACCGTTTGACATCTAAACCTCCGTGCCACTAGTTGTCGTTAAAGTGATGGAAACCTCTTGTAGAAGGGAGTATATCATTTCCGTAGCGGCAAATTGAGTGCACTGGATGATCGAGAATGATCTCCAGTGACTGAATTTCCAGGCCGAATTTGGGTAGGCTTTGGAGCTTAATGTTGAATGTCGATATCTGCGTAAATAGCAGTTGCAGGAAGACCGTTTTGAGACCGGTGACGTCTGTGATTTGTAGCGCATAATGGTGCTTTCCAGTGACAATGGAAATCCTTGAAAGCTAAAGAAACCAACGGTTTCGGTGCGTTCAGTGATCTCCGGTTATCTCCAGGAAAACCCAGGAATTAGTATCATAATCCATGTGTCGGGGGTTCAAATCCCTCCTCGGCTACCATAATTCAATCCTTTATATTTATATCACTTCTGTGTTGATCGCTGATGAATTGTTTTGAGCGCGATCAGAGTTATTGTATGTAAGACTGTATCTGATGATATAGTTAGGAAATGAATAGTTTCATGCGCAATATAGAGATTGTCGAAGTTGGTGCCCGCGACGGGTTACAGAATGAAAAGACGCTTTTTTCTACCGAAGACAAGCTTAAGTTAATCAATGATGCAATTGCTGCTGGTGCCCGCAGGCTTGAGGTGGCTAGTTTTGTTCATCCTAAAAGAGTGCCTCAAATGGCAGATGCTGAAGCCGTGATAGCAGGGCTGGATGATAACCCTGATTGCACGTATATTGGCTTGGTGCTCAATAAGCGTGGTTATTTTCGTGCTCTTGAAACTAAAGAAGGTGGCAGGCGCGGTGTTGATGAAGTTGGTGCGGTTGCGATTGCAAGTGATACATTTGCAGATAAAAACCAAGGCCAGACATCAAGTGAGTCAGTTGAAATATCAAAAGATATTGTCAAACTTGCCAAACAAGATGGCCTTTCAGCACAGGTGACAATCTCAGTTTCATTTGGTTGCCCTTTTGAAGGCGCGGTTGAGGCAGACAAGGTTTTGGATATGGTGAAATCAATCGCAGAGGCCGAACCTCGTGAAATTGCCCTTGCAGACACTATCGGAGTTGGCGGGCCGGGGCAGGTTACCGATTTGTTCAACCGTGTTCGAGAAGCAGTGCCTCATATTCCGTTTAGAGCACATTTCCATAATACAAGAGGCACAGGGATCGCAAATGCCTGGGCTGCATATCAGGCAGGCGTTAACATTCTCGACGCATCGATCGGTGGATTGGGCGGGTGCCCGTTTGCTCCTAAAGCTACCGGTAATATCGGAACAGAAGACCTTGTGTTTATGTTGGAGCGCTCAAGCATTGAAACAGGTTTATCACTTGAAAAACTGATTACATTAACGAAATGGGTGTCAGAAAAACTTGGTCGCCCAACGCCTTCGGCTGTCAGTCAGGCTGGTGCTTTTTAGAGCGAAGCATATTATCCGATACGGGTGCGAGAATATAAGGCGGAATTATATAGACATTATGCTTACAATACCCTTACCAATATAAATTGGGAAAAGGAGGGGTGTGTGGGCAAACAAACATCACAAAACGCCAAAGACTATTGGCGTGCTAACATCAAGCTATTGTTTGGTTTACTGAGTATTTGGTTCGCTGTTTCTTTTGGTTTTGGAATTTTACTTAGAGAGCAGTTGGACGCCTTTCAGTTCTTTGGCTTTAAACTAGGCTTTTGGTTTGCTCAGCAAGGGTCTATTTATGTTTTTGTAGCCTTGATTTTTGTCTATGCACGATCAATGAAGCGCCTTGAAAAACGCTTTGGCTTTGAAGGTTAAGAGGGGGATGAGCATGGACCTTTCAACTCTTACGTATCTTTTTGTTGGTATTTCCTTCGTGCTTTATATCGGTATCGCGATTTGGTCGCAGGTTGGATCCACGAAAGAGTTTTATATTGCAGGCGGCGGTGTACACCCTGTTGTTAACGGCATGGCAACCGCAGCAGACTGGATGAGTGCTGCATCTTTTATCTCTATGGCAGGTATTATTGCTTTCGTCGGTTATGATGCCTCGGTTTATCTGATGGGTTGGACTGGTGGGTATGTTCTGCTCGCGCTTTTGCTAGCTCCTTATTTAAGGAAATTTGGTAAATTTACTGTTCCTGATTTTATTGGTGATCGATATTATTCTGACCTGGCGCGCATTGTTGCTGTTCTTTGCCTGATATGCATTTCCTTTACTTATGTGGCTGGACAAATGCGCGGCGTTGGAATTGTGTTTTCCCGGTTTCTTGAAGTTGATATAGACCTTGGCGTTCTAATTGGAATGGCGATTGTATTTATGTATGCAGTGCTGGGCGGCATGAAGGGCATTACATATACGCAGGTAGCACAGTATTGTGTTTTAATTTTTGCCTATACCGTTCCGGCGATTTTTATATCCTTGTTGATCACGGGAAACCCCATTCCCCAATTGGGATTGGGGGCAGAGCTTGCTGATGGATCGGGTATCAGTGTGCTGGATAAACTGGACGGTGTCTTAACCGACCTCGGTTTTACAGCGTTTACTGAAGGTACAAAGTCAACGATTGATATTTTTGCGATCACGATGGCTTTAATGGTGGGGACCGCGGGGTTGCCACATGTAATCGTAAGATTTTTTACGGTGCCCAAGGTTTCTGATGCAAGAAAATCAGCAGGCTGGGCACTTGTGTTCATTGCTATTCTCTATACGACAGCACCTGCTGTAGGGGCATTTGCGCGGCTAAACTTTATTAACGAAGTGAACGAGAAAGAATACGCACAAACCCCGGACTGGTTTAAAAATTGGGAAAATATAGGCCTTGTTGCATGGCAAGATAAAAACAATGACGGGAAGATACAGTACCGTGCTGGAATACCGTTTGAGGGAAACCCCAACTATACTAACAATCGAGCTGACAATGGTGCACGGACTGTTACAAATGAAGCCACCACCTCCTTAAATGAAGTTTATGTTGACCGTGATATTATGGTGCTTGCGAACCCGGAAATTGCCAAGTTACCGGATTGGGTAATCGCTCTTGTGGCCGCGGGCGCGATGGCAGCCGCGCTTTCAACAGCGGCAGGCCTGTTGCTTGTTATTTCAAGTTCGATCAGCCACGATCTTTTAAAGAAAACCTTTATGCCCAATATTTCTGACCGTCAGGAACTTCGGGCAGCAAGGATTGCAGCAGCGTTTGCCATCATTGTTGCAGGGTATTTGGGTATTAATCCCCCTGGGTTTGTTGCTCAGGTGGTGGCACTTGCGTTTGGGCTGGCGGCGGCATCCCTTTTCCCTGCCATATTAATGGGGATATTTTCAAAGCGAATGAATAAGGAAGGGGCAGTTGCTGGTATGTTGTCAGGGCTTTCCTTTACGCTTGTTTATATAGGGTACTTTAAATTCTATGCACCAGATGTGAATACGGCTGAAAATTGGTTTTTGGGCATTTCGCCTGAAGGTATTGGCATGATTGGTATGATTGTTAATTTTACAGTTGCTATACTGATAGCCAAATATACTGCAAGACCGCCAGAGCATGTTGAAGACTTGGTTGAGACGATCAGACTGCCAAGCGGTGCGGGTACAGCACAGGACCATTAAGATATAAAAAAGCACCGAAGAGTAATATCTTCAGTGCTTTTCAGGGCTTGGGGCTATCTTAGCCTATTTATCTTGCTTTTCGAGGACAAGTTCAACGATCATATCTGCCGCTTCTTCAGCACTCATTTCAACCGTGTTAACGCGTATTTCCGGGTTGTTGGGTGCTTCAAATGGGCTATCGATCCCTGTGAAGTTCTTTAAGTCACCAGCGCGGGCCTTTTTGTAAAGGCCTTTTACATCGCGTGCTTCTGCGACTTCAAGCGGTGTATCCACGTGAATTTCAAAGAATTCACCGTCTTGGATCATTTCGCGAACCATCCGGCGTTCAGCACGGAACGGTGAAATAAAGGCCGTAATAACGATCAAACCAGAATCTGACATAAGCTTGGCGATTTCACCAACGCGGCGAATGTTTTCAACCCGGTCAGCATCGGTAAAGCCGAGATCCTTATTGATACCGTGGCGTATGTTATCGCCGTCAAGAAGTGCCGTATGACGGTTCATGCGGTATAATTTCTTCTCGACCAGATTTGCAATCGTTGACTTGCCAGAGCCTGAAAGTCCTGTGAACCACAAGACAGCGGGCTTCTGATTTTTAAGATTTGCGTGATCATCCCGTGAAATATCAACTGCTTGCCAATGCACATTCTGAGAACGGCGAAGGGAGAAGTTTATTAATCCAGCGGCGACGGTCGCATTACTGATTTTATCAATCAGAATAAATCCACCTAGAGCCTTACTGTTTTCATATGCGTCGAAAACAACAGGTTTGTCAGTAGCGAGGTTTGCAATGCCGATATCGTTTAGTTCGAGTGTCTTGGCTGCTAACTGCTGCGTTGTATTAACGTCGATCTTATATTTGGGTTGATTGACACGTGCAGTGACAGTTTGTGTGCCGATTTTCATCAGATAGGTACGGTTTGGTAACAGTTCGTTATCATCCATCCAGATAATTGTGGTTTCAAATTGATCTGCAACTTCAGCCGGGCTGTTAGAGGCGGTAATCATATCACCGCGTGAGCAGTCAACTTCATCTTTGAGCGTGAGAGTGACAGACTGCCCGGCAACGCCCTCATCCAGGTCGCCGTCAAACGTTACAATTCGCTCGACTTTACTGGTTTTACCTGATGGTAAAATACGAATAGCATCGCCCGGATTGATTGCACCACTTTCTATCGTGCCCGAGAAACCGCGGAAATCAAGGTTAGGGCGGTTAACCCATTGTACCGGCATACGGAATGAACCTGTTTGGTCGCTTGTTACATCAAGATCAACTGTTTCAAGGTGATCGATTAGCGCCTTACCTGTATACCACGGTGTATTATCTGATTGAGCTGCAATATTGTCGCCTGCAAGGCCTGAAATTGGAATAGCTGTGAAGGTATCAATCCCGATACTTTCCCCAAACTCTGTATAATCATCGATAATTGCCTGATATTTGTCCTGATCATAATTGATCAAGTCCATCTTGTTAACGGCTAGAACAATATTTTTGATGCCGATGAGCTTGCAGGCATAACTGTGACGGCGCGTCTGCGTTAGGACGCCTTTACGGGCATCAATAAGGATAATCGCGAGATCAGCTGTTGAGGCGCCGGTTACCATATTACGGGTATATTGTTCGTGACCCGGTGTATCTGCAACGATGAATTTACGTTTTTCTGTCGCGAAAAAACGGTATGCAACATCGATGGTGATACCTTGCTCTTGCTCAGCGGCGAGGCCGTCTACCAGAAGGGCGAAATCGATATTCTGGCCTTGTGTGCCTACGCGTTTGGAATCAGCTTCAAGTGCTGCCAATTGATCTTCAAAAATCATCTTACTATCATAGAGTAAGCGGCCAATCAGCGTGGATTTACCATCATCAACAGAACCGCAAGTGATGAAACGTAGAAGCGATTTATGCTGATGTTGCTCAAGGTATGCATCAATATCTTCTGCTGCCAGATCAGATGTTTTGTATGAAGGACTTTGGTCATTTGTCATGATTAAAAATACCCTTCCTGTTTTTTCTTTTCCATACTGGCTGCTTCTTCTTTGTCAATTGCTCGCCCTTGACGTTCGGATGTAGTGGTCAAGAGCATTTCTTGGATGACCTCAGGCAGGGTAGTCGCGGTACTTTCAACAGCACCGGTGAGCGGATAACACCCAAGCGTTCGGAAACGGATCGATTTTTCAACAGGTGTTTCGCCGTCTTCTAGCTTAAAGCGATCATCGTCCACCATTAATGTCAGGCCATCACGCTCAACGGTCGGACGTGGGGCAGATAAATACAGATCAACAATGGGAATATCGTTCAAATGGATATATTGCCAGACATCAAGCTCTGTCCAGTTTGAAATTGGGAACACACGGATGCTCTCACCTTTTGCCTTGCGCGCATTATAAAGTTTCCAAAGCTCTGGCCGTTGGTTCTTTGGGTCCCAGCGGTTGCTTGCAGAACGGAAACTAAAAATACGTTCTTTCGCACGAGATTTTTCTTCGTCGCGGCGGGCCCCGCCAAACGCGGCGTCAAACTTGTAGTGACTAAGGGCCTGCTTCAGGCCTTCGGTTTTCCACATGTCGGTATGTGTGGAGCCGTGATCAAATGGATTTATACCGCGCTCAACTGCTTCCGGGTTTTGCCAAATTAAAAGTTCCATGCCAGCTTCGTGTGCCATCCGCTCGCGCATGTCATACATAGTTTGGAATTTCCATGTTGTATCCACATGAAGGAGAGGAAATGGCGGCGGTGATGGATAAAATGCTTTGCGAGCCAAGTGCAGCATTACTGCGCTATCTTTACCTACAGAATACAGCATTACGGGTTTTTCTGCTTCTGATGCGACTTCTCTCAGAATGTGAATGCTCTCGGCTTCCAGCCGTTCCAAATGGGTAAGTGAACGGGTCATGTATTCTATGCTTTCCATAGTCAGTTATTTAATCTAGCGAATGTTATTGATATAACATTTAGGGCTTGCCCCTGACATCGATTAAATAGCGATAATTGTTATAGTTTGTTAATTTATGGAGTTTATGTATTGATCGCATTAGATAATGTCTATTCGTTTTTCTGTGATAATAGACAACATTATGTAATCTGACATGAAAGATTGAATAAAGTGACACGATTGCCAATAGTATTTTCTAAAAGTTAAGCGGGGTTTAGATGACTGTAATTACGGTAAAAACAAAAGCATTTTTAGATCAAAAGCCTGGAACGTCTGGCCTGAGAAAAAAGGTTAAACAGTTTCAGGTACAACACTATTTAGAAAATTTTGTTCAGTCTATATTTTCCGCTGTTGAGTTCCCTGAGAACGCTACATTGGTTGTTGGTGGTGATGGCAGATATTATAATAAAGAAGCTATACAAACAATTTTAAAAATGGCTGCAGCCAACGGTATTAAACGCGTGCTGGTGGGGCAGAATGGCTTACTATCGACACCCGCAGTATCCAATCTGATACGGAAATATGAATGCGTTGGAGGGATTGTATTATCCGCTAGCCATAACCCTGGTGGCCCAAACGGTGATTTTGGTATTAAGTTTAATGCCGCCAATGGAGGGCCTGCACTAGAGCGTGTAACCGATAGTATTTTTACTGTAACAAAATCGATTACTGAATATCAAATATTAGAAAGCGATGATATTGACCTTCATACACTTGGTTGTTCCTCGCTTGGTGATATGGAAGTTGAAATTATTGATCCTGTCATTGATTATGTGAAAATGATGGAAGACTTGTTTGATTTTAATGCAATTCAGACAATGATTGCGGGTGGTTTCTCAATAAAATTTGATGCGATGCACGCTATTACCGGGCCTTATGCCAAAGCGATATTTGAAGAACGCTTGGGGGCTGAGGCTGGCTCAGTTATAAATGCTGTTCCCTTAACAGATTTTGGCGGTGGACATCCTGATCCTAACCCTGTTTATGCCAAAACATTAGTTGAGCATATGTTTTCGGAGACTGCTGCTGATTTTGGTGCTGCATCGGACGGCGATGGTGACCGGAATATCATTCTTGGAAAGGGGATTTATGTTGCACCGTCAGATAGCCTGGCAATTTTAACAGCTAATGCTCATATAGCTCCGGCCTATAAAAATGGAATTTCTGGCGCAGCCCGATCGATGCCGACGAGTATGGCCGTTGATAGAGTAGCAGCAGACTTGGGCGTGCCATGTTTTGAGACACCAACGGGCTGGAAGTTTTTTGGCAATTTGCTTGATGCCAACCAGATAACTATTTGCGGCGAAGAAAGTGCAGGTACTGGCTCGGATCATATCCGTGAAAAAGATGGCATTTGGGCAGTTTTATTGTGGTTAAATATATTGGCCGTAACGCAAAAAAGTGTGAAGCAATTGACAACTGAGCACTGGCGGAAATTTGGCCGTAATTATTATTCCCGTCATGATTATGAAGGAATTGATAAAGCGGCGGCGAATAAATTGATGAATGACTTAAGGTCTAAACTTGATCAATTCCCTGGCCGTTGTTTTGGCCTGGAGCAGATACAAAAGGCGGATGATTTTGAGTATTGTGACCCCACTGATAACTCAGTTACATCAGGACAGGGGGTTCGTATAATTTTTGAAAGCGGTTGCAGAATAGTGTTCCGGTTGTCGGGAACTGGAACGGACGGCGCTACCCTTAGAGTTTATCTGGAACGTTATGAGGGTGATATATCTCGCACAGAGCTTGAGACACAAGATGCTTTAGCAGAAATGATTTTAATTGCTGACCAGATAGCTGATTTATCCACACTCACAGGAATGGATAAACCGTCTGTTATTTCTTAATATTGGTAACCCTATATTTGCCATATATATGGTGAGGTTTCTATTCGAATTGATTTTGATACCACAGGGCTGCTTGTGTGCGGTTGGTAACATTCAGCATTTTCATTATGAGATGCATATGTGCCTTTACCGTACCTTCTGCAATATTTAATTCACTAGCTATATCTTTGTTTGATAGGCCCATGGCCGCCATTTCCAATATTTGTAGGCGCCTTTTCGAAAAGTTCTTCATAACTGGCTTCACTTCGTTTGAAGTGGAGGTTGTTGTGATTTGTTCGTTAGGCTCTTGAACATGTATTGTGTTTTGGGCGCTTATTATGTCGTTGACTGTTCTTTGAAGGAGCATTGCCATATCATAGGCGCTGATAGCCCGTGGAATAAATTGAATTCCTTGATACTTAAATTGTTCGTAGTTTGCATCACCCATTGCTATAATTTGGGATGTTGGGCAAATTTGCTGAACAGGTCGCCAGAAAGCGTCTGGCATATCAGGAAAACAGGCTGGATTCATTATTGTAAGGCGAATTTGTTGTGTTTCAGCAACTGATAGCGATAGTAATTCGCGGTCTGTAGTTACTTCGATAATGCTTTCAAATTGATTCTGTGTTTCAAACAGGTTTTTTATCCCCAGCCTAAATAAATCCTCATTGTCTATGATTAACGCTTTCATCTCGATCCCAATATATCAGTTTGTTTTTTATTTTCCCGTGCGAATATTAAGACGACAAAGATCAAAGTTTACCTCAGTAGTTTATATAAAATTGTTAAAAAAAATTTTAAGTAGTTAAAACTTATACATTTTTTAATGGGTATGATTATGTCTTGCTGCTCTATCCGCAAAATGATGCTTTTACTAGTCGTGTTATTGTTTATTATATTTTGTATTTTATTGTATGAGAGAGGTTAACTCCGTTAAGAGTTAACCTCATTTTTTTCAATATCTTATTGGTATTGCTACTATCTAAAAGTTTGCGCGGATACCACCGTAATAGAAACGTCCAACAGTATCAAAGATAGCAGAATCTACCCCAGCACCCGATAGGTCAAACCTTGGGAATTCTTGAGACAGGTTATTTACGCCAGCAAAGATATCAACATTGTCAGTTAATTTGTAACCAACACGAATATCATGCGTCCATACATCACCAGTCTCGAAAGGGAATTGAAGGTCTGGGTCTGTTGCAAGGTCATCTTGTTCAACAAGTAGTTGGCTATCCTGGAACCTAAGTTCGTAGTTTAAGTTAAATTTGCCATATGTCCAAGTAACGCTTGTATTAACTGCCCATTCCGGGTCACCAAGTTCACCGGCTTCTTCATCAAACTGATCAGGAGCAGTTTGGAATGGGAAGTCAGTACGGTCAATCAAGTATGTACCAAGTGTTCTGATCCGTAGGTTACCAAGGTCCCCAACACCGATGTCTTCTAGGTCAAAGTTGTATCCAACTTCGAAATCAATACCTGATACTTCAAGACCGGCAATATTATTAAGGGTCCTGTTCGCACTCACAAACTGCCCTGATGAGTCTCGTTGGATTGCTGCACAGAAAGCATTATTAATATTAGGGGCGTCAACACAGTTGTCAAAAATTTGCTGGAAGGTAGCAGAATCGATGGCATCTGATATTTCGATGTCAAAATAATCGACCGTGATTGTTAAACCTGGGGCAAAACTTGGTGTGAAGACTGCTCCGACAGTGAATGTATCAGCAGTTTCTTCTTCAAGGTTTGGATTACCACCCTGTAGACCAGGTTGTGTGCCACGAGTTTCGTCTTCTTGGAAGTCTGGCCCAAGACCTAGAGCTGCACAGTTTGCTGCTCGTGTCGGTGAACCTTGATCAAGAAAGTCAACGTCGCAAGGGTCATCAACACCGAAGAATGTCTGGCTTTGTGGGCCAAAAAGTTCAGCGATGTTTGGTGCTCTCACAGACTGTGAATATGTTCCACGGAACCTTAGGTCCTCAACTGGTTGCCAGTTTACACCTACGCTCCAGGTTGTTGTACCACCAACTGTAGAATAATCAGAGAAACGAATGGCTGCGTCAACGCTCAGTTGTTTGGCAAGGAACACATCGTTCAAAACAGGTACAGAAACCTCACCGTAGACTTCTGCAACATCAAAACCGCCAGCCTCTGGTGGAATTACATTAAGAAACGTTAAGCCTAGCCGGTCAATACCAGTTGTAAGTGATGTCGAATCTTCTTCACGGTATTCACCGCCGATTGCCCAGCTAATAGCGCCAGCAGGTAGAGAAAATCCAATAGCTTCACTATCACCAGAAATGTTAAGTGAAACAACTTTCTGTTCAAGTGTTTCAACTAAACTATCATTAAAGAAAGCAAACTCAGCAGCCTCGGGGCTGATAGCGTTTTCACCTAGGATATTAATAGGTACACAGCCATTCACTGCAAAATCAGGTAGACCTGACGCGGCATCGGGGTCGATAGATGAACGACAGACAATGTTACCATCATTATCAAAGACAGCATCAATACCAGCGTTAAAGCGGTCGTTAATTCTATTGTTGCCTTGAATATTCGTTACAGTAGCGCGTCCGTATACGAAAGATGTATCATAACTAATACCATTATCAAAAGTACCGTCAAATCCAATTACACCACGGAATAATTGACGTTCTACATCATCAAATCTAGGTACTTCTTGGCTTGAACGGCTAACAAGTAGAGTGTCAGTTCCTTGGTCTACGAAAAATTGACGTTGTTCATCAGTAAGAAAGGCATTGTCACTATTGATTGAAATGCTGAAAATATCGAATGCACCTGTGCCGCTTTCTGAAGCAGACTGTGAATTTACATATTTTGTTTCTATGAACAGGTTAAGTTCGTCACGGAATTTATAATTTAAAGCGCCTGTTACGATAGCACGTTGGAGTTCACCATTCGCAGAACCGCCAATATCGCTCAGTAGGATACCGTCGCCTGTACCATTGATAGAACGTCCACCGCCAATATTTTCACCAAAATCAAAGGGACGAAAACCATTTCCATCAACTACGAAATCACGACCAAGTGGGTCAGAAGCCGCTCTTCCCGGAACCCGGAATATGCCGCCTGCATTAATAAAGTCGAGTGAAACACCTTCAAAAAGGATTTGATCAGGAATACCGTCATTTGAGTTTGCTGGTGTGTCGCCATCAGTTGGGTTTGGTCTAATGCTGAAATTGTTACGACGGAAAGAACGATCATTTGCTAGGAAGCCGTCTGTTTCTGCCCACTCAACAGAAAATACAGCATTACCTTTATCGTCATCAAAGTTACTGCCTGCGATTAAGCGTGTAGTATAGCTAAAGGCATCCCCTTCATCCGCTTGACCTGCTTGGCCAAAAACTGAAACACCTTCAAAGTCTTTTTTTGTAACGAAGTTAACAACACCTGTTACCGCGTCTGCACCATAGATTGCAGAGGCACCGCCTGTTAGAACTTCTACACGTTCAACAAGTTCTTGGGGGATTGAGTTGATGTCAACTGCTGCACTACCTGCTTGAGACCCGACGTGTCGGCGTCCATTAACAAGAACAAGCGTACGGTTGATACCTAAACGGCGAAGGTCTAGGTTACTTGTGCCAGTTGTTCCAATAAAGCCTGTAGCTGAAGCATTTGTTCTTGTTGATCCAAGAGCTGGAAGCTGATTCAAGATATTCGCAAGGTTAATTTCACCTTGTAAGGAAATTGCCTCAGAATCAACAATTGTAACTGGGCTGGGTGCTGACGCGCCTGAGCGTTTAATACGCGACCCTGTTACCACTACTTCTTCGACTTCTTCTTCGTCTACGCTTGCATCTTGTGCCGCGAGGCTCACAGAGCCCATCAGACCCAATGCTGAAATCAGTGTAAAAGCCGTTCCTGCCCGGAAACGGTTTTTCCATAAATCTAAACTATCCATTTCTTTTCCTATATATCCCAAGGTTGATTTTTCTCTAAAAATATCAAAGAAAATGCCGGTGAGTATTTGTAATTTCTTAACCAGCCTGAAATAGGTGTAATTTTATAAGTATATGAAAACAATTAAAAAAATTTGCCATATAGGGACAGCATGAGGATTATAACTCATAGTTCTTTGGGTATAATCTAATGCTTATAAAAGCAATTATAGGTGGTAAATTTAAGGATTTGATTGATTTATCGAAAAGGACTGAAAATACTATATTTATAAAGTTTATTCAGATGTCGTATTTTTGCCGTAGTTTATATAGAAATAAATAGCCCTAATGTGATATGTATTTGCTTTGATATAAGTGTGATTTTGAAGCGCAAAGTGTCAGTATAATCATGGTTGTTGCATAAAAGTTACATAAATTATGATGGCGCAACTTACTATTTCACAGCGAGGGTGAAGGAGCCTCAATTTAATTGGCGAGTCTTTTCTTATTTTGATGAGAGGGGATAGCTCAAGTGATTTGTAAGTATTGCTGGATTAGGTCAACCTGTTTTCTAATTCTGCGCAATTGATAGAATTTAACATATGTTTTTGGGCTGGAAACAAAACTATGTTTATCAGCAATTACAATCCAGCGTCGAAGCAGCTCTGCAAAAATAAACAGTATTAGTATTTTTATATCAATCGGTGCGGTGTGTTTGTGTTGATATCCGTCAATCAATTTCTTGATAATTGGTGTAACTTCCAACTTTTTGCTAATAATATTGGTATTTATTATCGTTGGGTAGGCGATCAGTAAATATACTGACATACGTGCCAGGTCAGTATAGCATGGTGAATTTGGTTTCGCCCATATATCAATGCCCGTGAGTGACTTTTCATCAACTATCATATTTGTCGGGGTGTAGTCATTGTGAAGAGTACCTAAAAATATCTCCTTTGATGCGAAGCTTTTTTCCCAGGTTTGTAAAGTTGAGTAGGCACTTTTAAATTTGGCTTCCCGTAAAGCTGATGAGGTTGAGTTGTATCTATTGATACGTTTTTCAAGCTGCTCAATTAGGTTTATATTAGCTACCGACGCTGGGATTAACTTTTCCTGATTATGAAACTCTGAGATCCAGGCACCAGATAGAAATACAAGCTCTAAAAATTTGCTTTTATTAAGCGCGTACCGCCACAAATAATCATGTAAGCGTTTGCCGTTTAACCACTCCATAATGATTAAACGATTACTTTCGTCACATAAAAATATTTTTGGTACGCGGTTTGTTGTGCTGGGTAGCGTCATAGCGCCCTGATAAGACGAGAGAGCGTTATACTGCGCAGTTATGGCGTGTGTGTTTGTCTCAGGCTTGTACTGTTTAACTGCATAGTATGTTTTATCGGTGCTATTGTATGCCTTATAGATATGACATTCTCGGGACAAGATAACCGGGCCTTCAATGTGCCATTTAGCTTTTGAGTTTAACTCATTAAGCCTGTCATTTATAATGGTATGGATATTTTCAGTGTGGCTCACAAAAGCGCTTTCAACTATGAGATATCAAGTACAGTTTCTCAAAATATGGATTTTGTTCAGAATGTCCAAAGGAATTCACATAGTAAATTTATTCAGCGCGCAAGGTATTGATTTATCAAAAGGGCCTGACTGGCGCTGCGAGGCAGCAATGCTGAAAGCAGTAGCTGGGCAGCATGTTTGCGGTGTTGATGAGGTTGGTCGTGGGCCGCTCGCAGGCCCTGTGGTAGCTGCTGCTGTCGTTCTGGACGCTGGTAATATTCCTGAAGGGCTGAATGACAGTAAGAAATTAAGTTCGAAAAGGCGCATTGCGCTTGATAGTGAAATACGGAAATACGCTGTTGATTATTCGATCGCTGAAGTAAGTGTCGAGGAAATTGATGAAATTAATATCCTTCAGGCCTCACTCCTTGCGATGCGGCGGGCTGTTGCAAGTTTATCTATATCTCCTTCGGGGGTATTGGTTGATGGAAATCAGAACCCCGGCTTTGATTTGCCTGCCAATTTAATTGTGAAAGGGGATAGTCGGTCTGTTTCGATCGCGGCTGCAAGTATTTTAGCAAAAAATTTTCGCGATAATTTAATGGCAAAATTGGGTGAAAAGCACCCTGAGTATGATTGGGCATCAAACGCAGGATATGGTGTTCCGAAACATATGGCGGCACTAAAGCTTGTGGGTGTGACCAAATATCACCGAAAATCTTTTGCACCGATTCGCAAGATTTTAGATGAGAAAAGTTAAACAACTTATTGATTCATATAAAAGAATCTCTTGACGAAGAATCTGATTCGAATCATAATCCATTCAAAGTTACACGGAAAACAAACCTGAATCCAAAAAGGATTCCCGGTAACTGGGACGGAGAAAAAGAAATGACTCAGGCATCAAAGGCTGCCCGAAAAGGGAGCCGTTTGAACAAATTATCTATTGATAAAGTTCAGAATAAAATCGTGCAGGGTGACTGCATTGATATCTTAAATTCACTACCCGAGAAATCGGTTGATGTGATTTTTGCTGATCCACCATACAATATGCAATTGAAAGACACGCTAACACGGCCAGACCAATCGAAGGTCGACGGCGTTCATGATGCGTGGGATAAGTTTTCAAGCTTTTCAGCGTATGATGAATTTACCTTCCGCTGGTTAGAAGCGGCCAAGCGCGTTCTGAAAGATACTGGCACAATTTGGGTGATCGGTAGTTATCACAATATTTTCCGTGTGGGTTCCACACTTCAAAATCTTGATTACTGGATTTTGAATGATGTGATCTGGCGTAAATCAAATCCGATGCCGAACTTCCGTGGTACGCGTTTTACAAATGCTCACGAAACATTAATTTGGGCGGCCAAGTCAGCGGATAAAGGTGGATATACCTTTAACTATGACGCAATGAAGGCGATGAATGAAGATACGCAGATGCGATCTGATTGGGTGCTGCCAATTTGCTCTGGCAAAGAACGCCTTAAATCTGATGGTAAAAAGGCGCATGCAACGCAAAAACCTGAATCGTTGCTCTATAGAGTGTTGATGTCATCGACAAAACCGGGTGATGTTGTCCTTGATCCATTCTTTGGAACAGGAACGACCGGTGCGGTTGCAAAGCGCCTTGGCCGTAACTTTATCGGTATCGAGCGCGAAACTGATTACATCAAAGTTGCTCAGGAACGTATAGCAAGTGTTGAGAAACTTGATGATGAAGCACTTGGATATACTGAAAGTAAACGTGCGCAGCCACGTGTGCCGTTCGGTTCACTTGTTGAGCGCGGTATGATCGAACCCGGTGAAACGCTGTATGACAGTAACAAGAAGTTTGCTGCCCGTGTTCGCACAGACGGTAGTTTGATTACCGATAAAGCCAAAGGCTCAATTCACCAGATTGGCGCACAAGTACAGGGCGCACAGGCCTGTAACGGTTGGACTTTCTGGCATGTTGAGAAAAAAGGCGAGTTAATGCCGATTGATATATTCCGCCAGCAAGTTCGAGCTGAAATGCATTAAGTCATCTTATATCAATAAGGATAGAAGAGCACTTATGCCCGTTCGTGCTCTTCGTTGGTGGGGCGTCCCGATTGCCTGAGGGGATGCCCCATTTTTATTGCTGGGGATCTATGCGTTCGTCTAGTCGGCTTCTTTGGCTAACATTTGTATAGTTTTGCAATTTTCTTGAAAACTGTTGGCAGTCCTATCTCATCTAATTGGGCGATGGGGTGCCAAAATCCGCTCTCGACATTTATCTTTGATCCAGTCTGGCTTATTGCCAAAGCTGTTTCCAAATGGAAATGGGTAAAAGTATGTGTCGCAAGTTTGTTACCAACTAACCATTTTGCCGGGTATGGCTGAAACCCTTCACTTTCAATAAGGCTTGGTATCTCGCTTCGTTCAACCCAAGGGGTAGAGAAAAAGCCCGGCATACCACCCAACAGCCCGCTATCTGGTCTGCGCTCCAGTAAAACATGTCTGTCGTGTTCTAACCAGAAAGATATGGCCCTGCGTATTGGTTTAACTTTCTTTGGTGGCTTAACGGGGAAACGTTCCATATCACCAGCCTTTTGTGCCTGGCATCTCGTTTGCCAAGGGCAGAGAAGGCATTCAGGGTTTTTGGGGCTGCATATGCTTGAACCCAAATCCATCATGGCCTGTGCAAAATCGCCGGGGCGCTCAGCTGGTGTTATTTGTGCCACGGCTTCACGAATTTCTTTCTTCGCTTTTGGAAGCAGTGTTTCGATATAGTGGGTGCGACTAATGATGCGTTCAATATTCCCGTCTACAACTGCCGCTCGCTCATTGAAAGCAATTGCGGCAATTGCGGCGGCCGTATAGTCGCCGATACCAGGTAGTTTCTTTAATTCAGCCTCTGTATCCGGAAAGTTGCCGCCATACTGATTCATGACAACACCCGCACATTTATGTAAATTACGGGCGCGGGCATAATATCCGAGGCCGGCCCATTCCTTTAAAATCAATTCTTGGGGAGCGCTTGCAAGCGCTTGCACTGTTGGCCAAAGCGTTGTGAACTTTTCAAAATAGCTCTTAACCGTAGCGACGGTGGTTTGTTGCAGCATGATTTCAGATAACCATACACGGTATGGGTCTGGTGTAATGCCATTTCCAGCGCGCCAGGGCAGGGTGCGCTTGTGGGTATCGTACCAATTTAATAGGTCTGTTGCTGAGGAATTCATACTGTTCTGATAGCTTGACAGGGAACGATAGTCAAAGGAACAAATCCTGATCTATCCACAGCGCATATTCTGGGGTAGTATCTTGCTTGAGGAGACGAGGAATCACCAAAAAGCCTGAAAATAAAACCTCTGCTAAAGCAACTACAAAGTTTAAGGTTAAGCGTAAGGCTAAGACTGTTCGCGCTTCCAATCTTACACGGGCTTTTACAGACCGTGCGATGCGGGCCAAAGGGTTTGCTCAGGCCGAAGTGATTGTGAAATGGCCGCAGATAGTAGGGCATGATTTGGCGAGTTGCTCGCTTCCGGTTAAGCTGGCTTTCCCGGGTGGTCAGCGCTTAGGCGCAACACTTGTTGTCAGGTGCGAATCTGCCTATGCGCCTCTCTTACAACATCAAACGGGGCGTATTATCGAAATGGTAAATACGTTTTTTGGTTACGGTGCTGTGGCTAAAATTACCCTCCAACAGGGGCCAACACTTGGTAAATTACGCCCACGAAAGCGCGAAGTGCGTGAGTTGACGCAGATGGAAAATAATAACCTGGAAGCGTTGGTTGGTTCTGGTGATTTATCGCCGCTTCAAGAAGCCCTGAAAAGCTTGGGAAAGCAAGTTTTCAGTAAAAAGCGTTAAGTAGACCTAAAGATACGGTTTTCTTGAATAGGTATTTAGGGTAATACTGTTTCCATGTTGGGGAATGTATTTGGTGGGCGTAGTTTTGACTTAAAAAAGACTCGTAATACCAAATTTTTCCTGTTTATATACTATATATAGTGGATGTAATGAGATGAACCACAAGGGAAGTGTTAAGATGTTGCGTATATTAGGGCTGTTATTTGGTGTAACTTTGATTGCGGCATGCGGTGAAGCCGATAGTTCTACAGAATCAACAGTTGCTGATTCTGGCGAAGTAACTACTGTTGCAAACGCAGTTGTCGATAAAGTAGAACAGGTTACTGAAGCAGCGGGCGCTGCTGAGAGCGAAGGTGTTTGGGGTGATATCGCATACGGTGACCCGAACGCGCCGATTGAAATTATTGAATATGCTTCGATGACATGCCCGCACTGTGCCAGCTTTTCATCAAGCATTTTCCCGAAAGTAAAAGAAAAATATATTGATACTGGTAAAGTAAGGTTTCTTTTCCGTAACCTTGTGACCAATCAAGTTGATCTGGCTGCGTCAACCGTTGCCCGCTGTACAAATCAGGAAGTCGCACAAAAGCTAACGAAAGAGTTTTTTGCAAAGCAACGTGACTGGGGTACTTCTCAAGATCCTATCAGTGCCCTTGCGGGGATAGCAAGAAAAGCAGGTATTAGCCGTACGCAGTTTGACCGTTGTTTGGCCAACACCGAAATGCACAAAAATCTTGTGAAAATCGGCCAGGACGGCGTGAAAGAGTTTAATGTAGAAGCAACACCAACTATTATTGTTAATGGTAACAAGTTGGATAACTATGGCCTTGAAGCTATCGAGAAAGCAGTAGAGGCAGCACTATAAAATTTTAAACTGATAAAATGGCCTGTAAGAATTATCAGGCCATTTTTGTCTCTACCGTTTGGTAGTGGCGCTTTGGGCTATAATGGCCCACTGAGGATGGGGAGTTTTAGCCAAAAATGCGGTTTTCGCGGTTAAGGCTATCAGGGTTTAAATCCTTTGTTGATCCGACCGAATTATTGATCGAGCCGGGCCTTACTGGTGTGGTTGGTCCAAATGGCTGCGGTAAATCCAATCTACTTGAAGCTCTACGCTGGGTAATGGGCGAAAATCGTGCAAAATCGCTGCGAGGCAATGGTATGGATGATGTTATCTTCGCTGGTACTGATAAACTATCTCCGCGTAATTTTGCTGAAGTTACTCTGGTTATTGATAATGTTGACCGAACTGCGCCCGCTGAGTTCAATGATGAAGAGTTTATCGAGGTAACCCGCCGTATTGAGCGTGAATCTGGTTCTGCATACCGGATTAATGGCAAGGATGTCCGGCAAAAGGATGTACAGCTTTTGTTCGCTGATGCCGCTACGGGCGCGCATTCACCTGCTCTGGTGTCGCAGGGTCGTATCGGTAGCTTGATAAACGCCAAGCCGCAAGACCGCCGTGCTATTCTTGAAGAGGCCGCAGGTATTTCAGGTTTACATACCCGCCGCAAAGAAGCCGAAAGCAGGCTAAGGAGTGCCGAAGCGAACCTTGTTCGTGTTCAGGATGTCATTCAGGCCATGGATGGCCAGATTGCAAGCCTTAAACGACAGGCGCGGCAGGCTATTAGGTACCGCGAAGTATCGAACGATATACGAAAAGTAGAGGCAAGCGCGCTTTTTCTGAAATGGAAAGCGGCATCCGATGATGTAATTAATCAGGAACGTTTGCTCCGTGAAGCTTCCTCATTGGTGGTGGATGCGCAGTCATTGGTCAATAAGGCAACGACAGAGCAGACAGAGGTTGCGGCTGCGATCCCTGCACTCCGGGATGCTGACGCCGAAGCGGCTGCAAAACTACAGCGTCTTACAATTGAAAAAGAAAATATGGAAGCAGAAGCCGCGAGACGCGGTGAAATGGCTGCATCCCTTGAAGGTGTGATTGAGCAAAGCGAGGCCGATCATACCCGCGAAAATGAAATTGCTGAAGATGCGAAGGCGTCATTGAGCCGCCTTGAAAACGAACAAACACGGCTAAGAACCGATAAGGAAGGCCAGCAAACAGCAGAGCAGGAGGCACGAGAAAAACTGGAAGAGGCTGTGCGTTCGGCTGGTAACACTGAAGCTGCCTATGACCAATTAAGCGAGCAGGCCGCGCAAGCGCGAGCCAAAAGGTCATCACTAGAGAGCGATAAGCTCGCTGTTGCACGGCGTGTGGAACAAATCCAAAATGAGAAAGAGCGCATTACGGGTGAAATTACAGCTCTTGAAGCAATGGATGAGGCTGCTGCCAAGGTGCGCGAAGCACAGGAAAACATCAGTGCCTATGAAAAAAAACTGGAAGATGTTCAGTCAAGCCTCAATAATTCGGAACAACAGGTAAGTGCACTTAGAGAGCAATACCGAACGCAAGAAAATAACCGGTCTGGTATTGATGGGCGCGTTAAATCGCTTTCGAGCGAGATAGAGGGCTTAGAAAGCCTTTTAAAGCAAGATGATAATATAGATGGGGACCGAGCGGCAAACCTTTTAACAGTGAAGGCTGGGTTTGAACGTGCTGTTGGTGCTGTGCTTGGTGACGACCTTGACGCTAGCGCAAATGACACGGCGGATCGTTTCTGGCGCATAAAGGGTGTTGGCGATGCTCGATCTTCGCATACATGGACGGACGGGGTTGAAACGATTAATGCATATGTCGATGTGCCAGATTTTCTCGAGAAGAGGTTTAGCCGTATCGGTTTTATAGATGAAGGCGCTGATATTGAAGCATGTGTCGCGGCATTAAAGCCCGGCGAGCGCCTTGTTAATAAGGCTGGTTGTGTTTGGCGCTGGGACGGGTTTGTTGTGAGAGAGGGAGCACCTAGTCGCACTGCTATGCGTTTTGAGCAGCAAAACCGCCTTGAAAAACTGAGAGGTGATTTGTCTGGGCTGCAGTCAGAGCAAAAAATACTGAGTGCAGCGGTGCAAACTGCCAAAGAGGCCTTGGAACAAGCCCGAATAAAAGAACAGCAAACGCGTAATGAGCGGCAAACGATTGAACGTGCTTTGGCTGATGCAAGGCGTGCCCTTGTTGCGGCAGAGGCTGATGCTGCAAAAAAGGCCAGCCGTCTCAACACACTTCAGGATACACTATTGCGGCTTGATAGCGACAGTGAAGATACAAGCCGCCGGCTGGAAGAAATTGAAACAAAATTAAAGGCAATTCCTGAGCAGACAGGTTTCGAAGATGCTCTTGCTAAAAAACGCGGTGAAGTTGAAGAGCTTAGAAACATTCTTTCGAGGGCACGGGCTGCCTTTGATGGCCTGCGACGAGAAGCTCAGGCCCGTGATGACCGTTTGCGCGCGATTTCAACTGAAATGGGCGCTTGGCAATTGCGAGTGACGAGTGCAGAAAAGCAAGTTAAATCACTTCTGGAGCGCCGTGAAGACGCTAAAAAACAGTTAGAGGCCTTGCGTGCGCGCCCAGAAGATACAGAAGCGAACCGTGCACGCCTTCTGGATGCGTTGAAACTTGCAGAGGACGCACGCCGGGTAACATCAGAAATTTTAGTAAGTGCGGAAAACTCGCTTAGAGAAAAAGATAAAGCACTTCATGATGTTCAGGTTGCTTTGAATGAAGTTCGCGAACGGCAAATTCGCGGTGAAGGTGCCGTTGAAACCACTGTTGCACGCCGGAAGGATATAGCGAGCCTTATCGGTGAGCGTTTTGAATGTGCGCCGACCAAGCTTTTGGAAAAGGCTGGTGTTGAAACAAGCGATAATCTGCCCGATATTGTTGTTCTTGACGATAAGCTGGAAAAGCTTAAGCGTGAGCGTGATCGTCTGGGGGCGGTGAACCTGCGTGCCGATGAAGAGCTTAATGAAATTGATGAACAGCGCACACATTTAACAAGCGAGCGCGAAGATCTTGAAGAAGCTATCGCGCGGCTGAGGCAGGCAATCAATGGTTTGAACCGTGAAGGCCGCGAGCGACTATTGAAGGCGTTCGATATCGTAAACAGGCATTTCGGTGATTTGTTCACCAGCTTGTTTGGTGGCGGCGCCGCCCATTTGAAACTTACAGAATCAGATGACCCTTTGAATGCAGGGCTTGAAATATTCGCTAGCCCACCGGGCAAGAAGCTTCAATCACTCTCACTTTTGTCGGGGGGGGAGCAGGCGCTTACTGCGCTTGCTTTGATTTTTGCTGTGTTCATTACAAATCCAGCTCCGATCTGTGTTTTGGATGAGGTTGATGCCCCGCTTGACGATGCAAATGTAGAGCGATTCTGTAATTTGCTCGATGATATGATGGACCGAACCGATACTCGTTTCTTGATCGTGACCCATAATGCGGTCTCTATGTCGCGGATGAAAAGGCTTTTCGGGGTTACGATGGCAGAACGAGGAATCTCCACGCTGGTTTCTGTTGACCTTGAGCGTGCAGAAGCTCTTCGGGATGCCAGTTAGAATGTATTTTATATAAAATCATTTTAAAACAATGACTTATATATGTTTTATTGGTTCTTGACATATTCAGGGGCAATCACTATGTTGCAACCGCATTTGGCAGCGTTTTGACTTAGGTTAAAGCGGTTTGTTTAAGCAGTACCAAGTGTTGCTAGGAAAGGGATGCAGAGATTGGCTGATAATAAAAAGCCCGCTGATTTGCATGACCTTGAAGAGCGATTAAAAAAAGCGCGAAAAAGCGTTCATCAAGAAGAAGATGTTGATGTTGAAAAGCAACAACGATCGGAGGCGATGGGCATAGCGTTTAAGATGGGTGTAGAGCTTGTCGTTGGTACTGGTATAGGCGGTTTGATCGGATGGGCACTTGATGATGTGTTTGGATCAAAGCCGTGGCTTTTGATTGTATTTCTAATTCTTGGCTTTACGGCTGGAATTACAAATGTTGTTAGAGACGCCAACAAATCGCAACAAGAAGAAACATAGCTAAAGCATAAGAATTTTGATTACCTTTGCTGAATAGATCAGCAAAGGCGTTAGAAAAGAGACAAACGCCGTGGCCCAAAGTCCTATTGATCAGTTCAAAATCAAACCTCTTGCTCATTTTGAAATTGCCGGGATCGATGTTTCCTTCACGAATAGCTCGTTGATGATGGTTGCTGTTGTTGCCGTTGTTACATTGTTTGTTATTGGTGGATCACGCAAAAGCGCCGTTGTACCTGGCCGCTGGCAGATGATGGTTGAAATCTTTTATGATTTTATCGCCGGTATGATCCGCGATAACGTCGGAAAAGAAGGCAAAGCCTATTTCCCGTTCATCTTTACACTCTTTATGTTTATCTTGGGTCTTAACCTTGCAGGTATGATCCCATATGCCTTTACAACAACAAGCCACATCGCTTTTAACTTTGCGATTGCAGGCTTTATTTTCTTGGGCGTAACACTTATTGGTTTTGCCAAGCACGGTATTGGCTATATGAAACTGTTTGCACCAGCGGGTGTACCGCTTTGGTTGTTACCTCTTATCTTTATTATTGAAGTAATCTCTTACTGCACACGCCCAATCAGCCTCTCGGTTCGTTTGTTTGCAAACATGCTGGCAGGCCACATTATGGTTAAGGTTTTTGCGGGCTTTGTGATTGGTATTGCGAGCCTCGGCGGCCTTGCGGCTGCAGGCGCAGTATTACCATTCACTGTGAATGTGCTTCTAACAGGATTAGAGATATTGGTTGCTTGCTTGCAGGCATATGTATTCACGATTTTGACTTGTATCTATTTGAATGATGCGATGCATCCAGCTCACTAGATAAAAGTCGGGGACTAAACTGAACTTATTTATTCTATCACTATTGCTTATACAGAGAAGGATTTGAAATGGACGTAGAAGCAGCAAAAATGATCGGCGCTGGCCTTGCTACACTTGCACTTGCAGGTATTGGTATCGGTCTTGGTAATATCTTTGGTAGCTACCTTTCTGGTGCGCTTCGCAACCCATCAGCTGCACCAAAGCAGTTCACTAACTTGCTTATCGGTTTCGCACTGACAGAAGCAACAGGCCTTTTCGCGCTTGTAATTGCCTTCCTTATCCTCAACGGCTAAGGAAACTTTAAGGCCTGTTCTTTGAATTGGCTTTGAGACTAGACGGCAGGGTAAGGCGAGCCTTACCCTTTTGGATTATAAGCAATGAGGCATATGATGGCCCAGGCTATTACAGAAGTACCACAACAAGAAGGCGGTTTGCCGCAGCTTAATGTGATCAAGGATGGAACATACACCAACCAGGTTGCTTGGCTTGTATTGACGTTTGTTGTTCTTTATGTGGTTATTTCAAGAATGGTATTACCGAAGATTGGTAATGTCCTTCAGGAACGCGAAGAAAATATCGCTGGTAATCTTGATACTGCTGAGCGTTTGCGCAGCGAAGCAGAAGCTGTGAAAACAGCTTATGAAACTGCTGTTGCTGATGCCCGTGCGAAAGCCCAGCAAATTATCACTGATACCAAAGCCGATATTCAGTCAGAAATCGCGAAAGCTCAATCTGAATTGGATGCAAAATTGGGCAGTGAAGCAGAGGCTGCTGAAGCACGTATCGTTGCTGCCAAAAACGAAGCGTTAGAAAGCATAGCAGATGTTGCTGCTGATGTTGCGAAAGATGTGATTGTTAAACTTGCCGGTGATGTAAAAGTTACTGATAAGGCAGTTACAAACGCTGTTTCAACAGCACTTGATAACGCGAAGGGAACATAAGATGGCTGGCGACGTATGGTATGCTGACACTAGCTTCTGGGCAGGTGCTTCTTTCGTTGTGTTCGTTGGCGGTGTTATCGCGACGAAAGCTCACAAGAAAATCGGTGATATGCTTGATGAGCGTGTAGAAGCAATCAAAACGCAAATTGATGAAGCTAAAACACTTCGCGAAGAAGCTGAGAACCTTCTGGGTGAATATCAGCGCAAGCAACGTGATGCAGAAAAAGAAGCAGCAGAAATGCTCGAGCATGCAAAAGCAGACGCAAAAATTATGCTTGATGAAGCGAAAAGCGACATCAAGGAAATGACGGCGCGTCGTGCGCGTGTTGCTCAGGATAAGATTGCACAAGCTGAAGCTTCTGCTGTTAAGGAAGTGCAGAAAGTTGCAGTTGATGCTGCAATTTCAGCGGCGACAAGCGTTCTTGGTGAGAAATTAAAGGGCCGTTCTGGTTCCGCAATTATTAACGAAGCGATTGATCAGGTTGGTGATAAACTTCACTAAACGTATTCTGAATTTATGTATTTTAAAGCCTCACCCTTTGGTGGGGCTTTTTTATTTTTAACGGTTCCCCACAAGCCGATCATATGTAAAAAGAAACCAAGTTGATTTTAGGAGTTTTATTATGTTGATCATTCACGGTATTAAAAATTGTGACACCGTAAAAAAGGCCCGTAAGTGGCTGGAAGCAGAAGGTGTTGAGCATAGCTTCCATGATTTTAGGAAAGACGGCCTGACGGACGATATGGTAAATGCTTTTGTTGATGCACTTGGCTGGGAAGCTGTGCTTAACCGTCGTGGCACAACGTGGCGTAAATTACCTGATGAGGAAACGCAAGGTGTTGATGAAGCCAAGGCAAAGGCCCTGTTGCTTGCCAATGACGCACTGGTGAAACGGCCTGTTTGGCAAAAGGGTGATGAATACCGCCTTGGTTTTGCTGCTAAAGACCAGGCAGATATCGAAGCATGGGTTAAAGGATAATTTCACCTATATCGAAGGCTTAGAATGTCATAAGGTTTGAGCGATGCAAATACCGATTTATCAGATAGATGCCTTTACCGATAAAGCCTTTGGTGGAAACCCAGCGGCTGTTTGCCCATTGGGTGAGTTTCCTGACGATGATCTACTGCAAAATATTGCTATTGAAAATAATCTATCGGAAACGGCGTATCTAGTTAAACTTGAGGGGCATGAGGCAGACTATCATCTGCGTTGGTTTACGCCGGGCTGTGAAGTAACGCTGTGTGGCCATGCGACGCTTGCGAGCGCCTATGTTGTTTTTATGCATTTGATGCCCGAACTTGATATTGTTCGCTTTCAAACACTATCGGGCATTTTGACTGTCGCACGCACTAACAGTGGCTTCACGATGGACTTTCCAGCTATTTCATGTGCGCCAATAGTTACACCGAATGGCCTTGGTGCCGCACTTGGTATTGAACCAGAGCAAGTATATTTGCCTGATGCCATTTATGAAGGTGCAGACCGTGATTTATTGATAGTCTATCCAGATCAAAGCACGCTGGAGCAATTAGCACCCAATATGGAGGCGCTGAAAGCCCATGCGCCTTATGGTTTTGTGTGTACGGCCGCAGCGAATAATAGTGACCTTGATTTTGTATCGCGTTGCTTTTTTCCAAATCATGGTATCGCCGAAGACCCGGTTACAGGGTCGGCACATTCCTTGTCGGCGCCGTTTTGGGCGCAGAAGTTAGGGAAGAACACTTTGAAAGCACGTCAAATATCAGCCCGTGGTGGTGATTTATTATTAGACGTGAAAGGCGATAGACTTGATATAACAGGACGGGCTGTTGAAGTGATGCGTGGCACCCTTTCCTTATAATAACTCCTTTATTTCAAGGGGTTAATTTTTCTGTCGGAATTTCCGAACCTTTTTCTCTTTTGCTGCGTCTATAGTATGAGTGAAAGGAAAAGGTTTTATGGCAAAGGCGCCAAAAGGCATACAAGCTGATAGTATCAGATCTGCCGAAAAAATTTTGGTGTTGAGGGCGCAGGGCGGCGACATGGCGGCTTTTGAAACCCTTTATAAAGCTTATCTTCCTTCGCTTGTTGGCTTTGCACGGCGATTAACCAATGAAAACCATATCGCAGAAGACGCTGTTCAGGACGCATGGATTACAATTAGTAAAACATTGATACGCCTTGAAGATGCAACGCGGTTTCGGGCATGGGCCTTTAAAACGGTTCGCTGGCGTGTGATTGATTTGGTTAGAAGGAAAAGTAAAGAGACAGTTGCCCTTGGTGATGTAGAAGATGCTCTGGTCGCGACAAGCGAGGATAATAAAACAGATGGAGGCGACTTGCGAAAACTGATCAGTTTGCTTCCAATTAATGAACGCGAAGCGGTGTATCTTTTTTATCTTGAGGGCATGAGTATTACTGAAATTTCTGATGTGATTAAAATTCCTGTGGGAACAGTGAAATCACGTCTTAACCGCGCCCGTGCGAGCCTTCGCAAAGCTTATACAAAAAGTGAAACACAATGAAAACAATACATCCGGGTCACGACAGCCCACTTTAGGAGACGGTATATGACAAGTATTGATGAACGGATCAAAGCTGAACTAGAAAGCGAAGTAAAAGAAATTGATGCCATGGTAGCCGGTGAGGAAGGTTTGCCCGGTATGTTGATAAATAGTTATAAAGGGGGCATGCGATATTGGTTGGTAATGGTCAATATTGTAACTTTTATTATTACAATATTCATGTTCTGGTCGATTTATGAATTTTGGATAGCGGTATCAACTGATGATAGGGTGTTTTGGGGGGCAATAGCGCTTGCTGCATCACTTGGACAGGGCATGTTGAAGATGTGGCATTTCAATGAAATGAACCGGCAGTCGATTATACGGGAAATCAAGCGCGTAGAGCTTGCTATTGAACGATTAAACGCTAAAATAGCTAATTAATGACTTATATTAATTAGCTATCGAGTGGATACAATAATGACGTCGGTTTACGATTTTGAATGTGAGCGCCTGAACGGTAAACAAGAAAGCCTGGATGCCTATAAAGGCAAGGTGCTCTTGATTGTAAATACTGCATCTAAATGCGGATTTACACCGCAGTTTGAGGGGCTGGAGAAGCTTTACGGTGACTTGAAAGAAAAGGGTCTTGAAATCCTTGGCTTCCCTTGCAATCAGTTTGGCAAGCAGGACCCTGGCAGTAATGACGAAATTGGTGAATTTTGCCAGATCAATTACGGTGTCAGCTTTCCAATGTTTGCAAAGGTGGATGTGAACGGCACGAACGAAACGCCGCTTTATTCGCATTTAAAGAAAGAAAAGCCCGGCTTGATGGGAACTAAAGGCATTAAGTGGAACTTTACAAAATTCCTTGTTGATAAAGACGGTAAGGTCGTAAAACGCTTCGCGCCCAATGATACACCGGCAAATATTCGCGGTATTATTGAGCGTTATCTGTAGCGGCTTTGATGTTATCAATATGTTGAGCCAAAAACTCGCTTGCAATTGCAAGGCCTGAGCTTTTGGCTTTATGGTTTTGAATGGCAGCACTATTTAGGCCTGCAACATAATATTTTCCTGTTTTTTCATAAAGGATGGGGCTTCCGGAATCGCCGGGCGCAAGCATGCAGTCATGCCGTAAAATGCTTTTAAAACGCCCTGTGATGTTGCACTCAGGGTTAAGGCTTTGAACATGCGGGCGTTGCTTGTGATATCCCACTTGCTGAAACTTACTATTGGCTTCAGTCTTACTGAGGGTAAGTAAGGGAATAGGGGCAATATCAATTGACGTTGATAATGTTAAAATTGCCCAGTCACCTTCGATGTTTTTAGTATCTAACCTTTTATTAGGGGCATAGGTCCCTTTGGCATGGATCGCTTTAATTCTGCCGTGTGCAATAAAATCACCGCGTTGATAGCCCGCTAAAAAATGTAATTCGCTTGGTAGGAACCAGCGCTTTCGGGCGTTAAAATACAGGCAATGGGCAGCTGTCAGGATATGGTTTGGCGTTATGAGAGTTGCGGTACAATGGCTGCGGCGGTCAATGCCAGCGCCGTTTAAGCGGCCAATTGCGGAAAACGGGTGTTGGCTTGCGTCAACGATGACCTTGTCTTTGCCTATCTTAGTCGCATGAGTCTCTGCTGATTGTGTAACTGAATGGTCAGCGGCCATAGCGATGTTGCCTGTTAGGAACAGATAAGAAAGGATGAGAGAGAGCAATGTGTTTGAAAAGTATATCATTTCCGCAACTAAGAGGCCTCAGCAATTTTATGCAGCAATTCTGAAAGTTTGTTGACGGTCCGTAAATTACGCCCGGTTATTGGGACACCAAGAAGTTTTTCCAGTTTCGCCACAAGCTTTGAGCGCCCTATGCCATCTGGTGCATGAAGGAAAAAGGCATCATCGGTTAATTTAAACTGTTCAGTATCCGCCTGTAACTCTTCAATCTTAGCCAAATTTGCATCCACGGCTGGTGTAAGAAGGAAGTTGACATGAACAGTTTTAGGGTCCGTCTCAATTTCAGCATAGGGGTTTTGTAACGCGATACGTTTAAACTCATCTTTGGTTAGAATATGAATGTTGGGATGAAAACTTTTTTGCTGCTCGATCTCACTCGTTAGCTGGTCATTCAAGTTTTTGATATCGCCGTCATAGGTGAAAACAGCATTACCGCTTTGAATATATGTTTTAACTGAAGCACAGCCTAATGCTTCCATCATGCTCACAAGTTCTTTCATCGGCAGCACGTTGTTGCCGCCGACGTTAATACCGCGAAAGAGTGCTATGTATGTTTTCATATATTAGTAAAACCTACTTAAAACTGATTTGAATCTTGTGTCTAGGTCATCATGGTTCGACAACTTAATGAAATAATTTGTTTTATATTTGCGGATGCCTGTTACTTTCAGAAAAGTATCTTTAAGAGTATTAGGCCCCGCATAGTCACAAATTGCAAACCCGTTTTCATATACTTGGATGCGTCCGATAGATGTTTTGCCAATAAGATCAAGTGTTACAAAGCGTCCATTCATCTCTGGTATTTGGCATTCATCATTATTTGTTCCACACCAAGTTTCGTAACGTATTCCAATATTCTCCCAATTGGTCGATCGTATTGAAATCCAGTCTGTAAATTTATCGATCATTTATTTATCTTTTTTTTCGCATCGCTTACCATTTTACGAACATCGGCGCGCATGGCTTCTGCATCATAAACAATACCGTCTTTGATCGTCCATTTGATGCCACCAACTCGCTCGACTTCATTGGTTTCATCATTGAGGCGCATGTGGCCCGTTCCATACAAAACCTTCAGGTTGTTGACCGGGTTTTCATAGACAATAACCATGTCTGCAAGCTTACCAACTTCAATGCTACCAAGTTCATCGTTGCGACCAATTAGTTCGGCGCCGTTCAGTGTCGCTGATTTTAGAACCTCAAGTGGGTGAAAGCCAGCTTCCTGTAATAATTCAAGCTCCCGAATATAATCAAAGCCAAATAGTTTAAAAATAAAACCAGAGTCAGAGCCTGCGGTTACGCGGCCTCCCCTGTTTTTATAGTCGTTTACAAATTGCATCCACATCTGGAAATTGTTTTTCCAATCGATTTCATCCTTTGTCGTCCAGTCAAAATGGTAAGAGCCATGAAGAATGCGGTTTGGTTGGAAAAACTCCCATACAGACGGTAGGGTATATTCATCATGCCAATCTGCGTTACGCGCCCGCATGACATCGCGGTTGGCTTCGTATATCGTGAAGGTTGGATCAAGCGTGAAATCAAGACTTAACAGCTCATCCATCACTTCGTTCCATTTATCGCTTCCGGGTTTCGCTGCTTGACGCCACAAGCGGCCAGCTTCACCAAAGCGGTCTTGTTCATTCGCGTAATTATAGTCGAGCGGGTAATCTTGAACGATACGATCATCAAATAAAGCTTCCGGCAGGCCGTACCAATGCTCCATCGAATTCAGGCCCCAGCGTGCTGATGTAAGCACATTTACGCGTGAAACAGATAATTGGGCATGGTGAAATGCAGTTCGAAGCTCTTGTTTTTTCGCTTCATCAAAGGCAGCCTCTAATATTTTTGGGTTTCCACCAAAAAATTTGATGCCGTCAGCCCCGCGTTTCTTTAGGCCTTTCACCCAACTGCGTGCTTCTTTTGCTGTTGCAAAATCTGTTGGGAAACCACAATGAACCATCAGGCGCGGCGCTGTGATTTCATTGTTGGCAGAGCGCCGTTTTTGCCGAAGGGTGTAGTCTGCGCCCATACCGCAGGCGACTTCCCGACTGGTTGTAATGCCGTGTGCCATCCAAAGTTTGAAAATATAATCCATCGATGGCATGTCGCCGGTTAAGCCCCAAAGCGCATTACCAATATGACTGTGCGCGTCAACAAATCCGGGCAGAATATAGGCCTCAGAGGCATCGATTTCATGGTCGCCTTTGGCAGGGCGCGCCTTTTCATTGATGGGAACACCAGGGCTGCCGACAACTGATATGGAAGTGATTTTATTGCCTTCTACAACGATATCAACAGGGCCAATTGGCGGGGCCCCTGTGCCATCAACAAGATTTGCACCTCGAATAACAAGGCGATTGAAAGGCCCTTGGCTGATACGGCTTTCACGAGGGGAGGCTTCTTGTGGTAATTTTAGCCCTAATTGTGCGATACGGGCTGCACCTTCATCACCGGGTAAAACATCCTTGTCCTGTGCTATTGATGCTAATGATAACGCCGAAGTAACCGCTATTAATGAAATCCATTTTCTATATATTTTCATCTTAACCCCGTTATGATACCCCTTATAGTCAAGGGTGACCCAAATCCCATCTGCTGTGGATTTTGGGGTTAGCTTAGGGAGAAGGCAAGGATAAATTGTACGTATTTAAATGCGTTATATTTCTTTGCCGCAGGGAAGATCACTTGGGGATACAGTCTATATGGCTATAACACGTAAAGAGTTGCCAAACTTTACATCACGAATGGCTTTTATTTTGGTGACGGCTGGTGCTGCTGTTGGCCTTGGCAATGTTTGGGGCTTTCCATACGTAGCAGGGAAAAACGGCGGCGGCGGTTTTATGCTTATTTACCTGCTTGCGCTTGCTTTTGTGGCGACACCTGTATTGATGGCTGAACTCTTGCTGGGGCGTATGGGGCGTGCGAGCCCACCGACAGCACTTAAGAACTTGCAGATAGAAGCAGGCCGTAAGGAGCCTTGGCCTGTTATCATGTGGGTTGGCCTTATGGGGACCATCTTAATCTTAAGCTTTTACATGGTTATTGCCGGGCAGGCGATTTTCTATGGTTTTGAAGCGATGACCGAGAGCTTTCATGGGTGGACGCCTGAAGATATTATTGCCTTCGACGCAGCATATAAATCAGACATTTTGCTTATGGCGTTTTGGTCCGCCGTTTTTGTGGGGCTGACCGCATTGATCGTATCCTCCAATATTACAACAGGGATTGAACTAGCGGGTAAATGGCTGACACCAATATTGTTCGTTTTGCTTGTGATAATTGTTATTTATGCTGGCATATACGGTGATATGCCAGCTGCCCTCAATTTTCTTTTTGGATTTGATCATTTAGTTTTAACACCCGGAGTGTTGTTGGAGGCTGTTGGGCAAGCGTTCTTTACCATTTCTGTCGGTGTGGGGGCAATTATGATGTACGGCGCCTATATGGGTAATAATGTCAATTTACCAAAGGCTGTAATGTGGATCGTATTAATGGATTTGGGGGTGGCGATTTTGGCAGGCCTTGCTATTTTCCCACTTGTGTTTGGTGAGGGTGTTGACGCGTCTGCGGGGCCGGGTCTCATCTTTATTACGCTGCCAATCATTTTTGCAAAAATAACCGGTGGCGGTGTTGTCGCGGTTTTGTTTTTTATGTTGCTTGCTTTTGCGGCGATTACTTCATCAATTTCGCTATTGTCGCCAACAGTTGCGCGTCTCGAGGAAGCTGGGTGGAAGCGCCCTCATGCAGCATGGGCAATGTCATTCGCGGCATTCGTGCTCAGTTTTCTGACGATATTCTCATTTAATATCTGGTCTGATTATTATCCTTTGGCGGTGCTTGGCTTTGACGGTTTAACGGCGTTTGCACTTGTGCGTGAGGGCGTGAGTAATGTTATTTTACCGGTTGTTGGTGTTACCTGTGCATTAATTGTTGGGTGGGGAATTAAAAAAGAGCGTGTAAAAGCAGCCCTTCCAATGCAGGAAACGGTTCTTTTCAAGGTTTGGTATTTTTGTCTGCGCTATATCGTGCCTATTGCTATTTCAGCGTTATTTTTGAACGCGATTTTTGGAGGGTAATTCCATATGCATCCCATTTATAAAACGCCTGATTATGTTGAGACTAACGGCGTAAAGCTTGCCGTCTATAGGCACGGCCCCGACCATAAGACAAGCGATAAACCTGCGATTTTTTTCCTCCATGGTTTTCCTGAACTTGCTTATAGTTGGCGTGCGCAAATGGAGGCGTTTGGCGATGCGGGCTACCCAGTTTTTGCACATGATCAACGTGGGTACGGCAATTCGGATAAACCAGACGGCGCTGAAAATTATACTATGGCGAAACTTGCGGGCGATATCGAAGGCCTGTTGGATCATTATGGGATCGAGCAAGCAGTTTTTGTCGGGCATGATTGGGGGGCGATTATTTTATGGTCCTTACCACTTTATATGAATGACCGTATACTCGGCCTTGCTGGTTTAAATGTTGCGCATGTTGCCCATTACCGCGCTGACCCAATTGAACTTTTTAGAGGGCGATTTGGCCCTGATATGTATATTGTTCGCTTTCAAGACGAGGGTGCCTGTGAGCCAACATTAGAAGCGAATGTGCGCGATACGGTGCGATTTTTCATGCGTATTCCAGGTGATAAACGCGATCAAGATAGAAAACCGTCCAAGCAAACTGAAAGCCTTGATATGTTAGGGCTTCTCCAGAAAGGTGAAGAAGGTTGGGGCGGCGAGCTTTTATTGGATGATGCTGAAATGCAAATCTATATCGATGCCTTTGAAGCTGGTGGTTTTACGGGGCCGCTTCACTGGTACCGCAACATGGGAAATAATTGGCGAGCTGAGAAAAAACATTTAATTGATGGAAAACTGCCTGTTATTGAGAAACCAAGCTTAATGATCACGGCTGATATGGACCGTGCTTGCCCGCCCCACTTGGCTAAGGGTATGGAAGAACGTGTAACGCCGCTTACTTTGGTGCATCTGGAGAACTGTGGCCACTGGAGCCAGCAACAGATGCCAGAGGTCGTTAATGGCGCGATCATGGGGTGGCTAAACGAGCATTTCGTTAAATGATAATTACGGTCTTCTTGGAAGGTTTTTTGATATCCCTTGGGCTTTTGACGGCAATTGGCCCACAAAATGCCTATGTTTTGCGTCAAGGCTTGAAGCGCAGACACGTGTTTGCAGTAACTGCAACAACCTTTATCTCGGACACTTTAATGATTTGCCTGGGCATTTTGAGTGCTGAGATTGCGCTTAAGCAATCGCCGTTATTAGCTACAATTCTGGGATGGAGCGGTGTTTTGTTTTTACTATGGTTTGCTTTATCGAGTGCAAAGCGAGCATTAAAGCCTGAAGCTATTGACCACGATATCATTGATCAATCCGCTGGAGCTGCGGCCGGGCAGGGGGTAAAAGTTGCTATCTTACATGCACTTGCTTTTGCCTGGCTCAATCCTTGGGCATATGTGGATACTATGGCGCTTCTTGGCGGGGTGAGTATCAAATATCCTTTCGGTGAGGGTAAAATTTCATTCTTGTTAGGGTCGATTGTTGCGTCTGGTATCTGGTTTTCAGGTCTTGCTATTGGAGCGACGAAGGCGGCACCATTATTTGCACAAAAAAAGACATGGCAGATACTTGATACTTTAATCACGATCATTATGTTGGTAATATCTGTCACACTTATAGGGCATTTGTTGTAAGTGTGAGGGGTCTTTTTTATTATTTTGGAGGCATTTTATGCAGCTCTTCGGTGTAAACCTATCCCCATTCTATGAGCGTGTTGTTATTGGTCTTGAGCTTAAAGAAGCGAGCGATCAAGTTGAATTTGGCGGCTTGCCGCATGCGTTCGGTACGCCAGAATTAATGGCGGCGAGCCCTACGGGGAAAATACCTTATTTTGTTAAAGATGACGGTGATGTCTTAATCGAAGGGCAGGTTATTCTGGAATATATAGATTCTGTCTTTGACGGTGTAAGCCTTGTGCCCGTAGATGCTGATGCAGCCGCAAATGCCAAGCTGCTTGCACGTATTTACGATATGTATATCATTCCAGCAATTGGGCCCATGTTATTAGCTCTGATCTTTCAACGCCGTGACGACGCTGCGATTGAAAATGCCTTAAAGGAGGCACTTCCAAAAGCGCTTGATCTTTTAAATACTTGTATGACTAAAGTTGGGACACGCGCTGTCGGTGATGATTGGACTGTTGCGGATGCAGCTTTGATTCCAATGGTGTTTCAGTTGGATACATTAGTATCCCAGTTTGGGTATGCTGGCTTTGGCGACCGCCCTAATCTTACTCGGTGGTGGAACAGTGTAAAAGATACCGATACTGCCCAGAATAGCCACGGTCGTATGATGGCTGTTTTAAAGAAAATGCAAGAACGTAGCGCTGAATAACCTACAAAAGCAATGCTGTCGCTTGATCACATTTTTAAGCGGCGGCTTGCATTTTCTAGCCATCTCCATCTATCGTAATTGATCGTAAAGGTGGCTGTAATAAGGGGGAATTAAAGTGGTGAATTATACAGGTAAATGCCTTTGCGGTGCTATCACTGCTGAGATTTTTTCTGAACCTAAATGGGTTGGCAACTGTCATTGCCCAAGTTGCCGCAGAGTATCTGGTGCTGCATATACGACTTATGCAGGTTTTGACTTTGCTTCTGTAAAATTGCGGGGTGATGTTCTATGCGAATATAAATCCAGCCCCGGTGCCACCCGGTATTTCTGCTCGGCCTGTGGTAGTTCGGTCGCTTTTGAAGGCGAAGCATGGCCAGAGGAAATTCATCTGCATATTGGTTTTATTAAAGAAGCTGATACTCTAAAACCCGAAGCACATGTATATACTAAAACAAAGCTGGAATGGTTGCATATTGAAGAAGATGGCTTGCCGAAGTTTGACAAATTTTCAGAGTAATTTCTGTTTGTAGACTTTTATTCTTAGTTAGTGAGTTTGTTGTTAAGCATTATATGTCTCTGCTTGCTCCTGACGATTTTCTCCTGTAACACATGGCGTAATTTAAGGTCATCACGTGACCGTATAATTTAATATATTCTATAAATAAGGACAAACTAGCCATGGCCGCATATCAATATGTTTATCAGATGCAGCGCCTTACCAAATCATATCCGGGTGGTAAGCAAATTCTGAACGGCGTTTCTCTTAATTTCTTACCTGATGCCAAGATTGCTATTATTGGTCAAAACGGTGCTGGTAAGTCGACATTAATGAAGATTATGGCTGGTTATGACCCTGAGTTTGGTGGTGAAGCCTGGGCTGCTGATGGTGTTCGGGTAGGTTATTTGCCTCAGGAACCAGAACTTGATGAAAGCCTGGACGTAATGGGCAATGTTATGCTCGGCCTTGCAAAAATGCAGTCAATTGTTGATGAGTTTAATCAGGTTGCTGGCGATTATGGTATGGATCCAGAAAATATGGATCTGCTCACTAAGATGGGCGAACTTCAGGAACAAATTGATGCGGCAGACGCCTGGGACCTTCAAGGGCAAGCTGAGGTGGCGATGGATGCCCTTCGTTGCCCCCAGGGTGATTGGACTGTTGATAAACTCTCTGGCGGTGAAAAACGGCGGGTTGCACTTTGTAAGCTGCTTTTAGAAAAGCCAGAGATGTTATTGTTGGATGAGCCAACAAACCATTTAGATGCTGAAACTGTTGCTTGGTTAGAGCGATATCTTCAGGACTATAAAGGATGTGTAATCCTTGTAACCCACGATCGTTATTTCCTTGATAATGTTGTTGGTTGGGTGCTTGAACTTGACCGCGGCCAAGGTATCCCTTTCGAAGGGAATTATTCAGCTTGGTTAGAAGCAAAATCCAAGAGAATGTCGCAGGAAGAGCGTACAGAGAAGTCACGTCAAAAGGCATTGGATGCTGAACTTCAGTGGATTAGACAAAGCCCGAAAGCACGGCAGGCCAAGTCAAAAGCGCGTATTAAGGCATATGACGAGCTTCTTAATGCCAGCAAGGATTTTGCCGCAGGTCCTGCACAGATTAAAATTCAGCCACCGGAACGTCTTGGTGGTAAAGTGATCGAAGCGCGCGGTATCAGCAAGGCATTTGGTGATAAGCTTTTATTTGAAAATCTGGAGTTTACATTACCGCCGGGAGGCATCGTGGGTGTGATTGGCCCGAACGGCGCGGGTAAAACAACATTATTTAGAATGATAACGGGTCAGGAAACCCCTGATGCTGGTGAAATGGAAGTCGGTGACACTGTTCAATTAGGCTATGTTGATCAATCACGTGATGCATTAGATGCTAATAAAAATGTGTGGGAAGAAGTTTCCGGCGGCCACGATATTTTCTATTTTGGAAAAAGCGAAGTTAATACCCGCGCATATGTTGGCGCTTTTAACTTTAAAGGTACAGATCAGCAGAAAAAGGTAGGCCTGTTGTCTGGCGGTGAACGTAACCGGGTTCACTTGGCAAAAATGTTGAAAGAAGGCGGTAACGTACTTTTACTTGATGAACCAACAAACGACCTGGATGTGGAAACTCTGTCTGCGCTTGAAGAAGCGCTTGAGAATTTTGCAGGCTGTGCTGTAGTGATCAGCCACGATCGTTTCTTCCTGGACCGTATTGCTACTCATATTCTAGCGTTTGAAGGTGATAGCCATGTGGAATGGTTTGAAGGTAATTACGCTGATTATGAAGAAGATAAAAAGCGCCGCCTTGGGGCGGATGCTGATCAGCCACATCGAATTAAATTCCGTAAGTTTGAACGCTAATACCATTCACTGTGTTCATTGTTTCAGGTACTAAAAAAGGAGCCAGTTGGCTCCTTTTTTGTTGAGGTGTTTTAAAACCTATTTTATTCATCATCTTCTAATGTATCGAAAAGGTCATCTTCTTCTGATGTAACGCGTTCACCGTTTCTAATTTGGAAGTTGCGTTGCTGACGATAAGCCGCTCGTGCAAATACATAAGGGTCATTTTCCTTATACAGGCCTTCGATAGTGGAATGTAATCGTGCTCGTGCTTCGATCACTCCAAGTGATAGTTTGGCGAGAAGTAAACCTTTTTCATCAAGCTGATCAATACCAATATTCACCGGTTCCGCTACGAAATCTCCAACCGAACCCAGCGCATCTCGGCCATTCGATGGTCCAAGGAATGGAAGAACGAGGTATGGGCCTTCATTCACGCCCCATACTGCAAGGGTTTGACCAAAGTCTTCGCTTTGATATTTGATGCCCATCTTATCCGACACTTTGAATAAGCCACCAAGGCCAAGTGTTGTGTTGATAAGAAACCTGCCAAGTGTGGTGCCGGCATCACCCAGTTCACCTTGTAAAATATTATTCACGAAACTCCATGGTTCCCCTAGGTTTCGATAGACATTAGAGATACCTTTACGGGGTTGCTCAGGGATAAGCGTTCTATATACAGTAGAAACGGGACGTGTTACTGCTTTGTCAACGACGCGGTTGAATTTCCAGATTGCTCTGTTTGTGTTTTCATAAGGATCGTTGACTTCGGGGTCTGTGTTTGTTGTTGCGCAAGCAGATGTCATAGATGCCAACACCGCAATGGCTATCAACTTAAGAGGCGATTTCATAGTCATTATTTTCTCATAGTTTTTTTATTTTATACTATCTGTAATATTCAGTACGTAACTTATTTCCCTATTGCGGCAGACCATAACCTTATGAAATAGATATTCATACCAAAAGTTTTGGATTTGATATCACAATCAAATGAGCGGATTTGGAATATTATTCTTTACATATATAAAGAATTCTTTATATTAAGAATTCTTTATAGGAAAAGGTACTATGGAAAAACTGCTTTCAACACTTCGCGCTGCGGGTGAAATTACACGTTTGCGAATTCTGACCTTACTGGGTGAGGGGGAGTTGATGGTGGGTGAAATTGTGCAAATCCTTGGGCAGAGCCAGCCACGTGTATCCCGACATTTAAAGCTTTTAAGTGATTCTGGGCTTATCGATAGATTGCAGGAAGGAACACAGGTTTTCTATCGCTTGTGCGATAGTCAACTTGTTCGGAAATTTATCCATTTTACGTTTACTTTTATAGACCGTAATGACGAATTGCTCCGTGAAGATATAAGGGCAGCTGAATATATCAGGTCGCAAAGATTTGAACGCGCACAAATTTATTTTCGTGAAAATGCAGATAGCTGGAATGAAATTAGATCGCTTTATGCCTCTGAGGCTGAAGTTGAAACGGCTTTACTCGGTATGGTCGGTGACGGTAAAGGCCTTAATATTCTCGATGTTGGTACGGGTACAGGGCGGATGCTGGAATTGTTTGCCCCATACGCGGATGTAGCACTCGGGGTTGATGTATCGCGTGAGATGTTAGGTGTTGCAAGAAGTCAATTGGCTGCAAAAAACCTCTCTAACTGCCATGTACAATTAGGCGATATGTATGATTTGCCAGTTGGTGAAGCCAGTCAGGACTTAGTTATATTTCATCAGGTGTTGCATTTTGCCGATCAGCCTCAAAAAGCTATTATTGAGGCTTCCAAAGCCATGAGTGTGAGCGGAAAACTGTTGATTATTGATTTTGCCCCGCATGACCGCGAATCTTTGCGTAATGAACATGCACATCGTCGCCTCGGTTTTAGTGAAAATGAGATGAAAGGCTGGGCTGATAAGGCAGGGCTGGTTGCTACTCAAATTAAATACCTCGATGGTGGTGAGCTAACAATTGTTCTCTGGTCATTTGAAAAATCAGAAACGCGCAAAGCAGTATAACGTGTGTAAGGTTAAATAATATGCAAACAATTCAAAACCCTATCGGGAAACACCACACGAAAAGCTTGCTTTCTAATATGCTGGGTGACGTGAATGTATCCTTTGAGTTTTTTCCGCCAAAAACGGAAAAAATGGAAAACACATTATGGCAGTCAATCAAAACGCTCGAAACACTTGATCCAAGCTTTGTATCGGTAACATATGGTGCTGGTGGTTCAACACGTGAACGTACGCACAAAACTGTCAAGCGCTTACTGGACGAAACATCGCTTAAACCAGCGGCCCATCTGACGTGCGTTGATGCGAGTAGGAATGAAGTGGATGGTATTATCCGGGCTTACCGTGACGCGGGTGTTGATCATATTGTAGCGTTGCGGGGCGACCCTCCAACGATTGGTAAGCCATATACACCGCACCCTTCGGGGTATCAAAATGCGGCAGAACTTGTTGAAGGTATCCGTTCCATTTCAAGTGATTTTGAAATTTCTGTTGCCGCATACCCGGAGCAACACCCTGATAGCCCAACCCTTGCTGCTGACCTTGAAAATCTTAAGCGCAAGGTTGATGCTGGCGCCACACGGGCCATCACGCAGTTTTTCTTTGAACCGGATAGCTATTTTCGTTTTCTTGACCACTGTCAGTCATACGGTATCGATGTTCCTATCATCCCGGGAATATTGCCAGTGACCAATTTTAACACCTTAAAATCATTTGCGGGTTCTTGCGGAACAAACGTACCTGACTGGTTACATAAACTGTTCGAGGGGCTTGATGAACGCCCACAAACGCGCAGCCTTGTCGCAGCAACCGTTGCTGGTGAAATGTGCAAGCAGCTATATGCTGGCGGGGTGCGTGATTTCCATTTTTATACATTAAACCGTGCTGAACTGACATATGCAATCTGTCATATGCTTGGTCTGCGCGGTACTGACGTGGCGGAAGCGTAATATGACTTTAGCACAAGAAAAATTAGAAGAATTGGCCGCAGAACGTATCCTTATCATTGATGGTGCGATGGGTACAATGATCCAGAAAGAAGGCTTGGAAGAAGCTGATTATCGCGGCGAACGTTTCGCAGATTGGCCAAGCGACCTTAAGGGCAACAATGATCTGCTTGTTATCACCAAGCCAGATATCATCGGGAAAATTCATGGTGAATTTTTAGCCGCCGGCGCTGACATCATTGAAACCGATACGTTCAATGCGACCCGTATTTCAATGGCAGATTATGATATGCAGGAATATGCTCGTGAGATTAATGTGGCGGGCGCTGCACTCGCGCGCCGTGTTGCGGATGAGTGGACATTGAAAACACCTGAAAAGCCCCGATTTGTCGCAGGCTCAATCGGGCCAATGAACCAATCGCTCTCGGTTTCACCAGATGTGAATAATCCGGGTTACCGTTCTGTCAGTTTTGATGAAGTGAAAGAAGCTTATAAAGAGCAAATCGATGGTTTGATTGAAGGCGGTGTCGATATTATTTTGATTGAAACAGTGTTCGATACATTGAACGCGAAGGCCGCAATTTTTGCGACTGAAGAAGTGTTTGATGAAATTGGCCGCAGGTTACCTGTGATGATGTCATGCACGATCACTGATATGTCAGGTCGTAACCTGTCGGGGCAAACGATAGAAGCCTTCTGGCATAGTATTCGTCATGTGAAACCATTTTCTGTTGGGCTGAACTGCGCCTTTGGAGCAGACCTTCTTCGCTCCCACGCTGTTACGATCGCGGGCATTGCCGATACGCATGTATGTGTGTTCCCAAACGCGGGTCTACCCAATGAAATGGGTGAATATGATGAAACGCCTGAGACAATGGCAGGCCATTTGAAGGGCTGGGCTGATGAAGGGCTTTTAAACATTGTTGGCGGCTGCTGCGGTACGACGCCGGATCATATCCGCGAGATTACAGAGCAAGTTAAAAGTGTGAGCCCGCGTAAAATCCCGACGCTTGAACCGATGATGAAGCTTTCGGGGATCGATCCGGTTCAAATCGCCAGCTTAGAACCGATTGAAACCCGCCTAGCGCCAGCAGAGTAAGAAAAATGAATAAACCTATCGCACAGTTTATTAATGTTGGCGAGCGAACCAATGTTGCGGGTTCGGCCAAGTTCAAAAAACTGATCTTTGAAGAAAATTACGAGGAAGCGATTTCGGTCGCCCGCCATCAGGTAGAAGGCGGTGCGCAAATCATCGATATCAACATGGATGATGCGATGCTGGACGCCGAGGCAGCGATGGAAAAATTCCTGAAACTTATCGCGTCCGAGCCTGATATTGCGCGTGTTCCCATCATGATAGATAGTTCGAAATGGACTGTGATTGAGGCTGGCCTTAAATGCGTGCAAGGCAAGGCGGTGGTTAACTCGATCAGCCTTAAGGAAGGTGAAGAATCTTTCGTATCGCAAGCGAAACAGATTATGCGTTACGGCGCTGCTGTTGTCGTGATGGCGTTTGACGAAAACGGACAAGCCGATAGCATCGAGCGTAAGTTTGAAATTTGTAAACGCAGTTATGATGTGCTCGTTAACAAGGTTGGTTTTCCGCCTGAGGATATTATCTTTGACCCAAATATTTTCGCTGTGGCGACCGGGATTGAAGAGCATGATAATTACGGTGTTGATTTCATCGAAGCAACGCGGTTGATCAAAACACACCTGCCGCATGCCAAGGTGTCTGGCGGCGTTTCCAATATTTCATTCTCATTCCGCGGTAATAACCCGGTTCGCGAGGCAATGCACAGTGTCTTCCTTTATCACGCGATTAAGGCCGGTATGGATATGGGCATTGTAAACGCGGGCCAGCTAACGGTGTATTCCGATATTCCTGCTGAGCTTAAAGAGCGTGTGGAGGATGTTATCCTGAACCGCCGCGCAGATGCAACCGAGCGCTTGTTGGATATCGCTGAAGAGTTTAAAGGGCAGGGCGGTAAAAAGCGTGTTGAAGACCTTTCGTGGCGTGAAAAACCTGTTGAGAAACGTATCGAACATGCGCTTGTAAAGGGTATCGCCGACTATATTGTTGCAGACACGGAAGAAGTTCGCCAAAAATTCGACCGCCCTATTCAGGTTATTGAAGGCCCCTTGATGGACGGTATGAACACAGTGGGGGACTTGTTTGGTTCTGGCCAAATGTTTCTGCCGCAGGTGGTGAAATCCGCGCGGGTGATGAAACAATCTGTTGCGTATCTCCAGCCTTATATCGAGGCGGAGAAGGAAGAGGGCTCGAGAGCCAAAGGCAAGATCATCATGGCAACCGTTAAGGGTGATGTACATGATATCGGTAAAAACATCGTCGGGGTTGTCTTGCAATGTAATAATTACGAGGTCATCGACCTCGGTGTTATGGTGCCGTGGGCCGATATTCTTAAGGCTGCGAATGATCACGGTGCTGATATCATCGGCCTTTCAGGCCTGATCACACCGTCGCTGGATGAAATGGTAACTGTTGCGGCAGAGATGGAGCGTAAGGGCATGGCAATGCCGCTTTTGATCGGCGGCGCGACCACTAGCCGCGTGCATACAGCGGTGAAAATCGCACCCAATTATTCGGGGCCTGCTATTCATGTGCTTGATGCATCCCGCGCCGTTGGTGTGGCGAGTACCTTGATGTCTGATGAGATGAAGACAGGGTATGTCACGGGTATTAAAACCGAATATGATGATATTCGTGAAAAACGCTTAGCTAAACCCAAAAGCGATCGATTGGTGTCGATTGAAACTGCGCGGGAAAATGCCGCCAATGTTGATTTTATTGATCATACACCAAGCGAACCGCTGTTTACAGGTACAAAAGTATTTGATGATTACCCGCTCGAAAAGCTCGTGGAGCGTATCGACTGGACACCATTTTTCCGCACATGGGAGCTGGCAGGCAAATATCCGCAAATCCTTGATGATGATGTCGTGGGTGAAAGCGCCCGTAGTTTATTTAAAGACGCGCAGGCAATGCTTAAGCAGATTGTTGACGAGAAATGGTTAACCGCAAAGGGCGTGATTGGTTTTTGGCCTGCTGCGCGAGACGGGGATGATATCATCCTGTTTGGCGAGAGTGGCGGCGACAATATCAAGGGAACGATCCACTGCCTAAGGCAGCAAATTGAAAAACGTGCTGGCCGCACCAATGATTGCCTCGCTGATTTTGTTAGTCCCGTTGATGGCAAGCCTGACTGGATGGGGGGCTTTGTCGTGACCGCAGGGCACGGTATTGATGAACATGTTGCACGTTTTAAGGCAGCACACGATGATTATAATGAGATCATGATCAAAGCGCTCGCAGATCGTTTGGCGGAAGCGTTTGCAGAACATATGCATGAACGTGTACGGAAGGAATTCTGGGGCTATGCAACTGATGAGGCACTAGATAACGAAGAACTTATCAAAGAGCGGTACAAGGGCATTCGCCCAGCACCGGGTTACCCCGCCTGCCCTGATCATTCAGAAAAACCAGCCTTGTTTGATCTGTTGAACGCACAGGAAAATACGGGTGTTGAGTTAACGGAAAGTTTTGCGATGACACCAACAGCCGCTGTTTCCGGTTATTATTTCAGCCACCCTGAAGCCAAATATTTTGGCGTTGGCAAGGTGAACAAGGATCAGGTTGAGGATTACGCCAAACGCCGCGGTGTGAGCATTGAGCAAGCCGAGAAATGGCTCAGCCCAAATTTAGGATATTGAGTTATCTGGAAAATTTATTCGCTTCTATAGCTTTTGCATTGCCGAAGCGATGAAATGCCATAGTTTTTTTCCCAGCTGTATCAGTTATAATCTGGAACCAATGATTCCGTCTTTTGAAAAAATAGATATCATTTCCAGCATATAATAATCTATCAGGTGTTTGATCACCTCTTTTTATAAAGAGGGATTCATCTTTCATAAAAAAATGATCGAAATTTCCATTATTATATTTATAAGCGCCAAAGTTAGCTTGCAGTTGTTCGCTATCAAAAACATGGTGCTTGAAATTCTTGATGGGCTTTTTCAGGAAATGTGATAGTACTTTGAATGCTAAATGACGTGCATCGTGTGGTGTATTACTAGCCGTCACAATAACTCTATCATTTTTGGGTATGTAAAGTGTGTACGCGTTGGTGCCTGATACGCTACCGTCATGGCCAACAACATCCACGCCTTTATAATTAAATCTGAACATTCCTGCAGCCCAGCCTATGTTGCCATTTGGAAGTGCTTGTTTTTCATGAGCAATTGTTAACATAGCGGGTGAAAGTATATCGCTATTATGAAAAGCATATACCCATAAAGCTAAATCTTTTGTAGTACCAGCGAGCCCACCATTAGCATGTAATATTCCAGGTGATTTCATATGTGCTATTGGGTAGCCGTCGTGTTCTTCATAATATCCTACAGCAGGTAGATTATTGCTGTTTAGGTAATCCCCCAAATACTGAATGCTTTTATAGTTTTTAGTGGGCGCGATATATTCCTTGATTACCTCATGCCACGCTTTGCCTGTTTGTTGCTCTAGAATTGCCCCTAGAACAGTGTACCCATTATTACTATAGGAAGAGTTTGTCCCTGGTTCGAACTGTAACCCCAGAGTATTTATTTGTTCTAAGTTTTCTTTGGTTGAGTAATTATAGCTTGAGTCGCCTTCAAATAGAGACGGTATACCGCTACTATGCGTTAAAAGATGCCGAACAGTTATCTTGTTAAATTTCTTATCAAGTGATGGTAAGTATTGGCCAATTTTTTTATCGAGTTTAAGTTTATTTTTCGCAACTAGTTTCAAAATTGCTGCAGCTGTAAAACGTTTGGTAACAGATGCATATTGGATAATAGTGTCGTCAGTGAAAAGTGTTTTTTGTTGTATATTACTGAGGCCTCGATAGTTCTCGTAAATTATCTCGCCGTTTTCAATTATAACTACGCCTCCGCCAGGTTCGTTTCTTTGCCAGCGTTCAATGATATGATTATCAATATCAATAATTATCGATTCTGGATATATTTCTTTGTCAGCATTTGCATTTAAAGAAAAACAGAGACACCAAAATAAAACTGTTAAATATCGCACCGCTTTGACCCCCTCCACTAAGTTTGATAAATTTAGTATATCATAACAGGTGTTAGAGACAAGGATCGCAAGTTTTGCTGAAGGCTAGGGTGATTTGGCTGCAGAGACGCCCTGGCTAACTTACTACTTTGTAATTTGACATCTATATAAATTACCATACTTTACTGAAGTGAAATATGATTTGAAAAGCTTGTGGTGTAAAGTATGGAAGTTATCGATGTTTATTGGTCATTCAGAAGTCCGTATTCCTACCTTGCAACACCGGAACTGGTTCAGCTTGCTGAGGATTATGATGTTGAAGTGAACTTGCGGGTGGTGTTGCCGGTGGCACTCAGGTCCAAACAAACATTGTTTGATGCCTCCAACAAAAAGCCGGCGCTTTATATCATTCGGGATAGTATACGCCGTGCGGAATATCTTGGTATGCCAATGCATTTTCCGCCCAAACCTGACCCAGTTAATCAGAATTATGAAACCTATGAAGTTGCTGAAGATCAATCGCTTATTCTGCGCCTTGTAAAATTAGGTGTTGAAGCACAACGGCGTGGTAAGGGCATTGCTTTCGCAAAGGAAATATCACATCTGATTTATGGTGGAACCGAGAATTGGAATAAGGGTGATCACTTGGCTAGCGCTACGCAGGCTGCGGGCCTTGATCTGGCTGATATGGATATTGCGATTGAAGGTGGTGATCATTTACAAGAGATCGAACGTAATCATGAAAGCCTGGAGGCCGCAGGCCACTGGGGTGTGCCAACAATGGTCGTGCGCGGTGAGCCATTTTTTGGACAGGACCGAATTGAGACGCTTCGTTGGCGCCTGAACAAGCTTGGTTTACGTCGTTAGATGTAATTGTGTCTCCTGTTTTGGATTACTTCTTAACTTTTACCCGTTGTAATTGTTCAATTGGGATATAGTCAAAATCAAAACCGAAATGTCGCGGCCCTATGAGCTCAATTCCTTTTTTGCTTCGCCATTGGCTTGGGGCAGGAACACCGATCAATGCAACCTTTTCTCCAACAACGTATCCGCCATATCCGATACCAAGCGTGGAACGCCCGGTGTCTGGATCAAGGTTATAGATATAGTCTGGTGAAATAGCGTTTAGCTTACCATCTAACCAACCCACTATATTTTCGTTTTTAACGAACAGTTTATAAACGTGACCCGCGAAATCACCTCTGCCTTCCAAGGTCGCTTCTACCCAATTGAATCCTCTGTCACCTCGTTCCTCCGCTTTTATGACTATACCATCAAAAAGTTTATACCCCTTTGATACAGCAACTATGGCGTCGATGGGGTCTTTACCCTTTTGTGTAGCTTCGCGCACTGTGCGGCCAAACAACTCAGCCTCAGTGATACTGCCTTGTATTACGCCCTTTTCCAGCATTTTTCCAGACATGGGGGTCATGGTAATATAGGCATCACCGCCGCTTGCAACCGCGATTGCACGGCTAATATCTTCAACACGGTATTCATCAGCCGCATGCTTGATAATAATCTGATCGCCCCAGGGAGTAATGATGGCTGTGGGAATTGAGGCAATGCCGTTAATCCAGGGAATTGATTGTTGTACTTCCGGCACTGCCCGCCCTGTGATACCACCGTCAAGCGTTGGTATATTCATATCTGCGCTAAGTAGAAGGGCGGCGGCGGTAGCTCCGGCAGCTTCTGAACGTACCAGCGCGACCACATCTTTACCTGTATATTCACTGAAAAGTTCAACGACTGCACGTTCAGGGCTTTGAAGGACAGCGAGGTTTTGTTGATTGATACGGTCAATAACATATTGCCATGGGCCGCCGCCTCCAATGCCTTGAACGGCAACGACCATACCGTTACCGGGAACGTCTTTTACTTTTATAATTTTGAAAGTTTTACCAGCTTTTAACGCTGCTTTTACTTCCTTTATCGGGCCGGAAGGATCACAGTTGCGCGTGGATTGAATGCAGGACCCTACAAGAATATCAACTAGATTTTGTTCGGTTAATGTTCGGGTGGTAAACTCCGAAGCTGACAGTGGGGCCGAGTAATTGGTGAGACATATTATACTGTAAATCAAACACATGATTGCACCATAAGGTTTTGAATGGAACATGTGATGATCTCCTATTGTTTGGTTAATCCTGCGTATTACCGCGTACGCGCTTGAACAAAATACTCCAAAGTTTACTGGATACAGTCCTTAGTATCTGTCAGCTTTTGAATGGATGCAAGAACTGGATTTTGAGGTTCCGTGATGTTTGTTAAACGAATTCAAATTTTATGTGGGGAGGAAATAATAAAAATATTTAGCATTAGATGTATTGGTATTTTTGCATTTTTTACTTTGTGCACATTTCCTGGTTACAGTGATGAGTATAGTATGGAAGAAGTTACTTTTCCAAGCCAGGCGGTGATGCTTTCAGGTACAATTGTGTTGCCGAAAACCGAGATTATTCACTCGGCTGTTGTGTTTGTTCATGGTTCTGGCAAACAATCAAGAAGCCTACACTGGGCCAAACGTTTTGCCGCAGAGGGGATTGCGGCGCTTGTATATGATAAACGCGGCGTGGGAAAATCTGGTGGTGAGTATGAAAGCAAACAAAGTGTTAGCGGTCAAAATATTGATTTGCTCGCTGATGATGCGCTTGCAGCACTTAATGTTCTAAGAGAACATGAAAGAACTAAAGGCTTACCTCTCGGACTAACAGGAATTAGCCAAGCAGGGTGGATTGTGCCTGTAGCGGCTGAAAAGGCAGAGTATCTTGACTATATAGTGCTTTGGAGTGGCCCTGTTTGCAAAGTGAGTGAGGAAGATATCTTTAGCAAATATACACGGGACAGAGATGATAAAAAGGTGCCCAGTTACCGTGAGGCCCTTGATGCACGTACTTCCAAATATATTTGGCCCGACTTTCTTGGCCGTGATAGCGTCCCGAGCGAAAATCTTACAAAATTAAATATTCCTGGCTTCTGGGTTTTTGGTGCACAGGATGGTAGCGTGCCTGTTGATTTATCAATGGAACGGCTGGACATTCTCATAGCCGCAGGGCACGACTATGAGTATGCTTTATTTTCCAACCTTGGCCACAATAATATGAATGCGACATTCACCACTGTGACTGATTGGATCAAACGTTTGCCGTTTGAATAAGTTGCTTTTTATACAAGCGCTGTTTCAAATAATTTGAGCGTACGGGACCATGCTTTTTCAGCCTGAGCCTTGTTGTAAACCTGACTATCAGGTGGGCACCAACCATGAAGCGTGTCTTTGTAAACCTCGATCTCGGCTGGTACGCCTGCTTTCTCATATGCTTCTTTGAGAACGTTTTTCGCATCAGGGAAGCGTTCGTCATCGTTTTCAGCAATAGCATGAAGTACATGCGCTGGAGATGTCGGTATGAGAAGGTGCGGGCTATCTTCGCGGTCGGTTACCAAGCCACCGCCGTGGAAAGAGGCTGCCGCCCCCACACGTTCTGGGACTGCGCCAGCCGTTCGCATAATCAATGGACCGCCCATGCAATATCCCATGGTGCCAACCTTTTTTGATGTATCGGTACTGCCTTGTGCATCAAGGAAACTGATATATGCACGTGCATCAGACATGCTGGCATCCTGCGTTAGCTTGCGTGCCATGCCGATAAGGAATTTGCGGGTATCAGGGTCATGGAAACTTGCATCCGGGCCAACAACTGGCGCTTTTGCATCCCGGTAAAAAGGGTTTACTACAAGAACAGAGTATCCAGCCATCGCTAGGCGTTTACCCATTGCGCGGAATGCAGGGCGCAAACCTTTGATATCTGGCCACATTAAGACACCTGGGTGCTTGCCTTTGCTTGGTCGTACGAAATAGCAATCCGACGAGCCTTCGGCCATATCAACTGTTACGTCAGATTCTGTGATGTTTTCGTCTGCCATCGCGGACGCCGGGAACATGGCAGCCATAATCGCGGCTGCGCTCATACTTGTAAAATCACGGCGGTTTAAAGAGCCGCCCTTTTTCTCAAAGGTTTCGTTGTCATTTTCAGTGAATTGATCGCACATATCTGCCTCCCAAATAATACGTCGTCACCATACATAGGAAGCCGTGATATGCATACTCACGTCAGCGTTATAACAAGGGTTGTATACTTAGCTATACAATACCATTGTATCGCCACCGGAGTGTTTCGCCTGCGTGATAAGGCATAATCTGGGTTCCTGCGGCATTTAGACGTTCAGGAACAATTGTTTTTTCTCGTTTCAGGGTGATTTTTTCTTTGTTTACTGCCATGCCATAGAATTGGGGGCCATTAAGTGATGCAAAGGCCTCTAGTTTATCAAGGGCATCTTCTTCCTCAAACACACTTGCGTAATTCTCGATCGCATAGGGGGCATTAAAGATACCGGCACACCCGCATGCATTTTCCTTCTTATCCAAAGTATGGGGGGCCGTATCTGTTCCAAGGAAAAATTTGTTTGATCCAGACGTTGCAGCCTTCCTAAGGGCAATGCGATGTTGTTCGCGCTTGGCAATAGGCAGGCAGTAATAATGTGGTCTGATCCCGCCTTCAAAAATCGCGTTTCGGTTAAATTCAAGATGATGGGGTGTAATGGTGGCTGCAACCGGGCCACTGGTTTCCATAACGAAGTCCGCAGCGTCAGCGGTTGTGATATGTTCGAACACAACTTTGAGCGAAGGGAAGTCCTTTACAATCTTGCTCATGATGCGCTCGATAAACACTGCTTCGCGGTCAAAAATATCAATTTCTTTATCGGTCACTTCACCGTGGACCAAGAGCGGCATGCCAATTTTTTCCATCACTTTGAGAACGGGGTAGGTTTTGTTGATGTCGGTAACGCCGTGGCTGGAATTGGTGGTAGCGTTCGCTGGATATAATTTGCAGGCTGTTAAAACACCACTTTCAAATCCGGCGCGAAGGTCATCAGCATCTGTTGTGTTGGTGAGGTAGCATGTCATCAGAGGAGTGAAATCATGCTCCGGCGACACAGCAGCCTGAATGCGTTCACGGTATGCACTAGCAAGGGCAGTTGTTGTAACTGGCGGTGCCAGGTTTGGCATAATGATAGCACGCGCGAACTGGCGGGCCGTATAGTCGGCGACTGATTTAAGCATATCACCGTCACGCAAGTGAACATGCCAGTCATCAGGGCGAGTGATGGTTAATTCTGTTGGGGCTTGATTGGTAATGCCAGGTGCCATGGAACGCTCTTCAAATATCTAAATGAATTTGAGCGTTCCTTTAGCATAATTACGCGTGTTTGCATCAAAAATTACGTTAAAACGCTTTTTACCCAAGGCCCGAATGGTGAGTTCCCTAGCATTTCAATCTGTACATCAGCGCTTATCTGATTAATTTTGGCCTGTGGAATATAAACCGGATGTACTGGGCGCCTTAGCGGGCGTTCGCCCTTGGGCATGGAGATAATCTCAACAATGTTGCGCGGAATATCAATTGGGTTGGTATTCCCGCCGCCGCTATCCTCAGTCATTCGCTCAACAAATGGGGCATATGCTTTTTTCTGTTCTTCAGGCATGCGACCTAGCAAATCTTTATTATAGTTTACACGCTTACTCCAGATTTGTGTTGGATAGCCACCGGGTTCGATGATGGTTACATCAATTCCATATGGAACAAGTTCGTAAGCAAGCTGTTCGCTTAATGCTTCAAGAGCAAATTTTGTTGCGGAATAATGACCGGCGCTTGGCAGAATTACACGACCTAACTGCGATGAAATATTAAATATTTGGCCGTTTTGCGCTTTCCTCATGGATGGCAAGAGCGCCCTTATCATGCGCTGAGGGCCAAAGACGTTGGTACTGAAGATAAGTTCGGTCGCTGCCATATCCTGTACTTCAACCGGCCCAGTGATGCCAATCCCTGCATTATTGATCAGGACATCTATTTTGCCGCCTGCTGACGTAAGCGCTTTTTGAACACCTGCCTCAATACTCTCTTCTGAGAGGACATCAATTTCGATAATTTCAATATCAAGGTTATCACGTTTTGCAATGTTCGCGAGTTCGGTTGCTTCCGAGCGTGGCAGGTTTCGCATGGTTGCAAATACTTTAGCACCCCGCTGTGCATAATACTCGGCCCCCAGCCGGCCAAAGCCAGATGAGCAACCTGTAATCAGGATGGATTTTCCTGACAGGTCTGTTTTTGTCTCATCAAATTTAATCGAAGTCGCCGCCAAAGGAGCTGTTGCGGCTAACATTGCAGTTCCGGCGAGAAGCTCTCTTCTATTAGGGTTTTTATTGCTTTTAGACATAATATTTTCCTCAGTTGATATGTTGTAATATGATATATGCTCTCATTAAAAACAAACTTATCTGTCGCTTATGTGATATGATCTTGATGCTCGGTACTTAACGCTGAATAGGGAGACTATCATGAAACTTGGTGCATTTTCACTTAGTTTAACAGTGAAGGATATCGCGGTATCTCGTGCTTTTTACGAAAAATTGGGATTTGAGAAATTTCACGGCGATACAGGGCAGGGTTGGCTGATTATGAAAAGCCCAAGCTGTGTGATCGGCCTGTTTCAAGGAATGTTTGATAAAAACATGCTGACTTTTAATCCGGGTTGGACAAACGAAGCCGAAACTGTAGAAGGGGCGATAGATATTCGGGAGATCCAGAAAAAGCTGAAGGCTGATGGTGTTGTGATAATAAATGAAGTTGATGAAGCATCATCAGGGCCGGGTAGTTTTATGATTAATGACCCTGATGGTAATTCGATCCTTATTGATCAGCATGTATGATGTTGGTTGGGCAAAAGCCGAGGAGCCTCGGCTTTTAAGTAATGTTTGAGCGAATGCCAATATAAGTTTATTCAATCTCAACCTTGATATGCTCGCCCCAGTTTGCAGCGGTCATTTGTGCGACGATCTCAGGTGTTATCTTCTTTTTTGTGGCAACATTAAATGTTATCGGAGATGATTTTGAAGCCATATAACCAGATATCGCTGTTGAGAGATTTTCAGGCACATAATTGCCGAATACTTGGCCGAGGTTTGCAATCGCAAGCCCGGTGAATTGTGCCCGCAGGGCTTCGGCGTCAGCTCCGCTTTGTTCTGCATAGCCATTGATAAGCCTGTTAATGATACTTTGATCAGTTAGCTTAATCGTACTCGAAAAGTCATTCACTAGTTTGATGTAAGCCTCAGCAATTTGCTCAGGGTTTTGCTGTGCTTGCGGTGAATATAAGGCTAATGTTGTTTCATAGTATGTTTTCGGGTCATAATTATTCAGTGTAAAATCAAGCGATATATCCATAATATTTTCAATAGATATATCACTGCTGGATACGCTGGTTTTTTGTGCAGCATTATAGTGTGCTTCTGAAGTTATGTTCAATGTAGTGCCTGTTAGCCCGAGTAAATCAAGTTGAGTGTCAAATGCGGGGTCAAAGCCTTTCAGGTTCGGAGCAGAAACATTAACCCAGCCCGATTTGGCGCCGACGACAAATTCATCAAGGCGTTCAATATCTTTTATATAGAGTGTGTCGAAAGAAATATTGGAACCGTTTGGCAGCGATGCATTAAAATTACCCCATTCAAAACTTTCTATGCCCATATAGTTGGCAAAAACAGGCATGAGGCCCTGCATTATCTCATTTTGCGCTTGTTGGTATTTTTTGAATGTTTCTTCGTCATCCAGGTCATCAGAAATGTCGTCAAATGACGCTGACGAAGCTTTGATGAAGTCACCAAACCAAGATAAGTCACCACCCCTAAGTAAGATGTTTCCATAATCCATGTTCAATGGCAGGCCATTATCAAGAATAGTGTTGAGTTCCAAGCCGTCTATTTCAAATGTTAACAGCGACTGCGCTTTGCTATCAGTTACCATTTTATAGTTTTTCAGAAGAAATTGGAAAGGTTGGTTATTTTTTGGTGTTTTAATATCGAATTTTACATCTTCGATATTGAAGTTGTTTATGGGAAAGAAGTCGATCTTTCGGAAGGCATCTTCACTGCCAAAAACAGATAGGTCTGGTCCTGAAAGTTCAAAGTCAGAAAAAGAAATATTTATGGTATCGCTTTGTAGGTCGAAGGAGTCTACATTTATTCCGTGAAGAACAAATTCACCGTCTTCCAGCGAGCCTTTCAAGGCCATGTTTTTGATTATTGATGAACCGTCAATCTCGGCGATCTTTAGTTTTACATTGGTTAGGTTAAATTCGCCTAGTGCTGGATTCGCTTCAACGGTATCGTAGGAGATATTGTATTTGCCAGTGTTCTCTTCATTGAATGCACGGATTTCAGATTCAATGTTGGTTTCGACCTGATTTTGCAAGTATGAGTAAACCCCGACACCGATAACGATTGTAACACCCGTTATAAAGAGAATTTTTGCTTTTGAATTCATAATGATACCCCCAAAGTGTGTTTTAAATTTCAGAATAATATGTCCCTAATATAGGTTTGGCGCGCTGCCGTTCCAACTGAAAATATCAAGAAAAATAAAAAATACTATTATTCCCTCTTGAATGAAAATCGCCCGTCTCCTAAATACAGGTCAGTCGTTAGCACTCGCAATTAATGAGTGCTAACAAACGTATTTGAAACTTGGTTTACCACTAGGGAGAAAAACCATGGCATTACGCCCTCTTCATGACCGCGTTCTTGTAAAACGTCTAGACAGTGAAGCAAAAACAGCTGGTGGCATTATCCTGCCTGATACAGCTCAGGAAAAGCCATCTGAAGGTGAAATCGTTGGAGCTGGTAACGGTACAAAAGCTGAAGACGGTACAGTAACAGCGCTTGACGTAAAAGCAGGCGACAAGGTTCTTTTCGGTAAATGGTCTGGTACAGAAGTCAAAGTTGACGGTGAAGACCTTCTTATTATGAAAGAATCAGACATCATGGGCATCATCGAATAATCATTCGATTTTGCCTTTTTCTTTTAAATTATTTCAACTTTATTTAGGAGGCCATGATGGCTGCTAAAGACGTAAAATTTGGTGAAGACGCTCGTGCACGTATGCTTGCTGGTGTTGATGTACTTGCAAACGCTGTAAAAGTAACACTCGGTCCTAAAGGCCGCAACGTTGTTCTTGATAAATCATTTGGCGCACCGCGCATTACTAAAGATGGTGTTTCTGTTGCGAAAGAAGTCGAACTTAAAGACAAGTTCGAAAATATGGGCGCGCAGATGGTTAAAGAAGTTGCGTCACGCACAAATGATGTTGCTGGTGACGGTACAACAACCGCAACTGTTCTTGCACAAGCGATTGTTCGTGAAGGCCTTAAGTCAGTAGCTGCTGGCATGAACCCAATGGATCTTAAGCGCGGTATCGATATCGCAGCTGCATCTGTTGTTGAAAACCTTAAGTCACGTACTAAAGACGTTACAACAAACGAAGAGATTGCACAGGTTGGTACTATCTCTGCTAACGGTGAAGCTGAAGTTGGTCGTATGATCGCAGAAGCAATGGAAAAAGTTGGCAAAGAAGGCGTTATCACTGTTGAGGAAGCTAAAGGCCTCGAAAGCGAACTTGACGTTGTTGAAGGTATGCAGTTTGACCGTGGTTACCTTTCACCATACTTCATCACAAATGCTGAGAAGATGACAACTGAGCTTGATAACCCGCTTATCCTTCTTCATGAAAGCAAGCTGACTAACCTTCAGCCAATGCTTCCGCTTCTTGAAGCTGTTGTTCAATCTGGTAAGCCACTTCTTATCATCGCTGAAGACATTGAAGGCGAAGCACTCGCGACACTTGTTGTAAACAAACTTCGCGGTGGTCTTAAAATTGCTGCGGTTAAAGCGCCTGGTTTTGGTGATCGCCGTAAAGCAATGCTTGAAGATATCGCGATCCTTACTGGCGGTCAGGTTGTTTCAGAAGATCTTGGTATCAAACTTGAGAACGTTGGCCTTGAGATGCTGGGTACTGCGAAACGCGTAAACATCACGAAAGAAGACACAACAATCGTTGACGGTGTTGGCTCTGAAGATGATATCAAAGCACGTGTTGAGCAAATCAAAGCACAAATCGAAGTAACAACTTCTGATTATGACAAAGAAAAACTTCAAGAGCGTCTTGCGAAACTTTCTGGCGGTGTTGCTGTCATTAAAGTTGGCGGTGCTACTGAAGTAGAAGTGAAAGAACGTAAAGACCGCGTTGATGATGCACTTCATGCGACACGCGCTGCTGTAGAAGAAGGTATCGTTGCTGGCGGTGGTACTGCGCTTCTTTATGCTACAAAAGCACTTGATGGTGTAACTGGTGCAAATGATGACCAGAGCAAAGGCGTTGATATCATTCGCCGTGCGCTTCAGGCACCTGTTCGTCAGATCGCTGAAAACGCAGGTGTTGACGGTGCTGTTGTTTCAGGAAAGCTTCTTGAAGGCGGCGACGTAAATACTGGTTTTGACGCTCAAAACGAAGAGTACACAGACCTCGTTGCTAAAGGTATCATTGACCCGACTAAGGTTGTTCGTACAGCCCTTCAGGATGCGTCATCTGTTGCTGGTCTTATGATCACAACTGAAGCAATGGTTGCTGAACTTCCAGAAGATAAAGCAGCTGCTGCACCTGCAATGCCTGACATGGGCGGCATGGGCGGTATGGGCGGTATGGGCTTCTAAGCCAACCCAATCATACACTGATAATTTCAAAACCCTCGAAGAGTATTCTTCGGGGGTTTTGCTATTAAATTATATACATAGATACTTTATAATCTGACAGCATTAACGTGGCTTGCTCTAGATGTATAGTTTTCCATTTCCTGCTTTGCGATTTTTCTTGCTGGCTCTACTAAACTTAATCCAGTTGGTGCTAAAGGATCTATAATAGGCATAAATTTGAAAGCGTTTCCTTGGTGAATTAGAAACTCACAGTATGCTTCCAAAATGTTGGGAACGTTTCTATACTGTTCAAGAAATATACATTGGCCAGTTTCGTTGAGTTCCAGGAAAATGTATTCATTATTGGGCGTGACGATTAAATCAAATGAAGCGGTAACCAAGCCCATTTTTTTCATGAGCTGGATACATTGATTTTTTAATATACCAGGAAGCTCAATTAATTGACCATCGAGTTCATTTTCAACGGCCATTGCTCTTCTCGAATCAACTTTACCCATTGCATGGGACTGTGTGTCTAACTTTACGGCTATACTATAGTTACCTAAAAATAGAGCTCTTATTTCGTATGCTTTAGGGATGGCTTTTTGAAAAATAGAAACTTGATCCAAAAGTTCTGGTTCTTCGTCCAAATTTTCTTCGGTAATAATGGTTGCATATACAGGTTTAACTCGCTTGTTTTCATAATATCGTATCGGTGCAAATGTCTTCATTATTACCGGCACTTGATCACGTTTGATAAAGTTAATTATATGATCTTTACAATTGGTCACTAGCGTGTCCGGAATAGCAAAGTTTAATTCACTCGCATATTCTAATTGTAAAGTTTTTGAACGTGCCTGATCTCTGCCTGGTATGGTATTGATAAAACGTGTTGTTTTCGACAAGCTTTGAAGTATTGCGTGGGCTGCATTGACGTTTTCTGCGTGTACTGCAGCAGCATCTTGAGCGTTAAGATTACTGTTTGGATTAGGCGGGCGAGGCCTTCGCATCCATATAATATCAGGCTCTATATGTATTTGTTTATTTTCAGCGGTAGTGAGTGAGAGTTTTTTCTTTGGAAGTGTAAAACTTAATCTTTGAGTGTGCCCGAGCTCTGAAAAGAAAATTCTATGAGCATCAATACCTTTATTTCGTAGCTGTATTTCTATGCTGATTGCATCGATGTCGGCTGGTGCGGTGACGATTATGATTTGCATGGTTTGTTTATTTACTGTGTTTTAATAAAGCTTTGCACACCGTTTGATGTGCAAAGCCAATTTATGACTTAGTTATCGTTCGGGCAGTAATCTTCGTCTGGAACGAAGCTGTGACTGGGTAGTGTACATCCAGCTCCTGTTACAGATTTGATTTCTTGATCAGTTAACTCTGTTGCGATCTTTGCGAGCATACTTTTGCGGGGTTCTGTTCTATTCATTTTATTCATCAAATTCCTCCAATTATAAAATTTAGTAGAGTAAATTATACTTTCAGGATTTAAATACAATTTCAAGTATTAAAAATATTGAAAATTTTAAAGCCGGTATGTGTTTTATTTTACTTATACGGTATCTAGATGATTTTAAATCATAATTACATGGACTTACATAAAACTAGATATACTGAACTATATTGAATTTTTTATAAGTTGTATTTTTTGAAGAGCTTTGTACACACATATACTTATGTGCTAGATGTGAACGTTGATGTATTATTATGGTGAAAACTAAGGTTAGTATTATAGTATTATTCATGCTTGCTTTGATTGCTGCGTGCAGTAATCATGAAGAAATTCAAGCTAAGGTTATTTATAAACAACCCTTAGCTAGTTCTGTTCAGTTATCCTATGATGATACATTTATTTTATCAGCCTTGAAAACATTGTCCGCGGATGAAATGGCAGGCCGTCGAACTGGAACTGACGGAAATGCAAAGGCTAGGGCTTATATTATCAATCGGCTTAAGACCCTTGATGCTGCTCCTTTAAATGGCCGTTATGAACATTCTTTTGATTTTCTGAATAATATCAGCGATGAAGAAGAGATACCGATGACTGGCGTTAATATACTCGCCACAATATCGGGTACAAAGCCTGAAAATGACCGTAAATTAATTGTCATATCTGCGCATTATGATCATGTTGGTGTACGCAGCGGGAAGGTTTATAACGGCGCAGATGATAATGCATCTGGTGTGGTTGGCTTGCTGGCTGTTATTGAGGCGTTTCAGCATAACCCACCTGCTAATGATATTGTGTTTGCCTTTCTTGACGCAGAAGAAATGGGGCTGCACGGCGCCCGTGCGCTGATCAAAGAGTATGATGCTCAGTCAACGAAGGCTGATTTTAATATTAATTTTGATATGCTGAGCCGTTCAGACAAAAATGAATTATACGCAGCCGGTGCATATCACACACCAAATTTGAAGCCGGTTATAACTAGCTTGATACCATTGGTTCCCGTAACATTATCGATGGGACATGATGACCCTTCGCTGGGGGTGAATGACTGGACATTACAGTCGGATCACGGGCCATTTTATCAAGCAGGTATACCGTTCGTCTATTTTGGTGTTGAGGACCATCCCTATTATCATCAACCAACGGATGATTTTGATACAATACCTCAGGATTTCTTTTTACGCTCCGTGCAAACCGTTATAATGGCAAGCTACGAAATTGATCAGTCGCTCGATATGATCGTGTCTGCAAGGTAAGGACGTTTGGGTGAATAGGCTTTTTTATTAGGCATTCTGCTTAAATAATTAAGCAGCATCCCCAGCTATGTTAAACGGAAACTTCATCGTTTGTTTGCGGTATTCATTCCATGACGGCGCCTGACCTTCGGTATTATCTGTAAACATGGTCGGTGGCAGGAGTGTCCATTTCCAGGTTTTATATGTATGACAGGGAAAGAAGATATTTTCCGGCGCACCTTTTGGGCTTTCACTGCCTTCCAGCCAGTCAAATAGGCCCCATGTGATTGCCTTGCCAGAGCGTAGCATCTTGGCCGCTGCCCCGTCACCGATTGAGCTTTCAACAACGCCTGCGAGGTCACTCAGTTCTTGTGCGGTTGCCAGCAGGCAAAGTTTTGTTTCGCCTTCTCCGTTGCATAGAAGAAAACTTCTGGGCTGTGGTAGGTAATAATATTCAGTGAAAGGGAATTGATCGTAAACTTGATCCAGAACAACACTAACATCATGCTGTTCAAATTCCTGGGCATGGGCAACGCGCAATGCTTTCGCATAGGGTGATAGCGCGTCCCCGATAAATTCCTGATGAAGCTGTTTGACCATTTGGGTAATTTTTGCGAGAGCATCAGGGTCACTTTTGGAAATAAAGCGGTCAATCAATCCTTCGTTAAAGGCATTAATAATCTGATCTGTGTTTGCTTTACCGGTCAGGAGAATTTTTTTGACAGGAATATCAGCAATGGCCCGGCAAAATTCTAATCCAGTCATTGTTGGCATTTGATAGTCGACGATGACAACTGAAATCATCTTAAAGCGATCTTCCAATTGCGTATATTGTCGAAGCTTTGATGATTTAAGCAGAACAACACAGTCACCAGTTTCAACACTTTTCCCGTCGACACCGTAACCATATTTAGAGAAAAACTCATGAAGTTCGCTTGTTATTTCCTGCGTATGAAACAATTTTTGCATCGCCTGACCTGGGGAAGAATAACAAAGACTGGCGGCTTGGCGTGAAATAAAGGTACGCATAGAACCAAGAAAGTCCTCATCATCATCAAGTATGAGGGTGCTGCATGGGTGAAAAAATGGCATGTCGGGATTATATGGCGATGGCATTGTTTAGTTTTCCTCCCGTGGTAATCGAATGACGAATTCTGTATATTCGCCGTATTCAGACCGACATGTGATTGTTCCTTTGAAACTATTAATCACTCTAGCGCAGAAGGCAAGACCAAGACCGATCCCACCTTTTGGGCCTGAGTAAAAGCGGTCAAATATTTTTGCAACTTCTCTGCGTTTTATGCCGGTGCCTGTATCTCGTATGATGAGTGTATTATACTTGTTTCGGTCTACTTTTTTATCCGCAGGGTTTAGGCTAATGGTAATAGTACCCCGATCAGCGATCGAAACTGCCCTAAGGGCGTTTTTCAGCAAATTCATAATAACATGAGACATGAGTAAATCATCGCCCCAGAAATGAAAATCATTTTTAGTGTCAGTATGAATGAGTTTTTTCTCTTTCTCGGTTAGCGGAAAGTGTGCAATTGCATCTTGAATAATCATGTCTAATGAATATGAAACAAAGGCGCTTGTGTTAATTTTTTCTTCTTTAACGTTTTGAAGTAAACTATCGATAATCAGAGATGACTTAGCAATATGCCGCTGGAGTCGTTGAGATGTTTCTGCATAATTATCCTCGTTTAGGTTTGATGATGGATCTTCATTTGGTTCTTCTCGTAAATGTATGAAATTATCTATTTCCATTTTTAAACCCAACATCGGTGTTCTTAATTCATGAGCTAATGATCCTGCTAATGCAATAGCTTTCTTGCGATTTGAAGTAATTGCCCAATGTTCTGAGAATTTCATTACTAAGCCGCCAAGTATTGCAAAGATAATAACTGGTATTGATTCAAGTAAATTTACTATATCTACTTCTGTATTAGATGAAAGTAAAAAATAAATAACAGCAGTTCCTGCACCAAAGGCAGTCATGGTTATGAAATTGGACAGATTCATTATCAATGCGAGATAAAGAATAGCGCAAATTAATGAGCCGAGCCAAGCTCCGTTAGCGTTATTTTGCAAGAATAAGTAAGTAAAAAAAAACGGTAGGCTGTATGTGAATAAGAAAAAATATAGTAATTTAAAGTGTTTTTGTTTTGTTTCATCTTTTGAAAAGCTTGTTGAAAAGCAAATTATTCCAAAGATGGTGCCGACTATTCTTAAAGTAAGGTTTTCGTACTGCTGAGGTAGTAAATATTGCCAAATATAATAATATGTAGGGAAACCTAACATTGCTAATAAAGATAGCATCCGTACTTTTATTTGAGTGTATTCAAAATCATATACTGGGTTAGTTTTCAGAAACATCTTTTTCTCGATAAATACTGACTATTCATTATCTCTATATTTCCGTTAGCAATATTTAGTATTACACTATTCTTTCTTAATGTCATCAGCAACTCTAGAAAGGATTCCATATGCTGAATTCAATACAGAAGTGTAGTGGCGTCGATGAAAATTGTAAATCGCCAGTAAACCCCTTTTTTATAAATGAAATTGTTCAACAAGGTTTCTTATTGGACCGAGATAAACATCATTCACATATTGTATTAGGAGACTCTGCCACTTTAAATAATGATGCAATTAAAATGCAATCTAATGATTATTTGTCAATTGCTTCTGATAAGCGGATTGCATCAGCAAAAGCTCAAATGTTGATGGAACAAGGGCATGGCGATGCTATGTCCAGAGTGTTTACTCATGACCGGATGGATGCTTACAAATCATTTGAAACACGAATGGCATCGATTTTAAAGACCGAAGACGCGGTTCTGTGTATGTCGGGTTATAATGCTAATACTGGCATTATTCAGGCTTTTGCTAAGCAAGGAACTAATATTTATATCGATATAAAAGCGCATGCGTCCCTTTGGGAAGGGGTAGCTTGCGCAAGGGCTAGGGCACGGCCATTCCGACATAACAATGTTGATGACTTGCACCGTAAAGTTAAGCGATATGGACCGGGTTTAATCGTTGTGGACGCGCTCTATAGTACGAACGGCAAAATATGTCCGCTGGAACAATTAGTAGAGATAGCTGAAGAGTACGATTGTGCAATAATTTTAGATGAAACACATTCCTTTGGCTGTCACGGTGAATCAGGTGGGGGTATTGCCGTAGAGATGGGGCTACAAGACCGGATTCATTTTAGGACAATTGGTCTGTCCAAGGCAATCGCTGCAAGGGGCGGTGTTGTCGCTGGTTCAAAACGGAATATGGAATTTTTCCGTTATGAGGCCTTTCCAATGATATTCAGTACATCTGTCTTGGCATATGAAATTGCTGGCTTTGAAAAAACACTAGACATCATAAACAATGAAACATGGCGCCGCGAGAAGTTACATGAAAATCATGCATACTTACGAGATGGTTTGTTGGCGTTAGGGTATGATGTAGGCGAATGTGATAGTCAGATTATTGCTATTATTGCAGGGTCAAATCCAGATACAATTACATTACGTGATTATCTTGCGCAAAACGGCGTATATGGATCAGTATTTGCGCCTCCTGCAACGGCTGAAGGGGCAGCTCTTGTGCGTTTTACTATAAATGCTAACTTAACCCGTGTGGATTTGGATAGGGTTTTGGGTGTCTTTGCCAAGGCTCGATATGAATTAGAGTTGAGCTGTATTCCACGACTGAGTGCTTACGGATTTATCAATGCAGCAGAATAAGTAGGCCGATAGGTTTTGATATGTGAATCGTTGCTCTGTAAGGCATATGGGACTGGTTGACAGAAACATTTAGTATTTGCATTAAACATGTTGCATAACAGTATAGCTTTCATTAAGTTGCGCCCTCGATTTAATGAAAGTGTTACTGGCGACATGCTGAAATCTATCCATATCAATAAAGCCCGACGGCTTCGACGACGATAATTACTGGTTTTCTCGTAATTATTGTTGTGACGGCGTACGCGCGCCTTGATATGGAAAAATGGTATGATCATTATCGATCAGGAACATGCACTTGATGTTCCCCAGATAGAAACTTTGCTGGATGTATCCTTTGGTAAGGGTAGAAAATCAAAATCTTCCTACAGTATCAGAGAGAATGTTGATCCCATTGATCAGCTTAATCTGGTTTTGCGATCCCGGGGTAAAATTCTCGGAACCGTTAGGTTTTGGCCAGCTATCATCCGCGACGCTCTTGGTGGGGTAAATCATGACACGCTTTTCTTGGGGCCGCTTGCGGTGGACCCGGGCATACAGGGCTCTGGACAAGGTAAACTTTTGTTAAGGGCAGCCTTGGAAAATGTGGATGCAAAACGCTATAGCCGGATTATGTTGGTTGGTTGCTTGAAATATTATGGTGAGTTCGGGTTCCGTTCTGTGAAGCCAAAATATATTTCAATGCCGGGCAACAGGGATGCAGGTAGGTTACTGGTTCGGGAATGGGGCAGTTTGCCTTCATTGCCAACAGTTGGTCAGCTTATGGCAATTGAGCCTGCTTCCAGTTTTGGGCATGCTGATCTGCCGCACAGTCGTTTTTGCCCTGAGATGGCTCAGATAAGTTAGGCAATAACTTTAAATATCCTTGAGATAATAAATTGCTTTGGTGTTATATTGGGGCCTTACAGAACCAATAAAATGGAGAAGATAGTGAGCGAGCCTACTTCTAATTTGCGTTTAGAAGAAATTATTAAACAAGTGAAGGGGCAGTCTTTTCCTCCTGTTGATAAATGGAATCCTGATTTTTGCGGTGATATTGATATGCGTATTGCTGTGGATGGTACATGGTTTTACATGGGAACACCGATTGGGCGTGAAAAGATGGTGAAATTGTTTGCCAGTGTTCTCCGAAAAGATGACGATGGTAAAACCTATCTTGTTACACCTGTTGAAAAAATTGGGATTACGGTTGAGGACGCTCCCTTTGTAGTGACAAAAATGAACATGGTGGATAGCCATAAGGGCCGCCATTTACATTTTATCACGAATGTCGGTGATGAGGTTATTGTGGGGGCAGAGCATCCTTTGTGGGTTGTTGATAATGCTGAAAAGACTGAACCAAGGCCATATGTCAGGGTTAGGGGACGACTTGATGCATTGATTTCACGGTCGGTTTTTTATGAGCTTGCTGAATATGCAGTAGCGAAAATCCTGAATGGTAACGAGGCCTTTTTTGTTGAAAGTGCTGGGCAATTTTATCGTTTGGGTGATTTGGAATAGTTTTGAGGAATACATGATGTTGGAAGGCTGGATTGAGCGAGCATTGGCGAGAGAAAACCCTGCTGCCCAAGGGATTAGAAGCGATGCTGATTTAAACAAAAATCTTGGTCAAAATGCTGCCAATGTTAATTCTCTCCAAGGGGAACGGGACCGCGATCTGTCCGATTTAATGGTGGATGCAAAACCGGCATCGGTTCTTGTTCCTGTTGTTATGCATAAAACGCCAACCGTTTTGTTAACGAAACGAAACCAGTCGCTTACAAAACACGCAGGGCAGGTTAGCTTTCCCGGGGGGCGTATTGACCCGCAGGATGTCAGCGCTGATGCGGCTGCCCTGAGGGAAACATATGAAGAGGTCGGTATTTCAGGTGATTTTATTTCTTTGAAAGGTACGCTTGATACTTATTATACTGGAACAGGTTTTGAGATTATACCTGTTGTCGGGACGCTACGGCCGGGGTTTGCCATCAATAAGCATGATGCAGAAGTAGAAGAAGTGTTTGAAGTTCCGCTTGATTTTATCTTGAACCGGGCAAACCATAAACGCGAAAGCGCAATCTGGAAAGGTATGCGCAGACATTATTATAGTATACCGTATGAAGATTACTATATATGGGGAGCAACGGCTGCAATGCTGGTTAATCTCGTGGATTTGATGGAGGCGGTACAACATCGTTAAATATTATGATTGCTGCAATTATTCGAATACTGCTGTTAACGCTTCCTGCCATTTTATTGATTTACTGGTTGTATCTGCGGTTTAAAAAGGCTCGGGCAAGTGCCGATGAAAATGGCAATGCGCGTGACTTCAATGATATCGGCGCTATTAGAAAAGCCCTGATAATTATTCTGGGTGTTGTCATATTACTTGCTGCAACGCTGTATTTTACCGAGGATGATCGCGGCGACCCCGGACAATATTATGTACCAGCGCGTGTTGAGGCTGGAAAGATTATTCCCGGTTATTTTACGGATGACCCTAATGCCGTTCCAACTGATGATGAACCGAGTATTGAGGCCGGAGATAACATGAACTCCAGGCAACGAGAATCCAGCCAATCAAAGCCTGGCGACGGTTCAAACAAGTGACTATACAAAATTTCGACAAGGCATTTTCATGGCTGGGTGATCCGTTCATCAAGCGCCTCGTGGAAATATTGGGTGTCGATGCTATCCGTTTTGTTGGTGGGGCCGTGCGAGACAGTATCATCGACAAACCAATCCATGATATCGATGCCGCAACATCATTATTACCTGAAACCGTTATGTCTAAGCTTTTAAAAGCCGGTATTTCGGTTATCCCAACCGGTTTGAAACACGGAACTATTACCGCCCATTCGAAAGGCCTTGATGTCGAGATAACAACACTTCGTGTTGATGCCCAAACCGACGGGCGGCATGCACATGTTGTATATACAGATGATTGGACACTCGATGCAATGCGGCGTGATTTTTCCATCAATGCAATTTATGTGGATGCAAAAGGTAAATTTTTTGATCCATGTGGGGGTGTTGCTGATTTAAAGCAAGGGAAGGTGAGGTTTATCGGTAACCCGCACTTGCGTATTGAAGAAGATGCGCTTCGTATTCTCCGTTTCTTCAGGTTTTTTGCCTGGTATGGGGTGGGGAATATAGATCAGTCTGGTTATGAGGCATGTTGTAAATCTTTGATGTGCCTTGAAAAGCTTTCGATTGAACGTATTCGAGATGAACTCTTTAAACTACTCAAAGCACCAAAGCCTTATAAAGCGTTAGAGCGAATGTCAGCATCGCGTATTGTCTCTGAAATTATGCCTGATAGCGCCCATGTTGAGCATATCGATTACCTTAAAGCTTTGGAAGTTTTAGCAGGTCGAGAGACTGCAATACAGTTTGGTATAATGCCGTGGCGTCGATTTATATGTTTTTATGGTGCCGACTATGCTGGATATGCGCAGGTTGGCAAAGCCTTAAAACTATCTAATGTACAAATTCGCCACTTAACGCAAATATATAAAGCGAGTGAGTTCTTAAAAGAGAAAACTGAACATTCAGCAATAACTGATACACTATTAAAGGTGCTAATCTACCGATTTGGGCATGATATATTCGAGCATCTAGTACCAATCTCTAGCGAGTTATTTACGTTTGTTTCTGAGAATGCGAGTGCTCTAAAAGATTTGAAGAACTGGTCTGTTCCCATATGCCCTGTGAAAGGTCGTGATTTGATCGACAGCGGTTATGAACCGGGGCCGGAGATTACTAACATGCTCAGGATTATTGAAACAGTATGGATTGATAGTGATTTCGCTATGAGTAAAGCGGATTTAATTACAGAATATAAAGAGCATTACGATAGCTAAAACGCTTGGAAATGTATTCTCAAAATTGAGGTCTTTTTACTGATAGGTTTTGGGTGGCCTTGGTTGTTTTGAGGCCTCGGCGAAAAGTTATTCTCAAATTCGCCATGACATTTGCAGGCGCGGCGGGAGGTATGATTACGTATCGATAGCTGTTTGAAAGACAAATAGAATAATGGCATAACGCGTTATTTTTCCTATGCTGACAAGAATAATAAAAGGCATAAACCTTACGCGAAAAATACCGGCGATAAACGTTATAGGGTCGCCAATGATAGGCAACCAGGCAAATAACAGGCTGTATAATCCGAAACGACTGAAAAACTTTTTTGCGCGAATATACGCAGGCTTGATACTGTATTTCTGCTTCAATTTGTTTTGGGAGATAATAAATCTCCCAAGTACCCAATTGACGACGGACCCTAAAATATTACCTGTGGACACAGCAATCAGCAGTATCAAAGGATGGCCAATGTTGCCGCTAAGCAGAGCGGCAAAGGTTAATTCTGATAATGCGGGAAATAAAGTTGCCGCGATGAAAGCGTTAACGAAAAGCGTTACATATATGGTCAAATCATCAAGCATTATGGTGCATAAAGAAAATTCTTATGGCCATTTGGCTTCGGGAGGGAGTGACATTAAAATAGCGTCTACGTTTCCACCAGTTTTAAGACCAAATGTTGTACCACGGTCATAAACCAGATTGAATTCAGCGTAATATCCCCGATACTCTAATTGCTTTTCGCGCTCGGCATCAGTCCACTCTTCGTTCATATGTTCTCTAATTAGAGCAGGATAAACTTCATTGAAGGTTTTGCCTACATCCTGTGTGAATGCGAAATCGGCCTCCCAATCACCTGTGTTAAGTTGATCATAGAAAATTCCACCTTCACCGCGTGCACGGTTCCGATGTTTGATATAAAAATATTCGTCACACCATTTTTTAAATTTTGGATAATATTCAGGGTCATGACGATCACAGCATTCATTAAAGGCTTTATGAAAGGCTGTTGTATCTTCTGTGTTAGGTAATGGCGCGTTTAAATCGGCACCTCCGCCGAACCAGTTTTTGGTTGTTACAATAAAACGTGTGTTCATATGAACAGCAGGCACACGTGGGCTGTTCATATGGGCAACAAGCGATATACCAGTTGCAAAAAACCTTGGGTCTTCGCTGGCACCAGGGATATTCTTTGCAAATTCTTCAGTGAATGTACCGTGTACAGTTGAAATGTTAACGCCGACCTTTTCGAAGACACGACCGCCGCGCATGATAGACATTGTACCGCCGCCGCCTTCATGGCCGTCGCCCTGGTTTTCTCGTTGCCAACTTTTCCGTTCAAATTTTCCTGGTGCGCGTGATGAGAGAGGGCCTTTGTTATCGCATTCGATTGCTTCAAAACTGTCGCAAATTTCATTGCGTAATTTTTCAAACCATTTGGCAGCTTTTTCTTTATATTCTGCGATAGCTAACGTGTCGGTCATGTTATGTCCAATATGTTGGTCAAGTATTTAAGAGTTTATTAGAGTGTTCGGTCTGCCGGATCGCTTCACCAAGCACCATTGCAAGCGACATGGCAACATTAAGAGATCTGGCTTCTGTCCGCATGGGGATTGTTATCCTTGCGTCCGCATTATTGTGTACGTTTTCCGGCACGCCTGATGATTCACTGCCTACCATTAGAACGTCATTATCTTTAAACTTGAAATCCAGATATGAGCAATCGGATTTGGTTGTTAAAAGTATGATACGCTGTTTCGCTTTTCGGCAGGTATTTTCAAATGCTGTGTAATCAGCATGATGGTTGATGGTTGCCAAATCAGCATAATCCATCGCAGAGCGCCTGAATGCCTTAATTGAAAAAGGGAAGCCGCAAGGCTCGATAACGTGAACCGGTATATCAAGACAGGCGCCAGTGCGTAATATTGTGCCAGCATTCTGTGGCTGATCAGGTTGATAAAGCGCTACATTCATAAGGGTAATTGCATAATCTTCAGTGAAATTTGCCCCGACCCTATGAAATCAATGGCATTCTTGCAATCAAATCTTGATCTTAACGTTTTGTTTGGAGGTTTTTTTTATTGTTTCTGAGGATAAATCCTTGCCTCTTGAGGCGCGTGGGATTAAACCAATCTGAAATCTCTGGGGCTAAGGGGTTAGTTATTTAGCAATTGCTTCTGGGGATAAGCTACTCTGCATCAGATTTATGCGGCTTCATGACGCATAGATATGGTGCTTTGTTAGGTTACAATAGTACCTGGGATATTATGAATTTTTGCTGTTTAAAGCATATTCCTGCCAAGGAAGAATAGATGAGCACTATCGAAGATACGAAAAACCATGAAGACGACGCTACACGGCGCGACTTTCTTCATATTGCTGCAACGGGGATGGGCGCTGTTGGCGCTGCTGTTGCGGTATGGCCTTTTATTGACCAAATGAACCCGGCGGCTGATACGCTTGCACTTGCGTCTGTTGAAGTTGACATTTCGGCGGTTGAAGAGGGCGAGTCAATTTTGGTTAAGTGGCGCGGGAAACCAGTTTTCATCCGTCACCGTACGCCAACTGAAATCGAAGAAGCACGCCTGGCTGATGACATCGGCCTACCTGATGTGCAATTCGATGAAGAACGTGTAACTGCCGGGAAAGAGCAATGGCTTATTCTTGTTGGTGTTTGTACGCATTTAGGGTGTGTACCTTTGGGAACTAAATCCGGCGATGATAAAGGTGAATTTGGTGGCTGGTTCTGTCCGTGCCATGGTTCACACTATGATACATCTGGCCGTATCCGTAAGGGGCCTGCGCCGAAGAATTTATCTGTTCCGGAATATGCATTCCTGTCAGATACAGTTTTGAAAATCGGGTAAGGGGATCAAAAAATGGCACTTTCACCGGTAACACCAAATAATAAAGCGCTTGCATGGCTTGAGGAACGCTTGCCGATCCTAACTGTTGCAAATAGCGTTATGGGGCCAGGAACACCGACCCCGCGTAATCTTAATTACATGTGGAACTTCGGTTCGCTCGCCGGAATCATGCTTGTTCTGCAAATCATCACAGGCATTGTTTTGGCAATGCACTATACTGCAAGCACCATGTTTGCTTTTGATTCTGTGGAACGCATCATGCGCGATGTGAACTATGGTTGGCTTATTCGCTATATGCATGCGAACGGCGCCTCCATGTTCTTTATCGTGGTTTATACCCATATTTTCCGCGGACTTTACTTTGGTTCATACAAGGCACCGCGTGAAGTACTGTGGATGCTAGGCGTTGTAATCTTCCTTCTTATGATGGCGACAGCCTTTATGGGATACGTTCTTCCTTGGGGGCAGATGTCTTTCTGGGGTGCGACTGTGATTACAAACCTGTTCTCGGCAATTCCTGTAGTCGGCGAATCCATTGTAACGCTGCTTTGGGGTGGTTTCTCTGTTGATAATCCAACATTGAACCGTTTCTTCAGCTTACACTATCTATTGCCATTTGTGATTGCTGGCGTGGTTATTCTTCACCTTTGGGCAAAGAAGATCTCAGACTCAGGCAATCCGCTTGGTATCGAAGTGAAATCAACGGCTGACCAAATCCCCTTCCACCCTTTCTACACAGTTAAGGATGCGTTTGGACTTGGTGTTTTCTTGATATTTTTCGCTTATTTCTTGTTCTTTGCACCAAATGCACTCGGTCACCCGGATAACTATATTCCAGCTGACCCGCTTGTAACGCCTGCATCGATTGTTCCTGAATGGTATTTTCTGCCATTTTACGCGATCCTGCGGTCGATTACATTTGATCTTGGGCCAATTGATGCGAAGCTTTTGGGTGTAATTGCAATGTTTGCATCTATCCTTGTTTGGTTTTTCTTGCCTTGGTTGGATGGAAGTAAAGTGCGATCAGGAAACTTCAGACCTATGTTTAAGATATTCTTCACAATCTTGGTCGTAGATATGTTTGTGTTGATGTATGTTGGAGGTATATCCCCAGATTTAGTTCTGGTAGATTTGGGGCCTAATACCGCAGCAATACTTGAGCAAATTATTAAAGCGGCCCCTGAAGCTGTCAAAGCGTCTATCGATAGTGGCATGGATATTAATCAAGCGGCGCGAATCGCTGGTGTAAATGATGCTGAATTAGCAAAAATGCTTGAAACGTATAGATCCAGTATACAAGCGATACATTTGGGAATGTTAGCTACTGCATATTATTTTGCACACTTCCTTATTATCCTTCCTGTACTAGGTCGGGTTGAGAAGACGCTTCCATTGCCGGAAAGCATTGCGGCAGCGGTTATCAAACCAAAAACAATGCCTGCTGAATAAAGGATAATAAGCATGAAACTACTTAAAAACATTGCTGTTGCCCTTTGTGTTACAGCCGGCGTAGCGTCAGCAGCTAGTGCTGCTGGTGCTGGTAAGCACCCGAAACAGGTTGAGTGGAAATTCCAAGGCATTTTTGGTGACTTTGATTATCAGTCTGCTCAGCGTGGCTTTCAAATTTACAAAGAAGTATGTTCAGCCTGTCACGGCCTGAAATATTTCCGCTTCCGTAACCTTGACAAGCTTGGTTATAATGAAGATCAGATCAAGGCGATTGCTGCTGAATATGAAGTTGACGGCGATATTGATGATGAAGGCGATCAGACAATTCGTAAAGGCTTGCCGCAGGATGCTTTCCCAAGCCCATTCCGTAATGACAATGCAGCAGCTTCAGCAAATGGTGGGGCAGTTCCCCCTGATCTCTCGCTAATGGTTAAAGCGCGTCATGACGGTGCAAATTATGTTTATAGTCTTTTGACAGGCTATGAAGATGAAAGCGATGCTCCTGAAGGTATCAATGTAAGTGCTGGTAAATATTACAACCCATACTTTAAGGGTAGTGTTATTTCTATGGCGCCGCCGCTTGCTGAAGGGATCGTAGAATATGCAGCAGGAAACCCTGAAGCTAATCTTGATCAGATGTCGAAAGATGTTGTTAACTTTTTGATGTACACGGCAGAGCCTAATTTGCATGATCGTCATAAGCTTGGTGTAATGGTTATCATCTTCTTATCTGTATTGACGATTCTGCTGTATTTCTCAATGAAGAAAATCTGGCGTCCAGTTAAGGCAGGTAAAAACTTCTACGAAGACGAATAAACGTCATTAATCGTATTTTTCTATATTGAAAAAAGGCCGCATCACTGCGGCCTTTTGATTTAGTGCATATGTTAATTTATATGCTTGCCTGTACCATCTCCGGCTTGTTCCCAGCGGCGGGATCGATTGATAGCCATTTTATGATTAATAGCATGGGTTAGATCGATGTTATTTAATTCTGCAAGTCGATATAGAATGATTAAAACATCAGCAAGTTCATTTGAGGTATCAGTTTTAGAGCCGCTTTTAACTGCTGAACGCAATTCCTCAATTTCAATGAGGGTACGGTCTATTAAGCTTGTGTGGTCCGAAGCGGTTCCAAAGGTGGTCTCTGCCCATTGGGCAATTGATTTTTGAGTTTCTTTTTGCATATTGGCGGCCTGTTTGTTGCTGGGGCTTATATAAGCCGATTACACGTTTCAAATTATGTATACTTAATCCAGAAATAAGCCGTTGGCGTGATTATCTGTTTGTTACTTGCCCGAGTGAAAAGCAAAGTCTTCAACATAGCTGGACGGTGCTCCAGCGCCTAAATCTATGAACCTGACTGTTTTAATGCTCGATGCTTGTAATCGTTTTTGGTCACGTAAGCTTTTATCTTCGGCTGGTTTGCGTGCGCTTGCGTAAACAATCATAAAGCTGGGGACACCCTTTTCGTCAAGGAGTGGGTATTGCAGATTCCGAAAGATATATTTATTTCCCGATGCTGTTGAGATTAAATCTTCAACATAAGCGCCGCAGGGCATGCCGAAGAGTTGCTGGTGAAAACTATCCATTGCCAATTTAAATTGATCAGAGAGCAAGTCATAATAGTTTTTATCAGTTAACAACATGCTTGAGAGTGTTTCGATGCGACTTCCGTAATAGGAAAAGGTGAGGTTTTTTCTTCCCAAGAGTTCTGCTACGCCTATGCTCGGCATGAGCTCTCCCAAGTTTGCAGGGTTTATATCACGGCGGTAGGGAATTGGCGCGCTATTACCTCTTGGTAGGCGTTCCCATACTTCCAGAAAATCTTCAAAACCTTCCAAATACTCCATAGTTTATGCAAACACGTATTAGCTGAAAATGCAAGTCGGTCAGTTTATTTCTCAATCTGTTTTAAAACACTGTCGCGGTGTTCGCCGTCGATGATATTTAAAAGCACTTCCCAAAAGCCAGAAACCGCCTCGGGTCCAGCATTTTTATAAGCGCGTGCAATACGTTCGCGTTGGCTGGAAAATAGCTCAGCTTCGAACTTTATCCCTTTTTCAGTTAATTTGAGAAGTCTCTGGCGCCGATCCATTATTCCTTGTTCCTGAACAATATAACCTTCGTCCATGAGTTGACTAAGTACACGAGATAAACTTTGTTTTGTGATTCGAAGGAGCTTTAACAACCCTGACACAGGGATGTTTGGGTTTCTCCCCACAAAGTAAAGAACGCGGTGATGTGCCCGTCCAAATTGCTGTTTAATGAGGATATTATCAGGGTCACCGGTAAAGTCCCTATACGCAAAATATAAAAGCTCAACGCCGCGGCGCAGTTCCTCCTCCCGGAGGTATAAGTTTGATGGTGGTAGACGTGTTTGCATTTTTTTCCAAATTATTATGTCAGGAATATTGACTGATTATTTGACATAATGTTACAAATATCAATATAAAAAAAGTATATTATTACTAAAGTGTAGGTATTTGGAGAAATGAAATGGCTGATATGTCATTTGCCGATAGAGAGGGATGGATTTGGTTGAACGGTGAGATGGTACCGTGGGCCGACGCGAAAGTCCATATGTTAACGCACGCAATGCATTATGGTAGTGCGGTTTTTGAGGGACAGCGGGCTTATGGTGGGAAAATATTTAAACTGGAAGAGCATACAGAGCGATTGTTCGCTTCAGCAGAGATGTTGGATTTAGATATACCCTACACCCAAAGTGAGATAAATAACGCATGTAATAAGCTCCTTGAATTGAATAATCTCTCGGATGCTTATTGCCGCCCTATCATTTGGCGGGGCAGTAAAATGATGGGGGTGTCTGCTCAGAATGCCGGCATCAATGCTGGTATTGCTGTTTGGGAATGGCCGTCATATTTTTCTGATGAAGCGCGCCTGAAAGGATTGAGGCTATCTATTTCGGATTGGAGACGTCCTGCGCCTGATACGGCCCCTGTTCATGCCAAAGCAGCCGGTTTATATATGATTTGTACGCTTTCGAAACATAAGGCAGAAGCTGAAGGTTATGATGATGCCTTGATGTTTGATTACAGAGGGCAAGTTGCTGAAGCGACGGGAGCAAATGTATTTTTTGTAAAGGACGGCGCTATTCATACCCCAACGCCTGATTGTTTTCTTGATGGAATTACGAGACGGACAATTATGGAATTGGCGCGGGAAATGGGTATAGAAGTAATAGAACGCTCTATTATGCCAGCGGAAATGGAGGGCTTTGAACAGGCTTTCCTAACTGGTACAGCTGCGGAAGTTAGCCCTTTATCAGAAATTGGGCCCTACAGATTTGCCGTTGGGGATATAACGAAAAATCTCATGCATGCCTATGACGCCGTGGTTCGTAAATAAAATATAACATCAGGCACTGAGAAAGAGGTTGCTCTATAATCTCAGCGCCTGATTTTCAAATACTTTATGGGTATGAGGAACGCTGTATCGCTTGCACGAGCGTTTCTAATGCTTGAGTAACTTCCTGACTCCTATTGTTTGCATAGTCTGAGGTATATTGATCTGTTGCCGAAGCCGGGTGCATATCTGCCTGTGTCTTAGTAATAAGCTGTCCAGCAGGTGGTAAACCTTCAAAGAATTTATGAACTGGTATTTGCATAATATATGCAAGCGTATACAGCCGCCCAGCACTGATTCGGTTTGCTCCGCTCTCATATTTCTGAATTTGTTGATAAGATATACCGAGAAGTTCGCTAACGTCTTGCTGAGACATTTCAAGCATGCGTCTATGTTCACGAAGTTTCTTTCCGACATGCCGATCAATTACATCAGCTTTTCGGGCTTGTGTTTCGATAGTATCATCGTTTGAATTATGCTCTTTCTTAACCATGCCGCACTTTCCTCTTATTTTTATCATACTTCGTCATTGGCAGCGCACGGTGACATATGCTAAATCATATGCTGTAAGAGTTTCTACACGCTGCATATTAAGGTATGATACTGATCTATGGTTGCATTATGATTAGATTAAAACCTTATAATAGAAATGCAAGGGTAGAATTAAACTATGTCGGGAGTTTTTAGTTAAAATGGTAACTAACTGGCTTAAAAAGATAATATTGGGTTCTTCACTGCTCGGCGTCGCTGCATGCGGCGGAGGTGACAGCGAGGATCGTTATGTAGCACGCGATGTTGAGGTGTTATACAACCTTGGTCAGGATCAGTTGCGCAGGCGGAATTATCGGCTTGCTGCTGCGGCATTTGACGAAGTGGAAAGGCAGCATCCATATTCCATTTGGGCAAGACGCGCACAATTAATGGCTGCATATTCAAATTATCAAAGTAATAGATACGATGATGCCATTTTAGCAGCGGAACGCTTTTTACAGCTACACCCTGGTAATGCTTCGGCCCCTTATGCGTATTATTTGATCGCCTTGTGTCATTACGAACGTATCACAGGCGTAGGCCGGGATCAGGAAGAAACAGCGCAAGCACAGAATGCGTTGATCGAAGTGATAAGACGCTTCCCGGATAGCGAGTATGCAGAAGATGCAAAATTGAAACTCGCCCTCACAAGCGACCATTTGGCCGGAAAAGATATGGAAGTTGGTCGGTTTTACTTGAACCGTCAGGAATATTTGGCAGCGATTGGTCGTTTCAAGAATGTTATTGAACAATATGAAACCACCAGTCATGCACCGGAAGCTCTTCACCGATTGGTAGAAAGTTATCTGGCGCTTGGTATTAAGCACGAGGCGCAGACGGCTGCTGCTGTTTTGGGGCACAACTTCCCTGATAGTAAGTGGTATCGGCACAGTTATCGACTTCTAGGCGATGAAGATCTTGAGCCTGAAAATCGTGAAGGCTCGTGGCTGAGCCGTTTATTCTCTTGATATTATAACAGACGAGGGGGCAGGGGTGCTTGCAAGCCTCTCTATTCGCGATATTGTTTTAATCGAGAAGCTCGACCTTGATTTATCGAACGGGTTGAATGTTTTAACGGGCGAAACAGGTGCAGGTAAGTCTATTTTGTTAGATTCGCTTGGCCTTGCGCTTGGTTCTCGTGCTGATCGTGCTCTTGTGCGTCAGGATTGTGATCATGGCAGTGTTGTTGCTGATTTTGATCTGGACGTTAAACACCCTGTCTTTGCGTGCCTAAATGAACATGGTATTGATACAGAAGGGCATGCGCTGATTATCAGGCGTCAGATTACCAAGGATGGGAAAAGCCGTGCCTGGGTGAATGATCAGCCAGTGAGTCAGGGGTTGTTAGCGACAATTGGTGATATGATTGTTGAAATTCATGGTCAACATGATGACCGGGGCATGCTTGATCCTGCTGCACACCGTAAATTACTTGATACATTTGGTAATTATACTAAGGAACTGAAAGCTGCGAAAGATGCGGTCGTTTCGTACAAAGATATTAAACAATCATTAGAAGCAGAAAAGCGGAAGCTTGATGAGGCGCTGGCCGATGAGGAATTTCTGCGCCATGCTGTTGATGAACTGACAAGTCTTGCTACTGTTGTTGGTGAAGAGAAAGAGCTTGCTGAGCACCGTGCTTTAATGATGCAGGGAGAAAAGCTGAATGAAGAGCTTGGTGGTTTTCTGGATGACCTCACTGGTAAAAAAGGAGCTGACCAAGCGCTTAGAGGGGTACTTCGTCGGATGGAGCGGATCGATGACCGAACACGCAAACATCTTGAGGGCGCAATGGAAAGCCTTGATCGTTCCTCAATTGAGATGAACGAAGCAATTATGCAATTAGAGGGCCTGGCGCGTGAAATGGACTTTGACGCGCATGAGCTGGAAGTAACTGAAGAACGGCTCTTTGAATTGCGCCGGATTGCTCGCAAGCATAATTGCCAATGCGATGATTTACCTCAAATATACGAAGATTTTAAAGCGAAGCTTTCTTCGTTGGAGCGCGGCGGCGATAAGGTAATGGAACTTACAAAAGCCCTCGCTAAATCAGAGCAGGTGAGGGCCGCTACAATTAAACAATTGCACGGTGCCCGCGTACTGGCAGCATCTGAGTTAGATGAGATGGTTATGGCGGAATTACCACCACTCAAACTTGAAAAGGCTATCTTTAAAACGGAAATAGAAGCCCTGCCTGAGCTTGAATGGAATGAAGATGGCGGCGACCGTGTATTATTCGCGGTAAAAACCAATCCGGGTTCGCCATTTGGGCCTATTGTCAAGGTAGCGTCTGGTGGTGAGTTGGCACGTTTTATTCTCGCCCTTAAGGTTGTTTTGGCGCGCGGTAATAGTGCTCCGACCATGGTGTTTGATGAGGTGGACCGTGGCATTGGCGGTGCGACAGCTGATGCAGTTGGAGAACGCTTAAAGCGCCTTTCAGACGAAAGTCAGGTGCTTGTTGTCACACACAGCCCACAAGTTGCAGCGCGCGGTCTGAAACATTTCAGAATCGAAAAAGGCGACGAAGGTATGGTGACAAAAACCAACGTCGTTGCACTTACAATTGATGAACGCCGTGAAGAGGTCGCTAGAATGCTTTCAGGCGCTGAAATAACTAATGAAGCGCGCGCAGCAGCCGATAAGCTTTTAGTGATATAATAGAATGGTCGACCTATCGAATATCCCTGTTGAGGACCTGATGAAGCGTGAAGCCAAGAAAGAGCTTGAACGCCTCGCGAAACTTATCCTGCATCATGATATTTTGTATCACACGAATGATGCGCCTGAAATTTCGGACGCCGACTATGATAAATTACGCCTGAGGAACAAGGCGATCGAAGCGCAGTTCCCTGATTTTATCCGTAACGATAGCCCGTCAAAACGCGTCGGTGCGCCAACATTGTTTGATTCTGCTGAAGCAAAGCAAACAAAAGGCTTTGATAAAATTAAGCATGTGCGGCCCATGTTGTCGCTTGATAACGCCTTTAATGATGAAGATGTTTTTGATTTTGTGGGTCGGGTTAAACGTTTTTTGGGATTAGGTGAAGAGATCACGGTTGCTTTAACGGCAGAGCCAAAGATTGATGGTTTATCGCTTGCGCTGCGCTATGAAAAGGGCGTACTTGTTTCTGCTGCAACACGCGGTGACGGCGAAACTGGCGAGAATGTAACAGCAAATGCGCTAACGATTAAAGACGTGCCGCAAACTCTCTCTGGTGATAACTGGCCCGATGTTCTCGAAGTGCGCGGCGAGGTCTATATGGCCAGGTCTGATTTTGCGGCATTGAATACAGAGCAAGAAGCAAAAGGCGCAAAAATTTTTGCGAACCCGCGTAACGCAGCAGCCGGTTCACTTCGCCAACTCGACACCAGCATTACAGCTTCGCGTCCCTTAAAGTTTTTTGCCTATGCATGGGGTGATATCAGCCATGTGCCTACTGCTCGCCAGATGGAAATGGTTCAGCTATTTAAAACATGGGGCTTTGTAATAAATCCTTTGATGGATATGTTTGATGAAACTTCTGGTGCTTTGGAGCGGTATCGTTTGATTGAGAGCGAGCGTTCAACGCTCGACTATGATATTGACGGGGTTGTTTACAAAGTTGACCGGCTTGATTGGCAGGACCGGCTTGGGATGGTTGCGAGGGCACCGCGCTGGGCAATTGCACATAAATTTCCTGCTGAAAAAGCGATTACGGTTGTTCGGGATATTGATATTCAGGTTGGACGAACAGGTGCCTTGACCCCGGTTGCTAAACTTGAGCCGATAACCGTTGGCGGTGTTGTTGTCTCTAATGCGACGCTTCATAACCGTGATGAGATTAAACGCCTAGATGTGCGGGTTGGCGATACTGTAACGGTTCAGCGGGCTGGTGATGTAATCCCGCAGGTGGTGTCGGTGGATACTTCAAAGCGGCCTGATGATGCAACGGCCTATATTTTCCCTGAGCTATGTCCCGTGTGTAACAGTGCCGCTGTTGCAGAAGGTGATGATGTTGTTGTTCGATGTACAGGCGGTATGACGTGTGAAGCCCAAAAGGTTGAAGGGCTTAGGCATTTTGTCTCACGTAATGCTTTTGATATTGATGGTATGGGCGAAAAACAGATTGCGCAGTTCCATGAGCGCGGCTGGATTAATGAATTTGCTGACATCTTTAAATTAGAGGCCAAGAATGACACCACCAGTAACCCAATTCAAAAATGGGAAGGATGGGGTGATCTATCGGTGCGTAACCTGATGCAGGCGATTAGTGCCCGAAGAAACATTGAATTCGATCGTTTTCTGTTTGCCCTTGGTGTTCGGCACTTGGGGCAGCAAACTGCAAAGCTGTTTGCACGGCATTACGGCGACTTTGATACATTTATTGATGCGATGGATAAGGCAATCAACGGTGATGAAGCGGCGGTTGCAGAACTAATAGATATCGATGGTGTAGGGGAAAAAATGGCAGAAACATTCTTCCGTTTTTTCCGCGATACCGAAAACCGTAGGATTGTCTCAAATTTAGCTGCGGAATTAAAGATCATTCCGCTTGAACTTCAATCGACCGATAGTCCGGTTGCAGGGAAAATAGTTGTGTTTACTGGGTCGCTAGAGAAAATGAGCCGTAACGAAGCGAAGGCAAAAGCTGAGAGTTTAGGGGCAAAAGTCGCGGGTTCAGTTTCTAAAAAAACAGATATAGTTGTGGCGGGGCCAGGCGCTGGATCAAAGCTTAAGAAAGCACAAGACCTCGGCGTTCAAACGTTAAGTGAAGACGAGTGGTTGGCGTTAATAGCGGGGCTATAGTATGCTCAATGATAGGGAACAGGGGATTTTATGGCGCTTAAGCTATTACAGATAACAGCACCAATTGCGGCCGAGGCAAAACTGAAAAAGCTAGCGGGTGAATATGAAGCCGTTTCTTTTCATAAAGGTGTTCTACTGGATGATGATCACGCCCTTTTCTTTCTTTTGACGCGCCCAACACGCCGTCAACGTTTGATCGATGAATTGCAAGAAGTTCTGCTGATTTCCAATAAGGCACGGGTTAATATATTGAGCGTTGATGCAACCTTGCCTGCGGTTGAGCTTGATAACGCAGTTGATACCCGTGAGGAGCTTTATCAAAAGATGGACCGTGGGGCCAAACTGGACGGCACATATATCACGCTGGTGACGCTATCCACGATTGTTGCCCTGATTGGCCTGTTGCAGGATAATGTTGCTGTTGTTGTTGGTGCGATGGTGATTGCACCGCTTCTGGGGCCAAACCTTGCACTTGCGCTCGGGACATCGCTCGGTGATAAGGAGCTGATGAAAAAATCGTTGGTTACTGCCTTTGCTGGTGTCTCTGTTGCACTCGTTTTATCTGCGTTGACAGGATATATCTGGGGCGAGGTGCCTGCCAGTCACGAGCTTATGAGTAGAACGAGCGTTGGCTATGATGGTGTTGCCCTCGCGATTGCATCGGGTGTTGCTGGTGTGCTTTCGCTTACATCGGGGCTTTCAATGACCCTTGTAGGGGTTATGGTTGCGGTGGCGCTATTGCCGCCAACAGCTACTTTTGGATTTATGCTCGGCGTTGGGCAAGTTAAACCTGCGCTCGGGGCTTTGATGTTACTTTCTGTCAATATCGTATGCGTAAACTTATCAGGCTTATTAGTGTTGATGACCAAGGGGTTTCGGCCGCGCTTATGGTTTGAACGGAAAATGGCAAAGCCCTATATTTTATCGGGCATCATTATATGGACGATATTTCTTTTTGCTCTCATGGCTGTGATATTTTGAGAGTTTCTGTGACACAACCGTGTTCTTAAAGTTCAGTTCATATGCGGTTAATAAACCATAGGGCTTTGAAAATAATGCAATATTTTCAATGGTCGACTAAAAATTCTTAAAATGGTTACTATATAGGCGTTTATTATTTGGGATGCTTTTGTGTTTAGCTATGCATTTAATGCATGGCTAGTTTGCACATTTATAGTCTACTTAGATTAAAACTTTATCCATATATTCTCTTCAACAGCAACACAGACGTGGTTGCACTTACAGCATAATAATACTGATAAATCAGTAAGTAATGAGGAGCACAATAATGGCTACTACAACAACACAAACAATCGCCCCATTTTCATTCATGGGCCTTATGGCTGGTGAAGGATTAATTCCAGGAACTGAAAGCTCTGCAGTAAATTCTGAGACAACATCAGTTGCACTTGAAAATAGCGTGCGCGAATTAGCCAAAGATATTAATTCAGCTGATACATTCTTCACATTGATGGAAGAAGCTGGCCAGATGAATGAAATCAAACGTGCTCGTCGTTCATTCGCCTTCAAAATTGTTCGCCCTGCAAGCCTTGGTGGTGTGAATACAGGCAATCATACTGGCGCGTTTGCCCACTAATTACCCCCTAAGCACTTTATTCCTCCCAAGATAATGAGCTTATTCGAGTGGTTTCTTGAGTTTTAAGGCAAGCCACTCACCTTTTTCTACTCTGCCCACCTCCCAATTCAGAGTATTTTTTGGTCCTTGATGTACATATGCATCAAGGACCTCTTTTTCTTGTGTCACTAATAACCCTGATAAAACTAATGTACCACCGGGGCGTAAAATATCTGTAATTGCGGGCGCAAGGTTAATTAGAGGGCCAGCCAAAATGTTTGCCGTTATCAGGTCGAAGGGGCCATACTCTTGAAATATGAGGTGATCAAGGCCTTCTGCTGTTTCACAGCGAATGCCATTATCGCCAAGCTTTTTGCCAACTTTGGTCTTATTGATAGCAATATTTTCAATTGTTACATCAACTGCAATCGGATCAATGTCGGTGGCCAATATTTCTGCGTCTGACCAAAGCCTTTTTGCAGCAAGGGCCAGAACACCGGAACCGGTGCCTAAATCCAGCACTGCCTTTGGTTCAATCTGCCCCTTTAAGGTGTCAAGGGTGTGCAGGCACGCCCATGTTGTCTCGTGTTGACCAGTACCAAATGCCTGCCCTGCATCAATCTGGAGGTTGATGGTATCATTGGGTAAGTTATCTGCATCATGGCTGCCGTAAATAAAGAAACGTCCGGCCTCAACGGGCTTCAGGAGTTTTTGGCTTTCGCTAACCCAGTCACGGTCTTCGAGTTTCTCAAGTGTATAAGAAATATGGGATAAGTCTGCACCGGCAAGGATGCTTTTTAGCATAACTTCATCAGGTGTGCCTGTCACAAACAGTTCTATCTTCCAATCGTCTGACCCGGGTTGTTCGAAATACGATAGAGTTGGCGGAAAGTCTTCTTCCATCAAAGGTGAGCTTTCCACTTGTATTTCAAGTCTTTGCGCGCTTTCAAGCGGTGCCTCTAAGGTTAAACACCAAGTATCGATTGTCATATGATTTACCTAATAAAATTATGCCGCTTTGATGAATGTATCGACAACGCGCTTGGTACCAGCCTTATCGAAGGCAACTAAGAGCTTGTTGCCTTCTACATCCTCGATAACGCCGTACCCAAATTTGTCATGGAAAACTCGTTCTCCAACGGCAAATTGGCTTACGGGGACAGGCTTTGGTTTTCGTTTAACGCGGCCTTCAATAACTGGCTTGGAAGAAGCTGAATAAGAACTGTTTTTTTGAGTCGCACGCCATTCCTGCGCCCGCTGCCAACCGGGGCCGTACTTATCACCGTTCGATGTGAAATATCCATCATTTGAGTCGGATGACCATTCATCTTCGCCCCATCCGCCTGAGCGATTTGAGCGGTTGCCATATAGGCCTTGGGCGGAGTCCATTTCGATGTGGTTTTCAGGTAAATCCTCGATAAACCTGCTTGGAATACTGCTGCGCCACTGGCCAAAAACCTGCCTGTTGCCTGCAAAATAGATAAATGCCTTTTTCTTTGCGCGGGTGATACCGACATAGGCAAGGCGGCGCTCTTCCTCTAATGCTTTAATCCCGCTTTCGTCCATGGCTCGTTGACTTGGGAATATCTCTTCTTCCCAGCCGGGCAGGAATACTGTGTCAAATTCCAGCCCTTTGGCTGCGTGCAATGTCATCAGGCTTACTTTGTCCTGACTATCATTGCTGGCATTTTCCATCACGAGCGATATATGCTCCAAAAAACCACCCAAGTTTTCGAACTCACCCATCGCAGAGACAAGTTCCTGAAGATTTTCAAGCCTGCCGGCTGCATCGGGGGATTTATCGTTTTGCCACATCTCTGTGTATCCAGATTCGTCGAGAACCATTTCTGCCACTTCTGTATGCGAGTGAGTATGAAGCATTGCACGCCAGCGATCAAAATTATCCATCAGTTTGGTGATCGAATTTTTCGCCTGTGGCCTCAGCATATCAAGGCCTGTGATTTGCCGTGCAGCCCGCGTCATGGAAATACCGTGCGATGTTGCAAGGTGATGGACTTTCTGAATAGTCGCACCGCCAAGGCCGCGTTTGGGTACGTTTACAATACGTTCAAACGCCAAATCATCATCGGCTTGTGCAATCACACGGAGATACGCCATCGCATCGCGTATTTCAGCGCGTTCATAGAAACGAGGACCACCAATGACGCGGTAAGGCACGCCGAGTGTTATCATGCGCTCCTCAAACTCGCGCATTTGAAAGCCAGTTCGCACCAATATAGCAACTTGACTGAGTGAATGAGCCTTGGTTTGCAAACTCTCGATTTCATCACCGATTGAGCGAGCCTCCTCTGGTGCGTCCCAAACGCCGCGGACAGTTATCAGGTCACCATTATCCTGATCAGTCCAGAGGGTTTTACCAAGGCGGTCTTCGTTGGTTGCAATCAGTGCCGATGCGGCACCTAATATGTTTCCGGTAGAACGGTAGTTTTGTTCCAGTCGCACGACCTTTGCGCCTGGAAAATCATCAGAGAAGCGCAGAATATTTCCCACTTCCGCGCCGCGCCAACCATAGATCGATTGGTCATCGTCACCGACACAGCAAATATTCTGTGTTGCCTGAGCAAGCAGGCGTAACCATAGATATTGCGCAACATTGGTATCTTGATACTCGTCTACAAGAATATATTTGAAAAGGTTATGATATTCCTTGAGGATGTCAGGGTTTTTCATGAAAAGTGTGATGACGTGCATCAACAGGTCACCAAAATCGCAGGCATTTAAAATGGTTAGCCTGTCTTGGTAGGCTTTATATAATTTACCACCGAGTCCATTTGCAAAGGCATAACTCTCACCTTCAGGAATTTTGTCTGGCGTTAAGGCTCTGTTTTTCCAACGATCAATTAACCCTGCGAGCGTGCGCGCAGGCCAGCGTTTGTCATCAATATTTTCAGCCTGCAACAGTTGCTTCAGTAATCGGATTTGATCGTCTGTATCGAGGATTGTGAAATTGGATTTCAATCCAACCAATTCGGCATGTTTCCGCAGAATTCTGACACAAACCGAGTGGAATGTACCGATCCACATTCCTTCAACGGGGCGGCCAATGACGTTTGCAACCCGTTCCTGCATTTCTTTCGCGGCTTTATTTGTGAATGTAACCGCCAGAATATTCCACGGTGCAGCACGACCTGTTGCCATTATATGGCCAAGGCGGGTCGTTAGTACACGCGTTTTACCCGTTCCTGCACCAGCGAGGACCAAAACAGGGCCTTCGCATGTTAAAACGGCTTCGCGTTGAGGCTCGTTTAAACCTCTCAGGTAAGGCGGTTCCATATCTGTATTGTTCGCAGGACTGGCTTCAGTCGGTGAAGCGCTAGGTGTATCAAAATCATCAAGGTCAAATGGGTCATTCATCATGTGTTGTCTATATCACTCAACGTCGGTGGGGGGAAGGAGAGGATAGTGGAAAACATAATTATTTTTTGTATGTTTTAACCATGTTTGCCAATGGTTTTATCTTGGCCGTGAGATTCCAATAATGCACGATTATATTCGCGTACAACAACACGGTGTTTTATAAGCCCTACAACAGTATCTGTGCCCTCAGGTGAAATCACAGGTAACGTTTCTTCGCCGCTCATTTCCAGTTTATTGAGGGCAACTTCTAGTGCGTCAGAGGATTTAACAACATTTGGTGCTTGGCGCAGAAGCTCACCAACGGTTATTTTATCTGCAACATCATCTTCAAAGATATTTGCCGGTAGTTCTGAAAAGGATAAAATACCTTTCATTTTACCATTCTCATTGGTGATGATGATAATGCCGCCGCCTTGTACAACAAGCAGTTCTCGTGCTTTGAGTGCTTTTTCACTTGCCTGCAATGTATAGAAATCGCGTGTCATGTGATCGCTTACATGTGCTGATTTCAGCAGGTATGTAGCGCGCCCACCTTCGAGATAAATACCACGGTTCGCGAGCTGCATGTGAAAGATCGAGCGTCTGTAGAACATGTTACTCACAAGGCTGGCGATAGCCGAGGCAATCATTACAGCAATCGTTATTGAGTAATCGCCTGTTATTTCAAATACAATCAGCATCGTTGAAATAGGGGCGCCCAATACGGCACTTGCGAGCGCGCCCATGCCAACTACGGCGTACATGCCGTGTGATGACGCGAGCTCCGGGAAAATACTGGCGACTATCAAACCAAAAGCACCGCCGAGCATTGCGCCAATAAAAAGGGAAGGGCTGAAAACACCACCGCCAAATCGACCGGTTAGCGATATTGTTGCGGCTGCTATTTTTGCTGCAACCAATGCCAACAAGATGTGAAGAGGGTACTGACCGTTCAGCGCGTTGGATGTGGCTTCATATCCGACGCTTAAAACTTCAGGGTAGGCAAGGGCAATCAGGCCTAGAAACAGCCCTGCGATTGCTGGATGTAACCAATAGGGCACCTTGGAAAAACTTGTTCTGATTTTGTCACCGTAATTAACGGTTGTCATGAAGATGATGGCAACGAAGGCAGAAATAATCCCAAGGATGAAAAAGGCCGGAAACTCCCAAAAGCTTACTATACTATAATCAATGACTTGAAATGCTGGACTATCGCCTAAGTGGGCACGGCTAACCAAGGTGCCTGCGATCGCAGCAATTACAATGGGTGCGAAGGTATGAAGGGCATAGTGGCCAATAATCACTTCAAGTGCGAAGAAAACGCCTGCAATAGGGGCATTAAAAGAGGCCGCAACTGCGCTTGCTACTGCACATCCTAAAAGTGTTCGTGCAGACGCCGGATTAAGATGCAGTGTTCGTGTGACCCATGCTGCGAGTGTTGCGCCCAAATGAACAACTGGTCCCTCGCGGCCAGATGATGCACCAGCCCCCAGGGATATAATTGTTGCGGCAGCACTTGCGAATCCTTCCTTTAAGCTAATATCACTTTTCTTGAGAGCCGCTGCCTCAATCACATGTGGCACACCTTTGGTCAGGTTGTTTGGTAGAAACCTGAGAATTTGACCAACAACAAGGCCACCAAGAATAGGGACAATAATTATATGCCACCAGGGTAAGTTTGTAATGCCGGTTGCGAAAGTGGCTTCGCTTTCCCCAAAGGCAACTATCATTAAGGTTTCAATGAGGAGATAAAAGCCGATAGCGGCGTAACCCGCAAGAACGCCTACCATGGCCGCAAGGAAGGTGATAACGCCGTACTCATACCGGCCGGACCCGAACATCTTTGCTCTTAAATAGCGAATCCAGCCATGTGTTGAGTGTTTCTTTTTAGTCATTTTAGAAGTGTATCCAAAAATTGATAAAATTGAAATTTTCAATCTGTTTATATGATTACTACAATTAAATTTTTGGTAAAGTTCCATTTGAATATAGTCGGCCTAAGTTGTTTAAATTACAGGAAAATACTTTCTGCCCTACGGTTGCCGAAATCGTTATGAATGGTGATAACGATTAGAGCGATAAATTTGATATAGAGTCATCGAATTGATTCAACCTTTGAAACAACTAAGTAGGATGATGCAGTGTGTTAAAAAAAGTTGCCATAGGATTTGTAGCTTTAGTTAGTTTCATTGTTATAGGCGGAGGGGTTTTCCTTAGCGTCATTGACTGGAATGAATATAGAGAAACGCTTGAAGAAACGGCATATGGTGCAACAGGCGTTAAAGTTGATTTAGCGGGAAATATTGGCATTAGTTTTCTGCCGACGCCTTCTTTAAAAGCTGAGTCTCTCACATTAAGAAGCCCGGATGATCAAACATCAACTGTCATTGCAACGGCACGTCAAATTGACGTGCAGCTCTCGCTTGGTGACTTACTTGCCGGAGAAGTGGCGTTTAGCAAGCTTAACTTAATTGGGCTTGAATTGAATGTGTCTGAAACTGAAGATGGTTCCTGGCAGCTAGAGGGCTTGCCTAATAATTCGGATAATGCGGATAGTACTGATCAAGAATCCCAAGGCGCACCTGAAAATACCGAAATTAAACTGGATAAATTTCAACTGAGTGGCGCGCGGATCAATTTTGTATCAGCAACTAACGAGATTCGAACGGTGGAAGGGGTGGATATTGCATTAACGGGTGTACTTCCAAACGGCCCTCTTGACTGGGAAGGCCAAGCTTTTGTTGAAGGGGAAAGAATTGGCGTTTCCGGAAGATTACGCCCTGTTGCCAGTCGCGCAGAGACATCCATTAAAACTGACCTTGATATTGCTGGCGCTACTGTTTCGCTTTCAGGTCGGTATGGTCGTGATGTTGGTTTGGTTGGCCGAACTACAGTGTCAGGCGATAATTTAACGCAGTTTTTATCTGGTATTTCAAAAGTTTCAGGAGCTGGCACTACATTTGGTGAAGCCGTTATTCCGTTTTTAGTTGATTTGCAGATTGAAGGAAACGGCGGGGTTTATTCAATTGTATCAAAACAACTTGACGTTAATCAAACTCGGGGGCGTTTGGATTTGACTGTTGCCCTGTTGGAAGAACGTTCAAACTTGACCGGTTCGTTATCATTAGGTGTAGTAGATAGTGGTTTATGGGAAGCATTTTCAATTGAGAATAAATCTGCTCAGAATGATAATGATATTGACCGCACACCAGAAGGCACTCAAGCCGTTAATTTACCAATTACAGGCACTTTGGATACAACAATCGAAGGTATTATCTTTAACGGTGATACAATCAGGAATGTTGATACTGTTCTGGAAATTACTAAAAATCGCGTTGAAGTTTCCAAGTTTCAGGCTTTGTTGCCTGGAGGAACCGGTATCGCAGCTCAGGTGGCTGTTGATTTGGAAAATGGTGTGCAAGGTAATGGCGGTATATCGTTTATTTCCGGCCAATTTCCGGCCTTTTTAAATTGGCTTGGCTTATCTGTTCACGAAACACTGCCTGCTGGTAGATTAGCAACCTCAAAGGTTGCTGCTAAAATCCAATTTGATCCAAAAAAGTGGCAAGTTGTGGATATTGAGGGCAATATTGACACGACTAACTTTTCCGGGAGTATGGATGGCGGTTATACGGGAGCTTACATTACAGATGTAGTGCTGGATGTCGACCAAGTAAACCTTGATGCATATTTGGCAGGCAATAATAATAGTGCAGACGCAAAGGCCGAGAAAACCCAGGAAAGTACAAGCCAATCGCAGAATATTGCGGCGTATTTTCCAAAAGATAACTTGTCTTTTCAACTGAATGGCAAAAGCCTTTTATGGCGCGATAAACAGTTTAAAAATATTGCGATTAAAGGCCGTGCAGGGCCCAAAGGTGTTCGAATCTCGAAATTCACCTCAGCGCAGGGTAAAGGGTCTCTAAATTCTACGGCTGCTATTGAACTTGCTGGAGCAGGCAGTGATGATTTGCGCTATGAATTGAATTCTGGTTTGTCAAATTGGCCTCTTGATATTATCGGGGAGTTCGCGCCTCAAAGCGTTCAATATATTGACGATTTAGACTTAAAAACTGCAACGGGTAATTTGTCTGTAAGCGGGCCTATCGATAGCCTCACAGTGGTTGCAGATTTTAGGCATAGCCGTAAAATTGCCTGGACTTTGAGCGGCGATATTGGCGTGATTGATAATGCTCTTGGCAAAGCCTCTCTTCAGGGAAAATTCGAACATAATGATTTGTCTAAGGTTCTTCAAACAGCAGGCCTTTCTGTAAACCAGTTACCAGTTGATGTGACATTGTCATTAGAAAAGAGGGCGAACAGCGAGGCAATTGCCATTAAGGTCAATGGCAGTGTTGAGAATGGGCAATTGATCGCAGACACCCGGTTAATGGATGCTGATCTTTCTGCTGATTTTTCCTTTAATCACCCTAATGCAGGCGGATTATTGGAGAATATGTCATTGAATCTACCCGTGCCAGACCCCGCTAGCGGTATTTCACTTAGAAGTAAAGCCAGCCTGAAAAACGATACATGGTCGCTTAATGGCGCTGAGATTAGAAATGGTAATGCAGTTTTTGCAGGAAACTTAACCGGACAAGGGAAGCGCTTGAACGGTGATATATCACTTCAGAATTGGTCAATAAACTCAGATACATTATCGTCTGGTCAAAGTGAGCAGGCAGCCAGTGCCCGGCAGCCTGCATCAAATCAAGCATCGTCTGAAAGTTTTAACTTTGCCGGATATGAAGAGTATCTCGGAGATGTTGATATTACCTTGGATAATATTGACCTTTTCGGTCAAAATTTATCACTGCAAAATGCTCGGTTCACAATTGGCGATGGGCATGCATTTTTAGGCTTGGGGCAAAATGCCAGCCTTAACCTGAAACCTGTTACAGGCCGTTTTACTGTTGGCCTGAAGGCTGTTCCAACGATTGAAGTAGAGTTTTCCGCTGATTATATCGATTTAGCTAAAATGTTAACCGGAGCGGGGTATAGTGACTTTATTTCGGGAGATAGCTCTGTAAACTTTGCGCTCGCAACACAAGGTCAAAATACCAAGTCTTTAATTAGAAACCTGAACGGTCAGGGTAGCTTCTTGAGTGAAGCTGGTACTTTATCTTTTCTTGATGTCCCATCACTTGTAAACGATATTCGCAGTGCATCTTCAGGGCGGAACTTTCTCGGTGTAATAGGTAACCGGCTGCGGGGCGGAAACACTACCTTTGGAAAACTGGAAACGCGCTTTTCTTTTGATAGTGGTGTTGCATTGATTGAAACATTTCAAGCTGACGGTAATTGGGGGCAGTTGGGATTAGACGGCCAAATTAATTTAGTTGATGAATTCATGGATATCCAAGGAGGTTTGGCCCTTAGCCAACCGCTGGATGCTCCTGCAATACCTGTTAATTATAAAGGCCCACTGTCAGCCCCTACTGGCGAATGGCAAAGCCGTGCACTTGAGCGGTTTGTTCTGGCTGGTATAGAAAGGCGCTTACGTTCAAGTATTTTTCAAGGTTTTGAAAAAGCTGATTCTAGTGGAGGGCAACAAAAGCCAAAAAGCGCTGGCAGCTCGGTTTTTGAAAGTGCCTTCGGTGTTTTATCGCAGCTTAAGAAGAAACAGCGAAGAAAGAAAGACGAAGAAACTAAGCCCGATGATGGTAATTAATTAAAACTATCTGATATCTGTTTCAGTTACGTTTTAAATGTAGTGTGAAAATTTCAAACGGGATGGGTTTCGTTTTCCAATCGCTGAATAATGTACGCTCTGATACTGCCTGAGAGAGATCTTGATCTTGCTTCATCGAGTTGTCGGATGATCTCATTAAGCGATAATCCGTCTTGATCAGCATACCGTTTTAGATGCCTCCAGAAGCATTGCTCTAATGAAATGGATGTTCGGTGCCCTGCAATGGTCACCGAACGTTTCTTTAATTTTGCGTCTTCGAGGTCAAACATGAAAACATGATGCAGCTAAAATGAACCTAGGGTCAAGATATCGCAGCATCTTCTTTTTCAAGCCGTCCTTCATAATCGACGGCGACACCATATTCAGGATCTTCGATCACTGAAACTTCCACCATATGGCCAGCCTTTTGTAGTAAGGAACGGCAATCGCCGCTTAAATGCCTTAAGTGTAAGGACTTTCCTGCTGACTTATATCGTTCCGCTAAACTGTCAATTGCTTGTAAACCTGAATGGTCCCATACCCTGCAATCCAAAAAGTCTATGATAACATCATCGGGGTCATTTTTAGGGTCAAATATTTCATGAAAACTTGCAATTGAACCAAAGAAAAGCGGGCCATGCATTTCATATAGTTTTTGATTTTCTGATAGAAGGCATTTCCGGGCTTCGATGCGCTTAGCAGCTTGCCATGAAAATACAAGTGCCGATACGATAACACCAACAACAACGGCAATAGCAAGGTCACTGATAACGGTGACACCCGATACAAGAATAAGGACAAAAGCATCAGAGCGAGGGATTTTATTTATAATTCGAAAGCTGGACCACGCAAAAGTACCTATTACAACCATGAACATTACACCCACAAGCGCAGCTAGTGGAATTTGTTCAATGAGGCCACTGCCGAACAAAATAAATGCCAACAGAAATAAGGCAGCACTTGTACCGGAGAGCCGTGTACGCCCGCCTGAGTTGACGTTGATCATACTCTGGCCAATCATGGCGCAACCACCCATGCCACTAAAAAAACCAGTGACAACGTTTGCTGTGCCTTGTGCCAGACATTCCTGACTGGCACCGCCTTTTGACTCTTTTATTTCTGCGACTAGGTTCAATGTAAGGAGAGATTCGATTAATCCAATTGCTGCTAAGATCAAGCTGTATGGGAATATGATTTTCAAAGTTTCAAACGTAAGTGGTACATCGGGGATATGGAAGATGGGCAAACTGCCTTTGATCGATGCTAAGTCGCCTACTCTTGAAACATCAAGATCAAAGCCAATAACGATAGCTGATACTATAAATATTCCAAGAAGAGGGGCTGGAATTGCTTTGATAAATTTACCGCTACCCCAAATAATCGCCATTGTTAATCCGGTCAGGCCAAGCATCAGAAACAGCGTATTTCCCGTGATCCAGGCGCCGGAAGTGTCCTTGAACTGAGTTAGTTGAGCAAGAAAAATAACAATTGCTAATCCATTTACAAACCCGAGCATAACAGGGTGTGGAACCATGCGAATAAATTTACCGAGCCGAAAAATACCCGCAAAAATTTGTAAAATGCCCATTAAAATAACTGTAGCAAACAGATATTGAACACCATGTGTAACAACAAGGCTGACCATAACAACGGCAAGAGCGCCTGTTGCCCCTGAAATCATGCCAGGGCGACCACCAAATAAAGCCGTGATCAGGCCTACAATGAACGCAGCATAAAGGCCAACTAGCGGATGTACTTGTGCGACAAATGCAAATGCTACAGCTTCTGGCACTAATGCCAAAGCAACGGTGAGCCCAGACAAAACTTCAGTTTTTATGACATTTGGTGTCATACTGCGTAGTGACATTAGCATGTTATTTACCACAGGAAGTCCTTTAGTTTTGCACTTTTCTCTAGCTCGATAGTGCGTGTCATATTGGTCGTGATTTAGCTGTAAGGGGAGGTTTCTAAACGTTTGTCGTCAATTGAGCAAGGACTTCTCAATATCTTAATGTAAACGTAATGCCTATATTCAAAGTGATTAACAAGAAAGCCATTGTTCCCAGAATAGAGGTTGGGAAAATCAATGACTAATATAAATGAGACTGGAAATGTAATGGTTAATATGCACGAGCAACTTTATGGTTAAATGATCCGCAGGCCGTATTTTATAGGCGTGATTATTTAGATAACGATTTAAATTCAGGCGATAGTCAAGAGCCCAAGATTTATATTTCTCTCTGCCATCATGTGTAGGGCATGGTGGTTGCAGTATCGCTTTCAAGACAGACTGATGATTTAGCAATTTTAGTTTTTGGAAAATAGGTTTTGGTGAAAAGGGCTGGCAAAGTGGCAGCTTATTGGGCACAGTTTGAGAGGTTTCGCGGCGAAACACCACCTAAGGAAGTGCGTTAGGCTCGAACATATATCGTTTACTTTTAAAGTATGATGGTGGGCTTGAGGTGGTTGAGGAAGCAAACCTTCCGAAAATGCTGCCTGAATTATAGCCAATTTATAGTTTTAGCGTTGAATGACTAAAGAGTAGTTTCATAAGAAAATTACCTGCTAATCTGGCCGAAACCCTTGTTATGGTTGCCAGAAGCATATTCCTGATTCTGTATAATTTGCACCAATATGTTTATATAATTTAATGGCATTTATATTGTCTTGTTTTACTTGCCATTTTACTGCGGCGCCTAATTTTCTGGCCTCATTGCCCACAGTTTGCAAAAGGCTTTTACCAATGCCTTTTCCTCGGATATCCGGATTAACATATAAATCATCCAGTTCAAGTATTTGAGAGTTATTCCAGATGTGAAAGCGGGTTACATAAGTTGTAACGCCAACGACCGTATTGTTTAATAGAGCGATAAAAACAGTGATAATCGGCGATTTTCCAGATGCTCTTCTGATGAAGTCATCTCTGGTAATTTTGAAACTGGCTTCTGAGTTTTCATGCACCGCGAGCGCATAGATTAAATCAAAGGCTGCTGCTAATTCAGCCTTTGATACTGCTGGTTTAATAACGCAATCGGTCATCATTACAGTGTTTTATTACAGCGCTTTGAAAAAATCATTACCTTTGTCATCTACAACAATGAACGCTGGGAAATCAACAACATCAATCTTCCAAACTGCTTCCATGCCGAGGTCAGCAAAATCAAGTGTTTCTATCTTTGTGATATTGTCTTGAGCAAGTGCTGCGGCAGGCCCGCCGACTGAACCAAGATAGAAGCCGCCATTTTCTTCGCATGCTTTTGTAACGTCACGGGATCGGTTCCCTTTTGCGAGGCTAATCATACTGCCCCCCAATTTTTGGAATGGGCCGACATAACTATCCATACGCCCGGCTGTGGTTGGGCCGAAAGATCCGGATGCATAGCCTTCTGGCGTTTTAGCCGGGCCAGCATAATAGATAATATGATCCTTGAAATAATCGGGCATTTCAGCGCCGTCTTCTATCATTTTTTGAATACGTGCGTGCGCGAGGTCTCTTGCAACAATGATCGTACCGGTTAGGCTTAAGCGTGTTTTGATTGGATAGTTGGTAAGCTCTGCTAAAATCTCTTTCATTGGCCGATTGAGATTGATTTTTACAACTTCGTCTGACAGGTTGCTTTCCGTTATCTCAGGCATATATTTAGCCGGGTCGGTTTCCAGTTGCTCGATGAAGATGCCTTCCGACGTTATTTTTGCTTTTGCTTGTCTATCCGCTGAACAGGACACGCCAATCCCGACAGGCAAGCTCGCGCCGTGACGAGGCAGTCTGATAACGCGCACGTCATGGCAGAAGTATTTACCACCAAACTGAGCGCCAATACCAAGATTTTGGGTCATTTTATGGATTTTTTCTTCCATTTCCACGTCTCTGAAAGCGCGTCCGGTTTCATCGCCTGTTGTTGGTAAGTTATCAAGGTCGCGAGCAGATGCTTTCTTCACGGTTGAGAGGTTCTGCTCTGCGGACAAACCGCCAATCGTTATCGCAAGGTGATAGGGTGGGCAGGCTGCTGTTCCCAGAGTTTTGATTTTCTCTTCCAGGAACGCGAGCATCCGATCTTCGCGGAGTGTTGCTGGCGTTTGCTGGAAAAGAAATGTTTTGTTTGCGCTGCCGCCACCTTTGGCCATAAAGAGGAAGTGATATTCATTGCCAGTGTTAGCGTATATATCGATCTGCGCAGGTGTATTATTCTTGGTGTTTACTTCTTTGTACATCGATAAGGGTGCCATCTGACTATACCGAAGATTGGTTTCAGTGTAGGTGTGCATGATACCTTCAGTAAGCGGCCCGGCGTCATCACCGTCAGTCCAGACATCCTGGCCTTTTTTACCAACGACAATGGCTGTTCCTGTATCCTGACAACTTGGAAGTACACGCCCTGCGGCAATGTTGGCGTTTTTTAAAAGTTCTTTTGCTACGAAATGATCGTTATCGCTTGCTTCATTGTCAGCTAGAATGTCGGTTAGTTGCTGGAGGTGGCCAGGGCGTAGGAGGTGTGCAATATCGGCCATCGCTTCACGCGATAATAATTCTAAGCCTTCGTTGTCAATTTTGAGTATTGTTTTACCCTCAACCTCAATTGTTGAGACAAAGTCACTTGTTATTTTTCTATACGGCGTATCATCTTTATTGACTTGAAAGAGTTTAGAATATTTCCATTCGGTCATGTGGGGCCTCTATATTTAGGGAGGGGAGTTGATAAGACTATAAGCCGCGCAAATAACTATTGCATATGTTCTACTCTGTTACTTTTTCCTGAAAGCATCCAGCGTAACAACGTTATCGCTGTCGTTATTATCTTTTCCATCCTGCTGCGATTGTTCATTAAGGTCGCTGTTTTGGGATGTTGATTGTTCTTTTTTGCCGGCAACTTGTTTGGTTTGTGTGGGAAGTGATGAAACCTGGATGTTGCTTGTTTCCCCCGAAGGTGTAGCATCTGCGGGGAAAATACTTTCATTGTTGCCCTCGGAAGTGATCGGTACCGTGTTGTTTTCATCGTGAAATTGCAATGCAAACTGGACACTAGGATCAACAAAGCCTGTTACAGCGGCAAAGGGAATAGTCAGATGTTCTGGGGTTTGGTTAAAAGATAAACCAATTTCAAAATAGTCTTCAAAAATCTTTAAGCCCCAGTATTTGTGTTGCAGCACAATTGTCATCTCGTCAGGAAAGCGAGATACCAGATGGTCGGGGATCATAACGCCCTCCGCCTGAGTCTTGAAGGCGATGTAAAAATGATGCTCGCCAGCCAAGCCTTCTTTTTCAGTATCGATCAAAACACTTCGCACAACGCTTCGTAGAGCGTTTTGTACCTTGGAGTCATAGTCAATATAGGTGTCAGCCATTGATATTCTCTATCACAGTCAGCGATTACGTAATTTTGGCTGTTATAATAACAGAAAACAACAAGGTGAAGAGAAAATTAGTTATTTTTAGTAATTATGCCAATTAGCGTGCTCAATTTTGCTTTATTTTTTAGTGATTGTGGAATGTTTAAAGCGAAAAAAATTGTATTTTATATCATAATGTTTAATCCTTGTGCCGGAAATTGATCGGGGCTTCTCAGTATTTCAAGAAAATAGAGGCTGCATTTCAATAATACGGGAAGTACTAGTGCTTAAGTTTGATAACCAATACACAAAAAGTGCAGTATCATTTTGTGAATATTCCCGTTCAGCAAAATCAATGTCAGAATTAAAAGGTGAATTAAGCGAATTACTTCGAGTGTTGGCGTTTGATTTCTATATATGTTCGCCCTGTCACAATATTATGAATGACGCTGGCAGACTAGTAATGTCAAACTTAAGTGCTGACCATATGGAGACCTATTTAAACTCCAAAAAAATTAAGATTAACCCCATTTTAAAATACGCAGCTAAGCGATTGACAGCGTTTGAATGGTCGGATCCTGATTTTATAAATACGTTGGATGCGCGGGAACATGCTTTCTTTTCTGATCTTGATGCATGTGGGATGGCCTTTGGCTATACGGTACCGCTTCATTTTACTGGTGTTACCGTATCTGCGGTTAGTTTTATTTCTGATAAATACGAAGCTACTGTTGATGCGAAGCAGGCTGTAACACTAATTGCTCCTGCATTTTTGGAAGCGAGTATAAGAATAAACACCGCAAAATCTGCAAAGGGAAAAGGCCAAGGGCTGGATACAGTTGGTAAATTATCGCCCCGTGAGCAGGAGTGTTTATATTGGGTCAGTATGGGGAAAACTGATTCTGAAATTGCTAGTATTCTTAACCTTGCGGAAGGCACCGTTCATGCTCATGTAGAAGGAGCAAAAAGGCGAATGGGTGTACATACACGTATTGAAGCAGTATTAAGGGCATATTTCACAAATCAAATTCATTTATAAGTTGTTTAATAACTACTGGTTAGAAAAATACCAGACTGATCAGCCTATGGAAAAGTATTTTAAAGTTTGTTTAGATACTTTTAAATAGTTGGGGGGCTTTTAGCAATATTCTAATCTTCCAGCTATAAATGGTTGGGAGCAAAAAATGAATATCATTGATTTTCAAATGGGTACCTCTGAAGTCAAGGCTTATCAAGAAGACAATACGTTAATGTCTTTTCAGCATATGACCGAAAAACTAATGTTCTTGTTTGGGCAGTTAGAGCCACGTTTTATCGAGCCTATTATTTTTAATATCGAAAAAATCTTTGGAACAGATTCTGATACCCTTGACGAATTGGAAGGCAATGACATTGAAGATGTTTCCAGGTCGGATTTCATCGGTCGAGCTGTGACCCGTTTCCTCTACGCAATTAGCGGTCAATCATTTGAGGATACAGCTTTTGCTTTTACCTGTGTCCAAATCCGCGCCCTCCAACTCGGCGCTGATGACTGCGATGATCTGAAGATGTATTCATAAGTTTAGAATTGGTCCGTTCTGTTGCTAGGTGGACCAGCCCCCACCTGAAGACGTCAATCCTCAGGAATTAATAAATGTGTTTACTGGAACAGCTTACGCTGCAACAGCGAACTCGACGTCATTGTCGTTTGCATTTATAAAATTTGGTCCATCGCGGCGGTACCATCCCGAACGAAAAGCTAACACTGTTCAATACACGTCGATCCTATTTCACCCCCATCATAAACAACCTAAAATCGGAAGCTTTTTATGGTGGAGGTGCCGGGTACCGCCCCCGGGTCCGTCTCATCTACTGACTGCGCCGTTTATCGCCATAGCTGGAAACCCAGCAATTCTCATATAGGAAATTTTGACTGTAAATTAAAGTCATTTAATCGCATTAGGACGATATTTTGTAAAACTATCTGTTTTACAGAGTGTGTTCTTGTGCTTGATTGATGAACATCTTATAGAAATAGAAAAGCGCTATAGTAGGGGAAGCTCTATGCAACAGTATCATGAACTATTAGAACGTATTAGACGGGATGGTGTCTACCGCGGTGACCGTACTGGTACTGGCACCTATAGTGTTTTTGGGCATCAAATGCGCTTTGATCTTAGTGCTGGCTTTCCGATGGTTACGACAAAAAAGCTTCATCTAAAGTCAATTATTCACGAACTTCTATGGTTTCTGAAAGGTGATACCAATATCGCTTACCTGAAAGAAAATGGCGTAAGTATCTGGGATGAATGGGCCGATGAAAAGGGTGAATTGGGGCCTGTCTATGGTCATCAGTGGCGAAGCTGGCCAACATCAGATGGCTCAACAGTAGATCAGATTGTTAACCTGTTGGATCAAATTAAGAACACGCCAGAAAGCCGTAGGCTTATCGTGTCGGCATGGAATGTTGCTGATGTTGATAGTATGGCATTGCCGCCATGCCACTGTCTTTTTCAGTTTTATGTGGCAGAAGGTAAGCTATCATGTCAGTTGTACCAACGCAGTGCTGATGTTTTTCTTGGTGTACCTTTCAATATTGCCTCTTATGCCCTGTTAACCCACATGGTTGCGCAGGCCTGTAATTTGGATGTGGGTGAATTTGTACATACTTTCGGTGACGCGCATTTATATAGCAATCATATAGAGCAAGCAGATTTACAGCTTTCACGTACGCCTTATTCTTTACCGACCTTAGAATTAAATCCTGATATTAATGATTTATTTGCATTCACATACGAAGATGTGCGGGTTTTAAATTATGAATCACACCCCCACATTAAAGGGATTGTAGCGATATAACTGTTACATTGGTGTATTGGAGGCATTACACTGACGTCTAATATCGGAAATATCAAACGCAATATGCCTGCGTTGTTCACCTTGTTGATTGGGTTTATATTGACATGGTCCGTGACACGTGAGGCCGATCTGGTTTCACATGAAGAAGCTTTTGGAAAGTTTGAAGCGCACTCAGAAATATTGGTAGATCGCCTCAAAGGTAGGCTAAACAATGCTATTGTTGCTGGTCGTGACATGTATACTCTTTTCCAGAAGTCACCGACTGTAAACAATGAGCAGTTTTTGCGCTTGGCGGAGAATTTCTCCGGATTGAACACAGGGCGTGATTTGCTGGCGTTCGTGACGCGGTCTTATGAAAGCACAGATGACAAGTTTATATTCAAATACATCTGGTCACCTGAAAAAAGCGTAAATAAGGCCAAGTTGACATCGGAGCTTAATCAGTCTGACCTTGGGGTGAGTTTTCTAAGTAAAGTTATTGAAAGCCATGAAACTGCTGCTATCCCCCTTCCTGATAGTTTTTTCACAGATACTGATAATCGTGGAAAAATACTGTTAGCCCATGGATATAACATGGACGAAGGTGCAGGTGCTGTTGTGCAGATCATCGACGGTATGGAAATGTTTGATGGTTTGGCGCAGGGAGAACGCTTTAAAGGAATGGGGTTGCAACTGAGTAGTGTTTTTGTTGCAGAAGACGGCGAGGAACTTGAGCTTAGTACGTCAGTCTCTGAACAGGATGAATTTGCAACTGACGATGATTATCTGATTTCGGTACATTCCTTTAAATTTGGTGATCAGTCTTGGAATGCTGTTTCTTGGTCGACGGAAGAAATTTTTAAAGTGGACCATTTTAGGGTGCAAGCGGCACTCTTGGTCTGTGTGATCCTGACAGCTTTGGTATATTATATTGTTTGGTCTCAATTAGAACGTACCAGGCGTGTTAGCTCTATCGTTGACCGTAGAACACGTGCCCTTAAAAAGGCTAATGATGAATTGGCCGAACATTATGAAGTTTTACAAGATTTAAATTCTGATCTGTTTGTTGCCCGCAAATCTGCTGAAGCTGCTAGCCGTGCAAAGTCTGAATTTTTAGCAACAATGAGCCATGAACTTAGAACGCCGCTTAATGCCATATTGGGGTTCTCTCAAATATTGAAGGATCAGGTTGTTGGGCCATTGGGTGATGAACGGTATGTGGAATATTCTAACGATATTCATGCTAGTGGGGGTCACCTTCTTGGGCTGATCAATGATATTCTCGATCTCGCTAAACTGGAAGCTAATCAGTTAATGATTGAAAACCATGATGTATATCCAAGCGATCTTTTAGACAGTGTTAAGTCTCTCATAACGCCAAAATTTGCGGAAAAGAACGTAACATTGAAGTTGGAATTATCAGATGATATGCCCCAGCCTATTGTGGGAGATGACTTACGCCTAAAGCAGATCATCGTTAATTTATTGTCGAACGCGATTAAATTTACAGACGAGGGTAGCATTGATGTTCGATTATACCCGAAGGCGTTTGAAAATAAGGATAATCAGTCGGGTTATATGATTGAGGTGAGGGATACAGGGATAGGCATACCTGAAGAAAAACAGTCTTTACTGTTTCAGCGGTTTACACAAATCGATGCAGCCTTAACCCGAAAACATGGCGGGGTTGGTCTTGGGTTGGCTATTTGTCATGAATTGACGACTAAAATGGGCGGAACGATTTCTGTTGAGAGTCAAAGTGGTGAAGGGACAGTATTTTTTGTTCATTTACCATTGGAAGAAGCGAGTGCGGCTGATACAGATGACGATATGATGATCTAATTGATTTTCTATTTGTCTCATTCACTGGAAATTTTATGTTTGTTTCATGTATTGCTGCTATGGCCAAAGGGAACGTTATTGGTTTTGAAAATAATATGCCGTGGCATTTACCAGCCGATTTGAAGCATTTTAAATCTATTACGCTCTCTAAGCCTGTTATTATGGGGCGTAAAACATTTGAGTCGATCGGTAAGCCCTTACCGGGAAGAAAAAATATTGTTGTAACACGGAATGCTGATTGGAAGTTTGAGGGAATTGACGTGGTTCACAGTCTTAAAAAAGCCCTTCAACTTGCAGGGCAGTCAGGTGATGATGATCAAGAAATAATGGTCATTGGCGGTGGGCAAATATACCGGGAAGCTATGCCGGTTGCAGGTCGACTTTATATTACTGAAATTGACCTTGAAACAAAAGGCGATGCCTTTTTTCCTGAAATAGATAAGTCTATCTGGGCTGAAATGAGCCGTGTGCATCATGAATGCGCAGGCGATTACCCTGCGCATTCATTTGTAACATATGAACGCGCAGATTAAGTAAGGCCCGACCATATACTTTTGGCAATATCGATATATAATTCTGTATGTAAGCTATCCGGTGCATGTTCAACAATAGGTGTGCCGGCGTCTGATAGGGCGCGTACATCCATATGAAGCGGAATTGCCCCTAAAAATTTCGCGTTTAATAGTTCAGCAGCTTCTTTTGCACCGCCGTGGCCAAAGATATGGCTTTCATCACCGCAGCTTGGGCAGATAAAACTGCTCATATTCTCAATGATACCAAGAATTGGCACATCAACTTTCCTGAACATCGCAAGCCCTTTACGAGCATCGATTAACGCAAGATCCTGAGGTGTAGAGACAATCACTGCACCGCTTAACGGGGCATTTTGAACCATCGAAAGCTGAACATCACCTGTGCCAGGGGGCATATCAACGATTAGAACATCAAGAGGCCCCCAAGCGACATCCTTGATCAATTGCTGGGTTGCGCCCATCACTCGCGGTCCTCGCCATACAATTGGCTGGTCAATATCGATCAGGAAACCGATGGACATAATTTTAAGGCCGTATTTCTCTAGCGGCTGGATAACACCGTCAATGATTTGTGGCCGGCTATCAAGTCCAACAAGGGTTGGTAATGACGGGCCAAAAATATCGGCATCCATTATGCCAACCTTTAAACCCTGTTTCTTGAGGGCGAGGGCAAGGTTGATTGATGTTGTTGACTTACCAACCCCGCCTTTACCGCTTGCAACAGCTACAACATGCTTCACACCCGGAATTTCCATAGGTGTAGGGGGTGGTGGTGTTTGTGTTTTGGGCTTTGGTGGTTTTGATGCACTAGGGCTGTTTGCCTTACTTGCTGTGATAACCACATTCACGGCGTCAACACCTTCTATTTTAGCAACCGTTTTTTCAACAAGTGCACGAACTTCCTCAATAGAGCCCTTAGTGCCTTCAATGGATGATATGGACATATCGCCGAAATCCAAGATGATACCAACCTGAGTTTTATCGATTATCACGGCGCTCACGGTACCAGTATCAACAATTGACTGCTTTTTGATGGGGTGTTGTATCGCTCTTAGGGAATTTTCTACAGTATTTTTGTTCAGATTTGTCATCGAATGGTCCGTAATTAGCGTATTTAGGAAACAAAATGCGTATATTCCATTGCAGGTAATGGGGGGCTACCATATATAGAATGATAAAACACTGTCTTTCTTATGTCCTTGCGGTAATTTGACCGCATGTGCAGAAAGATCATAGGGAGATCCTTAATTATGCCATGGCAAAATGATAATGATGGTAACCGACCAAATAACCCGTGGGGAAACGGTGGCGGCGGTGGTGGCCCAAGGCGCGGCGGCGGTGGCGGCGAACCACCACAAATTGATGAATTTATCAAAAAAGGCCAGGATCAACTGAAAAACATATTGCCCGGCGGTAAAGGTGGTTTTTCGATAATTGTAATCCTCTTAGCCATTTTATGGATTGGTTTTGGCGGTTTATATTTTGTTGATCCAAATGAAGAAGCTGTTGTGTTAAGGTTTGGAAAGTTTGTTAAACAAACGGGGCCTGGAGCAGGTTGGCATTTACCTTACCCCATAGAATCTGTGGAAATACGCGGTGTAACAGACGAAAAGCAAATTTCAATTGGTAGCGCACGCAGGCAGGATGCTCGTGGTAGGAGCTTTCAGACAAGCGGTGGGCGTGATGAAAGTTTGATGTTAACGCAGGACGAAAACATCGTTGATGTGCGCTTTAACGTTGTCTGGCGTATTGGTAGTTTAAGAGATTATCTCTTTAATATGCAGGACCCTGATCGTACGATAAAATCTGTTGCCGAAAGCGCCATGCGTGAAATCGTCGGTAAAAATCAAATCACTCCTATCATAACAACAGCCCGTGGCCAGATTGAGGAAGAAGCAATTCGCATTATTCAAAGTACATTGAATAATTACGGTGCAGGTGTGGATATTTTGCGCGTTCAAATTATCGAATCGCAAGCACCAGAAGAGGTGAAAGATGCTTTTCTGGATGTACAAAAAGCCGAAGCAGATCAGCAACGTTTTCAGAATGAAGCAGAAGCTTATCGTAATCAGAAAGTTCGCCAAGCTGAAGGTGAAGCTGAACGGCTTGTTCAACAAGCAGAGGCATACAGGGCTACTACTGTTGCTGGCGCGCAAGGTGAGGCAGCGCGGTTCGTTTCTGTATATAACGAATATGCTCTTGCCAAGGACGTGACCAAAAAGCGGATTTATCTTGAAACGATGGAAAATATTCTTACTGGCATGGATAAAATTATCTTGGACGGTGATGCAGGTTCTGGTGTCGTACCATACTTGCCGATAAATGAAATTAATAAGAAACAACAAGATAAAGAAGGAAAGTAAGCCATGAATGCAAAAGCTATAAGCGGCATTGTTGTGCTATTCATTGTTGTTGTAGGTCTGTTCAATAGCATCTTTATCTTGACAGAGAGAGAGCAGGCAATTGTTGTGCAATTCGGTGAGCCGAAGCGTGTTATCAAGGATCCTGGGTTAAATTTTAAGATCCCAGTATGGGAGCAGGTGATTTATCTTGATAAGCGAATTTTAAGTCTTGATATTCGCCCTCAGGAAGTGTTGGCGAGCGATCAACGCCGTATATTGGTTGATAGTTTTGCTCGTTACCGTATTAGCGATCCACTGAAGCGGTTTCAGGCTGCTCGTGATGAACGTACAGCGGCAAGACTTCTGGAAGACGCGATGGAATCTACAGTGCGTCAGGTGCTCGCAAATGAAGTAATGGGAACGATTGTTTCTGGTGAACGCGCAGCCTTGATGCGCCGCATTAGCGAGCTTACAAATCAGCGGGCAGCGTCGTTCGGACTTGAGGTTGTTGATGTGCGCTTGAAGCGTGTTGACCTTCCGCAGCAGAATAGCCAAGCGATTTTCGCGCGCATGGAGACTGAACGTCAACGTGAAGCTGAGGAAAAACGAGCTTCTGGTCGCCGCGATGCTGTTAAAATTAGAGCAGAAGCAGATCGCCGGGTTGCTGAACTCGTTGCTGATGCAGAACGTCAGTCGCAAACTATTCGCGGTGAAGCAGATGGGCAGGCCGTGAAAATTTTTGCTGATGCTTACGGTAAGGATAAAGACTTTTTTGAATTTTACCGGACGATGCAAGCATATCGTAAATCATTAGGCAAAGACGATACAACACTTGTGCTTTCGCCAGATAGTGAGTTTTTTAAGCTATTTATTAATGATGGCGGAAAATAGGTGATCACAGTTTTTTGTGAAAAGGGGTATGCTTTGTGTAACAAGTATACCCCTTTTTTACTTATACTATAAGAACGAAAGATGTAGACATATTAGTTTGGCGCCTTGTCGCAGACTTGAAACAATTTGCCGCAAAGGGTAAATCTGAAGCTTGACCAGGCGCCGTATTAATGATGCGATAGTTGTTATTCAATGATGCCCCTCATTGTTCATTGAATAAACAGGCCAACTTTTAGTAAGTGATAATAAAAATATAAAAGGAGTAAGTGCGTGAGCACCATTAAAGTTAAAGCAAAACAGCAGCCATCTAGAAATGCATTGCTTGTGCGTGCCTTGATGGCAGGCATGCTGATATTGGGTGCAGTGGCTCTTTCATATCAGCCGCTCTTTGCAAAGGGTACGCCCGAGAGTTTTGCCGACCTTGTAGAAAAGCTTCAGCCTGCTGTTGTTAACATCTCAACAGTTCAGACAATTGAAAATCGTAGAGGCAATCGCCGCCTGCCGCAGGCACCAGAAGGTACGCCGTTTGGTGACCTTTGGGATCAATTCCGCGACAGGTTTGAAGAGCAAGAAGCCGAACCACGCCAAGCCCGCTCTTTAGGGTCTGGTTTCATTATTGATGCTAATGGGTATGTTGTTACCAATAACCATGTCATTGAAGGCGCAGATGAAATTACGGTCATCACCAATGAAGGTGAGGAATATGAAGCTGAACTCATTGGTAGTGATAAATTAAGCGACCTTGCGTTACTTAAAATTGAAAACAGTGAGAAATTCCCTTTTGTTACATGGGGTAACAGTGATGCTGAACGTGTTGGTGATTGGCTATTGGCAATCGGTAATCCATTTGGTCAGCAAAACTCGGTTTCTGCTGGTATTCTCTCTGCCCGTAACCGTCAGATTAATAATGATGTTGAGGTTGAATTTATTCAAACAGATGCTGCGATTAATAGAGGTAACTCTGGTGGCCCGCTTTTCAATATGGAAGGTGAAGTGATCGGCGTTAATACGGCAATTTTCTCACCAACAGGCGGTAGTGTTGGTCTTGGTTTTTCAATCCCGTCTAATGATGCCAGCCGCTTCATTGCCCAAATTCGTGAGAATGGGCGTGTCGTTCGTGGTTTCCTCGGTGTTGCAATTACCACGCTCAATGAAGAAGATGCTGAAGACCTTGGTCTAAAAGTTAAAGAAGGCGCTTTAATCAGCGAAATCACGACTGATGGCCCTGCGGATAAATCAGGCATTGAAATACAGGATGTTATCGTTGAATGGGACAGGCAAAAGATCACGAATAGTGATGAGCTTGTGCGTGCTGTTCGTCGTACTACTGTTGGCAAGGCTGTTGATGTTGTCGTGGTTCGAGGCGGAGAGCGTAAAACGCTAAAAGTTATTACGGGTGAACGGGAAGAGCCAGAAACAGATGGCGATTCGCTTAGTGATCAGCGTGATGATGATGATAATAATCGCGGTGACCGTGAGCTTGTTGAAGGTATGGAACTAGGTAGAATTACAAGTGATATCCGTCGTCGCTTCCGTATTGAAGACGATATTGACGGTGCTGTTGTTCTTCGTGTTGCTCGCCGTAGTCAAGCAGCGCGCTCGCAGATTCGCCCTGGTTATGTCATTCTTAGAGTGAACCAAAATGAAATTGAGACTCCGGCTGATGTTGCAGCGGCTATTGAAGAAGCACGCGAGCGTGGCCGTGAACGAGTTCTCTTGCTTGTTAATGTTCGTGGAAGAACCGCGCATATTCCATTGCAGTTAGAAACAGAACGTGAAGATGACTAACGTAATATGATAATCTAGATATGATTAAGGCCGCTTTCGAGCGGCCTTTTTGCTTTTTGATGTAGATGCTATCTGTATTTGGTGAACTTAAGCGAAATGACTGCGCTTATATCCTTGGAAGAATAATAAGGTTTCCAGCGTTGTGTGATTTATACAGGCATTAGCTGCCGCTTGAGCCAAGGGTTTTGCGTGGTAGGCAACGCCTAAGCCTGCCGCATTTAGCATAGGAATATCATTGGCGCCGTCACCGACTGCAATGACATCATCAGTGTTTAAACCGTGTTTTGCCTTTAGGGTGCGAAGCGTTTCCTCTTTCGTGTGGGCATCACAGATTGGCGGAATAACTTTGCCGGTTAACTGACCATTTTCAATGCCAAGAATATTGGCCTTATTCATAGAAAAGCCCAGCTCGTTTGCTACTTTATCGGTGAAAAAGGTAAAGCCACCTGAAACAAGCGCGCTATATGCACCGTTTTTAGACATGGTTGATAGTAATGTTTTGGCACCAGTAGATACTGTTATCCGTTCAGCAAAGCATTGATCTAATATTTCAGTGTTCATACCCTTTAGAAGGGCAACACGTTCTATTAGGGCGCTTTTAAAGTCCAGCTCGCCGCGCATGGCAGCTTCTGTAATTGCAGATACCTTATCTTTTAGCCCTGCAAAGTCTGCGAGTTCGTCAATACACTCAACAGTAATCATCGTTGAATCCATATCTGCGATCAAGAGTGTCTTTTTGCGATTACTCTGAGGTTGGAGTGCCCAATCGACGGGAAAGTCAGTTAGTGTTTTTGTAACTGTTACCTTTAATTTTTCTAATGTCTCTAAGCTTGTAAAATTGAGGTCAATCGCTTGACCTGTCGATAGCTCGTTAGGGTTTAGCTCATTATTAGTTACATGTTCCTGTAAGGCGCTGCGGCAAACATCAATGCATTTATTTAATAAATCGGAATTGTTTGGCTTGACGACAAGAGTAAGAACCATATTCATAAAGGAAACCTAACTTTTAAAAGCGAGATAAAAGTGAAACAGGCTATTCTTATTGCAGGTCCGACCGCAAGCGGCAAGTCAGCATTGTCAATTGACCTCGCGAAAAGGGTGGATGGTATCGTTATAAATGCTGATAGCATGCAGGTATATAAAGACTTGCGAGTTATTACGGCCCGTCCAAGCGTTCTGGAAGAAGCAATAGTTCCCCATAAAATGTACGGTGTCATTGATGGCGCAGAGGCTTTCTCCGTAATGGATTGGGCGAAGATGGCAATGGATGAAGTGAATGATGCTTGGTCTAGAGGCTGTACACCAATCTTGGTTGGGGGGACGGGGATGTATTTTAAAACACTCCTTGATGGCATGGCTCTTATTCCTGATGTTGCGCCCAAAGTGCGTGAAACGGTTAGAGAAGAAGCTGAAAAATTTGGTAGTCAAAAGCTTCATGAAGAATTGGCTGTATATGACCCTGTGAGCGCTGCGCGGTTGGCACCAGGCGATAGCCAGCGCATCTCGCGGGCTGTTGAGGTTTATCGCTCGAGTGGAAAGGCAATTAGTGACTGGCAAAAAGAAACGAACCCTGGCCCTCTTGCTGCTTTAGATAGAGAAGGGGCGTTAACCAAGTTGGTTCTTGATTGGCCGCGCGATGAACTTTATCGCCGATGCGATCTCAGGTTCGATATGATGCTAGAGGCTGGCGCTCTTGATGAGGTGCAAAAGTTGCTCGACAGAAGCTTGTCTTCAACCCTGCCATTGATGAAGTCGCTTGGCGTGCCATCGCTTATTGAATATCTGAATGGTGAATTGTCACTTGAGAGTGCACGCGAACAAAGCAAAACACAAACAAGGCGTTTTGCAAAACGTCAACTAACATGGTTTCGTAATCAATTTCCTGACTGGAAAAGATTGAATGCGCAATATTTGGAAAGTGAAGTGGATAAAATATTTATATAAATTAACAAAAAAATATTGACTGAGTAATTTATGTACAATAATGTCCTTTGTGTCGATGCTTAGCCAGCCCAAGCATTGACGCTGAAAACTTCAAGCCCAATGAAGTTTTTAACTGTGACGAGACCCACCCCCGGGGGCGCCTAGTGCGCCCCCACTTGTGTAAATGGGCTTTGAATGGGCTGTAATGATTTAGATAATGACTTAATACAGGATTGGTAACGATGTCGGCGATCAACATTTTGGATTCAGATGCCGCGCACGGTAATAATAACCTTCCAAGCATCTCAGACAAGTCTGAGGCATTGGAATTAAGCGGTGCGGAAATTATAATTCGAACATTGATTGAGCTGGAAGTCGAAGTGATCTTTGGCTATCCGGGCGGTGCGGTCCTGCCAATCTATGACGAAATTTTTAAGCAAGGCAAGATCAAGCATGTTCTTGTACGTCATGAGCAGGCAGCTGCTCATGCGGCAGAGGGTTACGCACGCTCTACAGGTAAGCCGGGTGTTATTTTGGTTACATCAGGACCGGGTGCTACAAATGTTGTGACAGGTCTTACAGATGCAATGCTGGATTCGATCCCCATCGTTTGTTTGACAGGTCAGGTTGCAAGGCATTTGATCGGTAATGACGCTTTTCAGGAGGCTGATACAGTTGGCATTACACGCCCTTGTACCAAGCATAATTATCTGGTGAAGAATACGGCAAAAGTATCAACAGTTTTGAAAGAAGCTTTTTATGTAGCGACAAGTGGAAGGCCGGGACCAGTGGTTGTAGACTTGCCGAAAGATGTTCAGGTTGAGAAAACAACGTATGAAGCTTATGTTCCAGTTGAACATAAGACATACCGGCCTATCGTTGACGGCTCTGAAATAGCGATAGCAGAAGCAATAGAATTACTCGCTACTGCAGAACGCCCCATCATTTATGCAGGTGGCGGCATTATTAATGCGGGCCCTGAAGCGTCTGAATTATTAACGGAATTTGCTCACATGACGGGCATGCCGGTTACAAATACTCTCATGGGGCTGGGCGCATACCCTGCAAGCGATAAACAGTTTTTGGGAATGCTCGGTATGCACGGCACCTTTGAGGCAAATCACGCGATGCATGACTGTGATGTAATGCTTGCGATTGGTGCGCGATTTGATGATCGTGTAACAGGCCGTATCGATGCTTTTTCACCGGAATCGAAGAAAATTCACGTTGATATCGACTTATCGTCCATTAACAAGAATGTTTCTGTTGATATTCCTATTATCGCGGACGCTGGTCGCACACTTCGGCGCTTTATTGATTTATGGCGGGAAAAGGGTTTTTCTGAAACACAGCCAGATCTGTTGGATTGGTGGGGGCAAATTGATGAATGGCGCGCCGTTAAATGCCTTGCTTATGAAAAGAGTGACGATGTTATCATGCCGCAATATGCGCTTGACCGTTTGAATGAGCTGACGAAAAATCATGATCCGATTATCTCAACAGAAGTTGGGCAGCATCAGATGTGGGCGGCGCAGTATCTTGATTTCGAGAAACCCAATCGCTGGTTGACGTCTGGCGGGCTTGGAACAATGGGCTATGGCTTGCCAGCAGCTATTGGTGCGCAACTCGCAGAACCTGGTCGGCTTGTTATTGATGTTGCTGGTGAAGCATCGATCCAGATGAATATTCAGGAGCTAGCAACAGCGGTGCAATACCGCCTGCCTGTGAAAATATTTATTATGAATAACGAATTCATGGGGATGGTGCGCCAATGGCAGGAATTAACCTATGAAAGCCGTTATTCGGAAAGCTATTCTTCTGCTTTGCCGGATTTTGTTGCGCTTGCTGAGGCCTATGGTTGGAAAGGTTTGAGGGTAAATGATCCTTTAAAGCTTGATGACACTATTCAGGAAATGATTGACTATGATGGGCCTGTGATCGTTGATTGTCATATTGCAAAACTGGAAAATTGTTTTCCGATGGTGCCTGCTGGCGCTGCGCATAACGAAATGATGTTAGCGGGCGATGTACAGTCGAAACCAAGGAATGATGAAGCTCTGGCCGTTGTATGATATCAACCGCCGTTGACCAGAACACCATTAACCAACATACTATTCGTAAGAGTGACAAAGCCATGAAAGATCAGGGCCCTATAAAAAAGCATACTATAAGCGTTCTCGTTGATAACGAAGCGGGCGTTCTTGCGCGTGTGATTGGCTTATTTTCAGGCCGTGGATACAATATTGAAAGCTTGACCGTTGCCGCCATTGACGAGACGAAGGAAGTTTCCCGGGTAACGATTGTTACCAAGGGTACGCATATGGTGATCGAGCAGATTAAAGCGCAACTTGATCGTTTGGTGCCTGTTCACAAGGTTGCTGACTTAACGATGGAAGGGCCGTTTGTGGCCCGCGGCCTTGCGCTTGTTAAAATGACAGGGGAAGGCGAGAAGCGGGTTGAAGCCTTGCGCCTCGCGGATGCTTTTCGTGCGCAAGTAGTTGATTCAACACGGACAAGCTTTGTCTTTGAGTTAACTGGATCAAGCGATAAAATCACGGCTTTCATTGAATTAATGAGTGACCTTGGCCTCGTAGAAGCCGCTAGAACAGGGGCCGTCGCTCTTTCTCGGGGATGTAAGAGCCTCTAATTATATCTGGAATTTTTGTAATAGAATTAAACTAAATCATGGGCTTAAAGCTTTGTTGTTTAGCGCAAAATAGGGAATGAAAAATGCGTGTATATTTTGATAGTGATGCAGATGTAAATCTGATCAAGGATAAAACAATTGTTGTTGTTGGCTATGGTAGTCAGGGGCATGCTCATGCAGCTAACTTGCGCGATTCTGGCGTGAAGCAAGTTATTGTAGCACTACGCGAAGGCTCTGGAACTCGCAAAAAGGCCGAGGCGGCAGGCTTTACTGTTAAAACCGCTGCGGAAGCCGCAAGCGAAGCAGATATGGTAATGATGCTGGCACCAGATGAGCATCAGGCAGATATTTATGCAGATGATCTTGCTAAAAATATGAAAGAGGGCGCTGCCCTTATGTTTGCGCATGGTTTAAATATTCACTTTGGCCTGATTGAAGCGCGCAGCGATCTTGACGTGATTATGGTTGCACCAAAAGGGCCGGGTCATACAGTTCGGGCGCAATATGCAGTCGGGAAAGGTGTACCTTGTCTGATAGCGGTTCATACGGATGCGAGCGGAAAAGCTCATGATCTATGTCTTTCTTATGCGTCTGCTATTGGTGGCGGTCGTTCGGGCATTATCGAAACTAACTTCCGCGAGGAATGTGAAACAGATTTGTTCGGCGAACAGGCGGTGCTTTGCGGTGGTGTGTCGGAGTTGATTAAAGCTGGTTTCGAAACGCTGACTGAGGCCGGTTATGCACCAGAGATGGCATATTTTGAATGTTTACATGAAGTGAAACTGATTGTTGATCTGATCTATGAAGGTGGTATCGCTAACATGCGCTATTCAATTTCAAACACGGCTGAGTACGGCGACTATAAAACGGGCCCGCGTGTGATCACTGATGAAACTAAAGCCGAAATGAAACGCGTACTGGAAGATATTCAGCAAGGCCGTTTTGTGAAAGATTTCATTATGGATAATAAGGCTGGTAATCCTGAATTAAAGGCGCACCGTGGATTAGCGGCCCGTCATCCGATCGAAGATGTTGGCCATAAACTGCGATCAATGATGCCGTGGATGCAAGAAGGCAAATTGGTTGATAAACAAAAGAACTAGCCTCTAATTATCGAAATAAAAAAGGCATAAATTAAGTATTTCTATGCCTTTTTTATTAACCCTTGATTGAGATTTACATTTGAATAAGAGGTGAAGTTCTGTCAGGCTTATGTGAGAATATAGTCTACAGACCTCTTAAAGCCCCTGACTCTGTTAGCCATTTCTGTGTGGCTTCGTTCACACCTGGAATAGGTTCTGCCCTTGCTGAAGTGCAAAGCTCATTTAAGCTGGTTTGAGCAAGAACATGCCGCCATGCTGCATCCGCCTTATGCATTAGATGTGCGATATTGCAGGGTTTGCTATAATATTTTGATTTAGCAGCACAAGGCCCTTGTTGGCGAATTTCACGACATTGAAAAAAAGTCTTACTTTCTTCCAGAGCTAAAACAATTTCCAAGACAGAAATATCTGAGGCACATTTTGTTAACCTTAACCCACCGGCGCGGCCTTCAATTGATTTGACAATTCCTGCTGCAACCAGTTTTTGCATTGCTTTTGCAAAATAGCTCGGTTTTATACCATGATACTCGGCAAGCGCTTTAGCCGGTATGCGGGTTCCTTCCGGGATCATGGCTAGTGCAAGGCATGCATGAATTCCCCATTCAACAGTTTCTGAAAGTTGCATTTTAAACTCCGATAATATATATCTTAGTTTAATTAATTATATTTAAATTGAAAGGGAAAATGGTGCAAACGCGCTTTAGAGAGAGTTTTACTGTTGCAGGACTGTCTGCGATTGTTCGCAATGATGAGCCAGATGGAATCGGCGCGTTATGGCAGGCTTTTTATGCCCGTAATGTATTAGATGAACTAGATACTGTTCTCACACGTGATGTGTACTGCGTTTATCATGAATATACCGGTGCGGCTAATGATCCTTATCGTATGACTATCGGATACCGCGTGGCAAAAGAAGTGACATCTACTGACGCTTTCCATACTGTAGTGATTCCAGAGCAAGAAATGATTATGTTTGAGGTAAAGGGTCCCCAGCCACAAACATTGATCGAGCAGTGGCAAGCTATTTGGCAGCAGAATCTTAATCGTACATATCTTGCTGATTATGATGTTTACAGTGCCAATGAAGATGACACCGTTACAGTGAATGTTGGCGTTGCTCGTTAGATTGGAATTTTATTTCAAAAATCCACGCTTGTCATAGATATTATCTATGAATATCATTTACAAATAGAATTATTTGTAATTAAATTACATAAAAATTGTCTTTCCTATAATTATGCATTCTGTTACATGTTGAATTAGATTTATTGTTATAGGAAGTGTGATAATGGTTATTTATGACCATATTGAAAATAGGTATGAACAGCTTCACATGAATGTTGCTGCTTTTGCTTCTCTCACGCTTGCTTCACTCCTTCTGCTTGGCCGACTTATCAGCCCTTAGACACCTCCTGATTGGATATGATTGACCATCTGGGTGTTTAAGGGAGTGAAGTCACATAAAAATACTGAAATTTAAAGTTATACGGGAACACGAGACATGTCGCAGAAGCAGGCAGATCAGATAAAGATATTTGACACAACGTTACGGGATGGTGAGCAATCGCCGGGGGCTTCAATGACGTTGGAGGAAAAACTTAAAATCGCTGAAGTCTTGGAGGCTATGAAAGTCGATATTATTGAGGCTGGATTTGCGATTGCGTCCAATGGTGATTTTGAGTGTGTAAAAAAAATAGCAGAGCAGGTTAAGGATAGTACTGTTTGTTCGCTCGCCCGTGCAGCGCTCGGTGATATTGACCGGGCGGCGGAAGCATTAAAACCGGCGCGAAACCCGAGAATTCATACATTTATTGCAACGAGTCCTCTGCATATGAAAGTGAAACTTCAAATGGAGCCGGCAGCAGTTTTAGAGGCGATCCATCATTCGGTTAGCCATGCCCGTCGGTTTGCGGCTGACGTTGAATGGAGTGCAGAAGATGCAACACGCACCGATTTGGACTTTTTATGCAAGGCAGTAGATACAGCGATTAAGGCTGGTGCGACAACGATTAACCTGCCCGATACAGTTGGGTACGGCATTCCGGAAGAGTATGCTGCCATGTTCACGCATGTAATTGAAAATGTTGCGAATGCGGATCAGGCAACTTTCTCGACGCATTGCCATAATGACTTGGGTCTTGCTGTTGCAAACTCGCTCGCGGCAGTGAATGCTGGCGCGCGGCAGGTTGAGTGTACAATCAATGGTATTGGTGAGCGCGCTGGTAATGCTGCGATGGAAGAAATCGTGATGGCGATTAAAACACGTAGTGATGTGATGCCGGTTTCGACTAACATTAAAACGACAGAAATTATGCGTGCCAGCCGTCTTGTATCGACTGTTACTGGTTTTACTGTCCAGAATAATAAAGCGATTGTTGGTGCAAATGCGTTTGCACACGAATCTGGAATTCATCAGGACGGTGTGCTGAAAAACGCTGAAACCTATGAAATTATGACGCCAGAATCTGTCGGGCTTTCGCGCTCAGTTCTTGTAATGGGTAAGCATTCTGGTAGGCATGCCTTTGCTGATAAGCTTAAGGAACTTGGTTACGAGTTGGGGGATAACGCCTTTCAAGAATGCTTTAAGCGTTTCAAGGCCCTTGGTGATCGTAAGAAAAATATTTATGATGAAGATATTATCGCCCTTGTTGATGATGAGGTCGCAACCGCAGAAAACCGTATTCAGGTTATCTCATTAAATACCTATACATCGTCTGATGGCCGAGCTTTTTCTGATGTGTCATTATCTATTGATGGCAAGGAGCGTAAAACGGTTGTGTATGGTGCGGGGCCTGTTGATGCTGCCTTCAATGCGATTAAGGCACTTATTGGGTTTTACCCCCATCTACAGCTTTTTCAGGTTCATGCTGTCACTGCTGGCACCGATGCACAGGCTGAATGTACTGTTCGTCTCGAAGATGACGGTTATCTTGTGAACGGACAAGGCGCGCATGAGGATACTGTGACGGCTGCGGCGCGTGCTTATGTTGCAGCTGTGAATAAATTGATGATCAAAAAGGAAAAGCAAGCACCAGGCCATAGAGTCGATTCTATGAAAGAGGTGGGCTAAAGAAATCGATATTTCTTCAGAGTTTGGCCCTAAAATGGTTTTTGCCTAACTGAGAAGCCTTAAAAGCATCAGGAAACCGTTTGTTTTTGAAAAAAAACACAAACATGCCGTAATCTTACGCAAGAAGACTTGTGTATGGGGCGTATCTGCCCCATAACAAGTCTGTTGGGGCGTGAATACTACTCTAGCCCTTCAAGAATTTTGACCCCAAATTTATGAGGCACTAAATGCTATCTAAGTTGCTCGGCATGTTTTCATCTGACATGGCAATTGATTTAGGAACTGCAAATACGCTGGTTTATGTTAAAGGCCGCGGAATTGTATTGAATGAACCTTCTGTGGTTGCCATTAAAAATGATCATGGTCGTGACCGTGTAATTGCTGTTGGTGATGAAGCAAAATTGATGCTGGGCAGAACGCCTAGTGGTATATCTGCAATTAGGCCGCTTCGTGACGGTGTTATTGCAGATTTTCATGTTGCAGAGCAGATGATCAAGGTTTTTATTCAGAAGGTACATAACAGATCTTTTGCAAGTCCTCAGGTTGTCGTTTGTGTGCCTTCCGGTTCAACGGCAGTGGAACGGAAAGCTATTCAGGAATCGGCTGAACAAGCTGGTGCCCGTAAAGTATATTTGATTGATGAGCCGATGGCTGCCGCGATTGGTGCGGGCTTGCCAGTGACAGAACCACAAGGCTCGATGGTTGTTGATATTGGCGGTGGTACAACCGAGGTTGCTGTTATGTCGCTTTGTGGTATCGTTTATGCCACTTCGGTTCGTGTCGGTGGTGACCAGATGGATGAAGCTATCATCGGTTATATCCGCCGTAACCATAACCTTTTGATCGGTGAAGCAACATCAGAGAGGATCAAAAAGGAAATTGGTATAGCCATGGTGCCTGAAGATGGGATTGGCCGTACAATGATGATCAAGGGCCGTGATCTGATGAACGGCGTTCCGAAAGAGATTGAAGTGAACCAACAACAAGTTGCTGAGGCTTTGTCTGAGCCTGTAAGCGCGATTGTTGAAGGCGTAAAGGTAGCGTTAGAGCAAACGGCTCCTGAACTTGCTGCCGATATTGTAGACCGTGGTATTGTGATGACAGGCGGCGGAGCACTTCTTGAAAATCTTGATACTGTTATTCGTCGTGCAACGGGGCTTCCGGTAACTGTGGCAGAAGAGCCGCTTACATGTGTTGCGCTTGGAACAGGTAAGGCGCTTGAAGAAGATCAATACCGTCTTGTTTTAGCTGAAAGCTACTGACAGTAAAACTTTCTGGCCAATAAGAAATTAATATAGGCGCTCGGTCCCTTATGATGCAATCATCTACGTTAAGTGATAATCTGGGTAGGCGCCGCATTAATAAAGGCCGAGGATACTTCTGGACTTATTTAGTTATAGCTGTTGTTTTTCTACTCCTTGAGGCATTGGGGAACAGTGTGCCTGTAAAGGTACGCTCATATGCCAATGATATCGCCGCCCCGGTTTTGACAGTGCTTGAGCAGCCGATCCGTATCACTCAGGATGGGTTGGAACGTTTGGCGGGTGTTTCGGATATATATTTGGAAAATCAGACCCTTCGCGAAGAAAATGAACGCTTGCGCCAATGGCAGGAAACAGCTTTACAGTTAAACCGCGAAAACGAACGTCTAAAGTCCATCTTAAAAGTACCGGGACGGGAAGTGCCCACTGCGGCAACGGGCCGTGTTGTAGGCGCAAGTGGCGGCGCATTTGAACAGAGTGTTGTTATCAATATAGGTCACAATGACGGTGTACGTAAAAATGCGCCAGTCGTTGATGATGGTGGTGTTGTTGGGCGCATTATTGAAGTTGGTTATCTTAGCAGCCGGGTTTTGCTGACAACAGACGTGAATAGCCATATACCTGTTCGTTTAGAGCGCACTGATGATCTTGCTATCATCGAGGGCACAAATGAATTATTCATCGAAGTTAAGTATCTTCCCCAAACAGTAACTTTGGAAGTTGGAGACCGTTTCCTAACCTCAGGGCATGGTGGTGCTTTCCCGCCAGATCTACCTATCGCCCATGTTGTATCGATTATTGATAGACAGCCAATCGTTAGAACAACGAGTAATATCGATAGTTTGGATTATGTTCGTGTGATGAATTATCAACCAAAGCTACCTGAAGAGACTTTAATAGACCCTGAAGACCAACTGGAACCTTTACCTCAAGCCGGTGATCAAGAGAAACAAGATGCTCCAACAGGGGAGGGGCGTTAAAATGGCAATGAAGAAACCATTATTTGCGTCATTTGGTATGGCAGGCTTTGTTCCTATTATTGCAACATGCGTTTGTGCGATAATTATGCTTTTACCAATAGGAAGTGTTGTAACAACAGCAATGATGCCGCATTTGGTTCTGATTTCAGCATTTTATTGGTTGTCTTCGCGCCCGTTATTATTGCCTTTCGGGGCGTGTGCCGGGATAGGTTTTTTTCTTGATTTGTGGCTCGGTGTACCGCTTGGACTGAATATGGCTATTTTGCTATGTACGCGTTTGTTTGTCATCACCCAGTTAAAACATTATCGGGGGCGAAGTCGTGTTTTATACTGGGCTATTTTCTCGATTTTAGCGTTGGTGCTTTATGTAGTTGCATGGGGAATTACATCGTTGGTGAGCGGTGATATGATCCCGATTGAACCTGTGGCGCGCCAATGGGGTGCTACAGTAATTGCTTATGCACCGATTGCACTTGTGCTTGGACGTTTGCGGCGACTTGTGATGTAATGCAATCATGTCAAAAGAAGGTTTACGATATCAACTTTTCAGCCGAAGGGCTCTTTTATTAGCCGGAGGGCAGGGATTAGTTCTGTCTGCGCTTGGTGGGCGGCTGTATTACCTCTCTGTTGTAGAGGGCGATCAATATAAATTACGTGCGGATAAAAATCGTATTTCACTGCGGTTGATAGCGCCTGAGCGCGGTGATATCCTTGATAGAAAGGGCCGTAAGCTTGCCACCAATAGGCAAGATTTTAGGGTTTTCTTGATACCTGAGCAAACGGCTAATTCTAAAGAAACCTTGGAAAAACTTGGACGTATTGTTGATTTATCTCCGCGGCAACTCAGGCGTATTGAACGCCAAATAAGACGGCAGCGAAAGTTTGTCCCTATTACTGTTGCAGAAGGCCTTGGATGGGACCGGTTCGCACGGGTGAATGTTGGCACACCTGACTTGCCGGGTATATTAACGGATGCTGGTTTATCACGATATTACCCGGACGGGCATGAAGTAGCACACATTGTTGGGTATCTTGCCAGCCCTGATGAAGAAGATGTGAATAAAAACCCACTTTATCAATTGCCTGGATTTAAAGTAGGGAAACAAGGACTTGAAGACAGGTTTGAGGCCCACCTTCGCGGGCATGCAGGCACGCGCCGGATTGAGGTGAATTCTGTTGGTAGAGAAGTGCGTGAATTACCGGGGCGGCAAAACGCAACATATGGCAAGCATTTGAACCTGAGCATCGATCTGGAGCTCCAGAAAGAGGCAACAAAAATCCTTGGCGAAGAAGCAGCAGGCGCCGTCGTTATGGATATCAAAACAGGGGAAATACTCGCGCTCGCTTCTACACCAACGTATGACCCGAACGAGTTTACACGAGGGATCAGCAGTCAAAATTGGAACTCCTTGTTAAAAGACCCACGAAAGCCGCTCGTCAATAAATGTGTGAATGGCTTGTATCCGCCGGGGTCTACGGTGAAGATGCTCATGGCTTTGTCTGCGCTGGAAGAAGGGTTAGTTAAGCCTGAGACCGAATATTATTGTAATGGACGGCACCGTTTAGGTGATAATACCTTCCATTGCTGGAAACGTGGTGGTCATGGCAAATTAGACCTTGTGGGCGCAATATCCAATAGCTGTGATGTTTATTTTTATGAACTTGCAGAAAAAATGGACATTGACAAAATCGCCGATATGGCTCGGCGTTTTGGGCTTGGGCAGCTCCATAATATCAATGTTGATGGTGAAAAGGCGGGACTGGTTCCTACACGTGAATGGAAAGCACGTGCTCGCCGGGAACGGTGGCAGCTTGGTGAAACATTGAATGTATCTATCGGGCAAGGTGCCTTACTGGCAACACCTCTTCAACTTGCTGTTATGACGGCGCGTATTGCATCGGGGCGTGATGTGAAGCCATCTTTGATTAAGTCATCAATGGAAGAAAGTATTGACCCTTTACTTTATAACGGTGGTTTTGGCCGTATGCAGGTCAATCCGTTACATCTTGATATTGTGCGTGAAGGTATGGAAAAAGTAACGGCCGTGCGCGGTACAGCTTATGATCCACGTCGGGCAAAAACTGCACAAAAAATTGCTGGCAAAACCGGTACGGCGCAAGTTCGCCGTATTACAATTCAGGAACGTAACACCACAGGTGTTCTTAAGAATAAAGAACTGCCTTGGGCATCACGTGATCATGCATTGTTTGTGGGCTATGCACCAGCCGAAGATCCGCAGTTCGCAGTTTCTATCCTCGTGCAGCACGGCGGTGGCGGTGCGAGTACAGCGGCACCGCTTGGGCGTGCGCTTTTGGATAAAGCGACTGAAATAAGGTCACGGTCTTCTGGGGGAGATACATTTCCAGATACGGAGGACGTGTAATGGGCACCACACGGATGTTTGGCCCTCGCCGCGTGAATAAGAATGTTTTCCAACGGATTGCTGGCTTAAACTGGTTTGTTGTATTTGTAATAGCTGCGATTGCCGGTACTGGTTTTTCTATCCTGTATTCGGTAGCAGGCGGAGAATGGGACCCTTGGGCATCAAGGCAGGCGATCAGATTTGGAGCTGCGATCGTTTTGATGATTGGGATTGCTGTTACAGATATTCGTGTTTGGATGGCTCTGGCTTACCCTGCATGGTTTGCTGGATTAGCACTTTTAATCGCTGTTGAATTGATCGGAGCCACCGGAATGGGGGGGCAACGATGGTTAGATATTGGTTTTATGCGCCTACAGCCATCAGAATTAATGAAAATTGCAACTGTGATGGCGCTTGCTCGTTATTATCACAGCAGGGATTTTGAGCAGAGTAAGCGGTTTATAAATCTCGTTATACCGGGTTTTTTAATTTTATTGCCTGTAGGGTTGGTTGTTATTCAACCTGACTTGGGTACTGGATTAATGATTGTTGCAGGCGGTGCTGCAATTATTTTCATGGCAGGCTTATCGAAATGGTTATTCATTTCTGCTGCTGGTGCAATTCTGGCAGCTATTCCAGTTGTATGGCAGCTGATGAAACCCTATCAGCAGCAGCGGGTTTTGACCTTTTTAAATCCGGAGTCTGATCCTTTGGGGGCGGGGTATCAAATCACTCAGGCTAAAATTGCGGCTGGTTCTGGTGGCTTGTTCGGTAAGGGCTTTTTGCAAGGAACGCAAAGCCAGTTGAATTTTTTACCTGAAATGAAAACCGACTTTATATTCACTGTATTGGCGGAAGAGTTTGGTTTGTTAGGTGGATTAATACTGCTTACCATGTATGGAATTGTTCTTGGATACGGGATTTTAATAGGTATTGCTTGCAGAAGTCAATTTGCGCGCCTGTTAGCAGCTGGATTATCTATCACATTATTCTTGTATGTTTTTATTAATGTTGGAATGGTTATGGGGCTATTACCAGTTGTGGGGGTGCCATTACCGCTCGTGTCCTACGGTGGGTCAGCGATGTTAACCTGGTGTATTGCTTATGGCTTGATATTGTCTGCGGCAACGCATCGTCATGTTACGCTCGCGCCTAAAGGTAGTGGATTGGCATAATATACAAGGTTACCTAGTTTGCCGGGGGGGACGGGCTAGAAAAAATTATCAAAGAGAAAAAGGGTTTTAAAATGCAAGGGATGATACTGGGTACGATACTGTCTGCTGCTATAACGTTTTCTGGTGCAGCAGAAGATTTAAAGGGTGAAATCAATAAAGATTACCCATATTTATCTGATTTATACACATACCTTCATCAAAACCCTGAGATCAGTTTACAGGAAAAGCAAACCTCGGCCCGGATCGCGAAAGAGCTTCGGGATATTGGGTTTGACGTTACAGAAAACTTTGGTGGTTACGGCCTCGTCGGTGTAATGAAAAATGGTGACGGGCCTACGGTGTTAGTTCGTGCCGATATGGACGGTTTGCCAGTGTTGGAACAAACAGGCCTCGATATTGCCAGTAAAGTAACCACTGTTGATGATAATGGTAACACAGTTCCTGTCATGCATGCATGTGGTCATGATGTTCATATGACTAGTTTTGTCGGGGCCGCGCGGCGGTTGGTTGCAATGCGCGACAAATGGCAAGGTACGCTTGTTATGGTTGGCCAGCCTGCTGAAGAGCGTGTTTTAGGCGCTGTTGCTATGATCGATGAGGGGCTTTTTGAAAAGTTCCCACGGCCTGATTATAATGTTGCGCTTCATGTTAATGCGACAATGGAAGCAGGTACTGTTGGCATGGTTGATGGTTATGCGCTTGCAAATGTTGATTCAGTGGATATTGCTGTTAAAGGGATTGGTGGGCACGGCGCTTATCCGCACACGACAAAAGACCCTATTGTTTTAGCGTCTCATATTGTTGTGGCACTGCAAACACTTGTATCGCGGGAAACGTCGCCTTTGGATGCTGCTGTGGTAACCGTGGGTTCCATACATGCAGGAACAAAGCATAATATTATATCGGATGGTGCTCATTTGCAGATTACTGTGCGATCATACAAAGATGATGTGCGTGAAAATATTCTTACAGGGATTAAACGTATTGCTCGTGCTCAGGCTATCTCGTTTGGCTTGCCTGAAGAAAAGATGCCAGTTGTTACTGTTGGCGAGTCGACACCGGCGACATACAATAATCCTGAATTAACAACGCGTATTTTTAATTCACTAACCGGCAAACTGGGAAGCGACCGTGTTAAAAAAGTAAGCCCAGTTATGGGGGCTGAAGATTTTGCTCATTTTGGTCGTGTTGAACCTAAAATCCCTAGCTTAATGTTTTGGTTGGGCGGTGTTAGTGCGGAAAACGTTAAGTTAGCAGGGGAGGGCAAAAAGAAGCTTCCGAGTTTGCATTCGCCGTTTTTTGCACCTGACCGGGAAGCAACGCTTAAGGGCGGTGTTGAGGCAATGACAGAAGCAGTGCTCGAGCTATTAAAAACTTAGAGTATTCTGGGTATATCCAGCCAAAAAGAAGCCGGGCTAGGGGAGGAGTAGCCCGGCAAGGGAGATACAAGTAAATATTCTAGAATGTTACTTTTGCACCAAAGCGTACTCTTGCACCTGGAGCCGGAACGGTTTGTGCTAAGAAGCTTGTTGCAAAACGAATTTCCTCATCGAACAAATTCTTACCTTCTACATAAAGATGAATTGGTCCTTCTGGTCCCATTGGGTGGTAAGTCGCACCAGCCGTTAGGTCGAAGTAGCTATCTGTTGGTAACTGGAACGCGCCAACACGGTTTTGGCTATCTGTCCATTCGACAGTTGTATGGAAATCCCAGTTTGTAGACTGATAAATACCACCAATTCTTGCTGCAAATGCAGGAATACGAGGAAGAGGGTTATCATTGTCTGTATCGGTAGCACGTACAAAATCAAATCCACCATTGATATGGAACGAGTCGTCGCCATTTTCATATGCATGCCAGTTGAAATCACCTTCAACCCCCCAGAAACGAGCATCTGTCGCAGTGAAAACGCCGACAGGGAGGCCATCTTCAATTTCACCAGTAAAATTCTCAAAAATGAAATCATCATAGTCAGTGTAGAAGAAGTTCACTGCCCCTGTAATTGGGCCATCAGTTTTTTGAAGGCTAACCTCAAAACCTAATGCTGTTTCTTCTTCAAGATTTGGATCACCAATTTCAAACACGCCAGTTGCGAGGTGTGGGCCATTTGACTGAGTTTCTTCAACGGTTGGTGCTCTTTCAGTTCTGAAACCAGCAACAGAAACCTGCCAATCGTCTTCAAGCTTATAGATCGCGGAACCAGAGAATGAGACACCAGTATAATTTTCGTCAAAACCTGTAGTGTCTACTTCAACTGACTGACGTTCAAAACGCGCGCCAGCTTCGAGTAACCATGGGCCGTCTTCATACTGTTGTAGTCCAAATAAACCCCATTGAACTTGATCGCTTGGCGGAACAAATGCTTCTGCACCAATCGCTGAGAAGTCGCGGTCGCGAATCTGGAAGCCCCAGGCACCTCTCAGCCCATTGGTTTCTTTTTGTTCGAATTCCACGCGGCCTTCCCAACCTTCGTTAGAGAATAATGTGCCGACTTCATCGCCTTCTAGTTCGACGTGCTCATAGTCAGCATAGCCAAACCGGAATTTTGTTTTACTAAAGATAAAGAAGTCAGATTCAACTTCGCCCAGAAGATCGAAGCGATATTGCTCTTGATCAATTGCAATACCTTCTTCTTCGCCTTCTTCACCACCTTCTCCGCCTTCTTCTTCCTCTTCTTCTTCAGTAACAGGAAGGCCGTATTCGTTTTCAAAATAGCTAACATTAAAGCCAAAGAAGCCAGTTTCGCCGATGTATGAGGCGCCAAATGAACCAGCGGTTCTTTCTTGGGCGGTACTCGCGACTGTGCCTTCTTCTTCTTCAACTTCTTCGCCTTCAGCTTCTAATTGTGCGCGAAGTTCGTCAGATGTTGCGAAACCAGGAATATCGATATCACCGCGGTCCAAATAACTTATGTCTGCATGGATAGCTAAGTTGTCTGTAGGGGCAAAAGTGATAGAGCCGGTGGTGTTAAATTCATCACCATTTGTATCATATTCAGCCTTTGCCTGACCCTCAACACCGCCTTCTGGGATTTGTGTTGGGATACGGCCATCAAATACGTTAATGGCGCCGCCAGCAGCATTGTTACCAAAGAGCAAGGTCGCAGGGCCACGTAGAACTTCAATTTTCTCAGCAGTCTCCGGATCAATAGCGAGAGCATGGTCTACACTTGTGGTGGAAGCATCAATTGTACCAATACCCGCGATAAGGATACGGATTCTGTCACCACTTAGGCCGCGAATAATCGGCCGTGAAGCTGATGGACCAAACGCCGTTTGTGATATGCCCGGTAAGCTGTCAAGGGTGTCACCAAGTGTTGTACTGCCAAGTCGGTCGAGTTCTTCACCAGTCAGGATGCTTATACCTTGAGCGATATCCGTTGAATTGGTTTTAATTGGGCGACTGGATACAATGATTTCTTCTAGTTCATTGTGATCTGTGCTGCTTTGTGCGTTTACAATTGCGGTGTTCGCAATAGTGATCGCAAGGATGCTTGCCGCTGAGCTATAATATTTCATTTTTAAGCTTTCTTTATCTCTAGCCATATTCAAAAGTCGAATATTTGAAGAGAAAACAATTACATGGAACTGATAGCTTTAGATGTATTTGGGCTATGGAGCCTTGAAAATACAAATAAACTATTGATAGAGCGCGTAGGTTTGAACGGTACTACGCAGTCACTTATAAAAGTGGGGGGGCGCGTGATTGATGATAATCAGGCAGTTGATAATAAGAAGTAGTCCGTTGCAATGAAATGTATGATGTTGGAATTTCACTGTATGATCGATCTATCGATGGTGGACTATCGAGTATTGGATCGTCTTTGCTTAAAGAGTATTTGCAAATGCTACAATCTAATGTCTCATTTAATATATCATGCTCCAGGTCTGAAGCATGAGCCGATATTGAAAGCTGTACAGCAAATAATAAGAAGGCAAGAGCTGAAAATACAACTCTCATGATATTCTTATTTTTATGTTGTCTGAGCAACATGCTGTTTCTTTCACATCAAACTAATCAACAAGATCGGCATATGTTATTATGTAACTGTCTGTCAAGACTAGAATCTTCCAAACGAACAGGTTATAGTGATTTAAATATATTACGAGGTACAATTGTGACACATTCACACGATCATGGCGCATGTATTGAAGATGCTATTGCAAAAGCCGAAAAAATTTGCATGGAGCGCGGATCGCGTTTTACAAAACTGCGGCGCCAAATACTTGAAATGGTTTGGCAAGGGCATACAGCAGTTAAGGCGTATGATCTTCTTGACCAGTTAGCAAAGCAGGGGGGATCTGCGAAGCCACCAACGGTTTATCGGGCTCTTGATTTTTTAATGGAAGAAGGGCTGGTTCATAAGATTGAATCGCTTAATGCCTACGTAGGTTGTATTCATCCTGAAGATACACATATCAGCCAATTCCTTATTTGTGATAAGTGTGAAACTGTGCAGGAAATGAGCTCTCCAGCGCTGGACCAAGCGGTGTTGGGTGCTGCGGATAATGCTAATTTTGCAATTGACCGTCAGACATTGGAACTGCATGGGCTGTGTTCGAATTGTAGTGGTTCGAAAAAAGCTGCTTAGTAAGTTAAGTAACTATATAAGGTTGTAAATACTGGTTTGTAATACTGGTCATATACAGTTTTAATAAAAACATCATACAATAATATACTGGTTTTTTACCTCGTCTCAGTATAAGTGCTCTTTCCTATGGCTATTAAGGCAGACATATCAGTTACGGCTCAAGAATTTCTTGAGCTTGCAAAGCGTCAATTATCGGACGGCGTGTTAGACGCCGCAGAGACGACTGTACGTGCGGTCATAAGCCTTGTGCCCAAGAATGCAGAGGCTTGGCAACTTCTGGGTAATATTTTGGTCTTGCAGCCAGGTAAACGCGGCGAAGCTGCAAGTGCTTATAAGCAAGCGCTGGATATAGAACCCAGTCTTGAAGAAGCCGAAGGGGCAATCGAAGCCCTAAGCATGCGGGCAACAGCTTCCCCAAAGCGAGCAAAAAAACTTATTCAACCGCCACAAATGGCAGGGGTTGATCATAAGCATGAAGCTATTACCGAGGCCAAGCTTGCGGAGGCCAAGCAAAATTGGGATCGCGCTGAAAAAAATTGGGAATATGTTATTGAGTTGGACCCAAGCGACACATGGGTTTGGGCTCAATATGGGCACCTTTTAAGTGTCCATCTTCAAAAATATGATGAGGCTGAGAGCGCTTATCGTCGTGCATTGGAAGAAGACCCCACAGATGACTGGGTTTGGGGGAAACTCGGTATTATGCTTGCTGACTTTATGGGGCGCGCAGACGAAGGGCAGGCGATGCTTAGGCATGCGATAAGTCTGGACCCAAAAGAATGCTATTATTATGGTTGGCTGGGCTGGAGTCTTTACCGTCAAAACGAGGCTTATGACGAGGCAGAACAAGCGCTTGAAGAAGCGGTTCGGCTGTGGCCAGAGTATCAGTGGGCATATTTTCACCTTGGCCTTGTCCGGTATATAAAAGAGAATTGCGCCAAGAAAGCAGAACGTGCCTTTTTAAAAGCTATCGAACTTGATGTCGGTGATATTCCTGCGCTTTTCAATTTGGCTGCACTCTATGATGAACAATTGATGCAACCAAGAAAAGCACTCGTTTACTATAAGCGTGTTTTAGAGTTGGACGGCGATGACACTGCTGCGATGCGAAGAATTGGTATTCTATATCATAATGAATTACATGATTTCACGATTGCCGAAAAATATTATCGACGCTTATTGAAAATTACACCGTTTGATCATGATGTTTTAACGCGCCTTGGGTGGTTGCGCTGGGAAAAAGCAGGGGATATTGACGAAGGTGTCGAACTTTTGACCAAAGCTTGTGAACTGGCACCTGATAGTGCTTGGTCGCTTACCCATTTAGCGCAAATCTATTATTTGGCGAAACGTAATGCGGATAATGCTGAGAAATGGTTGCGTGCTGCCCTGCGCGCTGACCCCAATTATGATTGGGCACATGCATATCTCGGTGCTGTCTTATTTGAACTTGGGTCAAATCTGGATGAAGCTGAGAAACATTTGCGAACAGCTATTAAACTCAGCCCTGATTATACGTGGGCTTGGCACAAGCTTGGCCAATTAGCGCTTTATCATCAGGAAAAGATGGAAAAAGCCTGGGAAGCTTTATCCAAAACGCTAGAGTTAAAACCAGACCATGTTACGGCGCTTTATGATATTGTGTGGCTGGCACAATTTGGCCTGTATCGGCCGGACTTAGTCATTAACGAGGCGATGCAACTTATCGAACTGGAAGCGGAAAGCGCTTATGCTTGTGCTTTGGTTGGTCGCATGATGCGATATGTTGAACCTGATAGTGCGCAAGCTGTTGAGCTTTTGAATAAGGCTGTTACCTTATCGCCGGATGACCATTTTGCCTGGCATGAGTATGGCTGTATGCTTCTTTATGATATCGGCAACATTGAAGATGCAGAAGAGGCGCTTTTGCGGGCGCAAACGCTCGATAATGCGTGTGGAACGGTTGATCAGGATATTGGGTTGATTCGTTTTGTACAGGGGCGCAGGGATGCCGCGCGTGATCATTTCGAACGATCGCTTGAGATTGACAGCGATAATGCAGATGCATGGCGCGCTTATGGTCAATATCTTTTCATGATGCAGGCAGATTCTGCACTTGTTGAAGAAGCATTCGAGCGTGCGATAGAAATAACGCCTGATAACTTTGAAAACTGGGCACTCTATGCTGGCTTTTTGAAGGAATTTGAAGAGCGGGGTGATGATGCAAAATTTGCTCGTACTAAAGCGGAAGAAGTTGCTCCGGAAACAATTGATCTTGATGCCTGGACTGCCCGGGCGCTGCGACCAATAATCCTTTCTCAAAAGATTTAAGGTATATTTCCCTTATTATATTATCTGTATTTCGTCATTAATTTGGCCTTTTTTCCTCATTAATGATAACCGTATAAGAGATTAGGTACACATTTCAGGAAAGTCCGCTTTATGAAGCTGTTCTTAAAATCGCCAATATTCATTAGCGTGGTAATGATGGCGTCGACTGCTACGATAGCACAAGATATACAAAAAATTCCCGCAGATTTACTTTCCGTGGACCGCCAGCGCTGTATGCGTAGTTGTGTGCCCGGCTTCGGGGAAGAGGCTTGTAAACCGCTTTGCGATTGTACTGTTGATGAATTTCAAAAGCGTATGGATTTTGAGCGGTATCTGGATTTAGCTGCTGAATTAGCCAGAAATGAAATTGGCCCTGAAAGCCGACAATTGTTGGACAGTATTGCGATGTACTGTGCTGATAAAGTGGAAAAATCTGGTGTAGAACTTGGTGGAGAACAGCCGGTTGCTAAGCCGGATTGAGAGCGGTCCGATAAAATGATTTTCTCTGATAGAAGCATTAGAGACTTTGGAAAATGCTTCTATCTATCTGTCAACCATGTGGCGGTTTAAGCGAGTAAAAACGAGTATTGTTCAGAGAAAATAGTTGAATACTGAGCAAATTATTTGATCAATGTCATTACCCTTCACTCTTCGCTTAATCCCCTTGTTAGGTATTAGGGGCGTCTACTGTTCGAGGTGTGCCATCTTTGTCGATAGCCACAAAGATATATTTACCTTCGGTTACTTTTTGGGGGGATTTTGTACCACAGTCTGCGTAAACATCGATAGATACCGTTATTGATGTTCTACCCACCTTTTCAACTTCTGCGTAAACACTAACAACATCACCCACTTCAATAGGCTGGTGGAATTTCATTCCTTCAATGGCGACAGTGGCAACTGAACCGTTTGCCCTGCGGCCAGCAACAACGCCGCCCGCAATATCCATTTGCGATAAGACCCACCCGCCAAATATATTACCATTCACATTTAATTCTGATGGCTGGGGTACTGTTCTTATGGTCGCTCTACGTCCTGTTAGTGTCATTTTTTGCCTTTATTACTAGCTTTACTATTGTTTGTTACTTAACTGAGGAATCTCTATATCTTCTGGAAGGGCTTCCACATAAAGTGACTGCGATGGAAAGGCAAAGCCTGTTCCTGCCTTTTCTACAATACGCTTGATTTCGACCAGTAGCTGTTCCTTTATGGCTAACCATTCCAGCCAATCGGTTGTTTTTGTAAAACAATAAAGAAGAATATCAATAGAGCTGTCAGAAAATCGGTCTATTCGAACAAAAGTGGCTGTTTGATCAGGTTTTGCAAATGCGGGGTTTTCACTTAAGTATTTTTCAATGCCTTCACGAACTATTTCCAGCTGATCAGCAGTTGATCGGTATTCTAAACCAATTAGCCATTTAATCCTGCGAAATGTCATCCGAGAGAAATTAGTGACGGCATTATCTGATAACTGGGAATTTGGAACATAAACAGGGGCTTTATCAAAACGTCTGATTGTTGTGGTTCTAAAACCAATTTGCTCAACGGTGCCTTCCACAACGCCTTTAACTAAAATCCAGTCGCCGGGATGAAAACGTTTTTCGCCGATAATAAATAGTCCAGCGATTAGGTTTTTGAACAAATCCTGTGCGCCGAGCGCCACAGCCACCCCAAAAAGGCCAAGGCCTGCAATCAGCGGGCCTACATGAATGCCCCATATTTCCAAAATTGTTGCAGCACCCAAGAGAGCAAAAGCAATCCTGATAGCTTTTGCGAGCCAGATAATCATGGATGACGTAAGGAATTTATCTGCCTTTTGTAGCAGCCCGCCAACAGGTTCGGAAGCTCTGAACAGCGCCCAAAAAATCAGAAAAGCAATAAGCGACCTGTTAAGCGCTTCGGTAAATTGAGCACTATCACCACTCAAACCGAGATATTCGGTCGCAAAAAATATCCCCATGACAATAGGAATGAAGCGTACAGGTGGCTCGATTGCGTCCACCACAGCGTCGTCAATTTCAGTTTCAGTTTTAGCAGCCCATTTGCGAATTCGGTTTAAGATCAACCGAGTAAACAGATTTCGTGCTATCAGAAATATTAAGAATATCCCTACAGCCGTAATAACCTGGCTGATGTTGATGCCGTACAAACCGTTATTCCAAACGTCTTGTACCAAGGCCCAAAAGTCATTGAAGCTAGTCATTAATATAACGTCTATTCTTTTTCATCATCGGTTGATGTTTCTTTGTAGGCTTTTCGGCCATCTTCCGAGCTTAACTCGTAAACTACTTCGTCATGACCATGCTTGTTACTGAAGAATAGAAGAGCCATTAAACCGAAACCAATAAGCATAGTGAAAAATATTCCAATGCCCATCGCAATTTGTCCATGGATTGTAAAATCGATGCCTTCTGCTTCCATATATATGCGAATACCAACAAAACTGATGATGCTAATAATCAGGCAAAATCCGATAACGCTTAGGGCTTTTTTCATAATATTTCCTTTGGTTTGTGTAGGGGCAAAATATGCGCCGCAACCCGTAATTCAATTTTGACTGCACCATATAGTTTTTTGGTGTTGTTGCCCTGCGGTCTATGAACGCAGTTTGATATCGGTCAAGATTATTTATCCAAGGATAATCGCTAACCGGATAATATTGAACCAAATTTTTGCATAAACTTAAAAAAACAGGCATACTATATGAAATGGAAGTGGGTATAGAATTATTTTTGCTTGAAGGAGGGGCATGTTTATGAACGTTAGTCAGATTTTGGGTGGTAAGAGCCGAGAAGTAATTTCAGTCACTAAAACTACTTCTGTTCTCGATATTTCAAAATTGTTTGGCGATCATAAAATAGGGGCAGTCCCGATTATTGAGGGTGGAAAACTATGTGGTATCATTTCTGAGCGTGATGTTGTGCGCGGCATCGCTGAAAAGGGGGCAGATGCCTTAAGCGATACAGTTAACAGTCTCATGACACAGCGCGTTTTTACATGTGGACAAAATGATACTGTTCAACAGCTAATGGCGCTGATGACTGAAAAGAAAATCAGGCATATCCCTGTGGTTGATGGCGATAAGTTAATTGGTATTGTCTCGATTGGTGATTTAGTGAAAGAGCGATTGCAAGAAACCGAGCAAGAAGCGGAAGCCCTGAAAGAATATATAGCAATGGCATAGATTGAGCCATTGCTTATTCTATAGGTATTTATGCAATGCTATGACCAGATACCTCTGGTATCGATAATGATTTTATCAAGAAGCAGGTTTTTAGAGACGCGCTTGAACGGTGTGTGATCTACCAGTAAAGCGATTACATCTGCTGTCTTTAAGGCTTGCTTTAAGGAAGTTAGCGTAACGTTTTCAATGCTTGATAAGTTTGATGGTAGTTCGTTGATATTTGGTTCAACAACCAATATTTCAAAATCATTTTTACTGGCAAGAGACTTGGTAATTGTTAATGCTGGGCTTGACCTCAAATCATCTATGTCTGCTTTAAAGGCCAAACCAAGACAGGCTATTTGAGGTTTTTTGAATTTCGCGGCAGCATTTTCGATTTTTTGAATAATTTTCTGGGGCATGCCGTCATTAACAACACGTGCGGTCTGAATAAGAGGGCTGTTTTCTGGCGCAGCGTCTACTATAAACCAAGGGTCAACAGCAATACAATGTCCGCCAACACCAGGGCCTGGATTAAGAATATTCACCCGTGGGTGCTTGTTTGCAAGGTGGATTAATTCTTTTACATCAATATCAAGCTGGCTTGCGATAAGCGAAAGCTCATTTGCGTAAGCAATATTGATATCCCGAAAGGCATTTTCTGATAATTTTGCCAATTCTGCTGTTTGTGAATTGGTTAAAAAACACTCACCCCGAACAACAATCTCATACAATGATCTTGCCTTTTCAGCACATTGGTTGGTTATACCACCAATGATGCGGTCATTTTGTACGAGCTCAATTAAAATCCGGCCGGGTAAAACGCGTTCAGGGCAGTGTGCTGCATGGTATGCGATGCCAACGCCGCCAGCTTTTTTCAGGTCTGGGCGTTTTTCTTCCAGCCAGTGGCACATCTCTTTTGTTGTGCCGGGAGGAATAGTCGATTCAAGGATAATTAGGTCACCTTCTTTTACAAGCGGCGCAATATCACGGATCGCGTTCTTTATATATGTTAAGTCAGGCTTGTGGTTTTCTTTAAATGGGGTTGGAACTGAAATCAGATATACATCTGCACTAACTGGTTTTGTTGCAGCTTTAAGTAAGCCGTTGGAAATGACACCCTGTATTAAACCATCAAGGTCAACTTCTTGTATGTGAGCCTGACCTTCATTAATTGTTTTAACGGTATTGGCGTTAATATCATAGCCATGAACCTGTATGCCGGATTTTGCGAAGAGCGCTGCGGTTGGTAGGCCAATATACCCAAGGCCAACAACACATATGGATTTGAAAGTAGAAACTTCACTAATCATTATTCTTTATTGTCCAGTATAAAGGGCATCTATAATACGTTTTGCCGCTTTGCCATCACCGTATGGATTACGCGCGTTTGCCATTTTAAAGTATGCATCCTTGTTTTTTAATAAGGTATGAACGTTTTCTACTATTTTGGCGGAATGCGTACCAACAAGTTTTAGCGTGCCGGCCTCAATTCCTTCAGGGCGCTCAGTAACCTCCCGCATTACAAGAACAGGTTTGTTTAAAGAGGGTGCTTCTTCTTGTATGCCGCCAGAATCGGTTAAAATTAAATATGACTGGTTCATTAAATAAACAAAGTCTGGATAACCGAGGGGTTCAATCAAGTGGATATTTCTTTTGCCGCCAAGATGTTTATGGACGATATCCTTAACATTCGGGTTCTTGTGAACCGGGTATATAATGTCTACAGGATTATTATCAGCTATATTCATAAGTGCATGACAAATTGATGTAAGGCCATCACCATGATTTTCACGGCGGTGCCCTGTCACTAAAATAAGATTGTTATCCTTATTTAGATAGGAAAAGCGCTGATCAAGAGTTTCCTGAAGAGGTTTATTCGCTGTAATTTTCTCTTGGGCCATAAAAAGCGCATCAATCACAGTGTTACCAGTAACGGTGATCTTTTCAGAGAGTATTCGCTCTTGTTCAAGGTTATGCTTGGCTGTGTTTGTTGGGGCAAAATATTGATGTGCAAGTAAATCAGTTATTCTGCGATTAGCTTCTTCTGGCCAGGGGGCTAAAAGGTTATTGGTGCGCAGTCCCGCTTCAATATGGGCAATTCTGACTTTATTGAAGAAAGCCGCTAGGCTGACACTCATTGTGGTATTGGTATCCCCGTGAACCATTATACAGTCCGGGGATTCCTGTTTAATGATATCGTCAACTTTACTGAGTATTGCCGCAGTGGTGTGCGAAAGAGATTGATTCTCTTGCATAACATTGAGATCGTATTCAACGGGAATATCAAAGAAATTAATAACCTGATCCAGCATACTTCGGTGCTGACCAGACAGGCATACTTTATTATCAAAACGAGGGTCAGCATTAAGTGCTGCGATTACGGGCGCCATTTTAATGGCTTCTGGTCGTGTACCAAATACAGTCAGTATTTTCATTCTGTAACCCAAATTATATGCAATTATAATGCTTTATGCGTTTCAATGGCTTTTTTGTATATAGGTTTATATTTAGCAACGCTATTTTTCCAGTTTCTAACTTTTTCCACATAGTGATAGCCATTTTCAATGATATGAGCACTTTGGTCTATGGTATCTGAAATATCGCAAACTTTGTGGGCTAAGTCCAACTTGTCCCCGGCTTTAAACAGAAAACCAGTTTTGTTTTCATCGATCAGTTCGTGATGCCCGCCCACGTCGGATGCCAAAACTAATCGCTTCATTGCCATTGCTTCGAGGGGTTTTAAAGGGGTAACTGTTTCTGTTAAACGCATGGAGTGGCGAGGGTAAACCATCAAGTCTGCAATACTGTAATAATCGCGAATTTTGCTTTGGGGAATGCGGCCTGTAAACACAACCGATTCATTTAAGCCTAATCTTTCAGTTAAAGCTTTCAGTTCACTTTCTTTTGGGCCACCCCCTACAAGCAGTATCTTGGTGTTTGGGTGTTTGCTGTGAATGATTGGTAACGCTTCAATGAGCAAATCCAGCCCTTCATAATCATAAAATGAACCAGCAAAACCCAATACAAAGCTATTGTCTAATCTGAGCGTTTTAGCCAATTGATCGTTTCGAGTTGTAATTGGTAAAAAACGGTCTATGTCGACCGCATTGGGAATAACGCCTACTTTAGAAGGGGCAATACCTCTACTTAATATGTCTCGTTTTAACCCGTTACAAATCGTTGTCACAGCAGTTGTGCGGCGCATTGCCATGGTTTCTAGTTGTTTTGTCCCTTTATAGCGGGGGCTGCCAAAAGATGTAACGCCGTAATTAACTGCAGCATCTTCCCAAAACGCACGAATTTCATATAATATTGGATAGTGTTTTCCCAATGCCCAATATATTGGCCAGAAATTTAAAACAGGGGAATGCACATGTATAATATCGGGCTTTATCTCATCTATATAACGTTTTGAAGTGCGATAGGTTGCAATCATATCCGTTATCTCGTCTACAAAGGGAAGGCGGTTAAACAAATTCCGCTTTTTTTGAGCCCGATAGATTCGCAAACCGTCTATATGATCTATTGAAGTCAGGGAAACATTTTTGTGCTGGTCTGACTTTGTTTGGCGCGGTGTTGTCATCAAAGTCGGTTTTACGCCAGTTTTTTGTTGTTCTCGAACAATTGCCATTGTTCGAAAGACGTAACCACTTTGATGCGGTATTGAATGATCTAGAATATGTAAAACGCGCATATAGCTCAGCCCAAAGAGTTGTTGCTATGATTATAAGACTAATGCTGCGATATCTTGCTTTTGTTTACAATGGCAAATTGAGGCCATAAACAAGACTAGATAATAAAACCTTCCTTAATTGCCTTTATTTGGTCATATTTATAGCATGTCCTGTTTTGCGTATCTGTGGATAGGGGGATTTGTGTTAGGGGCAATTTATACCAAGTATAAGGCTATTTTTTTAGTTACGATTCCTTTTGCCACATTTTCTGTGTCTGCCCAAGACGGAACGGTAGACACAGAAACGAATGCACCACTGGAACAGGCTGTGGAAACCGAGAAGCCTCTTAATGTACCTGTTTATCCGCGAGGAACGCAGAGCTCGAAACCTCTTTCCGCGATAGAAGATCTTCACGATCAATATATCCTTTTAAATGATGGTTCTGTTATTTCGATGGCAGATTGGATTTTGGGAAGTCTTCGTAAAAGCGACTTGAACCGGGAAATGTCTGACCTCGATCGTCGGCTGTTTTTGGGGGAGGTTGCGCGCAATATGCTGCGGGAAGGGCGTATTACTGGTACGCGCCCGGGCATTTTGTTAAAACCAGACGCACAAGATTATGCTAAGTATAAAGAACCAGAAGCTGGTCCGCCGTCCTCTGGTTTTGGCTTCTTTACCGATAGAACACCTTATTTACTTAAACCTCCCCCGATACCTTTGATCGACAATGGCATTTTAAACGGGCCGCCGATTGGTCTCTTTAATGATGTATCGGGTACAAGTGATCCAGCTGAGATAAATGGTGGCAAGATTCGTTTGCTCCCTGATGAATTTGAAACATTCCTCGATTTCCACCGTCAGGAATGGCAAGAGCGTGGTACTTATCTCAATATGCTGGAAAGGCATAAGAAGAAGCTCGCAAAGCAAAATAAGTAATCCTTCAGTTATTGTGATTCATAAGTTGCTATTGATCTAAAGCCAGTTCGTTCCTCACAAATAGATACATTTGCCTTTATAATAGATACATTTGCCTTTATAATAGATACATTTGCCTTTATAATAGACAAAATTGGACTAAAGCCGGCGCGGTTTTAGTTTGTGATTCATCCACAAAGTATCTTTTTAATAACGATTCATGCCAAGATATTGGTAGCTGTTTGAATTGATATGTAATAAGTGTGTAATATTATTATCAGAAAGATGAACTTTATGAAATAAAAGCAATGTAAATGATGATATTTCGCTTAAACGGCACTTTTTTGAAAAAAACTGAAAAAAGGTGTTTACAGGTCGATAAACCACCCCTATAACCCGCCTCCACCGACGACGCACACCGCAACAACGGCAGCTCGGCGGGACAGTTTGGAGATTAGAGCTAACAGCTTGAAATTAAAACTATTTTGATCTTTGACATAGTTGGATGGAAGGGAGATGAGGACGGTAGTCTGATTGACTATTATCTTATCTTCAACGG